>NZ_CP024608.1:4800000-7442939 GCF_002752675.1 Massilia violaceinigra
CGCTGAACCTGTTCAAGATGGGCGCCAACGGCTACCTGAACAAGGAATGCGAGGCCGACGAGCTCAAGACGGCGGTGCGTACCGTGTTCCAGGGCCGCCGCTACGTCAGCTCGACCGTCGGCGAATTGCTGGCCCAGAGCTTCGACCGCGATCCCAACACGGCGCTGCACACCGAGCTGTCGGACCGCGAGTTCCAGGTGTTCCTGCGCCTGGCCAAGGGCGCGACCGTGTCCGACATCGGTGTTGCCCTCTCGCTCAGCATCAAGACCGTGTCGACCTACCGCACGCGGATCATGGAAAAAATGGGCTTGCAGTCGAACAGCGACCTGACCTATTACGCCATGAAAAACAACCTGCTCGACTGATCCTCCGGCGCGCTTGCCGCGGCCCCGCCCGGCTCCGCCGCCCGGTCCGGCCATGCTGCCCTGCCACCCGGCGGGGCGCCGCCATCTCCGCCGCGCAGTGCGCGCGCACCTGACCGTCACCGCCCCCTACGGTCCAGCTCGGCTGCGCCCCGGCAATTCCCGGACTATAATTGCCCCAAGCCGGCTCTGCAGTGCGCAAAAGGATTTTCAGGATGTATTTTTCCACCGACCCACCCGTGACAACCGGGTTGCCCTTCTACAAGACGGTGGTGTGCCTGACGTGCGTGCTGATCCTGATTATTAACGGCGTCAGCCTGTTCCACAACCTCGGTTCGCTCAAGGGCGCCAACGAGATCCAGGGCCAGACCGCCAAGGTGATCGACAAGGTCCAGTATGTGAACGTGCTGATCATGGATGCGGAAAGCAGCCTGCGCGGCTATTTCCTGTCCGGTTCCGAAGTCTACCTGGGACCGCTGCGCACGGCCTCGTCCGAGATCGATGCCCAGTTCGCCGAACTGGAACGCTTGCTGGCCGACAGTCCTTCCCAGCGCCGCAACCTGGCCCAGCTGCATACCCTGGTCTACCGCAGGCTCGACACCATGAACCAGGTGCTCGATGTCTACCGTCAGGGCGGGCTGGACGACATTCTCAAGATTGCCGGTTCGTCCGACAGCAAGGCCGAGATGGATGAAATCCGCCTGCAGGTGGTCATCCTGGTGCAGGAACAGAACGAATTGCTGTCCGCGCGCAGCGCCACCTTTTACCGCCAGTACCGGCACGCCGTGTTTTTGGGCATCACCATCAATGCCATGGCGATCCTGGTGCTGGCCTTGTTCTACCGCCTGATCCGGCGCAGCTATTTCGCCCGCGACATGACCCAGCGCGCCCTGGAAAACGCCAACGATAACCTCGAGTCGATGGTGGCGCTGCGCACCGAACAGTTATCGGTGCTCTCGCGCCACCTGATCAGCGTGAGCGAAGAGGAAAAGGCGCGCCTGGCGCGCGAACTGCACGACGAACTCGGCGCCAACCTCACCTCCATCAATATCGACATGAATGCCGTGGCGGACGCCCTGCGCGCGGAGCGGCCCGAACTGGCCCTGATGCTCGACCGTGCGCGCGCGACCCTGGTCGACACGGTGGAACTGAAGCGCCGCATCGTCGAAGACCTGCGCCCCAGCCTGCTCGACCACCTGGGCTTGTCCGCCGCCGTGCAAAGCTATTGCGAGGAGTTCGGCCGGGTCGCCGGGCTCGATTGCGAAGCCCTGATCGATGGCGACGTCGATGTTGCCGGCCCCATGCATGCGATTGCCGTGTTTCGCATCGTGCAGGAGTCGCTCAACAACATCGCCAAGTATGCCCGCGCGCGCCACGTGATCGTGCACCTGGGCCGTGAAGCGGGTGGCTTGTCGCTGGAAGTGAGCGACGATGGCGTCGGCATCGACAGCGACGCCGTGGCCAAGCCCAAGTCGCACGGTTTGCTGGGGATGCGCGAACGCGCCTTGCTGCTGGGGGGAAGTTTGCGGGTGAAGCGGGGAGTCAATGAGGTGGGAACCTGCGTCGAAGCATTCATTCCCCTGTCGCGCGCCGCCGACGGCGCGGACAGCGGCGAGGCGGCGCCGGAACAACCGGCGAGCCTGCCGTTTAGCGGGCTACATCCATCAGAAGGCGATCGTATTCCGTCTTCGCGACCTTATAGCATTCGCCGGCGTACTCCTCCAGGCCCTGGCGGTCGATCACCGTGATATTGCCGCGGCGGTATTGAATCAGGCCGTCATCCTGCAGCTTGCCGGCGGCGGCCGTGATGCTTTCGCGGCGCACGCCCAGCATGATGGAAATGAGTTCCTGGGTCACTTTCAATTCGTTCGATGCCGAACGGTCGAGGCGGTCGAGCAGCCAGCGGCACAGCTTCTGTTCGATCGAGCTGTGGCGCCCGCCGACAGCGTTCTGGGCCATCTGGGCGAACAGGGCATTGGTGTAGCGCATCAAGAGCTGGGGCAGGGCGCCGCCCTGGTTGAAGGCGTCGCGCAGGTACTGGGTCTTGAGGCGGTAGCCGTAGCCGGCGCTCTGGACCACGGCGCTGCACATGGCGCGTTCGCCCATGAACAGCGACATGCCGACCACGCCCTCATGCCCGACCACGGCGATCTCGGTGGTGGCGCCATCTTCCATCACGTACAGCAGCGACACGATGGCCGTGGTCGGGAAGTAGACGTTTTCCAGCTTGCTGCCGTATTCAAACAGTTCTTTGCCAAAAGGCAGGGTCACGAGTTCCAGGTGTTCGAACAGGGTCTCGAGATCGTGACGGGGAAGGGCGGCCAGCAATTCATTCTGCTGGGTACCGCTAAAGCTGACAACGGGGCGGGAAGCAACTTTTAACTCTTGCGCACTGGCAGGAATCTGGGCGACCGGCGATGTATTCTGGGCGGTACCACCAAGTTGAGTGTTGTTCATTTTTATTCCTCACTATCTGAGACTATCTTCAAGGGCGCTTCACCTGGACTTGCAGCGAATCGCGATGTACGAACAGTAAGGCTTCCGTCTGTTGGCGAACATAAGACTGGTAGTCGCCCCCATGTAGGTTCAATGCATAAATCCTTGTGGGCCCAGTCCTACTGGGGGAAATCGCAATAAATTGTCTTTTTACTCACACTTTAAGGTGGGTGAACGCACAGAACCTGCACAAAACCACGATTTTGGCCTACGGCAAGGCTTGGGAATGCCCCTGCCATGCCTCATAATGTGAATATCGCAACTTAATGAGAGCCGCGCGCATGCACGTATTACTGGTCGAAGACGATGCCGTGCTGGCCGATGGCCTGACCCGCCTGCTGCAGGGCCACGGGATGGTGGTCGACGTGGTCGGCAGCGGCACCCAGGCCGACCAGGTGCTGCAGCGCGCCGAGGTGGCGGTGGTGGTGCTCGATATCGGCCTGCCCGGCATCGATGGCTTCGAGGTGGTGCGGCGCCTGCGCGCACGTGGCAGCAACGTGCCGGTCCTGCTGCTGACCGCGCGCGACGCCATCGAAGACCGGGTGCGCGGGCTCGAGCTGGGCGCCGACGATTACCTGGTCAAGCCCTTCGCCACGCCGGAGCTGGTGGCGCGCATCAAGGCCCTGGCGCGGCGCAATACGCCCAAGCCGGTCAGCCTGTCGCTGGGACGCCTCACGCTCGACACCTACACCAAGCGCGCCCGCATCGACGAGCGCGTGATCGACCTGTCGGTGCGCGAGTGGGCCGTGCTCGAATACCTGCTGCAGCACGGCGCGCGCGTGGTGTCCAAGCAGCAGATCATCGACGCCATCCTGCCCTGGGGCGAAGACCTGACCCTGAACGCGGTCGAAGTCTACATTTCGCGCCTGCGCCTGAAGATCGCCGACGCCGGCATCAGCATCCGTACCATCCGCGGCTTTGGCTACATGCTCGAACAGCATCCATGATCAGTATCCGGCTGCGCCTGCTCAAATGGCTGATCGTGCCGATTTTGCTGATCAACCTGGCGGGCGCCGCGCTGACCTACATGCTGGCCTGGATTCCGGCCCAGCTGGCGTTCGACCAGAGCCTGGCCGACGCCGCCGGTGCGCTGGCGGCGCGCCTGCGTCCCGGCAATGGCCGCGCCGAGATCGATCTGCCGCGCCAGGCCGAGCAAGTGCTGCGCGCCGACGATGCCGATGTCCTGTACTTCATCGTGCGCGGCGCCGATGGCAATGCGCTGGCCGGCGACAGCGACTTTCCGGCACTGGCCGCGCCCAGCAGCCAGGCCTACGACGACACCATCCGCGGCGAGCCGGTGCGGGTAACGAGCCGCATGGTGCTCGCCGGTGGCGAGAAAATCCGCATCGGCGTGGCCAAGACCTTGCGCAAGCGCAAGCAGATCCGCTCGGCCACGGTGCGCGCGCTGATGCTGGTCGAGTCGCTGTTTACCGTGGCGCTGGTTGGGCTGATCTGGTTTTCGGTCACCAACGGCCTGCAACCGCTGGCGCGCATGCGCGCTAACCTGCTTGCGCGCGAGGGCAACGAGCTCGCGCCCATCGACGGCGCCGCCATTCCCGATGAGCTCAGTCCGGTCGTCAATGCCTTCAACGAGCTGCTCGACAAGGTGCAGACCGGGGCCCGCGCCCAGCACGATTTCCTGGCCGACGTCGCGCACCAGCTGCGCACCCCGCTGGCCGGGCTCAAGCTCCAGCTCGAATGGCTGGGCGCGCGCCACCAGGCCGACCCCGACACCGCGCAGTCGGTGCGCCTGATGCTGCTCTCGAACGAGCGCATGATTCGCCAGACCAACCAGTTGCTGGCCCTGGCGCGCGCCGAGCCGGCGCGCTTCGAAAAAACCCGCCTCGAACGGCTCGACCTGTCGGTCCTGATCGAGCAGGTGATCCAGTATTTCGTCGATGAAGCGGGCAAGAAGCGCATCGATATCGGCTTCGAGCTGCTGCCGACCCGGGTCAGCGGCGACAGCTTCCTGCTGCGCGACCTGATCGATAACCTGATCGACAATGCCGTGCGCTACACCCCGGATGCGGGAACGGTGACGGTGCGCTGTTATCGGGAAGGCAAGTGCGGGGTCTTGATCGTGGAAGACTCCGGCCCCGGCATCCCGCCCCATCAGCGGGCGACGGTATTCCAGCGCTTCGTGCGGCTGGACGACAAGATTCCCGGCAGCGGCCTGGGCCTGGCGATCGTGCGCGATATCGCCCAGGCGCACGGCGCCACGGTCGAGATCGGCAACGGCCCCGGCGGCGCCGGCGTGCAATTTACAGTCAGGTTCCCCGCCTGCTGAGCACTATTGTCGTATTTACCTCGCCAAAAGGCGGTTTACTTCGCCTTGTCAGCATTCTGTCAGCCTTTCCTCAGTGTAATGCAAGCTTCGGTCTTTATAATTAGCAACAACAGGGACACTCCGTCCCGGCTATTTACTTCAAAGGTGCAGGATGATGTTATCTGCAAAACAAGACAGGGCACGCGGCTTTTCGCTCACCGAGCTCTTGATCACGCTGTCCATCGTTGGCGTGGCCAGCGCCATCGGGTTTCCGATGCTGACCCAGTTCGCCGAGGACGGGGCAGTGTCGACCCAATCGGATCTGGTGCTCAACGCCCTCAATTACACGCGCTCCGAAGCGACCAAGCGCGGCAAGCGTGTGACCATGTGCCGCAGCGACAATGGCACCAGCTGTCAAACCCTGGCACCGGGCGACTGGCGCATCGGCTGGATCGTGTTTGTCGACGACAATATTGGCGGTGCCATCGGCACGGTCGATACCGGTGAAACCGTGCTCGTGGCGCAGTCGGCGTTTTCGGGGCGGGGCCAGGCCAAGGCGACCGGCAATGTCATCCATTACGTGTCATATACCAGCACCGGCCAGCCCAGGTTCCAGGAGGCGGTATCGCACGTCGGCGAATTCTACCTTTGCGGAAAGACGGTAACGACCAAGCGCAGGAAAATCGCACTGACTGCAGGCACCGGCTATGTCGGGGCGGCCATCGTCGCCCCTTCATCAAATTGCGTAGATCCAAGCTAAAAGAGGAGAAGTAGAAATGCGACGTCAACGAGGATTTTCGATGCTGGAAGTACTGATCACCATGCTTGTGATCAGTTTCGGCTTGCTCGGCATTGCCGGGCTCATCATCACGAATTTTAAAAACAGCCACAGCGCTTACTCGCGCGGTCAGGCGACTATTTTCGCCAATGACATCATCGACCGCATGCGCGCCAACCGCACCGTCGCCCAAGCGGGCGCGCCCTACGTCATCGACGTTGATGCAACTACGCCCACGGCGGACGCGACCGTGGGCGAGCGTGACATCAGGCAATGGCGCCTTGCCCTTGCCAGTGCGGTCAAGGACGGCAAGGGTGGTATCGCTTTCAACGCAGCCGGCAACGTCATCGTCACCATCCAGTGGGACGATTCCCGCTCCTCGGGCGACAATTCGACTTTCGGCCTGGCCAAGCAACGCTTTGTTCTGGAGACCCGGTTATGACAGTTCGTCCGACAGCATCGCGCTATCTCGGCGCGAGCAAACAACAGGGCCTGAGCCTGATCGAGGTGCTGGTGGCCATGACCGTCGGCCTGGTCTTGCTGGGAGGGGTGGGTTATATGTTCATTGGCTCGAAGCAAATGAACACCGCCCAGACCGATATTGTTCGCCTTCAGGAAAGCACCCGCAATGCGCTTGACGTGGTCGGCATGGCAGTGCGCCAGGCTGGCTACCGCCTCAACATGGATGACCTGGCGATGGAAGGCGATCCGATCACGGCGCAAGTCGGTGCCGATTCCGATACCCTGATCGTGCGCCACGATCCGAACTGGATCGTCGATGTGGCCGTGCCGCCGGCGTTGCCGAATAAAATGGCGGGTAGCGAGCGCAACTGCGAAGGAAATCTGGTCGTCGCGAACAATGCCCCGAATGCGACGACCGGCGCGAAGACGCCCAACCTCAATCTGATCGTGTATCAGTTCAAGGTCGTCAACGGCAAGCTGATGTGCTATGCCAACGATAATCTGGCCGCCCCCGGCGCCGGCGTGGTCGTTGCCGACAATGTCGAACGGATGAAGGTCAGCTACGGCATTGGCAGCGGCAACGAAACGGTCACCGATTATGTTGCCAATCCGAGTGCGACGGAGTTGCCGAACGTGACTGCTGTCCGCGTCAGTCTGTTGCTGCGCGGACCGTCCAAAGGCGTGGCCGTCGGTACCCAAAAAGTTTTGTTCAACGATGCGGAGGTCAGCACCAGCGATGGCCACCTGCGCCGGGTCGTCACTTCCACTTTCAACGTACGCAACCGGGCGAGGTTCAATCCATAATGTCTCACTCTACTTTTTTCCGTCCACGGGACACGCAGTCGGGCGCCGTGCTGGTAACCGGCCTGGTCTTTTTGCTGGTGCTGACGATGTTCGTCCTCGCCCTGGTGCGTAGCGGCACGCTCGAAGAACGCATGGCCCGCAATGCGCGCGATCAGCAAACGGCGCGTGAAGCGGCCGAAGCGATCCTGCGTGATGCCGAGGCCTTTTCATTCAACAAGGCTCCGTTCGATCCTTACGAGAGTTCGGCGTTTTCGCCCAAGTGCACCAACGGCTTGTGCCACAAGCCGGTCGCCTCGGCGACCTGGCAAACCCTGGACTGGGCAAACGCCGCGCTGACGCGTCAGTTTTCCGCGCCCGCGCTCCACATTGCCGGCACCGCCACGCAGCCTCGTTACGTTATCGAAATTATCAAAGCACCTATCAAGACAGGCAGTTCCGCGCAATGTGACCCGGGCGTTGCCCGAATCACCGCGCGCGGCGTCGGTAACGCCGGCGCTACTGCCTTTGTACAGACCACCGTGCGCTTCCGGGCGTTCACCGAAATTTGCGACTAGTACTGCAACCATCACCCTGCGGGAGAAGACTCATGCAACTGAAAACAAAAATTGCTGCCGGGGCGGGCCTGATCGGCCTCGCCACGGCAGCCCTGGTCACCGCCATGACTGCGGCCTCGTTCGACCCGGATCAACAGCCTATCGGCTACATCGGGCAACCTGTCGCATCCAGTACCAATGTTGCCGACGGCACGGCACGCATGTTCGCCATCGATTACAACGCGGCCACCTTGGGCGGCGATTTGCATTCGTTTCCGATCAGCAGCAACGGCGCGATCGGTACCGTGGATAACTGGGTCGGCGGTGCCGACGCCAAGATCGCCGCCCAGGTAACAGCCGGGACGCGCAACATCGTCACCTTGAGCGACGCAGCCATTCCCGCAGGTATTCCATTTACCTGGGCCAAATTGTCGCCTGCCCAGCGCCTGCTGATCGATCCCACGACCGCGGCCAACGCGAGCAGTGTCGCCTCGCCGATCGTGGACTATCTGCGTGGCGTGAAAGCCGGCGAGGGCACCACCTACCGCAAGCGTGTCAGTTCGCTCGGCACCATCATCCACTCGACACCGGTCTACTCGAAAGACGCGAGCGGTAATGAAACCGTATATGTCGGCGCCAACGACGGCATGATGCATGCCATCGATGCGGTCACCGGCAACGAACGGTTTGCCTACGTTCCCCGGGCCGTTATACCGGCGCTGGGGGATGCGCTCAAAAAGACTGGCGGCGTACCGAAATACACGGTGGACGGACGGCTCGATATCCGCAAGTTCGGCACCAAGACCATTCTCGTCGGCACCCTCGGCGGCGGCGGCAAAGCCGTATTCGGCCTGGACGTGAGCAACGGCGCCACCGGCACCGAGGCCACGGCCGCTACCAAAGTCCTGTGGGAAATCACCGAAAACTCGAACGGTTATGCCAATCTGGGCTATACCTACGGCGCCCCGGTATTGACCAGGCTGTTGAAGAAGAAGTCTGCGGCAACCGATCCGGACACGTTTTACGATGCCCTGGTGATGGGTAATGGCTACAAAAATAGTGGTAACGGCGGTGCCTCCCTGTATGTCATCGATGCACAGACCGGGGCGCTGATCAAGGAGTACGCCACTCCGGGCGGCTCCGCGGCCACGCCGAACGGCCTGTCCTCGCCCTCGCTGTGGGATGCGGATGAAGATGGCGTGAAGGACACCGCTTACGCCGGCGACATCGACGGCAATATGTGGAAATTCAATCTGAACGATCTGGGCTCTTCGCCGGTCCAGGTGTTCAAGCGTGAAGACACCAACGAGCAGCGCGCCATTACCTCGGCCCCTGGTCTGGCCAGCCACCCGAACGGCGGCGTGCTGGTTGCTTTCGTAACCGGTCGTATGCTCATTCCGGACGACATGAAGGACAAAACTACGCACTATGCGTACGGCATCCGCGATATCTCTCCCACCACCCAGGGCCTGATCACGCAAACGCTCACCCCGCATGACTTCACCTCGCCAGCCGGTTTGATCAAGGTTCGCAGTGCGAGCAACGAACCAATGAACTGGGTGACACATCGCGGCTGGAAGGTCGCTCTGGCGGAGGGTGAACGTGTGGTCGGCGATGGTATTTTCATCACCGGCGACGTGTTTCAGTTCTTCACCACCAATCCGACGGTCAACACGACTGCCAAGCCACCTGGCGAAAACTGGTGGATGCAACTGAACTGGCTCAATGGCGCCAGTACGGGCGAAGTCATTTTCGATCTGAACATGGATGCGAAATTCAACACCGATGACATGGTCAAGGATACCGCCGGAAAAACGTACGTGCCGGTAGGCCGCAATATGGGTGGCGGCGTGCGTTCCCAGCTCGTTGGCCTGTCGGCCGGCGGCGTGGATGTGTTCCAGTCCAATTTCGACCAGAACGATGCGGTTAAACCGGATGTCACGACTGTGAGCACGGCCACGGTTGGCGGTGAACGCGGCGTTGCCGGCGGTCACTTCGACACCGATATCTTCTGCTACAACAAATGCGGTGGAGCAACGCAAGTGGGCTATTTTGGCGGCCCGGCCTCTAACAGCGGTACGTATGCGTTCGGGCGCGAAGCGACGTCGGGTGATGTTGCTAATCAAAACTATATTCACGTCCACGAATATGACGATATTTATGACGTGCTGGGCTTGAACATGCTGCATCCGAGCCAGGATGAGCAGCGCCTTGCGCCGACCGTATCGAGCACCGCGGAAGCCTACGTGCCGAACCTGCCGACGTTCATCAATACCAACACCGGTCCGGCCAGCGCCGTCGTGAGCTCGACCAGTGCCTGGGTCTACAAGAACTCCAAGGGACAGCCATCCGCGTACAGTAATTTTAGTGAGGGGCCGCGCATGCCAGTTGCCGGTTACCCGAAGACGACGGTTGCGGCCGACGGTTCTGTCACCTATGAGGCGCAGGTCACCTACAAGACGACGCGTTCATCGTACGAGCTCGATAAGGTGAAGCTGATTAACAGCAGCAAGAACACGTGGGAATATTACGAGCGCAACGTTGTCAGTACGTGGACCACGACCCAGACGAGCACGGACATCATTCCGAACACGCGTTTCAAGGTACTGGTTGCCAACCAGGCGTATTCGCCCGCCATCAAGCTGGCGATCGACGGCTCGGACGGTACCGGCACGGGTGGCACGTTCGACGGCAGTGTCGTGGGTTATCAGACCCAGAGCGGCTTGCAGGTTTCCACTTTGCCTGCGTACAAAATGAATAACATCAAGGACTTGAAGGTGTACATGCCGCTTGATGCGTTCGTTGCCCGCGACTGGGCTAACAACGGTCAGGTGCGTAACGGTGTGCATCCGATCAAACCGCAATGCGCTGGCGTTGTCAGTGGTTATTCTCAACTCGGACCAAAAGGCGAGTGGCGCAACGGCTCGCTGACCGTTCAGGTGGTACGCGACGATATCGTCCAGAGCGACATCCAGCTCAATGTGCCGAACCGGCCGGACCTGGGCTACCGCCTGGTGACGTCGAAACTGAAGGATAAGCTGATTGCCGAGTATCTGATTTACTGGCACCATCCGACCAACTTGTGCATGGGCGACGCTGCCTGGACGATGGCCGCTGCGCCGGATAACAAGGCCTCGACTGCCAAGCAAGGTGTGCCCGCAGTTGGCGCCCAAGATCCGCAGGGTAAATTCATCCCTGGTGCTGGCGACCCGGCGCTGCCGACCAAACCGGCGACCAATCCGCCGCCAGTGACGGTCACCAATCCGGATGGCAGCACGACCACGACGACCATCAAATACACCGACCTCGCAAGTGGCGGGTATGTGATCGAGACCACGGTCAAGATCAGCTGGCCGGCCTCGTCGGGCAGCACGACGACTGGTATCGTTACCGGTGGCGCCGTCAATGGCCCTGGTTCGAGCGTGCCGCCGCCTCCTGTTTGTACCGGGCCTACTTGCGAGCCTTGTGTCGGGGATGCCTGCAAAAAATGCGCGGGGACCTTCACCGACGGCACGTGTAAAGAGTCGGCAGTACTAGGCCGTATTAACTGGCGGGAGCTGCGATGAATCGAGTTAATTTGAATCGGCCAGCCGGCGGCTTCACCCTGGTGGAATTGCTGGTCACCGTTGCCATCATCGGGGTTCTGTCCGCGGTCGCTCTTCCGATGTACAAGCAGAGCGTCCAGAAGGGCCAGCGTTCGGTCGCGAAGGGCGTGTTGCTCGAGAATGCGCAGTTTCTCGAGAAATACGCTACCGACAAGTTCTCCTACACGGGCGGCGGGCTGTCTTCAGCGACTTCGCCCAAGCATGTGGGTGCGGGAGCGGTCCGGTATAACATCACCAAGGAAATTTCTGGCGATGGAACGACCTTCTTGCTGAAGGCCACCCCGATCGCGGCCCAGGCGGATGATGAATGTGGCGTTTTGTCCCTGAGCAACACCGGGGCGCAGACCGCGGCCAAGCCGACCGACTGCTGGTAAGCAAGTAGCATTACCCGGGCGCGGCTCCCCGCCGCGCCCGAATCAGTTCACACGAGCAGGGCAAGTATCGGTAAAATCGACGGTTTTGTGCGAGGCCATGTTATGGCTGAGAATATGGCCAACGATACCGATACTTCCCTTCCCGATTCAGATATTCCCGCGTCCAGCGCGACGGTCGCCCCCGCGGCGATTGCCCGCGAAGTTGCACGCCGCCGTACCTTCGGCATCATTTCCCACCCCGACGCAGGCAAGACCACGCTGACCGAAAAGCTGTTGCTGTTTTCGGGCGCGATCCAGATGGCCGGCACGGTCAAGGCCCGCAAGAGCGGCCGCCACGCCACCTCCGACTGGATGGAAATCGAAAAGCAGCGCGGCATTTCCGTGGCCAGCTCGGTGATGCAGTTCGAGCACCGCGACCACGTCATCAACCTGCTCGACACCCCCGGCCACCAGGACTTCTCGGAAGACACCTACCGCGTGCTCACCGCCGTCGACTCGGCCCTGATGGTGATCGACGCGGCCAAGGGCGTGGAGGCGCAGACCATCAAGCTGCTGGCCGTGTGCCGCATGCGCAGTACCCCGATCGTCACCTTCATGAACAAGATGGATCGCGAAACGCGCGATCCGCTCGACCTGCTCGACGAACTCGAATCGGTCCTGAAAATCCAGTGCGCCCCGGTGACCTGGCCGATCGGCATGGGCAAGAACTTCCGCGGCGTGTACCACCTGCTGCGCGATGAAATCATGCTGTTCAAGGCCGGCGAGGAAAAGGCCGACGGCGCCTTCGAGATCGTCAAGGGCATCGACAATCCCAAGCTGGCCGCCATGTTCCCGCTCGAAATCGAACAGCTCAAGATGGAAGTGGAACTGGTGCACGGCGCCTCGCATCCGTTCGACCTGGAGCAATTCCTGGCCGGCGTGCAGACCCCCGTGTTTTTCGGTTCGGCGATCAACAACTTCGGCGTGCGCGAAATCCTCTCGGCGCTGGTCGACTGGGCCCCGGCCCCGCGCGAACGCGAAGCCACGGTGCGCGTGGTGGCACCCTTTGAACAGCCATTCTCCGGTTTCGTCTTCAAGATCCAGGCCAATATGGACCCGGCCCACCGCGACCGCATCGCGTTCTTGCGCGTCTGCTCGGGGCGCTTCGAGCGCGGCATGAAGGTCAAGCACCTGCGCCTGGGACGCGAGATCAAGGTCTCGTCGGTGGTCACCTTCATGGCGTCCTCGCGCGAACAGGTCGAGGAAGCCTACGCCGGCGACATCATCGGCTTGCCCAATCACGGCAACATGCAGATCGGCGACAGCTTTTCGGAAGGCGAGATGCTGCAATTTACCGGCATCCCGTACTTCGCGCCGGATTTCTTCCGCTCGGTGCGCATCCGCAATCCGCTCAAGATCAAGCAGCTCCACAAGGGCTTGCAGCAGCTGGGCGAAGAGGGCGCGGTGCAGGTCTTCAAGCCGGTCCAGGGCGGCGAGCTGGTACTGGGCGCGGTCGGGGTGCTGCAGTTCGAGGTCGTGGCCAGCCGCCTGCTCAACGAGTATGGGGTCGACGCCGTGTTCGAAGGCACCAGCATCAGCAGCGCGCGCTGGGTCAGCGGCGAAGACAAGCGCATCCTGGCCGACTTCGAGTCGGCGCTGGGCCACAACGTGGCCTATGATGCGGCCGGCAACATGGCTTACCTGGCGACCTCGAACGTCAACCTGCGCCTGACCGAAGAGCGCTGGCCCAAGCTGACCTTCCACGCCACCCGCGAGCACGCGGTCAAGCTGGCCTAAGCCGCGTCTAGGTCCGCTCGCCCCAGCTGCTGCGCTTCTCGCGCAGCAGCGCGGTCACCTGCGCGGCCGGCATGGGTCTCGCAAAATAATATCCCTGCATGATGTCGCAGCCCGCCTGGCGCAGGAAGTCGAGCTGCGCCAGCGTTTCCACCCCTTCGGCCACCACGCTTAACTGCAGGCTGTGCGCCATGGCGATGATGGCCGTGGCGATCGCCTCGCCGTCGCCCGGCACGTCGTGCACAAAGCTGCGGTCGATTTTCAATTGGTCGATCGGGAAGCGCTTCAGGTACGACATCGACGAGTAGCCGGTGCCGAAATCGTCGATCGACAGATGGATGCCGGCCGCCTGCAAGCCATGCAGCAGGTGCAGGTTGGCGTTCACGTTTTCCATCAGGACCCCCTCGGTGATTTCCAGTTCCAGCAGGCTGGCCGGCAGGCCGGTTTCGTCGAGGATGGCGCGGATCTCGTCCATCAGGGCGCCGTCGCGGGTCTGGCGCGCCGACAGGTTCACCGCCACGTGCACCAGCGTGTCGAGCAGGCCCTGGTCGCGCCACGCCGCCGCCTGGCGGCAAGCCGTTTGCAGCACCCAGCCGCCGAGCGCCACGATGATCCCGGTCTCCTCGGCCACCGGAATGAACTCGGCCGGGCTGACGTGGCCCAGTTCGCGGCAGTGCCAGCGCGCCAGCGCTTCCACGCCCACCACGCGCCCGCTGCGCACGTCGATCTGCGGCTGGTAGTGCAGTTCCAGTTCGCCCTTGTCGAGCGCGCGGCGCAGGTTCGCTTCGAGCTTGAGGCGCTTCTGGGCGCGCTGCTCCATGGCCGGCTGGAACGCTTCGAAGCCATTCTTGCCCCTGGCCTTGGCGTGGTACATGGCCGTGTCGGCGCTGCGCATCAGCGTGCGCGCGTCGCCCGCGTCGCGCGGATACATGCTCACGCCGATACTGGCGCTCACGTACAGCTGGTGTCCTTCCACCTCGAACGGCGCGGCCAGGGCGGCCAGGATCTTGCGCGCCACTTCGTCGACTTCGTCCGGCTGGCCGGGGTCATGCTCGCGCGGCTCGACGATGATCACGAATTCGTCGCCGCCGATGCGGCAGATGATGTCATTCTCGCGCAAGGTCTGCACCAGGCGCGCGGCTACCAGTTTGAGCAGATGGTCGCCGCAATCGTGGCCGAGCGTGTCGTTGACCACCTTGAAGTTATCCAGGTCGAGCAGGAGCAGGCCGACCCCGTCGCCCGCGCCCTCGGCCCGGTCGGCGCGCTCGAGCGCGAACGCCAGGCGCTCGTTGTACTCGTGGCGGTTGGGCAGGTTGGTGACCGAATCGACATGCGCCAGGCGGTGCAGGTGGTCCTCGGCGCGGCGCACCGCGCGCCGCATCGACGACACCATCGCATACGCCAGCGCGAGCGAGCCCAGGGCCACCGCCAGGGTCAGGCCGGCGTACGTGAGCAGGCGCGCGAACAGCTGGTCCAGGGTGGCGCGGATCAGCACCATGCCGACCCGCTGCTGGTTCACGCGCACCACGTGCGCCACTTCCACCACGTCGATGCCGTAGCGGTAGCCGGCAGCGAGCAGGGCGGCATCGGGCGCGCCCGGCTGGGGTCCGGTACCGCGCTGGTAGTGCGCCAGCAGCACGCCGCGCGCGTCGAAAATGCTGGCGCTGCCCACGCTGGGCGAGACCGCGAGACCGGCCAGCGTTTCCTCGCCGGCCTTGACATCGTTGAACAGCAGCGCCGCGCTGCTGTTGTTGCCCACGATCTGGGCCTGCACCCGCAGGTCGTCGGCCAGGACGCCGCGCATCGACAGGAACTGGAACACGATCAGCGCCAGGCTGGCCACGAACAGCGCCGCGGCGGCCGTCAGGATGGTGGTCAGCGCCAGCTTCCTGCCGAGCAGGCGCGGGGCGCCGATGAACACCGGGCGCGCGCTCATTGCACGCTCCTGGCCAGACGCAGCAATTTGGAGCTCAGGTTCAGCCGGGCCGCGCGCGCCAGCGCCATGTCGACATCGAACACAATGCGTTCATCCATCAGCGCCATGGCGATGACCACGCCATCCGGGCCGACCACGCGGTCGTCCGACACCGTCAGCACCGGCGAGCCGGCCAGCTCGCGCCGCAGCTCGCGCCAGCGTTCGCGGTCGATCCGTTCGACCACCAGCACATGGCAGCTGCGCAGCGGCGCGCCGGCATGGCGCACCGCGATGCGGTGGCCGTTGACGACCTTGTCGTGCAGCTTGCTCAGCGACGCGAACAGCGCGCCGCCGGCGTTGGCGCACACGCTGATCGGCGCGCCGCCCGCCAGCGCTTCCGGCGGCCACTCGGCAAACACGGTGAAATTGAAGATAAAGGCGGCCTTCATCGCCGCTTCCGGCACCGGATCGGCGCGCGCCGCCGCAGCGGCAGCGGCAGCCAGGCCGGCCAGCAGCAGCCAGCACAGGCGCCGCGCGCGTGGGAGGCGGCGCTCAGAATGCATACGCCAGCCTTGCGCGCAGGCGCCGCCCGTCCTGCGCGATCACGCGCTGGCGGTGTTCGATGGAGGCGGGATCGGCATAGGCGCGGTCGAACAGATTGGTCACGCCGAGCGAAAGTTCGAGGTTGGGCAGCAGGCGCGCGCGCATCAGGTTGGCGTTGACCACGACATGGCGCCTGGCCGTGCCCGAGACGCCGTGGCGCGCGCCCACATACTGGCCTTCGAGCGCGCCGCGCCAGCCGCCGGCGCCGAGCGGCGCGGACAGATTGAGCTTGGCCAGGCCGGCCGGCGCGTTGACCGGTTGCCCGAGCGCGTCGCTGACCCGGATCGCGCTGTAGCTGGTGCGCAGCGTCAGGCCGCCCGGGGTGCCGCGTTCGTATTCGATTTCCACGCCGCGCGCGCCCAGGCGGCCGATATTGTCGAAACGCACGCTGGCCAGCTCCTGCTGTGCGACCGGCGCGATCAGGTTCGACAGCGCGGTGCGAAACGCCGACACGCTCACGCGCGCGTTTTCGCCGAACTCCTGCACCAGCGCCAGTTCGGCCGAGCGCACCCGTTCCTCGCGCAGGCCCGGGTTGCCGGTCTGGCCGCCTTCGCCGGGGAAGGCATAGAATTTTTCGAAGCTGTTGGGCGAGCGGAAGGCGCTGCCGTAGATCGCCTTGACCGTGGTGGCCTCCAGCGGATTCCAGATCAGCGCGGCGCGCGGACTCCATACCCCCTCGCTGCCGCTGTTACGGTCGTAGCGCAGGCCCAGGTTCAGCAGCACGGTCTCGCCCAGCGCCACCTGGTCCTGCAGATACAGGCCGGCGCGCCGGGCGCTGCGCCGGTCGTCCAGGTAGCTGTGGAACGGGGCGATGTCGAAACTGTACTGGTGCAGGCGGTAGTCGCGCTGCAGGTCGATCCCGGCCAGCACGGTGTGCCCGGCCAGGCGCGTGCTCACCACGCTCGCGTCGATGCCCCACCAGCGCGCGCTGCTGCCGTCGTGGCTGAGCGTGCGTGCTTGGTCGGAGGCCACGTAATCGCCGAAGGAATCGTACTGGCCCCAGAACAGGCGCGCCTTGAGCTGCTCGACGGCGCCCGCCTCGCTGCGCCATGCCGCATTGACATAGGTCTGGCGGTCGGTGGTGGCGGTGCGCGGGTCGTTGAAGCTCTGGCTGTAGGACGCGGTCGGGATGCCCTTGACCCGGTTCGCGTGGATCAGGCTCAAGGTGGCCGCGCCGTGCGTGGCGCGCGCGAAAAAGCGCTGCCCGCGTTCGTCATCGAGGCCGCTCGCCACGCCGTGGTTCTGGGCGGGCGTGTCGAATTCGGGGAAGTACAGGTCGCGGCCATCGCTGCGGTGGGCGCTGGCGGCGATCAGGTACTCGCTGCCCTGGGGCGAGCGCCAGCCGACGCTGGCGGCGGCCTGGCGCGCGCCGTCCTGGCCGACTTCGAGCGATGCGCGCGTGCCCGCCACCGCGCCCGGGGTTTTGGTGATCACATTGATCACGCCGATGAAGGCGTTCGAGCCGTAGATCGACGAACCGGGGCCCGGCACGAACTCGATGCGCTCGATCAGGTCCAGGTCGAGCGGGAATTCGGCGCCCACCGGGGCCTGGTCGTAGACCGCGTCGTTCATGCGGTTGCCGTCGACCTGCAGCAGGAAGCGGGTATTGAAGTCGCCCGGGCGCAGGATGCCGCGCTGCCCGAGGTAGCTGTAGTTGCGGTCGTAGCTGACCACCATCCCGCGCACGCTGCGCGCCACGTCGGCCAGGGTGCGCCAGCCGAAATGGCGGATGTCGGCCTTGGTGATGACCGTCACCGACGAGGGCGCGCGGCTCGACTTCTGCATGAATTTGGAGGCGCTGTAGACCTCCATCGACATCAGCTGTTCGAGGGGCAGGGTGGTCAGGTCGGGCGGCTCGCCCGCGCGCGCGCCCGCGCAGGCGAGTATCGACAGCGCCAGTGCCCGTGCAAATGCCCGGGCATGGCGCCGCAGGCGGAACGGGATCGGACGGGTGGGCGCTGGCATCATAGTGGGTACGTCTTGAAAATTGACGTACATCAACATTTTGGCAGCTTGTGGCCTGCTTGTACAGAAATGCCCCTGCGTCTGTCGGCCCAGCGCCACAATCGTGGCCGCGGCGCCCCTTATTTGGCCGGGGTGGCCAGCGGCTTGCCCTGTTCGACCATGTACACCCCGACCAGGCGCATGGTGGCGGTGCCGGGGTTGTGCGCATCATGCACGATGCCGGCCGGGATCACGAAGGCTTCGCCGGCGCGCACGGTGCGCGGCGCGGCGCCGTCGATCAGCAGCTGGCCCTCGCCTTCGAGCACGTAGCCGATTTCGTCGCCCGGGTGGCTGTGGCGCCCGGCGCGCGCGCCGGCGGCCAGTTCGACCCGCATCACTACCGCCTCGGTGTTGGGAAACGAGGCCGCGGCCCTGAGCACCGGCGTGCGCACGATGCCGCTGGCCTGGGGCGCGGCGCAGCCGGCCAGCGCCAGCGCCACTAAGCCGGCGCCGATCGAGGCGGGCCGGCTCATGGCGCGCCTTCCTCTTTGCGTGGCAGCGCGCCCCGTTCCAGCGCGCGCGCCAGCAGCCAGGCGTCGACCAGGCTGGCCACCCAGCACGCCAGCATCACCGCGGCGGCGATATTCATCAGCGGCGTGGCCGTATCGCCCTGCTGGTGCAGGCGCTCGGCGATCAGCACCGGGTCGGCCGGCAGGGCGCCGCTCAGCACTTCATCGGCCATGCGCGAGGCGGTGGCGACCACCTGCTTGAAAAAATAGATGGCCGCGACGAGGGTCGGCACGATAAACAGGCAGGCGCGCGCGCGCCTGCCCAGGTAATACTGCCCGGCGCCGGGAAACACCAGGCCTGACAATAGCAGGGCAACCACTGAACGATTCATCTCTCTTCCTTGACTGATAGGTGCGATCCGCACGATTGATCCCGCGCAAACCGCCGCCCCGCGCGAACGCGTAAATTAACCTATGCGCTCAGGAAACATTGCGCCAACTCATCTTGCGCAGGCCGACTGGCAGCAAATCATACCTGTCCCGGCACCTGAATGCGCGTTCACCGACGTTGAAGGACAACATTGTGAAGATACTCATCAAGGCTGGCATGCTGCTGGCCTGTTTGTGGAGCGGCGCCGGCTGGAGCGCCCCGGCCGCTGCCGAGCCGGGCGAAAAAGACGCGGTGGCACTGGTGGAGAAGGGCGCGCGCTTCATGAAGCTGCGCGGCAAGGAGGAAATGATCCGTTTGATCAATACCCGCGACCCGGAGTACAACCGTGGCACCCTGTACGTGGCCATGCGCGACCTGACCGGCATCACGGTCGCGCACCCGACCACGGCGCTGATCGGCAAGGATTTGCGCGACGTGCCCGACGCCGACGGCAAGCTGTTCCGCCACGAAATGATTGCCATCGCCAACGGACCCGGCCGCGGCTGGGTCGACTACAAGTTCAAGAACCCGGTCAACGGCAAGGTCGAGGCCAAAACCACGTATGTGTTGCGTATTGGCGACGTGGCCCTGGAAGCCGGCGTCTACAAGCACTGACATGCTGGAGCGCCTGCGCATCGGTCCCAAGCTGCTGCTCGCACCCGGCCTGGTGCTGCTGTTGCTGATCCTCTCGTCAAGCAGCGCATGGTATGCGATGGTGCGCCAGAACCAGGCGGTCGACACCATCGTCAACGAGCGTGCCGCCCGCATCCGCGATGCCAACGAACTGGTGGCCGATGCGCAGCACGCGCATGCGCGCATGTACCAGTTGCTGACCTGGATCAGCGCCAGCTTTTCGGCGCCGCGCATCGAGCACCTGGGCCAGGATATCTATCAGCGCCACGCCGCCATCGAGCGCAAGTTCGCGGCCCTGGCCGGGCGCACCGCCCGCGCCAGTGCCGAGCAGCGCTTCATCACTCAGGCCGGGTCCGCGCATGCGGTCTACATGCGCGCCATTCTCGACGTGATCGAGCTGTCCCAGGTCGACCACTCGATGAGCGCGAACGCCATGTCCAAGGCCGAACAGGCTTTCGGCGTGGTGGCCATGCGCCTGTCGGAACTGGCGCGCTTCGAGCAGGATCTGAGCGAACGCGCGTCGACCCGCGCCGCCGCCGACTTTGCCGCCCTGTCGGTGCTGATGCCGCTGCTGGTGGCCCTGTCGGTCGCCGGCACGCTCGGCATCACCATGCTGGTGCGGCGCGCGCTGCTGCGCGACGTGCGCGGTCTGAGCGAGACCGCCGGCGAACTGGCCAGCGGCAACCTGACGGTGAGAAAGCGCAGCTACGGGCGCGACGAAATCGCCGACACCGCGCGCACGCTCGACGCCAGCATCGGCACTCTGAACGCGACCCTGAAAAACATCCTGGCATCGGCGCGCTCGATCGACAGCGCTTCGCGCGACATCGCCCTCGGCAGCGCCGGCCTGGCCAGCCGCAACGCGGCCCAGGCCAGCGTACTGAAACAGGCCGCCAGCACGGTCGAAGGACTCGGCGCCACGGCCGGCGTTGCGGCCCACAGCGCGCGCAGCGCCAACCTGCTGGCCGACCAGGCCTCGGCGCAGGCCATGTGCGGCGGCGGTATGCTCGACCGGCTGGTGCTGACCATGGCCGCGGTGCGCGGCAGTTCGCAGCGCGTTGCGCAGATTGTCGGCGTGATCGACAACCTGGCGTGCCAGACCAATGCGCTGGCCCTCAACGCGGCGGTCGAAGCGGCGCGGGTCGGGGAGCAGGGCCACGGCTTTGCCACGGTGGCGGGCGAAGTGCGCCTGCTGGCGCAGCGCTCGGCCAGCGCCGCGCGCGAAATCAAGGAGCTCATTGCGCAGTCGCTCGCCGAGATCGACGGCGGCAGCGCGGGCGCGTCGGAAGCGGGACTGCGCATGGCCGGCATCGCGCAATCGGTGCAGCAGGTGGGGGACATGGTCAGCCAGATCGGGCAAGCCAGCGCAGGGCAGGCCGGCGGCATCGGCGCGGTGAGCGACGCGATCGTGCAGATGGACCAGATGACACGGCAAAATTCCGTGCTGGTGGAAGAAGCGGCATCGGCGGCGCAAAGGCTGCAGTGCCAGGCGCTGACCCTGTCGAAAGCGGTCAGCGGATTTCGCATCGACGACAGCGTGCTTGACCCGGCAGGGCCGCCGAAGAAGACCATACCGCATCTGCGGCTGGCCTCGCGGCGGCCCTGACGATACTACCGGCTTACTCGTAGTCGCTGATCGGCGCGCAGCCGCAGAACAGGTTGCGGTCGCCGTACACATTGTCGGCGCGGCCGACCGGCGGCCAGTACTTCTGCTTGCGCAGCGACGCCACCGGGAAGGCGGCTGCCTCGCGGCTGTACTTGTGCTCCCAGACGTCGGCGGTCACCACTTCGGCCGTGTGCGGCGCACCCTTGAGCGGGTTGTCCATGCGGTCGTACTCGCCGCGCTCGACCTTGACGATTTCGGCGTGGATCGCAATCATGGCGTCGATGAAGCGGTCCATCTCGGCCTTCGATTCGCTTTCGGTCGGCTCGATCATCAGGGTGCCCGGCACCGGGAAGCTCATCGTCGGCGCATGGAAACCGAAGTCCATCAGGCGCTTGGCCACGTCCTCGTTGCTGATGCCGGTGGCGTCGGTGATCGGACGCAGGTCCAGGATGCACTCGTGCGCCACCAGGCCGTCGTGGCCCGTGTACAGCACCGGATAGTGCGGGGCCAGGCGGCGCGCGATGTAGTTGGCCGCCAGGATCGCCGTTTCGGTCGCTGCCGTCAGGCCTTCGCCGCCCATCATCGCGATGTACATCCACGAAATCGGCAGGATGCTGGCCGAGCCGTACGGCGCCGCGCTGACCGCGCCGATGCCGGCTTCGTCGCGCGTGTAGCCGGTCGAACGCTGGTTCGGCAAGAACCTGGCCAGGTGCGCGCCCACGCCGATCGGGCCGACGCCAGGGCCGCCGCCGCCGTGCGGGATGCAGAAGGTCTTGTGCAGGTTCAGGTGGCTCACATCGCCGCCGAAGCTGCCCGGTGCCGCCACGCCGACCAGCGCGTTCATGTTGGCGCCGTCGATGTAGACCTGGCCGCCGTGCGAGTGGATGATCTCGCACAGTTCCTGGATGCCTTCCTCGAACACGCCGTGGGTCGACGGGTAGGTCACCATCACGCAGGCCAGGTTGGCGCTGTGCTGTTCGGCCTTGGCGCGCAGATCCGCCAAGTCGACGTTGCCGCTGTCGTCGCAGGCGGTGACGACCACCTTCATGCCGACCATATTGGCCGATGCCGGGTTGGTGCCGTGCGCCGACGACGGAATCAGGCAAATATTGCGGTGGCCTTCGCCGCGCGATTCATGGTAAGCCTTGATCACCAGCAGGCCCGCGTATTCGCCCTGCGAGCCGGCGTTCGGCTGCAGCGACACGGCGGCGTAACCGGTCAGCGCGCACAGCATGTCTTCCAGCTGGCCGATCATTTCGCGGTAGCCGACCGTTTGCGCGTCCGGCGCGAACGGGTGGATGTTGGAGAACTCGGGCCAGGTGACCGGGATCATTTCGCTGGTCGCGTTGAGCTTCATGGTGCACGAGCCAAGCGGGATCATGGTGCGGTCCAGCGCCAGGTCCTTGTCGGCCAGGCCGCGCAGGTAGCGCAGCATTTCGTGTTCCGCGTGGTAGCGGTTGAAGGTCGGGTGGGTCAGGTAAGTGCTGGTACGGGCCAGCGCTGCCGGATAGGCATCCTGCGCGCTCGCTTCGATGGCGTCGAAGTCCGGCGATGCAGGGGAGCTCGAGACGCCCTGGGCGAAAATCGTCCACAGCAGCGCGATGTCTTCGCGGGTGGTGGTTTCGTCGAGCGAGATGCCGACGTGGCCGGCGTCGACCTTGCGCAGGTTCACGCCATGTTCGGTGGCGATCGCGTGCAGTTCGGCCGCGCGCGCGCTCTTGACGGTGAGCGTGTCGAAGTAGGTCTTGTTGACGACGTCGTAGCCGAGCTGGCCGAGCTTGGCGGCCAGGATGGCGGTGAAGCGGTGCACGCGGCGGGCGATGCGCTGCAAGCCTTCAGGGCCGTGGTAGACCGCGTACATCGACGCCATCACCGCCAGCAGCACCTGCGCGGTGCAGATGTTGGAGGTGGCTTTTTCGCGGCGGATGTGCTGCTCGCGCGTTTGCAGCGCCAGGCGGTATGCCTTGTTGCCCTGCGCATCGATGGTCACGCCCACCAGGCGGCCGGCCATGCTGCGCTTGAATTCGTCGCGCGTGGCCAGGTAGCCGGCGTGCGGGCCGCCGAAACCGAGCGGCACGCCGAAGCGCTGGCTGTTGCCGACGACGACATCGCAGCCCCAGTCGCCCGGCGGCGCCAGCAGGGTCAATGCCAGCAGGTCGGCGGCGGCGATCACCATGGCGCCGGCCGCGTGCAGTTTTTCGACGGCGGCGCGGTAGTCGCGCACGTCGCCGTTCACGCCCGGGTACTGGATCAGCACACCGAAGCATGGCTCGGACAGGCCGCCGATGTCGGCCGCCGCGATGGTGCGCACTTCCACGCCGATCGGCTGGGCGCGCGTTTGCACCACTTCCAGCGTTTGCGGCAGCACGTCGTCGGCCACGTAGAACACGTTCGAGGCCGACTTGCCGACGCGCTGGATCAGCGTCATCGCTTCAGCGGCGGCGGTGCCTTCGTCGAGCATCGACGAGTTGGCGATGCCCATGCCGGTCAGGTCGGTGATCATTTGCTGGAAGTTCAGGATCGCTTCCAGGCGGCCTTGCGAAATCTCCGGCTGGTAGGGCGTGTAGGCGGTGTACCAGGCCGGGTTTTCAAAGATATTGCGCAGGATGACGCCCGGCGTATGGCTGTTGAAGTAGCCCTGGCCGATCATCGACTTCATGACCTTGTTCTTGGCGGCCAGCGCCTTGAGTTTGCCCAGCGCAGCCTGTTCCGGCAACGGGTCGAAGAACTGGCCCAGTTCCAGCTTGCTCTTCTTGCGGATGTTGGCGGGCACGATGGCGTCGATCAGCGCCGCGCGCGATGGATAGCCGAGCGTGGCCAGCATGGCTGCCTGTTCGGCGGTGGACGGGCCGATATGGCGCGGGATGAACGAGTCGCGTGCTTCGAGTTGGGTCAGGCTGGTGCGGGTCATGGTAGTCGGGGCCGAAAAAGGACTGCCGCCGGCGCTGTCGGATACCCAGCACGGCGGCGAACTGAAAGGAAAAGGCCGCCGGCGGGCGGCGGCCGGGAATTTTATTCCGCGGTGGCTTTGCCGTAGGCGGCGGCGTCGAGCAGGCCGTTGATGGCGCCGGCGTCGCTTGGTTTGAGCTTGAACAGCCAGGCCGCGAAGGCGTCGGTGTTGATCGAGTCCGGCGCGTCGGCGACGGCATCGTTGACGGCGATGCACTCGCCCGACACCGGCGCATAGATGTCGCTGGCGGCCTTGACCGATTCGACCACGGCGGCGTCGTCGCCGGCGGTGAAGACCTTGCCCACTTTCGGCAGTTCGACGAAGACGATGTCGCCCAGCGCGTCCTGCGCATATTCGGTGATGCCGACGGTGAGGGTGCCGTCAGCTTCGGCACGCACCCATTCGTGGGACTCGGTGTATTTCAGGTCGGCTGGGATGTTCATAATGTTTGCTCCAAGAGGTCGCGGTCGATGTAAATACTACTAATTGGTGTGTGTTGCCCCGATCAGGCAGCGAGGATTTTACCGTTTCGCACGAACGGCAGCTTGACGACGCTGGCGGCCAGCTTTTTGTCGCGGATTTCGACGTGCACGGTGTCGCCCACGGCCACGCCCATCGGCACGCGCGCCAGGGCGATCGCTTCCTGCATGGTCGGGCTGAAGGTACCGCTGGTGATTTCGCCGGTGCTGCCGTCAGCGGCCACCACTTTCTGGTGCGCGCGCAGGATGCCGCCTTTTTCGCGCAGGATCAGGCCCACGAACTGAAAATTCTGGCCCATCGCTTTGAGCGCGGTCTTGCCGATGAAGTCGCGCTCGGCGAGCAGGTCGACGGTCCAGGCCAGGCCGGCGTCGAGCGGGTTGACCGTGTCGTCCATGTCCTGGCCGTACAGGTTCATGCCCGCTTCCAGGCGCAGCGTGTCGCGCGCGCCCAGGCCGGCCGGCTTGACGCCGGCGGCCACCAGCGCGTTCCACAGCGCATCGGCCTGGGAAGCGGGGAAGGCCAGCTCGAAGCCGTCTTCGCCGGTGTAGCCGGTGCGCGCCACCATCACTTCGCCGAAGGCGGTGTCCTTGACGATGACGGCGTTGAACGGTTTCAGGGGCTCGGAAGCGGCCTGGGTGGCCGGCAGCACCTGCCACACCCTGGCGCGCGCGTTCGGGCCCTGGACGGCGATCAGCGCCATCGGATCAATGCCGTCGCGGCGCTGGGTGATGGTCACGCCGCTCCTGGTGGCGTCGTTCTGGGCGCCGATCCAGGCCACGTCTTTTTCGGCGGTGCCGGCGTTGACGACCAGGCGGAACCAGGTCTCGCTGAAGAAGTAGACGATCAGGTCGTCGATGACGAAGCCTTGCGGATTGAGCATGCACGAATACAGGGCCTTGCCGGCCACCTGCAGCTTGTCGACGTTATTGGCCAGCAGGGAGCGCAGGAAAGGGCGGGCGTTCTCGCCTTCGATATCGACCACGCACATGTGCGACACATCGAACATGCCGACGTCGCCGCGCACGGCCTGGTGTTCTTCGATTTGCGAGCCGTAGTTGACGGGCATGTCCCAGCCGCCGAAATCGACCATCTTGGCGCCGGCGGCGCGGTGTGCGGAATTGAGCGGGGTCGCTTTAAGCGTCATGGAATCCTCAAGGCAGAGTGAATGGGGGTACGACGAGCAGACGTGGAGCGGCTCTTGCCGTCCCTGAATGCTTCGCGCCCCTCTGTCCTTGGTACCTGAGAGATAGCGGATGATGCTCCGCCTGCCCCTTCGGTGGGCCGCCGGCATGGTGCCGCGGCCGCTCTCCAGAGTTCAGCCGGGGGCGCTGTGCGCCGCCGACCCCTGACCGGTCCTTTTGCCTGAGAGTTTTTGGGTGATGCCCCTTCGGCGGCAGCGTGCGCTGCCCTCTCCCGATCAAGACTGTGGAGGATATGCCAGCAGGGCGCAACTGTCAACCTTGCAGGGATGTCCTTTAGGGGGCGCACGAATGAGCTACCCATGGAAAACCATGGTCCGCCCGATTTGTTAAAATAATTCATCTACTTTGCGAGCATACAGCCATGAGCGAAGAAAAAACGATCCAACAGACCGATGCCTGGTTCACCTTGTCGGGCGATGTGAACAGCGATATGGTGCACCGCGTGTTCGAGGCGGTGTCCGGCATGAGCGAGAACGGCGTCGAAACGGCGCACGTGCTGATCCAGTCGAATGGCGGCTACGTCAGCGACGGGCTTTGCCTGTACAACTTCCTGTCGAACTCGCCTGTCAAGTTCGTCATGTACAACGCCGGGGCGGTGGCGTCGATCGCCGTCATCCTGTTTCTGTCGGGCGCGCGGCGCTACGCCAGCGAGACGGCGCGCTTCATGGTGCACAAGTCGCATGCGACGGCATCGCCCGGCGCGCGTCCGGATGCGCTCAATATCATCGTCGAAGGCTTGCGGGCCGACGATGCGCGCACCGAATCGATTTTGCGCAAGCACATCGAGCTGCTGCCGGAGCAGTGGGCGATCCACCAGTATTCCGACCTGCACCTGACCGCGCGCGATGCCAAGATCGCCCGCATGATCAATGACGTGGCCGACTTTGCGCCGCCGAAGGGTGTTCATATTCGCAATATCTGAACCAGTGAACCAGCCGTCGTGACTGCTCGTGCCGGTCACGATGGCTGGTTGCGGCGCGCAGTCAAAAAAAGAGCCTGTCAACGGCGGGGCCGGTGCAGACTCTTTCTATTGCTTCCTGTTTAAATAGCGCATGGCGCCGCCCGGAAACCCGGCGACGCCTGCGTCATGCTAGCGATCAGCGTTTGTCGCCGCCGCTTTTGCTGCCGCTGCTGCTGCCGGAATTCGATCCGGACTGCTTGCTGCCCGAACCCGAACCGGACTGTTTCGACCCGCTGTCCTTGTCGTCATTCTTATGGCTTTGACGGCCGGCTTCCACGTGCTGCTCATGGGTTCCGCCCTGGGTGCCGCCGCCGGAGCGCGAACCGCTGCCGGAACCTTGCGAGCCCGATTGCTTGTTCGAGCTGGAACTATCGCTTTGCTTGTTGCCCTGACCGCTTTTCTGATTCGAGTTCATGTTCATTCCTTTTGAAAGTTTGAAAATGTCGTGCTCGCCGGTGATGCTGAAGAGGCGCTCTCTTCAGCGTTGCCGGTAACATCATCATGCGAGCCGCACCGTTGAAGAGGTATCGGAATTCACCTTGCACTCGTGTAGGAGTAGTTCCTATAGGATTGCAACTAATGCACGGAAGAAATCGCTTCGTGGCGCGCGCTTAGCGCGCGCTCAGTGGCGCGGCGGCGTCTGTCCGGCGCGTGCCGCCTCGACCGCGGCGTTGACGGCGAGGATGGTGGTCTGGAAGGCCACGGCGTCGATAATCCGGCTCAGCCGGGCCAGCCGTGCCGCCGCATCGCCCGCGCCCGCACCTGCGGTCCGTGGCGCGGGCAAGGCGCGCGCCGCGTTGCGCTCGCCGTGCATGGCGAGCCCGGCGCCGGACTGCGCGCTGCGCTCGATGGCACGCACGATCAGCCCGTTGCCCGCCACGGTCGACGCCGCCGCCCCAGGCTTGCGCCGCACCGGCGCGGGAGTCGCTAGCATCGCTGCCTTGAGCCACAACCCGAGCAGCACGGCCCCGGCCGCGTTGGCGCCTATGCAAAACCAGACCCACAGGCGAGCCCCGGCGTACTCGGCCTCGGCGCGCGCGGCGCTGTCGTCGGCCATGATGCCGGTCAAGGGACCCAAACGATCGCCTAAACTTTGGAACGCAGGTGCCGTTACCGCTTTCATCTGTTCAAGCTGACTCAGCAGTACAATGGACAGCCAGACGCCCAGCCCGACCAGGACGGCAAAGCCCAGACACAGGGTGAGCTTGAGATCGCGGCGGCGGATCGTTATCATGGCTAGTCCTCAAGAGGCAGGTTGCTGCGTGGAATTGTAATTATGTTAGAGAAACTTTTTATTTCGGGTTTGTTTTTCATCAACAGTCCAAATGACGACAATCGGCTTTTGCTTTAGGGAAAAGCAAGAATGGTTATGAAAATAAGGCGATTGAACAAAAAATAACGCTTTGTTTCAAATTTTCCCGTTGCCAGTCGGCAATAATGTGAGAGAATGTTTGTTATGGCAAAAGATCTCTAACCCCCCAACGAGCAGACAATGGCTCCACCTTCACCATCCGCCGCAGCAAGGAAGACTGGTCCGTCGCGCCACGAGCTGTTGGAGGCGCTGGTCGTGACCGTGACCAAGCATGCCAACGACCACTTGATGGCCGTGGCGACGCGTCTGGTTGCGGCGTTGCTGGATGTGACGGACCCAGCGCTCGATGCGCGCACTGTGTTTCAGCGGGTCAAGTCGGGGAATCTGCTAAAAAACAACACCTACGCCTTCTTTCATGTTGCTGCCGCCGGCATCGGGCGCGCCATGCGTGCCGAGGTCGACGTGCTGTTGCCGCCGCTGAAAAAATCCGCGATGGCTTTGCCCGCCGCGCTGGAACTGGTGCCCTACGAGGAAATGGACAGCCGCGTCGCCTTCGACGCCATCAGCCGTCCCTTCGAAATGCAGTATGCGACCCAGATCGCCACCCTCAATGTGCGCCTGGGCTTCCTGCTCGAACGCGATGTGCTGCGCATCAGCCAGAATCCCTTCCGTCCCGAAATGTTCCTGTCGGCCTTGCACCAGGCTTGGCGCGAGTTCGAGCCGGACGAGGAGGCCCACGGGCTGATCCTGCCGATGCTGCGCCCGTCGCTGCTGTTCGACTTCGCGCCGATGTACGACGCGCTGTGCGATCTGCTGATGAACAAGGGTGTCCAGCCCGGCTCGGTGGACGCCTTCAAGATCAAGAAAACCGAAAGCGCGGCCGCGGCCAAGAAAGCGCGCGCCAGCGGCCAGGCCGAACTGGCCAAGCAGCTGCGCCAGTTCCTGCGCGACGACGACGACGCGCCGGCGGCCGCGTCCGCCTTCGACATTCCGATGATTCCCGACCTGCCGGCCATGGCGCCATCGGCCGGCGGCTGGCGTCCGAGCGGCGCCGCCGCCTTCCAGGGCGCGCCGGGCGGCGACGCGGGCGAGGCCAGCGTGCCGGCCGCGCCATGGCATGGCGGCCCGGCGCACCAGGGCGGCGCGCCGGGGCAGGGCAGCCACGCCGCAGGCGGCTTCGCGCCGGCCCAGTTTGCGGGCGGCGGTATTGCCGCGGGCAGCTTCGGCCAGGTCATGGACGGCGGCCAGGTGATGGTTCCCGCTTCCCTGCTCGACGTGCTCAAGGGCTTGCAGGGCCGCATGCCGGAACAGTTCAGCAACGTGGCGCCGACCCCGGCCGAGGCGCAGGCGGGCAATGTATTTTATTTGCCGCGCTTGAAGGAAAGCATTCCAAAAGGATCACTGTCGCGCGGCGACGAAAGCACCATCGACCTGCTGTCGAAGATTTTCGAGACGGTCTTGCTCGATCCGAATATTCCGAAAGATTCGCGCGACCTGATCCAGTCGCTGCAGATTCCGGTGCTCAAGGCGGCGCTGGCCGACAAGAATTTCTTCTTCGAGGAAACGCACCCGGCGCGCCGCATGATCGACCTGATGTCGACCATGGGCCTGGAGCAGCGCTCCGGCCCGGACGATCCGCTGTTCCAGGTCATGCAGCGCGGCGTGGAGCGGGTCGGGCGCGACCAGGATGACGGCGGCGCGCCGGCCGATGTGTTTTCGGAAGTGGTGGCCGAGCTCGAAGAAACCATCAAGGCCGAGGAAACGGCGGCGGCGACCGCCATCGCGGCCCCGATCGCCGCCGCCCTGCGCCAGGAAAAAGTCACCGCCGCAACCCGTTCGGCCAGGAGCGCGGTCGCCGCCCGGGTCGGCAGCGGGCAAGTAGTGGCCATGCTGGAAACCTTTCTAGAAAACAAGTGGACCTCCGTCATGACGGTCGCCTACAGCGTCGAGGACGACAAGCCGGGCGCGGTCGGCAATGCCACCAAGACGATGGATGAGCTGATCTGGAGCGTCAAGCCGAAGATCACGCACGAACAGCGGCGCGACCTGATCGGCAAGCTGCCGAGTCTGCTGGCGACCCTGAACAAATGGTTGGACGTCATCAAGTGGCAAGATGCCGACCGTATCCAGTTCTTCGCCGACCTGGCGGAGTGCCACGCGTCAATAGTGCGCGCGCCGCTCGACATCACGCCGGAACGCCAGCTCGAAATCGCCGTTGAAGTTGCCCAGCAAGATGCGATGCGCCGGCTGGAAAAGGAAAACGAAGCCCTGGCCGCGGCCGAAGAAGCGGCCCACGTCGAACTGGACGACGCCGAACTGGGCGTCGATGCCCTCGAACGCAATATGTGGATCGAATTCACCGACCCGGACGGCAGCATCCGCAAGGTCAAGCTGGCCTGGATCAGCCCGCTGCGCACCCTGTACATTTTCTCGACCGGGGCGCGCCAGGAAGCGTTTTCCCTCTCGTCCGACAAGCTCATCGAAGCCTACCGCGCCCAGCGCGTGCGCGTGATGAAGGTCGAGGGCGTGGTCGGCCGCGCACTGTCGCAGGCGATGGACGAGGCGCTCGGCGACACGGAAAAATCGGCGCAGTCGGTCGCTGCCTGAGGCAGGCGTGTTCCGTTAGTATTCGCACATTGTTTACATTCGCGTATCATTCGGGCCGGGCCTGAGCGGGCATTGGACAGTTTCTGCACTGCCGCCCATGCCCGGCTTTTTTCACTTCCGGCTTTTGTCTATGAATTGGTATCACCTCACCGCGCTGGGCGGCATCGCCGTCACCGCACCCCTGGGTATCGCCATTGCCGTCTGGCTCGCCGCCGCCCACTGCCGCCGCCGCGCCCTGTACTGGTGCCTGCTGTTCGGCGCCACCCTGTTGATCGTCATCGGCAGCAAGATCGCCTTTCTCGGCTGGGGCATCGGCATCGAAGCGCTGCATTTCGCGGGCTTCAGCGGTCACGCCGCGCGTGCCGCGGCCGTGTTTCCGGTGGCGGCCTACCTGGCGCTGTGCGGACGCAGCAAGATGTGGCGCTACGTCGCGGTCGGCCTCGGCGTGGCGCTGGCGCTGGGCGTGACGCTCTCGCGCGTGATGGTCGAAACCCACAGCAGCTCGGAAGCGATTCTGGGCTGCCTGCTCGGACTGGCCTGCGCGGCCGGTTTCATCGCGCTGGTGCGCTCAAACCGCCAGTTTCAGCCCAGCTTGACTTTGATCGCGCTGACCCTGGCCGTGCTGTGCATTCCGTACAGGGGCGAATCGCACAATTCCCAGCAGTGGATGACGGGCCTGGCGCTCGGCCTGTCCGGGGTCGACCGTGTCTACACGACGGCCACCTGGGGGCCGACGCGCAATCCTTACTCCCCGCCGTGCCCCAAGGCCGAGCGCTACTTCAACTACGTCTGTTTCTAGGGTGAAATGTTGAGCGTCCTCAGTCGTTTTGTTGCCACAACCCGTAAAACCGTCCTTCCCGCGCCGTGAACTGACCCAAAAAAGTTGGACACCGTTTCTACTTTTTGGGGGAAGTCGATGACGAAGCATACGACGGCATTCAAGCTAAAAATCGCTAAGCAATATGTACGTGGCTTGATGGGCTATAAGGAAGTAGGCCGCATCAACAACGTTAGCTACGGCCAAGTACGCCGTTGGGTACTGTTCCACCGCTATCACGGCAAAGCTGGCCTTGAACCGAGGAAGTCTGTTCAGTACAGCGCCGATGAGAAGCTTGAGGTTTTGCGGTACATGTGGGCGAACAAATTATCGTATGTGGAAACGGCGGCCAGGTTCAATATTCGCGCGCAGGGCTACGTCGGGGTTTGGGAGCGCGATTTTCGTGATGGCGGTATAGTGCCACTGATCCGCAAACCCAGAGGAAGACCCAAGCGCATGGCTGATTTACCCAAGCAAGTTGCACCTGCCAGCGTGCATAGTGATGCCACACGTAGCCGTGAAGAGTTGCTGGTGGAACTGAACCAGTTACGGATGGAGGTCGCCGTTCTAAAAAAGCGGAGAGCCTTAGCTCAAGCGGCCGAACAGGCTGCGGCAATGCGCAAAAAGCGCACATAGTCCACGAGTTAAGGCTGCAATTTCCCATTGCGCAGTTGCTTGCGCTTACCGGTCTGAAACGTAGTACGTTTTACTATCAAAAGAAGGTTGCGCAAGACGGCGACAAGCATGCGCACTTGAAGCAGGGTATCGAGACGACCTATCAGGCACACAAGGGGCGTATGGGCTATCGGCGTATCGCTGACGTGCTGCGCAAGGCAGGCCATCGCGCATGCGCCAATACCGTCCAGCGCTGCATGCAGGCAATGAAGCTGACATCGCTGGTACGCATCAAGAAATACAAGTCGTACAAGGGGGAAGTGGGCAAGACTGCGCCGAACATCTTGCTGCGCGATTTCAACGCAGAGGGGGTGAATCAGAAGTGGGCAACCGACGTCACCGAGATGAAAGTCGCTGGTCAGAAAGTGTATCTATCACCCGTGATGGACCTGTTCAACGGGGAAATTGTAGCGTATGAAATGGACACGCGTCCGGTACTCGGACTGGTGACAGGCATGCTCAAAAAAGCCTTCCGGAAGTTGCGTGCCGACGATAAACCGATCGTCCATTCAGATCAGGGATGGCAGTATCGCATGCCGGCCTACCAGCACATGCTGGCGCAGAAAGGCATCGTGCAGAGCATGTCTCGCAAAGGCAACTGCCTCGACAACGCAGCCATGGAGAGCTTCTTCGCAGTGCTGAAGACGGAGTATTACCACCTGAACAAATTTAGTAGCGTCGACGAGTTGAAAAAAGGTCTGGCCGAGTACATTGACTACTATAATCACTGCCGTATCAAGATGAAGCTGAACGGACTGAGCCCGGTGCAATACCGAACCCAGCATTCGCTTTGATTTAATCAAAACACCGTCCAACTTTCTTGGGTCACTTCACCGGCGGGAATCCAAGGCCCCTCCGCTCAGCAAAGAACTCCGCCCCGGCCCGACGCCTCATCCCCCCGAAAACATGACAACAAATGGTATGATGGACACCTTTAGGATTCCCGAGCTAGCTATACAACGTGCGCCTGTCTTCCATTAAATTGTCGGGATTTAAGTCATTCGTCGATCCCACCAATTTCCAGGTGCCGGGGCAGCTGGTTGGCGTGGTCGGTCCCAATGGTTGCGGCAAGTCGAACATCATCGACGCGGTGCGCTGGGTGCTGGGCGAATCGAAGGCATCCGAGCTGCGCGGCGAGTCCATGCAGGACGTCATTTTCAACGGCTCCACCCACCGCAAGCCGGCCGGGCGCGCCTCGGTCGAACTGGTGTTCGACAATAACGACGGCAAGGCTTCCGGCCAGTGGGGCCAGTACGCCGAAATCGCCGTCAAGCGCACCCTCACGCGCGACGGCACCTCGACCTACTACATCAACAGCCAGCCGGTGCGCCGGCGCGACATCCAGGATATTTTCCTCGGCACGGGCCTCGGTCCGCGCGCCTACGCCATCATCGGCCAGGGCATGATCTCGCGCATCATCGAGTCGCGCCCGGAAGAACTGCGCGTGTTCCTCGAAGAAGCGGCCGGCGTGTCGAAGTACAAGGAACGCCGGCGCGAAACCGAAAACCGCCTCAACGACACGCGCGAAAACCTGCTGCGGGTGGAAGACATCCTGCGCGAACTGAACGCCAACCTCGAAAAGCTCGAAGCGCAGGCGGTCGTCGCCAACAAATTCCATTCGCTGCAGGCGGACCAGGAAGAAAAGCAAAAACTCCTCTGGCTGCTGCGCAAGAACGAAGCGCAGACCGAGCAGAATCGCTACTTCCGCGAGATGGAGCAGGCCCAGACCGATCTGGAGGAGCAGACGGCCAAGCTGCGCCACGTCGAACTCGATCTCGAACACATGCGCCAGGCGCACTTTTCGGTGGGCGACCGCCTGCACACGGCGCAGGGCCACCTGTACCAGACCAACTCGGAAATCGGCAGCCTGGAAGCGCAGATCAAGTTCGTCATCGAATCGCGCAGCCGCCTGCAGAACCAGCTGCTGGCGCTGAACGCCCAGCGCAACCAGTGGCAGACGCAGGGCCAGGATTACCAGCAGCAGATCGAGGAAGCCGAGTACCTGCTCGAAGAACTGGGCGGGCGGGTCGAACAGTCGCAGATGAACGCCGAAGCCCAGGGCGAGCGCCTGCCGGACCTCGATGCCGCTTGGCGCGCGGCCCAGCACAAGACCACCGAATCGCGTGCCCGCATCATGCAGGCGCAGCAGCAGATCGAACTCGAATCGGCGCACCAGCGCAATGCTTCGAACATCCTCAATGGCCTGCAAACGCGGCGCGAGCGCCTGCAGCAGGAAAAGAACGGGCTCAATCTGCCCGACAGCAGCCACCTGGCCAACCTGCGCATGCAGCTCGAAGAAAAGCAGCAGGCGCTGGAAGAGCAGACCATGCTGCTCGAAGACGCGACCGAACAGCAGCAGCGCACCGAAGAAGAACGGGCCGCGGCGCAGGCGCAGGTCAATGCCGAGTCGGCGGCCAATGCGCAGCTCGAAGCGCGCCTGTCGGCCTTGAAGCAGTTGCAGGAACGCGTGCAAACGCAGGGCAAGGTCCAGCCCTGGCTGCAAAAGCACGAACTCGATGGGCTGCCGCGCCTGTGGCAAAAGCTCGGCATCGAACAGGGTTGGGAAACGGCGCTCGAATCGGTGCTGCGCGAGCGCACCGGCGCGCTCGAAATGTCGAATATCGAATGGGCCAAGGCCTTTTTCAGCGATGCGCCGCCGGCCAAGCTCGCCCTGTACGCGCCATCGCTCGCCGGCGCCGCGGCGCCAAGCGAAGTACCGGGCCTCACGTCGTTCGTCAGCCTGCTCAAGCTCAATGAGCCGGGGCTGCGCGGATTGCTGGGCGATTGGCTGCACAATGTCTTCGCCGCCGAAGACACCGCCAGCGCCTTTGCCGAGCGCACGCGCCTGCCGCAGGGCGGCTCGTTCATCACGCGCCAGGGCCACGTGGTGACCCAGTCCAGCGTGCGTTTCTACGCGGCCGACAGCGAGCAGGATGGCATGCTGGGGCGGCAGCAGGAGATCGACAACATCGGCAAGCAGCTGCGCGTGCAGACCATGCTGGCCGACGAAGCGCGCGCCCGCGCGGTGCGCGCCGACGCCGCCATGTCGGACCTCACGCGGCGCCTGCAGGATGCGCGCCAGCGCGTGGCCACGCTCACGCAAGGCGTGCACGCGCTGCAGATCGAGGTGGTCAAGCAGTCCGAGGTCGAGGCGCGCTTCAACCAGCGCAGCACCCAGATCCAGGCCGATCTGGCCGAGATCGCGGCGCAGGAAGCCGAACAGCAGCAGATCCGCATGGAGTCCGAAGAAAAGTTCGAGCAGCTCGACATGGAACTGGCCGAGCTGCAGGGCGCGCACGAAGATGGCCAGACCGATTTCCTGAGCCGCGAACAGGCGCTGACGGACGCGCGCGAAAAGCTGCGCGAGTTGGAGCGCGCGGCCCAGGAAGCGCAGTTCGCCGAAAAAACCCAGCGCAGCAAGATCGAGGAACTGCGCCGCAATATCGCCACCGCCACGCAGCAGGCGGCCCAGGTAAGCGAGAGCATCGCGGTCGGTCAGATGGAGCTCGAAGCGCTGGAAAGCGGCGCCGCCAGCGACGGCCTGCAAGACTTGCTGGACCGGCGCACCAGCCAGGAGCGCGCGCTGTCCGATGCGCGCCATGAGCTCGACCAGATCACCCAGCAGCTGCGCGCCGCCGAAGACACGCGCACCCAGTCCGAACGCAGCCTGCAGCCGCAGCGCGACAAGATCATGGAAATGCAGCTCAAGGAACAGGCCGCGCGCCTGAACCAGGAGCAGTTCGCCGAGGCGTTAAAGACGGTCGACGCCGACGAAGCGGCGCTCTCCGAAAAGCTCCATCCCGACATGAAGCCGTCCTACCTGCAGGGCGAGGTGACGCGTTTGACGAACGCCATCGCGCTGCTCGGCGCGGTCAACCTGGCCGCGCTCGACGAGCTGGCGCAGGCGTCCGAGCGCAAGAACTTCCTCGACGCGCAGAACAATGACCTGAACGAGGCGATCATGACCCTGGAAGACGCGATCGCCCGCATCGACAAGGAAACGCGCGAACTGCTGCAGGATACCTTCGACAAGGTGAATCACCATTTTTCGGAACTGTTCCCGATCCTCTTCGGCGGCGGCAACGCCAAGCTGGTGATGACGGGCGACGAAATTCTCGACTCCGGCGTGCAGGTCATGGCGCAGCCGCCGGGCAAAAAGAACGCCACCATCCACTTGCTGTCGGGCGGCGAAAAAGCGCTGACCGCGACCGCGCTGGTGTTTTCCATGTTCCGCCTCAATCCGGCGCCATTCTGCCTGCTCGACGAAGTCGACGCGCCGCTGGACGACGCGAACACCGAGCGATTCTGCCGCATGGTAAAACGGATGTCGGACCATACTCAATTCCTTTTCATCTCGCACAATAAAATTGCGATGGAAATGGCCAATCAACTGATCGGTGTGACGATGCAGGAGCAGGGCGTATCGCGCATTGTGGCGGTGGACATGGAGTCCGCCGCAAATTTTGCTACCGAGGCACAAGCAGCATGACAGATTTACAAATGAGCCTGATCGGTGCCGCCGGCGTATTCGTCGCCGGCGTCTTCGCATACAACAAGTGGCAGGAGCATAAGGCCAAGAAGAGTGTCGAACGCGCCTTCTCGTCCGAGCATGACGATGTGCTGCTGCGTCCCGGCGACATCGTGCGCAGCGAGCCGACGTTCGACGCCAAGCCGGCCCCGGTGCCGGTGGCCGACGACACGCCTGCGGCGGCCCCCGTGCCGGTCGCGGCGCCGGTCGCAGCAGCACCGGCTGCGCGTTTCGACGACGAACCGGTTGAATCAGTCGCGCCGGTGGCACCCGTGGCAGTGCCGGTTGAAGCACTGAGCCCGGCCACCGAGCTGGCCACCAGCCTGGTCGACCCGCTGATCGATGTGCTGATTCCGCTGGCGCTCGAAGCGCCGGTGCGGGGCGACAAAATCCTGCCGATCCTGCACACCCTGCGCCACGTCGGCAACAAGCCGGTGCACTTCATAGGCCTGCACGTCAACGGCGACTGGGAACCGATCGTCCACGGCGGCGTCTACACCAAGTTGCAGGCCGGCGTGCAGATGGCCAGCCGTACCACGGCGCTGAACGAACTCGAATACTCCGAACTGGTCACACGATTGCGCGCGGTGGCCGACGACATCGGCGCCGAGCCGGAAATTCCGGACATGATCGAAGTCATGGGCGAGTCGCGCACCTTGCACCGCTTCGTGGCCGGGCACGATGCCCAGCTGGGAGTGAACCTGATGTCGTACGGCGCCCCGTGGTCGATCGCGACCCTGATCGGCGCGCTGGAGAAGCAGGGCTTCGATGTGCGTCCCGACGGGCGCTACATCATGCCGGATGGCGACGGCGGCCAGCTGTTCACCTTGACCACCAATGTCACCCTCGGCGCCGACACCACCTCGCGCCTGACCTTGCTGCTGGACGTGCCATGCGTGGCACCGGCGCGAGATGGTTTCGGCGCCATGCTTAATTGCGCCAAGGCGCTGGTGGGGCGCCTGGATGCCGTCATCGTCGACGACAGCGACCAGCCGCTGACCGACCAGGCGCTTGCCGAAATCAACAGCCAGGTGCTCGATTTCTACCAGGAGATGGAAGCGGCCGACATTCCGGCCGGTTCGACGCGCGCCATGCGCTTGTTCAGCTAATAAAAAAGATCATCGTGACGACAACAACAGCAACGCAGGACAGCGATTACCTCGGCCGCATGGCGCAGCTCACGGCCGAACTGAATCGCCACATTTTTTCTTACCACGTGCAGGACGCGCCGACCATTCCGGACGCCGAGTACGACCGCCTGTTCCGCGAACTGCAGGCGCTCGAAGCGGCGCACCCGGAAGCGGTTTCGGTCGACTCGCCCACCTACCGCGTGGGCGCGACGCCCCTGCCCGAGTTCAATCAGGTCACGCACAGCATTCCCATGCTCTCGCTGAACAACGGCTTCGAGGACGAGGATATCGAAAACTTCGACCGCCGCGCGCGCGAAGGCCTCGACGCGGAGCAGGTCGAGTATGCGGCCGAACTCAAATTCGACGGCCTGGCGATCAGCCTGCGCTACGAGAACGGCGTGTTCGTGCAGGCCGCCACGCGCGGCGACGGCGCCACCGGCGAAGACGTGACGGCGAACATCCGCACGGTGCGCGCCATTCCTCTGCGCCTGCATGGCGACACGGTGCCGGCGGTGCTCGAAGTGCGTGGCGAAGTGTTGATGTACAAGGCCGATTTCGCCAAGCTCAATGCGCGCCAGCGCGACGCCGGCCAGAAGGAATTCGCCAACCCGCGCAACGCCGCCGCCGGCAGCCTGCGCCAGCTCGACTCGCGCATCACCGCCCAGCGCAGTCTGCGCTTCTTTTCCTACGGAGTCGGCGCGCTGGAAGGCGCCGACATGCCGCCATCGCATTCGGCCCTGCTGGACTGGTACCAGACGCTCGGCCTGCCGGTGTCAAACGAGCGCGCCGTCGTCACCGGCGCGCAAGGCTTGATCGACTACTACCGCGACATCGGCAAGCGTCGCCCAAGCCTGGCCTACGAGATCGACGGCGTGGTCTATAAAGTCAACAGCCTCGAACAGCAGCAACAACTTGGTTTTGTGTCGCGCGCGCCGCGCTTTGCCATCGCCCACAAATTCCCGGCCGAAGAGGCGCTCACGCAGGTGCTCGACATCGAAGTGCAGGTCGGCCGCACCGGCGCGATCACCCCGGTGGCGCGCCTGGCGCAGGTCAACGTGGGCGGCGTGAACGTCACCAACGCCACCTTGCACAACGAAGGCGAAGTGCGGCGCAAGGATATCCGCATCGGCGACACGGTCATCGTGCGCCGCGCCGGCGACGTGATTCCCGAAGTGGTGTCGTTCGTGGCCGAGCGCCGTCCGCTTGATGTGCGCGAATTCGTCATGCCGGCCAACTGCCCGGTGTGCGGCTCGCCGATCGTGCGCATGGATGACGAAGCCGTGGCACGCTGCTCCGGCGGCTGGACCCACTGCAGCGCCCAGAAGAAGGGTGGCTTGATGCACTTCGTGTCGCGCCGCGCGCTCGACGTCGAAGGCCTGGGCGACCAGCTGATCGAACAACTGGTCGACAAGGGCCTGATCCACAACGCGGCCGACCTGTACACGCTCGACAAGGACAAGCTGGCCGGTCTTGACCGCATGGCCGCCAAGTCGGCCCAGAACGTGGTCGACGCGCTCGAAAAATCGCGCGACACCACTATGGCGCGCTTCATTTACGCGCTCGGTATCCGGAATGTCGGCGAGTCGACCGCCAAGGCGCTGGCCCAGCACTTCGGCAACCTCGAAGCGCTGCTGCACGCGGCCAGCTTCGAAGGCGGCCTGCAACTGCTGGAAGTGCCCGACATCGGCCCGATCGTGGCGCGCTCGATCAGCGAATTTTTGACCGATGCCGATAACCTGGCGCTGGTGCGCCTTCTCTCCGGCGTGCTGCGCTGGAAGGAAGGCGAGCACGTGATGAAGAACACGGGCGCCATGGCCGGCAAGACCTTTGTCATCACCGGCACCTTGCCGACCCTGTCGCGCGACGAAGCCGGCGCGCTGGTCGAAGCAGCCGGCGGCAAAGTCTCCGGATCGGTATCGAAAAAGACCTCCTATGTCGTTGCCGGTGCGGATGCCGGCAGCAAACTGGCCAAGGCGCAGGAGCTCGGCATCACGCTCCTCGACGAAGCGGCCCTTCTTTCACTGCTGGCGACAGCATCTTCCACGGAACCGAATCAAGATGAATCCAGTTAGAAAAGCAGTCTTTCCCGTAGCCGGTCTCGGTAGCCGTTTTCTGCCGGCCACCAAGGCACAGCCGAAGGAAATGCTGCCGATCGTCGACAAGCCGCTGATCCAGTATGCGGTCGAAGAGGCGGTCGCCGCCGGCATCACCGAAATGATCTTCATCACGGGCCGCAACAAGCGCGCCATCGAAGACCATTTCGACAAGGCCTACGAACTCGAATCGGAACTCGAAGCAGCCGGCAAGGAGGCGCTGCTCGAACTGGTGCGCAACGTCATCCCGAAGAACATCAACTGCATCTACATTCGCCAGTCCGCGCCGCTGGGCCTCGGGCATGCGGTGCTGTGCGCGCGTCCGGTGGTGGGCAACGAGCCGTTCGCGGTGCTGCTGGCGGACGACTTCATGGACACCGATCCGGGCGAGCGTCCGGTGCTGGCGCAGATGACCGACGTCTACGCCTACGAGCAATGCAGCGTGCTGGCGGTGCAAGAAGTACCGCGCGCGAACACGCGCCAGTACGGCATCGTGAAAGCGACCTCGTACCGGGAAAACCTGGAACTGGTGTCCGAAATCGTCGAAAAGCCGATGCCTGACGTGGCGCCGTCGACCCTGGCGGTGGTGGGGCGCTATATTTTGTCGCCCAAGATTTTCCGCTACCTGGAGCACATCGGCACCGGCGCCGGCGGCGAAATCCAGCTCACCGACGGCATTGCCGCGCTGATGGCCGCCGAACGCGTGCTGGCTTACCGCTATGCGGGCCAGCGCTACGATTGCGGCTCCAAGCTGGGCTACCTGACGGCAATGACGGCGATGGGCCTGAAGCACCCTGAAACCGGCGAGGGCTTCCGCACCTTCCTCGAACAGCTGCACCGCGAGCAGAATTTCTCATGACCGTCCGCGAGATCCTCAAGATGGGCGACCCGCGTTTGCTGCGGGTGGCCGAACCGGTACGCGAGTTCGGCACGCCGGCCATGGAGGCACTGATCGCCGACATGTTCGACACCATGCACCATGCGAATGGCGCCGGGCTGGCCGCGCCGCAGATCGGCGTCAATTTGCAGCTGGTGATTTTCGGCTTCAAGGACAACCAGCGCTATCCGGACGCGCCGGCGGTGCCGCAGACGGTGCTGATCAATCCTGTGCTCACGCCGCTGTCGAAACACAAGGAAGAAGCGTTCGAAGGCTGCCTGTCGGTGCCGGGACTGCGCGGCAGCGTGCCGCGCTTCACGCACCTGCGCTACGAAGGCGTGGACCAGCATGGCAAGCGCATCGAGCGTGAAGTCGACGGCTTTCATGCGCGCGTGGTGCAGCACGAAGTCGACCACCTGCTCGGCATCCTGTATCCGATGCGGATCGAGGACTTCACCAAATTTGGCTACACGCAGGTCATGTTCCCCGACCTGGACCCTGACGAAGACGATTGATCACCATGATATTGAAGACTTTGCCGGCCCTGGGCCTGGCGCTGCTCGTGTGCGCTCCGGCGCTGGCCCAGGATGCGGCCACCCCTGACGCTAACGCCACCGCCTTCGACGGCAGCGAAAAGCGCAGCCAGGTATGGCTCACCAGCGGCTTTGCGACCTACCACTTCCAGAGCGACAAGGACCTCAACGGGCGCAATCCCGGGGTCGGCGTCGAGTACCGCCTGTCGGAGCATTCGGCGCTGACGGCGGGACGTTTCTTCAACAGTGACCGCCAGCACTCGAAGTATGTGGGCATGTATTACCAGCCCCTGTCGTACGCGGGCGTGCGCCTTGGGGCGGTGCTGGGCGGCTTCGACGGCTATCCCAAGATGCGCGACGGCGGCTGGTTCCTGGCTGCGATTCCGACCGCCACGTTCGAGTACAAGCGCGTGGGCGTGAACGTGGCGGTGGTGCCGACCTATAAAGACCGGCTGCATGGCGGGATTTCGGTGCAGCTCAAACTCAAGCTGTTCGAGTAGTCCTACTTGAGGTGCTGCGCGAAAAAGGCCCGCGTCCTGTCGTTGGCCTGCGCGGCCGCCTGCGCGTCGAAGTGCACGCCGTTCCAGCGCGCGAAGGCGTGGTTCTGGCCGGGATAGGTAAAGATCTGCACGAGCGGGTTGCCCTCGGCCGCTTGGGCGATGGCGGCGCGCGCGTTTGCTGAAATGTATTCGTCGGCTTCGCCCAGGTGCATCATCAGCGGGCAGGCGAGATTCTTGAAGGCGCCGGTGTGCTTCTCGGTGCCGCCGCCGTAGTAGGCGACCGCGGCGTCGGGCCTGGCGCGGGTGGCGGTCAGGAAGGTCAGCAGGCCGCCCATGCAAAAGCCCATCACGCCCGCCTTGCCGGTGGCGCCGGGCAGGACGCGCGCCGCCGCCAGGGTGGCGGCGATATCGTCCACGCCCTTGTCCACGTCGAACGCTTTATAGAGCGTCATGGCCTTTTTCCATTCGGCGTCGGTCTTGTCGGTCAATTCCACATTCGGTTCGAGGCGCCAGAACAGGTCGGGGCAAACCGCGATGTAGCCTTGCGCGGCGAGACGGTCGCACGTCTCGCGCAGGTCGGCGTTGATGCCGAAGATCTCTTGCAGGACGACGATGGACGGAGCGGGCGTGGCGGCCGGACGGGCGACGTAGGCACCAAAGCTGCCGTCAGGCGTATCGATGGAAATGCGTTCGTTCATGTGCTGCCTCCTTACGCTGGTGAGGAGACAATTGTGGCACAAACAGGCAATCCGGAACGCCCGCGTAACACGGGCGTCCTGCTCAACGCTTTACTTTCCCCAGCGGGTCACCCTTGTTCCAGGTCGGCATGGTGGCCGCATTGGCCACCTCATACCCGAGATTGAGGGTGAACTGCGCCTGCTGCACCATGCCGCGCAAATCCCAGGCCGGGTTGTACTCGTCGCTGACCTGATGGTAGTGATCCTTGAAACCGACCATCTTCGCGTTTGAGGCGCCGTGTTCGTGGTCGAACTCAAAGCTGCCATCGCCCGAGAACACCGCCGAACCCACATTAAACGCCGGCACGCCCGCTTTGGCAAAATTGAAATGGTCGGCGCGGAAGTAGGCTCCTCCCAGGTCGGAAATTGGCGGCGCCAGGCGCAGGCCCATGGCCTTGGCCACCTTGGCGGCGCTGGCGTGCAGGCTGCTGCGTTCCGCGCCGGCCACGCCGATGTCGCGCGTGAGGCCGACGAAGTTCATGCTGTCCAGGTTCAGGTCCGCCGCCGTTTTTGCCAGCGGCCAGACCGGGTCGCGCACGTAACCGAGGCTGCCGATCAGGCCCTGTTCCTCGGCGCACGGCCACAGGAAAATCTGGGTGCGGCGGGCCGGCTGGCGCACCGCCACCTGCGCCATCGTCAGCAGCGCCGCCGAGCCGGAGGCGTTGTCGACCGCGCCGTTCCAGATGTGATCGGGCTTGCCTTCGGCGCTGTCGATGCCGAGGTGGTCCCAGTGGGCCGAATAGATCACGGCCTGCTCCTTGAGCTTCGCGTCGGTGCCCGGCACGATGCCGACCACATTGAACTGTTCGACCGGGCGGATGGCGCTGTCGACGGCGACCGTGGCACGCGCTTTCAGATCGACCGCCTTGAAGCGGCGCACTTCCGCTTTGGCGCGCAGGGCGTCGAGGTCCTGGCCGGCGGCCGCGAACAGGGCGCGCACCGTCTCTTCCTGCAGCCAGCCTTGCAGCGCGTTGCCTTCGCCGGCCAGGTGGAACTGCTCCTTGCTCATGCCGTTGGCCGGCACGCTCCACGGGTAGGAGGCCGACTCGGTCGTGTGAATCAGCAGTACGCCGGCGGCGCCGCGGCGCAGCGCTTCTTCGTATTTGTACATCCAGCGCCCGGGGTAGGTGAGCGATTTGCCGCCGAAGCGGTTCGGTTCCGCCGCCGTGGGCTTGGGGTCGTTGACCATCATGATCAGCAGCTTGCCCGTGACGTCGACGCCCTTGTAGTCGTCCCAGTTTTCATCGTCGGCGCTGATGCCGTAGCCGACGAACAGCACCGGCGCGTCGAAGCGCACTTTCGATTTGCCGCTGGCGTTGTTGAAGACGATCTCCTTGCCGAGCTGCGGCGACATCGTCTTGCCGCCCACATCGAAGCTCACCGCGCTGGTGGAGAGCGTCTTGGTGCCGACCATTTTCACGGACTGGCGGTACGCCTTCCCGACGCCGGGCAAGAGGCCGATGGCGGCGGCCTGGGTTTCGAGATAGCGCACGGCCAGTTCGCCGCCGCGCTGGCCGGTGCCGCGGCCTTCGAGCATGTCGTCGGCCAGAAAGGAGAGGTGGGCGCGCAGGGGCGCTTCGGCGACCACTGGCGCTGTTGCCGCGCCGGCGGCGCGTTTCTGGGCGAGGGCCGGCTGGCTGGCGAGGACGAGGCCGATGGCGAGTGCGGAAACGCGGCGCATTGATGCTCCAATAAAAATGGAGCATCGTGCCATGAATGGGGCAGGGAAGCAATCGGCCATCCTCGCGGGCGATGGCTGCCACGTTGCGTCGCACCAGTATATCAATTACAATTTTGCAACTTTCGGCGCGCATGCGCCCCTTCATGACGTTCACGTGTTCGCGCACAATCATTTTTACCGCAGCTTGCCTGCCCGGAGAAGCACGATGTTCCATCTTTCCGCCGCGCTCGTGACGACCTACGGTCTTCTCGCGCTTGCTGTTTGTTCAGTGTGGTTCCCTCCGGTGACCTTGCGTTCCAAACGGGAGGTTCCGCCATGGCTGTGCTTGCTGACGCTCGCCTGCGCAAGCGGTGTGGCGACCGGCTTGCTGTCCCTGCCAGCCATTGCGGCGCTCATTGTGCTAGGCGCGCTGGCGTACGGCGCACGGCGCAGCGAGAGCGGGCCGCTGCACGTGCTGCTGATGGTGGCGATGGGGAGCATGCTGCTGGCCCTGTCGATGCACCGTTTTCCCGGTTTCGTCAATCCGCCGCTGGTGTCCGGTCTGTTGATCAGTGATGCGGCGGACCCGGTGACGCAACGGCTCAATTTCGATACCGCCGCCGCCGGACTGATCCTGTTCGCGCTGTTTTGCGTACCGGCCCGGACCCGCGCGCAATGGCGGCCGGTCAGGCGGAATTACTGGATCATCCTCGGTACCCCGCTGATCGTGCTGCCGGTCGGGGTGCAGGTTGGCTATGTCGACGTGGACTTCAAGCTGTTCGCTTACACGCCCGTGTTTTTCGCGATTAACCTGTTGTTCACCTGCGTGGCCGAGGAAGCATTCTTCCGCGGCTTTATTCAGGAGCAGCTGACGCGCGCGATGAGCCGCTGGAAGGCGGGGCCGGCCATCGCCCTGTGCGTGGCGGCAGTCCTGTTCGGGCTGGCGCACGCGCGGGGAGGGCCACTGCTGATCGGCCTGGCGACCCTGGCCGGGCTGGGGTACGGTTATGCCTACCTGCGCTCGAAGCGCATCGAAACGGCCATCCTGACCCACCTGGCGCTCAATGGCATCCACTTCATTGCGTTCACGTATCCACGCCTGAGCCCGGCCTGAGGTAGCGGGGCGGGCGCGGCCTGCCTGTCCGCGCACGTCTAGCGCTGCAACATGATCAAATCTGCAATTTTATTGTTGCGATAGTTGTTTATTAATGGCAATATGTTTGCCCAGCGGCTACAGATCCTCTGTCGCGCGACGATCCCGTTCGTCCCGACCATCTCACTCATAAGGATAATTTCATGAAACAGTACAGCGCCGAATTTCTCGGAACATTTTGGCTCGTGCTCGGCGGTTGCGGCAGTGCCGTGCTGGCGGCGGCGTTTCCGGGCGTCGGTATCGGCTTGCACGGTGTCTCGCTGGCGTTCGGCCTGACGGTGCTTACCATGGCGTACGCCATCGGCCATATTTCCGGTTGCCACCTGAACCCGGCGGTGTCGATCGGCTTGTGGGCTGGCGGGCGCTTTCCGGCGTCGAAACTGCTGCCTTACATTGGCGCCCAGGTTGTCGGGGCAATTGCCGCCGGCGGCGTGCTGTATATCATCGCCAGCGGCGCCGCCGGCTTTGACGTGAGCAAGGGTTTTGCCTCCAACGGCTACGGCGACCATTCGCCGGGCGGCTACTCGCTGCTGGCGGCGCTGGTGACGGAAGTGGTCATGACGATGTTCTTCCTGATCGTGATCCTCGGCGCGACCGACAAGCGCGTGCCGGCCGGCTTCGCACCACTGCCGATCGGGCTGGCGCTGACCCTGATCCACCTGATCAGCATCCCGGTCACCAACACCTCGGTCAACCCGGCGCGCAGCACCGGCGTTGCCCTGTATGTAGGCGACTGGGCAGTCGGCCAGCTGTGGCTGTTCTGGGTGGCGCCGACCGTTGGTGCCTTGCTTGGTGCGCTGGTTTACCGTTTCATTGCCAGCGAGGAGAAGTAAGCACTAGTCACGCCGCGCGGTCTGTCCAGGTCGGACTTGCTTGCCAGGCCGCAAATAACGCCACTGCCGGACCGGCGGATCGCCGGTTCCACCTCGCCGGTGCTTGCGCTTTTCAAGCCGGGCACTTGCAATCCCGCTCTGTTGCACATGCGGCAGATCCGGTGCTTCATCCCATCCTTGAGCGTGAAGCTGATCAGTTTGCGCGCTCCAGGCGCCAGCGTTGCGGCGCCAGTCCATTCGCGCTCCACTGCTGGATCACGGCGCCGTCGAGCAGGCTGCCGTCGCGGTTGTCGAGCATCAACGAGCTGTTTCGGTTGCGCACGCCGACATGCTGGGTCGTGCCCGGCACCAGCTGCCACTGCTGGTTATGGGTCGCGCCGTAGGGCTGGGTCTTGACCGCCACCCCGGGCGCGGTGCTGTGGCCCGCCACATCGACCACGTTGCCGTTGTAGTTCGAGGTGAGCTTGAACCAGGCGCCGTCGACCGGGTCGAGCGACCATAGCTGGTCGGAATTGTTGAGGTTCGTGAATTGCCAGATGGCGGCGCCGTTTGCCGCGGCGGCGCGGTCGATGCTCATCACCTTGCCGCTGGCCTCGTTGCGCACGCGGTACCAGATGGTGCCGCTTCCTTCGCCGGATGGCCGCGTCACGGGCATGCCGGCGGCGACCGGCGCGCCGATCACGGGAATGTCGCCATTCCAGCTCACCTTCTGGATGCGCGTGGTGCGTGAATCGCCGCAGCCCTGGCCGGTGGCGGGATTGGCATGGTAGACGATCCAGTCCTCGGTGCCGTCCGGGGACTTGGTAAAGCCGTTGTGGCCGGGACCGAAGGCGCCGTTGCCTTTTTGTAGGATCGGCGTGGCCGCCTTGCTCCAGTTGGACGGCATGGTCAGGTCCGCGCCCAGATTGGCGGTGAGCAGGCCGAGCTTGTAATCGTCGGTCCAGCATCCGCTGGCCGAGATGCTCAGGTGCACCTTATTGCCATGCACGATGAATGCCGGCGCCTCGTTGACCGCCGCGCCGGACTTTTCCCAGACGAGCGTCGGGGTGGAAATGATCGCGCCCTTGCCGATGAGCGTGGTCGGACTGCTCATGCGCGCGATCTTGATCCGCTGCGGTTGTCCGCCGGAGATGTCCGACCAAGCCATGTAGAGCTGGCCGTTGATGTTGGCCACGGTCTGGTCGATCGCCCAGCTGTCCTCGCTGTCGGCCACCTTGACCGGCGCGCTCCAGGTGCCGGTGGTCGGATCGGCGCTGGGGTTGCGGATGGCAAACACGCGGTGCTGGTTGTCGGTGCCGGCGCCCGAAAAATAGATGTACCAGGCGCCGTTGATATGGTTGATCTCGGGCGCCCAGATTTCCTTGCTGGTGCAGTTATTGCCGCTGCAGGCGGCGGTTTTGACGAACACGGTGACTGGCGTGCGCGCACCGATGCCCGACAGCGAGGGCGACTTGCGCAGCTCCAGCTTGTCCCAGCCGGGCGCGGTGGAAACGAAGTAGTAATTGCCGTCGCTGTGGCGCATGACGTGGGGATCGGCCGAGGAGGCCGTGCTTGGCCCGACCGGGTTGATGAAGGTGGTCGAAGCGGCGCCGGCGAGGACGGGCAACAGCAGGGCGGCGACGCAGGCGGCGAGCCGTCCCGCCGGGATAACGGGTTGTTTCAACATTGGCAGTCTCCATTGGTGAACCGCCGCCTGTGGGCGGACGGTACGGCCATGGTGTGCCACGGCTCGCCAGCAGAGTATGTACGTCACTTCAAGAGCCGTCTAATCCCAAAGCGGACATCGCGGACGACAAAAAAGTGATCGCAGATTGCGCTCAGAACTGCTCGTCAGGGCGCAGATAGCGCCATTGCCCGACCGGCAGATCGCCGAGCTTGACCTTGCCGATGCGCACGCGTTTCAGGCCAATCACTTTCAAACCCACCATATCGCACATGCGGCGGATCTGGCGTTTCTTGCCTTCCCTGAGCGTGAAGCTGAGCTGGTCGTCGTTCTGCCAGCGCACCTTGGCCGCCAGCAGCGGCTTGCCGTCCATCCACAGGCCGAAGCACAGCTTTTTCAAATCCGATTCCGGCAGCTTGCCTTCCTTGGTGTACTGCACGCGCACCAGGTATTCCTTTTCGATGGCGGTATCCTGCCCGATCAGGGTCTTGGCCACGCGCCCGTCCTGCGTGAGGATCAGCAGGCCGACCGAATCGATGTCGAGCCGTCCGGCCGGCACCAGCGAACGCAGCTGGGTCGGGTGGAAGGTTTCCGGCGACGGGTCGTCGGCCCAGCGGTTCTCGGCCTTGATGAGGGCCACGGCCGGCGTGTAGCCGTCCTCGGCCTGGCCGCTGACGTAGCCCATCGGCTTGTTGATCAGCACGGTAACGCGCTTGGATTGCTCGGCCGCGGCCTGGCGCTCGACGGTGATTTTCTGGTGCGGCAGCACTTTGCTGCCCAGTTCGGAGATGACCTGGCCATCGACCCGCACCCAGCCGCGTGCGATCCATTCATCGGCTTCGCGGCGCGAAGAGAGCCCGAGTTCGGACATGCGTTTGGAGAGGCGTACTAATTCAGTCATGGCTTGCTTTGTAAAGGTTGCTTAAGGGTTGCTGGAAAGGGAAATTCTAAAAATTACACGCGCAGCGCGTCGAGCAGGTCGGTTTCGAGCTGGATCTGGTTGCGCGCGTTGTTGAGCACGGCGCCATCGACCAGGAACACGTCTTCCACCCGCTCGCCCAGGGTCATGATCTTGGCCGTGTGCAGGTTGATGCGGTAGCGCGTGAGCACGTTGGCGATGGCGTAGAGCAGCCCGGTGCGGTCGTTGGCCGCGATCGAGAGCAGGTAATACTGGCCGCGCTCGTCGGGCCGCAAGTCGACCGTCGGCGTGAGCGGAAAGGTGCGCGACAGGCGCGAGAGCCGGCCGCGCGTGGGCGCCGGCAAGGGCGCCTGCGAGGTCAGCAGTTCGCAAATCTCGTGCTCGATCAGGTTGATGATGTCGCGGTAGCTCTTGGCGAAGCTCTGCTCGGTCACCATGAAGGTATCGAGCGCGTAGCCATGCCGGGTCGTGTGGATCTTGGCGTCGAGAATGCTGAAATTCTTGCGGTCGAAATAGCTGCAGATGCGCGCGAACAGATCGGGCTGGTCCTTGGCATAGACCGCCACCTGCAAGCCTTCGCCGATCGGCGCCAGGCGGCATTTGACGACCGGCTTGACGCTGTCGAGCTTATCCCATAGCGAGCGCGTCTGCCAGGCGATGTCGGAGGCGTCGTGGCGCAGGAAGTAGGCGACGTCGAGCTGCTTCCACAAGTCGACGTGGGCGATGTCGGGCAGGCCGTACAGGCGCAGCGTGGCCATCGCTTCTTCCTGGCGGTTCTTCAGCTCGCGGTCGGCCGAATGCGGCTCGCCCCCCAGCACGCGCAAGGTCACGCGGTACAAGTCTTCGAGCAGCTTGGCCTTCCACGCGTTCCACACCTTGGGGCTGGTGCCGCGGATGTCGGCCACCGTGAGCAGGTACAGCGCGGTCAGGTGGCGTTCGTCCTTGACCACTTTGGCGAAGCTTTCGATCACGTCCGGGTCCGACAGGTCCTGCTTTTGCGCGACCTGCGACATGGTCAGGTGGTTTTCGACCAGGAACACCACCAGTTCGGTATCTTCCGAGCCGATGGCGTGGTCTTCGCAGAACTGGGCGGCGTCCACGGTGCCGAGCTTGGAATGGTCGCCGCCGCGGCCCTTGGCGATGTCGTGAAACAGCGCGGCCACGTACAGCAGCCAGGACTTGCGGAAATTGGCGATCAGTTGGCTGCAGAATGGGTATTCGTGCGCGTGCTCGGTCATCGTGAAGCGGCGCATGTTGCGCACCACCATCAGGATATGCTGGTCGACCGTGTACACATGGAACAGGTCATGCTGCATCTGGCCCACGATGCGGCGAAAATTGGGCAGGTAGCGCCCCAGGATGCTGGTGTCGTTCATGCGCCGCAGCGCGTGCACCAGGCCCACCGGCGCCTGCAGGATGCGCAGGAACAAGGCGCGGTTGACCGGGTCTTCGCGGAATTTGGCGTCGATCTCGAAGCGCGCGTGCCACAGGGCGCGCATGGTGCGCGCCGTCATGCCCTTGAGGTGCGGGCGCTCGGTCATCAGCACGAACACTTCCAGCACTGTCGAGGGCTGCCTGGTGAAGGTGTCGTCCTGCGCGATGTCGATCAGGCCGTTGACATCGTTGAAGCGCTCGTTGATCGCCTCGGCCTCGTTGGCCTCGGGGAAGAGCTGCGCTTCGATATTCTGCAGCATGATGGTGTTGAGCTGGGTGACCGTCTTGGCCGCCCAGTAGTAGCGCTGCATCAGGTATTCGCTGGCGCGGCGGGCATTGATCCCTTCGCCGGTGGTTTTCAGGCCGAAGCTTTCCGCGATCGGGGTCTGGACGTCGAACACCAGGCGGTCTTCGCGCCGGTTGGCGTGCAGGTGCAGGCGCACGCGGATATCCTTGAAGGCGCGCTCCTTTTCCATCAGCTGGCGCGCCTCGGTCTGGGTGATCAGGCCGCGCGTGGCCAGCTGGCTCCAGGAGTTCGCCAGTCCGGCCGCCTTGGCCACCCACAGGATCACCTGCAGGTCGCGCAGGCCGCCGGGGCTTTCCTTGACGTTGGGCTCCAGCGAGAACGCCGTGTCTTCGTATTTGGCGTGGCGCAGGCGCATTTCGGCCGCCTTGGCGTGGAAAAACGCACGCGGGTCGAGCGTGCCAAGGTAGCGTTCCTGCAATTGTTCGAACAGGACCGCATCGCCGCACACCAGGCGCGCTTCGAGCAGGCTGGTTTGCACCGTGATGTCGGCCTTCGACTCGCTCATGCACTCCTCGATGGTGCGGATGCTCGAGCCGATTTCCAGGCCCAGGTCCCACAGCATCTGCACCAGCTCTTCGAGCTTGGCCCGGGTGATGGCGTCGGCCGGTTCGGACAGCAGGATCAGCAGGTCGACATCGGAAAACGGAAACAGTTCGCCGCGCCCGTAGCCGCCCACGCCCACCAGCGCGGTGGAGGCGGGCAGGCCGACCGTTTGCCACGCTTCGGCGAGCACCTCGTCGACGCTGTGGCGCAGGCCGCGCAGCAGCTTTTCGGGCTTGCCGTCGGCGCGGAAGGCGGCGATCAGCACCGCCCGCTCCGCCTTCAGCCTTTGCTTGAGGAGGTCGCGGGACTGCTTCTTGAGCGCGGCGGCGGGCATGGCGGGATTCGCCTTAGGCCGTGACGGCCTGGCTGGCCTCGGTGATGAAGGCCGGCGGCGGTGGCGAACCGGCCGAGACGGTCAGCACTTCGTAGCCGGTCTCGGTGACCAGGATCGTGTGTTCCCACTGGGCCGACGGTTTCTTGTCCTTGGTCTTGATGGTCCAGCCATCGCCCATTTCCTTGATCTCGCGGCGGCCGGCGTTGATCATCGGCTCGATGGTGAAGATCATGCCCGCTTCCAGGCGCTCCAGGGTGCCGGGACGGCCGTAGTGCAGCACCTGCGGCTCTTCGTGAAAGACCTTGCCGATGCCGTGGCCGCAGAATTCGCGCACCACGCTGTAGCCGTTCTTTTCGGCGTGCTGCTGGATCACGTGGCCGATGTCGCCCAGGTGCGCGCCCGGCTTGACCTGGGCAATGCCGAGCCACATGCATTCGTAGGTGACTTCGGAGAGGCGCTTGGCCAGGATCGACGGTTTGCCGACCAGGAACATGCGGCTGTTGTCGCCGTGGTAGCCATCCTTGATGACGGTGATGTCGAGGTTGACCATGTCGCCATCCTTGAGCACCTTATCGCCCGGAATGCCGTGGCAGATCACGTCGTTGACGGAGGTGCAGATGGCTTTCGGATAGGGCGTGTAGCCCGGCGGGCAATAGTTCAGCGGGGCGGGGATGGTGCCCTGTACGTTCACCATGTATTCGTGGCAAAGACGGTCCAGTTCGCCCGTGGTGACGCCGACCTTGACGAAGGGCGTGATGTAGTCGAGCACTTCGGAGCCGAGCCGGCCGGCGATGCGCATGCCTTCGATGTCGGCGGGGGATTTGATCGAGATGTTGGACATAAGTTGGCAATCAGCAATAAAACGGTAAGAATCAGTAACAGCGGGATGGTGGTGCGAAAACCCGTGCAAATATGGTGACCATTATAATGGATAACGCACGCGTCGCTCCCGTGAGTCCGTCGCTCGTTGCGCTCGCCGCCGCGCGTGGCGCAGCTACTCGTCGTTCCTGCCATTGGCAGAAACGACTTCCCGCGCCAAGGCGGCACTCTGCGGGAACGCATGCGTTCCCCCTAAGGTCGTGCTGCAACCGATGAGCGACAAACTTGGATTCCCGCCTGCGCGGGAATGACGGGGCAGGCGGTAACGATGCCGGCGGCGAAAGCACATCGTGATGCTTGAAATAATCCCCAAATGCGGTTAGAATCTCGGGTTGCTTGAATTCGCTTTCGAGCAATGTTGTTAAGTAATGCCACAAATCTTGTTAAAATCGCGAATCCGGTCGCAAAGGGTGCCTGTATGGTGACTGACCGGATTCCAGACCCAACCCTGGAGAATTACATGTCCGTAACAATGCGTGAAATGCTGGAAGCCGGTGTCCACTTCGGTCACCAAACCCGTTTTTGGAACCCAAAAATGGCGCCGTTCATTTTCGGCCACCGCAACAAGATTCATATCATCAACTTGGAAAAGACGATGGGTATGTATCAGGAAGCCATGAAAACCATCAAGCAAGTCGCGTCGAACCGCGGCACGATCCTGATGGTCGGCACCAAGCGTCAAGCGCGCGAAATCATCGCCGCTGAAGCTGCACGTGCTGGCGTTCCTTTCGTCGACCAGCGCTGGTTGGGCGGCATGCTGACCAACTTCAAAACCATCAAGACCTCGATCAAGCGCCTGAAAGACATGGAAGCGCAAGTTGAAGACGGTTCGGTTGAGAAGCTGTCGAAAAAAGAAGGCCTGATGTTCCAACGCGAAATGATCAAGCTGCAAAAAGCCATCGGCGGTATCAAGGACATGGGCGGCGTTCCTGACGCAATCTTCGTCGTCGACGTCGGCTACCACAAAGGCGCGATCACCGAAGCCGGCAAGCTGGGCATCCCTGTTATCGGCATCGTCGATACCAACCACTCGCCAGAAGGCGTGACCCACGTCATTCCAGGCAACGACGATTCGTCCAAAGCGATCATGCTGTACGCCCGTGGCGTTGCTGATGCGATCCTGGAAGGCCGTGCAAACGCCTCCAACGAAATCGTTGAACTGGTTAAATCGGCTGGCGACGAGTTCGTCGAAGTCTCCGAGCAGGCTTAATTGCCTCAGGCGCCCCTGAGGCGCCGCGGAAATCAAAAGGGGTAGCAGCAGCTCCCCCTTTTTTTTAAACAGAATATGTCACAAATTTAGGAGAAACACATGGCAGCGATTACAGCAGCGATGGTAGGCGAACTGCGCGCGAAAACCGACGCACCGATGATGCAATGCAAAAAAGCACTGACCGAAGCCGATGGCGACATGGCACGTGCGGAAGAAATCCTGCGCGTCAAACTGGGCACCAAAGCGACCAGCAACGCTACCCGCATCACCGCTGAAGGCGTTGTAGCAACCTTCATCGCTGGCAATGTCGGCGCCCTGGTTGAAGTCAACAGCGAAACCGACTTCGTTGCCAAGAACGACGACTTCCTGGCACTGGCGAACAACGCCGCGCGCCTGGTTGCGGAAAACAACCCTGCCGACGTCGCAGCCCTGCTGGCCCTGCCACTCGATGGCAAGACCCTGGACGAAGTGCGTATCGCCCTGATCGGCAAGATCGGCGAAAACATGACGATCCGCCGCTTCCAGCGTTTCGACACCACCGGCAAGCTGGCCTCGTACCTGCACGGCACCCGTATCGGTGTTGTGGTCGACTTCGAAGGCGCCGACGAGCAAGTTGGTAAAGACGTGGCCATGCACATCGCAGCCATGAAGCCAGTGTCGCTGTCGTCGGACCAGGTGCCTGCTGAACTGATCGAAAAAGAGCGCTCGGTTGCTGCTCTGAAAGCTCAGGAAGATGCGGACAAAGCCGTTGCCGAAGGCAAGCCGGTACAATCGGCTGAAATCCTGGCCAAGCGCCTGGAAGGCTCGATCCAGAAGTATCTGAAAGAAGTGTCGCTGCTGAACCAATCGTTCGTCAAGAACGACAAGCAATCGATCGAACAGATGCTGAAAGAAAAAAGCACCACCGTGAAAGCATTCACGATGTATGTCGTTGGTGAAGGCATTGAGAAAAAGCAAGACGATTTCGCTGCAGAGGTTGCGGCGCAAATGGCTGCTAACAAGCAGTAAGTGTGAAAGCGGGCCGGAAGGCCCGTTTTTTTAATCTGTGCACATGAAAGTGTGCGCACGGCAAGACCGAATACAAACCGTCATTTTTTGGAGCCCACCCCCATGTCGAAACCAGCCTACAAACGCGTACTCCTGAAATTGTCTGGCGAAGCACTGATGGGCGATGATCCTTACGGCATCAACCGCGCCACCATCGAGCGCATGGTCGCCGATGTCGCGGAAGTAGCGAACCTGGGCGTGGAACTGGCCGTCGTCATCGGCGGCGGCAACATCTTCCGCGGCGTCGCACCCGGCGCCCAGGGCATGGACCGCGCCACGGCCGATTACATGGGCATGCTGGCCACCGTGATGAACGCGCTGGCCCTGGCTGACGCCATGCGCCACGTCGGCATCGTCGCCCGCGTCATGTCGGCGATTGCCATCGAACAGGTGGTCGAGCCTTACGTGCGCCCGAAAGCGCTGCAATACCTGGAAGAAGGCAAGGTCGTCGTGTTCGCCGCTGGCACCGGCAATCCCTTCTTCACCACCGATACCGCCGCCGCGCTGCGCGGGTCGGAAATCAGCGCCGAAATCGTGCTCAAGGCCACCAAGGTCGACGGCGTCTACACCGCCGACCCGAAAAAGGACCCGAACGCCACGCGCTACGAGTCGATCACGTTCGACGAAGCCATTTCCAAGCACCTGCAGGTGATGGATGCGACCGCGTTCGCGCTGTGCCGCGACCAGAAGCTGCCGATCAAGGTGTTCTCCATCGTCAAGCCGGGCGCGCTCAAGCGCGTGATCATGGGCGAAGACGAAGGTACACTGGTACACGTTTAATATCATTCAGAGCTACAGGAGAGCAGCATGACTATCGCTGACGTCAAGAAAAACGCGCAAGAGCGCATGAACAAGTCGATCGACACCCTCAAGAGCGATCTGGCCAAGGTCCGCACCGGCCGCGCCCACACGGGTATCCTCGATCACATCATGGTCGATTACTATGGCTCGGCCACCGCGCTGACCCAGATCGCCAACGTGACGCTGATCGACGCCCGCACCATCGGCGTGCAGCCGTGGGAAAAGAAGATGCTGACCACCGTCGAAAAGGCGATCCGCGATTCCGACCTCGGTCTCAATCCTTCGTCGCAGGGCGACATGATCCGCGTACCGACCCCGCCGCTGACCGAAGAACGCCGCAAGGAAATGGTCAAGCTGGTCAAGGGCGAGGCGGAAGATGCCAAGATCGCGATCCGCAACATCCGCCGCGATGCCAACGAGTCGCTGAAAAAGCTGGTCAAGGACAAGGCTTGCTCCGAAGACGACGAGCGTCGCGCATCGGAAGAAATCCAGAAACTGACCGACAAGTTTGTCATCGACGTCGATAAACTGGTTGCGGAAAAAGAAAAAGAAGTCCTGACGGTGTAGAGTCAGGGGGTGACGCCACGGCAGGGTCTGCCCACGCGGAGGCGGACCTGGCGTCCGCTTCCCATGCATTTGTTCTAGATAGTCTGGATTTATGATCTATAAAAGTTCGACGACAGCAGTACCCGAAGTAGCCCGCGTGCCGCGCCATGTGGCCATCATCATGGACGGCAACGGCCGTTGGGCCACCAAGCGCTTTTTGCCGCGCGTGGCCGGCCACGTCAAGGGCGTCGAAGCCGTGCGCGGCTGCGTAGAAGCGTGCGTGCAGCGCGGCATCGAGTACCTTACCCTGTTCGCCTTTTCCTCCGAAAACTGGCGCCGCCCCGAAGAAGAAGTGTCGCTGCTGATGCGCCTGTTCGTCACCGCGCTCGAACGCGAAGTGGCGAAGATGCACGCGAACAATATCCGCCTGAAAGTCGTGGGCGATTTGTCGCGTTTCGATTCCAAGCTGCAAGATATGATTGCCTCGGCCGAGCGCCGCACCGCCAACAACACGCGCCTGACGGTGACCATTTGCGCCAACTATGGCGGCCGCTGGGACATCATGCAGGCCACCAGCAAGATGGTTGCCGCCAATCCTGGCCTGACCAGCTTTGCCGAAGAGCAGCTGGCTGAACACCTGGCCATGGCGTACGCGCCCGAGCCCGACCTGTTCATCCGCACCGGCGGGGAAGAGCGCATTTCCAACTTCCTGCTGTGGCAGCTGGCCTATTCGGAGCTGTATTTCACCGATACCTACTGGCCCGATTTCTCGATCGAGTCCCTGGATGCGGCGATCGCATCCTATCAAAGCCGCGAGCGCCGCTTCGGGCGTACGGGCGACCAACTGGCTGAAAAGAAAAGCTGATGCTAATTACCCGGATCATCACCGCCGTCGTGTTGCTGGTCGTCTTGCTGGCGGTGCTGTTCGGCGGGTATTACCCCGCTTTCGCCGCGGTCGTCCTGCTATTTCTCACGGCGGCCATCACCGAAAGCTTTCAGCTGTTCAGGTCGTCGCGCAAGCAATCGTTCCTGATCGCCCTGTTCTGGAGCGCGGCCTTTGCCTACGCCTTCCTGTATAACGACAATAGCGCCGTCAAGTTCTGGTTCGGCCTGTCGACCTTGCTGTGGCTGTTCCGCTTCGTGCCCTCGCTCAAAGTAGGCTTGCCGCCGGCCGAAGGCGGCCGCAACACCATGATGGCCACCATGTACGCGATCTCGATCGTGGCCTGTTTTGCCGCCATCGTGCTGTTCTTCAAGCAGTCCGCCGTATATCTGCTGTCGGTGCTGGCGCTGGTCTGGATCGCCGACATCGGTGCCTATTTCTCCGGCAAGGCCTTCGGCAAGCGCAAGCTGGCGCCGTCGATTTCGCCAGGCAAATCGTGGGAAGGCGCCATCGGCGGCGGCATTGCCGTGCTGCTGATCGCCAGCCTCTCCGTGCTGTTCGGCGGCCCGCTGCTGGCCGATACCTTCGCCGTCGCCCTCCAGGCCAAGCTCGGCTGGGCCGGTGCGCTGGCGGTGCTGGTGGTGATCGTGGCCGCCAGCGTGGTGGGCGACCTGTTCGAGTCGCAGCTCAAGCGCCGCGCCGGCGTCAAGGACAGCAGCAACCTGCTGCCGGGCCACGGCGGCGTGCTCGACCGCATCGATGCGCTGGTGCCGGTGCTGCCGCTTGCGGCCCTGATCCATACCGGGCTGCTTTGAACGAAGTTTGAAAGTACAACTATGCAACGCATCACCATTTTAGGCGCGACCGGTTCGATCGGCGTGTCCACCCTGGACGTGCTTGCACGCCATCCCGATAAATACCAGGTGTATGCGCTCAGCGCGCATGCCAAGGTGGAAGAGCTGGCCGAGCAGTGCGCACGCTTCCGGCCGGCGCGCGCCGTGGTCGGCAGCGCCGATGCCGCCGCCCGCCTGACCGCCTTGCTGCGCGAACGCGACCTGGGCACCCAGGTCGAATACGGCGAAGCCGCGCTCTGCTCGATCGCCGCCAGTGCCGAGACCGACACCGTGATGGCCGCCATCGTCGGCGCCGCCGGCCTGGCTCCGACCCTGGCCGCAGCCCGTGCCGGCAAGAAAATTTTGCTCGCGAACAAGGAAGCACTGGTCATGTCCGGCCAGCTGTTCATGGACGCAGTGCACGAGCATGGCGCCACCTTGCTGCCGATCGACAGCGAGCACAACGCCATTTTCCAGTCGCTGCCGCAATCCTACGCGCGCCAGCCCGGCGCCGCGGGCGTGGCCAAGATCCTGCTGACCGCGTCCGGCGGCCCGTTCTTGAACCGCGCGGTCGAGACGCTCGAACACGTCACCCCCGACGAAGCCTGCAAGCACCCGAACTGGGTCATGGGGCGCAAGATTTCGGTCGACTCGGCCACCATGATGAACAAGGGCCTGGAAGTGATCGAGGCGCACTGGCTGTTCGGCGCGCCGGCCGCGCTGATCGAGGTGGTGATCCACCCGCAAAGCGTGATCCATTCGATGGTGTCCTACGTGGACGGCTCGGTCATCGCCGAACTGGGCAACCCCGACATGCGCACCCCGATTGCGAATGCCCTCGCATTTCCTGAGCGCATCGAATCCGGCGTGGCCCAGCTCGACCTGACCAGCATTGGCACCCTGCAGTTCCACAAGCCCGATTTCGCGCGCTTTCCCTGCCTGGCGCTGGCCTTCGAGTCGCTTGAAGCGGGCGGCACCGCGCCGGCTCTGCTCAACGCGGCCAACGAAGTGGCGGTGCAAGCCTTCCTGGAACGCCGCATCGGCTTTCGCGACATCGACCGCGTGATCGCGCGCGTCATGCACGAGAACGACCACCACGCGGCGACCAGCATCGACGCGGTACTGGCGTGCGACGCGCGCGCCCGCGCCGCCGCCGGCAGCATCGTCGCCGGCCTGGCCAGATGACGTTCCTCACCACCGTCCTGGCGTTTCTGTGTGCGCTGGGACCGCTGATCATTTTTCACGAACTGGGCCACTACACGGTGGCCCGCCTGTGCGGCGTGAAAGTGCTGCGCTTCTCGCTCGGCTTCGGCAAGGTCATCTGGTCGCGCCGCTTCGGCGCCGACCAGACCGAATGGGTCGTTTCCATGCTTCCGCTGGGCGGCTACGTGCGCATGCTGGACGACCGCGATCCGGACACCCGCGCTACGAGCGAGGCCGACCAGGCGCGCGAATTCACCCGCAAGAGCGTGTGGCAGCGCATCGCCATCGTCGCGGCCGGCCCGATCGCCAACTTCCTGCTGGCCATCGCCGTGTTCGGCGGTCTGTATATGGTGGGCATGGACGAGGTCGGTACCCGCGTGCGCGCCATGGCCGACACCACGCCCGCCTTCCAGGCCGGCCTGCGCGGAGGCGACCGCATTGTCGGCGTCAACGGCGTGCCGGTTTCCACTTTTTCCGAACTGCGCTGGGAAACCCTGAAGGCCGTGCTCGACAAGAGCGGCGTGCGCCTCGACGTCACCCAGCCGGGCGGGGCGCGCTACAGCGCCACCTTGCCGCCGGCGGCCCTGGCCGGCAAGGATGTCGAAGGCGACCTGCTCGGCGAGCTCGGCATTTCCATGTTCCGCTCCCCGGTTTCCATCGGCAAGATTCCCGATAGCGCCGGTCCGGCCGCCAGGGCAGGGATGCGCCCGGGCGACCGTGTGCTCAGCGTCGACGGCAAGCCGCTGCCCGACGGCGCCGCCTTGATGGCGCTGATCGCCCAGTCGTGCGGGCGCACGCTCGAATTCGGGATCGAACGCGATGGCCGTCCCTTGAGCCTGGCCGTGACGCCGGAATTGAATAAAGCTACTAATCGCTACCGCATCAATGCCGAATTGCTGTCCTTGTTCGAGATGGTCAAGGTCACGCTCGGCCCGGTCGACGCGGTGCTGGCCGGTGCCAACATGACCTGGCAGCAAAGCGTGATGAGCCTGAAAATGATCGGCAAGATGGTCACCGGGCAGGTATCGCTCGCCAATCTGACCGGCGTGGTCACGATTGCCGACTACGCCGGCAAGACCGCGCGCATGGGTCCGATTGAATTCTTGAGCTTTATTGCCGTCGTCAGCGTCAGTCTTGGAGTGATGAATCTGTTACCAATTCCGGTTCTGGACGGTGGGCTTTTGCTGTATTATTCGCTGGAAGTTTTGACCGGGCGCCGTCTGCCGGACCGGATAGTCGAGTTGGCGCAGCGCGCCGGCATCGTGTTTTTGGTGATGCTGATGGCGCTGGCGCTCTTCAATGATACGATGCGCCTGCTGCGACCGGCGGCCACGCCTCCCGCGAATACATATGTACGTTGTCCAAACGATTGACCCATTGAATAACCCCAATGAAATTAAACTCTGAACGTATTGCCTTGCCTTTCTTTCGTCGCAGCTTAATTGGCGCTGCCGTCCTGGCGATGTGCGCCGGACAAGCCCTTGCAGTGAACCCGTTCGTGGTCAAGGATATCCGGGTCGAGGGCATCCAGCGTACCGAAGCCGGTACCGTGTTCAGCTACCTGCCGGTGCGCGTGGGCGAAACGTTCAACGATGAAAAGAGCATCGCCGCCATCAAGGCCCTGTACGCGACCGGCTTCTTCAAGGACGTGCGCCTGGAAGAAGAAAAGGGCGTGCTGGTCGTACTGGTCGAGGAACGCCCGGCGATCGCCACCGTGGACTTCACCGGCACCAAGGAATTCGAAAAGGACGTGCTGGTCAAGGCGCTCAAGGAAATCGGCGTCGGCGAGACCAAGATTTTCGATAAAGCCTCGGTCGACCGCGCCGAGCAGGAACTCAAGCGCCAGTACCTGTCGCACGGCCTGTACGGCGTCAAGATCACCACCACCGTCACCCCGATCGAACGCAATCGCGTCACCGTCATGTTCAACGTGGACGAGGGCGAGGTCGCGCGCATCAAGCAGATCAGCATCGTCGGCAACAAGACCTTCTCGGACAAGGAACTGCGCGAAGTGCTGCAGCTCGGTACCTCCGGCTGGTTCACCTGGTACACCAAGGCCGACCAGTATTCCAAGACCAAGCTGACCGGCGACATCGAGTCGATCAAGTCGTTCTACCTGAACCGCGGTTACCTCGAAGCGAACGTCGAATCGACCCAGGTCTCGATCACGCCCGACAAAAAAGACATCTACCTGACGATCAATATCACCGAAGGCGAGAAGTACACCGTCTCCGGCATCAAGCTCGAAGGCGAAATGTTCGGGCGCGAGGAAGAGCTCAAGGAACTGGTGCGCCTGCGCGTGGGCCAGACCTATTCGGGCGACCTGCTCACGGCCAGTAACAAGCTCATTTCGGACCGCATGGGCACCTTCGGCTACGCCTTCGCCAACGTCAATGCGAACCCCGAAATCGACCGCGAAAAGCGCGAAGTCGCGTTCACCTTTTTTGTCGATCCTGGCAAGCGCGCCTACGTGCGCCGCATGAACATCGCCGGCAACACCACCACGCGCGACGAAGTCATTCGCCGCGAGTTCCGCCAGTTCGAGGGCTCCTGGTACGACGGCAACAAGATCAAGATGTCGCGCGACCGCGTCGACCGCCTCGGCTACTTCAAGGACGTGACCATCGACACGCCGGAAGCGCAAGGCACCTCCGACCAGGTGGACGTGAACCTGACCGTGACCGAAAAACCGACCGGTAACTTCCTGATCGGCGGCTCGTTCTCGCAGGCGGAAAAATTCACCTTCACGGCGTCGATCCAGCAGGCCAACTTTGCCGGCAGCGGCAACACGGTCGGCATCGACTTGAACACGAGCGACTACAGCCGCACGATCGCCTTCTCGCACACCAATCCATACTTCACCGAAGACGGCGTGTCGCAGCAGTTCGAGCTGTACCTGCGTACCCTGAACCCGCCGGCGCTGAACATCGGCACCTACAAGGTCAAGCAGACCGGTGGCCGCGTGAGCTACGGCGTGCCGTTCTCCGAAACCGACACCGTGTACTTCGGCGTGGGCGTGGAACGCACCACCATCGAAACCGATGTCACCAGCCCGACCCGCTACCTGGAATACGTGCGCCAGATCACCGGCATCGAGAGCGGCATCGGCAGCGCCACCACCAACGCCTTGCCGCTCACCGCCGCCTGGCAGCGCGACAGCCGCGACAGCGCCATCACGCCATCGTCGGGCCGCTACCAGCGCATCAACGTCGAACTGGACGTGGTCGGCGACACCAAATTCTACCGCGCGATCTACAACCAGGAATGGTACCGTCCGATCACCAACAAGGTCACCCTGGCGCTGCGCGGCGAGTTCGATTACGGCCACGGCCTCAAGGGCAGCCCGTTCCCGGTCTTCAAGAACTTCTACGGCGGCGGCATCGGTTCGGTGCGCGGTTACGAGAGCTCGTCCCTGGGCGTGGTCGACCGCAACGGCGACGCCGTCGGCGGCGCCAAGCGCATCATCGGCAATGCCGAACTGCAGATGCCATTCCCGGGCAGCGGCGCCGACCGCAGCCTGCGCTGGTTCGGCTTTTTCGACGCCGGCCAGGTCTACAGCGAAGAGCAAAAAATCCGTTTGAACGAATTGCGTTACTCGGCAGGTCTCGGCGTGAGCTGGATTTCGCCGGTCGGTCCGCTCAAGTTGAGTTATGCTAAGCCTTTGAACGCGAAACCTGGTGATCGCCTGGAACGCTTCCAGTTCCAGATGGGTACCGGTTTCTGATCGCGCCACGCGACCGTTTCCCTTTTAGATTGCGGAGAACTATGTTGAACACTGTGACTGCCTCCTGGCCCAAGCACATCGCCTTGCTGGCTTTGTGCGCATGCTCGCTGGCCCAGGCGCAAAATGCGCCGAGCAGGATTGGCTTTGTTTTCACCGAACGCCTGATGACCGAGTCGAAACTGGCCAAGGCGGCCGACGCCAAGATCGAAGCCGAGTTCTCGAAGCGCCAGAAGGCGATCCAGGATACGGTGGCGCGCTTGAAGTCCATGGAAGCGAAGTTCGAGACCGACGCGCCGAACCTGCCCGAACTCGAACGCACGCGGCGCGCACGCGAACTGCTCGACCTCGAAAAAGACGTGCAGCGCACCCAGCGCGAATTCCGCGAAGACCTGATCCAGCGCAAGAGCGAAGAACGCGGCAACATCGCGCAAAAAGCCGGCAAGCTGATCGAACTGATCGCCGAGCAGGAAAAGCTCGATATCGTGCTGCAGGAATCGGCCTGGACCAGCCCGCGCATCGATATCACGGACAAGATCCTCAAGCTGCTCGATAAATAAACACCACCACAACAATACAGGAATCAAGATGAGCACTCGACTAGGTGAATTGGTCGAACGCTTGGGAGGACAGCTGATTGGCGACCCGAATACCGAGGTATCCGGGGTCGCGCCATTGGCTGACGCAGGCGTTTCGCACATCAGTTATCTCAGCAACAGCAAACTGCGGGCCCAGGCCGCGCAGAGCGGCGCGGCGGCGATGATACTCTCCGCCGCCGACGACGAGATTGTCGGCGCGACCTTCCAGGGCGCGCGCATCGTCGTCAAAAACCCGCATGTCTACTTCGCCTACGCCGCCCAGTATTTCGCGTCGCTCGATCCGATCGTGGCGCCGGCCGGCATCGACCCGAGCGCCAGCGTGGCGCCGACCGCCAGGGTCGACCCGAGCGCCCATATCGGCCCGCAGGTGACCATCGAAGCGGGCGCGGTGATTGGCGCGAACGCCATCATCGACGCCGGCAGCTTTGTCGGACGCGACGCCGTCATCGGCGAAGGCACGCACCTGTTCGCGAACGCCACCTTCCATGCACGCTGCCAGATCGGCAAGCGCGGCATCATCCACTCGGGCGCCGTGATCGGCACCGACGGATTCGGCTTCGCCAACGAGGGCGGCGTGTACATCAAGATTCCGCAGACCGGACGCGTGATCATCGGCGACGACGTCGATATCGGCGCCAACACCACGGTCGACCGCGGCGCCATGGCCGACACCATCATCGAAGACGGCGTCAAGCTCGATAACCTGATCCAGATCGGGCATAACTGCCATATCGGCGCGCACACGGCGATGGCCGGCTGCGTCGGCGTGGCCGGCAGCGCCACCATCGGCAAATACTGCACTTTTGGGGGCGCCGCCATGGTTTCGGGCCACATCACCATCGTCGACAAGGTGTACGTCACCGCCGGCAGCCTGGTGGCCAACTCGATCAAGGAACCGGGCCAGTACACCGGCTTCTACCCGATCGCCAAGAACAGCGACTGGGAAAAGAACGCCGTCCTGCTGCGCAACCTGACGTCGATGCGTGAAAAAATCCGCGCGCTCGAAAAAGCCGTCAAGGCACTCACAGAACAAAAATAGAAGACATATGACCATTACCGACAACAAAGGCGTGCCCGGCAAGACCCTCGACATCTGCCAGATCAAGGAATACCTGCCGCACCGCTATCCGATGCTGCTGGTCGACCGCGTACTGGACTGGGAAGCGCACAAGTCGATCAGCGCGATCAAGAACGTCACCGCCAACGAAGAATTCTTCAACGGGCATTTCCCGCACAAGCCGGTGATGCCGGGCGTGCTGATGATCGAAGCGATGGCGCAGACCGCGGCGATTTTGTCGTTCATGTCGATCGGCGTGAAACCGGACGCCAATTCGGTGGTCTACTTCGTCGGCATCGACAACGCGCGCTTCAAGCGTCCGGTCGGTCCCGGCGACCAGCTGCGCATGGATATCGAAATTGTGCGCTGCTCGCGCGGCATCTGGAAGTACAAGGCCGTCGGCAGCGTCGATGGCGCCATCGCCCTCGAAGCGGACCTGATGTGCACCATCCGCAGCGCGAGCGACGCGAGCCAGCCAATGGGGAACTGAATGGCGACGATTCATCCTAGCGCCATCGTCGACCCGCGCGCTCAATTGGACAGCAGCGTCGAAGTCGGCGCCTTTTCGATCATCGGCCCGCACGTCTCGATCGGCGCCGGCACGGTGGTCGGTCCGCACGTGGTCATCGAAGGCCACACCACGATCGGCAAGGACAACAAGTTCTTCCAGTTTTCCTCGATCGGCGCGCCGCCGCAAGACAAGAAATGGGATGGCGAGCCAACCCGCCTGGAAGTGGGCGATCGCAACACGGTGCGCGAATTTTGCACCTTCAATACCGGCACCGTCCAGGATGAAGGCGTCACGCGCCTGGGTAACGACAACTGGATCTCGGCCTACTGCCACCTGGCGCACGACTGCCAGGTCGGCAGCAACACGATTTTCTCGAACAACGCGCAGCTGGCCGGGCACGTGGAAGTGGGCGACTGGGCGATTTTGTCGGGTTTTGCCGGCGTGCACCAGTTCTGCAAGATCGGCGCGCACGCCTTCATCGGCATGTACACCAGCCTGACCCAGGATGTGCCGCCGTTCGTGCTGGTGTCGGGCAATCCGGCGTCGGCCCATGGCGTGAACATCGAAGGCATGAAGCGGCGCGGCTTCACCCGGCCGCAGATCGACGGCGTGCGCGCGGCCTACAAGCTGATTTACCGCTCCGGCATGACGCTGGAAGCGGCCAAGGCGGCCCTGGTCGACCAGCAGCACGAGTCGCCCGATGCAGCGGCCGACATCGGCGCCATGCTGACCTTCCTGGGCAGTGCGTCCCGTGGCATTGTCCGCTGATTCAACGCGGGGCGCGTCGGTTGCGGCCGCCGCGTCGGTAGCCATGGTCGCAGGCGAGGTATCGGGCGACATGCTCGCCGCGCGCCTGCTGGCCGGCCTCGCGCCCCATCTTCCCGGCGCGCGTTTCCACGGCATTGGCGGCCCGCGCATGGCCGAGCAGGGGTTTGTGTCCGACATCGACATGGACCGCCTGACAGTGCGCGGCCTGTTCGAGATCATTCCGCGCTACCGCGAAATCAAGGGCATCCAGAACGCGTTGCGCGACCGCCTGCTGGCCGAGCGTCCGGACGTGTTCATCGGCGCCGATTACCCGGGCTTTAACCTCGGCCTGGAACTCCAGCTGAAAGAAGCCGGGATTCCGACCGTGCACTTCGTCAGCCCGCAAATCTGGGCCTGGCGCGGTGGCCGCATCAAGAAGATCATCAAGGCCGTCTCGCACATGCTGGTGATCTTCCCGTTCGAGGAAGAGATCTACCGCAAGGCCGGCGTGCCGTGCACCTACATCGGCCATCCGCTGGCCGAACTGATTCCCATGGAGCCCGACGTGGCCGCGGCGCGCAGCGCGCTTGGTATGCCGCCAGATGCCCGCGTGATCGCGCTGATGCCGGGCAGCCGCATGGGCGAACTCAAATACCTGGCCGAACCCTTCGTCGGCGCGGTCAAGCTGCTGGCCGCGCGCGACCCGGACCTGCGCTTCGTCGCGCCCATGGCCGGCGAACGCCAGCGCCAGTATTTCACGGAGCTGATCGCCAGGGCCGGATTGCAGTCGGTGCGCATCGACCTGTTAGAGGGCCGCTCGCATGAAGCCATTGCCGCCGCCGACGCGGTGCTGGTGGCCTCCGGCACGGCAACGCTGGAAGTGGCGCTGTTCAAGAAGCCGATGGTGATCGCCTACAAAGTCATGCGCGCCTCGTACGAGATCATGCGCCACATGGGTTACCAGCCCTGGATCGGGCTGCCGAACATCCTTGCGCGCGAATTCCTGGTGCCGGAACTGCTGCAGCACGCGGTCACGCCGCAAGGGCTGGCCGACGCCATGTGGGAACAACTTAACAACGCGGCCAACCGCAAAACGCTGGTGCAGCGCTTCACCGACATGCACCATAGCCTGCTGCGCAACAGCGCGCAGGAAAGCGCGGCCGCCGTCATGCGCGTCATGCGCGTCATCGCGGCATCGAAAAAGTCATCATGAGAACCAAAAAAGTCAATTTCTACCCGGGGCTGAAGAAGAACGCCTATCCGTTCACGCTTGACGATATCGTCTGCGGCGTCGACGAAGCAGGGCGCGGCCCGCTGGCCGGCCCGGTGTTCGCTGCCGCCGTCATCCTGCACCCGGACCGCCCCATCGAAGGCTTGCGCGACTCCAAGAAGCTTACCGCCGAGAAGCGCGAAGCCCTGGCCCCGCAGATCAAGGAATACGCGCTGGCGTGGGCGATTGCCGAATGCTCGCACGAGGAAATCGACAGCATCAATATTTTGCAGGCGACCATGCTGGCCATGCGGCGCGCGGTGGAAGCCCTGTCGACCATCCCGACCATTGCCCTGATCGACGGCAACCGCAGCCCCGTGATGCAGATCCGCTGCCATCCGATCATCGAAGGCGACGACAAGGTGCATGCGATTTCGGCGGCCTCGATCCTGGCCAAGACCGCGCGCGACGCCGCCCTGGTGGCGCTGCACGAGCTGTATCCGCAGTACGGCTTCGACCAGCACAAGGGCTACGGCACCGCGATGCACCTGGAGCGCCTGCGCGAGCACGGCGCCTGCCCGGTGCACCGGCGCTCGTTCGCGCCGGTGCGCGCCACCTTGCCGGTGTCGGTGGCCAACACCATCGTCGGCATGGACATGTCGTTCGACTTCGGCGAGGCTGCATGAAAACCATCACCTCGCGCGACAATCCGCTTTATAAAGACCTCAAGCACCTCGCCGGCAGTTCGCAGGCGCGGCGCAAGGCCGGCCAGACCCTGCTCGATGGCGTGCACCTGTGCCAGTCGTACCTGGCGCTGCGCGGCGCGCCGCTGCACTGCATCGTCGCCGAAGGCGCGCTGGCCAACCCGGAAGTGGCCGACATCATCATGCAGTGCGAGAGTGCGCATGCGTATGTCACCGCCATGCCGGATGCGCTGTACAACGCCCTGAGCCAGGTCGAACACGGCGTCGGGCTGATGTTCCTGATCGCCACCCCGGTGCTCGCCGCGCCGGGTGTGCTCACGGCGTCCGCGGTCCTGCTGGACAACCTGCAGGATCCGGGTAACGTCGGTTCGATCCTGCGCAGTGCGGCGGCGGCCGGCATCACCCAGGTCTACTGCAGCAGCGGCACGGCCTTTTGCTGGTCGCCCAAGGTGCTGCGCGCGGCCATGGGCGCGCACTTCGTGGTCGACATCCACGAAAACGTCGACCTGGCCGAACTGGTGAAGGCGGCCGCGATTCCCGTGCTGGCCACCAGCGGCTACGCCACGCAGCGCCTGTACGATGTCGACCTGGCACGTCCGGTCGCCTGGCTGCTCGGGCACGAAGGGCAGGGCGTGGCGCACGACCTGCTGGCATTGGCAACTCATCAAGTCGTCATTCCGCACCTGGGTCAGATCGAGTCGCTCAACGTGGCCGCGTGTGCAGCTGTCTGTTTTTTTGAACAGTTGAGGCAGATTCAATCAAAGTAAGGCGAAACAGTTTCTTGACAGCATAGACGACGCTAGGGGTCTCGGGGTAATGTCAATACCAGAACTTAGCGGAGGAATGATGGACATCGCCCACTTGCACTTTCTGGTCGCCGACGCCGATACGGCCCAGCGCCAGACCCTGATCGACATGCTCGGCCGTCTGGGCGCCACCCGCATCAGCGTGGCCCTCGACGGCGAAGCCGCGCTGCACACCATCGAAGCGCCGGACGGCCCGCCGATCGACATCGCCATCATCGACCTGGCCCTGTCCGGGCGCGACGGCCTGGAACTGATACGCGACATCACCGTGCTCAATGCCGGCACGCGCGCCATCATTACCGGCGCCTGCCATGCCAGCCTGCTGTTTTCGGTCGAAAGCCTGGCGCTGGCCTATGGCCTCGACCTGCTCGGCACCATCCCCAAGCCGCTCACCAGCGGCCACCTTGAAGCGGTGCTGTCGCACTACACGCCGCCGGCCGCGCCGGTGCTGGAGCGCCGCGTGCTGCCGCGTTTCAGCTTCGCCGAAGTGGGCGAGGGGCTGCAGGCGCGCCAGTTCGAACCCTTTTTCCAGCCCAAGATCGAGCTGGCCAGCGGCGAGGTGAAGGGCCTGGAAGTATTCGCGCGCTGGCGCCACCCGGAGCACGGGGTGGTGGGGCCGGCGGCCTTTATCGATGCGCTGGAACAGAACCACCGCATCGATTTTCTCGACTGGACCATGATCGAGCGCTCGGCCGAGCAGTGCCGCGTGTTTTTGGACAAGGGCTTGCCGGGCGCGATATCGCTCAACCTGTCGGCCGAAACGATCGGCCATCCCGATTTCCTGCGCCAGATCGGCGTGTGCACCGACCGCCACGGCATCGCGCCATCGATGCTGACCTTCGAGCTGCCGGAATCGGCGGTGCTGACCAATGATCCGAGCTTCCTGGAGCGGCTGCTGCGCCTGCGCATGATGGGGTACGGCCTGGCGGTGGACGACTACGGCACCGGGCGCTCGAATGTGCAGCAGCTGGCGCGCGTGCCGTTTTCGGAATTGAAGATCGACCGCAGTTTTGTCGACGGCGCTTCGCGCAAGCGCTCGCTGGCCACGGTGCTCAGTTCCTGCCTGGGACTGGCTCGCAGTCTTGACCGCAAATCGTGCGCGGTGGGTGTCGAGACGCGCCAGGACTGGGATTTTTTGCAAGGTCTCGGCTGCACCTACGCGCAGGGCCATCACATTGCCAGGCCCATGGAAGCGGAGCGCTTTCCGGACTGGCTGGCGGACTGGCGACAGTTTTTCTGAACACGCTTGGCGGGCGGGCCAGCGCTCTGCATCGTCGGTCCAAGCGGATATGCATGATGTACACGCCTACCAGCATCGACACCATCTTCCAGACCTAGACGTATTAGCGCACGTAGCGGGGGCAGTCCGGTGCGATGGCCCCGGGAACATCAGTTATCAAGTTGGTCATAAATTGGGGGCGGCTGCGCGAGGTTGTCGACTCGGGAAAGTGATTGGCATGTTGATATTATTGCCATTTCAGGCATATAATGCATGACTTTTTAGAAATGTTGTCAGGGTATTGGCAGAGCCATGATCTGATTTCGTGACGCAATGCGACATGATAGCCGCGATGCGGCGGCGCTGAAGCTGCTCTTTCGGCCGTCCATCGCACTAGCACGCCGACCTGCGTCGGCGCACCGAAGGCAGCACGAAACATCATGCTGCGGTTCGGTGGCGGATCGATGGGGATGACGCTCTGCACAGCGCGATGGTCGCCGGCAAAATGAAGCGCCGACCCGATTTTCTTCCCCCCGATTCCGTCAACGAGAGTCACTGCAATGAGCCAATACAATTTGGACGAAGCGAGCTTCGATCTGCACCCTGATCTGAAAGACCGCACGGTCAATCAATTCATCATCAACGATAACGGACCGAGCGATTTCTCGTTCGTCATCTCACGCGCCGAGAACTTCGCCGAGACCACGGTGGACGCTTTCGCCGAGCACCTGGCCGGCGAGTTGCGCAAGGCATTACCGAAATTCGAACTGGTCAACAAACGCGCGTTGCTCGTCGATGGCTCGGCGGCGGTGGAATTGCACTACACATGGCGCAATGGCGACAGCGAGATGCACCAGCGCCAGGTTGCCGTCTTCGTGCGTGCCGCCAGCGAGGAGGGGACCAAGGCATTGCTGCTGACCGGCACCAGCCATGGCGCCTTCAAGGACGAGTGGAATACGGCGTTCGAGACCATGCTCGGCAGCATGCGTTTGCACGCGCCGGTGCCGGCCGCGGGCCAAGCTGACCAGGAGTCCTGATTGGGCGCGGCGGCCGCACGTGTCGACGATCCCATCGCCCATACCCATGCGATAGGCGGTTTGATCACCGGCCTGGTGATCGGCGCGCTGACCGGTGCCTTCATCATCGGCACCGGCGGCCTGGGGCTGGTGGCGGTGGCCGCGGCGGTGGGGGTCACGGCCGGTGCCGCCGGCATCGGGGAAGTAGTCGGTTCGATGAATGTGACGGACAAGGTCTTCGGCGCCAACCTGACCGGGGTGGTCAAGACCGGCTCGCAGAACGTCTATGCGAATGGCCAGGAGGCCGCACGAGCCCACCTCTCCACCGCGGAATGCGCCAGCCATGGACCGACTCCCCAGCTCGTCGTGCAAGGCTCGTCCACGGTATTCGTCAACGGCCAGCCCTTCGCCCGCGTCGGCGACATGATCAGTTGCAGCGCGAAGATCCATGCGGGCTCCCACAACGTCTTCGTCGGCGGCGCGACCATCACTACCGATATTGACTTGATCACGCCGGAGGTGCCGGGCTGGGTCCACACGACCCTGTTGGTGGCCGGATTGGCCAGCGCCACGGTGCTGGCCGGCCCCCTGGTCGCCCTCGGCGGACTGGCGCTTGGCATGGCGGGCGGCAAGGGCGGCGAATACGTCGGCGGACTGATGTTCGGCGAAGGGTCGGACGGCCAGAAAGCCATGATGCTGGCCGGTAGCATGCTCGGGGGCGCGGCCGGCGCCAAGGGCGGCGCATGGCTCGGCAACAAGTACATTCCCACTCCCACCACGCCGGCCATGGCCTTCGTCAAGGGCGGCGTACCCGGCGTCGCCAAATTCAACCCCGCCAACGAGCGTCCCAACGGGACGAAATGCAAGTGCGGCGATCCGATCGACGTCATCACGGGCGACGTCATCCTGGAACAAACCGACTTTGCCTTGCCGGGCGTGCTGCCCATCGTACTGCGGCGCGTTCACACCTCTGGCAATCCGGTCGGGACGGTATTCGGCAAGGCCTGGGCCAGTACCTGGGGGCAATGGATCGAAGTAAGTAATGACGCGGAACTGGTGTTCCATGCCGAGGATGGCGCCTCGATGCGCTTTGCCATGCCCGACATGGGCGCAAGCGTCACGCATGCTGTCTACCAGGCTGTTCGCGTGACCCGGCTCGACGGCCACTTTCTGATTGAGCAACGGCATCAACCTGCCTTGCGTTTCGAGCAAAGCGCTGCAACGCACTGGCGTCTGGCGGCCATCACGGACCGCAACGCGAACCGGATTGCACTGGTCTACACTGGCGCTGTCCTGACCGAAGTGCGCCACAGCGGCGGCACGCGGCTCAAGGTCGAGGCGAGCGAACATGCGATCACCCGCATCAGTCTGCTGCACCCCGAGGGTGGCCAGACCACGCTGACCAGCTACACCTACCACGCCGACGGCGAGTTGGCGGCCATCGTCAACAGCAGCGGCTTGCCGCTGACATACACCTATGACGACGCCCATCGCCTGACCCGATGGCAGGACCGCAATGGCGTGTGGATCGGCTACCGCTACGACGCCAGGGGGCGCTGCGAACAGACCAGCGGCGGTGGCGGCGGCCATATGACCGGCGGTTTCGTCTACGACGACGCGCGCAAGGTCAACACCTACACCGATTCGCTGGGCCACGCCACCGAATACCACTACAACGACGCCTACCAGGTCATCAAGGAAGTCGATGCCCGCGGCGGTGTCAGCCAGTTCGACTACGACGCCAACTGCAATCTGCTTGCCGTCCTGACGCCGGGGGGCGCGGTACTGCGCTGGGCTTATGATGCGCGTGGCAACACGGTCGGCCACATCGATGCGTTGAGCAAGGAAACTGTCGTCGCTTACAACCTGCTGGACCTGCCGGTGGCAGTGACCTCGCCCGACGGCAAGCGCATCGAACGCGGTTACGACGAACGTGGCAACCTGGTCCGGGTCGGGGGCGGCGGCGCCTGGACGCGCTTCGAGCATGACGCTCAGGGCAATGTGCTGCGCGTCATCAATCCGGCCGGAGCGCAGGCCGCCTTCGCGCACGATGAGCGCGGGCTGCTGACCAGTGCCACCGATTGGCTGGGCAACCCGACCCGGCTCACGCGCGACGCCTTCGGCCGCGTCATCGCGCGCACCGACCCGCAGCAATATACCAGCCACTACGTCTACAACGTCGAAGGCTTGCCGCTGGAGATTACCTTGCCGGGTGGAAGCCGCCACCTTGCCAAGTATGATCCCGAAGGCAATTGCATCGCACGTACCGATGCGCTGGGCAACGTGACGCGCCACGCTTATGGTGCCTTCGACAGGCTGACCCAGACGACCGAGGCCAACGGCGCTGTCACGCGCTATGAGTACGATACCGAGCTGCGCCTGAGCGCCGTCGTCAATCCCATGGGCGAGCGCTGGAGCTATCTCAGGAACGCCACCGGGCAAGTCATCGCGGAAACCGATTTCGCCGGCCGCACCGTTCACTACGAGGTCGACGCCGACGGTCTGGTGATCGGGAAACGCACGCCGTCGGGCCAGCACACGCGCTACCTGCGCAATCACGCGGGCCAGCTGATCGAACAGATCGCCAGCGAGGGCAGCACCCGCTACGCCTACGATGCGCTGGGCCGCCTGGAGAGCGCCGTCAATGCCGACAGCGACATCCGCTTCGAGCGCGATGCGCATGGCCGCGTCGTCAGGGAAACCCAGAATGGCCGCAGCATCGTCAGCGGCTACGACCTGATGGGCCGGCGCACCGAGCGCAGCAGTTCTGGCGGGCACAGCAGCGTGTGGGAATTCGACGCCAACAGCTTGCCGATCGAGCTGACGCTGCCCGATGCACAGATGTTCAGCTTTCTTTACGACAGTGGCGGCCGTGAAACAGGGCGCCAATTGCCGGGTGGTGCCCGCATCGAGCAGGAATACGACCCGCTCAACCGCCCGACCCGCCAATGGACCGGCATCGCGGCGGACAAGGGCCGGCAGGCGCGTACGCTGCAGGAACGCGCGGTCAATTACGACGGTAACGGCAATCCGCGCAAGCTGGGCGACCGCAGCACCGGCGTCGTCGACATCGGTTACGACAGTGTTGGGCGGGTTACGCAGGCGAGCCGCGGTAATGGAGGCGAGCAATACGCCTACGATCTGGCGGGCAACCTGATCGACGCGATCAAGCAAAAAGCGCTGCTCGACACCGATGACGGCAACGCCGATACGCGCGGACAACGCGTCCACCAGCGCGGAAAGCTCATGCAAGCTGGCAAGGTCAAGTATGAATACGACCTGGAAGGCCGCGTCATTACGCGTATCGAAGGCAAGCGCTGGGGCCGGCAGCAGCACTGGCACTATGTCTGGAACAGCGAGAATCGCCTCAAGCGCGTGATCACGCCCGATGGCGATGCCTGGGAATACATCTACGATGCCCTGGGCCGCAGGCTGACCAAAAAGCAGGTGCCGAGCGATCGCGCTGCGCGCTTTACGGAAGTGGAATACCTGTGGGATGGCCACACGGTCGCGGAAGAAAGGCGCTTTGGGCGAAAGCCGGACGGCAAGGGCGGATCGGACCTCATCGAGGAAATTTGCGCCGTCTGGGACTATGAGCCGGACAGTTTCAGGCCGCTCGCCAAGACCGAGACGATCCGGCGCAGGGGCAAGGAAACCAGCAAAACGTACGCGGTGGTTCTCGACCATATCGGGACGCCGAAGGAACTGATCGACGCCGACGGCGGCATCGCGTGGCAGGCGAAGAGCAATTTGTGGGGCGAGATCGAGGAAACGACGGTCAGCCAGACCGACTGTCCGATCCGCTTCCAGGGGCAGTATTACGATGCCGAGTCGAAGCTGGCGTACAACTGGCATCGCTATTATGATGCGAGTACCGGGCGGTATCTGACGCCGGATCCGCTGGGATTGACGGGTGGGCCGAATCCGTACGCCTATGTGGATAATCCGTTGAGTTCCACGGATCCGCTGGGGCTAATGGACGCCTGCAAATCGGCAACATCGGGTGCGGATGATGCGGCGGATGCGGGTACCGTGACGGTGTTCCGCGTGCAAGGCGGTACGCCGCCACTGGCTAGTCGCAACATCATTTCGATCGACGCCGATGGCAATCCCATCATTCAGAATACGACCTTAAATATCAGTATCGGAGATCCCTTGCATGCCGCCCATTTCCAGACTTTGCGGCCCGGTAGTAAGGTTGTATCGTTCGAAATACCGAAATGGATGGATAATTTCATACAAGAAAGTGCGATTCCCCAGGCAGGCTACCGAAGCAACCCGCTTAATCAAGGCGGGAAGGCTCCGAAACTGGTGGATCCGACAACCCCGGGCCGTTCGTACGAATTGCCGTCGGTGTGGGCGGAAATGTTGCAAGAAAATGCAGTGCCAGGATCAGGGAAAATCGAATGAACAATCAGGAAAATCTGAGTGGGGCAGCGTTAGCTGACCTGCTCGATGAACAAAATGTGGTGGCCGTGGTTCGCTACAAAGGGGCTATTCAGTGGTGCTTATCAGACCGTGACAACTGGGTACTTGACTGGAACAAGTGGTGGGGTGCGTTCGCTGCGGCGGGCCACCAGGTTCCAGCGTTGAGTGCGGCTGTTGCGCAACGATCAGGCATTGCGATTGTTAACGAGGAGTCGACCGAAGCTTTTTTAAACGCAAAAGAGGTTATCCCTCTGGATGCCGGTTTATTGCGGCAGGTTCTGCTGGAGTACTTTCCAAATGCGCAGTCGTGGTGGGATGTCAGCTTTTTGTTTCCCGTTGCCTTCGTTGATTTCGATGCCAAGCGTTTCGCCGGTTTTTATCAAGATGGTCCAAGGCTGGAACAGTACGTTCCAGACGGATGGCTAGGCGAGTTTGCCGACTTCGCCAATACCTACCCTGAAGAGATTTTTCCCGCGGCAGATAAATTCTGGATCGTTGATGGCAGGGACTTGCTGCATGAATTGAACGAGCGTGGGCGGGATCTCGAGTCTGGCAATGCCGCCGGTGAAGTTTAATCCCGAGCGATCTTGCGACGGGCGTCGGTTTAACTCGGGCCATTGCTGGCTGGTGATTTCTTTCACGTAGAGCAGTTCGCGCAACAGGGGGCATTCCACTAGGCGTGAATGGAGCCGTCAAGCCGCCAATACGGGGCCAGCAATCGTGCACAAGCATGCCCAGGCGCTTGGGCAGGATGCCATACACGTCGCCGATCACTTTGGCGGTGCACACGCATGGCAACATTTGACCCTGGGCCAAATTGCCGGGTGGCAGCCCCCACCCAGCTATGTGGGTCGAAGTATTGGGAGTTCATCAGTGAATGCATCAGTGAATGTGGAAAAAAGTGTTGACCTTTATGGTTTGCGGCCAAGCAACGACGATCAGCTTGCAGGTATTAGAAAAATATTGGATGGTGAGACTGAGAAGGAACGTCGAAAGCAAGGCGATGGCGACACTGAATTGATGAAGTTGAGTTGTATTCAATTATTTAGTCGAGGTATATTGAACGATATTTTAAGAATTTGGAGCGCAAAAACGGCCAGTATGGATGCAGATTGTTCGATCGATATTCAACTTTTATGTGGGGCTGGGCTCGATGCTACTATAGAGTTTTTGAAAAAAACGGATAATGATTTGGCTCGCAGTGCTTTGTTGCGTATTGGTAAGTGTGAGGCTACTGGGGATTTCGAAGACTTCACGATCCACCAGAAAATGAAATTTTGTGAAGAATATTATTCATAACTATTTCTGGGTAAGAGAAAAGATATGCGTCTAGGTTCTGAAGCAAGATCTGGTTGTTGGGAATGAGATCTGCCCCACGTCGTTTTGATTGAAACTTGACTTCCGCCACCATATCGTGTCGCACTGTGAGTGCAATCCTAACTGACAAGACCCGCATGGTTGTATACGCGTTCAGGCAGCGCATCGTGTTGAACAGTATTTCAGCTTGCATGATCAGATCAGATCAGGTTGAGTCGCGTTGATGGTATGGCGTATTGATTAAGCGTCAGAGCCACGCGCTCGCGGAAAGCCAGGCGGAGTTATACAAAAATGGTTGGATTTTTCCGGCTAGACCAATGAATTGGATCAGTCTCGTATTTTACGGAGGCAATCTTAATGAGCGTGCCACTCAGTTTTTGAAAAATTGCCTTGAAAAAATATCGGCCTTGAATTTAGAATTCTGCGGGACATTTTTTGTTGACGATGAGGACGGTGATGATTCACGTTTATGGATGTTAAATGAGGGGAGCTTTTCAGATATTAAACGCAATTTCTCAGTAAAGCCAAAGTTAATCGACTAATCCGTAAATGCTAACCATTTCTTATCGAGTCGCCCATCGGCTTAGGCTGGAGGTAGTTCAGAAACGCGGGCAGGTCATCTCGATTCCATGGATGACGCCGGCCACAACAGACTGGTTTGATGCGGGCACGCTAGAACCGCCTTAAGCGTGATCATGCTTGGTGCAGATGCTTGGGAGTTCACCTCCGATGCCTTAGGCGCAGGCTGACGAAAAAGCAAGCCCGAGGATAATTATCCTGTCGTTCAGAGAACAACGAATATACAAAAAAATGGCGTGGGATATAAATATTGTAGATATCGGGGAGCTCCAAGCGCCTGATCGGGTGCAGGTATTCGATTTTTCAGTCGCTCTTGAGAAAGCCTTTTCTTATCCGGATGATTTCTTCGTCATAGAGTGGAATGGTATTGGTTTAAAAATGCCATTTAGCTATTGTTTGTCTGATGTTCTTGAGGATGTTCTCGACATTATTGAAGAGTTGATGAAAGCAGAGGCGGGGGAATATTACACCGGCTTTTCCCCTAATGAAGTTTTCGACTGCGATTGGCGACTTGATTGGAAGGGGGATCGACTGGAAATATCGGCGGAATGGCGGCAAGGCCTGCTTCCAATTGACGAGCTGGTTGAACATTGTTCCAAATGCATAGTTAGCAAAGAACATTTCCTTATGTCATGGCGGACGCTTTTTGAATACTGCGTCAAGAAATTGAGTGAAATTAATTTCGACTATGAATCTAATGAGCAATCTTTGCAAATAAGTAGAATGATCTCAAACATAAATTAGATCGCCTGTTGTCACTTTGCTAGCGGAAATATTCCACGGAAAGAAATTGTTGGGATTGAAAAGGAATAAATGGATAGAGAATTCAAGCGGGAGGTGATGGAGTGCGTATTGAAATTTAAGATCTTGCGGCGGATTTATGTGAACTCCCTAAGATTGTGCGGAATATGTTTCTCAGTTGTGAGGGGCCACCTGAATCACGACCGGAACAATTCGCTCGTCTTGAGGATGCGTGGGTGGATTTGGACGCTCTTGTCATGAATTGTCTACAACCTCCTGACGCATAACCGGTGTCAAGACCTTGGGGCATAGACAGTATTACCAAAAACGCAGCTTGAAATTTCTACGCGGATGGAAGGGGCCAAGCGCCGCGCCAGGCAGTGTGCTTCACCTCCGGTTGCTTGTCCGGCTTTGAAGTGCTGTACAGCGCGGGATTTCCACATCAGGTCGCCTTAGCGCCTCGATCGAAAACTCATCCAATGATCATCCTCTAATTACTTTGTATTCGGTAACGTTGATCATTTCCAGATTAATACTTCGGACCTGGCCAAGCTCATTAAACAGGAACGCAATTTCAATGTTTGCTGCCGGATCTGACCAGTTTGACGTATCAAAACTCCCGCCGATGTTTTTTAATTTCCACTTTCTGATGAAGTTGCATAAAATCACTTCTCGATTCACGCTTGAAGTGCATTGACCTCTATTTTTTACGAAAATTTCTTCGATTTTATTTCGATCTTGCCCAGTAAATAATTCACTTGCATAAGAATTAACTTTTTCTTTATCAATGCGACCAACGCCGCTGGTACCACTGCTGTACCCCGGGGTGAGATTTACGTTCGAGTAGGACTTTCGCAATAGATCGGATAAAACGTCATTGCCCAGAACGGAAAAATCGTCTGCGGCTACTGGGAGACATCCAGCCAATGCCGCAACTAGCGATAATGCTAAAAATTTGGCGCATCGAATTGTTACGCCTGGTACGCAAATGTGATTGCGAACGATTTCCATAATTTCATCCAGAAGTATGAATTTGTTATTTTGAGCAAAATCTGAGTGTCGTGAACATCAATCCGCTTGGTGATCCTCCGATCTCGCCACGGGCAGGTCAGCCTACACTCAAGCGCCGCAAATAGCAGCGGTAAGGGGCGCCGGCGGCCGCAGCCAACAACTGTGACCGCGCCGCCGAGCAAAGGCGTGTTCCAGCCTCATGATGGCAAACTAGCCCGCATGATTGGCCAACACCAGCACCGGCCCGTTCGCCACCAGCACCATTTCACGCACCATCAGGTTCAGGCGCATCTGCACCGCTTCCCTCAGCGGCCCCTGGATCGGTTTGAAACCGAACATTTTCAGCACCGCCTGCACGATCTCTTCCTGGCTGGCGCCGAAATGGCGTTCCACCACCTGGATGATGGCCACCTCGATCTCTTTCGGCGGCAGCATGTCGGCGCGGCGCAGGCCCTCCGACTCCACAAACGTGCGGTCGCGCACCGTGACCGGGCTGCCCGGCTTCCACACAAACCCGTTCAGGCGCGCCACCATCCCGCTGGCGACGGCCGCATCGACCGCTTTCTCGGTCGCCGCTTCCATGCGCGAGCCGACCCGCTGCAAGCCCCAGGCCTTGCGCAGCCGGACCACGATTTCATCAAGGTGGACCGGCCCCTCTATATAGACGATCTGCTCGACCAGGTCGACCAGCACCTCCAGCGGGGCTTCGTGCAGTTCGTAGTCGCCGCTTGGCCGCACCATGCTCGCTTCCACGTAGCGGTTGCGCCGCTGCGGCGCTTCCTCCACCGGGACGATCGCCACTTCCGTCACGATCTCGCGTTCGATCCGCACGCTTTGCGGCGGCGGCGCCTGGTGCAGCTTTTTACTTTCCTCGGCGCGCACGTCGAGCGTCTTGCGCGCCTCGTTAATGGCGGCGATCACGCGCGCAAGCTGCTCCTGCGGACGCTGGAACCAGTCGGTGCTCCAGATGCGGTGGATGATCCAGCCATGGTCTTCCAGCACCGCCTGGCGCAGCCGGTCGCGGTCGCGCGCGGAACTCGACGAGTGATACGCCGCGCCGTCGCACTCGATGCCGAGCAGGTAGCGCCCCGGACGGTCCGGGTCGGGAATCGCCAAGTCGATGAAGAAGCCGGCGATGCCGACCTGCGGATGGACCTCGAAGCCGCGTTCCTTGATGGCGGCCGCCACGTCGACCTCGAACATGCTGTCGTAATCGCGCCCGCTCCTGACGGCCACGCCGAGCTGCCCGGTGCGCGCATAGCGCAGGAACAGCTTGAACGCCTGCACGCCCTTGCCCTTGCCGCGTTCGAGGTCGATGTCTTCGTCGGTGATCGACGAGAACACTTCGCAGCGGCGCTTGGCGCGGCTGATCAGCACATTCAAACGGCGCTCGCCGCCTTCCGCGCTCAACGGCCCGAAACGCATGTTGACCTGGCCGCTGGCGTTGCGCCCATACCCGACCGAAATGAAGATCACATCGCGCTCGTCGCCCTGCACGTTTTCGAGGTTCTTCACAAAAAACGGCTCGCTCGGATGCGACTGGAAAAAGCCCTCGGCCTGCTGGTTGGCGCGCCGCAGCAGCTCCAGCTGGTCTTCGATGGCCTTGCGCTGCACCACCGAGAAGGTGGCCACGCCCAGCGAATGCTGCGGCGTTTGCAGCGCGTGGCGCATGATGGCCTCGGCCACCGCCTTCGCTTCGGGCACGTTGGTGCCCGTGTTGCCGGAGTCGAAAACGCCGTCGGCTACATGCGTGAACTGCAGGCCCATGCCCGCTTCCTGGGTGTAGGGGCTGGGCACGATGAACAGCTTGTTCTCGTAGAACTGGCTGTTCGACACGGCGATCAGCGACTGGTGGCGGCTGCGGTAGTGCCAGCGCAGCATGCGCTGCGGCAGGCCGCGGGCGGTGAACAGGCCCAGGATGCTTTCGATGTCGGCCACCTGCGCTTCGCCGCCGTCGGTATCCGTCTCGTCGCCGGCGTCGCTGGTCATCTTGGCGAAGAAGCGGGTCGGCGGCAGCTGGCGTTCATCGCCCACCACCACCACCTGGCGGCAGCGCGCAATCGCGCCGAGCGCGTCGACCGGCTGGATCTGGCTGGCCTCGTCCATCACCAGCAGGTCGAACGTGAGCTGGCCGGGCGGCAGGAACTGCGCCACCGACAAGGGGCTCATCATCAGTACCGGTTTCAACGCCTGGATCGCCGGCGCAGCCTTGAGCATCAGCTGGCGGATCGGCATGTGGCCGCGCCGGCGCGCCATTTCGCCGCGCAGCACGCCCAGCGGGCCGATGGCGCCGCCGCCTTGCGGAATGCGCTTGAAGTGGGCACGCGCCACTTCGATGCTGGCCGCCGCAATGCGCTGCAGGTCCAGGTCGACGAACTGGCGCACTTCGCTGTCGTGCACCTGGCCGTCGAACGTGGCCAGGGCCGGTTCGGCGCGCACCTGGGCCGCATACAGGGCCTCGAAATAGCTCATGTTGAAGCACGCCGGCGCGGCGCCAGCGGTCATGCGGCCGCTTTCCATCTCGTCGACGAAGCGGGCCATGCCCATCAGGCGCGCCTTGCCGCTGCGCTCGCGCCAGGTGACCCAGCGCGACAACTGTTCGGCGTGCGCGATCCATTGGCCGAAGTGCACCAATATGTCGGCAATCGGCACCTGCGCGATGCTGTCGGCGCCGAACAGCGCATGGGCGTCGGTGCACAGGGTTTCGAACAAGCCAGCGAGCTCGTTGTTCCAGGCGATATAGGTCTGTTCCAGCACGTGGGCGCGCCGCAGCGGCAGATCGCGCTCGTCGTGGCGCGCCACCATCGCCGGCAGGGCCGGATTGGCGCCGATCCACTGCGCCGCGCCGACCAGGAACGGCCAGTCCGAGGCCGCGCCTTGCCAGTGCGTGCCGAAGGCTTGCTCGCCCAGCACGCGCGCGCCGTCGATGCTGGCCGCCAGGCGCTGCGCGGTGCTCAAGGCGTCGAGTACGGGCAGCAGGTCAGACAGGCGCGCCGGCCGGAACGCCAGCGCGCTGCGCACCGTGCCCAGGGCGCCGTCGATGGTGGCGACAAAGGTGCCCACCGCCGACAGGTCGGCATGTTCGACCGTCAGGATGTCGGGGAACATGTCGCGGATCGCGGCGCCGCAGTCGTTCCAGCAATCGCGCAGCAGGGTCAGTGTGTTGTCGAGCGAGCGCTGGACGTGGTCCACGCGCACGCCGAGGGCAGGGCGGTCTGTCACGCTGGCGGCGATCAGGCGCGGTTCCGGCCCCATGCCGCGCAGGGTGCGCATCCACGCCACCAGGGCGCGCAGCGGGACTGGCGACGAGCGCTCGGCGCGCCAGTCGGCGCCGAACGCGGCGCGCCCGAGCTGGTCGTTCTCGCGCAGAAAACGCATGGTCTGCTGGCCGGCGGACAGGCGGTCAAGAATGTCGATCTGGCTGGCCAGGTCGATGTCGGGCACGCGCAGCACCGATTTGACCAGGCCATTGGCGCGGCGCCAGTCGTCGCGCAGAAAGCGCAGCATGCTGCTGCCGTGGATGGCCAGTACCTGGCGCACGCCGGTCAGGTCGGTCTCCCAGGCGTAGTCGAGGACCTTGTGCTGCAGGTAGCCGCGCGCTTCCTGCAGCGACGCCACCGCCTCGGCCAGGTCGGCGGCCTGCTCGATGCCATGATCCCAGACGCTGGCGGCCAGCACCTCGGCGCTGACGTCCGGCGCGCAAGCGATGCGCTGGCCGAGTATGAGGGCCTTGCCGATGTCCGCCAGGGTGCCGGTACGGGCGGACGCGCCCAGGTGCTGGCGTAGGCGTTCGGTATCCTGCAGCAGCGCCGGCAACTGGCCCGCCAGGCGCGCGATGCGGCCGAACGCGTCGTCGCTCATCCCCGCAGGCAGGGGACGCAGCGCCAGACGCGCCGCTTTCAAGTCCATCGTCCAGGCGGCGGGGGCGACTTTGCCTTCCAAAAAAATGACCAGTTGCGCGTACTGCGCACCCAGTTCCACCAGGTTGGCCAGCTCTTCGCGCTGCGTGCGCCATACCGGCGACGAGAGGGCCTGGCGCGACAGGCGCGGCGCACTGGCCACGCGTTCGGCCATGTCGGCGATGCGGGCAAAGTCGTCGCAGCTGTCCGGCGGACCCATGTCGAGCGAGGCGGCAAGCCCGGTCTGGCTGGCCGCCAGTTCCGACAAGCCGGTGCTCGACTGCGTAATGCGCAGGGCCAGGCGTTCCATTTCGGTGGGCGAGATATTCGTCATGCGCACGCCGCGCCACGGGTGCTGCGACGGCAATCCCATGTCGGCGAGGCGCTGCGCCAGTTCGCTCACCAGCTGGTAGCGCTGCGCGCGTTCGTCCGGGGTCCAGGTTTCCGGCTGCTCGAACGCATCCTGCAGCGGGGCGATGCGCTGGCGCTGCAATTCGGTGATGTGGCTGATCACCTGGTAAGGCGTCAGGCGCGCCACCGGGTGCGGCGCGTGCATGCGGTCCGCGTGGCCGTTGAGGGTGTCGCGCGCCAGCTGCAGGCGCGCGTTGAGGGTGGCGGGCAGCTCGCCGCGCGGCGCGCCCAGGTCGGCGGTGCGGCGCAGTTCTTCCAGCAGCACGCGTTTGTTGGCCTTGTTGCTGTGCAGTTCAAGGCAGGCGTCGCCCACCCCGGCATGATCGAGGCGGCGCTTGACCACGTCCAGCGCGGCCATCTTTTCGGCCACGAACAGCACGCTCTTGCCGTCGGCGACGGCCGAGGCGATGATGTTGGCGATGGTTTGCGATTTGCCGGTGCCGGGCGGACCCTGGATCACCAGATTGCGCCCGCTGCGCACGTCGTGCACGGCCAGCGCCTGCGAACTGTCGCAGTCGACGATGTGCAGCAGGTCCGATGGTGGGATGACGGCGTCGATCGGCGTACCGTCGGGGATCATCGGCGCGTTGCTGGTAAAGCCGTCCGACAGCAGGCCGCGCATCAGCGGCTGGCCGAGCAAGCCTTCCTGCACCGGCCACACCGCCGGATCGAGGTCGCGGTACATCAGGAATTTGGCGAACGAGAAAAAGCCCAGCACGACGTCGTCGGCGATAACGCGCCAGTCTTGCTTGGATGCGACGGCGCGCGCGACCTCGCCGATGTAGGCGGCCGGATCGAAGTCGTCGCCGGCCTCGAACGGCGGCAGGGTGATGCCGTGCACGCGGCTCAGGAACGCTTCGAGCGAGAGGTTGGCCGACAGTTCTTCCTGGCGCCAGCGCAGCTTGAACTGTTCGGCCGCATTGCCGCGCTGAAGACTGACCGGGATCAGGATCAGCGGCGCGTAACGGATATTCCTGGCGTTGGCCGGGTCTATCCATTTCAGGGTGCCGAGCGTGAGGAACAGGATGTTGACGCCCTGTTCTTCTTCCAGCGTGCGGGCATCGTTGCACAGGTCGAGCAGGCGCTTTTGCAGCCCTTTCGAGGTGAGCCTGGTTTGCAGCTTGGTGTCGTTATGGCGCAGCATGACGCCGCGCTCGTCGACAGCCTCGTCGGGCTGGGCCAGTTCGTCGAGCACGTCGGCTTCCTCGTCCAGCCCGGCGGCGGTGCCGGGGTAGGCTGCGCTACGCCCGGGCAGGAAGGTGAGCGGGCGGTTTTCCGTCACCAGCATGCGGAAAATGTCGCTGGAACGCTCGTCGGTCACGTCGATGATGCGCGTCGCCTTGGCCGAGCGCGGAATGTTCAGCAGCCGGTTGCGCGCCGACAGGTCGAGCAATTCCATGCGCGCGCGTTCCAGCTTGTCGTGCGCGCTGAGGTTGCCGTCAAGAAACTCCGAGAGTTTTTCCGGCGCCGCCTCAGGCGCTGCCCCGTCAGGTTTTTTGGCCAACAGATCGGTCTTCTTGTTCTCAGCTTCACTCATGAATTAATACTCGCGCCGATCCGGTTTGATTTCCTGCAAAATGGTGGTGGCGATTTCTTCGATGGACTTGGTGGTCGACGACAGCCAGCGGATGCCTTCGCGCTTCATCATCAGCTCGGCCTCGTTGACTTCGTAGCGGCAATTTTCGATGGACGCGTACTTGCTGCCGGCGCGCCGCTCATGGCGGATTTCCGACAGGCGCTCCGGCGTGATGGACAGACCGAAAATCTTGTCGCGAAACGGCGGCAGGGACGACGGCAACTTGCCGCGCTCGAAGTCGTCGGGAATGAGCGGGTAGTTGGCGGCTTTAATGCCGTACTGCATCGCCAAATACAAGCTGGTCGGCGTCTTGCCCGAGCGCGATACGCCCACCAGGATCACATCGGCCGAGGCCAGGTTCTTGTGCGACTGGCCATCGTCATGCGCCAGCGAGAAATTAATCGCTTCGATGCGGTTCTTGTACTCCTGGCTGTCGACAATATTGTGCGAGCGGCCGATGGTGTGGGTCGACTTGACGCCCAGTTCCTGTTCCAGTGGAGCAACGAAAGTCTGGATCAAGTCCATGTGCATGCCGCGCGACTGGCGGATCACGTTCGACAGGTCGGGCTTGACCAGGGTCGAAAACACGATCGGACGCTGGCCGTCGGTGGTAAGTGCTTCATTGATCTTGCGCGCCGCGTCATAGGCCTTGTCAAGCGTGTCGATAAACGGCAGGCGTACTTGGCGGAAACGCATCTCGAACTGGGTGAGGACGGCGTGGCCGAATGTCTCTGCGGTAATACCTGTGCCGTCGGAAACGAAAAAAACCGTACGGGCGGAGGTGGGCAGGGGTGGGCGTGGTTCTGTGGTCATATTTATCGTGTCGGCTTCCTGTGCTGCCAATGTTTCAAGTTGTGCGCTGTAAATTCGCGGCGCAGGCTGTAAAATGCTCTGCAACGCTCAATTGTGCGGCACGACCCAAAGAATAACAAGAAAACATAGTCAGCCCCGCCTAGCGAACAGATTTCTACTATCAGTAAGGGTGTTTGTTATGACCAACTTGTCTACCGCAGCATTGAAGGAACCGGATCGCACCGGTGTGTACGTCGCATCGTTCGAGACATTACGCATGACGGATGTGGAATCCGTCGGCGGAAAAAATGCCTCCCTGGGCGAAATGATCAGCCAGCTAGCTGGCGCCGGCGTACGCGTGCCGGGCGGCTTTGCCACCACGGCCGACGCTTTCCGCGACTTCCTCGCGCATGGCATCGACGGCGGCCCGTCCCTGGGCGACCGCATCGCAACCCGCCTTGAAGGGCTGAACATCGATGACGTGCGCTCGCTTGCCGTGGCCGGCGCCGAGATCCGCAAATGGATCGTCGAAACGCCGTTCCAGGCCCGCCTGGAAGAAGAAATCCGCACCTTCTACGCGCGCCTGGTGGCCGATTCCGAAGTCGAAATGTCGTTCGCCGTGCGCTCGTCCGCCACCGCGGAAGATCTGCCCGATGCCTCGTTCGCGGGCCAGCAGGAGAGCTTCCTGAACGTGGTCGGCATCGACAACGTGTTAGAGGCCATGAAGCACGTGTTCGCGTCGCTGTACAACGACCGCGCCATCTCGTACCGCGTGCACAAGGGTTTCACCCACGCTGAAGTGGCCCTGTCGGCCGGCGTGCAGCGCATGGTGCGCTCGGACCTGGGCGCCGCCGGCGTGATGTTTACCATCGATACCGAGTCCGGCTTCAAGGACGTGGTGTTCGTCACCTCCAGCTATGGCCTGGGCGAGACGGTGGTGCAGGGCGCGGTCAATCCCGACGAATTCTATGTGCACAAGCCGATGCTGGAGCAGGGCAAGTCGCCGGTCATTCGCCGCAATATCGGTTCCAAGCTGCTGAAGATGGAATTTACCAACGAGGCCAAAGCTGGCCGCTCGGTCAAGACGGTGGACGTGCCGATCGAAATGCGCAACCGCTATTCGCTCAACGACGCCGAAGTGGTGGAGCTGGCCAAGTACGCCGTCATCATCGAAAACCACTACGGCCGTCCGATGGACATCGAGTGGGGCAAGGATGGCCGCGACGGCAAGCTGTACATCCTGCAGGCGCGTCCCGAGACCGTCAAGTCGCAGCAAAAACCGACCGACGCGCAGCAGCGCTTCAAGCTCAAAGGCAGCGGCACGGTATTGGCGCAGGGCCGCGCCATCGGCCAGAAGATCGGTGCGGGCCGCGTGCGCGTGATTCACGATCCGTCCGAAATGGAACGCGTGCAGCCGGGCGACGTGCTGGTGGCCGACATGACCGACCCTAACTGGGAACCGGTAATGAAGCGCGCTTCCGCCATTGTGACCAACCGCGGTGGCCGTACCTGCCACGCCGCGATCATCGCGCGCGAACTGGGCGTGCCGGCTGTCGTGGGTTGCGGCGACGCCACCGAGACGCTCAAAGACGGCATGCTGGTGACCGTGTCCTGCGCCGAAGGCGACGAGGGCATGATCTACGACGGCTTGCTGGAAACGGAAGTGTCGGAAGTGGCGCGCGGCGAACTGCCGCCGATCGCCACCAAGATCATGATGAACGTCGGGAACCCGCAGCTGGCGTTCGACTTCCAGTCGATCCCGAACGGCGGCGTTGGTTTGGCGCGTCTTGAGTTCATCATCAATAACAATATTGGTGTGCACCCGAAAGCGATTCTCGAGTATCCGAACATCGATGCCGATCTGAAGAAAGCGGTGGAGTCGGTCGCGCGCGGCCATGCCTCGCCGAAGGCATTCTACGTCGACAAGCTGGCCGAAGGCATTGCCACGATCGCCGCGGCGTTCTGGCCAAAGCCGGTGATTGTGCGCCTGTCCGACTTCAAGTCGAACGAGTACAAGAAGCTGATCGGCGGTTCGCGTTACGAGCCGGATGAAGAAAACCCGATGCTGGGCTTCCGTGGCGCCGCGCGTTACCTGTCGCCCGATTTCGCCGAGTCGTTCGAGATGGAATGCGCCGCCATGAAGCGCGTGCGCAACGACATGGGCCTGACCAACGTCGAGATCATGGTGCCGTTCGTGCGTACGCTCGGCCAGGCTGAAAAAGTGGTCAACCTGCTGGCCAAGAATGGTCTCAAGCGCGGCGAAAATGGCCTGCGCCTGATCATGATGTGCGAAGTGCCGTCGAATGCGATCCTGGCCAACGAGTTCCTGCAGTACTTCGATGGTTTCTCGATCGGTTCCAACGATCTGACCCAGCTGACCCTGGGCCTGGACCGCGATTCGGGCATGGCACTGCTGGCAGCCGATTTCGACGAGCGCGATCCGGCCGTCAAGGCGTTGCTGTCGATGGCGATCAAGGCGTGCCGCGATCAGGGCAAGTACATCGGCATTTGCGGCCAGGGGCCATCGGACCACCCGGATTTCGCGGCGTGGCTGATGGGCGAGGGCATCGAGTCGATGTCGCTCAATCCTGATTCGGTGATCGATACCTGGCAGAAGCTGGCCGCGCTCTAAAACCGGTCTTCATACGCAAAACCGCCGTTCCCGCCGCTGGCAGGAGTGGCGGTTTTGCATTTGCGGGCCGTCATTCAGTAGTTGACTCTTCCCCAAAACCAGCTAGACTAAGCGCATTAAAGTTAATCCAACAAGACCATTATAAATACTGACTTTCTAACAAATTCTCACCCTCGTCGTCCATCCCGGGCCACGGGGGTTTTTGCTTTTTATAACCTGGAGGAGTGTTATGGCTGACTGGACGTGGTGGCTGGCGCTGGCTGGCGCACTGGTAATTTTTGAACTGTTCACGGGCACGTTCTACATCCTGATGATCGCCGTTGGGGTGGCGTGCGGCGCCATCGCGGCGCTGATGGGCTACGGCCCATCGGGCCAGCTCCTGACCGCGGCCGTCGTCGGCGTGATCGCCACCGGGCTGCTGCACCGCAGCCGCTTCGGCGCGCCCGGGCGCCAGAACACCGCGCGCGATCCGAACGTGAACATGGACATCGGCCAGAGCGTCAACGTCGACACCTGGAGTGAAGGCAAGGCGCGCGTGATGTACCGCGGCGCGCCGTGGGATGTGGAACTCGGTCCCGGCGCACTGGCCGAAGCGGGCAGTTTCCGGATCGTTGAAGTGCAGGGCAGCCGCCTGATCGTCTCCAACAAATAAATAACAACAAACTGAAAGAGGTAAGCTATGGAAGTTTTCGGAGTGATGACAATCGTTCTCTTCATCGTGGCGCTGGTGTTCGTCTTCAAGACCATCAACGTGGTGCCGCAGCAGCACGCCTGGGTGGTCGAACGGCTCGGCAAATACCATGCGACCCTGGCTCCGGGCCTGAACATCGTGGTGCCGTTCATCGACCGCATCGCATACAAGCACATTCTCAAGGAAATTCCGCTCGACGTGCCGCCGCAGGTCTGCATCACGCGCGACAACACGCAGCTGCAGGTGGACGGCATCCTGTACTTCCAGATCACCGATCCGATGCGCGCCTCGTACGGCTCGTCGAACTACCTGGCGGCCATCACGCAACTGGCGCAAACCACCCTGCGCTCGGTGATCGGCAAGATGGAACTCGATAAAACCTTCGAAGAGCGCGATCACATCAACATCACCATCGTCAACGCCATCGACGAATCGGCCGCCAACTGGGGCGTGAAGGTCTTGCGCTACGAGATCAAGGATCTGACGCCCCCGGCGGAAATCCTGCATTCGATGCAGGCCCAGATTACCGCGGAACGCGAAAAGCGCGCCCTGATCGCCGCCTCCGAAGGGCGCAAGCAGGAGCAGATCAACATCGCCACCGGCGAGCGTGAAGCGGCCATTGCCCGCTCCGAAGGCGAGAAGCAAGCCTCGATCAACCGCGCCGAGGGACAGGCCAAGGCCATCGTGGCGCTGGCCGAAGCGAACGCCGAAGCGTTGCGCCAGATCGGCGCCGCCATCCGCGAGCCGGGCGGGCAGGAGGCGGTGAACCTGAAAGTCGCGGAGCAGTATGTGGATGCGTTCTCGGAACTGGCCAAGACCAACAATTCGATCATCGTGCCGGCCAACCTGGGCGAGATGAGCGGCTTGATCGCCAGCGCCATGCAAATCGTCAAAACCCAGAAGTAAGGAGCGGCCATGCGCGTCATCGTCATCACCGGGAGTTCGGACGGCATCGGAGCCGAAGTGGCGCGCCAGCTGGCGGCGCGCGGAGGCGCCGGCGTGGCGCTGGTGCTGGCGGCCCGCAATGGCGCCATGCTCGATGCGGTGGCCGGGCAGTGCCAGTCGCTCGGCGCGCAGACGCTGTGCGTGCCGACCGATGTATCGGTGCAGGCCGAGTGCATTGCGCTCATTGGCGCGGCCGTGGCGCGCTTTGGCCGCATCGATGCCCTGATCAACAATGCGGGACGCTCGGCCCACGCCTTGTTCGAGGAGGTGCAGGACCTGGGCTGGTACGAAGACTTGATGCGCGTGAACCTGTGGGGCAGCGTGTGGTGCACGCACGCGGCCCTGGCGCACCTGAAGGCGACGCGCGGCAGCATCGTGGCGGTATCGTCGCTGTCAGGGCTGGTCGGGGTGCCGGGGCGCACTGCGTATGCGGCGACCAAGTTCGCCATGGCCGGGTTTTTCGAATCCCTGCGCGCCGAATTAAAAGGCGCGGGAGTGAGCGTGACGACCGCGTATCCGGGCGTGGTGACCACGCAGATCCGCCATCGCGGCTACAACGCGGCGGGCCAGCAGCTGGGCAAGAGCAGTTTGAAGGAAGAAGGCGCGATGTCGGTGGAGGAGTGCGCCCGCCTGATCGTCGACGGCATGGAGCGACGCAAGCGCGAGGTCGTGATGACCGCCAAAGGCAAGGTGGGGCGCTTTCTCAAGCTGGTTGCGCCGGGAGTGGTCGAAAACATGGCGCTGGCGGCGGTGAAGGAGCCGTAGCCGGCGAGCGGCATTGCGATGTCGTCATCGGGCACGTCGACGACAGGCTCAAGACGTCTGCGGCATTGCCCTGACGACGCCCCCCCCACGCCAGCGATCCGGCGCGGCGGTGTGATATCCGCGCCGAATCCGGCGTCTATATTTTTACGATGGCGACGTGCTTTCATAAAAAGGACGGCACACATTTCCGGAGCGTTGAACCGGAACGCGCAGCTGTTCACGCGCCACCCGCTCAAATTCCGCAATACCGCTGCGCTGGCCCTGCGTGATATCCCTGATCATCGGCGTCACTGTCGCAACGTATTGCCGCGCCAGCTCCCGGTAAGCCGTAAAAATAGTACCCGATGAGTTAGCGGTCACGAAGACCGTCGAATGTTGCGGAAAGAGTGGGCATCGTCCGGATTTAATGCCGTCATTCGCCCTCAGGAAGGTTGCGCTATCGCAATTGATCAACGAGGGATCCTGGTTTGGCAGGCCGCGCACCATGCATGCCGACACCTGCCTGATACCTGGCCGTTTATCCAGCTGCATCTCGACAAAATGAGACACATTGATCGCTGGCTTGACGATAAACAGGCGGATTTCATCGTCGCCCAGTCCTTCGCACGATTCCGCATTCGGATCAGATGAAGAATTTTTTCGGATACAGCCAAGCATGACGGGATAGGTGTAATTCCAGCCGTAAATGTTGTAAGCCCATTTCGCGGTTTGATACGATTCGCAATGGCTCACAAATTCTTTCAGGCCCGGAACGTAAAGATGGCGGGGCAAGACGCGATCTGGCGTATTGAGCAGGCGCTGGCGCAAGCCGCAGATGTCGGCAAGCGTGCCGTGCGCATCCTGTGCAGCGTCGGAAATGACGACGTTCCGCACGCCCCGCTTCAACAAGGAATAGACGCCAAGATTTTCAGCATTGCCACCATCGATCAGACGGATGAAAACAGAACGTTCGCGATCTTTCCGTTCCGGGGTCGTCGCCGATGTGCCATCCAAATAGTAGAGTGGGAATGGCAGAAAACGGTACGTTGTCCGGCGCTGCGTCGACACATTATAGTTTGCGATGTCCAGGCCCCAGTCGGCGTTGGTGGCATTCAGCCCCAAGCCCGCCAGCGTACGGACGAGTGGACTTTTGTAGACCAGTTGGGCCCCATCCATGAACGCGGCGGAAGCCGCAACCGCATCGAGCACCGACATATCGTGAATTGCGGGCGAGGCCGAAACATAGCCGTATCGGCCGGATCCATGGCTGACCGCCGTCATCTCGAACATGTCGCTGTTGGTAATATCCTCGCGTCCGCGCGTCAGCCATGCAGCCGAGGTCCGGTTTTTTGGCGCCGCAGCATTCATAATCCAGAATGGGAGGCCTTTGCCATCTTGCCCACGCATTTTGAGCAGCCCTGTGCGCAATTCGTCGAACGTCATCGGAACCGGATCGGGATCGAACATGTTGGGCCGGCAGTCGTGCACCGCGTCGCCTGGAGAGGAATCCGTTCCGCAATGGCGTGTGCGCGATTGATACGTGCTGGCGCGATACGGGTCCGGGTTGGCCATCGTGGCGCCAAATCCAAGCCCGATGCCATCCTTATATGAGCGCGCGGACGGCGAAGTCGACCATCCCCAATCGAAAATGGCATTGGGAACCCAGCTCGGAATGAACGTGAGGATCGTGCCGCCGATACTGGCCAGAGAAATTCCCTTCTTCCAGTTCACCGTCGTATCCATATTGCAGGCGCCCGGGCGCAGCATGTCCTGCGAACACTTTAGATATGCCTGATAGCGAATATCCTGCTGCTTGAACTCGGGTTTCTCCGCTTTCGACCCCAACTGCAGGCGCTCACAATGGTTTACCTGGACGATCTGCTCTTTTACTTCTTTCGATACCAGGCCTGATTCCAGTGCGACGCAATCGCGATAAAGATCATCGTTGCCGGCGAGCGGACGGGTTCCGGCTCGCACATGCGGAAACAGACGATGCGCGTAATAGAAATAGGCAGCGTAGCCGCCGCCTGAGACGCTGCTGATAAAGTCCGCCTTATCCAGCAAGCCGTGATCGGAGAGGCCGGCCAACACCCCGATGGCGAACGCGGACGCCTTGCTTCCGCCTCCCGACAAGGCAATGCCCCATGTCGACGGAGCGGCTTTTTCCGGCATAAACGGCCGCTCCAGGTGTTCGCGCAAGCGGCGCTCCTCGCAGGTGAATGCCTGCGCCTCTAGCCGCGCCTTTTCTTCGCTGCCGGCCTCGCCTTCGCCGTTGACCACGCCGAGGACGATGTTGGGAGAGCGCGGCGCTGTGACGCAGATGTTTGGCTTTGATCGCTGCTGAGGTGCATTAATCGTTGCTACTTCGGAAGCGGCCGCTTGCAGCGCCGCGTCTTCGCCGAGCGGGGCCGTGACGCAGACGTTTTGTTTTGATAGCCGCTGAGGTGCATTCATCCTTACCACCTCGGCAGCCGCTGCTTGCAGTGCCGCGTCATCGCAATGAGGCAATGGATACGTAAACGGCAGTGTGGATTCGTTTTCCGGATATGTTGTGACGCAACCGCTCAACCCGATAACGCTGGCGACTACGATAGTCAGCCAGCTGATATTTCCGTTACATCCTAACATTTCTCGCTCCTCTGGAAGATTTCACGGTAAAAATGTCCTAAAAACAATTCATTCTCACCCTTTTGGCGCTTCCGAAGCTGGTTTTTATGGTCGTTGGACAATTCCCAACAAAAATCCCAAGACAGTGGTCCTATCTCGACCACAGCTGTGGGGCGCAGAGAGTCACATGTTGGAAGGATGCATCAGGAGCGGCGAAATCATTTTTCGCATACGCGTACGCCTACCTCTACCAGCATCGTCGCTCGCCCATAACGCGTACGTGGCTGCGCGCGCGCCGCAAATGCCGATTAACCTGACAGCGATGATTCTGGTTTGCCTCGGATATTTGCAAGGTCAGCTTGGCGGCGCTTCCCGGGGCATGTCGCCCCTAGGGCGGACTTCCCGCGCAACAGGCGGGAACCACATTCAGCGCCCTGAAATGACTTATCCGCAGGCGCGGGCGACGCCGCGCTCGGCGTCGGCGATGGCTGCATTGCGATTTTCGTCCGCCAAATAATGGCGCTCCCCCTTTTTGTCGATCTGGACGACGCGCCCATCGCGGCGGACAGTCGACAGTTGCTGGCGCGCGTTCGTGCATTCAATCGCCTTGTTGCTCGCCCGAATCTTCGCATTCTCGGCGTCGATCTTCTCCGCAGCGAGCTTTTGCTGATTATCACCTTTGGCCGGCGCGCCAGACGCGGCTTTCGGTACGGGCGCGGACTTGGCTGCTACCGCCGGTGCGCTCGGCGGCGCGGCCTGCGTCAGCGGCGGCAGCGACGCGCCCGGCTTGCGGGCCGGGTCCCAGTTCGCGCCCGGCCGGTCATCCGCGTATTTCTCCCGTTGTTGCTCCTGTTGCCTTTCCAGCTTGCTCTTCGCGTTACGCTCGGCCAGCGTCGGCATCTTCTGCGGGCGCGCGCCAGGCAGATCGCACGGTGCGTTCTGGAAGGTGTAGTGGCCATTCGCCCCCTTGCATTTGTTCAGGCCCGCATGGGCGGTGGCGCTGAGGCCGGCAAGGATGAGCGCGAGGTAAAGCGGACGTGTATTCATGCTGATGAGGATGTTCTTATGAAGGGATAGGGCCGGGCCCGGGCGCGAAAAGCGTCGCGTGGATTTTGGCAGTAATACAATTTTTTCGCAAGCAACATTGTACAAGCACACAAGCGCCGCCCCGCGTTAAGCATCGCCAAAGATCGTCCGCGTATAACTTTGTTCACCATTAACAGAGGAGGGTGATATGAAAAAGCTGGTGCGCGAGAATAAGGGTTGGTTACTGTTTCTGTTGTTATTCGGTGTCTTCCGAACCGCCATTGCGGACTGGAACCCGATTCCGTCGGGGTCGATGCGTCCGAACCTGCTCGAAGGCGATGTCGTCTTCGTCAACCGCCTCGCGTATAACGTCAAGATCCCGCTGACCGATGTGGTGCTGGCGCGCGTGGGCGAGCCGCGGCGCGGCGACGTGGTGACGTTTTCGTCGCCCACTGATGGTACCCGCCTCATCAAGCGGCTGGTGGCGCTGCCCGGCGACATCGTCGAAATGCGCGACGAACAGCTGATCATCAATGGCCAAAGCGCCAGCTACGCAGCGGCCGGCACGGCCATGGAGCCGCTCGCCGACGCGGCCCCCATCGCCGCTCAGCGTATCGATGAAACCTTCGATGGCCACCGCCGCCGCATTCAAGTCATCCCGGAACTGATGGCGTTGCGCAACTTCGGGCCGGTGACCGTGCCCAGGGATCAGTTCATGATGCTGGGCGATAACCGCGACCGCAGCGCCGATTCGCGCATGGTCGGCATGGTGCCGCGCCATCTGCTGATCGGGCGCGCCGAGCGCATCCTGGCGTCGGCAGACATCGACGGCAACTGGATGCCGCGCATGGAACGCTTCGGCATGAAGATGCCCTGAGCCGGCCTACCGCCATCGCCAACAAGTAGCTGTTGTAGTTTTAATACAATTTCCCTGCATTCTTTATCCGTATTCAATCGGTAACTCCGTCTGATGCATCGTAGCAGTCCCCGATGCGCGGACGGATAAATCCACCTTTCCTCCCTGCGTAACCGGAGGCCGGCCAACCATGGTCCCGGCCCATGCCGTACTTTTCTTACGATAAAAACAGGGAGACAACAAGATGATTCTCAACGAGCGATGGCGCGCGCGCCTTTGCGCACTGGCGCTGGCGGCCGCTTTTCCCGTGGCGGCGAGCGCCGGCAACACCGGCGTGGCGTTTGTGCACGGCACCGGCAACCACCCCGACGCCACCAACGAATACTGGACCCGCGAGATGATCGACGCGGTGCGCAAGGGCTTGCCCAATCCCGCGCTGTACGTGGTCGTGGCGTGCGACTTTTCCAAGTATGCCTGGGCGCCGGAAGCGAGCGGATGCCTAGGCAAGCAGCTGAGCGCCTTCATCGCCGCCAATAACATCACCGACATGGTGGTCGAGACCCATTCCCACGGCGGCAACATGATGCGCTGGCTGATGTCGAACCCGACCCAGGACAGCCGCTTCCCCGGCATCATCAAGACCATCCGCTGGGTCAACGCGCTGGCGCCATCCTCGCTGGGAACCCCGCTGGCCGACGCCACCATCAGTGGCAACGTGTTCGAGTCCTCGCTGGGCTGGCTGATGGGCCAGAAGTCGGACGCGGTGCGCATGCAGCAGGTCAGCTGGATGGCGAACTACAACGCCACCTGGATGTACGGCACGGCAGGCCGCCCGGCGCTGCCCAAGAACTTCTATGCGGTGGTCGGCACGGACGTCAAGACCATGGTCTTCGACAGCGCCAGCTACTGCGGCGGCTATCCCACCCAGCTGGGGCTGGAAATCACCCAGGCCTGGCTGCCGGCCTGCTCGGACGGCTTCCTGTCGTGCGCCAGCCAGACCGGCGCGGGCAGCACCTGGTTCCAGGACAAGGCAAAGCTGGGCGGCGAAACCCTGTCGCACAACCAGAGCCGCCGCCCTTGCTTCGGCCTCGACGCTCTCCTGCGCAACGATCTGTAACCGGGACTCACGATCATGACCACCAAACATCAACTGTCCTTCCTCCTGCCCGTTTTGCTGGGCACCCTTTGCGCCAGCGCCGGCGCGGCCAGCCGCCTGGAACTGCTGCCGGCCCAGGCCGGCGACCTTGCGGCGCCAGCCGCGCTGGCCCGCTCCAGCCGCATGAGCATGGTCATGGCGGCGCCTGAAGGCCGGCGCGACGCGGTCGCCGTCAGCTGGGCTGCCGGTGCGCAGCCGCTGGCCAAACCCGTGCCATTTGTCGGCGAAAGCCGCGAGTACTACACCGAAGTGAGCGGCGCCGAACTGGCCGCTGGAGTGGCGATCCGCACCAGCGCGGCGCAGGCCGTGGTCCGGGTCCAGCCGACCGGCGCGGCCAGTGCGCGCGGCGCCAAGCCGATCGATCCGCGCGCCATCCGCGTGCGCACCGCGCAGGGCAGGGACTTCAACAACGGCACCGGCATGGACATGCTGGTCGACGCCGACCGCCTGGCCAAGTCCGGCCATGGCTTCGCCCAGGGCACCTCGGCGTTCCGGCTGCATCCGTCGCTGGGCGCGGGCAGCTTCACGCTGCGGGCCGATGCTCCCGCCGCCGATGCGGGCGCGCGCTACCTGGTCAACGTCGTCGAGCCGGCAAGCACGGTCGCGCTGACCCTGCGCACCGACGCGGTTCACTACCTGCACGGCCAGGAACTGGTGATCCATGCCGATGCGCTGGAGCCGGCGGCACGGGCCGCAATGCCTGGCGCCGCCCTGCAACGCCGCACCCTCGACAAGATGGCCGCCGTGCTGGTCTCGCCCGCCGGACGCACGTTTCCGCTGGAGTTCAAGCGCGGCCGCGACGGCATGCTGACGGCGCGCCACCAGCTCAACGCCGACGAAAACCCGGCGCCAGGCCTGTGGGAGGTGAGGGCGGGGGCCGAAGCGGGCAGCGGCAACACGGCTGTGAAACGCACCCTGCGCATGGGCGTGGCGGTCGCCATGCCGCAGGCGCGCTTCGACGGCAACGTCAACCTGATCGACCAGACCGACAAGCTGGTCGCGCGCCTCGGCGTCGAGGTCGGCGCGGGCGGGCGCTACGAAGTGCGCGCGCTCCTGTACGGCATGGTCAACGGCGCCATGGCGCCAGTAGCGGTGGCGCATTCGGCGGCCTGGCTTGAACCGGGCGCCGGCAACATCGAACTGGCGTACGACGCGGCCTTGCTGGCCGGCGTGCGCGGACCGTACGAACTGCGCGACCTCAGCCTGCTCGACCAGAGCCGGCTCGGGCTGCTGCATCGCCAGCAGCGCGGCCTGATCATCGACGAGCGCGAAGCGCTGCGCACCGGCCTGTGCGTCGCGCAAAGCGCCGCTGCCGGCACTGCGGCGATTCCGCGCAAACCTGCGCAATAAGCTACTCACCACCACCGAAGGAAATGCCGTATGAAAGCTGTAATCAAGCTGGTACCACTGGCATTGGCCATGGCCGCCTGCCTCCCCGCCAAGGCGTGGAACACCGAAACCCACCGCCAGATCGTGCTCGACGCGGTGCAATTCATGAAGACGCACCCGAACCAGACCAAGTACGCCAAGCTGCTCGCAGGCGTCAACAAGGCCGGCTACACGATGGACCAATTCGCCGCAGCCATCGGGCAGGGCGCGCACGACGTCGACTACTTCCAGGATACCTATCTGTGCGGCGCCACCACCGGCAATTGCCAGACCTCGCCGGCATGGGGCGCGGGTTCGGACCTGGCTCGCTATACCTCTTACTGGCATTTCCAGAGCCATACCCATGGCGCTGACGTGCATGGCAACGACTTCGGTGGCTACAACTACCAGAAGATGAACAATGCCGGCGATATCGATACGCTGGCGGCGACATGGCTGGTCAACGACTACCTCGACGACGGCCCTGGCAACATGGGTGGCTGGTTCGGCGATTCGTCCAAGTACAACAGCTACGGCATCACCGAAGCGCGCTACCGCCAGGGCAGCTACTCGACGCGCGCCATGTACGAGGATTACCAGGCGTTCCCGTTCCAGCCGATCGACAACCTGGGCCAGTATTTCTTCAGCCGCTTCCTGCAGGCGCCGTCGGCCCAGACCCTCGGCTTCGTGCTGCACACCACCGACCTGCTGCAGCCGCACCACACGTTCGGCACGCTGGCGAATAACCACTCGGGCTGGGAAAACTGGGTCACCGACTACTACAACAGCGAAAAGCTGAACGACCCGGCGCTGGTGCTGGCCGCGCTGGCGGACTTCACGCCGCTGGCGGCCAACGCCACCGACATCCGCGCCATGCTGACCCAGGGCGGCACCTACTCGTACAAGTACGGCGGCGCGGTGTTGTCGTCGAGCGACCACGCGGTGCGCCGCGGCGTCGCCAAAAAAATGGTGCCGCATTCGATCGCGCTGGTGGTGCGCCTGCTCGACCGCGCCGCCGAACGCATGGCCATCTAAATCCGCTTTACCGGCATCGGCGCAGCGCCGGTGCCATTCCTCCACTTACAAAATAAAAAAAGAAATGATGAATTCAAAATGAAGAGTTTAACTACCATCCCGTTGCTGTCCGTGCTGCTGCTTGGCGCGGCCAGCGCGCAGGCCGGGCCGACGTGGGACAGCTACGTCAAGGATAGCTGCCAGGCCAACGGCACGCGCCAGTGGTCGGCCAAGATCAAGGGCGGCACCGGCAATATGACCCTGGACCAGGTCTGCAAGAGCGTGGTCGGGGTCAAGGTCGGCGGCACCTCCCTGACCGCCTTGCCGAACCGCTGCGTCAGTTATGCGCTGGCTGGCTGGTGGGGCGAATGGAATGTGCCCGACGCCAGCTGCGCGCCATCGTTCCACCCGGTGGAGAAGGGCGCCTGTTCCGGCACCAAGTTCGGCGCACGCGTGTATTCCGCACGGGTCAACTTCGTCCCGCCGGGCATGAGCTGGGAAACCGCCTGCCGCAGCGTCAAGGTGGCCAACATCGCCGGCTGGGAGCAGCCGCGCTTTCCCGACCGCTGCCTGAACAAGGGCACCGGCGAATGGGGCGAATGGGATTCGATGGATGGCTCCTGCCAGTCGACCTTCGGCCCGCCCGAAAAGAAGCAGTGCAGCGCCAACGGCAAGCGCCTGTACACGGCGCGCCTGGAAAATACCTACGCCGACTGGGACTACTCGTGCCAGCACACCAGCGCCAACATCGCCGGCCAGGCCTTCGCCAAGCCGGACCGCTGCGTCAAACAGGTCACCGGCGAGTGGGGCGAATTCAATGTCAACGACAGCAGCTGCGCGCCCAAGTGGACCAACGTGACCAAGGGCCGCTGTTCCGATTCTGGGCGCCGCATCTTCACGGCCAAGCTCAATATGGATAATCTCGGCGACTTCGGGTTGACGTTCGCCAAAGCGTGCACGGAGACCGGCGCCACCATCCACGGCCCGTCGGGCGACATCGCCTTCAAGCGGCCGACCCGCTGCACTGCGCCCGATATGGGCGAATTCGAAGTATTCGACAGCACCTGCAGCCCGGCCAACGACAGCAATGTCGCCGCGCCGGTGGGATCGTTCATCAAGTCGACCGCCCACGTGGAATTGAGCTGCAACGACGTGTGCGCCAACAGCACCGGTAACTGGGGTTTTCCGACCGGCGCCTGCGTCAAGGGCTCGATCAACGATGGCCCGAATGCCGGCAAGGCGATCACCTGCGGAGAAAAACCGGCCTCGCTGTATGCGGGAGCGACCGCCATGTCGTGTACCTGCGCGCCGCCGGCGACGGGCTTTGCCGACACCCACGCGCACCAGATGGCGCACCTGGGCTTCGGCGGGCGCGCCTTTGCGGGCAAGCCATTCGGCCCGATCGAGGAAGCGCTGGCATGGTGCGACCCGGTGCACGGTCCCGGCGGCTCGCTCGATAGCGTGGGCAATATCATCGGTGGCGCCGAGGGCAGCACCGGACCAGGCCACCATGTGGGCGGCTTCCCGCAATTCGACGGCTGGCCGCGCTGGAACAGCCTGACGCACCAGCAGATCTACGAAGACTGGCTGAAACGCGCGGTCGACGGCGGCCTGCGCCTGATGGTCATGCATGCGGTGAACAACCAGGATATCTTCGGCTTTCCGATCTTCGCCCCCAAGGCCGACGGCCGCACCAAGGAAGACATGGAAGCGGTCGACCTCCAGCTGGCCGAGGCGTTCAGGATGCAGCAGCATATCGACAACAAGGCCGGTGGCGCGGGCCTGGGCTGGTACCGCATCGTCAAGACCCCGGCCGAGGCGCGCGCGGTCAATGCGCAGGGCAAGCTGGCGGTGGTGCTGGGCATCGAGGTAGACCATCTGTTCGACTGCTACTCGGACAAGGATGGCATGTTCGGCGACGGTGTCAAGAACTGCGACGCGGCCTTTGTCGAAACCCAGTTGAACAAGTACTTCGCCATGGGCGTGCGCCACCTGCATCCGATCCATTTCAAGGAAAACGCTTTCGGCGGCGCCGCGCTGTATAACATGGGCACCTGGGACAGCGCATCGCGCGATTGTTCGGCCGAGGGCTATGCGCAAAGCTGCGGCAATATCGCGCTCAAACCCTCGGGCAAGGCGCTCATTCGCGGCATGATGAAGCGCGGCATGCTGATCGATGTCGACCACATGGACCGCCTGACCTTCCGCGACACGATGACGATGACCGAGCAGCACGGGTACCCGGTCATCAGCGGCCACGTGGGCCTGGTCGACGCTTCGGCGGCGGGCGGCGAGCGGCGTCACGAGGGCAATCTCAAGGACGACGAGGTCAAGCGCATCCTCGCTGGCGGCGGCATGGTGTCGCTGATCACGGCGCAAGGCCATCGCGATGCGACGCCGACCGCGCATCGCCCCGGCCTGCCGGTGGTGCAGCACGATTGCGGCGCTACCTCGCAGACCTTCGCCCAGACCTATCTGCACCTGCTGTCGCTGGCCGGGCCGAATGGCCGGATCGGCTTCAGTACCGACTTCAACGGCTTTGCCGGCGAACCGGCGCCGCGTTTCGGCAGCGACGGCTGTTTCTTCCAGAAGGATGTGGGCGGTGCGCAAGTCAATCCGACCCAGTACCCGCTGAGCATTGCGGTCAAGGGCAGCCCGTCGCTCATGAATCGCAGCAAGGTTGGCGAACGCACCCTCGATATCAACGCCGATGGCCTGGCGCATATCGGCATGCTGCCCGACTTTATCGCCGACCTGCGCACCCAGGGCTTGCGCCAGCCTGACCTGGCGCCGCTGATGAATTCGGCTGAGAGCTATATCCGCATGTGGGAGCAAGCGGTTGCCAAGAGCACGTCCGTGCCCTAAGCTACCGTCAATGCACCGGCGCATCGCCGCGACGCTGCCTTTGGCCGGCGTTGCGGCGGGGCGTTTTTCCTACCGATCCGCCACCTGATGTCTGGAGCACCATGTTCATTAAATTAAGCCTGCCGGCGGCCTTGCTCGGCCTGGCCCTGGGCGGTTCCGTCCATGCGGCCACGCCCGCCACGCCCGCCAAGCCCCTCAAACCCTACGCCGATGTCGAGAAGGCGGTCGCCCCCTTGCTCGGCAATGTTCCGATCGAGAAGATTTCGCCCAGTAAATTCGGCACCCTGCTGGAAGTGGTAACACCCAGGGGCCTGATCTATACCGACAAAACCGGGTCCTTCGTTCTCTTCGACGTGACCGCGATCGATACCCGCACCCAGGAAAACCTGACCGAACAGCGCAACAATGAACTGGGCAAGTTCGAGTTTGCCGATCTGCCGCTGAAAGACGCGATCAAGACCGTGCGCGGCGACGGCTCGCGCGTGATCGCCACCTTCGAGGATCCGAACTGCGGCTATTGCCGCAAGCTCATCGGCGAGCTGAAAAAAGTGGACAATCTGACCGTCTACACCTTCTTGGTGCCGATCATGGCGGCCGATTCGGCTGTTAAATCGGCGGCGATTCTCTGCTCGCCCGATCCGGCCAAGACCTGGGTCTCGCACATGACCGACAACAGCCCGCTGCCGGCCGCCACCGACTGCGCCACGCCGCTCGAACGCAACGCCGCCCTGTATCACAAGCTGCGCCTGAACGGCACGCCGGCCATCCTGTTCCAGTCCAATACCAGGACCCCGGGCTATATTCCCGCCGAACGCATCGAAGCGCGCCTGGCAGGGGGCAAGTAGCAATCGCTGCCGGGCCCGGTGACGTTTCCAAAATGCCGGTAAAATTACGGGCTCGGTTGCCCGCACTGTCGCGGTGCCGTTTTTGAATAAGGCACGTCTGGCATGCAGCGAATGTTAACAGTCATTTTGGCTTGTATCGGAATGGTGGGTGCGCTCGCGATCGATACCTATCTGCCATCCATCCCGGCGATCGGACGCGAATTCGCGGTCGGTCCGCTGGCGGTGCAGCAAACGCTCAGCGTGTTCCTGTTCACCTTTGCGTTCATGATGCTGTTTTACGGCACGCTGTCCGATTCGTTCGGGCGCCGTCCGGTGATCCTGATTTCGCTGGTGGTCTACACGCTGGCCTCGCTCGGGGCCGCGTTTGCGCCCAGCTTCGGCGTGCTGCTCGCTTGCCGCGCGCTGCAGGGGCTGGCGGCGGGCGCCGGCCCGGTGATCGGGCAGGCCATCGTGCAAGACCGCTTTTCGCACGATCAGGCACATGCGCAGCGCATCATGTCGCACATCATGATGGTATTCGGGCTGGCCCCGGCCATCGCGCCGGTGCTGGGCGGCTATCTGCACGTGCATTTCGGCTGGCGCTCGACGTTTGTGTTCCTGGCCGTGTTCGGCGTGCTGATGCTACTGCTGGTGTACCGCGGCTTGCCGGAGAGCTTGCCGAAGACCCAGCGCCATGCCTTTCATGGCATTGCAATCGCGAAAAACTATCTCAAGGTGCTGCGCCATCCGCAGTTTCTCCTGCTGTCGCTGGCTGTGGGACTGGCGTTCAGCGGCTTGTCGCTGTACATCGGCGCGGCTGCCAATTTCATCATGGATATCCTGCACCTGCCGGAAACCGCGTTCGCGTGGCTGTTCATTCCCATGATCGGCGGCATGGTGGTCGGCTCGGCCTGGGGCGGCAAGGCGACCGCGCGGATCGCACCGGCCAACATGATGTGGCTGGGGTTTGGCATCATGGCGGCCGGCAGCGTGATCAGCATTGCCTACAACCTGATGTTCGTGGCGCAGGTGCCGTGGGCGGTGCTGCCGCTGGCGGTGTACACCTTCGGACTGGCGGTGGCGATGCCGGCCATTCAGGTCGGCGCCTTGTCGCTGTTTCCGGACAATCGCGGGCTGGCCTCGTCGATGATGTCGTTTATCCAGATGATGGCGTTTGCGCTGGTGTCGGGCATGCTGGCGCCGCTGCTGTTCGACAGCGCGCTGAAACTGGCGTGCGGGGTGGGCGGCTCGCTGGTGCTGAGCTTCCTGTGCTGGCGCCTGAGCCTGAGGGTGGCGCGGCCGGCGGTGCAGGTGGCGTGACGTCCGTCGTCTCTGGCAATGCCAGAGACGACGGTGTCAGCGGCTGTGCGTCTTCATTGCGGCGGCAACTTCACGCTTGCCGTCGCGTTCTTTCTCGGTGGCGCGCTTGTCGTGCTGCTTCTTGCCCTTGGCAAGTCCGATTTCGCACTTCACCCGTCCACCCTTGAAGTGCAGGTTGATCGGCACCAGGGTGTACCCCGAGCGCTCGACCTTGCCGATCAGCTTGTCGACTTCGGCACGGTGCAGCAGCAGCTTGCGCGTGCGTACGGCTTCCGGGTGGGTGAATGAGGATGCGGTCGCCAGCGCGCTGATGTGCGCGCCGAACAGGAACAGTTCGTCCCCGCGCACGACCACGTACGCCTCCTTGATCTGGACGCGCGAATCGCGAATCGCCTTGACTTCCCATCCTTCGAGCACGATACCGGCTTCGTACCGGTCCTCGATGAAGTAGTCGTGGAATGCTTTTTTATTGTCAACAATACTCATGAAATGGCTAAAATGCGCGGTTCGGTTAAACTACTGATGCAAGATACCCAACATCATAGCAAACGGTTGATTAATGGCAGTAGTACACAAAACAGTATTTTTGGCTTACAGCGCCGAACAGATGTTCGATCTGGTGGCCAAAGTGGAAGATTATCCCAAATTCCTGCCCTGGTGCGGCGGCGTGAAGCTCATTGAGCGGACCGACGACACGCTGGTCGCTTGCCTGGCAATTCACTTCCATGGCGTGAAGCAAAGCTTCACAACCCGCAACATCAACACGCGGCCGACCCAGATGAAGATGAAGCTGGTCGACGGCCCGTTCAAATGCATGGATGGCACCTGGACGTTCAAGGCGCTGCGGGCCGATGCCTGCAAGGTCGAATTCGACCTGCACTACGAATTTTCAAGCATGATACTCGAACAATTGATCGGGCCCGTGTTCGGCGTGATTGCCAACAGCATGGTCGACTCGTTCTGCAAGCGCGCCGAGACGGTCTATGGTTGATCCAGTGACGGAAAAATTCACGGTCCAGGTGTGCTACGCGACGTCCTTGCGCGAGTACCTGCAGGAGTTGACGGTGGAGCAGGGCTGCACGATCGAACAGGCAATCCGCCAAAGCGGCGTGCTCGACGCCATTCCCGGAATCGACCTGGCGCTCCATCCGGTCGGCTTGTACGGCAAGAAAAAGCCGCTGGAGACGGTCTTGCGGGCGCGCGACCGCATCGAAATCTACCGCCCGCTGGTGGCCGACCCGAAAGAGTCGCGCCGCAAGCGGGCTGAAAAAAAGGCTCAGCCAGGCTGAGCCGCAACCATCCTTATTTGCACGCTTCGGCGATCGCCTTGTTGGCGCGCGCAATTTCCGACGTGCGCTGGGCGTCGTCAATGAAACTGCGTTCGCCATTCTTGTCGGTCGAACTGACGCGCATTCCTAGTTCCAGGGTGCGCTTGTAGCTGCGGGCACTTTCGCAAGCGACTTTATTGGCGGCTTTCCTGGTGGCCTCTTCGCTGGCTTTCTTTTGCTCGTCTTCCTTGGCCTTGGCGCGCTTGCGGTACTCGGCTTCGCGGTCGGCCAGGCTAGGCGGCACCTTGTCGTCGGCGCTCATTGGCTTCGATGCCGGCGCTTGCACGTCGTCCGTCTTCGGCGCGACCGCGGCAGCGGTTGGCGACTTGATAATGTTCTTGGCCGGCACGCCAGGCGGCGGCGGGCGATCCGAGAATTGCTTGGTGCCATTCGCGTCGACCCACACGTATTGCGCGGAAGCCACGGTGGCGAACAGCATCAGCGCGCCTCCGGCCAGCAGCTGCAATGTTCGTTTTCCGATAAGGTTGACCATGTAAATCTTTCCGTTAGTAATCAATCCCCGATTTCGCCATGATTTGCCCGCCGTGTCAACGAACTTGACGGCTTTTCGGGCATTTTGAGGGCTTCAAGAGACGGCGCACAGGAACTTCTGTATAATTCACTTTTGCGCCAATAGGAAAATGCTATGCGTCTACTTCAAAAAGCACTCACGTTCGATGATGTGCTGCTCGTCCCGGCTTACTCGAATGTCCTGCCAGCCGACACCTCCCTCAAGACCCGCCTGACCCGTAATATTGCCCTGAATATTCCTTTGCTGTCCGCAGCGATGGATACGGTCACTGAAGCGCGCCTTGCCATTGCCATGGCGCAGGAAGGCGGCATCGGGATCATCCACAAGAATCTGTCGCCGAAGGACCAGGCCCGCGAAGTAGCGCGCGTAAAACGTTTCGAGGCCGGCGTGCTGCGCGACCCGATCACGATTCCGCCGACCATGAAGATCCGCGACGTGATCGCCCTGACCGAACAGTACGGCATCAGCGGTTTCCCTGTGGTGGAAGGCAAGACCGTGGTCGGCATCATCACCAACCGCGACTTGCGTTTTGAAGAAGAGCTCGACGCCGAAGCGCGCGCCAAGATGACCCCGCGCGAGAAGCTGGTGTTCGTCAAGGAAGACGCCGACACCGCCGAAGCGAAGCGCCTGATGAACAAGCACCGCCTTGAGCGCGTGCTAGTCGTCAACGACGAATTCGAGCTGCGCGGCCTGATCACCGTCAAGGATATCCAGAAGTCGCACGAGCACCCGTTCGCCTCGAAAGATGCGCAGGGCAAGCTGCTGGTCGGCGCCGCCGTCGGCGTGAGCCAGCGCGACGAAGAGCGCATCGAGCTGCTGGCCGCGGCCGGCGTGGACGTGCTGGTGGTCGATACCGCCCACGGCCATTCGCAGGGCATCCTCGACCGCGTGAAGTGGATCAAGGTGCGCTTCCCGCACGTGGACGTCATCGGCGGCAATATCGCCACGGCGGCCGCCGCGCTGGCGCTGGTTGAACATGGCGCCGACGCGGTCAAGGTCGGCATCGGCCCTGGCTCGATCTGCACCACCCGTATCGTGGCCGGCGTGGGCGTGCCGCAGATCACCGCGATCTCCAACGTGGCGGCGGCGCTGGCCGGCACCGGCGTGCCGTGCATCGCCGACGGTGGCATCCGCTTCTCGGGCGACATTTCCAAGGCACTGGCCGCGGGCGCATCGACCGTGATGATGGGCTCCATGTTCGCGGGCACCGAAGAAGCGCCGGGCGAAGTGATCCTGTACCAGGGCCGCAGCTACAAATCCTACCGCGGCATGGGTTCGCTGGGCGCGATGGCGGACGGCTCGGCCGACCGCTACTTCCAGGATGCGGCGGCGAAGGCCGACAAGTTCGTACCGGAAGGCATCGAAGGCCGCGTTGCTTACAAGGGCAGCGTGCTGGCGATCATTTACCAGCTGGTCGGCGGCGTGCGCCAGTCGATGGGCTATTGCGGTTGCGCCTCCATCGACGAACTGCGCGAAAAAGCGGAGTTTGTCGAGATCACCTCGGCCGGCATGCGCGAATCGCACGTGCACGACGTGCAGATCACCAAAGAAGCGCCGAACTACCGTTCCGGCGAATAAAGGCAGGCAAAACGCGGCGACAAGTTCGCCGCGTTGTTCTTGGCGCGGGCATCCGTTGCCCACGAGCGCCGCCCAACGGCACCCATTTTGTCATTTCTCCTGGCCCTACATGCACTCTAAAATCCTCATTCTCGATTTCGGCTCCCAAGTTACCCAGCTGATCGCCCGCCGCGTGCGCGACGCCGGCGTGTTCTCCGAAGTATTCCCGTATGACGTCAGCGACGAATTCGTGCGCAACTACGGCGCCGCCGGCGTGATCCTGTCGGGCAGCCACAGCTCCACCCTGGAAGGCGACGCCCCGCGCGCGCCGCAGGCCGTGTTCGAACTGGGTGTGCCGGTGCTGGGCATCTGCTACGGCATGCAGACCATGGCGGCCCAGCTGGGCGGCAAGGTCGAAAACGGCCTGGTGCGCGAATTCGGCTACGCCGAGGTGCGCGCGCGCAGCCATACCGCGCTGCTGAACGGCATCAACGACTTCGTCACCGACGAAGGCGACGGCATGCTCAAGGTCTGGATGAGCCACGGCGACAAGGTGCTCGACATGCCGCCAGGCTTCAAGCTGATGGGCGACACCCCGAGCTGCCCGGTGGCCGCCATGGCCGACGAGGAACGCCGCTTCTACGGCGTGCAGTTCCATCCGGAAGTGACGCACACGGCGCAGGGCAAGGCCATGCTGGGCCGCTTCGTGCACGAGATCTGCGGCTGCAAGTCGGAGTGGAACATGCCCGACTACATCAGCGAAGCGGTTGCCAAGATCCGCGAACAGGTCGGCACCGATGACGTCATCCTCGGCCTGTCCGGCGGGGTCGATTCGAGCGTGGCGGCGGCGCTGATCCACCGCGCCATCGGCGACCAGCTCACCTGCGTGTTCGTCGACCACGGCCTCTTGCGCCTGGACGAAGGCAAGATGGTGATGGACATGTTTGCCAAGAACCTGGGCGTGAAAGTGCTGCGCATCGATGCCGAAGAGCAGTTCCTCGGCCATCTGGCCGGCGTGGCCGATCCGGAAGCCAAGCGCAAGATCATCGGACGCGAATTCGTCGAAGTGTTCCAGGTTGAAGCGGGCAAGCTGAAGAACGCCAAGTGGCTGGCCCAGGGCACCATCTATCCGGACGTCATCGAAAGCGCCGGCAAGGGCAAGAAAGGGCAGACCATCAAGAGCCACCACAACGTGGGCGGCCTGCCGGAAACGCTGAACCTCAAGCTGCTCGAACCGCTGCGTGAATTGTTCAAGGATGAAGTGCGCAAGCTCGGCGTGGCGCTCGGCTTGCCGCACGATATGGTGTACCGCCATCCATTCCCGGGTCCCGGCCTGGGCGTGCGTATTCTGGGGGAAGTGAAGAAGGACTTCGCCGACCTGCTGCGCCAGGCCGATGCCATCTTCATCGAAGAACTGCGCAACACGCCGTGCGACCTGCCGGCGCTGGAAAGCATCGATGCCGGTGCCGCGCCGAAGAACTGGTACGAAGCGACCAGCCAGGCGTTTGCCGTGTTCCTTCCGGTCAAATCGGTGGGCGTGATGGGCGATGGCCGCACGTATGAGTACGTGGTGGCCCTGCGCGCGGTGCAGACGCTGGACTTCATGACGGCGCAGTGGGCGCACTTGCCGCATAGCTTGCTGGGCAAGGTGTCGAACCGGATCATCAATGAAGTGCGCGGGATCAACCGGGTGGTGTACGATATTTCCGGCAAGCCACCGGCGACGATCGAATGGGAATGATGTCAGAGATGGCATGAGCTGGCAGGCTCATGCACTTTGTTAGAAATAAGCCTCTGATGCAGGGGCTTTTTTTTCGCACCTGCGGCACAGCTTGGCATTGATGGGCGATGTGAAGCAATGCTATCTGCAGCTGCGGGCCGGAAAATGCAAAGCCGGACAATGTCTGCGAAGGCGGCAAGTGCTTCCAAATCAAGGTTGGTCATTACTGAATTCTATTCATTTAGTCGGTGAGAGCGAGGCTCTTTTTCATGAGCCCTGCCCATGGCAAGATTTGCCCTGGCATTCGGGTAATCCACACAGGGGAAGCAGCATGGTCAACAACGACGTCAAAGTAGCGCTTATAACGGGTGGCGGCACGGGAATAGGGAGGTCCGCAGCGTTGGCATTTGCGCGGGCGGGATACCGGGTGGCAGTGGTGGGCCGCAGGCTGGATCGGCTCGACACAGTGGTAGCCACGATCCGGCGTGCCGGTGGCGAAGGGCTTGCGATCCAAGGAGATGTCGCCAATGACGCCGATGCGGCGCATATGGTTCAACAAACGGTCGCGCACTTTGGCCGGCTCGATGCCGCCTTCAACAGTGCCGGAGTGGAAGGCACGTTCGCCCCTATCGTGGACCTGACCGCCAACGATTTTGACCAGACGATGTCAATCAACCTGCGCGGGGTCTGGCTCAGCTGCAAATATGAAATCGCCGCCATGACGCGCCTTGGCAACGGCGGCGCCATCGTCAATACATCATCGTGGCTGGCGCAAGGCGCCTTTCCCGGAACATCCATCTATTCCGCCTCCAAGGCTGCGTTGGACGGCATGATCCGGGCGCTGGCGCAAGAAACGGCGACGGACGGCATCCGCGTCAACAATGTCCAGCCGGGCATTATCGATACCCCCATGCTGCGCCGCTTTGGTGGCGACAGTGCCACACAGCCTTTCATTAACCATACCCCCGCGCGGCGGCTCGGCGAGCCGGAGGACGTGGCCGATGTCGTCACCTGGCTCTGTTCAGATGCCGCGCGCTTCATCACTGGGCAAAGCGTGATGGTTGACGGCGGCTATGCGATTGCCGGACACCGCGCATGGCTGAGCGGCGCGGTCAGCTCCGTCGCGGCGGAGGCATGAGCATGCGTCTCCTATCCCTGGCCGTCGCAGTGGCTGCCGGCATGCTGTGCGGCGACACCAGCGCGCAGCGTCTTCCTGACGGCTTTTTCCCTGAAAGTCTGGCCGTCAGTAAAGATGGCACAATGTACGCCGGCAGCGCCACCCAATCGGCCATCGTACGCGTGGCGCCCGGCGCTTCGGATGCAACGCCGTTTATCGCACCCGGCAGTGGCCTGCTGTCGGTGCAGGGCTTGCTGGTCGACGACGAAGGTGCGCAGCTGTTTGCCTGTAGTGCGGACCTCGGGGTGGCACAAGCACCGAAGTCGGCTTCTGCATTGTTCTCTTTCGACCTCGCCAGCGGGGCATTGCGCGGACGGTGGGAACTGCCTGAAGGTGGTTTTTGCAATGATATCGCGCGCGGACCGGACGGCAATCTATACATTAGCGATACCGCAAGCGCGCGCGTGCTCAAATTCGATCTGAAGTTGGCGCGGCTCTCGGTGTGGAGCGAGCACCCGCTGCTTGGCGGCGCCCAGTTCAACGGGAATGGCATCGTCTTTGACGGCCGCGTGCTGTACCTTTCAACGTTTTCCGACGGGCGTCTGCTGCGTATTCCCATGTTAGCCGACAGCCTTGCCGGCGTGCCGAGCACGGTTAAGCTGCCCCGTGCGCTCGCGGGAGCCGACGCGCTACGCTATCTTGCACCCGGAAAACTGGTCGTATTTGAAAATGATATCGGGGGAGGCAATGGAAGAGTTACCGTCATCGAGCCGGAAGGTGCCACAGCCCGCTTGACGACGGTGGCCGAGGGGCTGGACGAGCCTGTCAGCGGGATCGTCAACGGAAGGTCCGTGGTGATCGTGGAGTCCCAGTTTCGCAAACTGTTTGGCGATCAGCGCGGCATGCCTCCCGCCCCGTTCAGGCTGCGGACAATACGCTGGCCGGTGTCGCCCGATGACCTGACGTCGATCGCTCTGCCGGAGGGCACGGCTTATCCCAACGGTATTGCTGCAGCTGCTGATGGCACCTTGTACCTTGGATTGATCGATCAGGGCCGGCTGCTGCGCCGCAATCGCATGGGCGCATGGTCCACGCTGCTGCCCGGATCGAAGGATGTCTTCGCCGGAACGACTTTGCGGCTCGACGCCGCACGCAGCCTGCTGTGGGGAGCTTCGCCCGACTTTCTACCGCACCGATCCGGTGCCCGGCTTCACCGGATCTTCTCGGTGGATCTGCGCACGCGACGTCTGCGCGACGTGTTGCCGCTACCGGATGCGGGGTTCGGCAACGACATCGCGTTGACGCCGCAAGGGCACGTGCTCGTGACAGACAGCGTCGGGGGCCGGGTGCTCGAATTCGATACCACCACCCGCCAATTCAAAATCATCATCGATCACCCGCTACTGACGCCAAACAATGGCATCGGTGCCGCAGGGATCGCCCGTGCACACGACGGGCGACTCGTTATCGGCAACTACGGAACAGGGAAGCTACTCATTGTTGACAGCGGCGCATTGCACCAGATAGAACTGCCGCGTTTGCTCGAAAACCCCGATGGGCTCGCATTTTCACCCGACGGCGCGCTCATCGTCCTGGAAGGTGCCGTCACAAGCGGCGAGGGGAAAATCTCGCGGATCCCGGATCCTTTCGCAAAAGGGCGACGGGTCATCGAGGTCATTGCCACAGGGCTCGACAGTCCGACCAATCTGAGCATCGCTCCGGATGGCACAGCCTATGTGACCGAATCGCGCATCCGGCGTCGCTTGATAAAGATGAAGGATGCAAACGAGACGCCTACCTTTCGAATATTCAAGGTCCCGGTATGAAAGTAGATGTCAAGCCCCGCCGATATGCGCGTTTCAAAAAATTGACTACCGATAAAGACATGGCCTCGACCCATTTGAAAAACACGGTGGGACGCCGGATGTTATCTCGTACAAGGGCCTGCCACCGCTCTGATCCATCAGCGGCAGTACGCGAAAGATTGATCGGGGCCGACGTGGCCTCCCGAATGCTCGTTTCGATAGCGGCTGAGATCGGTTACGATAACTCCGGTTAGAATGGCGTTAAAAATTTTGCGCCAGGTTAACACGGCGTATAGCGGACTGGTCACTCAGTGCCATCCACCATTCACTTCCGCGGCGGCCATCCGTTCAGCGCTACCTCCCCATCGCCATGCAACTGATCCGATTTGCAATGATCATCAAGGGACCTGGCTACGCTCCAGCCGTCCATCGCGCATCTCTGAATTCTCCCGCGTTCTCAACAACGATTGTCTGTGTCTCTCATTTTGAGGAAGCGATTTCAGTCGCCATCGATTTGCAGCAGAGCGGCATTCAGTTGATCGAATTGTGCGGCGGCTTCACTCAAGATGAGGCTGCCTCGATACATCGATCAGTGGACATGCAAATTCCTGTGGGTGTTGTACGTTACACGCCCGAGCAGCAAGAGCCACTCGCTCAACTTTTTATGCCGTCATCACCGGCATAGGCTACCTTGGCGCCCGTCGCCGAACAGGGCGCGCATGGGTGTTCGAAATGATTTGCTGAGGCTGGCAACCAACAACGTCCTCATTCCAAACGACCAAAGCTGCTGTCAACATCGAGCCAGCGCTTGCTGCTGCGGATCCAGTATTTCCATATACGGCAGATGGGATCGAAGCTTTGTCTGACCGGCCAGGGTTTTTTTCGTCCCGTGTCCAGTCCTGACATCGTCTGTCACTACATCCGCGCCGCGCCGTCCGGCAGCCCCCGGCCGCGTATCCTGAACCATGCGCGCCCGTCGCCCGCAGCACGCAACTTTCGCCCCAGCCTGCGCCAGCCGATCACCACGCCGGTCATGCTCAAGATGGCGCCGCCGAGACTGAGCGCCAGCATGACCAGGTCCCACAAGGGCCGGCGCTCCAGCAAAGGCAGCCAATCCCAACTGTGCAGCATGGCGAACAGCCAGCGGCTCCAGCGCTTGTGGCGGTCGCTGCGGCCGGCCAGCGCACCCGTATGGGGATCCAGATACACCCAGCTCTGGTGCGGATCGGCGAAGGCGATGCGCCACACCGGAAGCGGCTTGCCGGCGCCGCCGGTCATGCTGTGGGCGTCGCGGCTGTAGTAGTACAGGTCGTACGCGTCCAGGCGTTCGACCTTGGCCACCGGATGGGGCAACAGCGCGCGTGCGGCATCGAGCAGCGCGCCGCCATCGACCGTTGCCGGGTGGCTGGTCTGGCTGTCCAGCACGCGCGGCGCACCGGCCGCCGGCTGGGCCAGCACCAGTGTGTCTCCCAGCACCCGCGTCCATTTGAGCTCGCGTATTCCGGGGCCCGCAGCGGACAATAACGCGGCCGGCGCCGCATCGCGCGCGGACGGCAGCAGCGCCGCGCCTTCGAGCGCCTGCAAGCGCAGCGGTGGCGCGCCGCCGTCGAAGATGCGCCACGGGTTCATCGACATCAGCCCGCTGAAGATCCAGGTTGCGGTCACCACCCCGAACAGCAGGCCGCCGATATGGTGCCAGCGCATCATGGCGCCCGGATAGGGCGAACGCGAACCGCTGCGGTAGGGCGCCCGGAAGCGCCAGCGCAAGATGCCGACGGTGGCGCCGCTGAGCACCATGGCGGTGCCGGCAATCGCCAGCCAGTTGACGATATCGGCCCAGTAAGGCTCGAACACGTTGCCGCGCAGAGGGTACAGCCAGTGGATCCACGCGCCGGCATAGTTCCATAGCCGTTCATGGCGCGGCGCATCGCGCACCACTTCGCCGGTCCGGCCCGACACATACAGCAGCGTTTGCTCCGGGTCGGCCAATTGCACGCGGTGCAGGGGCCGGTGTCCATCCAGCCCGCGCGAGTGGGTGAACGCATCTTCCTCGACCGTGCCCAGGTAATGGGTGCCGACACCCGGGCCGGCGAACGCGGCGGCGCTGGCCATGGCGCGCGCCTGGTCGGTGGACGGTATCCGCTTGCCGCTGCGCGCATCGACAGCGATGGCCGCCGCTCCCTTGGCGCCGGCGGGCTGAGCAAGGTAAACCGCGTCCCCGCCGCTGGCAGCGGCCAGCCGTAGTTCCTTGAGCGGTCCGGTGACGCCGGCCATCGCCATGGCCTGTTGCGGCCCGAGCAGCGGCGCGCCGGCCTGCAAGGCCGGCAAATGGCGCAGGCGCTCGGCATCGGTCAGTTTCGGATAACCGACGTACATCATGACCACGCCGGAGACGAACCACATCGCGAAAAAGGCGCACAGGACAATGCCAAGCCAGCGGTGGCCCAGCAACAGCAGGCGTTTCAACGAGCTTCCCATCGGCGGCCTCAAAACGCCACGCGCAGCGCAAGGTCGGCCGTGCGCGGCGCGCCCAGATAGGCCATGGTCGCACCGAGGTTGACGGCGTGGACCCGGTCTCCCGCATTGCGCACCCGTCCCACGACGGCGACATCGCGGCTGATCTGGTAACGCAGGCCCAGGTCGAGCAGGGTGTAGGCCGGCCAGGCGATGCCGTTGGCCGCATCCGCATACACGCTGCCGACGTGGCGCAGGCCGATGTCTGCCTTGATGGCGGGCGTGACGGCGTAGCCCAGCCACAGGTTGGCGACGGAGCGCGGCGTATTCGCCGGCGTCTTCCCCGCCAGCGAGACACCGCCCTGGCGGTATTGCTCGTACTGCGCATCGACCCGGGTCAGGTTGCCCTGGATCGACCACTGGCGCGTCGGTTGCAGGCCCAGCGACAGCTCGACGCCGTTGGCCGATTGCTCACCGACCAGCACGGTCAGGGCGCTGTTGTCCGGGTCCTGGGTGGCGATGTTTTTGCGCTCGATGCGGTACGCCGCCACCGTGGCCGTGCCTTTGCCTTGCCAGAAGTCCAGCTTGGCGCCGATCTCTCCCTGGCGTCCGGTGGTCAGTTCGCTGTTGTTGCGCACGTCGCCAAACGAGGCGGTCGACAACACGCCCGACGGCGGGTCGGCCGCCGTTGCATACTGGACGTAGGCGGTGGTGCCCGGCGCAAGGTCCCATACCAGCCCGGCGCGGCCGGTGGTTGGGCCGTAGCGGCGCGTAAAGCTGGCCGGGCTGGCGGCGCTGATCTCGCGCCGGTTGACCAGGTCCAGCTCGATGCGCTCGTGGCGCAGCGCGGTCACCAGGTTCAGCGACGGCGCGATGGCGGTGCGGTTTTCGATGTAGGCGGCGCGGGTCGTGACCTTGTTGTCGCGGTCGGGCCGCAAGGCCGGGCTCATGCCGGGAATGTCGAAGAAACGCTCGGTCGCGAAATCGTAGGGATCGACGCTGCCGAGCGAGGCCGGCAAGCTGTTCGGAAAGCGGGTCTGCCGGTTAACGCTGACGTCAATGCCGAACGCCCAGTCGCTGCGCCGGCCCGCCAACTCGCCCTTGTAGGTGGCGTCGAGGCGGTCGCCCAGCATGCGCTGCTCGTGGCGCTGCAACAGGATGCCGGAGCGCTCCACGGCCGTGTTGGCCGGGTTGAAGCGGTAGCTCTCGACGTTACGGTAGTCGCGCACGGCGTCGTAGGCGTACACGGTATTGGTGAACTGGACCGCCTCGCTGGCGCGCCATTCGGCCACTGAGCGCAGCCAGTGCACGCGCTGGGCGTAGATGCCGTCGGCGCTGTTGTAGTTCTTGAAGCGGGTGGCCGGATCGATGCGCGCGCGGCCGCCGACCGGATTGAGGAGCGGCGTGCCCCAGTAGGGCCGCTCCACATTCTCTTCCTGGAACTCGTAGGCCAGCATATGGGTAAAGCGCGGACCGAGGTCGGAGCGCAGCGACGCAGCCAGCTGGGTCGAGCGGGCGCCGCTGGCGTCGATCCAGCTATCGGCGTCGCGATGGTGAAGGTCGATGCGGATGTGATGCTGGTCGCCGAGGCGCTGGTTTACGCCGATGGAAGCTTCTTTCAAACCATCCGTACCAAGGCGCACTTGCGCCTCGCTGAAGTCACGCCGTTCGGCCACCTTGGTGATGTAATTGATGGAACCGCCGACCGCCCCCGAACCGAACAGGAAGCTCGACGGGCCGCCGATGGCTTCCACCCGGTCGATGATCCAGCTGTCGACCGGGCGCGCCGCGATCGCATACTGTACGTTGACGCCGTTGAAGAGCTGGCTGATCGAGCCGCTGCCGAAGCCGCGGTAGCTGACGCCGATATTGCCTGGCGCATTGTGGGCGGTGACGCCGGGAATGGCGCGCAGGATTTCCTGGGTGTCCTGGGCGCCGCGCGCGTCGATCATGGCGCGGTCGACCAGGGTGACGGTGGCCGGTGTTTCGCGCGGCGTCAGGCCGAGCCGGCTGCCGGTGGCGGCGGCCGTGTCCAGGTTCAGCTTGCCGTTGGCGCGCGGCGCGCTTCCCGTGATCTCCACTGTGGGAAGGGGCTCATCGGCACGGGCGTGGGCGTTCATGGCGGTGCAGGCAAAGGCCAGCGCCGCCGCATGGAATGGGGTTGCAGTCATTTGGTGCTCTTGTTTCGTTTGCCTTGTGACAGGCGAGTGGAGATGGACGCCGCATGCGGCGCCTGGTCGGCTTGCTTGAGCCGATTCGTGAGCGAAGTCTTACCGGATCAGAACGATGGAGGACCGCGTGCTTGCGCGGCAGTCCATGCGAAGCGGGCTTTGGGCGCGTCGGGGAGGCGCGCGGTGGGTGGGGCGTCGGCGACGGCAAGCGCCAGCTGGCAAGGCGCTTGCGGCAACAGGAGCATGCCATTGCTGTGATGGCAGTACGGGCAATGCTTGAGCTTGCCGTCGTGCGGCGTGGGCGCAGCGTCGCCGGCCGGCAGTCCGACGGCGGGGGCGGCCGCGCTGCCAGCCCGGCAGATGTCAGCTGGCGGGTAGGGCGCGCCGGCGTTGGCGGCGAATGCATGCGAGAGCGCCGGCGCCAGCACGGCCACGAGCATGGCCAGCACGGCCAGCCAGGACGCCAGGACATTCGCCCTGCGGTTCATGCGCATCGTCGCGCTGCTCTCATCGTTACGCCGCTCTCATCGTATACATGCGCGGATTGTAGCAGCGCCGATAAGCGCCGTAAACGGCGGCGTGCCGGCGCAGGCAGGTTCGCGGACATTCAGAAGCGCCACGCCAGGCCGGCGCGCAGGGTGCGCATTTCACCCGGATGGGTATGAATGTCGGCTACCGGTGCAGATTCGCCTGGCAACTGCGATGCGTAGTAATAGTCGATATCGCTCGCGCGGCGGTCCAGCAAATTGAGCACTTCAACGGTGAGCTTGAGGCGTGGCGCGAGCCGGTAGCCGAGCTTCATGTTGAGCAAGGTGGACGACGGCGAGCGCACCGCATCGTCTTCGACCAGTGCGCGCGGGCCGAAGTAGCGCAGGCGCACGCCGCCCGACCACGGGCCGGCGGCGCCCGACACGCCGAGCGAGGCGGTGCGGGTGATCGACCCGGGGATGAAGGCGCCGGCCGGATCGCTGTCGCGAAAGCGCGCGTGCGACCACGCCAGGTTGGCATCGATGATCCAGTCTTTGGCGGGCGTGTAAAAATTGGCCAGCTCGATGCCGTGCCGCCGGCTTGGGCGGCCTGCCTCGGTGGTGCCGGCGTCGCCGATGAAGATCAGTTCGGAATCGAGGTCGAGCTTCCAGGCGGCGATGGTGGTTTGCATGCCCGGCGCCAGGCCGGCCAGCCGCAAGCCCGCCTCTTCGCCCGTTCCCCGCACCAGCGGCGTGGCGGGCTTGATGTCCGCACCGTCGGCATCCACCGCCAGGCCGGTCTTGGGATCGACAGTGCCGGTGACGCCACGCCCGTCGTTGCTGTGGAATCCCCGACCCCAGTTCAGGTACATCTCCGCATTTTTCCCCAGCGTGAAAATCGCCGTGAACTTCGGACTGGTGATGCCGGCATTCACCTTGCCCGAGTTGGCGCTCGTGTCGCTGTGGACATCGAACGCATAGCGGTCGGCGCGCAGCCCGGCGACCGTGCGCAGCCATGGCGCCCAGACGGTGCTATTGGACAGATACAGCGCGCCGCTACGCTCCTTGACCCTGTCCTCGCGCACGGTCGAGCGGCGCTGGCGCGCCTGGCTCGCATACAGGCCGACCGGGGCCAGCCTGTCCTGGCGCAGCTGAACGCCGAGCGCTGTCTCGGAAGCGAAGGGGCCCAGTGCGTGGCGCCATGTGCGCTCCGCGTTCAGGCCGAGAACCTGCCGGCTTTCCGCCTGGTGGAACTGGTCGCCGTGCTCCGGATCGTCCAGTGCATAGGTAAAGTCGCTGAACAGGTCGAGCCGCGATTTGATGAAATAGGCATTGGCCCTGGCGCTGCCCGTGCCGTACTGGCGGCTCCACTCGCCCGACAGGCTGTAACGCGAGGTTTCGCCGCCATCCGTGGGAGCGAGCGTGCCATAGCGGCCGATCAGGCCGGCGTCGAGCGCGCGTTGCGGCACCTGATCGGTCGACGTCCACGACGAATGCATGCCCATCGCCGTCACCCGCACATCGTCGTCGCCGCGCCGCCAGCTGTACGACAGCACGCCGTTGACACGCTTGTAGTCTTCCGGCCTCTCCCACGGGCCATCCTGTCCCGCGCGTTCGAGGGCGTACAGCAGCGTACCGGTGGCAAGCGGGGTCGCGTTGGCGACCAGCGCGCGGCTGAAGCGGTTCTGGCCGGCCTCCAGGCTCAGCAAGCCTTGCTCCATCTGCCGCACGTAGTCGAAAGCGGCTGCGCCGGCCACGGAAAAATCGCCTTCCTCCGCGTAATAGGTGCCTTTTTTATACGCGATGGTGCTGACCAGCTCCGGAATCAGGAAATTCAGGTCCGAATAGCCCTGGCCGTGCGCATTGGTCGGCAAGTTGACCGGCATGCCCATGACCGAGGTGCGGAAATCGGTGCCGTGATCGAGATTGAATCCGCGCGCGAAATATTGATTGGCTTTGCCGTCCCCGGCGTGCTGGGTCACGATCAGGCCCGGCACGGCTTCGAGCAGCTCGCCCGTGCGCAGCAAGGGACGGTTTTCGAGCTGCCTGGCGGTCACGGTGCCCTGGTTGGCCGAATCGGCGACGCCGAGCGGTATCAGGCTGGCGGACACGCGCACTTGCTGAACGGAGGATGGGGTATCGCCGTCGACGGTGGCGTTGGCAAAGGCGGGCATGGCCAGCAGCAGCATCGGCGACAGCAGGCGCAGCCCGCGTTGCGAGGGGGCAGGGGTGGTATTTTTCACGAGTACTCTCTGTTAAGACCGGACAGGCCGGTCTGCTTTTTTGTACGGCGCACATCCCCGTGCACCGAGAAAAAAGAAGCTGCGGCCGACAGAGGCGCGAGAGTTGATGGAGATGAGGGAGCGACGGCGTTGCGCGCGGTCCCGGGCGATCCACAAACACGACAATTCCCGGCCGCTTGCTTCCATGCGTCCTGGCCGGTATCCGGGCTGACAGGTCAGATTGCCTCGCCTTCCCATGCCTGCGGCACAGTGGACCAAAGAGACAACCGGCCGCACGTCGTTGGACGACATGCGGCGCCTGTTTTACCGTTGCGGGGACAGCACACGTTTGCCGCTGGCATGCCAGCGCGTGTTTCCCGTTTAACTGCGGCCTTCAGAGCAAGGCCGCGAGCACCAAAACGTGGTAATCATAACGGCTGCTGATGTATATAGCAATGTTTCCATATGCAGCGACAGGCCGGGCACAAGGAAGCGCTACGCTTGCCGGCCACGCTGGAACCGATTGCACGGGCCTTGATTTGAGGATGGCCTGCGCCGGGGAAAGGGGGATGGATGGCTGTGCGGCGCCGGACAGCCTGGCGCGCCTCATTGCCGCATCAGGGGCAATGAGGCGGACAAACCGGCGCTTACCAGTTGTATTTCAAGGTCGCCCGTGCCGAGTGGGAAAGGCCCAGATAGCAGCTGTGGGTCGCGAAGCAGGAGGCGACATAGTCCTTATCCGCCACGTTGTTCACGTGCAGTTCGGCCATCCAGTCGTTCATGCGCCAGCCGGCGCAGGTCGTAGCGCAGCGCCAGGTCAAACAGGGTACGGGCGGGCACAGCGAAGCTGTTGATCGTGTCGCCCTGCGTCTTGCCGGTATAGCGCGCGCCCAAGCCCAGGCCCAGGCCGGCTCTGGCCCAGGGCCACGCGGCACGTGCGCGTCGGTCTCCCAATGGGACTCGGACACGCCGGCCTGGTTCGACCCGATTCGCGATCCGCATGGCGTCGGGTGGCACCTCGACCGCCTGCTGTTCGACGCTGGCGTGCGCGATGGCGCCGTGGAAGCGGGCGTGGCGCTGGTCGACTCGGTGCGGCAGCTGGCGCTGTCGCACGAGGGCGGGCGCTGGCGTATCGATGCGCAATGCCTGGGGCAGGGCGGTGCCGCCCCATCCCGTGGAATGCACCAGACGCCAGTGCTGGTCGATGCCAGTGGCCGAGGCATGGCGGCGGCCAGGCAGCTCGGCCTTGCCCGGCGCGGCCGCGACCGCCTGGTGTGGCTGTACGCGCACTTGCCGGTGGACAGGGATGACAAGGATCAGGCCACCCGTGTCTGCGCCGACGCGAACGGCTGGTGGTATAGCGTGCGTGTGCCGTCCGGGCAACGGGTGCTGGCATTTCACCTTGATAGCGACGATGCCGAGCTCAAGGCACTGCGCGATCCGTACCGTTTGCTGGCCAAAGCGCAGCGCCATGGCTTGCTGGCCGGGATCCGGCCGGCGACGATGGACTTTCCGGTGCACCTGCGGCCGGCCGGCGGGGGCGGGCTCGATCCAGGCGCCACGGCCGCGCTGCCCGACGGCTTTTTCGCGATCGGCGACGCGATGCTGGCGTTCGACCCGATTGCATCCCAGGGGCTGTTTAACGCCTTGGCCACGGCCGACAGTTGCGCCCAAGCGATCGGGCGCTATCTCGATGGCGTCGGCAATGCGCGCGCGCGCTACCTTGAGGAGATGCGCACGGTTGAAGCGCGGTATTGCCAGCGTCTCGGCGAAACCTACGCGGCAGTGAGCCGCTATGCCCGGGAGCGGTTCTGGCTGCGGCGCACTGCCGGCAACGCGGGCGCCCTTTGACGCGCGGCGGGGGCGGTATAGCCCTGTCCAGCCGATGATGTTTTCGATGGGGCTGGAACCGGCTCGGGCGAAAAACTCGCTGGAAATCAAGGGCTTGGCATTCCGATGTGTCATCGAGTGGGAATGAAGTGTGACGCAGCTTCCAGTGCGACCGTGATCCGGGCGCCTGACCTGAGAAATTAACACTCTGCTGGCGCCGGCCTTATCGCAGCTTTCCACCAGTACGACACATTTCACCGTCACCCGCTTCGCATTTTCGTGTGTCTTTCTTCCCGCGGCCGTACACTGATTTTGCCAGTTGATACATGGAAACTGTTCCAGGTGACGCTGTCGTTTCAGGTGATCGACCCACATAAACGACACACGATGAAAGCGCCCGCCTTCGTATTGCTCTCCCTTATGATCGCCAGCCTGGCCGGCAATGCCGGCGCCGAGGTGCTGGAAATTTCGGGCGGCACCACTCCGCAAAAAGATGTCCTGGAGTCGCGCGCTGCGGAAATACTCAAGTCCACCGGCGTGGAGATCAAGGTCAACGGTGTGGGGGCCGGCAATGGCATGGTGGCCCTGGTCGAGGGCAAGGTCAGCGTGGCAGCGGTAGGCGATACCCTGGCCGACTCGATCGAAGCTGGCAAAAAGGCGGCCAAGGCCGCCAGCAAGGACATCAAGGTTCCGGACAACCTGGTGTTCGCGCAAATCGGAAAAGACGAGCTGGTCATCATCGTGCACAAATCGAATGGCGTCAGCGCGCTGACCAAGGCCCAGCTCAAGGATATGGCAACGGGAAAAATCACCAACTGGAAAGAAGTCGGCGGCGCCGACCTGCCGGTCAAGGTGGTGGTGACCAAGGCGGGAATGATTCCGAGCCTGGTGTTCCAGAAAACCATCATGGACGGCGCCGAGTACGCCAAAGGGGCGCTGGAAGCGCAGTCGCCGCGCGAAGTGATCACGTGGGTATCGCGCACTCCCGGCGGCTTCGGGCCCGCGGCCGACGTGCACGTCAAGGCCGGCGCGGGCGACAGCAAGAGCATCGGCGCGCCTGCCATGTCGCGTCCACTCGGACTGGTCACCATCGGCGCGCCCACAGGGGCGGCCAAGAAGCTGGCCGACTACCTCAAAGTGAAATAATTCGTCCGACCTTGCCGAGCCGCCGCCTATGTCATACAACGTCAATATCAGCACCCGCCTGATGATCCTGACCGGCACGCTGCTCACCGCGCTGGCCTTGGTGGGCCTGGTCGCCTTGCGCGGCTTGTCTGCCAGCAACGAGAGCATGCGCACCATTGATGAAGACAGCACCGTGCCCCTGGTCGGGCTTGGGGAGATGCCGGGCGATATGTATCGCTCGCGCACGCTGGTGATAGGCGGCATGGGGGCGGAGAATTCGGAGGCGGCTGAGCTTTCCTACCGCGAGGTGGCCGTCGTCAATGCCAAGTTGAAAAAGAGCCTGGACAGCTACAAGCGCTCCTTGCAGTCGAGCGACGCGAAAGCCCAGGCCGGCATCTTCGAAACGGCGTGGGAGCAGTATGCCGTCGCTGGCGACAAGGTCGTCACCTTGGCCAAGGGTGGCGATTACGAGGCGGCCAGCGCCCAGCTCAAGATAGACTCCGAGAAGAAGTTCGAGTCTGCCCGTTCAGCCTTGCTGACCCGCATGATGCAGCAAAAGGGCGAAGCCCAGGCCGCGTTTTCGGCCGCCGACACGTCGAGCGCCACCACGCGCGAGGTCATGCTGGCGACCTTGGGACTGGGCCTGTTGCTGGGCGCCTTTTTGTCGCATATCGTCATCGATTCCATCAAGAAGCCTTTGCGGCGCGCGGTTGAAGTGGCCAACCGTGTCGCCACGGGCGATCTGAGCGAACATATCGAAGTGACCTCCACCGACGAAACGGGCCAGTTGCTGGCCGCTTTGCGCGACATGGACGCCAGCCTGGAAAGAACCATCGGCAAGGTGCGCGAGGGCTCGGACCGGATCGTCACCGCCTCGATCGAGATCGCCAGGGGCAATATGGACTTGTCCGGCCGCACCGAGCAGCAGGCCAGTTCGATTGAAGAGACCACCGCCTCGATCATGGAATTGACCGACACGGTCAGGCAGAACGCAGACAATGCGCGCCAGGCCAGCCAGCTGGCGCTCAGTGCCTCGGCCGTGGCGGCGAAAGGCGGCACGGTCGTGTCGGAAGTGGTGTCGACCATGCGGTCGATAAACACGTCCTCGCGTCGTATCGTCGACATCATCAGCGTGATCGACGGCATCGCATTCCAGACCAACATTCTGGCCCTGAACGCGGCGGTCGAAGCGGCGCGCGCCGGCGAACAGGGACGCGGCTTTGCCGTGGTGGCATCGGAGGTACGCAACCTAGCGCAGCGCTCGGCAGCGGCCGCGAAAGAAATCAAGACCCTGATCGAAGATTCGGTCGACATGGTCGAAGCCGATACCCGACTGGTCGATCAGGCCGGCACCACCATGAACGATGTGGTGGCCAGCGTCCAGAAAGTGACCGACATCATGAAAGAGATCGTGTCGGCCAGCCAGGAGCAGACAGTCGGGATCGAACAGATCAACCAGGCCATCATCGAGATGGACAAGGTGACCCAGCAGAATTCCGCGCTGGTCGAGCAGGCCGCCGCCGCCGCCCAGTCGATGCAGGAGGACGCGGCCGCGCTGGCCCAGGTGGCGCAAGCGTTCAAGCTCAACGCGGCCGACACACTGCCGGCCCCGGCTCACGGCTTGCTGAAGTTGGCGCGACAATCAGCGTCCTGGCGTCAGTGGCCGCAAGTTCGGCATGGCCGCTCGCGGGAACCCTGCCGGTACCCCGCCCGAGACGACCCTGTGGATCAAGTCTGCGGGCGAGGAGGGCGGTTGTGCGGGAGCTGCCGGTCAGTTCGTGGCGCAGTTGGCGTACCGCGTGATCTGCGGCTATCAGGTCCGCGCGTCGGTGCATCGGTGGCGAGCGGCCTGCAGCATGCTGGTTCCCCATCACGCCGGTGGTCGCCGGGCCGACCGCGCGTCGCCGTCGCCGTCGCGCTCTCCCTCATCGGGCGCATCGGTGACCGCCAGGCGGAACAGCAGACCCGGCTCCACCCTGTGCGCCGACAGCGTCCATCGATGTGCCCGCGCTATTTCCTCGCAGATGGCCAGGCCGAGTCCTGCTCCATGGTCACGCCGGTGGTCGGTTTCGAGATCCTGCGCGCGTGCGGGGCCGGCGAGGTCGAGGTCGCCAAAGGGGGAGGGCGCGCGCTACGGCCGCCGCCGCAACATCGATGTCGAGATCGAACTGAACGGCCTGGCGCTGGGCGACGTCGAACAAGCCATCCTTGCGCTGCCGAGCCTGCAAAAGATGCCCTAGCCCGGATATTTCATGAGTCTGCCAATCTGAGGGCCGGGGTGCGTCGAACATGGCTGCGGCATGTTGATTGCTCGCTTCCTGGTATCGGTTCTGCCGCGCGGCCTGATTGCAGACGTAACTCCCCCTACCCCCGTTGCTTTATAGCGTGCCGGGGACAGCACTTGGCGGGCTTATGGTGCCAGCGCGCGGGCGGCAGTGAGGAAGACGTGCTTGAGTGGATGTTGGGATGCGAGCATGACGCGCACGCGCCGCGTGTTGCGCACGACGGCCGCGCCGATCTTGAGCAGTTTGATGCGGATCGTCGCCGTGCAGGCGCGTGCCAGTTCCGTGCCAACCAAAGCCAGGCGGCGCAAATTGATCATCAGGGTATAGGCGAACGCTGCCAGTAGCAGCCGCAGTTGGTTGGCCTGGAATTTATGGCAGCTCGCACGGCGTCCGAACAAATCGAGCTGCGCCTCCTTGATACGGTTCTCTGCTTCGCCACGGGCGCAATACACGCGTTCGTACAGTGCCTTGGGACCCCCAGTCAGGTTGGTGACGATGAAACGCGGGTTGGCGCCGCGCGCATCGTGTTCCAGCCGCGCGATGACGCGCCGTTGCCGATCCCACGTCCCCGCCGCATAAGTGAATTCTCCAATCATGCGCTGCTTGGAACCGGCCTTCTGATACATCTCGGCCAGTGCCAGTTCGGCCAACTCTACTCGTTGCAGCAACGCTGAGTTCTTTTGCAAGCCGACGATATAGTGCAGCCCCCATTTCTCGAAGTGGCGCAGAGCTTGATGACGGCAGAACCCGGAATCGCCGCGCACGATGATGCGGATGCGTGGCCAAGCCTGGCGCAAGCGCCGGGAGATCAATTTGATTAATGCGCTGAGGATACCGGCCGGATCGCGGCTGCTGGGTCGCAAGACGCAGGCGAGGATATCCTGGCCACAGAAGACGTACAGCGGCAAGTAACAGTAATTGTCGTAGTAGCGGTGGAAGTGGGACTTCTCTTGCTCTCCATGCAGCGGCATGTGGGTGGCATCGATGTCGAGCACCAGTTCCTTGGGCCGCTTAGCTTTGCTGGCGATGAACTGATCGAGCAGAACGCCATGCAGGGCGGCCGCCTGCGCGCGCGTGGAGGACGTTTCAAGCCGGCTCAGCGTCGGCGCCGAGGCCAAGTCATCGGCCCGGCCCACTGCCGTTTGCATGGCCAAGTCGCGGCGCAGCACATTGTGGTCACAGACGTCCTCCCAGCCACAGCACAGGCCGTACACGCGCTGCGCGAGCAAGTCGCGCATGCTGTGCGAAACGCTGGCACGACGGCGTCGATCCTCGAATACGCGCGCAATCGCTTTGCTTAAGCCGATGCGCTGATCCACTTGGCGCAGCAGCAGAACCCCGCCGTCGCTGACGATGTCGCCGCCGTCGAATGACGCCTCAACGACGCGCCGTCCAACCCTCCCCAACTTGATCGGTTCATTGGTACAATTTGGCATCGGCGGTCCCCGGTTGTGATTGGCGTCAGATACCAGTAACAACGCGCTTCGGCACGGGATCGCCGACCTCTACTCACGAAATATCCGGGCTAGGGCGTGACCCAGGCGCCGGTCGGGGATGCCGAGGCTATTGACGAGCTCGCTTCTGGCTTCGGCGTGGCCATGCTGACCGGCGTGCTGTGCATCTATATGGTGCTGGTGCTTCTGCTTCTGCTCAAGAACTTCCTGCAGCCGGCGACCAACCTGGCCGCGCTCATGCTTTCGGTGCCCGGCGCGTTCCTTGCGCTGTTCGTGACGGGATCATGCCGGCACCACCACGCAGGAGCAGCGCCCTGTTTTTCCTGACGCTGGGGATTTGTTCCGACACATCGGTTTTTCACGTCCAATTCACATTGCGCACGCCATCCTGTCAGCCATACGACAACAACGGAGGTAGCAATGATCAAGAAATTACTACGCGCGGGGGCCTGGCTGGCCGCGACCCTGGTTCTACTCGCCGCCGGGGGCTATCTTTACTATCGCAGCCTGGACCTGGACCAACTGCCCAGGGCAAATCCGCAGTTCGCCGTGGCCGATCTGGCCTACCTGAAAAACGCGGTGGCGCAGAAACGCGGGCGCATCCTGGCCGTGGTCAGCAGCACTGAGCGCGGCGGGCCCGCCATGAAGCGGGCCGGCTACGAGCTGACCGAGCTCGCCCGGGCCTACTATGTGTTCCAGGCCAATGGCTACGAGGTGGATATCGCCTCGCCCAAAGGCGGCAAGCCGCCGGAAAGGATCGATCTGGACGACATGGGCGACGCCGACTACGCCTTCCTCAACGACGCTGCCGCGCAGGCCAAAGTCGTCAATTCGATTGCGCTGGCCCATGTCGATGCGCGCCAGTACGCGGCCGTGTATTTCGTCGGAGGAAAGGGCGCCATGTACGACTTGCCGGACAATCCGGACGTGGCCCGCATTGTCAACGAGATCGCCGGACGCGGCGTCGTTGGCGCTGTCTGTCACGGGCCGGCGGCTTTGCTGGGCGTGAAGCTGGCCAGCGGCAAGGCGCTGGTGGCTGGCCGCCGCATGACCGCCTTCACCAATGAGGAGGAACTGTTTCTGACGAAGGACGCGCGCACGCGCTTTGGCTTCCTGCTCGAGGAGAGGGCGGTCGCGGACGGCGCGCGCTTTGTCGCCGGTCCCAAGTACATCGACAACACCGTCGTCGATGGCCGTCTGGTCACGGGTCAGAACGCCTGGTCCACCTGGTCGGTGGCGGAAGCGATGATCGCCGCGCTGGGACACCGGCCGGTGGCGCGCGAACGCACCGCCGAAGAGGTCAGTCTGCGGCTGCTGGCGACCTACTATCGCGCCGGCCTGGGCGCGGCCCGCGCCGAGCAGGCCGTGCTGCCGCGGTTTGATAAAATGATGGTACTGATGCATTCGGTGGTGGCCGCCATGCAGTGGCGCGCGATCGATGCCGTCAACCTCCAGCGCCTCGCAAACGGATAAGGACTCCGATGCCCCTGCATATTCTCGTCGTCGAAGACCATGCGCTGCTCGCGAAAAATCTCGCGGACGGGCTGGAGCTGCACGGCCACACCGCCGATTTCGCGGGCAACGGCGAACTGGGGCTGAAGCTGGCCCTGGAAAACCACTATGATCTGATGATCCTCGACCTCGGCTTGCCCGGCATCGACGGCTTGGAAGTATGCAGGCGTCTGCGCAATCAGATGACGCGCCGCATGCCCGTGCTGATGCTGACCGCGCGCGATGCCTTGCACGACAAGCTCAGCGGCTTCGACAGCGGTGCCGACGATTATCTCGTCAAGCCGTTCGCACTGGCGGAACTGCTCGCGCGCTGCACCGTGCTGGCGCGCAGGCATACGCTCAATGAGGAGCATACGCTGGCCATCGGCAGCTTGCGCATCGACCGCCAGGCGCAGGCGGTGACGCGCGGCGGGCAGGCGGTCAAGCTCAATCCGGTCGGGTATCAGATATTGCTGGCGTTGGCGGAGGCGCATCCGCGCGTGATCACCCGCTCGGAGCTGACCCGCAAGCTGTGGCATGACACGCCGCCTGATTCCGACGCCCTGCGCACGCATCTCTATCAGCTGCGGCGTAGTCTCGACAAACCGTTCGGCAGCGCGATGCTGCTGACCGTGCACGGGGTCGGGTTCAAGCTCGATGCGGGCGCGTGAAGGCCGGCGCTTCCCTGCGCAGCAGGATGATGGCGGCGTTCGCGCTGTTCGCGCTGGCCACGGCCTTGTGCTTCAGCCTGTTCAGCGTGCTGTTCGTCTATTCGATCGAGGACAGTTTTTTCGACAACATGCTGCGGCAGGAGGCCGCGCATCAGCAGCGCAGCTGGAGTGCGTCGGGCAGCCTGGCCGCGCCGCTGCACGGTAGCGTCACTCTGCATCGCGCTCTGGCCACGTTTCCGGCGGATCTTGCGCTTCAGCTGAGGGGCGCAGCACGCAACGGCGAGTTCTTCGGCGAGCAGGGGCGGCACTATCACGTACGCAAACTGGACCTGGGCAGCAAACCGGCTTACCTGGTGGCGGAAGTGAGCCGCGACCTTGTGGTGCGCCCGCGCATGCCGTTCATTCTGGGCTTTCTTGCCGTATCGACCATGGCGATCCTGGTCATCACGCTGGGAATCGGCTACTGGCTGGCGTGGCGCGCCACGGCGCCGTTGACGCGGCTTGCGCTTCTGGTGTCGGGGGCGGAGCCGGGCCAGCTGCCGCGGCACTTCGCACAGGACTTTCCGGATAACGAGATCGGCGCGCTCGCGCGCAAGCTGGACGAGGCGATGGCGCGTATCGCCGAATTCATCGAACGCGAGCAGCATTTCACGCGCGATGCGAGCCATGAGCTGCGCACGCCGCTGGCAGTGATCGAAGGGGCTGCGCAGCTGCTGGCGCAACAAGCGCTTTCGGCGCAGGCGGCCGACCAGTTGCAGCGCGTGCGCAGCGCCGCGGCGCAGATGGCACAGACGGTCGTGACCTTGCTGTCGCTGGCGCGCGAGGAGCTCGATGCGTCCGTGGCCGAGCCGGTGGCGTTGCTGCCGCTGGTCGAAGACGCGGTCGTGCAGTTTGCGCATCTGCTGGACGGCAAAGCTGTCGAGGTCAGCGTTGAGGTGGCGCAAGGCACCATCGTCCAGAGCCATCGCGCGGCGCTGGCGATCCTGCTCTCCAACCTGGTCAGCAACGCGTTCGGCCATACGCAGCAGGGCGACATACGGATTTATATGGAAGGCGGCAGCCTGGTCGTTGCCGATAGCGGGCCGGGGATCGCCCCCGGTCTGCGCGAGCGTCTGTTCAGGTCGGGCGCCAAAGGCGAAGCCAGCGATGGTTTCGGCCTGGGACTGTCGATTGCGCGACGGCTCGGCGAGCGCGTCGGCATCGACATCGAGATCGACAGCGTTTCCGGGGGGGGCACCCGGGCCCGCCTTTCGTGGCAGGGTTGATCGGAAAGCCAATGCCGTCGATCACGCCGATGATGACGACGATCGTGCGCGAGAAATCGCAGTTCTGGTGCATGGGAATAAACGCCTGCGAGACGGCGACGACCCCGGAAACAGCACGGCGCGGCCGTCAGCGCGGCCAGCGCCACGCTAACCCCACCCGCTGAACCAGGCGTTAAAGTTTGCCGTTCGACGCCGCCGGCGTTAACCGCTTGCACCCGGTCGGATGTCGGGCCTTTCCAAAATAACGCATCTGCCATGCCCGAGAGTCATTCTTTTCGATTTTTTTACAGTATGTCGCACCGGGTAAGGTTGCAATAGTATCAATGTTTGCATTTTCCTTGTCTTATGCATTTAGGGTATGCCGTCCGCATGAATTTAATGCTTGCATAACTGAAAACGATTGTCATATGCGTCAATACGGCGTATTTGTGTTCGCGCGGATAGTTTTGATGCACTGCATCACCAAAAGAATAAATGTGGAAATTCACAATCGGTTCAAATTCTCGCGATATTGACCTTACTGGGGCCTTACAATCCTTCAAACCGGTGTGAGTTTCGTGAATTTCTCCTAAATTGTGAGTTTTGGCGAGATTATGCATTAAGGATAGTGCAACATTTTTAATTGACAAAAATCTTTGAAACATGATTTGATGAGTTTTCGCATGTACATATGAGAAAACCGAATGAGCGAAGTCAGGGTCGATCCATGGTTGGTGCTTCGTACGAGAAGTCGTCACGAAAGCGTCGTCGAGAGCTTCCTGCAGCAGAAGCTCATCACTTCATATTTGCCAAAATGCAAGCTGGTCCGGTCCTGGAAAGGCCGCAGCAGGGTGGTGGAGTTTCCGCTGTTTCCAGGCTATGTGTTCGTGCGGCCGACGCCTGCGCAGTTTGAAAGCATGCGCTATATCCGAGGCTCGTGCGGATTAGTTTTAGCCGACAACAAACCGGCTTGCCTGCCCGAAAAGGATCTGGCGTCGGTCAAGATCCTGGTCGACAGCGGCATCTCGCTGATGGTCGACCCGGAACTGATGGCCGGTAAACGCGTCAGGATTGTTGCCGGTCCCCTGGCGGGCATGGAGGGCGAACTGGTGTCGGTGAAATCGCAGGACTTATTGGTCGTCAATATCGAGATGCTCAATAGCAGCGTGCGCGTCGATATCGACCGGGATGCCATCGACGTGCTGTAAACGCAATCGCTTTTCCCAGGCGCACCGGGCTTCACCTCAGGCGAAGGTGACGGGATGAATAATCTCCCAAGTAATGAAGTGGTCATTCTATTTATATAAGCTGGTTCCGCGCCCAGTGCAGCGATGCACGCGAAAGGGCGGAGCCTGCCCGGAAGTGAACGCCGTCATCGGCTCCCCGCACAGATCCTGCATGGACTCGAAAGGGCGGAGCCTGCCCGGATGAAACTTAACCGCCCTCGTTGTAGCGGTCTCATCCACCGTAGTTGACCTCGACGAGGACAATTCAAGCGCGTGGATGAACCGTTCCTGCGATCGATTCACACAGTCGCGCAACCGCAGTAGATCGTCAAGTCCAACTATCTTACCGTTGAGAGCAGGAAACTGTGCCAGGAAACTGCGCCGCAGCGGGAGTGTGATGCCAGCAGCATCCGCTGAGCCAACCTTCCCGACGCCACCCTGTACTTCCAACGATTTTCTTTCGAGTTTTCGTATGTCCGCCTTACCGCCGGAGATGAAATGCTTAGCCAAGAAATGCTGCTCGAATATACCGAGTCCCACCTCAAATCCCTGATCGCCGATACGTCGGCGTCGCTGGGGATCAATTTCGATACCGCCGCGCCGTTCGGCGAACTCGGAATTGATTCCTTCAGAATTTTGAAGATCATCAAGGCGCTCGAAGCGGATTTCGGGACGCTGCCGAAAACGCTGCTATTCGAAAATTTCAACGTCGATTCGCTGGCGCGCTACTTCGTCGATGAGCACGGCGATACCCTCCAGGACAAGTTCTCCACCGGCAAGCAGAACCGCGTTGGCTCGCCTGCCAAGGCGTTGGCCGTGCCTGAAAAAGTTCGGGGTGGAAGCGCTCCCGATTCGCGAGCGGCCATGCCCTCTCCACGACCTGTAAAAGTGTTGCAGGCCCCGGTTCCGGTGCAGGCATGGGCACGCCCGGCGGCGCCAGCAAGCGTGCCGTCCGCGCCATCCGCGGTGCCGGTGCGCGTCCTCGAAACCGATCTGCCAAAGCACCCGGCGCTGGCGACCCTGGCCGCGGGCTTGTTCGAGCGCTACAAGAATGAAGGCTGCGTGTCGCGCGGCACGCGCAATATCGCCCCGAATCTGTTCATCGGCAGTGCGCGCAAGGGTTACTTCAACTATAGCCGCAGCAATAACATCATTCTTGTGTACGCCTACACCGGCCCGGAAGCGTACTTCGCCGAGATCGCCGCCGAAATGCAGCGCTACTGCGCCGAGAAAAATTTTCAGCTCAATATTTTCGGCGATGCGCCCATCCCGGAGATCGACGGCATGGCGTTTTCCTCGACCCCGTTCGGCGCCTTGCAGCGCGTGCTCGACATCGGCAGTTTCACCCTGGACGGCGGGGCCACGCGGCGCCTGCGCTACCAGGTCGCCAAATTCGAAAAAGCCGGCGCCTGCCGCACCGTGGAATACGCCTGCGGCAGCGATCCCGCTATCGACCGCGACATCGCCACCGTGATCGACCGCTGGTGCGCCGCCAAAACCATGGTCAATCCGCTGATTCATATCGTGCGCGAAGAAATCCTGGCCGGCACCTTGCACCCGCAACACCGCATCTTCCTGACCTGGCTGGACGGCAAGCTGCAAAATGTGATCCTCATTTCCGCGATGTGCGCCTCGCTCAACGGCTACCTGATGGACCTCGAATTCTACGGCGACGACATGCCGCTCGGCGGCCTGGAGTACGCGATCGCCCGGATCATCGACACGCTCAAGGCCGAAGGCTGTGGCATGTTCAGTCTGGGCGGCACCTACGGCTGCCGGCTGGAGACGTCGCCGCACGCGGACCCGGCGGTGGACGCCATCCTTGACGACCTGCACAAGCAAAACATTTTCAGCGACGACGGCAATCTGCAATTCAAAAACAAATTCCGTCCGGAGAACCGCACTATCTATCTGTGCCGTCCGGTCGGCAGCGGTAGCGGCGACAACGTGATCGACCTCATCATGATGATCGCCGACCCGGCCAAGGCCCAGACGTCGGAAGCGGAGAACCAGAACGCCGATACCGCGCATGCAGGCAAGGCCGCGGCGCCGTCCAGCAGCACGGCAGTACCTGTTACCGCGACCGTCAAGCCATCGGCCGCAGCAACGACCGCGGCAGCACCAGTACCGGTAGCGTCGACCGACTTTGCCGCGTGCGGCTACAACCCGCTCAACATGTCCGCCGATCAGGTCGAATACGACTTGAAAACCGACTCCTGGGCGCAACTCGGGCGCGCCGCCTTCATCGACAAGCAGATGGCGCACCTGCACACGCAACTGCAGCAGCCGGCCAATGTCGATGACAGCTTGCGTTCCGTCTTTCCCTTCAAGTACTTCGTGCTGACCGATTCCGGCCGCAGCGCGGATCACCTGTTCTGCAAAGCCTGGCCGAAAAAGGGTGTCGTCGTCCAGAACCTGCTGTTCCCAACCTGCATCTACCACCAGATCGACAAAGGCTATACGCCGCATGAGCTGGCGCATCCATCGGTCTTCGTCGCCCATTCCGACGACTCGCGTAAGTCCGAGCTGGACGTCGATGCCCTGCGAGCGTACGTCGCCGCCCATGCCGACCAGATCGCTTATGCCTGCGTTGAAGTGAGCGACAACTCGGCCGGTGGACATCCTGTTTCGATCGAGCATCTCCGACAAGTCAAGGACTTGCTTGCGCCGCATGCGATTGCCCTCGTGATCGACGGCACCCGCGTGCTGGAAAACGCGCAATTTCTCGTCGAACGCGACCCCGCCTGTGCCGGCAGGGCATTGTTCGATGTCGCCGCCGAGCTCCTGTCGTACGCCGACGCCGTCATCGGCAGCCTGGCCAAGGACTTCAGCGTCAACAAGGGCGGCCTGATCGCCACCAACGATGAAACCCTGTTGCGCACGCTTCAGGACCTGATGCGGCGCGAAGGCGGCGGCCTCAACGTGATCGAGAAGAAACTAGTTGCCTTGTCGCTGCAAAACCGCAGGCAGATCGAAACCTCGGTCGTGCGCAGGATGCGCGCGGTCGAAACGATCTGGCAAGCGTTGGACAACGAACGGGTGCCATTAGTTCGCCCGGCCGGCGCCCATTGCGTGGTGATCGATGTCAAGCGGCTGCCGCACTTCGCTGGTTTCGCGCATCCGGTGCCGTCGTTCCTGGCCTGGCTGTTCGTTAATACGGGCATCCGCGGCGGGGCGCACAGCGTCGGCATGCAAAGCCACAGTCCGATCAGTGGACAGGTGCGCCTGGCGATCCCGGTCGGGCTCAAGAAGGAGCAGGCCGACGATATCGCCGCCCGCCTGGTCCAGCTGTTCCGCGACAACAGCAATATTCCCGAGCTGGCATTGCCGGCGTCCAGTACCGAGTCCTTCGGCGGCGTGCATGACCATTACGAGCTGGTGCGCTACCACGGCGCCGTCGACCCTGTCGAGGAAGAAGCACCTGCCGCTTCCGGCCCCGTGCTGCCCGCGCTGTCGCTGCTGCCCACGCAGCCCAAGGCACGCGCTCCCAAGGCGGCGCCGACGCAGAGCCAGGTAGGCGACCTTGCCATTGTCGGCATGGCCGGCCGCTACCCCAAATCGACCAGCCTGGCGCAATTCTGGGACAACCTGAAAGACGGCGTCGATTGCGTCGGCGACCTGCCGCCCGAGCGCCGCGCGCGCCGCCTGCGCAATCCCTTTTCCCAGGACTACCGCGGCGGCTTTGTCGACAATGTCGACAAATTCGATTCGCTGTTCTTTAATATCTCGCCGCGCGAGGCTGAATTTCTCGATCCGCAGGAACGCCTGTTCCTCGAAGTGGCGTGGGAAACCCTGGAAGACGCCGGGTACTACCCCGAAATCATGTCCCAGGAAGATGGCGCGCGGAACGTCGGCGTGTTCGTCGGCGCCGTGTGGGCCATGTACCAGATGGCTGGCGTCGAGGAAAAGATTGCCGGCAACCACCTGAATCCGAACTCCTTCCTCTGGAGTATCGCCAACCGCGTTTCGTACTGGATGAACCTGACCGGTCCGAGCCTGACGGTCGACACCGCCTGTTCATCGAGTATGACGGCGATCTACCTGGCGTGCGAAGCGATCCGTAACGGCGACTGCACCAGCGCCATCGTCGGCGGCGTCAACCTGGACCTGCACCAGCACAAGTTCGACGTCAACAACGCCGGCGGCGCACTGTCGCCTGATGGCGTGTGCCGCAGCTTCGGCGCGGGCGCCAACGGCTATGTGGCAGGCGAGGGCGTCGGCGCCATCCTCATCAAGCCGCTCGAGCGGGCCATTGCCGACCGCGACAATATTTATGGGGTGATCAAGAGCGCCGTCGTCAATCACGGCGGAAGAACCAGCGGCTACACCGTGCCTAATCCCAAGGCCCAGGGCGAGCTGATCGCCGCTGCGCTGGAGAAGGCCAACGTCGATGCACGCAGCATCGCCTACATCGAAGCGCACGGCACCGGGACCGAGCTGGGCGACCCGATCGAGATCGCCGGGCTCACCAAGGCGTTCGCAGCGCACGATGTCCCAAAGCAGAGTTGTCCGATAGGCTCGGTCAAGACCAATATCGGCCATCTGGAAGCGGCCGCCGGCGTTGTCAGCGTGTGCAAGGTGTTGTTGCAGATGAAGCACCGCCAACTGGCGCCGTCCCTGCATTCCGCCGAACTGAACGAATTTATCGACTTCAAGAATTCGCCGTTCTACGTCCAGCGCCGCCTGGAAACATGGAACGAGAAGGAAGTCGACGGCATCAAACAGCCGCTGCGGGCCGGACTGAGTTCCTTCGGCGCCGGCGGCGCCAATGCCCATATCGTGCTGGAAGCGTACACGGCCCCTGAGCGGGAAACGCCGGCCATCGATGGCAGCCTGATTTTCCCTCTGTCGGCGCGCAATGATGAGCAGTTGCGCGAGATGGCGGCGCGGCTGCGTACCCACCTGCAGCGCGACGATCACCAGGCTGCCCTGGCCGACATCGCCTTCACCTTGCAGGATGGCCGCAAGTCCTTCGAACATCGCCTGGCGGTGGTCGCCTCCAGCCTGGATGGGCTGATCGCCAAGCTGGGCTTGTTCGTGGATGGGAAGAAAGACGGCGACATCCTGTCCGGCCACGCGAAAAATGCGGATGGGGTGACCAAGCTGCTCAGCCGCGCCGAAAAAGAACTGTTCGTCGCCTTGCTGTCGCAAAGCCGCGATCCGCACAAGCTGGCGCAGCTGTGGATCGACGGCTTGCTGTCCGACTGCCGCGGCCTGGCGGAGTTTGGCGGCAAGCGGACGTCCCTGCCGACCTATCCGTTCGCCGACAAACGCCACTGGATCGGTGCCGGCAAGGCCGCGCCTGCCGTGCTGTCAACGCAGGCGGTGCCCAGCCTGCATCCGATGATTGACAGCAATGAGTCGACCTTCCAGCGCCAATTGTTCAAAAAGACATTCCATGCGCGCGAGTTCTTCATCCGCGATCACGTGGTGTCCGGCGTGCCGACCTTGCCGGGTACCGCTTACCTGGACCTGGCGCGCATGGCGGGCGAAATCGCCACCGGGCGCAAGGTGCGCAAGATCCGCAATGTCACCTGGGTCAGCCCGCTCGCGGTCGAGGGCGCACTGCCGACGGAAGCCTTTGTCGAGCTCAAGCCCAGTGCCGACGCGGTGCTCTTCGAGGTGTTCAGCGAGGCTGCCGGCAAGAAGCGGCTGCATGCTCAAGGCAAGCTGGTGTACGCGGCGGACGATCAAGGCGCTTCGTTGCCGGACTGTATTGACATCGATGCCATTCGGGCCCGCTGTGGCGACCCGATCGTGGCAAAGGATGCGTATCCGTTGTTCGATGCCATGGGCATGCATTACGGTCCGAGCTTTCAGGTGTTGAAGGAAGTCTATAAAAACGACGATGAAGTGCTGGGCCTGCTGACGATTCCCGACGTGCGCAGTGCCGATTTCGACGAGTTCGTGCTGCATCCCTGCGTGCTCGACGCGGCGATGCAGGCCGGCGTCATGGCCCAGTTCGGCGCGGAGGCGGGCGAGATGAAGGTGCCGTACTCGATCGGCGAGGTCGAGCTGCTGTTTCCGCTCACGCGCACCTGTTACAGCTACCTGACCAAGGTAAAGAGCGAGCGCGGCGCGGGCTCAGCCGTCTCGCGCGAGAACGTGACCATCGTCGACGAGAACGGCAAGGTGTTGGCGCGCATCCGCGAATCGGTCGGCGTGTCCTTAACCAGCGTCCACGAAAAACCGGCGCCGGCGCAGGCCGAAGAGGCGTACGACCAGTTGTACTACGCGCACTCCTGGCAGGCGGCGCCGCTGGCTCCGGCAGCCAGCGACGTTCAGGCGCTGCTGCTGTTCGATACCAGCGATCGCCTGCGCAATGCTTGCCTTGGCCGCAATATCAAGACCGTGCTGGTCTTGCCGCGCGAGCGCTTCGAGGACCTGGGCAATGGTACCTACGGGGTCAATCCGCGTGAGCGCCAGGATTTCGCGCGCCTGTTCGAGGCGCTGAACCGGACCAGCTTCGCCACCGACAAGATGTGCTACGCCTGGCCGGAAGCGGCGGAACCTACTGCGCCGCAACAACTGGGCAAGGCGCTCGACCTTGGCGTCCACGGCTTCCTGTCGGCCTGCCAGGCCCTGATCGAGCAGAAACCCAAGGGCAAGGTGCAGATGCTGTACCTGCATGCCGGCGCCAGCGCCCATAACGACGCCGTCAACGGTTTCGCCCGCAGCTTGCGTCTGGAAAATCCCAAGATGGATTGCAAGGTGCTGGACATCGACACGCAAGGCGTCAACGCGGATCAAACGCTGGCGGCGATCCTTGCCGAACTGCATGCGGGCGCCCAGGACGACATCACCGTGCGTTACCAGGGCAGCGTCAGGTCCACCCGTGTGCTCGCAAAACTCGACCCGGCGGCGCCGGCAAACGCGCCTGACATCGTCCTCAAGCAGAACGGTGTGTATCTGATCACCGGCGGCGTGGGCGGCCTGGGACTCATTTTCGCGCAGTTCCTTGCCAACGAATGCAAGGCAAGGCTGGTGCTGACCGGGCGCTCCAGCCTGTCGGATGAGCAGGAAGCGCGGCTCGACACCTTGCGCAGCCTTGGCGCGCAGGTCATGTACGTGGCGGCCGACGTGTCGAACGCCGGGCAGGTCGGGCAGCTCATCGCCGACACCAAGGCCCGTTTCGGCGCGCTGAACGGCATCATTCACGGCGCCGGCGTCCTGCGCGATTCCTTGCTGCGGAAAAAGACCCGGGAGGAGATGGATGCCGTGTTCGCGCCGAAGGTGTACGGCACCTTCCATCTGGACGAGGCGACCCGCAACGACGATCTCGATTTTTTCGTGCTGTTTTCGTCGCTGGCAGCGGTGGGCGGCAACGCCGGCCAATGCGATTACGCCTTCGCCAACCACTATATGGATAGTTTCGCGGCCCGCCGCGAGCAATTGCGTGCCAGCGGCGAGCGGAGCGGCCGCACGGTCAGCATCAACTGGTCGCTGTGGGCCGACGGCGGCATGAAACTCGATGCCCAGACCGAACAATTCTTCAAGAAGAACCTGGGCATCGTCCCGCTGCGGACCCAAGTCGGCCTCGACGCCTTCCTGCGTGCGCTGTCGATGCCCCAACCGCACATCGCGGTGCTGGAAGGGGTGCGCGAAAAGATCGAACTGGCCTGGGGCATCACCAGGAAAGCCGCGCCTGTGCCGCTTGCGCCCAGCGTGCAACCCGTGCAGGGCGACCTGGGTGCGCTGGTCACCGGCGAGCTGTCCGCCACGGTCATGGAACTGCTCAAGATCGGCGCCGACGATTTGTCGCTGGACGCCATCCTGCTCGACCTGGGCTTCGACTCGATCGGCCTGGCGACCTTTGCCAACGTGATCAATGAGCGTTATCAGCTCGATATCAATCCGGTTATGTTCTTCGAATATCCGTCAATTCGCGCCATCGCCGAGGTTCTGGCCAGCGATTACAAGGATGCGGTCGCCAAGGTACACGGCAGCGCGGCGCCCGCCACGGCGGCGGTTCCGCAGCCGGTCGAGGTGCGCGCCGAGAGCGCGAGCGTTTTCGCGATCAACAAGGGCTGGGAAGCGCCCGCAGCGGCGTCGGCCGCACCGAGCGGCCTGTCGCGCGCGCTGCGCTTTGCCAACGAGCCCATTGCCATCGTCGGCATCGGCGGCGTCATGCCGCAGTCGGCCAACATGGAAGAGTTCTGGGACAACCTGAAAAACGGCCGCAACATGGTCACCGATATCCCGCGCGACCGCTGGATCTGGGAAGACTTCGACGGCAACCCCTTCAAGGAAGTCAATAAATCCAACTCCAGATGGGGTGGCTTCATGAAGGAGGTCGATAAATTCGACCCGCTGTTCTTCGGCATCACCCCGCGCGAGGCGGAGATGATGGACCCGCAGCAACGCATCTTTATTGAAACCGTGTGGAGCGCGATTGAGGACGCGGGTCACAAGGTGTCGGACCTGTCCGGAACCAAAACCGGGCTGTTCGTGGGTGCGTCGGCCAAGGACTATATCGACGTGCTGGCCGAGAACAAGTCGCCGCTCGATGGTTATTCCGCTTCCGGCAACTCGCATTCGATCCTGGCCAACCGCGTCTCTTTCCTGTTCAACTTGCGTGGCCCGAGCGCGCCGCTCGATACAGCGTGCTCCAGTTCGCTGATTGCGCTGCATCGCGCCATCGAATCGATCCACACCGGCAGCAGCGACATGGCCATCGTGGGCGGCGTGCAAGTCATGCTGACCCCGATCGGGCATATTTCGCTCAGTTCGGCCGGCATGCTGAGCGTCGATGGCAAATGCAAGACCTTCAGCAAGGATGCCAACGGTTACGTCCGTGGCGAGGGTTCGGGGGCGATTTTCATCAAGCCGCTGGCGCAGGCCGAGGCCGATGGCAATCCGATCTACGCCGTCGTCAAATCCACCGCCGAGAACCACGGCGGCCGCGTGACCATGCTGACGGCCCCCAATCCGAAGGCGCAGGCCGAGCTGCTGGTGGAGGCGTACGAGAAGGCGCAGATCGATCCGGCCACGGTCGGCTACATCGAATGCCATGGCACCGGCACCAGCCTGGGCGATCCGATCGAGATCCAGGCTCTGAAGAAGGCCTTCGCGGATCTGTACAAGAAACACAACAAGGCAGCGCCCACTGCACCGTCGTGCGCATTGAGCTCGGTCAAAACCAACATCGGCCACCTTGAGCCTGCGGCCGGCATTGCCAGCCTGCTCAAAGTGCTGCTGTCGATCAAGCATCGCCAGATTCCTGCCTTGCTGCATTTCGACCAGCTCAACCCGTACATCGATCTGGGCGGCTGCCCCTTCTATATTGTCGACAAGACAACCGCCTGGGAAGCGCCAATCGGGCCGGACGGCTTGCCGCTGCCGCGCCGCGCAGGCGTCAGTTCCTTCGGCTGGGGGGGCGCCAATGCCCACGTGGTGCTGGAAGAATACATTCCGCCATCGCGCGACGTGGTCGAGGCAGGCCCGCAGCTGGTGGTGCTGTCGGCCAAGAGCGAAGAGCGCCTGAAGGCCAGCGCCGCGTCCTTGCTGTCGCACATGACCAGACACGAGGTCGACCTGGGCGACCTGGCCTACACCCTGCAAATCGGGCGCGATGCGATGGATCACAGGATGGCTGTCGTTGTCAGCTCGTTACCGGAACTGACGCAACGGCTGCGTGCCTTCGGCGAGGGCGCGAGCACCGGCATTCATCGCGGCCGTGTACAGCGCAGCAAGCCGGAAGCGGCAAGCGGTGACCTGGAATCGTTGGCCGATGGCTGGGTCAAGGGCGCCGACGTGGCCTGGAGCGAACTCCACCCGCACGGCCAGCGCCGCCGCGTCAGCCTGCCGTCGTATCCATTCGCCCGCGAGCGTTACTGGATTGCCGCCGCTGTCGAGAAAGCGGCACCGAAGCCGGCACCGACGGTGGCCGTGCTGCACTCGCCGGACGTGGGCAGCTTGCTGGCCCGCCCGGTATGGGCCCGCACGGCTGGCGCGGTCGTCGGCGTGCAGGCGGGCGTGCAGATGCATCGGGTGCTGGTGTGCGGCATGCCGCAGCTCGACATTGCCCTGCTTGGTGTCGATGCGGTCCGTGTGCCGGCGCAGGACGGAGCGGACATCGCGCAGCGCTACAGCGCAACCGCCTCGGCCTGCTTCGAGCACCTGCAAGCGATCCTCAAGACCAAGCCCAAGGGCAAGGTGCTGTTCCAGGTGCTGGCGAGCCATGCGGACCGGGACGCGCTGATGGCGGGCCTGGCCGGCATGATGAAGAGCGCACGCATGGAAAGCCCCAGCCTGATCGGCCAGGTCATCCTGACCGATGCGGCGGACCACGACACCGTTGCCGGCCAGTTGCTGGTGTGCAGGGCGCAGCCGGATGAATCCCTGTTCAAGTTCGAGCGCACCGCCCAGAGCGTGCTGCGCTGGCAGGCGCAGGTGAACCGCGGTGCGCCGGCAATGGCATTCCGGGATGGCGGCGTGTATTTGATTACCGGCGGCCTCGGCGGTCTGGGGATGCTGTTCGCCAGGGAAATCCTTGAGCACGCCCCGACCGCCAGAATCGTGCTGACGGGCCGCTCGGCGCCAGGCGACGAACAGCGCGGCGTGCTGGAAGGCACCCCGCAGCTGGCCTACCGGCAGCTGGACCTGGATCGCCAGGACGAGGTGACGGCGCTCATCGCCGAGGTGGTGGCCACGTACGGCGCGCTCAACGGTGTGATTCATAGCGCCGGCGCCACGCGCGACAGCCTGATCGTCAACAAGACGGCGGCGCAGTTCGCGCAAGTGCTGGCGCCCAAGGTCGGCGGCACCGTTCATCTGGACCAGGCCAGCGCCGGCATCGAACTCGACTTCATGGTGCTGTTCTCGTCGGTCACAGCGGTGATGGGCAACGTGGGCCAGGCCGATTACGCGGCCGCGAACGGCTTCATGGATCAATTCGCGGCATACCGCAACACGCTGGTCGACGCGCAGCAGCGCCACGGCCGCACCGTGTCGATCAACTGGCCGCTGTGGGAGGAGGGCGGCATGCAGGTCGACGCGCGCAGCCGCGCCATGCTGCTCAAGATGTCGGGAATGCTGCCCATGCGCACCGAAACCGGCATGCACGCCTTCCATCGCAGCCTGGCGCTGCCGGTTGGGCAGACGCTGGTCATGGAAGGTCATGTCGAGCGCCTGAAAACACTGCTGTTCCCGGATCAGTCCGCCGCGCCGGCTGCGCAGCGCCTGCCTGCCGCCGGCACCGCGACGTCAATCCAGACCGACAAGCTGCGGGAACTGGTCCTGGCCGATTTGCGCCGCTTTCAAACTTCAAACAAGGGGTAATCACGTGTCCAACGCTAACGTTTTGAATCGTTTGATCAGCATCATCGAGGCGACGCTGAAATTGCCTGGGGATAAGATCGATATCGATGTGCATCTGGAGACGATGGGCATCAATTCCCTGATCATGATGGAGCTGATCGAGAACATCGACGCCGAATTCGGCCTGGCGCTCACGCCCGCGCTGTTCGTGGACGTCGAAACCCTGTCGGACCTTGCCACTCTGGTCGATGGACTGCTGCCGCGCGCGGATGCCGCCCCGGACATGCTCGGTTTCATCAACCGCAAGTACGCGGTCGACCTGTCGCACCTGGGCCTGGCCTCGGTCGACGCCATGGCCGACGCGCTGCTTGCCGATCACACGGGTGAGCTGCTGCGCCATTACGGCATCGGGGTGGCGGACGCGCCCGCCGCCCCGGCCCGCTCGCAGGATGTGGCCATCGTCGGCATCAGCTGCCGCCTGCCGGATGCGCCCGATGCGCGCGCCTTCTGGGACAACCTGCTGAACGAAAAGAACAGCGCGCGGGAAATCCCTGCATCACGCTGGCAGTGGGACCAGCACTATTCGGACACGCCGCAACCCGGCAAGACGGTATCGAAGTGGGGCGCCCTGATCGACGGCGTCGATTGCTTCGACCCGGCGTTTTTCAATATCTCCGCGCAGGAAGCGGCGATGATGGACCCGCAGCAGCGCCTTTTGCTGCAGGAAGCGTACCGCGCGGTCGAGGATGCGGGCATCGACATGGGCACCCTGGCCGGCTCGAAAACCGGTGTCTTTGTCGGCTACCAGTATTCGGAGTACGAGCAACTGTTGCGCAAGAGCGCAAACCAGGATGCGAAACAAGGCCCACTGTTCAGCTCGTCCAGCCCCTCGTATTACCTGGCCAACCGCGTCTCGTTCGCCTTCGACCTGCGCGGGCCGAGCGAATCGTTCAACGTCAACTGCGCCTCGTCGGCGGTGGCGATCAACCGGGCGTATTTTTCGCTGGTCAACGGCGAATCGGACGCGGCGGTCGCCGGCGGCGTATCGCTGAACCTGTTCGAGGGCGATTACATTGCGTCGTCGCAGTACGGCTTGCTCTCGCCGGACGGCACCAGCGGCGTTTTCGATAATGACGCCAAGGGGTTTACGCGTGGCGAAGGCGTGGCGGCGATCGTGCTCAAGCGCCTGGAAGATGCCGAGCGGGACGGCAACCGCATCTACGCCGTCATCAAAGGCTGTCACCAGAACTTCCGCGGCGCGGCGCGCAGCCAGTCCGAGGTGAAGCACGAATCGATAACGGCTGTTATTAACGCCTGCAGTGTGAATGCAGGGATCGATCCCGCCACCGTACGCTACGTCGAAGTCGACGGTTATGCGACCAAGTGGGCCGATTCCTTCGAGTACGAAGGCGTGAAGAACGCGTTCAAGAGCGGCCGGCAGGATGAAAAACGCTGCGCACTGGGCAGCGTGAAAGGCAACATCGGCAACGTGGAGGCTGCCAGCGGGGTGACCAATGTGATCAAACTGGCCCTGTCGCTGCATCACAAGATCTTCCCGGCCACGATTTCCTGCAAGACCGTCAATTCCTTCATCGATATCGCGAACGCCGCGCATCCACTGTATATCGCCAGTAAAGCGATCCCATTTGCGGATATCCGCCAATCCGGCGTGCCGGTTCGGGCGGGAGTCAATTCCTTTGCCGACAGCGGCACCAATGTGCATATTCTGCTGGAGGAGTATGTCGCCAACCGTCCGGCCGCGATGTGGCATGCCGATGGCAAACAGCTGTTCGTGCTCTCCGCCAAGAACTCCGACCGTCTTGCAGCCTGTGTGGACGAGTACATCGCCTGCCTGTCGCGCGGCGACGATGGCGACTTCGGCAGCATGGTCTACACCGCCCAGATGGGACGCGCAGCGATGGACGAGCGCCTGGCCATCGTCGCCGCCTCGCGCGCCGAACTGATCGAAAAGCTGTCACTGGTCAAGCAGGGGGGCTTGCGCGCGCCGCTGGGACTGGAAGCAAAGGACATCTTCCGTGGCAGCGCCGGCCAGGGAAGCAACCATCCGGTCGCCAGCCTCATCACAGCCGACATGGCACTGGCGCCCCTGACGCAAGCAATCCAAACCCGGCAATGGAAACCGGTCGCGCTGCTGTGGGTGAACGGGGTGGCGATGCCGTGGGAAGTGGTATGGCGCGGTCAATCCATGCGTCCGGTGTCGCTGCCGGGCTATCCCTTCGCCCGCGAGCGCTACTGGATCGACAGCGTGGCGGCGCCGGTGGCTGACTTGCCTGCGCAGCTTGTCGTGATGCCTCCCGCTGATGCGGCCGAATCCGGCCCGATGGACCGCACCCAGACCATCGCGCTGTTTCTCAAGCAAGAAGTGGCGCGCCAGCTCGGCCGGCGGGTCGAGCAGATCGCGGCGGAGTCCAACCTGATCGAGCTGGGAATGAGTTCGGTCGGCATCGCCGAGCTGATTGCCCGGATCGACGCGCTGCTGGCCTGCCATTTGTCGCCGAGCGAGGTCTTCAAGTACCCGGATATAGCGCAACTGTCGGCCTACCTGGCGCACACCTACCCGGACTCAGCCCGCCCGACGCCGGCGCGCGCGCCGTCCGAGATCCTGATCGCCATCCAGGGCAAGGGCGAGCGCGAGCCGATCTTTGCCATGCCGGGTGCCGGCGGCAACGCGCTGTCGCTGCAACAACTGAGCCACGCGCTGGGCAACGATCAGCCGTTCTACTGCCTGGAACCGGTGGGCCTGGATGGCCGTGTCGCTCCGATGACAAGCGTGGAAGAGATTGCCGAACTGAATATCGAACGCCTCAAGTCGGTCCAGGCGCGCGGTCCGTACCGGCTGCTGGGCTACTCGAACGGCGGCGTTGTCGCTTTCGAGATGGCGCGGCAACTCCTGGCGCGCAAGGAAAAAGTCGCCTCGCTCATCCTGCTCGACAGCCTGTGCCCCACCGCGCGCGGCGGACAAGCCATCGAAGACATGGTGGTGGCGGTCTTCAAGAATTTCGCCACGTCGCTCGGCGGGCACGTGGAACTCGACGTCCAGACCCTGAAGCGCATTCCCGAAGGTGAGCGCAGCGACTACCTGTACGACAGTCTGGTGATGCTCGGCCACGAGCTGCCGCGCGAGCAATTCGTAGCCACTTTCAACGTGGCCACGGCGAGTGAGTACGCCTGCCGCGCCTACCAGCCGGTTCCGCTCGGCCAGAAGGTGGACGTGGTGCTGCTCAAAGCCATGGACGGTTTCAAGGGCGTGCCGAACGACTACGGCTGGGGCGAATTCGTTCCCGTGCCGGTGCGCACCTTCCCCTTGAAGGGCGACCATTTCTCGCTGATCGAGAAAGGCTCCGTGCAAGAGCTGGCGAGAAAGATCAATGCGCTTGGCGGCAAGGCGGGGAAAGCGGGCAAGTCCACAACCGTGGACGAGCTGGAAGTGAGCATTTGATTGTAAGCGTCTGGTTCAACCCTCTTGGAGAGATCGATGAAGCGTTTGATGAACACCCTGATTGCTTACTTCGGGAACGTTCCCGACCAGCTCAGGAAGCGTAAATATGTCGTCTGGCTGTTCTTCGTGCTGGCGACGGCTTTCATGTTCGCGGGCCTGGGCCGGGCCAAGTTTGATGCCTCGATCGAAGGCTGGTTCGAGGCGGACGACCCGACCATCGTCGCCTTCGACTGGTTCCATCACGAGTTCGGCAGCGACGACCATCTGTATATCGTCTACAAACCGAAAGACGGCAATGTGTTCTCCGAAGCTTCGCTCAAGACCCTCAAGGCGATGCAGGACGAGCTTGCTGCCAAGGTCGCGGCAGTCAAGGAAGGCGACAGTTCGCCGCTGAACCACGTGGTCAAGGTCACTTCGCTGATCAACGCACCGGTCTTGCGGGCCGAACAGGACGCGCTGATCTCGAAAAAGCTGGTTGGCAATATCGTACCGGGTACCCAGGCCGAGCTCGACGAGATCCGCAAGGTCGCCCTGTCGCAGAAAAGCTTTCCGCTGCTGTACTTCTCGAAAGACAACAAGTACGGCGGCATCATGGTCGAGACCAACTTCGGCGCAATTCCGGTCGTGTCGGCCGGGGCGACGTCCGACCTGGCGTTCTCCGAACTGAAGTTCGACGATCCGGGCGCCGTGGCCATGGAAAACCGGCCCAAGTTCAAGCCGACCGACATGCCCGACTACATTGCGCTGATGGAAGCGGTCAAAAGCGTGCTGCACAAACCGGCTTATGCGCAGCATTTCGAGTACTTCCCGGTGGGCAGTACCGCGATGGCCGAGTTCAACTGGGCGATGGTGATGGAAATGGGCATGCTCAATGTGGCGGCCCTGTGCATCATCACCTTGCTGCTGTGGTTCCTGTTCCGCTCGCTGAGCGCCGTGGTGTGGCCGGTCGTGATCGTCGTCCTCAGCGTGATCTGGATGACCGGCATCACCGCCTGGCTCGGCCTGCCGATTACCTCGTTCGTGATGATCGCCGTGATGCTGACCCTGGCGGTAGGGGTGGCCGATACGGTGCACGTGCTGGCGGGCTATTTGTCGGCACGCAAGGAGGGCAAGGACCACGCCGCCGCGCTGCGCATTGGCTTTCGCCATGTGGCCGTGGCCTGCCTGCTGACCAGCGTGATCAACATCGTGGCGGTGCTGGCGCTGAGCGTCACGCCGGTGGTGCCGATCAAGGTGTTTGCCCTGATGTGCGCGCTGGGCGTGGCGCTGCCGTTCATGTTTTCGGTGTATCTGCTGCCGCTGATGCTCGATATCTGGGCGCCGACATACGCCGGCCAGACGCCCCGGGCAGGGTTGGCCGCGGCCGTCGGACGCCTGATTCCCAACTTCGCCGGTTTTGTGGCGCGCCAGCTCGACAAAGTGCTCCCGGTCGTCGAAAAGCGCCCGGTGACCTTTATTGCCATGTTCGTGTCGCTGTTCGCTGTTTGCGTGTACGGCTCCATGCTGACCAAGGTAGACACCGATCCTGTCGGTTCGTTCCCGCTCGATTCGCCCATCCGCCGCAATGTGCAGGTTGTGGACCAGAACATGATGGGCGCGCAGAGCATGGAAATCTTCCTCGACCTGGGCAAGGACAACGCCTTCCACGACCCGTTCGTGCTGCGGACGGTGGAGCAGCTGCAGCGCACCATCGAGGGCAAATACGGCCATCTGGTGGTCAAGACCACGTCCCTGGTCGATACGGTCAAGCACTCGTACAAAACCCTGAACGAGGGCAGGGAAGAGATGTACGTCATTCCCGACAAGGAGGCGACGGTATCGCAGACGCTGTTCCTGTTCAACCAGTCCAATCCGGACGACCGCCGCAAGCTGGTATCGGATAACTTCGACAAATCGCACATCAGTGTGCGCCTGTATAACGCCGGCTCCTACGAGTACGCGAAAACCTGGGACGCGATGCGCAAGGATATCAACCAGTCCGTAGGCACCTTGCGCGGCAAATATCCGACAGCCGAAGTATCGATTACCGGCGTGCTGGCGCTGATGATGCAGGGCGCCGATTACCTGACCCGCTCCGAACTGCAAAGTTTCGGGCTGGCGCTGATTCTCATCAGCGTGATTTTGCTGATGCTGTTCGGTTCCGTGAAAGCGGGCGCCATCGCGCTCATTCCCAACCTGATTCCGGCGATCCTGGCCTACGGCGCCCTGGGCCTGCTCGGCAAGCCGCTGGACATCACGACCATGATGATCGCGCCGATCATTATCGGTATCGCAGTCGACGATACGGTGCATTTCATCATGCGCTACCGCAACGAGGTGATTATCGACGGGAATATCCGGCGCGCGCTGCATACCACCATTACCGATACTGGCCAGTCGATCGTCTTCACCACCATGATCCTGGGCCTGGGCTTCGGCGTGATGGCATTCGCTTCTGGTACCGGCATGGCCAATCTGGGGCTGTTCGGTTCGATGGCGATCCTGATCGGCCTGCTGAACGACCTGTTTTTCCTTCCCGCGATGATCCTGGTATTCAAGCTGAAATTCAGCACCCGGGATGCCGCAACGTCCGCACTCGTCGCACCTGAGCTGGCGTCCGCCAGCGCCGACTGACCACACCGACCCATCGATACCGAATCAAGAGGACTGTATGAAATTCATCAAGAAGAATCTGCCCGTCATCCTGTTGGCCGCCGCAATCGTTCCGCTGGCACCCGTGATGGCAGCCACCGCCGAATCGGCCGATGCGATCATGGCAAAGGTCGATCACGCGACCCGCACCGCCTATTCGACCCAGCTGGCCAGCGTGAAGATCACGACCTGCAAGTACATGCTGGTTGGCGGGAATGTGAAGTGCTCGGAAAAGCCGCGCGTGGTCGTTGCCGAGAATATCAAGAAGGGCGCTGTCGTCGACGGTAAGTACAACGATAAATCGCTGCTGATCGTGCGCGAGCCGATCAGCGACAAGGGCACCAGCCTGCTGGTCTACGAATACGGCGAACGTAACCGCGACAACGATAACTGGCTGTATCTGCCGGCGCTGGGCAAGGTCAATCGCGTTATCGCCAGCGACGACGATGCCGGCAGCGTGTTCGGTTCCGAGTTCTCGGTTGAAACCACCGAGAATCCCGAGGCCCGCAAAATCTACGAATACACCTACAAAATCCTGGAAGAGACCAATTACCAGAACCGTCTGGCGTGGGTCATCGAAATGATGCCGACCGAGGAAAAGGGCCGTAAAACCAGCTACGGCAAGGTGATTTCGTGGATCGACAAGGAAACCCACTTGCCGCTGAAAGAAGACCTTTACCGCAACGGCAAGATTCATAAACAGCGCACCCAGACCGACATCAAGAATATCGATGGCGTGAACGTGATGCTCAAGGTCGTCATCAATAACCGCTCGTCGTCGCGCGTGAGTCAGATGGATTACATGGCCATGCGCCATAACACCGAGGTGCCGGACGATTTCCTCAGCCAGCGTGGCCTGACCGATTTCGCCTTCCGCGAGCGCAGCCTGGCCGAATACCGCGCCCGACTGGCTAAATAGGCTAGTCGCTGAATGAACGTTCATTGTCGATTAGCTTGTCTGGCCTGCGGTCTCGCCATCAGTTCCGTGGCGCTGGCGCAGGATGCAACGAGCGCCGCGAATGCGGCGCAATCCGAAAACATCGATCTGTCGGGGGACGACAAAGCCAATCCGGCGACCAAAGCCCTGCGCACCACCCTGGGCCACCAGGGCGCTTACCTGGTGCGGGGCGACAAAGAGGTGGTGAATAACCGCAGCTGGTTCCGCCTGGAGTATTCCAAGTTTTTCCTCGACAGTTTTTACGTGCAGCTCGATTCGAAACTGAACGGCTTCTGGAAGAAAGACCACCGCGCCCGCGCCGACAAGCGCAGCACCCTGTTCGAAACCACGACGCCGGAAGCGTTTTTGCAGTACAGCGCGGCCGGCGGCCAGACCAGCGTCAAGGTCGGCATCCAGAAAATCATCTGGGGCGAATCGGAAGCGGGGGCGATTACCGATGAAGTCAGTCCGCGCAATTACTCGGAACTGTTTCTGGTGCCGTTGGAGGAATCGCGCATCGGCCAGATGATGGTGAGCGTGGACCACTTCACCAGCTACGGGGACTTGAGCTTGTTTTATGTGCCCAAGCCCAAGTTCAACAAATATGCGGCGCCCCGTTCGGCCTACGACACCTATCCGTTCAACGGCACGGTGTCGATCACCGATGAGAAAACGGACGCGAAGGACCGTGAATTCGGCATGCGCTGGAAGAAAACCTTCGGCAAGAGCGACATCAGCTTCATGGCCGCCAGCCTGATCGACAACAACTACGGCGTGCGCGTGAGCGGCATGAATGCAGCGGGCGACATGGAGTTAGTGCGCTCGAAGCAGCGCACGCGCCTGGCCGGAGTCACCTTCAATTACACGCGCGGGCATTTTCTGGTGAAGGGTGAAGTCGGTTACAAGACGCCGAAGGACTTTGCCGACATGAACGGCCAGTTGATGGACCGCGACATGGTCGATTCCTCGCTCGGCGTGACGTATGCGCTGGGGCAGTCGAACACGATTGGCCTGGAAGCGGTGAACAGCCATGTGCGCGCGTGGAACGACCGGATCATGGGCATTCCGAAGAATGGCAATTCGCTGGTGTTGAATGCGAATTTCCTGTTCTTGAACGACAACCTGTCGGTCAACTGGCTGACCATTCGCTCGCGGCCGTATTCGAGCATCCAGTCGTCCTTGCGTACATCGTACAAATGGAACGACAACACCACGTTCAGCATCGATGCCCACCTGATCGATGCGCAGCATCCGAAGAGCCAGCTGGTGACGTTCCGGCAGCGCGATCAGATCGTGTTCAGGGTTCAGTATCAATTTTAAACGGCGCAATTCTCTCCAGGAAAACACATGAAGATCCAAGAAGAAAATGAATTCGATGCCATCGTGATCGGCTCGGGAACCTGCGGAGCGACCATTGCCAGGGAACTGAGCAGGCAAAAGAAGAAGGTGCTGATCCTCGAACGGGGAGCGAACGCGGCCTTGAGGGAAACCTTCATGGGCATTGCCACCATCGCCGACCAGGTTTTCCTGGGCGACGACAAACTGTCGACGGTGCGGGCGCTGACGACCGGCGGCTCCACCAGCCTGTATTTCGGGGTCGTGAACTACCCGCAGGATGACACCTTTCGCAAAGTCGGCATCGATTTGTCGAAGGAACTGGACGCGGTGCGCAAGGAATTGCCGATCGCTCCCTTGCCCGATTCGCTGCTCGGATCCCAAGCCATCAAACTGCGCGACAGTGCCAATGCGCTCGGCCACGCCTGGAAAAAGAACGACATGCTGGTCGATGTGACCAAGTGCGGCGCCGGTTATTCGTACGACGCCAAATGGAAAGCCAAAAGCTACGTGGAAGACGCCGTGGCCGACGGCGCGACGCTGATCAACCGCGCCATGGTCCTGTCGATCATCATCGAAGACAACGTGGCCGTCGGCGTCGAGTACCGGATCAAGAAAAGCATGTTCGCCTCCGAGGTCAAACGCGCCTTCGGCACGAAAATCGTCGTGGCGGCGGGCGAACTGGCTACGCCGAAGCTGCTGCGCGACAGCGGCGTGCAGGGCATCGGGCAGCGCGGCTTTTACTGCAACCCCGGTTACGCCATTTACGGCCTGATCCCCGGTCTGAACGCCAGCAGCGGCTTTGTCGGCAGCATGGGCTGCGAGTATGAAGACGGCATCGAACTGGGCGACGCCAACATTCCCCAATCCCTGCACCGGCCGATGATGCTCGGCGGCATGAAACTGCGCCATCTGATGGGCTTTTCCGACTGCATCGGCATCGGCGTCAAGGTCAAGGACAAGCTGGGCGGCCGGCTGAAGGATGACGGCCGCTTCTTCAAGGACTTCGACAACGAAGACATCGCCAGGCTCAACAAGGGCAAGGATGCCGCCATCCGCATCCTGAAGCAGGCCGGCGCCGAACACATCGTCGACTTCGGCCTGACAGCGGCCGGCAGGGTAGGGGGCCTGGTCAGCATCGGCGAGCATGTCGACCACAAGCTGGAAACGCAATTTCGCAACCTGCACGTGTGCGACGGATCGGTGATTCCCGACGACATGCGCGGCACGCCCACGGTGACCCTGGTCAGCATGGGCCGGTATCTCTCCAAGCATCTCCTGACCGCGATGTAAGCGGTTCGGGCACACCCACCTCATTGACCACCATGGAGCCACAATGCAAACGTTGACACCAATGCAAGACTTCAGCCCGGCCGCCGCGCCGGCGGCCGCCCCCAAGCGGAAACGCAAATTCGTTCGCTACGCCCTGGTCGGTTTCCTGGCGCTGGCCGTGATCCTGGCGCTGTCGCACGTGCTCTGGAACCGCTCCGGCTCGAACCAGTGGGAACTGGCGATGGACAAGGAAGGCGTACGGGTGTGGACGATGAAGACGCCCGGCACCGACCTGGTGCGGATCAAGGCCACCACCCGCATCAAATCGAGCCTGTCGGGCATGGTCAAGCTGCTGGAAGACCTGGAAAGCTGTGTCGACGCCAAGTGCTATGACGCCAAGGTGATCCAGCCGATCGCGACCTTCCCCAATCAATACGCGGCCTTCGTGCAGTTCAAATTCGACATTCCGGGCCTCAAGACGCGCGAATACGTGCTGATGCAGGAGCACGTGCAGGACACGGCCACCAAGAAGCTCGACATCAACATCATCGCCGCGCCCAACCGGATTCCACGCGACGAATGCTGCGTGCGCATCACCCACCTGCATAACCACTGGACCCTCACGCCGCTGAAAAACGGCGAACTCGACATCGAATTCATGCAGGACACCGACATCGGCGGCTTGCCTTACTTCCTGGCGAACCCGGCGCTGACCTACGGCACCCACGAAATCCTGCTGGGCATGCAAGGCCTTATGAACATGGCGAAATACCGTGATGCGCGCCTCGCCAACATCGAAGAACTGTCCGCCGACTAAACCCAACTGGAGAAAACATGCAAGCGCAAATCACCCCAACGATGGTCGAGCCCGTCATTCCGGCCGCCCGCAAAGCAGGTCCGTCCAGACTGCGGCGTTACCTGAAGAACACCGTGCTGGGCCTGACGTTCCTGATCACCCTCAGTTTCATTGCCAACTGGCTGTGGACGATGTCCGGTTCGAACCAGTGGGAGCTGAAGATCGACGAGGGCGGCACCCAGGTCTACACGCTCAAGGCGCCGGGCGCGACGATGCTCAAGATCCGGGCGGTCATGCAGACGAAGGAATTCACCCTCAGCAATCACCTGGCGCCCTTGCTCGACACCAGCATCCAGGAAGACTGCGCCAAATGGGTGCCGAGCTGCCTGAGCTACAAGATTCTCCAGCAGTGGGACCCTAAAACCCAGAGCAACGTGACCATGTGGACGCTCGGCATGCCGGGGCCGTTCTCGCCGCGCGAAATCTTGCTGCAGGGCCAGCTGACCCAGGATCCCACGACCAAGGTGCTGACGCTGGAAAACATCGCCGTGCCGAACAAGATCGCCCCGAACGACTGCTGCGTGCGCCTTTCGCACGTGCACAACGTGTGGCGCTACACGCCCATTGGCGACGGCAACATCAAGGTGGAATTCGTCAACGACATGGACATGAGCGGCGCCTTTCCCAAGTTCCTGCTGAACCTGGGTGCGCCGGGCGAAATCCACAAGATGCTGACGATCGATAATCCCAAGCTGCTGCGCCAGGAAAAGTACCGCAACGCGCGCCTGGCTTTCATTGATGAAGGCCTGGCCAAGTGAGGACGACGGCGATGAGCTGGATAAGCGAACGATTGGAACAGTTCGGTCAACGATTGATCGCCATCAACGAATCGGGGGAAGTTACCTATGCGGACTTCCTCGGCAAGGTGGCGCAGTGGCGCGCCGCCGTTGCGCAATGGGACGTGGTGGCGGGCGACCGGGTAGGGCTGGTCTCGCACTACCACATCGATGTGGTGGCGTTGCTGCAGGCGCTGGTGGAGGCCGGCTGCATCGTGATTCCCCTGTCGGAAGACGACCGCAGCCTGTTCGACGAGCGCCTGGTCACCGTGTGCGCCACCAAGCTGGTGACGGTGCCGGCTGCAGGCGAGATTACGCCGGCCACCACCAGTTGCCGCGACCTCTCGCCGGGGACGCTGCATGGCTTGCTCGACCCGATGGTGGCGGCTGGCCGGCCCGGCTTCGTCATCTTTACCTCGGGCAGCACGGGCAAGGGCAAGGCCGTGCTGCTCGACTACGAACGCATGACGCAAAAGTTTCGCGGCAAGGTGCGCGAATCGTTCCGTACCTTGCTGTTCCTCAAACTCGACCATATCGGCGGCCTGAACACCTTGTTTTCGGTCATCTTCAATGGCGGCACCATCGTCACCTGCGCATCGCGCCAGGCCAAGGAGATCTGCGCCTGCATCGACACCTATCGGGTCGAGCTGCTGCCGACCACGCCATCGTTCCTGACCATGCTGCTGATGTCGGGCGTGCAGCGGCAATACGATCTGTCTTCCTTGAGGGTGATTACCTACGGCACCGAGGCGATGCCGGCGTCCACCTTGGCCAGCCTGCACGGCGCGCTGCCTGGGGTGGTACTCAAGCAAACCTACGGCCTGTCCGAGCTCGGCATCCTGGCTACCAAATCGAAGGATTCGGCGTCGAAATGGATGAAGATCGGCGGCGATGGTTTCGAGGTGCAGGTGCGCGAGGGCGTGCTGTGGATCAAAAGCGAGCAAGCCATGCTGGGCTACCTGAATGCGCCCAGCCCCTTCGATGCTGACGGTTGGTACAACACCGGCGACCGGGTCGAGGTCGATGGCGACTACGTGCACATCCTGGGCCGCGAGTCGGAAATCATCAACGTCGCCGGCGAAAAAGTGTTCCCGATCGAGATAGAAAGTTTTCTCCTCACCATCGACAACGTCAGGGACGTGCTGGTGCGGGCAAAGAAAAGCCCGGTGGTGGGGCAAATGGTCTGGGCGGAGTTTTTGCTGGACAGCGCCGAGGATGCCGCGGTCTTCAAAAAGCGCGTCATCGAGCACTGCCAGCGCCATCTGGCGCCGTTCAAGGTGCCTGGCTTCATCACCATCGGCAATGACGACAGCCTGGTCGGCGCACGCTTCAAAAAGATTCGCCTCGATAAGCCATCAGCCGCAACAACCACACACGGAGCATGACCATGTCGGAATTGGCAAAGAAAGTCGCCGTCGTCAGCGGCGGCAGCAAGGGTTTGGGTTTCAGCATCTGTAAGAGCCTGCTGGCGGACGGCTATCACGTCGCCACTTTCAGCCGCAAGAGCACGCCCGAACTGGACGAATTGCTCATGCGCAGCGAGGGCCGGCTGTACTGGGAAGCGCTCGATATCTGCGACGACGGCCAGCTGGGCGGCTATCTGCGCCGGGTGAAAGACAAGCTCGGCCGCGTCGGCTACCTCGTCAACAGCGCCGGCATGGCCCATGAAGGCTTGCTGACGATGATGAAGAGCAAGGACGTGGCGCGGATGATCCAGGTCAACCTGGAAGGCGCCATCAACCTGGCGCAAGCCTGCGTCAAGCAAATGATGGTCGGCCGGTTCGGCGTGATTTTGAACGTGTCCTCGGTGGTCGGCGTGCGCGGCTTCAAGGGCGTGGCGGCGTACAGCGCCACCAAGGCCGCCCTCGACGGCCTGACCCGCAGCATGGCCAAGGAGCTGGGGCCGGTCGGCATCCGCGTCAACTCGGTTGCGCCCGGTTTCATGGAAACGGAAATGACGTCCGACCTGACCGAGGCCCAAAAGGCCCGACTGGTGCGGCAAACGCCGCTGGCGCGCCTGGGGCGGGTCGAGGACGTGGCGTCCGTGGTCAAGTTTTTGCTTTCCGATGCATCAGGTTTCGTAACCGGTCAAACCCTCGTCGTCGACGGCGGCCTAACAGTCTGAACAGGAGATTTGCATGATGAGTAGCGAAGTGAAGGATGTGATCGACAGAGTCATCCGCAAGATTGCCGAGGAACGCAGCCTGAGCCTGCCAGCGCTGAAAGGCGACACCGAAGTCGTGGACGAGCTCGGGTTCTCTTCCATGATGGTGGCCGGTCTGATCGCCAATCTGGAAGAAGAGTTTGGTGTCGATCCGTTCCAGGACGAGGACGTGATGATCACCGACATCCGCACCATCAAACACCTTTGCGACGTGTATGTGAGCTGCCTCGCCCGCAGCCGCTGACCACCCGGCATCAGTTTTTCGAGAGATAGGACCGCATGAATATCAAGGACCAACGTGTTGCCGTTATCGGGATGTCGGGGAAATTCCCCGGTGCCAATAGTGTTGCCGAGTTCTGGGAGAACATCTGCGCGAAAAAGGAGAGCATTCGCGCGCTATCCGACGAAGAGCTGAGAAGCGCCGGCGTGCCCGAGCGCGATATCGCCGACAGTGCCTACGTGAAAGCATCGGCGCTGCTGGACGATGTGGAAATGTTCGATCCCGGCTTCTTCAAGATCTCGCCGCTGGAAGCGGAGCTGATGGATCCGCAGATCCGCCTGCTGCTGCAATGCGCGTGGGAAACGCTGGAAGATGCCGGCCACGCCCGCAAGGAGGCCCAGAACATCGGCGTGTTTGCCGGCGCGGGCGGGGTCACGACCAGCTATTTTGCCAATTTCGTCAACGTGGACGAGCGCTTCAAGAAGATCACGGCGGGCTCTACGCACCTGGGCAACGACAAGGATTTCCTTGCAACCTATATTTCGTACAAGCTGAACCTGACCGGCCCGAGCATGACGGTGCAAACCGCGTGCTCGACCTCGCTGGTAGCGCTGCATCAGGCTTGCCAGAGCGTGCTCAACGGCGAATGCGCTATGGCACTTGCCGGCGGCGTCACCGTGCGGGTGCCGCATGTGCAGGGGTATCACTATAAAGAAGGCTACATTTTCTCGCGCTCGGGGAGAATCAGCGCGTTTGACGAGGCGGCCGATGGCGTGGTGTTCGGCAGCGGCCTGGGCCTGGTACTGGTCAAGCGGTTGGCGGATGCGATCGCCGACGGCGACCATATTTACGCCGTCATCAAGGGCTCGGCCATCATGAACGATGGCAAAGGCAAGATGAGCTATGCCGCCAGCAGCGCCAAGGGGCAAATCGCCTGCGTGCGCGCGGCGCTGGCCAAGGCCGACGTGGACGCCGGTTCCATCAGCTTCGTCGAATCGCACGGCACCGGCACGCTCATGGGCGACCCGGAAGAGGTCAAGGCCCTCTCTGCCGCGTTCAAGGAACAGACCGACAAGAAAGCGTTTTGCGCGCTGGGCGCCGTGAAAGCCAACATTGGCCACCTGGAAGCTGCCGCCGGAATTGCCGGCTTCATCAAGGCAGTGCTGGCGGTCAAGCATGGCCTCATTCCTCCGACCGCACACTATTCGACCCCAAATCCCCGCATTAAGTTCGACAACACGCCGTTCTTTATCAACGGCGACGTGCAGCAGTGGATGGATGGCGGCAAGCCGCGCCGGGCGGCAGTCAACAGCCTGGGCGTGGGCGGGACCAACGCATTCGTGATTATCGAAAACTACGTTGCCCCAAAACGCACCGCCAGGAAAGTCGCCAGCGGCCCCGTCGTGGTTCCGCTGTCGGCAAAATCGTCCTTGAGTCTGCGCAGCCAAGTGCAAAAACTGGCCGATTTTCTCGCAACCGGCCGCGTGGTTGACCTTGCTGACCTGGCCTACACGTTACAGACCGGACGCGAAGCAATGGACGTGCGTGCGGCATTCACGGTCGCCACGGTTGACGAACTCAAGCTAAGTCTGGCCGCTTTCCTCGACGGCGAGCCGGTCAGCCTGCCCGAAGGCGAACTCGCCGCTTCATGGGTAGGCGGCGCCGACATCGACTGGCATGCACTCAATGGTAGCGCCAAGCGCAAGCGCATCAGCCTGCCGACCTACGCGTTCGCCAAGGAGCGCTGTTGGATCGATACTGTTGGTACCGTTCCGGCTGCGGCGATGCTGCATCCACTGCTGCACGTAAACAAGTCCGACCTGAACGAGCAAAAGTACAGCTCGACTTTCAACGGCGAAGAATTCTTCCTTAAAGACCATCTGGTGCGCACCAAACCGGGCGCCTCGGCACTGCAGAAGGTGCTGCCGGCGGTTGCCTACCTCGAAATGGCGCGCGCCGCCATCGAGCAGGCGGCTCCTGTCCACGCCGATGCGAGCGTGCTGGAACTGCGCGACATCGTCTGGCTGCGTCCCATCCCGGTCGACGCAGACACGCAGGTCAACATCGCCATCGTGGCGGATCAGCGCATCGAGTTCGAGGTCTACACCTCGGATGACCAGATTCACTGCCAGGGCTGGTGCCAGTTCAGCACCGACACCGCGGCCGAACGCTTCGACCCCGCGCAGTTGAAGGAATCGATGGGGCAGGGCCACTGGTCCGGGGCGGCCTTGTACGCAGCGTTCGAGAAAATGGGGCTGGCCTACGGGCCGGCACACCGGCCAATCGCCAGCATTGAGCGCGGCGACCGGGCCTTGCTCGCGCGTTTGAACCTGCCGGCCAGCGTGCAGGCGGGCGGCGCGGCCTACGTGCTGCATCCGAGCCTGATGGACGGTGCCCTGCAAGCTGCCACGGTGCTGATGTTCGACCCCGCCAACCCGCCACGTGCGCCAATCGTGCCGTTCGCAATCGACAGCGTGCAGCTGGTCGCCCCGTGCACCAGCGAGATGCTGGTCTGGGCGCGCCATGCGGACGGCGACAAGGCGGCCAGCTTCGATATCGACATGCTCGACGCCGACGGTAAGCTGTGCGTGCGTATCCGCGGGTTTTCGCCGCGTCCATTGGGCCGCGAAGTGCTGGGCAGCCTGCTGGCCGCGCGCGAATGGCAGCAGAACGACGTGACGCAGGGCCAGGCGGCGCTCGCCGAACAGCATGTTCTCTTGTGCGGCCTGCCGCAAATCGACGCCGACAAGATCGCGCGCGACTGCCTGCCGCTGCCGCTGGAATCAGATAAAGACGTCGCCGCGCGCTATGCCGACCTTGCGCTGGCCTGTTTCGACAAGCTCCAGTCGCTCGTCAACAGCAAGCCAACGGGGAAGACCGTCTTGCAGCTCGTGCTGCCGAACTCCGAGGAAAACGCCATGTACGCCGGCCTGGCCGGCATGTTCAAGACGGCTACGCTGGAAAACCCGCAGGTCGCCGGGCAGATTGTACTGGTCGATGCCGGAGTGGGTACCGACGATCTGGCAGCCTTGCTGCTGGCCGAACGCGCCCACCCGCACGATACGCTGATCAAATACGAACGCGGTGCCCGCCACACGTCCGGATGGCGCTTTCTGCCCGACGACGCACCCGCCGAAAGCCCGTTCAAGGATCATGGCGTGTACCTGATCACCGGCGGGCTTGGTGGCCTGGGCGTGCTGTTCGCAAAAGAGATCCTGGCTTGCTGCGCGACGGCGACCATTGTCCTCACCGGCCGCGCCGCGTTGGCGGAGCTTGGCGATAAACAGGCGGTCCTGGCGGCGCTTCAGGCAGGTGGGGCGCGCATCGAATATCGTCAAGTCGATCTGGAAGATGCAGCGCAGGTCGCCGAGCTGATTACGGCGGTCCGCACTGAGCACCGTCAGCTCAATGGCATCATCCATAGCGCCGGCATGACCGCCGACGCCTTCATCCTCAAGAAGACGTCGCAGCAATTTCGCCAGGTGCTCGGGCCGAAAGTGGCCGGCACTGTCCATCTGGACCACGCAACGCGCGACCTTGATCTCGATTTCCTGATCCTGTTCTCGTCGTTGACGGCCGCGGTGGGCAACCTGGGTCAGGCCGATTACGCGGCAGCCAACGGCTTCCTGAACGAGTTTGCGGCCGGTCGCCGGCGCGGCAGAACCGTGGCAATCGGCTGGCCGCTGTGGGAGGACGGCGGCATGCAGATCGACGCCGCAGCGCGCGACCAGCTATACGAAGCGACCGGCATCCATCCTATGCGGTCAAGCACCGGTATGCGCATGTTCTACCGCAGTCTCGCGCTGGATGTCGATCACACGGTGGTCATGGAAGGAAACCTGAATGCCATGCAGCGCACTCTCGGCGTTGGTGCCGCGCTGCACGTCGCTCCGATGGGCGCGGACACGGCTTCGCCGGCCATGATGGTGGGCGGCTTGTCGGAGCAATGCGAAGCCTTCCTGTGCACGCAGCTGGCAGGCTTGCTGAAGCTCCCTGCGGACAAAGTCGATCCGCGTGTACCGCTTGGCGACTACGGCATCGATTCGATCCTGGCGCTGGACCTGACGCGCGTGCTGGAAAACAGCTTCGGCGCGTTGCCGAAAACCCTGTTCTTCGAATATCTGAACATCCGCGAACTGGCTGACTACTTCGTCAAGGCGCATGCGCCCGTGTTGGCCACGCTGTTCTCGGGTGCGGCAACGCCGCCATTGGGCGTGGCGCCGGAACAGGAATCGACGTTCAGCATCCGCAACCGCGCCGCTAAAAAAGCGCGTGCCCCCGAACATGACGCCATCGCCATCGTGGGCCTGAGCGGCCGCTACCCTGAAGCGCGCGACCTGCACGCGTTCTGGGACAATCTGCGCGATGGGAAGGACTGCATCGTCGAAGTGCCGAAAGATCGCTGGAACTGGCGCGAGTACTACACCGAAGACCGTACCAAAAAAGGCCACCATTTCAGCAAATGGGGCGGCTTCATCGAAGGCGTGGACGAATTCGACGCGCGCTTCTTCAATATTTCGCCGCTGGAAGCGGAAACCATCGATCCGCAGGAACGCCTGTTCCTGGAACACGCCTGGATGGCGATCGAGGACGCCGGCTACACGCGCGCCTCGCTGCAAAGCCCGAACGGGAGCGACCTGCCGGGCCAGGTCGGCGTGTACGCGGGCGTGATGTACGGCGAATACCAGCTGTTTGGTGCCGAAGCGAGCATGCAGGGTGCCCGCATGGGCATGGCCAGTAACCTGGCGAGCATCGCAAACCGCGTGTCGTACGCGCTGAACCTGCACGGCCCGAGCATGGCGGTGGACACCATGTGCTCGTCGTCGCTGACTGCCATTCACCTCGCGTGCCAGGACCTGAAGCTTGGCCGCACGCCGGTGGGCATCGCCGGTGGCGTGAATGTCACCATTCACCCGAACAAATACCTGATGCTCAGCGCCGGCCAGTTCATCTCCGGCGACGGCCATTGCCAGAGTTTCGGTGAGGGTGGGGACGGCTATATTCCGGGCGAGGGCGTTGGCGTGGTGGTGCTCAAGCGGCTGGCCGATGCACAGCGCGACGGCAACCATATTTACGGGATCATCCGCGCCAGTGCGCTGAGCCACGGCGGCCGGACCAATGGCTACACCGTGCCCAATCCGCAGGCACAGGCCAGCGCGATTCGCCATGCGCTGGCGCAGGCCGGGGTAGAGCCGCGCCACATCAGCTACATCGAGGCGCACGGCACCGGCACCAAACTGGGCGACCCGATCGAGATCGCGGCCCTGAGCCGGGTGTTCCAGGAGAGTACCCAGGACACGGGCTTCTGCCTGATCGGATCGGCCAAGTCGAACATCGGCCATTGCGAGGCGGCAGCCGGGATCGCCGGGCTGACCAAGGTTCTACTGCAAATGAAGCACAGGCAGATCGTGCCGTCGCTGCATTCGACGCGCCTCAATCCCCATATCGATTTCGCCAGCACGCCGTTCGTGGTCAACCAGACACTCACGGCGTGGGAGCAGCCGGTAGTGGAGGGCAAGCAGGTGGCGCGCATCGCCGGCATTTCGTCGTTCGGTGCCGGCGGCTCGAACGCGCACGTGATCGTCGAGGAGTATGTGCCGGTCGCTTCGGCCACGCAGCCGGATGCGATGATGATTTTCCCTCTCTCGGCACGCACCGCCGACCAACTGGGCGAAAAAGCACGCGACCTGCTTGAGTTCATGCGCACCAACGGGGGCGCGCTGCCGCTGGCGTCCATTGCCTACACCCTTGGTGCGGGACGCGAAGCGATGGGCCAGCGCTTCGCTGTCGTCGCCGATTCGGCCGCCGCATTGGTCGAGCGGCTGCAAGCGTATGTCGATGGCCGGGCTGCTGTTGTGGACCATTCGTCCATGGCGGCGCTGGCAGACCAGTGGACCAAGGGGATGGATCTCGATTGGGCCGGCTTCCATACCACCCAGCCATCGCTGGTCAGCCTGCCGACGTACCCGTTCGCGCGCCAGCGCCACTGGGTCGAGGTTGCACCGCGCGCGGCGAAACTGCAATCCGCGCTGCATCCGCTGCTGCACGCGAACACCTCGGACTTCAAGCAGCAGAGCTATACATCGACTTTCGAGCATCAGTTGACCCGCGAAACGTGCCTGGACATGGCGCGCGCCGCCATTGCACTGTCAATGCCTGCACGGTCTGCATCGATGACTCTGGAATTGAGCGACGTCGCCTTTGTCCAGCCGCTTGACGCCGGTGGCCTTCCGGTCACCATCGCCTTGTTCGACAAACGCGGCGATCAAGTGGCGTTCGAGATTTACAGTGACGATGTCGTGCACTTCCAGGGACGCGCGGCGTGGAGCGATGCACCGGCTGTCCAGATGCCCGCGCCGGTACGGCTGGTCCAGGTCAGCTTCGACAATCGGCTGCAGGAAAAGCCCAAGCGCAGCATCACCTTGCGCATGCCGGATGCAGCCGTGGCCGACACGCACCGCAACGTGGCCAAGCCGCGCATTTCGCTATCGGGAAGCGCGTTCAATGCCCCGGCACCGGCGCGATCCGAATCGCTGGTCAGCCTGTTCGAACTAGGTGACGGCGTCTTTACGATCCGGGTTGCCGAGAGCAGCCTGTCGCCAGCACTGATCGGCGACCTCCTGGGCGCCATGCGCACCGTTGCGGACGCGCCGACGGCAAAAGCGCTGACTATCGAAGGCGGCGCCCAATCATTTCTTTCCGGCGGGCTCGCGCAGCATCGGCAAGCCGTCGATGCGGGCTTGTACAAGGCAGTGGCCGAATTTCCGTATCCGGTCATTGCAGTCGCGCAGGGCGATACAACCGGCGCAGGCTTCCTGCTGGCCGCCGTATGCGACTTTGTGGTGTGCAGCGAGTCGGCACGCTATGCCTTTGCGCAGCCGGCGGATGGGTTGTATCCATCGGCCGCCGAAGACCTGCTGATCGAACGCTTCGGCCGCGTGCAGGCTAACGATTTCCTGTACCTGAGCGCTAGCTCCATCGGCGCCGACCTTAAAGCCAAGGGCTGGACCTGCCCAATCGTGCCATCCGATACAGTGGAAGACGTGGCCCGGGCATTGGCAGTAAATCTGGCGACGAAGTCGCAGACCGCATTGCGCCTTCTGAAAAAGCACCTTGCACGCGCGAACACCAGCGCTGTTCACGCTCTTCCTGCTGTCGCCGATGCCTGGTTTGCGCCAGTCACCGCGAAAAATACCGGGCTTGAAGCGCCATCCGACGCCCTGCATCTTGCGTTGCACGGCGACCGTGTACTGATTGTGACAATCCGCAGTGCCGATGGCCTGCTGGACGGCCTGGCCAAGGTTCTGCAAGCGACAACCTGCCGCTGCGTGGTCCTGACCAGCGAACTGCCACAGTTTCCTCCGGGAGCGAGCGAGGACGCGATCAGAAGCGTGATCCTGGGCGCGAGCGTGCCGGTGGTTGGAGCTTTGATCGGCGACGCCAATGGTGCCAGCTGGCTGCTCGCCCAATACTGCGACGCGTGCGTCTACAGCGAGCAGGGTAGCTACGCGGCCCCGCTGCAAAATGCATATCTGCCTGCGCTGGCCTCACTGCGCTTCGGCGACGACACCGCAAAGCAGTTCCTGATGGCCGGTGCCGCAGCGTCGGGTGCCGAGTTGCGTACGCAGTTTGGTGTTCCTCACGTTGTGCCCGCCGATCAGGTACTTGCCGCTGCGCTGAAGATGGCCGAGGCGATAGCTGCATTCCCGGCAGCCGTACTCGGGGTATGGAAGCAGCGCACCGCCGCCTTCCTCGACGCTGCGGGCCCGTTCAGCGTTGATGAACGCGACGTGGCTTCGCCCGTAACGGCACTCAGGCTCGCATCGACAGTCATCACGGCAACGGCGCATCCGGACGGCGTACTGGAAGTGCGCATGGCGGACCGTGACGCGAAGAACATGTTCTCGGATGCCTTTTCAAGCGGCATGCGCGAAGTATTCGCTCACGTGGAGGCCAGCGGCGCGTACAAGGTCGTGCTGCTGACTGGCTACGACAACTACTTTTCGTCCGGCGGCACCCAGGATACGCTGCTGGCGATTCACGAAGGCCGGGCCAAATTTACCGACAATCTGGTGTTCCAGCTTCCATTGCTGTGCACCGTACCGGTCATCGCCGCGATGCAGGGCCACGGCATCGGCGCCGGCTGGGCAATGGGTATGTACGCAGACTTTGCGCTTTTCAGTGACGAAAGCCGCTACGTCAGCCCCTACATGGGCTACGGCTTCACGCCCGGCGCCGGGTCCACGCAGATGTTCCCGGCCAAAATCGGCTACGACCTGGCCCGTGAAACCTTGCTGACCGCCCGCGAATTCGCAGGTGGGGAGCTCAAGGAACGCGGTATGCGCAACCCGGCGCTGGCACGCGAGCAGGTGCTGCCTGCGGCACTGGCAATGGCGCATCGCATCGCGCAAAGTCCACGCTCGCTTCTGGTGGCGGTCAAACGCTACTGGTCCGAAGCGCAGCAAGTCTCGCTGGCGGATACGCTTTCGCGCGAACTGGCGATGCACGAACTGACGTTTGTCGGCCAGGCAGACACGCTGGCGCGCATCCAAAGCCGCTTCGGCACCGATACGCCGGCACAGCGCACCACTGCGGCAGCGGCACCGGCCGGCGCGGCGGACATTGCCGCTGTCACCGCCAATCTCAAGACCATGCTGGCGCACGAACTGCGCATGCAGGAGCACGAGATATCGGAGGACGAACAGTTCGTCGACCTTGGCTTAGATTCGATCACCGGCGTGACATGGATCCGCAGAATCAACGACACCTACGGTACCGCGATTGAGGCGATCAAGGTTTACAGCTATCCGACGCTGGCGGCACTGAGCGGTTTTGTGGCCGAGGAAGCCGGCCTTGCGGGCACGGTAGTTGCAGTTCCAGAGCAAGCCGCAGTCACGGCACCGGCCGCGCTCACGTCGTGGCGCCAGCCAGGCCTTGCGAAGGCGGCCGATGTTCCAATCGTCCGGAACACGCAGTCAATCGCCATCATCGGCATGGCCGGCCAGTTCGCCAAATCGAACAATCTGGAAGAGTACTGGCAGAACATCGCGCAGGGCAGGGACTGCATCGACGAAATTCCGAAACACCGCTACGATATCGACCAGTACTTCCAGGCCGGCGACGCCAAACCGGGCAAGACCTACAGCCGCTGGATGGGCGCTCTCAGCGAATTCGACCTCTTCGACGCGGCGTTCTTCAACATTTCCCCGCGCGAGGCCAAAAGCATGGACCCGCAGCAGCGGATGTTCCTGCAAACCTGCTGGCACACCATCGAGCATGCCGGCTACAACCCGAAATCGCTCGGCGGCAGCAAGTGCGGCGTGTTCGCCGGATGCTACGCGGGCGATTACCACCAGCTGTCGACCCGCGAAAGGCTCAGCGGCCAGGGATTCACGGGGGCGTCGCCATCGATCCTCCCCGCACGCATCTCCTACTTGCTGGACCTGCACGGACCTAGCCTGCCAATCGACACCGCTTGCTCGTCGTCGCTGGTGGCGGTCGCCACTGCCTGCGACAGCCTGGTTTCCGGCGGCAGCGACATTGCGCTTGCCGGTGGCGTGAACGTCATGGCCGGCCCGTCGATGCAGATCATGACGTCCCAGGTCGGCATGCTGTCGCCGCAGGGCCGTTGCTTCACCTTTGACGAACGCGCCAACGGTATCGCCAACGGCGAAGGCGTCGGTGTCGTGATGCTCAAACGCTTGGCCGATGCGGAGCGCGACGGCGACTGTATCTACGGCGTGATCGAAGGGTGGGGCGTCAACCAGGACGGCAAGACCAATGGCATCACCGCGCCAAACGCCGATTCGCAGACGCGATTGCAGAACGATGTCTACACCAAGTTCGGTATCGATCCGGTCGGCATTGGGCTGATCGAGGCGCACGGCACCGGCACGCCGCTGGGCGATCCGATCGAAGTAGCGGGGCTCAAGGCGTCGTTCGCCAGATTCACCACCAACAAAGACTACTGCGCACTGGGCTCGGTGAAGAGCAATGTCGGCCACTGCCTGACCGCTGCCGGCGTCTCGGGCCTGCTCAAGGTACTGCTCGCGCTCAAGCACGAGAAGCTGCCGCCGACGATCAATTTCAGCAAATTGAACAAACATATCTCGCTGAAGGACTCGCCATTCTTCGTCAACGACCAGCTGCGTGAGTGGAAGCGCAACGGCAGCGAACCACGGCGGGCCGCAATCAATTCGTTCGGCTTCAGCGGAACCAACGCGCACGTGGTGGTCGCGGAATACGTGGCCGCGCGCCAGAGCGGCGCGATCAGCACGCCTGTCATCGTGCCGCTGTCGGCTCGCATACCGGAGCAGTTGCAGCGCAAGGCTGCCGAACTGCTGGCGTTTATCCGTTCCCAGGGCGCTGCTAACCTGGATCTTGTCAGCCTTGCGTACACATTGCAAGTGGGCCGGGAAGAGAGTAATGAACGTGCCGCTGTCGTTGTCGGCACCGTCGACGAGCTTGAAAAGGCGCTCGCCGCGTTCGATGGCGCGCAGGTCTATCGCGGCCAAGTAAGCGGGAACAAGGACACGCTGATGGCAATGAGTGCGGACAGCGACTTCCAGACCATGATCGGCAAGTGGATCGCCAAGAAGGAATTGCCTCGTCTGGCGGAGCTGTGGGTCAAGGGCATGGCGCTCGACTGGACCGGTTTCCACCAAACCCCGCCACGGCGCATGGGATTGCCCGGATATCCGTTTGCCAAGGAGCGTTTCTGGATCGACGCAGTGGATGAAGCGCCTGTCGCTACGTCGATAGTGGCCCCTGTCATCGCGCCGCCGGCGCCCGTCGTTCAAGTGCGCGAGGTATCCATTCCGGCCGAACAGGTGCGCCAGCAGCTCAAAACGAGTCTGGCGGAAGCCTTGTTCATGACCCCATCCGATGTGGATGTGCGCAAGTCGTTCACCGATCTGGGGCTCGACTCGATAATCGGTGTCGAATGGATGAAGGCGGTTAACAAGCAGTTTGGCACGGCGCTATCGGCGACACGCGTCTACGATTATCCGAGCGTGACCGAGCTGGCCGATTTTCTCCAGACGCAGCTCGGCGCGGCAGAACCGCTAGTAGTGCCGGCGATAGCGCCAGTCCCGCGTGACGGACTGCAGCAGCAGTTGAAGATCAGCCTCGCGGAAGCGTTGTTCATGCAGCCGTCCGATATAGATGTCGACAAGCCGTTCACCGAACTCGGTCTCGATTCGATCATCGGCGTCGAGTGGGTCAAGAACATCAACAAACAGTACGGCACGAACATCGGTGCGACGCGGGTTTACGATTACCCGAGCGTCAAGGAGCTGGCCGCCTTCCTCGGCGGAGAAATGACTGTCGTCGCTCCGGTGGTGGCTGTTCCTGTGATCGCGGCGCCGCCCGTTCGCGTTGCCGGGCCAGCGACAATCCGCTTTGAACCCAAGTTCGCCCGGCGATTCAAGGACCTGTACTTCTACTGCGGCGATGGCGAGGGCGATTTCGCCGCGGATGGCGAGTTTGCAGTGCGCCTGGTGATTGACCCGGCGACCAACGTGTCGCTCAAAGAGCATGTCGTCTTCGGCGCGCACCTGCTGCCGACGGATGCCTATCTCGAAATCGTTCTGGCAGCCTGCAAAACCTACTTCGCCTGCACCGATGTCACACTGAAGAACCTCGTCATTGTTAATCCGATGGTGGGCGCGCAGGGGAGAAAAAACCACATCAAGGTCGTATTCCGGCGCGCTGGCGACGAGTTGCAGTTCTTCGTCAAGTCGAGCACCTCACCTGACTTCGGCAACGACAAGTTGCATATGCAGGGCTTCATCGCGATTGCGTCCGCACCTCTGGCAAGCCGCTTCGACGATGGATTCGCAGTCGAAAAGACGCTCGATCATGGCGACATCGCGACCAATGCCGGAACTTACTACGCTCCGCTGCAATCGCTGCGTTTCGGCGCGTCGGCAGCGCTGGGGCTGATCAAGGTCGCACGTCACGATTTTGCGTTCACGGCGAATCCGTTCGCCTTGTACGGCGCCCTGTGCACCGTGATCAACTACGGTGCGCACCTTGCCGCTCAACGCTTCGGCGCAAGCGACGACCAGTTCCTTCCGTACCGGATCGGTCAAATCGCGGTGCACGGCCCGCTCGATGGGCTTGACTACCGCTGCTATGCGGAGGTGCGCAATATCGAGCGCGATGCGTTTGAATTCTATGTGGAGATGGTCGACGGCGCCGGTAAGGCGGTTGTCGTCATCGATGCGATCAGCTTGCGCCGAGTAGCGCGCAAGGCTATCGAACAGCAAACCACCGTGTCGCTACCGCCGGCAGTTGTCGGCATGGCCGAAGAGAAGGTCGCCATCATCGGCATGTCGTGCCGTTATCCGATGAGCGAGAACGTCGAAGCGCTGTGGGAGAACATCAAATCCGGTACGCATTGCGTCACCGAGGTGCCCGCGGAGCGTTGGAGCGCCTATCCGGACTGGTACAACCCGGACCCGCGCCATCCGCACACCTCGTATTCGAAGTGGGGCGGCTTCCTGGACAATATCGACACCTTCGACTCGCTGTTTTTCGGTATTTCGCCAGCAGAGGCGGAATTGATCGATCCGCAGCAGCGCATCTTCCTGGAAGAATGCTGGAAAACGATCGAGAGCGCAGGCTACGCGCCAGGCTCGTTGTCCAACAAGGTCTGCGGCGTCTATGTGGGTTGCTCCACTGGCGACTACGCAAGGGTGCTGGCCGACGATGGCCAGGATACGGCAGGCGCCGCGTTCATGGGCACCTCCAACGCGATCCTCGCCGCACGCATTTCCTATCACCTAAACCTGAAGGGTCCGGCCCTGGCGCTCGACACGGCCTGTTCGTCGTCGCTGGTGGCGGTGCACCTGGCCTGCGCCAGTATCCGCAGCGGCGAAACCCAGCTCGCGCTGGCGGGCGGCGTCAACGTGCTTGCAACGCCGCTTGGCCACATACTGACCTCGCAAGTAGGCATGCCATCACGCGACGGCCGCTGCGCCGCGTTCGACGCATCGGCCAACGGCATCGTATTCTCGGAAGGCTGCGGGGTCGTGCTGCTCAAGGCCTTGTCCGAAGCGCAGCGTGATAACGATAACATTCTCGGCGTGATCCAGGGTTCCGGTACCAACCAGGATGGCAAGACCAACGGCATCACCGCGCCGAGCTCCCGGGCCCAGGAACAGCTGCTGCGCCAGATCTACAGCCGGTTCGACATCGATCCGAAGCGCATCAGCTATGTCGAGGCGCATGGCACAGCCACAGCGCTGGGCGACCCGATCGAGGTCAATGCCCTGGCATCGGTGTTCGGCAAACCGGCGGGCGACGTGCGCTACTGCGCACTCGGCTCGGTCAAGAGTAATATCGGCCACGCCGGCTTTGCCGCTGGCGTGGCGGGTATCGTCAAGGTCCTGCTGTGCATCAAACATCGCAAGCTGGTGCCGTCGCTTCATTACAGCCAGCCGAATCCGCACATCGAATTCGACAGGTCGCCTTTCTACGTCAATACCGAGTACCGCGACTGGATCAGCGATTCTCCGCGCATGGCAACGGTGAGTTCCTTCGGCTTCAGCGGCACCAATGCCCATGTGGTGATCGAGGAGCACATGGCGTCGTCGCCGTCGGCCCATCGCACGCAAACGCCGGAGAACAAGGTGCTGGTGCCACTGTCGGCCAAGGCAACCGAGCAATTGCAGCAAAAAGTGCGCGATCTGCTGACATTCATCAGTCACCAGGAACAAACGGTCGATCTGGCCAGCCTGGCCTACACCTTGCAGGCCGGCCGCGATGAAATGGACCACCGCTTGGTGCTGGTCGTCGACTCGGTCGCGCAACTGGCCGGGAAGCTCCAGGCAGTGTTGGATGGGGAACGCCAGATCGCCGACGTGTATCGCGGCCAGGCATCGCAGGGCGACGAAACTTTGTCCGCCTTCGCCGCCGATCCGGAGATGCGCACCGTGATCGAGAGCTGGATCACGCGCAAGAATCTGTCCAAGGTCGCGGACCTGTGGGTCAAGGGCTTTGAACTGGACTGGCACAAGCTGCACACCAACGCCACCCCGCGTCGCATGACGCTTCCGACCTACCCATTTGCCAAAGAGCGCTGCTGGGTTGATGGAACCGGGTCGCGCAAGAGCGCCGCACCGGCCAGCGCGGTGGCTGTGCTGCATCCGCTCCTGCATCGCAATACGTCGGACCTGAACCAGCAAAGCTACACCAGCACCTTTAATAGCGACGAATTCTTCCTGGCCGATCATCGGGTCGGCGGCCAGCCGCTGCTGCCGGCGGTAGCCTACCTGGAGATGGCGCGTGCGGCCCTGATGGATGCGATGCCTGCGGAAAAAGCAGTCGGCCAACTCGAACTGCGCCACGTGGCATGGGCACAGCCGATCATCGTCACCGAGCCAAAAAGCGTAACGATTGCCGTGTTCTCCGATCACGGCGAGCAGGTCGCCTTTGAAGTCTACAGCGAGGCCGGTGACGGCTACGAGGAAGTGCTGCATTGCCAGGGCAGCTACGCAATGGGCGAGCAGGGCGCCGTGCAGCCGCTCGACTTGCAGCGCTTGCGTGCACAAATGACAGGCGCCAGCGTGCAGGCGGGAGCGCTGTACCCGGCCTTTGCCGGCATGGGCCTCGATTATGGGCCGGCGTTCCGCGGCATCGTGGCGGTCCATCAGGGCGACAACGAGCTCCTGGTCGAACTGCGTTTGCCGCAGGCCGCGCGCCGTGACGAGAACTACATCCTCCATCCAAGCATGATGGACAGCGCGCTGCAAGGGTCGATCACGTTGATCGACACATTCCTTAAAGCGTCCGGCAAGGTCGCGCTGCCGTTCGCGCTCGAATCGCTTCGCATCGTATCGCCGTGCGTGGAGACGATGGTGGCCTGGGTGCGGTACCCGGCGGGCGGGCAGGGTGCATCAGCAGGCCTGGTCAAGGTCGATATCGACCTGTGCGACCTGGCCGGCGAGATCTGCGTGCAGATGCGGGGCTTTTCCTCACGCCCCATGGAGAGCGCCGTCTCCTTCGATGAAGCGCATTACCAATCGATTTTGGCTGACATTGTCAGCAACAAGATCTCCGTTGACGAAGCTGTGGAGTTAGGGAACCTATGAAGCAAGAGATAACGAACATCTATCGTGCACTGGCAGCCGGCAAGCTTTCGCAACAGGAGGCTCTGGAGCAGATCAAGGCGCTGAAAAAACAGCCGACGAAGGCCGCCGCAATGGGAACGCTGCTGGCGTCGCCCGTCTGGGAGCGCTGCGCCGCCCCGGCGGCAGCGCAAGACGAGGCGTCGGCGTTCGGCCAGCATCACATTGTCCTGTGCGACCTGCCGCAGATCGCCGCCGCCGAACTGGAATCGCTGCTACCGGGAAGCCGCTGCAGTAACGTCAGCGCTGTCGCCGCAACGGTCTCGCAGACATACGCCGATATTGCGCTCCATTGCTTCGAGACGATTCGGACCATTCTGGAAGCGAAACCGCAGGGCGTGCAATTCGTGCAGGTCGTCGTCGCCGACCGCGACGATGCGCAGATGCTCGCCGGCTTGTCCGGCATGATCGATACGGCGGCCCTGGAAAATCCGGCAATCGTCGGCCAGATCGTTTTGGTGCGTCCGGCGATTCCGGCCGGTGACCTGGCGCGCCGCCTGCGCACCGAACGCGGTAATCCACAAGACCGCGTAGTGCACTACACCGCCGAAAGCCGCCTGGTACGGCGCTGGCGCGCTGTCGACGTACCGGCCAGGACGCCGTGCGCGTTCAAGGAGCATGGCGTTTATCTGATCACCGGTGGACTGGGCGGTTTGGGCTCCCTGGTGGCAGCGGAGATCCTGCGTGCCACCACTGGCGCCAGTGTCATACTGACCGGGCGCTCATCGGACGCCGGCATCAGGCTCGTAGCGCTGCAGAAGAGCGGCCGGGTGGAGTACCGGCAGATGGATGTCGCCGATGCCGCCGGTACGGAACGCGTGCTGGCGTCGATTGTTGAACAATATGGTCACCTTAATGGAATCATTCATAGCGCCGGCATCGTGCGCGACGATTTCATCCTGAAGAAAAGTTCCGCGCAGTTCAGCGAGGTTCTGCGACCAAAGGTGGCGGGCACGGAGCACCTCGACCTGGCCAGCCAGAACATGGACCTGGACTTTTTTGTACTGTTCTCGTCGATTGCCTCGTGGTCGGGCAACGTCGGACAAGCCGACTACACGGCCGCCAACGGCTTCATGGACCAATTCGCGGGCTACCGCAATGCCCTGGTGGACGCGGGGCAGCGCAAAGGGCGCACCGTTGCCATCGCGTGGCCTCACTGGCTGGACGGCGGCATGCACATCGATGCGGCCAGCAGCGAAGCCTTGCAGCAGAGGACCGGCCTGCGTTCACTGGCTACGGGGCAGGGCATGGAGGCGTTCAACCGCTGCCTCGCGCTGCCGCAATGCCTGTTGATGGTGATGCACGGCGATACCGCGGGCATGCAGCGCGCGCTGGCGGCCGAGCGGGTGATCCACAAACCGGCCGTCAAACCGGTCGCCGTGGCCGGATCGGCCGATCTGGGGACGAAAACCCGTGCATTCCTGCGCGCCGAATTTGCCGCCATCCTCAAAATTCCGGTTCACCGAATCGAAACCCGCTCCGCGCTGGAAAACTACGGCATCGATTCGATCCTGGCCATGAGCCTGACCAAACAGATCGAAGCGACCTTCGGCGCCTTGCCCAAGACGCTGTTTTTCGAATACCAGAATATCGACCAGCTTGCGGACTATTTTGTGGAGTCGCACGCCGACACGCTGAATACGATGTTCGCGACGCCATCGGCCCTTGACGCAACACGCCCGATTGTGATCAAGCCCGCTGTGCAGGCCCCCACCGGCGGGCGTCGTCAGCGCCAGCGCTTCCCGTTCGCGTCCACACCTGCCCAAGTGGCGCCGCCAGTCAATGAAGCGATCGCGATTGTGGGCCTCAGTGGGCGCTACCCCGAATCGCGCGACCTGGATGCGTTCTGGCGCAACCTGCGCGACGGGACCGACTGCATCGTCGAAGTGCCGAAAGATCGCTGGGACTGGCGCGAATTCTATAGCGAGGACCGCACCAAGGAAGGCGCCCATTACAGCAAGTGGGGTGGTTTCATTGAAGGGGTGGACGAATTCGATCCGCGCTTTTTCAACATTGCCCCGCGCGAGGCGAGCAGCATCGATCCGCAGGAGCGGCTGTTCCTGCAATACGCCTGGAAGGCCATCGAAGACGCAGGTTATACCCGCGACAGCCTGCAAATCCCCAACGCCAGCGGCATGGACGGCCAGGTTGGCGTGTATGCGGGCGTGATGTATGGCGAATACAATCTCTCCGGCAGCCTGGCGAGCATCGCCAACCGCGTGTCGTACTTCCTGAACCTGCACGGTCCGAGCCTGACGCTCGACACCATGTGCTCGTCGTCGCTGACGGCGATTCACCTGGCGTGCCAGGACCTTGGTATGGGGCGCACCAGCCTGGCGATTGCCGGTGGCGTGAACGTCAGCATCCATCCGAATAAATACACGATGCTGAGCGGCGGCCAGTTCATTTCCAGCGAGGGCCACTGCGAAAGCTTCGGCGAGGGCGGTGGCGGCTACATTCCGGGAGAAGGGGTGGGCGTGGCGGTACTCAAGCGCATGTCCGACGCCGAGCGCGATGGCAACCATATCTATGGCGTCATTCGCGGCAGCGCGCTCAATCACGGCGGCAAGACCAACGGCTACACCGTGCCCAATCCGCAGGCCCAGGCCGACGTGATACGGCGCGCCCTGGCCGAAGCCGGGATCGACCCGCGTCACGTCAGCTATATAGAAGCACACGGAACCGGCACCAAACTGGGTGACCCGATCGAGATCGCGGCGCTGACCCGCGCGTTCTACGAGGGCGTGCAGGCACCCGGACGCGAAGCGGGCTTCTGCCTGATCGGATCGGCCAAATCGAACATCGGCCATTGCGAATCGGCGGCCGGCATAGCCGGCGTGACCAAGGTGCTGCTGCAGATGAAGCACGGCGCGATTGTTCCGTCGCTCCACTCCAGCAAGCTCAATCCGCACATCGACTTCGCGGCCACGCCGTTCGTGGTTAATCAGACGCTCAAGCCATGGCAGCAACCGGAGGTGGATGGCCGGATTCTGCCGCGCATTGCCGGCATTTCGTCATTTGGCGCGGGTGGGTCGAACGCGCACGTCATCATCGAGGAGTATCGCGCACCAGCAATGGCTACCGCCACCGTCGAAGGGCAGGTTGTGGTACCGCTGTCGGCACGTACCGCGGAGCAGTTGCAGCAGCGCGTGAGCGCCTTGCTGGCCGTGGTCGAAGGCGAAATTGATCTGTGCTCATTGGCTTACACCTTGCAGGTCGGGCGCGAAGCGATGGAGGAGCGTGCAGCCTTCCTGGTGACGTCTGCCGGTGACTTGGCGACCAAATTAAGAGCGTTCATGCGCAGCGAGGCGACCGGGCCGGAGGTGTATCGTGCCCAGGTCAAACAGCATCGCGACGAAATTTCGCAGCTCGAAGAAGATCCGACCTTCCAGGAATCGCTCGCGCAGTGGATCGCCGACAGGAATATCGCCAAGCTGGCCGGGATGTGGGTCATGGGCCTGAGCGTCGACTGGGGTAAGCTGAACGAGCCGGCACGCACGCCGCGCCTGATGAGCCTTCCGACGTATCCGTTTGCGAAAGAACGCTACTGGGCCCAGACGAAGGCGCCGGTGCCGGCACCGGCGGCGCAGCCGGCGGTCATCCATCCGCTGGTCCACGCCAATACGTCGAATCTGGCCGAACAAGGCTACACGTCGACCTTCACCGGGTCGGAAGACTATCTGGTGGAGGAAGCAGGCCAAAAAACGCTGCCACCGCAACTGGTGCTGGACATGATGCGTGCCGCCGTCGAACTGGCGTCGCCAAAGCGGCTTGAGGCTGGCTCGTGGCACGTTGGCGACGTGGTGTGGGGCGAGCCCGTTGTGATCACCGCTGGCCAACAGGTGGGCATCGCCCTGTTCGCGCGCGACGACAACGCTGTCGATGCCGAGATTTACAATGGCGCCGACAATGCTGTTTATTGCCAGGGACGGGTGGTGTTCGGTAGCCAGAGTGCACCGGTGAGCATGCCACAGGCGCTCGGGCCTCGCGAAATCCGGCTCGCGCCAGCAGGCCCGATCATGCTGCCGCCGCTGCGTAAAAAGCCGGCGCAGATCGCACTGCAGGCCAGCGTGGTCGTTCCTTCGCAGCCACCGGCGCCCAAAGCGACGTTCGCGTTGATGGACCTCGCTGCGCCATCGACGAACACCAGCAATGTGCGCCTGTTCGATCTGGGCGAGGGCGTGTTTTCGATCGATATCGACGCGGCGACTGTGAGCGAGGCGATTGCATCGCTGTCGCAAGCCCTCAACCGGGCACGCAGCGAAGGTTCGCTCAAGGTGCTGTTGCTGAACGCCCGCAACGCGCAGTTCTGGCGCGGCGACCGGGCCGCCTGCAACGAGGCCGTCGAGAGTGGCTTGCTGGCTGCCGTTGCCGCGTTCCCGTATCCGCTCATCGCAGTTGTGCGCGATGGAGCCAGCGGCGTGGGCATGCTGCTGGCGGCACTGTGCGACTTTATCGTGCGTGGCGAGGGCGGGGGGTTCTGCTTCACGGCGATAGAACAGGGCATCTTCCCAAGCGCTGCGGAAGATCGCCTGTTCCAGGAGCGGCTGGGCGTGTCCGCAGCCGATGCGTTTCTGTACCGGATCGGTCGGAAACCGTCTATCGGCATCGTTGCGCCAACAGCGGAAGTTGATGCAAAAGCCAGGCAACTGGCTGCGGACCTGGCGCAAAAATCGCGCCTCGCGCTCGGATTGTTGAAAACGCACCTGGGCCGGCATCTTTTGACCTTGGCCGGCGCCCTGGAGCCGGTCGAACCGCCTGCCGGTAGCCCGGCGCAGGGTATCGTCGTCGTCAAGCTGGGCAAGGCGTACGGCGTCAAGGAATTGATGGCGGACTTGAAGCGCGGTTTCGATGCCGGTACGCGCGTAGCCATTGTCACCAGCGCATTGAAGGGCTTTCTGCCCCAGACCGATGACCGAACCTTCGCCGCCTTGCAGCAGCTCGTGCGCGATTGCCCGATCCCTGTCATCACCGCGTTCGACGGCGACGCTACGGGCATGGCGTGGCTGTTCGGTATGGCCTGCGACGCTGCCATTTACAAACATGACGCCCGTTACACCACCTCGCCGATACCGTGCTCCCGGGGTCTCGACTCTGTTCTGGGCCAGGAAATCGGTTTGGCAGGCGGTAGCTACTCCGGCGCCGATCTCGGTGCACGTGTGGGCGAGCCCCTGGCGCAGGCGCACGAGCTGGCGGCATTGTGGAGCAAGCGGCCATGGAAACCGGCGCGCGGCGCGGACGTCGCGGCACTGCCGGAAGCAGTGGTGGCGGACGTCGCTTCTCCGCCGCCAGGCCCGGTCGAGCTGCACTCATGCGTGGTGTCGTTGACTGCACACGCCGATGGCGTGGTGGTGGTCCGCATGCAGGACCGCGACGCGAAGAACATGTTCTCGGAGGCGCTGGTCGCCGGCTTGAAGGAAGCTTTTGCGCACATCGAGCAAACGCCAGGCTACAAGGCGGTGGTCCTGACCGGGTACGACAGCTATTTCGCCACCGGCGGCACCATGGAAACGCTGCTGGCGATCCAGGAAGGCCAGACCAGCTTCACCGACGAGAAGGTGTTCCAGCTACCAATGGACTGCTCGCTGCCGGTGATCGCCGCCATTCAGGGCCACGGTATCGGCGGCGGCTGGTCGTTCGGGATGTTCGCCGACGTGATTTTGCTCAGTGAGGAGAGCCGTTACCTCAGCCCCTACATGGGCTACGGCTTTACGCCCGGCGCCGGCTCCACCTTGATGTTCCCTGCGAAGATCGGCTACGACCTGGCGCGCGAGACGCTGCTGACGGCGAAGGAAATCTCCGGACACGAGTTGAAGGAACGCGGCGTGCCGCTCACGGTGCTGCCGCGCCGCGACGTGGTCGCGGCGGCGATTGCGCTGGCCACGCGCATGGCGCAGCAGCCGCGTGCCCGACTGATGGAGCTCAAGCGGCTGTCGACCGATGCGCTGCGCCGCTCGCGCGACGACAGCTACCGCCGCGAAGTCGACATGCACGAGCAAACCTTCGTCAAGAATGCCGACACGCTTGGCAACATCCTGGCGAAAGTCGCCACGGACAAGGCGCAACCGGTGGCCGCATCGGCAAAGACCGCGCCAGCGTCTTCGTCCATCATCGGCAAGCTGAAAACGATGCTGGCGCACGAATTGTTCCTGGAGCCGGACGAAATCGACGACAACACCCAGTTCATCGACCTGGGCCTCGACTCCATTACCGGAGTCACCTGGATCCGCAAGATCAACGCGCACTACGGCACGGACATCGAGGCCACCAAGGTGTACAGCCACCCGACCTTGAAGGAGTTGAGCCGCCTGGTTGCTGATGCCTCCGTGCCGGAAGTCGAGAGCACGCCAGCTCATGCACCGGCATCGTCAGGCGCGGTGATCGGCAAGATCAAGGAAATGCTCGCCAAGGAACTGCATCTGAGCGTTGACGAAATCGACGAGACCACCCAGTTTATCGACATGGGCCTCGATTCAATCACCGGCGTGACCTGGGTTCGCAAGATCAATGAGCACTACGGCACAAACATCGAAGCCACCAAGGTCTATAGTCACCCGACCCTGAAGCAGTTCGGGCGACTGCTCCAAGATGAAGTCGGGCAGCCTGTGGTCCAGGATACGCCCCCACCGGTGGCCGCTGCCCCGCTACGCGCTATTGCCTCAACACGCAGCGCGCTCGTTTCATGGCGTGGCCGCGCACGGGTGATTGCGGCTCCCGCATCGCCGGTTGTCCCGGCGCTGCCGACCGCATCGCAGCAGATCGCGGTAATCGGCATGGCCGGGCAGTTCGCCAAGGCGAACAATCTGGACCAATTCTGGACCAACCTCGCCGAAGGCAGGAACTGCATCGACGAAGTGAGCGACACACGCTGGCATCTCGGTGCGTTTTATCAGGAAGGAGCGCCAAAGGCCGGCAAAACCAACAGCAAATGGCTCGGCGCGCTCGGCGAATACGACCTGTTCGACCCACTGTTCTTCAGCATCTCCCCAACCGAAGCGGAATGCATGGACCCGCAGCAGCGCCTCTTCCTGCAATCGTGCTGGCACAGTATCGAGAATGCCGGCTACAACCCGCAGTCGCTGTCGGGCAGCCAGTGCGGCGTGTTCGTCGGCTGTGGGCCGAGCGACTACCTTCAGGTGGCCCCGGAGCAACAATTGAGCGCGCAAGGCTTCACCGGTGCCGCAAGTTCGATCCTCGCGGCGCGAATTTCGTACTTTTTGAATCTGCGTGGGCCATGCATATCGATCGAAACGGCATGTTCGTCGTCGCTGGTAGCCATCGCCAACGCGTGCGACAGCCTGAACGCCGGGAACAGCGATCTGGCATTGGCGGGCGGCGTGTATGTGATGGCCGGTCCGGCGATGCACATCATGACGGCGCAGGCGGGCATGCTATCGACCGATGGCCGTTGTTTCAGCTTCGATCAGCGCGCCAACGGCTTTGTGCCGGGCGAGGGCGTGGGCGTGATGATGCTCAAACGCCTGGCGGACGCCGAGCGTGACAACGACCGCATACAAGCCGTGATCGAAGGCTGGGGCGTGAACCAGGATGGCAAGACCAACGGAATCACCGCGCCGAATGAAGAATCGCAAACGCGGCTGCTGCAGTCGGTCTACCGCAAGTTCGGCATCGACCCGGCCAGCATCGGCTTGATCGAAGCGCACGGCACCGGCACCAAACTGGGCGACCCGATCGAGGTGGCGGGACTCAAGGCGGCCTTCAAACCGTTCACCGATACGGCAGGCTACTGTGCCCTTGGTTCGGTAAAAAGCAATATTGGCCACTGCCTGACGGCGGCCGGCGCGGCGGGCTTCATCAAGCTCGTTCTCGCGCTGCAGCACCGCGCTCTGCCGCCAACCATCAACTTCGAGCGCCGCAACGAGCACTTCCAGCTTGAGGGCAGCCCGTTCTACATCAACGACACGCTCAAACCATGGGCTGTCGCGAGCGGGGCAAGGCGCCGCGCGGCGATCAGCTCCTTCGGTTTCAGCGGCACCAATGCGCATATCGTGGTCGCCGAGCACCAGCCAGGCGCGCAGGTAAAGGCCGACATATCGATTCTCACGCAGGATGGAAAAATGGTGGTGCCTTTGTCGGCCCGCACCGAACAGCAACTGCGCCAGGCGGCGAGCGATCTGCTGGCCTTTATCGACGCACGCGAAGGTGCGGTCGATCTGGGCGAACTGGCCTGCACCTTGCAGCTGGGCCGTGACGTGATGGGTGAGCGGCTGGGCTTTTTGGCAGGCTCAGTCGACGAACTGTGGGCCAAGCTGAAAGCCTGGACCGCGGGCGTGGGCGACATCGATGGCGTGTATCAGGGCCAGGTCAAGCGACACAAGGAAGGCATGAAGCTGATTGTCCAGGACGACGATATGAAAGCGATGATCGTCGATAAGTGGCTGGGCCAGCGCGCGCTGGGCAAGCTTCTGGACCTGTGGGTCAAGGGTCTCGATCTGGACTGGTCCATGCTGTATGGCGACACCAAGCCGCAGCGCATGGCATTGCCGGGCTATCCGTTTGCAAAGGAGCGCTTCTGGATCGGCGCAGGCACGGCCAGCGTGCCGAAACAAGCCGCCGCCAGTGTGCTGCATCCACTGCTTCACAAAAACGTCTCGGTATTGAGCCAGCAGCGCTACTGCTCGAGTTTCAGCGGCGAGGAGGCATGCTTCGAGCGGACCAACGATGGTGTCAAGGTCATGGCACCTTCCGCCTTGCTGGAGATGGCGCGCGTGGCGGTGGAGCACTCGACCAGCGATCTTGACCAAACCGGAACCATCGACATTGGGGAGGTAAGCTGGGAGTCGCCGCTGCGCATCACCGGCAGCCTCGAACTGGTGGTCGATTTGTTCGCTAACGACGACGAGAGCATCGCGTTCGAGATCTACACGGCCGGCGCTCAGGACAGCGTGCATGTGCGTGGCGTTGCCGACTTTGTCGAACGAACATCCGTGGAGAGCGGGGATAACGCGGTCATGGTGATGACAACGCCCCGTTGGGACACGGTCAAGCCATCCGCTGAAGCGCCGGCCGGTGAGCGTGTGCTGGTCATCAACGCCAGCGACGAGCAGCGCGCTGTCCTGCAGCAGCACTACTCTGCCACCACGTTCATGCGCATCGAAGAAGGCGACACCGTCACTGACATCAGCGCCACGCTGCAAAACGTCGATGTCGACCGATTGATCTGGATCGCATCGGCTTACGCGGTCGATACCTTTACCGAAGAATCGATCATCGACGACCAGCGCGGCGGAATCATGCAGGTGCTGCGGATCATGCGTGCGCTGACGAGCCTCGGTTACGAAAAACGCGCCCTGGCGTGGGATATCGTCACCTTGAACAACCTCCCGGTCCTGGCGTCGGACGTCGTCAACCCAACCCACGCCGGACTGCAAGGCTTTTCGGGCAGCATGTCGGATGCATATCCGCGCTGGCAGATTCGCATGCTCGATCTGCAAGCGCTGACCGGCCTCGCGGTGACCACCATGCAAAAGCTGCCATGGGCGGCGAAAAATGCCTGCTACGCCATGCGGGGGGGCGAATGGTTCGCGCAGAAGCTGGTCCGCGTCACGGGCCTGGCCGATGCAAAACCGCCGTACCGCTTCCAAGGCGTGTACATCGTCATCGGTGGCAGCGGCGGGCTGGGTGAAATCTGGAGCCGTCACGTCATCGAACAGTATCAGGCAAACGTGATCTGGATCGGCCGCCGCGAATTGAACGCGGAAATCCAGCAAAAACTCGATAGCTTCGCTCCACTCGGCAAAACTCCCGAGTATTTCCAGGCCGATGCCAGCAAACCTGGCGAACTGGCGGCCGCCTACCAGCAAATCAAGCGCCGCCACGCGGCCATTCACGGCATCGTGCATTCGGCTGTCGGCGCCTTCGACCAGAGCCTCAAAACGGTGTCGGAAGACGATTTCAGGGCGGTTCTGTCAGTGAAAATCGACCTGAGCGTGCGTATTGCCCAGGTTTTCAACAAGGAAGCACTCGATTTCGCGCTGTTCTTCTCGTCGAACGCATCGTTTGTGCGCGGCGCGGGGATGAGCGGCTATTCGGCCGGATGCACCTTCAAGGATGCGTTTGCGCTCCAACTGGGCAAGCACTGGGATTGCGCCATCAAAGTCGTCAACTGGGGCTACTGGTCGGTTGGCGCGGGCGAGGCACTGACCGACGCTGCCAAGACGTATTTCAACGACATCGGCTACCGGCCGCTCGACCCGACGGAAGGCATGCGGACGCTGGATCAGTTCATTGCCAGCGGCATCGATCAGATGTCGATCGCTAAAACCGTGCCGCACACCGGCGCGGAAGAATGGATGACCAGCTACGACAATCAGGCCACCGCCGCCATGGTGGTGCCCGACGCGGAAATCGCGCGCATGAACCGGGCGTCGCCGTTCGTGCACATGAAAGAGCATGCTGGCCAGGAAATGGAAGCGCTCATTGCACGCCTGCTGGGCGCCATACTCGAGACCACGCCGACCGTGCTGCCGGCCTATGAACGCTGGCGCGCGGAAAGCAAGCTGATCGCTACGCAGGAGAAGACCCCGCTGGCGGCAATCTGGGCCGAATGGGACCACGCGATGACTGTCTGGCAGCAAGCCGACGGCAAGGCAGCGCTGTGCCAGCTGGTCGATAAGTGCCTGCGCGCATTGCCGGACATCCTGACCGGAAAGCAGAAGGCCACAGATGTGATCTTTCCGAACTCGTCGCTGGAACTGGTTGAACGGGTCTACAAGTCTGACACGCTCTCGCTCGCCTACAACGTCAGCCTGAGCGAGACCCTGGTGGCCGCCGTCCAGGCACGTCTGAACGTCGAGCCGGCTGCACGGATCAAGATGCTGGAAATTGGCGCGGGCACCGGGGCGACCACGGTCAGCATTCTGGACAAGCTGACGCCCTATCAGGACCGGATCGCCGAATATTGCTACACCGATCTGTCCAAGGCATTCCTGTTCCATGCGGAAAATATCTACGCGCCGCGCGCGCCGTACCTGGTCACCCGCATCTTCAACGTCGAGCAGCCGCTTGCGCAGCAACAAGTTGAACCCGGCAGCTACGATGTGGTGATTGCCGCCAACGTGATCCATGCCACCAAGAACATCCGCAACGCCGTACGCAACGCCAAGGCAGTGCTGCGCAAGGGCGGCATGCTGCTGCTTAATGAAATCAGCGATAAATCGGTCTCCGGCCACCTGACCTTCGGCCTGCTGGACGGCTGGTGGCTCAACGAGGACGACGAGGTCAGGATTCCCGGCTCGCCGGGCCTGTACCCTGACTCCTGGAAAATGGTGCTGGAGGAAGAAGGCTTTTACTCAGTGCAGTTCCCGTGCAGCGAAGGGCACGCGGCAGGCCAGCAGATCATCATGGCTTTTAGCGACGGCGTCGTGCGTCAGCGTCCCGTGGTCAAGGTGCCGGTTGACAGCGCCAAGACCGTAGCGCCGCGCCTGGCCTCGGTGAGCGTAAACAGCGGCGATCTGCTCAGGGACAAAACAGTGCAGTTCTGCAAGCAGGTGATCGGCAAGGCGCTCAAGATCGCCAGCCACGATATCGATGCAAGCGAGCCGCTGGAAAGCTACGGCATCGATTCAATCATCATCGGGCTGGTCAACCAGGAGCTGCAGAAGCATTTCGACGAGATCGGCAGCACGGTGCTGTACGAGTTCCAGACGGTCGATGCGCTGGCGGCCCACCTGATCGACACCCAGCTGGAGAAGCTGGAAGGCCTGTTCGAGGTCGACCGTTCCACTCCTGCACCTGCACCTGTGGCTGTGCGCACCACCGCGCCAGTCGCCGGTGATGACGTCTTGCGGGCCAAAACTGTCCAGTTCTGCCAGCAATTGTTCGGAAAAGCGCTCAACATCCACCGTCAGCTCATCGATCCGGAGCAATCGCTGGAAAACTACGGCATCGACTCCGTGTCGGTCAGCATCGTCAACCAGCAGTTGCAGAAGCATTTTGGCGACGTCGGCAGCACCTTGCTCTACCAGTTCCAGACAGTGCACGCGCTGGCCGGGCATCTGGTGGAGACGCAGCGGGCGGCGCTGGAACGGATGCTCGCGCTGGAACGTTCGGCGCCGCAGGCAACGTTGCCTTTGACACGGGCCGTGCGCGGCAGGTCGCGTGGCGTGGCTCCGGTCAACCACAACCCAGGCCAGCAGAAAGCAATCGCCATCATCGGAATCAGCGGCATGTATCCAGGCGCGCACAACCTGGAGCAATTCTGGGACAACTTGAAAGCCGGCAAGGATTCCATCAGCGACATCCCTGAAAAACGCTGGTCGATGGCCGGTTTCTTCGAGCCGGACGAACACAAGGCGGTCGAGCAAGGCAAGAGCTACTGCAAACGCGGCGGCTTCATCGACCGGTTCGCAGAATTCGATACCCTGTTCTTCGGCATTCCGCCGCGCGAAGCGCTGAACATGGACCCGCAGGAACGCCTTTTCATGCAGGCATCGTGGGGCGCAATGGAGAATGCCGCCTACACCCGCAGCGTGTTCAAGCGCAAATTCAAGGGCAGGGTAGGCGTATTCGCTGGCATCACCCGGGCTGGATACAGTCTGTACCGCAACACCGCGCAAAGTGACGACAAGTTCTGGCCGCGTACGTCGTTCAGCTCGGTCGCCAACCGCCTGTCGTATTTCATGGACCTGAACGGTCCGAGCTTGCCGGTTGACACCATGTGCTCGTCGTCCCTGACGGCGATTCACGAGGCTTGCAAGCACATCAACGACGGCGATTGCGACCTGGCGTTTGCCGGCGGCGTGAATCTGTACCTGCATCCAACCAGCTACGTGGACATGTCGTCCCAGCACATGTTGTCGAAAGATGGGCTGTGCAAGAGCTTTGGCGAGGCGGGCAACGGCTTCGTGCCGGGCGAGGGCGTCGGCGTGGTGCTGCTCAAGTCGCTGGACCAGGCGGTGCGCGACAAGGACATCATTCATGGCGTGATTTTGTCGACGCATGTGAACCACGGCGGCAAAACCAACGGTTTTACGGTGCCCAACCCGGTTGCCCAGGCCGAGCTGGTGCGCATCGCGATCGACAAGGCTGGCATCAGCGCGCGCGACATCAGCTACATCGAAGCGCATGGCACGGGCACGGAACTGGGCGACCCTATTGAAATCGCCGGCTTGCAGCAGGCGTTTGCGAAAGACACGCAGGATAGGGGCTACTGCCTGGTCGGTTCGGCCAAGTCGAATATCGGCCATCTGGAGGCGGCAGCCGGCATCGCCGGGTTGACCAAGGTGCTGCTGCAGTTGAAGCACGAGCAGGTCGCGCCATCCCTGCATTCCTCCAGCCTGAATCCGCACATCCGCTTCGAGAAGACGCCGTTCCAGGTGAATCAGGCGTTGACGGCTTGGGAGCGGCCGCTGGTAGATGGCAAGGTCAAGCCGCGTATCGCCGGCATTTCGTCCTTCGGGGCCGGCGGGGCCAACGCCCACGTGATCGTGCAGGAATACCAGCCGGCCCGCAGTGCGGCGGCGGTGCGCAATCCGGACGACGCGGTGATCGTTCCGCTGTCGGCCAAGAGCGCGGAACAACTCCGCCAAAAGGCCAGCGAATTGCGCGACTTCCTGCGCACATCCGCTGCCGGCGTCGACCTGGGCGCGGTCGCTTACACCCTGCAGGTCGGGCGCGAGCCGATGGAAATGCGGGTTGGCTTCGTGGTAAGCAGCGTCGATCAGCTGGTAGCCAATCTCGCAGCATACGTCGATGGCGACGACGATATCGACGGTTCGTGCCGCGGCCAGGTCCAGCGCAACAACGATGGCCTGAGCAGCTTCATTCACGACGAAGACATCAGCGAAGCAATCGACAAATGGATAGCACGTCAAAAGTTCTCGAAGCTGCTGGAACTGTGGGCCAAGGGCATGGATCTCGACTGGAACAGGCTCCATGGCGCAATCACGCCGGACCGCATGCAGCTACCGACCTATCCGTTCGCGCAGGACGAATACTGGCTCGACAGCCCGGTCCTGCGCCGTCCGGTGACCGTGGTGACGAAGGCCGAGCGCACGCCTGCTGCCAATGCAAGTCTGCGGCTGATCGAAGACCTCATCGACCGGATCGACGAATCGTCGCTCGACGCCACCCAGGGCGCCCAACTATTGAGAAAGCTCGTGTAAGCCCTCTGCGACCCAAAAAAAGCTCACCCAATCAAACTAGCGCCGCTCCCGCGAGAAAGTGCAAAAACAATGATCGACTTTATCGAGTATGTTGTTTCGGAACTGAAGAACAGAAGGCTGTCGAAAGAAAATGCGGTCAATTTGATCAGGCAGTTCTCCGGGAATGCGGTCATTTCCGGTGGTGCGGCAACGCTGCACCCGCTGCTGCACCGGAATATCTCGGATATGTATCAGCAGTGCTACCGCTCGTCGTTCACCGGAGCGGAGTTTTTCCTGAGCGATCATCAGGTGCTCGCTGATGGTGGCGCCGCGCTTCGCGTGCTCCCCGGCGTCGCGTATCTGGAAATGGCACGGGCAGCGCTTGTCGACGCCATGTCGGACGCAGGCCAGGTTGTTTTGAGCGATGTGGTGTGGGTGAAGCCACTGGTCGTGAGCGCGCGAACGGACGTCTGCCTTGCGCTGTCGTCAGGCGCGGAAGCGATCGAGTTCGAGATCTTCAGCGAAGAAGCCGACGGTGAAGAAGTGCTGCATTGTCGCGGCATGGCCAAGTTTGACAGCGACCGCACGAACGAGCGGCTCGATGTGAATGCGCTCACCGCGCGCATGACCGCCGGCCAGCTTGACGCCGACGTTGTCTATCCCGCCTACCGCGCCATGGGAATGCAGTTCGGGCCGGCGCATCAGGCGGTGAGCAAGGTTTATCGCGGCGACAGGGAAGTCGTGGCCCGTTTGAACCTGCCTGCATCGGTTGCGGGCACGCTGGGAGCCTATGAGCTGCATCCCAGCCTGGTGGACGGCGCGCTGCAGGCAGCCATCGGCTTGCTGGGCGACCTGCGCGTCCTGCCCAGCCATCCATCGCTGCCGTTCGCGCTGGAATCGGTACGGGTTCTGTCGGCGTGCAAGCAGGAGACGGTGGCGTGGATACGGCATGCGCAAGGCACTGGCGCGAACGACAAGGTCACCAAGCTCGATATCGACCTGTGCGACGCCGCCGGTAACGTGTGCGTTCAGCTCAGGGGCTTTTCATCGCGGACCTTGAGCGTGCGGCCGGATGCGCGTCGCCAGCAGGTCGGGCTGGTGCTCGCCAATCCGGTGTGGACGGCCAGCCCGCGTGGCGATGCGCGCGCTGGCACCTCCCAGCGCCATGTCCTGTTTTGCGATCTCGCTGCGGCCGCAATTCCGGATGCGCATGTGCACCACGTGACAGCGCCACATGGCGACATGGCGCAACGCTACACCGATCTGGCGCTCGGCTGCTTCGACGTGGTCCGCGACATCATCGCGAACAGAATCCCGGCTGGCGTCTTTATTCAGCTGGTGGTGCCCGATGCGGCGGAAGCGAACCTGCTGATTGGCCTGTCCGGGCTGTTGAAGTCCGCCGCGCTGGAGCACCCGGACGTCAAGGGGCAGCTTTTGCTCGTCGATGCGCTTGCGGCACAAGAAATCCATGCCGAGCCGGCACACGATGCCGTCGTCCGCTACCGAAACACGGTGCGCGAAGTGATGGGCTGGGAAGAGCTGCACGACGTCGCAGGCACGCCGGCCATCGGCTTCAAGGAAGGTGGCGTCTATCTGATTACAGGCGGCCTGGGTGGACTGGGTAGCCTGTTTGCGCAGGAAATCGTGCGCCAGACGGTGGGGGCGAAGGTCATCCTGACCGGCCGTTCGGAGTGGTCGCAGGATGTGCAGGGCAAGCTGAACGCGCTGTCCGGTGAAGGCCGCGTTGAATACCGCACCCTCGATCTGGGGCAGGCGGCCCAGGTGCGGCAGCTGGTGGCCGACATCGTCGCCACGCACGGCCAGCTCAATGGCATCATCCACAGCGCCGGCATGATCGCCGACAGCTTGATCGTCAAGAAAACGCGTGACGAATTCGCGCACGTGCTTGCGCCCAAGGTGACTGGTGCGGTCAACCTCGATGCGGCCAGCCAGGACGTGGACCTGGACTTCATGGCGCTGTTTTCATCCGGCGCATCGGTGATGGGCAATGTGGGACAGGCCGACTACGCGGTCGCGAACGGCTTCCTGGACCAGTTTGCGGATCACCGCAACCGGCTCGCCGCTGCCGGGCAGCGCAAGGGCAAGACGATTGCCGTCAACTGGCCACTGTGGGCGGAAGGCGGCATGCGCATGCCGCAGCACGACCAGGATGCAATGCGCGAGCACACCGGCATGCACCCGATGCAGACCCAGACCGGTATGCGCGCGTTCTTGCGCTGCCTGGAAGGGCAGCAGCAGACGGTGGTAATCGAAGGCGATGTAGAAAAAATCAGGAACGTCCTGTTCGAACAGGCACCGTTGGCGCTTGAGCAGGCGGCGCCCGTCGTTGCGCAGCCGGCCGGAAATCTGCACGAGCAGACGCGCGACTATCTTCGCAAGCAGTTCGCCGAGCTGTTCAAGCTCCCTTACAGCAAGGTCGACCCGCGCGCGGCGCTGGAAAAGTACGGAATCGACTCGATTCTGTCGATGGACCTCACCCGGCAGCTGGAAAAAACGTTTGGATCGCTGTCCAAGACGCTGTTCTTCGAGCACCAGACCATCGACGAACTGACCGAATACTTCGTGCGCACCCAGGCATCCACGCTGGCGGCGCTGTTCTCGGTGGCCGAACCTGAGCGGGTAGCCGCTCCCCCGGCAATGCCGGTGGCGAACGCCACGCCGCGCAAGCGGGCAGGCCGCGGCATCGCCCCGGCGACTCCGGGCGCGCGCCACGACGAGCCGATTGCCATCGTCGGTTTGAGCGGACGCTATCCCGAATCAGCCGACCTGGAAGCGTTCTGGCGCAATCTGCGCGATGGCAAGGACTGCATCGTCGAGGTGCCGAAGGAACGATGGGACTGGCGCGATTACTACAGCAAAGACCGCACCGCCGAAGGCTGCCATTACAGCAAATGGGGTGGCTTCATCAGCGGCGTGGACGAATTCGATCCACTGTTCTTCAACATTCCACCGGTCGACGCCGAAATGATCGACCCGCAGGAGCGCCTGTTCCTGCAGCATACCTGGATGGCGATCGAAGACGCCGGCTACACCCGCGCCACGCTCAAGACCGCGCAGAAGGAAGATCAGACCGGCCAGGTCGGCGTGTATGTGGGCGTGATGTACGGCGAATACCAGCTGTTCGGCGCGGAAGCGAGCCTGCAGGGTGCCCGCGTGGGTGTGCCGGTCAGTTACGCCAGCGTCGCCAACCGGGTGTCGTACATCCTCAACCTGCACGGTCCGAGCATGACCTTGGACACGATGTGTTCATCCTCGCTGACCGCGATTCATCTTGCGTGCCAGGACCTGAAGCAGGGCCGCACCCACCTGGCCATCGCCGGCGGCGTGAACGTATCGATCCACCCCAACAAATACCTGATCCTCAGCGCCGGGCAGTTCATCTCCAGCGATGGCCATTGCCAGAGTTTCGGCGAGGGCGGCGACGGCTACATTCCTGGCGAAGGCGTGGGCGCGGTCGTCCTCAAGCGCTTGTCGGATGCTGAACGCGACGGCAATCATATCTATGGCGTGATCAAGGGCAGCGCGCTCAATCACGGCGGCAAAACCAACGGCTACTCCGTGCCGAACCCCAAGGCGCAGGCCAGCGTTATCGGCCTGGCGCTGAAGGAATACGGCATCGATGCGCGCCATGTCAGCTACATCGAAGCGCACGGTACCGGCACCAAGCTGGGTGATCCGATCGAAATCGCCGCATTGAGCCAGGTCTTCGGCGAGTACACCAAGGACCGCCAGTTCTGCGCCATCGGTTCAGCCAAATCGAATATCGGCCACTGCGAATCGGCCGCCGGCATTGCCGGCCTGACCAAGGTACTGCTGCAGATGAAGCATCGGATGATCGTGCCGTCGCTGCATTCGTCGGTTTTGAATCCGTACATCGATTTCGAGGCGTCGCCATTCGTCGTCAACCAGACCTTGCGCGCATGGGACCAGCCGGAAGTCGATGGCAAGCGGGTGCCGCGGATCGCGGGCATCTCGTCATTCGGCGCCGGTGGCTCGAACGCGCACCTGATCATCGAGGAATACGCCGCCGTTAAAGCGGTGGCAGCGCAACAGGGCAGGGTGGTGATCGTTCTGTCGGCCCGCACGCAGACGCAGTTGAAGCGCAAGGCGAGCGACCTGCTGGACTTCATCGAGCGGCAGGACAATGTGCCCGATCTGGACGCGATGGCGTACACGCTGCAAGTCGGGCGCGAAGTCATGGATATGCGGCTGGCGGTTGTGGTGGACTCGGTTGCGCAGCTGGCCGAAAAACTGGCCGCGTTCGGCCGCGACGAAGACGGCATCGACCAGTTCTACCTCGGCCAGGCCGACAAGGAAAAAGACAGCATGTCCGTCCTCAGTCAGGACGATGACATGATGGAGACCATCGCCAAGTGGATCGCTCGCAGAAAGCTGCCGAAACTGGCCGAGCTCTGGGTCAACAGCCTGGAAATCGACTGGCGCCAACTGCACACCGGGCACAAGCCGGTGTTGATCAGCCTTCCAGCGTACCCGTTTGCCAAAGACCGCTACTGGATCAGCCGCCTGGCCGCAACGCGCCGTTCCGGTGGGGCCGCGCCACTGCATCCGCTCGTGCACGCGAATACATCGGACTTTTTCGAACAAAGCTACAGCGCCCGGTTCAGCGGCGACGAGTTTTTCCTGGCCGATCACCGTATCGGCGCCACACGGCAGAAAATCCTGCCCGGCGTCGCCTACCTGGAAATGGTGCGCGCAGCGGTTGCCATGGCAGTGCCGGCCGGCGCGCAGGCGCGGCAACTGCAGATCAACAACGTCGCGTGGATGCAGCCGATTGTCGTTGACGGCAATCGGGAGGTGACAGTCGCGCTGGCGCCGCGTGGCGATAGCGTCATCGATTTCGAGGTGCACACCGGCGACGGTGTCACGCATTGCCAGGGACAGGTCGTGCTGTCGGATGCGTCCGACGCCGAGCGGATCGACCTGAACGCCGTCCGAGCTGGGATGAACCTCGGTGAGCTGAGCGCCGATGCGGCTTACGGCGCCTTCAAGGCAATGGGCATTCACTACGGACCATCGTTCCGCTGCATCACGGCGCTCGCGCGCGGCGACGGCCAGGTGCTGGCCGAGCTGACCTTGCAGGGCGATGCGGATGCATTCGTGCTCCATCCCGGCATGTTTGACAGCGCCTTGCAGGCTGCCATCGGCCTGGTTACCGATATCGATAAGCTGCCCAGGCAGCCGGAGGTGCCGTTTGCGCTCGATGCCATCGTCGTACATGCGCCATTTGCGGCGCGCATGTTCGCCTGGGTGCGCCGCGCCGGCGAGAAGATCGACATCGATCTGTGTGAGCAGGATGGCACCCTGTGCGCCCGCCTGACAGGCCTGGCGTCGCGCACGATGCAGGAGATTGAGGTCGGCACCCTGATCGCCGTGCCGCGCTGGGAAGCCGTCGGCGCCGCCGATGGCGTGGTCGATTATGGCCGTCACGTGGTGTTGCTGTGCGATCTGGATCATCTCGATCCCGCTCGCATGCCGGGCATCGAAGCACGGCATCTGGCAGCCGATGCCACGCAAGATGCCGCCGCGCGCTACAGCGAGGTGGCCGTCGCCTGTTTCGAGCAGGTGCAAGCGATGCTCAAGACAGCGTCGCACGAGAAGATGCTGTTCCAGCTCGTGATTGGCTGCGAGGCTGGCGACAGCTTGCTGGCCGGGCTGTCCGGCCTGATCGACACGGCACGGCTGGAAAATCCCAACCTGATCGGTCAGGTGATCCTGACGGAACGCCATGTCGGCGAGACGGTGCTGGTGGCGCAGCTGCGCGAATCGATGCTGCGTTCGGGCGAGTCCTTGCTCAGGCATGCAGGCAGCTTGCAAACCGCGCTGCGCTGGACGGAGCAGGACGCTGGCGCCGCCGATGTGGTGTTCAAGGACGATGGCGTATATCTGATCACGGGCGGAATGGGCGGGCTTGGCTTGCTGTTTGCGCGCGAAATCATCGAGAAGGCCGCCAATGCTGTCGTCGTCCTTACCGGCCGCGCGGCCGATCATGCCTTGCCGATGCCGGCCGGACGCGTGGTGTACCGCCAGCTGGACCTGAACCAGCTGGATCAGGTCCGTTCGCTCGTTGCCGGTATCGTCAGCGAGTTCGGTGCGCTGAACGGCATTATCCACAGCGCCGGCATGACACGCGACAGCTTCATCATCAATAAGACCGCCGCCGACTTCGCGCAAGTGCTCGCCCCCAAGGTTGCCGGCACAGTCAACCTGGATGCCGCCACCAGGCACTTGAACCTCGATTTCATGGTGCTGTTCTCGTCCCTCGCCTCGGCGATGGGCAATGCGGGCCAGGCCGACTATGCCGCCGCGAACGGCTTCATGGACCAATTCGCCGCGCAGCGCAAGAAGACCATGTCCATCAACTGGCCGCTCTGGCAAGACGGCGGCATGCAGCTCGACGCCGACAGCTTGACCATGCTGGCCAAAGCATCGGGCATGCTGCCATTGACTAGCGCCAGTGGCATGCAGGCGTTCTACCGCAGCCTGGCGCTCGGCACGTCGCGGGCGCTGGTGATCGAAGGTCATCTGAGCCGCTTGCGCCGCGCGCTTGAGCATCGTCATGCGCCGGCAGCGGTCGAGGTGCCGACCGCAATCCCGAGCGGCGAAACCGGCGGCTTGCTGGAAAACGCCCAGCGGTATCTCGTCAATGAATTCGCCGGCCTGCTGAAAATGCCATCGCACGAAGTGGACCCGAAGGCACCGCTGGAGCAATACGGCATGGATTCCGTGCTGGCGATGAAGCTGACCAATCAGCTGGAGCGCACCTTCGGCTCCTTGTCCAAGACGCTGTTCTTCGAATACCAGACCATTGCGCGCCTGGCTGGGTATCTGGTCAAGGCGTTCCCGAACGTGCTGACGGCGAAAACCGGTGGGCAGGCCGACGCGCACGTTCCCGCCGCGATCCACATTCCGGCGCCGGCACGCAGCAAGATGCGTTTCGCCGAGGCCGCCCCAAAAATCACCGAAGTCGCCATCGTCGGCGTTGGCGGGCGTTACCCGCTGGCCAAGGACTTGCGCGAGTACTGGCAAAACCTGAAAGCGGGCCGCGACTGTATCACCGAGATTCCCGAAGACCGCTGGGATCACGCGCCGTTCTACACGACCGAGCGCAACCAGCCGGGCAAGGCCTACAGCAAATGGGGCGGCTTCATCGACGGCGTCGATCAGTTCGATGCGCTGTTCTTCAACATCTCACCCAAGGAAGCGGAGCTGATCGATCCGCAGGAACGCCTGTTCATCGAAACCGTGTGGGAAACGATCGAAGACGCCGGCTACAGCAAGGATGCAATCGCCCGCAACCGGGTCGGCGTGTACGTCGGCGTGATGTGGGGGCAATATGAACTGTACGGCGCCGCAGCTGGGGCCGCCGGTTCGCCAAGTTCCTCGTTTGCCTCGATTGCCAACCGCGTGTCGTATTTCTTCAACTTCCAGGGGCCGAGCCTGGCGCTCGATACGATGTGCTCGTCGTCCTTGACCGCAATTCACCTTGCCACGGAAGAAGTGCGCAAGGGCGGCATCGATGTTGCCATCGCCGGCGGGGTCAACGTATCGATCCATCCTAGCAAGTACCTCAGCCTCAGCCAAGGCAACTTTGCCTCCACCGACGGCCGCTGCCGCAGTTTTGGCGACGGCGGCGACGGTTATGTGCCGGGCGAGGGCGTGGGCGCGGTGCTGCTCAAGCCGCTGGACAAGGCGATTGCCGATGGCGACCAGATTTACGCCATCGTGAAATCGAGCGCCATCAACCACGGTGGCAAGACCAACGGCTACACCGTGCCGAATCCGGTCGCGCAGTCTGAATTGATTCGGGAGGCGCTCAACAAGGCCAACATCGACCCTGCCACGATCTCGTACATCGAAACCCACGGCACGGGAACGTCGCTGGGCGACCCGATCGAAGTGACCGGCCTGGTGCAGGCGTTCGATGGTACGGGCCGGCCGGTGGGCAAGCAGGCGTGCCCGATTGGATCGGTCAAGTCGAACATCGGACACCTGGAATCGGCCGCCGGCATCGCCGCCGTGACCAAAGTGCTGCTGCAAATGAAGCACGACCAGCTGGTGCCGTCGCTGCATGCGGAGCGCCTCAATCCGCATATCGACTTTCCGAACACGCCGTTCTACGTGCAGACCGCGTTGCAGGAGTGGAAGCGCCCGGACAACCGTCCGCGCCGCGTCGGGGTGAGCTCGTTCGGTGCCGGTGGTTCGAACGCACACCTGATTCTGGAAGACTTTGTGGACACGCGCGCGGCTGCGCAGCGGCAAGACCGACCGCACGCGTTTGTGATGTCGGCGCGCAATCGTGATGGGCTGCTCGCCTACGCCGATACGATGATCGCCTTCTTGGGCGATGCCGATGATCTCGCCTTGGCCGACATGGCATTCACGTCGCAGCTTGGCCGCACGGCGATGCAGGAGCGCCTGGCCATTGTTGTCAGCAGCAAAACGGAACTCAAGGAGAAGCTGCTGCAATGGCGCCAGCACGGCACGGCGGACGATGTGTGGGAAGGCAGCACCAAGCGCGAGCGTGCATCGGCGCACGAACACATCGCTGCCCAGTGGGTCAGCGGCGTGGACGTCGATTGGGCTCAGCTGTACCGGGCGGAGCGGCCGCAGCGCGTGTCGCTGCCGACTTACCCGTTTGCCCGCGAGCGCTTCTGGATTGCTGCCGGCACGGCGCCGGTTCAGCCACTTCGCAAGCAATTATTGCATTACCGCACCGAATGGCGGGCGGCGCAGCCGGTTGTCGCAGGCGATACGGCAGGTCCGCTGCTGGTTGTGGGCGCTGACGCGGCGCTGTTCGCTCAGCTTGAGCGCCTGCATCCGGGCGCAACGCAGGACACAAGCATCCTGCCAGCCGCAATTGTTCACTTCGCGGACGCGGCGGGCAGCCTTGAGAACGGCATTTTCGCGATGCATGCGCTGTGCCAGGCCATCTTGAAACAAAAGCCGGCAAGCGCAATCAGGATTGTGTCGGTACGCACAGGTGACGCGTCTGCCGCGCAACATCGTGGCATTGCCGGGTATCTGAAAAGCCTGGCGATGGAAAATCCCGCATTCTCGTGGAAAACCATCAGTATTGATGATGACGTTGCGCGCATTGTCTGCGAAGAATTGCGCGATGCACACTGGCGCGCTGGCGAAGTGCGCTACCGTGGTGCGCACCGCGAGGTACGGGAACTGGTGCGTTCGCCTGCTATTGCAGCCGGCAAGGCCAGTACCGTCATCAAGCAGAACGGCGTGTACATTATCAGCGGCGGCATGGGCGGGCTGGGAGAGCTGTTCAGCCAGTATCTGCTCAAGCAATATGGCGCGAAACTGGTGCTCACCGGACGGTCCGCGCTTGATGCCGCACAGCGCATGAGCGACAACGTGATCTACGTCCAGGCAGATATTGCGGACCGCAAGCAAGCGGATGCGGTCGTTCGGGAAGCCAAGACCCGCTTCGGACGCATCAACGGCGTCATCCACAGCGCGGGGATTCACCGTGACGCGTTCGTGCTGAACAAGACGCGTGCCGAGATGGAAGCCGTGTTCGCAGCCAAGGTCAGCGGCACGATCAATCTCGATCTCGCGACAAGAAATGAGGACCTGGACCTGTTCGTCACGTTCTCGTCCGTGGCCGGGGCGCTCGGCAACGTCGGGCAGGCCGACTATGCCTTCGCCAACGCCTTCATGGATGGCTACGCGGAGCAGCGCCAGGGCCCGGGAAAATCGCTGTCGATCAACTGGCCGCTGTGGCAGGACGGCGGCATGCAATTGTCGCCGGGCGATGTGGCGCTGATGGAAGAGCGCTCGGGGCTGTCTCCCTTGCCCTCCAACGCCGGCATCGGCTTCTTCGAGTCGGCGTTGCAGGCGGGCGAAGCGCAAGCGATTGCGCTGTATGGTGATGCCGCCAGAATCGATGCTTACCTGGCGCGCGGTAAAACACCGTCCGTGCGGGTTCTGGCAGCGAACATGGACGCCCAGCCTTTGCGCGAAGCGACCGAGCACTACCTCAAAACCCTGCTGGGCGAGCAGATCAAGCTCTCGGTCGAGCGCATCGATGCCCAGGAACGCTTCGAATCGTTCGGTGTGGACTCGATGATGATCAGCCGAATCAACGCCGATCTGGAGCGCGACCTGGGCGAGTTGCCCAAAACGCTGTTCTACGAATACGCAACCATCGAAGAGCTGGCCGGCTATCTCGTCCAGCAGGCGCAGCCGGCATTGCTGCAGCGATTCGACGTCGCCCCGGTCGCGCCGGTAATAATCCAAGCGGCGCCTCTGCCTGCCGCACCCGTTGCCAGCCCCCTGGCGGAGGATGCCGGCGCGATTGCCATCATCGGCGTCAACGGCCAGTTCCCGCAGTCCGCCACCCTGGCCGCATTCTGGGAGAACCTGAGCGCCGGGCGCGACCTGATCGAACCGGTCCCGTCAAGCCGCTGGGATGTGGACGCATTCTTCAACGCCGACCCGGCCACTGCCCAGGATGGCAAGATTTACTGCACCTCCGGAGGTTTCCTGGACGATTTCGACAAGTTCGACGCCGCCTTCTTCAGCGTATCGCCGGATGACGCGCGCATGATCGATCCACAGGAGCGCATGTTCATCCAGTCGGTGTGGGGCGCGGTCGAGGATGCCGGCTACACCCGCGACAGCCTTAAAAAACGCCATCCGAAGGCAAAAAGCGCCGATGTGGGCGTCTTCGTGGGCGTGACCACCAACTCCTACCACCTGCTGACCGCCGACGAATGGAGCCGAGGCAACATGGTGAACCCGGCTGCGCTGCCGTGGTCGATTGCCAATCGGGTTTCCTACTTCTTCGATTTCCAGGGGCCAAGCATGCCGGTCGACACCGCGTGCTCGTCCGCCCTGGTGGCGATCCACCTCGCTTGCGAAAGCCTGAAGCGCAAGGACTGCCAGGTTGCAGTGGCCGGCGGCGTCAATCTGTACCTGCACCCGGCCAAGTACCAGTCGCTGTGCCGCAAGCGCATGCTGGCGGTGGACGGCAAATGCCGCAGCTTCGGCGATGGCGACGACGGTTTTATTCCGGGCGAGGGCGTGGGCGCGTTCGTGCTCAAGCCGCTGGCCCGCGCGGTCGCCGACAACGACTATATATATGGTGTGGTCGCCGCCAGCGCGTACGAGCATAGCGGCCGATCGAACGGCTACGCGGCGCCGAACCCGAATTCGCAAGCCGCGCTGATCGAGCAAGTGATGAACAAGGCGGGCATTACTCCCGATCAGATCGGCTACGTGGAGGGCCATGGCACGGGCACCAAGCTGGGCGATAGCCTGGAAGTGCTGTCGATGACGCAAGCGTTCCGCAAGCGCACCCAGAACAAGGGATTTTGCCCGTTGGGCTCGGTGAAGGCGAACGTCGGACACGCGGAATCTGCGGCCGGAATCGCCGGCGTGGCAAAGATCCTGCTGCAGTTCAAGCATCGGCAGATTGCCCCGACGATTCATTCCGACGTCGTCAATCCGAATATCGATTTCGCCAACTCGCCGTTCTATTTGCAGCATGCGCTGGCACCGTGGACGACAAAAGATGGCCAGGCGCGCCGCGCATTGATCAATTCCTTCGGCGCGGGCGGCGTGAATGCCTGCCTGATTCTCGAAGAGTACCAGCGGCCTGCCGGCGACCCGGCTTGCGCAGGAAAGGATGGCTATCTGGTGGTGCTGTCGGCGCGCGACGAGGCGCGCCTGAAAGAGCGGGCAGCCCAGTTGCGCGACTATTTGACGACGGAACGCGACATCGATCTGGCCGCTCTGTCATACACCTTGCAGGTCGGACGCGAGGCGATGGATGAGCGGCTGGCAATGGTCGTCGCCAACGCGGGGGAACTGTTGAACGGTTTGTCTGGCTATATCGCCGGCAATGCTCCTTCGACCATCAGTCTGATGACCCTGGAGCCGCACCGCAAGAAAAAAGGCCCCAATCAGGAAGAACGCGGCCGCACCAAGGCGCTGTTCGACAATGGCGACATGGCAGCACTGATGGCCATGTGGACAGAAGGCCGGATCATCGAGTGGGAAGATTTCTACCGTGCCGAGCGCCCGGTCCGCCTGCCGCTGCCGAGCTATCCGTTTGCAAAAGAACGATATTGGGTCTCGGACACGTCGGGCGTCGCTACGTCGGGCGTCGCCAAGCCCGCGGCGGCCGCAGCGCCAGCCGCCCAGCTGCACCCGCTGGTTTCCAGCAACGCATCGACCTTGAGGGAAGTCAGCTTCGCGTCCAGCTTGTCTGGCGACGAATTCTACGGCCGCGACCATCAAGTCCACGGCGAGCGCTTCTTCCCAGGCGCTGGCTTTCTGGAACTTGCCTGCGTAACCGGCACCATCGCCGGTGAAGATTCGGTCGTCCGGATCGAAGACATCGTCTGGGTGCAGCCGCTCAAGCTCGGCAAGGATGCGCAGCAGGTCAAGACCTTCCTCAAGGCCATCGGCAGCAGCACCGAGTTCGTGATCGTCTCGTTCGATGACGACAACGAGCGGGTGGTGCATGCGGAAGGGCGCATGTCGCATGGCCCGGCCAGCAGGCACGTCGATGGCGAGGCGCCGGCGTATTCGATCCCCCAGCTCAAGCAACGCGCCGGCAAGACGGTGCATGGCGCGGACTGCTACAGCCAGCTTGCCAGCGCCGGCTTCCACTACGGTCCGTGTTTCCAGACCATCCAGGAATTGCACATCGGTAGCGATTTCGTGCTGTCCCGGCTGCAATTGGCTGACGAGTTGCGGGCCAGCTTCGACCAGTACATTTTGCATCCAAGCATTATCGACGGTGCCCTGCAAACCGTGGTCGGCATGGCCGCCGGCGAAACGCCGGACACGCCGTACCTGCCATTTGCACTGGACGATGTGGAGATGCTGCGGCCGCTGCCGGAGACGTGCTACGCCTACGTCGAACATGCCGGCACGGCGCACGCCGCCAACCAGGACATCAAGCAATTTAACATTTTCCTGCTGAGCGAAAGCGGCGACGTGCTCGTCAAACTCAACAACTTCTCCCTGCGCGCGCTACCCAAAATGCATGCCGCACAGAGCGCCGGCACCAGCAGTTTGGTGCTGCCGGAGTAGGTGATATGCATGATGCATAAATTAACATTTCGGTTTGACAACGAGATTCGAAGCATGTTTTGATCGGCTCAGATAGTCACGAAAAGTAACAATACGCGCGCTCGTGGATCGACTGCGGCGCTGTCAAATTCCCCGTACGCCGCTTCGGCGGCGCGCGGGGCACAGGGGACGATGGTGGATAAGTTTCGGGCAATGGATGACGATCCGGCAGGCAACGACGGCGACGCGCTGGCGCCGTGCGTGTTCCTGATCAAGGTCGCGCGTCAGATGATGAAGAACAACAATTATCTGATCGTCGACCCGGCCACGCACCAGGCCGTGCTGGTCGATCCTGCCTGGCAGATCGATGCCATTCACACGATGCTCGCCAACACCCAGTCGACCCTGCGCGGCATTTTGCTCACGCATGCGCATCCCGACCACATCGACCTGGCAAAGCCGCTGGCGGACTTTTACAACTGCCCGATCTGGATGTCTCGGGAAGAAATTGCCGCCTCGGGCTTCAGCGCGCGGCAACTGATCGCCATCGACGAAACGCCGTGGCGGGTGGGCGAGATGCGCATCGAACCGATCCTGACGCCGGGCCACACACCCGGTTGCGTCTGCTACCTGATCGGCGACCATTTGTTCACGGGCGATGTGCTGTTCGCCGAAGGCTGCGGCATCTGCAACGGCGTCGACGCCGCCCACGCCATGTTCGACAGCCTGAAACGCCTCAAGTTCCGCCTGCGCCCGGAAACCCGGATTTACCCCGGCCACACCTACGCGCGGCCGCCGGGTCAGCGTTTCGCGGATGTTCTTAGCTACAACATGTACCTGCATTTCGCCGACAAGCACAGCTTTGCCGCCTTTCGTTTGAGGAAGGGGCAGAGCGCGCGCAAATTGTTGGATTTTGTTTAAGTGGACTTTGTTTAGCCCGGGATACCGACGTATCCCCATCACCGGAGGAAGCACGTGAGCATCGTTGGAATCGAAGCAATGAATTTGTTTGCCGGCACGGCATTTTTGGATGTCACCAAGCTGGCCGCGCACCGCAAGCTGGACATGAGCCGGTTTGAAAACCTGTTGATGAAGGAGAAAACCGTCGCGCTGCCGTACGAGGACCCGATCACCTTCGCCGTCAACGCGGCCAAGCCGATCGTCGACGCCTTGAGCCCGGAAGAAAAAGACCGCATCGAAATGGTCATTACCTGCACCGAATCGTCGTTCGACTTCGGCAAATCGATGAGCACCTACTGTCACGATCTGCTGGGCCTGAACCGCAACTGCCGCCTGTTCGAGCTGAAAAACGCCTGCTACTCGGGCGTGGCGGGCTTGCAGATGGCGATCAATTTCGTGCTGTCGCAAACCTCGCCCGGCGGCAAGGTCCTGGTGATCGCCACCGACGTTTCGCGCTTCATGGTGGAAGAGGGCGGCGACGCGCTCTCGGCCGACTGGTCGTTTGCCGAGCCGAGCGGCGGCTCGGGCGCGGTGGCAATGCTGGTCAGCGACCGTCCGCACGTGTTCCAGATCGACGTGGGCGCCAATGGCTACTACGGTTTCGAAGTGATGGACACCTGCCGTCCCTCGGCCGACACCGACGCCGGCGACACCGACCTGTCGCTGCTGTCGTACCTCAATTGCTGCGAGAACGCCTATCTGGAGTATCAGAAACGGGTCGACGGCGCCCATTTCGGCGACACCTTCGGCTACCTCGCGTACCACACGCCGTTCGGCGGCATGGTCAAGGGCGCGCACCGCAACATGATGCGTAAACTGGTCAAGGCCAAGCCGGCCGAGATCGAAATCGACTTCCAGAACCGGGTCACGCCAAGCCTGACGCACTGCCAGCGGGTCGGCAACATCATGGGCGCCACCGCCGCGCTGGCGCTGGCCAGCACCATCGACAACGGCGAATTCGACCAGCCCAAGCGGGTCGGGATCTTTTCGTACGGTTCCGGCTGCTGCTCCGAGTTCTTCAGCGGTGTGGTGCGCAAGGAAGGCCAGGAGCGCCTGCGCGAACTGAAGATCAAGGAAACGCTGGACAACCGCTACGAGCTGTCGATGGAACAGTACGACCGCCTGCTCGAAAAGAGCCGCGAGCTCAAGTTTGGCACGCGCAACATGGTGCCGGACGCCAGCTTCATTGCCGAGGCACGCACCACCCTGAACCAGCCGACCCTGCTGCTCAAGCAGATCAAAGAATTCCACCGAGAATACGAATGGGTGTCCTGACCAGCAGCTACGACACCTTGCGCGTGCGCTTCGACGATGACATCTGCTTCGTGCAGATGCATCGGCCCGACTCCGGCAACGCGATCAACACCTTGTTGATCGAAGAGCTGGGCCATGCGCTGGGCGCCTGCGTCGGCCACGCCAAGGTGGTGGTGCTCGAAGGCTTGCCGGAAGCGTTCTGTTCGGGCGCGGACTTCAAGGAAATCCAGACCAGGGTCGATGGCGACGGCCAGGGCGGGCAGGATGGGCAAGACCCCGCGCCGCTGTACGACCTGTGGCACCAGCTCGCTTGTGGTCCGTTCGTGACGGTGGCCCACGTGCGCGGGCGCGCCAACGCCGGCGGTATCGGCTTCGTGGCCGCCTGCGACATCGTCCTGAGCGAAACAAAGGCGGTGTACAGCCTGTCGGAACTGCTGTTCGGGCTGATGCCGGCCTGCGTGCTGCCTTTCCTGATTCGCCGCGTGGGCTTTGCCAAGGCCAACTACATGACCCTGATGACGCAGCCCGTTTCGGCCGCGCAGGCAATGGAATGGGGCCTGGTCGATGCCTGCGACGACAACAGCGATAACCTGGTGCGCAAGCACTTGTTGCGGCTGCGCCGCCTCGGCAAGGACGGTATCGCGCGCTACAAGCGCTACGCCGGCAGTCTGGACGACGCGCTGGTGGCTGCGAAACCGAAGGCGCTGGCCGCCAACCTGGAAGTGTTCACCGATCCGGGCAACCTGCACACCATCGCGCGCTATGTGCGGACCGGCAAATTTCCGTGGGAGGCAGACTGATGCTTGATCCGATCGTCGAGGTCAGGGATCTTGAGGCGGGAATCGTCCAGGTCACCATGCAAGACCGTGTGAACAAGAACACGTTCACCGACGGCTTGATCGGCGGGCTGACCGCGGCCTTCGCCGACATCGGCGCGCGCCAGGACTGCAAGGTCGTCATCCTGACCGGTTACGACAGCTATTTTTCCAGCGGCGGCACCCAGGAAGGCTTGCGCGACCTGTTCGAAGGCAAGATGAAGTTCACCGACAAGGATCTGTACAGCCTGGCGCTCAATTGTCCGATACCGGTGATCGCCGCGATGCAGGGCCACGGCATCGGTGGCGGCTTCGTGATGGGCATGTTCGCCGACTTCGTGATCCTGGCGCGCGAAAGCATCTACACCGCCAATTTCATGAAGTACGGCTTTACGCCCGGCATGGGTTCGACCTTCATCCTGCCGCAAAAGCTCGGCATCAGCCTGGCCGGCGAAATGATGCTGACTGCCTCCACCTATCGTGGCGAAGAACTGCATAAGCGCGGCGTGCCGTTTCCCGTGGTCGCGCGCGACAAGGTCCTGGAGCAGGCGCTGGAACTGGCGCGCACCCTGGCCGAGAAGCCCAGGTTTTCGCTGGTGACCTTGAAAGACCACTTGGTTTTCCCACTGCGAAAACAGTTGGCAGCGTTCATCGAGGACGAGATCGCAATGCATGCGCTCACCTTTCATCAACCCGAAGTCAAGCAGCGCATCGAAGCGTTTTTCGGCAAGTAGTTTATTCAACAGGAGAGTACTTTGAGCAAAGACCGCATTTACGAGATCATCGTCGGCCACACCCGCGAGGTGGTGCCCAGCCTGGATGGCCATCCATTCCAGCAAACAGATTCGCTCAAGTCGCTGGGCGCCAATTCGATCGACCGCGCCGACATCATCATGATGACGCTGGAATCGCTGTCGGTCGACATTCCCCTAATGCTGCTCGCAAAAGCGGACAACATCGGCGATCTGGCGCGCATGATTCATGAAAAGTCCTAGTCGACCCGACTTGGTCGTGAGCGGCATCGGCGTGACCTCGGCCATCGGCCAGGGCCAGGAAGCCTTCCTGGCGGCGCTGATGGCCGGGCGCCACCGCTTCGACACGATGCACCGGCCGGGGCGGCAGCGGCCCGATGGCGCCGACAGCCCGGCCATTCCGGGTTTCCTCGGCGCCGAAATCGGCGAACTGACCATGCCCGATTCGGTGCCGCGCATCCTGCTGCGCACCGCGTCGCTGTCGGGACAGGTTGCATTGGCGACATTGCACGAAGCGTGGGTTGACGCCGCGCTCGGCGAGGTTGCCCCTGAGCGCATCGGCATGATCGTCGGCGGCTCGAACGTGCAGCAGCGCGAGCTGACCCTGGCGCACGATAACTACCGTGGCCGCGAGCAATTCCTGCGTCCGACCTACGGCATGTCGTTCATGGACAGCGACCTGTGCGGCATGTGCACGGAGGTCTTCGGCATCCGCGGCTTTGCCTACACCGTCGGCGGCGCGTCCGCCAGCGGGCAGCTCGCCGTGATCGAGGCGATGCGGGCGGTCGAGTCGGGGAGGGTGGACGTGTGCATCGCCGTGGGCGCGCTGATGGATTTGTCGTACTGGGAATGCCAGGGTTTCCGCTCGCTTGGGGCGATGGGATCGAGCACCTACGCCAACGAACCGGCGCTGGCTTGCCGCCCGTTCGACCGCGACCGCGACGGCTTCATCTTCGGCGAATCGTGCGGCGCGGTGGTGGTGGAGCGTGCCGATGCGTCGCGCCGCACCGACCGCGCGCCGTACGCGCGCCTGACCGGCTGGGCCATGGCGATGGATGCGCACCGCAACCCGAACCCGTCGGTCGAGGGCGAGATGAAGGCGATCAAAGGGGCGCTCGCGTGCGCCGGACTGACGCCGGCGGACATCGATTACATCAACCCGCACGGCACCGGCTCGCCCATCGGCGATGTCATCGAGCTGGAGAGCATCCGCGAATGCCGCTTGGGCCACGCCTGGCTCAATGCCACCAAATCGGTGATCGGCCACGGGCTGACCGCCGCCGGCTGCGTGGAGCTGATCGCCGTGATGCTGCAAATGAAGGAAGGCCGCCTGCATCCGACCAGGAACCTGGATAACCCGATGGAGACGGCCATGAAATGGGTCGGAAAAGAAGCGGTATCGCATTCGATCGACAACGCGCTGAACCTCTCCATGGGGTTTGGCGGCGTGAATACCGCGGTTTGCCTGCAACGCTATTCCTGATAACGCTTGATTCACCTTTTGGAGCCGTATTAATGAAGACATATATGTTCCCCGGCCAGGGTTCCCAGTCCACGGAAATGGGCGCCGGCCTGTTCGACCGCTATCCGGACCTGACCGCCACGGCCGACCGTATCCTTGGCTATTCCATCAAAGAGCTGTGCATGGAAGATCCGCGCGACGAGCTCGGAAAAACCCAGTTCACCCAGCCGGCGCTGTATGTCGTCAATGCGCTGTCGTATTACAAAAGGCTGGAAGAGACCGGCCAGGCGCCCGATTTTTTGGCGGGCCACAGCCTCGGTGAATTCAACGCCTTGCTGGCGGCGGAGTGTTTCGATTTCGAGACCGGCCTGAAACTGGTGCAGAAACGCGGCGAGCTGATGGCGCAGGTAAGCAATGGCGCCATGGCAGCGGTGCTCAACGCCAGCAAGGACGATATCGAAGGCATTCTCAAGGCAAACGGACTGAATCAGGTTTATCTGGCCAATTACAACACGCCATCCCAGATCGTGCTGTCGGGCCTGTCGGAAGAAATCGCAGCCGTGCAGAAGTTTTTCCAGACCGGGAAAATGCGTTACTACCCGCTGGCGACCAGCGGCGCCTTTCACTCCGCCTTCATGCAGGACGCGATGGAGAAATTCAGGGACTTCCTGAAAGAATTTACTTTCGCCGCTCCCAAGATTCCCGTGATCGCCAACGTGACCGCCCGGCCGTATCGGGCCGATGCGCTGCTCGATACCTTGTCGGCCCAGATCGCCAGTACGGTGCGCTGGTCGGAGAGCATCCAGTATCTCCTGGCGATGGGCTTGGAGCGCGGCGAGGTGCCTGTATTCGAGGAACTGGGTCATGGAGACGTGCTGACCAAGCTGGTCATGACGATCAAGCTGCAGACGCCGGAAGCGCTACTCAACGAACTCATCAAAACGGGTTTGTCGGGCGAGGCGGCGTCCGCACCGCTGCCAGCGCCCATCAAGCTGAACGATGCACAGGAAAAAATCGCACTCTGGAAAAAGATGCACCCGATTGGAACCAAAGTGAAATCGTCGCTGCTCAATCTGGACAATCTCGAAACCCGGACCGATGCCGTGCTGCTGTTCGGACACAGGGCGGCGGTGTACCTGAAGGGATACAACGGCTATTTTGCGCTGGACGAACTGACTCCGATGTGATTTCGCCCCCTGTTTTCCGCAACCACGCAGTTCATCGTAGAGGTGTTTATATGACAATCGCTCAATATCGTATCTTCGGCATCGGCTCGGATAACGACGATCTTCACTATATCGGTTGGACCCGCCGAAGCCTGGATGAAGAGAAAGCGCAGATTTTCTCGGACGTGGCGGAAAGCGGCAGCCATGACATTGCGGACTGGGTAAAACAGGCAGTCGACGGCGGCAAGATCGATATCTTTGAAATCGAACTGGCGCCGTCGGTGGAAGACGCAAGGGACTCGGCCACATTCTGGTGCGAATACTACCGCACGCTCGGCATCAACGTCGTGACCGGGCTTTGTTGATGATGCAGGCAAAAACCGTGTTCATGTTTTCGGGCCAGGGATCGCAGTACTACCAGATGGGCAAGCAACTGTTCGACGCCGACACGGTGTTTCGCAGCTGGATGACGCGGCTGGACGACCTGGCCTGCAAAATCGCTGGCCGCCGCATTATCGATACTGTGTACTCGGCGCCCAAATCGGCGACGTTCGATGACGTCGCCTACACGCATCCGGCTATCTTCATGGTCGGATACGCGCTCGCGCAATGCCTGATTGCGCGCGGCATCCTGCCTGACCTGACCCTCGGCTCCAGCCTGGGTTCGTTCGCCGCGGCCGCCGTGGCCGGGTACATCGATGCCGAAGACGCGCTGGGGGCCGTGCTGGAACAGGCGGCTTCGTTTGACACCTCGTGCGAGCGCGGCGGCATGATCGCTATCGTGGCCGACCCGTCGCTGTACGAGGAAGACTTCTTGAAGCGGCACAGCGCGCTGGCGGGCATCAACTTCAGCACGCATTTCGCGGTGTCGGCCGCCCACGCCGATCTCGACACCATCGAAGCTGTCCTGCGGCAACGCGGCATTACATTCCAGCGGCTGGCGGTACGCTACGCTTTCCATTCGGAGCGGATCGACCTCGCCGAGGAACAATTCTCATGGTCCATGAAGTCCATTCCGCTCGCGAAGGGAACGCTGCCACTGGTGTGCTGCGCGCGCGGCGCCGTGCTGGGGCAAGTGACCGAGGACTACTTTTGGCAGGTGGTGCGCCAGCCGATCCGCTTTCGCGAAGCCATTGCCTCGTTGGAGGCGCAGGGCACGCATCGCTACATCGACGTCGGACCGTCCGGAACGCTGGCGACCTTCGTCAAGTACGCCTTGTCCGACCAATCGGCCTCCAGCACGCACGCGACCCTGACGCCCTACGGCCAGGACCTGAACAACCTGGCCAGACTGGCCGGCGACGCCCACCCACGGAAAATGGAACAACATGGCTGATTGGAATAACGATCTCGGCGAGGCGCTCGCCTCGGGCGACACGGCGCTGATGACGGCGATGCTGGAGCGGGTGCCGAAAGAGGTGCTGGAAAAAGCGCTGCCCTATCTCGACAAGCTGGCCAAATCGAGCGCGCGCGACGGCAGATTGGAAGAATCGCTGAGTTACTACGATCATCTGCTGCGCGCCGTTCCCGAGCACGCTGGCTGGCATGCCGAGCGTGCGCGGCTGCTGCAGAAACTGGAGCGTGGCGCGGAAGCGCTGGCGGCGTACCAGCAGGCGCTGCGCATCGAGCCGGGCAACGAAGCGGTCGCGCAAAGGATGCGCGAGGTGGAAGCGGAGCTGCGCAAGGCCGCGCTGCTGCGCCAGACCATGGACCCGGGCGTCGCGCAGGAAGCGCTGCACATCGAACTGCCGCCACCGCCACAGGTCACGTTCGATCCGGCGCTGCTGGACGACCCGTCGATGCCGGCGTCAACCGATGCGTATCGTGTAGACGGGCTCAAGCAGCACCTGCGGCGCTACAGTGCGCAACTGTCGCCTCGCAATGCGATCAATCGGCTGGACGATCACGTATGGCTGGCGGCGTGGGACCAGGCGCTGTCGGGCACGGCCGGAGAGCGGGTGCTGTTCCGTGGCAGCGAGCTCGGGGTGTTCGCCTTGCGCGCGCTGCATCATGGGGCAGCGCATGCATTGTGCGCCGAAGCATCGCCAGTCGACGCGCGCATTGCCACCGGCATGGTCCAGAAGCACTTCCTCGGCCCCTGGCATGCGCGCCACGCAGGCGCAATCGACGGCTGGACCGAGGAGGAACGGCGTCTCTCGTTCGACGAATTCACCAGCCGCATCGATATTGCCGCAGGCGGCAATGCGACGGCTGTGACGGCGCAGAGCGACTGTTTCGTGTTCCCGAATATCGACCACAGCCTGCTCGGCACCGGCATCGTCAAGGCCCTGCGCAAGCATGCGGCCGATGGTGGGGCCGCGCGCGTACTGCCCGCCAAGGCCAGGGTGTTCGCGATGGCGGTACAGTGGAACTACGCGGGGACGGACCATTTGCTGGAGCCGATGAACCGGCTGCGCTGGAGTATGTACCCGCAAGCGCTGGACCTGGCGCCCGACTGCTGGACCGCGCTGACGGAGCCTGTATTGGCCGGCGAGATCGACTTCGAGAACTTCGCCGAAGCCACGTGGAAGCTGTCGCTTGCCGCTACTGCCGACGGCAAGGTCGATGCGATCATCTTTTGGTTCGAACTGGAACTGGGGACCGCGCGCATCAGCAACGCGCCAGGAGGGCCGCTGCGCTGCATCAAGCCAGCCATCCAGTACACCGACCCGATCGCCGTGCAGTGCGGCGCTGCGCTGAAGGTGAGCGTGCACGTCGGCGAAACGCGGCTGCACTTCCGGACCGAGCCGGCAGCGCTCATGCAGCGCACGCGGGCGCTGCCAGGCTGGTATGTGCCGATGCTGGCCGACCGCGCGCGCAACGACGCTTTCCAGGCCGCGCTGGCGAAGCACCCCGCCAACGTGGTTCTCGATATCGGCGCCGGCTGCGGCCTGCTGTCGATGATGGCGGCGCGGGCCGGCGCGGCGCGCGTGGTCGGGTGCGAAATCGATCCGGCGATTCTGGCGGCGGGCAAGGAGGTTGTCGCGCTAAACGGGCTATCCGGGCAGATCGACTTGATCGGCAAGGATTGCCGCAAGCTCAGCGTACCGGACGATCTGCCGCAGCGGGCCGACCTGGCGGTGTTCGAACTGTTCGACTGCAGCCTGATCGGCGAAGGCATCCTGCATTTCCTGGCGTATGCGCGCGAGCATTTACTGACGGACGACGCGCGCTTCGTGCCCGCACGCGCGCGTATTCGCGCCATGCTGATCGAGCACCGCATCGACCGTATTTGGGATATCGACGCCAACTTGCTCAATCCGTATCAGGCCTCGCCCACGTTCGTCAACGTCGACGCGGCAAAGCTGAACTACCGGGTTTTGAGCGAACCGTTCGATGTGTTCGCGTTCGACTTTGCGAGCGCCGGCCCGGAACCCCAGGACACGGCGTTGAACCTGCCGGCGACTGCGCCCGGCACGGCAGGTGCGGTGCTGTTCTGGTTCGACCTCGGCATGGGGGAGGGCGACTGGTTATCGAACGATCCGCGCCAAGCCGGGCGGCCGCACTGGAAACAGGGGCTGCAATATTTGCCGGAAGCGCGCATCGATGCGGGCCAGGTTTTGCCGCTGGTGGCCCGTCATAACGGCAGCGCGTTGTCGTTCCAGTGGCAGCCGGACGTGCTTCCCAGGGAAGCGATGTCGAACCTGCCGCGCTGCGACCCGCGTGGCCTGGCGGCCAGCGCCGAGCTTGAGCAGCAAACGGGCGGCCTGCTTCAGCACTGCATGCAGAATCCGGACGAATACGCCAAGGTGGCGGAGATCGCCAAGCGTTTCGCGGTCGATCCGGCGGCGTACGACCTCGATCCGACGATTGCGCAGCGCTTCGCCTCGATGTTCTTCAACGGCTAGCGCGGTCGGCTTTCAGCAGCGTCCACGCGAAAGGGGCGTCGGAGACGGTCGGGATGGCGCTGCGCACTGTCAGCAGCGGCTCCGCACCGTCCAGGCGTTCGGCGCACAGGGCAAGCAGGTAATCGGGCGTTGGCTGGAACTGCCAGAAACGCCAGCGCGCGGCATCGTCACCCAGATCGGGTCCGATGGTCAGGCGCACCTGGCGCTCGTCCGGGAAGTCGAAGCTGAAGCGGTCGAGCGGAATCGACAGGCCCATGCCGCGCGCCTTGATGTAGGCTTCCTTGAAGGTCCAGTACTCGAAGAAGCGGTTCTGGCGCCGTCCGGGGGGCACGCCGGCCAGCTCCGCCACTTCCGTCGGCGAGAAGAAGTGCTCGGCGATGCCGCCCGAGACCTCGCGGGCAATCAGGTTTTCCACATCGACCCCCAGCACCCTGTCGCGCGTCACGGCCATGGCGATCAGGCCGCGCGTGTGCGACAGGTTGAAGCTGAGCGTACGTGCTTGCGGGTGGTCGTTGGCGATAGCGGGACGCCCGTAATCGTTGGGGGTGAATACCCAGTCGGCCGCTTCGAGCGGAGCGTAGCGCGACAGCACGGTGCGCACCAGCGCGCGCGTAGCGAGGTAGCGCAGGCGGTCGTCGGCGAAATGAAAGCGCAGCTGCTGCGCGCGCTCGGACTCGTTGAGCAGCGTGAGCAAGGTGGCCAGCACGGCCGGGTCGGCGATATCGTGGTAGAAGACCAGCCAGATATCGATCTGCCTGGCGCTGATCGGCAGGCTGACGCCATGCGAGGCGCCGTCGGGGGAGCTGAAACGGTATGGGGTCATCGATCGCGCAACGGGTTATGGGACACAGCAGCGATCGAGTTTAGCAGATGATGCAAGGGCGCGGGCGAGATCGACACGTGACCCGGCCGGCTTCGATCACGTTTCCTACGCGCGGTAGACGGTCAACAGCAGCCACGCAGGCAGGCCGAGAAAAAGCGCAACGTGGCCACCGCGTTCGAGCCGCTGCCGGATATCGATCGCGCGCGCGGGGCGCAACCATGCCGCCAGCAGCGTAGCGGCTTCAATCGCCGAGCGCAGCAGCGCCTCGCTCAGCACCACACCGATCGACCATGCGGCCCACCACAAAGCGAAGGCGGTGAGGTACGCCCTCAGGCCGAAACTGTAGTACTCGCCGAAAGCGCTGCCGTAGGAAATATGCTGGTGCAGGTGGAAAGCGGGAATCGCAAGCGCAAGCGGAAGCAGGACAAATTTGGCGAACGGATGATCGAGCCGCGAGCGCCGGATCGCCAGGCCCGCTTGCGCATACGCCTGAATCACCGTCCGCGTGCGCGCCTTCACCGGAGGCCCGCCGGCGGCTACCAGCGCAGCGGCGAGGACGCCCGGGTTGTCCAGCGCGAGTGCATAGCGCCGCCCGCAAGCGAGCTGCAACGAGATCCCGGGGCAGGGAATGGGCAGGCGCCAGCACTGCATCGCGGCGATGTCGCACAGCGCGAGCTCCAGGCGCCGTGCGTCGCGTGTCAGCAACAGGTGGCCATTGGCGATCGATGCCTTTGCTGAAAAAAGGAACAGCACGCCCCACGCGGCGGCTTCAGGAACAAGGAAGAAAGCGGAAAAGATCCGGACTTGCGCCAGCGTGTTGGTGCGCAAGGCATCGTCCAGCAGCAGTGCCGCGCACATCCAGAGCAGGCTGCCGCGCGCGAAGGTACGCAACAGGCCCGCAACGATGCGGGCGGCGGGCGGCAATACAGCGACCTTGACCGGCTCGAGCACTCCAGGGCGCGCCGGCGCCGGAGCGTGCGCGGTGCGGCGCCACGATGGGGAGACCGACCATGCCGCCAGCACCACCAGGAAGGCGCTGGCGGCGAGCCCGACCCAGTCGCCCCAGAGCACCATCAGCGTGCGCCTCGGGATGCGCACCGGCACATCGGCGATCACGAGGGTGCGTTCGCCCATGCGCGTGCCTGCGAGCACGCTGCCGGTGGCGTCGATGGCGGCGCTAAAGCCGTTGGTGGTGGCGCGAAATTGCGGCAGGCGCGTTTCAATGCTGCGAAATGCCGCCGCGACCTGGTGCATTTCCGCACCCAGCGCGGTCGCCGTGAACCAGGAATCGTTCGACATCGTGAGGATCGCCTGCGCGCCGAGCCGGGCGCCATCGATGGCGAGATTTGTATCGACATCGTCGAGGCAGATCAGGGGCAGTACCGGAATCTCGCGTCCGTCGGCCAGGCGCAATGGAAACACGCGTGCACCGTTACCAGGCCGCCAGTCGCCAGTCCACGGCAACCAGCGCCGCAACAGCGGTCCGTCCAGCCAGGCCGGGACGTATTCGGTGAGTGGAAACAGACGCGTCTTGCGATAAAAGCCCATCAGGCCGGTGCCGGGCTGCACGAACGCGGCTGCGTTGTATTCGCCGGCGCTGTCGCGATCGTAGGTGCCGAAGACGAACGGCACGCCGGCCGAATTGACGATGGCCAGTATTTCACGGTCGAATTCGGCGCCGGCTTCGCTCTTTGGATTGCCGAACGTGGTGGGGTAGGCGGTCTCCGGCCACAGGACCGCATCCGCTTGCTGCCGTACCACAGCGTCGTAGCTCATCGCGAAGTGCGTATCGAGCACCTCGCGCACTACCGCGTGCGTTCCCTTTTCCTGGCGCTGGCGGTCGTAGGCGACGATGTTCGATTGTATCAATCCCATGCGCAGCGGCTTGCCCGCGGGGCCGGGGCTGGCGGACAGCACAGCCAGGCCATAGCCGGCCAGGAGCACGGGCACCAGCGCGGCCAGCGCGAGCGGCCTGGCGATCGCGCGCAGGCCGCCGCTGCGCCGCGCCAGCGCCGCCGCAACGCCTTCGTTGGCCAGCAGGAGCAGAACGGTCAGGCCGGCGGTACCGCCCACATCGGCGCCCTGGCGCAGCAAGCGCGATGGATAGAGCCCGTGGCCAATTGTGTCACCGAGCAGTCCGGGCACCAGCCGTTGCATCGCTGCCCAGGCCGCAGCGCCCGCCAGCGCGCCCAACACGGCGCCGTAGCGATGCCTTGTGATGTGGCGCACCAGCGCGAAGACCAGAAATTGTGGCTGGAACAGCGGAGCGGCGAGCAGCAGCAGCGCCACGCCGGTGGCCGCGCCAACCTGCGCATACAGCCCGAGCGCGATGCCGAACCAGGCGAAAGCGGCCGCCGTGAAGGCCAGCGTCATGAGGTAGGCACGCAGCAGCGCCGTGGCCAGCGTGGGGCTGGTGTCGAGGTTGCGCAGCCACGGCACCAGCAGCACGAAACCGAGCACCCAGGCCGCGCCGCCGCGCGCGTACAGCGCCACCATGGCGCCACTGGCGAGGATGCCCCCCGCGGTGCGTACTGCCGGATTGGACAATAGGGTCATGGTGTTCAGCGGCCAGGCCGTGTCTGTGCGATTGCCGGGGGGATGACGATGCGCCGGATCGGCATGCCGGGCGGCGCCAGTTCGGGCGGCACGATGCCGTTTTTGGGCATGGCGACGCTCTTGCCGGCAGCGTCGAGCAATTGAAAGTCGGGCGCGAACATCAGGACCGCTTCGATGCGCTGGCCGTCATCGGTTGCCTGGTGATGGCGCACGTAGCCCTTCGGTAAAACAAAGTCCTCGGGAACCGCCAGCCCGACCAGCGGCGGACTGGTTCCCGGCGGCGAAAAGGCGCCCAGGCCGGAGTGGATGCCGCGCTGGTGCAGACGTTCGATGACTTCGGCCATGCTGGGATTCTCGCCGCGCGCAACGTAGCTTTTGAGGTCGGGCGTGGGGTCGGCGTCGCCCTCGGGCGCACGCGCCTGTTCCTTGCGCGGGATGGTGCTGTCCGGCGCGCCGGGCACGGTGGCCGGGACCGGGGCCTGGGCCGGCGGCATCGCCTGCGCAGGCAACGGCGCCGGCGTGGCGGCGACGTCGCTCGCGCGGCGCGATGGCATCCACAGGAGCGTGAGCATGACGCCGCCGGCGATGCAGAGCAACACCGCGATGGCAATGCGGCCCCGGGATGGGCCCCAGGCATGGCCAGCAGCGCTGTTCTCGCTGCTGGCCGCTGCCGGCCTGGAACGCGGAGGCGTATCCAAGGATCGGCGCCTGGCAGTTACGGCGTGGCCGGATTGTAGGTCGATACCGCCCAGCCGATGCGCTCGTGGCCGTACTGATTCCAGATCGGGCTCTTGCCGCCGCTAAACGTGGTGTAGCGGGGCGCGCCGCTGCCCGTGGTGCTGCCGAACAGGCCGGAACTGAAGGTGCTGCCGTTGTAGGTCGGGTGGGTGTCGTCCGACTGGATGTAATCGTAGCTGCTGCTTGACGATACGAAGTGCGTGTTGGCGTCGCGGATCGTCGAGCGCAGTGCCGATGTGAGGCGGTTGACATAGCTCGCTTCGCTCTCGCCGCTCACATAGCGCAGCCCCTCGGCGTCGATCCGGCCGTCGCCGTTGCTATCGTAGTCGGCGCCCATGTACTGGGCGAAGTTGTCCGCGCACTGGAAGCCTTTTTGCCGCGCGACGTCGCACATCATGAAGTTCATCCGCGCCAGGGCGGGCAGGAACTTGTCCTGCATTTTCACGGTGGCGCCGGTAGCGGCATCCTTGCAGGTACTCTGCACATTGTCCACCGCATAGCCCGGGTAGTGCAGGTTGGAGATCACTTTCAGCTTCACACCCGCATAGGCGTTGGCATTAATATAGTCCATCGCGGCCGTGACGTACTTCTTGCAGCTATTTTCCGCCGCGGTCAGTCCGCTGTAATTGCAGGTGCCGGTCTGGCTCTTGAAGCTGGCGCGCGCCTGCAAGCCATCGTTGCCGCACATCTCGAAGGTGACGACGCGAGTGTTGCTGGCTTGCATGTACGAGCGCTCAGCCACGATTTTATTGTTGTACACGTCTTCGGCAATCGCACCGGACTTGGTGCGGCGCACGCTTTCGATGTCCGTGCCCCACTGCGCAGAGAGGTATTCCGCGTTCACCGTTGGCGCCGCGTATTTGGCCGCGCTGGTGACGGAGCCGTTGAAACCCGCATAGATCGAGTCCCCGTAGGCGACGGAGCGGTACTTGGTGGAAGTGCCGGCCCGGTCGATGGTCCACGAGGCGTTCTGGTTGATGGTACTGGCGGCTGCCTCTGAATACGAGACCAATAGTGCGAGTGCGGGTAGTAAAGTGTGCAAGGAACGACGAAAGCGAATGCTCATGTAGTGTCTCCTTTATAGTGGGTCCCAGCATGCAGGCTGACTATTCAGTAAGCCTGAGCTCGGTGTTCTTAATGTATTTCAAATACGAACAACAGTGCTAATTAAGCATTCGTGTTGTACATAAAATATTGAAAATGCGTGAATTTGTTGTAAATGTGTAGTGCGATCACCCTACGGCGGCCATGACCCGCACAGCGCTGGCCGGTGCCGGAACCTGGCCGGACGCCAGCGCTCGCCGCCAGCGCCGCTGCGGCCCGGTGCGCCCGCGTCAGCGCAGCAATAGGGTGACAAATGTGCTTTGTCGAATGTAAAATGCGCCCCAATACGTGAATGGTGCCCTCCCGCTTGTCGGCCGGAGGGTGAAACGGGAAGCCGGTGACGCACGAGATTTTCATCTCGCGCCAGTCCGGCGCAGCCCCCGCTGCTGTAAGCCTGACGACTTTGATCGAACGCCACTGTGCATCGCATGGGAAGGCAAGACCAGGGAAGGATGAAGGCGAGCCAGAAGACCGGCCAGTCACGATGCATGCGCAACGCCCGGGGTGTGGTGTTGCCTGTTAGTTATTCGTCCTTTTTTCTTTTTGCTGATGCAATCGCACGCCAATGGCGTACGCGTATCCGTTCGCCCTTGGCGCGTGGCGCGTGCCGTGGCGGGGGCGTGCGCCTTCGCGAACTTTCACCGCCGGGGACCCGGTCATTTACTATGTCAGACGCTTCCATGATGCATTCCAGCCAAACTCGTCCTAACCCCATCCGCCCCATCGTCGCCGCCGTCGCACTCCTGTGCGCGTCCGCTGCCTGGGCCGGGCAAACCACGGTGATGCCGACTGTGACCATTCAAGCCGCCGCCGAGGATGAGGGCCTGGGGCTGAAGCGTCAGAACGCCACTGCCAGCCGGCTCGATCTGACGGCGCAGGACGTGCCTGCCAGCGTCGAGTCGCTCGGCGCGGCCAGCATCGAAGCGCGCGGCGATGTGCGGCTCAAGGATGCCGTCACCCGCACCACCGGCCTGACCGATATCAGCTCGCCCGGCAACGGCATCGGCTACGCGGCGCGCGGTTTCAGCGGCAATAGCGCCATCGCCATCCTGGAAAACGGCCAGCGCCCGCAGGTGGGCTCGGGCACGGCAACCTATCCGTCCGATCCGTGGGGTTATGAGTACATCGAAGTGCTGCGCGGCCCGGGTTCGGTGGTCCACGGCAGCGGTACCACCGGCGCCACCATCAATGCCGTGCGCAAGGCGCCGGCAGGCGCCACCTCGCTCGAAGCGATGGCCGGCATCGGCGGCGGGCGCGCCCTGCGCGCCGGCGTCGGCGTCACCGGTGCGCTGGGGGAGAGCGGCGCATTCCGTGTCGACGCCTATGCGGACCGCAGCGACGGGCTGATCGAGCGGGGCAATGCGCGCCACGGCAAGGTACTCACCAGCCTGGCCTATGCCTTGACGCCCGCCATCGACCTTGCCATGCAGCTCGACCATCTGGAACAGAAACCGCAGCGCTACTTCGGCACACCGCTGATCAATGGCGCTCTGGCGCGCGCACTGCGCAAGCAAAACTACAACGTGGGCGACGCCGACATCGGCTTCGACGACGACAAGGCGCTGGTCCGCCTTAGCTGGCGCGTATCGCCGGCCCTCACCGTCACCGACGAACTCGTGTATATGAAAGCGCGCCGCCACTGGCGCAATGCCGAAACCTATGATTATGACCCGCAAGCGAAGGTGGTCGAGCGCAGCGATTACATCGCCATCGGCCATGATCAGGAACAAAGCGGCAACCGCCTCGAAGCGCGCTGGAATGCCGGGGCCAACCGGGTCGTTGCCGGGTGGGAAGCGGCCACCATCAATTTCACCCACACCAACAACGCGCCGTACGGCGGTGCCTCCAGCGTGGCGCCGACCGGGTTCAACCCGGGCCGGTTCGACAGCCCCGACCTCTTGCGCCCGAATTTCACAACCCGCACCCGCAGCAATGCGCTGTATGCTGAAGACTCCTATGCGCTCAGCGAGACGCTGTTGCTGCTGGCAGGCCTGCGCAATGATCGTTACAAGGTCGGGCGCGTCAGCCTGCTGGGGGCGGCCGGCTTCACCTCGACGCTGCAGTCGACCGCCGTGCGGCTCGGCCTGACCTGGAAACTCGGGGACGACACCTCCCTGTACGGCCAGCTCAGCAGCGGCAGCGATCCGGTCACCAGCCTGCTGTCGCTGAACCTGGCCAACAGCGCCTATAAACTGACCCGGTCGCGCCAGGTTGAAACCGGCCTGAAACAGTCGCTGACCGGCGGCAAGGCGCAGTGGACCGCGGCGCTGTACCGCATTCGCAAGGATGACATCATCACGCGCGACCCGTCCAACCCGGCCTTGTCGGTCCAGGGCGGCGCGCAATCGTCGCAGGGGGCGGAGTTGAGCGCCAGCGTGGCCCTCGCGCCGGCATGGCGCCTGGACGCGAATGGCGTCTACACCGACGCCGCCTTCGACCGGCTGATCGAAAGCGGCAACGCGTCGCGGGCCGGCAAGCGACCCGCCGGGGCGCCGAAGTCCTCGGCCAATCTCTGGCTCAGTTACCGCGCCGGCGGCTGGCGCGCCGGCACCGGTGCGCGCTACGTCGGCCAGCGCTTCATCGACAATGGCAACACGCAGTCGCTTGCGGCCTATACGACGCTGGACGCCACCCTGGGCTGGCAGGTCAGCCGCCATGTGCTGGTACAGCTGAACTTGCGCAACCTCGCCGACAAACTGTACGCCAGCACCTCGTACGGCGACAGCCAGTACCTGCTGGGCGAGCGGCGCCACGCCGAACTGACCGTCCAGTGGCGCCACTGACCGGCCATGGCGCCTGGCTCAAACGCTGCCGGCGCGCTCGATGACGAGGATGCGCGCCTGTCCCCGTGGGTGCGCGCTGTGAGCATCGCCTTCGGCGGCGTAAAAGATATCGCCGGCGCGCAGGTGCGCCACCAGCTCGCAGCCATTTTCACGATAGTGCATCGCCACTTCGCCATCGAGTACCGCGAACACTTCGTCGCCGTCGTTGACATGCCAGGGGTAGGGCTGGTCGGTCCAGTGCAGCCGCACGGTGGCGTCCTGCATGACGGCGATCAGCTGCGCCTCCCAGGCGCGCGCGCCGGTGTAATCCTTGCTGCATATGATCTTCATCGCGTGATCCTCATCCCTGGTTCCAGTCGTAATCCATCTGGCGCGCGGTGCGCACGGCCAGCTCGCGCCCCGCCAGCCGTTCGACCAGGTGCAGCGACATGTCGATGCCGGCTGAAATGCCGCCGGAGGTGACGATGGCGCCGTTGTCGATCCAGCGCCGCTCCGCCAGGACGCGCAGCTGCGGGAACGCGGCGCGCAGATCGGCCACGTCTTCCCAGTGCGTGGTCGCCTCCTGATCGTCGAGCAGGCCGGCCTGCGCCAGCAGGAAGGTGCCGGTGCAGACCGACGCGGTCAGTTCCGACGCCCTGGCGGTGGCGGCGATCCAGGCAATCACGTCCGGCTTCGACATTTCGGCCGTGACCACGCCGCCGGGCACGATCAGCACATCGATGTCGCCGGCGCCGGCAAAGTCGGCTTCCGGCAGCACGCTCAGGCCGGCCCGGGCGCGCAGCATCGCCGTGGTGGCGCCGACCGTGCGCACCCGGAACGGCGGTGCGGCGTGCGCCATCGTCCTGGCGGCAACGCGCGTGGCGCAGGTGAACACTTCGTAGGGACCGGCGAAATCGAGTACTTCAACGTCGTCATACACATAAATACCGATGGTGCGTGTCATATTGCCTCCGTTAGTAACAGGTCCATCATGTCACGGCCAGGATTGACATAAATGACATTGATAGTGGAATATCTGCCATATGAAAACGATCGATATCTGGCTGCTGGTGTTCCCCGGCTTCGTACTCCTGGACGCGACCGGCCCCGCCCAGGTCTTTGGCAGCGCCAACGACGAGGCGCGCGATGCGGGCCTTCCGCAGCCTTACCGGATCCGCATGATCGCGCCCGGCGGTGGTCCGGTGACCTCCACGTGCGGCGTGACGGTGCTGACCGCGCCGCTGCCGGCGGCGGGGCGCAACCTGGCCGGGTCGACCCTGATCGTCTCAGGTGGACGCGGCATGGAGGAAGCGGACGGCGCGCATGACCCGGCCATGGTGCGCTGGGTGGCGCGTGCGGCCGGCCGCGTAGGGCGCTGCTGCGCGGTGTGTAGCGGCGCCTTTGTGCTGGCGCACGCCGGCCTGCTCGACGGCCGCCGCGCCGTGACGCACTGGCTCGACGCGGCTGCGCTGCAGGCGCAATTTCCGGCCATCGATGTGCACGACGACGCGATCTATATCAAGGATGGTCCGCTGTACACCTCGGCCGGCATCGCCGCCGGCATGGACCTGGCGCTCAGTCTGGTGGCGGAAGACCGGGGGCACGCCGCCGGCCTGGCGGTGGCGAAGCGGATGGTGGTGTTCTTCAAGCGGCCGGGCGGCCAGCGCCAGTTCAGTTCCCAGCTGTTGGCGCAGGCCGATCCGCAGGACGTGCATGCCCGGCTGATCGCCTGGCTCAGGCCGCGCCTGCGGCAGCAGATCGACGTCGACCAGATGGCGGCCGCGTGCGCGCTGTCGGTGCGGACCCTGCACCGCCGGCTGCGTCAGGCGGCCAACCTGTCGCCGGGGCAGCTGCTGCTGCGGCTGCGCATGGAGGCGGCCTGCGGCCTGCTCGAACGCCCCGGCATGACGGTCAAGCGCGCCGCCAGCCAGAGCGGCTTCGGCAACGAGTACAACCTGCGCCGCGCCTTTGCCGCGCAGCTGGGCGTGGTGCCGAGCGACTACCAGGCGCGCTTCGGCTGAACGTCGACACCATGGCGGCATGCGCCATGGTCAGCCTCATGTCCCTAGCTTCTTCCGAATGCCACAGCATCCGCATCGCGCGACTTTTGCCCGAGGTAAGGCAGCAAGCTGAGAAGTGCAAGGAGTGAGAGCGCGACACCGACCCACAGCGGCGAGCGCAAGCCCCAGCCCGCGGCAATCCCCAGGCCGCCTATCCACGACCCGACGCCCAGCCCGATGTTGATGACCGATGTGTGAACGGTGTTCACCAGTGGCCCGGGACGCACGGTCTTCATCACGCGCGCGATGATGGCGGGATTCATGGACATGCCAACCAGGCCAGTGACGACCAGCATCGCAACGCTGATCGTTTTATGGTCGGCGAAGAGGGCGAACAGCGTCAGGCTGATGCCCAGGAGCATCATGCCCCCGACCATGATGGGGATGGTGTACTGGTCCGCAAAACGACCCACCACGCCATTGCCCACCACGTTCGCGATGCCGTAGACACCCAGCAGCCATGGAATCGAGGAAGACGGAAAACCGGTAATCCCGGTCAGGATCGGCGTGTAGTAGCTGAAGGCCGCGAAGGTCGCGCCGATGATCAGTCCACTGCTGGCATAGGCCGTCCACAGATGGGGATTCTTGAACTCGCCCAGTTCGTCGCCGAGGCTGACCGCTTCGGACGGCTTGGAGCGCGGCACCAGGAAGGCAATCAGCAGCATGCACGCTGCCGCCAGCACCACCACCAGCCAGAAGCTGGCGCGCCAGCCCATGTGCTGGTCGATGAGCGTGGCCATCGGCACGCCCAGGACCGAGGCCAGCATCAGCCCGCCGATGACGACCGCCGCGGCGCGGCCGCGCGATTCAGGGCGCACCAGGTCGGCACAGATCGCCAGCGACATGCCAAAGCAGGCCGACCCGGCGACGCCGGTGGCAACCCGTGCGATGGCCATGATGTCGTAACCGGTGGCCGAGGCCGCGACGGATTGGGCAATGGCGTACAGGCCCAGCATCCACAGCAATGCCTGTTTATTCGGTACGCGCAGCTTGAGCAAGGCGACCGTGGTCAGGGGGCCGCCGATGACCATGCCGATGGCGTACAGCGAGATCAGGTAACCGATCTGGGCCAACGACACGCCCATCGCCTGGGCCAGTGACGGCATCATGCCCGCCACCATGAATTCCGACGTGGTGATCGAGAAAATCGTCAACCCGAGAATGTAGACAACCAACGGCATACAGGATTCCTTCGAGAGTAATGGCTGAAACTGGAATGATCGGTAGGGATGGCCGGTGGGGCCATCCCTGGAAAGCCGGCGGCGCAGGTCGTGCGCCGGGCTGATTGGCCGTTTGACGGGACGGAATGTCGTTTTATTCCGACACGAAAACGCTGGCCGCGATGTCGCCGGCAAGGAAGTTCGGAAAGTCGCGTACCGACTGATGCTGCGCGTCGTTGCCGGTGACCATGCGCAGCAAGTGATTGCCGCCGGCCTGGAGATAGAACACCGAGGCGGCTTTGCCCGGCCGCTCCACCACCCAGGCGTCGGCCGCCTGGCCCAGCACCGTGTGGCGGCCGTCATGACGCGCTTCGCCGTCGATCAGGATCGCCTGCGGCAGGAACAGCTCGTGGAAGGGCGTGACCTCATCGGCCAGCGCCCGCTCGTACAGCTTCACGCCGGCCGGCTCCGCCTCCCTGGCATAAGCGACTTTCTGTTTGCGGCTTTGTCCGCGCCTGGCGTCGCCGATTTCCGACATCCAGAGCCGGTGTCCCGTCTCCTTTTCCGACCAGGGATTGAACAGGCCGTCGATGCGGCAAATGTCGCGGGCATAGTCGAACCAGCAATAGCCGGAAGTGACCTCGTCGTCTTCCCGCATCGGCGACCAATACGAGATGTAGGCGCTGCTCCATTGCATCGGCAGCAGCGGCGGGGTGGCGTGCGGTGGCATGGCGTCTCCTTAGCGGCCGAGGGCGTAGCCGAGGCTGGCCATCAGCGCATCCTGCAGCGGCGGCAAATGGTTGCGGCGGGCATCGAAGCTGGCGGTCAGCTCCGCGTTGCCCAGCCCGACACGCTCGCTCACGGTTTCGAACCACAGGCGGCTGGCGTCGGCATGCTCCTTGAACAGTTGCACCAGTGGCAGCGCGCGGGCGTTGAAGCTGGCCAGGGCCGCGGCCGTGCCGGCTTCGGCGCTGAGCGTTTTCACCAGCAGCTGGGCCACCACCACCGCCATGGTGGTGCCATGGCCGATCGAGAAGTGGCCCGATTGCAGCGCATCGCCGATCAGCACGAACTTGCCGTCGCTGGCCACCTCGCGGCTGAGGGTCATGAAGTTGCGCCAGCCCTGGCCCGGCTGGCTGACCAGACGGTGTTCGCCCAGTTCTGGCGCGAACGTCTTGGCGATATAGGCGGCGGCGTCGCGCTCGGAACGGAATTCCAGCTCGGCTTTGGCATACGTCTCTTCGCTGCACTCGACGATGAAAGTGCTCATCGTGTCCGAGTATTTGTAGGCATGGCCGGCGAACACGCCGTTGCTGTTTTCGCGGAACACCAGGTTCATCTGGTCGAACAGCTGGGTGGTGCCGTACCAGATGTATTTGTTCTTGCCGAATTCAACCTGCGCGGCCAGTGCCGGCGGCAATTCCAGCGATTTGTGATTGATACCGTTCGACACCACGACCAGGTCGTATTCGGCTTCCAGTTGCGCCACGCTCGCCAGCGGCGTCTCGTAACTGACCGTGATGCCGGCCGCCACGCATTTGGCGCGCAGCGCCTGCACCAGGACTTGCCGACCAACGCCGCACAGCGTCACGCCGGTGCTCATCAGGTTCGGCTGGTCGTGGTGCACCAGCTTGAATTCTTCCAGGAATTGCGGGTTGAGCAGTTCCGGCTGCTCCAGATAGGACAGCGGATTGGCGGGATGGCGCGGCGGGCGTCCCGGCAGCACCACGCCCCAGCCCAGCACTTCTTCCTGGGTATTTTTTTCCGCAACGCTGATATCCCAAGCGGGTTGGGCTTGCTTCATTTGACTTGCAAAGATCAGTCCGGCTGGTCCGGCGCCGATGACGAGGATTTTCATTAGTTTACCCTTCCAAGTTTGTACCAAACGTTTTGCTTCTTCTGGATTTGTTGCAGCACATCGTAGGGAACCGATGTGAAGTACAGCTTCTCCGCCATGTCGGGCGGATAAACACTGGGAAATTTCTTGTGCATGTAGCGGGTGTAGCGGGTTTGCAGGAAGAAAATAAAATTCGGGTTGCTCAGCATTTCGTAGTTGGCGATCGCCATATCCTGCATGGCGTCGGCCTGCACCTTGCGCTGCCCCGTAAACTCCGACAAGACCAGGCCCAGGTCATCGCGATGCTTTTCCAGCAAGGTGATGAAGACGTAGACGTCTTCGAGCGCCATGTTCATGCCCTGACCGAGGAAGGGGGCGGTCGCATGCGCCGCATCGCCGATCAGCAGGACATTGCTCTTGTAATGGAAGGTGCTGGAGCGGACATTGATGAGGTCGTTGCTAGGCAGCGCGATGAACTGATTCACCAGCTCTTCCCGGCTGGCCGGTGGCAGGATGCCGAAGTAGCGGCTGAAAAACTCCCCCATGGCGGCGCGGTCGCGCGTGGCCAGGCTGGGCGTGCCGGTGTAGGGCAGGCAGAGGGCGAAGCTGATGCTGCCGTCCGGGATGGTGGCTGCGCGGCCGGCAAACTGGCCCTTGGAATCCATGCCGAAGAAATACAGCAGATCCTTGCGGAAGCCCAGTCCCGCGGCGTTCGGCAGTACCAGGGTCTTGTAGCCGTGGCGGAAGAAGGATTGTTCGAACTGGAAGCGCCGCATGCCGGCTTGCATGGCGCGCCGCACGGCGGAGTGGGCGCCGTCGGCCCCGATGATCAGGTCGCCTTGCAGATGCCGCAAGGCGCCGTCCGGGCCCTGGATCAGCACGGATTTCTTGTCCAGGTCCAGGTCCAGGCATTTATGCTCGAAGTAATAGTTCACTTTGTGCATGACGGCGTACTTGTTCAGCAGGCGCTGGAACGCGGTGCGGTCCAGCGACAAGGGAAACAAGCCTTCGAGCGGGGTCAGTTCGCGCACCTTGTGGCCGCCGCCGACCGAAAATGCCATGCCGACGACCGGTTCGCCGCACCGATCGAGCTCCTCCTTGCTGATGCCGGCCGCCAGCACTGCCTTGATGCCGCGCACGGTCATGCTCACGCCAATGGCGCGCGAGTTGACCGGATCGGCGTTGGCTGACTCCGCCCGCAGCGGATCGCCGCGCTTTTCGATAACGTGGACCTCATGTCCGCGCTGCGCCAGATAAGTGGCGGTCAGGCTGCCCGCCAGGCCGCCGCCCACGATGATGATTTTGTGCATTCAGGCCTCTCTTGACATCTTTCCCCGAGATAAATCGGTCAGTTGCTGATTAAAGAACTCCAACATGTCGATCTGCGCCGTGCTGGCCACCTCGGCCTCCAGGCTGCGCGCGTACTGCGCCAGGGCCAGGCATTTCTGCGCCAGCAGCTCGCATCCCAGGCTGTAGTCACTGCTGATGGCGGTGTCGGCCGGCCCGGGCACGGGCGGTCCGGCGTTGCGCCCGGGTACGCCGGACGGCATGTTCATCAGCGCGGCCGACAAGGGCCGCAGCAAACCGGTCATGATGTCGATGGAGGCATTCATCAGGCGCGAGCGGCGCAGGCTGCCCAGCGGCTTTTGCGCGAAGTGGTGCGCCATCAGCGCGAAGGTCAGTTCATAGCAGCCCTGGTAGAGCTGCATCAGCGAACGGGCCTTGGGATCGGTCACCACGGTGCAGTCGGCGCGTGGGTCGAGTACCGGATTTTTCAGCGCCGGCACGGCCGGTTCGAACGGTTTTTCGCGTGCCGAAAAGCGGCCGGCCAGGGCGCGCAGCCGCTGGAAATGCGACACGGCGAAATGGGGCGATTCCACCGCCACCCCTTCGCCCTGTTCGGTGACGAAGTCGAGCGCGAACAGCGCGCTGTCGCGGTCGCTAACTTCCAGCTGATAGGCGGGATAGGCGCGGTTGGTGAGCTCTTTGAGGAACAGGTGGTGCTCGCCGCCGCGTTTGCCGCCGTCGGCGTCGAACAGATCGGGCAGATCGGCCACGGCCTGGCGGATCGCCGCATAGAAGGTGGCGATCGATTTACCGGGCGTGGGAAGATAGTCGGGCCACTCGAAACGCACGAATCTGGCCAGCACATGCTCGGAAAAAGGGTCGAAGGCAAATTCCGTGTCCAGGCCGAAGCGCTGGCGCGCCTGTTCTCCCAGCGCCGGGGCGCCGGCGTAGAACGGCTCGCCGAGCGCCATCAGCACATTGTTGACCATCAGGTAGTGAATCATTTCTTCATGGGCGATTTCGAGCAGGGCGCCACGCGCTCCGCTGTTGCGGCGCCGGTCCTCGGTGCCGCAGGCCAGCTCCAGCTCGTCCGGCAGCCAGCGGCCGGCCTCGACCAGTTTCACTCCCTGCGCATAGTTGGGAATGGCATACGCGGCGTACAGGTACTGCAGCATGAGCGACAGTTCCAGGTCGATCGCCTTTTTCAGCTCGGCGATCAACTCGGCCTTGCAGCCGATGACATGCGGTGCGACCGCTTGAGGAAGCGTGGACTTGGCGGCCGCTTCGACCTGGGTCAGGTATTTCAGGAACAGGCGCGATTTCGGCAGCGACAGTTCACGCGTGCTCGGCATGTAATAGCTCTTGTCCCGGTTCTGCGGATCGCACATCTGCCACATCAGGCGCGAATAGGTTTCGCACTTGCAGTGGTCCGCCAGGCTGAACACCTTGTCCGACATGAAGGGATAGACCAGCTCGTAGTAGCTCATCACGTGCTGGTAGAGAAAGGCGTAATCGACCTGTTCGGCCGGTATGTCGTCCAGATGCCAGTCGTCGGGCAGCACCCTCGCGCCGATGAACTGCTGCCCCTGTGCCTCGCCCAGCATGATGCGGGTCGCGCCTGAACGGCGGCCCGTGAGGGTCAGGTCCGCATAGCCAACTCCCAGCGCCGATGGCGCCACGCGCACGCCGACGATCTCGCCATCCTGCGCCTGCGCCGTCAGCGCCGGATGCGCCGCCAGCTCGCCGCGCAAGCGGCTTTGTACCGTGATCGTCTGCGGAAAGTCCTGCTGTCGTTGCCGGTTGGGCGCTTCCAGATACAGATGGTTGCTGTCGGACTGCAGCACCCAGTCGGCTTCGTCCCACTGCGCCTGCGCGCTGGACATGCTGAGCGAACCCGAGGCCGTGGCCGGGTGGAGCAGCGGCACATCGAAGACACCATGATGGCGCCAGTAGTCGAGGTACAGCTGTTGCGGGATGCGGGCGATCAGCTTGCCGGTGGCACCGTGCAGCATGAGATCGCCCAGCGCAAGCTTGCCGCCCAGCGCATGGGTAGGATGCTGTTCGGACACGGCGCCGGCCTCGCGCGTGGTGAACGGGATGGCCGTCGGCATATTCACCGACACCCGGTCCGCATGCACCTTCACCAGTACCGGCCCCAGGCTGCTCTGGCGCGGCAGCAGCAAACGGCCGGCCGGATAGGTGGCCAGCTCGTCGCGGCGCCACAGGCCGATGCCGCCGGCCAGGTCGTAGAACACCGGCGAATCGGGTTTCTGCGGCGTCGACATATTGAACAGCGCATACTGGACCGTCAGCCCCAGCACATCCTCGTCGGCAAGCGCCTCTTGCAAGGCGCGCATGCTGGCCGGCAGCGGTGTGTCCGGATTGAAGAGGAAATGCGGATCGAGCTTCGCCACGGAAAACTGGAACAGCCTGGAACGGCCGAATTCATCGTCGAGAAAATGCCCGCTGCGCTCGCTGATATGGCCGCTGCCGACCCAGCGTACCGAATGCGCCTGCCCGATATCGGCGCTGAACAGGCTCGGTGTGTTGGGCGTGGCTTGCTTGCCGCTGAGCGTGAACTGGCCCGCGTAAATGAGGGTGGTGTCCGGCTCGGCGGGGTTGTTGTCGACCCATCTGGCGCGGTTGACCGTGGTGCGCAGATAGTCGTTGTAATGTCCCCACAGGGCCAGCTTGGCGCCGACCAGCGCGTCCTCGGTATCGACCTCGCCATCGCGCAGCTGGACGCCGGTGATCCTGGCGTTTTCCCACGAAAAGTGATTGTTGCCGCAAAAATTGTAGCCGGCCGCCTCGCTGAAGATGCCCTCCGGATCCGGCTTGCCCGCCGCATCGAACCTGGGAGCAAGCTGTTTCATGTGCTCATGGAATTCCGACGGCGGGCGGCTCAGGTCGAATGGTTCGCCCGCGATCGATACCGCATTCGTCGCGATATCGATATGGCCGTGCGTATTGCGGTTGGCAGTGGGCACATTAGCGCGGGCAAACCCCCGAAAATGAAAGCGGGGAAAGTCGAGAATGCTCATGCGCGCTCAGTAAGAGAGGTGGCGAGGGTAAAGTCGTGCCCGGATTGTGCTGGCGGATGGCTGAGCCGTTCCAGCAACAGGCGGGTAGCGTGCCCGGCGCTGATCAAGCTGCCTTCCATCCAGCCGCAATGCGAGGTATACGCGTCCGAGCAGGAGATGATGCCGTCGCGGTGGAGCAGGGTTGCTGGATGCTCGGCTTCCGGCTCCAGGCTGAACTCGACGCCATGCGGCCAGTGCTTGTAAAAATGCGCCTTGATCTGCGGCAGCGGCTGACCGTTCAGCGGCAGCACTTCTTTCAGGTGATGGCGGACCCGGTCCAGGTAAACGTCTTCCCCTTGCTCCAGGTACTCCCGCCAATAGGTGGCGCTGGCGCTGTCGGTGTAGAACACCAGGTATTTGTCGCCCTTGAAGTAGATTTTCCGAAGAGGATTATCGGCCATCAGCACTTTGTCGGTCAGCCCGAGCGCGTCCCACCAGGCTGTTTCGAAGGTCAGGAATCCTTTGAACAAAGGCAGGGAATCGTACTGGAAGGGACTGAAGGCGGCCGGAAAATCCATGTTCAGGCGCTTCATGGCGGTCGGCGGGAGGGTCGTGATCACATGGCGCGCCCGGTGCATCTGAGTATCGCCCATATGGCGGAAGGCGAGGACATGGTCGGTGCCGGACTTTTCAACCGACAGCAAGCGATGCCCCAGCCGGAATTCCACGCCGGCGTCCTGGGCCTGGCGCTGCAACTGACGCAGCAGCTCGCTGTAGCCGTCGGTGGCATAGCGCCACTCGTTGGCGGCGTTTTCGGTAAAGCTTTGTGTTTCCGGGTGCTTTTTGATGATGTCGTAGGCCATCGCTGCCGAGACCACCGGCAGCAGCAAGGCGTCGTAACCGGTCGCCTTGATCATGCGGGTCGCTTCGGCGGCGCCCAGGTACTGGCTGACGAATTCAAGGAAGGAATCGTTCGGATGTTTTTTCAGCATCGCACTCAGGCTCAGCAGAGTTGCCTTCAGTTTCTCCTGCGCCTGATCGAGCGACACCACCTGGGTGAAAGGGTAGGTCGCATGCGCCAGCCCGCATTCCTGCATGAGTTGCTCGAAATGCGGATGGAGTTGCGGCGAGTAGCGGGCGGCGCCGAGTTCGGCGATTTCCTCCTCGTCTACTTTATGCGACTGGATGCGCCCGCCCACCGTCGTATCCATGTCGAACACCCTGATCCGTAAATTCTTGCCGGCGGCGGCGTTGATCAACTGGGTCGCACAACTGAGGCCCCCTATGCCTGCGCCAACTATGCAAATGTCAGAATAATTTGTCATCCAGAATCCTTTTAGTTAATCAAGAACCGGTAACCAAGGTGCGCCCGCCGTGATGCGGCATGTCGAGAGGCGCAGCGTGCAGCCCGCTTGCCGGGCGAGACCGGCTGTGGGATGAAGTGCGTCCGTCGAACACCGGCGTGGTTGACGAATGGTCGATTTTGCTAAGCGTGTTTTCTGTTGCCGGGCCAACGGCCCGCCGCTTCTGTGGCAAGCGGGTGATGCTGAAGAGCGAATTTCCATTGCGAATTCAACTGCGTGTTTCTCGTTGCCGTCATGCCGGATCCACATGACAACATGCTGTTGCTCATCCGAAATTCTTGCCTAATTGCAAAGACAGCACGACTTTACATATACCTCTTTGTGAATGTAGCTATCAAGTCGTATAGGTAGGCTGCGGTGGTCATAAGCTGATACACACGCCGTTAAAAAAGCGCTACGTCGGCCCGAGGTGGCGAGCGGCGTGGCGGCTTTGCAACCCGGCGAGGATAAGTGGGAATTGAATTACTTGAAAATGCGGCTCGCGGCCGACCTGCCCGCACGCCCGGCATGCCAGTCAAGCGCGTCGCCAGCCAGAGCGGCCTCGGCACGGAGTACAATCGGCGCCGCGCCTTTGCCGCGCAACTGGGCGTGGTGCCGGGCGACTACCAGGCGCACTTCGGCTGAGAACGGAAACGCGATGATGCGGACGTTTGGAAACCCGTGTGGATGTCGTGGGGCCAGTTGCGCTTGCGGGGGCCTGAGAAACAACATGCTGTCGGATAACGCGTGCAATCGCACAAATTTAGTGAAAAGGGACTGTTTTGGACTGGGACCATGTAAATCCATTCGTGCAGACGATCACGCCACAGTCAGGCGATATCGACGGGCTCAATCACACCAACAATGCCGTGTATGTTCAATGGTGCGAACAGATCGGCTGGGCGCATTCGCACAAGCTGGGATTGACCCTGGACGATTACCGCCGCCTGGACCGGGCGATGGCGATCCGGCGCGGCGAGTATGACTACCTGCTTCCCACCGTTCTCGGTGAGTCCCTGACCTTGGCCACCTGGCTGACCGGTGGCGATGGCAAGATCGCGATGGAGCGCCGTTTTCAACTGATCAGGGACAGCGATGGTGTGACTGTCCTGCGCGGGCGGTGGGATCTGGTGTGCATTGAAATAAGCAGCGGCCGGGTGCGCCGCATGCCGTCCGAGTTTCTTGATGCCTATGTCCCTGGCGCGTAATTGACGCTTTTCTGTAGCCGTTTAGCATGTTTGAAGTTTATCGATAGTTGAACAACAATCGAAACAGGTTGATCGGAGATCAGCTTGTTTGGCCGTTTGACGACAATGAACTTCCGCTGATGGGCGAGCAACGCGCCGCGATGAGCAAGCGCTTCGCGCGCATCGCCGCCACTGGTGGCGCCGCAGTGCGACTGGGCGAGGACGCGCGCACCCCGCTGCAGGAAGCCATCCGTCGGCGCCGCGCCGACCTGGTGGGCACGCTGCTCGATAACGGTGCCAAAGCCGATGCCGCATCCGCGTGGCAGGCCGTGGAGACTCGCCAGCCCGCCATCTTGCGCCTGCTGGTATCGCACGGCGCGCCGCTGTCGGCAGCCACGCCGGCGGGACCGGCCCTGGCCGGTTATGTGCGTTGAGCGGCGCGCGGCACCTTACCAGCGATAGTTCGCCGTGGCGAGCAGCTCGCGCCGGTCGCCCGGATAGCAGTCGCCATCGCTGCAGTTGCCAAGATGCTTCTTGTCGAACAGGTTGCGGGCGTTGAGCGACAATTCCCAGTGGTTGCCGAACTGATAGCCCAGGCGGGCATCGAACAGCGTCACGCCCGGCACCCAGCGCGTGTTCTCGTAGTCCGGCACCTTGCTGTTGTAGCGCACGCCCAGCCCCACCTTCACGCCGGCGACCCAGTCGGCGGGCACACGGGCGTTCAGCCACAGCGCTACCTTGTGCGCGGGCACCAGGCCATTCTTGCGCCCGACCAGCTTGGGATTGGTATCGCGCGTGACCCTGGCGTTGGTGTAGCTGTAGCTCGCCGTCATGTCCAGCCCCTGCACCAGGCTGGCGTTCGCTTCCAGCTCCAGTCCGCGCGATCCCACTTCGCCGCGCTGCACGTTGAAGTTGGGATGGAGCGGATCGGCGGCTGCCACGTTTTGCTGGACGATATCGAACAGCGCCGCCGATACCATGGCGTTCGCGCCGTCCGGCTCGTAGCGCACGCCGATTTCATATTGGCGGCCGCTGGTCGGCTTGAACTTGACGCCCTCGAAGGTCGCGCCGGACTGCGGCTCGAACGAGGTGGAGTAGCCCGCGTATGGCGATATGCCGCCCGGCAGCAGCCAGACGCCACCCAGGCGGCCGGTGATTTTGTTGGTGCTCACGGGGCCGCTGACCCAGGCGGCAACCGCATTTTCCCGGTAGCGGTCCTGGCGCAAGCCGGCCACGACCACGAATTGCTCGTCGTACTTGGCCTGGTTTTGCAGGTACAGGCCAGTCTGGCGGGTTTCGGCCGCGTAATCGGGCGCCAGGGCGGGCGCGGCGAACGGGCCGCGACCTTCCAGCAAGTCGAAGGGTTTGTTGTCGGAGCCGCCGCGATAGACCGCGCCGCTGACCTTGCTCAGGTCGATTCCGGCGATCGTCGTATTGGCCCACTTCCCGGCGTTCCACCTGGTTTCGAGGTAGTTATCGGTCTGCCAGCTCTCGGCGTAATCCGTGATGTGCTGCGCACGGCGCGTGACCAAGGTGTCGCTCACCACTCCCGTGATGAAGTGGACCCGGTAGTCGAGCTTGACCTTGCCGTACCTGCTGCGACTGTGAAAGGCGAGCTTGTCGTTGATGCGGTGATCGAACAGCAGCCCGGTCGACCATTGATCGCGATAAAACTGGTCCCAGCCCTTCTCGGCGACCGGAATGTAGCGGCCCAGCGCCTCGGTGTACTTGTAGGGGTAGGCGTCGCCATCGATCCGGTCCTCCTGGTAGTTCGCCAGCAGGGTCAGGGCCGTGTCGCTATCGATTCTGTAGGTCAGCGACGGCGCGAAGTAGCGCTCTTTCTTGCTGGTGCCCGGCGTCATCAGGTCGTACTGCTCATTGAGCCCGACCAGCCTGTAGAGCAGGGCGCCGTCGGCGCTTAACGGCCCGGAAATATCGCCGGCCACGCCGCGCCGGTCGATATCGCCGGCGCGCACGCGGATCTCGCCTTGCGCCTCGCCGGTGGGACGCTTGGTGATCGAATTGACCGTGCCGCCGGGGATGTTGCTACCAAACAGCAGCGAGGCCGGCCCACGCAGGAATTCCACGCGCTCCACGCCGTAGCTGTTCAAGCGCGGCATGGCGTACATATTGCCGGCGTCCTTCAAACCGTCGCGGAAGTTGCCGCCGTTGGTGCTGCCGATACCGCGCGCGATCGACCAGTCATAGCGGTCGTCGCGGCCGTAGGTTCGCGGCGTAAAGCCCGGCACGTATTCCAGCGCCTCGGCCAGGTTGGAGACGCCGCGCGCGTCCAGGTTGTCGCGTGTGACCACCGAGATCGACTGGGGAATCTCACGCGTTGCGGTGGCCGTTTTGGTCGCCGTGCTGTTGCGCTTGGCGACATAGCCGGCCAGCGGCGCGGTTGCGCTCTCGGCGTCGAGGCGCGCCGTCACCGTGATTTCGGACAGGGATTGCGTGCTCGCCGGCGGCGCTGCGGCAGCGGCGGCCGGCTCGCGCTTGGCCAGCACATAACCGCCATTGGCCTGCGCCACCGCACCCAGGCCGCTTCCTTGCAGCAGTTGGGCCAGGCCGTCCGGCACGCCGTAGCTGCCGTTCAGGCCCTGGCTGTGCAGGCCGGCGGTGCTTGCGGTGGGAAACGACAGCAAGATGCCCGCTTCGCGGCCGAAGCGGTTCAGCGCCCCCTCCAGCGGCCCGGCCGGGATGGCGTAAGCCTTGCGCGCCGACGCACCCTCTGCGGCCAGCGCCGCGCCTGGCAAGATGGACGCGGCAACCAGGCCGGTCGCCAGCGCGTGGCCGATGGCCGCCATCAGTGCGCGCTGGGTGAAGCGTGGCCGCGGCAACGATCGCGGATGACGGTGTGAATGATGTGGGCCCATGCTCGATTCCTCTGGTAAAAGTTGAAGATGTGTCGTACTTATCTTCCATGTCACGCGAGAGTCGAAAACAGCTCAGTCTTGCGAAAAATAGGTCAGCGCCGCGCCGGGCGCAGAGTCACCCAGTAGCGCGTGAGGAAGTCGATCTCCACAGGCAGCGTGGTGCGCAGGGTGTCGAGGATGCGGTCGGTGTCGGCCAGCGGATAGCTGCCGGACACGCGCAGGCCGGCGATTGCGCTGTCGCAGCCCAGGCGGCCGTGCCGGTGGCGGCCCAGTTCGGCGAGGAAATCGTCCAGGCGCATGCCGCTGGCGACCAGCATGCCGTCGGTCCAGGCCATGCTGTCGTCGTCGGCGGCCTGGGGCGCGGCGACCGCGGCGGCGCTGAAGCGGGCCTGCTCGCCCGCGCGCAGGATGCGCAGCGGTACTGGCGCGGCGTGGCGCGGGCGCACCGCCACCGCGCCCTCGAACACATCGACGCGGCTGGCGCCGGCATGCTGGCGCACGGCGAAACGGGTCCCGAGCGGATGCAGTTCGCCTTCGGCGGTTTCGACGATGAATGGCCTGGCGGCGCGGTCTTTACCCGTGCTGACCAGAATCTCGCCGCCGACCAGGCGCAGGCGCCGTTCGGTGCTGGTGAAACGCACGTCGATCGCACTGCCGCTGTTGAGCGACACGGTGCTGCCATCAGCCAGCACGACCGTGCGCCGCTGGCCGACGCCGGTGCGCGCGTCGGCGCTCCATTCCCGCCATGGCGTGTGCTCGCGCGCAAGCCAGGCGCCACCGCCAGCGCACAGCACGACCGCCAGGGCCTTGACGGCGTCGCGCCGGGGCAGGGGGCGCGCGGGCGCGGCAGGCGTATCGATCAGCGCGTCGTGGGCGAGCTGCGCCGCCGCGGCCGAGCCGCCGAGAGCGCCGCGCCAGCGCGCATTGACGGTGGCGATGCGCTGCCAGGCGCGCTCGTGGTCGGGGTGCTCGGCGCGCCACTGTTGCATGGCTTCGCACGTGGCATCACCGCCTTCGCCCGACTGCAATTCGACCAGCCATTCGACCGCCCGCCGCGCCACGCCCGCTGGCACCGGGCTCGACCCGGCGGCATCGGCGCTGCCCATCAATCGAGCGTCAGGCCGAAGTAGCACTGGGCGCCGGCGCGCACCAGGTGGCGCTTGACGGTGCTGATGGAGATGCCGAGTTCGGCGGCAATCCCGGCCTGGCTCATGCCATCGAGCTGGGCAAGCAGGAAGGCCCGTTTGACCTGCGCCGGCAGGCCGGCGAGCAGGCGGTCGATCTCGACCAGCGTCTCGAGGAGGATGGCGCGCTCTTCGGGCGACGGCGACAGCGCCGCCGGCACCAGTGCCAGCGCGTCCAGGTAGGCCCGCTCGATCTGCTCGCGGCGCCAGTGGTTGGCCAGCACGCGCTGCGCCACGGTGGTGAGGAAGGCCCGCGGCTGGTCGATCGCGACGGGTTCCTCGCGCGCCAGCAGGCGCAGGAAGATGTCATGCGCCAGATCGGCGGCCCGGTGCGTGCAGCCGAGCTTTTTGCGGAGCCAGCCGTGCAGCCAGCCGTGATGGTGGCTGTAGAGGCTGTGAACTTGCTGCTCAAGAAGAGCCGGCGCGGCGACGGACATGACACGGTTCCTGGTCAGGTGCCCTGCACCGACAAATGTGAATGAGAATTATTCTCATTATAGTCGAGACATTGGTGTCGAGGCAATTTCGATCTTGTTTTGGGGGCTGTACCCCTCGGGCCCGCCTCCGGGCAGTGGGGGCAGGGCAAATCGATGGCTTGCTTGAGGTCGAACCTGGTGTCGTCTCAGGCCGAGCGCCTACGGGATCGGAAATTTGCCACGATGGGGGGGTACCGCGCGCTTTCTCGTGCCATACGCCACCCGGACGCCTGACTATTTCTCCAGCGGTGGGCTCGGCTACTCCGAGGTGGTCAGAAGGTTGAACGAGCGCCCCAGGAAGACGCTACGCTACCAAACTGGCTCAGCAGTTTGAGCAGTGTGTTGCATCGACTGTATTATTCGCAAGTGTTATAGATGTCATCAAAAAATAGAATTGGATTTATATCTTGGGTGGGCTAGAGTGCAACTGAGTCCGGGCAGTGTTCACAGTAATGCGATTTTCACGATTGCTCTACCAGTGTGTTCTATTAAAGAAAGGCCTATATGCGCACTCCACCCGAAGGTATCATCAGGCACACAGTTGTGCCAACCTTTGAAAACAACGGCCTGTTGTACGGCGCGCTACTCGGGGCCCTTGCCGGTGTTCTGATAGCGGGACCTCGCTTTACCGACTGGTCGATTCAAAAAATCCTGGCAGCCATCGCTGTGTCATCGGCGGTAATCGGAATGACGGGACGCCTTGCGGTTTGGATCGCCTATACGGCTATCAGTGCAGGTCCAACGCCCAATTATGCGAACGAGCAGGATGATTCCTCGCCAGACGGCGCCCATGCGAGCGACGACTGATGAGCGCCTTTATTCTAAATGGGCTGGTGAACGGCGGCTCGGGCCGAAATCGGTCCAAACGAGCGCCCCAGGAAGACGCTACATTACCAAACACCGGCTCAGCAGTTTGAACAGTGCGTTGCATCGACTGGTTGAATCCGCAGCCAAAAGCAGGTGTTCGCACGACGTAAGATCACGCGAGGGAAATGTGGAAAAGTTTGCTTATGAAGAGCTGAGGAAACTCACAACGGAACAGATCGTCACCCTTACTTCGTCACGAAATCATTTTGTCGTCATCGCGGACCAATCCACTGGGGCTCGCATATTTCGGTTCTTGGAAAATGAGAGAAATTTTCGCCCAGGTCCGAAATCTTTGAGTAGTCGCATCAGGTACTTGCGGCAAGCATGGGTTGGTTTTTTTCTTCTCGATTTCATGCAGGTGTGGATCAGCTCAATTAATACGGGCTACGAGGTGACGGTTAGTCAAACGAATCCGACGTTCTTCGAAGTTTTGTTCTGCTGTTGAACGCCCGCCCGCGCAGCGAACTGGCACGCGTGCTATGCGACGATCCCGCGCAGCCAGGCGGGGGGCGCGCCAATTGGACGCTGGTGACTGGCCTCGACCGCATTTCGACGAGGACCCGAACGTCAATGTGCAACTGATCGTCCAGCAAAAACGGCATCCTGGACGATGTTGCCGGCATCGTCGACGGGCAGCGCCGCGCCGTCGCCAGCGTCAATGCGATCAGCTTTCATCAGGAACGCGAGCGCAAGTTCGGCGCCACCATGCGGATCGGCAAAAAATGGCTGAACGGCACCCTCGAAGCCGAATTGCTGTAAGCGTCGTCTCAGTGCCGTCTTGAGTCAGCCGTCGAATTCCCCGATGATGGCGTCACACCGCTGGGAAGTGGCGTGTTTTTAGGCAGGAGCCAACTGCCCGGCGCAATGCCAGGGCAGGAACTCGTCAACACGGTTGACGGGATGATCGGCGATGTGGGCTAGCACATGGCGCAACCAGGCTTCGGGGTCGACACCGTTCAGCTTGGCCGTCCCGATCAGCGAGTAGATGGCGGCAGCACGTTCGCCGCCCGTGTCGGCGCCAGCAAACAGGTAGTTGCGGCGACCGATGGCAACGCCACGCAGAGCGCGTTCTGCTGCGGAGTTGTCGATCTCGATCCGGCCGTCGTCGCAGTAGCGCCCCAGCGCGGGCCACAGATTGAGGGCGTACAGGATCGCTGCCGACGTATCGGACTTGCGTGAGAGCTTCTCAAGCATGCCACGCAGCCAAGGCTCCAGGTCCTCGATCAGCGGTTTGGCCTCAGCTTGTCGTACTTGCTGTCGCTCATTCGGTGGCTTGCCGCGGATCTTCGCTTCGATCGCGCACAGTTCACCGATGCGGCGCAAGGCTTCGGTCGTCAGTTCGGAAGGTCTGGCTTCGTGCAAGTCGTAGAATTTACGCCGCGCATGCGCCCAGCAGGCGGCCTCCTGGATCGCGCCGTCCTCGTAAAGTGCGTTGAAGCCGGCGTAGGCATCAGCTTGGAGCACGCCCTTGTAGTTGGCGAGGTGGGTCTGAGGATGGATGCCTTTGCGATCCGGCGTATAGGCAAACCACACGGCCGGCGCAGCGTTGTCGCCGCTCGGCCTGTCATCACGTACGTAGGTCCACAACCGCGCCGTCTTTGTCTTCCCATTGCCCGGTGCCACCACTGGAATCGGGGTGTCGTCCGCGTGCAATTTGGCACCGGCCAACACATGACGCCGGATCGCGTCGACCAAGGGGCGCAGCAGCGCGCTGGCAGCACCGACCCAACTGGCGAGCAGCGCGCGATCCAGATCGACACCCTCGCGAGCATACATGACTGCCTGCCGATACAGCGGCAGGTGATCGGCGAACTTGGCCACCAGCACGTGTGCCAGCAAGCCAGGCCCGGCGATGCCGCGCTCGATGGGCCGGCTGGGCGCTGGCGCCTGCACGATGGCATCGCAGCAGCGGCATGCCAGCTTTGGCCGCACATGGCGGATCACACGGAAACTGGCCGGCACGTACTCCAATTGTTCCGCCACATCCTCGCCCAAGGGGCGCATTCGACCGCCGCAGGCCGAACACGCTTCAGTGCCAGGCGCATAAATCTTTTCGTCGCGCGGCAGATGGTCCGGCAGCGGCCTGCGCACCGATTTCTTGCGTGGCGCCCGATCCGCTTCGGGCATTTCCCGTTCTGCCTCGGCTTCATCAGCTTGCAGGTCTTCCAGCTGCAATTGAAGCTGCTTGATCTGGTGGTCGAGTTTCTCGGACTTGCGGCCGAACTGCATACGCCGCAGTTTGGCGATCGTCAATTTGAGGTGCTCAATTTCCGCAGCGCGCGTGTTCAGCTGCGCTTCCAGGCCCAGGATCTTTTCATCGCGCGCCAACAGCAAGGCCTTCAGGGCATTGATGTCGTTGGGCAGGTCGGTGGCGTTGATCATGCGCCAAGTTTACGCGAGCCCAATGACGTTTACAAGGCTGATGTCGGCACCCAGGTACGCTCCGGCCGGCGCCAGTCAATCCCCTCCAGTAGCATCGACAGCTGCGCCTGGCTTAGCGCTACGCTGCCGCTGTTTGCCTGCGGCCAGACGAAGCGGCCTTTCTCCAGGCGCTTGGCCAGCAGGCACAGGCCATCGCCAGTCCACCAGAGCACTTTAATCATGTCACCGCGCCGACCGCGGAACACGAACACGTGGCCGCTGTAGGGATTTTCGGTTAGCGCGTTCTCCACTCGTGCCGCGAGACCGTTCATGCCGGCACGCATGTCAGTGATGCCCGCTGCCAGCCAGATCCGCGTACCCGCAGGCAGCCCGATCATGGCAGCAGACGCGTCAACACTTGCGCTAGCGTTGTCGCGTCGACGCCGCCTTCCAGCCGCAATTGCACCGGTCCTACCGTCAGCAATATCACCCCTGATGACGGTGACGCACACTCGACATCCGCGCCCGCTGATTCGAGCACGGTGACCGGCAACAGCTGACCGGCCTTTTCGGCCCCGCCCTCCCGCATGTCGGCGAACTGCTTTCGCCAAGTGAAGACTTGGTTGGCATTGATATTGAACTCGCGGGCCAGGCGCGATACCGACGTGCCGGCAACGAGGGACCGGGCCACGACAGCACGTTTGAATTCGGTACTGTGCTGTCTGTAGGGCCCACGCTTGGCCGGCGGAATGACTGGTTGAATTTTTGTGTCCATAATTGAAGTTGTGGGCACAATTCATTTTGTACCCGCACTCAATCATGCCCTCAGCAGCTCAGGCAGTACAGACGTTGCTGGGAAGACGCTTACGAATTGCTCGCCTACGGCTACTTTCATCCGCGCACCAGTTACTCGCGCCCCTTGCTGGCCTACGCGCTGCGCGACGACCTGCGCCTGAGCGTGGGCGGCGAACTGTTCGTGGGCAGGCCGGCAAGCTATTTCGGCAGCAACCGTAGCCTTCGGGGAATGTTCGTCGAGCTGCGCTACTTTCACTGACCGACATCGGTGCGGCCCCGGCGCGGGCCGCTGCCGCCCCTTTCATGCCCTGCGCATACAAGCCAGGCGCTTTTTGCCGCCTGACTTCTTCCCGTCTGCTTACTTTGCAACAAGCAATTAATTATTCTTGTGCAAAGTGGAAATATGACAATACTATTACCGGGGTTTCGTTGCATTCGTTGCAGCAAGACCAGGGCAGTGCTTTCCGGAAGAAAAAGCACGCCAGCCGGAAAAAAGCACAGGAAGAAATCTCACCGAAAGAATCGAACCTCACAAGCCGCGAAAGGGCACCGCATGACAATGAAGCCTCGGAATCCGTTCAACACCGGCGGATTGCAACATCCGCGTAGCGCCGTATGCAAGAAGTCGTCTCTTGCCGTATGTATTGCCCTTGCCTTTGCCGCCGCGCCGTTCGCGCAGGCTGCCGCGGCCGGCGCCTCCGCCGCAGTTCCGGCGTCCACCCAGCGTGCCGCGCCGTACTGGCAGGACGCTGCCGTTTCCGCTGAACGGATGAGCGCCACCAGCGCACGCACGCCGTCCCTGAAGCTCAAGCGCTTCCGTGGCGCCACGCTGGACGCGGCCGGCATGCAGTCGCTGGTCGCCGGTGCCCCGCTCGAACGCGGCAGCAGCGCGCTTGCCAGCACCCAGACGATTTCGCTGCCGCACCCGGACGGCGGGTACCAGCGTTTCACGCTGGTCGAGTCGCCCATCATGGAAGCCGGCCTGGCCGCCAAGCACCCGGACATCAAGACCTACAAGGGGCGCGGCATCGACGACCCGAGCGCCACGCTGCGCATGGACATCACGCCGCTCGGCCTGCACGCCTCGGTGCGTTCGGCCAATGGCGGCTGGTATGTGGACCCGTACTACCACCTCGATACGAGCCTGTACGCCAGCTACAACCGCGTCGACCTGATCAATTCGCACGGCCCGCTGATCGAGGGTGCGCTGGCCGGATCGCAGCTGGCGCTGTCGCATTCCTTTTATAAGGAAGGCGGCGCGGTCGAGGTGCGCGGTTCCGGCTTTGTGCCGGGGGCGACGGTTAACCTGAGCGTGCGCGGCGAAGGCGAAGCGGCCACCTTGCACAGCGTCGCGGTCACGGCCGACAGCAAGGGCGCTGTCACGTTCAGCTTGCCCGCCGGCCGCAGCGGCGCGTTCGAGGTCAGCGCGACCGACGGCAAGACCACCAGCGCCGCCCCGTTCCGCGTGGTGGACGGCGACATGGCGCCCAATGCGGCCGTCGGCGACCAGCTGCGCACCTACCGGCTGGCGCTGGTCACCGACCCGAGCTACGCCAAGCACTTCGGCGGCCCGGCCAACGTCACGGCCGCCAAGGTCACGCTGATCAATCGCGTCAGCCAGGTCTACGAGGATGAAACCTCGATCCGCATGGTGCTGATCGACGCCACCGACGCACTCAATCTCGATAGCGACGCCCAGATGACCGGCGTCGACGGCCCATGCGGCGCGGCGGCGTGCTATACCGTCGCGCAGTCCGAAGGCTGCGCCAGTTCGACCCTGTCGCGCACCCGCGTCGTCACCGGCCTGCTGGCGGGGGCCAGCAACTTCGACATCGGCCACATTGCGTTTGGCCTGAACGGCGGCGGCATCGCCAGCCTCGGCGTCGTCGGCGGCAACGCCAAGGCCCAGGGATGCACTGGCGTGCCCGACCCGGTCGGCGACGCTTTTGCCGTCGACTACGTGGCGCATGAACTGGGCCACCAGTTTGCCGGCAACCACACCTTTAACGGCGTCACCTCCAATTGCAGCGGCGGCAATCGCAATGGCGGCACCTCGGTGGAAGTGGGCAGCGGCTCGTCGATCATGGCGTATGCCGGCATTTGCAGCAGCGACAATCTGCAGCCGCACAGCGACCCTTACTGGTCGCAGCGCAGCTTCGACGAAATCGTGGCCTACACCTCCAGCGCCGAGTCGAACCTCAATGAAGTCCAGGTGGTGGCAATGAGGGGATTCAACAAGGCAGGCCAGCAATTCCGGATCAACGTCAACGGCAACCTGTCCGCTCCTGTCGTGCGCGGCACCAATTACACCACCGCCGGGGTCAAGGCTGCGCTGGAAGGCAGCCCCAACTGGCCAGCCGGCGCCACGGTGTCGGTCAGCGCCCTGTCCGACACGGCGTTTACCGTGACGTTCAACGGTGCGCTGGCCGGCACCAATGTCGCCTCGCTCAAGCTGGTCGACTGCACGGATGGCTGCAGCGGCATGGTTGGTGAAGTCGCCAAGGGCGGCTTGACCACGCGCGGCGGCGCCGTGTCGGCGGCGGGCAACATCGCCCCTGTCGTAACGGTGCCGACCGGCTACACGATCCCTCTGCGTACGCCGTTCGCCCTGACCGGCAGCGCGACCGATGCCGATGGCGACCTGATCACCTACATGTGGGAGCAGAACGACCGCGGCGCTTCCAGCGGGACGGGCTTGACCAACAACGTCAAGCTCAATGGCCCGCTGTTCCGCCAGTTCGGCACGCGCGCAGTCGTTTCCAAAGCCGACTCGCTCGAATACAACTCGGCGGGCGAGAACCACACGACGGCCGACCCGACGCGGGTGTTCCCGGACATGGTGCAGATCCTGGCCAACAACACGAATGCGGTTACGGGCGCCTGCGCCGCTGCCGCGACGCCGCCGAGCGTGGCCGATATCGACTGCTACTCGGAGTTCCTGCCGACCGCCGATTACGTCGGCCTGGCCGGCACCAACGCCTCGCCGCCATCGCTGAACTTCAGGCTCACGGCGCGCGACGGCAAGGGCGGCGTCAGCAGCGCCAGCACCAGCCTGGCGCTGGCCGCGGGCGCCGGGCCGTTCCTGGTCACCTCGTTCGACACGGCAGTGGCGCTCGATTCGGGCTCGGTGCAGAAGGTCACCTGGAACGTTGCCAACACCAACGTGGCGCCAGTGAACACGGCCAGCGTGAACATTGCGCTGTCGCTTGACGGCGGCAAAACCTGGCCGCACCTGCTGGCCGAGGGTGTGCCGAACAATGGCAGCGCCAGCGTCACCTTGCCGTCGGTGACGACGAAAGCGGCGCGGATCAAGGTGGAAGCGGTCGGTAACGTGTTCTTCGACGTCTCGAACGCGGACTTTGCGATCCGTGTGGCGGGTGACTTGAACAACGACGGCACCGCCGATTGCGCCGATCTGGCCATCGTCAAGGCCTCGTTCGGCAAGCGCACCGGCCAGCCGGGCTTCGACGCCCGGGCCGACGCGAATGGCGACGGCGTTGTCAACGCACGCGACCTGACTTACGTAGGACAGCGCCTGCCGATCGGCACCGCCTGCAATTAACCAAACGCGGCCGGCCGGGTGACCGCATCCGGCCGGCCGTTACCGCACAACACGCCCTTCGGGGCAATAGGAAAAAACAAGATGACGATTTTGAAGAAATGCCTGGCTGCCATGCTGCTGGCCGCCAGTACGCAGGCTTTTGCAATTCCAACGCTGTCGCTGAGCGCCTCGCCTGCGCCGGCTACCGTGGGCTCGGCGGTGGATATCGCCGTGAAAATCTCCGACATTGCGGACCTGTACGGCTACCAGTTCACACTCACCTTCGATTCGGCTTTGCTCAAGGCGAACAGCGTCACCGAAGGCGCTTTCCTGGGCACCACCGGCCCGACTTTCAGCGACGGCGGCACGATCGACAACGCGACCGGCATGATTTCGTACGTGTTCAATACGCGGCTCGGCGCGGGCGCGGGCGCCTTCGGCAGCGGCAATCTCGCGCACTTCAGTTTCGATGCCCTCGCCGCGGGCAGTGCGGCGCTGACGTTCTCCGACGTGCTGTTCCTCGACTCCAACCAGAACGAGATCGCCGTGACGGCCGATAACGGTTCCGTGCAGGTCGTACCGGAGCCGGCCACCTACATGATGATGGGCGTCGGCCTGCTGGCACTGGGCGCGATGCGGCGCCGCCAGGTGGGCGCGCGCGCCTGAACCATCGTGCCGGCGGGGTAACCGCCGGCATTGACAATGCATCACGACAGAGGCATGCGCAGGATCACGCTGCCGTGCTTGCTGCGCTGTCGTGATGCGACCAGCTTACTTCAACGATATCGCGATATCGACCACGGCAGCGCCACCGCTGCCGATCACCGACGCCGCCGCATTCGCCGCGCCAGTCACCGGCACTGCCGCTCCCGTTGCCAGATCGACCCTGTAAAGGGTGCTCGGGCCGCTGGCCGTGCTACGCAAGGCCGCCAGCACCAGGCCGTTGGCGCCGCCCGCGATATCCATGCTTGCGTCGCCCACCACATCGAGACCGAACGCGCCGATATTGGTCAACGTGCCATCGTTCGGCGGGTTTTGCAGCGCCAGGTTGTCGCTGCTGGTATCGGCCACGAACAGCATCGTCGCGCTGGTGCCGGCAAAGCTGTTGGTGTAGGCACCCGCGGTGACGACCGGGTTGGCGCCGGCCCGGTTGATGCTGCCGTCGGTGGTCGTGGCGCCCGTATCGACGTTGATGCGCAGGCTCTGGCCGGCATTGCTGATCACGCGCAGGCGGTCGGCCACCGGGTTGAAGTCAACCGCAAACTCGCTGCCGGAGACGATGCTGAAAGGCAGCGTGAGATCGGCGACGTCGGCTGCGAGCGTGGCTTTGGCGGTGGCGACGCCGCTGGTGGTGTCGATGGTCATGATGCGCCCGGCCGACGTGACGGCATACAGCAGGCCGTCTTTTGGACGGATATCGAATCCGAGCAGCTTTTCGCCGCTGTTCAGGCCCGTGATAGCGACGTCGGTGTCGAATTTGGCCGGCGTGGCCGCCTTGAACGATACCAGGCGCGCGCCGTCGGTCAGGCCGAACACGACCGGCACTTTCGGCGTACGCAAAGCCAGGCCCTTGACGCTATCGGTCAGGTCGAGCGCGGCGAGCAGCGTCGCCGCATTCGTTGCGGCACCCAGGTTGATCGCATACAGACCCGTCTTGCCGCCCACGGTCAGCGCGGCCAGGCCGCGGTTGTTGCGGGCGTCGATGTCGAAACCGCCGACGGCGCTTGCCGACACGCCCAGCGCAAGCGGTGCGCTCAGGGTGCCATTGTTGGGCGGGGTCTGGGTATACAGCATGGCGCTGGCGGCGTCGATGACGAACAAGGTGGTGCTGGCGGTGCCGGCAAACCCGTTGGTGTACGCGGCCGAGGTGATCTTCGCCGTGGCCGGGCCGCCGTTGATGTCGCCATCGGTCGTGGCGGCGCCGCTGTCGACGTTGATGCGCAGGTTCTGGCCGGTGTCGCTGACCACGCGCAAGCGGTCGGCCGCCGGGTTGAAGTCGACTGCGAAGTCGGCGCCGCGCAGGGCAGTGAAGGGCGCGCTGGTGTCGGCCGCGTCGGCCACGATGGTGGACCTGACGGCCGCCGCGCCGGTCGAGGGGTCGATCGTGTAAATGCGTCCGCTGCTGCCGACGCCGTACAGTTGGCCATCGACCGCACGGAAATCGATGCCCACGATGGTTTCCGACTGCTGCAAGCCCGACACGGCGACGTTGGTGCGCACGGTATTGTCGGCGTTGAGCGAGACGATCCGGCCGGCGCTGGTCAGCAGCACGGTGTCGCCGGCTTCGACCACCGGTGGCGCCACCACCACCGGCGGCAGGGGCGCGGGGCCGTCGTTGTCGTCGCCGCCGCAGGCGGTCAGGGTCATGGCGATGGCGGAAGCGAGCAGGAGTTTGGTAAGTGGAGCGGTTTGCATGGTCGTGTCCTCGTTTTCTTATGAAAAAGTCACCCGGGTATCGGGCGCGATACACCACATACGCTTCCAGCATGCGATTTGGATTCAATATTCTTGAAAACTTTTTCGTAAAGACGCCTCCAACGGGCGAACGCTGGAACGCCAGGGAGTGCTGCTGGGGCCAGTCGGGCAATCTTTCCCATTTCTCTCACGGTGTATAATTTCCATTAAGAAAAAATCATTGTAGAAAGATGCTGATCGAACCAACGTCAAAGCGCTGTTGCCCTGGCGCGGTAATTCATCGAGTGAGGTTGGTTAAGATGAGGACTTATGACTAGAGACGAAGCAATCAGGCATCTGGTACAACGAGATCTTGCCGGACTTTCGTCCAAGGAACGTTCGAGCTTGTTGCTTGATTGGTGGTCCATTGATGCGGATGATCCTCAATACAATGGACTTCCCGATCTTCTGAAGCTGCTGATTTCACGTTTCGACGAACCGGACGACCCGACAAAGCCGGTCTATGATCCGCTTCTGAAAATCGCCCTTGCGTACAAATACACGGGGGTGATCAACGCGTATTTGCAAAACCAGACCGCACTCCTGGGATGGGATGAGACGATCGAGGGCGACGTTGAGGCGATGGTGGCTTGCCCCTGTTGCGGATACCGGAGCTTGCAAGAACGTGGGGCGTACGATATTTGCCATGTGTGCTTTTGGGAAGATGACGGGACCACTGACTCTGAACGCATCAGTGGCCCAAATCACATGACGCTGGGTGAAGCGCAACGCAATTTCCGACGCATTGGTGCCGTTACAGAGGCATTTCGACGATACGTACTTCCCGACGGCTAGAACCGATATGCATCGGGATGACATCATTGGCCAGGCAACGCTGGCCGCGCAGCCTTTTGATATTCATCCCAGAGCGCAGTCAAATGGTCCCGGCCTGCTGGAAGAACACCTCAGAACTTGTAGCCGGCCCGTGCATAAACAAACCGCCCGGAGCGACCGAACGGCGCGCGGTTCGACCACGGCACTGCCGACGTGGTGGTCAGCGACGCCGGCACCGGATCGGAATACACATCGAACAGATTATCCGCGCCCAGCGCCAGGGTGGCGCCGCCGGCAATCGTATAGCGTGCCTCCAGATTGACCACGGTCTTTGGCGTGAGCACGAAATCGGTAGCCGCGGTGCTGCCCGCCGCCAGCACTTCGCCGTAGCGGGTGGCGTTGAACGTGGCGCCCCATTGCGCCAGTTTCCAGCGCACGCTGGCGCTGATCTTGTTCTTCGGCTGCCCCTCCTCGATACCGAGCATGTTGGCGCGTCCGAACAGGGACGGCGCGGGACTGAGCGCATCGAGCTGCGCCGTAGCCGGCACGCGCGTCACCTCGGTGCTGTTGAAGTTGCCCGCGAGCGTCAGGTCGATCAGGCCGGCGCTGCTGCGCAGCGGCCAGTTGGCCACCAGATCCACCCCGCTGGTGGTCGAGTCGGCGCCGTTGATGAAGAAGCGACCGCCGCCCACGCCGGTGTAGCCACGTGCGCTGAGGAACTGGCGCACGTTCGCTTGCGTCAGGTTTTCACTGAGCACGATGCGGTCGCGAATCTGGATGCGGTAGGCGTCGACAGTCAGGCTGACCGGCCCCAGCCGCGCCACCACGCCGAGCGCCACATTGACCGACTTTTCAGATTCCAGCGGCGTGGCGCCGAGCACGACGGCGGCCGGATCGGATGGGCGGAAGGTGGTGATATTGAACGCCTGGCCATCGATGAAGGTCATCGAGGTCGAGGTGTAGAACTGCTGCTGCGGCGACGGCGCGCGGAAGCCACTTTGCAGCGAGCTGCGCAGGCCGAACGCGGGCGTGAAGTCGTAGCGCGTGGCCAGCTTGCCGGTGACGTTGCTGCCGAAGTCGGAATATCGCTCGGCGCGCGCAGCCAGTGAGGTCAGCAATGCCGGGGTCAGCCTGGTTTCCAGGTCGACGAAGGCGCCGATCGAATGGCGGCCGCTGTCGATGGCGTTGGCCGGCGTGTAGCCGGGGAACACCTGGGCGCCGGCGGCACTGGGGCGACCGTCCGCCAGGGCCACTCCGCCGTGGCGGTACGAGTCCGCTTCGCCGGCCCACAGTTCGTAGTTTTCGCGGCGCGTTTCGGCGCCCACGGCCACGTTGAGCGGCGCGGGCAGGGCGGCCACGGTGACCGGTTTTACGGCCGAGAAATTCAGGGTCGGCTGATCGTAGGCGAAGCCGCCGGCGTCGAACGCAGTCTTGCTGGCGGGGCCGATCGAGCGGTTCAGCGAATTTTCAACCGTGAACGCCATCTTGTTGCGGCCAAAGCCGAGCGAGGCGTCCAAATCCCAAGCCTGCGCGCGCCAGGCAAGGCCGGCCGTAATGCTGAGATCGTCCACGGTGGGGGCGATGACGGGCAGGTAGCCGTCCGGGTGCACCGACAAGATATTTTCGTCCTGCGGCGGACGGCGGAAAAAGCCGGCGGCGCGCGAATCGCGCCGCTGGTAGCTGGCCGAGCCATACAGTCTGGCGTCGCCCTGCAGCGGAATACCGGCGTTGGCGAACACGGTGGCCTGCGTCAGTTCCGGCTCGCCGCCCCAGGTGTCGTAGCGCTGGAAGCTTGGCTCGCGCGGGTCGAACTTGCCGTTCACCAGGGGATACTGCTGGTGCACATCGTAGGCGCTGCGTTCGGTATGCGATTGCTTTTTATATTCGGCCGCCACGGTGAGAAAACCGCCCTCGCCCAGGGTAAAGCCTTTCCAGCCGCTCAAGGTGGTGCTGTGGCCGTCGGTGCGCTTGCGCGACTTGGGCACGTCGAGCGCGAGGCCGGCCGGTGGCGTGCCCGGATTGACCTCGTAGTCCGTGATGCGCGCGCCGCTGCTGGCGCTCAGTTCAGGGCGGCCGACAGGGCTTGGCTCACTTCGGTGGCGCCATGTTGTTGATCAGCTCGGACGTCACTACGTCGGCCGGCGACGCCGTGTCCAGCACGGAACGGTTGGACACGCGGGTACCGGTCACCACCACGGCCGGCGGGGCCACCTCGGCCCCGGCGCCGGCGCTTTGCGCCCAGCCCGTAACATGGAGCGACGCGATCGGCATCGCCAGAATGCTGAGACGGATGCCCGTGGGGCCGCGATGAAAACCGTGTTGCTTCATTGCATGTACTCCTGAGTGATCGGGTGCGCCGGCGCCCGGCTGTGAAGGGGCAGCCACTATAAATTGTGCCTGCCATTAACAGAACGACGCATTTCACATATGCTTAGAAGGCGAGCACAAGGCCGCCGGGCTGGCCGGATGGCTTGGCCTATTGGCCAGTTGGCTTTTCAAACGGCATGCTGTAACGTCATGAGATTCGCGCCGCCGGGCGCCGCAGCGCCTGTGATGCATTCGCTAAAGGGTGGCTTGGATGACTTCAGAAGTCAGGGTTGCAACCGCACACAGCCTCGAAGCCGAGCTTCTCCGCCTGCTTGCGCGCCAGGGCCGCCGCGTGCCGATCCCGGTCTTCCTCGGTGCGGTCATGATCGCCGCGCTGGCGTGGGGACGCGTTCCCACCGTGTACCTCGGCGCCTGGCTGCTGCTCGTGGCGCTGGTGCTGGCCGCGCGCTGGGTCATCCTGGGACGCCTGCCGGCGCTGGCCGACCTGAGCGACGCGCGCCGTCTTCAGATCTGCATCGCCCTGAGCGCCCTGAACGGCTGCACGCACGCGCTGTCGCTGCTGTTCTTCACGGCGCTGCCCGAATTCCAGCGTGCCATCCAGTCCCTGCTGCTGGTGGGGCTGTGCGCCGGCTCGGTTGCCACCACCGCCGGCTATCGTCCGGTGTTTCTCGCTTTCCTGCTGCCGGTGATGGCGCCGCTGGTGGCCCAGTGGGCGCTGATGGGCCATGGCGGCTGGATCGGCGGCGCCACCGCGCTCATTCTGGCTCTCTTCGGCGCGGTGCTGATCGCCCTGGCCAGCGACTCGTTCCGCCTGTTTCGCGAGTCGTTCGAAATCCGCCTGCAGCAGGCCAGCCTGAATGCGCAGCTCAACCTTGCCCTGAGCGCGGCCGAAGCGGCCAACCGCGCCAAGACCCGCTTCCTGGCGTCGGCCAGCCACGACCTGCGCCAGCCGGTGCATGCGCTGTCCCTGTTCGCCGGCGCGCTCGCCATGCAGCCGCTCGATGACGACAGCCGCGACATCGCGCGTCACATGGGGCAGGCGATCCAAACCTTGTCGGGCCAGCTCGATGCCTTGCTCGACGTCTCCAAGCTCGATGCCGGCATCGTCCAGGTCCGCCCGGCGGAGCTTGAACTGGCGCCGTTTCTTGCGTGCGTGTACGACGAATATCTGCCCGCGGCGCAGGCGCGGGGCTTGCAGCTGACGCTCGAGTGCGACTGCGCACCCCTGGTCGTGACCGACGAGGTGCTACTGGGCCGGCTGGTGTGCAATCTGGTCGACAACGCGATCAAGTACACCACGCAGGGCTCGGTCGGCCTGAGCCTGTGCGGGCAAGGCGGCCAGGTGGTCATGGCGGTGGTGGACAGCGGCAGCGGCATTCCCCTTGCCGAGCACGATCGCGTGTTCGAGGAGTTCTATCAGATCGGCAACTCCGAGCGCGACCAGAGCAAGGGCCTTGGCCTCGGCTTGTCGATTGTGCGCCGCCTGGCGGACCTGCTGCGGATGCGCCTCGAAATGGTGTCATTCCCCGGCGCCGGCACCAGTTTTTACCTCGTATGCGAGCAGTCCGGCCAGCAAGCCGCCGGCGCGCGCCCCGCAGCCGCGCCCGCCGCGCCGATTCCCGGCCGGCACGTCCTGGTGGTCGACGACGATGCCTCGGTCCGCGCCGGCATGCAGGCGCTGCTGCACGGACTGGGCGCGCAAGTCACGCTGGCCGGCAGCACCGCCGAAGCCCTTGCGGCGGTTGCGCAACGCTGTCCGGACCTGCTGCTGGTCGACTTTCGCCTGCGCGACGGCGACAACGGCCTGGCCACCGTGGCCGCGCTGCGCCAGCTGTACCCCGCGCTGCCCGCCATCCTGATCAGCGGCGACACCGCGCCCGACCGCCTGCGCGAGGCCAACAGCGCCGGACTTCCATTGCTACACAAACCCGTCGCCGCCGACGTCCTCAGGCAAGCCATGGACGATGCCGGCGCACTTCAAGCGAGCGCTTGCCATGGACCAGACGAACAGCGGTAAACGGGCGCCGGCATGGCTCTCGCAAGGTGTCGAACACCTGTTTTCCACGCTCAAGGAAGAGGGCGAGCCGGCGATCGATGTCGACGTGCTGATCGTCGGCAGCGGCTACGGGGGCGCGGTAGCCGCGGCCGGGCTGGCCGGCAGCGGCAAGGATGGCAAGCCGGTGACGGTCTGGGTGCTCGAACGCGGCAAGGAATACCTGCCGGGCTCCTTCCCGGGCCGCATGAGCGAGCTGGCTGGCCACGTGCGTGTCAGCATGCCGAACGGGGCCGCGCCGAGCGGCGAGCGCGAGGGCTTGTTCGATGTGCGCGTGGGCGGCGATGTCAGCGCGCTGGTGGCCAACGGCCTGGGCGGCGGATCGCTGATCAACGCGGGCGTCATGGTGCGCCCGCGCGGGGCGCCGCTCAAACAACTGGCCGCGCTGGTGGGCGACCTGGAACCATACTTCGTCAGGGCGCTCGACGCGTTGGGTGCGCAGGTCGGCGGCGAGGCGAATACCATCGAGAAGCACGCCGGGCCGCCGCCGGCCAAATACGAGGCGCTGCGCAAGATGGCCGGCCGGCTGCAACCGGGCGATGGCGTGTTCAGCCCGGCCGCCATCACGGTCGCCATGGGCGAGCGCGCCAGCGCCGCCGGCGTCGGCTTGTCCGCCTGCGCCATGTGCGGCGACTGCGCCACCGGCTGCAACCTGAACGCCAAGGAGTCGCTCGACACCAACCTGCTGTACAAGGCATGGAAGCAGGGCGCGAAACTCTACACCGGGGCCACGGTGCTGCGCGTCGAGCGCGACGCCAGGCTGGGCGGCTGGTGCGTGCACGTCAACTACACCGACGCCAAACTGCGCGCGCGGCGCGACTTGCCGTACAAGATTCGCGCGCGCAAGCTGATCCTGGCGGCCGGTACCTTCGGCTCCACCGAAATCCTGCTGCGCTCCCAGAGCGACGAGCTCAGGTTCTCGTCGAAGATCGGCCAGAAGTTTTCCAGCAACGGGGACATGATCGCAGTCGCGTACGATGGCCCCGATCCTGTCAACGGCGTGGCGGACGAAGCCAAGCCCCCGCGCGAGCGTGAGGTTGGGCCGACCATCACCGGCATGGTCGACCTGCCCGGCAAACCCTCCGACCTGCTGATCGAGGACATGGCGGTTCCGGGACCCTTGCGCCGCCTGTTCGAGGAAATGGCCACTACCGCCAACACCCTGCATGAACTCGGCCGGCTCGATGCCAGCGTTCATACCGGCTTGCCCGACGAGCGCGATCCGTGCGCGGTCGACCGCGACCGGCTGGGGCGCAGTGCGTTGCTGGCCGTGATGGGCGACGACGGCGCGGGCGGGTGGCTCGAACTGGTCGGCGGCAAGGACGACGACAGCGGCGACGGCGCGATCCGGGTGCGCTGGCCAGGGCTGCGCGACCATTCACTGTTCCAGCATCAGGTGCGGGCACTCGGCGGCGCAGTCGACAGCGGCAATCCCGGGCCTGGCCCGAACGGGACTATCCTCCCGAATCCGCTGTGGAAGCTGCTGCCCGAATCGATGGAATTCCTGCTGTCGAACCGGCGCGGGCCCTTGTTGACCGTGCATCCGCTGGGCGGCTGCACTATCGGCGCGAGTGTGGATAATGGCGTGGTCAACGATTGCGGCGAGGTGTTTCGCGCGCTGACCGGCGATGACGACACCGTGCACGATGGCTTGATGGTGCTCGACGGCGCCATCCTGCCCGGCGCGCTCGGCGTCAACCCGGCACTGACCATCACGGCGCTGGCGCTGCGCGCGATCGACAAGCTGAAACGGAAATGGGAGTGGGATACCCCGCCGGCCGCCAAGTCTGCCGCCGCACCCTTGCCGGTGACCCGGCCGCGCTTCCGGGCAGAACAGGAACCGGAGAAACCACGCCCGACCACTGCCCAGTTCATCGAGCGCATGTCCGGCCCGGCAACGCTGGTCGACCGCCACGGCGTCAAGCTGCACTGCATGATCGAGCTGAGCCTGCATTTTTCCGCCATCGACCTGGCCAGCCTGGTGCTGCCGCAGGCTGGCCAGGCGGTGCCGATCAAGCGCGCGTTGCAGATCGATCCCGCGACCAGCAAGCTCGAACTGTTCGACGTCAACCGGTGGGACGACTGGAAACTGCGGCGGGAAGTGCCGGGCGAAACGCCGCCGCGTCCATTGCTCAAGGCTGCTGTGGCGGGAACGCTGCATTTCTTCCACCGCGGAGCATCCACGCCGGCGCAGCGCCGCTCGAACAGTGTGCTGCCCTGGCTGCTCAACCGCGGCTTGCGCGACTTGTGGCAGTGGGGCGCCGAGCGCTGGTCGCAGGGCAGCCTGTCGTTCACGCGCGAGACTGCGCGCCAGTTGCAGGGCGAATTGCGCATGCGCTACGACAACGCCATGGCCCTCGCGTCGCATGCCGGGGAAGTGCGCCTGTTCGAGTACGCCATCGATATCGGCGCAACCGACGTCGTCGACCCGCGTCTGGCCGCCAGCAAATTCTCCGGCCAGCGCATTCTCGGCACAAAACGCTTCACCTACGCGCGTGCCTCGAACCCGTGGAACCAGCTCATGCGCATGGAGGTCGACTCCTTTCCCTGCCTGAGAGCGGGCACCCGGCCCGAACTGGAGCTCGATACCAATTTCCTGGTGCGCGAGAACGTGGCGCTATTTCGCATCCTGGGCCAGCAGGACCAGCCGGCCGCGCTGGCCGATGTGGTGTCGCTCGGCGCCTACCTGCTGCGCCTGCTGCTCAGCATCCACGTGTGGAGCCTGCGCAAGCCCGATGCGACGCCGATGCGCGTGCCCGCGCGCCTGCCGGGCATCATCCCCGGGCTGCCGCGCCCGGAAATCACCGAGATCGAAGTCGACCAATTGCCCGACGGTACGCCGGTGCATGTGCGGTTGACGCGCTACCGGTGCGACGAACGGGACCCGCATCGCCCACCTGTGGTGATGATCCATGGCTACAGCGCCAGTGGCACCACCTTCGCCCACCCGGTGGTGAAACCGAATATGGCCAGCTACCTGTGGAAGCGCAAGCGCGACATCTGGATCGTCGACCTGCGCACCAGCAGCGGCATGCCGCATGCGCGCCATCCCTGGACGTTCGAGGATGCGGCGCATGCCGACATTCCGGCCGCAATTGCCCATATCTGCCGCGTCAGCGGCTTCGGCTATCTGGACGTGGTGGCCCACTGCATGGGCGCGGCCATGATCAGCATGGCCATCCTGGCCGAGCCGGGCGCAGGCGAGCGCTTTGCGGCGGAGCGGCTGGACATGAATAACCGCATCCGGCGCCTGGTGCTGTCGCAGGTGGGGCCGCTGGTGGTGTTCAGCCAGGCCAATATTTTCCGCGCCTACCTGCTCGGCTTCCTGCGCCAGCTGTTGCCGCTGCGCGGTTTCGCCTTCCGGGTCGAGGGCGAACCGAGCCTCATGGACGAACTGATCGACCGTCTGCTGGCCACGACGCCGTATCCGATGGAAGAGTTTCATCTGGAAAATCCTTGGTTGCCATGGGGTAAGGCCGATTTCGTGCGCACGCGCCACCGGATGGACGCGCTGTACGGGCGCGACTTCAGCCTGTGCAATGTGGACCGGCCGGTGCTCGACCATATCGATGACTTTTTCGGCCCGCTGAGCATCGACACGGTGTCGCAGGCCATGCATTTCGCGCGCCTGAAAACCATCACCAATCGCGCCGGGCGCAATGTCTACGTATCGCGCGAGGACATCAAGAAACGCTGGATCTTCGATACCATGAGCGTGCACGGCATGGACAACGGCCTGTCCGACCCGGCCACCCTAGGCCGCATGGACGCCATGTTCAAGGACACCTTTTTCGCCTACGTCACCCGGCCGATGGAAGGATTCGGCCACCAGGACTGCTTTATCGGGCGCGACGCGCACAAGGTTTTCGCGGCCGTGGACGCGTTCCTGGGGCCGGAGACGACCTCGCTGGCAGATTACAAGATGAGCGAGTCGGCCGGTCCCGACCGCTGGTCGCTGCGCACGCCCTGGAGCGGACCGGTGCGCACCAGCCTCGACACCGCGAGCGGCTTCCAGGTCGGGGCCGGATCGGACCCAGCCTACACACGCGCGGTGCTGGTCGCCTTCATTCCGGTCACGACGGACGGCGAGCATTACCGCATATGGTCCGGTACCCCCGGCGATTCCCCCAGGGCCGCCTTGCTGCGCGGCCTGCAGCTGTTTGCCGGCGTGGCCGACGAGAATGGCTGGATGCAGTTTGCACCCACGCCGCCGTCCGCCGCCGCATCGGGCGGCCCGGACGGGCTGCTGATGCTGCTTTTCTATGACGAGAAGCCGACCTTCTTCGACAACGGCGCGCCGTCGCCGCAGTTCCACCATCCGTCCTTGCGCGGCAGGGAACTGATGGGCCTGCTGCGAGACCGGCGCACCATGGCCGCTCCTCCCATCCTGCCGGGCAACCCGCTGGCGCTGGCGGCGATCCTCGCCGAGCTGCTCGATTTCGTCGACAAGATTGTCGACGACATCGCCAGCAGCATCGAGCGCGAACTGGTGGCCAGTCTGGCGGAGAGGCTGGCGCCCGGCCTGGTCGGTTTCGGCACCGGGGCCGCCGGCAGGGATACATCACGCCTGTGCTTTGCCATGGGCAGCTGCCAGTATCCGGCCGGTCTGCTCGACCAGGGACCGGCGTTCGCTTCCTTCCGGCGCCTGGCCGGGCGGCTCGATGGCGATGACGGCACGGCACCGGCCTTCCTGCTCCTGCTCGGCGACCAGATCTACAGCGACGCCACGGCCGGCCTGTTCGACCCCAGCGCGCTGGACGACCGTTATGTGCGGCCCTATGAAAAGCTGTTCGCGAACAAGCACGTCAAGTCGGTCATGCGGCGCCTGCCCACCTTCATGATGCTGGACGATCACGAGATCATGGATAACTGGGAACCGCTGGCTCATGCACGGCGGGTCGACCCCAACCTGACGGCGGGCCGCTCCGGCTACCTGCGGTTTCAGCGCACGAACGCGCTGGTGCCGTCGCTGGGAACGGCGCAAGCCCCGCACAGCCTGGAGACGGGGACGCCCCTGCATGGCTTTGCCTTCTTCATCGCCGACACCCGCACCGAGCGCACGGCGCGTTCCGCGAGCACGGCCGGCAGCGCGACCATCATGAGCGAGCGCCAGTTCAAACTGCTGCTCGACTGGCTGCTGGCCCAGCACGAGGCCGATGCGGACCGGCCGAAATTCATTGCATCGCCATCGATCCTGGTGCCGCGCCGGCTGCGCGCGGTCCACGGCGGCCCGGGCGCGCATTGTCTGCGCTCGGACGCGTGGGACGGCTATCCGGCATCGATGCAGCGGCTGCTCGCCCACATCGGCGGCCATGGCATCGGCAATGTGGTGTTCCTGTCCGGCGACGAGCACCTCTCCTGCAAGGCGACATTGCTGATCCAGCCGCCGGGCACGAAGCCGGCGGTCACCGTGCGATCGTTTCACAGTTCGGCCCTGTACGCGCCTTATCCGTTCGCCAATTCGATACCGGAGGACCTGGCCGACAGCGGGGAAACCTTCAGCTTCGCCGATCCGGCGGGAGCGTTCCCCGGCCAGTTCGACTGCACATTGGCGCAGGTGACATATGCGAAAGGCGACGGTTTCGCGCTCGTGACGGCCGAACAGCGCACCGGCCGCTGGGACATCGACTGCAGCTTCGACCGCGCCCCGCCTTAGCAGGCGCTGCGGCTGTGCTCAGGCGGGCGGGCGCTCGCCTGGCACGACTGCATGTCGGGAAACAGTTGCAGGCGGTTGGCCTCGTACACCGCCGCCGTGCGGTTGAGCACGCCGAGCACCTTGAACGCAATGGCCAGGTGATGCTTGACCGTGCTCGTGGTCACCCGCATTTCACGGGCAATCACCTTGTTGCTTTGACCCCGGATGGCGCTGAACAGGGCTTCCCGCTGACGCGGCGAGAGCGCGTCGAGCACCGGATTGTGCGGGGGCGGCGGGCGTGGAGCCGGCTGCGCGCCCTGAATTTGCGGGCGCGGCAGTTTGCTCGGCAGCGCCACGCCGCCGTGCAGCACCGTATCTAACGCCTCAAGCAGGGTTTGCAGGTCGGACGCCTTGCACACATAGCCGGCGGCGCCAAGTTCGATGGTCTGAAAAACGATGCGCGGATCGGTCTCGCCGGAAACGATCACGATGCAGGCGGTATCGAAGGCCTCGCGCAGGATGGCCAGGTTATCCATGCCGTCGTTGCCGGGCATGTGAAGGTCGAGCAAGATCACGTCGAAGCGCTGGCCGGCGCCGGCGTAGTCCAGTGCCTCCTCGCGGCTTTGCGCCACACACAGCGTGTTGCCCTTCTGCAGGCGGTCAAGCGCCATGGTCAGGCTTTCCGTGAACATCTTGTGGTCATCGACAAGCAGCAAGCGCACGACTGGCTCCTTTGAAGAAATCGCCTGGACTAATGCTGTGTCCGGCACCCTGGCCACATGGCCAGTTGACCCCGTAAGGCTAGCACATTGTGCTTCCGGAATGGGCCCTCGGACTGGCCATTCGGACAATTTCCCTGGCAGGTGCAACTTCCTATACTGAGCTCCAGTTACCGGCGGCGGACTGCGATGCCAACCGGACTGTCTTCCATCTGATCCGGACAAGGGAATCAACATGAATACTTTTCTTCGATTGGGATGCGTACCGCTGTGCCTGGCGTTGTCGGGCTGCGCCGGCATGCACCTGTACAGCGAAAAGCGCGACCAGCAAGGCAAGGACTTGAAGGCGGCGTGGGCCAAGGTGGACCTGAACAGCTATTTCACGGCCATGCATGAGCAGCGCAAGAAATTGCTCAAGGCGGACATCGATGCCATCGCCGGCGCCCGCAGCGCCGAGGTCGACAGCGCGCTGGTGCTGCTGCTCGACGCTCCGGTCGCTACGGGCGGCCCCAACGCGAGAACGTTTTATTCGACACTGGACGGCGAGCTCAAGGAGCTCGCTGCCACGCCGGACGCCTCCGGGTTCCTGGGCGCGGTAAAAAAATGGAAGAGCCTGTCGCTGCAACTGCAGGCGAACCGGGCCAGGCAAACCGCGTACCGCACATTGCTCAAGGCGGAAGGCGCCGACGCCCCATCCTGCCGCGCGGTCAATGCTGCCGGCAGCGGCGAGCTGAGCAAGTATGCCACGGAGTATCTTGGAGAACTGCGCAAGCTGTGCGCAAGCGAAGTAACGCTCGCTGGCGGACAGGATGCGCTGATCGCCAGGCTACCGGCTGGCTCGCTGCTCACCAGCGCCAAAAACACCGTCGATCTCGAGCAAAAGTATGCTGCTCTCAGTGCCGAAGCCGACGCTTCGATGGCGCAGTACCGCGCCTCGCTGGAGGAGTATGCCGCAGCGGTGCGCGCCAGCCAGCCCGGCACCGCTCCTTCCGTGCGCTTGACCGAACTCGGCAAAAAGGTGCGCGCCGCGCTGGCACAGATGGCGACGCTCAACAACGTGCTCGGCAACGAGGCGCTTGCCAATGACCGCGTCAAGCGCATCGACGCCATCCTGCGCAAGCTGGGAACCACTGCCGATCCCGGCAAGGACGCCACCCGCGCCGAACTGGCGGCGGTCCTGGTCACGCGCGTCGCCGACGATGTCCAAGTCCTGGCCGATCTGCAAAAACCGCTGGTTCCGATGAGTCTCCTGATCCGGCGCGACCTGGAGAAAAACCGCGCCGACCTGGCTACGGTGCAGGCGGATCTTGTGCGCAAGGATATCGAGCTGGTGCGGGCCGCTCAAGCGTCCCGGGTGGCCGAGGCAGTCGAGCTGCTGGTGGCCCGGTCAAGGCTCGACACCCTCAAGCCATGCTACAGAAGCATGAGCTTCCTCGACGCCATCGCCTTCCCGGCGGTCAAGGTCAACCCCGCTTGCGACGACGCCGACAGCCGGGCAGCGCTGTATGAAGCCGCCGGCCGCTATGCGTATGCGATCGGCGACCAGCGTGCCCGGACATTGCGGCTGGACGAATTGCGCCGCGACCTCAAGCGCGAACGGCAGCTCGCTTTCGCCCAGGCCAACGCCGGCCAATGGGCGGTCCTCATCGATGCCACCGCGGGACAGGCGGTGGCGTACGCGGCATCCGGCCAGAAAGCGTCCGATTACAAAGACCTGGTCCAGGCGCTGTCCCTGCTCTGGATCGGACGAGGAGTGAACAAATGATGATCCGCTATTTACCGTGCATGACGGCCGCGCTGCTTCTTGCGGGCTGCGCCACCTCGCCGGTGGCGCTGGAAGAAGCGCAGCATGGCCTTTCCCTGACAGCCCAGCTCAAGCAGGAGCTGGCGCTGTACGCCAGGCGCCAGGCCGCCGTCGACGACATGCGCAAGGAGCAGCTCGGCGACGACATCGAGACCTACAACGCGCGCCTGCTCGACTTGCCGGGAGACGATCAGCTATATGAGTTCAGCGGCCAGACCAAACGGCTGGCGGCGCTCAGGCAGTTACGCAGCAGAGTGGCATTGCTGAGCGCTGCCGTATCGGCGAAGGAAGCGGGCGTGGCCCACGTCGAGGAACTGATCAGCCAGCTGGTGACGCCGCTTCCTCCGGTGGGCGAGGCCCTCGGCGCGACCGGCAAGGCGTTCGGCTCACTGGGCAAGGAATTGCCGTTGGCCGAGCGCGCCGCGCTGGCGGCATCGTTTTTTGAAGAAGTGCGCGAGGAAGCAAAGAAAAACCAGGCCGCGGCAACCGATATTGCCGCTACCGCAGCCAAGGAGCTGCCAACGCCCCCGGCCACGCCGTAGCCACTACCACTGTATCCCATCCACCAACTAGGAGAGCATCATGTCCGACTCAGCAATTCCCTGGCTGCAAAGCATCGAAACCATTTTGCAGCGCGCCATCGCCGACGTCACCGTCGAATACGAAACAGCCAGCCTGAAAGACCGGGCGAAGGTGTACATGGTGCTGGCCAAGTTGCGCGAGCGCCGCAACACGGTCAACAACGCCATCATCGACATCCTGCAAGAAAGAATACAGATCCGGCCGCCGTCGGCCGACACGGTGACGCGTACCAAGGCATTGACCGACGCGCTGCAATTGTTGGTTTTCACCATCGAAAAATACGATGCCGTGCTGAAACTGCTGTCCGATCTGTCGGTCCTCATCACCAAAACCATCATGGAGCCCGCACATGTCTAAGCCAAACGACCTGAACACTGCGCTGACGGCACGCCTGCGTTACCACTACACCAAGGAGCAGATCGCCGACCTGACCGATTCGGTGGCCGAGCTGCATGGCATGGGGTTCAAATTCGACGACATCTTCCCGGATGGCATACTCATGCCCGACGCCCTGGTCCTGAAAACCTCGGTGCCCATGGCCGGGCTGGGGGCGGCGATCCTGCAGATCCAGAAGCATCCGGATTTGCGCCGTATCGAGATTTTCCCCTACGGCATCCCGATGCGCGATCTGTGGCGTGTACATGTCAGGGTCGGCCTGAAATGAGCGCCGCCGCCACGCCCGCCGCCGGCCCGACCGCCAGCGCCATCTTTCACCTGCATCCTTTACGCAGGTGCAACCTGGCGTGCGCGCACTGCTACTCCGACAGTGCGCCGCATGCTGCCAGCCTGCTCACTCTAGAGCAGGCGGCGGGCGCGATCCGGCAGGCGGCGGCGTGGGGCTACACCCAGCTCGCCATCTCGGGTGGCGAACCGCTGCTCTATCCATGGCTGGCCGATGTCGTGGCGCTGGCGGCGGACTGCGGCATGCAAACGGCCCTCGTCACCAACGGCCTGCTGGTGCCACACCGGGGCAACCTGGACATCCTGCGCCAGGTTGGCACGGTGGCGGTCAGTATCGACGGCCTTGGCACCGCGCACGATGCCTTACGCCGGCGGCCGCGCGCCTTCGCCGGCGTGTTGCGCACTCTCGGCCTGCTGGCGAATGCCGGCATCGGCTTTCACATCATCTGCGGCGTAAGCGGCGAGAACCTCGACGACGTCGATGAACTGGCAGCGCTGGCGTGCGAGCGGGGTGCCTCGGCGCTCCAGCTGCACCCGATCTCGGCGGCGGGGCGCGCGCGCACCACGATGGCCGACGCGGTGCTGGGGCCCGACGACGCCAACCTGCTGTACCTCGCCGGCACGCTGCTGGCGGCGGCGTACGCGGGGAAGATGGGCGTGCATACCGACCTGGTGCACCGCAACGATGTCATGGCGCGGCCCTGCACGATCTACGCCCGCGCGGCCAGCGCCAGCGACGCGAGTGCGCGGCCTGCCGACCTGCTCGGCGTGCTCGTGCTCGAACCCGACGGCACGGTCAATCCGGTCAGCTTCGGCTTTGGGCCCCTGTACGGCCTGGGGAATATTCTGGAGCAGCCGCTCGGATCGATGTGGGAAGCGTGGCTGGGCGACGGCTACCGCCGGCTGATCCAGCTGGGGCGCGGCCTGCTGGCGGACCTTGCCGCGCAATCCGGTCCATCCGTGTTCAATCCCAGCGATGTGCTGCGCCTGGCCTCGCATCGTATCGGCGCGACACTCCCGCGCCGCGCCGCAGCGCGGGAGGCGGCGGTGGCGGCGAGCTGAACGGCCGCAGTGGAAGGATGGGATAATAGGCAACGAAGAACCGGTTCAGGAGACGTTGTCATGCTCATGCTGTCGAAGCACCTACCCAGCACCAGGACCTTGCAGTGCTACCTGGCGGTGGCGCAGGAGCTCAATTTCCGCCGTGCCGCGGAGCTGCTGAACATGTCGCAGCCGCCGCTGTCGCGCCAGATCAAGGGCCTGGAGGACATGCTGCGGGTGCAGCTGATCGTGCGCGACACCCACCGGGTCAGCCTGACCACGGCCGGCGAAGCCTTCAAGGAAGAGGCGTACAAGATCCTGCTGGCGCTGGACCTGGCCGTGGCCGGCGTCAAGGCAGGCTTGCATGATGACGATGCGGCCATGGTGCGCATCGGCCTGACCAGCGTGATCAATCATTCCCTGATGCCCGAGCTGAACGCGCTCGTCACCGATCCGGCTTTCACCGGCGGGCGGGCGCTGGAGCGCGCCTGGTCCAGGCGCCTGGTCGAGCGCGTGCGCGGCGGCGAGCTCGATCTGGCGATCGTCGGCGACATCGTCCCCCCCACCGAAGACCTCGCGGTCGAGACGGTCGGCAGCGAACCGATGATCCTCGTCCTGCCGGCGTCCCACCCGGCCGCCGCGAAGACCGAGGTGGACCTGGCCGAACTGGGCGCCACGCCCCTGTTCTGGTTTTCGCGCACCGACAATCCCGCCTTCTACGACAAGTGCGAGCGCAGCTTCAGGCATTTCGGCTATGCCGCCCCGCGCCGACTCGAACCGAAAGATTTCACGATGCTGCTGGCCTCGGTGGCGGCGGGCGAGGGCGTGGCCCTGTGCCCGCAGTCGATGCAGGCCACCTCGCGCATCGGCGTGGCCTATCGCGCGCTGCCGCCGGCACTGGCGCGCCTGCTGTCGATCGACGTGCAGGTGGTCTCGCGCGCGCACGAAACGCGCGCGGCGGTGCTCGACAAGGTCGAGGCCATCCGCACAGCACTCGGCGCCGCGCCGTCCCGCGTTACTTCAAGCGCTCGACCAGGGCTTGACCGACTTGCAGGGCCGATGCCGGATTCTGGCCGGTGATCAGTTCACGGTCCGTGACCACATGGCTGGTCCATGGCGCCGCATTGCTGCTGTAGCGCGCGCCGGCCTGCTCCAGCGCGCTCTGGGGCAGCAGTTTCATGTTGCCGCCTTTCAATGCCGCCTTCGCCAGCGCTTCTTCCTGATTGCTGATCACAGTCATGCGATAGCCCGCGTAGATCCAGCCGGTTGGCGTGGCCTTGCTGCCTTGTTCCATGCGGCCGATGGCGCTTTCCGGCTTGTTCAGTGCCGACAGCAGCGCCGCCGGGCCGTGGCAGACCAGCGCCGTGGTTTTGCCGGCCTGGTGGAAATGGGTCAGCAGGCGCCCGAGCGCGGCGCTGCGGATCAGATCCTGCATCGGCGCGTGGCCGCCTGGAACATACACCGCGTCATAGCGCGCATAGCCGATCTGCTCGACCCGCGCCAGGCTGATGACCGGGGAGCGCTGGCTTGAGGTGATGTCGAGCTTTGCGATCAAATCCTGGTGCTGCTTCAACTGGGCCGCATCGCCTTGAAAATACATGGGATCGAGCGAGGTGGCGTCGACCGTGGGCGCCTTGCCGGTGGGCGTGGCGAACGTCACCTCGTGGCCGGCGTCGAGCAACAGCTTGAGCGGCTGCGCCAGCTCATTGAGGTAAAAGCCGGTCGGGTAGGTCTTGCCATCCTTCAGGTCGAGGCGGTCCGAGTCGGACAGCACGACCAGCACGTTGGCGGCCTGGCTGGCGCCTGCCAGGGTGAGCAGCAGGGCGGCGATGAGGGGTTTCAGTCGATTCATGGTCAGGTTCCATCGGTAGTTGGCGTAGGTAAGACTATATTCAAGCCTTCAAAGGAGATAAACTACCTGCGGTAACAATGATTAATTCTTTAAAGGCAAAAATGGCGCGGCGCTACGGACACTTGGGCGATGTGGAAATCTTTCTGGCGGTGGCCGAGCACGGTTCGCTGAGCGCGGCCGCCGTGGCGCTGGCAACCACGGCGTCGGTCGTCAGCCGCGCGCTGGGCCGGCTGGAGCAGCACCTGGGAAGCCAGTTGCTGCGGCGTACCACGCGCAGCCTGAGCATGACCGATGCCGGCCAGCTGTACCTGGAGCAGTCCCTTGCCGCATTCGCGCTGATCGACGATGCCGAGCGCGCCATCCTGGGCCAGGCCGACGATGTGGCGGGGCGCGTCCGGCTGAGCGTGCCGACGACGTATGCGCATTACCGCCTTCCGCGCTTGCTCGATGCGTTTTCGCGGCAGTATCCGCAGGTGAGGGTGGAACTCAATATCGCCAACCGCAACGTCGACCTGGTGGCTGAAGGGTTCGATCTGGCAGTGCGCCTTGGCGACTTGCCGGACAGCGGCATGGTGGCGCGCAAGCTGGAAGACGCGCCGTTGTGCCTGGTGGCGTCGCCCGACTACCTCAAGCGCGCGGGTATGCCGGCGTCGTTCGACGAACTGCAGCGGCATGCCTGCATCTGTTTCGTCATGCCCAGCACCGGGCGCGTGTCTCCCTGGCTGTTGCGCGATGCCGGTGGCGACGTGGACTGGTCGCCGGCGCCGCGTGTCACCGTCTCGGACGATGTGCTCGGCGTGGTCTCGCTCGCCGCCCACGGCCTCGGGGTGTGCCAGAGCTACGACTTCATCGTGCGCGAACGCATCGGGCGCGGCGAACTGGTCGAGCTGCTGCCGCAACTGCGCGGTCGCACCCGCGCGTTTTCCGCAATTTATGCCGGACACCGGCGCCCGTCGGCCGCCGCGCGTGCCCTGATCGGCGCGCTCACGGCCGGGCGCTAGCGGCCGGCCCGGCACGTACTTCGTTGTGTGCTGCGCTCACGGTTGCAACGCCGCCTGCGGCGCGGAAGCCGGGCGCCCGATGGCGGCGACCAGCAGGATCGACACGGCGCCGCCAAGGCCGCCCACGATCATGACTGCCGCAAAACCGCTGAGGCTCAGGACCCACGCGCCGAGCATGGCGCCGCTGCCGATGGCGGCGTTGAAGATGGCGACGTACACCGCCGACGCCGGCATGGCCGCCGCGCCGGCCGTGCGCAGGATCCAGGTCTGGAAGCCGACGAAGATGGCCGAGATGGCCGCGCCCCACAGGACCAGCATGGCGCCGATGCCGGCCGCGCCGATGAGCGTGCCCCACATGCCCAGCACCATCAGGGAAAGCGTCATCAGGGCCAGCGCCAGCATCAGGAAAGGGCGCAGGTAGCGGTCGATGAAGATCCCGGTCAGGAAGTTGGCGGCGAGGCCGGCGGCGCCGAAGCCGAACAGCAAGGCGATCACCATCGTCGCCTGCATGCCGGGGGCTTCGCGCAGGAACGGTTCGATGAAGGTGAACGCGGCAAAGTGGCCCGTGACGGCAAACGCCGTGGCCAGGTAGATGGCCCACAGGTCGGCGCGGCGCAGTACCGCGCCCAGGGCCGCGCGCGCGTCCCGCGCCTGGCTTTGCTCCAGGCGCGGCAGCACCGCCAGCATGCCGAACGCGGTCAGCACGCTCAGTGCGCCGACGGCGCCGAAGGCGATGCGCCAATTGCTCTCCTGGCCGATCAGGGTGGCCAGCGGCACGCCCAGCACGCTGGCCGCCGAAACGCCGCCGAAGACGATCGAGGTGGCCAGGCCCACATGGCGTGGCGGCGCGATTTGCGCGGCCGAGGCGGCGATGACGGCCCAGAACAGGCCATGCGCCACTGCGCCGCAGGCGCGGGCGGCCAGCAGCAGGCCGAAGCTGCCGGCCAGCATGGCGGCGCCGTTCGACAGCGCCAGGCACAGCATCAGCCCGATCAGCAGCGGCTTGCGCGGCGCGCGGCCCAGGGCCACGGCGGCCAGCAATGCGCTGAAGGCGCCGATCCAGGCGTACAGGGTGACTGTCAGGCCGACGGCGGATTCGCTGCGGCCGATGTCGTGCGCGATGGCCGACAGCAGGCCGATCGGCGCCAGCTCGGTGGTGACGATGGTGAAGGCGCCGATGCCAAGGATGACGATGGCCAGCCACATGCGCCAGCCGGACTGGCCGGGCGGTGCGTTTGACTGCGGTGATGATGAAGTCATGATGCCCTCTGGATGGTTGATGATTTGAATGAAGGATGTGGCGCGATCGACTCTGCCGCCAGAGCAGAACCTGGGCGTGGCGAAGCGCGCCCGCCGTGCGTGTCGGGCCCCGTGGAGTTCGTTGGAGGAAGAGCTGGTCGACGTGAGCGACTATAGAGAAAAGGCTGACACGGCTGAATTACTTTCTTTGCCATACCTTGCGGGTATCAGCGCACGCGTGGCGCCCGGAGCAGTCTGCCGGAGGGGGTGGTCAGATGGCCACGATGAGGCGCGCAGCAACGACGTGCGCGGCCGGCGCGGATAGCCACCGCGGCGGCGTGCCAGGGGGCAGCGCGGTGCCGGGACCGGTTTGTCCGCGATCTGGCGCCATTTGGCCGCTTTGACCGGATCGCTCGCCACGCCCTGGCCGCGTTCGTACATCGCGGCGATGGACTGCTGCGCCGGCTTGCTGCCGCCGAGCGCCGCTTTCTCGAACAGCGCCGCGGCCGTCACGTCGTTGCGTGCGACGCCGTGTCCGTTTTCGTAACAGCGCGCTAGGAAAAACTGTCCCTGGGCATCGTTTTGCGCCGCCGACTTGCGCACCAGCTCCAGGCCCAGTTCAATCCACTCCGGCCCGATTTCCCTCATCAGCAAGGCCCCGTAAAATGCCTGGCTGGGTGCGTATCCTTGTGCGGAGGCCTTGCGGAACCATTCGCGCGCCGCGTCCACGTCGCGCGTGTAGCCGGGCTGGCCCATCGCCAGCATGCCCATTCTGTGCTGCGCTTCGGGCTCGCCGCGCTCTGCCGCTGCGCGGGTGGTGGCCAGGGCGGCTGCCGTTCTTCCCCGGCCGGCCCATCGAGCGACCAGGCATATTGCAGCTGCATCCACGATGTAATCGGCTTGCCGTCGACCCGTGTCGGCTTGAACGTGCAGCGTCCGATGCCATCCTGGGCCGCGATGTCGAGCAACAGGAAACCGCTCGACTTGATGATCCTGGAATCTTTTACCGCGCCATCGCCGCCGATCAGGAAGGCCAGGGTGACCGTGCCTTCCTGTTCCTCGCGCAAGGCGGCTTTGGGATACTCTGGCTTGGCGCAGCCGCCGGACAGGGCAACGGGAAGAACGGGTTTGATGTTGTACGCAACCGGCCCCGGAGGGATGGGGACAGTGCGCGGCTGCTCGCCGGGCTGGGCCAGCGTCCACATGCACACGGTCCCCAGCATGGCGGCAAGCGCGGCAAGCCGGCGCGGGCGGTGCAGCGAAGGAAATGGGGCAAGGGTGGTCATGGGTGCTTGGGGTAAAATTTCAGCTTGCACCAGGGGTGGGGCATCCGTCCCGGAGTCAGCGTGGGCGAGGTTCCGGTATTGTCGCTGCCTGGCGCCACTGGTCCGCCTTGACCGGGTCGGCCGTGACGCCGTCGCCGCGCTCGTACATCGTGGCCATACGACGCTGCGCCCACTTGCTGCCTCCGAGCGCCGCTTTTTCAAACAGCGTCGCCGCCATGGCTTTATCCTGCGGCACGCCGCGCCCGGCGTCGTAGCATTGCCCGAGGAGTAACTGGCCCACGACATCGTCTTGCGCCGCCGCCTTGGACAGCAGCGCTATGCCGTGCTCCATTCCTTCCGAAGTATTGTCGTGCAATAGCAGCGCGCCGTAGTACGCCTGGCTGCGCGCCCATCCTTGCGCGGCCGCTTTGCGAAACCACTCGCGTGCCGCCACCTTGTCGGAGGGTGCCCGGGCGCCGTCGAGCAGCAATATTCCCAGCATGTTCTGCGCCGCGGGCATACCCAGGTCGGCGGCCTTGCGATACCAGATCATGGCTTGAGCCAGGTCCGGCTCACCGGAATCGCCCAATTGCAGCGTCATGGCCATGCTGTAGTAGGCCTGGACGTAACCTTGTTCAGCGGCCTTGCGCCACCAGGCCAAGGCTTTGGCGGGGTCGCGTGCGACACCCTCGCCATTCATGTAGATCGACCCGAGCCTGTGCTGGGATGCGGGCTCGCCGCGTTCCGCACCCGCACGCGCGGCGCTCAGCGCGGCCGCCTGCTCCTGAGCGGAGGCGTCGAGCGTCCAGACGTATTGCATCTGCATCCACGCGTCCACCGCTTTGCCGTCGACGATGCTCGGACTGAACACGCAGCGCCGGATGCCATCGTGGGCAGCCATGTCGAGCAAATGAAAGCCGCTTGACTTGACGATCTTGGCACCCTTCACCGCGCCATCCGTGCCGATCAGAAACGATAGCGTGACCGTTCCTTCCTGCCTGCTGCGCAGCGATGCCTCGGGAAACACCGGCTTGGCGCAGGACCCGGGCTTGGGGCCGGGCTTGATCGGAGTGGCGTTCAGCGGGGGCGGGACTTGCACACGAACGAGCTCGCCCGCGTCTTGTTGCGCAAGCGCGTTGGTGCACACGGACGCCAGCACGGCCACCATGAGGGCAAGCCGGCGCGGCAAGCGGGAGAGTGGGAGCGGGAAGATCATGCAGGCTCAGGGAAAAATTTCATTATTTCAATTTTACAGGATGGCGTTCCCAGCGTTAAATGGCCGGTCCTCGGGCTGTCGTCAGGAACAAGCCGGCTTGGCCTGCTTGCGCCAAAACGTGTCGCACCGTGCTTTGTCCACGATATTGAAATCGATGATTTTCTCGAGCAGGGAAAATTCGACCTCGTCCATCCAGGGAATGCGGATCAATTGGCCGGTATGTCCATAGCCTGCCGCGACGATTTCCCTGGAGAAATGATCGATCGCAGCCGCTTCCGGGGCGACCGCCAGATGCGGCTTGGCCAGGCTGAAGCCAATAATGAAGGTGCCGTGATCGGTGAACATCGGCTGGTTCCACGCGATTTTCCGGTCCAGATGCGGAAACTGTTCAGCTACCCAATCGAGAACGGCTCGGGTACGTTCACGATGCTGTGGAGCGGCGATCTGCGCCAGAAAATCCGCGAAAACGGTCATGATGTCGCCTTAAAGGAAGCGGATAAATCGCCGCCGGCGTGCCATCGTCAGGGCACGCCGGCGACGCGATACTGGTTTTTGCCCGCATGCTTGGCGCTATACAGGGCCGTGTCCGCATGCGTGGCCAGGACTTGGGCCGTGGCGGCCTGATGCGCGCACCAGGCGATCCCGATGCTGGCCGATACGTTCCACGGATGGCCGAGGATATCGAACGCAAGCGCCATCGCCGCCACCAGTTTCTGCCCGATCGTTTCGCATTCGGCGACCGAATCCACATTTTCCAGGATGATGGTGAATTCGTCGCCGGCGAGGCGGCAGACGGTGTCGGTTTTCCTCACCGCGCCGTTCAAACGGCGGCCGAATTCCTTGAGCACTTCGTCGCCGCCGGCGTGCCCGAGGGTATCGTTGATGGTCTTGAAGTGGTCGATGTCCAGATACACCAGCGCCATCGGCCGCTTGCTGCGGCCGGCGCGCTCGATGGCGGCGGCCAGCAGCACTTCGTAATGGCGGCGGTTGTGCAGGCCGGTCAGCGCATCGGTATTGGCCAGTTCCGTGAGCTGGTGCTCCTGCCGCCGGGTTGCCGTCACATCGGTCGAGAGCACATAGGCGCCCAGGACCGCGTCGCCGCGCTTGTGCGGGATGAACAGGATGTTGAGCACGCGGTTGTGCGTTTCGTTGGCAATGGCGATGTCGAGCTGCACCGTCTCGCCTTCGAGGCAGCGATAGAAATACGCTTCGCGCGGCGCACAAAATTCGCGGCCGAACACTTCCTCGACGGTCTTGCCGATCAACTCCGCGGGACACACCCCGTACCACTGCGTGTGCATGGCGTTGGCGAACTGGAAGCGGGTATCGCGGTCGATGTAGGAAATCAGGACGGGCAGGTTGTCGGTAATGGTGCGCAGCCGTTCTTCGCTGTCGCGCTGGCGAATTTCACTGGCCTTGCGCTCGCTGATGTCGAACGCCATGGCGAAAAAGCCGTTGGGATTGCCATCGGCGTCGAGGTTCGGAATATACGACGCATAGTAGGAGAGCAAGCGGCCTTCGACCGTCATGTCGCCCTCGAACGAGGCCCGGGTGCCGCCCATGGCCGTTTCGATGTGCGGACCGACTTTGGCAAACTCGGCGTCCGAGTAGGCCATGCGCACCGGGTGCCCCAGTAATTGCTCGCGCGGTTTGCCGAAAAAGCGCGCGGCGCGCGAATTGAGAAAAACGAACACGCCGTTGCGGTCGATCTGCCCGATCAGGGTGGGCAGGTTTTCGGTGATGGCCAGCAGGCGCTGTTCGTTGAGCTTGAGTTCGTGCTGGACCAGCGCGAGGTCGGTGACATCTTTCATCGCCACCACCGCGCCGATGCGCGCGCCTTCGGCGTCGAGGAGCGGGCGGCCGCTGGCGAGGAAACTGTGCTTGTAGCCATCGCGCGCGATGACCAGGGGATAGTCCTGGACCACTTCGCCGTGAAAGGAGCGGTGCAGGGGCGTTTCGTCGGGCGCGAGCGGGGTTACCCCATCGGCACGGAACATATCGTCGTGCACGGCCCAGGCCAGCGTGGCGGTGTGGTTGTGGGCGAGTCCGTGGATATCGCGCATGGCATGGTTGAAGAGATTGATCCGGCCGTCCGCCGTGCAGGCCACGACGCCGACATCGATGGTATCGAGCACGGCGTCGAGTTGCTTCTGCTGCTGTTGCAAGGCGCCTTGGGCGTTGAGGCGGGCGGAGATATCATGCAAGAACGCGCCGAAGAGCACACCTTCGGCGGTGGGAAACGCACTGATGGTCATTTCCACGGTGATTTCCTCGCCGCTTTTCTTGCAGGCGGGAAGTTCGATGCGCTGGTTCAGGACGCGGCCCACGCCCGAGCTCAGGTAGCGCGCCATGCCGTCATGATGGGCCGCGCGAAAACGCTGCGGAATGATGGTGGTGGCCAGGTCCAGCCCGATCACATCGGCCCGGGTCCAGCCGAAGGTGTGTTCGGCCGCCGTATTCCAGTCGAAGATGCAGCCACGCGTGTCGATGCTGACGAAGGCGCTCAGCGACGATTCGATGATGGTGCGGTTGCGCGCTTCGCTCTGGCGCAGCGTGTCTTCGATGTCCTTGCGCTGTGCCACTTCCCGGGTCAGTGCCCGGTTGCTTTCCTGTAGCGAGGCGGTGCGCTCGCCGATGCGCGCTTCCAGTTCGGCATTGAATTGCTGCAGCGCCTGTTCGGCGGCTTGGCGCGCGCTCACCAGGGCATTTTTGTTCAGCTCATCTTCCACCAGGCTGGCAAGGTCGCGCAGCAGGAGCGATTCTGCGGCGCTGAACGCGCGCGGTACCGTGTCGAGCACGCACAGGGTGCCGACGGCATGGCCGTCCAGGGAAAAAATCGGCTGGCCGGCGTAAAACCGGATCTTGGGCGCTTGGGTGACGAGGGGATTGGTGGAAAACCTGGCGTCGCGCAAGGTGTCCGGCACCACCAGCAGTTCGCGGCCGGCCACCGCATGGCTGCAGAAAGCCATCGAGCGCGGCGTTTCGGCCACTGCCAGACCAACCCGCGACTTGAACCACTGCCGCTCCAGGTCGACCAGCGATACCAGCGCCATCGGCGTGTTGAGCGCCGCGCTGGCCAGGCGGGTGAGCCGGTCGAAACGTTCTTCGGCCGGCGTGTCGAGCAGGGCCAGCGCTTCAAGCGCGCGTACGCGTGCGGCATCGTCCACATCGTCAATACCCATATGCATGGCCAGCGTCATCCGATCTCATGTCGACCGCGGGCAGCACGGCAATGCGCCGCCCTAGTCAGGCGAGCATAGCAAATTCAGTCCGATCATGTCGGCGTTCACGGCTGACGAATCGCGGTCCGCTGCCAGTCCATGATCCAGTTCTTGTCCCAGGTGGCGCCGCCATCGCGCGAGACGGCCTGGTACCAGCGGCATGAATTGGGCGTGATCCGGTCCCAGACGCCGCGCGTGATGAGCGCTTGGCCATCGTCGATATCGGTGCTGTCCCAGGTGCCGACGCCGTGGGTAAAACTGCCCCACGAGGCCGGATTGAGCACCCCGTTCTTTTTGTTGCACCAATGGTCGGCCCACAGCTTTTTTTCGACATCGAGAATGCGTAATCCCATGCCGCTGAAGTTTCGTGCGGGAATGCGCAGTTCTTCGACGCTGGCCAGGCCGCCCAGTATGCCGATCACGGTTGCTTCGCCCTCGAACGACTCCCAGTTCTTTTCCTTCAACTGCTTGTGCCGGATGCTCCATTCGCCCGACAGGAAGTCGAAATCGCCGGGCTTGCCGCTTGCCGCAGGCGCAAGCGCGGCTGCGCTGGCGCTACCGAGTCCGAGCTGGCAAGCCGCGCCGATCCCGGCAGCGGCCTGTAGCAGCAGTCTGCGTTGTGCATCGTTTGTCGTGGTCATAGGATTCTCCTGAGAAATCGTTATAAGGTCATGCCTAGCCGTTGTGGCCATCTGGTGGCAACGGCGGGAAGCATGAGGCTTATTCAGGGCGGATTGCGCCCTGTTACGTTTCTTGGAGGTCGGATCAGCTCTCGAACTTCGGCGGGGAAGCCGGGCGGCGGTGGGCGGCGCCGACCAGGGCCAGGGCTAGCAAACCGGCGCCGAACATCATATAGGTCTGCGGTTGCGGCACTGCGGTGAGTGTGAACTGTTCCTGAAGAGCTTGGAGGGGCCGGTCCCCTCAGCGCGGCCGCCGAAGAGGGTAATAGAGTAGCAACATCCCTTAAAGCAAAAATAGCTTTTACACAATAGTGTATAAAAGTTCATAAATTTTTATACGGCTCCATGATGGTGACTCTCGCACGGGCCGATTTTTGCTGGCTCTGGACTTCACCGTGACGCCTACCCGCATCCACATTCTGTCGATTATTCTCCAGCGGATAAACAGCGTAGCAGTTAGAAAAATCGAATATCCGAATATACGCTGCATGCAGCATGGTTTATCCGGGGGAGATTTGCGGACATTGGACAAAATGTCGTTGTATTTCCATAATACATTGCGCTGCCAGCCGCAGTATTAACATCAGCCGGACCGCCGCCATGACGGCTCAGCGCCGATTTTGTTCCGCTGTCGCTATTTCCTTTTAGATATTGAACAAATAGTGCATTCAAGAAATAAAACTTACCATTCAAAATGATCATTCTTGGTTAAGTGTAATAACTTTTCTGTTCGGTTTACCGCTCGGACAAGCAAGAAATGTCACATATGGCGCATCAGGCGCTCACCGCGTGCGAATCGTGCTTGCCAGAAGATTTCCCGTTTTGGTGTAAGACAAATCTCACATTTGTACGCCTATTGTGAACTCAGGTCACGAAACGTCAATTCACATTTCACTCTTACAAACTCCAACTTCACAGTTGTAATGATAACCAGAAGTTACGTTTATTTCATACCTTATGGAAATGTTTCGTTATGTTAAAAATAATATGGAAGAGGCGCGTGCTAACATTTCCTTACACTTTTTAAACACCTTCATCAAAAGCGCAAGTTAATCCGGCTCTCTATGCATACCATCGAATTGACAAAACCCGACGGGCGCGCGCTGACCTTATATAGCAATGCGCCAATTACCGCGCATGACCCGGCGCCGAGTCCATCGGCGGAGTCGATCCAGGCCAATCCGCATTTACGCTGGCATCCCTTGCGTGGTGAATGGGTCGCGTATGCCGCATTTCGCCAGAATCGTCCCTTCCTGCCGCCGCCGGAATATAACCCGCTTGCCGTCAATACCGATCCGGCCAATCCCACCGAGCTGCCCCGGGGCGATTACGAGATCGCCGTTTTCGATAACCGCTTTCCCTCGCTGGCCCCTGATTCGCACAATCCGCCGGCCCTGCACGTGGCCAGCGCGCCCGCCAACGGGCGCTGCGAAGTGGTGGTGTTTACCCAGGACCCCGGTGCGCCCCTGCACAGCCTGCGCGTGTCTCGCATCGTCCTGCTGCTGCAGGTCTGGGCCGACCGCACCACACGCGCCGCGCGCAGCGGCACGATCCGTTACGTACTGCCGTTCGAGAACCGCGGCGCGGAAGTGGGCGTGACCTTGCACCACCCGCACGGCCAGATCTATTCCTATCCGTTCGTGCCGCCCATCCCGCAGCGCATGCTCGAACGCGAACAGGCGCACTTCGCCGAGTACGGGGTAAGCCTGCTGTGCCGGATGGCGCGCACCGAGGTCAAGGACGCTCTGCGTATCGTCTACCGCAACGAGCACGCGGTCGCCTTCGTGCCGCCGTGTGCGCGCTACCCCTACGAGGTGTGGGTCATGCCGCTCGATCCGGTCGAGAACTTCGCCGCGCTTGGTGACGAGCAGCGCCGCTCTCTGGCGCTCGCCGTCAAGGCGGTGCTGCTCAAGTACGAAGGACTGTGGCAGCGGCCTTTTCCCTACCTGATGACGTGGTACCAGGCCCCCCTCGACGGCAAGGCGCATCCGGAAACCCAGCTGCACGCCGAGTTTTACCCGCCGTACCGCACGCGCGAGCGTCTCAAGTTCCTGGCCGGGACGGAACTCGGGGCGGGCATGTTCGCGATGGACGTGCTGCCCGAGGAAAAGGCAAAAGAGCTGCAGATGGTGCCAATCACACTGGACGAATGACATGGCCATGATGACCTTTGAAACGTTTTTTGACGATGCGGCACCGGTCGAGGAATCCGCGCCCGGCCGCGTGAACCTGCTCGGCGAGCACACCGATTACAACGACGGCTTCGTGCTGCCGGTCGCCACGCCCATGCGCACCCATGTCGCGCTGGCGCCGAGCAGGGACGACGCCTTTCACTTCTACTCGGCGCAAACCGGCGAGGAAGTCGTGCTGGCCAGGCAGGCGCGCCTGGCGTCGGGCTACGGGCGTTATATCGAAGGCTGCATCCGCCTGCTGGAGCAGCGCGGCCACGCGGTGCCGCCGCTGCGCGTGCATGTGCGCTCCAGCGTGCCGATGGGCGCGGGGCTGTCGTCGAGCGCGGCGCTGGAAGTGGCCACTCTGCGCGCCTTGCGCACCTATCTCGGCCTGGCGCTGACCGATGTCGAGATTGCGCAACTGGCGCAAAAGGCGGAAGTGGCCTATGCCGGCGTGCAGTGCGGGATCATGGATCAGATGGCGGCCAGCCTGTGCGACGAATCGCACATGCTGTTTCTCGACACCCGCACGCTGGTGCGCGAAGTGCTGCCGCTGCCCCCGGATGCGCAAGTGCTGGTCATCGACAGCGGCGTCGCGCGCACGCTCGCGGCCACCAAGTACAACGAGCGGCGCGCCGAGTGCGGCACGGCGGCCCACGCCGCCGGCGTGCCATCGCTGCGCGACCTGGCCGGCCTGGACCAGCTGGCCCGCGTGGACCAACCGTTCCGCCGGCGCGCGCGCCATGTGTTCACCGAAAACGCCCGCGTCGCGCGCGCGGTCCAGGGTGTCGGCGCGTCCGAATTCGGCCAGCTGATGAACGCCTCGCACGCCAGCCTGCGCGACGACTACGAAGTGTCCACGGTCGAACTGGACATCTTGTGCGACCTGATGCGCGCCCAGCCGCAGGTGCACGGCGCGCGCCTGACCGGGGCCGGTTTCGGCGGCGCCTGCGTGGCGCTGTGCGACGCCGGCACGGCGGCGGCGGCCGGCGCAGCGGTCCTCACCCACTACAACAACGCAATCGGCCGGGAAGGGCGGGTTCTGATGCCGGCCGCATCACATCAAGGAGCGCAGCTTTGAGCGATTTTCTGTACCCACGTCCCCAGCTTGAACGCGATAACTGGTTATCGCTCAACGGCCAATGGCAATTCGCTTTCGACGACGACCTTCAGTTCCACCTGCCGTCCGACCCGATTGGCTGGGACATGTCGATCACGGTGCCGTTCGCGCCGGAGGCGGCGGCCAGCGGGATCGGCCACACCGGCTTTCACCGTTCCTGCTGGTACCGGCGCGAATTCGACATGGCGCCCGGCGAAGGCCGCGTGATCCTGCACTTCGGCGCCGTCGACTACGCCGCGCGGGTCTGGGTCAACGGCCACCTGGTGGTCGAGCATGAAGGTGGGCACACGCCGTTTTCGGCCGACATCAGCGGCTCGCTGATGGAGCAGGGACCGCAAACGGTGGTGGTGCACGCGATCGACGATCCGCACGACCTGGCCAAGCCGCGCGGCAAGCAGGACTGGCTGGTCGATCCGCACTCGATCTGGTACCCGCGCACCACCGGCATCTGGCAGACCGTGTGGGTGGAACGGGTGGCCAGCACCTACATTCAAAAGCTGCGCTGGACCCCGATCTTCGACGGCTATGAAATCGGCTGCGAGATTTTTGCCTGCGGCGAGATCATGGACGACCTGTTCGTCGAGGTGAAGCTGTGGCATGGCGAGAACCTGCTGGCCGACGACCACTATAAATTGATCGGCCACGAGGCGAACCGCAAGATTGCCCTGTCCGATCCGGGCATCGACGATTCGCGCAACGAACTGCTGTGGAGCCCCGAGCGTCCGACCCTGCTGACGGCAGAACTGACCCTGCACCACGACGGACAAGTCCTGGATAGCGTGCGCTCCTACACCGCGCTGCGCTCGGTGGCGATCACGCGCGACCGCTTCATGCTCAATGGCCGCCCGTATCCCTTGCGCATGGTGCTCGACCAGGGCTACTGGCCCGACACCCTGATGACCGCGCCGTCCGACGATGCCCTCCGGCGCGACGTCGAACTGGCCAAGGCGATGGGCTTTAACGGCGTGCGCAAGCACCAGAAGATCGAAGACCCGCGCTACCTGTACTGGGCCGACCGGCTCGGCCTGCTGGTCTGGGAAGAAATGCCATCTGCCTACCGCTTCAGTTCCAAGGCGATCACCCGCATCGTGCACGAATGGACCGAGGCCATCGAGCGCGATTACAGCCACCCGTGCGTGATCGTCTGGGTGCCGTTCAACGAGTCCTGGGGCGTGCCGAACCTGACCTCGACCCAGGCCCACCGCAACGCCGTCGAGGCGCTGTACCACCTGACCCGTACCTTGGACGGTACGCGCCCGGTGATCGGCAACGATGGCTGGGAAGCCTCGGCCACCGATATTCTGGGCATCCACGACTACGACGCCGATCCGGAGAAGCTGCGCTCGCGCTACGAGACGACCGAGCCGGCGCGCACCCTGTTCGACCAGCGCCGCCCGGCCGGACGCATTCTGACGCTGGACGGCTTTCCGCACCGCGGCCAGCCGATCGTGCTTACCGAGTTCGGCGGCATCGCCTTCGACAAGAGCGCGACGGCGGAGCATACCTGGGGCTACTCGCGCGCCGACTCGGAAGCCGGCTTCATCGACCACTACCGGCGCCTGCTGGAAGTGGTCAACACCACCTTGCTGTTCAGCGGATTTTGCTACACCCAGTTCGCCGACACGTTCCAGGAGACGAACGGGCTGCTGTGCGCGGACCGCACCCCCAAGGTGCCAATCGAACAAATCAATGCGGCAACGCGCAATATTCAACCAGGAGAGTAAGCATGAACGACCAGCTACAAAACGGGGCTCCCGCCCACGCCCCCAAGGGAAGCGCCCTTGAAACCATCATCGTGTTCTGCCATCTGCGCTGGGACTTCGTGTATCAACGCCCGCAACACCTGCTCTCGCGCCTGGCGGAGCATTTCAAGGTGCTGGTGGTCGAGGAGCCGATCTTCCACGAGGGGGACGGTTTTCTCAAAAGCCGCCAGGTGGCGCCGAACCTGACGGTGTACCAGCCGCACACGCCGGTGGCGGCGCAGGGCTTCCACGACGACCAGATCCCGCTGCTGCAGCCGCTGCTGGCCGAACTGGTGAGCGCCGGCGAAGACCCGATCGCCTGGTGCTACACGCCCATGGCGCTGCCGCTGCTGCAATCGGTGCATCCGCGCGTGGTGGTGTACGACTGCATGGACGAGCTGTCGGCGTTCAGGAACGCGCCGAAACAGTTGCTGCAGCGTGAAACGGCGCTGCTGAACCTGGCCGACGTGGTCTTTACCGGCGGGCCGAGCCTGTATGAAGCCAAGCGCGACCGCAATCCGAACACGCACTGCTTCCCGAGCAGCGTGGACGTCGCCCATTTCTCGCAAGCCCTGGAGCGCGCGCGCGTTCATCCGTCGCAAGCCGGCCTGGCCACGCCGCGCCTGGGATTTTTTGGCGTGATCGATGAGCGCTTCGATACCGACCTGCTCAAAGCCGTGGCCGATGCGCATCCGGAATGGCAGCTCGTCATGGTCGGTCCCGTGGTCAAGATCGATCCGGCCTCGCTGCCGAAGAACGGCAATATCCACTACATGGGACAGGCGTCGTACGAGGAACTGCCGTCTTACCTGGCGGCGTGGGACGTGTGCCTGCTGCCGTTCGCGCTGAACGAATCGACCAAATTCATCAGCCCGACCAAGGTGCTGGAATACATGGCGGCCGAGTTGCCGATCGTGAGCACCGCGATCACGGACGTGGTCAAGCCGTACGGCGGCATTGTCAGCATCGCCCGTTCGCCGCGGGAATTCATCGCCGCATGCGAAGACGCGCTGGCCATGAGCCCGGAACGGCGCGCGAACATGGTCGACGACATGCGCGCCGTGGTCCAGCGCACCTCGTGGGCCGCCACCGCCGACCAGATGCGCGCGCTGCTGACCGCGCGGCCAGCCCAGGAACGGCACGATGGCGCCCCGGCCGGCACCAATGCGGCCAACGTCAATCCGCTGCGCGCAACTGCCACCACGCAAAAGTACAACTGCGTGATCGCCGGCGGCGGGCCGACCGGGCTGTCCGCGGCCTACCACCTGGGCAAGGATGCGATCCTGCTCGACAAGAACCCGACCCCGGGCGGCTGGTGCCGCTCGATCGAGGACCGCGGCTTCACGTTCGATTACGCGGGCCACATCATGTTCTCGAACGACCCGTATGTGCTCAAGCTGTACGACAAGCTGCTGGGCGATAACCTGCACTGGCAGAACCGCGAAGCCTGGGTCTACAGCAAGGACGTGTACACGCGCTATCCCTTCCAGGGCGCGCTGTACGGCTTGCCGCCCAGGGTGATCACCGAGTGCATCGTCGGCGCCATCGAAGCGCGCTACGGCGCCGAGAAGGAAAAGGCGTCCGCATGCGACCTGGCCAAGCCGGTCGAGGATTGCTGCGCCGATGGCGGGGTCGAACTGCCGGCCGGCACCCAGGGCGGCACGGCGGTCGCGGCGGCGCCAGCCAAGCCGGGCAACTTCGAGGAGTTCATCTACAAGGTGTGGGGAGCCGGCATTGCCAGGCACTTTGCCATTCCGTACAACAAAAAATTGTGGACGGTGCCGCTGACGGACATGGAAACGTCCTGGCTCGGCGGGCGCGTGCCGCTGCCGGATCTGGCCGAGATCATCGAAGGCGCGCTCGAACCGGTCGGCAAACCGATGGGACCGAACGCGCGTTTCGGTTATCCGCTCAGGGGCGGCTTCCAGGCGCTGGTCAGCGGCTTCCTGCCCTTTATCGAAGGCAAGGTCGAGCACAATGCCGAAGTGACGCAGGTGCTGCCGGGCGAGAAAACCGTGGCGCTGGCCGACGGCCGCCGCATCCGCTACGAGCACCTGATCAGCACCATGCCGCTGCCGGAGCTGGTCCGGATGATCGGCCAGGAAGCGCCGGAAGAGGTGCGCATGGCGGCCAAGGGGCTCAACCACATCTCGATCCGCTGCGTCAACCTGGGCATCAACCGCGCCAATATCACGGACAAGCACTGGATTTACTATCCGGAAGAGACGATTTTCCATCGCATCTTCGTGCAGGGCAACGCCAGCCCGCACTGCAATCCGCCCGGCGGCTTCGGCCTGACCTGCGAGATTTCGTACTCGCCGTGGAAACCGCTGCCGCTCGATGGCGACGCCCTGATTCAACGCTGCATCGAGGACTGCATCGCGGTCGGCATCATCGATGCGAGCGATGAGGTAATCGTCGCGAACCAGGTCGACATGCCATACGCCTACGTGGTCTACGACCATGCGCGCGCCGCCAATGTGGCCACGGTCAAGGAATGGCTGGCGCGGCACGACATCGTGCTGGCCGGACGCTACAGCGAGTGGGAGTACTACAACTCCGACCACGCTTTCATCGCCGGCAAGAAGGCCGCGGAAGCCGTGCGGGCAGCTGATGCCGGCGCCAGCCGCAGCGCGGCTGCTGAGTAAATCGTGGTGGCCGCCATCCGCACCCGGATGGCGGCTTGAAGCGTTCCTTTTCGGACAAATTTCCTATGAGAGAACTTGTAACTGGCCGGCCACGGCGAGCCCGGCTTGGCGCCCGGGGCTACTTGTGAGCGCGCGCCGCAGCGAGCAGGCCCTGATCGAGGCGGTAGGGCGCGGCGAGCCGCACGCATTCGATGCGCTGGTGGCGCCGTACCGGCGACGGCTGTTCCTGCTGGCGCTGAAAATCGTGCGCGACCCGGCCGATGCCGACGATGTTGTGCAGGATACCCTGATCCTGGTGTACGGCTCGCTGGGCACGTTTCGCGCGCAGTCCTGTTTTTACACCTGGATGTTCCGTATCGCCTATAACTGCGCCCTCGGGTTCCTGGCGCGCCGCAAGCGCCTTTTGCCCGACGAGTCCGGCGTGCTGGACGACTGGCGCAGCGTGGAGTGGGAAGTGTGCGAGAGCGCCGACCCGGAAAAGGCCCTGGCCGGCAAGCAAATGGCCGCGGCCATGGACGCCGCGCTCGACGCCATGGTTCCCGAGCACAAGACCGCCATCCTCCTGCATGAGTTGGCGGGGATGAGCTATGGGCAGATCGCCGCCACCATGCTATGTCCGGTGGGGACGGTGCGCAGCCGGATCGCCAGCGCCCGGGTCGCGATTGCGGGCAAGCTCAAGCGGCGTGGCTTCGCGTGCGGACAAGCCTGACGTCGGCTTCGAACGGCCCGGCCGCGTTCATTCAAGCAAGCGGTGCAGCCCGGCAACGTCCGCCGCCGCTGCCGGCGGCGGCGCTGTTGGCGCTTCCCAGCTACCCGCGCGCTCACTACCATCGACATAGGGGCGGCAATCGACCGGCACATCGATCAGGAAGGTGGTGCCGGTTTGCGCCGAGCTGTCCACGGCCACGCTGCCGCCATGGCTCTCCGCGGCGCGCTTCACAAATGGCAATCCGATGCCCCAGCCTGCTTGCGCCTGCACCTGCCGTTCGCGCCGCAGATAATCGAAGATGCGGCCGCGCTGCTCCTCGCTGAGCGGATTGCCGATGTTGTGGACGGTCAGCAGAATGTTCCCGTGTGACTCGCTCAGTTCGATGCGAATCGGGCCGCCGTCGCCATATTTGATCGCATTGGCCACCAGGTTTTCCAGCGCCCGGCGCATGGTATCGCGGCACCACCAGCCCTCCACATTAATGGCGGCCACTTCCAGCGCGGCGGGGTAGCGGTCGGCGAACTCGCGCTGCACGAGCAGGATCAGTTCGCGCATGTCGAAGCGGCTCAGGTGCAACGGAAGCCGCTCGCCGCAGTGCGTGGTGAGGGCGTCGAGCACCTCGCCGACCATGGTTTCAAGGCGGGTCGCGTTGGCGGCGATCTTTTCGCCCAGGCGTTTCGCCTGCGCCAGGTCGTCGGCCACTCCGATGAGCTGCGCGCCGTTGGCGATCACGGCCAGCGGCGTGCGCATGTCGTGCGACAGGGCGGCCGCCATCTTGTGGCGCAGGTCCTCGTGGATCGACGTGAACTCGCGCACGGCTTCGCGGATGGCCGTGTTGATGGAGCGCTCGATGACGGTCCAGTCGGCCGGACTGAGCGCGAGTCGGTGCGCGCTGCTGACCTCGCCGAGCGCCTCGCGGAACAGCTGGTATTCATGAATGACCTGTTCCGCGCCGAAATTGGTCATGCGCGCGCGTTCTCCACCGTGCGCCGCGGCGGCGGTGGTGTGACTGGTTGCGTCGTCGCGCGGGTAGGCGGGCGTCAGTGCCTGTATCAGGTTGCTGTAAAAGGAGGGCAGGGTATTAATCAGGATCGGTCTGCGCAGCTCGCGGGCACCGTCAACATGGCTGCGCACCAGCGTTTCCCAACGGTCCAATACCGCAGCCCTGATCCCTTCCAGCGCCATCGATACCGCGGACCATGCCCGCGCGCCAGTGTTTCGATCCGTCGCCAGTGCCATCTCATCCCCCGCATGATTTGTCAAACGTCTTGTCCGGGTCATTCACTTAATGCGGTGAAAATAACCTGAACAAATTTTTCGTTAACAAGGGTACTGCATTTTGGCGATGTGGGGCAGACGGATGCAAGCGTGCCGCGCCTTCGGCAGGCGCGGCGCGCGTAAAACGAGGCAGCTAGGTCAGCGCCGTATCGAGGATGGTCATCAGGATAAAGCCGGCCACCAGCGCGATACTGGACACCTTGCCGTTGCCATGGCTGTGCGACTCGGGAATGACATTATTTACAATCACAAACAGCATCGCGCCTGCAGCGAGCGCCAGGCCGCCCGGCAACATGCCGGTCGCCACGCTGAACATCGCGGCGCCGAATGCGGCGGCCAGCGGCTCGACCAACCCGCTGGCGGCAGCGAACAACACCGACGTCATGCGGGTGTAGCCGGCCGTGCGCAGGGCCAGCGCCACGACCAGGCCCTCCGGAACGTCCTGGATGGAAATGGCCGTGGCCAGGGTACGGGCATCGCCGGCATCCGGGCCGGCAAAGGCGACGCCGATAGCCAGTCCCTCGGGAATATTATGCAGCGCGACGGCCGCCACGAACATCCACGCATGCTTGACCGATGCGCTGACCCGGCGCTCATCGAGCAGGGTCTGCGAATTGTGGCCCACCACCTTTTCCAGCATCAGGATCAGCACGGCACCGAGCGCGATGCCCGCGCCGACGACGATGCTCGACGACATGGCGCTGCCGCCGTTGGCACGTGCTGCCGCCAGCGCTGGCACGATCAGCGAAAACGCGGTCGCGGCCAGCATCACGCCGGAACCGAAACCGAGCATGGCGTCATACGTTCGCTTGCCGAATTCGCGTGCGCACAGGACGGGCAGCGCGCCGATTGCCGTCGCCAGCGCTGCCGCCCCACCGCCAATGACTGCGCCGCGCAATGCGGCACCGGGTTCCCAGGCCAGGTGCAGCAGCGCCGCGACCGCCACCGCACTTGCTCCCAGGACCAGGAAGGCGCCGATGGCCCATCGGCGCCCCAAGACCCGGCCGAGGCGTGCACCGAACTGCGTTCTGCCAGCAGATACATCCATGTGCACTCTCGCTCAGATCGTCAATAAGGGTCGATCACGTGGGCATGTCGCGCTTAAACAGGGGCGCTGCCGCGTGCCCCGAGTTCGGCCCCGGTCACCGGTTCGGCGTTCGGGTCGGACATGGTGCGCCGGGCCATGTTCTTGAGCAGGGCGATATCGCTTTCCGGCAGAACCACACCGGCACTGCCGTCACCGCCATCGACCGCCGCCTGTTTCTCGCGGTCGGAAACATAGTTCCAGTCCTCGCCCCGGTTCCAGGAACCGCGCACTTCGCCGTCGCCTTGCGACATATTGAAATACACGCTGTCGAATCGGGGATGGCCTGCCTTTTTCCCGGAAGGTAAATTCGGTTCGATCGCGTACGGGGCTTTCTCGAACGACTTTTGGTGGGCGATTTCGCGCGTCATCAGGAAGCCGAAGGCTTCTTTGACGCCAGGGTCTTCCGTGAGATTGATGAGCCGTTCATAGACGATTTTTGCGCGCGATTCGGCCGCGATGTTCGAGCGCAAATCGGCAGTCGGCTCGCCGATGGTGTCGATATAGGCGGCTGTGAACGGAACGCCCGCCGAATTGATCAGCGGCGCGCCGCCGCCGTATAAGACTTGCGTTAAATGACTGTCGTTGCCGGCACCGGTAATCTTGCGGTACAGATCGCCTTCCTTGTCGGCGCCTTCGGCCAACTGGCCTTTTGCTCCCTTGTTGAGCATGACGACGATATTGCCGATCACTTCCAGATGGCTCAGCTCTTCGGTGGCGATATCGAACAGCATGTCCTTTCGTCCCGGATCATCCTCGGCCAGGGCTTGTGTGAAATAGCGGCAGGCCGCCGCCAGTTCGCCCTGCGGACCGCCAAACTGTTCCAGCATCAGATTGGCCAGCCCCGGATTCGGTTCGCTGACCCGGACGGTGTATTGCAAGCGCTTGTTATGTGCAAACATGTGAACTCCTCAATGTGGAGGGATCCAGACCCGCCGGCGGTCTGGCGTCGCCTCGAAGCCGCCTTCAACCAGGTTTCTGCAGGCGATCCCGCACCGGGGCCGGTACGCCAGACCCCGCGGTATCGCGGCCATGAGTGGCTAAGTGATGTGCTTAACCGAGACCCATGTTAAGCAGGCGGAAGCGATGGCGAGGTAAGAGGAATTATTGAGGCTGTGTAGGAGTGCACGCCGCTTTATTGAAACTTTTTGGGCGTGACATGGCAGGCGGTTTGGCGCCGCATCGGGCGGCAGCGTTGTCGGTGTCGAGGAGGGAAAGCGCTGCGCCATGCACTGATAGCCAGTGCAAGGCGGCGATAGACGGGGAGGGAGATCTGGACAGCGCGAAAAGGGACGGTGCCCGGACGGGGATCAGCAGCTTCCTTTGGTGTCCATCAGCAGGCGGCTGTGCTCAATAGCCTGCTCCGTCGCCATGTTTTCCGGTCCAGCGGTGCCTGGCGGCGCGACGCGGATCGAGACCATTTTCCCGGAGTTGACTTCAAACAGGACGCGGTCGCGACCGCGCTGCTGCATGACGATAAAAACACCTTCTGGGACGGCGGAGTGCGGGCGTACAGGCATACAATTTCCTTTCGGTTTATCAGGCATGGAGTCGGGCAGCCACGGCTCCCATCGGGGATGCCGGTCTGTGCACCAGTTGCGCTCTCGCGGGTGGTTGCGCTCCCCAACTCCATCTTTGCAAATTCCGGGCCAGGAGCAAATCCGCTTGAAAGCGGGCGCTTCCTGGCGCGTACACCCATAGCGCTTGCCATGACGTATCGGTTGACATGTAAATGACACGATGCGGTAACACGTAAGCGGCGGCCATTTCCAAAGCAGCGGTACGGGTTGCGGTCGCCTTGAAACGTCTGGTAACAAACTAGTCGGGGCGGACCGGCTTTTTTGCCGAGCCCGGCCGGTCAATTGCCGTATCATCAGCGCTCACAATCATAATAGAAAGATAATCATGCGGTTTTCTCAAGGTTCTGTCGTGCGTGGCTCGGTTGCCGGTTTGTGCGCGCTGCTGCTCATGTCCGGCTGCGCTACCCGTTCCATTTCGGATTCCGGCTATCCGGACAGGTCGAGCGGATACGGCCGGCCGGCGAGTTCCCAGTACCGCGGCGAACTGACGGAATTTAACGTACTCGGTATTCAACCGACTGCGGTGGTCACGGAAGAAGCGATCCGCGAGGCCCTGGACAAGCGTGAGAGAATGACGCTCGCTAAAAACAGCCCGGTCATGCTGGTGCAGTCGGGGGCATTGATTCCCGACGAAGCGATGGTCACGGCATTTTCGCAGTACTACCGGCCGATCGTCTTTAGCGGCGTACCCGAGGAAGGGCAGGGCAAGACCAATTACGCCGGCCACCTGCGCCTGGCCGCGGCGCGCAGCGGCAGCGAAAAACTGATGGTGTACTGGGGCATCCTGGAATCGGGCCGTGAAAACATGTCCACCAAGGTGGTGTCGTGGGTCCCCATCCTGGGCGCACTGGTTCCGGACGAGAACCAGCACATGCGCATTCGCCTGAAAGTGGCGCTGGTCGATGTCCGCACCGGGCAGTGGGAAATGTTTTCTCCCGAGCCGTTTAAAGATGTCGACTTCAGCTCGCGCGGTTCGCGTGCCGCGGTCGACCAGGCCCAGGTCGCAATGTTGAAAGAAAAGGCCTATCGCGCGGCCGTGACCCAGCTGTTTTACAAGTTCTCCAGCTAATTCACGCTGATCGCCGTCGCCCGCAAGCGCGTTGTCAACGCGTTCGCGGGCGTGCGTGAACGATGCCGGCCCGGTCGGGATGGCTGCATCGTTACTCGTTCGCGATTATGTCGTTCTCCGCCTTCGGCGGCTGCGCCAGCACCCACATGAAGTACAGCGCCTTGGCCGCCTTGGCGCGGCTAACCAGCGCCTGGGGCGCCAGCAGCCGCCCGTTGACCATGCGTCCGCGCTCGATGCCGTCCTCGGACCGGATCAAGCCGAGTTCATAGGCATCCTTGAGTTTGTCCGCATACATCGCCGGCACCTCCCTGGTGTCGCCCAGCTGCTCCCAGCGCAGCAGCGGGTAGTACATTGCTCCCTGCGCGCCCGTGTCGAGGTTCGGATCGTAGCCTGGCGCGCCCGGCACCACCGTCTTGCCGTTGTACGCGGTCATGTAGCGCGGCTTGCCGGCGAACCTGGCGTGATAGGCGTCGGCGAGGATGGCGCCCATCTCCGCGCGCGACAGGGGACCGTCGGCATGGCCCGGCAGCGACGCGGCCGGGATGCCCATCAGCCGGCACAGCGCCCCGATGAATTCGTGCGTCTGCATGTCCGCGACGGGATTGACGTTGCCGCGCGCATCCTTGCGCAAGGCGCCCAGTTGCAGCAGCTTCTCGAACTGGTTGCGGTAATACGCACTGTCGCCGCTGGCAATGTCGTTGGCGAGCTCCGGCTGCAGCGGCGACCAGTCGCCGGTGCCGATGGCCTCGCGCACCTCGCCTTTCAGCAGCGCGGCCATGCCGGCCGCCACCGGGTCGCCCGCCTTGCCGAGCCGCGCCAGTTCGGTGGCGACGATGCGCGCGTATTGTTTGGACAGAGATTCCTTGAAGTGCGTGCCATCGATCTTGTTGGCCGGGTGGCCATTGGCGAAACTGCCGTCGTTGGTTTTGCCGGGCGTTTCGCCAGCCTCGATCGACATCACCATCGCCGTGATGGCGGCGGCGCCGGCCTGGTTGTAATACTCGACACTGCGCTTGTTCAGATCGACCACCGTGACGCGATGCTCGGCGCCGAGCTTTTTCAGCAGGTCGGGAAAGCGGCGCCTGGTGAAGGAATTGACGTACGCCTCGCCCGGCTTCATCTGGCCATTCACGCGCGACATGGGCGTGACCAGCACCGGCACCATGCCGCGCGCGCGGATCGCCGGCAGGTAGACCTGCGTGAGCATCGCCTCATACATGGTTTCGGTGGCGCCGCGCCCGAAGCGCCGCGTTGCGTCGTCGCTCTCGTCGTTGTGGCCGAACTGGATCATCACGACGTCGCCCACATGGCCGGCCAGCAGCAGGTCGTTCAGGCGTCCTTCGCTGTACGCCGAGCGGAACGAACGCCCGCCCATCGAATAGTTCACCACCCGCACCCCGGCAGGGTCGAACAGCTTGTCGAATACCTGGCCCCAGCCGCTCATGGGCGCTTCGTCGAAGGTGTAGGATTTGACGGTGGAATCGCCCAGGGTGAAGATAGTCGGCAGAACACCGGCGGGCCGCGCTTGCGGCGCGATCGGCGTAAGGACGATTTCCGCCACCCCGACTGTTGAATCGGGCCGCGTCGGCTCGATCTCGATATCGATGAATGGCTGGCCGTTGACGTAGCGGTAGGACCACTCCTTGCCGCTGGCGACCACGCGGGTCTGGTTCGGCATCAGCTCGGCCGCGTCCCAGAATACGCGTCCCAACAGGCGGCTGGTCTGCATGCCGGACACCGACACCGTGGTGTTTTGCGCATCGGAGGTGGTGCGCACCCGGATCGCGTAAGCGCCCGGCGCCGCCCTGATGCGGAACGCCATGCCGAAGTTGTTGTAATGAAGACTCTCGAATTTGTTCTCCGCCATGAAGCGCGGCTCGCTGATGAAGAATCCCTTGCCGTCGCTGCGGATCTGCGCGGTGTGGACCGTGCGCGCCGGCTGCGCGCCGGTCTGGCTGACGAAGCCGAAGCCGCGCGCCTCATCGAACAGCGGAGCGCCTTGCGTATCGTTCCACGGCACGCTGATTGCGCCAGGCTGGCGCTGGCTGGTGAAGTTAAAGCGCAGTTCCGAACTCGCCTGCGCCGCCGGCGCAAGCCAGAACACGCAGGCCGTCAGCCCGGCGGCGCATGCGCGCGCGATGCCGCTGATGGGGGCAATCGTTAATATGTACATGGTGTCGACCTTACTTATTTTGGCAACAACAGTTCGTCACCTTGTTTCGCGACGCGTGCCGCATCATCCGGGAACGGTACCAGCCGCTTGCTGCAGTCGATGCCCTTGGCGCCGGGAGGGTTGACCTGCCCGGCCAGGTGCGCGAACTCGATCTTCATCACCGGGCTGCCGTCCACCACCACATCGTCGAGCGTGAGCCGCAGGGGGCGTTTTTCGTCATAACCCTGCAGAATCACGTTGCGTCCCGGCGTGAGGCTGTGCACACGCTCCATGCGTACCTCCTGGTAGTCGGGAATCAGGTCGCCCGGCGGCGCGGGCACGTAGTTAGTATCGATATACAGCGGCCACTGCACATTGCGCAGGCATACATTGCGGTAGACGATGCCCTTGACGACGCCGCCGCGCCGGTCGTTGCTCTTGATGCGCAGGCCGGACGTGGTGCCGTCCATGTCGAGGTCCTCGACCAGCACGTTGTGCACGCCGCCATTGGTCTCGCTGCCGATCGACATGCCATGGCCGCTGTAGAAGCGGTTGTGCAGGATCGAGATGTTCTCGGACGGGCCGTTGTGACCCGCCTTGATCGCCACGTTATCGTCGCCGGTGCGGATATGGCTGTGCGCGATGGTGACGTTGCGCGAGGAGCCGGGATCGATGCCGTCGGTATTGCGCGCGTCGTGCGGGGTGTCGATGCGGATGCCCCACGCGGTAAAGCCGTCCACCCGGTTCATCGCCACATGGAAGTTGGCCGCATTGCGCAGGGTGATGCGGTACATCGTGAACTCCTGCGAGCGCTCGAGCTGGATCAGGCGCGGCACGTTCTGGCGCAGCTTTTCCTTTTGCGCGCGGCGCGCGATTTGCCACCACGTCTCGGGCTTGCCGTCGATGCGCTGGCCACCCTGGCCGTCGATGCTGCCGTCGCCCATGATGCCGGCACCGCTGATGCCATCACCCGTGATGAACGGGCGGCAGCCGGTGCCGGCTGCGTCGATGGTGCCGCAGGTGTTGCGGCCACGGTCGAACAGTGCCGGATCGGTACTGGCGAACAGCGTGGCGCCGGCGTCGACCACCAGCGTCACGCCGCTCCTGAGCGTCAGCGGGCCGGCGGTAAAGGCGCGCTTGTCGCCCTGCGCCGCCAGATGCAGCGCGTGGCCCGGCTTGCATTTGTCGATGGCGGCCTGGATGCGCGGCGCATCGTCGCGGCCGGGCAGGGCGGGTTCGGGCAGCAGCACCGCGCACGCGGGCGGCAGCGTTGGCTCGCGCACGGTGCGGGTGTCCTGCGCGTGCCCCGCCCCGCACAGGGCCAGCGCGGCTGCCGCCAGCGTGCGCAGGCAATGCATGCGAGCGCGCCTCGCAGCCAATTCGCTCATCTTCATGTGACTCTCCAGTGATTGTTCCTGGCCTGCCAGAGGCAGTGCGCGGTCCGGGTACCTCGCGTACCCGGCGCCGTCGGACCAGGGCCGCGCGCAGTTCGGGGCTGGGGTCGTCCGGTTGGAAAGTGAGCGTCGGGATGCTTGCACATGCCCTTGACGCATCGCTGATCATTCGATCAGGATCGAGGTTAGCAGATGCGTGTGAAAATGGCCATTCCCGTTACGCCGGATGGACATTATCGTCGGCGCGTTGGCGGATATCATCAGCGCGGCGCGGGTCGGGCCGGTCACCCGCGCTCCGTGTGCTGCTGTCGTTACAGATCGACCTTCACGCTCAGCTTGATGGTGCGCGGCGCACCGGCGGCCAGCCGTCCGCCGGCGCCGGCCCAGTACTGCTTGTCGCCGAGGTTCTCGACGTTGGCCTGCCAGGTGGTGCGTTTGCCCATGGTCTGGTTGACGTAGCGCGCGCCGGCGGTCCACAAGGTGGTGCCGCCAAGCCAGGCCTGGTTGAGGTCATTGACCGGCCGGCGGCCCGTGTAATACATGCCGCTGTTAAGCGACAGCCCGGGCACGGCGTCGTCGAAGGCATACGATAGATAGGCGCTGGCGGTTTGCTTCGAGGCGTTTTCCGGCAGCTTGCCATTGTAGCTGGCGTTGATGTCGGCGAATTCCGGCTGCAGGAACTGGGCCGACGTTTGCCACGCCAGCTGGCGCGTCAGCTGGCCCTGGGTCGCCAGCTCCACGCCGCGATAGTGCTGTTCGCCGTCGGCCACGAACACATTGGCGGCGTTGGTGTAGTAGCCGGGACGGTCGATGTCGAACAGTGCGGCCGACAGCAGGGTGCCGCCGGCGGCGCGCCAGCGCATGCCCAGTTCCTTCTGCTTGCTCACGCCGGGCGCCATGCGTTCGCCCTGGTTGACGGTGCCGGCCGGACCAGGCTCGCCTTCTTCCAGGCCTTGCGCGGCGGAGGCATAGAACGACAGCTCGGCGAGCGGCTTGTAGATCACGGCCGCCATCGGCGTGGTTTTGCTGGCCGCGTAGTCGTTCGCGCCCTGCGTGCTGCGGTAGCGCACCTTGCGCGCACCGGCGATGAGCTGCCATTGGGGCGACAGTTCCATGCGGTCGATGGCGTACAGGCCGTCGTCGCGCGTGTCGAGGGCGGCGGTGGTCGGGCTGGCCGGGCGCGCGGACCAAGTGATGTTGCTGATGGCGACCGGGTCGTACAGGTTTTGCGCGGCGACCGCGTAGTTGCTCTGGTAGATCGGGTCCTGGGTCTTGTTGGTGCGGCTGACGCCAACCGTCATCTCGTGCTTGATGGCGCCCGTGCTAACGGTGCCGAACAGCTCCGCGCGCACGATATCGGAATCGACCACGCTGTGTTGCGAATTGCCGGCGATGCGGCCGGCGCCCGTCGCCACGGCGGCAGCGTTCGTGAAGCGGAAGATCGCCAGGTTGCGTTCGCGCGCGACCTGCGAGCGGCCGCCTTCGAGCGTGAGCGCCCAGCCCTCGGCCAGCGCGTAGTCGGCACGCAGGGCGACGCTTTTGCTGGTGGCGTCGAATTTGGCGATGTCCGGGCCGACCAGGCGCACCGGGTCCACCGCGCGCGGCAGGGCGATCACGCCATTGACGGCGGCGGGCAGCGCCACGCCCACTTCTTCGGTGATCTTGCGGCGGTCGTATTCCAGGTCCGCCTTGAGCAGCAGGCGGCTGTCGACGCGCCAGTCCAGCGCGGCGGAGGCAAAGCGCCGGCTGCCGTCGCCGACCTTGTCGAGGAAGCTGCCCAGCGCACCACCGGCCGCGTTGACGCGCACGCCGAATTGCTGCTGCTGTCCGAGGCGGCGGCCGATATCGACATTGGCAATCGCCGTGCCGTGGTCATCGAGTTTCAGGCCGGCGCTGGTGACGGCGGCCGTGCCGGCGCGCTTGGTGACGAAGTTGACCACGCCCGCCGGCGAGGTAAAGCCGTAGTACAGCGCCGAGGCGCCCTTGAGCACTTCGACGCGCTCCTTGTTCTCCATCGGCACCTGGGAGAAATTCATGACCGGCACCGAGCCATTCAAGCGGTAGTTGGTGCGGTTCTCGACCGCGATGCCGCGGATGACCAGCTGGTCCCAGGTGTCGCCGCCGTTCTGCTGGCGCGTTACGCCGGCCGTATTGCGCAGCGCGTCGTACAGGCCGGCGGCGGCCTGCAGTTCCAGCACCTCGCGCGTGATGACGTTGACGGTGGAGGGCACATCCATCACGTTCGCTCCGCGAAAGCTCCCCGCCGACACCGAGTTCGGCACGAAGCCCTGGGCGCGCACGGCCGTGATGGTGACCGCTTCCACCACGCCGCCGTCGCCGGTCTGGGCGAGTGCCTGGGCTTGGGCGCAGGCGAGGGAAACAGCGAAGCAGAGAGGGCGAAGGCGGGGTGCGGTCATGGTGAAACTTTCAAGAGGTCGTGCAAAAGCCCAACATTTTATGCTAAATGAGAATCATTAGCAATTAAGTGGGCCTGGCTCTGATCCGCGCCGGCGGGCTTGGTATACTGCCCGGATTTATACGTACAGGGTTATACGATGGCGCAACCGCTGGAACTGCGCGCACACGCGCTGCAGTGCTTACTTGAACCCGATCCCGGCACCAAGACCGCCCTCATTGCCGCGCTGGCGCAGGCGCATCTGGCCGCCGGCTGGGTGGTGGACAATGGCGCCGCATTCGACGTAACGCGTCCGATTCCCGGCCGGCCGGAGCGCCCGCTGCTGGTACCGCCACGCCTGGTGGGGCGGCGTTCGATGGTGACGGTGGAGGGGCGCGCGATGCTGGTTCATTCGCTGGCCCACATCGAATTTAACGCGATGAACCTGGCGCTCGATGCGCTCTGGCGTTTCCCGGATCTGCCCGCGGAGTATTACACCGACTGGCTGCGCGTGGCAAAGGAAGAGGCTTATCACTTCTCGATGCTGGCCGCGCATCTGCAGGTGCTCGGTTACCAGTACGGCGACTTCCCGGCGCACGACAGCTTGTGGGAGATGGTCGAGAAAACCAAGGGCGACGTGGTGGCGCGCATGGCGCTGGTGCCGCGCACCCTGGAAGCGCGCGGACTCGATGCGATTCCGCCGTTGCGCGCCAAGATCGCGCAGGCGGGCGACATGGCGGCGGCAGCGATCCTCGACATCATTTTGCGCGACGAGGTCGGGCATGTGGAGATCGGCAACCGCTGGTACCGCTATCTGTGCGAACAGCGCGGGCTCGATCCGCAGACGGCGTACGCCGAACTGGCGCTGCGCTACGAAGCGCCAGTACTGAAGGGGCCGTTCAATCTCGACGCGCGCCGCCGCGCGGGTTTTACCGAGGCGGAGCTCGTCGATTTCTCGTAACGCGGGTGGTATTGCCAGACCCGAAATAGCAGCCGCCGCGCAGGTGCACGATCGGCTGCACGGTGGGGTACCACCACCTCTCCTTGATGGTCAGCCCGTCCGGTTTCTCGACGAGCCGCACCAATTGAGCCGCACTCAACGCATCTTGAGCATGTCGGCCAGCGACCACTTGAGCGGCGCGCCCGCGGTGTCGGTGATGGTGGTCAGCTCGCCGAAGATGCGGCCCTGGACATTATCGGGCAGGCGCACGAAGGCCGTGTTGCCGACGGCGTCATCGCCGTGAACGAAGCCCCAGGTGAAAAATTTGATGGCGGCCACGGTGTTGTCGGGCTTGCTGCTGACCAGCGGGACGATGGCAAAGGTACTGGCCGTGATCGGCCAGCTGCCGGCACCGGGCTTATCGGTGAGCATTTCTTCGTAGGCGCCCTTGGTCGCCCATCCGCTATTGTTCATCGCCGAGGAAAAGCCGGCGCCGGTTGGGGTGACGAACTTGCCGTCGCGGTTCTTCAGCATGGCGAAGTTCAGTTTGTTCTTCGAGACATACTGGTAGTCCACATAGCCGATCGCGCCTGCGGTCTGCTTGAGTGCGGCCACCACGGATGAGCTGCCTTTGACGGGCGTCGTTCCCGCGACCCAGGCAATGCTGTAGTTGCTGCCGTAGGCGGCTTTCCAGTCAGGACTGCTTTTGCTGAGGTAATCGGTGAAGTTGAACGTGGTGCCCGAGCTGTCCTGGCGGGTCACGACGGTGATCGGCAGGGCAGGCAGGGTCAGTCCCGGATTGAGGGCTTGCAGCTTGGGATCGTTCCATTTCGTGATTTTCCGGCTGAAGATGTCGGCCAGGAGCTCGCCGGTCAATTTGAGCTGTCCGCTGGCGACGCCGGGCACATTAATGATCGGCACGATGCCGGAGACGGCAGTCGGGAAACACAGCAGTTTGCCCGATTTGCGTTCATCCGCGGACAGGAAAACATCGGTGGCGCCGAAGTCCACCTTGCGGCTCTTGACCTGCTGTAAGCCGTCCGTGGAACTGCTGGACTGGTAGCTGACGCCCACTTGGGCGTACTTGCTGTACGCGGCGGCCATCGAGGTGTACAGGATTTCTGCCGCCGACGAGCCGGCGCCCGCCAATTGGTTCTGGGCATAAGTGGCAGGGGACAAGACCACGAGGGCGGCAAAGATGATTTTATTTTTGAATGACATAGTGGTTTTCCGTATTCGGCTATTAAGTATCAAGGTTTGGCGTACGCACAGCATCGATGCCCGGCCGTCGGTGTGGCCAGGGCGAGCGAGATACATGGCGCGGGAAAGTCGCTTTTCTCAGGCTACGCCAGGCGTAACGCGGGAATGTCGCATGGGAGGGCCACGGCGCATGGCCGGGACCGGATCGGAGCGGTTGCGGTGATGCTGGCACGCTGGCCAGCCACCTATTGGCAAGTGACTTCTAACAATAAAAGATTCTACACAGAAATAAAGAAAAAAGGGTTGTGAACGCGACTTTAGAAGAAAAGCTCGGAATTACGTGTTGTTGGCGGCATTATAGAGCAATGCAGCTGGCATAGTGAAGTGCGTAAATACGCAATGTTGTCATTCATGTCATTATATTTTGCCTTTGTATTGGCTTATAGCTATTTCATTGCGCGGTAGAAAATACAACATTGAACTTTTACATGCACTGGTGAATGATTGAAGGGGATGCTTCGATGAAGCTAAATAACCTCAAGATGTCGGTGCGGCTTGGCGGCCTGGGCGGATTTTTCGTGTTGGCATTGCTAAGGGTCTGTGAGGGGGGAATCAACGCTTTGGTCAGCAGCAACGGCCAGAGCGCGCTCCGCTGCAAAACGTGAACGCCGCTGCCAGGCAGCAGCAGGCCGGCAGCCTGGCGCAAACGGTCAGCGTGTTCAAGCTGGCCAGCGCGCACGGTCAAGCGGGTCAGCCTGCCGCGGCGTCGCTCTCTTCGTCGTCGCCTTCGCCTTCTTCCAGAGCGTCGTCCGCCTTGTATTTGAGCTGCGCGGCGCTGCATGCCGAGATGTCGAGGTCGTCGCGGATGCCTTTGTAGGTCGAGATATGCAGCTTGCCGTCGGGGTGCGCGTACAGGTAGCGCACGTCGACCAGGGCGCCGACCGGGGGGATGTCGACATTCGATGAAATGGTGACCTTGCCCATGTCGACCTTGGCGCCAGCGGCGTCGAATACCACCACGTGCACGCTGCGCTTGTCCTTGGCCACCCGGTCGACCACGAAGGTGCCGGTTTCGTAGAACACGTGCTTGAGCGCGTCGCCGCCCGAGGCCGGCCGTCCGTGGGCGTAGGTGGCGTCTTTCTTGCGAAAGACCACGCCTTCACCGCGCTTTTGCCGGATGCGTTCGAAGGCCTCGGTCTTGGACGCCGTGCCTTTGTAGACAGGCGACACCGAGACATTCGCGCCGGACTTGACCGTCGTCGTGAGCAGCGCGTGGCGTTCCTCGAAGCCGAGTTCGTGCAGCCTGCGTCCGCCCAGTTCCAGGATGTCGAAAATGCTCAGGCGCGGGCCGGGCAGCGCTTCGCCATCGAGGATGGTGCCGGCGGGCAGGGCCGACAGGTCGGCCACCACGCCCAGCGGCAGCGGCGCCGGAAAGCCGTTGCGCTTGCTGCCGACCAGTTCGCCCGGCGCCTTGACCGACACCATGCGCCGGTGCCCGTCGTCTTTTTCCTGCATCACCCAGTCGTCGTCCCGCAGCAGCCTGGCGGCGTGCTCGTCGGCGATGGGCTTGAGCAGCTGCGGCAGCACGCCGGTGAAGTCCGATTCCAGATCGGTGCCCTGGTAGGGCACGCCGGCGTCGTCAGGGCTGTAGCCGCCCTTGAGCTTGGTCCTGACGAGGGTGTCGTAGATGCCCTTCGCTTCGGCGTAGGGCAAGGGTGTGGCGGTCTTGGCCTGATGGGTCAGCGCGCTGCCGCGCCGCCCGTTGCGGCCGTACACCACCCAGCCGCCGTCGACCGGGTCGAGGTGGCAGTGGTATTCCTTGTCGGTCGAGCCCTTGGTCTGGTACAGCGAGACTGATTCTTTTTCCATACACGTTCCTGTCATGTTCATTTAACCGTTGCGCCGGCGTCAGCCGTGTTGCACGCCTTGCCGGCGCCGATGGTAAGATCGCGCCATGACAAATACACTTGCCCCAACCCTGCCGCCGACCCTCGTTCACACCATGCGCATGCCGATCCGGTGGGGCGACATGGACGCGATGGGACACGTTAACAACACGGTGTACTTCCGCTATATCGAACAGGCCCGCATTTCGTGGTTCGACCTGGTTGCCTGCACGCCCGACCCGGCCGGCGAAGGGCCGGTCATCGTCAACGCCCACTGCTCGTTCCTCAAGCAGCTCAAGTATCCGGGCGAGATCGAGATCCGCACTTTCGTGGGGCCGCCGGGACGCTCCAGCTTCGAGATGTTCCACCAGATCCGGATGGTCGGTGCCGACGGCAATCCCGGCGAGCTGCATGCCGAGGGCGGTGCCAAAGTCGTGTGGGTCAACTTCCCGGCCGAAAAATCGGTACCCTTGCCGAACGCGATCTGCAAGTTGCTTCCACCGCAGAAGCTGTTGCCCGGCAAATAATCCCGCCTTGCCGGCAGTATCGTATCAGTAATTTGCTGTTCGGCAAAAGGCAAAGCCATTGCATCAATTCCCGATACCGGCGCTGCAAACGAAAAAAGCCCCTGATAATCAGGGGCTTTTTCGTTGCGGCGATGAAGCGCACCGTCCGGTAAGGGACCTTACTTTGGCGTGTTCAGCAGCGAGTGGCGGCGCGAATACGCAAAGTACACCAGCAGCCCGATCGCCAGCCAGATGCCGAAGGCAATCCAGGTGGTCTTGCTCAGGAAGGTCATCAGGGCCACGCAGAAGATGATGGCCAGTCCAGGCACGATCGGCACGCCGGGGCAGCGGAAGGCGCGCGGCAGGTCCGGACGGGTCTTGCGCAGCACGATCACGGCCACCGACACCAGGCAGAAGGCGGCCAGCGTGCCGATGTTGATCAGCTCGGCGAGGACGCCCAGCGGTACCACGGCGGCGATCAGGCCGAACACGATGCCGACGATCCAGGTGGCGAAGAATGGCGTGCCGTACTTCGGATGTACGCTCGACAGGCGTTTCGGCAGCAAGCCGTCGCGCGACATGGCGAAGATGACGCGGGTCTGGCCGTAGGTCATCACCAGGATCACGGTGGTCATGCCCAGGATCGCACCGAGGTCGACGAAACCGGCTACCCAGTTCTGTTTGGCGTATTGCAGGGCCAGCGATACCGGGTGGTCGACACCGGCAAACTGCTGGTAAGGCACGATGCCGGTCATGATGGCCGAGACGATCACGTACAGGATGGTGCACACCACCAGCGAGCCGATAATGCCGATCGGCAGGTCGCGCTCGGGACGCTTGACTTCTTCCGCCGCCGAGGTCACCGCATCGAAGCCGATGAAGGCAAAGAACACCAGCGCCGCGGCGCTCATCGTGCCTTGCATACCGAACGGCATGAACGGCTGCCAGTTGGCCGGCTCGACGTAGCGCGCGCCGACCACGATGAACAGCAGCACCACGCCAATCTTGATCACCACCATCACGCTATTGATGCGGGCCGATTCGCGCACGCCGAACGACAGCATGGCCGTCAGGAGCAGCATGATGATCAGGGCCGGCAGGTTGAACAGGGTGTCGACCCCGGGCACCGAACCGGGCGCGGCGGTGAGCGCGACCGGCAGCTTGATGCCGAAGCCGCCGATGAGCGACTGGAAATAGCCGGACCAGCCGACCGAGACGGCCGAGGTGGCCAAGCCGTATTCGAGCAGCAAATCCCAGCCGATCATCCACGCGACCAGCTCGCCCATGGTGGCGTAGCTGTAGGTATAGATCGAGCCGGCCACGGGAATGGTGGAGGCGAATTCGGCATAGCACAGCGCGGCGAAGCCGCAGGCCATCGCGGCGATCACGAAGGACAGGGTCAGGGCCGGGCCGGCGGTGACCGCCCCGGTGCCGGTGAGTACGAAAATACCGGTGCCGACGATGGCGCCAATACCCATCATGACCAGGTCAAGCGGGCCGAGCACCTTCTTCAGCCCGCCAGCTGCGCGACTTTGCGCGACCATATCGTCCAGATTTTTTGTTCGGAAAAGGCTCATTCAATTGTCTCACTTAAAGTCTTTATGTTTTTAAGATGCCACCCGGGAGCTTCGTTACTGCCTGGGCGTACGACTGCTGCGCCCGCGATTGTAACGTACCGGGCGCGGTCATTGACGAGTTAGAAGAGAAAAGATGGTAAAAAGGAAACAGGTGCGCGGAAAATGCGCGAGGAGAGCACGGCGCCAGGCGGACCTGCCGCGTGTCGATGATGCCGTCGCCGCTCAGCCCAGCAGGGCGGCGGGGTGCGCGCTGTCGATTCCGATGAGCAACACGGGCGGGGCGTCGCTGTCGGCCGGGGGCAGGTCAGCGAGGTGCTCCGGGGCGCTGCGCGGCACCGGTGGCAGTTTGCCGATGGCCAGTTTCACCGACGCCTGGAAATCGAGGATGTCGGTGTCCGCGGTCAGCGACCTGAGCAGGGTACGGGCAACCGCCGCCGCCTCGGCGCCGTTGTAGGCGGCGCTGGCCGCCTCCGTTTCCAGCGCAAACGTGAAATTCGACGCCACGTCGATCTTGGTGCGCACCAGGGCGGCATCCTTGTGCCCCTGGGTGCTGTTGTTGGCGAGCGCCCCGGCCATGATCGAGAGCGAGGCATTGGCCCGGGTGAGCGCGCCGGAATCGATGGCGCCGCTCCAGAAATCCAGGCCGGCTTGGCCTGGAACCCGGTTCAGGAGGTTGGAGAAAACAGCTTTCACGAAGGCCTTGTTGTCGCCACTATAGAGCGCCTTCGATTCGCTGCTCGTGCCGAAGGAGTCGATCAGGCTTTTCACCGCCGCGTCGGTGGCATAGCGCGCGCTGAACTCGCCCACGCTGGCGGGCGCGTCCAGGGCCTTGAGCTGGGCCTGGAAACTCTTCAAGCCGTTGACATCGGCGGCGCGCCCGAAATAGCTCACATACAGCGCTTGGCTCAAGCCGACATACTCCATGTCGATCTTGGTGTCGGGAAATTCAATGACTTCAATGTTGCGCAGGACATCAACGCTCTTGTAGCCGCTGCGCTCGGTCAGGGTGATGATGCCCGCGTCGACCACCATGCTGAACGCGCTCACGGGAGAGATAGTACACACGGTGTCGGTGCCGGCGCCGCCATCGACATGGTCGTTCAGATGTGTGAGGAAGATGGCGAAGTCGCTGACGGGCGTGCCTTTGATTATGTTCGGCACGTCCGCCTCCGGATTCTCGTCGGCCGCAATGAACACGGTGACGTAGGGCGACTCGGCGGTCTGGATCCATCCGGCAGACACATAATAGATGCCGGAATAGGGGGCGATGAAGTCGTTCATGTAGGCCGCGTGGTCGCCACGGTTCTCCAGATCGTACTCAGCGGTAATGGCGTTGCCGAAGCGGTCGTAGACCTTGATTACGGAAGGGTCGCGCGCGCTGGTGCTGTGAATGTCGTAGACGCTACCGGCGGTCGCGCTAAAGGCAAACACATCGTCGCCGGGCGTGCGCGCCGCGAATTCCCAAAAAAGGGCGCTGAGGTCCCAGCCGGTGACCGCGCCCGGGATGCTCACGGGAGCGAAGGCCAGGTTCTGGGCCAGCCTCATTTGCGCCTCGCTCAGGTCGGGCAGGCTGTCGATCGTCTTGTACGTCATGATTTTTCCGTGTCAGTGATGGCGGGGCGGTCAGGCAGCGCCGTCCAGGCTGCTGGCCATGCCGGTGAGCATGATCGGCAGCGCCTCGGGCTGCGCTGCCCAGGGCTGCTCGCCGGGCTGCGCCAGAGCTGCCGGCGGCAGCTGGGGCAGTTTGAGAATGGCCTGGTAGACCGAGGGTTGGAAAGCGTTGGGATCGGTTCCCGAACTGACGGTGCCGAGCAGATTACGGGCGATGGTCGCCGCGCCTGCGCCCTCGTAGGCCGCGTCAAAGCTGTCCGATTCGAGGGCAAAGGTGAAATTCGATGCCACGTAGATCTTCGCTTCCACCAGTCTGGCGTCGTTCTGACCCTGGATGCTGGTGTTGGCCAGCGCCCCGGCCATGATCGACAGCGAGGCATTGGCCCGCGTGAGCTCGCCGGAATCGATGGCCGCGCTCCAGAATTCGAGGCCGCTCAGGCTCGGAGCACGGTTGAGCAGGTTGCTGAATATCGCCTTGACGAAGGTCTTGTTGTCACCGGCATACAGCGCGTTCGATTCGGCGCTGGTGCCGAACGAGTCGATCAGGTTTTTCACCGCCGCATCGGTGGCGTAGCGTGCGCTGAACTCGCGCACGCTCTCGGGCGCGCCCAGGGCCGCGAGCTGGCTTTGGAAACTTTTCAATCCCCCCACATCGGCGGGGCGACCGAAGTACCCCACATACAGCGCCTGCGTCAGTCCGATGTAGGTCATATCGACATCATTGTCCCCAAAAAAATCGATCTTTTCGACGTTCTTGAGGGTATCGATGCCTTCGGTGCCGAAGCGCGAGGTGAGGGTCAGTCCGTCAGCGGCGCTGACAATATTGAAGTCGCCACGGGTCCCGCTGTAACGGATGGTATCGAAACCGTCGCCGGCGTCGCCGATGTCGTTGCTGTATGTGGACCACCAAGTGTCGTCGCCGGGCGCCGCGCGCAGGGTGTTTACCGGTGCCCGCACAGGATCGAGGTCGGCGTAAACGGTCAGGCTGAGATAGGGATCGGGCATGATGTGGGTCCAGCCGGCGGCAACGTAGTAGGTTCCGGAATACGGGGCCATGAAATTGCTTAGGAAATCATGGCCGTCGGCAATATCTGTGCTCTTCTCGTTATCGATGGCGATGACATTGCCGGCATGGTCGTACAGCGTGATTGTGGACGGTTCGCGGGTGCTATTGCTGAACACGTCGTACTCGACGTTGGCCACGCCGGTAAACGAGAACAGATCGTTCTGGATCTGTGCACCCCCGTAATTGTTGAAGCTGGCGGACGCGTCCAGGCCTGAGGAGTCCTTACTCCCTATGGGAGTGAAGGTCAGCGTGCGTGCTGCGAGCATTTGCTGCGCGGTCAGATCGGACAAGTAATCAATCGTGATGTAGTTCATGGTCTTTATCAGGTCGTTGTCGGCAGGCCTCACCTCGGTGATGCCTACTGTGTTGCATCCATGCCTTGCGTGGCGCTCGCAGCAAGGCGTCGGACTGGCGTGGACCGACTTTCAGTGCGCGTGGGCGGGCAGTGACTGGATGGGATGGGATCGTGGGCGCAGGTAGCAGCTGGGGCGCCGTCCGTAATTACGATTAAGCATCACAGTATAGGCGATTTCGTAAATTAAACGCAACTATAAGTTACCGTTGGAAACTTTATGTGTGGCGTACTATCGGGTGGCGCGACATGCGTGGTGGTGCGGGGGCGGGTGGGGAAAAGGGCGGGCGGGATGCGCCGGACGGTTCCGGCACATCCCGCCCGCGTTGTCGATCAAGCCGAAAAAACCGGCGACGTCACATGGCTGTCCAGGCCGGTCAGGGCGATGGCGGGGCCGTCGAACTGGGCCAGCGGCAGGTCTTGCGCGTGCTCCGGGGCGCTGCGCGCCACCGCAGGCAGACCGGCCACCGCCAGCTTGACGGTGCTCTGGAAAGTATTCGCATCGGTCGAGGCCGTCACCGACTTGAGCAGGTCGCGCGCCACGCCCGCCGGGCCGGCGCCGTTGTACGAGGCGGCCTTGCCATCCGTTTCAAGCCCGAACGTGAAGTTCGACGCCACGCTGATCTTGTTGTTGACCAGCAGCGCGTCGTTCACTCCCTGGGCCGAGGTGTTGGTCTGCGCGCCGGCCAGGATCGACAGCGAGGCATTGGCGCGCGTGAGCGAACCGGAATCGATGGCCTTGGTCCAGAATTCGAGACCGGCTTGCTGCGGATCGCGGTTCAGGACGTTGTTGAAGACCGCCTTGACGAATGTTTTGGTGTCGCCCGAATACAGCGCCTTCGATTCGGCGCTGGCGCCGAAGGAATCGATCAGGTATTTCACCGACGCGTCCTTGGTATAACGGGCGCTCAGTTCGGTCGCGCTCGACGGTGCGGCCAGACTGGCCAGCTGGGTCTGGAAACTCTTGAGGCCGCCCAGGTCGGCTGCGCGGCCGAAGTAGGCGATGTACAGCGCCTGGGTCAGGTCGCCGTACCCCATGTCGTAGGCGCCGTCGGAAAAGACCAGGTTCTCGATGCTGCGCAGGCTGTCCGTACCGTCTTTCGTGACCTGCGAGGAGATGGTGAACGCGCTGCCGTTCTTGACGATGGTGTAGTCGGCACGCTTGCCGGAATACGCCATGGTATCGATGCCGCCGCGGCCGTCGACGATGTCATTGCTTGGCGTCGCTTCAAAGCGGTCCGGGTTGGCGGTGCCGGTGAGGGTGTTGGTCGGCTTGGGGGCCGTGTCCAGATCGGCGTAGATGTTCAGCGATGCTTCTTTATTGATGTCCGCGGCGCCCTGGTTCCAGCCGGCTTCGACGTACATGATGCCCGAGTAGGGCGCGACAAACTTGGGCAGGTAGTCCATTCCATAATCGCCCGGCACCTCCGTGTCGACGGCAATCGCGCGGCCGAGATTGTCATAGACCTTGATCAGGAAGGGATCGAAGTAACTATGGCTGAAAATATCGTAGGTCACACCCTCGATCGCCTGGAATGAAAACAGGTCGTATAGCGCGGCGTCGGGCAGGTTGGTCCTGGTCCGCGCCACCAGATCCCAGCTGTGGGACCCGTCTTTCACGAGGTCGCCCATGAATGTCAGCGCCTGCGCCATGGCGATCTCCTGCGCTGTCAGGGGCTTGAGGTAGTCTAAAATGGGGTAGGTCATTGTGGTTTCCTTGTTTTATGTCAGGGAGCCGCATGCCAGGCATGCAGCTCGGATCGGGTCTGGTTTCTCAGCCGCTGTTATTTACTTGTTTTTCATCCTGCCCGATGGTTTTATTCAATCCCATTCGCGGCAAGCCGGCCGGCCATTTACCTGATCGAGTATTTCACGCCCTGCGGTCAATTCCTATATTGAAATTTGTATTACTTGTTAATGGGGTGTTATCAATTGTAAGCGCCGGTAAGCAAGCGTGCGCACAGGAAGTTTCTATGTTGACGTGGCGGTTTTGTGATGATTAGTCAACATTGTTGCGGCGAACGCCGTATGCAAGGGGTATGATGGTTCACCAAGTATGAATGTTATCCCAAGTCACATCATGCTTACAATAAATCATTATTCTAGGAAACTCTTTTAACATGAATCGGAGTAACAATATGACGAAAACCATGCAAGCCAGGCTTGGCCTGATCGGCGTCGTTGCCGCCCTGGCCGGGTGCGCCAGCAGCACCATGCCCGGGACGGTTGGCGTGACGCGCTCGCAGTTCATGATCGTGCCGGCGTCTGAGGTGGATGCGCTGGCATTGTCCGGATTCAGCAACCAGAACCAGAAAGCCAGGGCAGCAGGCAAGCTGGTCAACAGCGGCGCCGAATATGACCGCCTGGAGCGCATCGCCAAGCGGCTGCAGGCGCAGGTGCCGGTATTCCGCGCCGATACCAAAGACTGGAAGTGGGAGCTGGCGCTGATTGACGCTCCGGTGCTCAACGCCACCTGCGCGCCCGGCGGCAAGATTACTTTCTACACGGGCCTGGTTCGCAAGCTCAAGCTCACCGATGACGAGATCGCCATGGTGATGGGCCACGAAATCGCCCACGCGCTGCGCGAGCATGGCCGCGAGCGCATGTCGGAAGCCAAGGCGACCGGCACCGTCACTACGCTGGCCAAGGTGCTGGCACCGGACAAGGCGCTCACTGTCGACCTGGCCAACAAGGCTTCATACTTCCTGTTCTCACTGCCAAACTCGCGCGAGCACGAATCGGAAGCCGACACGATCGGTCTGGAACTGGGCGCGCGGGCCGGGTATGACCCGCGGGCGGCGGTACTGGTATGGGAAAAGATGGCGGCAGCGTCGAGCGGTGCCGGCAAGGCCGAGTTCTTGTCGACCCATCCGTCGAACGAGACGAGGATCGCCTCTCTGACCGCCATGCAGCCGCGCGTGGCACCGCTGTACGCGGCAGCCAACAAGAAATAGAGAGCGATAATCGGCAGGCCGGCATAGCGCCGGTCCGCCCTGACGGCCCGGTTCCGCCGGCCGGCGACCAGCCCGGCCAGCCAGCGTCGCGCCCGGAATTCCGGTTACGGGACTGCGTGCATGCGTGCTGTCCCCGGCGGAAATTTTGTCAAAGAACACAGTGCCACTGCAATCGTGGTACAGCATGTGCTTGACGTGGCATGCCGAAACAGCCAATATTGCCAAATTGAAACCTTGCGGGTGAGCCAGATGGCGGATGTGTTACTGGAGTTGGGCCATCTGATGGTTATGAACTGGCGGATCACCGTTGCACTCGTCGCCTCCACCATGCTGGCGCTTGCACTCGCCTTTGCGATTCCCCCATTTACTGGTCCTTACGGCATCGCGCTGGCGTTGTGTGGATTGGCCGCGGGATGCTGGTGGCATTCGAGGGCCTTGGCAATCAGATCCTGCACGTCTTGAGTTTGGCCGGCATGTATGTGCGTTGACTGCGCATCGTACGACCATTAAATTGAGAGCGTCAACGGAAGCAATTGCAGGGATATTTCAAGGAGCCAACAATGAAAGAAGTTCAGTTTACGATCCTGCTTGAGGCGGAATTGTGCGACAGCTTTGCCGAAGCCTCTAAAACGGAAGGCCGGCCAGCCGACCAGATCGTGCGCGAGTTCATGCGTGACTACGTGATCCGGGTGCGCGAACGCGATACGGGCGCGGTGAAGGAAGTCATTTCTGCCAGCGAGCGCAAGCGTCGGCAAGACGCGGTGACGTTTGCCATGGCGTCAGTCGGCTTGGAGGGTTTCAAGCACTCGAAGGAAGACGAAGAACGCGCTCAACGCTTCATCACGGGTGAAATCGATCTTGCCGAATACCTCGGCGCAGCGCCCAGTGTTGACCAATTAAACAAATGAGCGCGGCAGATAACGATCGCGACAAGCTTGAAACCAGCTTCACTACAAGACGTGCGACCGAACTTGAGCTGAGCCCGGTACGCGGCCAATTTGATGTTGGGCATTTGAAAGAAATTAATCGTCGATTATTTCAGGATTTGCCTAAGGCCGGTTTTGATGACGTAAAGCCCGGCGAATTTCGCCCGCCTGCCCCGGAGGGCAAGGACTGGGTGAAAAATCGCGGCTTGGCTACCGTCGCTGGTTCATTTTATGTTGCCTACTCCAGCATGAATACGAACGACCACGAGCGGCTCAATAAGGTGCTTGAAGGAGCGGTGCCGGATAAGCTGCGGGGATTGAAAACGGAGGAATTTACCGCCACCATTGGCCGGCTCTATGCGGAGCTTGACTATGTCCACCCTTTCAGCGACGGCAACAGCCGCACGCTGCGGACCTTCACGAAGCAGCTCGCAACCGAAGCCGGCTACGACCTCGACTGGTCGCGCTTCAACAAGAATGACGCCGGCCGCGATTACCTGTATATCGCGCGCGATCGCAGTGTCAACGAACTGGCGATGCCGCACATCAAGGACGACGATACGATGCGCAAGGTCGTCAGCACCCTGGATCGGATCGAGGGCAACCCCGACCTGCCGACGCTCTTGCGCGATGCCGTGCGGCCGACCCGTGCCGTGGAGTTCGACAGGTCGACCAAGGCCGACGAGGCCGAGGTATTGAAAAAACATCCCGAACTGAAAGAGGCGTTCCGCACCGTGCGCAGCGCCGCGGACTATTTCGAGGCGAAGATTTCCGGTGATGCAAAGGGGCAACAGGAGGCGTTGCAGCAGGTACGAAAACAGGTTGTTGACCGGTTGAATAAAGGCGAGACAAGTGGGTTTGGCGCCGCACCTGACCAGCCGCAGAAATCGGAAGCGGCGCCAGTCAAAACAGTCAGCCAGCCGCAGAAATCCGAAGCGGCGCCAGTCAAGACCGTCGAAGCCAAGCGTCCAGGCAGGGATACGGAACGTAATTAATAGCGCCGTCGGGATCGCTTTTTTCCTATCCATGCCTTCCTTGCTTGACCGCTACATGTAAGACGGCGCGTCCCGATCGCCATGATGAACTTCATACAATACTGCGCGACCGGGAAAAACGGTCCCGATTCGGCGTAGCCACTACTGCCGTCCTGCTCATCGCTGAACCGTTCCCTCGAAGTCGGCGTCATTGCCGTAGCCCGGCGCGCTGGGAGCGGCCAGACGGCAACACCGACATGCCTTAACCGCCTGCCGATCAGCATAGCGCAGGATAGTGGAGGTCCACCAGGGACCGCTCCACACTGAACGATCGCCGGCGTCCATCGCCCGAGTGTTCGCGGTCTAACAGACTGATCATTCAATCCCAGGCACGCTTGATAAATTGCACGTTTTTCCGGATGCGCCACGCCCACGCGTTTCAACCAGGATGACAGCATGTGCTGCACAGATCATTCATCGCCTTTGCGGCGCTCCCGTCGGGCAGGGGGTGCCCGTCCGGGCAGTCACACAATCAGCGAAGAGGATGCCACCACATGGACGAGTTCAGCGATATCAAACTATCGAGGCGGGAACTGTTAATCGCAGGGGCGATCACCGCCACGGCGGCCAGCGTGCCCGGCGCGGCCGGGGCGGCCGACGCCGCCCCAGGCGCGCCCAGTGCGCCGCCGGTGACCAGCAAGGTCGCCTTTCAGGTCAATGGCAAGAGCCACACGCTCGACGTCGACACCCGCACCACCTTGCTCGATGTGCTGCGCGAGAACCTGCACCTGACCGGCACCAAGAAGGGCTGCGACCATGGCCAGTGCGGCGCCTGTACCGTCATCGTCGATGGCCGCCGCATCAACTCCTGCCTGACCCTGGCGGTGATGCACGAAGGCGCCAAGGTCACCACCATCGAAGGCCTGGGCAACAAGGGCAAGCTGCATCCGATGCAAGCGGCCTTCATCAAGCATGACGGCTACCAGTGCGGTTACTGTACCCCGGGCCAGATCTGCTCGGCCGTGTCGGTGCTCGATGAAATCAGGCAGGGCATCCCGAGCCACGCCAGCGCCGACCTGATGGCACGCCCACAAGCGACGCCCGACGAAATCCGCGAGCGCATGAGCGGCAATATCTGTCGCTGCGGCGCCTACTCGAACATCCTCGATGCGATCACCGACGTCGCGGGGAGCAAGGCATGAAGGTCTTTACCTACCAGCGCGCCACCAGCCCCGCCGACGCCGCGGCCGCCGCCATGCGCGCGCCTGGCGCCAAATTCATCGCCGGCGGCACCAACCTGCTCGATCTGATGAAGCTGGAGATCGAAACCCCGGGCCACCTGATCGATGTTAATGGCCTGGGCCTCGACAAGATCGAAGCAACGGCGGACGGCGGCCTGCGCATCGGCGCCCTGGTGCGCAATACCGACCTGGCGTCCGATGAACGGGTGCGGCGCGAATACGCCGTGCTGTCGCGCGCCTTGCTGTCGGGCGCGTCTATGCAGTTGCGCAACAAGGCAACCACCGCCGGCAACCTGCTGCAACGCACCCGCTGCCCGTATTTTTACGACACCAACCAGCCGTGCAACAAGCGCCAGCCGGGCAGCGGCTGTTCGGCCATCGGCGGCTTCAGCCGCCAGCACGCCATCGTCGGCGCCAGCGACGCCTGCATTGCCACGCACCCGAGCGACATGGCCGTGGCCATGCGCCTGCTCGATGCGCAGGTCGAGACGGTGCGTGCCAACGGCGCCGCGCGCACCATTCCGATTGCCGACTTCCACCGGCTGCCGGGCAGCACGCCGCACATTGAAACGGTGCTCGAACCGGGTGAACTGATCACCAGCGTCACCTTGCCCAAGCCGCTGGACGGCACGCATGTGTACCGCAAGGTGCGCGACCGATCCTCGTACGCGTTCGCGCTGGTGTCGGTCGCGGCCGTGATTCTGCCGGGCGGCGGCGGCCGTGTGGCGCTGGGCGGCGTGGCGCACAAGCCGTGGCGCATCGAAGCGGCCGAGCAGAAGATGGCGGGCGGCGCCAAGGCCGTGGTCGACCAGCTGCTGGCTGGCGCAAAGACAACGCACGACAATGCGTTCAAGATCACGCTGGTCCAGCGCACGCTGCATGCGGTGCTGGCCGATGCGAAGAAAGGCTGACCCATGAAGTTCACCACACCCGCCACCACCAATCCCATCGACCGGCTCAAGGTCGTCGGCCGCCCGCTCGACCGCATCGACGGCCCGGCCAAGACCACCGGCAGCGCGCCGTATGCCTACGAACAGCACGAGGCCGCGCCCAACGCCGCCTACGGCTATGTGGTCGGCGCCGGCATCGCCAAGGGCCGCATCACGTCGATCGACCTGGGCGACGCGCGGCGCGCGCCCGGCGTGATCGCCGTGATCGGCGCCGAGAACGCGGGTACGCTCGGCAAGGGCAAGATGAATACCGCCAGGCTGCTCGGCGGACCGGAAATCCAGCACTACCACCAGGCCATCGCCGTGGTCGTGGCGGAGACGTTCGAGCAGGCGCGCGCCGCCGCCAGCCTGGTCAAGGTGGAGTACGCAAAAGAGAAGGGCGCGTACGACCTCGATAAGGCCAAAGGTTCCGCCACCGTACCCAAGTCGGATAAGCCGGACACCAAGGTCGGCGACTTCGATGGCGCCTTTGCGGGCGCACCGGTGAAGTTGGATGCCACCTACCACACGCCGGACCATTCGCACGCCATGATGGAGCCGCACGCATCGATCGCCGCGTGGGAAGGCGACAAGCTGACCCTCTGGACCTCGAACCAGATGATCGACTGGACCAAGGGCGACCTGGCCAAGACGCTCGGCATCCCGAAGGACAACGTGCGCCTGATTTCGCCGTACATCGGCGGCGGCTTCGGGGGCAAGCTGTTCCTGCGCTCGGAAGCGCTGCTCGCCGCCCTGGGTGCGCGCGCGGCCAAGCGGCCGGTCAAGGTCGCGCTCAGCCGTCCGCTAATGATCAACAACACCACGCACCGTCCGGCCACGATCCAGCGCATCCGCATCGGCGCCACGCGCGACGGCAAGATCAGCGCCATCGGCCACGAAACCTGGTCTGGCAACCTGCCGGGCGGTAACCCGGAAGAAGCCGTGCAGCAGACCCGCCTGCTGTACGCCGGAGCGCACCGCATGACCAAGACGCGGCTGGCCGTGCTCGATCTGCCGGAGGGCAATGCGATGCGCGCGCCAGGCGAAGCGCCGGGCATGATGGCGCTGGAAATCGCCATGGACGAGATGGCCGAAAAGCTCAAGATCGACCCGGTGACTTTCCGCATCCTGAACGACACCAAGGTCGATCCGGAAAAGCCGAGCCGGCCGTTTTCGCAGCGGCGCCTGATCGACTGCCTGCGCACCGGCGCCGAACGCTTCGGCTGGAAGGCGCGCAGCGCCGAGCCGGGCAAGACGCGCGAAGGGCGCTGGCTGATCGGCATGGGCGTGGCCGCCGCCTTCCGTAACAATATGGTGATGAAGTCGGGCGCCCGCATCCGCCTCGACGGCAAGGGCATCGTCACGGTGGAAACCGACATGACCGACATCGGCACCGGCAGCTACACCATCATCGCGCAAACTGCGGCGGAGATGATGGGCGTGGCGATCGACAAGGTGGTGGTGAAGCTGGGCGACTCCAGCTTTCCGGTGTCGGCCGGGTCGGGCGGGCAGTGGGGCGCCAACAGTTCGACCGCGGGCGTGTACGCGGCGTGCGTGAAGATGCGCGAGGCGGTGGCCCAGAAGCTCGGCATGAATCCGGCCGAGGCCGATTTTGCCGACGGCGCCGTGCGTGCCGGCGGCAAGAGCGTTCCGCTGGGGCAGGCCGCACAGGGTGGTGAGCTGGTGGCGGAAGACAGCATGGAATATGGTGACCTGGACAAGAAATTCCAGCAATCGACCTTCGGCGCGCATTTTGTGGAAGTGGCGGTCGACAGCGCCACCGGCGAAACGCGCGTGCGGCGCATGCTGGCCGTGTGCGCGGCGGGGCGCATCCTCAATCCCAAGTCGGCGCGCAGCCAGGTGATCGGCGCGATGACGATGGGGCTGGGCGCGGCGCTGATGGAAGAACTGGTGGTCGACACGCGCACCGGGTTTTTTGTCAATCACGACCTGGGCGGATATGAAGTGCCGGTGCATGCCGACGTGCCGCACCAGGAGGTGGTGTTCCTCGACGAGACCGATCCGATGTCCTCGCCGATGAAAGCGAAGGGCGTGGGTGAACTGGGGATTTGCGGGGTGGCGGCGGCGATTGCGAACGCGGTGTACAACGCCACCGGCGTGCGCGTGCGCGAGTATCCGGTCACGCTCGACAAGCTGCTTGCGAAAATGCCTGCCATGACCTGAAGCGGGTCTTCCGCGCGACGAAAACTGGAAGAGCGCCGTCGCATACGTTATGCTGTCGCCCCAAAGCGCGAACGAGGGTAGTGGTTCGTCGTCGGGTCCAGCGGAGTAACGGGAAGATGGTGAAGGTTTATGTCAAGTGAGAAGAAGCCGGTGGTCCTTGAACAGGAGCCACCGCAGGCGCGCCTGGCGGCACGGTTGCCGCCTACGCTGCTGGCGACGGAAACGGCGTGGTCCGGGGACGCCGCCGCCAAAAAGCAGGCGCGCGAGGAGCGCGATGCGCTGGTGCGGGGCGTCACATCGATTGACGACATGCGTCACGCGATCAGGCGCGCGGGACGCGATCTGCCTTCGATCTCCGAAGTGCCGCGTGTCGGCAGACTCGATGCCGCGGCCTTTCGCGCGCGTGCGGCACAAGGCTTGCCATTCCTGATCACGGGCGTGGTCAAGCGCTGGCCGCTGTGCGAGCTCACGCCGCAAACGCTGCGCGAGCGCTTCAGCCACGTTCCGGTGCGCGCGCGGGTCGGCGACTATATCAGTACCGCGTTCGCGCCCGACCGGGCCATGCAGGATATGTCCATGCTGGCGTATCTGGACCTGGCTGATGCCGCTGCGGAGGGCTTGCCGCCGTATCTGGGCAATCTGGAACTGCGCGAATTGAACAATATGTGCTACTGGCCCGCGTATTTCAGCAAAATGGGTCCGCCGCGCTTCTGGCTTGGCCCGGCGGGAACGGTGACGCCGCTGCATTGCGATTATGACGATAATATTTTCGCGCAAATCTGGGGCACCAAGCGGATTTTCCTGGTGCCGCCGCACCATGACGAATTCCTGTACCCAAGCGAGGCCAATGCCATCCTTTTCGGTTCGCCGGTCGATCCGGAAGCGCCGGATTTCGAGAAATTCCCGCTGGCACGCCAGGCGACCATGATCGAGTGCATCGTCAATCCGGGCGACATGCTGTATGTGCCGGCCGGGTGGTACCACCAGGTGCGCGCGCTGACGTTTTCGCTGTCGGCCAACAGGTGGGCGAGGGCGGTGCCGTTTGCGTTGAATGGGGATGCATCCTTGCAGCGCCCGGCGGGCTAATACGGCATTGAAATGGCCAGCGATCCCACCCGCTACTCAACTCGCATGGTGCGGCAGACTCGATCGGTTCTTCCGGCGAGACCGGCCATTGGGGCTTCCAACAGCGGAAGTGCACATATGGACCACGCAAGATTGCTTGAATGATATTATTCCTATCAACCTTCAATCCTGCACTTCGCCAGTCATGAGGAACCCATGTCCGATTTTTACGACCGCCTGACCCCGTTCTATCACCTGATCCACCAGGACTGGCACGCCAGCGTCGCGCTGCAAGGCGAGCAGCTCACCAAACTGATCGACGCCGAATGGCCAGGCAAGCGCAAACTGCTGGACGTTTCCTGCGGCATCGGCACCCAGGCCATCGGCCTGGCCCAGCGCGGGTTCTCCACCACCGCTTCCGACCTGTCCGAAAAGGAAATCGAGCGCGCCCGGCGCGAGGCCGATCTGGCCGGCGCCGCCGTCGACTTCTCCGTCTGCGACATGCGCCGCGCGCACGAGCACCACGGGTCCGGTTTCGACATCGTCCTATCCTGCGACAATTCGCTGCCGCACCTGCTCAGCGACGACGACTTGCTCACCGCGCTGCGCCAGATGTTCGCCTGCCTGTCGCCCGGCGGCGGCTTCCTGATGTCGATGCGCGACTACGAGCGCGAAGAGCGCGGCGTCAACCTGGTCAAGCCATACGGCGCGCGTACCGAAAACGGCAAGCGCTACGTGCTGTTCCAGGTCTGGGATTTCAGCGGCGAACACTACGATCTGACCTTCTACTTCATCGAAGAAGATCTCGCCACGCAGGCGGTCCATACCCACGCGCTGCGCTCGCGCTATTACGCCATCTCTACCGACAAGATGTGCGCCCTGATGCGCGAAGCGGGATTCGCTCAAGTGCGCCGGATCGACGACGCCTTCTACCAGCCGATTCTGGTGGGTACCCGTCCAGCATAACTGGCGCGCCACTGCAAGCTGCGCGAACCGGGTAGATGCAAAGTATGGGGACTGCAACACTTTGCCTTGGAGAATGCAGCGTTTGGTTAATAATAGAGGCTGACTTTTTCGAAGATGCCTATGCCGACCAGCGTTGACCAGTCCGACGAAAAGCGCAGTGACGGACCAGGTAGCGTCCGGCTGCGCGGTAAATGCGCTCCGTTGATTCTCGCCCTGTCCATTTTCCTGCTTGCCATTATCGCAACCGGTTTTGCCTGGCAGTTCGCGCGCACGCAAGTGCTCGATAGCCAGAACGCCGAATTTGCCTTCGAGGCGCGCCAGATTGAGCGCCGCATCGAGCAGCGCATGGCCACCTATGAGCAGGTCCAGCGCGGCACCCAGGCCTTCCTGCTCGGCTCGATGCAGGTCGAACGCAAGGACTTTCGCGCCTATATCGCTTCCTTGAGGCTCGAAGAAACCTATCCCGGCATCCAGGGTATCGCCCTGGTCGAACTGGTCGCGCCCGGACAGCTCGACGCCCACATCGCGGAGCAGCGCCGCGAGAGCCCGGGTTACACCATTCGTCCCCCGGGCTCACGGCCGGTGTTTTCGGCCATCACCCACATCGAGCCGTTCACCGGCCTGAATCTGCGCGCGCTCGGCTTCGACATGCTGAGCGACCCGACCCGGCGCGTGGCAATGGAACGCGCGCGCGATACCGGCCACGCGGCGGCGTCGGGCAAGGTGCGCCTGATCCAGGAAAACGGCCGCAACGAGCAGGCCGGGCTGGTCATGTACCTGCCCGTGTACCGGCGCGATGCCCCGACCGCCACAGTGGCCGAGCGGCGCGCGCACATCATCGGCTGGGTCGGTGCACCGTTCCGCATGGACGATCTGATGGCGGGCCTGGGCGGCGAGCGCTCGAAAGACATCATGCTGTCGATCTATGACGGCAATACGGTCGACGGCAGCGCCCGGCTATTCCGCTCGGCCCGCGAAACACCCGCCGAAATGCAGCGCACGGCGCTCTTTTCGACCACCTTGCGCGTGGTCGTCGCCGGGCGTCCCTGGACGCTGCAGATGCGCTCGGCCGCGCAGTTCGAGGCGCGCCTGCAGTCGGACCGGCCGCAGTTCATCGCCATCGTCGGCGTCGCCGCCGCGGCCTTGCTGGCAATGCTGGTGTGGACCCTCGCATCGAGCCGCGGACGCGCCATGGCGCTGGCGGCCGACATGACGCAGCAGCTCAGCGCAAGCGAATTTCGCTGGAAATACGCGCTCGAAGGCGCCGGCGACGGCGTCTGGGACTGGAACCGTGGCACCGGCGACATTGTCCATTCGCGCCGCTGGAAGGAAATGCTGGGGTATGGCGCCGACGACATCGCACCAAGCAACGCCTCCTTCGAGGCCCTGATCCACGACGAGGACCGCGCGCGCGTATTGGCCACCCTCAATGCCTACGTCGACAGCACCGATCAATCCTACGAGTGCCAGTTCCGGCTGCGCTGCAAGAACGGCACCTGGCGCTGGATCCGCTCGCGCGGCATGGCGGTCACGCGCGACGCCAGCGGCCATCCCTTGCGCACCATCGGCACCCATACCGACATTACCCGCGCCAAGGCCGACGAGCGCACCCTGCTCAAAGCGAATGCGCGCCTGGCGGCCGAGCAGCACCGGGTCAGCGTCATCCTCGACCATTCGCACGATGCGTTTGTCGCGGTCAGCGCGGATGGGTGCATCACCGACTGGAACGCCAAGGCCGAAGCCATGTTCGGCTGGCCGGCGGCGGCGGCCATCGGGCACGATCTGGCCGAGCTGATCATTCCACCCGAGCTGCGCGCCGCCCACAACGCCGGCATCGCGCGCATGGTCGCCAGCGGTACCGGCACCGTGATCCGCAATGTGTTCGAGGTCAGCGCGCTGCACCGCGACGGACGGCGCGTGCCGGTGGAACTGGCCATCGCCGGCTTTCCGCAGGCATCCGGCTATGTGGTGAGCGCGTTCATGCGCGATGTCTCCGAGCGCAAACAGGCCGAGCAGCTCGAAGTCGAACGCAGCCGGGCGCTGGAAGACGCGCGCCATGCGCTGCAGCATTCGCAAAAACTCGAAGCGGTCGGCAAGCTGACCGGTGGCGTGGCGCACGACTTCAACAACGTGCTGCACGTCATCGGTGGCAACGTGCAACTGCTTCAGCTGAGCAACCGCGACGATGCGCGCCTGCAAAGGCGCCTGCACAGCATACAGTCGGCGGTCGACCGCGGCGCCAAGCTGGCCTCGCAGCTGCTTGCCTTCGCGCGGCGCCAGCCGCTGCAGCCGGTGGTGCTCAATCCGCTGCAAACCTTGCAAGCCATGGACGACCTGCTGCAGCGCGCGCTGGGCGAGTCGGTGCAGATCCGCATCGAAGCCGATGACGGTTTGTGGAACACGCTGGTCGATCCCGGTCAATGGGAAAACGTGGTCATCAACCTCGCCATCAATGCGCGCGACGCCATGCCCGGCGGCGGCGTGCTGAACATCGGCCTGCAGAACCAGCGCATCGATGCCGGTCAGGCCGGCACGCTGCTCGACCTGGCGCCGGGCGACTACATCCGCTTCAGCTTTGCCGATACCGGGCAGGGCATGGACGGCGAGGTGATCGCGCACGCCTTTGAACCGTTCTTCACCACCAAGCCGGTAGGGCAGGGAACCGGCCTGGGGCTGAGCATGGCGTACGGCTTCGTCAAGCAGAGCGGGGGCCATATCGTGCTCGACAGCGAGGCGGGCAAGGGCACCACGGTGGTGATTTACCTGCCGCGCTCGGCCGAGCGGGCGACTGGCAAGGTTGCCTCGGCCGAGCAGAACGTGGTGGGCGGCGGCGAGACGGTCCTGGTAGTGGAGGACGATGCGGACGTGCGCGCCACCGCGGTGGCGACCTTGAACGAACTCGGTTATTGCGTGCTGGAAGCGCACGACGGCGCCAGCGCGCTGGCCATGATCCGCGGGGGCGCCTGGATCGACCTGTTATTTACCGATGTGGTCATGCCGGGGCCGGTGTCGAGCATCGAACTGGCGTTGCTGGTGCAGGAGGCGCTGCCGGGAGTGGCGGTGCTGTACACGTCGGGCTACACGCGCGACGCGCTCACGACCGGAGGCCGGCTCGATGAGGGCGTGCGGCTGCTCGGTAAACCGTACCGGCGCGCGCAGTTGGCCCAGCATGTGCGCGATGCGCTGGCGGGACGTTCGCTTGGATTGTTGAACGATACGACACCGTGATGGCCGGCGTCGATATGCGCATGCATCCGACGGCCTTCCCGATCCGGCAAACTGACGGTCTCGCTCGCTCTTCCGATGATGGGCACCGTTCGGCGGGACGACGCTTTCTAGTATGTAAAGACTTGCTGAGCCACGTTGTCGACCATCACGGGGCTATCGAAATAGGTGACGGTTGGATCGGTGCCGTATTTTTCACGGACGAATGCGCGCCAGGCGTCCGTGTATAACACTTGCGCTTCCGCCCGGGAATTCCAGAGATAGACGCCGCCGGCCGTACCGCCATCTTCCGAGAGTATGTAGTGCTTGCGAAGCAAGCCGGGCACGTCCTGATAGGTTGGCGCGGTGCTCAGGAAGATCCTGCGTGCCTCCCCGTGAGTGATTGGTTTCGGCAATGCGAACGCGGTAATCGCAATAATCATCTGTTACTCCAGTTTGTGTTGTAGGGCCGGTAAAGACCAGTTTCCCTCAAACGGCTTCATGCCAATGTATCATGTCTGATCATAATGCGGACTGAGGTCGGCCAGTGTCGCCGCGCTCTCATGCGCTCGTCTAGCGCTGTTCGATGCGTGTGGATTACCTTAGATGGCGTGAGCCGGAGGAGAAACAAATGAGCATTCCCGCTTTGCTGCTGAAAAAAGCACTGGGAGGATTACTTGCCGGATTTTTACTGCTGCAAGGATGTGCTTCCACGGTCAATAACAACGTGCTGGCATATTCAAGCCATGACTTCGGTTTGCTGTGCTTCGGCGGAGTCAGTAACGTACGGCTGACCTATGGCGGTGCCCCACACACATTATTGGATCGCAAAGGTGATGCGGCACCGGAGAAAAAAACCGCTGATGCGACGCGCATTCCCGGATTTCTATCCGGTACGTATGACACCTTCGTAGGGCCAATCGATATGCAGTGGCGCTCGCGCGACGGCTCCGAGCTGAGCCATACCGTCGACCTCAACAAGGAAATTATCGGCCGCCATATCCCGTATGCCCATCCCGAGCGCGTCTACGCCGTGAAGCCGTTCGTTGGAAAACCGGTGATCATTGTCGAGTTTGACAATCGGACCGTGAACGTTTACCTTGTCGCCACATTGCAGGTGACTCCTCTCGACGCCGCCAAGCCAACTCTCGACCATGTGCAGTCCCGCACGCTTGTGTATTCCAGGACCTTGTGATGGACCCGCGCACCCGTAGCGAAAGCCCAAGAAGAAAGCAAATGCGTCTCCCCGTTTCGCTGACAAAAAGTGCCATGAAGTCATTGTTCGCCGGGCTTTTGCTGTTGCAAGGGTGCGCGTCGATGCCCAGGGGCGATGTGCTGAAATATTCAACTCATGAGCTGGGTTTACTGTGCTACGGGGGAATCAGTAAGGTATGGGTGAGCTACGCCGGGGCCGGACACAAGCTGTTCGACGATCAAGGCGATGTCGCCCGCGAGAAAACCCCGGCCGACGCACAGCGGGTTCCGGGCTTTACATCCGGCTCTTACAAAACGTTTGCCGGACCGATAGAAATGACGTGGCGCTCGCGCGATGGCTCCGGGCTGAGTCATTCCATCGACCTCAACAAGGAAATTCCGAATCCCCGCATTCCGTACGATCATCCGGAACAAGTCTGGCGCGAGAACCCTTTCGAGGGCGGCGAGCCAACCCTCATCGTCGAGATCAATGACCTCGCCGTGCATGTCTACGTTGCCGCAACACTGCTGGTAAAGCCCGCCGATCCGGCCCAGAAATCCTTTGACCGGGTGAAGTCGTACACGCTCGTGCATTCACGAACGCTATGATTCTGGCCGGCCAGGGTGCGGCTGACCAGGCCGCACCAGGAATCAGGACTTTCCCTGCTGTTTGAGGCGCCGGTACAGCGTGCGTTCGCTGATGCCGAGCGCCGCCGCCAGCTCGCTGCGGGTGCCGGCAAACTGGCTTAGCGCCTCGTCCTGCGCGCCGCCGGCGATCGTCGGTGCCAACCCGGGCACCGACGGCGCCACGGGCAGATGGGCGACGCGGATCACGCCATCGTCGGCGAACAGGCTGGCGCGGTCCAGCACATTGCGCAGTTCGCGGATATTGCCAGGCCACGCCAGCCGCTGCAGAACGGCCAGCGCCTCCGGATCGATATTGAGCGCGCGCGTGCCGCCGCCAGCGCGCCGCAGGAAGGAATCGGCCAGCAGGGCGATGTCCTCGGCGCGCTCGCGCAGGGGTGGCAGGCGGATCGGAAAGGCATTGATGCGGTAATACAGGTCTTGCCGGAACTCGCCGCGCGCCACCATCGCGTCGAGCGGCTTGTGGGTGGCCGCGATCAGGCGAAAGTCGGCATGCAGCGTTTCCACACCACCCACCCGCCGGTAGGTGCCCGTTTCGATCAGGCGCAGCAGCTTGACCTGCATCGCCAGCGGCACGTCGCCAATTTCATCGAGGAAGATGGTGCCACCCTGCGCCGTCTCCACCAGGCCCGGTTTGCGCACCGCGGCACCGGTGAACGCCCCTTTTTCATGGCCGAACAATTCGCTCTCGAACAGGGTTTCGCTCAGGCCCGAGCAGTCGACCACGACCAGCGGGCCGCCGGCGCGTGCGCTGGTGGCGTGCACGGCGCGCGCGAATAATTCCTTGCCGGTTCCCGATTCGCCCAGCAGCAGCACCGGCAGCATCGATGGCGCCACCCGCTGCAGCGCCGCCAGCGCCTGGTTGAAGGCGGGCGCGCGGCCGACCAGCCCGTCGTCGCTGGGCCGCGCCGACGCGCTGCGCACCGTCGACAGGCGCTCGACATAAGCGGTAATGACCCCGTGTTCATCGAAAATCGGGCGCAGCTCGACATCCACGTGTTCGGGTCCGCGCGGGGTGTGGTGAATGTGCAGCACGCGGTCCGGGCCGCGCAGCTCCTGCGCCTTTTTCATCGGGCAATGCTCGCCCGCCTGGTCGCAGGGCAGGTCGTAGTGATGCGAGACCCGGTAGCACTTCTGCCCGATGAATGGCTTGCCGGTGCCGCCGAACTGCCGCCGGTACGCGTCGTTGGCGGCCAGGATGTTGTAGTCGGGATCGAGCACGATCATCGGCTGCGCCTCGTGCTCGAGAAACGACACCAGCGACTGCACCTGCGCGGAGAACGGGGCGTTTACGGCGGGAACGGCGGGATTGATGGGCATGTCGTGGCTCCTGGTCAGGCGCGCATGGTGGCGCAGCACTGCCATGACTGTCAAGTGGCACTGCCATATGGCAGTCCCATGGCAGTCCGCGCCAAGCCAGCAAAAATATAAATTCCTTAAAAAATCAAGGATCTGGATCATGCATTTCGTGCGTGAGCGCGCTGGCACGCGTTTTGCGTTGTCTCTCCCTGAACCACAGGAGACTGCCACAGCATGAGCACAGCATCATTCCAGGTCGAGGGTTTCTTCGACACCGCCACCAGCACTGTCAGCTACCTTGTACTCGACCGCGCCACGCGCTGCTGCGCCCTGATCGACAGCGTACTCGACTTCGACCAGAAATCGGGCCGCACGGCCACCACCTCGGCCGACAAGCTGATCGCCCGCGTGGCCGAACTGGGCGCCACGGTGGAGTGGATCCTCGAAACGCACGTCCACGCCGACCACCTGACCGCCGCGCCCTACCTGCAGGAGCGCCTTGGCGGCAAAACCGGCATCGGCCGCCACATCGCCGCCGTGCAGGAAGTGTTCGGCACCTTGCTCAACACCGGCGCCGGCATGGCGCGCGACGGCAGCCAGTTCGACCACCTGTTCGCCGACGGCGACACCTTCCGCATCGGCCGCATTGAATGCCGCGCGCTGCATACGCCCGGCCACACGCCGGCCTGCCTGAGCTACGTGGTAGGCAGCGGCGGGCAGCTCGCCGCATTCGTGGGCGATACCCTGTTCATGCCCGACTACGGCACCGCGCGCTGCGATTTCCCCGGCGGCGACGCGGCCACGCTGTTCCGTTCGATCAGCAAGGTGCTCGCTTTGCCGGACGATACCTTGCTCTATATGTGCCACGACTACCAGCCCGGCGGGCGCGAGGTGCGCTTCGTGAGCACGGTGGCCGAGGAGCGCGCCCACAACGTCCATGTCGGCAGCGGCATCAGCGAAGACGCCTTCGTGGCCATGCGCACCCGGCGCGACGCCACTCTGGCCATGCCGGCCCTGATCCTGCCGTCGGTCCAGATCAATATGCGCGCCGGGCACTTTCCCGAACCCGAGGCGAACGGCCAGCGCTACCTCAAGATTCCTCTCAACGCGCTCTGAGCGCAGCAGGCGCCATGGACATTCACGCGCTCACGCCCGCACTGGCGGTGTCGGCCCAAATCCTGCCGGAGCAGGTGGAAACGCTGCGGCAAGCCGGCTTTTGCAGCATCATTTGCAACCGTCCCGATGGCGAAGCCGGCGACCAGCCCTTGTTTGCCGACATCGAGCGCACCGCGCGGGCGTTGGGGATGTCCGCCCACTACCTGCCGGCCGAGTCGGGCAAGGTGACGGACGAGCAGGGCGCCGCCTTCGGTGCCTTGCTCGACAGGCTGCCCAAGCCGGTGCTGGCGTACTGCCGCAGCGGCATGCGCTCGACCACGATGTGGGCGCTGTCGCAGGCCGACCGGCTGCCGCTGCCGCAGATCGTCGACACCGCGCGCAAGGCCGGCTTCAACATGCAGGGTGTGGTGCGGCGCATCGCCAACCATGGCCGCACCCCGCTCGACGTGGCCGAGGCCGAGCATGCGGTGCTCATCATCGGCGGCGGCGCGGCCGGCATTGCAACCGCCGCCAGCCTGCTGGCGCGGGCGCCGGAGCTCGACATCGCCATCGTCGACCCGGCCGATGTGCATTACTACCAGCCCGGCTGGACCCTGGTGGGCGGCGGCGTCTTCGATGCCGCGCGCACGGCCCACACCATGGCCTCGGTCATCCCGCGCGGCGTGAAGTGGATCAAGGCGGCGGTGGCGGCCTTCGAGCCGGAGCGCAACGCGGTCATCCTGGATGGCTGCCGCGTGGTGCGCTACGGCCACCTGGTCGTATGCCCGGGCCTGAAACTCGACTGGCACGCCATCGAGGGCCTGTCCGACACGCTCGGCAGCAATGGGGTGACCTCCAACTATCTGTACCACCTGGCGCCGTACACCTGGCAGCTGGTACGCACCCTGCGCGCCGGCCAGGCCATCTTTACCCAGCCGCCGGCGCCGATCAAGTGCGCCGGTGCGCCGCAAAAGGCCATGTACCTGTCGGCCGACCACTGGAAGCGCGGCGGCCTGCTGGAGAAGGTACGGGTCGATTTCTGCAGCGCCGCGCCGGCCCTGTTCGGCGTGCCCGACTACGTGCCGGCGCTGATGGAATACGTGAACGCCTACGGCATCGGCCTGCATCTGGGCCACACCTTGACCGCTGTCGACGGACCGGCGCGGCGCGCCACCTTCACGCGGCTGAATGCCGACGGCGGCAAGGAAACGGTCACGCGCGCGTTCGACCTGCTGCACGTGGTGCCGCCCCAGGTGGCGCCGGACTTCGTGCGCGTCAGTCCCCTGGCCGACGCGGCCGGCTGGATCGACGTCGACCCGGCCACCTTGCGCCACAGGCAGTGGGCCAATATCCACGCGCTGGGCGACGCCATCAACACCACCAACGCCAAGACCGCGGCGGCGGCGCGCAAGCAGGCGCCGGTGGTGGCGCACAACGTGCTGGCGGCGCTGGGCAAGCGCGCCGGCGTGGCCCGCTACGACGGCTACGGCGCCTGTCCGCTGACGGTGGAGCGGGGCAAGATCGTGCTGGCCGAGTTCAATTACGGCGGCAAGCTCGCCCCCAGTTTTCCTTCCTGGCTGATCGACGGCACCCGTCCGTCGCGGCTGGCGTGGCTGCTCAAGGAACGCATCCTGCCGCCGCTGTACTGGCGCGGCATGCTCAAGGGGCGCGAGTGGCTGGCCAAACCCACCCTGGCCGACGCGTGAGCATGGCCCGATGACGATGGTCGTACTGCTGGGCTTTGCGGTTGGCATCGTGCTGGCGCTGACCGGGGCCGGCGGCGGCATCCTGGCCGTGCCGCTGCTGGTGTTCGGGGCGGGCCTCTCCATGGCCGAAGCCGGGCCGATCGGTTTGCTGGCGGTGGCGCTGGCGGCCAGCCTGGGCGCCGTCATGGGCCTGCGCAGCGGGACGGTGCGCTACAAGGCCGCGCTGCTGGTGGCGGCGGCCGGGGTGGTGTGTTCGCCGCTGGGACTGTGGCTGGCGCAGCGCATGCCGAACCGGCCGCTGACGGCCGTGTTTGCCGTGGTGCTGATGTACGTCGCCGCGCGCGCCTGGCAGCGCTCGCGCTGCGCGGACGGCACGCCGCCGCCACGCAGCGCGCCGCCGCCATGCCGGCTCGACCTCGCGCGCGGCAAACTGAACTGGACTGCGCCCTGCGCGCGGGCGCTGTGCTGGTCCGGGCTGGCGGCGGGCGGACTATCCGGCCTGCTGGGCGTGGGCGGCGGTTTCGTCATGGTGCCGGCGCTGCAGCGCTTCACCGACCTGGGCACGCAATCGGTGATGGCAACCTCGCTGGCGGTCATTGCGCTGGTGTCGATGTCGGGCGTGGCCGCCAGCGCCGCCAGCGGGCACCTGCAATGGGCCATCGCCTTGCCCTTCGCACTGGGCGCGCTGGCCGGCATGGGCGGCGGCCGGCTGGTCGCGGCGCGCTTGTCCGGGGCACGCCTGCAGCAAGGCTTTGCGCTGGTGTCGGCGCTGGTGGCCCTGGCGCTGCTGGTCCGCGCTGTAGGCTAAGCATGTGCAGTGTGGTTGTTTCGCACACAAGCAGTGTCATTCCCATAAATATACCTTGAGCCTGGGAACAGTTTCAGATAAGGTTGCAGTCCGGAAATTTCCGCCTTTATTTTAACTGACAGGTTTGATATGTATCGAATGCTAGGCGCTCTTGCGCTCGGTCTGCTTTTAAGCGGCTGCGCCACCCAATACCAGAGCATGGGAATGACCGGCGGCCACGCCAGCGGGCAAGGTCCCGGCAAGCTCAAGCGGGTGGTCTTCGCCGGCAATGGCTATACCAAGGCCGATCTGACGCAGGCGTACGCCAAATACCGCTGCGCCGAAATGGCCCAGGCCAACAAAAAGCCTTTCTTCATCATGTACGAGTCGCTGTTTGCGGCTGCCGCCGAGCGGCCGTCGACCACGCCGCGCGTCGGACTGGTGCATAACAAGCCGATTTCCACGGTCTTCATGCTGATGCTGGATGCCCCGCGTCCTGGCGTGCTGGAAACCGCGGTTGTCCTCCAGGAACTGGGACCCATCGTCAATGGCGGGCCGGTCGCATCAAGTACACAAGGCGGAACGCAATGAACTTTCCATCGAACGGCATGCGCGCGGCAATCGCATGCGGCATTCTTCTCCTGACCGCCTGCGGTACGCCGATACCGGTGTATGTCCCCGAGGCGGGCGCGGCAAGCACCAAAGTGAGCCTGATGGGCGGCGGCACACCGTATATGTGCCTCGCAGGCCAGTTCTACCGGTTCGACGTGCAGGCCGGCGCCGATGGCACGTCCACCGTGCAGGTCCCGGTCGGCACGCGCCTGACCATGCGCAACGTCATGACCTATCAGGGCCATAACGTCACCAGTACGTGCAGGCCCGCGTTCAGCGTGATCCCGAAGGAAGGCCAGACCCTGATCATCAATAGCGGCCTCAGGGCCGGCACGTGCTTCATCGAAGCGGTGCGCGAGGACAACAGCAAGGATACCGGCGTGGCGCTCGAACCGTCGCTGGGAGCGCCGCAATGCTGAGGCTCGGCGCGCTGCTGGCGTTGAGCGTCATGGCGTCGGCTGCCTCTGGCGCCGATCTGCCCTTGTCCGCCTGTGCAGCCCAGACTTATCCGGCCGAAGCCTTGCGCTATCGGATGGAAGGCGCGACCCGCGTCCAGCTTGGCGCCGACAAGGCCGCGCGCGTGATCGGCGAAAGCGGCTACGCCGTGCTCGACCGCGCCTCGCTGGCCCTGGCGGCTACCTGCAAACCGGCGCGCGCCAGCGAAGATGGCTCGCCGTGGGTGATCACGGTGCCGTGGAAGCTGCCGGTCCAGGCGGGCTACACCGCCGCGCGGCTGGCTGCCGAGCGCTGTACGCGCAGGAATAAACTGATCCGTTTCCCCGAGCTCGATGGCCCGCCGCCCAACGTGACCGTGCGCGTACTGGTATGGACCGATGGCGCGCCGTACACGCCGAAGATTGAACTGTCGAGCGGCGAGCCGCTGGTCGACAAGCAGGCCATCGACATCGTCGAGAACTGCCGGTTCGATCCCGCCACCCTGGCTGGCGCGGCGGTGGAGGGTGCCGTGCTGGTGCCGCTCGCCTTCGACACCGCCGGCGTGTCCGACGAGAAGATGCGCGCGGCGTACAAGCGCATGACCGATCCGCTGGTCGGCAAGAAGGATTACAAGCTGGCGCAGATCCGGTACGCATCCGAAACCGAAGCGACACGGGTGATCGGGGAAATCAACGGCGGGGCCAGCTTTGCCGAAATCGCCCGCACCCGTGCAAAAACGCCGAACGAGGCCAAGCTCGAAGGCAAGCTCGGCTGGATGCGCCTGGCGCAGATGGACAAGTCGGTTGCGGAAAGCATCGACGCGCACGGCGTGCCCGGTTTGTTGCCGAAGCCATTGCGCGGCCATAGCGGCGGTTGGCATGTGATCGAAATCCAGCAGACGCGCCCGGCCGAGTCGGCAGGCTACGACCAGATCAAGACCGAGCTCAAGCGCAAGCTGATCGAGGAACGCGACATCGTGGTGCAGCAGCCGCCTGCCGTGAACTGATGTAAATGAAAGGGGCCGCATGTGCGGCCCTTTTTTTTGCTTACGGCAGTGTTTTCAGGGTCGCCTTGACGGGCACCGAGAAGTTATAGCCATCGTACCGGTCCCAGTTGATCGACCACGTCATCACGCCCCGGAACTCGGGATAGGCCTTGACCGGCTTGATGGTGCCGCAGTTGAGCAGCCGGGTCAGGCAGTTGAGCGCGTTGTTGACGTCGGTCGTGGTGGTAAAGCCTGACCCGGCCGAACTTCTGCCCGACGGCACGCCAAAGCCAACCTGGTCCGGCCGCAAGCCGGCAAAGGTATTGCCGCCATACGTAAAGCCTTCGATCAGCATGCGTGCCGTGGCGACCAGCTGGTCGGTGGACCCGGCCTTGATCGGGCCGGTTGCATACGGCGTGTAGATGTCGCCGTTGTTGTAATACTGCGGATGCAGCACGGTCAGTTCATTGCGCAGCGCGTTGATGATCGGGATGTACGCGCCCCAGATCGAACCGTAGCTGGTATAGCCGCCTTCCACATACACCCATTCCGGCGCCATCGAAAGATAGAAGCCTGCGCCCACCTTGGCCTTGAGGTTCTTGACCGCGATCGGCAGGTAAGTCTGGATCGCCGCGCCTTGCGAGACGCCGTTTTCCAGGTCGATGTCGATGCCGTCGAAGCCGTATTTGACGATGATCGCGTGCAGGGAATTAGTGAAGTTGGTCGCTTCGGCGGTCGAGCCGACCGATACCGAACCGTTCTGTCCGCCCAGCGAGAGGATGACCTTCTTGCCCTGCGCCTTTTTGGCCTTGATGTCGGCGATGAACTGCGCTTCGCTGCCGGCGCTCGGGTCGACCGTGAAGCTGACGTTGCCGCCGCCGGCATTATCGGCGAACGAGACCACGATCACGTCCCAGTCGTTGCTGACCTGGCTGATAGGATAGGTGTTGCTGCTCGGGTTGGTGAAGTTGTGCCAGTAGCCGATCAGCGCGTGTTTGGCCAGGCCCGTTGGAGTAGGAGTTGGCGTCGGGGTAGGTGTCGGGGTAGGTGTCGGCGTTGGTGTTGGCGTCGGAGTCGGAGTCGGCGTCGGAGTAGGCGTCGGGGTCGCGCAGGTGCCGCCGGTAGTCCACAGCGTCGGTGAATCTTTCGGATTCCAGTTGGTGCCAACGTACGCCGTATGAGCAACGAGCGCCTTGTACGACACGCCTAGGTAGCTGACAACCTGGCCTGCGGTATAGGTGCTTCCTTCCGCCCACAGCGCGCAGCCGGCCGGCGTTGGGGTTGGAGTCGGCCCGGGTGGCGGGGTGGGCGTTGGTGTCGGCGTCGGAGTTGGTGTCGGCGTCGGAGTAGGCGTCGGCGTCGGCGTCGGCGTGGTGCCGCACGTGCCACTCACCGTCCATGGCTTGCCGCTTCCACCGGCCCCGTTGTTGGTCGATGGGTTGTCTCCCTGCGTCCAGTAGGCGGCCGTGTAGTTGATTCCGCCGTAGCTGGCCGATTTGCCACCCTCGTAGGCGGTGGCGCTGTTCCACGCCGCGTAACACACGCTCGTTGCCGCCATCATCCTGCTTTGGGATGACTGGGTGCCGGTGGAGGTGTTTTCGCTGCCGCCGCCGCACGCGGCCAGCGCTCCGCCCAGTACGCTGACGATCAGGCTGTTGATGATTGTTCTGTTCAATTGGAGCTCCATTTCACATTGTCGGGACACGTGCGTGCCGAAGGGATACCAGGACGACCCATGCGCCGCATGACGTACAGATGCGCGCGCGACGATGGCCGATTCGATCCGCGACGGGATTCCGATGCCTTATGTGCAAGATCGATATACCAATATAACACCAATAAGGCGATATATGCATACCAAATTGTGTAAAACGAATACCAGATTGTGCCGCCTGAATTGGCTAATAGTGCATCGCGGCGCTCGAGGACGAGGCGGAATCATCTTTCGCAGGTGCCCTGACGTTGGCCAGGCTGAGGTGAACGTCCTCGTTGAAACGGGTCTCTGTTTCGACGCTCCAATCCACAATATTCTCGGCGTTGCCACCCGGCGCTAACCCCATCCGCGTGACGACCACACGTACCGAAGTCGGAATCAGGTTCAGGTCTTCTTGCGCGAACTTGACCGAACTGCCATCGGCCGAGGTCCTGCCGTAGGTGGCGCGGGCGCTGTACGACATGACCTCGTCGCTCCTCATCAGCCCTTCCGCGGTCGACTCGGGCGTGCGGATGCGCCCCTGGTTGAAAAAGCCGGTGAACGGCGTCAGATTGCTGTCGATCGCCTTGCCGCCGGCCAGGCGGGTGACCAGGTGCCCGGCGATAAACGCATTCTTGAACCCCAGCCCGTAGATAGTGTTGAGAGCGATCGAAGCGTCCATCGTGAAGGCCGCCTCACCGGTCCGGCTGCCTGTGCGGCCGGTAACGGTTTTCCCGCCCTGGCCGAGCGTGTGCGTTGTCCCTGTCGAGTCGGCGGCGCTGCTCGTCCCGTAGAACGTTGCGATGATGCCGGCCGGGCGTGCCCAGTTCATGCCGGCCAGGCGTTTCAAGCCTTGCGCGATGTCGTTCAGAATAGTGACTTGATCCGCCTCGAGTTTTTTCTTGTTGCTCAGACTGGGTGTTTCCGCAATCTCGATCCCTTTCTTGTAGGCGGCCTGGAACCGCACGACGTACTCCGACGCTTCAGCGACGAGTTGCGGGGAGGGGGTATGCGGGTATGTTGTCGCCAGCTCGATGAGCGCCCCGATAGCCGCCTTTTTCGGCTCAGCGTATTTTTTTCGTGTGTCTTTCTGGAGCGCCGCCGCCATCTGGCCAAAGTTCGGGTAAACCGGTGCCAGCGCGGCGTCATCGGCCGCCGCATTGTCCGTGTCGTCGCTGGCGCTCTTTTGTTCCTCGCCGGGGCGGAGTACGTGGCTGGACGGCGACGCCGCCGCATTTGCAGTGTTCTGTTCGTACGTATCGAGTATCGCGGCGAACGCCGCGTCGTCGTCATCGTCCATCATCGAGCTCGACGATGGCACGCCGGTCGCGTCCGGTCCGAGCGCCGAGCTGGAAGAAGCGGAAGCGTGCGTCGCCTGCCCTTGTTCCTGCTGCGCCTGCATAGTCACGGCGAGCTCCGCCTCCTTGATGGCATCGATGGCTTCCTGGTAGGTGTCGTACTGGCTGCCAAGATAGGCGAAAACGGCGTTTTGAAACCATGTCGGCGGGTCGTCGGGGTCTTCATACCTGTCGCTGAGAAACTGCATCAGGTTCTCCAGGGCGTCGCTGTCGAGCTCGCGTTGCACGACGAGCGGAGCGGCCGCCACGCCAGCCGGCCGCAGGGGCGGGGGCACCAGTGCCTGTGCCTGCTTGCGCTGCGAGACCATCCGGGCGCTGCCGTCGATGCGCTGCGCCCAGTCGGTCATGCGCACTGCACGCGCACTGTTGTGTATGGACGCGGCGGCGGGCGTCAACTGGCGGATCGCCTGGCCGCTGCCGGCTGCCGTGTCCGCAACATTGGGCGCATTGGTTTTCATCGGCTTCTCCCGTGAACCGGCGTAAAGCGCCATGCCGCGCTCACGGCCGCTCGTTGCGTTCCTTGAATTTTGCGCGGAAATAACAGTACATTCCGATCAGGCACAGCACCAGCACGGCGGGGATCAGGTAGCCGTCCGACGCTGGCGCCAGGTAGGGATCGAACAGCAGCAAGGCCACCAGCACCAGTACGGCCAGCAGCGCGACGGCCAGCGGCGCCACGTAGTGTTTGCGCAGCAGCGTGCGCGCCTGGCACGAGCGCCAATACGCGATCGCCAGTACCACCAGGATGATAAGCAGCAGATCGAATGCGAAGCGCAGCGGCCAGCGGTACTCGCAAACGAGCTTGCTGACCGTGCTGTCGGTGCTGCTGGCCTGGCCCGGCGGATCGCGGAAAAAGTCCTGAATGCAATCGTCCACCGATTGCGATTCGCCGCAGTCCTTGACGCCGGCGACGGCGCGCCTGGCTGGCGCCGCATTGGCTGGTGTCCTGCCCGGCCAGAAACCGACCCCGCCGAAATTCTGGTTAAAGTAGACCAGGTCTTCCTGCAGCTGTTGCCAGCCGCTGCCATCGAAATTGATGACTGGCACGATCCGGTTCAAGAGGCGTAGCTGATCCATGCTCGTTCCAGCGCTCTCGATCTCGCGCCGCAGCAGCCGCTTGTTGTACCCGCTCGGCTCATCGAACAAGACCAGGAGATTGGGTAGTTTGCGCATCTGTTCGCGCTGCGACATCTGATGGCGCCGTTCGGTCATCCACCATGGCGCCAGCGTCTCGTCGCCACGCACCATGCCGGCCAGCTTGCTGTATTGGAAGATCCCCTTGTTCAGTTCGGCGCGGCGCATCATGATGTTCAAGCGAAAATGTCTCTGGTCGAGGCGCTTGCGCAGATCGCCAAGAAAGGTCTCGAACTGTCCCACCGAAGCGGCGTCGCGCGGATAGCCATCGAAATACAGGGTCACGCCATCGCCGCGGACCGGCACCGGCGTCGTGCCGAACGAGAGCCATGGCCGTGCCCTGGACGCAAGGTCGGTCATGGACGCGTTGAGCAGGCTCTCGATATTTTTCGACAGCAGGGCAAACCCGTGTGCGCGCTCCTCGACGCCGAGCGCCGACCACGGCCCCCAGGCGCTGCGCTGAATCACCCAGTCGACTTTGACCCGGTGCCGTCGCGCGGCGGTGACGAAGTCGAGCTGCCGGTCGTCCTGGCCACTGAACAATTCGCTGACCCTGCCGCCGCCGTTGGCCATGATCAGCGTGCCGCTATCGTCGAAGGTGACCCCGTAATAGTTAACGCGCGACACCAGGCTGAAATCGATCCGCTGGGCGGCCCCGCCCTGCCAGAACGGCAGGAAGCGAAACACCTGGGTTCTCTGGTCGTCGCTGCAACCGCACAGGTCCGCTGCCAGTGTGATCGGTGCGGATTTGTCGTACGCTGGCGTCTTGCGGCTCACCTGGTCGAATAGGTCGCCGTAGCGCGTGTACAGGTCGCCCAGCGTTCTGCGTTCCTTGTATCCGGGGCTCGCACTGGCAGTCGCCCCGTCGAGGGCGAACTCGGGATCGGCCGGCCCGCAGTAATTGGCGTCGCGCAGGTTTCGAAGGCGTTTGCCAAGATCGGGATCGGCATCCTGGCCGTAACTGACAGCCTCGATCAGCGCCGCCATGTCCTCGTCGCTCATGCGCCCGGATGGCGGCGGCGCCCGGCGCGCGGGCGACACCGCCGGCTGGCAACTGCCGATACCCACCGTTAGCCGGTCTTGCAGCGCCCGTGCGAACAGTTGCTGGTGCGGGTATTGCATGCCGACCATCGGTTGCAGCAGGGCGGCCAGTGGCGCGGGCAGTACCGGCCGTGCGGCGATGGCGGCCAGGGTCTCGTCGGTCACGCCGATGCCGTGATCGGTTTTGAGCGCATGCTCTTTCAGCAGCGGCAGCAGGGGCCCCGGCTTCTGGGTGGTGTCCGCCAGCACCGCCTTCACTTCCTCCTCGAAGTCGGTGTGCGCGATGACGGTGTCCGGTTCGACCAGCGCCTTGAGCGCCTTGACCGTGGCGGCTGAGAATTGACGCTTGCTGGTAATGGTCTTGAGGTCCTCCGCTGTCAGTCCGTACCAGTAAGTCTGGCCGACCTTGTCGCCCACGTTGGCAAGTTGCGCACTGACCTTCGCGTGGTAGCGCACCAGCACCGGTGGCAGCTTGACCTCGTCGAGCCGCAGGCGGATCGGATACAGCATGGCGCGGTCGGGTTGCCCGTCGATCCAGCGCCCGAATTCGACGCTCAGCACATCGGGGCGCCATTCCTTGTGCGCCGCCAGGCGGTCGGCAAAATGCAGCAGGGCGTCGACCGATGCTTCCGACACGTTCGGCGCCGGCTCCATGTTGTAATAGAGCCAGAAGCGCGTGATGAAGGACAGCGTGATCGGCCCCACCACGTTGTCCGACAGGGGCTGGCCGGCTGCGGCATGGGCCTTCACGTAGGATGCGTCGCCCTGGAAGATCTGCTTGAGCGCGTCCTGGATGCGCTTGCGCTTTTTGGCATCGTAACGCTGCAGCACCTCGACCGACAGCAGGCGCGGCGCCGCACCCGCCTTGGACGGCGCCGGCGTGGGCGCCACAACTGACTTGGGTGTCGCTGGCGTGATCGTCGCAACCGCTTTGGGTGGCGCTGGCGTGATCGCTGCAACCGCCGCCGGCTCGGCCACGACGACTGTTTCTGGACTTGGTACGGGCACGGTAGCCGATTCCGGCGGCGCCGGCCTGGACACTGAAACAGGCTTGGGCGGTGCCGGCGTGGCCGCAGCCACAGCCGTTTCGGACAGCGCCAACAGGAAGCCCAGCGCCGCACAAGGCAGGAAAGACCAGCGTGAATGTAGGTTCATAGATCCCTAAAGGGTGCGTCCTTCTTTGATGAATTCCTTCTTGATCGCGCGTTCCAGGTCGTCCAGTTCGATACGTACGCTGTCCGTGGCCTGTTTTTCCTGGCGCCGCGCCGCGCGAATGGCGGCGTAGCGCGCCACGTTGGTCAGGGCGCCGCCCGAGAGCACGTGCTTGTCGGCCAGGCGGTGCAAATCGACGTCGGCTGCCAGCAAATCGCGGTCCTGAAACAGCTTGTCCCACAATTGTTCGCGTTGCAGCGCGTCCGGCAGCGGAAAATAGATCGCCGACTGGAAGCGGCGCGCAAACGCCTCGTCAAGATTGGAGCGCAGGTTGGTCGCCAGGATGACGACGCCGGGGAAGTCCTCCACCCGTTGCAGCAGGTACGAGATTTCCTGGTTCGCGTGACGGTCGTTCGAGCTGCTGCCTTCGGTGCGCTTGCCGAACAGCGCGTCGGCCTCGTCGAAAAACAGGATCCAGTTCTTGTTCTGCGCCTGGTCGAACACATTGGCCAGGTTCTTTTCGGTCTCGCCGATATATTTGGAGACGATCATCGACAGGTCGATGCGGTACACGTCCACGCCGACCGATTGCCCGAGCAGGGTCGCCGTGAGCGTTTTCCCGGTGCCGGGAGGTCCGTAGAACAGGGCGCGAAAGCCGGCCTTGACCTTCGTCTCCAGGCCCCAGCGGCGCAGCAGGGCGGGACCGCCGCGCATCCAGGCGCGGATCTGCTCGATTTCATCCATCACCTCGGGCGCCAGCACCAGGTCGGACCAGGTTAGCGGAGTGGTAATCAGCTTGGCCGGGAAGCCGGCGCCGAAGTCCGGCTTGTGCTGCTGGCCGACGGTGAGCCGGTGCAGATAATCGGTCTCCACCGCCAGCGTCGCGCGCAGCGCCGGCTCGCCGCTGGCCGCCTGCTGCATGCGCAAGATACCCAGCTTCGCAAAAAAATGCGATGGCTCGAACAGGCGTCCCACCTCGAAGCGGCGTCGCAAATCGTCGCCGGCGAGGATGAAGACGGCGGTTTCGCCGGTCGGCAGCAAGCCGCTGTGCGCGGCGCCGCGCACGCCGCCGAACTCGGTGAAGGTGCGTTCGATCAGCTTGTTATGCGTCAGCAGCAGATCCAGCGCCTGCGGGCGGATGTGCGGCAGCAGCGCCAGAATCAGGACGATGCGCTCGTCGGCGCTCATCGCCACCCCGGCGCCGTTGCGCACGGTGTCGGCGAACAGCGAAGGATCGCCGGCCAGGTCGGGCGGCGCCGGGAAGACCGGCACCACCCCGGCATCGGCGTCCTGCGCCACGAAGTAGGTCTCGAAGCGCGCCGTCAGCACCGCCCCGAACCAGTCAATCTCGCGCGCCAGGCTGCGCGCATTGGCCGTCATTGCCTCGTTTTCAGCGCCATTCGACATGCACAGCCCTTTCCATCCATGGATGCCGGATCACCGAGAATGACCACGGCAGCGCGTCGAGCAGCATGTCGAACGAGCCGGCGTCCACTTTGAGGCGCCAGGCGTCGTCTTTCAGATGCATGCTGCCGGGCCGCTGTAGGAACGATTGCCGCAAGCCGTCGGGCGAGGTGTTGCCGATGGTTTTCCAGTGCGCGATCATCGCCCGCAGCATGGTGTCGACGGCCTCGCGCTCCTCGTCGGTCGGCACGATCTCGCGTACGATCGGGGCGCTCAGCTTCAGGCCGCACAAGACCTTGTTCAGGCCAAGCTGGTATTCCGGGCAATCGGTCTGGCCGCTGACGATGAACTGCACCAGGTGCACCGCGCGCTCGGCCGCCTCGGTGCTCTTGAAGCGGGCACCCTCGGTCAGGCCCACCATCGCAAACAGGCGCGGAAGGTAGGGGCCGGCCAATACCTGGCCGGCGTTCGACAGGTACAGGGCGTCGCACTCGTCATCGAGCGCGCTGGCGGCGCCCGGCGCCAGGGCCGGCGCATGGCGCTGCGCTGGCGCGGCGACGTCGGCTGCTTCGGTCAGATGGGCCGCCAGCCCCCGCGCATACGCGGCCGGTTCGAAGCGCAGGCGCTGCTCGAAGAACCAGCCAAAGGCAAATTGCCTGGTGCGCAGCCCGATGCGGGCCGCAGCCGGCGCCGGCAGATCCCGTGCCAGCGGGCCACCAACCTCACGCGCACAGCGCTGCACTGCCTCCAGGTCGGCCCCGGCCAGCAGCGTGACCACGCTGTCGAGCAGGCTCGCCGAAAATTGGGCGCTGTCGTCACCGGCGGCTTGGAGCAGGGGGGCCAGCGCCGCGCGTTGCGCCGGCGCATGGGCGGCGAGGGCACGCGCGCAGCTGACGGCGGCCCGCTTCGGTGCGGGCGGCGGTGGTGTGGCGAAACGCGTGTCGAGATCGTCGAGATCGACCGCACGCTCGTTGGTCAGGTCGTCGAGCACCTGGCGCAGGTAGGCCTGCGGCGCGGCGCTGCGGCTGGCATGCGCTTGGGCGGCGCCAAGCAGGGTTTTTCCGTGCTCGCCGACGTTATCGAGGTGGGCGGCGATCCGCCGCAGCACATCGGGATCGGATTGCGCGTGGGTGGTCGGTGCGGCAGGCATGGGGTCCTCCGGGGTGGATGGCACGGTGGTTGCGGGTGGCGGTCCCGCTGCGGCAGGCTGGCTGTCGACGTGTTCGGCGATGGCTTCCAGGTCGATTACCTCACCGCGCTCCAGGGCGATGTTGACGGCGCGCAGGAAGCCGGCGGTATCCGCGCTGCGTTCCGCATACGCGCTGATGGCGTGCCGTAGCACGCTGTCCGGGCTTGCCATGTGAGTTTGGATGGCTTGCCACAGCCGGCCAACTGTATCGCCGTGGGGGGTGTGCGTGGCCGGCTGCGCAGCGAAGGGCGGGGCTGCGGTCAGGTGCATGATGGTGGCCAGCCAGCGCGCGCGGTCGGGCTGTGGTGCGCGCGCGGCGTGCGGCTGCAGCAGGGCGCTGAGCGCATCGAGCACCGGCGTCGGGAAATGCTGGGCGACCCGCTCCCACAAGGCGGCGCGCGCGCCGATGTTCATGATCGCCATGCGGGAATCGTCGCCGAGACCTGCAAAGACGGCCGGTACGAGGCCGGCCGCATCGCCGTCGACGAGCGCGCGCAGAAGGAACGCGGTGCGGGCGCGCGCATCGACGGCGGTCAGGTCGATCCGTTGCGAATGTTCAAGCGCGTCGTGGGCGGCGCGCAGGAAATCCGGGGGACTGGCGCTGTGCGCGGCATGCACGGCGATGGCCTGCATCTGCATGTCGCGCTGCAAATGGTTTTCCACGGCGGCCATGCGGGTGGCTACTTGCCGCCACAGGTCGATCACGGGAGTACTCGGGGCGCGCAGGGCGGCGTTGTAGCGCTTTACGTCGAAAGGTGTCACCGCGAGGTGCATGATGCTGGCGAGCCAGAGGTCGCGCGCCGGTGCCCCCGACGCGTCCGCGATGTTGCGCAGGATCGCGGGCGCCTGCGGTGCCACTAGCGTCGTCAATTCGTCCAGCAGCGCGGGGGGGAAACGCCGGGCGACGCGCTCCCACACGTCGAAGCGGGCGCCGGTCCGCGCGATCGCCTGGCGCGCCGCGTCGCTGTGTGCCGAGAGCAGATCGGCCGTAAGCGCCGTCGCATCGGCATCGTCGAGCGCCGCCAGGATGCGTTGGACCGGTTGCACGGTGTCGTCGGGCGGTGTATTCGACGGGACAGGCGCGCCGACCGCCGCCGCATAGCGTACCGGGTCGAACGGCATGGCCGCCAGGTGCATCATGCTGGCCAGCCAGCGCTCGCGCGCAGGCAGTATCGCGGCGCCAGTGAAGGTTTGCGGCTGCCGCAGGATGGCTGCCGCGGCCGCGGCCGGGGCCATCAAGGCCGTCATGTCATCGAGCAGCGCAAGCGGGAAGCGCCGCGCGACCGGCTGCCATACGTCGGCACGGGCGCCGATGCGGGCGATCGCCTGGCGCGCAGCGTCGGCGTGCACGACAAGGACATCGGGCAGCAGGGCTGCCGCATCGGCGGAAAGTAGCGCCGCCAGGATGCGCCGTGCCGCTTCGGCGCCCGGCTCGCCGCCGGGTTCAGTGGGCGCCGCGTTCATTGCGGCGGTATAGCGCGCGGCGTCGAACGGAGTGGCGGTCAGATGCATGATGCTGGCGAGCCAACGGCGACGCTCGGGAATCGCCGAGGCGTGCGCACGGGCATGCAGATCTCGCAGGATAGTGGCCGCCTGCGGCGCCAGCAAGGTGGTGATCCGCCCGAGCAGCGCAAGCGGGAAGTGCTGCGCGACACGCTGCCATACATCGAAGCGGGCGCCGATGTTGGCGATTGCCTTGCGCGCTTCGGCGTCCTCCACCGCAAGCAGGCCCGCCTCGAAGGCGTCCGCGTCGGAGGACCCCAGCGCTGACAAAATGCGCTGTTCCGCGTCGGTAGCGATGTCTATCCGGTCGCGCAGGACAGGAATGGCCTGTGTTGGCTGGCTTTGACGTGCGGGCGCGTGCACGTCCAATGCGGCCGCATGGCGGCGCGGGTCGAACGGCATGGCTGTCAGATGCATGAAGCTGGCGAGCCACCGGTCCCAGTCCTGGATCGGCAGCTCGCTTTGCGGGGCCAGCAATGCCGTCATCCGCTCGAGAACATCGAGCGGGAATCGCCGTGCCACGCGCTCCCATACGTCGCCCCGCGCCCCGATGCTGACGATGGCGTCGCGTGCCACATCGCTGTGTTCACTGAATATATCCGCCGGCAGACTCTCCGCGTCCGCAGCCAGCAAGGCTGACAGAATGCGCTGTTCGATGTTCGGGCGATTCGTCAGGCCCATGGCGGCGGCGTAGCGTGCGGCGTCGAACGGCATCGCTGCCAGGTGCATGAAGCTGGCAAGCCAGCGGTCCCGATCGCGGATGGGCAGCTCGCGCAGTACGTCTTCGGCCTGCGGCGCCAGCAAGGCCGTCATCCGGTGAAGTACCTCGAGTGGGAAGCGCTGCGCCACGTGTTTCCAGACATCGGTGCGTGCGCCAATACGGATGATGGCATCGCGTGCCGCTTTGCTGTGCGTGCCGAACATGTCCGGTGGCAGATGCGCCAACTCCCCGGCCAGTAATGCCGAGTAAATGCGCTGCTCCGTGTCCGTACCGCTCGCCAGATGCATGAAGCTGGCGAGCCAGCGGTTGCGATCAACGATCGGCAGCTCCCGCTGTGGCGCCAGCAGTGCCGTCAGCCGATCAAGTACATCGAGCGGGCAGCGCTGCGCCACGCGCTCCCAGACGTCGCGACGCGCGCCGATGCGGGCGACGGCGGCGCGCGCCGCTTCGCTGTACTCACTTAATATGTCCGGTGGCAGATGCGCCACGTCCCCGGCCAGCAAGGCCGAGAAAATGCGCTGTTCAGTGTCCGTGCCACTCGTCAGCTGCATGAAGCTGGCGAGCCAGCGGGTCCGGTCATGAATCGGCAGCTTGCGCTGCGGCGCCAGCAATGCCGTCAGCCGATCAAGTACATCGAGCGGGAAGCGCTGCGCCACGCGCTCCCAGACGTCGCGACGTGCGCCGATGCGGGCGATGGCGGCGCGTGCCGCTTCGCTGTGCTCACTTAATATGTCCGGTGGCAGATGCGCCACATCCCCGGCCAGCAAGGCCGCGAAAATTCTTTGTTCAGTGTCCGCGCCACTCGTCAGCTGCATGAAGCTGGCCAGCCAGCGGGTCCGGTCATGAATTGGCAGCTCGCGCTGTGGTGCCTGCAATGCCGTTAGCCGATCAAGTACATCGAGCGGGAAGCGTTGCGCCACGCGTTCCCAGACGTCGCCACGCGCGCCGATGCGGGCGATGGCGTCGCGCGCCGCTTCGCTGTGCGTACCGAACATGTCCGGCGGCAGAGTCGCCGCATCTCCAGCCAGCAGTGCCGCGAAAATGCGCTGTCCGGCGTCTGCGCGGCTGCTCAAGCCGATTGCGGCGGCATAGCTGGAGGCGTCGAACGGCAGCGCGGTCAGGTGCATGAAGCTGGCGAGCCAGCGCTCCGGCCCGCAGACCGGCAGCTCGCGCAATATGGCCCCGGCTTGTGGTGCCAGCAACGCCGTCATTTGATAAAGCACATCAGGCGGAAAACGTTGCGCCACGCGCTCCCAGACCTCGCTGCGCGCGCCGATGCGGGTGATGGCGTCACTTGCCGCTTCGCGGTGTGTCATTAACATATCCAGCGGGAGACTATCAAAGTCCGCTGCCAGCAGCGCGGAAAAAATGCGCGCCTTCGCCGCCGCGCCGACGGCAAGGCTCATTGCAGCAGTGTAGCGGGCCGCGTCGAACGGCCCGGCTGCGAGGTGCATCATGCTGGCGAACCAGCAGTCTCGCTCGGCCAGCACGGCGCTGCCCAAGCGGTGCAGGATGGCGGGTGCCTGCGGCGCCATCAGCATGGTCATCTCATCGAGCAGCGCCATGGGAAAGCGTTGGGATACGCGCGTCCACACTTGCGCGTTGGCGCCGATATGCGCAATTGCCGCGCGCGCCGGTTCGCCGGACAGGCCCGATAGCGCGGACGCGTCGGCGTCGAGCAGCGCGCGCAGTACGCATGCCGTCGCGGCGCGCGCTTCGACGGCCGCGGGATCGAAGGTCGTGTCTTGCCGCAGATCGTCCCACGCAGCGCGCAGAAAGTCCGCCGGACTGACGCTGCCTGCCGCGTGGGCTGCGATCTCCTGCCTGCGGATCCCGGTTAGCTGGTCGCCTTGCGCGCTGGCCAGGCATGCCTCGATCCGCTGCCATAGCTTGACCACGAGCGCACTCGGGGCGCGCAGCGCGGCGCGGTAGCGCGCTGCGTCGAACGGCACGGCACTCAGGTGCATCACGCCCGCGAGCCACGCGCTGCGTGCTTTTGCGGGCGTTTGCACTGCCACGCGCGCTTCCGGGATCGACATGGCCTGCGGCGCCAGGAGCATGGTCAGCTCGTCGAGCAGGGGGAGGGGAAAGCGCTGCGCGACCCGCTGCCAGACGTCATGGCGTGCGCCGATACCGCGCATCGCGCCTGCCAGCGCATCGGCATGGACTGCGCGCAGGGCCGTCCATGCGGGTGGCAGGTAATCCGGATTGGCTTCCGACAGCATGCGGACGAACTGCCTGACCTTTGCGTCACCGGCTGCGGCGGGAGCCAGCGCCTCGAACATGGCGTCGGCCCACACATCGCGCTCGCGACCCGCCGCCGATCCGGCCAGTGCCGCCATGTCGTCGAGCATGGACAGTGGAAAATGCGCGGCGATACGCTGCCATAAGGCCCCGTCCGCGCCCTGACGCAGCATGACCGCGCGCAGGGCCGGGGCGTGGTGCGCCACAAGCTCGTCCCAGTCGGCGCAGATGGATGCCGCGTCGGCGGCCGCCAGCGCCTGTGCAAAGCGCGCCTGGGCATCGTCGGCGCGGTGCGCGCGGGTGGCGCTGTCGATGCCGATCTCGCGCAGCAGTGCCTGGGTTTGCGCGCCGGCGTCAGGGCCGAGTGCGCCGGCGGCCGCGCGCAATGCCGGTGTGGCCCCACCCGATGCCGCGCCCAGCACGTGCGCCAGCACCAGCTCCCACAGCATGCGCGTCTGATGACGCCGCGCCCCGGCGTCGCCGGCAAGGGCAGCGCCGATCGCGTCCACCAGTGCCAGCCACGCCCCGGCGTCCTGCGCCAGCAGCGGCACGAGGCGGCGCAGTTGTTCGCCGTCGAACTGCTGCGCCAGGCGCTTGACGGCACCCGGCACGGCCACGGCGCGGCGCAGAATGCCGGGCAAGGCCAGGGTATCGTTGGCCAGCAAGCGATCGAGCAGCGCCGCGGGGGTGTCGCCACGTCGCGCCAATCCGCCGCTGCGCAGGAAGCGTTCGAACAGGGCGGCATCGCAGGCCGGCGCGTTCGCTTCGGCGACGACGCCAGGGGTGGCGTGCAAGGCGTCAATCAGCGCGGCGCGCAGCAGTTCGCGCAGACGTTCACCCAATTCGGCATCGAGCAGGTGCGCCGGCACATCGCCAAGATCGATGTCGAGCCGCTCGATGCGGCGCAGGCGGCCATCATCCATTTCATCGAGCACCGCTTCGAGCTCCGGCAGCATGCGCCCCTTCACCAGTTCCAGCAGGCGCTCATGCGGCATCGGCTGGGGGCGCGGCGCGTCGCTTTCGAACGTCAGCTCGACCTGCAGTTCTCCGATGCGGTGGACGGCGCTCATCGGCTCATACCCAGTGACTGTGGACGTCGCGCTGCTGCTGGCGCAGCAGGAAACTGATCAGATAGGAGGAGGCGTCGTCGAGGGCTTTGTCGGCACCCCCGTCCTGCTCCGCCGCGTCGTGGCCGGACAGCGTGGCGTGTCTCAGCTTGTCGAGCCAGTTGCGGAAACGCGATTCGAAATCGTCCATCTGCACGTAGCCCAGCCAGTAGAACGTGGGCAGGATGTGCGCCGGCAGATTCAGGCTGACGGTGTCCTGTGCAAATTTTTGGAACTCCGGATCGTGAAAGCGCGCGGTCCAGTTGGGGAGCACGACACTGACTCGGAACGGGAAAAAGCCCTCGTCGGTGGCTGGACATTGCACGCTATCGCTGCGGCGCGGGCGCAGCAGGGTGTGTTCGACCAGGTGAAAGCCTTCGCAGCGCATGTTCAGCGAGCGCAAGGTTTCGCTCAGTTCCTTCAGTTCGGCGGCGCCTTCGCCGGACGCCAGTTCGCCCAGGTGCCAGTATGTCAGTGGCGCGCTTTTGACCTTGAAACGGACAGCGGCGCGCCCCTCGGACGTGCGGCCGATTTCCAGACGGCCGGGTGCAAAGGCCTTGCGCATCAGTGTCGCGGCGACGTTCATGGTGGCGCCGGGACGCGCCGCGCGCACGTGCCTGAACACGCCGGACAGTGCTCCTTCGCCGATGTGGGCGTCGGGGACGATGCGTAAGCCGGCGCGGCGCATCGGCTCGCACAGCGAGCGGCAGCAGTGGTGTTCGTGCAGCCCCAGCAGGATGGCGATCTTGCGCTGGGCGCCGCTGACATTGTCGCTGTCCCAGGCCGGCAGGTCGTAGCGAAAGCCGGCTGCGCGCTGCCGCAGCAGCACCACGATGCGGGTGAGGAAAGCCAATTTGTTCTCGAGCAGCCAGGCGTGCATCGCCTGGCGCACCGGGAAGTACACATTGAATTTGCGCAGCGCCTGTTGTGTGTAGCACTCGCCGTACATCGCCAGCATGACGTCGATCACGCGTTCGCGCCGGTCCTCGAAGGGATCGAGGCGGCGCCGGATATCGTCGAGTTCCTGCGCCATCTGGTCCGGTTCGCGCGTGTACAGCGCTTCGATATCGGGCAGCATCGCGTTGTTCAGGGATTGGGAGAAATACGATTGGGTCAGGTCCGTGTCGATCGAAAACACGCTGGCGATGCCGGCCAGGTTCTGCAGGTAGTTCGCCATCACCTGTTCGAAGACGTACAGGTAGGCCTTGAGCTGGCGCGCGTGGGCGTGCGCTTCGGGCGGGGCGCTGGCCGGCACGCCGTAGGCATTGATGCCGTAAATGGCCGGGAACTGGTGCTGGATCGAGTAATACGGCGCCAGCGGCTGGCCGGCGCCGGCCGGAACCTCGCCCAGGTGCTCGAGCGAGGCGTGGCGCTGGCGTAGCGCGCGCGCTTCGAACTGCAGTTTGTTCAAATTGATCCTGGCGCGCGAGATGAGGGCGCTCACGGCGTCGGCGTCGCTCTCGTCGTCGTTGTCGGGGGCCGCTGTCTGGCCCATGAAATGCACGCGCAGCATGCGCTTTTGCCGTTCATTTCCGGGAAAGCACAGGCGCGGCACCAGCCGCTTGCCGCCCGCACCATCGAGCCTGGCGGACTTGCCCTCGGCGTCGCACAAGTCCAGCATGTGGACCTGGCGCACGCCATCGATGCCGCGAATCAGTCCGATCAGGCGCGGCAGCGAAATGCCGGCGTCGGGCGCGCGCTGCGCGCTCTCGGTGATGTGGCCGTGCGTTGTAAACGGTCCGGAAAACAGCTCGTCGGGCGGCACGCCGTCGGCCGCCGCATGCTCGTAGCTGTCGAATTGCAGGCCGGAGATGAGGTGGTGGGCGCACTGGAAAAAGATGTCGGCGTAGATGGCGGCAGGGTCGCGCAGGCTGTGCACCTCGATATCGCCGGTCAGGTAGAAATCCTCGGTCTCGAGTACGGCAATGCGTCCGATGTCCTCGCACAGCGCGCGCGCGGCGCCGGCCTGGACGCGGATGCGGCGCGCCACGCCGGCCGCCTGCGCCGCCGTCGGCTCCGCCCGCACGCCGGTGGGAGGATCGCCCAGCTTGAAGGCGATGTCGATCAGGCCGTCCGCGGAGCCGGCCTGGGTCACCCACACATCCTCGATCTCGGCAATGCGGTCGTACAGCAGGCGGCGCCAGTCGTCGGCGGTGACCGGCTCGCTCGGGAAGATATCTTGCGGCAGGTGCAGTGCGTGCCGCTCCAGGTCGATCGTGCCGTCGCGGCCGGCCAGGTAATCCTCGTGCCGGAAGGCGGAGCGGTAGGCCAGTTCGGTGAGCGCGTAGCTGAGCTGGTCGAGCATGGTCACGCCCGGATCGTGGGCGTTGTAATCGGTCCAGCGCTGACCGCACAGTGCCTGCAGCATGGCGGTGCCGGTGCGCTGCAGGGCCTCGAAATCGAGGCCGTCGGGATCGGCCCCGCGACTGCGAATGGTCAGCGCTGCGCTCATGCCTCGCCCATGCCGGCCACCTGTTCCTCCAGTGCGTCCATCAGCAGGTGCACGCGGTGGTAGGGCAGCAGGCGCAGGGCGCCGACGATCAGCTGCAGGTCGGGCAGGCTGACGCTGTAGGCGTGGGCGGCATCGGCATCGGCGGCGGCGGCGGCATTGGCCTGGCGGTTCAGGCGTCCGATCAGGTCGAACACGGTCTTGAACGGCAGCTCGGCCAGCGCCTCGATCACCAGCGCGCCCTGGTCGGCGCGCAGCGCCAGGGTGAGCGCGCTCACGGCTGGCCGCCGCGCGCCGATGCGGGCCAGCTTGCCTTCATCGCCGGGTCGAACCAGAGCTGGGTCAGGTAGACCCGGATCGCGCTGCGCTCGGCCGGCGCGGTGCCGTCGGCGTCGTAGGCGCAGCCGACCCGGATCTGCAGCCGGTAAGGCGAGGTGGCGGCTTTGTCGGCGCCGCACCAGCGCAGTTCGAGACGGCTGCATTTGCTGCCGTAGTGGGCCTGGTGGCAGGTGATCTCGTTTTTGCCGCCCTGGAAGGCGGACAGCGCGAAGGCGTGCAGCACCGCGTATTTGCCCGAGTCGCGCTTGCCGGCGCCGGCCATGACCTCGAACGCCTGGCAGCCTTTCAGGTCGGACGTGACGTCGTGCCAGTTGCCGTCGGCCGGCACGCTGGCGCAGGCGCGTCCGGTGCGCCCGTCCGCCACGATCCGCCCTTGCAGGTCGAGCTCGAACTGGCTGGTGGCCGGGCGCGGCGGGCCGGCCAGGGTGGCGAAGCCGACCTCGGCGCCGGCCGGGCTGAGCGCCATCGCCTTGCGGTAGCCGGGCGTCCCGTCCGGGCCATCGGCCGCTTGCGGCCCGCCCGTGCCGAACACCAGGCTGCCGCCGCCCTTGTCCATGCGCACCGACCAGATCGCGCTCTTGTCGGCGATGTCGTGGTAAAAGCTCATCAGGCGGCCCTGGCCGATCTGGCCGACCTTCAGGCCGTCGTGGGCGTTCTTGTCGAACTGCTGGTCGACGATGTTGAGCATCGATTCGATCAGGGCGCCGAACGCGTCCTGGGCTGGCATCGCGCCTTTCTGGAACAGCCGCTTGAGTGTTTCCCGGCTATGAAGCGCCATTGCTATCCTCTGGTGAAATGATGAAGGTGGAACCGATATCGAGCGAATTCAGGTCGGCCGCGCGGGCGGCGTCGGCGCTGGCGATGCCGATCAGGTGGCTGTGCAGCGGCACCGCCACGCTCCATGGATACTGCGGCGTGAGCGCGGCGTCGGCCGCATCGGCGCCGCGCGCCGTGTCCGACAGCACGAAGCGCGCGGCCCCGCTGGGCGCGACGCGCAGCATGGAGCAGCCGCTGACGTCGGCAATATAGTCGAGGCCGATGATGAACGATTCGACGTCGTGCATGCGCACGCGCCAGCCGAAGTGGGTTTGCGGTCCCGGCGCGCGCCACGGCGACAGAAAGGCGGAGATATCCTGGTTCAGGCGCGTGATGTAGTGGCCGCCGGCCAGCCCGTCCTTCAGGCGGATGCCGCAGCGCACCTGGATTTGCTCGTACACCGGCGGCTTGACGGCGATGGTGGCCGCCGGCGGCGCCACGGTGCGGATGAAGCGCTCGATGTCGTCGACCAGCTTGCCGTTCAGGTGGGGCATGGCGTCGAGCGGCGCGCCATCGGCCACATGCGGCAGCGCGACGATCAGCAGATGGCCGGGACGCACCCAGTCGCACGCCGAGAGGCCTTCGGTGACCAGATTGGGAAAGCACTTGACCTTGTACACGTCGGGGAATTGCTGCAGGATCAGCGCCTCGTAATCGGCCGGCGTCACCGCGCGTCCCTTGTGGCGCAGGCGCTCGGCGACCCGGGTATGCATCTGGGTGCGGCTTTCCGGCAAGGCGCCGCCGGACGAGGCGGCCACCTGGGTGATCTTGCCCAGGCCGGGAATGACGGTGCGGCTGCGCTCGATGCTGGCGGCCGGCAGGATCATGCTCGCCAGCGTCCCCGCGACCGCGCTGCGGCGCTCGATTTGCAGGGCGTGGGCGTACACCGTGTAGACGCTGGAGAAGTGTTCCAGCGCTTCCGAGGCGCCCACCCGCAGCCAGTACAGGCCGGCCGGCATGACGGTGTGGTCGAGGCTGATGTCGGGCGGGATCGACAGCGTGATGACGCCCGAGGTCATGAAGGCGCTGGTGCCGTCGTCGATGATATTGCGGCGCGGTAGTGTTTTCCAGCGGTTGCCGCTCAGGTAAGACCAGTGCGGTTCGACCGGATGGCCGGGCACCGAATCGTCGCGCAGGTGGAAAAACAAGGTCAGGGCGGCCTCGAAGCCGCTGGCCGACAGGCCGATATGCAGGTTGCCCAGGTCCTGGCAATCGGGAATCAGGGTGACGCCGCTCTCGGTGGCCGCGCCGATCGCTTCCCAGCCGTGCGGGTGCAGGTGGATCAGCACGTTGTTGGCCAGCGCCTTGGGCGCCGCGCTGCGGTGCAGGTCGATATGGGCGATGGCGCGGTAGTTGAGCGCGATCGTGTTCACCAGCGGCGTGTAGGGCAGGTCGGGCACGCCGGCCTGGAAGTGGCGGCTCTTGTCGCGCAGATTGCGCGTCATGGCGTGGCTGAGCGCGTACGGATACTCGCGGTGGCCGAAGGCGAAGCGGGGTGCGGCCAAGGTGAACTTGAAAAAGCCGTTGCGCGCCGTCGCGCTGTAGCTGGTCTCGGGCGTGGCCGGTGCGGCGACCGGCTTGACGCGCCCGATCACGCCGTCGCACGGCAGGGTGACGTGGCGCAGCACGCGCTTGCTGGCGGTGTGGCCGTAGTTGGTGCGAAACAGCGGCAGCCATGGCGCTTCGGCTTCGTCCGGTCCCCAGACGCCGTCGGCCAGCGCCTCGATCCTGGCGAAATACTGGTCGCTGCCCTGTGCGCCCGGATAGTCGTGATAGTACTCCAGGAAGCCGCCGCTGTCGGGCGGCAGGTCGCCCCATTCGAGGTCGATGTCGGCGCTGGTGAGCGTCTTGACGGCCGCTTCGTCGCTGCCGACGATCAGGTAGGAGCCGACCGTCGGCAGCGCGCCGAAGGGCTGGAACGGCAAGGCCGGGCTGAGCATGCCGATATGGTTATGCAGCAACAGTTGGCGGCAGCCGCACACGCGTACCGCGATCGCGGCGGCGGCCAGCTGCAGCGCGCGCAGCAGGCCGAAGGGGTAGACATAGCTGTCCGGATTGAGGCGCAGGCGCAACACCGGCACCGCGACCTGGTAATCCTCGCCATGCAGCGCGGGCGCGTAGGGCACCACGGGCGGGGCGTCCAGGCCCAGCTCGAAGTCGATGCGCAGCGCGGGCGGGAGCGGCGCCGCGCCGGCGTCCGTGTCGCCCTCCCAGCAGGGATAGTAGGCCGGCACCGGCAGCCAGCCGGCCGGTCCGCTCAGTTCGATCAGGAACAGGCCGCGCAAGATGCGTGCGCGCACATCCTCGTGGTCGATGCGCTGGTCGCTGTCAGGTGCGCCCGGGTGCGTGTCGCGCAACACCTGTTCCAGCGCGACCAGGCGCTGGCCGAGCGTGTCGTCGTCGAAGCGCAAGGTCAGGCTGACCTGGCGAATGCCTTCGCGCATCAGGAGCACCGTACTGGCCAGCGCCACGCCGAAGCGCGCATCCTGCACGGCGCGGTTGTCGCCGGGGTTCTTGGGGGCGCCCATCAGCGGCACGGCCGACAGCGGCGCCGGATCGGTGACGACCAGCTTGTCCGGCACGTCCAGCTGGCGGCACCAGATGTTGCTGGGCCAGGCGGCATGGGACGGCGCCTTGCCTTTCTCATCCATGTCGGTTTCGGGGGCGATATCGGGGTCGCGGTGGCAGTACAGGGTGCTCAGCGCGCGCACCCGGGCGTCGCCCACCGTCAGGGCGCGCTCGGTCTGGTACACCAGGGGGGCGCCGGCGCCGCCGGACTGCGCGAAAAACTCGGCGCCGGCCGGCACCTCCACGTACTGGCCGGGCGCGCAGGGGGCCACCACCAGGCAGGCATGGTCGGGCACGGCGGGCAGCGGCTTCATGCCCAGCACGCGCTCGTAATAAAAGTCGATATGGGCGCCGGTGAAGCGGTTCAGGCGCCCGTGCAGGCGCTCGGCCATCGTGATGAAGGCGATCAGGAGCGCCACGCCGGGGTCGTGCTCGCCGCTCACCATGGAATCGGGCAGCAGACGCGCCGCTTCCTGCTGCACCATTTCGATCGCCTTGATGAAGGCGAAATAGCTGGCCCGCATGCTCGCCTTGCTGATTGCGCCGGCGGGCGCGCTATGCCATTGCGGCCCCAGCCCCAGTCCGGGCGCCGGCAGGAAGGCGGCGAAACCCCCGCCGTCGTCGCACAGGGTGGCGGTCACGCTCACCAGCAGGGTGTGCAGCTTGCGTCCGGCGTTGCCGGGACTGGTCGACAGGGAGCGCGTCCAGCGGTCGAGCATATCGGTGGCCAGCGCCGTCATCGGCAGCGTGTCGACGCGCCATTCCGCCACCTCGGCGGCGCTGTCCCACCACTGCTCGAAGTCGCCCTGCAGGCGCGTCAGGTTGGTCGAGAGAATGCGCGCGATGACGATGGTTTCGTCGGCCGAAAAATACGCTTCCCAGTTGCCGCCGACGCTGTTGTCGAGCTGGTAGAACTTGACCAGGGTGGCGTACTCGCTGGCCATGGCGAGCAGGTCGGGAAAGGACATTTCGGCCAGCGAAAAATAGCCGTCCTGCAGCGCCGGCAGCAGGCGCCCGGCCTGGCTGGTGCCGTCGCGCACGAACAGGCGCGGGGGATCGGCGTCAAAGGGTGGCATTGGTGCCTTCGGCGAAGTAGAACGGATAGACCATATTGCTGCGCGTATTGGTCAGGCGCACGGTGTAGGCGAGGTGGATGTCGAGCCGGCCCTGGTCCATGCCGGCGTCGCTGATCGCGATCCGGTCGAGCGTGATGCGCGGCTCGAAAAACAGGATGGCGTGCGCGATCATGCCCTTGATTTCGGTCAGGGTGTTGTAGCTGATGCTGTCGAACACATGCAGCTTGATGCCGCAGCCGAAGGTCGGGCGCATGACCCGCTCGCCCGGCGCGGTCGAGAGCAGGATGCGCAGGCTCTGCTCGATATCGTCGTCGCCCGATACCATGGCCGCCTGGCCGCCCGCGCTGTACGGACCGTCCGATTTGGTGAACGCCGGCGGAAAGGCCCAGCCGCGCCCGAGGAAGGATTGGTCGATGCTCATGGTTGCCTCATCCGCCGATCATGACAGTGGGGCAACCGAGCACGATGGTGCCGCCATGCTGGCAAGGGTCGCCCACGCGCGCGGCCGCCTTGCCGCCGATGAAGACCGTGGTGGAGCCTTGGGCGATCTGATCCGGCGGGCCGACGCAGGTGCATTTGTCCCCCATGACGGCGGCCACCAGTTTGCCGATCAGGACCGTGGGTACGCCGGGGCCGATCACCGGGCCGCCCACGTGCGGAATCGGGGACGGGACGGCCGGCGTCTGCATCGGGCACACGTGCATATCGGTCTGGCGGGCGGCGGGCGGCATGGAGGCGTCCTTTCGGGAGCGGTGGTCGGGGGGAGGCGGAACGGTCTTCAAGCGCGCGGTCAGTTGATGTTCACGGTCGCTCCCTTGATGGTGGTCTGGCCGCTGGCCGAGAATTCGGCGCTGCTCGCCCCTTTCGCCACCATCGCCATGCCGGCCTTGATGGTGATGTTCTGGGCATCCTGCGTCATGTCCTTGCCGGCCTTGAGCGCCATGTCGCTGCCGGCCGTGACCGTGATCTTGGCCTTGGCGGTGAGCACGATGTCGGAGGCGCTGTCGAGCAGGATGCCTTTCTCGCTGAGCGAGATCGTGTTGCCGTTCTGGTCGGTGGCGACGATGGATTTGGCGTCGTCGCTCATGACCACCTTGTTGCCGGCGGGCGTAAGCAGGCTGATGACCTTTTTCTCGTCGTCGAACTCGACCTTGAGCAAGCCCTTGGTGACGATCGCCTTGGTATAGTTCTCGGCGCTCAGCGCGTAGGGCGGGGTGCGCATGCTGCTGTACAGGCTGGCGATGACGACCGGGTTGGACGGGTCGTTGTTGAGATAGGCGACGATCACCTCGTCGCCGATCTCGGGAATGAAGAAGGCGCCCACCTTGTCCGAGCCATAGGCGCTGGCCAGGCGCGCCCAGACCCCGCCGGCATCGTCCTGCAGCACCGGCAAGGTGACCTGGATGCGGTTTTCGCCGCCCGGATCGGCATCGAGCTTGGCGACCTTGCCGATGTGCAGGCCGGTCACGCCGGGCATCAGGCCGGACGCGGCTTCGCCGGCCCCGCCCTGGCGGACGCCGCCCCAGTCGGGGTCCAGGCCGAAATCGACGTCGGTGATCCAGTTGCCGTCGGCGATATGATGCTCGACTGAACTGACGAACACCTTGCCGCTGAAGCGCGTGCCCACGCCCTTGAGCTCGATCAGGGTGCCGGGCAAGGCCAGCGCGCTGCCCTGGAAAGCCATGCTGCCGCGCACCCGCGCCAGCGCGGCCTTGACCTGGCGCGCCTTGGTCCAGGCCGTGAGCGCCGCCGTCTCCAGCTGCACCGGGGTTTGCAGGCGCAGCGACGCGATGCCGCCCACCTTGCCCAGGGTGGCCGCGTCCAGGTTGCCCTGCAACGACAGGTCCACGGGCCCCGCGTCCTGCGTGGCAATCGCCTGGTTGGCGGGGTCCCAGCTCACGCCGGTCACCTTGGCGTACTGGGTGCGGGCATCGATTTCGGCCTCGAAGCGCATGATGTCGGTGCCGTAGGTCAGGCTCAGCACGGCCGTGGCGCTGGTGTCGGGCGGCTTGACCGTGACGGTCTCGTCGCCGGTGATGACCAGCAAACCGTTCGCTTCGGCGCGCGCCAGCAGGAAGTCCCAGTCGCTGCTGTAGTACTGCACCAGCCCGTGATATTCGCTGGTGGTGTCGGCGACGTCGGCGCTGATGCCGGAACAGCCGCTCAGCAGTGCCGTGATGGCGGCGCTGTCGGTGCTGTCGACGTGGTTCTTGTTGTTGCGGCTTAAGGTCAGTGCGAAGGCCGGGTGGCGGCATTCGATGCACACGCGCACCCGGTTGCCGGCGTCGATGCGCACGCCGTGCTTGATGACGACGCCGGAAAAGATCGGCCACGTCTTGGCGCCATAGCCGGCTTCGATGCTGATGCGCGCGCCCGGCACCAGTTGCGCGGCATCGCTGACCGCGAAGGTCTTGGCCGCCATGTCGCCGTCGGCCACGTAGATGCGCGCCTGCGCCAGCTTGTTGACGCTGCGCGACACCTCCACGGCGATGACGCGCATGCTGTCGGGCAGCACCGTGCCGTCGCTCTTGACGACCAGTTTGAACACGCCCTTGCTGGCAGCGGTGGGCGAGGGCGGGTCGCCGGGGGCTGCGGCGTTGGACACGGAATCGGGCGGGGGACACATCGGCGCGGCCTTGTGGTTCAGTTAATCGGAGGAAAGCGCAGCACCATGCCGGGTGTCAGGGCGCGAAAGCCGACCAGGCCGTTCACACGGGCAACCTCCATGTAATAGCCGGGATCGGCATAGATGCGCTCGCATAACAGGGGCAGGGTGTCGCCGGCGCGCACGGCCACCAGGTGCGACAGGTCGGGCGAACTCCTGGTCGCGCTTTGTTCGATTTTCTTGGGGCTGGCCATGGCCAGCACGCCCAGCGTGACCTTGGCGCGCAGCGGTTGTCCGCTGGGCTTGAACAGGGTGTAGTCGATATCCATCGACTCGACCACCCCGACGAAATTCATGTCGCCCCAGACAAAGCGCAGCACGTTCGGCTCGTGGATGGCGCCCTGGTAATCGTAGACCAGGGCGCGCAGGGCGGCGAGCATGTCGGTGACGCTGGGGGCGTCGGTTGTGACAAGGGTACCGGTGTTGATCAGCGAGCTGAGGTCGGCATTGACGAGCGAGACCACCCCGGTGCCGTCGAGGATCAGTTGCGGCAAGGTCAGCTTCTCCGGATTGACCGCGCTGAACTTGGGCGTCGCGCCCGGCTGGCCCAGGGTGGGGCACTGGTTGTACTGCACGCTCAGGCGATGCTGGTAGCTGGCCGGATTGATCTGCACTTCGAAGGATGGTCCGGCTTTGTCGATGCCGTCGGCATCGCACGGCGAGATCTTGAGCAGGTTTTTCGAGCCGAGGCTGATGCCGCCCATCTAGCGCTCCTGCATCTGGTTGATGGCGTCGCGCAGCAGGCGCGTGCGCTGGGCCACGGTCTTGTCGTCGGCACCGAGTTGCGGCCCGCCGGGAACGCAGCTGTCTTTCTTGGCGGGCGGCGCTTCCTGGGCGCGCGTGGCAGCGGCGCCCGGCGCGCCCTGTACCACATTCGACTTGATATTCAACTGGTTGATTTCGATGGGCATGGTCAGGTCAGTCGGTTGGAATAGTTATAGCTGAGGGTAATGTTCTCGATGGCGACTTCATTCTTTTCCGAGCCGAATGCCTCGACTTCCCACTTGACCGGGTAGGCGTTGGCGAAACTCCAGGACCGGATCGGCAAGCCGTCGGCGTTCATCAGGCACACCACGAGCGGCTGGGCCAGGATGGGGCGGACGAAATCGCCCTCGAACACGGAAATGCACCACTTCACCAGCGGCGAGGAGGTCGAGGCCAGGCCGCGCTTGAGCTGCAGGCTGCGCGACTTGTAGTGGGTCGGCAGGGTATGCACGTAGCGGTTCTCGCCGCCCTCGATCACGGTTTCCGTCTCCAGTTCCGCGGAAATGCCCGACACCTCCTTGAAGGAGGTGTCGGCCAGGCCCAGGGTGGCCCCGAACATGACCGTGAAGTAGAAGGCGGACGGCTGGTAGTCGTCCGACATCGACAGTGAAAGCGTGGCTGGCATGCGCGCGTTCCGCTTAGCCGTTGGCGATGGTCAAGCCCTCGTGCACGATCTCGATCGTCTCGATCGATGCCTCGTTGCCCTCGGCCTTGAGATCGGTACCGGTGATCTTGGTCGGCCAGGCGTTGGCCAGGGTCCAGACCATGGTCGGGGCCCCGGTTTCGTCGAGCAGGCTGATGGTGACCGGCACGCGCTTGACGGTGTTCATCTTGATCTGGTTGAACCACTCCCAGAACTTGTTGTCCGACTTGAACACCCCTTTTTTCATGGTCACGTTGCCGACCTTTTTCAGGCCGGGCATCTTGATCACCGAAAATTCGGGGCTGTCGCCGTGGCGGTACTTGATTTCCTCGGACTGGATATCGAGCCCGCTGATTTCCTGGAACGACATGACCTGGGAATCCCATTTCACCTGGAAATAGAATTTGGGGAGCGGCCATACCGCTGTCGATTGTTTTGAGCCATCATCTGCCATCGCGAACCTCTTAGGTAAGTCACATCAGGAAAGAACTGCCCTTGTTGCGTCAGGATTTTTGCATCTGCTGCTGGAAGGTGATCTCGATGAATTCGGCCGGCCGGCTGACCGCCACCAGGATGGTGACGCGCAGGATGCCTTCGAGAATATCTTCGGCGGTCATGGTTTCGTTCAGGCCGACCGAGACGCTGAAGGCGTCGTCCGGGCTGGCGCCGGCCAGGCCGCCGCGCTTCCAGATGCCGGTCAGGAAGTTGCGCGCCATGCTCTTGATGGTGACCCAGGTGTTGGCCACGTTCGGCTCGAACACATAAGCCTTGCTGGCCAGGCGCAGCGACTCTTCCAGCATGATCATGGTGCGCCGCACGTTGATGTAGCGCCAGTCGAGGCTGTTGCCGTCGAGAGTGCGCGCGCCCCACACCAGGGTGCCTTCGCCGATGAAGGTGCGGATCGCATTGATCGATTTGCCGGTGGTGCTGACGTTCAGGTCTTCCTGGTCGTCGTGGGTGATGTTGACCGACGGCGAGGTCACGGCCGCCAGGCTGACGTTGGCCGGGGCCTTCCAGACTCCGCGCGTATTGTCGACCATGGTGTACAGGCCGGCCATCGCCGCGCTCGGCGGCAGCAGGTTGAGGTTGCGCTGCACGGCCAGCAAGATGCGCGAATACAGCGGGCTGATCGCCACCAGGGTGTTGTGCACGGTGGCGATCTGGTGCAGGCGGTCGGCGCCGTCCTCCACCGTTTTCCAGTCGCGCACGATGGCGTCCAGGGTCTTGCCCACCTGGGTGGCCTTGATCCGCGCCGCCGGGCTCTTGCTGGTGTCGGCGTACAGCACGCTGGCCAGGTCGTTGCTGAGCAGGTCCTTGAGCTTGGTCCGGTTCTCGGCATCGAAATAAGTGAAATCGAGATCCTTGGCGGCCACGATGGTCGTGTTCACCCACGGATAGTAAGCGGCGCCGAAGGCCAGGAAGCTGGTGCCTACCCCTTCGCGGAACTGGTTGACGGGACCGTCGTTCAATTCCTTCTCGCCGTTATACACATCGAGAATGGCAAAACGGCTCTTCATCTTGTAGCCGCAGTGCATCAGCATCTGGGCTTGCAGACTGTAGCAGTCATCTTTGGCCAGCAGCACGGCTTCCGGAATGACCAGCATGGTCGGTTCCTGCTCCTTGAGCAAGACATCGATACCGGCCTGCAGGGCGTCGGCCTCGGGCTGGGCCTGGTAGTCGCCCACCGAGACAATGTAGCAGGCGCCGCCGCCATTCTGGAAAAACAGTTTCATGCTGTGGTACAGCAGGTGCTTGCCGCCGGTCTTGACCAGTTTGTAAGGCACGAACGCGCGCGCTTTTTCCGCCTTGAGTTTCAGCGCGTAGGCGGGGATGGCGGCGGTGGCGGCCTTGTCTGACGCTGCCTGGGCATCCTGGGCGGCTTTCTCCGCAGCATCGTAGGCGGTCGTTTTGGCTGCTTTCTGCTCGGCGCTGGCTTTGTCGAGCTCGGCCTTGGCAGCGTCCGCCTTCTTGCGCAGGTCCGCCGCCGTGTCGGCGGCTGTCGCGGCGACCGTGACGAGGTCGGATGCATCGCCAGCCTTGGCACTGCCCTTGGCTGCCGTCTCAGCCTTTAAAGCTGCGGCCTCGGCTGCTTCGGACTGGGATTTTTTATCGGCGTTGCCGGCGTCGGCCTCCAGCGCTTTCTTGGCTTCGTTCGCGGCGGTTCTGGCCGAGTCCGCTGCCGCGCGCAAGACCGGGTCCTCGGCGCCAGCGGTTTGGACAGGGGCGGCGCCGCTCTTGGCACTGTCTTTGGCGGCCGCTTCAGCCTTCGCAGCGGCGGCCTCGGTTTCTTCGGACTTGGCTTTTTTTTCGGCGTTGTCGGCGTCGGCATCGAGCGCTTTCCTGGCCTCGTCCGCAGCTGTTCTGGCCTTGTTCGCTGTCTCGCGCAAGGCGGGATCCTCGGCGCCGGCGCCAGCGGCAGGGGCTGCGCCTTCCGCCAGCGGCGCGACGCCCGAAAAATCGGCATCGTCCTGACGCTCGACTTTATCGAAGGTGAACACCGGCACTGGCGGACCGCCGAAGTGGACCTCGAATTCGGCCATCGAGCTGATCCGCATTGCCTTGTTGGTCAGGGATGAACCCTTGTAATCGGCGATCTGCGTGTGGCCGACAAAGGCAGGCACCGCGGTCGCGACCTCGACCACCGAGTTGGGGAATGCGTTCTTTTCAACGATGTAGACCCCGGGAGTTTTATATTGCGCCATCTTGCGTCCTTTCTGGTGGGTAATCAGGGGATGTAGATTTCCGACACTAATACTGGTACGGCACTTCCTTCTGTAATTTCCCGCCCGATGGCTGCCACACTGGCATTCGGCAGTCGCTTGATGAGAATTCTTTGGCCCAGCTCGCCCTGGTCGCGCAGCTGCAGGCGTTGTTGCGGGGTCTTGCGCATAGCGATCGCCTGTTCGCTGGCAAAGGTCAGTGCCGACCGGTTGCCGGGCAGCGGCGTGCGCCCGCGCGCCGCGAAGCGCAGTTTGTCGTCGAGGTCGACGATGACCGGATTGGGTGCATCCAGGTCGCTCAAAAAATGGTACTTCCAGACGCTGGCACGGGCGCCGAAGCGGACCAGCCAGACTGGCGCGGCAGCCTGCGCCAGCGCGCCGGCCACATCGGCCAGAGCCAAAACCATGAAAAACGCGGGCCTGGCGCCGTGTCCGGCCAGACCCGCCGCCTTGTCCGGTACGCGCGGAAGGCGCCAGGCCGCCGGTCCGGCCAGTTCATCGGGATGCATGCGCCAGCGGCCGACGCCTTCGGCCTGGGCCCGGGCGCTGTGGAAAAACAGGCAGGCGTCGGGTGCGGGCGCATCGAGCCCGGTGAACAGGGAAAAGTGGGGATCTGTCGAGAACACGGCAAATTCGAGTTCCGCCGCGTCGTCGCGCCCGCCTTGCAGATCGGCGCGCGCCGCATCCTGGCCGGCCAGCGCCAGGCCGTGCGCGGACGGACGCGCGAGGATGCCGAAGCGATCGAGCAGGGCGGCGCATTGCTGCGTCGGCACGAAGCGGAAATTGGCGCTGGCCCCATCCGGGAAATACGCGTGATCGGCGCGCAATTCCAGGAGAAGGGAATATGCGCCGCGCATGGCTCAGTGACCTACGCTGGTGATCGGTTCGGCCACGGTGCCGACCTGGTGCGTGATGTCGTCGCCGCCCACGGTAATCATGCGTACCTTGTACATGACGGAGGGCAGGTAGCGCCCGCTGAGCATGGTCCAGAGATTGCTCAGCTCATGCGTCTTGAGGTTTTCGATATCGAGCAGGAGCCGTTCGATGCGTTCATCGAGATCGGGCGTGACCTGATGGTCGAATACCGGCGTGCGCTGGAAGAAGCTGATCGCGCTGGAAATGAAACGCAGCGCCTCGGGATAGTTTTTATCGCTGAAATTGGCGGCGACCACCACGTACAGGTTGAGGAACAGCGGCCGGCTGAAGACCGGCGTGCGGCCCGCGCCGGGGCTGGGCGCGAATGCCTGCTGGGGCAGCGTGTCTTTCTCGATATTGGTCAGGCAGATCACCACCTTGTTGGCGATGTGCGGGGCGATAGCGCCGTTCTGCCCGATGATATTCGACACCACCACGATGTCGTCGGTGAGCTTGTGGCTGCGCCGCAAAAACTGATTGAGGTGCTGCGCGAGGTGATCGATGGCTGCCTCAATCATCAGCATGCTCCCGGTTCGGAAAGCTTGGACAAGACGATCGGCAGGCGCATTCCTGATCTCCCTTTTGTTGTAATTTCGGAAGACTTTATCATAAGACACTGTGTGGTTTTTTTTATTTTTGCGATGTCGCAATCGTTACATCAACGTGGTAACTTATGAGATTGTGAGGACCATTTCGTGATCGAAATCGCCGGCGAAAACTGCACCGCCAGGACGCGGGCGGTTGGCAAGCGCGGCTGTAGTGACGGGCTCCGCGCCATCTTTTCTGTTCTGTTCATGCGAGGTGAACGATGAGTACTGATGCGCTTTACCAGGCGCCACAAGCCGGTCCCGAACCGCAGCAAGAGCGCCACGCGCGCGCCACCGGGCCGGCGGAAGGCATGGCCGACGGGCACGTCGCCCGGTTCGCCAATGGACGGGCGCAAGCGGTCGCGCAAACCCAGTTGCAGGCGTTCGTCGACAAGCGGTTACAGGCGTGCCAATGCAAGGTTGTCGGCAGCCTGATACAAAACAGTGCGCGCGTACGACAGATGCAGGCGCTGGCCCGGATGACGGATAGAGCACCTGTGCAGCGTCAGGCCGGGGCAAACAATGCCGGACTGCCCGATCAACTCAAGGCCGGCATGGAAAGCCTGTCGGGCATGAGCATGGACCACGTCAAGGTGCACTACAATTCAGCGCAGCCCGCGCAATTGAATGCGCATGCGTTTGCGCAGGGCAGCGATATCCACCTGGCGCCGGGGCAGGAGCGGCATTTGCCGCACGAGGCCTGGCATGTGGTGCAGCAGGCGCAGGGGCGGGTCAGGCCGACGATGCAGATGAAGGCTGGCGTGCCGGTCAATGATGATGCCTCGCTGGAGAGCGAGGCCGACGTCATGGGAGCGCGGGCGGCTGCCTGCGGTGCGTCGCCACGGTAGTACAGGACGGCTGCGGCGTATGGCGCGGGCAGCGGGGTTGTGCAACGCTATGTGCTTGCTATCGCGTACTGTGAGGTTGCGCCGCTCGATACAGATGAGGCCGGCATGGTGGCCATCTCGGCATGAGCTGCGGCGCGCCGATGTTATCGACCGGCATGGGAGTCAACCGGGAGTTGCCGGGCGGTGCCAGGGCACGCGGCCAGGCTCGAGGCCGGCCATGTGGAGTCGGTTCCTCCCTATCTGCTGAGGTTGCAACACCTCACCGCCGATAGCGAGCTCCGCCCCCCATGCCGGCCGCGCCGCTTACTGGATGACGCTGAGGCGCTGGCGCTTGCCGCTTTTGAAGGTGTACAAGGTCAGCCTGCCATCCTTGACGTCGCCCCGGGCGTCGAAGGCGGTCACGCCGGTCACGCCCTTGTGGCGCACCTTGGCCAGCGCCGGCAGGTACACCGCCGGATCGGTCGAGCCGGCCTGCTGCATGGCGGCCACCATGGCGTGCATGGCGTCGTAGGCATACGGCGCATACGTCATCACGTCGATGCCGTAGCGGCGCCGGTAGGCCGCGCGGAAATCATCCATGCCTTTTTGCTGCTGCGCGTCGACTCCGCCGGCTTCCGCGCAGATGACCTGGCCATCGGCCATGCCATCGCCGGCCAGCCTGGCCATCGAATCGGAACACATGCCGTCGCCGCCCATGAAGCGCAGCGGCATGCCCAGTTGCTTCATCTGGCGCAGCATCGGTCCTGCCACGGCATCCATGCCGCCGAAGAAAATCAGATCTGGCTTGGTGGCCTTGATGGCGGTCAGGATCGCGCCGAAATCGGTCGCCTTGTCGGTGGTGTACTGTTGCGTGACCACGCGCGCGCCCTGGCCGGCGCTCTTGACGTTCTTGATGAATTCGTCAGCCACGCCTTTGCCGTAGGCGGTGCGGTCGTCGATGACGGCAATCTGCCTGGCCTTGCCGGTTTGTACCGCGTACTTGGCGAGCGCGGCGCCCAGCTGCTCGTCGTTGGCGACGTTGCGAAACGCTGTATTGAAACCCTGGCGCGTGTACTTGGGGTTGCTGGCCGAGGGCGAAATTTGCGGGATGCCCGCGTCGAAGTAGATTTTCGAGGCCGGGATCGTGGTGCCCGAGGTTTCGTGGCCGATCACGCCGCGCACCTTGGCGTCGACCAGCTTTTGGGCCACGGTGGTGCCTTGTTTGGGGTCGCCGGCGTCGTCCTCGGCCAGCATCTCGATGCGGTAGCGCTTGCCGCCGATCAGCACGCCCTTGGCGTTCAACTCATCGACCGCCATGCGCGCGCCGTTTTCATTGTCCTTGCCGAGGTGGGCGATGACGCCGGAGGTGGCCGCCACGTGCCCGATCCGGACCACGTCCTGGGCCTGCGCCACGCCGCCAGACAAGCTGGCCAGCACGGCCGCCCGCAGAACCAAACTGGAATTGAACCGCATAGCTTCCTTTTTCGTTGACGCGGCCGGTATGGCGCGGAGCGGCCAGCATACCACGCAGGAATCGTCCGTGCGCCTGCGGATTTCCCCTACAGGTTCCGCCTCAGCTGCCTGAGCCGGTCATCTCGATGCCGCGGTTGCGCAAGTGATACAGCACGGCCAGGCCCGCCAGGGTCAGCACACTGGCGATCAGGGTCAGCAGCTCGCTGCCGCCGCGGGTAATGACGGCTGCGGCGTTCGAGGCCATGGTCGCGGCGGTCATGCCGTGATCGTAGGTGGCGCCGATGACGAGTTCGCGGTCGTTGATGGCGTTGGTCAGGTGCAGGCCCTGGCCGCCGCGGTGCACCGTCATCTTCTTGTCGAGCCACACGAAGGACATGCGCTCCGAACCGACCATGACGGTGCCGACCACGTGGCCGGCGTTGTTGATATCGGTGGCAAAGCTGTTGTAATTGCCGATCAGCGCACCCAGGTCGACCATGCGCTTGCCGTCGTGCATAAAGGCGCGCCAGCGGCGGTCCTTCGTTTCCGAGGCGCCGACCACGAGGCCATTGTCATTGATCGCCATGGCCGAGCTTTGGCGCCCACCCAGGGTGCCCAGGTCGACCATGCCGCGTTCGGCGGTGTACAGGAAGGCGTGACGATAGCCGTCCGCGTTGGCGGCGGTGCCGACCACATGCCGGTGCTTGTTGATGCCGCTGGCGTAACTGATGTTGCCGCCCAAGGTGCCGAGATCTTGCAGCTGCCCGCCGCCGTGGTTGATGAAGGCGTGCCAGTCGCCGTTGGGAATGTCGGCAAAGCCGACGCTGATGCCTTCCTGGTTGATGCCCATGCCGTAGCTGCTGGGGCCGCCAAGGGTGCCCATCACGCGCATGCCGCTGCTGCGATGGAAAAGGAAAGCGTTCCAGGTGCCATCCTTGTTGCGCGCCGATCCAATGATCTCGCCACGGTCGTTGATGCCGCGCGCATCGCTGTGCATGCCGCCGCGCGAGCCCAGGTCGGTGATTTTGCCTTTCTCGAACAGCACGCCGCGCGTGTTGCCGTCGCCGTCTTCCAGCACGGCGGCCACCTGGCCGGCGCCGTTCATGTCGTAGGCGATGGTCGACTCGCCTGTGGGTACGGCGATGCCGAGCGAATGGGGACGGGCACTGGCCTCGCCTCCCAGCAGGATCAGTACGACGAGGCAGGCAGGAAGGGCAGGGCGCATGCGGAATTCCTTTCGATAATGGGCGTCAGGGCGATATCCGTTATAAAACGGTGTCGATGAATATACGCCAACGTTGCGACCTTGAGGAATTTGTTTTGCTATGTTGTGGTAAATTTATTGCGCTATCGATGTGGAAAACAAAAAACCCGCACAGGGCGGGTTGTTGGCGGTGAACGGCATGACAGGCTGTCAGATGTACTTTTCGATGATGCGGACGATTGTGGGTACCAGCTGGGCCAGGAAAACGAGGCCCGCAACCCATATGATGATCGCCGACTTCGCCTCGGCTATTTTGGTATGAACATCGGCAATATCAGATTTGGTCGCGCCAATTGCCTTGATCACGCCGATATCGATCTTCATGGCCGCGACATCAATTTTGATGGCGGCAACATCGGCTTCCAGTTTTGTTATGCGGGCTTCCATGCCCCCATGATCATGCAGTTCACCGCTCATGTCCATAGTGTTCCTCGACGATGTAAACGTTTTTTTGTCCGGGGGGCGGTACGCTGCAAGGACACGCTTCCCGCAGGCTGGGTGATCAGCGGCCATGCGATACGAACGAGTCGGTCGATACTCGGCACAGCCCTGCCGGGTCGACGATGCGTTAGTAAAGGAGGCTCGTACGGGGCCGGTTCTGCTCATCACAGTAAGACCTCGTCCATTGGAATGAGTTTCTGATGTCCCGGCACCATCAAGTATTGGTTCCGCCCAGTCTGGGTTCACGGCGTGCTGACGAAGGGGTTTAAGCCCGCGTTGGGTTCTCGATCGCCAACGATGAGCGCATCAGATGTACTTCTCGATGAGGCGTACCGCTGCCGGCACTAACTGAGCCAGAAAAACGACGCCTGAAATCCAGAGGATAATTGCCGACTTCGCGTCCGCCACCGTGCTGCGTATCTCCAGACGTACGCCGGCAATTTCGGACCGCACTACCGCGATCTCGGACCGCACCCCGGCAATTTCGGACCGCAACTCGGACCGTCCTCCGGCAATCTCGGACCGAAACTCGGAATGCAGTTCAGCAATATCTGATTTCGTCGCGCCATTGGCCTTGATCACCGCAACATCGATCTTGATGGCGGTGATGTCAGCTTCCAGCTTGGCTACGCGGGCTTCCATGTCGCCATGATCATGCAGTTCGCCGTTCGTGTCCATCGTGTTTCCTCATGATTGACAGCATGTCGCCCGGTGGCACGGGGCCAGTTCTGCTCTTTACAGTAAGACCTCTTCTATTGAAGTTAGTTCTGTCGAACCGGCGCCATCATGCATGCCGTCCCACCTGAGCCGCTGGCCGGTCGGCGGGCGAAAAGCGGCCGCCCGCCGTTGGTGGAGGTATGAGATGTTCGCTGGGTGGTGCGCGATGAGAGCAATGGGCCATTCCTGGAGCAGCATTGTTCCTCCGGCCTGGCGGGCTTCGCCGGGCGCGCTTGCCCAACAAACGGAAGACGCCGACCGTGCACGGCGTCTCCGGCGTCATCGTGAAGCTCAACATCAAGGTGGCATGTGTAAAAACCCGCTCAAGGCGGGTTTTTGACCGCGCAACGATGCGCGTGTCAGACGTACTTCTCGATGAGGCGTACCGCTGCGGGTACCAACTGAGCCAGGAAAACAAGGCCGGCAACCCACGTAATAATCGTCGACTTCGCCTCGGCAATATCCGCTTTGGTCGCGCCAATTGCCTTGATCACGCCGATATCGATCTTCATGGCCGCGACATCAATTTTGATGGCGGCAACATCGGCTTCCAGTTTTGTTATGCGGGCTTCCATTCCGCCATGATCACGCAGTTCACCGTTCATGTCCATCGTGTTCCTCGATGATATATAGGTTTTCTGCCCGGCGATCCGACTCCGTTGCGAGGAGACGGCACGCAGCAGGCCGATGATCAGCCGCCATGAACCGCGAGCCATGCAAAACATATGGCACAGCTCCGCCCAGTTGACGATGGACCGGTAAAAGGCGCTCGTACCGAGCCGTTTTTGCTCATCACAGTAGGACCTCGTCTGTTGACATTAGTTCGGTCCGACCGGTGCCAACACGCATGCCGCCATACACAAAGTCGGTGGCCGACCGGCCGTTAAATGCAGCCTGTGACGCGGTTCATGGAGGTTGTAAGGGAAGTTGCCTGCTGGTGCGAAACGATGGAATTGTTCCGATCTTGACGCATTATTCAGTCCGCCAGTCTGACAGGAGTGGTTTTGCGTCCTCTGCGGTAAAAGCCAAGCGTGGCGTCAATCTTCTACGAGGTCTTGCACCGTCGTCAGATGCGCCGCCAATGCAGAAATGTGCAAGAAACCTGCTCCGGGCAGATACTGAACGCCAACGGTGGGGGTCATACGTAGCTCTCGATCAGGCGCACTGCCGCGGGCACCAGCTGAGCCAGGAAAACAAGGCATGCAACCCACATGATAATGACCGACTTCGCTTCAGCCACAGTGCTGCGTATTTCCGAACGTACTCCGGCGATCTCGGAACGAATCTCGGCACGCACTTCGGCAATATCCGACTTGGTCGCACCCGTAGCCCTGATCGCCCCTATGTCGATCTTCATCGCGGCAACATCGGCTTCCAGTTTTGTTATGCGGGCTTCCATGTTGCCATGATCACGCGGTTCGCCAGTCATGTCCATGGTACTCCCTGAATGATTTAGAGGTTTCCGCACGGTGATGACATCGGTCGCACGGACACGGCACCCGGGCGCACAATAGTCAGCTGCCATTCCATACGATTGATGCAGGCAGCTACTCGGGTTCGCCGGGCCAGCCCGGCGCGCGTTGGCGAATGATGGCCGTACAGGGCCATTTTGCGCATCACAGTAAGACCTCGGCTATCGTATTTGGTTCTGCCGCATGAGGGACGTCATGCATGCGGCGAGATGCAGGGCGGGGGCCATCCGGCCACGGTGAACAGGCGCTTGCACCATTCACCGTGGCACCGGATGGCATTGCGCGGATGCGCGAGGAAGGCAATCGACCTGATTGCCTTGGATTGCCTCAGTCCTCAGAACGCATAGCGCGCCGTCAGCTGGACCGAACGCGGCGCGCCGGGCAGGTTCAGATTGCCGTTGCTGCCATGCCCGGCAACGATGTAATGGCGGTCGGCCAGATTCATCGCGTTAAGCTGGATGTCGACCTTGCCCTGGCGGTAGTACGCCATCGCATCGATTGTCGCGTAGCCCGGCAGCGCCACGGTATTGCCCGGATTGGCAAAGCGCTTGCCGACGGCATTGGCGCCGGCGCCCACGCCGAACCCGTTGCCCAGCGACTTGGTCAGCCACACGTTGGCGCTGTGCACCGGCGTCAGGGTAGGGCGCTTGCCTTGCACCGGTTGTCCGGAATCGATGGCGACCGACGATACCGCCCGCGCATCCAGATACGCGTAGCCCGACCACAGCTGCCAGCCATCGCCAAGCTTGCCGGCGAAGGTCAGCTCGATCCCATCGCTGCGCTGGGTACCGATCGGAATGAGGCGGTTGGTGTTCGGGTCGGTGGCCTTGATGTTGGTGCGCTCCAGACGGAACAGCGACACCGCGGCGGTGGCATTGCCATCGAACAGGTCGAACTTGGCGCCGATTTCCTTGTTGGTGGTTTCCTCGGGCGCGATCTGGGCGTTGTTCGCGGCCAGCGCAAACGATTCGCCGGACGGCTGGAACGACTTGCTGAAGGATGCGAAGTACGATTGCGTCTCGCCCGGCTGATAAACGAGGCCGGCGCGCGGGCTCCAGGCGCGGTCGACACGGGCGAGGTTCGACTGGCCGGCGCGGCGTTCGCGCGTTTCCTGTTCAAAGCGGTCGAAGCGTACCCCGGCCAGCGCCTTCCACTGCGCCGACAAGGTCGCCATATCCTGCACATAAGCGCTGGTCACCGTCAGCACGCCCATGTTGTCGGTCGACGGGGCGGCGCTCACGGTAAACGGCAGCACCGGCGCGACCGGATTGAACAAGTTGACCTTGGCGATATTGTTCTGTGTGCGGAACAGCTGGTCTTTCTCCTGCTTGCCGATCTCGATGCCGTACAGCAACTGGTGGCGCATGCCGGCCAGGTTGGCGACTTGTTTGAGCTCGGTCTGGTTGAAGTAGCCGGTTTCATCGCGCATCACATTACTGCGGTTCAGCGACGCCGTCAGCGCCTTTTCATCGACCGAGCCAGACAGCGTATTGTTGCGGTCGAGGGTATAGTGATAGTGGCGGAAGGCATTGCGCAGCGACCAGGCATCGTTGAAACGGTGATCCAGCGTAAAGCCGAAGGCCTTCACTTCCGCTTCGGAGTAATCGTTGTCCTTTGCGTTGGCCGCGCCGTAGTAGGTGCCGGCGGGAACGTCGACCGCCCTCCCGCGATATGCAGGCACGCCGAAATCGGTCACGCGCTTGTCGTTCAGGTATTCGGCTTGCAGCAGCAGCTTGGTGGCGTCGCTGATCTTGAGCGAAACCGATGGCGCGAACGCTTCGCGGTCGAGAAACTGCTGGTCGCGGAAGCTGTCGGCACGTTCGATGGCGCCGGTCACGCGGACCGCCACCGGGCTGGCGCTGTTAGCGCGCGCGATGTCGATTTCAGCGCGGCGCTGGTTCCAGCTGCCGGCCTGCAGGCTCACCTCGTTCTTGTTGATGCCGGGTTTTTTGCTGATGCGGTTGATCAAACCGCCGGACGAGCCGCGCCCGTACAGCACCGAAGCCGGCCCCTTGATGATCTCGACCTGCTCCGTATTGGACAGGTCGCGGAAGTACAGCGCATCGTCGCGCATGCCGTCGACAAACTGGTCGGCGATGGCGGTAAAGCCGCGGATGGTCACCTGGTCGCGCTGGCCGTCGCCGTGCGACAGGCCGATGCCCGGCACCGCCTTGAGCACATCCTGCAGCGAGCGCGCGCCCTGGTCGCGCAGCACCGAGAGCGGCACCACGTTGACGGTTTGCGGAATGTCGCGCAGCGGCGCGTCGATCTTGGTGGCGCTGGTGGCGCTGGCCGGGTTGTAGCTGGTGTCCTGGTCGCGCGTGGCGGTGACGGTGATTTCCTTGAGCGCGGTCTGCGGCTTCGCCGTCTGCGCGAAGGCGGAGCTGGACATTTGAGGGAGGGCGAGCGCGATGATGACGGCCAGCCGGGTTTTTTGCATTGCCATATTACGTCCTTTGGTTTTTATGTTGCTAAGCGAATACTACGAATGATAATGATTCCTATTACTATTATTGCTGAGCAACGTAAATATGGCAAATTTAATGTGCATTGCATAGATTTGCGGGGCGGCGTCAGAACAGGGTCTGCTGCAAACTCGTAAGGCTGGTGAAATCGTCGCCGAGGAAGGGCAGGATGGCGTCCGCGATCGGCTGCAGCTGGCGCGTGACGTAATGGTCGTAATCGATGCGCGAGCGCAGCGTTTCCAGCGGTTCGGGGCCGGCCAGGGTCATCACGTACTGAATCCAGCCGCCTTTCTGGTACTGCAGCGGGCGGCCGTGAAGGCGGTTGAAGTCATCCGCAAGGCGCGCCGCCCGCACCGGGGGCGGCGTATTGCCCTGGTATTGCTCAAGCGGGCGGCGAATGCGCTTGCGGTAGACCAGCAGGTCATCGAAGTCGCCGCGCAAGGTGCTGTTGACGTACTCGCGCACGTAATCGCGGTAGCTTTCGCGCCTGAAGATGCGCAGGTACAGGGCTTGCTGGAACTGCTGCGCCAGCGGCGTCCAGTCGCTGCGCACCGTTTCCAGGCCCTTGAACACCATCTCTTCGCCGCCGCCGTCCTTGCCGACCAGCCCCGCGTAGCGCTTCTTGCTGCCTTCCTCCGAATTGCGGATGGTCGGCATCAGGAAGCGCCGGTAATGCGTTTCATACTGGAGTTCGAGCGCGCTATCGAGGCCGAATTCCTGCTGCAGATGCTCGGTCCACCACGCATTGACGTGAGCGACCAGCGCGCGGCCGATCTCGCCCGCCTGCGCGTCGTCGTGCGCGTGCTTGAGCCAGACGAAGGTTGAATCAGTGTCGCCGTAGATTACCTGGTAGCCACGTTCCTCGATCAGATCGCGCGTGCGGTGCATGATTTCCTGTCCGCGCAAGGTGATCGACGACGCCAGGCGCGGGTCGAAAAAACGACAGCCATTCGACCCGAGCACGCCGTAGAACGCGTTCATGATGATCTTGAGCGCTTGCGACAGTGGCTGGTTGCGTTCGCGCTTGGCCGCCTCGCGACCCAGCGCGATCTGGCTGACGATGGCCGGCAGGCAGTGCTTCTCGCGCGCGAAGCGCGCACCCCAGAAGCCCGGCACGGTGGCGCCGCTGTCGTCGCGCAAGCCTTCGATCAGGCCGACCGGATCGATCAGGAAGGTGCGGATAATCGAGGGATACAGGCTTTTGTAGTCGAGCACCAGCACCGAGTCGTACAGGCCCGAACGCGAATCCATGACGTAGCCGCCCGGGCTGTTTTCGCCAGCGACGTCGCCCAGGTTCGGCGCCACGTAGCCCTGGCGGTGCATCCGTGGCAGGTACAGGTGCTCGAAGGCGGCCACCGAGCCGCCGCTGCGATCCACCGCGAGCCCGGTGACGCTGGCCCGTTCGAGCAGGAAGGGCAGCAGTTCGGTCTTCGCGAAAATGCGCGTGACCAGTTCGCAGTCCTTGAGGTTGTAGTGCGCCAGTGCCGGCTTGTCTTCATTGAAGCGCCGTTCGATTTCGGCCATGCGCTGGTAGGGATTGTCGATCGCCTTGCCCTCGCCGAGCAGGGTGCGCGACACGTTTTCAAGGCTGAACGAGGAAAAGCGCCAGGTCGCCGATTTGAGCGCGTCGATGCCGTCGATGATCAGGCGCCCGGCCGCGCCGGCGAAGAAGTGCTGTTGCGTGCCGTGTTCGCGCCATTCCATCGGGCTGCCGTCGCGCCCCAGGCGCAAGGGCACCTGGCAGCGTTCGGCGTGCTTTTGCAGCACGCGCAGGTCGAACTGCACCACGTTCCAGCCGATGATGGCGTCCGGGTCGTGCGTTGCGAGCCAGGCATTGAGGCATTCGAGCATGTGCGCGTGGCTGTCGCAGTAGTCGAGGGCGAAGTCGAGCGTGAAGTCGTGTACCTTGTCGCTGCCGTTCGGCGGCCCCAGCATGTACACCTGGCGCTGGCCGCAGCCTTCGAGCGCGATCGAATACAGCTCGCCGCGCGAGGTCGTCTCGATGTCGAGCGAAACCAGCTTGAGGCGCGGGCGGTAAGCTGGCGCTGGCTTCAGATGGCTGCCCAGCGCCACGCCCGCCTGGCCGCCGTCCGGATCGTCGTGGAACCAGACCGGCGCCGTGATGAAGCGCTCCATCAGGTAGCGCTCGGGCGGGCGGATGTCGGCTTCGTACACATCGATGCCGTAGTCGCGCAGGCGTTTTGCCTGCTTGAGCAACTGACGGTAATGCAGGCAATACAGACCGAATACGGGGCGCCGCTGGAAGTCGACCAGATCGAGCTCACGCAGTTCGCAACCGCGTTCACCTTGCAGCAGTGCGGCGACCTGGGTGCGCCACTGCTCGGGAATGAATGCCACCGATGGCTGCGCCGCCAGGCGGATCTGGCGCGGGCCTTTGTCCGTCGCCAGCCAGAAGTCCACTTCCGTGCCGGCGGCGGTATCGCGCCAGTGTCGGGTCAGAAGAAATCCTTGCTGCGGTTGATTCAAGTGACTACCTCTGAAATCCTGATGGGGCGGGTGAATGTGCGCTGGGTGCAGCGTGCCAGTTGCCGGACGGCTCCGTATACTAAGCGATGTGGGGCAACTGTATAAAGCGCTGCAAGTTTCCTCGAAGGGCGCCCGCTCCACTGGCCCGCGGCCCGGCCCGCGTGATCATTGTCAAAGCCGCGATAACGCACATCACGATAATAAGAGCCAGTCTCGGCAGATCGGGCGACGTGACCGCATTGTCGGGCGGGCCCATTCCGGCGACCACTCTTACCGCGCACCGCGCTCCCCTCCAATGAACACTGTGATGAACAGGCTGTACGCCGACTATGTCATGCCCTCGCGCCTTCCGTTGTACGAGGATTTTATTCGCGCGGCGGGTAATGCGGGGTATGCGCAAATATCGGTGCGCCAGTACGTGCATGCTTTGCGCGAACAAGACCCGCGTCGCCAGCAGAAAGTCATTGTTCACCGTCACGACATCGATACCGACCTCAGGACTGCAAGAAAACTATTCGAGATCGAGAAGGAATATGGTATCAAGGCCAGCTATTATTTTCGGCTTTCCACGCTCGACTTCGCGCTGATGAACGAGATCGAGGAGTATGGCAGCGAGGCCAGTTATCATTATGAAGAACTGGCTACCTTCGCCAAGAAGCACGACATCAAGGACCCCGCTGTCATCCACGCGCGGCTCGGAGACATTCGCGACGATTTCGCCCGCAATTTTGATTTGATCGAGGATCGTCTCGGGCGCAAGCTGACCACCGTGGCCAGCCACGGCGACTTTGCCAACCGCCGCCTGGAGTTGAGCAATACCGAAATTCTCAAGGACCGGGCATTGCGCGAGCGCTGCGGGATCGAATGCGAGACGTACGACCGCTCGCTGCTCGACAACATCGACATGTACATCTCCGACCGCCCGTTTCCGCAGTATTACCGCCCGCTTTCTCCATTCGATGCACTCGGACAGTACGCCAGAATCTGTTTTCTGACTCATCCAAGGCAGTGGGAAACAAACTGGATTGAAAATACCAGGGACAACCTGTTTCGTTTGTATGAAGGCGTGACCTGGTAGGCGCATCAAACGCCAATCGGAATGGTAGCGAGTCGGTCCGCGCAGGAACCGTTCTGTTGCGCAGCCGTCTCCTCCGGACATACGGCGCATGGATTCATATCAGCATTGGCATTAAGCCGGATCAGACAGTGAGCTCAGCAATCCCCCCGGACTTATTCCTCATCAAGCACCGGCATGATCGCGCGGACCACACTGGCTTGTCAGCGGGGACGTCCGTCCCCCGACATACAACCTTGAGACACCAACTATGAAAGCAGACTTCACATTTTTGGGGCATGCCGGTTTCCTGATCGAGACCGATCACGAGATCCTGCTGATCGATCCCTGGCTGAGCGAGAACGGTGCGTTTTTCGGGAGCTGGCATCAATGGCCGCCCAACAGCCACTTGCTCGGCATGGTGCAGCACCGCTGCGCCGGCCGGGTGCTGAACATTTTCCTGAGCCATGCGCACCAGGACCATTTCGATGCATCGACGCTGCGTGCTTTGTCAAACCATCCGCGTTGCACGGTTTTCATTCCGAACTATAAAGACAAATATTTGCTCGACACGCTGAGCGGCATGCAGCTCCACACCGTCGAGCTGTCCGAGGGCGACCAGGCGGGCAGGAACATTCGCTTGCGCGTGTTCATCGATGATGGCGGCATCAATCAGGATGCGGCCTTATTCGTCAGCACGCCCGATTTCACCTTTTTTAATCAAAACGACTGCAAGATTTTTGACAGGCTAGCGATGCTGAAACAGGAACTCGGCGACATCGACTACTATTCGGTGCAGTTTTCCGGCGCCAACTGGCATCCGGCCTGTTTCGAGATGCCGGCGCAGCAGCGCCAGGCTTTGTCCAGGAAAAAGGCACTCAGCAAATTCCACAACGTTCTCGGTGGCGTCCGGACCCTTGCTCCGCGCTTCCTCGTGCCGGCGGCCGGACCGTGCTTTTTCCCGTTTCTCGATCCCGCGCTCAGTCGTGGCAGCGGAACGATCTTCGTACATCAGGACCAGCTCGATCAATACCTGACGCAGAAAGGAATCGGTAACATCCTTTATCCGCGGCCCGGCGAGCGGATTGGAGAGGAGGCGAACCGGATTCCCATCGCCGCACCCACGCTCGCCGAGCTCGAACGCTACCGGGCCGCGCATCAGGACGTGTGGGAACACACCGTCGACGCTTTCTCGGCGACGCGATTTGCGCACGTGCTGCAGCAGCGGCTGGATATCATCGCCGATATGTCCTTGCCACCGGACACGCCATCAATCGCGTTCAACTGGGGCCCCGGCGACGCCGACTGGCTGCAGGTGGACCTGGTCGGCAAGGTGCTGGTGGCGTCCCCCCAACCGCACCCTCCCTGCATTGTCCTGCAGGCGAGCACCAAATACTTTTCGCTGATGTGCACGCAGGCGCGCTGGCAAGACCTCGCATTAAGCCTGCGCGCAAGGCTCCAGCGGCTGCCGGACGTGTACAACACGGTCGCCAACATTTTCCTGTTCGCCGATGAAGCTAACCTGGCCAGCTCCCTGGCGCACAACTTCAACCTGTCGCAAGAGCGCATCGTGATCGAGCACCTGGGGCAGAAATACGAGATCAACCGGTATTGTCCGCATCAGGGCGGCGACCTGGCTTACGCCACCATCGACGAGAACATGCACGTGGTCTGCCCGCGGCACAGCTGGCGCTTCGAGTTGCAGTGCGGGGGCATGTGCAAATCGTCGGGCATGGGCATTGACGCGGTCAAACTTGGCGTGACAAACGAGGACGGCCCAGCCGCCTGAGTGATGGGGGGCGAGGAGGAGGCGGGGACCCGGTCGGCAAGGTCGAAGTCGGAGGCCTGCATGGTCTAGTCGATGTCCAGGTAGCCGCGTTCCTGCGCCAACTGCTGATCTTCGAAAATAGCCATCGCCGTTTTCATGCGCCTGAATCCGAATTTTTGATAAAACGGTTCCTTGCCCGGCACCGCATACAGCAGGATCTTCTTGTGCCCGTGGGACAGCGCGACCAGCTTTGCGACGATTTGCTTGCCCAGGCCACTGCCCTGGTATTGCGGCAAGACCGCAACGTCGCACACGTAGGAGGTGTCGACGCCATCGGCCAGGGCACGTCCCACGCCGACAATGCGACCGTCCTCATGCACGAAGCAACGGTAACGGCTGTTGGTGAAAACGATTTTCAGATTGGCGGCGCTCTTGTCGCCAAGCGGCGCGACCTTGTATAGCGCCGACAGTTCTTCCCAATCGACTGCATCGAGCGAGTCGGTCCATTCCAGTGCCATGCGGGTCCCCCTAAGTGAAATGTTTAGAAAGTTCCCACATTAACGCAATTGCAAGTTTTGCGCCAAGTGGCTGAACACAGTCGCGATACGCCGCAGGTATCTGGACTCGGTATGCGTCAGCAACCATAGCTCGGTCTGGCATTCGTCGAGTACCGGGCTCAGTTGCCTGAGGTCCAAGCGTGCTTGCGCCAGGAATAGCGGCAACACGCCCACGCCCAGACCCATGGCCGTGAACTCGGCCACTGTCAGGATGCTGTTGACGCGATAGCGCGGTGCCACCTTGGGAAAATGCCTGCGTCGCCACAATACCGACGGATGCTCGGGCATGGCGTCGTCCGGGGCAATCCAGGCCAGCGATCCGGCGCGCTCGGGATCGAACTGCGTTGGCGCGCCATCTTTCGCCCCGAACAGGGCAACCCTGATCGGCCCCACGTGCTTGCCCACCACATGCGGCGGGGGACGCTTGGTGACGCGCAGGGCAATGTCGGCGTCGCGCTGCGTCAGGTTGGCCAGCTCGTTGCCGGTGTGCAGCTCGAAACCCAGCTTCGGGTGCAGTACCGTCAAGGGCTTCAGGGCGGGCGCGAGCAAGCCATGCAGGATCGTGTCCGTCGTGGTCAGCCGTACCGAGCCGGCAACCTCATCAGGTTGGCTTTGCAGCAGTGCACGGGCGGCCTCGACCTGGGTCTCGATGTGTTCGGCATGGAGGGCGACCTGGGCCGCCATTTCCAGTGGCACGCAGCCATTGCGCGAACGCTCGAACAAGCGTTGGCCGAGCCCCTTCTCGATGCGCTGGAGCACGCGAAACACCGTGGAGGCGTCCACGTTCAGCCGCGCGCCAGCTCCGGCGATAGTGCCGGCGCGCACCGAGGATCACCTGCATGTCCATCGCACTGAGCTGGTATTGCGTTTCTGCATTGATAGTCTGCATGGTTGCCTATTTTCATTGCAAATTCGAATCGTTATATTACCTGCATTCACTCATAAGAAAGGAGCAACCCATGAAAACCGCACCCCGCCAAAGCGCGGCCGCGGATGGCATTACCCTGCTGCGTATCAGCCTTGGCATCATGTGGATTGCCCACGCGCTGCTCAAGCTGTGGGTCATCACGCTGGCGCGCACGGCTACCTACTTCGCCAGCGTGGGCTTGCCATCCGTGCTGGCCTATCCTGTTTTTGCGGCGGAACTGCTAGGCGGCCTGGCGCTGACACCGATCATGATGGCGGCGGCCGTTGTGCATGCGGGAAACGGCTGGGTGCACACGAGTCTGAACGGGGGCTGGGAATACCCGGTCTTCCTGTCGGTCGCTTCTGTCGCGCTGTGGCTGATCGGTGACGGCGCGCTTGCTGCCATGCGCAGCACGCGCTTCGCCCTGCGCTGATCGGATTGCACGATGAATCCGACACTGACACTCATCAGCCACGCACTCTGCCCATACGTGCAGCGCGTCGCCATCGTGCTGACCGAAAAGGGCCTGCCGTTCGAGCGCCGCGCTATCGACCTGTCGGCCAAGCCGGACTGGTTTCTTGCCGTCTCGCCGCTCGGGAAAACGCCGGTGCTGCTGGTCGATGGCCAGCCGCTGTTCGAATCGGCCGCCATCTGCGAATACCTGGACGACGAATATGATCCGAAAATGCATCCCCGCCACGCCCTTATCCGGGCCCGGCACCGGGCCTGGATCGAATTCGCGTCGGCAACGCTTACCTCGGTGGCCGGTCTGTACGGTTGCGCCGCCGACGACGCGCTGGCGGTCAGGGCCGATGATCTGCAGGCAAAGTTCGCCACGCTGGAACTGGCGCTGGCCGACAGCGGGCGCACCGGCCCTTCTTTGCGGGCGCGCATTTTGCGCTGGTCGATGCCGCGTTCGCTCCGGTATTTCGCTACGTCGACCTGTTCGGCCATCTTCCGGGTCTCAATTTCCTCGAGGCGATGCCCGAGGTCAGCCGCTGGCGCAAGGCATTGCAAGCGCGGCTGTCTGTGCGCAATGCGGTGGCGGATGACTACCCGCAGCGATTGCATGCGTTTGTGCTGGGTAAGCGTGGCGCCTTGGCGCGCGCGCTGCTGTTGGCCGCGCCCCCTGCATCAGGGCGACGCTCTTGAGGCCGATGGCACCGGCGCGGCCCAATATCGATTCACCGGGTCTTGTTCCACCCGCGCCGACGTGCCGGCGGACGGTTGCGGCAAGTGTCCCAGCACCTTGCGCAGCGCGCCGTGCGCCATCGCGACCTCGGGCGAATCATGCAGCAAGATCAGATACTTGGCCCGGAACGCGCTGCCGGCCGCGGTACCGGGTCCGACCAACTCCTCGATCTGCCCGCGCCAGCCGGCGATGACGTCGGTGCTGAGCGTTTCCGGCTCGTCCAGCGCTTCGTCGAGCGCGGCCATGAGGACCGACATCGGTTGCAGCCACGCGAAATGGGGGTGACTCGTGATCAGCTGCAGATGCTCCAGCGGGCCGCCGACCGCACCGAAATACACCGTCTCCACGTCGATCAGCGCCTTGTGCACTGTGCGCAAGGCGCGCGGCACGGCCTGGAGACTGATGCGCAGCGCGGTGTTGTCATTTGCTTGGTTCATTTTTGTTCCCGGGATCAAATACATTGAGTTGGACGACAGCGGTCCGCACGCCTACAGCGTCATGATTCCGCGCCGCAGGGCGATCGTGGTGGCATGGGTGCGGTCTTTCGCGCCCAGCTTGGAGAGCACGGCGCTGACATGCGCCTTGACCGTTTCTTCCTTGATGGCCAGGCGCAGGCCCACTTCTCGGTTGGAATTGCCGTCGGCGACGAGGCGCAGCACTTCCAGCTCGCGTCCCGACAGGTTGTCGGTGCCGAAATAGGTTGCCATCTCGGCGGCCACTTCCGCCGGAATGTAACGGTGGCCGGCGTGCACCCGGTGGATCGCTTCGGCCAGGTTGAGGCAGATCGCGCATTTGAGCAGGTAACCGGCGGCGCCGCCCCCCAGCGCGCGCGCAATACGGGCGTCGCCCTTGTAGGTGGTCAGCACAAGCACGCGCGCGTGGCGGTCGAGCGCGCGGATGGCCAGCATGGCGTCGTGCCCGTCCATCAGCGGCATTTGCAGGTCCATCAGGGTCACATCCGGGCGCATGCAGAGGAAGCGCTCGATCGCTTGCTCGCCATTGGCGGCGTGACCGACGATCTCGATGCCGCTGTCGCCCGCCAGCAGCGCCGCGATGCCTTCGCGCAGCAGACTGTGGTCGTCGGCGATCAGGACGCGGATGGGACGGGCGGCAGCATGGGTCAAGGATAAACTTTCTGAAAGAAAATACCGGCAATCATGCCATGCGCCGGTGGCCGCCGCTTGGATCAGTTTGCTGTAAAAGTATTGCTGCACCGCCACAATCCCGTATCATGCTGGCATTTTTCGCAACATGGAGCTTTTATGACGGCATTTCGACGCTGGCAGCAGCGGGCGCTGGCGGTGCTTCTGGCGCTCGCAACGGTGCTGCCGGCCACGGCCGCCAGTCCCGCCGCGACACCCAGCAAACCGCTGCCGCAAGTCAAGCCGGCCCCGGCGCAGGCCCCGGCAATCACCCTGCATCACACCAGCTGGACCGCGCGCGACGGCGCCCCGACCATCATTTTCGCCATGGCCCAGTCGCCCGACGGCTGGCTGTGGCTGGGCGCCAGCACCGGGCTATACCGTTTCGACGGCGTGAAATTCGAGCGCTACGTGCCGCGCACCGGCAGCCTGGCCTCGCCGGGCGTGTCGGCGCTGCTGGCCCTGCCGTCGGGCGAAGTGTGGATCGGCTACCGCAGCGGCGGCGTCGCGCTGCTCAAGGATGGCGCGCTGCGCCATTACGGCAGCGCCGAGGGCATGCCGCCCTCGTCGCCGCATGCGATCCGGCGCGACGCGCAGGGCCGCATCTGGCTCGCCAGCAAAAGCGGTCTGTTCCGGCTGAACGGCGAGCGCTGGGAAAAGATGCCCGGTTTCGAGAAACTGGCCAACCAGCCGCAGGCGATGATGTCGGACAGCCGCGGCCGCTTTTGGGTCGGTAACGTCGAGACCGCCTTCGTGCTCGAACCGGGCGCGTCGGCATTTCGGCGCCTCCCCAATGTACTCGACCTGAGCGGCAATCTGATCGAAGCGCCCGACGGCACGATCTGGAGCAATGGCGGGCGCAACAACAGCCTCGAAGTCGTCGACCAGCAGCCGCTCGGCACGGCGCGTTTTCGCCGCGTCGGCGGGGAGTATTCCTCGCACATGCTGTTCGACGCCGAAGGCGAGCGCTGGCTGCTGCGGCGCGAAGGCGTCGAGCGCAGCTTCAGCATCGACGGCCACGCGGTCACCCAGCGCCTCACGCCGCAGCAGGGCTTGAGCGGCTACATCGTGTTTACCGCGCTGGAGGACCGCGAAGGCAATATCTGGGTTGCCAGCAACAGCGGGCTGGACCGGTTCCGCCGCACCAAGCTTGAAGCCGCTGCCTTGCCGTTGTACTACGGCGGCGAAGCGCGCGCGCTGGCCGCCGCCGACAACGGCGCCGTCTGGACCGATGGCTTCTTCGTGCCCGGCGCGCGTTCGGTGCCGATTCCCGCGGCCGAGATGCCCTCGAACGGCATCGCCGAACTGACTTGCCTGTACCGCGACAACGATGGAATTATCTGGGCAGGCGGCCATCGCGGCGTGTCCTACCTCGATGGCAAGACATTCAGCAAGCTGGCGGGCCCACCGGACACCGAGGGCCGCCCGGTGCACGCCATCGCCAAGGAAGCCGACGGCACCATGTGGATCTCGTTTAACGGCGGTGGCGTCTACGAGCGCCGCGACGGCGAATGGCGCAAGGTCGTGCCGTATGCCGACTACGCCTCGCGCGGCGCGACCAGCGTCACGGCCATGGCCGGTGGCCAGCTGTGGCTGGGCTACATCGGCAACCGCATCGCGCTGCGCGAGCAAGGCAAGTTCCGCCTGCTCGGCGCCGCCGAGGGCTTGCAGGTGGGTGTCGTGTTCCAGGTGTACCGGCATGCCAGCCAGACCTGGATCGGTGGCGACAGCGGGGTGGCGTACTTCGACGGCAAGCGCTTTCATCCGCTGCTTGGCATGAATGACGAAAAATTCATGGGCGTGTCCGGCATCGTGGCCTCCGCCAGCGGCCAGTTGTGGCTCAATGGCAGCGAAGGCATCAGCGTGATCGAAGCGTCCGAGCTCAAGCGTGCTATAGCCGAGCCGGGCTATCGCGTGCGCTTCGTGCGCTACAACCAGGAAGATGGCTTGACCGGTACCGCGCCGCAGATGGTGCCGGTGCCGTCTGCGGTGGCCGCGAGCGATGGCCGCCTGTGGTTCACCACCGCCAACAGCGTCGTCTCGGTCGATCCGGCCCGGCTGCGCCGCAACCTGCTGGCCCCACACGTGGAAATGCGCGGCGTGACCGTCGAAGGCCAGAACTATCCCGCGCGCGACGGCTTGCGCCTGCCGCCCGGCACGCAGCGCTTGCAGCTCGACTACACGGCGCTGAGCCTGTCGATGCCCGAGCGCGTGGCGTTCCGCTTCCGCCTCGAAGGGCAGGACGCCGGATGGACCGCCGCCGGCCCCGGCCGCAGCGCTTTCTTTACGGGCATGGGCCCGGGCGAGTACCGGTTCCAGGTGCAGGCGTCGAACGAGGACGGCGTCTGGAGCAGCACCGGCGCCATCTTCCAGTTCAGCATCGCGCCGACCATCACCCAGACCGTCTGGTTCCGCGCCGCCTGCGTGCTGCTCGCGCTGGTGCTGCTGTGGGCGCTGTACCGCTGGCGCATGCGCCAGTTGGCGGCCCGCATCCAGGGCCGGCTGCAGGTGCAGGTGGACGAGCGCGAGCGCATCGCGCGCGAGCTGCACGATACCTTGCTGCAGGGCGTGCAGGCGCTGATCCTGCGTTTTCACATGGCGGCGACCAAGGTCGGGGCCCACGAACCGGTCAGGCAACTGATGGATAGCGCGCTCGACCAGGCCGAGCTGATGCTGCAGGAAGGGCGCGACCAGGTACAGGACTTGCGCGCGCACGATCATTTTCAGGCGGACATGGCGGGCATGCTCGAACGCGAAGGCAAGCGCATGGCCGAGGAGCGCGGCGTGCAGTTTGCGCTGAGCGAGGCCGGACGGGCGCGCGCGCTGCCGCCGCTGGTGGCGCACGAGGTGTACCGGATCGCGAACGAGGCGATGCTCAATGCCTTCCAGCATGCCAAAGCGAGCAAGATCGAGGTGGAATTGCTGTACGAGCGCAAGGAACTGACGGTCGTGGTGCGCGACAACGGCTGCGGCTTGCCGGCCGAGGTGCTGCGCGACGGCGGCTCGCCGGGCCACTGGGGCTTGCCCGGCATCAGCGAGCGGGCCGAGCGCCTGGGCGCGAACGTGCGCTGGACGTCGGCGCCAGGGCAGGGCAGCGAGATGCGCCTGAGGCTGCCCGGCACGCTCCTGATGTAAGGGCTCAGTCGGCCTTGCGCGCTTGCGCGGCAAGGTGTTCGCCGATAAGTCAGCTGTGCAGTTCATTGATATGCACCACCTGGCTGACGATCAGGTCGTTGCTGCCGTCATCGCCCGTCCAGGCGCAGGCGCCGGCCAGCGGGCGCGCTTCGATCAGGATGGTTTCGTGCGCGCCCAGCAGGCGCGCCAGCTGCGCCCGGGCCGATTCACGACCGCGGGGCGCGCGGGCGATGGCCGATTCGTCGGCACCATCCTGTGCCAGGGCGAACGCGACGCCGCCGAGGGTCCGTACGCATCTTGACAAATCCCGTCGCGCTGCAATACCCTCCGCTGCCAGCGACAAGCGGTTTCGTTGGTGACGCCGATCGTGTGCGGCGGCCGCGATGCCGGCGCGGCTATTGTCGCGCGCTGCTTCTCGCTGCCGACATGCTCCGCCACGGCCTGCTGCCGTTTCATTCCATCGACACGATTACCTATGATGAACATTGAAAAATTTGGGATGGGTGTATTTTATATCCATGACTTTCTCAGCCCGCAGGAATGCGCACGGCATATCGGCGAAAGCGAAGCAATCGGCTACACGGCGGCTGGCCTGACCACCAGCGAGGGCGACCGGATCAACCGCGATTACCGCACCAACGACCGCATCATCCATGACAATGCCGCGCTGGCCGGTCAGCTCTACCAGCGGGCATCGCCGGTGCCGCCGCCGCTGCAGCGCGACTGGACACTGAGCGGTTTCAACGAACGCTTCCGGTTCTACCGCTATCAGGGCGAGCAGTTTTTCAGCGCGCACAAGGATGGCAGTTATGCCCGCAGTGGGGCGGAGGAGAGCTTTCTGACCTTCCTGATTTACCTCAATGACGATTTCACCGGCGGCCATACCGACTTTGCGTGGGAGAGCATCAAGCCCAGGGCCGGTTCCGCGCTGGTGTTTCCTCATCGCCAGATGCATCAGGGATCGGCGGTGCAAAGCGGTACCAAGTACGTCCTGCGTACCGACGTCATGTATCACGCGCCGGCCGGGTACGCACCAGAGAGGTAAGTCTGCTAAGCTGCGGCTCCCAATCACGTTCTACAAAACAACGATGTCCATCAAACTGAACCAGGAAACCGAGGAGCGCCTGCTGTCCTCCCTGCAGCGCTATTGCATGAAGAATTTCGACGAAGAAGTTGGTGTGCTCAAGGCGCGCCTGCTGCTCGATTTCTGCCTGCGCGAAATCGGCCCATCCATCTACAACCAGGCGGTGCAGGATGCCCAGGCGGTGATGCAGGAAAAAATCGCCGAAGTCGACACCAATTGCTACGAGACTGAATTTGCCTATTGGCAGAAGAAGTAGCGCGTCGCCGGACTGCCGCAGCCGGCTGGTCAGGCCCGTCGGGCCTTGGGTGAAACGTCCTGAAACGCGACAATAAACCCTTTCGCACTGTTCCTTGACCGCCGGCACTGTCGTGTTTGCGGTACGAAAACTGGGTGCGGCGCCGCGGCGCGAGCGCGCCACCGGCGTGGATCATGAGCGGCGCGCGGCGGCCGGCATCAGGGCATGCGGTCGATCAGGTCCTTGATCGTGCCCGGATTGACCGGTTTGACGAAATAATGGTCGAAGCCCGCGCCGAGCGAACGCTGCTTGTCGTACGCCTGGCCGTAACCGGTCAGGGCGATCAGCACCGCGCCCGAGGTGTCCGGCAGGCGCCGCAGGTTTTCCGCCAGCACGTTACCGTTCATGCCGGGCAGGCCGATGTCGAGCACGCACACCTGCGGGCGCAGTTCGCGCGCCAGGTTCAGGGCTGCGTACGGATCGGTGGCGATGGTCACCGCGTAGCCGGACAGTTGAAGATAGGTGCCGAGCGTATCGGCTGCGTCGGCGTTGTCGTCGACGATCAGTACCCGGGGGCGTTCTGTTGCCGACGGCGTCGGACTTGTAGCGATGGTTTGTGGCTGCACTGTGTACACCTTTTGGTCTTCGGTTCGATCACGAATCGGTCAGGCAGGGCGCTTGTGGCGGCACCATGCGCAGTTCCGTTAATTGATATGTCATGGGCATTCTTGCGGCGCGGGGCTTGTGCTTGGACGGTCGGCCAGCCAGAAAGCTCAACAATGTTCTTATGTTACGCTTTTTTACAAAATTGTTGCGTTCGCTTGAGCGCTACTGTCGCGCCTCTCGAGAGGGGCGCACGGGGGCGCCGACGCGGTAGAATGGCGGGCAAGGCGAACCGCCTTGCGCTGACACCGCCTTTACTGCTGGAAGTTCACTTCGATGCGCCTGACCCTCAACATAGCCACGCTGAAATTCCGACTGACGGTCGTGGTCATCGGCCTGGTACTGCTTGCCACCAGCGTGCTGACCTTTGTTTCCCTGTATCTGGCCGAGCGCCAGATGCGCGACGTGATCGGCTCGCAGCAAGTGGCGCTGCTCTCCAGCGCGGCCGCCTATATCGATGCCGACCTCGAGTCCCGGCAAACCCTGCTCAAGACCCTGCGCGAGGAACTCGGGCGCAGCGGCGGCCATCCGGAGGGCGGCTTGCAGGCATTCCTGGAAGCCCACGCGACCTTGCGTGACGAATTTTTCAATGTGCTGGTGTTCGACAGCACCGGCACCATGCTGGCCAACATGAACGACCGGCGCACCAACAACACGCTCAATTTCGGCAAGCGCGCCTACTTCACCGAGACCGTGGCCGCGCGCGAAGGCGTCATTTCCAAGCCCTTCAAGAGCGCCCTGTCGGGCAAGCCGGTCATTCTGGTCACCGAACCGCTGTATGACGAACAAGGCAAGCTGATCTTCATGCTGGGCGGCGCCATCGACCTGCAGCGTCCGCGCTTTTTCGGCCAGCTCGAAGCGCTCGGATCGGGCGCGACCGGCTATCTGTTCATGCTGACCAACGCCGGCACTATCATTCACCATCCGGACAAAGAGCGCATCTTGCAGCGCGTGCAGGATGAGGCCGGCGGCGCCGTGGCCTCGACCATGGCCGCGCTGGGCGGTTTCGAGGGCTGGATCGAAGGCCCCACCAAACGCGGCGTGCGCGCCCTGATCACCTACAAGCGCCTGCGCAAGACCGACTGGATTCTCGGCGCCGTGTATCCCGTCGACGAAGCGTTCACGCCGCTGATCGACATGCGCCCGACCGCGCTGCTGGCCTCGGTTGCGGTGGCGGCGCTGGCCGGACTGGCCGGCTGGCTGGCCATATTGCGCCTGCTGCGTCCCTTGGGCGCGCTGCGCGGCCATGTGGCCGGTATCGTCGACGGCAGCGCCGGGATCGAGGTGTTCAATGTGCGCGGGCGCGACGAATTTGGCGAACTCAGCCGCGCGTTCTACACGCTCTCGCAACAGCGCCGCCAGGCCGAACTGAAGCTGGAAGCCCAGGCCCGTACCGACATTCTGACCGGCATCGACAACCGCCGCATGTTCGAGGAAACCTTTGCCGCCGCCCTGGGACGTGCCGCGCGCGGCAACACGGCCATCGCGCTGGCCTACCTCGACATCGACCATTTCAAGACGATCAACGATACCTACGGGCACAAAGCGGGGGACGAGGTACTGGTCGAATTCGCCAGGCGCCTGCGCGCGGCGGTGCGCTCGACTGACAGCGTGGCGCGCCTGGCGGGCGACGAATTCGTGGCCATCTTCGAGGGCTTGCGCGATGATGTTGAGCCGACAATATTGGCCGAAAAGATCCTCGACATGGCGCGCACACCCTTCCTTGCCGCCGGCGCCAGCTTGCAAGTGAGCACCAGTGTCGGCATCGCCGTCGGGCGCGGCAATGCGGCCGGCGCCGGCGATTACCTGGCGCTGGCGGACGAGGCGCTGTATGCGGCCAAGCAGGCCGGGCGCGACCGGTATGCCATGCGCCGCCTCGGCACGGCATCGAAAGGCACGCCGCAGGCAACACGGCCGCAGACAGCCACGGATAATGCTTGATTGCAGGTAACTCCGGCGGTAAGCTCTGCCTATCGGTTTTCATCTTCAAGGAATTTACATGAGCACAGAATGCGACGGCTGCCCGGCATGCGCGCCCTTGCGCGCCAGGCTGGCTGAAAAAGAACTGGACATCCTGAACCTGACCGAGTCGCTCACGCGTCACGACATCCTGACCGGCGTGCTGAACCGGCGCGCCTTGACCGAGCTGGTGGCCGAAGAGCTGCAGCGCTCGTCGCGCACGGGCCAGCCGTTCTGCTTCGCCATGATCGGCATCGATCACATGAAGGACGTCAACCAGCAGTTCGGCCACGACATCGGCGACGCTGTGCTCCAGGGCATCACCCGCTCGGCCACCGAGCTGCTGCGTACGCTGGACCGCTTCGGCCGCATCGAGAGCGACCAGTTCGGCGTCATCCTGCCGGCCACCTGGCTGCACCAGGGCGTGCTGGCGATGAACCGCCTCACCGCCAAGGTCGCCGCTTTCGGTTGGGATACGCTTACGCCCGGCACCACGGTCACGTTCTCGGCCGGCCTGACCACCAATGCGCCGGCCGAAACGGCCGAGATGATGATTCAGCGTGCCGAAAAAGCCATGGCCGAAGCCAAGCAGGAAGGGCGCAACCGGACCGTGCAGATCGAGCAGGAATTGCCCGCCGGGCTGTTCGCCGCAATGGACGACATGTAACTATTTTTGCGCACGCAGGCGCACCAGCTTGCTCTCCAGCGAGGCGGCGGATACGGCGCCGAGGTGCGAATCGGCAAGCCGGCCGCTGGCGTCATAAAACAGGGTGGTCGGCAGCGCGCTCGATCCCACCTCGCGTCCCATGGCCGAATTGGCATCGAGCACCACGTTCTCCAGCGTCGGTGCGCCGCTATTCACGTACGCCCGTACGGTGTGCGCATCTTCGCCCTGGTTGACGAAAACAAACACCACATTGCGCTCGCGTTGCTGCGCGGCGGCGAGCAGCGGCATTTCTGCGCGGCAGGGCGGGCACCAGCTGGCCCACAGATTGACCACCACCGGCCGCCCTTGCGCCAGCGCCGCCAGCGTCACCGGCGCGCCGGTGGGGGTGATCAGCGCCGTCAGCGGCAAGGGTTTGCGTTCGCTCAGCTTCAGCAGCAGCGGCGCCCCCGACGTGAACCACGCTAGCGCCCCCGCCAGCATGCCGGCCGCCAGCGGATTGCGCAGGCGCGGGTTCTTCAGCATGCGCCAGCCGCCGTACGCCAGGCCGGCCAGCATCACCGCCCACGGCGTAAAGCCGCCATCGCGGATATCCATGATCGACAGCGGCTCCGCGCGGTACTGGGCGAACCAGGTGGCCACGAACACGATCCGGCCCGCCACCAGCCCGACCAGCAGCATGTCGAGCAGTACCTTACCGGTCCGGACCTTCTGATGGCGCCCAACCCAGTTGCCAAGGCCGCATGCTATAAGTAGCGATATGAGCAGCAGCAGGTGCGCCGTCTGGAAGCTGAAGGGCCCGAGGCTGACGGTCATGGCAAGGTTCTTTTCATGGGGCGGGTCCGGATAAACAAACGTCAATATTGTCGCGCACACAGATTAGGCCGGGGTTAACGCAGGGACCGCGCCGCCACTGGCATCATCCGGTTCGCCCTTGGGCGGCAGTCCGGGAGGAAGCATGAAAACATCACCACTGACCTCGATGCTGGCCGCGCTGCTGCTCGCGGCCACGCTGAGCGGCTGCGCCGGCCTGCCCGCGCTCGATGGCCGCACGTCCAGCCACTACATCGCCGCCACCTCCGCCACGCGCCTGGGCACGGCCCTGGCGCCGCTCAACGCAGCCCATCCCGGCATGTCGGGCCTGTACTCGCTGGCCAACGGGCGCGATGCTTTTGCCGCGCGCGCCATGCTGGCCGACGCCGCCGAACGCACCCTCGACATCCAGTACTATATCTGGCGCAACGATACCACCGGCATATTGCTGTTCAAGGCCGTGCGCGTGGCGGCGGCGCGCGGCGTGCGGGTGCGCCTCCTGCTCGACGATAACAACACGCGTGGCCTGGACCCGGTGCTGTCCGCGCTCGACGCCGACCCCAACATCGAAGTGCGCCTGTTCAATCCCTTCGTCACGCGCGCGCACCGCGCGCTCGGCTACCTGTCCGACTTTGCGCGCCTGAACCGGCGCATGCACAACAAATCCTTCACGGCCGATAATGCAGCCACCATTATCGGCGGGCGCAATATCGGCGACGAATACTTTGGCGTGGCCGGCAGCCTGCTGTTCGTCGATCTCGATGTGATGGCGGTCGGCCCGGTGGTGGACGCCGTCTCGCGCGACTTCGACCGTTACTGGAACAGCCGCTCGGCCTATCCGGTCGCTCTGCTGGTGCCGGCGCCCGCGCCCGGCAGCGCGGACATGCTGGCCGCGCAGGCCGGGCAGGGGTCTGCGGGCGCTGATTACGCGGCGGCGGTGCGCGATTCGCCTTTCGTCGCGCAGCTGGTTAACCGCAGCCTGCCGTTCGAGTGGGCCGCTACGACGTTGGTCAGCGACGATCCGGACAAGGTGCTTGGCAAGGAAGCGCCGGAGACCAAGGTTACCTACCAGCTCCAGAAGCTGTTGGGCGACCCGGCCCGGACGGTGGACCTGGTATCGCCGTACTTCGTGCCCGGCAAAACCTGGGCCGCCAATTTCGCGGCGATGGCGGCGCGCGGCATGGACGTGCACATCCTGACCAATTCGCTCGAAGCGACCGACGTGGCGGTGGTCCACGCGGGCTATGCCAAATGGCGCAAGCCCTTGCTGGAAGCGGGAGTGACGCTGTATGAACTGCACCGCGGCGTTGGCGGCGAGCGTGCGCCCGAAGGGGCAAAGGGCGGTAAGCTTGGCAGCTCCGCATCGAGCCTGCACGCGAAGACGTTTTCGGTGGACCGCAAGCGGGTGTTCATCGGGTCCTTCAACTTCGACCCGCGCTCGGCCGACCTCAATACCGAGATGGGGTTTGTGATCGAGAGCCCCGACATGGCCGCCCGCATGGCGAAGTCCCTGCGCGAACGGGCGCCGGCGCGCGCTTACCGGGTGCGCCTGGCGCCCGACGGCGCCCTGTACTGGACCGAGCGCGTGGGGGATACGGAAATCCGCCACGACACCGAGCCCGGTACCGGCTTTTGGAAGCGCGCGGCTGTGGGCATGCTGTCGCTGCTGCCGATCGACTGGCTGCTGTAATCAGCCCGCTGCGCCGTGCGCGGCCTGCAGGCGCTCGGCAAAGCGCTGGGCCGGCACGAAACCGATGATGCGCCCCTTCGGCACTTCCTTGCCGCTGGCATCGAACAGGATGATGCCCGGTGGCCCGAACAGGCTGAATTTTTTCATCAGCGCGCGGTCGTCAGCATTGTTGGCCGTCACATCCACCTGGATCAGGCGCATCTTTTTCATCGAGGCGGCCACCGCGCTGTCGGGGAAGGTCATCCGTTCCATCTCCTTGCAGGCCACGCACCAGTCGGCGTAAAAGTCGAGCAGCACCGGCGTGGTGGTATCGGCCAGCGCGCGTTCCAGTTCGGCGACGGTGCGGATGCGCGTGAACTGCGGGCCCGATTCGGCGTGGGCGAGCGCGGTGCCACCCCCGCCGCGCAAATGCGCCAGCGGCTGCAGCACATCGCGTCCCGAGCTGGCCGCGCCGGCCAGCTCGAACAGGCCGCCGACCAGCATCACCACGCCCAGCGCCTTGCCGGCGTAGGCACCGGCGCCGCTGTGCGGCGGCAGCGCCTGGCCCACATGCAGGAACAGCGCGCACAGGATCGCAAAGCCGCCCCACAGCGCCATCATCACCGGTACCGGGAATACCGGCGACACCATCCAGATCGCGACCGCGATCAGCAGCATGCCGAACACCTTTTTCACGCCATTCATCCAGGCGCCGGCGCGCGGCAGCAGGCTGCCGGCCGAAAGACCGGTCAGCAGCAGCGGCACGCTCATCCCGAGCGCCATCGAAAACAGGGCCCAGCCGCCGATCCAGGCGTTGCCGGTCTGGCTGATGTACAGCAGCGCGCCAGCCAGGGGACCGGCCACGCACGGACCGACGATCAGTGCCGACAGCGCGCCCATGATGAACACGCCCACGAAGCGTCCGCCGCGCACCGCTCCGCCGGTGCTGGAAAGGCGGGTTTGCAGCGCGCTTGGCAGCTGCAATTGGTAGACATCGAACATCGACAGCGCCAGTCCGACCAGCAGCGCGCCGAACGTCAGCAGCACCCATGGCTTTTGCAGCGCCCCGGCCAGGCCTTCGCCCGCCAGCCCGGCGCCCACGCCCAGCGCCGTGTAGACCAGCGCCATGCCGAGACAATAGGCCGAAGCGAGCAGCAGGCCGCGGCTGCGCGAGACCGTTCCTTCGCCGACGATGATCGACGACAGGATCGGCACCATCGGCAGCACGCACGGCGTGAACGACAGCAGCAGGCCAAACAGCAGGAACGCGCTGCCGATGCGCCACAGGCTGCCGCTTTGCAGGGTGCGCTGCGCGAGCGTGGTGTCGTCCTCAGGCGCGGCGGCGCTGGCCGCGGTGTTGGCCGGTGCGCTGGCCGCAGGCGGCGCAACCGCCGCCGGAGGTGGTGCCTCCGCCTGCGGTGCCAGCACGCCAGGTTTGGCCGGATCGACCAGATAGGTTTTGCTGACCGGCGCGTAGCACAGGCCCGCATCGGCGCAGCCCTGGTAGGCGACGTTGAAGGTGAACGGCTTGCCCGGCATGGGGGCCAGCGCGACATCAAGCTGGCCTTGGTAGGTTTCCATCTCCTTGTTGAAGTTCTCGTCGAACTTGCGGATGCCCGCCGGCAGCGCCGGTGCGGGAATCGGCGCGTCGCCGGCCGCGCTGGTGAATGCCAGCCGCTCGCGGTACAGGTGATAGCCCGGCGCGATGGTCCAGCGCAGGGCGACGGCGCCGCCGTCACGCACCTCGGTACGCAGCACGAAGGCTTGTTCGGGGTCGAGGAAGTCGTCGGCCGCGGCGGCCTTGCCCGCCCAGCCGGCAAAGGCGAGCATGGCCAGCAGCGACAGCAGCCATCTCAGGAAGGGTGCGGATTTCATGGTGTTTCTCCAGTAGTTAAATCGGTGGTGGTCTTACACATCCTTGCGGAAGCACTGGCCTTGCAGGTCGATGGCGAGGTAGGCCATGCCCGAGTTGTCGAGGAAGGCCAGGCCATCCTCCTGCATCAGCATGGCGATGGTGGAGCAGCTGCCGGCGGCAATCGCCAGGGGCCCGAGCACGCTGACCGAGCGCCAGTGCGACACCGGCATGCCGCTGCGCGGGTCGAGCACATGGCAATAACGCTTGCCGGCGATGTCGATGAATCGTTCGTAGTCGCCGCTGGTGGCGAGCGCGCCGCTGGCGATCGGGATCGCGCCGGCCAGGCGTTCGGTGTCGCGCGGGTCCTGCACGCCGATCTCCCAGGAGGCGCCGTCGGGGCGCGGGCCGATGATGCGCAGGTCGCCCCCCAGGTTGACGTAACCGTGGCGCACGCCGCTGGCCGCCAGCAGCGCCGCCGCGCGGTCGGCCGCGTATTCCTTGCCGAAGCCGCCGAAGTCGATTTCCATGCCCGCCTTGGACAGGCGGATGGCGCCATGCTCGCGCTCGACGTGCTGCCAGCCGACCAGCGGCAGCAGCGCGTCGAGCGCCGCCTGCGCCGGCAGCACGGGACGGCGGAAGTCCCAGGCACGCCGCAGCACGCCCGAGGTGATGTCGAACAGGCCGCCACTGCTGGCGTGCAGCACGCGGGCGTAGTCCAGCAGCGCGTTGGTCTCGTCGTCGCAGACCACCGGATCGCGCCCGGCCGCATGATTGATGCGGTTCACAATGCCACCGGTGCGGTAGCGCGAATAGGTGGACTCGATGCGCAGCACCTCGTCGATGGCCGCCTGCGCCAGGCGAGCGCCATCGACGCCCGGCGCGATGGCCAGGCGCAGCTCGCAGCGGCTGGCCATGGCCTCGAACGGGAACGCTTGCACGTCCATTACCACTGCCGCGTGAGGCCCAGCTGGATGCTGTGGGCGCGCAGCGGCTCCAGTCCCGGGCTGCCTTTGTCGAACAGGCGCCAGCTGCCGCGCTGCTGGTAGGCTTCCAGCTTGACGTCGACGATCCAGTCGCGGCTGAGCTGCTTGGCGACCTTGATCCCCAGCGTCACGGCGCCGAAGCCCGACAGGCGCTGGTCCGCCGACGACAGGCCGTCAGGGTTGCTGGCATAACCGGGCCGGAACGGCTCGCCCAGCACGCCGTCGTACACCGGATCGAAGTAGAAGCGCGCCGCGCGCTGCGAGTACAGGCGCGCCGACGGCGTGATGATCCAGCCCTGGCCGGCCGGCTGCACGTATTCGCCGCCGAAGGTGTGGGCGCGGATGCCGTAGGTGTCGGTGTAATAGCGGTAGGACAGGCGGCTGGTCCCGCCGGTGGCGGCGTAATGATGGTTCCAGCGCCCCATCAGGGTGCTCTGGTTGCGCTGGCGCGGACGGTTGTCGAACGCCTTGTACGGGTCCGAAAAATAGCCGTGGCCGCGGTTGTGGGTCACGGTCAGCTGCGCCAGGTCGTTCGGTCCCAGTACCTGGGTCACGCCGGCGAGGAAGTTGACGGTCTGGCGCGATTCGTCGCGCACGATGAAGTTCACCGGGTTGATCGCATCGTCCGAGCCGCCCACGCCGAGCGACCAGGTGGTGTTCTTGTCTTCGCTCGACATGGTGCCGGTCACGGACAGGGCGCGCGAGTCGTAGTCATGCTCGGTCGAATAGGCCGCGCCCACGGTCAGGCTGCCGCGCTGGAAGTAGCGCGTGACAGAGGCGTCGCCGGCCTTGCGGTCGTCGCTCATGCGCGAGGCGCCCGATACGGCCGTGTGGTAGCGCGGCGACGCGCCCGAGACATCGTCGGCCGTCAGCGAAGCGGCCACCGACCAGACGCCGGCCACCGGCGCGATCAGCGACACCGATGGCGCGCGCACGCGGATGCGGTCGATGCTGGACTGGCTTTCTTCGTAACTGAGCAGCTTGACGCTGATGGAGGCGTGCTCCGGTGGCGTTTCGGCATGCACCAGGCCTGGCAGCATCAGCGCCGCCGCCAGGATGGCGTGGCCGAGGGCCGCGGGTTGTGCGGGGAGGAGTTGGGTGGTCATGTGCTTGTTCATTCCTCTCAGTTGCAACCGCAGCCGCCGCCGCCGACACCGCTGCCGCCGGACGCCGCCTCGCGGCTCGCATAAATATGTTCGTTGAAGCGCGTTTCGAGTCCGTCGCCTTCCATCAGCATTTCCGGCTTGGCCAGCGTGCCTTTTTCCCAGGCTTGCACCGGGGTGATGGCCGAGCAGCCGGTGGCGCCGGCCGCCAGCGCCGCCAGGGCGCCGGCGCGCAGCAGGGTCATGATTGTCATCTTCATTTTTTCGCTCCCAGTGCAGCCTTGATTTTGGTTTCCAGCTCTTCGCGGTCGGCCGCCTTGAAGCCGCTATGCTCGAACAGCACCTTGCCGTCCGCGCCAATGAGGACGCTGCTCGGCATGCCCTTGATGCCGTAGCTGCGCGGGGTGGCGCCGGCCGGATCGAAGCCGATCGCAAACTTGGCCGGTGTGCCCGCCAGGAAGGCGCGCGCGTCTTCCACCTTGGCGTCGACGTTGACGCCGACAATCTGCAGGCCCTGCGCGCCGTATTTGGCCTGCATGTCGTTCATCCACGGGAACGACTGGCGGCACGGGCCGCACCACGATGCCCAGAAGTCGACATACACCACCTTGCCGGCGTATTTATCGAGTTTGACCGCGCCATCGGGCCCCGCGAGGTCGAACGCCGGAGCGGGTTTGCCCGCTTCCAGCGCGCTTGCCGGCACCGCCAGCAGCGCCAGGACGAGGGACGCGGCCAGTGCGCGGGTATTACGTTTGAAGTTGTTCATGCCGGTTCCTAAAGTGATCGGTCAGGACTGCGCCGGCTTGCGCCGGCGCCAGAAGAGGACGGCGGCCGCCATCAGTGCCAGCAGGGCCAGCATCGGATCGCTGCCGCCGCGTACGGACGAACAGCCGCCGCCGCCCTGGTTTTGTGGCTGCGGCGCGTTGGCCGGCGTGGCCGCGGCCTGTCCGGCCAGTGCGATGGTCCAGCTGCCGCCGCCATCTGCCTGCAGCACGACGCTGCCGTTGCTGGCGCCCGCCGTGGCCGGGGTGTAGCCGATCACCAAGTCGCACGACGCTCCCGGTTGCAACGCAAACGGCAGGGCCGGGCAGCCGCTGGCGTCAGTCACGCGCGCGAATGGCCCGCTGAAGTTCGCCGCCGACAGGTTGATGGCCGCGGTGCCGGCATTACTGAGCGTGAAGCGTTTCGATCCCGTACTGGCGCCGAAGTCGAACGATTGCGGAGCCAGCGTGAGCGCCGGCGCCGCGGCGATGGCGGTGCCGGTGCCGGTGAGCGGCAGCGAAAACTGCGTGCCGCCGTCGGTGACCAGCAGCAGGTTGGCGCTGCGCGCGCCCGGTGCGCCCGGCTTGAAGCTGGTGTCGATGGTGCAGCTGCCGGCGGGGCTGAGCGTGCCGTTGACGGCACACGAGCCGCCGAGGACGAAGTCGCCGCTATTGGCGCCATCGATCACCAGCGTCGCGATCTTGAGCGCCGCGGTGCCGGGATTGCGCAGCACCGTCGTGTGCGGCGCTGCGCTTTTACCGACCTGGATCTCGCCGAAGCCGATGGGACCGGCGTCCGACAGGGTTGGCTTGGCGACAGCGGCGGTGGTGCCGGCGCCGCTGACGGCCACCTGCACCGAACCGCCATTGAAGCTGGCCACCAGCGTGGCCGCCACCGCGCCTTCAGCCGTCGCCGCGAACACCAGCGGCACGCTGCACGTGGCGCCCGGCGCCAGCGCAGTGCCGCAGTGAGTGCCCGGCGCCACGCTGATGGCGGAGGACCCATTGACGGCGATCGAAGAGAATGTGAGTGCCACGTTGCCGGTATTGGTCAGCGTGACGTTCTGCGTTGCACCGGCCGCGCCGATGGTCTGGCTGCCGAAAGCGAGCACGCTCGGCGTGGCGCTTGCCGCCGCCGCCGCGCTGGCGCCGCTGCCGGCCAGGCCGATGGTGACGTTGCCGTTGGCGGCATTCGACACCAGGTTCAGATTGCCCGAGAACGCGCCGTTGGCGGTGGGCTGCGCCCGTACCGTCAGCGCGCAGCTGGCGCCGTTCGCAAGCGGTTTGTTCACCGCGCAGTCGCCGCCCAGCGTGAAGGTGGCGCCATTGGCGCCCGCCAGCGTGATGGCGCTCAGGGTCAGCGCGGTCTGGCCGCTGTTACTGACCGTGATGCTTTGGGGCGCGGACGCCACGTTGGTGGCCAGCGCGCCGAAATTGACGCTGGTGGCCGACACGCCGATGGTGGCCTGGGGCGATGCGCTGCCGGTGCCGCTCAGCGCGACGCTGCTGGTGCCGCCGGTGCCGTTGTGGGCCACCGCCAGAGTGGCGCTGCGCACGCCGGCAGTACCCGGCTTGAAGCTGACCAGCACCGTGCAATCGGCGCCCGCGGCGACCGCGCCGCCGGGGGCGCAGGTGCCGCCGGCCACGCTGAAATCGGCGGCGGCGGCGCCGGTCACGCCGATGGTGTCGATATTGAGCGCCCCGGAACCGGTGTTGGCCAGGGTGGCGCTCAGGGAGCTGCTGGTCTGGCCAAGAACGGTGCCGCTGAAGGTGAGACTGGACGGATTCAGGCTCGCCACCGGCGCTGCGATCACGTCCGGGTTGCCGATAAAGGCCGCCAGGTCGGCCAGGTCGACGGCGCTCAATTTGCCGGCGTAGATATTGCCCATGCCGCCCTTGTTGGCGGCAATCGCGGCGCTGATGGCGGCCGGATTATCGGCTGCGCTCAGGATCTTGCTGACGTTCGCTGCCGGCGAGGCGCTGTGGCAGCGGGCGCAGGCCGCGCCGCCGCTCGGCGGACCGTTCAGGTACAGGCTTTTGCCGTGCACGGCATCAGCCGCGTGGGCCTGGCCCATGGCCATCAGTGCGCACAGTCCGGCCCCGAGGCCGGATTGGTTCAGTCGAAATCCCGTCATTGCTACTCCTGGTTGATATATTAATAGGTGCTGAAACTGCAAAAACTCAGTGCGAAACCGTTACACAGCGCGTGGACCAGCGCGCACAGCCGCCAGTCGCGCCAGCGACGGTAGACCAGTCCGAATGCAAGACCCGGCAATAGCACCGCGACCATCGCCTGCCAGCCCGAGGCCACATGCAGCAGGCTGAATGCGAGCGCCGGCACGCCCAGGACCAGCGCCGCATGCAGGCGCCGGCGCATCAGCCATTCCTGCAGGCCGGCGCGCATAATCCATTCTTCCAGCAGCGGCGCGAGCAGCAGCAGGCGAAACAGGCTGGCCGCCGAGTGATCGAGCAATTGGGGGCCGCACAAAGCGGGGAGGGCGAGCAAAATGCGGATCCTTGGTCGGTCTTGGGTGGTCTTGTTGCTCGGTCAATACGAGCTCGTGCATAAAAGGTTCAATGCTTTTGCAAAATATTTTGTAAAAATAGCCACGTGTAGAATCGCTCCCAAGGCTCGAACACCATATTTTTTTCTCGGCAGCATGAACCTTTTCGCTGCGAGCAAGTATTCACCGCATAATTGGAGAAAATCGCAGGATGCTTAAACAATGGAGAGCGCGGGTTGCGGGGACGCCGGCCGCGCCGGCCGGCAGCAGCGAAACGGCGTTGATTGCCCTGATCGCGGGCGGGGACCGGGACGCCTTTCAGGCCCTCTACCGGATCTACTTCGGACGGCTGGCGCGCTTTCTGGACCGGATGGTGCGCAACGGCGCGCTGATCGAGGAGATCGTCAACGACACCATGCTGGTGGTGTGGCAGAAGGCGCATACCTTCGACCATAGCTGCAAGGTGTCGACCTGGGTGTTCGCCATCGCCTACCGGCAGGGATTGAAGGCGGTGAACATGCGCGACGAGCCGGTCGAATCGAATTTTGAGCTCGAAGCGGGCGACGTGCGCCAGGAGCCGGAGCACGCCATGGCGCAGCAGCAGTTGCAGCAGGGGGTGGGCGAGGCGCTCAAGGCGCTCTCGCTCGAACAGCGGGTGGTGGTCACCCTCACTTATTACCACGACATGGGCTATCAGGAAATCGCCGAGACGATGGGTTGCCCGGTCAATACCGTGAAAACGCGGATGTTTCATGCGCGGCAGCGCCTCAGGGTGCTGCTGTCCGCACATCAGGAAGAACTCTTATGAACCTGAACCAAGAACCGACCAGCGCATCGCACCAGGCGATGCGCGATTTGCTGCCGTGGTTCGTCAACGGCACCCTGGACGACGCCGAGGCGGAGAGCGTGCGCGCGCACCTGCCGCACTGCGCCCAGTGCGCGGGCGAAGTGGAATGGCAGCGCCAGTTGCATGCGGTGGCGCCGGGCGAGCCGGCCGGCCTCGATCCGGAACGGGCGCTGGCGCGGCTGATGCCGCGTCTGGGCCCACAGGAGCGCGCCGCACCTGCCGCTGCCAACGGCTTGCGCGCCTGGCTGGGCGGCGGCTGGATGCCATGGGCGCTGGCGGGCCAGGGCGCGCTGATTGCGTTGATGGCTTTCCAGGTGATCGCGCCCGGCGCCAAGGGCGACGGCTACCAGGCACTGAGTAACGGCGAAAAGGCGCCGGCCGGCGCCATGGTGGTCATGTTCCGGCCCGACGCCAGCCTGCGCGACGTGCAGCGCATCCTGCATGCCAGCGGTGCGCGCGTGGTCGACGGGCCGACCGTCACCGGCGCCTTCGTGCTCGGCGCGCCGCAAGAACGCCAGGCCGGCGCGCTGGCGGCGCTCAGGGCCGACCCTGCGGTGCAGCTGGCCGAAGCGCTCACGCCGCGGAGCGCACCGTGATGCGTTATCTGCTGGCGGCGCTGCTGCTGATGATGACGGTGGCCTGCCGCGCCGGCGGGCAGGACGCGCCGGCGGCGCCGGCCGCGGAACAGGGCGAAACGCGCCAGATCCTCGTGATGCTGCATTTGCCGGCACCGCACTTCCGGCCCGACGTCTCCTATGGCGCCAACTATCGCGACGACGCCGGCCGCCTGGCGCGGCGCCGCATCGCCGAAGCGCTGGCGCGCGAACATGGCCTGACCATCCTCGAAGGCTGGCCGATGCCGGCCCTGAACGTGGATTGCTACCGCATGGCCGAACCGGCCGGCGCCGAGCCGGGCAAGATCGTCGAAGCGCTCTCGCGCGACGCCCGGGTCGACTGGGCGCAAGCGATCAACACCTTTTCGGCGCAGGCGAACGACCCGCTGTATCCGGTGCAGCCGGCCGCGCTGCAATGGCAACTGGGCGAAGTGCGCAAGGCCGCCACCGGGCGCAAGGTGCTGGTGGCGGTGATCGACAGCGGCGTCGAGGCCGATCACCCGGATCTGGCCGGGCAGCTCGCCTTCCAGGAAAACTTCGTCGACGGCCAGCCCTATGCCGCCGAAACGCATGGCACCGGCGTGGCGGCGGTGATCGCGGCGCTGGCCGGCAATGGGGTCGGGATCGAAGGCGTGGCACCGGACGCGCGCCTGATGGCGTTGCGCGCTTGCTGGCAGATCGCCAGCGGCGCCACCCGCTGCAACAGCTTCACCCTGGCCAAGGCGCTCAACTTCGCGCTGATGCACGGCGCGCAGGTGATCAACCTGAGTTTGTCGGGGCCGGCGGACCGGTTGCTGCGCGAGCTGATCGACGTGGCCTGCGCGCGCGGCGTGCGGGTGGTGGGAGCGGTGGACGCGGCCAGTGCCGACGGCGGCTTTCCGGCGTCGCACCCCGGCGTGTTCGCGGTGGCGGCCGACAGCAGCCGGCAGCTCAGCGCACAGGTGCTGATGGCGCCCGGGCGCGATATCCCGACGGCGGCGCCGGGTGCGCGCTGGGGCATGGTCTCGGGGTCCTCCTATTCAGCGGCGCATATCTCTGGCATGATGGCCGTGCTGAGCGAGCTGCGTCCCGGGCTCACCTTGCCGCAGGTCCGCTCGAGCATCGTGCTGCAACCGGGCGGCATCAACTTTTGCGCCACCGTCACCCGCCTCACAGGAAAATGTACATGCGTTTGCGTCGAGGTCACGCCGCCAAAAATCGTCCGCCTGCCCTGAACCACGCCGCTGTGCGCGGGGGTGTCGTTGCGTAGATGGCGTCTGGCGCTCGCGCTTGCGTGCTGCGTGGCTGGCGCCGACGCGTGCGCCCAGGCCAGCGGCAGCATGTCGGTCGTCTCCGATTATTATTACCGCGGCGTCGGCTACAGCAAGGGCGACCCGGTCCCCCAGTTCAATCTCTCGTTCGACACGCGCAGCGGCTGGTATGCGGGCATGTTCGCATCCATGCTCAAGATGAGCGGCACGTCGCGCGGGCTGTACGCGATCGGCTACGCCGGCTATGCGCGGCGGATGGCGGCCGGCGGCTCGTGGGAAGCCGGCGGGACTAACCACACCTTCTCCACCATGTCGGCCCTGAACTACCGCGAAGTGTACGTGGGGCTGGGCAGCGACCGCCTAAGCGGCCGCGTGTCGTATTCGCCCGGCTACATGGGCACGGCGATGCGCACTGTGTACAGCGAAGTCAATGGCGGCCTGGCCTTGAGCGACGATGTGGGCCTGTTCGCGCGCGTCGGCTATTTGCGCGCGGTGTCGGCGGTGCCGCGCTACACCTCCGGCACGCGGCTCGATGGGCGCATCGGCATCGGCGTGAGCATCGAGGCGTGGAAACTGCAGGCGGCGTGGGATGCGCTGCATGCGGAGCAGGGCACCTACGCCAGAACGGGCGGCAGCATCCGCTCGCGCAATGGGCTGGTGCTCACCGTCACCCGCTCCTTCTAGAGCGGCGCTTCATAAAAGAAAAAGGGCCCGGGGATTTCTCCCCGGACCCTTCGTCCTTACGAATTTCTGGTGCGGCTGGCAGGAATTGAACCCACGACCCCTTGGTTCGTAGCCAAGTACTCTATCCAGCTGAGCTACAGCCGCAGAAGCAAAGATTATAGCAGCGCATTTTTAGTTTGCCAAATCTTCCTGCGTAGATAGCGGTAAACAGCCGAATAAAGAAATAGCGTCACAAAGAAAAAGGGCCTGTAAATTTCTTTACAGGCCCTTCATCGTGACGAATGTTGGTGCGGCTGGCAGGAATTGAACCCACGACCCCTTGGTTCGTAGCCAAGTACTCTATCCAGCTGAGCTACAGCCGCGTAAGCAAATATTATAGCAGCGCATTTTTGATTTGCCAAATCTTCCTGACTATGTTGCGGGCAATAGCCGAATAAAAAAAGGCTCCACAAAGAGAAAGGGCCTGCAAATTTCTTTGCAGGCCCTTCATCGTGACGAATTTTGGTGCGGCTGGCAGGAATTGAACCCACGACCCCTTGGTTCGTAGCCAAGTACTCTATCCAACTGAGCTACAGCCGCATAAGCAAAGATTATAGCAGCTTCACCTTGCTTTCGGAACCCTCGATTTACTGGTTCGTTCTCCCGGTGCTTCCACTACTCTTCAGAACGCTTGTATTTCCGAAGAAGGCGCTATTGTAGGGGCGCCTGCCTTGTTTGTCCAGAGGGGAAACATAAAGAGGACAACAGCAAGTAATTGTCGTACCCGGCCGGGCATCTGTTAGATTACTCCTATTGCTGCGTGGAATGCACGAATGAAGCTTCGATTCACCACCCGCCCGAACGCGATGCTGCCCCGGCTGGCCCTGGCCTGGCTGCTGGGGGTCGCGTGCATTGGCGCAGCGCTGGCGTCGCCGGTGCGCAGCCTGCGCTTCGAGCATATCGGCCTGGAACAGGGTCTGTCGCAGGAATCGGTGCAAAGCATCGTGCAGGACCGCCAGGGCTTCATGTGGTTCGGCACCCAGGCGGGCCTGAACCGCTATGACGGCTACCGCATGACCGTCTTCAAGAACGACCCGGCCGATGCGGGCAGCATCGCCGACAACTACGTTTCCGTGTCCTACGAAGATGACCAGGGCCGCCTCTGGTTCGGTACCAAGGGTGGCCTGATCCGCTACCAGCGCAGCACGCAGAAATTCGTCCGCTACGCCAGCGCCGGCAGTGCGTCGGGCGGTTTGAACAACCGTGCGGTGTCGGCCATCGTCAACGACGGGCGCGGCGGCCTGTGGCTGGCCACCGGCGAAGGGCTCAAGCACTTCGACCCGGCCACCGGCCGCTTTGCCACCACGCGCCACGATCCGGCCGACGCGGCCAGCCTGAGCGACGACCGGGTCAACTCCCTGGCGCGCGATACCGACGGCAGCCTGTGGGTCGGCACCGCGCGTGGCCTGGACCGGCTCGCGCCGGGCGCGCGGCGGTTCGAGCGCTTCGCTCTCGCCGCGCCGCAGGAGGCCGCGCGCAACCATGTGCTGTCGCTCTCGCTCGGACCGAACCGCACCTTATGGATCGGCACCGGCGCCGGCCTGCACGCCTGGCAGCTGGGCGGGGCCGCGCCGGCACGGCGCCAGATCGGCAAGGAAGACGGCGTCGGCGCGGTACGCGTGGTATCGCTGTATCACGATCCCAAGGGCGGCCTGTGGGTGGGCACCGAACTCGATGGCCTGCTGTGGCGCGATACCGCCAGCGACAGGTTTGTCAGCTACCGCCACCAGCCGCTGGACCGCCATTCGCTGTCGGATAACCGGATCGCCGCCAGCTTCCTCGACCGCAGCGGCACTTTGTGGGTCGGCAGCTGGTTCGGTGGCGTCAACCGGGTCGATATCGCCAGCGGCGGCTTTAACCGGCTTGCGCATATCGCGGACGATCCCGCCAGCCTCAGTTCGAACAAGATCCGCACCATAGCGGCCGACGGCAAGGACACGCTGTGGCTGGGCACAACCGGCGGCGGCGTCAACCGGGTGGACGTGGCCAGCGCGAAGGTCACGCGGCTGCTTCCCGGCCAGCTGGTGACCGCGCTGGCGGCGGCGCCCGATCGCGTGTGGGTAGGCACGCCCACCGGCTTGTCGTGGATGGACAAGCAAAGCGGGCGCTCCACGCCGCTGCCGCTAGGCAGCGACGCCACCACGTCGTACATCCAGCGCCTGATGATCGACCGCGCCGGCATGCTGTGGGTGCTCACGCGCGGCGGCGTGCTGCGCTACGATCCAGCCACCGGCAACCGGAGCGGCTGGCGGCACGATCCGGACAACCCGCACAGCCTGGGCGATAACCATGGCTTCGCGATGCTGGAAGACCGCCAGGGCTTCATCTGGATCGGCACCGACAACGGCCTGGAACGGCTCGACCCGGCCACCAGCCGCTTTCTTCATTACCGCTACGATCCGGCCGATCCGGCCAGCCTGCGCCACAGCCGCATCTATTATCTGTTCGAGTCGCGCAAGGGCCAGCTCTGGGTCGGCACGGCGGGCGGCCTGCACCGGGTCGAAACCGGTGCGGACGGGCAGGTGCGCTTTCGCTTCTTTGCGCTCAATGGCGCGGCCGCTTCCGATCCGATCGGCGCCATCCTGGAAGACGACGCGGGCATGCTGTGGGTCAGCAGCACCGCCGGCCTGGCGCGCCTCGACCCATCCAACGGGCAGGTCAAGCGCTACACTTCCAAGGACGGCCTGACCGATGGCTCGTACTTTGTCGGCTCGGCCGCGCGCCTGGGCGACGGCAGCCTGCACTTCGGCGGGATTAACGGCCTGACCTCGTTCCGGCCCGAGGCGATCGGCGAAAACCCGTACCCGCCGGCGGTGGTGATCACCGACTTCCTGATCTTTAACCGCCCCCTGCGCGCGGGCCAGAAGCTCGATGGCATCACATTCGACGGCCCGATCGAAGATGCGAAATCGATCACGCTGTCGCACCGCGACACGGTGCTGTCGCTGGAATTCGCGGCCCTGCATTTTGCCGATCCCCAGCGCAACCGCTACCTTTACCAGCTCGAAGGCTTCGACCAGGGCTGGGTCAGCACCGACGCCGGCAAACGCTTCGCCACCTATACCAATCTCGATCCGGGCAATTACGTGTTCCGCGTCCGGGCCAGCAACAAGGACGGCGTATGGAGCGAGGCGCCCACCGCGCTGGCGATCACCATCACGCCGCCGGCCTGGAAAACGTGGTGGTTCCGCATGATGCTGGCGCTGCTGGGGCTAGGCCTGGGTTATGCGCTGATGCGTGTGCGGGTGCGCGCGCTGGTGCAGCAAAAATTCCTTCTCGAACGCCAGGTCGGTACCCGCACCGCCGAATTGCAGCTGCAGAAGGACTCGGTCGAACGCCAGAAGGTGGAAGTCGAACACGCGCACCGCAACATCGCGCTCCTGAGCGAGATCGGGCGCAAGCTGACCGCCAAACTCGATAGCGAATCGATCATGCTGATGCTGTATGCGCACGTCAATGAGCTGATGGATGCGAGCGTGTTCGGCATCGGCCTGTATCGTCCCGAGCGCGCCAGCATCGATTATCCGTTTGCGATCGAGGGCGGCAAGCGCTATGCGCCGTATTCGCGCAGCATGGACAATCCGAACCAGCTTGCGGTGTGGTGCATCGTGAACGAGAGCGATGTCTTCATCAATGACCTGGAAAAGGAGTACGGCAACTACATCACCGACCTGTCGCTCACGTCCAGCGAAGACAATCTGGGCACGCTCGAAGACGGCTCGCTGCCGACGCCACCGCGCTCGCTGCTGTACGTGCCGATCGCGGTCAACGGCCGCATGCTGGGCGTGGTGTCGGTGCACAGCTACGTCGAGAATGCCTACGAGCGCATTCACCTCGACATGCTGCGCACGCTCGCCTCGTATGTCGGCGTGGCCTTCGATAACGCCGACGCCTATCGCCAGCTGCAGGATGCGCAAACGCAGCTGGTATCGCAGGAAAAGCTGGCGGCGCTCGGTTCGCTGGTGGCCGGCGTGGCGCATGAACTTAACACCCCGATCGGCAACAGCCTGCTGATGGCCAGCACGCTGCAAGAGAAGACCACCGAGATCGCGCAGAAGTTCGACGGCGCCAGCATCCGCCGCTCCGAACTGAAGGTATTCATCGATGCGTCGCAGGAGGCGTCGGAGCTGATCATGCGCAGCCTGTTCAACGCGGCCGACCTGCTCAACAGCTTCAAGCAGGTGGCGGTGGACCAGGCCAGCGCGAAGCGGCGCCGCTTTCATCTGGAGCAGGCGACGCACGAAATCGTCGCCACCATGATGAATCAGGTGCGCAAGGCCGGCCACACGCTGGAGCTGGAGGTGGAGCCGGACATCGAGATGGAGAGCTATCCGGGACCGTTCGGGCAGGTGATGATCAACCTGATTAATAACGCGATGCTGCATGCGTTCGAGGGCCGCAGCGGCGGGGCGATGACGGTGACGGCCACGCGCCAGGGCACGGAGCGGGTGCTGGTGACCTTCCATGACGACGGCGTGGGCATCCCGGCCGAACACCAGGCGCGCATCTTCGATCCGTTTTTTACGACCAAGATGGGGCAGGGCGGCTCGGGACTGGGTTTGAATATCACCTACAACATCGTCACGTCGCTGCTGGAGGGGAGCATCCGTGTCGAGAGCAGCGCGGAGCGCGGCACGACCTTCTTCATCGACCTGCCGCTGCGCGTGGCGCCACTGGCGGCATAGAATACGACTAGCGCGACAACAACAAGGAGATGCATGACCATCATCACGACGATTGAAGATTTACGGGTACTGGCGCGCAAGCGCGTGCCGCGCATGTTTTACGACTATGCCGACGCCGGTTCGTGGACCGAATCGACCTACCGCGCCAACAGCGACGATTTTGCGAAGATCAAATTCCGCCAGCGGGTGGCGGTCAACCTGGTCGACCGCACCACGCGCACCACGATGGTGGGGCAGGAGGTGGCGATGCCGGTGGCGCTGGCACCGACCGGCCTGACCGGCATGCAGCATGCGGACGGCGAAATCCTGGCCGCGCGCGCCGCCGAACGGTTCGGCGTGCCGTTCACCCTGTCGACCATGAGCATCTGCTCGATCGAGGATGTGGCTGCTCATACCACCAAGCCGTTCTGGTTCCAGCTGTACGTGATGAAGGACCGCGAATTCATCAACCGCCTGATCGACCGCGCCAAGGCGGCGCGCTGTTCGGCGCTGGTGCTCACGCTCGATTTGCAGGTGCTGGGCCAGCGCCACAAGGATATCCGCAACGGCATGACGGCGCCGCCGAAAATGACGCTGGCGAACATCGTGAACCTGATGACCAAGCCGCGCTGGTGCATGGGCATCCTGCGCACGCCGCGGCGCGGCTTCGGCAACATCGTCGGCCATGCGAGCGACGTGTCGGACATGTCGTCGCTGTCGGCGTGGACCTCGCAGCAATTCGATCCGGCCCTGTCCTGGGCCGATGTGGAATGGATCAAGCAGCGCTGGGGCGGAAAGCTGATCATCAAGGGCATCATGGATGCCGAAGATGCGCGCCTGGCGGCTAATTCCGGGGCCGATGCGCTGATCGTGTCGAACCACGGCGGACGCCAGCTCGATGGCGCGCAGTCGAGCATCGGCGCGCTGCCGGCCATCGTGGAGGCGGTGGGCAAGCGCATCGAAGTGCACATGGATGGCGGCGTGCGCTCGGGGCAGGATGTGATCCGCGCGCTGGCCCTTGGCGCCAAGGGCGTGTATATCGGCCGGCCGTTTCTGTACGGCCTGGGAGCGATGGGCGAGCAGGGCGTGACCAAGTGCCTGGAGATCATCCGTAACGAACTCGATCTGACGATGGCGTTTTGCGGCCTGCGCGATGTGAATGACGTCGACAAGCGGATTCTGTTGCCGGGGACGTTTTAAGCCCCTGCCGCTTCCGCATCGCGTATCAGACCACGTTAAGCGGTTTGCCGGCCTCGAACGCCTCCACATTATCGATCAGCATATCGGCCAGGGTCTGCATCGCTCCAGAGCTGGCCCAGGCCACGTGCGGCGTAAGTATGAAGTTCGGCAACCGCAATGCCAGCAGCGGATTGTCCGGCGATGGCGGCTCCGTGCTCAATACATCGAAGCCGGCCCCGCCCAACACGCCATCGTTCAAGGCCCGGGCCAGCGCCGTTTCGTCCACCAGGCCGCCGCGCGCCGTATTGATCAACAAGGCGCCAGGCTTCATGCGCGCCAGCTGCTCCGCGCCGATCATGTTAGTCGTCTGCGCGGTCAGCGGCAGGTGCAGACTGACCACGTCGCTGATGCGCAGCAGTTCATCGAGCGTGACCACCTCGACCTCACGGTCGTCCACCTTCGAGCGCGACACCACGCAGACGCGCATGCCGAAGGCGCGCCCGATGGCCGCCACCTTCTTGCCGAGCGCTCCGTATCCGACGATGCCGAGCCGGCTGCCCGCCAGGTCGGCAATCGGATGACCGAGCAGGCAAAACTGGCTCGACCTTTGCCAGTGTCCCGCGTCCACGTCGGCGCCGTAGGCCTTCAGATTGCGGCGCAGGGCGAGAATGAGGCTGAAACAGTGCTCCGGCACCGACACCAGCGAATAATCGCGGATATTCGACACCACGATGCCGCGTTCGCGGCAGGCGTCGAGATCGACGTTGTTGGTGCCGGTGGCGGAAATGGCGACCATTTTCAGGTCCGGCAGCTGCGCGATGTCGGCTGCCCGTAGCGGAACCTTGTTGGTGATGGCGATCGTGGCACCACGCAGTCGCTCCACCACATCGCCGGCTTCGGTGGCGGCGTGCTCGCGCCACACATGCCCGAACGCGGGGGAGCGCACATACGCCTTGAGACTGTCGCGGTCCAGAAAAACGATCGTATGCATGTCAGAGCCTTTGCAGTTGGAGTTGTGGATAGGTGAGGAACAGGTCGGCGACCCATTCCACGAACACGCGCACCTTGGCCGACAGGTGGCGGTTCTGAGGGTACACCACGTTGATCGGCAACGGAGTGCTGGTCCAGTCGGCGAGAACGATTTCCAGCGTGCCGGCGGCGACCATCGATTCGGCCATGAAGCTCGACATCTGCACCAGCCCCAGCCCCTGCATGCCCGCTCTCATATAGGCGGTCGAATCGTTGACAGCGAGGCAGGCCGGGGCCGCGATGTTGATCACTTCATCGCCACGCGCGAAATCCCAGTCGTAGGTCTTGCCGGTCTTGGTGGAAAAGTAGTTGATGCAGCGATGGCTGGCCAGGTCGTTCGGATGCGTGGGACGCCCGTGCTGGTTCAGGTAAGCGGGCGTGGCGCAGGTGACGAAATGCAGAACGCCCACGCGGCGCGCGATCAGCGCCGAATCGGGCAGGTTGCCGCCGCGGATGGCGCAATCGACGCCTTCTTCGATCAGGTCGACCGGACGGTCGCTGCATCCGAGGTCTACGCGGATGTCCGGGTAGCGATGGAAAAAGTCGGACAGCGCGGGAATCAGGAGGTCGTTGGCGATACCGCTCGATACATCCACCCGCAGCCGCCCGCTCGGATTGGCGCGGTTGCGCGAGAGCGATTCCTCGGCTTCGCGCACGTCCGACAGGATGCGCAGGCAGCGCTCGTAATAGGCGGCGCCGTCGGCGGTCACGCTCACATGTCGCGTTGTGCGGTGCAGCAATTTGACTTCGAGCGCCAGTTCCAGCGCCTGCACCAGGGTCGAGACAGTGGCCTTGGGCAGCTGCATGTTCTCCGCTGCGCGCGTAAATCCTCCGGCGTCGACCACCTGCACGAACACCTCCATTGCTTGCAATTTATTCATATTCCTCCGTATTGTTCAGAATACTGAACAATCAATTCGCTCTTGCCCTCTTTATCAGATTGTAGAACAAGTTTAAAGTGACCGTACTGCATCAAAGGATGCAGGGACAACTGGAAGGAAAGGGGAACTTTTTATGCGTTATCAAAAAGCAATCATGATGGTCGCGACACTCGCGATGGCGATGCTGACGCTGACCGGTACCGCCCTGACCGACCAGTTTCCGCAGGCGGCGAGCGCCGAGAGCGTCGGTTTTGACGCACTCGCACATGACCTGTTCGGCGGCGCGCTGATGGCCAGCGCCGATGAAGAAGCGGGAGTGGCGGAATGAATCCCGTGGACGCGCCTGTGCAGCTGAAAATCCGCGACCTGGAGGTTGCGGGGGCCGAAGGCCCGCTGGCTGCGCGTCTGTATGCGGGCGGCGACGCCGGCGCCAAGAAGGATGGCCTGATCGTGTTCTTCCACAGCGGCGGCTTTGTCGGCGGCGACCTCGATGACGCCGACGAATTCCTGCGCCACCTGGCCAGCTGCTCGACCCAGCACCTGGTGCTGGCATCGTGCTACACCCTGGCGACCGAGCGGCCGTTTCCCGCCGCCGCCGAAGATGCGCACGCGGTGCTGGCCTGGGCCAAGAAGCACAAGGCCAAGCTGGGATGGACCGGCAAACGCCTGGTGGTGTCGGGGATCGAGGCAGGCGCCAATCTGGCCGCCGTGTGCACGCTGATTGCGCGCGACCGGGGCGGCCCGGCACTGGCCGGCCAGATCCTGATCATGCCGATGCTCGACCCGGGCCTGTCGACCTGCTCGATGCGCGAGATTCCGCAGGACGCCAGTCAGGCCGGCGTGGCCGACAGCTGCGCCGCGAGCTACCGCGGCTACCTGCCCAATGCCGCCGACCGAACGCACCCGTATGCGTCGCCGCTGCAATCGAGCCGGCTCAAGAACCTGCCGCCGGCGCTGATCCTGTCGGCCGAAGACGATCCATTACGCGACGAGGCTGAACAATACGGCGCCAAGCTGACCACTTGCGGCGTCACCACCACGGTCAAGCGGATGGCGCCAGCGCCGCTGCAAGACCCGGCCGCGCGCAACGAATGTGCCTGCAGGACCGTTGCGCTGCATGAAATCGGTAATTTTTTACACGGCCTGGACGTCCCGCCCAGCCCATCCTGACATAACGCGTCACCAGTAACACCATCACCAGTTAACACCGTGCAGCTGCGCTGAGAGAACCTCGCCGCAGCGTACGGACCCTTTTCGCCTTTTCGCAAGTCCGCAGGTCGCTGTAGCTTAGCTTACCGCCTGATTCATTAAATATTTTCATATAAAAGAGGAAAAAAATGAAAACCACTAATCGATTAATGACCTTCGCCCGGCCGCTGGCCGCCGCGATGGCACTGGCGGGGCTGGCTGCGCTGGCGGGTTGTGAAGATGCGAACAGCAAGGCCCAGCCGGCCGCGCCCGCTGGTCCGCCAATCACCGCCGCCACCGTGATCGAACGCTCGGTCAACGAGACCCAGGAATTTTCGGGCCGCCTGGAAGCGGTCGACCGGGTCGACATCCGTGCGCGCGTCAATGGCTTCATCACGTCGGTGAACTTCAAGCCGGGTAGCGTCGTCAAGAAGGGCGACATCCTGTTCGTGATCGACCCGCGTCCGTACCAGGCCGAAGCGAATCGTGCCGAAGCGGCCGTCAGCTCGGCCCGCGCGCGCGCCGACCTGGCCAAGCTGGAACTGGCCCGTGCCGAGCGCCTGCTGGGCGACAAGGCGATCGCGCAACGCGAGTTCGACGAAAAGGCGTCGGGCCTGAAGGAACTGGACGCCAACGTGCGCGCGGCCCAGGCTTCGCTCGAAGCGGCGCGCCTGAACCTGAGCTACACCAATGTGCACGCGCCGATCGGCGGACGCGTCTCGAAAGCCGAAGTCACCACCGGTAACCTGGTCGATGGCACGGTGATCCTGACCTCGGTCGTGTCGAGCAATCCGATCTACGCCACCTTCGACGGCGACGAAGATACCTACCTGCGCGTCGGCCGCGTGGCCCAGAAGGGCGCGACGGTGCCGGTCAAGATCGGCCTGGCCAACGAAAGCGGCTTCCCGCACGAAGGCAAGCTCGAATTCGTCGACAACCGCCTCGATTCGGCCACCGGCAGCGTGCGCATGCGCGCCATGTTCGACAACACCGACAACACGCTCGTTCCCGGCCTGTTCGCCCGCGTTCAGCTGAGCGGCAGCGACAGCACGCAAGCGAAGACGGTCCTGATCAGCGACCGCGCCATCGGCACGGACCAGAACCGCAAATTCGTCTACGTGATCGGCGCCGACAGCAAGGCCGAATACCGCGCCGTGACGCTCGGCCCGTCCATCGACGGCCTGCGCGTGGTGCGCAGCGGCGTCAAGCCGGGCGAAAAGATCGTCGTCAACGGCCTGCAGCGCGTGCAGCCGGGCGCGCCGGTGACGGCCCAGATCGTGGCGATGGACCAGGACAGCAAGACGCCGCAAGCGAAGACTGACGATACCAAGACAGCGGAACCGAAGGCCGCCGACGCCAAGGCCGAGGTCAAGCCCGAGCTCAAGGTCGCCGACGCATCGGCTAAAACCAAGGAATAATTCACATGAACTTTTCACGATTCTTTATCGACCGGCCGATTTTCGCGGCCGTCCTGTCGATCATCATATTCGTGGCCGGCCTGCTGTCGATCTTCGCACTGCCGATCTCCGAATACCCTGACGTGGTGCCGCCATCGGTGGTGGTGCGTGCGCAGTATCCTGGCGCGAACCCGAAAGTGATTGCCGAAACCGTCGCCGCGCCGTTGGAAGAGCAGATCAACGGCGTCGAAAACATGCTGTATATGTCGTCGCAGAACACCTCGGACGGCTCGCTGATGCTGACCGTGACGTTCAAGGTCGGCACCGACGTCGAACAGGCCGAGTCGCAGGTGCAGAACCGCATCCAGCGCGCCTTGCCGCGCCTGCCCGAGGAAGTGCGCCAGATCGGCGTGACCGCCGTCAAAAGCTCGCCCAACCTGACCATGGTGGTTCACCTGGTTTCGCCAACGGGCCGCTACGACGACGTCTACCTGCGTAACTACGCGGTGCTGAACGTGAAGGACCAGCTGGCCCGTATCCCGGGCATGGGCGACACCCAGCTGTTCGGCGCCGGCGACTACGCCATGCGCATCTGGCTCGATCCGCAGAAGGTGGCGGCGCGCGGCATGACCGCGTCCGACGTGGTGGCCGCGGTGCGCGAGCAGAACGTGCAGGTCGCCGCCGGCGTGATCGGCGCCTCGCCGTCGAAAGGCGCCGAGTTCCAGCTGACCGTCAACACCCAGGGCCGTTTGACCTCGGTCGAGGAATTCGGCGACATCATCGTGCGCACCGGTTCCGACGGCGCCATTACCCACTTGAAGGATGTGGCACGGCTCGAGCTGGGATCGAATTCCTACTCCCTGCGCGCTCTGCTGAACAACAAGTCGGCCGCCGCCATCGGTATTTTCGAAGCGCCAGGCGCCAATGCGCTGCAACTGTCGTCCGACGTCCGCGCCAAAATGGCGGAACTGAAGAAAGACTTCCCCGAAGGCGTCGACTTCAGCGTGGAATACGATCCGACCCAGTTCGTGCGCGCATCGATCAAATCGGTGATCCACACCCTGCTCGAAGCGGTGGCGCTGGTGGTGCTGGTCGTGATCATCTTCCTGCAGACCTGGCGCGCATCGATCATTCCGCTGCTGGCCGTGCCGGTATCGATCATCGGCACCTTTGCGGTGATGCTCGGCTTCGGCTTTTCGATCAACACGCTGTCGCTGTTCGGGCTTGTGCTGGCTATCGGTATCGTTGTCGATGACGCCATCGTCGTGGTGGAGAACGTGGAACGCAATATCGCAGCCGGCTTGACGCCACGCGATGCGACGGTGCAGGCCATGAAAGAGGTGAGCGGTCCGATCATCGCCATCGCCCTGGTATTGTGCGCCGTGTTCGTGCCGATTGCGTTCGTGGCCGGCCTGTCGGGCCAGTTCTATCGCCAGTTCGCGCTGACGATCGCCATTTCGACCGTGATTTCGGCATTCAGCTCGCTGACCCTGTCGCCGGCGCTTGCCGCCGCCTTGCTCAAGCCGCACCATGCGCCGAAAGATCGACTGACGCGCGTGATGGACAAGCTGTTCGGCCGTTTCTTCGCCTGGTTCAACCGCTTCTTCGGCCGCGCATCGACCAAGTATGAAGGTGGCGTGAATATCGTCCTGAAACGCAAGGGCATCTCGCTGATGGTGTACGCCGTGCTGGCCGTGGCCGCCGTGTTCATGTTCAAGGCGGTGCCGAGCGGCTTCGTGCCGGCCCAGGACAAGCAGTACCTGGTCGGTTTCGCCCAGCTGCCCGATGCTGCCTCGCTGGACCGTACCGATGCCGTGATTCGCCAGATGTCCGACATCGTGGCCAAGGTTCCCGGCGTGGAATCGTCGATCGCCTTCCCCGGCCTGTCGATCAACGACTTTACCAATGCGCCTAACGCGGGCATCGTGTTCGTCACGCTCAAGTCGTTCGAGCAGCGCACCGGCAAGGGGCTGTCTGGTCCCGAGATCGCGGCGGAGGTCAACAAACGCCTGGGCGCCATCCAGGACGCCTTCATCATGGTGTTCCCGCCACCGCCGGTCAACGGCCTTGGCACGGTGGGTGGCTTCAAGATGATGATCGAGGACCGCGGCAACGTGGGCTACGACGAGTTGTACAAGGCGACGCAGGCGGTGCAGATGAAAGCCTGGCAGGACCCGCAGCTCGCTGGCGTGTTCTCCAGCTTCCAGATCAACGTGCCGCAGCTGTTCGCGGACGTCGACAAGGTCAAGGCCAAGCAGCTTGGCGTGCCGCTGACGACGATCTACCAGACCTTGCAGATTAATCTGGGCTCGCTGTACGTGAACGACTTTAACCAGTTTGGCCGTACCTACCAGGTGCGTGTGCAGGCCGATGCGCCGTTCCGTTCGCACGCCGACCAGATTGCCCAGCTCAAGGTCCGTAACGACAAGGGCGAGATGATTCCGCTGTCGTCGCTGATGCGCATCAAGGATACCTATGGCCCTGACCGCGTGCAGCGCTACAACGCCTACGTGTCGGCCGACATGAACGGCGGCCCGGCTCCCGGCGTCTCGTCCGGCCAGGCGCAGGCTGCCCTCGAGAAGATCGTTGCCGAAGTGCTGCCGAAAGGCGTGTCGTATGAATGGACCGAACTGACGTACCAGGAGATTTTGTCGGGTAACACGATGGTGCTGGTATTCCCGCTGTGCGTACTGCTGGTGTTCCTGGTGCTCGCTGCCCAGTACGAAAGCTGGACCCTGCCGCTGGCCGTGATCCTGATCGTGCCGATGTCGATCCTGTGCGCACTCGTTGGCGTCAAGCTGACCGGTGGCGACAACAATATCTTTACCCAGATCGCGCTGTTCGTGCTGGTCGGGCTGGCGTCGAAGAATGCGATTCTGATCGTCGAATTCGCCCGCGAACTCGAAGACCATGGCCGCACCATCGTCGAAGCCGCGCTGGAATCGTGCCGCCTGCGTTTGCGTCCGATCCTGATGACGTCGATCGCGTTCATCATGGGCGTGGTACCGCTGGTATTTTCGAGCGGCGCCGGCGCCGAGATGCGCCATGCGATGGGCGTGGCGGTCTTCGGCGGCATGCTGGGCGTGACCTTCTTCGGCCTGTTCCTCACGCCGGTGTTCTACGTGCTGCTGCGTACCTTCGCCAAGAAGATGGAAAAGAAATCAAGCGTGGCAGTGCCTGCGCATCTGGAAGGAGCAGTGTAATGACTGATATGACGAGAACCATCACCAGGCGCATTGCGCCCCTGCTGGCGGCGCTGCTGCTGGTGGCCTGTTCCAGCGTGCCGGAACTGAAAGCGCCGGCGCTCGACATGCCATCGAGCTTCAAGGAGTCGTCCGAACCGCTGCAAGCGGCCGACGGCACGCGCTGGAAGGTGGCGCAGCCGGCCGAAGGGCAGGCGCGCGGCGAGTGGTGGCTGGCGTTCAACGACGCCAACCTGACTGCCCTGATCAAGGAAGCGACCGACGCCAACGCCAGCCTGGCGGTGGCTGCGGCGCGCGTGAAGCAGGCCAGGGCCCTGGCCGGCCTGTCCGCGGCGGACCGTTCGCCGCAGGTGGGGGCGGGCATGGGTGCGCAGCGCAGCCGTAATTCCGGCGTGTCGCGCGGCCTGGCTGACGATGCAGCGGTCGCTCCCGGCAATGTGTACCAGGCCAGGCTGACGGCCAGCTACGAGCTCGATCTGTTCGGCCGCATGGCCGCCAATGTCAGCGCTTCCCGCGCCGATGCCGAGGCATCCGAGGCGACCTACAAGTCGGTGCTGCTGGCCTTGCAGGCCGACGTGGCGCAGACCTACTTCAAGCTGCGCGAAACGGACGCCGAACTGGCGACCCTGGCGCGCACGGTGGACCTGCGCACGCAAAGCGTGAAGGTGAACCAGAGCCGTTACGACAATGGCGACATCGGCGAATTCGACCTGGCCCGCTCCAGGACGGAACTGTCGACGGTGAAGGCCGAGGCGATCGGCTTGCAGCGTCAGCGCGTGCAGTACGAGCATGCGCTGGCGGTGCTGCTGGGGAAACCGGCGGCCATGTTCAGCGCCGACGTCAATCCGCTGGTGGAGTCGGCGCTGCTGCCGGCCATTCCGGCCGGACTGCCATCGAAACTGCTTGAGCGCCGTCCCGACATCACCGCCGCCCAACGCGCGATGATCGCCGCGAACGCCCGCATCGGCGTGGCCAAGACGGCGATGTACCCGTCCCTCAGCCTGACCGGCGGCCTGGGCACCGAATCTGGCAGCGGCGGCAATCTGTTCAACTGGAGCGCACGTTCGTGGGTACTGGGCGCGCTGCTGTCGATGCCGATCATCGACGGTGGCCGCAACAAGGCCAATATCGCGCGCAGCGAGGCGGTGCTCGAGGAGTCGGTTGCCACCTATCGCCAGAACGTGCTGGTGGCTTTTGCCGAAGTCGAGGACAACCTGGCCGGCCTGCGCATCCTGGCTGGCCAGACGGAGCAGATCGACGCGGCGGTGGTGTCGGCACGCCGTTCGGCCGACCTGGCGCAGAAGTTGTACCAGGCGGGCCGTTCGAGCTATCTGGACCTGCTCGACGCCCAGCGCAACCTGGCTGCGGTAGAACGCAACGCGGTCCAGCTGCGCGGCGACCGCGCCGTAACCACCGTGGCGCTGATCCGCTCCCTGGGCGGCGGCTGGCAGTAAGCATCCCACCATCGCATTGCCGCGGCATTCACGCCGCGGCAATTGCGTATTCACAGGGCAGGCCATACAATGGCCGCACATGCCCGCCACCTTACAAGACGAGCAGCTGATGCTGCGCTACCGCGATGGCGACCTGGTCGCCTTCGAGGAGCTCTATCGCCGTCACCATGCGGGCCTGTACCGCTTCGTCGCCTGGCGTTCGCCGCGCGCGGACTGGGTCGACGAGATCGTGCAGGACAGCTGGATCAACCTGCATCATGCGCGCAGCCGCTATGAGCCGCAGGCGGCGTTTCGCACCTATTTGTACCAGATCGCCCGCAATCGCCTGCTCGACCTGCTGCGCCAGCAGCAACCGCTGCTGGCCGCGGAACTGGGCAGCGGCACGGATGGCCGCGACGTATTTGACTCGCTGGCCGATGCGGCGCAGGATGTGGTTTCGCCCGAGGTCGCGCTGGAACACAAGCAGCAGCACGACAGCCTGCACCTGGCACTGGCCGGTTTGCCGAGCGAGCAGAAAGAGGCGCTGGTACTGCAGCAGTTTTGCGGCATGAGCCTTGAAGATATCGCCGCCGTGGTGGCAGCGCCGGTGGAAACGGTCAAGAGCCGGTTGCGCTACGCCATGCGGAAACTGCGCGAAGGGAGCCTGAGTGAACAACGATGACATGAGCGACGAGGAGTTCGACGCCTTCCTGCGTGGGGAGGACGATCTGTCGCGCCGTCTGCAGGGGTTGACCCAGCCCGCTTCCGGAGCGCAGCTCGATGCGGCGATCCTCGGGTATGTGAAAGCCGGGCTGGCGCAAGAGGCGCGTCCGGCCGCAGCCAATGACGCCACTGGCGGCGAGGCGTCGCCACGGCTGGCGCCAGGCCTGGGCAGGCGCTGGCGCATACCGGCCGGGATTGCGGCGGGCGTGCTGGCCGGGGTATTGGGACACCAGCTGTACCGGGGTGGCGGAGCATCGACGGAGAACGCGATGGTGGCAGTGGCGGTGGAGCGGCCTGCCGCGGCGATGGCGCCAGAGCCAGCGCCAGTGGTGATTGCCGAAATGGCGCCACCACAACCCGCAGCGCCTGCAGAGGCGCCGTCAGCGCGACCGGCAGCGCCGGTGGCGATTGCTGCGGCACCGGCAGCGGAACAACCGCCGCCGGCGGCGAGTGCTCCCGCGCCGTCGTTACAATCACCACCGCCGCCAATGATCGCAGCGGCGCCACCAGCGCCGCCACCTGCCGCGCCGCCGCCCGCTGTGGCGGAAGCCACGGCAGGCGCCAGTGTTGAGCCGAAAGAGCGCATGCTGGAAAACTATGCTTCAGCGCCATCGTCAGCATTTTCGAGAGCACGGGTGGAACGAGAAGCTGCGGCGGACCTGCCCCAAATGAAAGCAAAGGCTGCTCCGCCGTCGGAACGTGTGCTTGCCGACGCGGAGCGCAGTGTCGGGACTCAGTCCGAGCGGATCTCCGGGAATGTAGCGTCGTTGAACCGTACGGCACGCGTGGCAAAGGATGTCGCGGCGGCGCCGCGCGCGGATCAGGAAGCTGCGCAGGCCAAGCGTGCGCGCGACTGGCTGTCGGTGATTGATGCCATGCTCAAGGCCGACCTGAAAAACGACGCGCTGGCCGAGTGGACCAAGTTCCGCGCCGCCTATCCCAACCATCCGGTGCCAGACGAAATGCTGGCCCGGATCGCGGCAATCAAGCGCTGAGGCTCTTCAGGGCTTGACCTCGAACTCACCGACAAACACCGTTTCGCTGCGCTCTTTCAGGCGCAGCGTAATGGACTGCTCTTTCTGGCGCAGCGTACCGAACGCGGTAAACAGCTTGACCTGCAAGGTCGTGGCGCCCGCCACCACCTGCTGGCTGTTGCCGTAGTAGTTTGCCTCGATCCGGTATTTTCCTGGCGCGGCGCGGCGCAGCGAAAACTCCTCCGGCCCGTATCCCCCCATGAAATCGTTCGACATGCGCGCGCCCAGGCTCGACATCCGGTTCTCATAACTCGATCTTTCGCCGTCCGGCGCCGTCACCCACAGGTCCATGTCGCTGTTGTCGGCGTCCCACGTCAGCACCACGCGCAAGTCGAGCGGCAGGTTGGCGCGCAGGCGCGGGTCGATGCGGCGCACGTCCAGCGGCTTTGCCGACGCCGCGACAATGGCGTTGATTTCAGCTAGGACGATGGTCTCGACATCCGGAAAACGGCCGTTCCACGGGCGCTCGACGACCTCGTACAGCGTGTCGATGGCTTCCTGAGTGCGGCCGGTGGCCGCCAGCGCCAGGCCGAGATCGCGCCAGGACTGCGGTTCTTCACCGGCCAGGCGCAGCACCTTCTCGAATACCGGCACCGCCAGTTGCGGCGCACCGGCCTGCAGCAGGCGATAGCCGAGGATGCGCAGCACCGCGCGGTTTTCCAGGTCCATCTCGGCCAGGTTGGACAGCACCCGCAGCGCCAGGTCGCGCTGGCCTTTCTCCAGCAGGATGTCGGCCGCGTCGAGGTAGAACGCGCTGCTGTTGGCGTAGTCCGGTTTCTGGTCGAGATAAATGGCGTACGCGGTGGCGGGATCGGCGTCGCGCAAGCGCTTGATGTAGGGCGCGTTCGGCACCCATTTTTTCAGGCCCATGCCGATAGCGGGCACGCTTTTCTCCTTCATTTGGTCACTTGCGAGGCCTTGCAATACCGGCTTGAGCTCCATCTTTGCATCCGCTGCCGGTGAAAACCTCGCCAACTCGCCCGATACATTTGCCGCCAGTGGCGCGGAAGCCGCTGGCGCCGGCATCGCACCCCGCAGGTATCCCTGGCTGAACTCGGGCGCGGCCTTCGCCCGCGCGCGTGGGAACGAGGTATTCCACCATGCCGTGCGGTTCTGGAAACTCATCACGACCTCGTCAAGGTGCTTCACCCGCGCGGCGCGGCGGTCGGCGCTGAGCAGTTCATTGCGCTTGCGCCAGGCGTCAAGGTAGTCGGCCGGCGGCTCGATTTCGTAGCGCACATAGTCGTCCAGCGTCTCAAGCACGATCAGCGACGTATCCCGCGTCGGGATGCCGAAACGCCGTCCGATGCGGGCAATTTCGGCGCGATGCAGGTCGGCGTCCGCCTCCAGCGCGCGCAGGCGCAGTGCCGCCCATGTCAATGCGGCCAGCGGGTGCCGCGGCGCGTCGGCGCCCACCCGCAGTTTGACGGTGTCGGTCTTTGCGCCGTTTGCCAGCGTGACGGACAAGATGGCGTCGGGCGCAAGCAGGCGCCCTGCGATGCGCAGCATCCCGCCTTCGACCGTGCCCGTGCCGGCTTGAATGTCGGTCGCGCCGGTCGCCGACACATGCTCGACGCGCGTCGGCATGAACATCAGCGCAGCGGCAATGCTGCCCGGTGCGCGCCGATCGATCCAGATGAACTGGCCGTTGTGGCGTTCAGCCAGCGCGGCAAGGCGGCCGGTATCGGCCGACGGCGACGAGGTCAGGGCAAACAGCGACTGGTGCGGCGCCAGCACGGGCGCTTTGTCCGGTCCGTAGTTGGACAGGCCGTCGCTGAAGAGCAGGTACTGGTCGACATCCGCTTCCGGCTTCCAGTCATTGAGTGCGCTGGCGCCGTCGTAACGGGTGCTTTCCAGCGCGCGCCGCAGTGCGCTCCAGTCGCCGCCGCGGATATCGAACACTTGGCGCGTTTCCGGGCGGTCGCGCAAACGCGTCAGGCGCACTTGCACCGATCCGAGCGCGCGGAAGTACTGATCGAGGCTGGCCAGTTCGGCGTTGATGTCGCGTTTCTCGGCCGATCCGGAGCTATCCCACAACAGGCCGATGATACGCGCCGGCGTACGCCGCTCCACGGCGTGCGCAACCGGTATCTCGGCCAGGAACCATGATTCGCCGAGGCGTTTCTCCGTGTAGACGCGCGCTTTGCTGCCGGTGGCGGTCTGGATAACGATGTTTCCGCTGGCCGTAACGTCCTGGCGCCGCATGTGGGCTTCGTATGCGCCCGCCCTGGATTCGAAATGCAGACCGGTTTCAGGGCCGTCCACCACTGGTGCCGTGGCGGCGCCGTTTACGCGGATGGTCACGTCCATGTTGCGCACCTTGCCGTATTCAAGCGGCAGCCGGTACGTCGCCAGGCCGCCATGGTGGGGCAAGGCTTCGCCGTAGGTCAGCTCCACCGTGCGCGTACGGCGCGCCATGATCGGATACACGCGCAGCTTGAAGTTGTTCCCCTGCGTGACTTCGAGCAGGGCCGGGTCGACGCGGCGGCGGACGATTTCCTCGAACACGGCGCGGCTACGCTCCTTTTCCACAGGAACCGCAGGGCGCATCTTGCCGCCGATATCGAGGGCGAACGCGTTGATTTGCTGCCCCTCGAGCAGGGGGAACTGCAGATTGCCTTCGAGTTGGCGCGGGTTGGGGTTGTAGAACACCATGCGCACGGTCGTCTGGGCCATGTTGCCGCTGATGACGGCATTGACGGTCAACTGCTGCAGCTCGATCGGCTGGGCTGCCGTTTGCGTGGGCATCAGGCGCACCGGCCGTGGTTCAGGCATGAACCGGATTGCGTGGGTGAGGGGGCAGGCGAGGAACAGCAGCGCCGCGGTAAGGAATCGGTTGAACATGGGAGGCTCCGGTTGGCCGGCCGTGCCGGCATTGCCTGTGAAACGAAGCATCGGGCAAAAAGGGGTTAAAAAGGATGACAAAATGATGCAAGGCGGACACTTCTTCGGCGACCGTCTGTTTCTTCAGGGAACTGATAGAGGACGTACACAAAAATGCGGACGAAAAAAAAGACAGGCGACCTGTCTTTTTCTTCTCGTGCGCCCAGCATGGGCGCACTCCTGCGGGTGCAAGTCCCGCCGCGAGCTGACCACAGCGAGCGAAGTGAAGCGCAACTGCGGAAGAGTAATCGACCGTGGGAAGGAAGCGCGAATCGTAAATCATGAGCCGAGGTACACGAACTGCATAGAAGGCGCTGCCGAGCAGGGCGAGCGGGCGAGAAACCGCAAAGCTCTTGTGGTCAAGGCGACGTGGCGTAAATGCGGCGGTTGTGTGATGAAGGAGTGCGGCCCTTACCTGGGGACGCCCTGCCTCACGTCTGAAAGGACGACGGCGCTGCCGTAGCAGGGTCTCAGCAGAGGTCATAGTAGTCGGTGGTAGCGCCGGGAAGGCTCGACCCCGCCGACAAAGGACCGAACGAGTAGGAGTGTTGTCCGGCATGTCGATACAACAGGCAATGCGTCAGATGCCCGCGTCAGCGGGGCGGGAGGCCACCGGTCAGGGTGAAGCCCTGTCTGCAACCCCCAGCGACGAAGCTTGCGGTCCGCGACATGTGTCAGGAGACGCAGGATCAATGCTGCTGCGTGCGGCATTGAGAAGAGAGAACCTGCTGCAAGCGTTCAAGCGTGTGCGTCGCAACAAAGGCGCAGCCGGGGTGGATGGTCGGAACATCGACGAAACCTCGCGCTATCTGGCTGTTGCGTGGCCGGAAATACGCGAACAACTGCTGGAGGGGACGTACCGGCCCAGCCCGGTACGCAGGGTGATGCTTCCCAAGCCCGACGGTGGCGAGCGCGAGCTCGGCATTCCGACGGTGACGGATCGCTTGATCCAGCAAGCACTGCTTCAAGTGCTGCAACCGATTCTTGATCCCACATTCAGTGAGCACAGCTACGGTTTCCGTCCGGGCCGGCGTGCGCAGGACGCGGTCCTTGCCGCGCGCGCGTACGTGCAGTCGGGACGGCGGATCGTGGTGGACGTGGACCTGTCGAAGTTCTTCGACCGGGTCAACCACGACATCCTGATCGACCGCTTGCGGAAACGCATCGACGACGCTGGCGTGATCCGACTGATTCGCGCCTACCTCAACAGCGGCATCATGGATCATGGCGTGGTGCAGTCGCGGCACGAGGGCACGCCGCAAGGCGGTCCGCTGTCGCCGCTGCTGGCCAACGTCCTGCTCGATGAAGTGGACAAGGAACTGGAACGGCGCGGCCATTGCTTTGCGCGCTACGCCGACGATGCGAATGTCTATGTTCGCAGCAGACGCGCTGGCGAGCGGGTGATGGTGCTGTTGCGTCGGTGCTATGCCAAGTTGCACCTCGTGGTCAACGAAGGCAAGAGTGCGGTGGCCAGTGCATTCGGCCGCAAATTCCTCGGTTACAGCCTGTGGGTGGCAAGTGGGAAGGTGGTGAAGCTGAAGGTCGCGGACAAGCCGCTGGCAACGTTCAAGCAGAAAATCCGTGAATTGACGAGGCGTTCCTGTGGCCGCAGCATGGCCCAGAGCGTCGAGAAACTGCGCTCCTACATGCTCGGCTGGAAAGGGTACTTCAAGTTGGCCCAGACCCCAAGGATCTGGAAGAGACTCGATGCATGGCTGCGCCACAGGCTCAGGGCGATCCAGCTCAAGCACTGGAAGCGCGGGAAAACCATGTATCGGGAACTGTTCCGGCTCGGGGCGGCGCCTTCGGTCGCAAAACAGGTCGCGGCGAATAGCCGCTGCTGGTGGCGAAACGCTGATCGACTGTTGAAAACAGTCCTCACGATTGCCTACTTCGATGCACTTGGCGTACCTCGCCTGTCTTAACCTCAACTACTCGAACCGCCCGGTGCGGACCCGCATGCCGGGTGGTGTGGCAGGGGAGCGGTCCATTGGGGCCGCCCCCTATGCCGATACTACCGGGACAACTTATTTCATTGCTGCATCTTTTTTGGCTTCTGCATTGTCGACAGCTTTGTCGGCTTTGGCTTCTGCTTTGGCTTTTTTAGCCTTGGCACGTGCTTTGGCTTTCGATTTGGTGGCATCGGCGTTGGCTTCAGCGACGTCCGACTTGGCTTCAGCATGCGCTTTTTCTACTTTTGCATCAGCTTTGGCATCGGCTTTGGCTTCTTTTGCGTCGGCTTTGGCGACTGCTTTCGTTTCTTTTGCTTCAGCTTTGACGGCTGGTGCGACGGCAGCAGGAGCGGCAGGAGCCTGGGCGAAAACCGAGGTGGCGAACAGACCGGCGATCAGCGATGCGATAACTTTTTTCATGGTGTTTCCTCAGTGTGGTTATATGGTGGAGCTATTCTTGGGTGCTACAGAGTCACTAACGCGGCCGCATCTGCATCAGTTGACGCGATTTACAACTACTTACAATCAGCTCAGTTAGCTGGCGAACAGTCGTTCGGCCCGCCTGGCTCTAGACTCGGCAAAAAAACACCAAGCAAAGGTCGCCGCCATGCCGGATGCATTGAAGGTCTATAAGTCCAAGCGCAATTTCTCGATCACGACCGAACCGGCCGACGGCGGCGAATCGGCACCCGATGCGCTGACCTTCGTCATCCAGAAGCACTGGGCCAGCCGGCTGCACTACGACTTCAGGCTGGAACTGGACGGTACCATGAAAAGCTGGGCCGTACCCAAGGGGCCCAGCTACGACACCCGGGACAAGCGGATGGCGGTCCACGTCGAGGATCATCCGATATCGTACTCCAGCTTCGAGGGCACGATCCCGGAAAAGCAGTATGGGGCCGGCAAGGTGATCATCTGGGACAAGGGTACCTGGCAGCCGCTTGACGATCCGCGCAAGGGCTACGAGAGCGGGAACCTCAAGTTCGAGATGCACGGCCATAAAATGCACGGCAAGTGGGTGCTGGTGCGGATGAAGGGCAAGGGCGAAAAGCAGGAGCCCTGGCTGCTGATCAAGGAAAAGGACGATTACACCAGGCCCGCCGCCGAGTTCTCGGTCGTCGATGAGCTGCCCGACAGCGTCAGCAAACTGCCCATGCCGGGCGCCAAATCGGTCAAATCGAAGGCCAGGGCGGCAGCGCCCGAAAAACCTGCGTCGAAGGCCAGCAGCCGTGGCATGCCCGAGGCAGCGGTCAAGGCCGCGCTGCCGGAGACGCTTTCGCCGGAACTGGCCACCCTGGTCGACCAGCCGCCGTCGGACCCTGCCAACTGGATCTTCGAGGTCAAGTTCGATGGCTATCGCCTGCTGGCCCGGATCGAGGGGAAACAGGTGCAGCTGTTCACCCGCAATGGCCACGACTGGACCCACAAGCTCGAACCTCTGCAAAAAGAACTTGTCAAACTCAAGCTGCCCGATGGCTGGTACGACGGCGAGATCGTGGTGCACGACGAGAATGGCCGGCCCAACTTCGGCCTGCTGCAGCTGGCGTTCGATGGCTCCAATACCGCCGATATCGTGTACTTCCTGTTCGATGCACCGTACTTCAAGGGCTACGACCTGCGCGCGGTGCCGCTCGAAGCGCGCCGCGCGCTGCTCGGCGCCGCGCTGGAAAAGGGGGCGTCCGAGGCGGTGCGCTTCTCAAGCGAATTCGGCACCGATCCCGAGGAACTGGTCGTAGCCGCCTGCAAGCTGGGACTGGAGGGGGTGATCGGCAAGCGGCGCGACTCGCGCTACGTCACGCGCCGCTCGCCCGACTGGATCAAGCTCAAATGCGGCCAGCGCCAGGAATTCGTCATCGGCGGCTATACCGACCCGCAAGGTTCGCGCGCTGGCATCGGTTCCCTGCTGCTGGGGACCCACGACAAGGATGGCGTGCTGCAGTACGCCGGCAACGTCGGCAGCGGCTTTACCCAGTCCGTGCTGCGCGACCTGAAAGATAAATTAAGCGCCCTCGATACCGACGAGAGCCCGTTCCCGCCCAAGGCGGTGGCGGGCCGCAAGCATCACTGGGTCAAGCCCAAGCTGATCGCGGAGGTCAGCTTTGCCGAGTGGACCAGTGCGGGGGCAATCCGCCACGCCGTATTCCAGGGCCTGCGCAGCGACAAGCCGGCCAAGGAGATCCGGCGCGAAGTGGCCAAACATGTGGAGGATACGATGCAGACGCAAACAACGACGGCGGCCAAACCCAAAACCAGGGCCGCAACCAGGAAGGCGGAACCGGCGGCGCCGGAAGGCACGCTGCCTGCTACCCTGAAGGTGACCAATGGCGAGAGGGTGATCGATGAGCAAAGCGGCACTACCAAGATCGAACTGATTCGCTACTACGCGCTGGTCGGCCCGCTGATGATGGAGCACCTGAAGGGCCGCCCGGTCTCGCTGGTGCGCGCACCGTCCGGCGTGGGGGGCGAGCTGTTTTTCCAGAAGCACGCGGAGGTTGGCAAGCTGCCCGGCGTGAAGCAGATGGACCCGGCGCTCGATCCCGATCATCCGCCGATGCTGGAAGTGGGGAGCGCGAGCGGCATTTTGTCGGCGGCGCAGTGGAACGTGGTGGAGTTCCACACGCAGAACGCCATCGGCAAGAACTACGAAACGCCCAACCGCATGGTGTTCGACCTGGACCCGGGCGAGGGCGTCGACTGGGCCGCCATCCAGGAGGCGGCGCAGCTGATGCACGCTTTTCTCGAAGAACTGGGGCTGCCGTGTTTTCTGAAGACCAGCGGCGGCAAGGGTTTGCACGTGGTGGTGCCGCTCAAGGGCGGCCTCGATTGGGATACGGTGAAGGATTTTTCGCAGGAAGTGGTGCGCCATCTGGCGGCCACGCTGCCGGATCGCTTTGCGTTCAAGAGCGGGCCGAAAAACCGGGTCGGCAAGATCTTCATCGATTACCTGCGCAACGGGCGCGGCGCCACCACGGCATGCGCGTGGTCGGCACGCGTGCGGCCGGGACTGGGGATTTCGGTGCCGGTTGGGTGGGATGAACTGGCCGCGCTCAAGTCGGGCGCCCAGTGGACCGTGCAAAACGTGCACACGCGGCTAGACCACGGCAATGAACCGTGGGCCGGCTACGCCAAGGCCGCCAGCACGCTGACGGCCGCCATGAAGAAGCTGGGCTTCAAGAAGGACTGACGTTTGTACGCGCGGGCCTCGGGAGCCCGCGCGCACGGCGCTTACCTGATGTTGAGCGCGGCCCGCACGCCGGCGCCGTAGGCGCTGTCGGCCTTGTCGAAGTGCGCCAGCTGACGCTGAAGGATTTCGTCGTTGACCTGGCTGAGGGGCCCGGCCAGGTTGGCGCACAGGTTCAGTTTCTCCTGTGGCGTGAGAAGGCGGAACAGATTGCCGGCCTGGGTGTAGTCGTCTTCCATGCCGCGGCCATCGAAGCGGCCAGCGCCGCCGCGCAGTCCCAGTTCCGGTTCGCCATGACCCATGCCGCGCGGTGCGCTGCCCACCGCGTTGACCGTGGCGTAGTTCTGCGCCGCGCCGCCGTTGTGCACTGCCATCGTGCCATCGCGCTGCTGGTTATGGAACGGGCAGCGTGGCGCATTGACCGGCAGGTGCTGGTGGTTGGTGCCGACGCGGTACAACTGGGCGTCGTGGTAGGCGAACAGGCGGCCTTGCAGCATCTTGTCCGGCGAGTAGCCCATGCCCGGCACCGCGTTCGCCGGCGAAAACGCCACCTGTTCGACCTCGGCGTGGTAGTTGTCGGGATTGCGATTGAGTTCAAAGATGCCCACCGGGTGCAGCGGGAAGTCGCGGTGCGGCCAGACCTTGGTCAGGTCGAACGGATTCCAGCCGGTGCGCGCTTCCCAGTCGTCGAGCTGCTGCTCGGTTGCCACCTGAAGGCGCACTTCCCACTGCGGAAACTCGCCGCGTTCGATGGCGCCGAACAGGTCGCGCTGGGCGTAGTCCGGATCTTCACCGGCGATGCGCGCCGCGTCGGCCGCCGAGAGGTTCTTGATGCCCTGGCGCGTCTTGAAGTGCCACTTGACGTAGACACGTTCGCCGGCGGCGTTGATCAGGCTATAGGTGTGGCTGCCGAAACCGTCCATGTGGCGGTAGCCGTCAGGCGTTCCTCGGTCCGAAAACAGCATCGTCACCTGGTGCAGGCTTTCCGGGGCCTTGCTCCAGAAATCGAACATCATGTGCGCCGACTTGAGGTTGCTGCGCGGGCAGCGCTTTTGGGTGTGGATGAAGTCGGGGAACTTGATCGGGTCCTTGATGAAGAACATCGGCGTGTTATTGCCAACCAGGTCCCAGTTGCCTTCTTCGGTGTAGAAGCGCAGGGCGAAGCCGCGCGGGTCGCGTTCGGTATCGGCGCTGCCGCGCTCACCGCCAACGGTGGAGAAGCGGGCGAAGGTCTCGGTTTTCTTGCCGATCTCGCTGAACAGCTTCGCTTTGGTAAAGTGGCGGATGTCGTGCGTGACGGTGAAGGTGCCGTAGGCGCCCGACCCTTTGGCGTGCACTACGCGCTCGGGAATGCGCTCGCGGTTGAAGTGCTGGAGCTTTTCGATCAGGTGGAAGTCCTGCAGCAGCAGGGGCCCGCGTGGACCGGCGCTGATGGAGTTCTGATTGTCGGCGACCGGGATGCCGGCGGCGGTAGTGATCTGTTGGTCTTGGCTCATGCTTGCAACTCCTCAGTGGTGATTCGATGCGAGGAGTGTAGATGAGTCAACTATTTAGTCAAAGGCAATTAAATTTATCCGAATGATAGGTTTGTACAATCGCCGTTCGACGGCGGCTGGTAGAAAGGGGAACAAGACCAGCAGCGCGGCCGCCATGACATGACGATTCGCGCTCGGTCTTGCGATGCGCGCCCCTATTCTTTTTCGACGATGATGCCGCGGCCATACCCGCCGTGCGCGCGCGACAGCACCATGCACACCATAAAGCCTTTTTCGCCTTTCGCCATGGTCTCGACCACGTTGCGTTGTTCGGCGTATTCCTCCGTGGCGCGCAATTGTTCCGCCGTCTTGCCGGATCTTTTAATCTGTTCGGCCAGGCGTTCCTTGTCGACGCTCAGCTTGGGACATTTTGCGAGGGCGTAGTCGCCCGACGCCATTGCCGAGGCAACCTGGGCTTGAATGGCATCCTGCTCGGTGACGTCGGCGAGCGCCGCGCCGGCGCTCAATGCGAGCAGCGCGGCGGCTGCCAAGGTGGCAAATTTCATGGTGATGTCCTGTTAAATGTTGGCAGCTCATTATCGGCAAGTGCGCCGCGAAGCAATTAACATTATCACATGAATTTCGCCGGTGTCAGATAGTCAGGCATCCTCGTTCTTGCGAATACCGCGCACGTTGAGGGCCAGCAGCCCCACGTTGAGCGCGATGAGCGCCCAGGCGGCTTCGCCCCAGCCCCAGGCGATCCACATCAGGTTACCGACGATGAGCATCCAGAACGCGACGATGCGCTTGCCGGGCTTTTTGGACCCCATCCACCATGCGGCGGCAAGGCTGATTGCCATCGCCGGCCACTCGAGTAAAGCGAAAATCTCTTCCATGCGTCTCCTGTTGGGGGTACCGTTGTTCTATGCGGCCTTGCGCCGTGCCGGCGCAGCCTTGGCCGGTGCCGCCTTGGCCTTGACCGCCGGCTTCGCGGCCGTTTTCGCCGCGCTCTTGGCTACCGCCTTGGTGCTCGTGGTTTTCGATGCCGTCTTGCGCGGTTTGGCCGGCGGCGCTTCCTCGTCTTTGTCGCCATCATCCTCATCGTCGTTGGCGGCCTTGCCCTTGGCGGGTTTTTTGCCCAGGCTTTGCTGCAGCAGCGCCACCAGGTCGATGACGTTGCCTTTGCTGGCAGGCGCCTTTTCCTTCTCCGGCATGGTGATGGTCTTGGTCTGCCTGGCCTTGACCTTCTTCTCGACCAGCGCCAGGATGTCCTCGCGGTAGGTGTCGTGGTACTGCTCCGGTTCCCAGTCTTCGCTCATGCCTTCGACGAGCGCCATCGCCATCTTCAGTTCCTTGTCCGAGATGGCCGCGGTTTTCGACTTGGCGGTCGGGATCTTGAGTTCATCGGTGGGACGAATTTCGTCGCTATAGCGCAGCGTGTTCAGTACAATCGTGTCGCCCTCGCATACCAGCGCCGCCAGATGCTGCTTGACGCGGATGACCACCGTGGCGATGCCGATCTTGCCGACCTTGCGCAAGGTCTCGCGCAGCAGCGCATATACCTTGTCGCCGCCCTTGCCGGGCGCCAGATAGTAGGGCTGCTCGTAGTACAGCAGCGGCACCGTTTCGGCGTCGACAAACGCCAGAATGTCGATGGTGCCGGTCGCCTCGGGGTTCGCCCGGCGCAGGTCTTCCTCGGACAGTACGACGTACTCGCCGTCGCTGTACTCGTAGCCCTTGACGATATCGTCCCAGACCACTTCCTTGTTGTTTCCCTTGTTATAACGCTTGAAGCCGACCGGCGAGAAGTCGCGGCGGTCGAGCATGGTCAGGTCGAGCGCGTTGTCGCGCACGGCCGGATACATCTCGACCGGAATATGCACCAGCCCGAAGCTGATTGCGCCTTTCCATAGACTGCGTCCCATATGCCGGTCCTTTCCTTAGCTGCCTACGCTGCCTGTGACCGGCAACACGATGCCGGTGATATAGCTCGAACACACCGCCGAGGCCAGAAACACATACGCCGGCGAGAGCTCCTCCGGCTGGGCCGGACGGCGCATGTCGGTCTTCTGGCCGAACTCGGCGATCTTCTCCGGCGGCTGGTCGGCCGGATTGAGCGGGGTCCATACCGGCCCTGGCGCAATCGCATTCACGCGGATGCCCTGGTCCAGCAGATTGGATGCCAGCGACATCGTGAACGCGTGGATCGCGCCCTTGGTGGCCGAGTAATCGAGCAGCTTGCCCGAACCCTGCAGCCCGGTGACCGACCCGGTGTTGATGATCGCCGCGCCGCGCTTGAGATAGGGCAGGGCGCACTTGGCCATGTGGAAGTAGCCGTAGATATTGGTGCGCATGGTTTCGTCGAAGCGCTCTTCGGTCAGGTCCAGCAGCGACTCCGCATGTTCCTGGAAGGCGGCGTTATTGACCAGCACATCGAGGCGGCCGAATTCGGCCACGACTTTATCGACCGCTTCCTTGCAGAACGCCATATCCTTGACGTCGCCCGCCACCGTGATGCAGCGCTGGCCTTCGGCCTCGATGCAGCGCTTGGTTTCTTCCGCGTCTTCGTGCTCGTTCAGATAGAAAATCGCCACATCGGCGCCTTCGCGCGCGAACAGCACGGCCACCGCGCGGCCGATGCCCGAGTCGCCGCCGGTGATGATGGCCGTCTGCCCTTGCAGCTTGCCGCTGCCCTTGTAGCCTTCGGCCATGAAGCGCGGCTTGAGTTCCATCGACGCTTCGATGCCGGGTTTGACCAGATGCTGCGACGGCAGCGGCGGCGCCGGCTGCACCGGGCCGCCCGTCTGCACCGCTTCCTTGCTTTCTTCCTTGCTGGCCGAGGCGTCTTTCTGATCCTGCCTGCTCTGGATCGCGCGCTGCTTGTCGGCGACCGCCTCAACCTGTGAATTCAGTGCGTTCTCATCCGTATTTGCCATGGTGCTTCCTCCGTTTGAACGAGAAGTATCTGACCGGGGCGCCGCACTGACGGTGCGCCCGCGCACACACCGCACGTGTTGCTGTATGCCGCTCTGGTGCTTTATGGCAAACTGTACGGCGGACGGACGCAAGGTATGTTGCCGCTGCGTATTTATGCCGCATATTTTCGTGCTCAAGGAGACCCGATGTCGCAGCAGATTGGACTTTATCTAAATCCGGTAGGACAGCGTCGGGTCGATTTCCAGGGCATGTACGCCGATATGTTCGCGCGCCTGTTCATCGCCGACGGCACCGAGCAGGCCAGCGTCCTGCTGGGCCAGGAGCGGGTCGACCTGCTCATCATCGATCTCGAACGGTTCGACAGCAGCTTCGATCTCGACGGGCTCGGTGAGCTGATCGCGTGCCGCGCCGGTGCGCCGGTGCTGCTCCTGTGTCCCTTTATCAGTGCCGGCTGGCTGCCCGCGCTGATGAAATTTGGTCCCCTGGCGTACGCCATCGCGCCGCTCGACGATACCGACCTGCGCGGGGCGATCACGGCGCAGCTGGACGCGCCCAGCGCGCCCGAAACGCACGCGGACGACCTGCGCTCGCTGCTGGCGTTGCGTACCCGGCTGCAGCAGGCGCTGGTCGATGTGGACGACCTTATCAACGTGGCCGAACAGATTTGCATCGCGCTGTGCGACGCTTCCGGCGCCGTGCACGCGTCGCTGTTCCGGATGGATGTGCCGGGCGACCTGCAGCTCGAAGCGCAGTACTCGCCCACGGGCCTTAATCTGGCGCGCGTGCTTCACCGCAGCGACAGGCTGCTGCAGTCGCCGCTGCGGCATGCATTTCCGGGCCTGGTCGCCGCTTGCAGCAACGAGATGGCCTTGCTCGACGCGCCGGCCAAGGCCGGCGAGCCGGAACTGGCGCTCTCGCTGGTCGATAAAGGCGTCGAGATGGTCATCGGGCTGCCGCTGGGGTCCGCGCCGGGCAGCGCCATGGCCGGGTCGCTGTGCCTGATGTTCGGGCGCGCGCGCCAGTTCGGCGGCGAGGAACTCGATTCGTTCGTGGCGCTGGCGCAGCTGGCCGGCTTCGGCCTGCGCATGGCCGCGATGAGCCGCGAGAACGAAGCTTTGCTGGGGCGCGTGACGCACCTGGCCACGGTCGACGCGCTGACCGGGGTGGCCAACCGGCGCCACGGCGAGCACCTGCTCGAACTCGAAATCAAGCGCGCCCGCCGCTACAAGGTGCCGCTCGCATTGATCGGGTTCGACATCGACCGCTTCAAGGCCATCAACGACCAGTTCGGCCATCCGGTGGGCGACGCCGCGCTGCGCACGGTGGCGGAAGTGACCCAGTCGGTGCTGCGTGCCAGCGATGTGCTGATACGTTCGGGCGGCGAGGAGTTTTTGATCATCGTGCCGCATAACAGCGCCATCGACGCACTCAAGATCGCCGAGAAGATCCGCCTGGCGGTGGCCCAGACCGATATCGCAGGCTGCGACCGCCTCACCATTTCGCTCGGCGTGGGGCAGCTGGCCGACCAGGAAAGCGCCGATGCGCTGATGCTGCGGGTCGATGCGGCGCTGGGCCGGGCCAAGCGCGCGGGACGCAACTGCGTGGAACTGGCGATGTCGTAAGCATCCGTCGCGTGCCACGTCGCTCCCGCGCCAAGGCGGCACTCGGCGGGAGCGACGGAGGGTATAATCCATAATCACCGGCGCAAAGGATAAACAGATCAAGTGGGCATGCTGCAGTGGTTAAGAAACTACCGGCGCGCGTTGCTGCCCGGTGATATCAGCGCCGGCATTGTCGTCGCCCTCATGATGATCCCGCAGGGGATGGCCTATGCCCTGGTGGCCGGCTTGCCGCCTGTCGCCGGCATCTACGCCAGCATTCTTCCGCCCATTCTGTACGCGCTGTTCGGATCGAGCATGACCCAGTCGGTCGGCCCGATGGCGATCATCTCGCTCATGACGGCGGCCGCCCTGGCGCCGCTCGCCGCGCCCGGCTCCGGCCTGTATATCGTGCTCGCCGCCCAACTGGCCCTCGCTTCCGGTGCGGTGCTGCTTCTGTGCGGCTTGCTGCGGCTCGGCTACGTGGCCAATTTTTTTTCGCGTCCGGTCATGAGCGGCTTCACCATCGGCGCCGCCATCGTGATCGCCGTCGGCCAGTTGAAGGTGCTGGCCGGGGGCGCGCTGCCGCAGGTGCACGTGCCGAGCGCAATGCTGGGCGGCGCGGCGATCGTCTTGCTGCTGCTCGCAAAATACTATCTGGCGGCGCTGCTGCGCAGCGCCGGCTTGCCGGCCCGCGTTGCCGACATCGGCGCGCGCCTCGCCCCCATGCTGGTGGTGCTCGGCGCCACGCTGCTGTCGGCCGTGATGGACCTGCCGGCGCTGGGCGTGCAATGCACCGGCGAAGTCGCTTCCGGCCTGCCTGGCCTGAACCTGGCCACTTCCAGTGCTCACTGGCGCGCGCTGCTGCAGCCGGCGCTGCTGATCGGCTTCATGATCTTTTTGCTGGGGATGTCGGCCGCGCAAACGCTCGCGCTCAAGCGCCAGGAAAAACTGCAAAGTAATATGGAGCTGGTCGGCCTGGGCGTGGCCAACATCGGCAGTGCGCTCACGGGCGGCCTGCCGGTCACCGGCAGCCTGTCGCGTTCGGGCGTGAACTTCGCGGCCGGCGCCAACACGCCGCTGGCGAGCATCATCACCGGCGTGCTGCTGGCACTGGCGCTGGTCGCGCCGACCGGCTGGCTCGCGCTGCTGCCACTGCCCGCGCTGGCCGCCACGATTATCGTGGCGGTGCTGGGCATGCTGGAACTGGACACCCTGCGTACCGCGTGGCGCTACGACCGCGGCGACGCGCTGGCCCTGCTGGCGACAGCGGGTGGCGTGATTGCGCTGGGCGTCGACTACGGTGTCATTCTCGGCGTGCTGCTCTCGCTCGGCACCCTGATCTGGCGCGCCAGCCGCCCGCATATCGCGGTCCTGGGCCGTATCGCCGGCACCGAGCATTTCCGCAATATCGAACGCTACCCGGCCGGCACCGTGCCGGACGTGCTGATGCTGCGCATCGACGCCAATCTCTTTTTCGGCAATGTGGAAGCGGTCAACGCCCGCATCGAAGACGAGCTGGCGCTGCATCCGGCCACCCGCCACCTGGTGCTGGTGATGACGGCGGTCAGCTCGATCGACACGTCGGCCCTGTTCGGCCTGGGCGAACTGAATCTGGCGCTGCGCCAGCGCGGCATCGGCCTGCATCTGGCCGAAGTCAAGGGGCCGGTCATGGACCGCCTGAAAACCAGCGACCTGATTGGCGCGATCAACGGCAGGATTTTCCTGAGCGCGGCGATGGCGTCGGACGCGCTGGCGCTCAAATGAGAGCGCACTTCGAGCAGTTGGGCTATGCGCTGGCGCCCGCTGTGCTGTCGCCGGCCGAATGCGCGCGGCTGGGCGAGCTGGTACAGCCGGTCGCGTCGGCGTCGGGCGGTACGCGCTGCCTGCTGTCGCAGCCGTGGTGCGCCGCGCTGGCCGCGCGCCTGCGCGCCGATCCTGGGCTGGCCGCCTGCCTCGACCCGGATGCGCTGGCGGTGCAGTGCACCTACTTTGAAAAGTCGGCGGGCCGCAACTGGCTGGTGCCGATGCACCAGGACCTGAGCATTCCGGTGGCGGCGCGCGTCGATGCGCCCGCATTGCGCGGCTGGTCGGTCAAGGAAGGCGCCGTGTTCGTGCAGGCGCCGCCGGCGCTGCTGCGGGAACTGGTGGCCGTGCGCGTGCACCTTGACCCGTGCAGCGCCGGCGACGGCCCGCTGGTGGTGGTGCCGGGCTCGCACCGCGCGGGCGTGATTGCGCCGGCCGACCTGCCCGCCGCCCGGGCTGTTACCCCGGCCGTCGCCTGCATCGCCGGTGCCGGTGGCGCGCTGGTGATGCGCCCGCTGCTGCTGCATGCGTCGTCCAAGGCGCTCGGGCAGAGCCGGCGCCGGGTGCTGCACTTTGTGTTCGGCCCGCGCACCCTTCCGCACGGCCTGGAATGGAACATCGCCGTGTAATCGGACTAGTGACCCGGCGCCGCGCCTTGTGTACTATGCCGGTATCAGAAAAACCAGATCCGGAGAACGACGTTGGACGACTTCATCGAGATTTACGACAATGCCCTCACGAGCGAGCAGTGCGCAGCCATCGTCGCGCGCTTCGGCGCCAGCGGCAAGGTCGTGCGCGGCAAAACCGGCAACGGCGTCGACACGACCAAGAAAGACAGCTACGACCTGACCATTTCGGCGCACGAGGAGTGGCAGGACGTGGCGGGCATCATGATGCAGGCCGTGCGCGAGCATCTGTGCGCCTACATGAACAAATACCGCATGATGCTGATCGGCGCGCTGTCGCCGCAGGTGATGCATCCGGTCACCGGCGAGCCGGTCACGCTGTCTCCCGAAAATTTCGACGAATGCGGCACCGCCCATATCGATGAGCTGATGCGCACCATGTACCGCGCCGGCCAGATCAACGTACAAAAGTACGTGCAGGCCAGCGGCGGCTATCATCACTGGCATTCCGAGATTTATCCGCAGAACGCGAGCTGCGAAAGCCTGCACCGCGCGCTGCTGTTCCAGTTCTACCTGAACGACGTGGAAGAGGGCGGCGAGACGGAGTTCTACTACCAGAAGCGCAAGATCGAAGCGCGCCAGGGGCGCCTGATCATCGCGCCGGCCGGCTTTACCCATTCGCACAAGGGGCACGTGGCGCGCAGCGGCGACAAATACATCGCGACCTCGTGGATACTGTTCCAGCGCGCCGAGGTGCTGTATGGCGCCTCCGCTTAGCTTCTCACGTCAACTTCATTCCGTCACATCATGAATCAATTTTCGCGCTACCTGATCGCACAGGCCTACAACAACGCCTGGGCCAATCACCGTCTGCTGCGCGCCTGCGCCCAACTGTCGCAGGAAGAGTTTGAACTGGCCACGCGCACCAGCTTTTTCCCGTCGATCAAAATGACGCTCAATCACATTCTGACGGTCGACTGGTTCTATATCGACGCCATGGAACGCGCGGCGCGCGGCGACGAGCCCCATCCGGACTACTGCGCAGCCTTTTTCGAGCCGGAAGAGCCGTTTGCCACCTGCGCCGAGCTGTGGGCCGCGCAAAAATTGTGCGACCAGCGCCTGATCGCCTATTGCCGCCGGCTCGACGAAGCCACGCTCGCACGCGACGTCGGCATCCTGCGCGACGACGGGCTCAAACTCGATACGCCCGCGCGCCTGCTGGCGCACCTGTTCCAGCATCAGATCCACCACCGTGGGCAGGTGCACGCGATGCTCGCCGGGACTGGGGTCGCGCCGCCGCAGCTCGACGAATTCTACAGCCGTGGCGAGAGCGAAGACCGGGCGCCGGATTTCGCGGAACTGGGCTTTACCGAGGCCGATGTCTGGGGTACTTCAGCACCGTGACAAGCGGTAATCACCGTGCTAAATTGAGTTTGTAACCAAAAGTAAATAAAGTGGCGCGCGCCGGCGGATCGTTCGCCGGCGCGAAGGCTTCCTGCAACTTATGACAGGCTTTCACATGCATCGACCCAGGCGTCGGCACTTTCACGCCGCTTTCACAGTGGCCGCTCTGGCGGGAACGCCGGCGTACGCGCTGGAGACCCACGTTAGCGGGCGGCTCGGTTTCGGCGCGAGCTTTCGCACCGAGGCATCGGTGCCACATTTACTGGTTCCATATAACGCGGCGGCCGTTGGGCTGTCCGGAGTGGCCAGCGCGGGCCAGAACAGCGACGACGCCAACCTGAACTTCCGGCGCGGAGATGCCGTTTCACGCACGCTCAAAGGCTATGTCGACCTGACGGCGGGCGAGGGCAGTTTCAGTGCGCTGTTACGCGCCAAGGCCTGGCACGATTTCGCCCTGAGCGACCATGCGCGCGCCTGGGGCAACAGCATCAATGGCTACGCCGCCGGGCAGCCGCTCGACGACGCTGGCGGCGCGCGCCTGTCGCGTTTTTCGGGCGTGGCGCTGGGCGACGTTTTCGTCCAGCACAGTGTGCAGGCCGACGGCGTGCGCATGCTCGCGCGCCTGGGGCAGCAGTCGCTGGCGTGGGGGGAGCGCGGCGGTTTTCCGGGCGGCCTGTCCGCGATTAACGCGGTCGACTTCCCTGCGCGCCGGCGCGCCGATGCGGTGCCGCAGGAAACCCTGGTGCCCGCGCCGATGCTGTTCGCGCGCGTGGACGTGGCCAGCGGTTTCGGGGTCGAGGGCTTTTATCAAACCCATTTCCGGCCGTCGGCGCTGGACCTGTGCGGCACCTTCTGGGCCACTACCGACTATGTGGCGCAAGGCTGCAACCATGCCTTCGCCGGACCGATGCCCGTCAGCGACCGGGCACGCCTGGCCCGCGGCGCTTTCGTCAAGCGCATGGATAATCCCGATGCGGTCGACGAGCGCCAGTACGGCGCCGCGCTGACCTGGAAGTCGGCCCCGCTGGCCCTGGATGTGGGCCTGTATCACGCGCGCTACACCAGCCGCAACCCGCTGCCGGGCGTGCGCAAGGCACAGCGGACCGGCACCGGCCTGATCGCGGGCGACCCGGATGGCAAGAATATGCGCTACTTCACCGAATACGCGGGCGGCATCGGCATGACATCGCTGACACTCGCGCACCGGCGCGCGCATGGAAGCCTGTTCGGTGAGCTGACCTACCGTCCCAATCAGCCGATCCAGCTGCCGCCCGGAGACACCTTGCCGGCGTTCCTCAATCCGGCGATTGTCACCTTGCTGCGCAAGGATGTCGATGCGCTCGCGCCAGGCGCGCTGTATCACACCTACGACCGCTATCGCACCTTCCAGCTGCAGGCGGGGGTGCAGCAGGACTGGCCGCTGGTGGCGGGAATTGCCGTCAGCACGCTTGGCGAGGTGGTCGTCAAGCACGTCGCCGGGCTGCCCGATCCGTCAGTGCGGCGCTATGGGCGCGCCGACCAGTATGGGAATGGTCCCGTCAACGGAGCCTGCACGGTGACCAGCAGCGACGCCGCCCGCCAGTGCAGCTCCGACGGCTACGTGAGCCCGACCGCCCATGCGTATCGGGTGCGGGTGGACGCGCGCATGGCGCAGGTGCTCAAAGGGCTCAACCTGCACGCCTGGGCGCAGCTGCAGCATGAAGTGAAGGGATGGTCGTACGACTTCCTGCTCAGCGAAGGCCGCCGCACGATGAACATCGGCCTGCGGATGGAATACCTGAAGCGCTATGTGGCCGAGGTAGCGTACCTCCCGGTGTGGGGTGGGGTGTACAACACCCAGGTGGACCGCGATGTGCTGTCGGTGTCGATGGGCGTGAAGTTCTAGTTACACGCTGAAAACGCGTCGAACGCACCAAGCCGGTGCGTGCGCGCCGTCGCGGTGCGCCTGATCACCCGTTGCGGGCGCGCCGCACCCTGAACGTGCCCCGCGCGCTGGCACGCATCCTGCTCTTTCGACAGGTATGCGAGATTGCCACCAGACCGATCCGACCCAAAGTGCATGGCAAGCCAGCCTGCGGCTGCGCTTTGCCGACGATGCGGGCACCACGCGCCTGATGGAGCGTGTCCACAGCGGGCCGCTGCGCGTGCAAAAACCGCTGTATCCGGAAGGCCCGCGCATCTGCCACGCCATCATCGTGCACCCGCCGGGCGGCGTGGTGGGCGGCGACCGGTTGTCGGTGGGCGTGGCCGTGGGCGACGCCAGTCACGCCTTTCTTACTTCGCCCGGCGCCGCCAAATGGTATCGCGCCAACGGCAACATCTCGCGCCAGGACGTGCTGATCGAAGCCGGCACCGGCGCGGCGGTCGAATGGATGCCGCAGGAAGCCATCTTCTTCAACGGCGCCCACGTGGCGCTGGAACAACGGGTCGAACTGGCCGCCAACGCCAGCTATATCGGTTGCGACATCCTGTGCTTCGGCCGGAGCGCCTCGGGTGAAACCTTCGACAGCGGCACCATCACCCAGCACACGCAGATTCGCCGTGGCGGCAAGCTGCTGTGGTGGGAGCAGGGCGCGCTGCACGGCGGCAGCGCCGCCATGCACAGCCCATTGGGACTGAACGGCGCCAGCGTCTGCGCCACCCTGGTCGGCGTCGGCAAGCCGGCCGGCGGCGCCCTGATCGACGCCATGCGCGCGCTCGATCCGGCACTTGGCATCACCCAAATCAAATCGGTATTCGTCGCGCGCTACCTGGGCAACGACAGCGAAAGCGCGCGCCGCGCCATTTTCAGCGTGTGGCAGTTACTGCGCCCGCACCTGCTCGGGTGCGCCGCGCCGCTGCCGCGCATCTGGACTACCTAGACAAGAGAACACGATCCATGGACCTGACCCCGCGCGAAAAAGACAAACTGCTGATCTTCACCGCCGCCTTGCTGGCCGAACGGCGCATGGCGCGCGGCCTCAAACTCAATTATCCGGAAGCCGTGGCGCTGATCAGCGCGGCCATCATGGAGGGCGCGCGCGACGGCAAGACGGTGGCGCAGCTGATGTCCGAGGGCGCCGCCATCCTGACCCGTGCCGATGTCATGGACGGCATCGCCGAGATGATCCCCGACATCCAGGTCGAAGCGACTTTCCCGGACGGCAGCAAGCTCGTGACCGTCCACAACCCCATTCCCTGAGAGCGGAGATGACGATGATACCTGGCGAATACCTGCTGGCCGACGGCGACATTGAGCTCAACGCCGGCCGCGCCACCCGCACCGTGGTGGTGGCAAACAGCGGCGACCGGCCAATCCAGGTCGGCTCGCACTTTCACTTCTTCGAAGTGAATACGGCGCTGCAGTTCGCGCGCAGCGCGGCGATCGGCATGCGGCTCAATATCGCCTCCGGCACCGCGGTGCGTTTCGAGCCCGGCCAGCAGCGCACCGTGGAACTGGTGGCGCTTGGGGGCGAGCGCATGGTGTTCGGCTTCAACGGCCTGGTGATGGGCGAACTGCCGCCGCATGGAGGCAACTAGCATGCCCTCGATCAGCCGCCGCGCCTATGCCGACATGTTCGGCCCCACCACGGGCGACCGCATCCGCCTCGCCGACACCGACCTGTTCATCGAGATCGAGCGCGACTTCGCCATCCACGGCGAGGAAGTCAAGTTCGGGGGCGGCAAAACCATCCGCGACGGCATGGGCCAGTCGCAGCGGCTGCACGCCGGCGTGATGGATACCGTCATCACCAACGCCGTCATTGTCGACCACTGGGGTATCGTCAAGGCCGACATCGGCCTGAAAAACGGCCTGATCGCCGCCATCGGCAAGGCCGGCAACCCGGATGTGCAGCCCGGAGTGACCATGGCCATCGGCGGCGCCACCGAAATCATCGCCGGCGAAGGCATGATCGTCACCGCCGGCGGGGTCGACACGCACATCCACTTCATCTGCCCGCAGCAGATCGAAGAAGCGCTCATGAGCGGCATCACCACCATGATCGGCGGCGGAACGGGACCTGCGACCGGCACCGCGGCCACCACCTGCACGCCCGGGCCCTGGCACCTGCACGCGATGCTGGGCGCGGCCGACGCCTTTCCGATGAACCTGGGCTTCATGGGCAAGGGGAATGTGAGCTTGCCAGGGCCGCTGGAGGAACAGGTGCTGGCCGGCGCCATCGGCCTGAAACTGCACGAGGACTGGGGCAGCACCCCGGCCGCCATCGACAACTGCCTGGCGGTGGCCGAGCGCATGGACGTGCAGGTGGCCCTGCATTCGGACACGCTCAACGAAGGCGGTTTTTTGGAGACCACGCTGGACGCCTTCAAGGACCGCACCATCCACACCTTTCATACGGAAGGCGCGGGCGGCGGCCATGCGCCGGACATCATCGCCGCCGTCGGGCAGGACAACGTGCTGCCGTCGTCGACCAATCCAACCCGCCCGTTCACCGTCAACACGCTCGACGAACATCTCGACATGCTGATGGTGTGCCATCACCTGGACCCGGCGATTGCGGAAGACGTGGCGTTCGCCGAGTCGCGCATCCGGCGCGAGACCATCGCCGCCGAGGATATCCTGCACGACCTTGGCGCGATCTCGATGATGTCATCCGACTCGCAAGCCATGGGCCGGGTGGGCGAGGTGATCATGCGCACCTGGCAGACCGCGCACAAGATGAAGCAGCAGCGCGGGCCGCTCGCGCCGGATTCGTCGCGCAGCGATAACTTCCGCGTCAAGCGCTACATCGCCAAGTACACCATCAACCCGGCCATTACGCACGGCGTGTCGCACGCGGTCGGCTCCCTGGAAGTGGGCAAGATCGCCGATATCGTGCTCTGGAAGCCGGCCTTTTTCGGCGTCAAGCCCTCGCTGATCGTCAAGGGCGGCATGATCGCGGCGGCCCAGATGGGCGACCCGAACGCCTCGATCCCCACGCCGCAGCCGGTGCACTACCGCATGATGTTCGGCGCCTTTGGCGGCGGCCTGAAAAAGTCTTTTACTTTTGTCTCGCAAGCCGCATACGACGCCGGCATCGGCGCGCAACTGGGTTTGACCAAAACGCTCATTCCCGTGCACGGCATGCGCCACCTGCGCAAGCGCGACATGATCCACAACGGCGCCACGCCGTATATGGAAGTCGATCCCGAAACCTATGAAGTGCGCGCCGACGGCCAGCTTTTGGTCTGCGAGGCGGCCACTGTGCTGCCGATGGCGCAGCGCTATTTCCTGTTCTGAAAGGCCCTACGATGATGACCTTGCACACCAAGCTGGCGCACGCCGAACGCGTCGACGATGAACTGGTGCTGGCCTACGACCAGCGCGAAAAATGCCGCCTGCGCGCGCGACTGGCGGGCGGCGACGAAGTGGCGCTGTTCATGGTGCGCGGCACGGTGCTGCGCGACGGCGAGCTGCTGACCGGCGCTGAAGGACGCGTGGTGCGCGTCGTCGCCGCCAGCGAACCGACCTACGTGGTCCACTGCGACACACCTTTGACCATGGCGCGCTGCGCCTTTCACCTGGGGAACCGGCATACGCAGGCGCGGATCGGCGACGGCTTCCTGCGCATCCGGGTCGACCCGGTGCTCAAGGAAATGGTGGAGGGACTGGGTGCGCGCGTGGTGCAGGAGAACGCGCCGTTCGAGCCGGAGGCGGGGGCGTACGCGGGTGGAGGGCACAGCCACGGCCATGAGGGCCATCTGCTCGCACCGGTGCCGCTGCGCCAGAAAATTCACCGGCCCAGCGATCCGGCGCCGGCATGAACGCCACCGCGCTGCTGCATTTGCTGCAGTTTGCCAGCCCGGCGCTGCCGATTGGCGGCTACAGCTATTCGCAAGGGGTGGAAGCGGCGCTGGAGGCGGGCCTGGTCGCCGATGCCGACAGCGGCCGCGCATGGATTGCACGCTACCTGGACGAAGTCGTGGCGCAGTGGGATGCGCCGCTGTTCTGGCGCCTGCTCAAGGCGTTCGAGGCGCATGACGACGCATCGGTCGCCTTGTGGAGCGAACGTTTCCTGGCCTCGCGCGATAGCGCGGAGTTTCGCGCCGAGACAATCCAGATGGGCTACTCGCTCACGCGCCTGATCGCGGAGCTGGGCGTGGCAGACGTGGCGGCGCTCGGGCCGGAGGTGGCGCTGCCGACGGCCTTTGCCTGCGCGGTCGACGCGCTCGGCATCCCGCACGAGGAAGCATTGCTGGCGATGCTGTTCTCAATGGTCGAGAACCAGGTGCTGGTGTGCGTCAAGTCGGTTCCGCTCGGGCAGGTGGCGGGCCAGCGCATGCTGCTGTCCCTGCGCGGCGAGATCGAACAGGCGGCGCGCCGCGCGCAAACGCTGGGCGACGATGCAATGTCGAACTGGTCGCCCGGCCTGTCCATGCTGTCGATGCGGCACGAGGCGCAGCACGGCAGATTGTACCGATCATGATAATCAAGGAAGAGAGACACGGCATGACATCAAATCCCCTGCGGGTCGGCATTGGCGGCCCGGTTGGTTCCGGCAAGACGGCACTGTGCGAGATGCTATGCAAAAGCATGCGCGACCAGTTCGACATGGCGGTCATCACCAACGACATCTACACGCGCGAAGACATGGAGATCCTGCTGCGCGCCGGGGCGCTGCCGGCCGAGCGCCTGATGGGCGTGGAGACGGGCGGCTGCCCGCACACGGCGATCCGCGAGGACGCTTCGATCAACCTGGAAGCCATCGCGCGCATGCAGGCCGACTTTCCCGACCTGGACCTGATCCTGATCGAGTCCGGCGGCGACAACCTGGCGGCGACCTTCAGCCCCGAGCTGTCGGACCTGACCCTGTATGTAATCGACGTGGCCGGCGGCGAAAAGATACCGCGCAAGGGTGGCCCCGGCATTACACGTTCCGATCTGCTGATCATCAATAAGACCGACCTGGCGCCCCACGTGGGGGCCAATCTCGACATCATGGCGCACGACGCGCGGCGCCAGCGCGGCGAACGTCCCTTCATCTTCACCAACCTGCGCAGCGGCGAAGGCGTGGAGGCTGTGGTGGCTTTCATCCGCGAACAGGGCCTGCTCGATGCCAAAACAGGAGAAGACACGCCATGAAAAAGACACTCGCCTTTGCACTGTGCCTGCTCGCGCTGCCCGCCGCAGCCCATCCCGGCCACGACGCCGTGGCCGGTTTCGCGGCCGGCTTTGCGCATCCGTTCAGCGGCATCGATCATCTGCTGGCCATGCTGGGCGTTGGCTTGTGGAGCCGGCAGCAGGGCAGGGGCGTGCTGCTGCCGGTGTTTGTATCGATGATGGCGCTTGGCGCGGCCGTGCAGGTGGGCGTGCCGATCGAGGCAGGGCTGGCCGCTACCGTGTTGCTCATCGGCGCGCTGCTGGCGGGCGCCGCGCGCGTGCCGGCCGCGCTGGCGATGGCGCTGGTGGCTGGCTTCGCGCTGCTGCACGGCCAAGCGCATGGACGCGAGCTGCTCGGCGTGGCCAGCGCCGCGGGCTTCCTTAGTGCGAGTGCTGTGCTGCTGGCAGCCGGCTATGCGGCCGGCAGTGCGCGCGTGACGCAGCTGGCCGGCGCGGCGATTGGTGCTGGGGGCGTGCTGCTGCTTGCCGCGATGGCCTGACCTTCCTGCGCTCCGGGGTGAGCGCTTGCATCGATTCCATAATTCGATTATTATTGAATGATCGAATCCGTGGGTATCCCATCATGCAAACCAAACAGGCATTGGCGGCGCTGAGCGCCGTGGCGCAGGAATCGCGCCTGGCGGTGTTTCGCCTGCTGGTGCAGGCCGGGCCGGCCGGCATGGCCGCCAGCCACATCGCCACGCAGCTGGGCATCGCGCCATCGTCGCTGTCGTTCCACCTCAAGGAACTGACGCATGCGGCACTGGTGACGGCACGCCAGGACGGCCGTTTCGTGATCTATGCCGCCGATTTCGCGACGATGAATGCGCTGATCGGTTTCCTGACCGAGAACTGCTGCAGCGGCGCGCCGTGCACTCCCCCGACACTTCCCGAGAGCCCTCAATGACCATCACCATCTATCACAATGCGCGCTGCAGCAATTCGCGCCGCGCCCTGGAACTGATACGCGCCAGCGGCGCCGAGCCGCATGTCGTCGACTACCTTGCCGAGCCACCCACGCGCGCCGTGCTGGCCGACCTGATTGCACGCGCGGGGCTTGGCGTGCGCGACGCCATGCGCACCAAGGAACCGGAATACGCCGATCTTGGCCTGGCCGATCCGGCCGTGGGCGACGATGCCCTGCTGGACGCCATGGTGGCGCATCCGACCCTGATCAACCGCCCGTTCGTGGTCACGCCGCTGGGTGTGCGCCTGTGCCGTCCCGGCGACCTTGTACTCGACATCCTGCCACCGAAGGAAGCATGAATGGATATGACCCTGCCCAACCTGAGCGAAGCGCAGTTCGACCTGCCGACCGAGGATAAGCTGGCACCGCCGGTGCGCTTCGACCATGCGCCGCGCATCCTGCTGCTGTACGGCTCCCTGCGCGAGCGCTCGTTCAGCCGCTTTCTGACCGAAGAAGCGGCGCGCATTCTGGCCCACATGGGCGCCGAAGTGCGCATTTTCGATCCGCATGGCCTGCCCGTGACCGACAGCGAAGCGGCCACGCACCCCAAGGTGGCCGAACTGCGCGCGTTGTCGCTCTGGTCGGAAGGGCAGGTATGGTGCAGCCCTGAGCGGCATGGCGCCATCACGTCCGTAATGAAGAACCAGATCGACTGGATTCCGCTCGAAGTCGGTGCCACCCGGCCGACCCAGGGACGCACGCTGGCGGTGATGCAGGTATCGGGCGGCTCGCAGTCGTTCAATACCGTCAATACCCTGCGCCTGCTTGGACGCTGGATGCGCATGGTGACGATTCCGAACCAGTCGTCGGTGCCGAAGGCGTACGAGCAGTTCGACGAGGCCGGGCGCATGAAGCCGTCGCCGTATTACGACCGCGTGGTCGATGTGATGGAGGAGCTGTTCAAGTTCACGCTGCTGGTGCGCGAGCGCAGCGATTATCTGGTCGACCGCTACAGCGAGCGGCGCGACGCCGCCCAGCGCCAGGCCTAGAGCACGCGCATCACGTGCGGCTAGAAATACGGCCAGAACGTCAGCGCGCCGATCAGCACCGCGCCGACGGCCGCGATCAGCACGCCGCCAGCCGCGATGTCCTTGGCATGCTTGACGGCGATCGCGTAGCCCGGCGAGACCACGTCGCAGACGTATTCGACCGCCGTGTTGATGGTCTCGGCTACCCACACGGCCACCATCGCCACCACCAGCCAGCGCCAGTCGGCCGCGCTGACCTTGAAATAGAACGCCATTCCCGCCACGATCATGGTCGCGATCAGGTGCAGCCAGGCGTTGTGCTGGGTTTTGAGCATGAAGACGATGCCCGCGATGGCGTAGCCGAAGCTCTTGGAGCGCGCCGCCAGCGAAAAGGGCTCCGGCGTGCTGACGTTTTTGGTCTCGTTCATGGTTGGTCCGTAGGTTTGATCAAGCGCCAGTCCTGGGCCTGGCCCGGCCGCCGCGCCGCCAGTGTCAGCCACGACTTTAATCCGATTACGCCGCCGATGACAGCGGCAATGAGCACGCAGCAGGCCATTATCCGCCTCCTTGCGGTTGCACGTGCAGGCTTGTGCGCCCATTGAGCGCCAAATCGAAGCGCGCCTGACCGTTGGCGTTGGCCGTGATGGGGATGCCGTTGGCAAGATAATGTGCGTTCGGCTGCAGGCCACGCAAGCCGATGGCGTGGACGCCGTCGGCGTAGAGCACCGCGCGCAGGGCGTCATGGCCGGCGTGGGCGCTGGCGACCAGGATGGCGGGGTAGGCAAGGCTGTCCAGCTGCGGTCCCGTTACCGGCTTCGGTGCGGCGATGACATCGCGAAAGTCGTCGCGCGCGCCGGCGCGGGCCATCAGTTCCACGCCATGGGCCCATACCGACGCCTTGCGGCGGTGGATCACGCCATCCTTGAGCACACTCGGGCATTCTTTTTCCAGCGCGTCCAGGCAGGCGCTGTAGACAGCGCTGTCGCCCAGTTCCGCGGCCGCCAGAGCGGTGGCGCTGTAGGCGCTGGCGCGCGAGAAGCCGTAGTTGCCGGTATCGATAGGCCAGAAGGCGCGGCGGCGGAATGCGCCGTTGCGGTCGAACAGCTGGCGGCGCAGCAGCAGCCACTGGCGGCGCGCCAGGTCGGGCGCGATCACGTTGAGGAAGAAGCACGGCATCGCCAGCGGCATCACGCCGCCGACAGCCGGCAAGGCCAGGCCGGTGCGGGCCGATTTGCACGGAATATAGCGCCCGAAACCGTCGAGGAACTCGGCTTCCAGGTGATGGCGAAAGTCCTGCGCGCGGGCGGCCCAGCGCTGCTCCTGATGCTGGGCGTCAAACGCCATGATGGCGCTCGCGCCGATGGTATTGCAGAGCGGGTAGACCCAATTCGGTTCGCACGCTATCAGATAGTAGGGCGAGGTGCTGTACTCGTGTTCAAGGCGCTGCACCAGCGAGGCGGCATCGTGCGCATAGCGTTGGCCCGACGGGTGGGTGAGGGTAAAGCGGCCAGTTTCTGAAAAGTCGCGGCGTCCGGTGCTGGCACTGAACAGCGCCATTTGCAGCGCCACGAAGCCGGTGTACATGATGTTTTCGCGCGCCACCGGGTCGGGATCGGCTCGCAGGTTGCCCCACAGGTTTTCCAGCTTCCAGTACGACCAGACCTGGTGCTGCGCCTGTTTGTCGAGCAGAGCGATTTGGGCATCGTGCATGTAGCCGCGAAAGGCCGGCGTGAAACGCGCCTGGGTCAGCGCCACGCCGTACGCCAGGAAGTTCAGCTGATAGCGGGTGGCGGCGGTTTGAAACTGGTCGATTTTTTCGAAGCCATTGAACTGGTCGAGGGGCTGCAGGGCGCGGTCGAGCGCAAAGCGCAGGCGCTGGAGGTGTTCAAGGGACATTTCGGCCGCGTGAGCGGGGGTGATGTCGGCGTCGAAAATCAGGTCGAGGCGGCCGGTCTGGCTGGCCAGATAAGTATTGTCGATCCGCCTTTGGCGGCGCCCGAGCGCGAACCAGGTGGCCATGGCGACCGCCGTGGCACCCATCGTCAGCGCCAGACCGGCAAAGACCATGTCGACGGTGGATTCGCGCAGCGCGCCATGGCGCATGGTGGCCGCGCCCATGGCCAGCCCTAGCCAGACCAGGGGCGGGGCAAGGATATTGCCCGTGCCGAACCAGATCATCAGCGAAAACCCAAAAGCGGCCATGCCGGCGAGAGCGGCAAGCAGGTGGCCGATGCCGTTTTGGGTGCAGATGTCGGCATGGGCCAGGAAGCCGCCGCCGGGCACGATCAATCCCATGCCGAAGATGCGCAGGTTATCCTGGTGCGACACGAACAGGATTGCCGATCCGGCGCCCAACAAAGCCAGATACAAAACGCACAGACGAATAATTCTTGCCTGCGTAACGGGGCCGAACAGGCGTTCATACGGCGGCAGGAGGGCAATGTCGGTGTGGTGTGAATTCATGCCTGGCGGCCGGTCGGATAAGGCAGTCATTTTACTTGAAATGCTGCGTGGAAATATCATATTGCCGTCGCATTCAGCGTGGATCAATTCCATGTCGTAATCAGCATGCGTGTCTGCTTATGTGTACAACAGGAAATAAAATGTATTTACTACGAATATTTTAATTTACAATGAGCAATTAACGCGACGTTGGGGTTCGGACGACAAGCCAACTGTTGCATCGTTCAGTTTGCCCTCCGGAGTGCGCAATGAATTTTCAAGAAGGCCCTTTCGCAGGGGGGCTGGAGACATTCTTCCTGACGCCGTCGATCACGCTGCGCTCGGGCGTGCCGGCAGGTTTGCCCACATCGCAATACTGGCGTGAGCGGCTCAAGCTGCATGCGCGGGCGCTGTTGCACCGCCGTGTTACCGGGCAATGGCTGCGCGTGCTGAATGCGCATCCCCTGTTTTGCGACCTGGTCCGCGATTCCCCCAAGCTGCTGTACAAGATTTATCGCCCCTACATGAGCAATGTGCTGTGCGCGGAAGCGCGTCTGCGCGTGCTGGCGATCCATTACGGCTTCGTGTTCAGCCGCGGACTGGGGCCGATGATCGTGGCCGCCGCGCGTGCCGGGGTGCCGCTCGGATCGGTGGAGGGGAAAACCGGCACCATGTACGAGTTGCAGTTGCGCGCCGTATCCACCATGGAACGCGAAGGCGAGCTCGTGCTGCAATTGTGCGAAAGTGGCACGCCGGTGTTCTCGCTGGCGTTCACCTTTGCCGAGGAGGCGGGGGCGGCGATTGTGTGTATCGGCTGCATTCAGGGGCCCAAAGGTGGCGATGGGCTTGAATCGATCCGCACAGCAACGCGCGAGTTGCACGGCGTGCGGCCCAAGCATTTACTGGTGACCTTGGTACGGCAGCTCGGCTATGCCTTCGGTTGTGGCCGCGTGCGGCTGGTCGGGAATGCGAACCGCGTGGTGCACGGCGCGATTCGTCGCGGCAAGGTGTTGGCCGATTATGACCAGATGTGGAATGAACTGGGCGCCGAACGTCGTGCCGATGGCGATTATGGGCTTGCGTGCGAGCCGGTGCAGGAACCCGATATGGAGCAGATCCAGTCGAAAAAGCGCTCGGAGGCGCGCAAGCGGCATGCCGTGGTGGTGGAGCTGGCCGATGCGCTGGTAGCCAGCCTGGTTTTCCCCGTGCGCGCATGAGCTCGATCACATCGGGGTTAGGGTCTGCCCCCGGTTGTGGAGGCGCTTAAGGGTGCGCCGGCGCCGCCGGGCAGCCCGCCCAACTGGTCCCCGCGGGGATATGTTCCCCCTTCATGACCAAGGTCAGTGGGCCCAGGCGGGCGTTGTCGCCGACCTTGGCGCTGTAGAGCACTGCACTGCGCGGTCCCATGGTCACTTTGCTGCCGATCTCCACATGGTCGACCTTCATCACCCGGTCTTCAAACAGGTGCGTTTGCGGGCAGGCGAAGGCGTTGAGCTCGCTGTAGGCGCCGATCGATACGCAGTCGAACTCGGTAATATCGGTCGTGTCCAGATACACGCCGCGCCCCATTTTGCAGCCCAGTAAGCTGAATGCCACCGGCAGCCAGGGCGTGCCGCGCAGATAACGCATGAAATTGGGCACCGCAATGCCTTCGTACAGATTGGTCACGCCTTCGGACAGCCACACGAACGGGGTCCACATCGGCGCCGAGCGCTTGCAGTAGCGGCCCAGCAGCAGCCACTTGAGCGTGAGCACGAACAGGTAATTGCCGATTCCGTACACCAGCCCGGCCAGCGCCAGGTCGGCGATGACGTCACCCCACAGCCCGGCAGCCGCGCTCGGCATGACGTTGAGCACGACGGTATAGCCGACCGCGATCACCAAGGCATGCGGCGCGACAATGCGGAAAGTTTCCACCAGCGTGCGACCGATGCGCCGTAGCGCGGACGGCCGGTAGGTCAGCCATTCCGGATAGCCGCTCACCTGTTCGCGCGCCGGCAGGTGGATCGGCGGGGAGCCGAGCCAGGTGTCGCCGCTTTTCATGCGCTCGTTCTCCGGGGCATGGGTGTGCACGCCGACCAGTACCCGTTCTGGCAGGATCGTTCCATCGGGAATATAGCTGCCATTGCCGATGAAGCTGCGGTGCGACACGACCGTCGCCTGCATCGTCATCCAGCCGCCGTCGATGTGTTCGTCGCCCAGCATGACGGCGTCGGCAATGAATGTTTCGTCGCCCAGGGTCAACATGTCGGGTACAACGCCGAGCGCGGTCGATATCTCGGCATCGCGCCCGACCTTCGCTCCCAGCAGGCGATACCAGAATGGTGCGAAGACGGTGGCGTAAATGCCGTGCAGCACGTTCAGACTGGATTCCTGGATATGGCTCACCAGCCATTTTGCACAGTAGATATTGCTGTGGACCGCCGAGCGGCCCGGCCGCAGGCGCGGCAGTCCACCCCAGCGGATCGCGGCCGACACCAGCGCCGTCAGGACGATCAGCACGGCGCTGGCTGGAAACGCCAGCAGGAAGTAGCGTACCAGCTGGGATGCGACCTGGCTGCCTTGCAGCCACGGCATGACGTCCATGTCGTCGAGCCAGTCGATCAGCATGAAGCTCGGAAACACTGGCATGAAGAACACAGTGGTCACCAGCACGATGCCGAGAACAAAGAAGATGGCTTCGCCGGCCAGGCGCGCGCGGCTGACCTCCGGCCGCGGTGGCAGGCTGGAAACGAAGAGACCCTGGTCGCGCGCGGGCGAGCCGCCCCACACGCGCGCGTGCGGCACCCTGGCGCCATCGGCCATGGCGGCCTGGCCTTCGAGATGGCCGAGGGCGCCGATGGCGGTATTGCCTTCCATGACGGCGTAGGACGCCACAGAGGCGTTCTGGCCCAGCGAAATCGCACCCAGCAGCAGGCAGCCGCGTTCGACACGGGCGTTTTCGAGGTTGACGGCGTTGCCGATACTCACGCCATCGGCGATATCGAGCAAGTCCGGCGCGCGCAAGGTCATCGATCCAACCAGCACGTCGCGCCCGATGCGCGCGCCCAGTGCCCGCAGCCACCACACGTACAGCGATGAGCCGCTCAGCAGGTACACCGGTGCCGCTTCGACCAGCCGGTCGGCCAGCCACCAGCGGTAATACGTCCAGCCCCACAAAGGATACGAGCCGGCCTTCAGGCGCCCGGCGATCAGCCATTTGCCGGCGATGGCGATGCCAAATTCCATCAGCGTGGCGAACAGAAACACGCCAATCGACGCCGCCACGGCCAGCGCGACCGAGTCGCCCGGTTCGCCGGTAAAAAAGTGATAGGTAAAGAACGGCGCCAGCCATTGCGCCATGCGCAGGGTGACCATGGGCGGAATGGCAAGCGCCTGGCCCGCCGCGCAGAGCCAGCGACGGGTGGCCGGCGGTGCGGTCCAGTCCTGCTCGGCGGCGCCGGCAGCGGGCGCATCGGCCAGGGCGATGGCGATCTTGCCGATCTGGCGTTGCTGATAAATATCGCGCACGGTGACATGGGCAAACGCCGGATCGGCCCGCAAGGCCGAGGCCAGCCGCGCGGCAAACAGTGAATGGCCGCCCAGGTCGGCAAAAAAGTCGGCCTCGCGCCGGATTGGCTGGCCCGGGAACAGGCTGGACAGGGCCTTGAACAAGGCTGTCTCGGCCGGGGTTTCGGGCTGATCCGAGCCATCGGCGGCACCAGGCGCGGCCAGCGGCATGGCCTTGAGTGCCTTGCGGTCGATCTTCCCGGAGGTCAGGCGCGGCATCAGCGGCAACGCTTCATAGCGGCTCGGGACCATGTAGGCCGGCAAATGTTCTGCCAGCGCACGGCGCAGGGTGGCGCCGGCGATGGCATCGTCGCCGGCGCCGCTGGCGGCCACCAGATAGGCGACGAGCTGGTCGATGCCGTCGTCCTTGCGCAGCAGCACCGCTACCGTGCCCACGCCCGCCTGCTGGGCCAGCAGGGCTTCGATTTCGCCCAGTTCCACGCGAAAGCCCCGGATTTTCACCTGGTCATCGGTGCGTCCCAGGCACTGGACTTCGCCCTCGGCATCGATGCGCGCCAGGTCGCCGGTGCGGTACAGGCGCGCGTCGTGCGGACCGCTGGCCCAGGGGTTGGCGAGGAATTTCTCGTCCGTCAGGTCGGGCCGCCCGAGGTAGCCGGCTGCCAGCCCCGGTCCGGTAATGCACAGTTCGCCTGTGGTGCCGCGCGGCTGCAGGGCCAGCTCCGGGCCTTCGGCATCGATCACCAGCAGGCCGTAGTTGGGCAGCGGCGTGCCGATCGTGATCGGGCGCCCAGGTTCCAGGCGCGCCAGGCTGCACGAGACGGTCGCTTCGGTGGGGCCGTAGGTGTTGAAGATCTGGCGCCCCGGGCTGGCCCAGCGCTCGACCACCGATTCGGGGCACATTTCGCCGCCGAGGTTAATCAGGCGCAAGGTCGGGACCTCGTCGCTGAACAGGGCCAGCAGGGTCGGCACCGCGTGCAGCACGCTGACGCGGTTTGCCGCCAGCATGCGCGGCAAGGTCTCGGGGTCACCGGCGATTTCCTTGGGGCCGCTCCAGAGGGTGGCGCCAACCAGGTAGGAAATCCAGATTTCCTCGAAGGACATATCGAACGCCACCGAAAAGCCCTGGTACACGCGGTCATCGAAGCGCACGCCCAGCACCGCGTTTTCGCTGCGCAAGAAGTGACAGATGCTGCGCTGGGAAATGAGGATGCCTTTCGGCTTGCCGGTCGAGCCCGAGGTATAGATGACGTAGGCGGGCTGGTCGGGCGAAACCTTGCCGCGACGCTGCACGGTTTCACCCGGCGCCAACGGGGCCAGCAAGGCTTCCGCGCACCAGACCGGTGTGGCGCTGCCGTCCAGCTGGCCGGCCAGGGCGGCACTGGCGACCACGCCGACGGCGCTGGCGTCGTCCACGCAAACGTCGAGCCGGTCGGCCGGCGTATCCTGGTCAACTGGCAGCCAGGCGGCGCCAGCCTTGGCGATGGCCGCCTGCGCAACCAGCAGCGCGATGCCGCGCATCATCCACAGCCCGACGATGTGGCCGGGACGCACGCCCAGGCCGATCAGGCGCGAGGCGCCGATGTCGGCCAGCTGGTCCAGTTCGGCGTAGGTAAGGCTGCGCTCCTGATAGATCAGCGCGACCTGGGGCGGTGCACGGCGCGCGCTCGCTTCGAGCAGGTCGGCCAGAATTTCGTGCTTGAGCAGGGAGGGTTCGGCCGTCCCGTACAGGATGTCCGGATGGGCGACGGCAGGTGCGTCGGAAAGCAACATTTGATCAAGCATCGATAGCACGGGGTTGGGCGGTGCGGAGGGATCTCGGCGCCAGGCGTCAAGATAGTGCATTTCCTTCCGACTGTGTTGCCGCAAAGCTCTTGGCTAAGGGAAGCTTAAGTATGCCGTCCGGACTAGGACGTCGGGCATGGGGCCGTGCGCGACGAGCCGGAGGCGACTGCGTTGCGAGCGCGCCTGAGGGCCGTCGACAGGTTCAGCAACAGCCAGACGGCCGACAGGCACATCGCCGCCGCCGCCGGCCGTGCCAGCAGCACCGGCCACCAGCAGGCCGCCACCAGCAAGGCCAGGGCCGCCGCGTGCAGCCAGAACTGGCGCTGCGCGTCCTGGTCGGCGGTCAGCGTTTTGATCGTCGGCACGCGCTGGCCGTCGGCGGCGCGCTCCTGCAAATCGCGCCAGATCAGGAACGGCACGATCTTGTACAGCATGCCGTTGATGGTCGAGTACAGGAAGCCGACCAGCATCAGGACGCCCATCGCCAGGGTGCGGCCATCGCCGGCCACCTGCGCCGGTACCGCCCACAGCGTCGCGCAGGCCAGCATGCTGGCCATTGCCAGGCGCCAGAACAGGGTCATGGCGTCGGCCTGTGGCCGTTTGCGGCGCGCCAGAAGGCGGAGCGTGGCCAGCGCGAACAGCGCGTAGGAGGCCAGCAGCAGTGTGCTGGCCATGGTGTCGATCCACACCAGGTGCGCGCGCAGCGCCGCGGCGCTCACGGTCCACACGACCAGCAGCAGAAAAATCGTCACGCCCAGCATCTGCGGCAACGGCTTGTCGTACAGGGGCGTCACCTGGAACATGGGCACGACCTGGAACGATACGCCAACGAGCAGCAGTCCCGCCCAGCCGAACACGCCCCACAGCGCGTGCACGTCGGTGGCCAGCATCAGCGGCAGCAGCGCGGCCGATGCCGGCCAGGCAAAGGCGCCCGCCAGCAGCGCGCCGAGGCACACGGTGACAAGCAGACTGCCGAGGGCCAGCCTGACTGTGGCCGTCATCGGCAGTGCGCCTGGCGGCGGCATCTGCCACAAGGCCACCGTGAGTGCGCCGATCAGCCACGCAAAGCCGGGCAGCAGCAGGGCCAGCGCCAGTTGGAACAGCCATGGACGCGTGAACAGGAATGCGCCCGCCAACGCCGCCGTGCCACCAGCAAGCAGCGCGTGCACTCCGGGAGCGAGGAGGCGCGCGCGCGGCAGCGTGACGCCGGCTACCACGGGCAGGATCTGGATCAGCGCGCCGGCCATCGCCATGCCCAGCGTGCCAAGCGTCAGCAAGTGGGTCAGCGCCAGGGTGGACGGCGACCAGCGTGAGGCCAGCGCCGGGGCGCCTTGCCACAGCAGCAGCGCGCCGGCCAGCAGCGCGAAGACCGGCGTGGCGAGGAAGTAGCGCAGCACCGCGCCGAGTGGTGGCGACTGTTCGAGCGAGAGGGTGCGCTGCATGCGTCAGGCGTCCGGCGCGCGGCGCCAGATCCGCACTTCATATTGATAGTCGGGCAAGACGGTGGTGCTGTGGCCATAGCCGTTGTGCGCCAGGATGCGGTACAGCGGGCGCGGTTCGCGCTCGATCAGCATGCACAGGTGGTCGCTGGCCGGCAGCGTCTCGAGCGCGTCGAGCACGCGCTCGAGCGGCTCGGGTGGCTCCAGGCCGCGCACGTCGATGTGGTGGATGTGGGGCGTGCCGGCGTTCATGCGGCGCTGGCCATGTCATCCATCGCACCGAAGGCCTGCATGGCCGCCACCAGCTTGTGGCAGCTTGGCGCCAGTACGCGCTCGATCATCGGATAGAGCACGCCTTCTTCCTTTTCGCTGTGCTGGTACAGCACAATGCCCAGGGTGTCGGCATGGTCGAGGAAGGCTTCCGTGTCGCGCTCACGCAGCGCATTGGACAGGCGCTGCACCACGCCGCGGATGCGCAGATGCTCGCTGCGCATCGATGCGGTGGGTGCGCTGGCCGCGCCAATGGCGTTCTCGAAAGCGGGGAAGACGATCCGTTCCTCCATCAGCAAATGGCGTTCGAGCGCGTGGCAGAACGTGGCGAAGGCGTGCCCCGCCTCGCGCCACAAGCCCTTGCGCACGGCGTGGCGCGCGCTTGCGAACAGCGCATCGCAACGCACATGGTCGGCTTCGAGGTAGCTGCCGATAGTCTCCATCGTGTTCTCCTGCTGTTTGTCCATGGCGCCATTGTCACCGCTTCGCATGCCGAAAATCCTTGATGCAGGTCAAAGATTTCCGGCATGCCGTCGGGCTACAGTGCAGTCCCCACCTTACGACGAATGAACATGATGTCAAATACTTCCGACGGCGCCACGCCGTTTGAACTGGTGTGCCCGGCCGGCAGCCTGCCGGCACTCAAGGCGGCCGTGGACAACGGCGCCGACTGCGTCTACCTCGGCTTTCGCGACGCGACCAACGCGCGCAACTTCGCAGGCCTGAACTTCGACGAGGCCGCGATCGAACAGGGTATCGCCTACAGCCACGCGCGCGGGCGCAAGGTACTGCTCGCGCTGAACACCTATCCACAACCGGCCGCCGGCGCGCTGTGGCGGCGCGCAATCGACCGCGCCGCCGGCGCCGGCATCGACGCCGTGATCCTGGCCGACCCGGGCCTGATGCGCTACGCAGCCGAACGCTATCCCGCGCTGCGGCTGCACCTGTCGGTGCAGGGTTCGGCCACCAACTACGAGGCCATCAACTTTTTCCACCGCCATTTCGGCATCGCGCGCGCGGTGCTGCCGCGGGTGCTGTCGGTGGCGCAGGTGGAGCAGGTGGTGCGCAATACGCCGGTCGAGATCGAGGTGTTCGGCTTCGGCAGCCTGTGCGTGATGGTCGAAGGGCGCTGCGCGCTCTCGTCGTACGCCACGGGCGAGTCGCCCAACACGCACGGCGTGTGCTCGCCGGCCAAGGCGGTGCGCTGGCAGCAAACGCCGGCCGGGCTGGAGTCGCGCCTCAACGGCGTGCTGATCGACCGCTACGCCGACGGCGAGCAGGCCAACTATCCGACCCTGTGCAAGGGCCGCTTCGACGTCGCCGGCGAACAGTTTTACGCGATCGAGGAACCGGCCAGCCTGAATACCCTGGAGCTGCTGCCCCAGCTGATTGAACTGGGCGTGAGCGCGATCAAGATCGAGGGACGCCAGCGCAGTCCAGCGTACGTGGCGCAGGTAACGCGCGTGTGGCGCGAGGCGATCGACCAGTACCGCGCCAGTCCGAAGCGTTTTTCGGCCAAACAGGCCTGGATGGCCGATCTGAACAAGGTGGCAGAGGGGCAGCAGCATACGCTGGGCGCCTACCACCGCTCATGGAAGTAAGGGAGGCATGATGATGAAACTGGCCCTCGGCCCGGTGTTGTACTACTGGCCGCGCGATACGATGATGGCGTTCTACGAATCGGTGGCGGCAAGCCCGGTCGATATTATCTACCTGGGCGAAACGGTGTGCTCGCGGCGCCACGAGCTGCGTCTGCCCGACTGGCTGTCGCTGGCGGCCATGCTGGCCGATGCCGGCAAGGAGGTGGTGCTGTCGACCCAGGCGCTGCTCGAATCGGGCAGCGACCTGACCAATCTGCGCAAGCTGACATCGAACGGCCGCTTCGCGGTCGAAGCGAACGACATCGGCGCCGTGCACTGCCTCGATCGCGCGTTGCCGTTTGTCGCCGGGCCGCACCTGAACCTGTACAACGAAGACAGCGTGGCGCTGATGGCGCAGCTGGGCGCGCGGCGCTGGGTCATGCCGCTCGAAATGGGCCGCGCGGCGCTGGCGACGATGCTGAAAAGCCGACCGGCGGGACTGGAAACCGAGGTGTTCGCCTACGGCCGCATGCCGCTGGCATTTTCGGCGCGCTGCTTCACGGCGCGCCACCGCAACCTGGGCAAGGATGACTGCCAGTTCAGCTGCATGGCCCATCCGGACGGGCTGGAGCTGCGCACGCGCGACGCCGACACCTTCCTGATCCTGAACGGCACCCAGATCCAGTCGCACCTGGTGTACAACCTGCTTGGCGAAATGGCCGACATGGAAGCGATGGGCGTGGACGTGATGCGTATCAGTCCCCAGGCGCAGCATACCGATGCCATCGTCGCCTTGTTCGACCGGGCGCGCCTGGGCCAGATCGGCACCGCCCAGGCGCAGGCCGGCCTGGCACCGCTGATGCCGGCGGCGCCCTGCGACGGTTACTGGCATGGCAAGCCGGGCATGGCGTTCGACAGGCGGGAGGCGGCATGAAAGCGCACGTCTATCCGATCCTGCCAAAGCCGCTGGCCCGGGCGCTTGGCCACCTGCCGCGTTTTCCCGGCTCGCTGTTGTTCGCCGCCGGCTTGAGCCGCGTGCTCGGGCCGCAGCTGCCGGGCGACGTGCGCGCCGCGCTGGAAGGGCGCTCCATCAGCATCGGCGTCACCGACGCCGGCGTGCGCTTCGATGTGAGCTGGCGCGGATCGCGCTTCGTCGCCCTGTCGGGGTCCGGCAAGGCCGACCTGTCGATCGGCGCCAGCGCGCGCGACTTTTTGCTGCTGGCGCAGCGGCGCGAAGATCCGGACACCTTGTTTTTTTCGCGTCGCCTGACCATGGAAGGCGATACCGAACTGGGGCTGCTGGTAAAGAACACGATCGATGCGATCGATGTGGCGCTGTTCGACCCGGAACGCCTGCTGCCGGCGCGCTGGCGCCGTGCGGCCTCCAACTAAAGGAGAGTGATGATGGATGCGGACAGGGCGGCGCTGCCGCTGGTGTATTCATGTTCGGGATGTTCGAGCGCGGCGCAGATGGCCAACCATCTGGCGCTTGCGCTCGACCGCAGCGGGGCGGCCGAAATGTCGTGCATCGCCGGCGTGGGCGGCGGCGTGGCGCCGCTGGTCAAGCTGGCGCGTTCGGGGCGGCCGGTGCTGGCCATCGACGGCTGTCCGCTCGCGTGCGCGCGCCAGTGCCTGGCGCAGCATGGCGTGGTGCCGGACCAGCATGTGATGCTCAATGAACTTGGGGTGCGCAAGCGGATGCATGCCGATTTCGACCGCGAGCACGCCGCGGAGCTGACGGCGCAGCTGCGCAGCGATGTCGGGAAACTTGGATTACCCAATACCCCCGTCGTTCCCGCGCAGGCGGGAACCCAAGTTAATAGCCGCTAGTCACACAGTACTTAGGTTCCCGCCTGCGCGGGAACGACGGGGTGGGAGGTGGCGTTCTCGGTTCTACGCGACCCGCAGAACGAAGGTATCGAAGCGCGCCGCAATGCGTTCCAGCGTGGCAGTGCCCATGACCGCACCGGCCGTGGCGTTCAACCCTTTGTTCGCGCAGCCCTGCGCGCGGAAGGTCTGGATGGCGTAATTGCGTACGCCGGCATCGGCCAGTGTCCCTGCCAGAGCTTCCACCTCGGCCTCCGACAGCAGGGCCGGATGCAGCGTGGTCCGGCATTCGTGCGCCACGCCGCTGTCGACGATCATCTCCATGCAGGCGCGGGCCGGCTCGCCGCTGCCGAAAACGCCCGTCACGCGCTGGTAAGCGTCGAACGGCGCCTTGATATCGAAGCCCACCCAGTCCACCATCGGCAACACCGCCTTCAACTGGCGCGGGTAGATGCACGCGGTGTGCAGGCCGACCGCAAGCCCCATCTCGCGCACGGCCGCCATGGCGTCCGGCAGCGCCGGATCCATGGTCGGCTCGCCGCCGCTGAACACCACGCCGTCAAGCAAACCGGCACGGCGCACCAGCAGCGCCATGACCGAGGCCCACGTCAGCGGCCCCTGCTGGCGCAGCTGCAGATGCGGATTGTGGCAGTAGCCGCAGCGCCACGGGCATCCCTGGATGAACACCGCGGCCGCCAGCTTGCCGGGAAAGTCGGTTGCGGTGAAGGCGGTGATGCCGCCCACCCGCAGCTCGCCGGCACCCATCTCAGCTTCGCGCCGCAACGGCGCGCTCGGTGAACCAGGTACGCTCGTGGAACTCGCCCTTTTTTCCGGTATTGAAGGACGACACGGGGCGGTGATAACCCATCACGCGGGTCCAGACTTCGCAGGGCTGGCGCTCGGCGTCGGTCAGGGTGATGGTTTGGGGGGCGAGGAAAACGGCTTGGCTCAGGTCTGACATGGATGACTCCTTGGTTGGTTACGCAACTTCGCGTTGCTTGCGTGCGATCAGGTCAAGATCGCATTTGGGACAAAATGGATGGCTGCCCCCGAGGTAGCCATGTTTGGGGCAGATTGAAAACGTGGGCGTGACGGTGATGTACGGCAGGCCGAAGCGGCTCAGCGCGCGCCGCACTAGCTGGCGGCAGGCGTCGGCCGTGGACAGCGGCTCGCTCATGTACAGATGCAGCACGGTGCCGCCCGTGTATTTGCGCTGCAGCGGATCCTGGCGTTCCAGCGCCTCGAACGGGTCGTCCGTAAAGCCGACCGGCAGTTGCGAGGAGTTGGTGTAGTAGGGCATGGCGTCGGTGCCGGCCTGCAGGATGTCCGGATGGCGCTTGCGGTCTTCGCGCGCGAAACGGTAGGTGGTGCCTTCGGCGGGCGTCGCTTCCAGGTTGTACATATGGCCGGTCTGGTCCTGAAACTCCAGCATGCGCGCCCGTACATGGTCCAGCAGGCGCAATGCGAACGCATGGCCCCATTCGCTGGCGATATCGTGCTCGCCCCAGGTGAAATTGCGGATCATCTCATTGACGCCGTTCACGCCCAGGGTCGAGAAGTGGTTGCGCAAGGTGCCCAGGTAGCGCTTGGTGTACGGGAACAGGCCATTGTCCATATGCCGCTGGATCACCTTGCGCTTGATTTCCAGGCTGTCGCGGCCAAGGTCGAGCAGGCGGTCGAGCGCTTCGAACAGGCCATCCTCGTCGTCGGCATGCAGGTAGCCGAGGCGGGCGCAGTTGATGGTCACCACGCCGAGCGAACCGGTTTGCTCGGCCGATCCGAACAGGCCGTTGCCGCGCTTGAGCAGTTCGCGCAGGTCGAGCTGCAGGCGGCAGCACATCGAGCGGATCATGTTCGGCTTCAGTTCCGAATTGAGGAAGTTCTGGAAGTAGGGCAGGCCGTAGCGGGCCGTCATCTCGAACAGCAGTTCGGCGTTCGGGCTGTCCCACGCGAAGTCCTCGGTGATGTTGTAGGTCGGGATCGGGAAGGTGAACACGCGGCCCTTGGCGTCGCCGGTCATCATGATCTCGATGTAGGCGCGGTTGATTATGTCCATTTCCACTTGCAGATCGCCGTAGGTAAACGGCATTTCCACGCCGGCGATGAACGGCACCTGCTCGCGCAGGTCTTCCGGACACACCCAGTCGAACGTCAGGTTGGTGAACGGCGTCTGCGTGCCCCAGCGCGACGGCACGTTCAGGTTGTAGATCAGCTCCTGGATGTACTGCTTGACGCTCTCGAAACTCAAGGCGTCGGCGCGCACGTAGGGCGCCATGTAGGTGTCGAAGGAACTGAAGGCCTGGGCCCCGGCCCACTCGTTTTGCAGGGTGCCGAGGAAGTTGACGATCTGGCCGATGGCGCTCGACATGTGCTTGGGCGGCGACGATTCGATCTTGCCCGGCACGCCGTTCAAGCCTTCGTTCAGGAGCGTGCGCAGCGACCAGCCGGCGCAGTACCCGGCCAGCATGTCGAGGTCGTGGATGTGCAGGTCGGCGTTGCGGTGGGCCGCGCCGACGGCGGGCGGATAGACGTGATCGAGCCAGTAGTTGGCGATCACCTTGCCGGAGACGTTGAGAATCAGCCCGCCCAGCGAGTAGCCCTGGTTGGCATTGGCGTTGACGCGCCAGTCACGCTGCTCCAGGTACTCGTTCATCGACGCCTCGACGTCGATCAGGCTTTTGCGGTCGCGCCGCAGGCTGTGGTGCTGCTCGCGATAGACGACATAGGCGCGCAGGGTGGCGCGGTGGCCGGCCTCGAACAGGGCTGCCTCCACGGCATCCTGCACCTGCTCGACGCTGGGGATATCGGTGCACAGTGCGGACAGCGTGGGCAGGACCGCGTTCCATGTCAGCAGATGGGCAGTGCCGGCATCGAATTCGCCGCTGGCCAGCGCGGCGCGCTGCATGGCCGATTCGATGCGGGTGGCGTCGAACGGTTTGACGGCGCCGTCTCGCTTGCGGATTTGGGTAGGGAAGTGTAGCGGTGGGATGGTCATTTGCTCTCCGTGAAACACAATATGTGGTGCATAAAGCGAGGTTATTGACTATATGTAGTGGGGTCAACGGCGTTTTGAACCGATCGTAAAATCCTTGATCCAGGTTGGTTTTTGCCCGCGGGCGTGCCTGTTCGGGGGCGTAGGCGCAAGCGGCGTTGCGATTCCCAATTTTGATTCGGGAAATGCTATTCTCCCTACTTTTTACGGCGAGTCTTGATATGAAAAGGTGCTCATGCGACCCTCACGCGTGCTGACGTCCAATCGAAGTGCCTTTTTCGCCGGCCATGCCGGCTGCTTGCTTCTGATGCCGGTTGTATCCCTATTCTTGTCCGGATGTGCTTCTTCCACGCGGACCGATTTGGCGCCGGCGAATTTGCACGACACGTTGAAAGTTCTTGCGGAAAGGCACCATGTTTGCGCTGTGGCGGTCGCCGTCATCAAGAACCGACAGCTTGATTCAATCGATTCCGCGACGGGTTGCTTGCCTGCCTCCACGCTGAATGCGGACAGCGTTTTTCAAGCGGCATCGCTGAGTAAGCCGGTCTTTGCGTATGCGGTGCTGAAGCTGGTAGCGCAAGGAAAACTGGAGCTTGACGCGCCGGTCGTGAAGTATCTGCCGCAGGGCTATCGGCACCAATTCGATCCGTTGAAAGCCGAGCCTTCCGCTCTGGTGACGGCCCCGCGACTTCAGGCTATCACTGTCCGGATGGTTCTGAACCACACCTCAGGATTGCCCAATTGGGCCTCCGGGCCACTGAGTGTCGACTCGACTCCCGGAATAAAATGGAATTACTCGGGGGAAGGCTACGTGCTGCTGCAGCGGGCTGTGGAGGCGGTCACCAGTCAGCCGCTGGATCAATTCATGACATCGCAGGTATTCAAGCCCCTGGACATGAACGACAGCGACTACGTACGGAACGAACGAATCGCGAAACACCTTCTGCCTGGGACGAAAGCGAATGGAGCACCCAGGGCCACGCTGGATTTAAAAAGCCCGAACGCCGCTTTTTCTCTCCACACCAGCGCGGCGGATTATGGGAAATTTCTCGTCAAGGTGCTTAACGATGACGATGTGATGAAACAGATAACCGCATCACCCGTCACGGTCGACCCAAGCCTCGGGCTCAGCTGGGGCTTAAGCTGGGGAATTGAGCATGGTCCCGATGACGCTTATATTTGGCAGTGGGGTAACAATACGGGCTATCGCGCATTCGCCATTGCCTCCGTTCGAACCGGAGACGGCTTTGTCATGCTGACCAACAGTGAAAACGGATTGGAACTGGCGCAACCATTGACCCAAAAAATCCTGCCGGGCGAGCACAGGCTCTTTCAATCTTCCATACTGGGTGTCGACGTTATCAATTTTTTCTGCAATTCATTGCGTGTGTGCCTTTAACTGATCTCCGTTTCTTGAGTCGCCCCTTATTTAAGAGCCAGGCGGATCTGCGCAACGAAGGCCGGATCTGGCAGAGGGCTCAGTTGGGTGCTGCTGGCCAGCAGTTTGCCACCCGCGTCGAGCAGGCACACGCGCGTGGTGTGGTTGATTTCGCCGTTGGTGACGGCGCGGTACTTGATCTGCAAGGCGCCCGCCATCGCCCGTGTATGCGTTTCATTGGCGGCCACCGCCAGGCGGAAGATAGCGGGATCGAGCTTGTGCGAGCTTGCCAGCTGGGCCAGGGAGTCGGGCGTGTCATACAACGGGTCGAGACTGACCATCAGCACCGCCAGGCGCCCGGGCGCGGGCTTGATCTGATCGACCGTGCGGCGCAGGTTTTCGATGATGATCGGGCAGGCCGCATTGCAGTCGCCGTAAAACATCGTTACCAGCAGGGGGCGGCCGGCCAGCGCGCGCCAGTCGAACTGGCGGCCCTGGCTATCCTTGAGCGGCACCGGCAGGCGGTACAGCGATTCGGCGGGGAGCGGGTTGGCATGCGCCAGAGGGAGCGCGATCAGGCTGGCGGCAAGCGCGCTTGTGCGCAGCAGGACGCGGCGCAGGGGGTTAAAGGTAGTCATGGCGATTGTCTCGGTGTAGGTGTGTGGCTGGCGTCGCCGCGCGCGCAGCGAAAGCCCAGATAGCCGCCATCCTGCGCGCCTTCCATCGCGGCCAGAAGGGCAATGCGCATCAGCACAGCGTAGTTGCGGCGGTCGCCGAGCGACAGCCCCGCGCCGCCGCAGTAGTCGAGCACCTTGCGCGGGTCCTGGCTGCGGCTGTCGGCGCTGACGAACAGCGCGCTGTAATCCTCGACCCACTCCCACACCAGTCCATGCATGTCGTACAGGCCGTAATAGTTCGGCGCGCTGGCGCGCACCCGGGACGGCGGCGTGCTGGCCGGATGCGCGTACCAGTTCAGGATGTGCTCCAGCCATTGCGGGTCGTCGCGAGCGTCGGCGCGCGTGGCGTCGGCCGCGGCGGCATATTCCCATTCGTACCAGCGCGGCAAACGCGCACCCTCGCTGGCGCAAAAGGCGTTTGCCGCGTGCCAGCTGACGTTGGTCACCGGCGCATCCGGCGCCAGCGTGCCGTGATCGGCGGCGCCGCGCCACGCCGCCAGAAAGGTGGGCGCGGCCAGCACGGCCGGTGCCTGGCCGCGCTGCCATTGCGGATGTGCGAGGACGAACGCGCGGAACTCGGCGTTGGTGACCGCGGTGGCGCGCATCGAAAACGGTGCCACGATGGCCGGCGCTTCCTTGCCGTCGGCCGGCATCACCGAACGCAGCTCGCCGCCGGGCAGCGCCACGTAGTCGGCGGCGCCGGCCGCCCCGCACAGCATCGCCGCGCAGGCGAAGGTGGTCAGGTGGTGATTCATGGCGCGCTCAATTGGCCTTGACCTGACGCATCTGCTTGACCTGGGCCGGCGTGATGACGGCTTTGCCGGCATTGAGGTCGGTGCTCACGTAGTTGATGACGGCGGCTACATCATCGTCATTGAGGTCCTGCGGTGGCATGACCGAGTTGTAATGCTCGCCGTTGACGACCATTTCGCCGCTGCGGCCGTGCAGCACGATATGGGCCATCTCGTAAGGACGCTGCTGGAAAAAGTCGGAATTGGCCAGCGGCGGGAACACACCGGGAACGCCTTTGCCGTCGGGCAGGTGGCACGAGGCGCAGGTGCTGTCGTAGACCGCCTTGCCGCGCAGCCGTTGCGCATCGGTGGCGGCGGGTACCGCAGCCCTCGCGACGACAGGCGGCGCTTTGGTTCCGGGCAAAGCGGTCTTGATGCCCTTGCCATAAATGTCGGGCCGTTCCGGGCCGCTCACCGCCATCAGGCCCACCGCGCCCTTGTTGAAGGCGCGCGTGAGCGAGTGGTCGACCAGGGTCAGGTTGCCCGGCACGCGCGGCACGAATTCGACGATGGTCGACCCGCCCGCCGGCACCAGGGTGGTCTGGACGTTTTCCTGGAAGCGCGTGCCGCCTTCGGTATAGACCTTGTCGAAAATGGCGCCGATCACGTGGAAGCTCGAGACGGTGTTCGGTCCGCCCACACCGAAGAACATGCGCACCTTGTCGCCGGCGGCGGCGGTCAGCGTGCCTTTGCCGGTGAGGGCGCCATCGGCGCCGTTGAACAGTACGTACGTCGGCCGCTCGTCGATCGCCTTTTGCATGTCGAAACCCTGCAGGCCGGGCGCGCGATATGCGCCGGTGGTGTAGAAGTCACCCTGCATCACGTAGTATTCCTTGTCGACCCTGGACATGCCTTCCTTGGGTTCAACCAGGATCATGCCGTACATGCCGTTGGCGACGTGCATGCCGACAGGGGCGGTGGCGCAGTGGTAGACGTACAGGCCCGGTGCCAGCGCCTTGAAGGTGAAGCTGGCCTGATTGCCCGGTGCGATCAGGGTTTGCCCCGCGCCGCCACCGGGACCGGTGACCGCATGCAGGTCGATATTGTGGGGCAGCTTGTTACCGGCCAGGTTTTGCAGGTTCAGTTCGACCGTGTCGCCTTCGCGCACGCGAATCATCTTGCCCGGCACGGTGCCGCCGAAGGTCCAGAAGGTGTAGCGCGTGCCCGGCGCGATTTCGCGTTCGATTTCCTCGACCGTCAGGTTGACGACCACGCGCGCCGGCGTTTTGCGCGTGATCTGCGGCGGCAGCGCCGGCGGGGCCACCAGTTCCTGCACGATGACTGGCAGCGCCGGCTGCGCGGCATTGGCGGAGACCGAGCACAGGACGATGAAGGCGGAAGCGGTGGCAAGGCAGGTGCCGGCGAGGCGGAGAGGATGCGAACGCATGATGTGACCTTTTCTTTTTCTGTTGGACGTCGCGGAAGCGGTCGTCAACAGAATGCTAAGGTTTGCGTTCTGGAAATTCCTTGATGTGGATTACATTTCGGGGCAATTGGCGGCGGGTGTCAGCCGACGATGAAAACCCGGCGCGTCAGCGCGACCGCGACGATGTAGGCGACGGCGAGCAGGGCCGCGCCGAAGGCAATGGCGCGCACCTGTTTCGGGCGGCCGGGCTTGAGCGCGACCGCACCGAGCATGATGTAGAGTACCAGCGCCACCACCTTGGCGCCGAGCCAGGGCTGGACGAACGGGTACTGGCCGCTCCACACCACCATGGTCAGGGCACTGGCCAGCAGCACCGTGTCGACCAAATGTGGCGCTATTTTCACCCAGCGCTGCGCCAGCTGCGGCGCGTCGTTCAGCATCCAGACGCCGCGCAGCAAGAACAGGCCGATGCTGAGCGCAGCACAGCTCATATGCAGGTGTTTGACGGCGAGGTACTCCATGCGTAGTCCTTTTTTGTTCAGGCGATCCCGAAGTCGATGATGATTTCGCCCGGCGCGCGCGCCACGTAGGCAATCGTCACGCGCGATCCGAAATGGGCCTCGATCTGCGCCAGCAGCGGCAGCGGATCGTGGTCGTTATAAAAGCGCATGGTCTCTCCCGGCTCCAGCGCGGTCAGCGCACCGAAAATGGCTGCGTGGCGAAAGCGCTTGGCGACGCCGCGCGCGTCGAACGGGTAGAGGCCAATCGAGGCGGTCGATGAAACAGCGTGTGTCATGTTGATACTCCTGTGTAGTGTAATCGATGCGAACTCCGGCAGGAAGCACCTGCCGGAGAAAATAGTGTCAGCGCTTGTTGGGAACAACCGAGCCGACGACGTAATTGCTGCCGCGTGCCCCGGTGGCGAGCTTGAAGGCGAACAGCGCCAGGAACGCGCAGCCGACCGAGAACACCACGTCACCCGGCACGCGCAGCCACACCAGCGTTTCCATCAGCGGCGAATGGACCACCTCGGGCGAACGGGCATACCAGGTGCCCTGCGTGACGCTGGCCCAGGCCTGGTAGATCCCGGCCGGCACCAGCGAAATAAATACCATCATCGCCAGGCCGATGTTCAGGCACCAGAACATGGGCGCGAGCAGCTTGTCGGACCAGGCGGCGCGCTCGGTCAGGCCGAGCAGGCAGAACAGCATCAGGCCGATGCCGAGCATGCCGTAGACACCGAACAGCGCTGCGTGGCCGTGGGCCGCCGTCATGTTCATGCCCTGCATGTAGTACAGCGCGATCGGGGTGTTGATGGCGAAACCGAGCAGCCCGGCGCCCACCACGTTCCAGAAACCGACCGAGATGAAGCACAGGATCGGCCATTTGTAGGCCTGGACCCAGGGCGCCGCTTTCGAGCGCTGGTAGTTTCGCCATGCTTCAACGCCGATCATCGCCAGCGGCACGACTTCGAGCGCGGAGAACATGGCGCCGATGGCGATCACGAAAGTCGGCGTGCCCGTGAAATACAGGTGGTGCAGGGTGCCCAGGATGCCGCCGAACAGGAACACGATGGTTTCGAGAATGATGGCGCTGTTGGCGGTGCTTGCGGCAATCAGGCCAAGGCGCGTGAACAGCAGCGCGATGACGGCGGTGGCGAACACCTCGAAGAAGCCCTCAACCCACAGGTGGACCAGCCACCAGCGCCAGTATTCGACCATGGCGTAGTGGGTGCGCGGACCCCAGGTCAGCGAGGTGGCGTAGAAGCCGCCGATGCACAGGGCAGCCAGGAACACCATGGCGATCAGGCCGCGGCTTTCCGATGGCTTGCGCAGGGCCGGCAGCAGGCCACGTCCGAGCAGCAGGACCCAGAACAGCAGGCCGACGAACAGCAGGATCTGCCACACGCGTCCCATGCTGGTAAATTCCAGGCCCTGGTTGCCGATCCAGAAGCTGAAGTCGTTACCGAGGTGCTGCAGGGTGCCGAGCCAGCCGGAGATGGTGGAGCCGGCCACGATGAACAGCAGCGCGTAGAACAGCACGTTGACGCCGAGCGCCTGGTATTTCGGTTCGTGTCCCGAGATCGCGGGGGCGATATACAGGCCGGTGGCCAGCCAGGCGGTGGCGATCCACAGCACGGCGAACTGGGTGTGGATGGTGCGGCTGACGACGAACGGCAGGATCTGGCCGAGCGGGAAGCCGAAGAAGCTCTGGCCTTCGACCGCGTAGTGGGCGGTGATGATGCCCATGCCGACCTGCGTCAGGATCAGCGCGATGACGACGTAGAAGTACTTGCGGGTGGCGCGCATCGATGCCGTCGGCTTCATGTCGAACAGCGGGTCGGCCTTGGGCGGCACGGGGTCGTCGCCTTCACCGGCGCGGCCGTGATAGAAGATCATGGCGGCGATGGCGGCGATCATCAGGATCACGCTGGCGATCGACCAGATACCGGCGCCCGCGGTGGGGCCGTTGCCGACCAGTGGTTCGTGCGGCCAGTTGCTGGTGTAGCTGATCGCCGTTTCGCCGGGACGGTCGGTGGCGGCCGACCAGGAAGACCAGAAGATGAAGGCGGGCAGGGCGCGCAGGTCTTCCGGAGTGGACAGGCTGCCGGCGCTCATGGCGTACTGCTCGCGCAGGGCGTCGAGTTTGGGGTCGGCGCCGAACAGGGCGCTGTAATGGGCCGCCACTTCACGCACGGCTTGCGCGCGTTCCGGCGAGAGCAGGATGATGCCGGTACGCGCGTCCCAGGTATTGGCGCGCATCTCGCGCTTGAGGCGCTCGCTCAGGGCAGCCTGCTGCTCGAAGTCCAACTGGACGAATGGTTTGCCGAACTGTTTGGAGGCGTAGATCTCGCGCAGGGCCAGCGCTTCGCGGTGCAGCCAGTCGGCCGACCAGTCTGGCGCCAGATAGCTGCCATGGCCCCAGACGGAGCCGAGCTGCTGGCCGCCGGCCGAGAGCCAGGCTTGCTGGCCGCGCTGGACTTCGCCTTCGGAGAACACGACTTCCCCCTGGCGGCTGGTGACTTGCTGTGGAATCGGGGGAGCGCTCAGGTAGATCTCGGTCCCGACCCAGCCGAGGACGGCGAAGGACAGGACGCAGATGACCGCGAGCCAGGTCCATAGTTTGCGTGAGGCGTGCATGGCGTGGTTTCCTTGTTATTAGAACGGCGCGGTACAGTCCGCTCCGTTAAAGAAGGATTCTAAATACATCTATTTAAACAAGCAAGTTAAATACTTCTTTATCCGCTGACGATGCCACCTGGATCAATAGATGTATACTGGATGCCTCATTTAACCTGCCATCCAACCATTCCGACGCCAATGCGACTGACCGCCTATACCGATTACACCCTGCGCACCCTGATCTACCTGGGCATGCACCGCGATCGCCTGGCGACCATCCAGGACATCGCCGACGTGCACGGGATCTCGAAGAACCATCTGATGAAGGTGGTGTACCAGCTTGGCTTGTCGGGCATGGTGGAGACGGTACGGGGCCGCAACGGGGGGCTGCGCCTCAAGCTCGAGCCCGAGCAGATCAATATCGGCGCCGTGGTGCGCCACAGCGAGACCGATTTCTACATGGCCGAGTGCTTCGATCCCGCGAGTAACGCCTGCACGCTGGCGCCGGCGTGCGCGCTCAAGGGCGTGCTGGGGGCGGCGACGGCGGCGTACCTGCGGGTGCTCGATGGGGTGACGCTGGCGGATCTGATTGCGCACAGCGCGCCCCCGGGCGGACGCGCGGACAAGGCCATCATCGTCTGGAAGTAGGGCGCTACGCGTTGGCGGTGTACACCATCGCAAAACCGCCGCCCGGCGTGCGGAAGTTGGTGGTCTGACCCTGGTACACGCGCGCGGCCGTCCATTGCACCTTGGCGTCGTAGGTGTAGCTGCGGATGTCGAACTTGAGCTGATCCGGCGCCTCGGCGCTGCCGCCGGTGCGCGCCGGCGGCGCCATGATCGCCTGGGCGACATAGTCGCCATCGAGGATGTCCTGCCAGGCGCGCTTGGTGAGTTTGTCGCCGCGGTAGGCCGCACGGCCGCCGTAGCCGGCCACCGGCTTGAAGAACCACTCGCGCCGCGTGCGCCACAGGCGCTCGGCCTGGTCGGCCCGCACCAGCTCCGTGTGCGGAATCCCGCGCAGCAGGATCGCGCGCGTTTCATCGGCCACGCCCAGCGCCGCCAGGTGCGCATCGTCGGTCAGCAGCGCAAGATTGCGTTTGTCGGCGTACAGCGCGTGTGCGCGCGGATGTGGCGTGAGCACCACCGCGCATGCCAGGTAGGCGTCGCGCAGCGCCGCGTGGCCGGGCGCCTCTAACATGAAATCGGTCAGGCGGTTGTACACCAGATCGACAATCAGGTCGCCGCGCCACAGGCTGCCGGCTTCCCAGCGCAGCATCGATGGGTCGACGATCAGCGCTTCGATGTCGTGGCGCGCAAAGAGCTGGCGAAACATCAGAAATTCCGGATACAGGTACTGGTTCTCGGGGTCGTCGTCGACGATCACGATGGTGCGCAGCGGCGTAGTGCGCCCGCCCAGGCGCCACTCGGCGCGGAACATGTCGACGATAGCCTCTTCCAGCGCCAGCGCGCGCGCCGCACCGTTGCCGGCCTCGCCGATCGCGCTGCCCCCGTGGCCGGCCCGCGCCAACGCCGCATTGAGCAGCGCGCCGCCCGCATTGGTGTTGATTTCGATGAGACCGATGGCGTCTTCGCCCACGTGAAAATCGTAGCCGTAAAAGACGCCGCGCGCGCCCGGATCGTGGCGCGCGATGGCCGGTGCGTCGGCCAGTACCGCGGCCTGCCAGGCCGGCAGCGCGATCACCTCTTCGATCGCGCCGATCAGCTGCGCCATGCGCGCCGACTGTTCCGGCGACACGAACACCGGCAATGCGGCGAACAGATGCGGACAGCGTTCGCTGATCAATGCAAGCACTTCCGGCCCGGCGCTGTCGTTTTGCAGCGCCTCGGCCAGTGCCGCGGCGGAAGGGCCGGCGCAAAAGCAGCTGGCATTGAGCTGGGCGGCATCCTGCGTGGCGCAGCCGGGTTCGCAGCTGGAATCGGGTGTTGCAATGTCTTGCATGGGACGGCCTCGCATAGTCTTGGTCTGTCGTTATACCTCAAAATGCGCAAATACATCATTGATTCGTATCAACACAGCTTTCTTGCCGTGTGCTGTCTAGTTCTTTTGGGCTAGAAGACTAGCCAGATTGCCGGGGGAAACTCGCCCTCAGGCTAATAGTCGTGCTTTACGGCAGCACGTAAGCTTCCTGTATCAGGTCATCGGTCCGGGAGAAGAACGTGTCTAGCAAGAATCAACAACAAATAGCGGTGCTGGCAAGCAGTACTTTCGCCTTCACCATCTGCTTCGCGATCTGGATGATGTTCGCGGTGCTCGGCATTCCGATCAAGGCGCAGCTGGGCCTGAACGAGACCGAGTTCGGCCTGCTCGCGGCAACGCCGGTGCTGAGCGGCTCGCTGGTCCGTGTTCCGCTCGGCATCTGGACCGACCGCTACGGCGGGCGCATCGTGTTTTTCATCCTCATGCTGGTCACCGCGCTGCCGATCTGGCTGATCTCGCACGCCACCGCTTACTGGCACTTCCTGGTGCTGGGCCTGTTCGTCGGCCTGGCCGGAGGCTCGTTTTCGGTCGGCACGCCGTATGTGGCGCGCTGGTTCGGCAAGGAACGGCGCGGGCTGGCGATGGGCATCTTTGGTGCGGGCAACTCCGGCTCGGCCCTGACCAAGTTCGTCGCTCCGGCCATCATCGCCGCCTTCGGCTGGCAGATGCTGCCCAAGGTGTACGCGGTGGCGATGCTGCTGACCGCCGCCGTGTTCTGGCTAGGCACGTACAGCGACCCCGCCCACAAGATGCCGGCTGGCGTGTCGTTCAGGGAACAGATGAAGGTGCTCAAGGACCCGCGCGTATGGCGCTACTGCCAGTACTACTCGGTCGTGTTCGGCGGCTATGTGGGCCTGGCCTTGTGGATGACCAAGTATTACGTCACCGAATACGGCTTCGACATGGGCCTGGCCGCGCTGCTGGCGGCTTGCTTCTCGCTGCCCGGCGGCGTGCTGCGCGCGCTCGGCGGCTGGATTTCGGACAAATACGGCGCCTACAAGGTCACCTGGTGGGTCATGTGGGTGTGCTGGGTCTGCTTCTTCCTGCTGTCCTACCCGCAGACCAACATGATCATCAAGACCGTGACCGGCAGCACCACGCTGCAAATCGGCCTCACGCCGGTGATGTTTACGGTGCTGCTGTTCGTGGTCGGGGTGGCCATGGCGGTCGGCAAGGCGTCGGTGTTCAAGTTCATCGGCGACGACTTCAGCGACAACATCGGCGCCGTCTCGGGCGTGGTGGGGCTGGCCGGCGGCCTTGGCGGCTTCGTGCTGCCGATCCTGTTCGGCGCCCTGGTCGACCTGACCGGCGTGCGTTCGTCCGCTTTCATGCTGCTCTACGGCACGGTGTGCGTGTCCCTGGTGTGGATGCATTTCAGCTTCAAAGACAGTGGGCGGCCCGCCGCGCCGGCCCGGCTGGCTGTCGTCGCCTAATTTAAAGGAGAAATCAAATGAGTAAATATGTCATTGCCACCTGGGAGCCCGAACTGCCGGCCTTCTGGCAAAAGAGCGGCAAGGCGACCGCCAACCGCAATCTGTGGATTTCGATTCCGGCACTGCTGTTCGCCTTCGCCGTCTGGATGGTGTGGAGCGTGGTCGTGGTCAACCTGCCCAATATCGGCTTCAAATACAGCACCAACCAGCTGTTCTGGCTGACCGCGCTGCCGGGCCTGTCCGGCGCGACCTTGCGCATCTTCTATTCCTTCATGGTGCCGATTTTCGGCGGGCGCAAGTGGACCACGATCTCGACCGCCTCGCTGCTCATTCCCGCCATCGGCATCGGCTTCGCGGTGCAGGACGTCAACACCAGCTACCCGATCATGCTGATCCTGGCCCTGCTGTGCGGTTTTGGCGGCGGCAATTTTGCCTCGTCGATGGCGAATATCAGCTTTTTCTATCCCAAGGCGCAGAAAGGCTACGCGCTCGGCATGAATGCCGGCCTGGGCAACCTGGGCGTGTCGGCGGTGCAGTTCGTGGTGCCGCTGGTGATTAGCGCCGGCGTGTTCGGCGCATTGGGCGGCGAATCGCAGCTGTGGGTCAAGGGCGGCGCCTCGAAGGCCATGTGGCTGCAGAACGCCGGCTTCATCTGGGTACCGTTCATCGCGCTCACCGCGCTCGCGTCGTGGTTCGGCATGAACGACCTGGCCTCGGCCAAGGCCTCGTTTTCGGAGCAGGCCATCATTTTCAAGCGCAAGCATAACTGGCTGATGTGCTGGCTGTACACCGGCACCTTCGGTTCCTTCATCGGGTATTCGGCCGGCTTTCCGCTGCTGATCAAGACCCAGTTCCCGGATGTCAATCCGCTCGACTACGCTTTCCTCGGACCGCTGGTCGGGGCGCTGGCGCGGGTGGCGGGCGGCATCGTGGCCGACAAGCTGGGCGGCGCGCGCGTGACCTTGTGGACCTTCGTGCTGATGATCGGGGCCGTGATCGGCGTGATCCAGTTCTTGCCGCATGGCGGCGCGGCGGGCAACTTCATGGGCTTTTTCTGGATGTTCATGCTGCTGTTCGCCGGTACCGGCGTGGGCAATGCCTCGACTTTCCGCATGATCCCGGTGATTTTCCTCACCGAACGCCAGCGCGCAGCCGAAGGCAAGGGCCAAGCCGCCAAGGAGCAGGCAATTCTAGACGCCAATAAAGAAGGCGCGGCGGTGCTCGGTTTCACCTCGGCGGTGGCGGCTTACGGCGCGTTCTTCATTCCCAAGTGCTACGGCACCTCGATCGCCCTGACCGGCGGTCCGGATGCGGCACTGTGGGGCTTCGTCGGCTTTTACGTCTCGTGCATCGCGGTCACGTGGTGGTACTACGCGCGGCGCCGTGCGGACATGCCGTGCTGATAGCCGGAGCGGTCATGGAAAAGACCCGTTTCTCGCCCCAGACCTTCCTGGCGCGGCTGCCGCTGTTCGATGCGATGTCGCCGACCGAGCTGGACGCCATCGCGGCCGGCACCAGCGAGCGCCACGTGGCGCGCGGCGACATCATCTTCCAGCGCGGCGATACCTGCAAAGGCTTTCATCTGGTGATTTTCGGCCAGGTCAAGCTGGCCGCCGGGGTGGCCAACGGCGCGGAAAAGATCATCGAGCTGATCGGCCCAGGACACAGCTTCGGCGAAGCGCTGATGTTCATGGAAAAGCCCTACATCGTCTCGGCCACGGCGCTGGCCGATTCGCTGCTGCTGCACGTGACCAAGGAAGCGGTGTTCGACGGCATCGCGCACGACCCGGGTTTTGCCCGCAAGATGCTGGCCGGCCTGAGCCGGCGCATGCACGGCCTGATCTGCGACCTGGAATCGGTCGCCTTGCAGTCGGGCACCCAGCGTGTGATCGGCTACCTGCTGCAGGACGAGGCGACCGGGCAGGGCGCGCAGGTGACCCTGCCGGTCAGCAAGGCGGTGGTGGCGTCGCGCCTGAACCTGACGCCCGAACATTTCTCGCGCATTCTGGGCGACCTGACCATACATGGATTGATCGGCGTGCAGGGCAGGAATGTCACGATCATGAATATCGACGGCTTGCGCGAGCACGCCGGCTGAACGGAGCACGACATGCAAGACATCGAGAAGTTCGTACGCGGTTTCAGCCGCTTCCAGCAGCAGTATTTCAGCGAGGATCATGGCGTCTACGACACCTTGCGCGGCGGACAGCGCCCCAGCACCTTGCTGATCGGCTGCTGCGATTCGCGGGTCGATCCGATGCTGCTGACCGGCAGCGGTCCGGGCGATATGTTCGTGGTGCGCAATATCGCCAATCTGGTGCCGCCATGCACGCCGGACGCGCCGCCGGGCGTCAGTTCGGCTATCGAGTTCGCCATCTGCAACCTGGAAGTGGCGCGGGTGATCGTGCTCGGGCATGCGCGCTGCGGCGGCATTCGCGCCTTGCTCGCGCCCCAGCCGCTGGAACCGGAGCAGCGCGAAACCGGATTCGTCGAGCGCTGGATGCGCATCGCCGAACCGGTGCGGGTGCGCGTCATGCGCGACCTGGCGCACAAGAGTTCGGAAGAGCGGCACAAGGCGTGCGAACAGGCCAGCATCCTGCAGTCGCTCGACAACCTGCTGACCTACCCGTGGGTCAAACGCAGGGTGGAGGAGGGCAAGCTGGTGCTGCACGGCTGGTATTTCGATATCGACAGCGGCGCGCTGATGGGCTATTCGGCGCGCCAGCAACAGTTTTTGCCGATGGTGTGCCCGATCGATGCGGTCAAGGGACGGGTGCTGCCGGCTGGCACGCCGTGAGGGTGCGCCGTTCAAACAGGCGCAGGTTAAAGGCTTGCATGAAAAATTTCCACGTGGCACACTTTGTGATTGCCAATTTCCGTATCTGCCCACCATGATCAACAAACGATTCCGCGCCGCGCGGGCACTTGCGGCGATTTTTCTATCCACTGCCGCGCTGGCGTCCAGCGCGGCGGCCACGCCGGCCGTCGGCCAGTTCCTTCAAATCTTGCAGAAACAGGTAGCCAGCGACGAAAAGGATCAGTTTGCGGTCACAGGCTTAAGCACCGATGAGCACGGGCAACAGTTCGCTGCGGCGATTCTGACCAGGCTCGGCGAGCAGAAAGCCTATCGGGATGCGTTGCAGGAATGGCTCATCGCCAATGCGGCAACCACGCAGGAAGACCTGGTGAGCAACTGGTGGCGACACTCTCAGAAAATCAGGCTGGCTTCATTTGAATTTCTGGACGACCGGGATGTTTCCATTCTGTTTCGCTTGCCGCGCATGAATGTGCTGTATGGGAGTTCCCGCGAGGGCTGCCAGACGCGTAGCGCGAACGACACTGTAGCGCTGCTGCAGCGTACCCGTCATTCATTGATCGATGAACACAAAGATCGGCTTGCGGGCGTGATCGCGGCGGCGTATGTGCGCGAACTGGCGCGTATTCAAAACCCAAGGCCGGGTGACCGGCCTGTGGAGCAGGTGCAGACAATGCGTGTCATGGCAGCGTTTAAAAAACTCGGAAAATCTCTACCGGCTGCTGATGCGGCAATTCTTGATAACGAATATTCCTACGGCAGACGCGCTCCGGGCACACTGCAGGAGGAATGCGACCACACCTGGCTGACCACCCATGCCATCCTCGACGCAAACGTCAGCGATGCCAGTTTGTTGAGGAAGAGTGTGACGCATGCGCAATACTCGACCGCGTTTGACAGGCTGGCACCTGCACGCGCGCCGCTGCCGGCCAGGCCGGGTTTTACCCCGGGCAAGGCCTTCGTCTCTCTTCCCGAATTAATGGTGAGGCGTGATGTGAAGGGCGCGATCAGCGTCAAAGTCAGCGTGGACGAGGCTGGCAACGTTTCTGGCGTGGGTGCGGCCTGGAACAGTCTGATCCCGACCCATGTTACCAGTGCGAACGGGGAAACCTTCGCATCGTTGGATTTGCTTCTGCCGGTATTCGACAAATATTATCGAGACGGGAAGTTTACGCCCCATCTGGTCAATGGCAATCCGGCGCCATTTTCGTTTTCGCAAGAGGTTGATTGGAAATAGTTATCCGCTTGATTGATTTCCCCAGCGCCTGATGTATCGACGTCCTGTCATACCGCTGACGGTCACGGGTGAACGCTGGCCTGCGATTAATGTGGCGCAAACACCGGCATTGAACTCCACAGAATAATGGATGAGGGTGGTTGGCAGTATCCCCGCTGTTTCCAGAGGGTTTGCATCCAATCGCTACCCATTTGCATGAAGCTTTTCTTAAAGAAAGCACATGCTAATCGCCATCTATTCTAAGGAGAATATTCTGTGGATTGGATCGATCGGATTGGTTGCGGCAACCAAAAATGTTCCTAATGCCGAAACCGATAACCTCGTGCAGGCTAGCATTATAAGAAACGGAACGGAAATCCGCGTGCTCAACCTGGATTATGCGGAGGTGGATGACCACGAACGCGGCGACAGCCGCGGCTACACCTACAGCGGGCCGACCAAACTGCCCCGCCGAAACGACCTGACGCCGGTACTACCAGCCGGCATAGGAACGATTCCGATGCCCTATCCAGGCTACGGGCTCGAGTTTTCACATGGCTTGAGCGGGCACCTGCAGATTAAACTGCGGGTTAACGGCGACGACATGTGGATCAAGGATAACATCGACCTGTATGTCAAATTCATCCGCCTGCGCGCCATCGATTTCGGTACCCTGGCCTGGCTGGAGGATACTCACTGGACTTACATTGCCAGCTGGACCCAGGACGTCGCGCTATCCACCGATGACGATGAAGGCGCTCCCACCTGGACGCTGAATCTGGGATAAAGCGGCCGGCATTATCATGCGGCGCGAACCGGCATGGCTTATTCATTTGACATGGCTGGGGCGTTTCTTGCCCCGGCCATATATAAGCCGTTTTTGACCGGAGGTTTACCATGGCATATTGATGCCAGTTCCCCGCGCATGTTCCGGACGCCTCCTGCGATTCAAAGCACAGCCATTGTCAGATCATTCTGGCCGATCTTTCCCCGTGTGGCATTCCGCTCAATGGCATCATGCCGCGTGAAATCCCGGGCAGAATCAGGGCGGTTGCGGCGGCCGATCCGGCAGCAACATCAACCCCGGATTCTCAATAAAGCGCTAAACATTCAACTTTCTGCCAATCCTGCCGTTAATCATTAACGAGCACGGCAAACTGCCGTCTTTTGCCTATGAAGATCTAACGTTACGGCGTGCAACGCGCCAAGAAGGAGAGGTCATGAGCATTACCATTTCGAATACAACCCCCTCAAACGGCGCCACGCCGATTGCGCCACGAGAAGCGGGCCGCCGGCCGAACGAGGGCGTTCAGGCTGACGGCAGCATCAAGTCCGACAAGGTGACCCTGAGCGGGCCGGCCGACGCGCCGCTGACCTATGGCGTGCCGCGTACGGCCGCGGCGGCGGTCGATACGCTGCCCGACCTCGACGCCTTGCTGGCCGAGTCCGACCGCCAGGCCCAGGAAGTCATCAACCTGATCCTGCCCGCGATCGAGCAGCAGGGGCTGAACCTGACCAAGGTGGTCAGCGGTGAGCAAAAGCTCGATGCCGATCCGGCAACCATCGAAGCGGCCAAGGCGGCCACGGCCGACGACGGCGAGTTTGGCGTTGCCCAGGTGTCCGAGCGCATCCTCAATATGGCCAAGGGAGCGATCGGCGACGACCCCTCCAAACTGGCCTCGATCCGGGCTGCCGTGCAGCAGGGCTTTGACGAAGCCGCCGAGGCCCTCGGCGGAACACTGCCCGAACTGAGCCAGAAAACCCGGGACACCATCATGGCCACCTTCGACAGCTGGGAGAAGGATGGCATGTCACCAGCTGAGCCCATCAAGGCGGCCAACGATGATTCCGGCACCGCCTGAGTACACGGTACGGTGAGCAGGCCGGGCCGGAGGACACCCGGCTCCGGCGATCATCTTGCTCACTTTTAATTTTTTCTTGCCGTCTGCCAGCGTATTCAAGACAATGCGAGGCTTATTCGACGAGAGAAAACTGTACCGATGTCCTTTTCGCCCGCAGGCAGGCGCCCATGACGCAGCGCCAACCAATGTACGAGGAAAGGCTGGCTGGCGGTGGATTGCGCAGGCGATACGCATGAGCATGCAAAGTAAGCCCGCCGCGGCCATGGGGCAGGGCCTTCCATGATACTCCTGACGCTTTGCTCGATTTGGGCAATCATCTCGCACGTGCCGGTCCTGTTCACCGCCTATGTCGCACAGTCCCTTGGTGTCGTGGTGGAAGGGGTGACGCTTGGGTTTGGCCCGGTGCTGTTGACGCGCAAAAACTGGGTACTGCGCGCGATTCCCATGAACTCGTCGGTTCGGTTCAAGGTAACGGATTCCATGCCGCTGTTAACCGCGCATGAAAAGAAGGGTGCGCTCGATGTCCAGCCAGCGTGGGTGCAGCTGCTGGTGTCGGTCAGCATTCCCGCCTGTCTGCTCGCTATCGCGTGCGTGTTGCTCGGTGTTGACGCTCTGCGCTATTTTGCCAGCGGGTTTGCTCAATTGGTGAGCGGTGCGCTGGCCCCCTTCACCAGCGCCCAGACCTATTTGGCTTCTTATCATGCCGCGCTGGCGGATCAGTCGTTCGGTTTCGTGCTCGGTCTGACGGCGGCGAAAATGGCGGCGTTCCATCTGCTTCCGTTCAGCAGTGTTGGTGGCTTTCAACTGGTCATGACAGTCGTGCAGGCGTTCAACGCGCGCGCGCTGACGTTTCCGCGCACGGAGCGCCTGGCGGTGTGGCTCACCTTGCTGCTCATCGCATCGTGGGCGCTCGCAGCCTTCGTCTACGTGGTGTCACCGTCTTGAACGGGACAACCCGCGCGTGCAATCAAAGGTCCTGCGCGCCGCCAGGGTGATCGTGCGCGGGCAGGCGCAAGCGGCGCCGGCGCGCCGGTCTAGTCGGCGCCAATCAGCACCGGCGCCGATTTCTGCCGGGATACAAGGGTGCCGTTCTTCCTGGCCACAGGGGCTCGCGTAGCTGCTTGGCGTTGCGTTCCCAGCTCATCAACTTTGAAGATCTTGACCGTCTCGACCAGATTGCCGGCTTGTTCCTCCAGTGATTCGGCAGCGGCGGCTGCCTCTTCGACCAGCGAGGAATTGCTTTGCACAACGGCGTCCATCTGGACGATGGCCTGGTTGACCTGCTCGATGCCCGATGACTGTTCCTGGCTGGCCGCCGCGATTTCGCCGACAATCGCGGAAACGCGCTGGATGCTGGCCACCACTTCGTTCATGGTCGTGCCGGCATGATCGACAAGCTTACTGCCCAGGTCCACCTTGTCGACCGAATCGTTGATCAAGGCCTTGATTTCCTTCGCCGCACCGGCCGAGCGCTGGGCCAGGTTGCGTACTTCCGCCGCCACGACCGCGAAGCCGCGCCCTTGTTCCCCGGCGCGTGCGGCTTCAACGGCCGCGTTGAGCGCAAGGATATTTGTCTGGAAGGCAATGCCGTCGATCACGCTAATGATGTCGACGATCTTGCGGGCTGACTCGTTAATCGAGCCCATCGTATCGACCACTTGCGAGACCACCGTGCCGCCCTTGATGGCGACCTCGGACGCGGACGAGGCGAGCAGGTTCGCCTGACGGGCGTTATCGGCATTTTGCTTGACGGTGCTGGTCAGCTCTTCCATGGAGGAGGCGGTTTCTTCCAGCGAACTGGCCTGCGATTCGGTGCGCGCGGACAGATCGGCGTTGCCGACCGCGATGTCGTGGGTGGCGGCCGAGATCTCGTCGGAACTTTCCCGGATCTTGCGCACCGTCTGTCTCAGGTTAATGCTGATGGTGTTCATGCTTTGCAGCAGCTCGCCAACTTCATCGCTGCGGTCTTCCGCGGTTTCGCCGTTCAGGTCGCCCGAGGCGATCTTGCTGGCGGTTTCGATCGCGTGGGTAAAGCCGAGCTTGATGTGGCGGTAGATCATGAGCACGGTGACCAGGGACATGCACAAGGACACGCCAAGCACGCCAACCGCTACCCAGAAAGCGGTATCGGCACGGGCGGCGGCGATCCGCACCTCTTCGCCGGTGCGTTTGTCGAGCATGGCCAGGAATTCATTGACCGGCGCCATGATGGTTGCCTTGTTCTTGTGGTAATTGGCGTCGTGCATGATTTTGCGCGCCATTTCCATGTCGGGTTCGCGCTTCTGCGTGAACTTGCCGGTGCCGTCATCGAACATGCCTTTGACGGCGTTCATGGCGATCACTTCGGTCTTGACCAAGGCATCCGAGTTGTCCTGGGCCTGCTTGAGCTTGGCGAATTCGGCATCGGTGAATCCCGCCTTGCGCATCAGGTCGGCCAGCGCGATGGCTGGCCCGTCCGGCGTCGGCTTGTCGACGCCGGCGGCGACGAAGTCCCAATAGATGCGTTCATAGTTTTGCGGCCGGCCCTTGGCGCCGTTGCGGATCGCCAGAATGTCCATGTACTGGCGTTCGTAGGCAGCATCGCCCGAGACGACGAAGGTGCGCGCGAGACGAGTCAGGTCGTCGGAGCTCTGGCGCAGCTCGTCGGCAAGCAGAAAGGACTGGTAGCGGTTTTCGCTGGCGAGCATGGTTTTTCCCTGCTCCGTGGAGACGCGCGAGAAGGCCATCAGGGAGCACACCGACAGCGCCACGCTGACGAGAAAGAACGCGGTAAAAATGACGCGGATCGAATAATTCTTCAACATGGGAGCTCCCGATGAGTTCGACTTTGTTCTGAGAATCCCGACAAGATGTCGCTGCCGTGATATCGCACCTACTGCAGTGATAGATGCAGTCTCGCGAACTCATTGATCCATGTCAACACGTTGAAAAATAAATGGTTCGCCGGGATCCGGGAGGGCGGGAGTGAAAAACGGCCTGCCGCTTGCGCTTTGCCCCGTGCCAGCCGGGTGCGTGGAACCGGGGGCGCAGGCCATTGTTTAATCTATTGTCATGAGGCGTCAGAACAACGTTTGTCGCGACCGGCCGATGCGCACGTGCTGACCGGTGCGGCCGGGATTGTCACACATGCATTGCGATCATCTGGCGGGGCCGAATGCACGTCGCGAGCCGAACTTGGCACGTCTGTCCAAGCAATTGCTCGGTCGAACGCGTCGAGCCGCGTGCTTCTCACTCGGGTCTCGGACGGAAATCGATGGACAGATGCGTCAGGATTGGGCCCGAGATGGTTTGCGCCATTCTACAATGGCCACATGCGGATAAAGCATCTCACTGCGCTAATTGCTTTAACTCCCCATCCCGCCCGAACGCCAGGAACTGTCCGATCTGGCCGGTGTGGATATAGGTCACCATCATATTAAGCGGTGCTTCCGCCTCGGTCGACGCCGGCGGCTCGCCGTTGCGGCCCGACATGGTGGTGACGAACACGATGTCCCACTCCTTGCCGGTGTGCTTCGACTCGGCCACCAGTTCGGCAAAGCTGCCCAGTTCGGCGGCGGTCTTGTCCACGCACATGACCGGGGCGAGGGCGCCGCCGCGCTGCTCGGCAAAACCGGCGCGCTGGTCGGCGCCTGCGTCGTCGGGCAACTCCGCCTTGGCAAAAGCGAACAGCACACGCTGCGGTTGCGGCTGGGCGCGCGCGGCTTGGATCAGATCGTCATAACTGGTGATGTTCATTGCTGGTTCCTTCAGGTTCATGTTCGGATAGCGCATGTATACCGTATCCATCCGGCACCCTCCATAGCCACAAAGGACTAGGCAGCCTAGTCCTTGTCGCCGCGCCGCACCACCTTCTTGCCAATATGCACCATGACTGCCGCTGCGTAGACTGCTTTCATCGGGTTGCGCCGTTGTCGAAGGCGCCGCTCTCATTCAAGCGGAGGCAGCATGAGTCATTTTCTGGATCGTCTGAAGTTCTTCAATCGCCCCAAGGAGACGTTTTCCGACGGCCATGGCGCCGTCGTCCACGAGGACCGTACGTGGGAAAACGCCTATCGCCAGCGCTGGCAGCACGACAAGATCGTGCGCTCGACCCACGGCGTCAATTGCACCGGTTCGTGCAGCTGGAAGGTGTATGTGAAGAATGGCCTGATCACCTGGGAAACCCAGCAGACCGACTACCCGCGCACCCGTCCCGACCTGCCCAACCACGAGCCGCGTGGCTGCCCGCGCGGCGCCAGCTATTCCTGGTACGTGTACTCGGCCCAGCGCGTCAAATACCCCATGGTGCGCGGCCGCCTGATGCAGATGTGGCGCGAAGCCCGCCTGACCATGGATCCGATCGCCGCCTGGGCCTACATCAGCCAAGACCCGGAACGCGCCAAATCGTACAAATCGATCCGCGGCCTGGGCGGTTTCGTGCGCGCCAACTGGGACGATGCCAACGAGATCATCGCCGCCGCCAATGCCTTCACCATCAAAAAATACGGTCCGGACCGGATCGTCGGCTTTTCGCCGATTCCGGCCATGTCGATGGTCAGCTACGCAGCCGGCACGCGCTACCTGTCGCTGATCGGCGGCGTGGCCCTCAGTTTCTACGACTGGTACTGCGACTTGCCGCCAGCGAGCCCGCAAGTGTGGGGCGAACAGACAGACGTGCCGGAATCGGCCGACTGGTACAACTCCACTTTCCTGATGGTGTGGGGCTCGAACGTGCCGATGACGCGCACGCCGGATGCCCACTTCTACACGGAAGTGCGCTACAAAGGCACGAAAACGGTGGCGGTTTCCTCCGATTTCGGCGAAATGGCGAAGTTCGGCGATATCTGGCTCGCGCCGAAGCAGGGCACCGACGCGGCGCTGGCGCTGGCCATGGGCCACGTCGTGCTCAAGGAATTCCACGCCGATGGCGGTTCGGATTACTTCCGTGGCTACGCCAAGCAGTACACCGACTTTCCGATGCTGGTCATGCTCAAGGAAACCAACGGCGCCCTCGTGCCCGATTACTTCCTGCGCGCTTCGCACCTGGCCAACAATCTCGACGAGACCAACAATCCCGACTGGAAAACCCTGGTTATCGATGAAGCGACCGGTGCCATCTGCGCACCGGCCGGCTCCATCGGTTTCCGTTGGGGCGAGTCGGGCCGCTGGAACCTGGAACAGAAAGAGGGCACCAGCGGCAAGGCCATCGACCCGCTGCTCTCGCTCATCAAGTGCAGCGATGCGGTCGAGGAAGTCGGCTTTGCCTACTTCGGCGGCAAGGACGCGAGCGACATGCTGATGCGCCGGGTGCCGGTCAAGAAGCTGGTGCTGGCCGACGGCACGACCGCGCTGGTGACCACCGTGTTCGACCTGACCCTGGCCAACTACGGCATCGACCGCGGCCTGGGCGGCGCCAACGTCGCCACCAGTTACGAGGACGACATTCCCTACACCCCCGCATGGCAGGTCAAGCACACCGGCGTGAAGGCGGCCGACGTCATCACCGTGGCGCGCCAGTTCGCCGAGAACGCCGACAAAACCCAGGGCAAGAGCATGGTCATCGTCGGGGCCGCGCTGAATCACTGGTACCACATGGACATGACGTACCGCGGCATCATCAATCTGTTGATGATGTGCGGCTGCATCGGCAAGTCGGGCGGCGGCTGGGCGCACTACGTCGGCCAGGAAAAGCTGCGTCCGCAAACCGGCTGGACCCCGCTCGCCTTCGCCCAGGACTGGAACCGTCCGATGCGCCAGATGAACGGCACCTCGTTCTTCTACGCCCACACCAGCCAGTGGCGCCACGAAAAGCTGCACACGAGCGAAATTTCCTCGCCATCGGCCGGGGACGACGTTGCGCCAATGTCGCTGATCGATTACAACGCCAAGGCTGAACGCATGGGCTGGCTGCCATCGGCGCCCCAGCTGGAAACCAACCCGCTGGAAGTGACGCGCGCCGCAGCGGCCGCCGGCATGGACCCGGCCGCCTACGCGGTCGAGCAGATCAAGGCCGGCAAGCTCAATTTTTCCTGCGACGACCCGGACAACCCGGCCAACTTCCCGCGCAATATGTTCGTATGGCGCTCGAATATCCTGGGCAGCTCGGGCAAGGGCCACGAGTATTTCCTCAAGTACTTGCTGGGCACCCAGAACGCGCTGATGAGCGATGAAACCCACTGCGTCAAGCCGCGCGACGTGAAGATCCGTCCCGCCGCCGAAGGCAAGCTGGACCTGGTGGTGGTGCTGGACTTCCGCATGTCGACCACCTGCCTGTACGGCGACATCGTGCTGCCGACCGCCACCTGGTATGAAAAGGACGACCTCAACACGTCGGACATGCATCCCTTCATCCACCCGCTGTCGGAAGCCGTGCAACCGCTGTGGCAGTCGAAGTCGGACTGGGAAATCTACAAGGGCATCGCCGAGAAGTTCTCGGAAATCGGCGGCGAGTACCTGGGCACCCAGCAAGATCTGGTGCTGACCCCGCTGATGCACGATACCCCGGGCGAACTGGGCCAGCCGTTCGATCCGAAGGATTGGCGCGCCGGCGAGTGCGAGCCGATTCCCGGCAAGACCATGCCGAACCTGACCGTGGTGACGCGCGATTACAAGGAAGTGTTCAAGAAGTTCACCTCGATCGGCCCGCTGCTTGAAAAGCTGGGCAACGGCGGCAAGGGCATCGGCTGGAAGACGGGCCACGAAGTGGACGTGCTGCGCGGTATCAACCGCACGGTAACGGAAGAGGGCGTCTCGCAGGGCCAGCCGCGCCTCGATACGGCGATCGATGCCGCCGAAATGATCCTGTCGCTGGCGCCGGAAACGAATGGCCACGTGGCGGTCAAGGCCTGGGCGGCATTGTCGACCATGACCGGACGCGACCACACGCACCTGGCGCTGCCGCGCGAACACGACACGATCCGCTTCCGCGATGTGCAGGCGCAGCCGCGCAAGATCATCTCGTCGCCGACCTGGTCCGGGCTGGAATCGGAAGAAGTGAGCTACACGGCCGGCTACACCAATGTGCACGAGCTTATCCCATGGCGCACCCTGACCGGGCGCCAGCAGTTCTACCAGGATCACCGCTGGATGCGCGATTTCGGCGAGGGGCTGTGCGTGTACAAGCCGGCCATCGACACCAAGACCACGGCGGCGATGCTGGGCGCTTCACCGAACGGCAACAAGGAGATTGCGCTGAACTTCCTGACGCCGCACCAGAAATGGGGCATCCACTCCACGTATTCGGACAACCTGCGCATGCTGACCCTGTCGCGCGGCGGGCCGCACGTGTGGATCTCGGAAATTAATGCAAAGGATGCCGGCATCGTCGACAACGACTGGATCGAGGTGTTCAACGTCAACGGCACCTTGACGGCACGGGCGGTGGTCAGCCAGCGCATTCCGGAAGGCATGACCTTGATGTACCACGCCCAGGAAAAGATCATCAACACGCCGGGTGCGGAATTGTCGGGCAAGCGTGGCGGGATTCACAACTCGGTCACGCGCACCGTGACCAAGCCGACCCACATGATCGGCGGCTACGCACAGTTATCGTGGGGCTTCAACTACTACGGCACGGTGGGCTCGAACCGCGATGAGTTTGTGCTGGTACGCAAGATGAACAAGGTGGAGTGGCTGGAAGGCCCCCTGGTAGAAGAAAAGAATGGAGCACACGTATGAAGATCAGAGCGCAAATCGGCATGGTGTTGAACCTGGACAAGTGCATCGGCTGCCACACTTGTTCGGTCACCTGCAAGAACGTCTGGACCAGCCGCGACGGCGTCGAATACGCGTGGTTCAACAACGTCGAGACCAAACCGGGCATCGGTTACCCGAAAGAATGGGAAAACCAGGATAAATGGAATGGCGGCTGGAAACGCAATGCCGCCGGAAAGATCGAGCCGCGCCAGGGTGGACGCCTGAAAATCCTCGCCAACATCTTCGCCAACCCGAACCTGCCGGCCATCGACGAGTATTACGAGCCGTTCACCTACGATTACGAACGCCTGCAGAACGCGCCGCTGTCGGAAACACCGCCGACGGCGCGCCCGATCTCCGTCTTGACCGGCAAGAAGATGGACAAGATCGAATGGGGCCCGAACTGGGAAGACGACCTGGGCGGGGAATTCGCCGCCCGCAGCAAGGATAAGCTGTTCGACAATATGCAGAAGGAGATGTACGGCACCTTCGAGAACACCTTCATGATGTACCTGCCGCGCCTGTGCGAGCACTGCCTGAACCCGACCTGCGTGGCCTCCTGCCCGTCGGGCTCGGTGTACAAGCGCGAGGACGATGGCATCGTGCTGATCGACCAGGATAAATGCCGCGGCTGGCGCATGTGCATTTCCGGCTGCCCGTACAAGAAGATTTACTACAACTGGTCGTCCGGCAAGGCCGAAAAGTGCACCTTCTGCTATCCGCGCATCGAAGCGGGCCAGCCGACGGTGTGCTCGGAAACCTGCGTCGGCCGCATCCGCTACCTGGGCGTGCTGCTGTACGACGCCGACAAGATCGAAGCGGCCGCATCGGTGCCCGACGAGCGCGACCTGTACCAGGCGCAGCTGGGCCTGTTCCTCGACCCGCACGACCTGGCCATCATCGAGGAAGCGCGGCGCCAGGGCATTCCCGATGCGTGGCTGGAGTCGGCCAAGAAGTCGCCCGTCTACAAGATGGCGGTCGACTGGAAAGTGGCCTTCCCGCTGCATCCGGAATACCGGACCCTGCCGATGGTGTGGTACATCCCGCCGCTGTCGCCGATCCAGGCTGCGGCCGAGTCCGGCAAAATGGGCATGAACGGCATTTTGCCGGACACCAGCAGCCTGCGCATTCCGGTGCAGTACCTGGCCAACCTCCTGACCGCCGGCGACCAGCCGCCCGTGATCCGCGCGCTCGACCGCATGCTGGCCATGCGTGCCTACATGCGCAGCAAGACGGTCGACAAGGTCGAAAACCTGACGGTGCTGGAACAGGTCGGCTTGAGCAAGGCCATGGTCGAGGACATGTACCACATCATGGCGATCGCCAATTACGAAGACCGCTTCGTGATTCCGAGCAGCCACAAGGAAATGGCGGAAGACAGTTTCAACGAAAAAGGCTCGTGCGGCTTCAGCTTTGGCAACGGCTGCTCGGACGGCGTGACGGAAACCAGTCTGTTCGGCAAGAAAAAGCAGGGTTCGGCCATCTTCATGGCGATGCCCAAGTCACGCAAGAAAAAAGACGTTCAGGAGGCATGATGAAAACCAATCGACACTACCAGGTGCTCTCCAGCCTGCTGCTGTACCCGGAACCGGAGCTGATCGCGGAATTGCCCGCGCTGGCCAGCGCGATGGCCCATTCGCCGGCACTGCACGCGCCGCTGCTGCCGCTGTTCGCTTACCTGAGCGACGGCGCCCTGATCGACTTGCAGCAAAACTATGTGATGACGTTCGACCGCAATCCGTCGCATTCGCTGCACCTGTTCGAGCATATTCACGGCGAGTCGCGCGACCGCGGCCAGGCCATGGTCGACCTGATGGAAGAGTACAAGAAACACGGCCTGCACATGACGGGCGACGACTTGCCCGATTTCGTGCCGCTGTTCCTCGAATTCCTGTCGCAGCAGACCACGGAGGAGGCGGCCCGCCTGCTGTCGGACGCGGTGCACGTGCTGGCGCATATTGGACGCAAGCTGGCCGCCAATGGCAGTCCCTACGCCGGCGTGTTCGCCGTGCTGGAGCATCTGAGCCCGGTGGCGGCGGAGGAACTGAGCGAGCCGCCGGTGCGCGACATGGACGAGGCGCTGGAAACCTTCGGTCCCGGCATGGACGGGGTCGAACCCTTGCTCAAGCCGACCGGCGCACCCGGCACGCATCCGATCAATTTCTACCCCCGCACGGCGCGCGCCGCTGCCAGCGTGTAAAGGAAGCATCATGGACTACCTGCATCAATTTCTGTTCGGGATTTATCCCTACATTGCGCTGGCGATCTTCCTGCTCGGCAGCCTGATCCGTTTCGACCGCGAGCAGTACACGTGGAAGTCGGAATCGACCCAGGTGCTGCACCAGGGCAGCCTGCGGGCCGGCAGCATCATGTTTCACGTCGGCATTATCGGCCTGTTCTTCGGGCATATGGCCGGGCTGCTCACGCCGGTGTGGGTGTGGGATACGCTGGGCGTGAGCCATGGCCTCAAGCAGCTGGTGGCGATGGTGGCCGGCGGCGTCATGGGACTGCTGTGCCTGGCCGGCATCGTGCTGCTGCTGGTGCGCCGTTTTAGTAACGAGCGCCTGCGCCATGCGACGACCTTCAAGGACAAGATCGTGCTGCTGTGGATCCTGGCAACCTTGCTGCTGGGACTGTCGTCGATCTTCGTCTCGGCCGGGCACATGGACGGGCACATGATGGTGCTGCTGATGAACTGGGCGCAGCACATCGTGACCTTGCGCGGCGATGCGGCCGCTTTCATCGTCGATGCGCCATTGTTGTTCAAGCTGCATCTGTTCATGGGCATGTCGCTGTTCGTCATCTTCCCGTTCACCCGCCTGGTGCACGTGTGGAGCGGATTCGGCGCGTTGACGTACCTTGGCCGCGCTTACCAGCTCGTGCGTAGCCGTTAATCAGGAGAATCATCATGGGTATTTCAGTCAATGGCGTGGATATCGACGACGTAGCGATCGAGCAAGAGTTGCCGCATCATCAGGCAGCGGACAATCCGCTCAAGGAGGCGGTGCATGAACTGGTGCTGCGGACCTTGCTGCTGCAGCAGGCCGATACGCTGGAAATCGCAGCGGAAGATGACGATGCCCGCATCGACGCCTTGCTGGCGCTGCAAATCAAGGTGCCGAAAGCCGATGAGGCCGCATGCACGACGTGGTATCGCAACAACGCCCAGCGCTACACCAGCGGCGACATGGTGGAAGCGCGCCATATCCTGTTCCAGGTGACGCCGGGGGCGCCGCTTGAATTGCTGCGCGCGACCGGGGAAGCGGTGCTGGAAGAGTTGCAGGCGCATCCGGAGCGCTTCGATGAGCTGGCCGCCGAGTATTCGAACTGCAGTTCCGGCAAGGTCGGCGGCAGCCTGGGGCAATTGTCGCGCGGGCAATGCGTGCCGGAGTTCGAGGAACTGGTGTTCCGCCTGCGCGAAGGCGAGCTGGCCGGGCGCTTGCTGGAGACGCGCTTCGGCTTGCATATCGTGCAGGCGCAGCGCCGGGTGGAAGGGCGGCTGTTGCCGTTCGAGGCGGTGAAAAGCGAGATCGCGGCCTATCTCGACCGCCAGTCGAGCCAGCGTGCGACGCACCAGTACCTGCATATTCTGGTGGGGCAAGCGCGCATCGAGGGCTTGAGCATGGAAGGCGCGGACAGTCCGCTGGTGCAGTAAGGGGCCACGCCGGTGGCATCGCTAGCGGGCGCCGGATGCGTGCCGGATGCCGTGCTTGTCGATTCTGCACAGCCAGGTGGCCTCCGGACACCAGCGCGGCGGCACGGTTACCGGTTCGGCATGGCCGTCGGCGATGAGATCATCGACATTGCCTTGCTCGTCGGTATCTTCATCGAAGACGGCGACGGGCATGCCCCGGTAAAATGAGACCGGCGCGCCGCGGGAGTCGGTTTCTTCGTCGCGGCGCGATAGTACGACCAGGTTGTAGTCCAGCATGTCGCCAAAGTCGACACGAATGCGCGCAGTCCGCCCGGGTGCGGCCTGCGGCCCGTTCGCGGTCACGGCATCGCCCGTTCCCGCAGAGGTGGCGGCCGGATCGAGTGCGCGTATATCGTCGTTGCGTGCGTAGGTGATCCTGCTTTGGTCATAAGGCTCGCTGGCGCAGCCCTGCACATGGAAGCAATCCTGGCACTCCAGTACAAGCTGCCCGGTGCCGACGGTTTTGAACATGGCGGCGTCGGATTGGCCACACACAGGACAACACTGTTCGACGTGCACAACGAGCAATTCTTCAATCGCATCGTGAAGAATGACGACGATGGAGTCCAGGTCCGTCTTGACTTCATAGTGCCCGATGCGGGCTTTGAAGAGGCGGAAGGCATCATCCCGCATCCCCGACTGTGCGACCGGATAATCCGCCGCCTTCATGCTGAAGTATTGAGCAAAGCGCCGGTGCGAAAACGGTTCGCTGCTGAACTGGGCGCGGTATTTCCTGAAGCCGGCGACCAGCGTGCTGAAAATGCGTTCCGGGTCGGCGCCGTCGTCCAGCTTGAGCAATTGATCGCGCAGATCATGCCATTGGTTCTTCATCAGTCTGCGCATCGATCTATCCTGTGCGTCGTTTACACGTAGGGGCGGCGCGCCGGGTTGAAGACGTGCGGGTGATCGTTGTCGTCGAGCAGGTCGAGAAACTCCCCGAGGCCTTCCTCGCTGTTCTTGGCGAGCGCGTACTCGCTCTCCGCGATCAGGTGCACGCACAAGGTAGCGACCTGATGGCCGCCGTGTTCAATATGCTCGAACAGTTCGCGGTCGGTGCGGATGATGGGCGGCAGGAACAGGAAGGTTTGAAACGGGCAGCCCTCCAGCGGCGGGGCCGGCAGCGGTACCGTGTGGCCCTGGCCGAACCAGGTGCGGTCCGTGTCGGGCAGTTTCGCCAGCCAGCGCAGGGTGGAAAAATAGGCAGGATTAAGATCCGGCACATACCAGACCAGCTCGGTCGCCAGGGACTCGTCCAGGTCTTCACCGTCCGGCCCGGTCATGATCCGGTCGCTCATGCCGGACGTCAACAGCACGTAGCCCTCCTGATCCTCGGCATCGACGTCGCATTCTTCGACGAAATTACGGCCGAACGCATAAATGTTGACGCGGAATGCGCGGTCCTCGTCCAGATCGATGTGATCGGGCTCGCCCAGTTCGTCCGCCATGGCGCGCAGGCGCGTGGCGGCCAGGGTGTCGTCATTGGCTTCGGCAACGCCGAACAGGATCTCAGATTTCTCGGCCATGGCTCGCTTTGTTGAAGTGTCGATGGCTCGACTATACAACGCGGAAAGCAAACCGTCGATGCCCGCTGTGTGGCGTGCGTGTTTCTTAAAAATCAAGGTAAGTAAAACTGATCTCCCATGGCCGCTCGACAGGGAAGCGCCAGATGATTTCGTGGGTGCTCCTCGCTTCGACACAATGATCGATTATGCGGACTTCATAAAACGGATTCGACACACTGAAGCACGCTGCCCAGACCAAGCCGTGCGGGTTCACCACCGCCACAAAACCTTCGTTCCCCATCACGCCTTCGCCGCAGATCGCGTAAGCGTCGGTGCCGCTGATGGGGGCGCGATGGATATAGGGAGTGACCTCGGTAAAATAGTGTTCCGGATCCCCCATAAAACTGTCGATCGACGTTATGCCGGCCGGACGAATATCGTAGCGCGGACGCCTGTCGACATAATCCTCTTTTTCTTTCATGGCGAGCATGGTCCCGTCACCGGCGATGATGCCGATAAAATCGGGTAGTGCATCGGTTTTCCAGTGTTCGGCAAGTGCGGCGTGAACATGTTTGGCGTTGACATCGATGTTCAACATGGCGGGAAGGGATGGGGGATTGGTGGGAGGCGTCACGGCCCGTCGACGCCGCCCCTGGCTGCTTCTATTCTCTGATTTGCAGGTAGGTTTGCGGGTAATTGGCCTTGAATTCGCTCGCCCTGGTACTCCAGACGTCGTCCAGCGAAAAGGACGTATTCTGCCAGAAGGCGTCGCTGCGCGGCACGGTGTTGTTGGCGACGTTGGCTATCTCGTTGTCGTTGCGCGTCTTGAATGTGGCGCTGCCAAAATTGGATGCTTCCAGCGCCATCCGGTACTGGCGGTTGGCCTGATAGCGGACGGTTTCATCGCTGTTCCAATCGACGACCGCGCTGTAATGGCTGATGATGTCCGGCGCATGGAACTCGCCCCAGTTGCCGAGGAACTCGACACGCTTTTTGTCTTCGGCATTGGCGAAACGGAAGGCGTGGGTGCCGGCGCCGTCCTTGTGGTAGACGACCAGCGGGTGGCCCTTATGGGTCTGCAGCTGGCCGATGGCGCGGGTGGTGTATTTTCCGTGGGCGCTGGTGGATACATGCGAGACGAAGTCGGGCTGGTCGTTCACTTTGCCGGTCCAGACAATGACCGTTTCCACGTCGTGCCTGTGGCCGCCGAGGAAAGTCAGGCCGATGGCCTGGTCCTTTTCGAAATACAGCTCGTAAAAATGCGCGCAGCGTTCGATGTTGTCGGCGCCTTCGACGCTGGCCTTGCATATTTGCCGGTGCACGGTGTTGGCGTAGACGGTCCAGTCGGCGTCGCGGCATCCGCCGGAGACGGAACCGGTCGCGTTCTTGCCCGGATTCTGCCGCAAATGCTCGTTGCGGTGAAATGGCGTGGCAGCGTAGCAGCCATCCGAATCGAAGTCGAACGTCGGATGAAAGTTCCTGACCTGCTTTTCATTGTATTTGGTGATGGCCGCATTCCACTTCGGGAAGTCGTCGGCATGCGCCGCCACGGCGCTCAATGCGATGCCGGTGGCCAGCGCGGCTTTGAACCATGCTGATTTGTTCGTGAGGACGGAGATCGATTTTCTTTTCATGGGATGCGCCTTTAAAAGACTGCCAATGTCGCGGGAACGTCGCTTGTATTCCGTGATGCCTGCCGGTGCTGCTCATACCCTGCCGATGTTGCATGGCTGGTGCTGTTTGCGCTGGTGAAGTGCTGCAACAGGGCCGGCGCGGCCTGCTCGATTGAGTCGCTGCTCAGTCAAACAGGGCGCCGGTAAATACTACAGAATGTTTGTTACCGTTTCTTGACTTGGAAATGCTCTTGCGGGCGCTGCGGGGTCAGTGATGCTGACCCCGGGAGTGCTACTCGATGGGAACCGCGGCTGAGACTCCGCGCAGGTTCAGCGCCTTTGCCAGCTCGTCGGAATAGTCCAGATAACCGCTGGCATCGACATCTTTTTCGCACAGGAAGTGACGCACGAAATCCGGGGCGTTTTTTTGAAACTCCGGAATGGCTACATCCGTCTCGGCGGAAAATTCGAGGATATAGGCGTCGCCTTCTTCACCCTCGGGTATGCCGAACAGGATGAAGCTCGCGCCCTCGTCCGGATCACCGGCAACGAAGGCCGGCACTTCCTCGTAACGGCCGGTGTCGTCGAGCGTGAATTCGATTCCGTCCATCGCGCGTCCGAGTTGGCGCGCCGTTTCTTCGAGAGACGCGGCGGCGGGAATTTCGACGACCGCAAGCATGCTGTTGTCTGACATTGTATTGATCCTTATTCGACTGGCGTGAAATAGTGGGGGGCGTCCGGTTTATTAGCGATTTGCCTCTCGGTAAACACCCTGAAAACAGGCAGCTCACTCTTCATCCCGCTGAGCACTTCCTTGCCTTCCAGCGTGGTTTGCAGCTCGCGGAAGGTGCCCTTCAATGATTTATCCAGTTTGCTGATATCCTTGAAGAAGACGTTCTTTTTGAACCCTTTGGCCAGTGCATCGCTGACGACAAGGAAATCGACGTCATAGCCTTGCTGCCCGGTATACGGCTTGCCATCTTTCGTGGCCACGAAACCGTCGAATGCGACCCGCTCGCCCTGCGGCCCAAGCTTCGTATCGTTTTTCAAGCCATCGACCAGGCTGCCCCGGAAGCCAACCCGTGCATTCGGATCGAGCGCCAGGATGCGTTGAATCGATGGCTGAACCGCCGCTTCGATTTCGGCGACGATCAGGGCACGCTTCTCGGCGCCATGGGCGACCAATATTTGCTCGAACGACATTCCCGTATGGTCGGCGCCGCATTTCTGGCACGGGGTCAGCCCGAGCGGGTCGACCCATTGGGTCGGATTCGGAGCGTAGGCATGCAGATTGTTGCCGCCCTGCAGACCGATCGGGTCGCACGACACAGAGCGGCCGACATCCGGATCGTAATATCGGAAGCGGTTGTAGTGCAAGCCGGTTTCGATGTCGTGGTATTGGCCCTGGAAACGGATGGCCTGGAACTGGTCCAGGCCGTCCGGCAGCGCTGCCGTTTGTGGCGCGGTCTCTTCCAGTACCGCGCCCCATGCCTTGAACGTGGCGCCCCACGCGAGCTCGCCATCGGGTCCGGTCGCTTCGCGCGGCGTACCGAGGTGGTCGGTATGCAGATAGTGAAGAACGGGCCGGGCCTCGGTGCCCGCATCTGCGCCCGACGGCGTGGCCATGTCGAACTGCGCCACCGGCACGAACGAATCCGGCTCGTAAATGTAGGTGCGGCTGTGGCCTTCGCGCGCTTCGCCCAGCAGGCGGTTGCCGTCCCAGGCGAAGCGGGTGGTGCCGGCCTTGTCGCGCTTGGCGATGCGGCGTCCGAACGGATCGTACGCATACTTCACCGTGTGCACCGCCGGCTGGTCGCCCTGCGCATTGCGCGTGATGACCGCCTTGACCAGCTGATGCGCGCCATTCCACTCGAAGCGCATGCGCGTGTGGCTGCCGACCAGTTTTTCGCTCAGATTGCCGTGCGCGTCGTAGTCGTAGCGCTTGTCTTCGAACACGCGCACGCGGTTGCCTTCGACCCGGCCCACGCCGGCGATGGTGTCATCGAGCAGATTGTGCGCGGGGTCGAACGCGAAGCGCTCGTCCGAGCGCGGCTGCACCGCCGACAGAATGCGTCCGATCACATCGTAGCTGTACGCCGTGCGGCCGTTGCGCTTGTCGTCGATGGCCAGCAGGTTGCCGCTGTCGTCATATTCGTACTGGCGCGCGATGACGGGACCGGCACCTTCGCCCGCGCCGATCTGTCCGGTGACCTGCGACAGCAGCCGCCCCGCGGAGTCGTAGCGGAACTGGCTGGTCAGGGCGCCGTGGGTGCGGCTGACCGGCCGGTGCAGCTGGTCGCGCTCGATGTCGGTGACGACCTCGCCATCGATATTGATCTGGTGCAGATGGCCCGAACCGTAGAACAGGTTGTTGAGCACCCGGCCATCGGGCAGCACGGTCTGGATGCGGTTGCCCATCTCGTCGTAGGCATGGCGCAGCAGCGTGGTGCCGCCGTCGGTATCGGTCTGCTCGGCTACCAGCCGGCCCAGGGCGTCGTACTGGAGCGACACCTGCGCATCGGCATTGGTGGCCTGGGTCATGCGGCCCAGTTCGTCGTATGCGTAGCGCAGGCGCAGCTGTTCGGCGCGCGCTTCGCCGGTCACGCGCGAGATGATCTTGTCAACCAGCTGGCCCGCGCTGTCGCGCACGAAGCTGGTGTCGATGCGGGTGTATTCGGTACGCGCGCCGCTGCCGTGTTCTTCCTTGGCGACCAGTTGCCCGCCGTCGTCGTAGCGGTAGCGCGTCAGGCGCGCGTCGAAGCCGGTTTCCTCGATCAGACGGTCGAGCGGGTCGTAGACGAAGCGGTGCGCGTCGCCGTTTTCGTTGATCAGCTCGGCCATGCGCCGCACGTCGTCGTAACGGTATTCGAGCACGCCGCCGCGCGCATCGATGCGCTTGCGCGGCTTGCCGTCCTCGTCGAGCTCGTAGCTGGTGCGGTTGCCGGCAGCGTCGATGCGCGCGAGCAGGCGGCCCAGCGCGTCGTATTCGTAACGTTCAGTCGTGCCGTCCGCCTGTACTGCGCTCATCAATCGTCCGGCGGCGTCGTACGCATACGAGGTCGCGCCGCCGTTGGCATCGGTCACGCGCAGCAGGCGTCCGTCCACATCGTAGCTGTAGTAGCTGCTCTGGCCCGAGCAATCGGTGTAGCTGATCAGTTGCGCGGCGCGGTTGAACGCCAGCCGCTTGACGCCGCCGGCGGCGTCGACCACCTTCACCGGCAGACCCTGTTCGTCGTACTGGTACGTGGTGCGCTGGCCGAGCGCGTCGGTCACGCTGTGCAGGTTGCCGCGCTCATCGTAGCGCAGCGCGGTCGTGGCGCCGAGCGCATCGGTGATCAGGGCTGGCTTGTCGAACACGTTGTCGTACACGATCCCGGTGCCCTTGCCGCCGCTTTCCACCCGCACCACGCGGCTGCGGCCGTCATAGCGGTAACTGGTGCTCTGGCCGCCCGGATGGACGATGCCGATCAGGTGGCCGTTGCTGTCGAGGCGCCGCGTGGTCTCGCCGCCGATGGCGTCCACCATGCCGGTGAAGCGCCGTTTCTTGTCGAAGCGGTAGTGCTGCTGGCGCCCCAGGTTGTCGGTGACGATGGTTTCGCCGGCAAGGTAGCGGAAATCCCACGACATGCCATTGTTGGTCCAGTTGCGCGTGACCTTGCCGGTCCATTCATATTCATCGTATTCGTAGCGCGATACCAGTCCGCCCGGCTGCGCGTGCTCGACCATGACGTGATTGCTGTAGGCGAACTGACGCACGACCTGGCCCATGCGGTTGCGCACCTCGGACAGGTTGCCCAGTTCATCGTACGCGTAGTGCACCAGCACCTCATTGGTCGCTTCCTCGTAATCGACCGGGTCGCGCTGCACGCTGACGCTGCCCAGCCGCATCTGACCGCGATGCTCGATGAAGTCCAGCACGAACACGCGGCCGGCGCTGTCTTCAATGGATTCGGGCAGTTGCCGCGCGTTCCAGGTGATGGTGTTCTTGTTGCCGTTGGCGTCGACCATGCCGACCAGTACGGCGGTGTCGTACGCTCTTCCGAGCATGGCGAACTGATTGCGCAAACCTTTGTCATCGATCAGCTCGAAAGTGCGTTCTCCGGTGCGCTCCAGGGTGATTTTTTCCGACAGCGAATACAGGGCGTCGCCCACGCGCGGCAGCGAGAAGGTGATTTCGCGATGAAACGCATCCAGCACGACCACCTGGCCGTCGCTGATGTGCAGCGCCTCCGACAACGGCGTGCTCCAGCCCTGGCCAAGCCAGCCAGCCTTGCGCTGGGCCGAGCTGTAGATGCGTTGCCAGACCAGGGGCAGGGCGGCGGGCAGCGCAAAATCGCGCTCGCTGTTGCCCGCCAGGATCTTGCTGCCGGAAATCGGGTTGACCGGATTGGCCACCAGCAGGCACACCGGGCAGGACTCGGCGGCTTCGCCTTCCTTGCGGGGTTTTTCCTTGACCGGCGCCGGGTTGTTCACGGGCTCGCTCGCCTGCTTGCTTGCCGGCGGCGCTGGTTTGACTTTGGCGGCGGCCGCGGCGGCGTTGACATCGGCGGCGGCGCTACGCGGCTGCAGGGCCGGATGGCTGACCAGTTTGTCGCGGTTGGCGCCAACCCAGCTGGAAAACTTGGGTCCCAGCTTGCTGTTGCTCAGATGCTGCAGCAGCATGGTCTGCTTGGCTTGTCCGCGCGACAGATAGAGCGCGATGGCCGACAGGATCGCGATGAACAGCAGCATCTTGCCTTGGGCAAACGCCTCGACCGACTGCTGCATCATGGTGGCGGACTGCGCGCGCGCGTTTTCGGGCAGGCGGCCTGCCTGCCAGGCGAGGGCAAAGCCTTCGATCATCTTGACGGCCATGTCGGGAATGGTCTTGCCGATGTGGATGACCAGTTCGCCCAGACCCATCCAGACCAGGACTTCGGTGCCGAGCTGGGCGCCCAGGGTGGACCCGGCCGCTGCGCCCGGCACCGCGCCGATACCGCCGCCCAGCGCGCCCAGACCGCCACCGATGGCGCCGCCGAGCACGGCGCCACCGCCCACATACAGGGCCACTTCCTTGGCCGCCGCCCACAGGACCACCCACACCTGCGACAGGTCCAGGCCAGCCAGCTGGGCCTTGAGCAATTCCGTGAAACGGTGTTCGGAACGGTCGAGCGCTGTCGAAACAAACATGCCGCAACGCACACTTTCGATCTGCAGCGTGGCGTCGCCTATGCGTTCGAGCGACTCGACCATGTGATTCGACAGGCGCCGCAGGCGCCGGTGCATGTCGCGCCGCGCCTGGTCGCCCGCCATCTCGTAGCTCTGCTGCATTTTTCGCAAGGTACTATTGAAACTGGTCCAACCGTTTGAATCGGAATGATTTGTCATGCGGGCTCGTGCTTGGTCATGGTCGTCGGAAGGCTGAATTCAGTATCTAAAAATCAACATAATCATGCTAGTATATCCAATTTCCAAAAAGATAAGCTTCCTTTTTTTACATGTTACGCGGCTGCTCGAGCCTGTGCAGCGGTCGGAATCGATCTGTTTTTTACACTTGCGGGAGCAACGCGGGATGTCCTTTCACGCACCAGATAGCAAGCCCGGTCGTCTCGGTCATTCGGCATGATCATGAATATCAGCAAGCAAATGATGTGGGATGCGCTGCCGCGCTTCATCCGGGCGTCGGTGTTGGCGGAAACGGCGGCTGAACTCCCGTCCGGCTTGGCGGTGCCGCCGCAATGGGTGGCGATCCTGCAGGCGCAGCAGGCGAGCGGGCGCCTGGAGGCATCCGCCGGCTGGCGCGATTTTTCGGCGCAATTGCCGAACGTGGCGGCCTTTTTCAACAAACAAGCCAGGCCGCTGCTGTTGCTGGCCGATGTGGACCGTGCCGTGTCGCTGCTGTATCCGTTTACCGCTGGCGGCGAGCTGTATGCGTATCGCGGGCATCCGCCGCTGCCGGCCGCGCCTGAACAGTTCCGGGCGCTGTGGCCGCGCATCCCGCAACAGTTCCGCGATTTTTACACCATGGTCCACAACGGCTGGACCTTTTTGTCCGCCAATTCCATGGGGCCGCTGCCTGTCGGGGACTGGGCTTACCTGTCCGATGACCGCTTCGATATCGATGACGAGATGGCCGCCGGCATGCCCGTCGATATCGGCAAGGTCCTGACTGTTTTTCATAACGGCGGTGGCGATTATCTGTGTCTTGATTTTTCGGCGCCTGACGGCATCGCAACGGGATTGATCTGGTGGCATGACGATCCGGGGCATCCCGAAGTGGTCAACTTCTGGGCGGCGCTCGATGCCTGGATCGGCGTTTTCTTTGAGGATGTCGACAGCGTTCAGGCCGGAGTGCCCGCTTGATACAGACCCGTGCGGAGCGCGACCTCGGACGCGTCCAGTCCTTGCGCCTCGTTCTCTACCGCATCTTGTTCACGCATGACGTCACCGATTTTGCCGGGCTGGCGCAAACCCAGGCAAGCCTGATCAGGGCCGATCACGACGATGAGACGCTCGAACGGATAGCGGCAGCGCTGACGTGGGCGACCACTCGCCCCAACTTCGATTACAAATCGCTGCTCCCGCACATGCCGCACTCCAGTGCGCGACTCTATGACTATCTATGCAAACTGGCGCGGGCGATGGGCGTGGCATGAGCTGCCGTTTAATCTGACTGGAGAACGGCCGCCGCCAGCGTCCCGCCAACCGCGGTCCGTCGCCGGCTGCGCGGTGCGGCCTTATACGGTGATATTGCCTTCGATCGAGTCGTCGAGGGTTTTGCCGATCACGGCGCCTACCAGCATCTTCACGCCCGCGACGGCCTTGCCGTGCTTGTTATCCCAGTAGTAGCCCTGGCCCGGCGTGACTTTAATGGCCGTGATGCGCGGATCGTCTTCGCCTTCGGTGAACCAGGTTTTCAGGATGAAGGTCCACAGTTCCTTGATCTTGGCCTTGTCGCGCGTGATGGTGGCCGCGCCGTCGAGGACGAGGAATTCGGAATTGGTCGAGCCCTGGAAATACAGCTTCACGGCCGGATCGGCGGCGATCTCCTCATTCTTGTGGCTGTCGTCGGCGCTGAGGAACCACAGGTTGCCCTGTTCATCCACCTGGCGCACGCTCATCGGCCTTGCACTGCCCTCATGCCGGGTACAGAAGAAGCAGGTTTCCGCGCTGTCGACCAACTCGTTCAGTTTCTCGAGCGCTTCGCTGCCGCCCAAATCCTTGTAATTATCTTCCGGCTGGTTCTTGTTAACCGAGTCCATGTCGTCTCCGCTTTCAGTGTCAATACGTGCGATGCGCTTCGGTAGCGAAGCAGGCAGACTTCATGGTACGTAACAACGGCGGGGCGGTATGTGGCGCACCTAACCTATAGGGCGGCACGGCGCGCGGCGATTGACACGGTAAAATCGCCGTGCGCACCCATCCTTCACTCCGAGCCGGACACGTCCCATCATGAAACCATTGAGCGACCAGAAAATCATCGATTCCTGGATGAAGAACAGCGATCCATGGACCGACGCCGTGCGCAGCGGCGCCATCGCCAGCCGCATGCTCGTTACCAACCAGGCGATCGTCGACGCCGTGCGCAGCCGCGCGCCGGCCAGCGGTATCGATATCGGCTGTGGCGAAGGCTGGCTGGTGCGCGCGCTCGACGGGGTCGCCATGGTCGGCGTCGATGTCGTTCCCGCGCTGATCGGGCAGGCGCGCGCGGCGGGCGAGGGCGATTTTCGGGTGCTCTCGTACGAAGAGATCGGCGCAGGCAAACTCTCCATGGCTGCCGATGTCGCGGTCTGCAACTTCTCGCTGCTGGGAAAGGAATCGGTGGAAGGCGTGTTCCGCGCAGCCCATTCGTTCCTGGCCGCCGGCGGCGCGCTGATCGTCCAGACGATGCATCCGGCCGCGGCCTGCGCCGCAGGCGACTACCGCGACGGCTGGCGCGCCGGCAGCTGGGCCGGCTTCGGCAATGCGTTTTCCGATCCCGCGCCCTGGTACTTTCGTACGCTCGCAAGCTGGCTCGGCCTGTTCAGGGATGGCGGCCTGCGCCTGGTCGACCTGCGCGAACCGGCACATCCGGAAACAGGCACGCCCTTGTCGCTGATCATGATCGGCGAAATGGAGCGCCTGCCAGCGGCATAGCAGCAGGGCGGTTATAATTCTGAAAAGATTGTTGAAGTTTCAATTTTGCATGCGCATCGGGAAAACCGCCGCAATCTTTCCTTTCTCAACGTACGCCTGGAGCACACATGCTGGTTTTTTCCGTAACACTCACCGCCAAACCGGACGCCGCCCCGGCCCTGATCGAACTCGCCGCCATGCTGGCGCCGCTCTCGCGCGCTGAGCCCGGCTGCATTCGCTACGACTTCCTTCAATCGCCGCATACCCCGAACAAGTTCGTCTTTTTCGAGCTGTGGAAGAGCCGGGCCGATCTGGATGCACACTTCCAGACGTCGCATTTCAAGACCCTCGCCGAGCAGTTGCCTGCGCTGATCGACGGCGAACCCGAAGCCGCGAGCTATGAAACCGAGGGGCCAAAACCTGGCTTCTGATCGCAGGCAGGAACCGGCGCGTCCGCCATCGGCGCGCCTCGGCATCAACCCGTAGTCCAGTGCCATGCCGGTTTTTCCAGCTCGCGCATGCCCACCACCCGGGTCGCGCCACACTCCTTTTCCAGACAGATCGACTGATAGCCACGCTGGTTTTCCAGTGAGTCGATCAGCCGGCGGGCATGCGACACCGCAATGATCTGCGAATGGCGTGCCGCCTTGCCCATCAGACGTCCGAGCGGCGCCAGCAGATCGGGGTGCAAGCTCGTTTCCGGTTCGTTCAGCACCAGCAGTTCGGGCGGGCGTGGCGTGAGCAGGGCGGCGATCCACAGCAGGTAGCGCAAGGTGCCGTCCGACAGCTCGCTGGTACGCATCGGGCGCAGCAGGCCGTGCTGCTGCATGTGCAGCTCGAAGCGTCCGTCGTTGACGCTCACCTCCAGCGACGCGCCGGGGAAGGCGTCGTCCACCGCTTCGTCCAGCGCATCCGGATCGCCGATCTCGATGATGGTCTGGATCGCCGCGGCCAGGTCGTGGCCATCGTTGCTCAGCACCGGCGTGTGCGTGCCGATCTGCGAACGCCGGGCCGGCGCGTCGGCATCGGTGCGGAAGTGGTCGTAAAAGCGCCACGAGCGCACCTGCTCGCGCAACTGCAGCATTTCCACGCCGTCGCGCATGTCGCCGAGCTGGGTCAGCATGCTGTCGAAGGTGGCCAGGCCCGCGGTCAGCACGCGCCACTCGCCGGCGCTATCCTTGAACTTGACCATCGCCCCGCTGCGATCGGAAAACTGGGCGCCGCGCCGCAAAAAAGGGCCGGTCCAGATGCACTCGCGCTTGATATGCGGATCGAGCATGAAAGCGCTGGGCATGTCCGACTTGAGCGGCAGGCCGAGGTCGATCAGGTAGCCGCAGCTGTCGCTGGCGAAACCGAGCCGCAGATTGATCGATTGCGTGCGTCGCGTTCCCTGCACGTCGTGCCGTCCCGCCAGCATTGCCCGGGAAATATCCTCCGGCCCTGCCCACAAGGTCGATTGCAGGCCGCCCTCGCGCGCCAGCGCGGGAATCAGCCCGCCTTGCGCCGTCTCGGCCAGCAGGCGCAGCGCGCGGTACACGCTCGACTTGCCGCTGCCGTTCGCCCCGGTAATCACGTTCAGTTGCTGGAGGGGAATTATCAGGTCGCGCAGCGAGCGGTAATTGGCAATGGCAAGTGTGGTCAGCATGGATAAACAGACAGGTTGGAATGACGATGTCAAATTGTTACACAGGATGCGCAGCGCGCTGTGTCAGATACGGCGCGGCATCTAGTTCTTTATGACTAGTCCAGCTAGCCCGTCATGGGCACATTCAAATCCACCCCATCCCGCTACAATCAGTCTGTCATCAATCTTCAGGGAGTAGGGCCATGCTGCGTGACCGGTACGGGCGATCGATCGAATACCTGCGCCTGTCGGTGACGGACCGCTGCGACCTGCGCTGCAGCTATTGCATCCCCAAAGGCTTCAAGGGCTTCGAGGAACCGCAGCACTGGCTCACCTTCGACGAAATCGAGCGCCTGGTGGCGGCCTTTTCCCGTCTCGGCACGCGCCGGCTGCGCCTGACCGGCGGCGAGCCGCTGCTGCGCCGCAACCTGGCCGAACTGGCAGGGCGACTGTCCAGCCTGCCAGGCATCGACGACCTGTCGCTCTCGACCAACGCCACCCGCCTCGTGCACCACGCCGCCGAACTGCGCGCGGCGGGCGTTTCGCGCATCAACGTCAGCCTCGATTCGCTCGACCGCGCCTGCATGCAGCAGATCACCGGGCGCGACAGCCTCGGCATGATCCTCGATGGCATCATGGCCGGCAAGGCGGCCGGTTTCGATCCGATCAAGATCAATATGGTGGCCCTGCGCGGCGTCAACGAGCACCAGATCGACGCCATGGTCGCCTTTTGCATCGAGCACCAGTTCGTGCTGCGCCTGATCGAAGCGATGCCCATGGGCGCTACCGGGCGCGACGCCACCTGGCTCGATCTTGGCCCGATCGAACGCCACCTGCGCCGCCATTTCGGCCTGATCCACCAGCCGGCCACGCTCGGCGGCGGTCCGGCGCGTTACCTGGCCACGCCGGACGGACGTACCAGCGTCGGCTTCATCACCCCGATGTCCCAGCATTTCTGCGCCGATTGCAACCGCGTGCGCCTGTCGGTCGACGGCACCCTTTACCTGTGCCTCGGCCAGGAAGACAAGGTCGAGATGCGGCCCTTGCTGCGCGGCGGCGCCAGCGATGCCGAGCTGGAGCAGGCGATCCGCGCCGCCATCGAACTCAAGCCCGAAAAACACGAATTTCGCGAGCAACCCGGCAAAATCATCCGCTTCATGTCGCAGACCGGCGGATGAGCGCCATTCCGGCGGGAACGTTTTGCACTGCAGCAGCGTATCATGGCGTCAGCAAGGAGTACCCATGACCCTCGACACCCTTATTCCCTCCCGCCACAAGCTCTCGACCAAGATCGTCGGCGCGCTGGTGGGTTTCCTCGCACTGGCCCTGTGCGCCATCGGCGTGACGCTGTACCTGTCCTGGCAGCTCGAAGGCAGCGCCGCCGCCATCAACGATACCGGCAGCCTGCGCATGAGCAGCTACCGGCTAGCAATCCTGTTGTCGCAAACGGGTGAGGGCGACGCCGCGAACGATGCGCCGCGCCAGGCCAGCGCGGGCCAGCAGATGGCGCAGATCGACGCCACCCTGGCCCAGTTGCGCCTGGGCGACCCGCAGCGACCCCTGTTCCTGCCGCCCACCGGCGCCATCCTCGGCGAATTCGAGCGCATCAACACCGACTGGCAGCGCGAACTGCGTCCCGCGGCCCGGGCGCTGGCGGCCGGACAGGGCGTCGGCGACGGCGCCCTGCAACGCTACCTGGCGCGTACCGACCGCTTCGCCGGCCGGGTCAACGCGCTGGTCCAGCTGATCGAGCGCGACAGCGAAACCCGCACTTTCTGGCTGCGCGCTTCCCAGCTGGCCTTGCTGGCCCTGGCCCTGGTCGGAACCGTCAGCCTGATCTATCTCATGTTCAGCCTGATCATCGAACCTGTCACGCGCCTGCACGAAGGCCTGCACCGCATGAAAGACAAGGATTTCGAAGTGCGCCTCGCGGTCGACAGCGTCGACGAATTCGGCCAGCTGGCGCAGGGATTCAACCAGATGGCCGACCGCCTGCAGGCGCTGTACGGCAATCTGGCCGACCTGGTGCAGACCAAGACGGCCGCGCTGGAACACCAGAACCGCGAATTGGCCCTGCTGTACGACAGTGCCGCCTTCCTGCAGCGTCCGCAGCCGGTGGAGCCGCTTTGCCAGGGGTTCTTGCAGCGCATCAGCGACTATTTCCATGCCGATGGCGGCTCGGTGCGCGTGCTCGATACCGGCCGCGACAACCTGCACATGGTGGTGCACCACGGGCTGTCGCCGCGCCTGGTCGAGCGCGAACACTGCATGAAGGTCGGCGACTGCCTGTGCGGCGAAGCGGTCCAGAAAAAAGTGACGGTGATCCACGACTTGCGCAAGCTCGACAAGGGCTACGAACTCGAATGCCACCGCGAAGGCTTCGCCACCGTCTCGGTGTTCCATATTTATGCGCACCAGCAGCACCTGGGCTTTTTCAACCTGCATTTCCGTTCGGCCCGCGTGCTCGATGCGCGCGAACAGGGCTTGCTCGAAACGCTGGGCCAGCTGCTCGGCACGGCCATCGAAAACCTGCGCCTGGGCGCGCGCGAACGCGAAATGGCGGTGTCCGAAGAGCGCAACCTCGTGGCCCAGGGGCTGCACGACAGCATTGCCCAGGGCCTCAACTTCCTCAACCTGCAAGTGCAGATGCTGGAGCAGTCCGTCGGCGATGGCAAGCTCGGCGACGTCGAAGAAATCGTGCCGGCCCTGCGCGCCGGCGTGCAGGAAAGTTACGAGGATGTGCGCGAGCTGCTGCACAACTTCCGCAGCCGTCTGGTCGAGGGCAACCTGGTCGGCGCGCTGGAAACAGCGGTCGACAAATTCCGCCGCCAGACCGGCATCGCCGCCGAGCTGGTGGCCGACGTGGACGGCGCTCCGTTCCCGCGCGAGCAGCAGCTGCAACTGCTGTTCATCGTGCAGGAAGCGCTGTCGAACGTGCGCAAGCACGCGGGAGCCAGCCGGGTGCTGGTGCGCCTCGAAGACAAGCACGATTTTTTACTCAGCATCGAAGACAATGGCGTCGGCTTCGATCCGGCGCTGGTCGAAGGCCGCGGCGACAGCCACGTCGGCATTCACATCATGCGCGAGCGCGCCCAGCGCATCGAGGCCACGCTGGCCGTTACGTCCAGCCCCGGCGCGGGCTCCACGATCGCCTTGACCTTGCCGCAGGAACGCCGCCGCGCCGCCTGATACTAATATAGATAGAGGAATCATGGACACCACGAATGAACCGATCCGCGTGCTGCTGGTCGACGACCACAGCCTGTTTCGCAGCGGCATACGCTCGCTCCTGCAGCGCCACGCCGAGTTTGCCGTCGTCGGCGAGGCGGCCGACGGCGTCGAAGGCATCAAGCGCGCCCGCCAGCTGCAGCCCGACGTGGTGCTGCTGGACCTGAACATGCCCGGCATGTCCGGCGTCGAAACGCTGCAGCTGATGCGGCAGGATTGCCCGGATACGGCCATCGTCATGCTGACCGTGTCGGAAGAGTCGCACGACCTGGCCACGGCGCTGCGCGCGGGCGCCAGCGGTTACCTGATCAAGAACATCGACACCGATTACCTGCTGCGCGCAATCCGCCGCGCGGCCGCCGGAGAAACCGTGGTGGCAGAAGCCATGACCGGCAAGCTGGTGGCGCAGTTGCAGGCTGGCGGCCCGGGCGACGCTCCCGCGTCCGAGCTCGACAAGCTGACCCCGCGCGAGAAGGAAATACTCGAGAGTCTGGCGCGTGGCGAAAGCAACAAATGCATCGCCCGCAACCTGGACCTGGCCGAAAGCACGGTCAAGATCCACGTCCAGAACGTGCTCAAGAAGCTGAAACTGGCCAGCCGCGTACAGGCTGCCGTGTTCGCCGTCGAGCACCGCCTCAAATAGCGTCGGGAACGCCGATCTGATCGGCAATATGGGCGGCACGGCTGGTGCCGCTCGCGCCGCAGAGCGCGCCGGCCGGATGCCGAATGCGCGCCCCGTCTGCGGCTCAGCCGCCGCAGCCGCCACAGCAACCGCCGCTTGCCGGCGGCGCCACCGTGAAGCCGGCGGCGGCCACGGCGAAGCGCAACTGCTCGGCCGAGGCGCGCGCCCCGTCGAAGCCGACCCGCGCGCTGCCGGTGGCCAGGGTCAGGTGCACGGTCTCGACGCCGGCGACGGCTTCGAGCGCCTGGGCGACGGCCAGCGCGGCGCTCTGGTTCTGCATGGCGGGAATGGTGAGTAGGGCGGTTTGCATACGTTCTCCGATGATTGACGTGGTTGATGCAAACAGCGTAAAGCGCCGCACCGCCACACGTCCAGAAGCCCGTGCGATTTGTTCGAAAAGCATAATCTGCATCAAGAATGGCGCATGTCTCCGGCATAGAACGCGATCTCCCGTCAAAACGCGCGCGATAGTCGTTGCCCGGGCCGGCGCCTTAAAGTAGTATATGGAATGTATCTTTAACGGGTGATGACATGAGTCTGCTGACAATCGACGAACCGGCCGCGCCGGTCCACCATGCGCCATGGAGCGCGCAACACCCGGTGTGGGCGCTCGGCTTTCGGCCTTTCTACATCCTGACGGCGGCGTTCGCGGCGCTGGCGGTGCCCTTGTGGCTGGCGCAATATCTCGGCTGGCTCACGTGGCCGCACGGCGGCCTGGGCTGGCATGCGCACGAAATGGTGTACGGCATGGCGATTGCCGTCATCATCGGTTTCCTGTTCACGGCCGGGCGCAACTGGACCAGTCTGCCGACCCCGCACGGCGCCCACCTCGCGGCCCTCGCAGGCGTGTGGCTGGCCGGCCGTGGCGCCATGCTGTGCGCGCCGCCGCTGGCCGCCGCCGTGGTCGACCTGCTGTTCCTGCCGCTGGCCGCCTGGCCCCTGTACCGCGTGCTGAAACAGTCGGGCAACAAGCGCAACCTGTTCCTGGTCGCTTTGCTCGGTTTGCTAACCGTGGCCAATGCGCTGTTTCATGCCGCCACGCTGGCCTGGATCGCACTGTCGCCGCTCACGCCGGTGCATGCGGCAATCCTGGTGATCGTCATCATCGAAGCGGTGATTGGCGGGCGCGTCATTCCCATGTTCACCACCAATGGGGCGCCCGGCAGCAAGCCCGTGGTGCGCCCGCGTTACGACCGCATCGCACTGGGCCTGACGGCCGGCGCCAGCATCGCCTGGGTGTTGGCGCTGCCCGGTGCGCTCACGGCCGCGCTGATGATGTCGGCCGCCTGCGCCATGCTGCTGCGCCTGGCGGGCTGGCAGCCGCAGCGTACGCTGCATGTGCCGCTGCTGTGGATTTTGCACCTGGGTTACGCCTGGATCGCGTTGGGATTCGGCTTGCTGTCGCTGGCCGCGCTGGGCATCGGTACGGCCAGCGCAGGTTTTCACGCGCTGGCGGTCGGGTCGATGGCCGGGCTGATTATCGGCATGATGACCCGCACCACGCTTGGCCACACGGGCAGGGTGCTCAAGGCGGGGCGCTACGAGCCGGTCATGTATTTCCTGATCCAGGCCGGCGCCGTGCTGCGCTTGCTGGCGCAGTTCGTTCCCGCTGCGTGGCGCAATGGCGCGCTGCTGGCGTCGGGTGTGTGCTGGAGCCTGTCGTTCGTGCTGTTTTTGCTGGTCTACACGCCGTATCTGTGGCGTGCCCGCATCGATGGTCGCGAGGGCTGAGGCGAAATGGTAGGATGTGCGTCCGTTCCACCAATTGAAGTGATCAAGAAAAAATGACGACCGTATTTGCCATGCCCGTGTTCGATGCCACGGTAATTTTTGAAGGAAATGAACTGTTCAAGGGAAAAGGTTCGGCCAGCATGTGGGCCGAAAAACTCGCCGCCGAGATTGGCGGCGAGGTAGGCGTGCAGAAAATCGGCACCGGCTGGGTGTTAACCGGCCGCGTCGATGGCGACGACTGCCTGTGGGGCATCCACGGGCAGCGCCTCAAGCGTGTTGTCAGTGCGCCTGCGCAATAGCATCGCTACGCACTTTTAACGCTTTTTCCAGCGCCGGATCGCGTTTGTAGACGTCTTCCGGAAACAGGGCCAGCCCTTCGCGGTCGGTCACGGCCGTGGAGTAGAACAGCACGACCGGAATCGGCTTTTTCAGGCTGACGGTTTTCATCGGCGCCGGTTTCATCAGCGTTTCGATGGTCTCCGGGGTCATTTGCGGCTGGTCGCCGAACACGAACTTGGCCAGGCCGATCGGGTTTTCGACCCGGATGCAACCGTGGCTCAGGTCGCGCCGGCCGCGCTTGAACAAACTCTGCGCCGAGGTCGAGTGCAGATAGATATTGTCCGTGTTCGGCATCGCAAACTTCACCGCCCCCAGCGCATTGCGCGGACCGGGGCGCTGGCGCACCCGGTACTGGCCGGCGCGCAGGCCGTCCAGCGTCTCCGCATCGACCACCGACACCGGGGCGCCACCGCCGAGCGGCACCAGTTCCATCTCATTCTTGCTCAGGTAGCCATGATCGCGCGCCAGCTTGGGAATGATCTCGCCTTTTTCTATACTGCGCGGCACGTTCCAGTACGGATTGAATTCCACGTACCGCATCGAGCCGACGAACAGCGGCGTCGGCGTCTTGAGGGCCGCGCCGACGATCACGCGCATTTCGATCAGCGGGTTCTTGGCGCCGGGGCCCAGTTCCAGCGCCCACAGGCGGAACGAGGGCAGGTTGACGGCGATCAGGCGGCCGTCAGGAAAATCGGGCAGCCAGCGCAGGCGCTCCAGGCCCAGTTCGAGCTGGCGCACGCGGCGCGCCAGCGGCACGTTCAGCGCCGACAGCGTGCCGGCCCCGATCACGCCATCGTCATTGAGCGCATGGCGCGACTGGAAATGCTTGACGCCTTCGGCCAGGGCGGCTGTGTAGATGCCGGCGCTGGCGGGCGGCTCGGCCGGGGCGGTGGCGCTCAGGTCGCCCAGCTGGATCAGGCGCGCTCGCAGGATGGCCGCGCCCGGGTATGGCGCGCCCGGATCGAGCTTTTTGACGCCTTCCGGCAGCGGCGGCAGCGCCGTGAATGGCTGCTCGGCCAGTTTGCGATAGGTCGCCAGGGTTGCCATCACGCGCCGGTAGAGAGGGATGCGCGGCTCGGAGGCGGCCACGGCCTGATCCAGGCGCTGGCTCAGCAATGCCAAGCGCAGCTGGTCGACCGGGTCGGTCTTGGTCAGGCGCGGGTCGGGCAGGGTGGTGTGGTACTCGGAACGCACGCGCCCGACGCGCAGGTCGGCCAGATAGTGCAGCATGGCTTGCGTCATGGCGGCGTCGAAACGGGCGCTGGTGCGCGAGGCCGGATCGGCCAGCTGGCGCGCCAGCCCGTCGGCGTTGTATTCGGCAGGCGAGAGACCATGCAGCGATGCATTTTGCAGCAGGGCGATGGCGGCGCCGGCCTGTTTATAGCCGCGGTCCTGCCACGCTGGCGCATAGGCGCGCGCCACGTAAAAGCGGGCCAGCCAGTCGCGTTCGTCATAGGGGCGCGGGGTGCGCGTGGTCACCGCCGCCGCAGTGATCGCCAGCGTGCGCAGTTCGGCCGCCATGCCCGTCAACGCCGGCTGGGCGACGGCTGCAACAGGGGCCACGGGCGCCGGGGCAGCCGCGCTGGCGCCGCCGGAGGGAAGCCAGACCACCAATGCCATGGCGATTGCGCTAAGGCGGAAGCTTCGTTTGCCGACGATCATTTAAGTTTCCAGACAGTAAAAATCTGACCATCTTAATCGAAGCTGCATCCGGTGAGATAACTGTTGCCGGAAAAGTTATAAAAAAGGTAGCGTCAGCGCAACAATCGGGTTGGGATCGCGGGATGGGACGGGCTGGTATCGACGACAGGATGCGACGCTTTTTCGCGTTGCGCAAAGGCGCGGGAGCGGTCCGGCACCGCTGCTTCGTTCAAGCATCATTAACGGCGCCGGAGTGTTATCAAGAAGCTACTATTTTTATGGGCTCAGGGAGCGCATAAAAATGGTCTTGGCTGTGCGACAGTCTGGGTCTCGGCAAGCGTTATCTCGTCCTTGAGGTCCGGCAGGGCCTGTTTGCGAGCCTGTTCGAACGTCTTGAGGTCGCGCCGCAGTTCCATGCGCTTCTCGCGGTTGTAAATGAAGTCGCCGAGATAGACGGTGTGTCCCGCCGGAGCGATGAAGGCCGTCGCCTTCCCGGGCGGGGCGTCATTGATCCGGCCGTAGGCGTAGCTGCCGGCCGGAACGTCGAACGCCACATACTGCACCTGCCCCGGCGCCGATAGAATACTTGCCTCGGTCCGGTTATAAAACAGGCAGCCGCCGGTGATGGCCTGGTCCGCCAGGCTGTATTGCTCGAGATGAACGGACAGCCCCTGGGCCTCCCGGTTACCCTCCACGCCGATGCCGTAGACCACGACGGCGCGCCAGAAGTTGGGCGCCCCCCCGGTCGGCAGGGCGCGAGTGCTATTCATCAGGCAGCCGCTGAGCAGCACGCACGCCGCGAGCGGCGACAACAGGTATCGAAAAGAGGGCATCGGGTCCTTGAAGGGCACGGGACGATGCGGCGGACGTGCCGCTCGCTCCCGGTGCGCATTAGACCATAGCGGCGGCGTCAGGGTCTAGTAGCCGATCTCCCGGAAATAATCGGCGCGCGCGGCCAGGGCAGTATCGGCGAAGTCCGAGAACACGCCATCGACGCCAAGCGCGTAGAACTGCTTGTATTCGAGCTTGGGATCGCCCTTGTAGTCGAGCGGCAGGCGGCGTTTTTCGTTACGGAAGGTGTAGGGATGGACCAGCAGGCCGGCTTTGTGGGCGTCGGCCACCAGGGTGGTCGGGGCGGTGGTGGTGGTATCGGCTTCGTTGAGCTTGCCGTCGTTATTGGCGTCGACCAGCTTGCCGTCGGCGCCGGTGGTGCCTTTGGTACTGACGATATAGCGCTTCCATGGGCCGATGGCGTCGGCGTAGGTCTTGATCTCGGCCAGGCCGGCCGGCGTGACCATGGCGCTGAACAGGCGCTTGTCGCCCGCCGCCGCCCAGTCGTAGGGACGGTCGTAGGGGGCGGCGTAGGTGAGGGCGCCGGTTTTCAGGTCGACGTCGTCGGCGTCGATCAATTGCACCATGCGCACGGTCGAGCCCTTGCCGCGCATGTACTTCAGGCTGCCTGGCTCGAACGATTGCACGAATACCGGCGCGGTGCTGGTGTTCCAGCCGGCGGCGCTGAGCAGGGCCAGCAGCTTGTCTTCCAGCGGCAAGCCGGTCTGGCGGTGGAAGGTCGGGTTCTTGGTTTCCGGATACATGATGATGTTGCGGCCGCTTTTCTTGATCATGTCGACGATTTCCTGGATCGTCGCGATCTTGTAGCGGCCATTGAATTGCTGCGGGCGCTCGGCGTCGGTGGAGATGCCGCCCAGGGTCTTGATCTCGGCCAGGGTGAAGTCGCCGGCGAACCAGCCTTCCTCGACCAGGCCATCGACGTTCATCTTGCGCTTGCGGCTGGCAAACTCCGGGTGCGAGGCGACGTCGGTGCTGTAGACCAGGTTGGGATCGTGGCGGGCGATCAGGACGCCGTCCTTGGTCGACACCACGTCAGGTTCGATGGCATCGGCGCCTTGCTCGATGGCCATGGCGTAGCCTTCCACGGTTTCCTCCGGCAGGTAGCCGCTGGCGCCGCGGTGCGCTACCACCAGCGGTGCCTTGCCGTCGAGGGTGTTGAGGACGACCGGATCGTCGCCACCGCACGCGGCCAGTGCCATGGTGGTCGCGCACATGACTGCCAGATTTCGTTTCATTGCCATTGCTGAGTCTCCCTGTATCAAACGCGGAATTCTAGGTGGTGGAAATGACAAGCTGATGACGGACCATGATTGCCAGTATGTGACTAACCCGCCTAGGTCAAGAACCCGTCCGTGAAGAATATTGTTGCGTCGCAATGTTTGATGTTCGAAGGCTGCTAGCCTTGAATTTCCAAGCGGAAATTTTCGCCAGTATTCTCCGGTAGAGAACAGGAAAACCATGCCCAACGCAAACCCGTTTCCGTCACCTAGTCATCTCATACGTTTTGCACTGATACTGTTCATCTTGGCGCACGGCAGTGCTCGCGCAGAGAATGCCCTGCCAGAGGGGACGCTTGGCTGGTGGTATTACAGCGGAGTGCTTAGTCCAGAGCATTATGCGCCCGACCCGGTTACTGCCTGTCAGAAAGGGGCGTGGCACCACGCGCGCGAGCCGCTTGTCGCGATGCGGCCTTGGCCAGCGCGCCGGGATGCGTTTGAATGCGCCTATAGATGGCTACCCAAAACCGGGCCCGTTTCCTGGCTCGGGGATGCCGTCCTGCACTGCAAGCCGGGATATCGTGCGTATGCGCAGGGCGTTTGTCGCAAAGAAAGGCCGGAACCTCCTGCGCCCTTGAAATGCGGAGAGGCGGCAGGAAACCCGGTTCAGTTTGTCAGCGGCGCCAAAATCCAGCATGAAATCGATCTGGGCGGCGGCGGCAACGACTTGCTGCGCGTCCGCCGTACCTATCGCAGCGTGCGCGAAAACGGACTCGGGCAATCAGCGGGCATGGGCTGGTCGTTTTCCTTCGAACGCGCTTTTGTAGCCCCGCGTTCAGTGCTTGGCGATATCAGGCCGAGAATCATTGGCGCACTCAGCGACGGCACCTTTTTCGAATTCTGGCGGCAGGGCAATGGCCCGTACAAGTCAACCCACGACAGAGGCACGACCCTGGAAGTGCAAGGCCCCGATGAAACTGTCTTCCTTTTGACAACGCCGGACGGCACGGTCGAACGTTTTCTCCGTGATGGTAACAATTTCAGGCTCAGTAGCGTTCATGCGCGCACCGGCATGACGACGCATTACACCTACGACGCCAACAACCAGCTCAGCACGGTTGTCGACGACAGCGGTCGAACGCTGATGATGACATGGGAAGGCGGCCTCATCGCGTCTATCACCAATGCCACCGGCAGCGTGCGCTACGAATATGAGCCGGCCGCCAATCCCGGTTACGGATCCATCAAAGGCATGGACCGCCTGGTTGGAGTGCGCTTCCTCGACCGCGCCGGTGCCGAGATTTCATCGCGCGCGTACCACTACGAAGACCCCAACGATCGCTTCCTGCTCACCGGAATCACCGATGAACATGGCAAGCGCTTTGCCACGTATGCGTACAACGGCGACGGCCAGGCCGTGCTGTCGGAGCACGCCGGCAGTGCGCAGCGCTACACATTTTCTTATCCCAGCCGGACCAGCCGGATCGTGACCGATCCGCTCGGCAGCAGCCGTAGCATCGGCATTCGGTACGACCTCGGCAAGAGCCGAATTACCGCCGAAAGCCAGCCCGCCGGCGCTGGCTGCGCTGCGAGTGCCAAGGCCACCACCTACAGCGCCACAGGCGACGTGACGAGCCGTACCGACTTCAATGGCAACAAGACCTGCTTTATCAGCGACCCCGTCCGTGGAACCGAGCTGGCACGCGTGACCGGGCTGGGCAAGGATGATGCCTGCCCCGCGAGCATCGACAGCGCGATTCCAGCTACTGTGCGCAAGACGAGTACGCGCTGGCATCCGGACTGGCCCCTGGCCACCACTACCGCCTCGCCTGAGCGCACGGAAACGACCATCTACAACGGCCAGCGCGATGCCGCTGGCAAGGTCGTGGAATGCGCTGGCGGCGCCGTGCTGCCCAATGGGAAGCCGATCGCCGTCGTATGCCGCAGGAGCGTCGAGGCGACCAGCGACAGCAATGGCGGGCTCGGTTTCACGGCGGCCCGAACCGGCCCTGTCCAGGAATGGCGCTACACCTACAACCGCACCGGGCAGATGCTGACGAGCAGCGGCCCGGTCGATGCCAATGGCAAGGCCGAATCGTCGAGCATGGTCTACTACCACGACACCAGCGCAAGCCACCACCCGGGCGACCTGGCGAGCGTGCGCAACAGCGTTGGTGAGGTGATCAATTACCTCGAATACAGCGAAGATGGCTTGCCGACCAAAATCCAGCGTCCCAACGGCCAGATGGTCGGATTTGAATACGGGCCACGCCAGCGCTTGATGTCCAGCACCGTCCGCGCAGCGAGTGGGCAAGCCGAAACCACGCAATACGAATATGACGTCGCGGGCCAGCTGATCCGTATGACTGCGCCCGACGGCTCGACGCTGAGCTACACCTACGACGATGCGCACCGCCTGATCGGCTTGCGCGACCGCGCCGGCAACAGCATTGAATTCACGCTCGATGCCATGGGCAACGTCGTGCGCCAGGAGGTGAAAGACCCGAGCGGCAAATTGGTGGCGCAGACCACACGCGCCATCGATGCGCTAAATCGCCTGCAGCGGGAACAGCAAAGCGCGAATGATCCAGGCACGCGTTTCGAATACGACGCGGCCGGCAACCTGACGTCGAGCATCGATCAACTGGCACGCGTCAGCAAGGGAACTTACGACACCTTCAACCGTCTGATACGACAGACATTGCCTGCGGCCGATGCCAGGGGCAAACCGGCGATGATCGACTACAGGTACACGCCGCAGGATCAGCTTGCATCCGTGCTCGACCCGCGCCGCTTGTGGACGCGCTACGTTGTTAACGGACTGGGACAGCAAACGGCGCTTACCAGCCCGGATACCGGCACTACGGCCATGCAGTTCGATGGCGCGGGTAAGCTGATATCGCGTGTCGACGCGGCTGGACGCAAGACCGCCTATCGTTACGACGCGGCGGGCCGCGTGACCGGCATCGGTACTAGCACGTTCGAATATGGGGTGGCCGGAAGTTCCGCAGCGGGCCGGGTGACGGCGATGACGGATGAGGCTGGGAAAACGGTGTATGCCTACGATGGCATGGGGAGGCTCGTGAGGAAGGAGCAGACGAGCGGCCGGGCGTCCAGGCGCTTCGTGACTGCTTACACCTATGGCAGTGAAGGGCGTGCCGTTGGACACGTCACCTCGATGACCTACCCCAGCGGCAATCGCATCGACATCACTTACGACAGCAATGGCAGACCGTCCGCGCTGAGTTTGATGCGCCCCGGCGCCGCGCCCACGACGATTCTGAGCGACGTGGCGTACCAGGCGTTCGGCTCAGCGCGCTCGTGGTTATGGGGCAATCACAGCGTGGGCAGTCCTAACAAATACGAGCGCCAGTTCGATCTTGAAAATCGTCTTGTCAGCTATCCGCTTGGCCACCTCAAAGTCGGCGGATCGATGCGCACGCTCAGCTACGATCTCGCCGGGCGGATCGTGGCCAGCACGCATGTCGGTAGCGCCGCGTCAGGGAGATTGGATCAACGTTACAGCTATGATGGACGTGATCGCCTGATCAGCTTCACCAGCGCCATCGCCAGCCAACGCTTCGAGTACGACGCGAACGGTAACCGGACCAAAGTTATTCTGGGAGCCAATAGCTACCTCAACACGATAGATCCCGGCAGCAATCGATTGACTGCCACTTCCGGGCCGTTGCCGGCAAAACGCAATACGTACGACGCCACGGGCAACCTCATCAGCGACGATACGATACGCTACACCTACGGCAACAACGGGCGTCTCAGCAGCGCGTCAGGCGGCGGTGCTGCAGCTCAATATCGCTACAACGGACTTGGACAACGGACTACAAAGGCGGATTCAACAGGGGCAACGAGTTACTTGGTGTACGACGAGTCTGGCCGCATTCTTGGGGAGTACGACAGCGCTGGCACGCCGATGCAGGAAACGATATATCTTGAAAATATACCGATCGTTGTAATCAAACCGCGCCCGGCGGTCACTGGCGAGAATGCATACTATATCTATGCAGACCATCTAGGAACACCGCGAGTAATCACGCGCGCCAGCACCAACCAGATGGTGTGGCGCTGGGATAGCTCAAATCCGTTCGGGGACGATGCGCCTGATGAAAACCCAAATTCTCAAAGTAAATTTACTTACAATCTGCGTTTTCCGGGGCAGTATTATGATCGCGAGACTGGCCTCTATTACAACTACTATCGACACTACGATCCCCAAACGGGGAGGTACATTGAAAGCGATCCGATCGGGTTGATCGGCGGAATCAATACGTATGCATATGGGCACCTCGAATAACCCGTGATTTCGCGGTTGCCTGCGAACGGGGCGTTTGAATGTGGCCCGCATTGCGCGAGCGACGTTGTTTCCCGACCTGTTTTTCAGGCTACGTTGCTCAAATTCGGCGGCCCGAACGGACCTCGGGCGTTAGAACGCCTCGATACCTGCCTCCTTCAAGTAGACGAGGCGCTGCAAGTTGTAGGCAGCGACCTTCCAGTTCAGGTGCAGCGTGGCGCGCGCCAGGCCAATGGAGCGCAACGCCTTGCCGCCCATCTGGGCCATGCCCGCGAACACGTGTTCGACGCGTGCGCGTGTCTTGGCGATGCGATGGTTGCGGCGCTGCTGGGCATCGGAAATCGGCTTGTCCTTGCTACCTTTGCGCTGGATGTGCATGCGCCAGCCCTGCTTGTTCAACCGCGCTTCGCGCTCGCCGTCGACGTACCCCTTGTCGGCCAGGATGTTGCGATTCGTGTTGGAGGGATCGAGCACCTCCTCGAAATGCGTGGTGTCATGTTCGCTGGCCGTGCTGACCTTGATCTTGCGCACCAGCTTGTAGCGTTTGTCGGCGTTGACCGAGACCTTATAGCCGAAGTAGGACTTGCCGTGTTTCTTCGTCCAGCGCGCTTGCGTATCCTTCTGACGCCGCTTGGCCGGCTTCCAGCCGGCCGGTATCGCGCCTTGCATGACCAGGGTTTTCTCTTCCTTGTTCAGCGACTGTTTCGGCGCCTGCACAATGCTCGCGTCGATCATCTGCCCGCCGCGCGCAATGTAGCCGTGCTGGGACAGTTGGCGATTGACCGCATCGAATACGCTCTCGCTGGCGCCGGCCTGGATCAAGCGCTCCTTGAAAGTCCAGATCGTCGTCCGATCCGGGACCTGACTACTCGCGCGCAAGCCGGCAAAGCGCTGGAAGCTCAAGCGATCGAGCAGCTGGAATTCCATCTGCTCATCGCTCAAGTTGAACAGCTGTTGGATCAACAGTACGCGCACCATCAATTCGGTGGGGAAAGGCGGACGGCCGCCGCGCTCGCGGCTAGGGCGTGGTGCCGCAAGGTCGACCTCGGCAGCCAGGGCGGCGAAGTCGACATGCCGCTCCATCACCACCAGTGCATCGCCGAGCTTGTTCAGCTTGGCTTCGCGCTCTTGGTCAGCAAACAGACTGGTCTTGATCATGAAAAATTACGTCAGAGTCGAGGCACCGATATCATGCCAGATTCACGAGGGTTTTTCGAGGTGCCCATATGTAGATAGTGATCCGCTTGGTTCAATAGATCCCTTAGGGCTTGCAAAGGTGCATGGGAATTGGTGTGGTCCTGACTGGACTGGTGGGAGAAAAGAACAGTACTCCCCTGCGAATAATGCTCTGTACAAATCCACCACCACTCCATTAGACACAGCGTGTAAAACACATGATATCTGCTACTATCAATGTCGAAAGGACAACCCTTGCGATGCTTCGAAAAGGTCTGCGTGCTTTCAATCTTGCGATGGAAATTTAGCGGTTTCGGCATCAATGACAAGTGAAATGATGTCGGCTGTTGTTGTGCGCGCAATGCAAAGAGACGGCATTCGTCCTCCTGGTGATAACGCCGCCTCCTGCCCAATGGCGTGCGAATATAAAAAATAGAAATGAGCCTGTGATGATGCAGTTTATATGGAGGAAATAATGTATATATCGATAATCTTGACAATATTTTTCTCATCGGCAACTGCATTTCTATGTCGCTATCTGAAAGGTCCAGCAACTAAAATGTTGATCGTCGTGGCGGTGTCATTCTGCGTCTCATATGCTATCTACTGGATGCCTGTTTGGTTAGGTGCAAAGGACGACCAATACTCATCATGGGCCCCTGTGGTTATTGGTATTTGCTTTGGCGCTGGCACCATAACTGGTGGTGCTGGACTGTTGTTGATGAGGTGGGCAGAGCGGCGGGCCAAAGGCAACAAAGAAGCATAGTAGCGATGCTAACGGACCGGCATGAGAAAGTGCTGTTTTTTTGCTGACAACAGAAATCTGCACATTCAAATCCGAAACCCAAACAAGCCAGTCAAATGATAAAACAAGTTAGTTAAGAGAGGCTGGTATCTAGACGCGTGGAGTATGGGGTAATCACAGGGCGGGCAGCCTGAACAAATGCGCAAAACAGAGTGTGGATGCAGATGATGACCGATACAACGCGTTCATTCGTATATTTTCTGATGGGGCTAGGAAGTCTGGCGATGTCGTTTTATGCTGCATCTATAGCTCTATCGTTAACGAAAACTAGTCAACATTATTCTTCGAGTTTGCCACTTTGCTTGACTATTGCCATTGTTTTCATTTTGGTGGGGGCTGTAAATTTTTATACGGCTTATGGGTTTAAATTTGGCAGAGTGGATGAGGTCGTTGGGTCGCTTGATTCGGCAATCTTTCGTCGTTCTGGTAGAAACGTGCGGGAGGGGGTTCGCATTCAATTAGTTAGGGTTCTTGGCACCGATGACTTGAGCTTGACTCATGATGAAAGACGCGTCCTTTTCATAAGTGGCTGGCTTCCCTGGGTGTGTAAATTGAGTAAGTTCCATTGTCAAAAGCCGTAGTTGCAGAGGCATGAGGAAACAGCGGGGGGCGTGCCGAAAAAGAGGATTCATGAGCGGGGGATCAGGTACCCATTCGTCGCCGGCCTCCCTTTTTCACCGGTAGGCTTCGGCCGTTCCTCAGCAATAACCTGCTGGCATTCGATGTCGCGGCAGAAAGGCGCGCGGAATCAGTCTTTGGTAAGCGTTTCCTGATGAGGGAAACCTACAAAATACGCAAGCGGCAGCTCGAGCATTACCTACCGGGGGAAAGGCGCTCTCCGGCGCCGCTGCATGGCTTTGATGTATGAATTGCGATCTGATCCATTCGCACCGGGGTTGCGGCACAGGCGAAAAGCTCTGCGGCGTGCACACCGCGAAGCCCGTCAGGGACGATTCGTCACGTCGACCGAAATGGCTGGCTGACGGCGGTCAGACGATCGGACAGGCACCGGCATGCTCTCGGCAGGGTAGAACACGCGTTCTACCCGCACTGGTGCCACCGTCCGCTCATCCCGATGCGATGAGTGCCGTGCGGGTTTGCACTTACGTTTTTCCTTGTAGTCGCCATTCTTCTTCATCTTGCGCTCCACCTTGCAGTCGCCGTCCCAAAATTCTTCCTTGAACTCACGGCGCTCGTGATGCCGACGTTTTCCTTTGCCGCTTTCGTCCTTCCAGTCGTCCGCCGAGACGGCGCTGGAAAGGGTCAGAAATGACAGTGGGACCAACATTTTTGCGAGATGATTCATAGCGTTTCCCCTGATTTGTCGGGCTCATGGTACCTCAGGGTTAAAACGACCACGGCAAGCATTGTGCTAGCAACTGTTACACACGTTTGTTCAATCCACTATTCTGCTTCCGTGCGCTCCATCACCGCTGTGCTCACTGCCCGGGATGGACGATCAAGGTGCTAAACGATCAGGAACCGACATACCCTGAATTGCCCGTAAATCAGATGCGTGCAAGGTCTGCACAGGCTATGATATTGCTTCATACCAGCACTCATCCAGCCGGGCAGCGCCTGGCCTCGAAAGGGCGGACCTTATGAAGATACGGCGTTGCGCAGTGCTGTTCATCGAACCGCGCGAAGACCTGGGCATCGATTGGGCCGCTTTGTTTTCCGGTGCCGGGGCGCTCAGCGCCTCGCTGCGCTGGGTGGCGCTGGCACCGCACCTGGACCGCGAAACGACCATCGACGCCGCCCAGGTGGCCGCCCTGGGCGCCGTCGGCCAGACCGCCTGGACCGAACGCCTGGACGCCGAGCGCCAGCTCGGCGCCGCCATGGTCGACAGCCTGCTCGCGCTCGGCCTCCTGCTTGACGACGGCGCAAGCGACAACCCGGCCCGCGAACGCGACGCCTTGCTGCGCGACCAGCACTGGCGCCCGCTCTCAGCCGCCGCCCACATGTTCAGCCGCTGGGACGGCATGCAGGTCGACAAGGGCATGCACTTTCCCAGCTTCGAGGAACTGGTGCAGTCCTACGGCGCGCCGCCGCCGCCTGCCATCGGCCGTGGCGATCCGGAGGCGGCGATCAAGCTTCCCCCGCCCGCCAGCGGCCCGCTCGACGCCCAGTTGATGCAGCGCTACACCGGCCGCAATTACGATCCCGACGCCGTGCTGCCGCTGGACGTGCTGGCGCGCGTGCTGCAGCGTACCTTCGGCGCCCAGGCCGAGCGCATGGTGGCGCAGGAAGCGCTGGTCTTCAAAAAAACCAGTCCCTCCGCCGGCGGCCTGCATCCGACCGAAGCCTACGTGCTGGTGCAGCGCGTGCCGGGCGTGGCGCCCGGGCTGTACCACTATCATGCGGTCCACCACGTGCTCGAACCGCTGACGATGCTCGATGCGGCCGCCGCCAGCGAGCTGGCTCGCCAGTTCGTCGCCGACCAGCACTGGTTCGTCGATGCCCCGGTCATGGTGGTGATGGCGGCACGGGTGGCGCGCAATTTCTGGAAGTACCGCAATCACGCCAAGGCGTACCGCGCCCTGATGCTCGACGCCGGTCACCTGTCGCAAACGTTTTATTTACTGGCCACTGAAGCGGGCATGCCGGGCTTCGTGACGGCGGCCATCAATGAGATGGTGATCGAGCGCGCGTTCGGGCTCGATCCCCTGTCTGACGCGGTGGTCGCTGTATGCGGCTGCGGTGTCGCAGCCGCGGGGCAGACCACGCTGGAGTTACGTTTAGAAGAATAAAAAGAGGTGTGAAGACCCCGGATCAGGCGGTGCCGGACAAGAAGAACGGAATCGCCCCAGCAGCACTGTCCAGCTTCGACATGAAGGCCATCCGGTCAAGGGCGATCGCATCCTTGGCCGGCAGGCAGCGCTCGGACGGAATCTGGCCGGCGTCGAGCGCAATGCCGAGGCTGCCGAGGGCCGCCACCGGGTCGCCCAGCAGGCGCGCGCGAAATACGTCATCACTGGACAATTTATGGAGCAGGGAGTCCAGGTCGCTATGCAGGTGGGTTGTCATGGTAAGGGCCTTTCGTGTAGGAAAATGACGAGTCACGTAGGTAAAGCACTTATCCATAGTAGGACACTTATTGACCAGTATCAAGGTTTACAAATCATAGCTAGGTGTTTTTCTCCCGACTGTTGGCTCCGTCCATCACCTCGTCGAACAAGCGTAGGAAACCAGGCAATATTTCCATTGCGGTCTTGCCATCCTTTGCCATCAGGCGCTCTTCCAGCTCGCCCGCAGCCCTGTACAACTGCTGCGCCGAGAGGTTGCCGGCCGCACCCTTGACCTTGTGCACCAGCAGTGCCGCGTTGTCCAAATCGCCACCGTCGACGGCCTGCGCGATGGCCTCGTGGGTGCCTGCAAAATCCTTGGCGAACATGGTCAGCAGGCGCGTGAGCAGCGGACCGTTGTGGCCCAGGCGCTCCAGCGCGGCTTGCACGTCGATGCCGGGCAGGTGGTCGGGCACGCCGCCCACCTCGGGCTGCGGCGTGCTCTCGGCCGGCACCCGGGTCGGATCGGCATGGATCCACCCGGCCAGCACGGTGTACAGGATGGCCGGTTCGATCGGCTTGGACAGGTAATCGTTCATGCCCATCGCCAGGCAGCTGTCGCGGTAGCCGGCCACCGCGTGCGCGGTCATGGCGATGATCGGCAGCTCGGCGTGGCGCGGGTTGGCGCGGATGCGCGCGCTGGCCTGGTAGCCGTCCATTTCCGGCATCTGGATATCCATCAGCACCGCGTCGTAGTCGGTCTGGTCGACCAGGCGCACCGCATCGACGCCGTTGCCGGCCAGGTCCACATGTACGCCGGCGCGGCGCAGGATTTCGCTGGCCACCTGCTGGTTGACCAGATTGTCGTCCACCACCAGCACCCGCGCGCCGCGAATGTGTTCGGCCGCCTGGGACGGGAAGGGCGCCGCGTCGCGTCCGGGCACGGCGGCGTCGAAGCCCATGGTCGCCAGCACGCTGTCGAGCAGTTGCGAGGCGGTGACCGGCTTGACCAGGAAGGCGCCGATGCCGGCTTCCTCGGCCGCCGCCTTGATATGGTCGCGCGCGAAAGCGGTGACCATGATGATCGACGGGATCGATGCCAGGGTCGGGTCGTCCTTGATGCGGCGCGCCGTTTCCAGGCCGTCCATGTCGGGCATGTTCCAGTCCATCAGCACCAGATCGTAGGGTTCGAGCTGCAGCGCGAACAGGGCGGCGGCGCCCGAGCCGACCGCGCTGGCATCAAAGCCAAAGCTGCGCAGCTGCAGTTCCAGCATCTCGCGCGTGGGCGCGCTGTCGTCCACCACCAGCACCTTCTTGCCGCGCGCACCGGCGCCGGCCTGCAGGCGCGCCGTGCCCTGCGCCGGCGCCACGTTCAGGGTCAGCGTGAAATGGAAACGGCTGCCGGCGCCAAGTTCGCTGTCGACGCCAATCTCGCTGCCCATCTTGCGCACCAGCTGCTGCGAAATCGCCAGTCCCAGCCCGGTGCCGCCGTAGATGCGGGTGGTGCTGGCGTCGGCCTGGGCAAAGGCCTGGAACAGGCGCTCCTGCTGCTCCGGGCTGATGCCGACCCCGGAATCCTCGACCGAAAAGCACAGGCGCACCTGGTTGTCGTCGCCGCTCCAGTCCTTGGCGCGCTCCACGCGCAGCTGGATGTGGCCGTGCGCGGTGAATTTGATCGCATTGCCGACCAGGTTGATCAGCACCTGGCCGAGCCGCAGCGGGTCGCCCATCAGGATCTGCGGCACGTCGGGCGCGGCCCAGATCACCAGTTCGAGTTCCTTTTCGGCGGCGCGCCAGGCGAACAGGTCGACGATGTTGGTGAGCGTGTCGGGCAGGTCGAACGGCACCACTTCGAGTTCCAGCTTGCCCGCTTCGATCTTGGAAAAATCGAGGATGTCGTTGATGATGTCGAGCAGGTTGTTGCCGGCCCGGGCGATCTTGCGGAAGTAGTCGCGCGGCTTGGCGTCCAGCTCCAGATGCGTGCCCAGGCCCGCGAAACCGAGAATGGCGTTCATCGGCGTGCGGATTTCATGGCTGATATTGGCCAGGAACTCGCTCTTGGCGCGCGTGGCCGCTTCGGCGCGCGCGCGCGCCTGCTCGATCAGGCGCAGCGCATTGGCCTTCTGGAAGGCCGACACGAACGGTTCCTTCAGGGCCTTGAGCAGTTCCAGGTCGCCGTCTTCGAGCGGCACCTGGGGCGCGCGGTTCTCGAACACCAGGAAGCCTTCGACGCGGTGCTCGATGCAGATGCGCACCGCCAGCTGCGCGTGGCCCGCCTGCCCCGGGATGACGCCGGCGCGGGTCAGGTAAATGTCGGTGGTGATCATTTCGCCCGCGTTGACGTAGCGCGTTTCGGCCTCGATCAGGTCCATGCGTTCCTCGACCGGCGTGCCGCCGGCCCGGTCCCACACCGCGCGCACGGCCAGGGTGTCGGTGTCGGTTTCGCGCACCAGCGCCCAGGCGGCGTCGATGCCCTTGATGAACATCGATTCGCGCAGGATGGTGTGCAGCAGCGCGTCGAAGTCGAGCTGCTCGTTGATCGACTTGACGATGGCGTTGAGCTTTTCCAGGTGCTGGGTGCGCGAGTACACCAGCGCCTGCAGCGCCGTGCGGCTGCGCTGCAGCTGGCCGACACGCCAGCGGTACAGGCCATACACCGCCGCCGCGCCGGCCAGCACGTAGCTCAGGTAGGCCCACCAGGTCTGGTGCCAGGCCGGCAGCACGCGCACCCGGATCGACAGTTCATCGTCGGCCCACACGCCGTCGCGGTTGGCGCCGCGCACGCGCAGGCGGTAGCTGCCGGGCGGCAGGTTGCTGTAGGCCGCCACGCGCCGGTTGGCATCGTTCTCGACCCAGCTCTGGTCGTAGCCTTCGAGCAGGAAGGCGTAGCGGTTGCGCTTCGCGTCCGAAAAGTCGAGCGCCGCCACTTCGATCTCGAAGCCCTTGATCCCGGGCGGCAGGATCAGGCGGCTGTCGCGCTGGGCCAGCACCTGCGCGCCCGCCACCGGATGGCCATCGGTGCGCAGGGAACTGATGGCCAGCGGCGGGCGGAATTCCCAGTTGGCCAGGCGCTCCGGATGGATCACCGTCAGCCCGCCCGTGGCGCCGAACAGCAGGTCGTCTTCCGGCGTGGCGGCGGCCGCGCCGATAAAGTAGGTCGGAAAACCCAGGCCTTCGGCCCGCGCCAGCGGACGCGCCTTGAGACTGCCGCTGTCGATCACGGCGATGCCGTTGCCGGTGGCGGCCCACATGCGCGCGCTGCGATCCAGGCGCAGGGCCGACACCGCGGTGCTGGGCAAGCCGTCGGCGAGGCCGAGGCGGCGGAACACCGGCGCGCCGAGCGGGGTGCGCATTTCCAGCACATTGATGCCGCCGCCGTGCGTGGCCACCCACAAGCGCCCGCGTCCATCCATGGCCAGCGCGCTGATCACCGGGTCCGACAGGGCACTCTCGTTGCTCGGATTGGCGAGGATCTGTTCGATCTTGCCGGTGACGGGGTCGAGCCGGTTCAAGCCGTTGCGGGTGCCGATCCAGAGCGCGCCGCCCGGATCGGTCATCAGCGCCTGGATGCGGTTGTCGGACAGGCCCGCCGGGCCGGTGACGTACGACGTAAGCGTATTGGCGGCCGGGTCGTAGCGCAGCAAACCCTCGAAGGTGCCCAGCCAGAGCTGCCCGCCCTGCGGCGCGATGGTGCCGATGCGCGGATAGGGGTTCGCCTGCGGCAGCGCGATGCGCTCCACGCGCCGGCCCTGGTCGAGGGTGCGGTACAGCCCGAGCTGGGTGCCGATCCAGGCGTCTTGCGGGGTGGCCTCGGCCATCGCCAGCAGCACGCGGTTGGGCAGGGCGCTGTCCAGGCGCGCCGGGTCGGGGCGCAGGGCGGCGCTGCGCGTGCCGTCAGGGTCGACCAGGTCCACGCCCTGGTCGGCCAGGCCCAGCCAGACGCGCCCGCCGGAGTCGGTCATCAGCGCGGTGACGGCCGCTTCGGGCATGCCGTGGGCGCCGAAGACGGCGGCCACCGCGCGGTTGTTGGGGTCATGGAAGTCGACGCTGCGTTCATTGCTGATCCAGATCAGGCCACTGCGGTCGCGCAGCAGGGCGGCGGTGCGGTCGTTGGCCAGGCTCGATGGCACCGCCGCCTGGTGCAGGATGCGGCGCGCGCGGGCGCTGTCGGCCTCGATGTCGATGATGCCGCCGCCGTAGGTGCTGGCCCACCAGCGCCCGGGCACGATCTCGGTAATGGCCAGCACCATGTTGGCGTGCGGGTCGCTGACCCCCGCCAGTTCCATGATCCTGCCGCGCGCGGCGCCGGCGTCGACCACGCCGACGCCGCTTTTCAGGGTGCCGAAGGCGATCTGCCCGCGGCTGTTTTCGCCGAACGAAAGCACCGCGTCGCGCCAGGGAGCGTCGGTGCCGCCGGGGCCCACCGGCACTGCCGTGAACTGGCCGCTGACGGCGTCGCGCCGCGCCAGGCCGCTGCTGGTGCCGATCCACAGGTTGCCCTTGCGGTCCAGGTGCAGCGCGCGGATGCGGCTGTCCGGCAGGCTGCCGGGAACGCCCGGCTCGTGGCGGTAGTGGCGCACTGCGATGCGCGCCGGGTCGACGTAATCGAGGCCCGAGGGCGTGCCGACCCACACGCCGCCCATGCCGTCGCTGGCAATGGCATTGATGGCGGCATCGGCCAGGCCATTGGCGCCGGCCGGAAAGCGGATGAAGCGCTCGTTGACCTTGTCGTACATGGCCAGCCCGCCGGTGGCGGTGCCGATCCACAGGCGCCCGCGCCGGTCCACGTGCAGGGCCTGGATGAAATCGGCGGGAATCGAATACGGGTCGCTTGCGTTATGCACGAAGGCGAGCATGCGGTAGCCGTCCCAGCGGCCCAGGCCGCGCTGGGTGCCGATCCAGATGAAGCCGTCGCCATCTTGCGCCAGCGCCATCGCAACCGGGTGCGGCAAGCCCTGTTCCAGGCCGATATGCTCGAACAGCGGGGTGGCCAGCTTTTCCCAGCGGTCGGGTGCGGCCGCCGCTGCCGTCGAACCTGCTGTTATGCAAATAAGAAGGTAGAGGGCGGCGATCAATGGCACCAGCCATTGGCGCCCGTGCAGGCGGTGTGGGAGGGTGGTGGGCGTCATCGCTGGTCCGCGCGACGTGAGCGGAGAGCGCGCCGGAGGGCGCGGGTATGGCGACGGACTGATGTGTCGTGGACGTTCAAGTCGGGACGCGCTCCTGTCGGTGAAATCGGATGCCGCGGCGTCCCCCGGACGGGCTCGCCTTTCCTGAAAGCATACGCACTTGTCCGGGCACTGTCTATTCGCTGAGCGGTTCGCATATTTCTTTGGCAATATTGCGCTGCCGTTTAGCGCCAAACATGTTGCGATAATCCAAAACGAAGGCATAACGGCAAGCAACGCGCGGCGCATCAGGTGAAATTGCCATTGATTACAGGTGAAAAAAACCTCGAAGAAAATCCGAACCTTGGCGCTTGATCGGCCTCAAACCAAGCTTTCACGCTTTTGGAAGAGGAACTTCGCATGAGTAAGATTGCCTTGATCACTTTGGAGCATCGAGCCGTGTTATTTGCCTGCAGCGGTTTTTCCTTGTTACTTGGCGCTTGCGGCGGCGGAGGAGGGGAGAGCGAACGCGCTCCCGCCCCGGCCCCCACGGCGGCCGCCAGCGTGCCGGCCGCCACGCCACCTGCGCAGGCGGCCGATCCCGTTCGCCCCGATCCGGCCGGCGACGGCGCGGTCGACGCCACCAGTGCCAACGCCGCGCCGGTGCATGACGTGGCGCCCGAGTCGTTCGCCATGTCCGGCTACGCGCCGGACGGCGAAGACCAGGCGCGTGCCGCCAAGCAGGCTCGCGCGCTGTACGTCTCGCCGCACGGCTCCGACGCCAATGCCGGCACAGACACGCGACCCTTCCGCACGCTGGCGCGCGCCGCGCGCGCCGTTGCGCCGGGCGTCACCGTGTTCGTCGCGCCGGGCACCTACAACGGCGGCATTCGCACCACCGCCAGCGGCCAGCCGGGCGCCCGGATTGCCTATGTGTCCACCGAACGCTGGGGTGCCCGGATCGTGCCGCCGGAGCGCTCGGCCAGCAAGGCCGCGTGGGACAACCGCGGCGACTACGTCGATATCGTCGGCTTCGACGTCGACGGCAGCGAACACCGGGGCGGCACGCGCTGGAGCTCCGGCATCTACAACGGCGGCTCGCACGACATCATCCGCAACAACCATGTGCATCACATCGCGCAGCACGTGGCCTGCACCAGCAACGGCGGCGCCGCGATCGGCGTGGACGGGTATTATCGCGGCGTGCAGGCGCAAGTGATCGCCAACCTGGTGCACGACATCGGACCGGCCGGCTGCCGTTTTGTGCAGGGGATCTACGTCAGCACCACGGGCAGCGTGAAAAACAACGTGGTGTACCGCGTCGCCGAAGCGGGCATTCATTTGTGGCACGACGCGCGCAATGTGGTCGTCTCCAACAACACCGTGACCGGCTCGAACACCGGCATCGTCGTCGGCGGCGGCGACTTTTATCATACGTCCGGCCCGAACGACCATACGGCGGTGTACAACAACATCGTGTACGACAACAGGATGGGCATCTCGGAGCAGGGGCGCACGGGGCGCAACAACAGCTACCGCAATAACCTGGTCTACAAGAACAGCAGCTACAACTGGCGCCTGAAGAATGGGCTGGCGCACAGCGGCACGGTCAGTTCGGCGCCGCTGTTCGTTGGCGACATCAAGGTCGCCTTGCCCAACTTCAGTCTCAGTGCCGGCTCGCCGGCGATCGGGCGCGCCACCCCGATGCACGCCGCTCCCACCGATTTTAACGGCCGACCGCGCAATATGTTTTCCGGTTTCGACATCGGCGCGTACCAGCATTGAGCATGCGCGGCGGCGGCCATCATCCGCGGTGGCGGTGGCCGCTGGCGCGCAATTCGCGTTCGATATTTTTCTTTACATCCGCTTCAAGGCCGGGTTAGTATCTGCGCCTTCGCAAGAAAACCTCACTACTGAATCGAGAACCTGACGTGCCTGTATACAGCCAACCTATCTGCTGACGATATCGGATTGACCTGCCCGGATTAGCAACCCGGTAGGCTGTGCATGCCGCTTTCCCACGACCGTTGCTGTCGTGGCGTAGTTCTCCCTTTGTCGTCAGCTCCTATCTACACCATGGAGCGCATCATGACGAACTTCGTTCACAATCTGGAATTACATAAATACCCTTCCACCCGTCACCTGGAAGGCTCGCAGCTGCAGCAAGGCGACGACGGTTTCGACAAACCGGGCAAACGCAACGATCCGCGCGCGGCCTATGCCGCACTGGCTGGCCGCTATATCGTCGTCGAAGAAAAGCTCGACGGCGCCAATGCCGGCGTGAGCTTCAGCGAAGGCGCCGAACTGCTGCTGCAAAGCCGCGGCCACTATCTGGCTGGCGGTGGACGCGAGCGCCAGTTCAGCATCTTCAAGCGCTGGGCCGCCGCGCACGAGAGCGCGCTGATCGAGCGCCTGGGCGACCGCTACGTCATGTACGGCGAGTGGATGGGCAAGAAGCACAGCGTCTTCTACAACCATCTGCCGCACCTGTTCTGCGAGTTCGACATCTACGACCGCGAAAAACAGGTCTTTCTGTCGACCGCCGCGCGCGCCGCCTTGCTCGATGACGCGCCGGTGCTGGCGGTGCCGGTGCTGTATGCGGGTGTCGCGCCACGCAAATTGGCCGACCTGCTGGCATTGATCCGCTTTTCGCTGGCGAAGACGCCGGCATGGAAGAACGACTTCGAAGCGACTGTCGCACGCGAAGGGCTGGACCTGGCCAAATGCTGGGCCCAGGCCGACAAGTCCGACCTGGCCGAAGGCCTGTATATGAAGGTCGAGGAGGACGGCGTGGTCACGGCACGCTACAAATGGGTGCGCAGCGACTTCGTGCAGGCCATCCTGGACTCGAAGATGCACCACTCGCAGCAGCCCTACGTGCCCAATCAGCTGGCACCCGGGGTCGACATTTACGCACCGCGCCTGACGACGACATGGGAAGACCTGGGCCTGGTAACCGAAGGAGGCAAGTGATGGACAAACTGACCTATAAAGCCATGGCGGCGCACGTGCCCGCGCCTGGCCAGGCGCCCGACTGGGCCTGGTTCCTGCACGCGATTCCCGCACTGGCCTTGCTGGCATCGACGCCGCAGGACCCGTACTACCACGCCGAAGGCGACGTGTGGATTCACACGCGGATGGTGATCGAGGCGCTGATGCGCGGGCCGGACTACATCGACGGCAGCGACGAGGAACGCTTGATCCTGTTCTACGCCGCGCTGCTGCACGATATCGCCAAGCCGGCGACGACGGTGATCGACCCTGACAGTGGCCGCATCGGGCAGCCGGGCCACTCGAAGCGCGGCGCGATCGATGCGCGCATCCTGTGCTGGCATGCGGGTGTGCCGTTCGCCGTGCGCGAGCATATTTGCCGCATCATCACCGTGCACCAGCTGCCGTTCTTCGCGCTGGCGGGGAACAAGAACGGCCAGTCGGCCGAGTTCCTGATCCGCAAGCTCTCGCATGAACTGGACCTGCGCCTGCTCTCCGCGATGGCGCAGGCCGACATGGAAGGGCGCTGGTACGAGAAAAAGGACGACTGCCTGGTCGACATCGAGCTGTTTCGCGAGATGGCGCGCGACGAAGGCTGCTACGGTACGCCCAAGACGTTTGCGGATCCGCACACGCGCCTGTCGTACATGCGCGGGGCCGGCATCGCGCCCGATTTCACGCATCACCAGAACCCGGGTTCACGCGTGACGGTGATGTCGGGCTTGCCGGCGTCGGGCAAGAACCACTGGGTGGCGGCCAACCGGGCGCGCTTGCCAGTGGTGTCGATCGACGACGCGCGCGAAGAACTGGGGCTGCGCCACGGCGCCAACGAAGGCGCGGTGGCGCACCGGGCGGTCGATTTCGCCAAGGAGATGCTGCGTGAAAAAGCGCCATTCGTGTGGAACACCACGCACCTGAGCGCGCAGATGCGCAAGAAGACGCTCGACCTGCTGTTTGCCTACGATGCCGAGGTCGAACTGGTGTACCTTGAGCAGCCGCCGCAGGTCATCTTCAAGCGCAATACGCAGCGCGATACCAGCCTGCCCAACAAGGCCATCGAGCGCATGCTGTTCAAATGGGAGGTGCCGCTGCCGACCGAGGCGCACATAGTGAGCTATTTGTCCTGAATAATCAGCCGACATTTAATGTGAATTCAGTTGCGAAACTTTTCATCAAGGAGTCGACTTCGTACAGTAACTGATCGCCTGCCTGGCCAAGCGGCGTCAGAAATGCTTGGCTTGCGTCCCAAAATCGCGATCGGATCCAGCTCGGGGCAGTCCATTTCACATGGTTTTCCCGAAGGCCGAATGCCGCGTTGTGGATGAAAGTAACTTCGGAAAACTTCACACTCGAATCGTCGTCGTATCACCATCCGTTTCGTTGTCTTTACGCAACAAAATATCCACGTGCAAGGAATAAAGCATTGGTGCGCGGATTCTGTTGCGGCTATTCTGAAATTGTAGACGCTCAAAGTTGACGAAAAATATATGACTTTAAAATAATGACATACAAAATCCAGCTTTCAATTTGACACGGGAATCGCGTTAAATCGGAATTGCACATGCACCGTGGAGGCGTAGGGAATGGATAGCGTCAGGGCAGGGCCGCAGCCGGCACAGGACACTGCGCGCGTGTCGGAGCGCGGGACCGCACCGGTGGTGGACGATTTTGTCGATGGACGTACGGCGACGGCGCAGCTGCGCCGGTTGCAGGAACTATGCGGCAGGTCGCAGCGGGTGGCACAACTATCGGCAGTCGCAACCCGTGTACACGCGAGATACGCGCCCACGCACCGCCAGGATGAAAACGTGATCCAGCGGGTACCGCGCGCTGGTGCTACTGCCGGCAACGGTGGCCGTGTCGGCTACGTCGTGCTCACCGCTGACGGGCCCCGCATACAAGTCACCTCCAGCAGCGGCCACCCGATTGGTGAGCCGGAACCGCTGGCCGGCTGGAGAGTCGATACTCCGCCGGCTGCCACTATGCACCATGCCGATATGCACCAGTGGGATGATCCGTCTGGTGACACGTCCCACGAATCTGACGTCGACGAAGGGTTCGAAGCGGAGATGGGCGAGAGCGAAGCCTCGTCCGATGATTCATCGAGCGAAGAGAGTATCGATGATGATGAGGAAGAATCATCGACGGACCAGCTCGTGGATGCGTCGGCCTTGCCGCCTTCGGTCACCACCATGCCGGCCTCTGCAGTTTTGGGCTTCCAGGCAAGCAATGCAAAAATCAAACGAACCCCCGGCCTGAGGAAACGAAAAAAAGACACGTCAAGCGATTCGAGTGATGATGAAACTGTCGGAAGATCAAAAGTCGGACGCGGTGCGCTCGGGGAAGCGGCCTCGTCGTCCCGTCAGCTCCCCCCAGGCACCCGGAGAAAAAATCATTTGCGCCGAAAGCGTTTTAACGTTGATAACTCGACTCCGGCGAGTGGTCACGTTTTGATCGGGGTGGAACCACGCCTCGAAGGGCGATCCTTCCAGCCTGAGAATGATGTGCAACGTGTTCAGCAAGTGATGAGACAGCTGACGACCGTACTGTTGGAAGAGTTCAAAGAGGGCGTTGAGGTTCAAGCACTGTTCATTCCAAAACTCAGGGCACTGTTCATTGCATCGAATAATGAAACAACGAACGACGCCATTCACGCAGCAATTACTGGGCATCAATCGTTCCTGGACTTCGTGCAGGATCAGCTTCTACCTAAACACCGTATTGCCAAACCCGGAAAAACCAAAGCCGGCAAGCAGAAATTGATTCCAAAGAAGGTCCGGGATAAAGCACTGAATCGGCGGGCGTCAAAACTGGCGCAGTACCTCAAGCGCACGAAACGCAGCCTGGCCCGCAGGAAAGGAGGGATGGTCGCTGCCTTTGTTCACTTGATAAAGACGGTCAAAAATATCGACCGGTTCGACCCGGACCAACCGCCGAGCGAGCAGGAAATTGGCAATCCTGGCCTCTTCATACTGGGAGAAAATCAGAAGGTGAAGGGACGTGAGGACTCATCCGAACACGCGGAAGTTAATTTCTTCCCTGTTATCGAGGAATTGGGTCTTACGCCGGAAGAATATATTATAGCCGGTCCAAAAGCCCCGTGCGCCACGTGTCTTGATAAAGGAGTCAGGCGGAATATTTTTTCTGAGAATCAAGACGGAGGGAAATTATTTCCCGGCCAGTTAGGCCGGAATTCGGACGGAGAATACGATTCATCAGATCTCGATACCATCGTCGACAGGATGACGAAGCGCGGGGTGGTCCAGTCAGCAACATATCAGTATGCCAATTCTGAAAGCGAATTTGAACACGAGACGACGTCCTCCGAGGAGGAAGAGGAAGAGGAAGAGGAAGAGGAAGAAGTAGAAGAATCGGAACAAGAAAACGAAGAGGAAAAAGAAGAAGAGAAGGAGGACGACGACGACGGAGGGTTGATGGCCGAATAGGATGAAGCGGAGTGCGTATGAAGCGATTCTGAGTGGGAGCCAAGTGGTTGGCGTCACACAAGCGTGTCATTGGTCAACCACAGACCTTGATTATATGAACGAGGTGGCGGAAGAAGCCAGGACTGCCAGCGACAGTTGCGCAATGCGGTAGCTCTGCAGGGAATGCGCAGCCATGTTTCGGATTGTCGCCAATGTCACGCCGCCCTGTTATGGTACAGCGGGGCGCCACGAGAGCCTGATGTAATCAGGTGGCGGCTGCCGCCGCCGTCGATAAAAAAAAAGGGCCGGAAATCGCTTCCCGGCCCCGAACTTACTTTACAACGAAATTACGCAGCGATTGCCTCGGCGCGTTGCTGCATGCGCGGGGCGTGCCTTGCATACACCGCGCTGGCGAACGCGCGCCCTTGCGAGAGCGAGCGCAAACTGGTCGTGTGACCGAACAGATTCGCCAGCGGCACATCGGCAACCACTTCAACGCGGCCGGTCTGCTCTTCGATGCCGAGCACCTTGCCGCCGCGGCGCTGCAGGTCGCCGATGACATCGCCCGCATTCACGGCCGGTGCATCGACGCTGACCGTCATGACCGGTTCCAGCATCAGCGGATGTGCACGTTTCAGCCCGGCCAAGGTGCCTTCCTTGGCCGCCACCGTGAACGCCATGTCGTTGCTGTCGACAGCATGGTAGTCGCCATCGAGCAGGGTCACCCTGACGCCCGTGACCGGGTAGCCGAGAGGACCTTGCGCCAGCGCCTGCCGCACGCCTTTTTCGATGGCCGGAATGAAGTTCGCAGGCACAACTCCGCCCTTGATCGCATTCTCGAAGGTAAACACGCCATCGAACTGTTCCACCCGCAAAACGACGCGTGCATACTGCCCGCTGCCGCCGTTTTGCTTCGACACTTTGCCTTCCAGTTCCACCGCAGGCCCGGCGATGGTTTCGCGATAGGCAACCTGAGGCGCACCCACCGTGACTTCCACGCCCGTTTCACGGCGCACACGTTCCAGCACCACGTCCAGATGCAGTTCGCCCATGCCCCACAGCACCGTCTCGCCGCTGAGCGGATCGCTTTCGAGGCGCAACGACGGGTCTTCGCGCCGGAAGCGGTCGAGCGCGGCGAGCATCTTGCCGCGATCGCCACCCTTGCCCGGTTCGATCGCCAGCGCCACCACCGGTTCACCTGCGTGAATGGTTTCCAGCACCAGCGGCACGGCCTTGGTCGACAAGGTATGCCCGGTCAACGCATCCTTCAGGCCGGCGATGGCAATAATACTGCCGGCCTGCGCCTGGGCGACGCCGGTGCGGCGGTCCGCATGGATCACATACAGCCGGCCCACGCGCACCGTCGTTTCGAGCGACGCATTCCACAGCACATCGCCTTCGCGCAGGGTGCCGCCGTACAGCCGCACGTACGACAGCGAACCGTGGTCGTCGTGCACCACCTTGAACACCAGCGCCGCCAGCGGGTCGGCATCGCCCGTGCCAACCGTCACCGGTGCACCGTCCAGGCGCGCCACCGGGGCGGCGCGTTCGTCGGGCGAAGGCAGCCAGTCGATGATGGCGTCGAGCAGCGGCTCGATGCCGGCATTGCGGTACGCCGAGCCGGAGAGTACCGGCACCGCGCGGCGCGCCAGCGTCATGGCGCGCAAACCAGTGCGCACATCCGCCGGCGACAGCGTGTCGTGCGCCAGGAAGGCGAGCGTGAGCGCGTCGCTGGCATCGGCCGCCACCGCGGCGGCATGCGCATAGGCCGCCTCGGCCGCCGCGTGCAGATGCGCGGGCAGGGCGCTTGAAGTCATCACGCCAGCCGCATCCCACGCGAGGAAACGCTTGCCGAGTACGTCGATGGTGCCTTCGAATGCATCGCCGGCGCCGGCCGGAATGCTCAAAGGCACGGCCAGGGCGCCGAGGCGCGACGCGATCTGGGCCACCACGCGGCCGAAGTCGGCACCGGTGCGGTCCATTTTATTGATGAATACAATGGTCGGCACGCCGTGTTTCTGCGCCTGGCGCCAGACGGTTTCGGTCTGGGGCTGGATGCCGGCGACGCCGCACAGCACCGTGACGGCGCCGTCGAGCACGCGCAGCGAACGTTCGACTTCGATGGCGAAGTCGATGTGGCCGGGTGTGTCGATCAGGGTGAAGGCGTGGCCGTTCCAGGCGCAGCGGGTGGCGGCCGCGCCGATGGTGATGCCGCGTTCCTTTTCCAGGTCCATGCTGTCCATGGTGGCGGTGCCTTCATGGACTTCGCCGGTGCGGTGGATCTCGCTGGTTTTCAGGAGAATGCGTTCGGACAGGGTGGTTTTGCCAGCGTCGATGTGGGCAATGATACCGAAGTTGCGCGAGTTGGCGCGAAGGACTGTAGCAGTCATGATGGTGCTTTCTAACATAGCGAGCGGTCGTGGATTGTCTTTGGGGACAAGCGCCGCGGGAGCCATGCGACCACCCTTGTTCAGTGATCCCGCGCGCGTTCTTCGTCGGCTGACTTCATGATATATATGCTCCTAAGCAACTACTGTGTGTGGGTGTGGAAAGCGAAACTGCGAAAATAAAAAAGGCCCGAAGTGGGCCTTTTTTGATGGGTGCTCGTCAAGAGCGAATCAAGGGGCGCACTGTCGCGGCCCGGGACGTTGTGAGCAACGTGCCGGGAGGGCGAAGGTAAAAAAGAGGATGTCCATTGAGTTCATGGCCGCAAGCTTATTGCCCCGTTTGAGAAATGTCAAGGGCTTATTCTGTTGTTGATTCGTCACGCAGAAGCGCGTTCCAGACCGTCCCTGCCACGTCGGGACCGGTATTTTTATCCAAACATTGAATATAACCAACATTTCAGCGTGCTCTGATGTGAAAATACTGTTCTGTTGCACAATCAATATTTACGCTGGCGCGCACATGCCGCGCGAGTGCCCGACAACATCGCAAAACACAGCAGGAATTTGAATATGAAACACCTCTCCAGCCGCTATGCGTGCGGCCTGATCGCCGCGCTACTGCTCTCGGCGTGCGCCACGCAGGAAAACGGAACGGCAGATGCGGCATCGGCCGGTATCGGCGCAGCCCCGGGCAGTCTGGTCGCCAACGGCAAACTGACGCCGGAAGGCGAGCTGCGGCGCGAACGCGCGTTCAAGGCGTACCAGGCAGGGAACAAGGCGCTGGCATATTCCGAATGGCTGGGGATCGCCGAGCAAGGCTTCGGCGAGTCGCAGTTCAATATCAGCGTGATGGAGAGCGATGGCGACACCGGCGCACCCAACGTGGCCAAGGCCCTGGCGTGGCTGCAGAAGGCGGCCGATGCCAATTATCCGGAAGCCCAGTTCCAGCTCGGCCAGCGCTACAACAAGGGCGATGGCGTGACCAAGGACGTGGCCAAGGCCGTGGCGTACTGGCGCAAATGTGCCGCGCTCGGCGAAAACCGCTGCGCGTACAACGCCGCGGTGGCGCTGGCATCGGGCATGGGCGTGCCGCAGGACCGTGCCGGCGCGATCGCGCTGTTCACCGAAGCGGGCAGCGGCCCGACGGCCCTGGTGCCGGCGCAGTCCGAGCTGGGTAAGATGTATCTGCAGGGCAGCGACAAGGAGCGCGACTACGCCAAGGCGCGCCAGTGGCTCGAACTTGCCGCGGCCGGCAACGATACTGATGCCCAGTACAACCTCGGCGTGATGTATGGCCAGGGCTTTGGCGTGAAGGCCGACAAGCGCAAGGCTGCCGCCTTGTACCAGCGCGCCGCCAAGCAGGGGCATCCGATGGCATCGAATAATCTCGGCGGCGCCTACCGCTTTGGCGAGGGCCTGCCGAAAGACCAGAAAAAGGCCGTGGCCCTGTTCAAGCAGGCCCACGACGGCGGCGACATGCAGGGTACCGTCAACCTGGCCGACATGACGTTCAAGGGCTGGGGCGTGCGCGCCAACAAGACAGCGGCAGTGGAACTGTACAAGGCCGCCGCCGATGCCGGCCATCCGGTCGCACGCTGCCGTTACGCGCAGGCGCTGCGCCATGGCGACGGCGTGGCGAAGAATGCGGGCCAGGCCAACCGTCTGCAGGAAGCGGCGAACAATGCCGGTACGCCTTGCGACAGCGATGCGCCGCTCGGCGAGTGGGTGGTCAACCGCAGGACCAGCGGCCGGTCCTGAACGGCACGGATGAGCGCTGACAGCGGCGCGGGAAGGCCAGGCCGCATATGCAATCCGGTTGCATTTGCTCCCGCCTTCGGCTATGATCGTGTTTTGCAACACAGTTGCACCAAGCAGCGCGAGTCTGGTCAGGTCGATGATAAAACAAGTAATTGGAGTGGCGGACTACGCCGGCATGACGGCGGCCGCATTGTGCCTGCTGCACTGCCTTGGGCCGCCGCTGCTGATGGCCGCTTTTCCCCTCATGAACTGGTTTCCGCATGACGATGGCCTGCATGCCTGGCTGCTGGTCCTGGTCGCGCTGCCGGCGCTGATTGCCCTGGTAGCCGGCTTTCGCCAGCACCGGCGCGCGCTGGTGCTCGCCCTGGGCGCGTGCGGTTTCGCCTGCTGCTGCGCGGCGGTGCTGGTCGCCGGCCCACGTTATGGCCACGGTGCCGAAGCCATATTGACCAGCATCGGCGGCTTGTTCATCTTCGCCGCCCACCTGAAAAACCGTTCGTTCTGCTCCGGCTGCACGCTGGCCGAACAGCCCGGCTGCTGCTGACCGTTCCCTTGCGCGCGGCGGGAAGTCTCCGGCCGCGCAGCCATTTTCCGGCCCTGCGCCGCCCGCCCGGCAACGTTTCCTTCCCCCCCCATTCCCTTGCCATGTACGCAGCGGGCTGAACGCAGCTGCGCGTATCGGCGAACATTGATTGCATACAACGCCTGGCCCGGGTGCCTGAGCCAGCGTCGATGCCGATACGCCAAAGCGATCGCGAGCCATTGTCCCAACTCAGCCGGATGAATCGCGCATCCCCTACGATTACCTGACTCTCCTGTGCTTTTCATGGAGCGGAACCATCAATCGTGAGGCAACCATGAAAACTGAACCAAACGACACGGGCGGGAATAAGCTCGCCACGGTTAGCAATAACGTCGCTCCGGTAGAGCAGGGAATGCAAAACGCAATGGAAAATGCCCCCGGTATGATTAAGACGATAAATTCGAGGCGTACGCAAAACTTCACCCATGAAGCTTGCACAAGGAAGTGCGGGCCAGCTAATCATTCGGGAACAGGCGTCCAGGCGCCCGGATGCCGAAGTCAGAAAATGAAACGCAGTATCCGGGATATGACATGCCACAGCGCTTTGGGAACATCGTTATCGCCGTCTTCCGGTAATTTGCCGGCGCCCGCAATCACGCTGCCTCCTTGCGCACGCCATGCATCGCGACAGGCCGTTATCTGGCGGGTCGAGGCGGCCGCCGGGCAGGTGCACTGCGCGCACACGGTGGCGCCGGACGCATTTGCCGTCCCGCAGCTCAGGCACGACCAGATGTAGTCAGGCATATGGAATGATCAGAAAAAAGAAGCTGCCGATGATACACGCTGGCGCCGGCAATATTGGCAAAGCGCTCATCCAGGCACCGTGCTTTCTTGTATCATGAGCAGCTTTGATTTTCCGGTCAGGATCGCCCCGATGTTTGCTTTGAACTTGAGCGCCGCTGGCGCCTTTTCCGCCGTGCTGTCGTGCGCCGCCATGGCGGCTGGCACGCCGGTGCGCCAGTCCTCCCTCGAGCTGTTCGACCACGCGCGCCAGCGCGCGGTGCCGGTGGAACTGTACTTTCCGCCCGAGTCGCGCGGCTGCGCGCCGGCGCGGCCCTGTCCCATCGCGATCCTGAGCGCAGGCACCGGCATCGGCATCCGCGAATACGGCTTCATCGCCAAACCGCTGGCGGCGCGGGGCTACCTTGTAGTGAGCGTCGATCACCAGCTCCCGACCGATCCGGCGATGCCGCGCGCGGGCGACCTGACCGCGCACCGGCGCGCGCTGTGGGAACGTAACGCCAACAACATCCGCTTCGTCCAAGAGGCATTGCGCCCGTCTTCTGCGAGCTACGTGTGGGACAAGCCGCTTCTGGTCGGTCATTCGAGCGGGGGCGATTCGTCGGCCTGGATCGAGACCGAAACGCCGGGCTTCGCGTCGGCCATCATCACGCTCGATCACCGCCGCGCGGCGCTGCCGCGCGGAGCCACGCCGCCGGTGCTGTCGATCCGCGCCAGCGATACCGAGGCCGACGCGGGCGTGCTGCCCACGGCGCGGGAGCAGGCCGCGTCGGGCGCGCTCATCGTCAAGTTCGCCAACGCGCGCCACAACGATATGTTCGACGGCGGCAGCGAGGAACTCAAGGCGCGCATCCTCGCTGAAATCGAAAAATTCTTGCAGAAACAGGGCGGCGCCAATGGTGCGTGACAGGCGCTGGATTGCCGCCGGATGCGTGATCGTGGTCGCGTGCGGCATGGCGACGCGTAAATATCCCTCGGTGTTGTCGCATTACTTCGGAAACTATCCGGGCGATGCGCTGTGGGCCTTGCTGGTGTTCCTGTTGTGGGCGTTTTGCCTGCCGCGCGCAAAAACCGGCACGCTGGTCGTGCTTGCGCTGGGCACCGCTTTCGCGGTCGAGTTTTTGCAGTTGTACCAGGCGCCGTGGATCAGGCAGGTGCGCGCCACGAAAGTGGGACATCTGGTCCTCGGCAGCGGCTTCGACTGGCGCGACCTGGTCGCCTGTACGGTGGGCGTGGGCGTCGGCGGCTTGCTGGACCGGGTGCGCGCGATGCTGCGCTAGTGGCTGTGCGCCGCACTTCTTATCTCTGTCAGAGGATCATTGCCTGCGTTGGTGGTCCTCGACTTCGCCGCAACAGTGGCCAGTAATCAGGCCGGCGGCGTTCATCCCGTCACAATGCGCCAATAACGGCCGGGCGCAACTCCGTCCCTAGCGAGCGGCCTTGCGCTTGACCGGCGGAACCTGCAAGCGCTGCTGCAGAAACGCCACCACGGCCGCTTCTTCCGGCTGCAACTCGTGCAAATCCTCCACCAGCTCGCGCCGCGTGCTCTCGCGCATCGCTTCGAGCACGGTGCCGTCGAGGTAAGCGTCGAGAATGGCCGGGTGCACATAGCACTTGCGGCAGATCGACGGGGTGTTGCCCAGCTTTTCGGCCACCGATTCGATCGCGCGCACGATGTTTTTCTTGGCTTGCGCTTCGGAGTCGAACTTCTCGAACTCCTGCAACGCCAACGCCGCCAGCACCGTGCCCGACCAGGTACGGAAATCCTTTGCGGTGTACTCTTCGCCGGTAATTTCACGCAGGTAGTCGTTCACATCGGACGAGTCGACCGTGTGCGCGTTGCCGTCGTCATCCTCGTAATGAAACAGTTCCTGTCCCGGCAAGTCGCGGATGCGGCTGATGATGCGCGCCAGGCGCCGGTCTTCGACCTTCACGTTGTGGAACACGCCGCTCTTGCCGCGGAAGCGGAACTCGACCGCCTTGCCGTCGATCCGCACATGGCGGTCGCGCAGGGTGGTCAGGCCGAAGGACTTGTTTTGGCGCGCATATTCTTCGTTACCGATCCGCATCATGGTCGCTTCGAGCAGATACACGATCGTGGCAAGCACCTTTTCGCGCGGCAGGCCGGGGCGCTTGAGGTCGGCGTCGACAGTGCGGCGGATGGCGGGCAGGGCCTTGCCGAAGCTGATCATGCGTTCGTATTTGACTTCATCGCGCAGGTTGCGCCATTTGGCGTGGTAGCGGTATTGCTTGCGCTGTTTGGCGTCGCGCCCGGTGGCCTGCAGGTGGCCGTTGGCCAGCTTGCAGATCCACACATCGGTCCAGGCCGGCGGAATGGCGAGCGCGCGGATGCGTGCCAGGGTGTCCTCGTCGGTGACGGTCTCGCCGCTGGCGTCGAGGTAGATAAAATTCTTGCCGTGCGCCTTGCGCGCGATGCCGGGTGAGCTGTCGCTGACGTAGCGCAATCCGGCGGATTTGGCGGCGGCAAGCACATCGGCGGGAGGCGCCGGGCTCGCGGCGCTGGGTTCGTCTCTTTTCATGGCTGACTCGGTTGTAGTGGGGGCATGCGCGGTGCTGTCGGTGGCATGCCAAATACTACACGTGGCTGGCGCGGCAAGCGGTTCGCTTGGCGCTCGGGTCGATGCATCGTTGCCGGGCCGGGCCGGGCCGGCCAGCGTTATGCGAAAGTAAATATATGGCCATTTGATTAATTGATAAAATAGCACCCCCTCCATCCGGCGCGCCGCTGGAGATTTCGTGATGTCTTTAATCTGATGAAAGTTTTCCCATGTTTAAAAAAACGCTGCTAGCACTCGCTTTGATGAGTAGTGCCCTGTCCGCCAGTTCCGCAGAGCAGGCTTACGACTGGTCGTACAAGGGCTTTGCCGTGGCTGACACGGGTGCTTTCGATGCGGCTAAAGAAATCCACGGCCGCTTCGTGGTTGACGACATGAATGGGGATGGCGTGTTCAGTCAACCTGAAGTCCGGTCCTTCGTACACGGCGGGCGCGACTTTACGCACTGTTGCGATAACTTTCTGTCGAAATTTTCGTACACGCCTGGTGGCGCGCTTGATTTCACGGCGAGCGCTACTTGGTACGACTCGCGTAACTATGGACTGGTCATCATGACCGGTGATTCCATCAGCCTCGCGGTGGGATGGGGGGATCAGGGCGGGATGAACAGCTATAACTGGCTTTGGAGCAACCAGACCACGCTGACCGTGTCGGCGGTGCCTGAGCCGCAAACCTGGCTGATGCTGGGCGCGGGTTTGCTCCTGACAGTCGGCGCGAGCCGTCGCCGTCGGAAGCAAGCCGCCAGCTAAAAGAAAGAAGCACCTTCGGTGTCGGGCAGTGTTTACATGCTGCGCGCGCAGGCGACATGCGCGCAGGCGACGTGCGCGTAGGCGACATGCGCGTAGGCGACGTGCGCGTAGGCGAGCTTGACTTGAGCGTCCGCCTTGCGGGCAGCGGTGCGCCTTTCCTCTGGGCGCACGGCATGATGTCGTCGATGGAGGCGGAAGACGCGCTCGGCATTCTCCAGTGGCCGCACTTTCCCGATTCGCTGCGCCTGGTGCGCTACGATGCGCGCGGTCACGGCAGCAGTGCGGCAAGCGCGCCTGCGGCCTGGCACCAGCTCGGGCAAGACATGCTCGCCCTCGCCGACGCCCTGGGCGAAAACACCTTCATCGCCGGCGGCTGGTCGATGGGTTGCGCCAGCGCGCTGCACGCCGCGCTGCACGCGCCCGCACGCGTCGACGGCCTCGTGCTGATCCTGCCGCCCATCGTGTGGGAGGCGCGCATCGCCCAAGCCGCGCTGTACCGGCGCGCCATCGCGCTCGCGCAGTCGGTGGGCGCCGCGCGTTTCGCCAAACTGATCGCCAGGGAGGGGAGCGCGCTGCCGTCCTGGCTTCTCAAAGCCGCCCCGCATCTGGCCGCAGCCGCCCGGCGCGGCATGCGGGACCTGAGCGGGCCAGCCATGCTCGCGCTGTATGAAAGCGCGGCGCTGTCCGACCTGCCGCCACGCGCTGCCCTGGCGGCGCTGGCTGACATACCCGCGCTCATCGTCGGATGGCCGGACGACCCGGCCCACCCGCTGGCCTCGGCATACGAACTGCATCGGCTGCTTCCCAGCTCACGCTTGTTCATTGCGCAAAACCATCAGGACGTACTGACCATCCCCGCGCGCCTGCACGAGTTCGTCCAGGCTACCGCCGCCAGGCGCTGACCGCCAGGACTTGGCGTAGCGCTATTATCGCCACCCAAACTGTTGTTGTTGCGTCCCATGGCGATATTTTCCACGGGAAATAATGTACACTCGGGAGCATCAGCACGCTGGCGCCACACCTCTGCGCCGGCCGTGCACCGGGAGGCGCCCGCACGCGGGGACGTCCACCGGAATTTCCCCGGCCCAGCCCCGCCGATTCGTCGTCTTTACAACTAGTCCGACAATCGCCACACACCTCATGCTTACCCGTCGCAGCTGGATTCCTGGTCCCGTGTCGCTCAAAGCGCGCTTCTCGCTGGCCGTTGGCATGCTGATCGTCCTGACCGCCACGGTGCTGACCGTCGCGGCGGTGCTGATCGTGCAGCGCGGTATCGAGACGGTGGTGGGCGAGCGCGAAGCGTCGCTGATCAGCCAGGTGGCGGGCGACCTGGACAACAAATTCCTGATCCGCCAGCAAGCCCTGACGCGGCTGGCGCACGATCTGGAAGTGCGTCCGCACCCATCCGCCGCGTTCCAGGACAAGCTGGAGCAGCATCACAGCATGGATGGTTTTTTTACCAATATGTCGGTGCTGGACGCCCAGGGCGGGCACGTCGCCAACATGGACTATCCGGACACGCGCGGCCAGCTGAATTTTTCGACACGCGACTATTTCCTCGACACCATCCGCACCGACGGTCCGGTCATCTCGCGCCCGCTGCGCAGCCAGCTCAGCGGCCGCCCGGTGGTGATCATGACGGCGCCCATCCACGACAAGGAAGGCCGGATCAGCCATATCCTGGTCGGCACGATCGACCTGGCCAAGGACAGCTTCATCAAGGAACTGTCGATCGGGCAGGTTGGCAAGACCGGCTACTTCTATATCCTGAGCCGCGAGGGCGTGTTCGTCTCCCATCCGGACGAACGGCGCATCCTGCGCAGCATCGACGAAGGCGGCAAGCGCGCGCCCTCGGTCGACCTGGCCCTGGGCGGCTACGAAGGCACGCTGCGCTCGGCCGCCGACAACGGGGCCGACGCCCTGGTTTCCTACAAGCGCCTGGCCAGCACCGGCTGGCTGCTGTGCGGGGTGTACCCGTCCGCGGAAGCGTTCGCCTTCGCCAACAAGATGCGCTGGAACGCGGCCATCATCGCGGCCTTGCTGATGCTGGTGATCGGCCCGCTTGCCTGGTTCATGATCGGCCGCCAGCTGCGCCCGCTCAAGCGCCTTGGCGCGCGCATGGCGGCCGGGCGCGGCGCGGTGGCGCAGGACGAGCCGTATGCGAACGATGAAATCGGCGAACTGTGGCGCGCTTTCGACACCCTGATGGCCGAGCGCGACCGGGCCGAGCGCGCCGTCGCCGACAGCGAGCGCAACCTGCGCATGGTGGCCGACAACGTTCCCGCCCTGGTCGGCTATGTCGACAGGAACGAGCGCTTCGTCTTCGGCAACGAGCGCTACAGCACCTTTTTCGGCATCTCCGCGCGCCAGATTCCCGGCAAGAGCGTGCGCGAGGTGATCGGCGAGGCAGTCTACAAGGCCAGCAAGGCTTACCTGGACGCGGCGCTGAGCGGGCGCGCGGTGCAATTCGAGCGCCAGGTCATGCGTCACGGCGTGCCCCAGTGGGACCGGGTCGCCTACAACCCCGATATCGATGGCGCCGGCGTGGTGCGGGGCTACTTCGTGCTGGTCGACGACATTACCGAACTGAAGGCCACCCAGCAAGTGCTGGCGATGAGCGAAAAACGCATCCGCACCATCGCCGACAACATGCCGGCGCTGATCGGCTACGTCGATACCGAATATCGCTACACCTTTTGCAACCGTGCCTACGGCACCATCACCGACATTGCCCCGGAACAGATCGTCGGCCGCACGGTCAGCGACGTCTTCGGGCCCAAGGTGTTTGCGGCGGTGGCGGCCCAGATGGCGGCCGCGCTGGCCGGCAGGCGCGTGTCGTTCGAGCGTCCCGCCGCCGAGCTCAAGGGCGAACGCTACCTGCAGACCGACTACATTCCCGATATCGGCGCCGACGGCAAGGTGGCCGGGTTCTACACGATGGTGATGGACATCACCGAGCGCAAGGCGGCCGAACTGGCCCTGGCCGCGCAGCAGCGCCTGCTGCACACAGTGACCGACAACCTCCCGGCGCTGGTCAATTTCATGGACCGCGATGGCCGCTTCGGCTTCGTCAACCGGCATCACGAAAGCTGGTTCGGGCGCCCGCTGGCGCGCATCCACGGCAGCCTGGTGAGCAGCCTGTTCTCGCCCGAAGAGGCCGAGGTGCACCAGCGCGCGTTCGACGACGCCATGACCGGCAATACCGTCAAGTTCGATTTTGCGCGCATGCAGGGCGGCGAGCGGCGCCATTACCAGGCGACCTACATTCCCCAGGTCGACGCCGCCGGCAACGCGGTCGGCGTGACCGGCCTGGTCAACGACGTGACCGATTCCAAGCTGCTGGAAGAACAGCTGAGCGCGCTGGCGCGCTTCGACGCGCTGACCGGTTTGCCGAACCGCACCCAGCTGACCGAGCGCATCGGGCGCGCCCAGACCCGCAGCGCCCGCAGCGGGAACGTGATGGCGGTGATGTACCTGGATCTGGACAAGTTCAAATCGATCAACGACAGCTTCGGCCACAGCGGCGGCGACACGGTGCTGGTCGAGTTCGGCCGGCGCCTGTCGGCCTGCGTGCGCCAGAGCGACACCGTGGGGCGCCTGGCCGGCGACGAATTCGTCATCCTGCTCGAAGGCTTGCAGAACGTGTCCGAGTGCGCGGTGGTGGCGCGCAAGATCATCAAGGTCATGGAAAAGCCGTTCGACATCGACGGCGTGGCGCGCATCGTCAGCACCAGCATCGGCGTGGCGACGGCGGAAAACGGGCGGGCCGGGGTCGACACGCTGCTCAAGCACGCCGACGATGCGCTGTACCGGGCCAAGGATTCCGGCCGCAACCGGTATGCCATGACGTCGATAAAGTAGGCGCTATCGTCTCGATGCAGCACAGAATGGAAAAACTTTTCCCATGTCACGACCCCGCGTTTCGTCGCCTTTCCCGCAGGAAAACACGAAATCTGGCATTCTGCGCTCTGGTATTCCATTTGCAGGCTGTGCATGAACTATCTCGCTCATATTTATCTGGCCCGTTACAGCGACGAGGCGATGCTGGGCGCCTTGCTGGGCGACTTTGTCAAGCCGAACTCGGGCGCGCAGTTCAGCCCCGACACCGAAGCCGAAATCCTGATCCACCGCAAGGTCGACACCTTTACCGACAGCCACCCGGTCGTACTGGCCGCCAAGGGCTTGTTCGATGGTCCGGGGCGGCGCTATTCCGGCATCCTGCTCGATGTCTTTTACGACCGTGTGCTGGCGCTGCGCTGGGCGCGTTATTCCGACGTGCCGCTGCCCGAGTTCATCGCGCGTTTTTATGGGGCGCTGGCTACCCATGCCGGCGTGCTGCCGCCCAACCTGGCCCGCATCGCGCCGACCATGATCGAGCAGGACTGGCTCGGTTCGTACCAAAGCTACGCCGGCATCGACATCGCAATCCGGCGCATTTCGACGCGCCTGTCGAAAAACGGCGACGTGATGCGCGATGCGCTGCACGACCTGAAACGGCATGCCGACGCGATCGCCGACGGCTTCGACGTGTTTTTCCCCGAATTGATCACTTTTGTAGAAAGCCAGCGCAATGAAAGACAATAAACACTATGCGGCGATTTGCCAGTTTTACGGCGACACCCGGGCCGAGCGCTCGGGCGTGCTCCTGATTGCGCATATCGATGAAGGCATTGCGCTGCTCGAGACCATCGGCGCGCCGCTGCGGGCCATGGAAGCGTTCTGCATCCATCCGCTGGTCCAGGACGATGGCGCGCTGCTGGCCGCGCTGGCGCCCGAGTCGGTGTTCAGCGCGCACCAGCCCGATGCGGCGGTGGTGGCGCTGGCGATGGAATACCGGCGCGTTGCCAATGCCTATTTATCGCACCACTGCGAGCGCGCCGACGATGCGATCGAACTGAGCTGCGTGGACGAGGTGAACCAGATGCTGATCGCCGATAAAGTCCAGAACCGCAAGGATTTCGAGCGCCATCACCTCGGCACGCATGCGCGCAGCGATATCTTGCAGCTGTATTTCGCCAACTGGCTGCGCCGGCTCGGCGTGTCGGAGGAACGCTACGCGCAGTTATGCGGGCGCGCCTCGGCCGCGGCGCCGCAAGGACTTATTTCGGCCGAGGTGGCGGCAGAACCGGGTTGAATTCCATCGACCAGATCACCGAATTGATTTTCCAGCCCTCGATGGTGCGCACCAGCTGCCAGCTCTCCTGGCCCCAGTTCGATTTGTAGCCGTCGGCCACATAGCTGTAGTCGAAATAGATCTGGGCCACATCGCCATTCGAGTCGATGCGCACATTGTCGAACGTTTCTTCCACCGGATGCGGGCTCTCGACGATGTTGTCGATAAATGCGGTCGCGCTGCCGGTCCCGGAAATCTTTTTGATATCCGGTTTGGACTGGGCCTTGCGCCGCTCGTTGGCCATCTTGACGCTGTTATCGGTGACCACGCCGATCCACGGAATCGAGGCCGAATACAGCAAACCCATGAAGGCCGGTTTATCCTTCTTGATCACGGCGGTGCGAAACGTCTCGACCACTTTTTCGAGGGCCGCGATATCGGCCTTGGGCGTGGTGCTGCGGGCGGTGGCGGCGAATGCCGACGCGGACGAAAAAACCAGCGCTGCGATAAACCAGTGCTTCATGTAATCCTTCACGTTGATATGGTCACGGTTACCGTGGCGGATGCCGGAACGGCAATGTAACACGGCAATTGATGGTAAGATTGGCTTTTTGATATGCATATCCGGCAGCCTGTTTCAGGCGCACGTGGTGCGAAGCCTGCCTGCCGGCAGCGCCCAGGTAGCTGGCGCCATGCGCTTGCGCGCAGCGCTACACTGGAGCAAACATGGCATACATGGAGACGGCGATGAGCTTACTGGGCGGGTGTTGTTGCGGAGCGGTGCGCTACGAAACGTCGGAGCAGGTATTTCATCAAACGATTTGCCACTGCCCGACATGCCGGCGCGCATGCGGCGCGCCCAATGTCGCCTGGTTCAGCGTGGCGCGCTGGGAATACCGCGTCACGGCTGGCACGCCGGTACAGTTCCATTCAAGCACGGACGTCACGCGCACCTTTTGCGGCGCCTGCGGCACCCAGCTGACCTACGCCCACGATGGCAGTCCGGACGAGATCGACGTCACCACCTGCAGCCTCGACAACGCGGAAACGCTGGCCCCGCTCGACCATACCTTTACCTTCTACCGCCTGCCTTGGGACACTGGCGAGGACGGCACGCCGCAGTACCTGCGCACCCGCAGCGAAGGCTGATCCGGGCGGCGCTCAGAACGAATAGACGAGCGTGAGCGAGGTCTGGGTGTCGGTATTTTTCTTGTCGGCCGGGACATTCGTGTCGTTCCGGGCGATAAAGGCCGCCTTCATCTGCATGGTGCCGTTGATCCTGGTGCTCAGGGCCGCCTCGGCAATCGAGTGCGTGTTCGAGGTGCCGCGCTCGACGCTGACGATCTGCGAGAACAGCGCGTTCTGGCTGACCTGCCAGCGCAAGGCGGCGGCGCCGCGCACGGTAAAGCCGCTTTCGGGTTCGCCCGTGGCCCGTTCGCCGCTGAAATAGCCCGGACCGATTTCGATATCGACGCTGGCCGCCGGTGAGTCGTACCAGCGCGTGCTGCGCCCGACCGCCATGGTGTTGTACCTGCTGTAAGCACCGAACTTGTCGCCCACGTGGGCCGCCAGCACGAAGAGTTTTTCGTGGTCCTTGACCAGTTTGTAGGCAGCCTTGGCCGAGAGCGAATAGCGTTCGGCCGAGCGCCGGGAGGTACTGTTGCCTTCGCGGTCGGTGACTTCGTCTTCCTTGAAGTGGCCGGCGGCGACATACTGGTTGCTCCAGTCATCGAGTTCCTGGCGCACATCGATTTTCCCCGTGACCGAGGTGCCGGCGGTGTTGCCCGAGGTACTGATGGCGCCCAATTCGGCGGAGGTGTGCCAGCTGGCATCGGGGCGGTCGTCGGCGAAGGCCGGCGCGCAGGCCACGACCAGCGCGAGAAGCGGTAGGAGTTTCATGAGCGTGTTGGTGCGGGTGAAAGATTGCCGGCATTGTAACCGAGCTTCGGCAAGGATGCCCGTCCGGCTGCCGGTCGTCTCTGCCTTCCAGCCGTCCAGTCCTTGGCGCGCGCCGCGCGATCGGCGCAAAAAAAGATTGAACTTCATTTTTGCGCGGGTGGTCTATAGCCACTTTACTGTTGCTGTAATGCGTTCCTGACGGGGCTGCGTCTTTCCACCCTTGGGAACGCGCCATGGATTCTGGATCGGACGTCTGACGCCGCGCGTTAAACGGCCTCGTCCATGTCAGCGACTTGGAGATTCAGTTGAATCTTGCACCGATACGCATTGAAGTCATCGAGGCCCGCCGTCGGCGTAAAGCCGGTGCCATTGTGCTGGCGCGCCCGGTACCGATTTTTCACGCCGCCCGCCTACCGCTGGATCTCCCCGCAGAGGCGGCCGAATGCGGGCTGGCCAGCTTGGCGATGGCTGACTCCCTCATGGCGAGAAGCGGTAGGCGTTTCGTGAGCGTGTTGAGATCATTGCCTGATGTACGAACCAAAGCAGCCGCAGGAAGTTATTGCGGCTGCATCGAAGGAGTCTGTCATGCCTATTTCGCTTGATCGTCCCGTATCTCTCCCAGCGAGGACACTGCCCCCATTCGTCTTTTTCCCTACAGTACGCGCACACAGCTTTTGGCGGTATTTCTGGCCGTTTCAATCTGTAAAACAATTTATGTTAATTATCACAGAAAGTCTGGTCGCGGCCATCATATGTATCCTACTGGCACCTCAATCAACGCGGCCAGATGCCAGAGCCTTCCTTGATGGCGGTTTTCTCCTGGCCGTACTACGCTCCAACGGGTGCGAGGCATTACCAAGCAAAATAACAATTGCAACCACCCGCGGCCCAGCTCGCCAGTTGATGCCAATGATCGAGCAGATTTTTGTGGAGCGTGAATATACGCGTGCCCCTTTGCCCGCCAGTGGCGACCATATCCATTTTCTTCCACCCTCGGCGGCCGGGCCAAGCTGGTTTTACTCACCTGAGCAGGATATCGAGTTAGCCGTAGTTTACGACAACATCATTGAAGTGCGAGGGCCTAAAAACACGCTTTACTCGATTGAGATGTTTCCGCGCTGGAAGCTGGAGGAATAACATGTCCACGGCACCGTTCTTTCGCGGCGCGCGGTTGCCGCTGATTTTCCACGCGGAGGTGGCTGAATGCGGACTGGCTTGCCTTGCGGTGGTCGCCTCCTATCTCGGCTTGCGCACCGATCTGGCGACGCTGCGCGGACACTCAACGGCACCAGCATGCTGACGCTGACCGAATACCGCCGTGCGTACTGGCTGGCGATGAAAACCGCCACAATTAACCGCAACTGTCGATCCCACCATCCCCGGCGCGTCGAACGCGCCGGTTTTTACTGCAGACCTGCGAGACGCTGCGAGCGGGCTGACTGCGCGGCGCTGTCCTGCAACATCAGGCTGTGACGCGCCGCCTTGAGCGTGGCGATGTCGCGTGCCAGTCCGCCGCCGGCGCCGGGCTTGCGCACTACCGGCAGTTCGCGCCGCGGCAGCGCCGCCTGCGAGGCGGTATAGCGTTCGACCACCAGCGCCGTCACGGTCGCGGCCGCCGTCGACTCGCCGCTGATGATGGTCTGGCGCTCTTCCTCGACCCCGGCCTCGGCCTGAGGCTCGGCACTGGCCGGCTCGGTTCCGCTCGCCACCACCACCGCCACGGCCTGGGCCTGTTGCGGACAATGCGCATCGGTCAGCGTGACCTTGCCGTCATGGTCGATGCACTTGACGATCGCGATCGCCGGATCGGCAAACACGGTCGATGAGAGCATCAGGCCGGCGAAGAAAATGCTGCGGGTAAGGGTAGGGTGAATCATGGTCGTGCTCCTGTTTGCGAATGAGTCCATTTTGCGCAGTTCGTCGTTCCCTATCTGTTCGTTACCACACGCTGTTGTTTTTACATTGAACTTTCGCTCTAGAAATTATTATTCCCGCGTAAATTTATGCGCACGGTTGGGCGCATCAGGCACGGCGCGTATGAGGAAAGTACAATGTTCCACATAAGCGGACTCAGCACCCGCACTTATGACAGGCGACAATTCGCATGCGTATCCGGACCTATTTGTTCCTGATGGCCGCCGGCATCCTGGTGCCGGTGGTGGTGTTCGCCGGACTGGCCCTCGGCATGCTGCAAAACGCCGAGCGCGAGGCCGCACTGCGCGGGCTCAAGGAAACCTCGAACAGCATCGCCTTGCTGGTCGACCGCGAGCTCTACAGCGCTGAAGCGGGCCTGCGCGTGCTGGGCGGCTCGCCCTCCCTGGCGCAAGGCGACCTCAAGGGCTTTTATGCGCAGGCCCGCCGCGCCAACCGCGGCAGTACCGGCTGGACCGTGCTGCTCGACGAGCATGGCCAGCAACTGATCAATACCATCCGTCCCTACGGCAGCGCCTTGCCCTCGCACACCGCTCCGGCGCTGGTGAAACACGTGATCGCGACCCAGAAAACCTATGTGTCGGACGTCATTCCCGGCCCCGTGGTCAAGGGCCTGGTGACCACGGTCAACGTGCCGGTGCCGATCGACGAGGGCAAGCGCTACGTGCTGTCGGTGGCGTTTTCGACCGACCATTTCACGCGCCTGATCGCCAGCGTCGATATGCCGCCCGGCTGGCTGGTCGGCATCATCGACAGCCAGGGGCGCTTCATCGCGCGCAACCACAACCCGGAAGGCTTGATCGGCAAGCCGGCCCGTCCCGAACTGGTCGCCGCGGCGCGCCAGGCGCACAGCGGGCAGATTCGCCACAATACGGTGGAAGGCACCGAGGCGTACGACGTGTTCACCCATTCGACCCTGTCCGGCTGGACCCTGGCCGTGGCCGCGCCCGTTGAGCTGATCGAACGCTCGGCGCGCCACGCCGCATTCGTGGCCGGCATGGGTTTGCTGGCGGCGATGCTGTGCGCAGCGGCGCTGGCCGCGTATTTCGGGCGCCAGCATGTACGCTCGATCGCGCGCGCGGTCAAGGCCGCCACCGACCTGGGTGCGGGCCAGGCGCCGCGCCGGGTGCACTCGCGCGTGGACGAAATGAACGAGCTGCACGACGCCCTGCATGCGGCCGGCGAGCAAATGCTGCAAGCCCAGGCTTACCGGCGCAACGCCGAGATCGAGCGCCAGGCCCTGCTCGATGCCGAAAAGACAGCGCGCCAGATGGCCGAGCAGCAAAACAGTGCCAAGGACCAGTTCCTCGCCATGCTCGGACACGAACTGCGCAATCCGCTGGCCCCGATCAGCACCGCCGCCCAGCTGCTGCGCCTGCAGCCAGACGACGCCAAGCGGGTGCGCTACGCCAGCGACGTCATTTCACGCCAGGTCGAGCACATCAACAGCTTGCTGGGCGACATGCTGGACGTCTCGCGCGTCACGCGCGGGCTGGTCACCCTGAACATGGAAGAGATCGAACTCGACGCCATCCTCGACCGCGCGCTGGAACAGACCCACAGCCTGGTCGAGTCGGCGCATCACCGGGTCGAGCTGGCCCTGCCGCCGACCCCGATCCGCATGCGCGGCGACAGGACGCGCCTGACCCAGATCTTCGCCAACCTGCTCAACAATGCGGCCAAGTACACGCCGCCCAACGGCCGCATCGGCATCGATGCCAAGGTCGATGACGGCCACGTCGTGGTGACGGTCAGCGACACCGGCGAAGGACTGGCGCCGGAACTGGCGCCGCGCGTGTTCGACCTGTTTTCGCAGGGCGAGCGCAAGCCGGACCGCGCCCAGGGCGGACTCGGACTCGGCCTGGCGCTGGTGCAAAGCCTGGTCCAGCTGCATGGCGGCAGCATCACGGCGTCGAGCCCGGGACCGGGGCTGGGCAGCAGCTTTACCGTGACCCTGCCGTGCGAGCCCAGAGACAGCGCACCGCTGCCGGCGCCGCGGCGCCGGCGCGGCGATGCGCGCGGACCGGCGCTGCGCGTGATGATCGTGGACGACAATGTCGACGGTGCCATCAGCCTGTCGCTGTTCCTCGAAGCGGCCGGCGGGCACAATGTGTGCACCTATTACGATGCCAGCGCGGCATTGGCCCGGGCCGCGTCGGAAGCGCCGGACGTGTTCATCCTCGACATCGGCCTGCCCGACATCACCGGCTACGAGCTGGCGCGCCAGTTGCGCGCAATGGCGCAGTTCCGCGATGCGCTGTTCATCGCGCTGACCGGGTACGGCCAGCCGCAGGACCGCGAACAGGCGCGCGAAGCCGGTTTCGACCATCATCTGGCCAAGCCGGCCGATCCGCAGCACGTGCTGGAACTGCTGAGCCGGCCACGCAAGGCGGAGGCGCGCCGCGCCGCCAGCGTCCGCAGTTAGCCGCCGGCCGGGCAATTTGTTACCATGTCGGCTCTTTCGTCATCCATCCAGCCTCCCATGCCCAAAAACAAGCGCCCCGTTCCCCGCAAATCCCACGTCCCGGCGCAGGAGGATGACGATGTGCTGGCCCAGCAGCTGGCCGATCTCGCGCTCGCGCTGGCCGAACAGGAACACGATGACGATGGCGACGCCGAGGCGCTGCGCCTGAAGGACGTCGACTTTGGGCGGCTGCTGCGCAACGCCTTGCGCAAGAAGAATGACGAGGTGCTGTACGGCGCCATCGAACGCACGCGCTACACCGACGCCGGCGCTTACCAGCTGCTGCGCGAGCGCACCGAAGAAGCGGCCGGCAGCGTCACCCTGCGCCGCGAAAAGGGCCCGGAAATGGAAATCAACGCCTTTGCGCTGCCGGTATTCGTGCACAGCACGGGCGGCCTGAAGGAAGCGGAAGGCTTTGCCGACGGCGACGCCTTCGAGCAGCTGGTCGAGAGCTTCAAGCAGGGCGGGCTGGAAAGCCCGCAAGCGACGGTGGTGATGATCAGCCACGCCTACGACCTCGACGAAGTCGATGCCATCACCTACAGCCACCTGAACGACATGGTGCGCGACGCGGCCGGCTCGATGACCGAAAAGAAACTGGTGGCGCGCCCCGCGCTGGAACGCAGCATGACCGGCTGGGCGCAAACGCATTTCGGCCCGGCCGACAAGGCGGTCGAACTGCGCTTCCTGCTGGGGTTCGCGATGAAGCGCGCCGATGACCCGTTTTACGCGGCCCCGGCCGGCGAAGCGGCGGCCGATGCCTGGTTCGAGGCGCGCATGGAACGCTACCGCGCCTGGACGGTGCAGGCCGCGCCGCTGGTCAAGCGCTGCCTGGGGGCCGATCCGGCGGCGCTCGAGCTGCACTTTCTGTACCAGGATCTGTTCTACGGCGCCAAGGAGCAGGGCGTGGCGGAACTGGCAATGCTGCAGATGATCACCGACGTGAACGCGGCGCTGGAAGCGGGCGCGGTGCCCGCGGGCGAGGTGCGCGCGGTGGTCGGGCCGGCGGCGGTGGAAGATGAAATGGTGATGCGGGTCAATCTGAGCGGCCCTGCGGGCGTGCTGCTGGCCTCGCTGGAAAAGCCGCTCGACGTGGCCGCCGACCTGCAGGGCGAGGTGGACGACCTGTGCGACGCCCTCGGTTCGCTCGGCATGACCGCCATCTGGGTGGCGCAGCGCTTCGGCGAGGATGGCCAGCCGCAGGGCGCCGTCGCGTACGCAGGCTAGGGGGCGCGCACCAGCCGGTCGAAGAACAGGAAGCGCTAGCGCAGCCTCCGAGGGGCACGCGCGGCGCCGTCAGTATCATCTGGCCGTTACGTCGTCAGCCACGCTTGACCCACCAATAGTGATTCCCGTTGTGAATCACATACACGTCCGCGCCGCCGTTGCCGACGACAACCGGCGCGATGCCCGGCAAGACAGTGTCGATGTGCACCGTGACGGCGGGCGCGCCGCCGTCCGGATAGAGCTCCCCCAGCACATGCTGCGTAATGATGTCGACCACGCGCGTGGTCGCCGGCAGATATCCCTCGCTGTCGACACCGGCGAGGTTGGCCTGTACCAGGGAGTCTCGTATCAGCGCCGCCTGTGCTCTTGTTATCTTCCTGCCCACCGCGTTCGCGATCGCGAAGATCAAACAGTTGTTCCCGTCGGAATCGCCATATTGCAGCGAACCTCCATAGTGCTGCGCCAGCCCCTCAACGGTTTTCTGCTTCTTTCCGGTTGGAAGATTTTTGTTCGTCACCAGATTCTCAAACTTTTTCTTGCCGAGACCGTCCAATGGCATGGCTTTTCCATGAGGCGACTCCTCGAAGTCCTGCAACGCTTCGTCGTAGCGCCGGACCCGGGTCTTCGCCCGTTCCCGCTTCGGCTCGACACTGGCGACCAATTTCTTCTTTTTGTTGAAAGTGTCGAAGTCCTTGGCTGTTTTCCGGAATGGGCCATGAAGGTGTTTCCTCAGCAAACCATGACGCCCCTCCAGCATTCCCAACAATCTTTCATGCTTGCGTAAGGCGTGCCGTGCAGCCTTCCGTTCGCGGGCATCGTCGTTCTCCTTTGCCTCATGCAGCCGTTCCAGGTCCATCAATATTTTGCGGTTCAGTATTTTTATTTCCAGGCCAAGCGTGTTCAGGAACGTCTTGCGCTTGCGCTCCCGAGTGCTCAAGCTGTCCTGTTCGCTATGTATCAACCCAGTATCGTCCTCGCTGTCGGACGACGACGCTTCGTCGAGCGATTCGTCGCCGTCACTGCGCTTCATGCGAAGCGCCTTGCGCAGATATCGATCCGTGTCCGTTGCCGTACTGCCTTCCTGCTCGGCGATCGTCTTCATGAACGAGTCGGTCAGGATACGTCGGCCCGACCGCGTACGCTTGGTTCCACGCTTCGCTCCAGCAGTGCGCTTTTCTTCTTCTTGCTCCGCAAGGTGAGCATCGAGGAGCATCTTTTTGTTAAGTAAAAAAATCGCCTTGTTTTGCGGGTAGGTGAACAAGGTTTTTTTCTCATTCGGAGGAAAGCCGATGTCAATCGGGCCGGGATAGATATGCCGCAGCCTCTTCATCGAGTCAGCTCCTTCCGGCAGCTGGGGTAACATGCGCGTCAAGCCTGCGCCTTTCGGCAATGCCATCCACTTCTTCGTGTTGTCCAGTTCTTTCTGGCGCCACGCATTTTCGTTCAGCCGCTTTTTGCTCACCAGGTTGGGCGGTGTATGGAAATTCTGAAACATCGACATGTGAAACGGGATCAGTTGCAGGTCCTGGTCAAGCCCGGGGTCGAGCGGGACCTGCCCATCGCGCAATGGTATCTCGGTGCCGGAGCGCACCGCCCCGTCGATTGCGTCTTGTTTGCCATCATGTCGTTCAAGCGCAGCATGCAAGGCCTTCGACATTTGCGCGTACGAATAATCGTTGTCGCCCTCCTTGCTGATGTCTGCCAGCGCGCCCGTCCGCCGCCGCTTGGTCTTGCCTACCGTGGTATAGACGCGCCTGGCTTTCTGGTCCGAGCGCACTGTGTATGTTTCCGCAGCCAGGGACTCATCGTTTGACTGGTCTTCCATGGATTGCTCGTCCGACGACTCACCATACGTCGGTTCTTCCACGGATTCATCTTCCGACAACTCACCGTGCGGCTCCACGTCCATGGATTGCTCGTCGGACGACTCGTCCTTGTTCGACCGGTTCGACGGCTCTTCATCCTCTTCATCCGACTCGTCGTCACTGAACCGCTGCGCCACCGCGCCGGTCGCTGCCGTGATGGCCGTTCCTGACTGGACATTGCGTGGTCCGGCGTCCGCACCCGTGGATTGCAACTGCGCCGCCTTCGCGCCCATCACGTCGGCCTCGTGTTCGTGGGCCTTGTCGTCGTTCACGAGCACACCGCCGTGCATCTGCATCGTCGGCTTTACCCGTCCCTGCGCCTGCTGCACCACATGCCAGGCTTCATGGGGCAGATGCCGTTCCTGGCCCGGGCCGATGTGAATGTCCGTTCCCTGGGCATAGGCGTGCGCGTTGAGTTGGGCCGCTTTTCCGGAGTTGTAGTGCACGCGCACCCCATCCATCCGCATGCCCGACAGCGTTTCGATGCCAGCCTTGAGCTGGTCTGGCAGGCCGGTGCGATTGGGTGCCGGTTGGGCCGCTCTCTGCACAAAGCCCGTCGGTCCTGTTTCGCCGCGTGGGGATGCCGCTTTTTCCAGCCGCTGCGCGGTTCCACCACGGATCATTGCCTGTTGCGCAAGCTGCGCCGCCATCCTTGGGCTTTGCGAAATGAGATCCGCAAACTGCCGTTGCGCTACCGCGGCAGGGCGCTGATCGACCAGTGCGCCCGCCTTGGCCGGGGATGGAACCTTGGCAGCGGTAGCATCCTGTTGCCTTGCAGCGTGACTGCGCGCGAAAACGGCCATAGCTCCCCTCATTGCGTTGCACTGATGACGCGCAGGGCCCTCGACCAATGCCCCCAGCGGGTGCGCAACGCGGATTGCGCAGCTGGCATGAAGCAATGGAACAGGGCTACGTGGCATAAAAGACTACACGCTGCATCGCCCCCTGTCCACAAATCGTTGCCCTGGAATGTTACTGCTGTAAAAAATTCTCAACGAGAATAAATAAAATAAGGGCCTGGCGGCGCCAGCTCAGGGGGTAAGCGGACGCGGCTTTCCAACCCAGTACCCCTGCGCGAAATCGACCCCGATCGCCTTCAGGCTGGCCAGGATGGACGAATCGGTCACGTACTCGGCAATCGTCTTGCGCCCCATCATGTGGCTGATATCGTTGGTAAAGCGCACCATTTCAAAATCGACCTGGCTGGACGACATCATCTGGATGAACGAGCCATCAATCTTGATGTAGTTTACCGGTAGCTGCTTGAGGTAGGAAAACGAGGTCATGCCGGTGCCGAAATCGTCCAGCGAAAAGCGGCAGCCGCGCGCCGCGAAGGCTTCGATGAAGGCAATCGTCTTTTGCATATCGGCAATTGCGCCATTTTCCGTGATCTCGAAACACAGTTTGTCGGCCGGCACGTCGGAAGCGTCGATCAGGTCCGCCGCGAACTTGTGAAAACTGGGGTCGCCCAGGGAGCGGCGCGACAGGTTGATGCTGCACGTTTCCAGCGCCTCCATATGCTCCGGATTGCCGGCAAGCCATTCGAGGGTGCGCGTCAGCACCCAGCGGTCGATCTTGACGATCACGTCGTAGCGCTCGGCGGCCGGCAGGAACACGGACGGCCCGATCGGCCCGTTGCGGCCATTGCGCATGCGCAGCAGGATTTCATAGTGGCGCGGGGCATCGCCATCGTCGAGCGGGAGGATCGGCTGGTAGTACAGCTGCAGCTGGTCGTTCTGGAAGGCGTGCGTCAGGCGCGTGACCCAGTGCATGTCGCTGCGCCGCTGGGCAAAGTCGAGGTCGCCCTTGTAGTGCACATAGATGCGGTTGCGCCCGCGGTCCTTGGCGAGGTAGCAGGCGTGGTCGGCGCGCCGCATGGCTTCCTCGACATTGATGGTGCCGGCGTCGATCGGGGTCAGGCCGATCGAGACGCCGAGCTGGAATACGCGGCCCTTGCAGACGTAGCGGAAGGTGCGGGTGGCGTCGAGGATCTTTTGCGCCACCGCCATCGCTTCATCGACGCCGCAATGTTCGACGATGAGCGCGAATTCGTCGCCGCCGATGCGCGCCAGGGTGTCGCGTTCGCGCACGTGCTCGCTGTAAGTGGTGGCCAGGCGCTTGAGCAGGTCGTCCCCGGCCTGGTGCCCGCAGGTATCGTTGACCACCTTGAACTGGTCCAGGTCCATGTAGAGCAGGGCGGCACAGGCCCCGCCCGGGTGTTGCGCGCGTTCGATGGCGCGTTCGAGGCGCAGCTCGAACTCGCGCCGGTTGACCAGGCCGGTGAGCGCGTCATGGCTGGCTTCGAAGCCAAGCCGGCGCAGCAGGCGCTTCGATTCGGTGACATCGTGGATGATCAGTACCGTGCCGATCAGCTCGCCGTCATCGAGGATCACCGGCGCCACGGCGTTCTCGACCGCGAAACGCTGGCCGTCCCGGCTGATCAGGGTGGCATGCGGCAGGGTGTCGGTAGTCAGGTGCTCGCCCAGGCAGCGCTCGATCGCGGCAAAGGTGGCGTCGCTGGCGGCGACTTCCTCGATCTGCAGCACGTCGCGAAAGCGCAAGCCGCGCGCGGCCGCTTCCGCGATGCCGATCATGCGCTCGGCGGCGGGGTTGACCGACATGATGACGCCGTTACGGTCGGCCGTGATCACGCCGTCGGTGATCGCGGCCAGGGTCACCAGGGCGCGTTCCTTCTCGGCGGCCGCCGTCAGTTCCGTGTGTTTCAGCTTGCTGACGTCGTGCAACACGGCGATGGCCACCCGCGCCACGCCGTCGCTGTCGACGATGGCGGCGGTGGTAACGTCCAGGTGCAGGCGTTCGCCGTCATCGCGCTCATACATCAGGTTCTGGATGCGCGGACTGTCCTGTCCGGTTACGGCGCGCGTCAGCGGCAAGTCTTCGGCCCGGATGCGGGCGCCGCTGGCGTCGACGAAGGCATAGTTGTCATAGTCATGGAAACTGTTGATGCCGGAAAAATCGCGCCCCAACATGCCGGCCGCGGCCCGGTTCTGGTAGGTCAGCCGGCCGGACGGGACGTCAGCCAGCACAATGCCCGATGGCATTTGTTCCAGGATGTCGGCGAAGCGCGAGCGTTCCTGGCGCAGTTGCGACAGCAGACCCTCTTTCTCCTCTTCGGCCAGCTTGAGGTTGTCGATGCCCACGCAGGCGCCGAGGAACTGCATCGGGCCATCTTCGATGCCGCGGTGCCAGTTGGCGCGCAGAAAGAACCACTGGCAGGCGCCATCGTGGCGCAGGAAGCGCAGCTCGGTTTCGATGGGGGCAAGGCAGGGATCAAGCCGGGTGTTTTCCAGCAAGGTGCGAAAGCGGGCGCGGTCGTCGGGGTGCACGAACTCCAGGCAGGCATCGAAGTCGAGCTCGCGCGCTTCGCCCTCGTAGCCGAGCAGTTCGAGCAGGTGGCGCGATACCTCGACCTGGCCGCTGTCGACCTTCCACTTCCAGGTGCCGGCCTGGGCCGCGCGCAGGATCAGGTCGATCTCCTGTTTTTCCTTTTCGCACTGTTCCAGCAGCCGGTGGCGGGTCAAGTCCATGGTGATCTTGGAAAAGCCCAGCAGTTGCCCGTCATCGCCGCGCAGCGCGGTGAGGGCGATGTGGGCCCAGAACAGGCTGCCGTCCTTGCGCTTGCGCCAGGTTTCCTCGCTATAAAACCCCAGCTCGGCCGCCTTGGCCAGGTTATGCTGGGGCCAGCCGTGTTCGCGGTCCTGGTCTGTATACAAGAGCGACAAATGGCTGCCGATGGCGTCGTCGGCCGTGTAGCCCTTCATATCTTGAGCACCTCGGTTCCATACGGTAATATATCCGTGCGGATCCATCAGGAATACCGCCACGTCGCGGATCCCGACCACCATCAGGCGGTAGAGCTCGGCGGCTTCATGCTGCGGCAATGCGGATGCCAGGAATCGTTCGGACATGCGATACCCCCACCTTTAAAAGGTGCAAAAAAGCTTAGATAGATGTGGCCGCCACAAGTTCCCGGGTTTTGAAAATTTTTTATATGCTACACAATTGACTTTTATTCATCGTCGGCCTACATTGCCAGCTTGACCCTGGGCGACCGCCACGAGGCACATCGGACACCCCATGATCGACCAGAACAGCCAGCCAGAGAGCAAGCCCGAGGCCAAGCCGAAGGACAAGATCAGCATCCTGCTGGTGGACGACCAGCGCGCCAACCTGACCGTGCTCGAAGCCGTGCTGGCCGATCTGGACGAGGTGCTGGTGAGCGTCACCTCGGGCGAACTGGCCCTGCGTGAACTGCTCAGCCGCGAGTTTGCCGTGGTGCTCATGGATGTGCACATGCCGACCATGAGCGGGTTCGAGGCGGCCGCCCTGATCCGCAGCCATCCGCGCGCGCGCACGCTGCCGATCATCTTCCTCACTGCCGCCGGCGACGATCCGTGCCACGTCGAACAGGCATACGCGCTGGGCGCGGTCGACTACCTGACCAAGCCGGTCAGCCCGGTGATCCTGCGCGCCAAGGTGGCGGTGTTCATCGACCTGTACCGCAAGACCGCCGAAATCGCCCTGCATGCCCAGGCCAGCCATCTGGAAGCGCTGCGCACGCGCGACGAGCGCATCCGCATGATTCTCGATAACACCCGCGATTATGCCTTCATCGGCACCGATACCGATGGCATCGTCACCGAATGGGAGGGCGGCGCCGAAACCATCACGGGCTGGTTCGCGGCCAAGGCGTGCGGCGAGCCGAGCGCCGTCATTTTCACGCCCGAAGACCGCGCCGCCGGCGTGCCGGAACACGAAATGCGCATGGCGCGCGAGACCGGCCGCGCCGACGACAAGCGCTGGCACGTGCGGCGCGACGGCACGCGTTTTTTCGCCGATGGCGTGATGGTGCCGCTGCGCGACGAGTCCGAACGCCTGCGCGGCTACGCCAAGATCTTCCGCGACGCCACCGCCGAACGCCTGGCCGCCGAGCAGCTCGAAGCATCCGAACAGCAGCTGGGCGAGTCGCGCCAGCGCTCCCAGCGCGCCGAGGAAGGCATGCGGCGCCTGGCGGCGGTGGCGGCGCAGTCGTCCGACTTCATCGGCATTGCCGGCTCGGACGCGCGCACCAGCTACGTCAATCCGGCCGGGCGCCGCCTGGCCGGCCTGGCGCCCGATGCCTCGGTCGGCGAATACGGCATCAGCGACTTTTTCGCTGCCGAGTGCCGCGCCTTCGTCGAACAGGTGGTGCTGCCGGCCGTGCGCGGCCCGGCGGGGCGCTGGGAAGGCGAGTTGCGCATGCGTAATTTTGAAAACGACGCCACCCTGCCGGTGTACTACAAGGGTTTCGCCGTGTGCGACGACGAGGGCCACAATATCGCCCTGGCCTCGATCACGCGCGACATCACGGCCCAGAAACAGGCCGAAAACGACCTGCGCCTGGTGGCGGCCGACCTGGCCGAGGCCGACCGGCGCAAATCCGAGTTCCTGGCCACCCTGGCGCACGAGCTGCGCAATCCGCTGGCGCCGATCCGCACCGGCCTGGACCTGATCCGCATGTCGTCGGCCCCGCCCCAGAGCATGAACAAGGTGCACGAGATGATGGACCGCCAGCTGGGCCATCTGATTCATCTGGTCAACGATCTGCTGGACGTGGCGCGCATCACGCGCGGCAAGATCGAGCTCAAGCGCGAGGCCAGCGACGTCGCCACCCTGGTGGCGATGGCGATCGAAACCAGCATGGCGGCCCTGAACGCGGGCGGCCACACCTTGAGCGTCGAGGTGGCCGACGAAGCCTTGCCGCTGGACGTGGACGTCACCCGCATCGTGCAGGTGCTGAGCAACCTGCTCAACAACGCCGCCAAATACACGCCGGCCGGCGGGCGCATCGTGCTGCGCGCCGTGCGCGAGTGCGACGACGCCATCCTGTCGGTGCACGACAGCGGCGTCGGCATTTCGCAGGAAGACATGGGTACCCTGTTCGACATGTTCACCCAGGTCGGGCGCAATCTCGACCGTTCGCAGGGCGGATTGGGCATCGGCCTGTCGCTGGTGCGCCGCCTGGTTGAACTGCACGGAGGCAGCGTCAGCGCCGCCAGCAACGGTCGCGACCTGGGCAGCACCTTCACGGTGCGCCTGCCGCTGCGCAGCGGCGTGCTGCCGCCGGCCCCCGTGCCCTGCGCCGGCGCCGCGCCGGCCGCCCTGCGCGTGCTGGTGGTGGACGATAACGTCGATGCCGGCAACAGCCTGGCGGCCCTGCTGCAGGCGCTCGGCCACAGCACCGACGTGGCCGCCGACGGCGAACAGGGGCTGGTGCTGGCGTCGCGCTGCAAGCCGCACCTGGCCTTCCTCGACATCGGCCTGCCCGGCATGAGCGGGCACCAGCTGGCGCGCGCGATCCGCGCCACGCCGGCGCTGGACGGCATGCTGCTGGTGGCGCTGACCGGCTGGGGGGCGCGCGCCGATGTCATCATGTCGCAGCAGGCCGGCTTCGACCGCCATCTGACCAAGCCGGTCGATATCGCCGCGCTCAACAGCGTGCTGGCCGCGGCCACGATCGCCACGGCCGCAGCGCCCGTACCAATTTGACAATTCGCATGCCAAAGGTGCATCATGCCCGCGCTACGACGTCGACGAAAGGAATTCCAGTGAACATGCGCGTGCCCATCATTCATCCCGCGCACGCATTGCCCGGCGCGCCGGCGCGGCGGCGGTCGTGACACGCGTGCAGACCGTCTCGTGCGGCACACTGGTGGTCAACCCGGCCGGGCAGCTGCTGCTGTGCCACGTCACCAATACCGCGAGCTGGGACATTCCGAAAGGCATGCAAGACCCGGGAGAAACCGAGCTTGAAGCCGCCATCCGCGAACTGCAGGAAGAAGCCGGCATCGCTTTCGCACCGGAGCGGTTTGAAGACCTGGGCGGGTTCGCCTACCGCAGCGACAAGCGGCTGCACCTGTTTCGCGTGCGCGCGGGGGCGGAGCTGACCAGCCTGACGCACCTGGCGTGCACCAGTTTCTTTCCGCATCCGGTCAGCGGCGAGCCGACCCCGGAAACGGACGCCTTCCGCTGGGCCGACCGGCGCGACGTTGCGCGCCTGTGCTGGCCGCGCATGGGCAAGCTGCTGCTCACGCTCGACTGGTAACGGTAACGGCTCAGGCCGTGTCGTGGCGGCGCGCGTGGTTCGACAGCAAGTCGGCCACCGAGGCCAGGTCCACCGGCTTGGTCAGATGCAGGTCGAAGCCGGCGGCGCGGGTGCGCTCGCGGTCGGCGCTGCTGCCCCAGCCGGTCAGCGCCACCAGCAGCGCGTCGTCGTGACGGTCGTCGGCGCGCAGGGCGCGCGCCAGTTCGAACCCATCCATCCCGGGCATGCCGATATCGAGGAACATCACCTGCGGACGGCGCGCGGCCGCCAAGGCCAGCGCACCGGCCCCGTCATTGGCGACCTCGGCCGCGTGCCCGATCAGCGTCAGCAGTTCGGCCAGGGTGGAGGCCGCGTCCACATTATCGTCCACCACCAGGATGCGAAGGGGCGCGCCGTTCGCCATGGCGGGCCCGGTCTCTTTCAGGTGATCCGGCAGCGGGGGCGCCGCGCCAGGGGGCGCCAGCGGCAGGCGCACGCTGAACACGCTGCCCTGACCGAGCCCGCCACTGGCCGCGGCGACACTGCCGCCGTGCTGCTCGGCCAGGCTGCGCACCAGCGACAGGCCGATGCCGAGCCCGCCGCACTGAGGGTCGGCGCGCCCGATCTGGCTGAACAGGTCGAACACGCCCGCCAGATCATCGGGCGCGATGCCGATGCCGTTGTCGGTCACCGAGATCAGCACGTCGGCGCCGGCCTGGCGCGCCGCCAGCGTGATGCGTCCTCCCTGCGCGGTGTACTTGGCCGCATTGTTGAGCAGGTTGCTGAGGATCTGGCGGATCCGGGTCGGATCGGCATACAGCGCCAGCGGCTGCTCCGGCACCAGCACCTGCAAGTGGTGCGCCTTGCCATCGATCAATGGGCGGCTGGTTTCGATGGCGCCGGCGACCAGTTGCTGCACGCTGGTCCATTCTGGCTTGAGGTCGATCCGGCCGCGCGTGATGCGCGCCACGTCGAGCAGGTCGTCCACCAGCGCCACCATGTGGCCGAGCTGGCGGTCCATGATGTCCTGCATGCGCGCGGCCACGGCAGCGTCGCCGCCGCTGCGGCGCATCACCTGCAGCCCGCTGCGGATGGGCGCGAGGGGATTGCGCAATTCGTGCGCCAGGGTGGCCAGGAACTCGGTCTTGCGGCGGTCGGCCTCGGACAGGTCGGCCGCCAGCCGGCGCAGCTCGGCGTCGGCCGCGACGCGCGCGCTGATATCGGTAAACATGACCGCGACCTGGCGGCTGCCGGGACCGCCGACGCGCGTGGCGTACACGTCGAACCAGCGCCGCATGGCGCGCGCCTCGTTGATAAAGCGCACTGGCGTGCCGCTCGTGGCGACCTGGCCGTAGATCGAAAACCAGTGGCGGTCGTGCCCAGGCACCATCTCGAGCATCGTCTTGCCGACCGCATCGGTCAGGCCGGTATGTCCGACGAAGGCCGGATTGGTCTCCATGAAGCGGTAGTCGACCGGGCTGTCGCCCTCGAACAGCATCTCGATGATGCATACGCCGGTGTCGATCGAATCGAACAGGGTGCGGTAGCGCTCTTCGCTGGCGCCGAGCTGTTGCTCGGCCCGTTTCTGGCGCGTGATGTCGATGACCACGCCGCGCAGGTGCTGGCCGGCACCCATGCCTGGCACGATCTGTCCGCGCGCAATCACGTTGTGATACTGGCCGTCGGCGCCGCGCACGCGGTATTCGACATCGTACGGTTCGCCGCTGGCGAGGGCGGCGTTGATGTGGGCCGTGGTGTGGGCCAGGTCATCGGGGTGGAGCGCGTTCAGGTAGTGCTGCACCGGCCCGCCGGCGGCCACCTCGGGCGACAGGTTGAACAGGCGCGCCATGGCGGCGTCGGCGGTCACGCGGTTGGCCGAGACGTCCCAGGTCCAGGTGGCCAGCTCGGCGGCGGCCAGGGTGATGTCGAGGCGGGCGCGGGTGTCGCGCAGGTCGGTTTCGCTGTGGCGTTGCTTTGCCGCCGTGTGATGCGCGTCGATGAAAAAGCGCAGTTTCGCCTTGAGGGCCACGCTCGGCACGGGGCAGGGCAGGACATCGATGGCCCCGGCCGCATACGTCTCGGCGACGGAAAAGGCCGGATCGTTTTCCGGCGCCAGGACCATCACGGGCAGTGCGGCCAGGCCGGACGCGGCGCGGAGCTGGCGTGTGAGCGCGGCGGCGCCGGCGCCATCCGCGCTGGCGTCGACGAGGATCAGCGCGAGCGCGGGAGTGGGGCGATGATCGGGCACGTCCGACGGGCCGATGCGCAGGACAGTTTCGCCGAGCTCGCTAATAAGATGATCGATTGCGGAATTGACAGCATGTTGCTGAGCAATCAGCAGGATGCTGGCGTCATTGCCCGCTCTCATCGGAGAGCCCGTCCCTTGAGGATGTACTGTGGGGGAACGGGTGATGTTGGCATTGCTGGCGTTGTGGACGTGATGAACAATTGGACAATGTAGGGCGTTGTACAACGAAAGTCAATCGAACGCTGCCTTCTGTGGCGAGACGGCATCGTCCGATGGCGTTCGCTATTGCAAAAGCCAAGAGCCAGCCATCAGATTGACCGGCACTGACGCGCTCGGCATGGGAAAGACGGACTTGCCTGAACGCGCCCCCACGCGGCGATGAGTCCAGGCAACAGAACAGGCTTATTTGATGCCGGCCGATGGCGGTGGTTCCGGATTGAGCTTCATCGACCAGATCACCGAGGCGATCTTCCAGCCGTCATCGGTGCGCACCAGGTGCCAAGCCTCCTTGCCCCAGTTCTCGCGGTAGTTGCCTGCCTTGAAACTGTAGTCGAACCAGACCTGGGCCACGTCGGTGTCGGCGTCGATGCGCACATTGTCGAAGGTTTCCTCGAGCGGACCTGCTGACTTGGCAATGTCTTCGATGAATTCACGCGGCGAGCCGCCGAAGATCTTCTTCGGTCGCGGCAGCGACTTGTCGGTCCGGCGCGCCATGATCCGTTCCAGGCTGGCGTCGTCGAAAGAAGCGACCCAGGTGATATCCTCGCGCAGGAACAGCTTCATGAAGCTGTCCTTGTCTTTGTTGACGACCGCCACACGGAACTTCTCGACGATGCGTTCGATCTGCTGCCGGCTTTCCGCAGGGGCGTTGGCGTGCGCGGGCAGCGCGGTAGACAGGACCATGGCAATGGCAAAGCCGCTTGCGGCCGGGAAAAATTTCATTGGATCGCTCGCCTCAAAACTGATGAGTATATGAAAAGATGAAGCGCTCAGGCTCACCAATTGTAACGAGGCGATCGCCAGGGCAAGCGCGGTCCGCCGCGGGTTGGCGGCAGACCTTCCACGACATCTGCAAGCGGCCGTTCTGCGTCGAAAGAGCCAATGGATATCGACCGGCACCCAAGCGTTCGCCTTGATCGTGCGAATGATCACGAAGTGGCGGCCAGCCCACCGGGGCTGCGCATGCCGGCGCAGTCACGGCCGGGTGACGCCGCCGCCGGCAGGGCGTGCTGCTCACGACCCGCTACCGGCCTTTGCCGCGGGTGCTTGCTCATCGGCCGGCGCCAGCGTTCCGGCCACGGCACCAGCCACATCGGTCCCGGGCGCCGGATCCGGCGGCGAGGCGCCGATCTGGCGCGCGCTGTCCGATTGCTGGTCGAGGCTGACTTCTTCGGCGACCGCGAAGCGGCCATCGGGATCGTCGCCATTCGTCGGCAGCAGCGAGGGGGAACGTGGCGGGGCGGCAGCCTCGTTCGCACCGGCCGGGTCAGGGGCAGCGGACGGCGCCGCCGTCGTTTGCTGGCCGGTTGGGTTGGCTGGCATCATGCCTCCTTTGTAAGCGATCTTCCGATTGGATGATCGCCACCGCCGAAAGTTCAATCCGCCGCCGGCATCGCCTTATTTGCCGGGCTCGGAACGCCGCCAGTTCTTGGCAACGATCGCCCACAGGATCAGGCAGTAGGAAAGCAGCCGCAGCAGGAAGTGGAAGGGCGAGTCTTCGCTCATCCCCGGCGTGAGGCTGGCGTAGATGCGGTGGCCGCCTTCGATCAGGAAAGAAAGCGCGAAATACAGGAAAAAACGGTCGCCCGAACTGCGCCAGAAACGCAGGAAAAACAGGCCGATCACGATCGAGCCCATGGCACCGGCCCCGGCCAGCATCAAATCCATCGCTTACTCCTTTTCGTATATCAGGCCGTACAGCAGCAGGGACACCGAGATCAGCGCCGTGACCAGGCGCAGCGTGAGCAAATCCATGTGAGGGAGAACCAGCTTGTCGAGGATCAGAATCAGGTTGTTGAGGGTCATGCCGCTGAAACACAGGCCGCTCCAGAACAGCAGGCGGTGACCGGTGCGCGCGTAGCTGGCCAGCAGCAGCCAGGCGCAGGCGAGCGAGGTACACATGCAAAGACCGTAGATTGCCGCAGCCATTACGATTCCTTTCGCCATGTAAACGCATCGGCAAACTGCTGTGCCTTGCGATCGAGTTTGGAGTGAATCAGATGGGTGACGTCGACCAGGCGGCGCGCGTACAGGTCCGCCAGCGCGTCGATGACCTGGCCCAGCGCCGCCGTGGCGGGCTGGTAGCGGAATACCGGCTCGCTGCCGGCGCGACGCAAGGTGACGGTCATGCCGGCGCGCGACAGGTCCGCGAGCAGTGCGGCGGCCAGTTTGTCGCCAATGTAGAGCCGCTCGGCCACCACCTGTGTGGTCCAGTCCTGCTGCGCGCCGGAGCGCAATAGCAGCAGCGCCTCCAGGTGGGGCACGGAGGCAATGCTGGTCAGTACGAAGCGACGCAGCTCTTCGGGAATCGGTTGGGGCACCATGATGTGAAAGAATCCATTGCGCCAAGCTGAGCCAACGCGGTCCAAAATGCGTATTCTAGTCGATTTTGCTTATCAAGTAAGCATCATTTTTGTTGCAATTTTGCCTCCCATGCCACCGGTCTCGGCTGGCGGCAGCTTGCGCACCAGCTGGAACGCGGTCAATGCGGCAACACCAATCAGCAGCAGGCCCATGGTGCGCGCCAGCAGCAGGGCGGCGGCGGGCCGCCGTTCCAGCCAGCCGCCGGCACCGCCGCTGAGCAAGGCGAGGGCGCCATACACCCCCGCTTGGGTCAGCGCCGTGATCGCGCCCAGCACCGCCGACTGGGCCCACAGCGGTTGCGGGCCGGGATGGAGGAACTGGGGAAAGATGGCCAGCATGAACAGGTAGGCTTTCGGGTTAAGCAGGCTGGTGCCGAGTGCGCGGCGGAAGGTTGCGCCGGTGGTGCAGGCCGCGCCCGGCAGGCGCGCGGTCCCCTGCGCGCTGCTGCGCAGGAAGCTCAGGCCGATCCATGCCGTGTACAGCGCGCCCACGCCCAGCATCGCGTTGAACAGGGCAGGCCACAGCGCCAGCACCGCGGCCGCCCCCAGCGCGCCCATGGCCAGATGGCAAAAGCCGCCGCTGACGATGCCGGCCACGGCGGCCAGCCCGGCGCGCCGTCCGCCCAGCAGCGCGCTGCCCATGACAAACGCCATGTCCAGGCCGGGCAGGGCGATGATGCCGAACACCACCACGAAGTACAGCCAGAGGTTGGTGGCCTCGTTCATGCCGCCGCCATCGTGGCGGACCGGGCGGGCGCGGTGACGCTGGCGGCGCTGACCCAGCGCAGGCGCGAGCGGCGGCCGGGGTCGAGCACCAGCAGCTCCGGCGGCGCGGCCAGCAGGCCGGCCCTGGCGAGTTCGCCGGCGGCGGCGTCGAACGCGGGGCGCAGGGCGGCCAGCGCGTCGTCGTCGCTCAGGATGCCGAGCCAGACCAGGGCCGCTCCCGCGGCGCGCTCGCCGATTGTGGTCAGGATGCCCGCTTCGATCACGCCGCGGCCATGGTAAGCGGCGAAACAGCGCTCGGCGGCGCGTTCGCAGGCATCCATCCGCCCTGGCGCCACATGGAAAAGCTGGGCGACGACGATGCCTTGCGCGTCGCCGCCCATGGGCAATGGCGCGATGCCGGTATCCGGGTGGAGCGGCTTGAGCAACAGGACTCCGGCGTGGATGAACACGTTGGCGGGGTGCGCCTGCTCGTCGAAGGCGCGGCCGATCCTGGCGCACGCCTCCCGCGTGCGAAAGCCGCGCAGCCAGGCGAAACCGTCCGGCCGGCCGCGTTCGCAAAAATGGCCGAACGCCATGCCGCCCAGGTGCTGGAAGGCGTGCGCCAGCGTGTCGTCGAAATGGCGCGCGACGTCGGCGCGCGCGCCCGGCGCCATCGTGTAGCGGCGCAGTTCAATCACGGGGAAATGGTCGTTCTGGTGTGGGCTCGTCATGTTGTGCTCTCTTTCTTGTTGATGAAACATCGACAAGCGACAGCGTAAATTCAAAACAGGACAGAATTCGCCCTATTAATCTGATATCGTTGCACCATGTACCATCCCACCACCCGCGTGCTGGCAGTGCTCGAACTGCTGCAAACCCATGGCCGCCTGAGCGGCGCCGAGATGTCGGCGCGCCTGGCCGTCGATACGCGCACCTTGCGCCGCTACATCGTCACCCTGGAAGAGATGGGCATCCCCATCACCACCGAGCGCGGGCGCCACGGCGGCTATGCGCTGATGGCCGGCTTCAAGCTGCCGCCGATGATGTTCACCAACGACGAAGCGCTGGCCCTGGCGATCGGCCTGCTGGCCGCGCGCAGCCTGGGCTTTGCCGAGGCCGCGCCGGCAGTCTCCAGCGCCCAGGCCAAGCTCGAACGCATCATGCCGGCCAACCTCAAGCAGCGCGTGCGCGCCATCGATGAAACCGTGCGCCTGGACATGATGCGCACCGTGGTCCCGACCGACAACGACGCCCTCGTCACGCTCAGTTCGGCCGCGCTGGCGCAGCAGCGCGTGCACCTGCGCTACCGCGCGCCCGACGGCAGCGAGACCGAGCGCGGCTTCGATGCCTACGGGCTGGCGTTTCGCGCCGGCTGCTGGTACGTGATCGGCATGTGCCACCTGCGCGCCGAGATGCGCTCGTTCCGGCTCGACCGCATCGTGAAGGCCGAGCCGCGTCCGGCCTCGTTCGCGCGCCCGTCCGGTTTCGACGCGCTCGGCTACCTGGCCCGCTCGATGGCAACGATGCCGCGCGCGCATGCGGTCGAGGTGCTGCTGCGCACCGACCTGAAAACAGCCAGCGCGCATTTCTTCGACGCCCTCGGCGTGTTCGAGCAGATCGACGAAGGCGTGCTCCTGCGCTGCAGCACCGACCATCCCGACTGGTTCGCCGGGCACCTGGCGGGGATGCCGTTCGAGTTCGAGGTGCGCACGCCGGACATCCTGCGTGACAGCGTGGCCAGATTAGGTGAACGACTGCTTCGCATGGCGGGCGCGCTCCGCTAGAATGCGTCGCTCATCATTTCAATTTGGAAAACATGATTCAGAAAACACTGGCCGGTCTCGTCCTCGGATGGACGATGCTGGCAGCCGGCAGCGCATTTGCCGGCGGCTGTCCCGCACATTACGTCGACGGGCGCCTGCCCGAAATCCGCAATCCCAAACTGGCGAAAGCGACCACCGAACTTTGCTACGGCGTGTTCGGCGTCATGCATTCCGGGATCACGCGCACGCCGCTGTGGTCGGCCGAACGCTTGCGTCCGGAAAACCTGAAACTGGCCAAGAAGCTCTCGCGCGACGATTCCTTCCACGCCGAGGAACGCCTGGCGCCGTCGCAGCGGGCCGAATTGTCCGACTACGCCCGCAGCGGCTTCGACCGCGGCCATATGGCACCCAACGGCAACATGCCGGACCGGCGCACCCAGCACGAGAGTTTCACGCTGGCGAACATGGTGCCGCAAGATGCCGACAACAACCGCCATCTGTGGGCCGGACTCGAAGGCCGGGTGCGCGACATGGTCAGGAAGGAAGGCACCCTGTATGTGATCACCGGCCCGGCCTTCATCGGCGGGCGTTTGAAAAAGGTGGGCAACGTGCTTGTGCCGAGCCATTTGTACAAGGCCGTGTATAGTCCGAGCCAGAAGGCGGGCGCGGCGTGGCTGGTGGAAAACCGTTCGACGGACGAGCTGGACGTGATGACCATCGCCGAGCTGGAAGAAAAGATCGGCATCAATTTGCTGCCGTCGCTGAGCGGCCGGCAAAAGTCCGCGATGCTGGACTTGCCGCAACCGAAACAAAAGAAATCGCGCCGCTGGCCGTTTTGAACTTCAAGGGAGACGCAATGAGCAGCAAGAAGCAGAGTTTTGTACCGTACGCCAACGAAGCCGATGTGGTGTCAGTCGGCAAGCTGATGATCGAAAACCGGCTCGACCGGATTACGCTCAGCGGCGATGTGGATCTGACCGCCGATAAAATCGGGCTGGCGCACGCGCGCCGGCTGCAGGAAGTGCTGGGCGAGATCGTCGCCAAGCTTGAAGCGATGACCTTGCCCGCCGAGCTGCCGCCACCTGCCGTGGGCGAGGTGGACAACCCGTTCAACTGAGCGCATGACGGTTGCACTCGTCGTCACGCGGCCCGATACCGAGCCATGGTGGCAGTGGTTCACCGTCGCTATCGCCGTGGAAGAGGTGTATCGGCGCGACTGGATGCCCGGAGCGGACGCGACAGCGGCGGTCTGGCTGCCGCTTTTCCAGGCCGGATGCCCGGTCGAGGGCAAAGACTTTCCCGCGGTGACGATGGAATTGCTGACCTTGCGTGCGTGGGCATTGACGCAGCCGTTCGATGAAGCCCGGCGCGAGGCAATCATTGGCAGAATCGATTCGCTGATCGATGCTTTGGGCGAACTGCTGGCCGGCACGGGCGGCGAGGTCGAGGTGTTCATTGGCCAGGAAAAAGGCGGTATCAGGATATCGATGCCGCCTTTTACGTTTCAGGCCCGAGCTTCAGCCCGTGCCTATCAGCAAGTCAGATTGGGACCGGTGGGTACGCCCAAGTTCTGGGAGAAGGTCGTGTAGTAATTCACCCGGGTCTGCATCTGTGCCGGCCCCTGGTACTCGGTGCCGCCTGCGCATTCGCGATTGCCGTTGATGGCATTGATGGTCTGGCCGAAACCGTATCCGCCCACCATCGAGTCATGCGCCGACCTGCCGGCGCGGCCCGGTTGGGTCATCCAGTACCAGACCGCACTTCTCCAGGCGATGGTGGCGTTGGTGGCCAACAGTTCCGGATTGTTCACCAGTTGCTCGCCCAGGCCCATGGCGTTGCCCAGACTGCGGTAGTTCGAGGTCCAGCTGATCTGGATCGGGCCGCGACCGAAGTACTGGTCGACCATGTTGGTGCTCTTGCAGGTGACGCGTACCCAGTTCACGTCGCAGTACGAGGGCCAGTTGGCGGTGTTGTATTCCCTGACTGCCTTCAGGTTGTCCGACTCGTGCTGCAGGTTGGCGAAGAAGGCGGCCACTTCCTGCTTGTTCAGGGTAGCGTTGCCCGACTTGGCAAAGCTTGGATAGTAGGCTGCTGCAGCGACGAAGTCGGCGTATTGGTAGAACGAATTGCGGCTGGGGAACCATGCTTCGAACTGAGCTTTTGACAGGCCGGCAAAACTACCTCCCGGGTCGGGAGTCGGCGTCGGAGTTGGCGTCGTGCTGTCACAATTAGTTTGCTGCCAATACCAGGTGCTAATGGTGGGATCAGTACCGTCGGAGCCGTTGGTGCCGCTATTGACGACCTTGTAGAAATTGCCGTTAGCCGGGTACTTCACGACGGTGCCCACGCTGTAGTTCACTCCTGCGCTCCAGGTCTGGGATGAACAGGCCGGTGTCGGGGTGGGTGTCGGCGTCGGTGTCGGGGTCGGCGTGGGTGTCGGCGTTGGCGTCGGGGTCGGAGTCGGCGTGGTGCCGCACGAGCCACTCACCGTCCATGGCTTGCCACTTCCAGCGGCCCCGCTGTTGGTCGATGGATTGTCGCCCTGCGTCCAATACGCGGCCGTGTAGTTGATCCCCCCGTAGCTGGCCGATTTGCCGCCATCATAGACGGTGGCGCTGTTCCACGCTGCGTTACAGACGCTCGTTGCCGCCAACATCTTGCTTTGGGATGACTGGGTGCCAGTGGACGTATTGCCGTCGCCGCCGCCGCCGCCGCACGCGGCCAGCGACCCGCCCAGTACGCTGATGATCAGGCTGTTGATGATTGTTCTGTTCAATTGAGGCTCCATATCAAATTGTCGGGGCACTTGCGTGCCGGAGATAAACCAGGTCGATCCGTGTGCCGCGCGTCCCTCCGTGCCCGCGCGGTGATGGCGGAATTGGTTTACGCGACAATTCCGATGTTTTATGTGCAAGATCGGTATACCAATATAACACCAATAATCGGATATATGCATACCAAGCTGGAGGAAATTAATACCAAATTGGGCCACTGAGGAAATCAGAGAGACCGTCATGCTTAGCATTTTGAAGGGTAGGGCGCCCAGGTCAATTACCGTAAGGTTGGCGCCCGCCGCGTTACAACGATGAGGTGGTCGTACTGGGAAAAATGCAACGTCCGGACGCCGCAACGTTTTGCGTAACGTGCCTTAACGAACATCACTTGCGCTGTTGCCTGGCGTTGATATGGGGCTTGCTGCGCGAGACAACTGCGTTATCGAAATGCGCAGCTGCGCTGCGGCGCCAGGATTCGCCGGCGGGTCGAGTACCCACGCGTACTGCAAGGTGATCCATCCAGGCTGTGCTTGCCCATTCCGTCGTGCCGGTGAATAGTCGCAACTAAGGATTAGGCCGATGAGCGGTCAATCAGGCGAATGCCGCTCGACTTCATGATTTTGGTGTCCGACATCCTGCCATCGGCTCGCACCAGAGCGTCGATGCGGACCGTACCGTCAGCCTATTCGCTCGAAACATTTGCGGGCTGCAATGGCTTTACGCAGCCGATCAATTGCGCCTCAACGTCCGCTTCCTGTGCCACCGCATGTCCGGCGCTGCAGCACATCGCTCTCGGGCACCGGGCCGAGTCCGACCTCCAGCATCGCCTTTCGGTCATCGCCCCCAGAACGCGTCTTCTTGTGCTTGATCGCTGGAAAACAGACGGACTTCGACGATCTTGCCGTCGTCAATGCGGATGAGGTCTACGCCAGGTTGCCTGAGCTTGATGCCGTTGGCCTCGCCAGCGAACTCCACGGTGATGGCGACCCAATCCCCGCTGGCCATGTAGTGCTCGGCACGGGTGATCGCGAACGTGCCGTTCGAGACCTCCATCATGGTTCCCAGCCCGGACCAACATTCGCCATGCCCCGATGCGTACCGGAAAACCGGTTCTTGCCTGGCTGGTGCCAGATCACGTCGGGCGAAATGATGCTGCCCAGTGTTGCTTGGTCGCCAGTTTGTACTGCCTTGATATAGGTCTTGGCGATGTTGATGTTGACTTCGTTCATGGTGCGCTCCTGTAGTGCGGCGGTGGTGGAAGGTGATTGCGCCAATGCCGGGGCGGTGCCCCCGGCAAGGCTCTGCGGGTACTGGGTTTCGTCGGGAGAACTCAGGACGACATGGCGTGCAAGGCGGCCAGGTTGTGCGTGAACGACCAGTTCACATGTACCACGCGCCACTGGCCGTCGATGAGGCGATAGACCTGGGTGGAGTTCCAGGGCGTGCCCTGCTTCTCGCCACCTTGTCCGTCAGGAACGATGTTGATCAAGTTGTAGTGCAGCACCGCAAGGTCACCGCCATCGCTGACGATCACCTGTGGATTAGGGAACTCGTTGCGCAAGATGTTGAGCTTGCCCTCGAAGAACTGACGAAAGTACGTCTCCACCGTCTTGCGGCCGTCCAGCCGCCTCTCGGTGACAGGGTCGAAATAAGTCACGTCCTCGCTGTACATTTCCAGCGCGCCGTCCACGTCGCCTTTATTCCAGCGCTCGTTGATCGCCAGTTCCAATGCGACGATGGTTTCGGTGATCTTGCTGACGTCTGCTGTCTTCATTGCTCGTCCTTACAAGTGGCTCAAAGATGGTCATTATTGGACATTGATGAGCAATATGAGCGGTAGATCGCCGACATTAAATGATACTTAATGGACATTCTCAGCAATAGCTCTCTGCAGAGCATGCAAGCGAAAGGGCGCTTGGTGGATGTCTGCTCGTTGCTCACGCCGTATGCGCAGTCCACGAAAAACCACGGTATTCCAGTCTTGAGAATAAACACGATTCCGTTAGAGCCGCGCGATCGCTGATGCGTGGCCGACCGCCTTGTGGCGATCGGCGGTGCGTCGGGAGCTGAGCTGCTAGCAGCGACAAAAGGTCTTCGGGAAGAAGTGCTTGGGCCATGGCATCAGCCCGTCTACGAACATGGCCACCATCGACCCGAGGCGGACATTGCGCAATACCTGCGAACTGAATGGGACGCTACTGCCTTCAGGCTTTATCCGGAAATGTACTCTTCCGTAGTAGTAACCTTGGCATAGGCAAACTCCAGCGCTGCCATCATCGCCGCATGGACTTGGGCGGCTGGGACGGTTTCGCCACGAAACTCCAGCTCGCGAGTCGCGCATGCGTCATCCACGACGGTCGTCTTGTAACCGAAGTCCGACGCCGCACGTGTGGTCGCGTCCACGCACATGTGGCTCATCGCGCCCACAATCGTGACTTCTTCGACGTTCTGCTCGTCGAGTAGCTGCTTCAGGGTGGTGTTCAGGAAGGAGTTAGGAGCATGTTTTACAATCACCTGCTCGCCTTCCTGCGGAGCAACGGACGGGTGAATCTCGACGCCGTCGGTGCCGGGGACAAAGAACGCAGCGCCCGGTGCGGATTCGTGTCGAACGTGGACCACCAGGTCACCTTTGTTGCGGGCCGCCGAGATGATACGGGCGGCGTTGTTCAGTGCCTGGTCGATGCCGACCAAGGGCAATTTTCCAGTCCGAAGATACTCGTTCTGGAGGTCGACTACGACGACTGCGCGCTTGCTCATGGTGTTTCCTTTACATGAAAAATGAAGGGTGGTGGTACGTCATGCCCACGCCAGATTCCCCGCGGCGATTGCTTGTTCCGGGAGCGCACTGGCGTCGGTATGCTGCATGCGTGGGCTGGCCTGCTGCCGTATTATTTCAAGCGGGTTGGTGCAGCTGAGAAATGTCCTGCTCTTGCAGCCCCGGATCGCCAAGAATGCATTTTCGCTAAAAGCATCTCGATCGAACAGTGACCCAAGGGCCTCCTTTCGGTATAATCGGGCCATGCGGATCGATACCCCGACCCAGCGCCGGGAACCTGCGCGCTTTTGCGCGTCTGGGTTGAATGAATTGTCAGGCCGACTTGCCGCGCAATTTTAGTGTCGCCTCAGGACTGTGGGGCGAGTCCGAAGCCGCGCAGTTCTTGATCGCACCGACAGGCTTTCGCGATACGCGCCGTCCACGCCATTGCCTCGTAGCGCGAGACTTTTCGCGGTGATGCTTGATAATCCTGGAGGTACTCTTCTGGCCGATAGCAACGGTGGAATGGCTCAGTGTACGAAGTTGTCGCTATCAGAGCAGGTAAGGGGTTTTGTCATGCGTTCTAAAGCGGCACAGGCCGCGCCGGAAAGGATGATGGTGAACGCGGATATTCAGCGCCTGGGTTATCAGCCCCAAGCAAGCTACCAGCTTGACGTGGAAGTCTTTTCCGTGTCCGACCTGAGGCACAGGGCCAAGGAACAACTGCGACTCACCCATCGGTATGAGTTCCACACCTTGGTCTGCGTCACGCAGGGAAAATGCTCCCAGATGGTCGACTTCAAGTCGGTCTCCTGCGCGCCGGGATCGCTGCTTGTGTTGCGAGCAGGACAGGCCCATAACTACGGACGGGATGAAGCGTGGGACGGCTGGAACGTTCTATTCCGCCCTGAATTCGTCGTCCCGGTTGCGGCGACGTCTCACGATCTCAAACGCGCGCGCGATCTGGAGAGGCTGCCGGAACACATGGTCCTGAGTGGCCCGGAGCTGCGCAAGGTGACGGAATTGCTTGAGCAAATGCGCGAGGACACGCTGATCGAGGCGCCGCAGGCGGACGTTCATGCATTACTGCGCCATCAGCTCCATACGCTTCTGGCACGGCTGATTATTTTGCAAGGCAGACGGCAAGCACAGGAGCCACTGGCATCTCCTGCATCGCAACGCTTCAAGCGCTTCTATCAGCTTGTGGAAGAACGCTTTGCGCAGTGGCATCATGTGGCTGACTATGCCGGCGAACTCGGTTACACCGAGAAAACGCTGGCACGTGCCGTGATGGCATCCATGGGCATGTCGGCCAAAGTCTTCATCGCAACGCGGATCGCACTGGAAGCGAAACGCCTGCTTGTTCATACGGACTTGTCGGTCGTCAGCATCGCCGAGAAGCTGGGTTTCGACGAGCCCACCAATTTCAGCAAGTTCTTCAAGCGCGAGGCCGGGTGCACACCACTGGAATTTCGCCGCCGGCAAACAAGCTTCTGAACTGTCGATGCAGCCAGCTTGACGCTGGCGAACATGGTGGTGGACGAGGTGACAAGCCGTTCGACCGAGCCACGGCGGTGTTGGGTCTGATAGGGTGACGCAAGCGGCTCGTACCAGTGAACCGGCATGTTTTCATCACAGGCCTGACACTGCCGTGCACGATGATAGAATCGTCGGCGGTGCACCTCAGACCAGCGAACTTTTTCAGATTGCCGCCGCCATGTCCACAAAAGTCCACGCGCACGCTGATACCGTCTCAATGCCGCGCGCTAGCGCCGACGCGCCAGCACAGGCGGTGTTTGATAGCGGTATGCCGTTGACCGACAGGCGGCCCAGCACCGCAAGCCAGGCGCTAATCCAGGCGTCCATGCATCAAAGCCCAAGGACGCGTCAATTGCGAGCCATGCAGGCCGTGGCCGACGGCGCTCATCAAAGACGGCGGCAGATTGCACCGGTGTCGCACGCAACGCCGAGCGCTGGCGGCGTCGCTCAGTTGGTCAAGGCGGAAATACGCGATGAGATGCCGCAGGAAGTGAAAGATGCGCTCGAATTTCTTAATTATGTGGAGGCGGAATTTGCCTCCATCACGGAAAATACCGCCTCAGCTGTAGAGGCGCAGATCGCGGTGCTTGAGAAACACGCGCAATCCGAGTTCGCCGACGTTTGGAAGGCACTGATCGAGTCCATCAAGACGAAACTGCCGGCGAAAGTCGAGGCAGTGGACTTGGATAGCAAGCGTATCCACAGTATCTGGGTCGAGGGCGAGTACGCCACGAACGAAGAGTTTCGACATGGCATCGCCACCCGTAAGGGTACCAAGGCAGCGGGATGGCAAAACCTGATCTGGGTGTACAAGAACGCCAGGGAGAACGACGCGGGTTTCGAGGTCGTTGACCGACTGAAATTTCGCGCCGTCAGTATCGATGATTTCGGGCTGAAGGAGGTGGATTTTTCGGCGACCATGGCATTGTGGGAAGACCGGCCGGACTGGGTGGGTAAGTTCATGCCGATACTCAATATTCTGCTGGCGAAAAAATCTTACGTCGCAATGAGCGATATCATGCGCATGATCATCCTCTTTTACTCGGGCGGATTGTATCAGGACGTGAAGATCGAACTTGCTTCGCCTCAAGCGCAGTTTTTCGATACACCGAAAGTCAATACGGACAAGCTGCAACTGGTCGATGACGGGCCGAACACCGAAAACTGGGCAATGGTGGCACAGGCCGGCTGCAGCATGATTGACAAAATCATGAAGGCGACGCTGGCACAGTTTCCGAAGCCTGAAAAGCTGGAACAGATGCCGGAGAACTATTCCATCGACGGCAAAATCGGCAAGTCCCACGTTGATTTGCACGAAAATATGGGGCCGTGGAATCAAATCGGAAAGCATTTGGGCCAGGCTGACCGCATCGAGCGGGTCAACGACTCTCTGAAGCTTGACAATCCCCGACCCCTCAATTCGTGGCTTCATGCCGTGAACGACAACTTCGCCTGGGATTGACCGGCGCACCAAGGTCAGGGCCAGCGCTGCCAGGCCGCACTGCGAAAACGCCGTTCCTGCGCCAGCGGTTCGATGTCGGGCGGCGCCGGTGCCTGCGGCGCGCCGCTGCGTTCGGCCAGCTCGGTCAGCGTGATGGACGGCACTGCCATTGCGGTTTCCTCCTGAGCCCACATGCGGGCAAAACTCAAGCTTCGACTTCGCGCTCAGTTAAAACTTGAGGGAGGTCAATGGTGCGCAAGGTCGGCGCGCTTTGCGGTACTCTGGTCCGCTCCTGCTGCAGCGTTTTTCGAGGAGCGACATTCATGGCAACCGATTGTCCCGAAGCACCCGGCGAGCCCGACGGTGACACGCTGACCGTGGCGCTGCACCGCGAGGAACTGCAGGTGGGAACGCGGGTCGTCGACACCGGCCGCGGCGTGCGCATTCACAAAACCGTCAGCGAACATCCCCATCACATCGACGAAACCCTGCTGTATGACGAGCTCGACGTCAGGCATGTGATCGTCGACAAGATCGTGCCCCTGTCCCAGGCGCCGTCCGCGCGCCAGGAAGGCGACACGCTGATCGTGCCGGTGGTCGAAGAAGTGCTGGTGACCGAACGGCGCCTGCGCATCAAGGAAGAAGTGCACATCACGCGCATCCAGCGCTCCCGCACGCAATCGGGGACCGTCATGCTGCGCGCGGAAGACGTGGTCGTCGAACGGTTCGACGAAGGCCCTCACAAGGAAGCGAATTCAACAATACGGAGGTAGTCATCATGGAACACACACTGGTAGCGGTATTCGATCATCGCAGCGATGCCCAGCAGGCGCTCGACGACCTGGTCGGGTCGGGTTTTTCACGCCAAAACGTGCGCTTGAGCGATGGTGTCCCGGGCGACCCGGGCCGCACGGCCGATGCCGGCGAGGACGCATCGCTCGGATCGAGCATCAAGCACTTTTTCACCGATCTGTTCGGCGGTGAACGCAGCGAACATGCGCGGATGTATTCCGACGCCGTTGCGCGCGGTCACTATGTGCTGACCGTCACGGCGCCGAACGAGCCCGAGGTGGAGCGCGCGGCCGATATTGTCGAGCGCTACGGACCGGTCGACATCGACGAGCATTCCAGCCAGTGGCAGGGTGGCATGCAGGGCGGCGACGCCATGCGCGGGCAAGCGATGTCGCAGCAGTCGACGTTCGGCTCGTCCCAGGGCGGCTTTGGCAGCGCCCAGGGCGCGGCCATGACGGACTCGCAGCAGCGCGCGGCCGGCACCACGGCCATTCCCGTGATCCAGGAAGAAATCAAGGTCGGCAAGCGCGAAGTGCAGCGCGGCGGGGTGCGGATCTACCAGCGCATCGTGGAAACGCCGGTGAGCGAAAGCATCGGCCTGCGCGAGGAACACATCAACGTGGAGCGGCGCGCGGTGGACAAGCTGGTTGACCCGGCCGACATTGCCGCCTTCCAGGAAAACACGATCGAACTGCGCGAAACGGCGGAAGAAGCGGTGGTTGAGAAGTCGGCGCGCATGGTGGAAGAAGTCATCGTCGGCAAGGAAGTGACGCAGCGCCGGGAGCAGATCAACGATACCGTGCGCCATACCGAGGTGGACATCGAACAGATCGGGCCCGACGACGAAGCCTACTTCCGTGGCCACTGGACCAGCACGTTCGCGCGCGAGGGCGGCAGCTACGACGACTACGCGCCGGCCTACCGCTACGGCACCAGCATGGCGGGGAGCGAGATCTATCGCGGGCGTCAGTGGGAAGAAATCGAGCCCGGGCTGCGCACCGATTGGGAGGCGCGCAATCCCGGGTCGACCTGGGAAAAGATGAAGGCGGCGATCAGGCATGGCTGGGAGCGCATGACTTCCTGATCTCGCTGCGACGCGCCAGGCCGCGCCCCTCTCTGGACGCGGCCTGGCGTACGCCTGAGTGCAGCTTTACTCGGCGAACACCGCGCTCGCCGGGGTGATTTTCACCGCCTCGGGCTTGATGTTGAGCTTCATGCTGCCGATGACCTTGTCTTCGTCGAGCAAGCTCTGCGGCTTGTTGCCGTCGTACTTGATCGTCGACACCGCGTCGGTCACCAGTTTTTCCTTGAGTCCAGCCGCATCCTTGGTGATGAACACGAGCGACAGGTTCTTGGTCGACAGGTGCTTCTTGATCGCGGCGTTGAGGTCGGCCAGGGTCAGCTTGCTCAAGCCATCGCGCATCATCTTGGTGAACTCAGGCGTGCCGTACCATTGGGAATCGAGCGCGTAACCGAGGTACTGGTCTTGCGTGGCCGTCATCACGAACACGTTCTTCATCAAATAGCCGCGCGTGATCTCGAACTGTTGCTCGGTCAAGCCCTGCTGGATCACCTTGTCGAGTTCGGTCAAGGCGATGCGCAGCGCGAGGTGGGCGTTTTCCGGCGCGACCGGACGAATCCAGACCTCGAACAGCTGGCCCTTGCGGCCGACGTTCGGGTTCGGGAAGAACTGGAACATGCCGCGCGGGAAAGCTTCGATGTAGGTGTAGTCGCCATAGTTCATGCCGCGCAGTTCGCGGATGCGCTGGTACAGGTAGGCATTCGAGGCGCGGTGTTCGCCCAGGAAGGTCTTGGCCAGCCACAGCGCCGGGAAGTCCGGATGGCCGCGGCGCACCTCGATCGGCAAGCCGAACGAGAGGGCGGTCGCGCGCGTGTTCTTTTCGATGATCTCCACTTCCAGGCCGTTCGGCATGCGGGCTACCGGCACGGTGGTGACCGGCAAACCGGCACCGGCCGGCAGCTTGGCCAGCGCCTGCTTGAGCGCGGCCGTCATGTCGTCGGATACGTCGCCGGAAATGCCGACCCGGACCGCGCCCTGGGTGTAGGCTTTTTTGTAGAAGTCCTTGACGTCGTCCAGGGTGATCGCGTCGATGCCCTTGGCCGTGCCGAGCACCGGATGGGCATACGGCGTGCCGGCGAAGACGTTGGTTTGCAGGCGTTCCTTGCCCAGTTCTTCTTCGTTATTGTCTTTCAGGTCGACCAGCAGGGCATTCTTGAGCGAATCCTTGAGGCGGCGGAAATCTTCCTCGCGAAAGCCAGGAGAAACCAGCTGCGGCATGGCCACGGTCAGGTACTGCTTCCAGTTATCCTTGTGGATCGAGCCGGTGAAGGTGGTCATTTCCTTGTCGGTCTGCTCGGTGAACGAGCCGGCCAGCGGGAACAGGGCCTTGGTCACTTCGTCGGTCTTGCGCTCGCTCGAACCGGCCGAGGCGACCATCATCGCGGTCAGCGCCGCCAGGCCTTCCTTGCCTTTCGGGTCGTGCGCCGAACCGGCGGCGAACAGCAGCTTGAAGCGGATTTGCGGCAGCGCCGATTTTTGTACCAGCACGTCGACCTTGGCTTCGGCGGCGGGCGCCGCCAGGCTTGCCAGCGAGGGCAGGGTGGCCATCGATTCCGGCAGCGCCTGGTTGGACAGGGTGGTGACGATCATGCCGTCGTCGACCAGGTACTTGCGGGCGGCGGCCAGCAGGTCGGCCGGGGTCAGGCTGTCGGTGAGGCGGTAGAACTGGTTGAGCGTGCCGTAGGAACGGTTGTAGTGCACGTAGGACGCCAGCGTGCCGGCGATCTGTTCGGTGTTGTCGAGCGAGCGGATCAGGCCGTATTTTTGGGCCGATTTGGCGTCCGCCAGCGCTTGTTCGGTGACCGGCACGGTGCGCAGCTGCGCGACCGTTTGCAGGATCTGGTCGCGTACGTACACGGCATCCTCTGGCTTCTTGACGCGGGCGATGATGGTGGCCAGGTTCGCATCGACCCGGCCCGGCGTGTAGTCGCTGAACTGGTCGACCTTCTGTTCATCCTGCATCAGACGCTTGTAGAGCGGCGAGGTGCGGCCGAAGGAGAGCGACAGCAGCATCGACAGCGCGGCATGGTCTTTCGCGGTGGTCGAAAACGCCGGCGCGCGGAAACCCACCGTCACCAGCGGCGGCGTCTGCGTCGGCCAGGGCACATGCTTGTAGAGCGCGCCGCGCGCGGCCGGTTCCACCGGCACTTCGCTCTTGTAGCTGCCTTTTTGCCATTTGCTCCAGTATTTCTCGACCAGGGCGATGGCTTTCTGCGGGTCGACGTCGCCGGCGATGATCACCGTGGTGCGTTCCGGGCGATACCAGCGGTCGAAGAACACTTTCGAGTACGCGTACTGGTTCGGCATGTCCTCGATGTCCTTGATGAAGCCCATCGTGGTGTGCTTGTAGGTATGCGTGGTGTAGGCCGTGTCGCGCTGCACCTCGAACATTTTGGAGATCGGATTGGCGCTGTTCTTGTTGTATTCGCCCAGCACGGCGCGCGATTCGGTCTTGAACGCGTCTTCGCCGTACGACAAATTCTGGAAGCGGTCGGCCTCGACCTTGAGGATGGTTTCCAGGTCGTCCTTGGCGAAGGTGGTGTAGTAATTGGTCAGGTCGTCGCTGGTATAGGCATTCTGGCGCGCACCCGATTTGGTGATGACGTCCTGGTACTTTTCAGGCGGATAGGCTTTGGTGCCCCGGAACATCATGTGCTCAAAAAAGTGCGCGAAGCCCGACTTGCCCGGCTCAATCTCGTTGCGCGAACCGGTCTGGACCGGAATCTGTACCGACACCAGGTTTGGAAAGCCGGTCGGGACGACGATGATCTTCAAGCCGTTGGCGAGGGTTTTTTCGGTGGCCTTGAACGGCAGCACATCGGCTTTGCCGCCTGCGCTGGCGGGCGCCGCCGGGCCGGCCGCCACGGCGTTCATGGCGAACGCGGGCAGGGCCAGCAGGGTAATCGGAATGAGTTTCGACACGTTATCTCCTGAGGCTGAAAATGGTAGGCGCAGGATAAAAGAATCGGGCAAGAAAGGACAGAAAAAATTTGTGCATACGTGGAGCGCCCACGATATCCCGAAAAATAGTCGGTTCAGGCGTTCCGCCAGTGCGCGCCAGCCGGCATTTTCCCTCTCCGGCGTGCCGGCTGTGCCGTCGAACAATGTCCCGGGCTTGATGTGGTCCCGGTCCAGCCGCAGCGGACGACGAGGCGGCGCACTGTAAAATGCATGCAGGATACTCAATAATTCATCGGACACGATGCCTTTACTTCACCCTGGCGAACACACGCTGTTTGCCCACACTACGCTTTTATGACCCCATCCTGGCAACATTTATCCCGTATTTCAGCATGTTCCTTCGTGCTGCTCCTATCCATTCAGTCGGCGTACGCAGGGTGCTCTGCAAACAAGCGCGCGCGGCCGACGAATGTTGTCGTCGACGAGGTACAAGCGATTTTCGAGAAAAAGGACTATAAAAAACTGGACGCCTTGTACGCCAGCTATCTGGAAGAAAAGTCGATGACTGCCGACAGCATCTCCACGCTGCAGGCGTTTTTCGATGGCATTGCGCAGTCCTTCAATACCTGCGGTTCCGCGCCCGTGACGGACGACACCGCGGGCGCCCAGGAGGCTTCCTTGCGCGCCTGGAGCAAGGCGTCGCCCAAGTCGCCAGCGCCCAAGCTGGCGTTGGCATTCTTCACCGTCAAATATGCCTGGTTTGCGCGCGGAGCAGGTTACGCGCCGACAGTCAGCCCGGCGGAGTGGAAATTGTTCAAGCTCCGGATGGCATCGGCCAAGGCGCAGCTCGATGCCCTCGCTGCGACCAACAAGACCAATCCGGCCTGGTATGCCGCCATGCTGGAAGTTGGCGTGGCGCAGGCAGAGACGGCGCAAAAGTTCGATGCACTGTATGAGAAGGGCGTCGCGATCGCCCCCTACTATATGGATCTGCACTATCAGGCGGCGCGCTACCACACCGAACGGTGGCATGGATCCAAGGAAGAGTTCAACGACGTCGTTGAGCGCGCGGTCGAACTGACCAAGGAACGGCTCGGACAAACCATGTACGCGCGCATGCACTGGTCGCACTCGCAATCGTCGGACATGTTCACGTCCGGCGACGTCCACTGGCCCAGGATGAAGACCGGCTTCGAGGATATCCTGGCCACGTTCGATGAAAAGCGCACGAGAAACTATCTAGGCACCTTTGCTTGCATCGCCAAGGATGCGAGCTATCTCAAGAAGCAGCTCGACGTGCTGGGCGCCGACGTCGATCCGGCGTTCTGGGGAAGCAAGCGCAACTACGCCTATTGCATGGCGCTGGCCAAACACAGCGACACCGGCAGGCTGCCGCGCTGCGTCGAGTATAAACAATCCGGTGACGTGGAGTGCGATTGACCGTGGTCTGCCGCGCCATCATGGCTTAGCGCAGCCATCGGCTTCGTCAGGCCGCGCCGCGGGCCTGGCCGCGCAGCCATGCCAATGCCGAGTCGACATGCGGCGCCTGTGGATGGCCCGCACTCCGGACCAGATGATACGTGTGCCCAGGTATGCTCGGGCCGAACGGCTGCGTCAGGCGCCCGGCCGCGATATCGGCGGCCACCAGCTCAAGGCTCAGAAGTGCAATTCCCTGGCCGGCCAGTGCCGCCTGGATCGCATGGCCTTCATCCGAAAAAAGCAGCTGGCCGCGACGCGCCTTCCAGGGCAAGCCTGCTGCCGCGAACCAGTTCTGCCAGGTAGGGTTGAGCGGATGGTCGCGGGTCCACTTGAAATCGATCAACGGGACCTGGTCCAGATCGGCCAGTCCTAGTGGTCCGAGCTGGGGGCTGCACACCGGCGCGAAGCAGTCGGCGAACAGCGGCTCGGCCACCATGCCGGGATACGGCCCTCGCCCGTAGCGAATTGCGATGTCGGCCACGTCGGACCCAAGGTCGACTGCCTGGTCGGATGCGTACAGTTCCAGATCGATTTCCGGGTGCAACTTTTGAAAGTCCGCCACCCGGGGCGCCAGCCAGCGCGCCATGAACGCATTGGTCGCCGAGATGATGACCCGGCGGCGTTCCTGGGCCGTTCCCAGACGCTGCAGGACCGTCTCGAAAGCATTGAACCCGTCGCGCAGCACCGGATACAGCTCCAGCCCGGCATCGGTCAAGACGACTTTGCGCACCTGCCGCTCGAACAGCGTCAAGCCAGTGAATTGCTCGAGAGAGCGAATCTGATGGCTGATCGCGGTCGGCGTGACGGCAAGTTCATTGGCGGCCTGCTTGAAGCTGCCGTGGCGGGCTGCCGCTTCAAACGCGCGTAGTGCCGAGAGTGGTGGGAGTCGCCGCATTGTGCACACAGATGAGAATAACTCACCTTATGCCTGACAAATGAGAGTTTGTCAACGTAACGGTGCACGCCTATCTTCTCCCTGCGGCACGAACAGCGCCGACCACTCATCCACTACCGTTATCGAAGGACAAAATCATGCTCGAACGCGTTATTACCCAGCCGGACAATTATGAACCCTTCCTGCTCTCTCAAGCGATCAAATTCGGCGATCTGCTGTTCGTCTCCGGTCAAGCGGGTGCCGGCGACGATGGCAACATTGTCGAAGGCGGTTTCCGTGCCCAGGGCGAGCAGGCGTTCGCCAACCTCAAGCGCGCGCTAGAAGCCGGCGGCTCGGGCCTGGATGCCGTCATCAAGGTCACGATCTTCGTGACCGACATGGGCAACTTCAAGGAAGTTGTGGAACTGCGCCGTCAGTTCTTTGCGGCGCCGTATCCGGCCGATACGATTGCCGAAATCAAGGCCCTGTACGATCCCGCGGCCATGATCGAAATCGAAGCCATTGCCGCAGTTCGTCCGAAAGCAGGGAGCTGAGATGAGTACTGATACGCATGGCGCCCGCCAGCACGACGGCTTGTTCGAACCCCTGGCAATCGGCCGCATGGCACTTCGAAATCGCCTGGCGGTAGCGCCCATGACGCGCGTGAGCGCAACCGACAGCGGCTGCGCGACGGGGCGCATGGCGCGCTACTACGGCGCCTTTGCCGAGGGCGGCTTCGGGTTGGTCATCACCGAGGGAATCTATACCGACAAGGCATATTCGCAAGGCTACTGGAACCAGCCCGGACTGTCCGACGACGTCCAGCGCGATGCCTGGGCGACGGTGACGGACGCGGTCCACACTGGCGGGGCACGCGTGGTTGCGCAGCTGATGCACGCCGGCGCGCTCTCGCAGGGGAACCCTTACCGCGATGGCACGGTGGGCCCGTCCGCGGTGCGGCCAAAAGGACTACAGATGACGTTCTACCGGGGCCAGGGCGACTATCCGGTGCCACGCGCGATGAGTGACGCCGAGATCTCGGAAGCAATCGATGGCTTTGCCGACGCGGCGCTTCGGGCGAAACAGGCAGGCTTCGACGGCGTCGAAATCCATGGGGCGAACGGCTATCTGCTCGATCAATTCCTCACCGAAGGGACGAACCTGCGCAACGACCGCCATGGCGGCGATGTCGAGCGCCGCCTGCGGCTGATTGTCGAGGTCACGCGGGCCGTGCGCACGGCGGTTGGCCGTGAATTCACTGTCGGTGTGCGCATATCCCAAGGGAAGGTCAACGATTTCACGCACAAGTGGCGTGATGGGGAAAACGAGGCGGCGCTTATCTTCAAGGCGCTGGCAACGCTGCCAATGGACTACGTCCACACGACCGAGTTTGAAGCATGGAAGAGTGCATTCGGGAACGGCGCCAGCCTGGCTGCACTGGCCAGACGGCATGCGGGCGTACCCGTGATCGCCAATGGATCGCTGCACGATCCCGAACGCGCGGCCAGCCTGATGGGAAGCGGCCAAGCCGATGTCGTGTCGCTCGGACGCGGCGCGCTGACCCATCCGGACTGGCCCGCGCGCGTGCTGCGCGGCGCACCACTCGATGAATTCGAGCGGGGAATCCTGTCCCCCATCGCGGACCTTGCCAATGCGGATCGCCGCCATGCGGAGCATACGAACGCCTTGCTGTAACGTCTTCGGGCTTCGGTTCCGCGTTTGCGCGGGCGCCGGAGCCTCTTCATCATGCGGCGTGTGCGTTGCCGGTCATGGGTAAGCGGCTCCTGAGCGGCATTATATCTATCGGATCTTCGTGCCGGCACAATCTCCTCCGAGTTCAACTACACGGAGCGAGTCATGAACAAGCAGGAATTGCAGACCTCGAAAGAGGCGACTTGGCGCAAGCACCTGGCACTGCACGCCGCGAGCGGCAAGAGTATCGCCGCCTTCTGCCGGGATCAAGCAATCTCGCAGGCTAACTTTCACGTCTGGCGCACGAAACTCGCAAACGGCGCCAGCGAAAGCGCGGCAGTACGGGCGCCAATTGCCACGTTCATAGATCCAGGCGCCGTCAGTAGCGCGACCGCCAGTATAGCCCCCGAGCATTCGTCGGCATCAACGCCAATCCAAGAGTCGCCGGCCATGTCCGGCATCGACCTCCGCATCGATCTGGGCGGCGCTGTCGTGCTGACGATCGCGAGGCGGTGATGTTCTTCCCCGGGCCAGGTGCGCGTTTTCCTGTACGGCCATCCGGTGAGCATGCGCCTGTCTTTCGACGGCCTGTACGCGTTGGCGATGATCGTGGAGAAATACGGCATTGCTGCGGTCACGCCGTTGCTAAGGAAGCGCTGATCTATTGACGATTCTGGCTGGCGGTGCAAAGTTTTTGATGCCGCGTTTCTGACGAGCCGCATCGGCGATATCTACACAGTTGAGGCGGCCAATTCTTCCGTTTCAAGGGCGTTTTTCTCGCCCTTTCATTGTCAGGACGGAGTTCGGGTTTCCGAGACCGTAAATTGCCGGCCCGCGAGTATCAAGTTCGCGAAGCCGAACAGGGTGAACAGTTGGGCAGTGTTTTTCTTCAAGCCGCGGTAGCGCGCTTTCCGATGACGAAAGAGGTTCTTGACGACATGGAACGGATGCTCAACTTTGGCCCGCACGCTTGCCTTCAAGTGCTCCAGCTTTTCCGTCATGCGGCCGAGTTTGTTGGCAGGCAGCGCCTTGCGTTTGGTTCTCTTCATTGCGACGTGCCAAGTCACTTTCGTTTCAAGATTCTCTTCGCGTTTTTCAACGCCCTGGTATCCCGCATCGCCCAGTACCGCCACTTCATCGCCGTGCAGCAATGCATGTGCCTGCGTCACATCAGCCACATTGGCGGCAGTGGCCACCACCGTGTGTACCAGTCCCGACTTCGCGTCAACACCAATATGCGCTTTGAGCCCGAAGTGCCAGTCGTTCCCCTTCTTCGTCTGGTGCATTTCGGGATCACGTTTTTTGTCCTTGTTCTTGGTCGATGGCGGCGCCGCTATCAGCGTGGCGTCCACAATCGTGCCTTCGCGCATCATCAAACCCTGGGCCGCCAAATGCCCGTTGATCGTTTCGAAGATCTTGCGTGTGAGCTCGTTCTTCTCCAGCAAGCGGCGAAATTTCAACAGCGTCGTGGCGTCCGGCGCCTGCTCGCGACTGAGGTCGATACCGACGAAGCCACGAATCGCCTGGCTGTCATAGACCGCGTCCTCGATCCCCTCATCGGACAAACCGAAGCACTGCTGGACCACGTACATCCGCAACATGCGCGCCAAGCCGATCGGCGGGCGGCCAGCACCTACAACCTTGGGATAGAACGGTTCGATCAGCGCATGCAACTGCGACCATGGCGTCACACTGTCTATCTTTGCCAGGAACACGTCACGACGTGTCAACTTCTTCTTGGCGGCGTATTCGAGATCGGAAAAACTCTTCTGCATGATCGATTGAGCGGTCGTGGAGGCGCTGTTATTGTCTCAGGTATCGCCCGAGCCCGGCATGGTGTTGGATGAATAAATCAGTGCTTCCCTAACTTCAAGCGCTGTGGCGGGGCATGGGGCTCCGCCCCACACCCCGCCCTGCCCGGAGCAGGTCGCGATCAAGTCTGGCGTCGCCGGAGTGGGGAATTAAGCAAGCCAGGACAGCGCTGTGCAGCTGTACGCAGTGGCATGACAATAGCTTAAATTACGGTACGAATTGTCTTGACGGTGGGGTCCACGTTAAGGTCGGATGGTGTAGGCATAGGCGCGCATATGTGAACAATATTTCAGTATGGCGCATCATGTTGGGCATCTCAAAATATCCAAGCAAGCTCTCATAAATAGTTTCTATTCTTAAAGAAAACCAATAACGCGGAGATTTTTTGTTTTCAAAGTATCCTCAGCAGGATTGAAAGCGGCCGTGCCAACGTCGTTGCTGGACACCTGCCAGCGACTTGGCCGCTTATCGACTGCTTCGATCAGAAGTAATACCCCGCCTGCAGATTGATACGTCGCGAAAAGCCGTCATGCAGCGGTGACGTTGCCGCAAGTCCGCCAAAGTCGGGCGACATATAAGGTTGGTGCTTCGCGAGCATGACATCCGCATAGAACATCCATTTGCCGGAGGAAAAACTCAGCCCGGTCACATTTTGCAGCGAGTCCTTGAAACCGCCGCTCTTCTTTTTCAGCACGCTATAGTCGTTATAGATTTTGAAGCCAGTGAACGGGCCCGCACTGCCGGCGATGTTGTAACTCACGTTCGCCACGTACACGACCCCCTTCGCTGCCACTGGATACGGGTAGCCGAAGGCACCCAGGATCACGAAGCTGTTCGGGTCCAGCCCCCCGAAAGTCTGTCCGGGCAGGTGGCGCGTGTCATGGTTGTAGTACAGCGCCTCGGCCATCATCGTCCACGGCCCGCGACTGCCCTTGGCATGGATCGCTGCCGCGCGGCGCCGGCTCCGCTCGCCGTTGTGGCTGTGGATCGCGCCGCTGAGAAGGGACAAACCGAGTTCCGTGTTCGCCTCGCCGGGCGCGTGCCAGGCGGCGCGCGCGACCAGGGTGTCGCGCTCGCGGTCACCTTGTCCCGTCCCGTAGCCTAGCTTGTCATCGTCCGGCACCAGGTTGAAGGAATACCGGTTCGAGGCGCTCGCCGTGTTGCCGCCGCCCCCATAGGAACCGCCATCGCGCGCAAAGTACGCCAGCCGCCATGCCACCGGGCCGCTGCGCCACGCGTAATTGATCCCAAGGGCATAGGTATCCTCCAAGCCGAGATAGTAGGCGATCGATTCGAAGAAGTTGTTGGAAGCGAAGGGGAGCAGGCCAAACGGCACCTTGTCGAGACCGACATGCAGTTCGCTCTTGTCGGCAAAGCGCACTCCAGCCCAGCCGTGATGCAGGAAATTGTTGGTGTACCCGCCTTGCCCGGCAGGGAAATGGTTGTAGCGATACTGCGCCGATCCGATCAGGTGTCCATCGTCATACTTCAGGTCCAGGCGCAGCGTATCAAGGCCGACGAACCCGTGCCGGTACTCGGGCTGCCAGCTCTTGTAGACGTAGTTGACGCGTACCGCCCCCCCGATGTTCCAAGGCGAGACCGGCGGGTCGGCCGCGCCGGCCAAGCCGCAAGCGGCGAGCAGCAGAGCGCCGCACAGATAGCTGCGCAGCGGGCGCAGGGGCGGGAGCATCGAATGCGGTGTTGCATGGCTCATGGGGAGGCCTCTCGGTGGATAGGAAGGTGAACGGTAAATTGACTGCCCGTGCCCAGTTCGCTATGGACGTCGATGCGGCCGCCGTGGCGTTTAACGATGCCGTACGAGACCGACAAGCCCAAGCCGGTGCCGATGCCGATCGGCTTGGTCGTAAAGAAGGGCTCGAAAATACGCTGGATGGTGTCGGCGTTCATGCCGGCACCGGTGTCGCCGATTTCGATCCAGACCCATTGCCCGGCACGGCCGGTGCGAATCGTAATCACGCCCTTGACCGCGATCGCATGGGCGGCGTTAACGAGCAAGTTCATGAAAACCTGGTTGAGCTGGGAGGCGATGCACTCGACGGGGGGCAAGTCGCCATACTCCTTGACGACGTCGGCCTTGTTCCTGATTTCGCTGCTGACGATGTTCAGCGTGCTGTCGAGGCCCCGGTGCAGGTCGGCGCTGGCGGTGTTGGCATTGTCGGCGTGCGCGAAGTCCTTGAGCGCCTGGACGATGTCTTTCACACGCTGCAGGCCGTCGCGCGACTCGTCCATCAGGGAAGCGAAGTCGTGGCGGATGAAGTCGACCTCGGCCGCTTCCTTCAGTTCGGCCATGCGCGCCGCCACCGGACGGGCGGCGGCGGCCGCCTGCTGGAAGTCGTCGATCACCCCGAACAAGGTCGTGACATAGGTTTGCAGGTTCCCCAGGTTGCAGTTGACGAAGCCGATCGGGTTGTTGATCTCATGGGCCACGCCCGCGGCGAGCTGCCCGATCGACGCCATCTTTTCGGCCTGAAGAAGGCGATCGTTCGCTTCTTGCAGCAGCGTGTTCTGGGCCGAGAGTTGCCGGTGCATCTCGCGCAGGGCCAGGTGCGTATGGATGCGCGCCAGCACTTCCGTGATCCGGATCGGCTTGGTCACGTAATCGACACCCCCGGCCTCGAAGGCAGCCACCACGTTGTCGCTGTCGGTCATGGCGGTCATGAAGATAACGGGAATATGCACCGTCTCGCTGTGCTGCTTGAGCCTGCGGCAAGTCTCCAGGCCATCGATGCCGGGCATCATCACGTCAAGCAAGACCAGGTCCGGCTTGACCAGTTGGCAGCGCGCGAGGGCTTCTTCGCCATCGCGGGCGACCAGCACCCGAAATTGCTTTTCCTCGAGGAAATCGACGAGCACGCCGATATTGGCGGGCACGTCGTCCACGATGAGGATGGTCTGCCGTTCGGGCTTCATGGGGTGGGATCCACGTAGCGCAGCGCCAGTTCGACCAGCGCTTTCGACTGGTACTCCTTGGCCAGCTGGCGCAGCATCCGCGCGAATGCCACATGCCGTGGATCGGCATTTTCTATCTCGTCGGCCAATTCGCGGATGGCACGCATGTCGCCCTCGCCCGCGAGACGGGACAGCTGCTCGAGCTGGGCGCGGGGGGGCGGCGTCAGCTCGGTTGCGTTGGCGGCGCTATCCGTCGCCGCCGCTTGCTCTTCATAACAGAGCGCCACCCCGAGCAAGCGCCCCAAGGTCTCGAGCAAGCCATTCTGGTGCACCGGCTTGGTCATGAAGGCGTCGGCCCCGGCGACCAGGCAGTTGTCCTGGTCTTCCTCGGTCACGCTGGCCGAAATGGCAATGATCGGCAACGCGGCCGCACCCGGCAGCCGGCGAATCCGCCGGGTCGCCTCGAGCCCGTCCATCACGGGCATGACGATGTCCATCAGGATGGCGTGAGGCGCTCGCTCGCGCACGCTGTCGAGCGCTACCTGGCCATTGCAAGCGAGTTCGATGTCAAATCCCATGCTGGTGAGCAAGTCCCTCAGCATCTCCCGGTTGGCCGCAATGTCGTCGACGATCAGAATGGACTTGCGCTGGCCCAGGTAGCCGATCACGTCGCGCTCGGCCGTCGGCGGCGCCATGGTCGCGGCCGCCGGCTCCGCTGACAGGGTGAACCAGAAGCGGCTGCCCATGCCCGCATCGCTGGCGACCTCGATCTCGCTGCCCATCATGCGCGCCAACTGGCGGCTGATCGCCAGCCCGAGGCCGGTGCCGCCGAGCCGGCGCTGCGCATCGCCGACCTGTTCGAATGGTTGGAATATGCTTTCGAGCTGGTCGGCGGACATGCCTACGCCGCTGTCGCTCACTTCAAAGCACAGGGGCACGCATCCATTGGCGCCGGCCAGGCCATCGCTCGTCACGCGCAGGCTGACCTGGCCCCGATCGGTAAACTTGACCGCGTTGCCCAGCAGGTTAAGCAGGATCTGGAGCACACGCTTTTCGTCGAGTCGGACCAGCGGCAGGTGCTCGGGAGCGGACACCTCGAAGACCAGGCCCTTCTGCTCGGCGCGCACCTGGATAATGCGCTTCACACCGGCGATGAAGGCGGCGAGATCGACCGTGGCGGGCATCAGTTCGAATTTGCCGGACTCGATCTTGGCGAGGTCGAGCAGATCGGTAATGAGCATGAGCAAGTGCTCGCCGCTTTGCGCGATGGTGTTCAATCCAGCGGCTTGGCGTTCGTCGAGCGCCTTGTTCCGTTTCAAGATCTGGGCGTAGCCGAGGATCGCATTGAGTGGCGTGCGCAATTCGTGCGTCATGCTCGCCAGGAATGTGCTCTTCGCGCGGTTGGCGAACTCGGCCTGTTCCTTGGCAATTTGCAGCTGCGCCGTGCGATCGCGTACCAGTTCCTCAAGGTGTTCGCGGTGGCGCTGGAGTTCGAGCTCGGCGCGCGTGTGGTATTCGATCTCGGCCTGAAGGGCGATGTTCTTTGCCTCGATTTCGATAAAATAGGCGTGCAGCGCCTGGCGCGTATGCTCCACGCTGCGCCCCAGGGCACCGAGTTCATCATCCCTTCGCCACACGAAGGGATGCGAGAAATCACCTGCTGCCAGCCGCGCCGACTCGTGCATCAGGCGCTTGATCGGGCCCAGCAGGCGGCGCTGGAGCAGGGCGACGATCATGACCATCGACAGCAAGAAAGCCCCGCCTACCGTCAATGCAAAGTGGCGCCGCTCGTCCGCGATTTCGGCGTCGATCAGGCCGCCAGCCATTTCCAGATCAACGTTGCCGATCACGACGCCGTCGCGCGCCACCGGCCGTATCACGTGGGCACTGCGTCCGCGCCGGCGCGCCGGATCCTCTTTTGCCAGGAAATCGCCAGTCCTTGAATCGCGCACCCGGATCGAGACGATGCGCTCATCGAGAAAGAGCGAAGCGAGCAAGGGGCGGCCGGAATCGGCATTGACGTTCCACAGGGGTTCCTGCATGCCCAGCGCCAGAATATCAGTCACGTGGCGGTGCTCGAATTCCCAGCGATGCATCATTGCTTCCTCGCGGTTGCGATTGCTGTAAACATTGATCGAGGCGGGGATTAACAGGCCGACCGCCACTGCCAGTACGATTGCAAAACGCAGCTTCAAGGCAGGCTTTCGATAGGGGCATGGCGGCTAGCGGCGTACCGTACCCAAGGTGCGGTCGAGCTTGTCAAAATACGCATTCTCGATCTTCGCTATATCGGTTTGCAGCAGTGCGGCGTCGAAGGATTGCTTCAGTTTCAGGCCCAGCGGCGTGCGCTGGAAGCAGACATGCAAAGTCAGTTCGGCAAGGGGGCGCTCGTCGAAGACCAGCTTGGCGCGTTCCTTGCTCAAGGCGGGATCGGACGCGAGAAGATAGCGCAGCACGGCTTTGTCAATCACCACCGCGCGAACCCGGCCGGCCAGCAGCTTTTTCAAGTTGATCGTGTCGCTCTCCGATGCATCGACCGCCAGCTTGCCACTCTTGATCATCTGGTCGAACGCGGCGCCGTTCGAGTAGCCCAAGACCACGCCCAGCTTGTTGCCTGCCAAATCGTCCAGCACGCGCCAGCGCAGGGGCGCCGCGGTCAGCATTGCCAGGCCGACTGTGCTGTTGCCCATCGAGGCGGAAAAATGGCATTGGCGTGCCCGCTCGGCCGTGTGGTAGGCAGGGAAGTAGCCGACGAAATCGGGATCGCTGCCGCCGGCCTGCATGGCGCGCTTCCAGGGAAAGTAGGCGATCTTGATGCCATGACCGAAGCGCGCAGCGACAGCCTTGGCGACGGCGCCGGACATGCCGCCATCGGGAAGACTGCGCCCGACGTAGGGCAGCCATTCTAAACTCGCAAGATGCAGCGGCCGCGTTTCGGCGCACGCTAGCTGCGGCCCGACAAGGGTGCCGCAGACCAGCAGGAGTACACCGATGCATTTCATCTTGATTCTCCTCAATGAATGAATCCAGTGTAACGCCGAATTGCGCTGCGGCGCATATATCCGTTGTCGTACGCCAACAGGCCCGTGGGAGATCGCTGCCGCGTCAATGCATCACAGGACCGCATTCACCTTATCTCGCTACACTGGAAGGCAGCATTGCCCAGGTATTCAGCGACCGCAGGAAAGGGATCGGGCAGTCCTTTTCAGCCGATGCCGCAGACTCGCTCGACCTGCGAATAGCGTTTTCTGACCCGCCCATGGTACGCATTAGCTTGCATAGCTGGCGCGGTGCAAGCTCCAGCTTTTCGGCTGAGTGCCGGGAAGGTGTATTGGTGGGCACGACGCCCGGCACTGGGATTGTCATCAGTCTGCAAAAGGTTGAATTGCCAGCGTGAACATCGACGCTGCGGACGCGCACTGCCTGCCGTGGGTCCAGCGTGGCCTCGATGATGGCCGGGGGAGCAGGGCGTTTGGGCGACGTCGCGTTGCCCGCCGTCAGGACGCGTTCATGGCCGCGTGGTTGTCGGGCCGGATCAGCCTGCCGGCGTCCGGCTCGGTCGCCGGCAGGCTGATCCGGTTGCGGCCCATGTGCTTGGCGCGGTACAGGGCGGCGTCGGCCGTGGCCACCAGCTGGCAGGCGGTGGTGTCGCACGAGGCGATGGCGGTGGCCGCGCCAATGCTCACCGTGACGTGTTCGTTGGCGCCGCGCCCATTGGGCACCTTGAGCTGCTCGACCCGGCGCCGAATGCGCTCGGCCACGATGGCCGCACCCTTGAGCGACTGGTTCGGCAGGATCACGGCAAACTCTTCGCCGCCGTAGCGCGCCACCAGGTCATTGGCGCGCATTTCGCTGGCCACGGCGCTGGCGATGCGCTTGAGGCATTCGTCGCCGCCCAGGTGGCCGTTGGCGTCGTTATAGGCCTTGAAATTGTCGACATCGACCATCAGCAGCGACAGCGGCTGCTGCTGGCGCAGCGCGCGCGCCCACTCGGCGGCCAGGGTGTTGTCGAAACAGCGGCGGTTGGCCAGCCCGGTCAGGCCGTCTAGCGTGGCCAGTTGTTCCAGTGCGACCTGGGCCGCCTTTTCGTCGGTGATGTCGCGCAGGGTCTGCACCACCGCTTCGAGCTTGCCGTTGTCGTCCAGGATGGGGATCGCATCGGTCGCCAGATAGCGCCGCTCGCCGCCGCGCGGCATGTCGCACCAGCTTTCGGCCCCCAGCTGGCCGGCCACGTGGATGCTTTTGGCGGCCTGCGGATACAGCGAATCGAGTTCGTCACTGCGGTTCTGCACCACCAGGTCCGCCAGGGTCGGGCGCGCTTCCCGGTAAAAACTCTGCCAGTGATTCTGGGTGCCCAGCACTTCCTCGGCCGCCACCCCGGTCAGGCGCTCGCAGGCGCGGTTCCAGATGATCACCCGGCGGTTGGTGTCCAGCACGAAGGCGGGCACGGCCAGCATTTCCATGAGCTTGTAGGCAAAGGCGCGTTCCTGGTCCGGGACGCCCTGCGGCGTTGCGCTCTGGAGTTTCATCTTGCTCATCATGTGCCGCCCCTTTAGATGTATCCTGAAGGCAAAATATTGACTGCCAACAAGACTTAATTTTGCCTCTGGCGGCCAGCTATTCTATTGATAAAGCACAAGGGTGCGTGCGATCGTGCTTTAGTGTGCGGCAATTGCAACCGTCAAGGGGATCGATACCGACAGCATGGTGCCGTTGCCGGGCAGGCTGTCGATGGCGAAGCAGCCACCGATGGCGCGCACCCGTTCGCGCATGCCGGGCAGCCCGCAGCCGCGCCCGTTGCCAGCCGCCACCATGCCGACGCCGTTGTCTTCCACCCGCAGGGTCAGCATGTCGCCGAAGCGGTGCAGCTTGACGTTCACTTCGGTGGCATGGGCATGGCGCGCCACGTTCGACAGCGCTTCCTGCACGATGCGGTACAGCATGGCGTCGCGCTCGGCATCGGGGGGAGCGTCCAGCGCCGTCGGATCAGCCGTGAAGGCGTGGCGGATGCCGTGCATGCGGGTGAATTCGCTCAGTTGCCACTCCATCGCGCTCTGGAAACCCGCTTCCAGCACCACCGGACGCAGGTCGTAAATGATGGCGCGCAGCGACTTGATGGTGTTGTCGAGGTTGCCGATCATGCAGTCGACCTTCTGGGTAATCAGCGGATGGGCGCCGGTGGTGCTCACGTGCAGCAGTTGCAGGTCGATTTTGAGCGCCAGCAGATTCTGGCCGAGGTCGTCGTGGATGTCGCGCGAGATCCGTTGGCGCTCGCTTTCGCGGATGGTCTCCTGCTGCTTGGTCATCTGGCACAGCGACAGATGGGTGTTGGCCAGTGCCAGTTCTGCCACGTCGCGCGCATGGCGTTCGATGGACAGTTGCGCTTCCTTGTCGGAAAGCTGGTCGTCCAGGCGCAGGTGGCGTTGCAGCAAGGCGTAAAAGCCCCAGCCGATGAGCAGCATCCAGAGCAGGGCGAGTATGGCGGTGGGAGTAATATGCATGAGAACCTTCCGAGGAATCTGAAGACTTATCTGACAAAACCAAGCTGACTCCGATCAAGTTACTCCGCGTGATCTCCATGGATATTGTCTCTAATCAACTCTGTTTCATTTGAGAATTTGTCTGTCGTAAAGGAATCATTTTTGTGGTTTATGGTTGGTCCACGCGACCTTGCTATAATGGAGGGTTGGACGATTAGGACAATCAAGTGACTTACAGCATTAAAGAGATTTTCTACACCCTGCAGGGAGAGGGCGCGCACGCGGGCCGTCCGGCCGTGTTTTGCCGTTTTTCCGGCTGTAACCTGTGGACCGGGCGTGAAAGCGACCGCGCCAGCGCGGTATGCACCTTCTGCGATACCGATTTCGTCGGTACCGACGGCGAACGCGGCGGCAAATTCGCCACCGGCACCGCCCTGGCCGCGCTGATCGACAGCCTGTGGCCCGCCTCCTATCCGCATAGTAAATATGTGGTCTTCACCGGCGGCGAACCGCTGCTGCAGCTCGACGCGCCCCTGATCGATGCGATGCACGCGGCCGGCTTCGAGATCGCCATCGAAACCAACGGCACCCTGCCGGTGCCGCCCGGGGTCGACTGGATCTGCGTCAGCCCCAAGATGGGCTCGAAACTGGTGGTCGAGAAGGGTAACGAGCTCAAGGTCGTCATTCCCCAGCTCAATCAGGACCTGGGCGCCTACGAAGGGCTCGATTTCGAGAACTTTTTCGTGCAGCCGATGGACGGCCCGCTCGGCGAACACAACACTCGTCTCGCTATCGAGACCTGCAAGCGCCATCCCAAGTGGAAGCTGAGCTTGCAAACCCATAAACTTTTACAGATACCTTAAAGCACTTCATGCTCACCATCACACGCAAGCTCGAATTCGATGCAGGGCACCGCATTCCCGACCACAAAAGCCAGTGCCGCAACCTGCACGGGCACCGCTACACGCTCGAAATCACGCTCACGGGCGCGGTCATCCATGCCGAAGGCAACTCCGACAACGGCATGATCATGGATTTTTCCGACATCAAGGCGCTGGCCAAGGAACATCTGGTCGACGTGTGGGACCATGCCTTCCTGGTCTACGAAAAAGACGACAAGGTGCGCGAATTCCTCGCATCGCTGCCTGGCCACAAGACCGTGGTGATCGACCGCATTCCGACTGTCGAAAACCTGGCCCAGATTGCGTTTGACATCCTCAAGGCTGCCTACACCGACCGCTTCGGCACGGGTTTGCACCTGCACAAGCTGGTGCTGCACGAAACCCCGAACTGCTGGGCAGAGATTACCGATGCCTGATCCAGCCTTCATGCAACTCGCGCTGGAACAGGCGCAACATGCATGGAGCCTGGGCGAAGTGCCGGTCGGCGCGGTGGTGGTGAAAGATGGCGAAGTGATTGCCACCGGCTTTAACCAGCCGATCGGACGCCACGACCCGACCGCGCACGCGGAAATCGTCGCGCTGCGCGCCGCCGCGGAGAAGCTGGGCAACTACCGCTTGCCCGGATGCGAGCTGTACGTCACGCTCGAACCGTGCGTGATGTGTTCGGGCGCGATGATGCACGCCCGCCTGGCCCGGGTGGTGTTCGGCGCGCCCGACCCCAAGACCGGCGCCTGCGGTTCGGTGCTCAATCTGTTCGAGCAGGAACAGCTGAACCACCATACCGAACTGGTCGGCGGCGTGATGGCACTGGAAGCGAGCACCATGCTGCGTGCATTTTTCGCCGAACGGCGCCAGGCCGCGCTGGCCGCGCGCCAGGCGGCCCAGGCGGCCGCAAGCGCACAGGACGATGCAACGCCATAGTTTCGCCGCACGCTGACGACGGCGCTTTGCCGCGAGCAGGGGCAGTGCTGACGCACCGTATGCCAGCTGCCCCGCAAAAATGGTATGCTGGTTCGCGCTTAAATCAAATGCCGCGGCATCGTTTCGCCGCTGGCGGGGCGGCACGCATTGCGCGTGCCACGCGACCTTATCTATCACCAGCTGGCACACTGAGCATGCCTATTCTTACCGCCAACGGAATCCGGATCGCTTACGAAACAGCAGGCGACCCCAAGGACACGCCGCTGCTGCTGATCATGGGCCTTGGCATGCAGCTGACCGCCTGGCCCGACGACTTCGTCGACGGCCTGGTCGAGCTCGGGTTCTACGTGATCCGCTTCGATAACCGCGACAGCGGCCTGTCCACCAAATTCGACCACGCCGGCACGCCCAGCCTGCCATTGGCCTGGCTCAAGAAACTGGTGCGCTGGCCGCTGCGCAGCGCCTACACCCTGGCCGACATGGCGGACGACGCGCTCGGCGTACTCAGCGCCCTTGGCGTGGCGCGCGCGCACGTGGTGGGCGCTTCGATGGGCGGCATGATCGCGCAGATCCTGGCGGCGCGCCATCCCGAGCGCGTTATCAGCCTGACCTCCATCATGTCCGACAGCGGCCGCCGCGGCTTGCCCGGGCCGACCAGGGAAGCGCGCGCGGTGCTGATGCGCCCGGCGCGCAATGCGCGCGATCTCGATAGCCTGGTCACGCACATGGTCCATACCATGCGCGTGATCGGCAGCCCGGCCATCCCACCCCCGAGCGGCTGCTGCGCGAGCGGATCGCGCGCTCCATCAAGCGCAATGTCTGTCCGGGCGGCGTGGCGCGCCAGCTGGTGGCCATCGCGGCCACGGGCGACCGCAGCGAACTGCTCAAGTCGATCCGCGTCCGTACGCTGGTCATTCACGGCGCGGCCGATCCGCTGGTGCCGCTGGCCGGCGGCCAGGACACGGCGCGCCTGATTCCCGGCGCGCGCCTCGACGTCATCGAGGGCATGGGCCACGACCTGCCGCCGCAGTTGATCGAACGGCTGATCGCCTTGATCGATGCGCACGCGCACGGTAAGATGAGTCCCGACTCCACAGCGCGGCTTTTTGAAAAACAGTGAACTCACAACCCATCGGCATCGCCATCGTCGCGCCGAGCGGCTACGGCAGCGACAACGCGGCCATTGAACGCGGCATCGCCGCCCTCGTCGCGCAAGGCCACACGGTCCACAACTACTTCGAGGCCGACAAGGTGTTCCAGCGCTTCGGCGGCACCGACGCGGCGCGCCTGGCGCAATTGAATGCCGCGGCGAGCGACCCGCAAGTGCAGGTGGTCATGGCGCTGCGCGGCCAGTACGGCCTCACGCGCCTGCTGCCCGAGATCGATTTCGCGCGCATGGCCGACAGCGGCAAGATCTTTGTCGGCTACAGCGACTTCACCGCCTTTCACATGGGCCTCATGGCCAGGACCGGTGCGCAGAGCTACGCCGGGCCGATGTTCTACAGCGACTTCGGCGCCGCCGAGCCGGTGGCCTTCACGCAGGAGGACTTCTGGCGCTGCCTGCGCGGGCCGCGCCACGTGATCCGCGCCTGCGCCACCGGCAACCCGGAAGCGCAGGTGGAAGGCACGATTTGGGGTGGTAACCTGGCCATGCTCATCTCGCTGCTGGGCACCGACTGGTTTGCGCGCATCGACGATGGCATTCTGTTCGTCGAAGACATCAACGAGCATCCCTACCGCGTCGAGCGCATGCTGCTGCAACTGCTGCAGGCCGGCGTGCTGGGGCGCCAGAAGGCGCTGGTGCTGGGTGATTTTTCCGGCTACCGCCTTTCGCCCGCCGATAACGGCTACGATTTTTGCGCCATGCTGGCCTACCTGCGCGCCACGCTGCCGATTCCCGTGCTCACCGGGCTGCCGTTCGGGCACACGGCGCACCGCGCCACGATTCCGTTCGGCGCTCGTGCGCACCTGTGCTCCGACGAGGCGGGCTTCACGCTGACCATGAGCGGCTACCCGACCGTCGCCCATGACTGACGCCCTCGGGGCAGGCGACTACTACCGGGCTACCTCGCCGGGCGAGCACTATGCGCCGCTGGCCGGCCAGCATGACGCGGCCGTGTGCATCGTCGGCGCCGGCTTCGCGGGGCTGGCGACCGCCATCGGCCTGATGGAACGCGGCGTGCGCGGCATCGTGCTGCTCGACGCGCAGCGCGTCGGCCATGGGGCGTCGGGGCGCAATGGCGGTTTTGTGTTCGGCGGCTTTTCGCAGGGCGAACGCAGCCTCGCCGCCAGCGCCGGCGTGGAGGAAGCGCGCGCGCTGTATCACATGACCCTGGCCGCGGTGGAGCGCATCCGCCAGCGCATCGCCCAATACGGCATCGATTGCGACGCCAGGGAAGACGGCGTGTACCTCGCCAACTGGTTCGATGACGCGCGCCTGCTCGACGAGCAGCAGCGCTTCATGAGCGAGAGCATGGGCGTCGAGTGGCAGCGCCTCTCGCGCGCGCAGCTGGCCGGCAAGCTCGATTCGGCGCGCTACTTCGGCGGCCTGTTCGAGCCGGCGGCGTTTCATTTTCATCCGCTGAAATATGCGCAGGGCCTGGCCCGCGTGCTGGCGCAGAACGGCGTGCGCGTGCATGAAGAGAGCAGGGTAGGGGCGATTGTCGCCGACGGCGAAGGCTGGCGCGTCACAACGGCCGCCGGTACCGTCAGGGCGCGCGAGGTGGTGGTGTGCTGCGGCGGCTACATCGACAAGCTGCTTCCGACGCTGTCGCGCGCGATACTGCCGATTGCCACCTATGTCATGGTGACGGAGCCGCTGGGCGAGCGCCTGCACGCGGCAATGCGCACCGGCGCGGCGGTCTACGACACGCGGTTCGCGTTCGATTATTATCGCCCGCTGCCCGACACGCGCCTGTTGTGGGGCGGACGCATTGCGGTGCGCGAGCGCAGCGGCGCCGATGTCGCGCGCCTGCTGCATCAGGATATGCTCAAGGTCTACCCGCAACTGGCGGGCGTGCGCGTCGAGCATGCGTGGAGCGGCATGATGAGTTACGCGCGCCACAAGATGCCGCAGATTGGGCGCCTGCCGGACGGGCTGTGGTACGGCATGGGATTCGGCGGCCACGGCGTGGCGCCAACCACGCTGGCCGGCGAAGTCATCGCCGCCGCGATTGCCGGCGATGAGACCGCGCTGGCGCGCTTTGCCGACTGGGGCTTGCCGTTCGCGGGCGGGCCGGCGGGGCTGGCTGCCGCGCAGCTGACGTACTGGTATTACGAGCTGCGGGACTGGATGCGGCAATGAAGGCTGTGCGCTCGGTGCGCATCGATACGCTGCGCGGGATTGCCGTCTTCGGTATTTTGGTGGTCAACGTCTGGGGCTTCACGTTCGGCAGCAGCCTGTCGCGTTACGGCGTTCTGGGCGAGCACGCGGCGCTGGCCGACAAGCTGGTCGTGTTCCTGATTGCCGCCTTGGCGGAACAGAAGTTCTATCCCATTTTCGCCTTCCTGTTCGGCGCCGGCTTCGCGCTCCAGACGGGCGGGCGCCGGGCCCTTGGTCCGCAGCTCGATATAATCAAAATGACTTACCTGCGCCGCGCAACCTGGCTGCTGGGATGCGGCCTGCTGCATGGCACGCTGCTGTGGTTCGGCGATATTTTGACCGTGTATGCGGTTTGCAGCTTCTGGCTCGTGACGCAGGCGGGACGCCGGCTGGCCGATATCGTCCGTGCGCTGCGCTGGGTGGTCGCGCTCAATGTGGCAGCGATGATGTTCACGGCTTATTTAACCTATGAGCTGATGGCGATGACGCCGGACGTCATCGCCTGGGCCGTTGGCGAGAGTGCGCGCGCGCATGCCGTGTACACCCAGGGAACGCTGATGGCGATTGCGCAGGAACGGTTGCTCGATTTCTGGAACAATCTGGTTAGTGCGCTGTTTTTCCTGCCCAAGGTGGCGCTGCTGTTCCTCATGGGCGTCATCAGCGTGCGCCTCGGCTGGCTCACGCGTCCGCAGCGCCACCGCGCGCTGTGGCGCAAGGTACTGCTGGCCGCACTGTGGATCGGCGTGCCGGTCAACCTGTTATGGGGCTGGGCCGCGCTGCGCGATGCGATCAATCCCATGGCCGGTGCGCCGTTGGCGGCGCTGGTCTTGATGCTGGTCGAAGTGGCCGGGCCGTTGCTGGCGGCCGGCTACGTTGCCGCGCTCATGTGCGCCTCTGAGCGGGTGGTGGCGCCCCTGGCGCAGTGCTTCGCCGCGGTCGGGCGCATGGCGCTGACCAACTACCTGATGCAGTCGGTCTTGTGCGGCTTTCTGCTGCAAGGGGCAGGGCTTGGCCTCGGCGCGGTGCTCTCGCGCGGCGCGCTGGTCGGCGTGTGCGCGTTGATCATGATCGTGCAGGTGCTGCTCAGCCGCTGGTGGATGCGGCACCATGCCCAGGGGCCTGTCGAGGCCCTGTGGCGCCGCTTTACGGCGGGTGCCCGCCAATAGGGCCCCGGTCAGGCAAGGCTCATATGGCCGGCGAGGATTTGCCACTGGCCGCCATCGTCGGGCGCGCGCCAGGTGCGGGTGCAGCGCAGGTCGAGATTGAACGGCGACTCGCCAAAGCTGCCCGCGAGGCTCATCCGCGCCGAGATGACGCCAAGGCGCCCGTCCGCCACGACCTGTCGCTCGGCCACCGCGATCGCCGTGAACTTGAGCAGGCCGGAACGGTGCATGTCGAGATCCTGCTCCTTGCCGATCACCTGGCCCATGTGGGTGGTAAACAGCAGGGCGGGTGAAATGAGGCGGTCGAGCGCCTCCACGTCGCCCGTGAGCATGGCGAGGCGCAGCTGTTCTTCCAGCCCGATGATGTGCTCTTGCGCTTCCTTGTTGTGCATGGTGTACCCCGGATAAAAAAGCCAGGCATGACGCCTGGCGTGGTCGGTGTTTCAGAACTGGTAGCGGAATCCCGTCGAGATCACCGTGACCTTGGTTTTAGTCAGGCGCATCGCTTCCGCGTTGATCGACAAGTTTGGATTGAACCTGAAACTCACGCCAGCGCCGATACTCGGATCGGTTTCGTTATAATCGCTGTCGCGCGCGGAAAAGGCCCGCATTTTAGTGCGGCCAATGCCCGCGCGGCCGGTCAGGCTGAAACGTCCGCCCAGGGGAATGGCGCCCGTGACGGCGACGCCATAATGGTCCTCCGGGTAATACTCGTTCGTCCGGTAGGCGCTAAACGGGTTGTGGATGAAGCTGAGCGTGGTATTGAATACTTCCATACCCAGATAGGTATTGAACTGATAGCCGGCGCGCAGTCCGAACGACAACTCGTCGCGCTCGAACTGGTTGTTCGACGAGGAAGCCTGGCCGATATGGGAGCTTGCATACGCGCCGGCACCGTCCGGGGCCGCCGAAGCGGGCATGGAGAAGCTGGCGGCCAAGGCCACGAGGGCGCCGCTGAACAGTATTCGCATAATTTATCCTGATAGGTTTGTGCGATAGCCGGACGAGTAATTGGCTATTGCTATCGAGAATTATAGCCGGGTTGATGGTGGAATTGTCAATTCTGTTATTAATGCAACATAATATGAGAGAAATAGACCGTTTTCTGTCTGTTTGACGGGTTCATATATGCATGAACTGGCGTCTTTCCAACGTGAAAAATCATTGCATCCGGGCGGCCGCGACCCGTTTATCGCGGCACGTGAAGGGTCATATGAAGAAAATCGTCTCGCTATTTCAACGCAATTACGATGGCGACCGCCAGGTGCGCGACGAGGTCGTGCCCGGGGCCGAGTGGGTCGCCGCTGGCGAAGGCATGGCAACGCGCAAGTGGGACGGCATGGCCGTCATGGTCGCCAACGGCGCGATCTTCAAGCGCTACGACGCGAAAGCGGGCCGCACGCCACCCGCCGATTTCATGCCCGCGCAGCCGGCGGCGGATGAGGCGACCGGCCACTGGCCGGGCTGGGTTCCGGCGGTGGGACCGGACTCGGCGCGCATTATCGAAGGGGTGGAGTGGGGCGTGCGTACGCTATTCGGCGGCGGTCCGGTTCCCGACGGCACGTATGAAGTGTGCGGGCCGAAAATCGGCACGCGCCACGGCGCCAATCCCGAGCGCCTGACCGAACATATTCTGGTCCCGCATGGCAAGGATCCATTGCCGGAATGCCCGCGCACCTTCAACGCCTTGCGCGAGTATCTGACCGTGCATGTCATCGAAGGTATTGTCTGGCATCACCCTGATGGGCGCATGGCGAAGATCAAGGCGAGCGATTTCGGCATCAAGCGCGTGCAGTCATCGACAACGTGAATTTCCGTTCATTTCGCCAGCCTTGCATCAATCGGTTGCCGTGCACATAGGGCGATTTGCGGGGTTGAAAAACCGTGGGCGTGATATGCTGGACTTGCCATCTTTAGTATAAAGGCCGACGATGAAAACAACCGTGCCGGCGCAGGTCGGGCAAGTACGCAATGCAGTTGCCGCGCAAGGGATGACGGGTTTCGTGGACTCCCGCCCGGCTGCGTTCGCGCAGCGCACGTTGCAAGCGATGATTCATGGCAGCCCTCGCGTCGTTCGGCAAGAGGCGCGCGCTGATGCGATGCAACATGGCGCATTGCAGCGGGCGGGAAGTAAAAAAATTGTTCAAGCGAAAGCGAGCGAGAGCAATCCGGCGCAGCTGCAACAGGCTCTTGCGCGCTCCTGGAATACGACGGGGTTGCCTGATAAGCTACAGAGCAATGCTCAAAGGCCATCTCTCGCTGCTCCCCGGCAGCCCGGCAGCCAAACCACAGTGCAACTGCTGGACAACCCCGCCGCTCATATTAACGAGGATTCCCCTGTGAACATTGGCTTCGGAATGAACCACGTGGCTCCAGCGACTGAATTTACGAGCTATAACGCATTCAAGAAAGCGACTGCGCGAGGGGCGTTAAACACCATCATCAACATCGATGACAGCGAGCTGCACACCGAACTAATGCAAATGATCGGGCAAGTGACTCCGGCGTAGCACATAAGTCCAAGTGGAAATATTCCGTGCTTGACCTCAACAAACTACGAATGGATAACGACTTTTCCAGGAAGCGAACATGTATCGGAATCTGACGTGCCGTACTACGGTGGCGTCCGGCCCTTGCAGTTCGGGCTGAACCGGCGGGATTCAGGCAAGTACTGGATAGCGCACTTATTCTATCCGGGCCCAGCTGATTCCGACGCCAATTGGATGCAGCAACACGAGGAGGACCACCGGGTAGCGGACCACCATCAAAGAAGGAGCGACGAAAGCGAGGCGATCATGAACGATTACTACGCTAGCCTGCCTCCACCGGCGCAAGCCTCTCCCGATGATTCCGCCACGCCCTGACGCGGAGCGCAAGCTACGCAGTTATTCATTCCAAACGCGGCGGACAGGCCACGTCTTTTCGCGGCAGGCACAGTAGCAGGCATCGCCTATTGTATAATGGCCGATTAGCGCTCAGCGCCTGTTTCCATTCGCAAAAGACCCAATCCAGCATGCTATCCACAGCTAACATCACGATGCAGTTCGGCGCCAAGCCGCTGTTTGAGAACATCTCCGTCAAATTCGGTGACGGCAACCGTTACGGCCTGATCGGCGCGAATGGTTGCGGCAAGTCGACCTTCATGAAGATCCTCGGTGGCGACCTCGAGCCATCGGGCGGCACTGTCATGCTCGACACCAACGAGCGCCTGGGCAAGCTGCGCCAGGACCAGTTTGCGTTCGAAGACATGCGCGTGCTGGACGTGGTCATGATGGGCCACACCGAGCTGTGGAACGCCATTTCCGAGCGCGACGCCATCTACGCCAACCCGGAAGCGACCGACGACGACTACATGCACGCGGCCGAGCTCGAAAGCAAGGTCGCCGAATACGACGGCTACTCGGCCGAAGCGCGCGCCGGCGAACTGCTGCTCGGCGCCGGCGTCTCGATCGACCAGCACCAGGGCCCGATGAGCGCCGTGGCGCCGGGCTGGAAGCTGCGCGTGCTGCTGGCGCAGGCCCTGTTCTCGAACCCGGACATCCTGCTGCTCGACGAGCCGACCAACAATCTGGACATCAACACGATTCGCTGGCTCGAAGACGTACTCAACGACCGCAATTCGACCATGGTCATCATTTCCCACGATCGCCACTTCCTGAACCAGGTGTGCACGCACGTGGCCGACATGGATTACGGCACGCTCAAGGTGTACCCGGGCAATTACGACGAGTACATGTTCGCCTCGACCCAGGCGCGCAACCAGCAACTGGCCAACAATGCCAAGGCCAAAGAAAAAGTCGCCGAGCTGCAAGACTTTGTGCGCCGCTTCGCCGCCAACAAATCCAAGGCGCGCCAGGCAACATCGCGCGCCAAGCAGATCGACAAGATCAAGGTCGACGACATCAAGCCGTCGTCGCGCGCCTACCCGTTCGTGCGCTTCGAAGCCGAGAAGAAACTGCACCGCCTGGCGGTGGAAGTTGAAGGCATTTCCAAGAAATACGACCGTCAGCTGTTCAAGAATTTCAGCATCATGGTCGAAGCCGGCGAGCGCATCGCGATCATCGGCGCCAACGGTGCCGGCAAAACCACCTTGCTGCGTTCGATCGGTTCCGAGCTGACCGGTTTGCAGCCGGACACGGGGCGCGTCAAGTGGGCCGAGAATGCCAACGTCGGCTACATGCCGCAAGATCCGACCGAAGAATTCGCGACCGATGCGGTCCTGACCGACTGGATCGGCCAGTGGACCAAGGAAGGCGACGACGACCAGGCTGTGCGTTCCATCCTCGGGCGCCTGCTGTTCGGCGGCGACGACGTGAAGAAATCGGTACGCGTGCTGTCCGGCGGTGAAAAAGGCCGCATGATGTACGGCAAGCTGATGCTCGGCCGCCACAACGTCATGCTGCTCGACGAGCCGACCAACCACATGGACATGGAATCGATCGAGTCGCTGAACATTGCGCTCGAAAAATATACCGGCACCCTGATTTTCGTCTCCCACGACCGCGAGTTCGTGTCCTCGCTGGCCAACCGCATCCTCGAAATCAAGGAAAACGAAATCGTCGACTTCCGCGGCAACTACGAAGATTACCTGACGAGCCAGGGTATCGACTAAGGCCGGGAGCGGGGCGCCCGGCGTCCCGTTCGGCTTTGTGGGGCAGGGCGGGCACCGAGGTGCCCGCGCGCCATTTCACGGCCGCCTCCTGCAACGATTTCTCTCTTGTGAGATAGTACCGACATGAACATTCTCCCTATCAAAACCATTGAATACGAGCATCCTCAAGCCGGCCTGAGCTGCACCGCGCAAGCTTGGGCACGCACGCCGGCCGCGCCGTCCGCCGCCGAAAAAACGGCGCTCAAGGAACGCATCAAGCGCTTGCTGAAAGAACGCGAAGCGGTGCTCGTCGCCCACTATTACGTGGATGGCGACCTGCAGGACCTGGCAGAGGAAACCGGCGGCTGCGTCTCCGATTCGCTCGAAATGGCGCGCTTTGGCCGCGATCATCCGGCAAAAACGCTGGTGGTCGCCGGCGTGCGTTTCATGGGCGAGACCGCCAAGATCCTCAGCCCCGAAAAACGCATCCTGATGCCCGACCTCGACGCCACCTGTTCGCTCGACCTGGGTTGCCCGGCGGACGAATTCTCGGCTTTTTGCGACGCCCATCCCGACCGCACCGTCGTGGTCTACGCCAACACCAGCGCCGCCGTCAAGGCGCGCGCCGACTGGATGGTGACCTCGTCCATCGGACTCGACATCGTGGCCCACCTGCATGCGCAGGGCAAGAAAATCCTGTGGGCACCGGACAAGCACCTCGGCTCCTACATTCAAAAGCAAACCGGCGCCGACATGCTGCTGTGGCAGGGCTCCTGCCTGGTGCACGACGAATTCAAGGGCGTCGAACTCGACTTGCTCAAAGCCGAGCATCCTGAAGCGAGGGTGCTGGTCCATCCGGAGTCGCCTGCCAACGTGGTCGCCCTGGCCGACGTGGTCGGCTCGACCACGCAACTGATCAACGCCGCCCAAACGATGGATGCAACGACCTTCATCGTTGCCACCGACAACGGCATCCTGCACAAGATGCGCGCCGCCGCGCCGGGCAAGCATTTCATCGAAGCACCAACCGCCGGCAACAGCGCCACCTGCAAGAGCTGCGCGCACTGCCCATGGATGGCCATGAACGGCTTGCAGAACCTGGCCGACGTGTTAGAGAGCGGCAGCAACGAAATCCATGTCGATCCGCAAGTCGGCAAGGAAGCCGTGCGCGCCATCGACCGCATGCTCGACTTCGCCGCCGCGAAAAAAGCCAAAGCCTTGCCGACCAGCGCGTTGGCCAACGAAGCAACCCTGTTTTCCGGAGTGGGCCCAGCATGAGCAATTTACGTAATCCTTACGCCGTTTTTGATGCGGCGCTGCAAACCGCCTTTGAATCGAACCTGCTGGCCGCCTTGCTCGAAGACGTCGGCAGCGGCGACCTCACCGGCAAGCTCGTCCCCGACGACACCCGCGTGCGCGCCCGCGTGATCGTGCGCGAAGAAGCCGTGCTCTGCGGCGGACCGTGGTTTGAAGGCGTGATGCTGGCCCTCGATCCGAGCATCGAAGTCGACTGGCAATATGCCGAAGGCGACCTGATGAACGCCGGCAGCGTGGTCTGCACCATCGAAGCGCCACCGCGCGCCTTGTTGACGGCCGAGCGCGCCGCGCTGAACTTCATGCAGTTGCTTTCCGGCGTAGCCACCGTCACGCGCAGTTACGTCGAGGTGGTCGAAGGCACGAAAGCGTCCATCCTCGACACGCGCAAGACCTTGCCGGGCCTGCGCCAGGCGCAAAAGTACGCGGTGCGGGTCGGCGGCGGCAAGAACCAGCGCATGGCCTTGTACGACGGCATCTTGATCAAGGAAAACCACATTGCCGCAGCCGGCGGCGTGGGCAAGGCACTGGCGGCGGCGCAGGCGCTGGACGCCGGCGTATCGATCCAGATCGAAGTCGAAACCCTGGCTCAGTTGAGCGAAGCGCTCGAAGCCGGCGCCACGTCGGTCCTGCTCGATAATTTCGAGCTGGCCACGATGCGCCACGCGGTCGCGCTCAATGCGGGCCGTGCGCTGCTGGAAGCATCGGGCGGGGTGAATATGGATAGTGTGCGCGCGATCGCCGAAACGGGCGTGGACCGCATTTCCATCGGCAGCCTGACCAAGGACATCAAGGCCACCGATTTCTCGCTGCGGATTATTGACTGACCGGAGACTGGTCGACGTAAATCAGTTTCGACGTATCGAAACCAAGCGCCTGGGCCTTAGCGACCAGGCGCTTTTTTGTTGCCTCATCCATTGTCGGCGTGCGCGACAGCAGCCAGAAATACGATTTATCGGGGCCGCTGATCAGCGAATAACTGTAATTCTCGCGTTCCAGGTCGAAGACGATATACGATCCGTAAAAGGGACCGAAAAACGACACCTTCAGATAACCGACGTCGGGCTTCTCGACAAAGTACGCCTTGCCCTCCGACTGTTTCCATTCCTTTCTCTCGGCGTTATAGCCACGGTTGATGACCTTGATGCCGCCATCGTCGCGCAGGCTGTACTCGGCCGTCACCCGGCTCAAGCCGCGTTCGAACGAATGATCCAGCCGCGCGATTTCGTACCATTTGCCGAGATATTTCGCGGACTCGAAACTGGCCACCGGTTCAACGTCCGCCGGCTTGGAAACACAGCCGGCGAGCAGGAACGCCATTATGACGAACAATGTTTTCATGATGAACTCCGCACTAAAAATGTCGAGTTCGATTGTAGCCCACAGGGTGGCGCGCACCTTGCGCGATTGCTAAGCGAAACCGCCCAACACGAAGGCGATTGCGCCGACCACGCCTGCCGCCTGGGCCAGACGCGCGACCCGCTGCGGCGCGTACGTCAGCAACATCATCAGCGCCAGTGCCGCCGCGGTCATCCCGCCCAGCCAGATCAGCGGCCCGTGGCCGCCGCCGCCCTTGAGCACCGCGGCCGCAAACGCCAGCACCAGCGCACCCGCGCCAGCTGCCTGCAAACGCCGCCGCAACGCCGGCGGCGCTTCCTGCCCGCGTCCATGCATGTCGGCGTAATGCCGCTGCATCGCCACGCTCAGCGCCCCGAAACCGGCGTAACTGAGCCCGAACACCGCAACGAGATAAAACACGCCGCTCATGATGCCGCTCCGATTCCGGCGCTTACCGCCGGCGCCTTGACTTCATTGGTCTTCACCTTGCCCCGGCCCAGCCGCAGCGCGCCGTAACCGAGCAGCAGCCCCAGTGCCAGCACCGTGATGTCAAACCACGCTACCGCGCTCGGGCCGTTCTGCATGGTCACGCCGAGGTGCGATGACGTCGTCAACACATTGAGCAGCGGGATCGCGCCAAACAGGAACGCTCCGGCAGCGAGCTGCAAGCGCCACATGGCACGGTCAGGCTTCACCTGCGCCAGCAGCGCCGCTGCGCCCCAGGCGGCAAAGAACACCGCAATCTCGTTTTCCGCCCGCTTTTCCATCACGGCCGGCAGCAGGCGATTGGCCCAGAAGTAGCAGGCAAAGGCGATCGGCAAACCCGCCACCGCTCCGATGTTCAACGCCTCCGCCAGGCGCGTGCCGACACCGATGGATGCACCGGCCTTGAGCGCCTTGGCCTGCGTCTGCCGGCTCTTGACCGCCCACAGAATCGCGCCGGTCGCCACCATGGCATAACCGGCCAGCCCGGAAAGGAAGAACAAGGCGCGCAGCAGCGGCTCGGCAAAGCGCGCCACGTGCAGGCCGTACATCACCCCGTGGGTGGCGGCCGGCGGCGCCAGCTGGTCGCCCGCGCTGGCCAGCAGCGCGCCATTGACGCCGTCGAACTGCATCGCCGGCTGCTTGTACGACAGCTCGCGGCCGCCCGCGCGCGTGACCGCGATGCTGGCATTGGCGTGGTTCGGATGATTGACCGTGATCGAGCCGGCGTGGCTGCCGGCCCAATGGCGTTCGGCCTGTTCCAGCATCGGCCGCAGCGGCGCCATCACGGCCGCTTCACCCGGCTTTTTGGCAGGCTTGCCGGCGCTCGGGAAGACTTCTTCGGTAAATTTATCGCGGTCGCCCTTGTACGCCACCTGGGCGGCGCCCGGCATGTACATGAACATCAGGGTTACAAGGCCTGTGTAGGTGATCATCAGGTGAAACGGCAGTGCCAGCACCGCGGTGGCGTTGTGGGCATCGAGCCAGGAACGCTGTCCCTTGTTGGGCCGGAACGTGAAAAAGTCCTTGAAGATGCGCTTGTGCGTGATCACGCCACTGATGATCGACACCAGCATGAACATGGCGCAAAAGCCCACGATCCAGCGCGCCGTCAGCGGCGGCATGTAGTGCAGGTCGAAGTGCAGGCGGTAGATGAATTCTCCGCCACGGGTGTCGCGTGGCTCCGCCATGGCCGCGCCGGTGAGCGGATCGATCAGGGCCGTCTGCAGCCGCTGGCGTTTGCGCGGCGCGCCCTCGGGCGGCGGGGGCGCGGTCCAGGCGATGCGCACGGCGCCCCGGCGCTCGGTCGGCAGGTTGATGAACCAGCGCTGCGCGTCCGGCGCGCGCTGCTGCAGCGCCTTGACGGCCATGTCGGCGGCATCGACGCTGCCGGCCTTGTGCGCGGCCGCGCCATGCAGTTCCGGCTCCATCCACAAGGTGATTTCTTCCTGGTAGTAGCTGGCGGTGCCGCCGGCGAAGATCAGCAGCAGTACCCAGCAGACCAGGAGGCCCGACCAGGTATGCAGCCAGGCCATGGACTGGCGAAGATTTTCTTTCATGGGACGTTCCGGTACAGAAGATAGACGATGGCGGCCATGCCTGCCGCCGGCAGCAGCATGCCAAGCCAGGCGCGCGCGGCGCTGCGGGCGGCGAACACCCAGATTACGGCGCCGGCGTAGATGGCAAACGACGCCAGGGTCGCCGCGATGACGGCGTCCGCGCGTCCGGTACCCAGCACGCGCGGCAGCAGCAGCGCAAGCAGGGCGCTGGCCGCCGCCGCCAGCAGGTAGCCGCCGAGGATGGCGGCCAGCGCGCGCGAGCCCACGCCTAGCCGGTAAGCGAGAGGGGCGGACAGGCGCATGTTACGGCGTAATGACGTTGGGTTTGGCCGCTGGCGGCGCCGCGATGGCAGTCGCGCCAACCGTTTGGACCATGCTCATGGTGGTCACGTAGGTGGCCACGTCGTACGGTTTGCCGTCGCGCTGGCCCGCGGTTTTGTCGGTGTGGTGCGCTTCGAGCACATAGGTGCCTTTCCATGGCATGCTGAAGTTGACCATGCCTTCTTCATCGCTTTTCGCTTCCTTGGCCCAACCCGATTGCGCCACCGCGGCGACCTTGGTTTTCGCCAGCGGCTTGCCCTGGTAGCTCAGCTGGAACTGGCCGGCTTTGCCGGTCGGGATGATGTCGAGCGTCAGGCGCGCCTGCTGCGCGGCGCTGCCGTTGACCAGCCGCGCGGCCGGGGTCCAGATCGAACGCACCACGGTGTCGCCGGTCTTTTTTTCAATGGCCGGGTAGCTCGCTTCTTCGGCCACGATGCTCTGGCCTTCGGCGGCGCGCGCCGACAGCACGAACGCACCGGCGGTTTTGTCCAGTTTCAGCTTGCGGTCGGCGCCGGCGCCGATCAGCGTGGCGGTCGGCGCGACAAACTTGTCGAGCAGGCCGGGCGAGGCTTCGCGCAGGTTGTCGCCAAATTCGCCGAAGTAGACGGCGGCGGTCTTGCCATCCTGTTCGATCCAGATCTGGTGCGCATTCGCGCTGGCAAAGGCGCCGCACAGCAGCGTGGCGAGGAGGGTGGTTGCGAGGTTTTTCATGGAGTGTCCTTGTTGTGATTAATATTGATAGCGCAGATTCGCCGATACCGAACGCGGCTCGCCGTAATAGCCGCCGTTGTAGAACCCCACCTTGCGGTAGTAGGTCTTGTCGAGCAGGTTGTTGATATTGACGCTGGCCGAAAGCTGGCTCGTGATCTGGTAGCGGCCCATCAGGTTAAGCAGCGTGTACGCGGCCTGGCTGGTGCGCACCTTGCCGGCCGGCCCGGTGGCCGTGGTGTAGATTTCGCTCTGCCAGTTCACGCCACCGCCCACGGTCACATCGCGCCATTCGCCCGGCAGGCGCCAGGTGGTGCTGATGCGTACCATGTCGCGCGGCTGGATCGTATTGATCACTACACCCTTGGCGTTGCGCGACGTGCTGCGCGTGGCGCCGGCCGAAAGCTGCCAGCCCGGCATCGGCGTGCCCGATACTTCGGCTTCCACGCCCCGGCTTTTGGTGCCTTTGCCGGTCGAGACGTACGGGCGGGTGCCGTCGGGCAGGGAGCACGCCCAGTGGCACCGAGCTGTCATCCTCGCCAAGATTGTCCTGTTTGGCCTCGAACACGGCGACGGCGGCGTTCAGGCGGCCGCCGAAAAATTCGGCCTTGACGCCGGCTTCCACGTTGCTGCCGGTGACCGGGTCGAGGAAGTTGTTGTCCTTGTCCTTGTAGTTCTGCGGCTTGAACAAATCGCTGTAGCTGGCGTACAGCGAGGCAGTCGGCGCCAGGTCGAACACCACGCCGGCGTACGGGGTGAGCACGTCCTTCGACGCGTAGCGCCCGGTGGCGTTCACGAAGTCGCCGCTGGTGTTGAAGTTGTCGGTGCGGGTCTTCCAGGTGCTCAGGCGCGCGCCGGCGATCACCTGCAGCGGGTCGGCCAGGCGCAGGCGCGCCGCCAGGTAGGCGCCCGACTGCTCCGTGACCGCCGCCGCGCTGGCGCCCGTGCGCCAGCTGACCGGCTGCGGCACCTTGCCGGTCCAGTTGCGGAAGTCGGGAATCACCAGCGGGAACGGCAGCGGGGTTTCGGTGGCGATGGCCGGGGTCACGTCTTCGCGGCGCCAGCCGTTCCAGCCGGCCACCAGCTCGTGCTTGCGCCCGAACAGATTGAAGGCGCCGGTCGCGTACAGGTCCAGGTTCTCCTGCGTTTCTTCGTACGGGAAGGTGCCGTTCCACACGGCCAGCCCCGTACCGTCGCGGTTCGGGTAGCCGCTGCCGCCGTAGAACAGCGCGCCTTCGGAGGTCGAATCGAGCCGGTTGTACGAAACCTTCACCTTCCAGTCGTCGTTGATGCGATGTTCGAGGTTGGCGTACACATTGCGGTAGGTGCGTTCCCAGCTGCTCCATTCGGCCGCCGCGTTGAAGGAACGGGGCAGGTTGGCCGGCGTGCCGTCGCTGAAGAACAGCGGCGTGGTGCCCCAGGTCGTGCCTTTCGGCGTGTTGTGCTGGTAGTCGGCGCCCACGGTCAGCAGACTGTCCTTGCCCAGGTCCGCTTCGACCAGCACGCCGCCGACGATCTTGCGCTCCTTGTACAGGTCCAGGTGCGAATGGCGGTTCTGCACAACGCCGATGGCGCGTCCGCGCACGCTGCCCGATGCGTTCAGGGCCGCTGAAATATCGGCCTCCACGCGCCGCATGTCCCATGAACCGACACCGACCGAGGCCGAGCCGCTCAATTCGCGCGTGGGGCGCTTGTGCACCATGTTGATCGTGGCCGACGGGTCGCCCGCGCCGGTCACCAGGCCCGTGGCGCCGCGCACCACTTCGATGCGGTCGTACAGGGCGGTGTCGAACAGGGCGCTGTTGCCCGAGCTGTAGTTGGCGGCCACGCCGTCGACCTGGAAGTTACTGACCGTGAAACCGCGCGACGAAAAGCTGGTGCGTTCGCTGTCGTTTTCCTGCACCGTGATGCCGGGCGTTTGCACCAGCACATCGGCGATGCTGGTCAGGTTCATGTCTTCCATGCGCTGGCGCGTGATGACGGTGACCGACTGCGGCGTTTCGCGCAGCGACAGCTTGAAGCGCGTGGCGGTACTGACGGCGCGCGCGCCGTAGGATGTGCTGTCGTCCTGCTTGTCGGCGCGGATTTCGACCACGCTCACCGGTGCCGCTTCGTCGAGCGGGGCGTCGGGGGCGCGGCGCGGGCCACGCCCGCCATCGAGAAAAGCAGTGCCGAGCGGACGGCCAGCGCGAGGGGATGTAAGGTCATGTTCATTCACGGGTACTTAAAAAGTGTAGCGGGCGGTCAGGGCGACGGCGCGGCGTTGGCCATAGAAGCAGTCGCCGCGGGCCAGGCAGGTCGAAATCTGGACCTTGTCGGTCAGGTTGGTGACGTTGAGCGCCACGCGCAGCGGTCCGCTGCTGTAAGAGAGCATGGCGTCGAGCAGGGTGATGTCCGGCGTTTCGAGTTGATCGAGGCCGTCCATCGAGGAGCCCAGGTAGCGCACGCCGGCACCGGCACTGAAGCCATCCTGCTGCGCGATCGAGAAGCGATGCGTCAGCCAGGCCGACACGTTGTGCTTGGGGATGCCGCTCAGGCGCTTGCCGTTGTCGGCGCCATTGCTACGCGAGACGGTGGCGTCGGTGTAGGCATAGCCGGCGGTCCAGTCCCAGTCGCGGCCCAGCTTACCGGCGCTTTCCAGTTCGAGCCCGCGCACATGCACTTCGCCGATCTGGATGCTGTTGAGTGGATTGGCCGGATCGGCGGTTTTGCGGTTGGTGTCGCGCAGGTCGTACACGGCCAGGGTGGTCATCAGGGTGCGGCCGGGCGGTTGCCATTTCAGGCCAGCTTCCCACTGTTCGCCGCGCTGCGGCTGGAAAGCCTGGTCGTTCAAGTCGACGCCGCCCAGCGGCAGGAACGATTCGGCATAGCTGACATACGGCGACCAGCCGCCGTCGGCCAGGTACAGCAAGCCGACCCGCTTGGTGTTCGCGCTGTCGTCGGTGCGCGCGGCCGCGCGACCTTCGATATCGTTGGTCACGGCATCGTGGCGCAGGCCCAGTACCGCTACCCAGCGCGGGCCGTATTTGATCTGGTCCTGCACGTAGTAGCCGTTCTGGCGCAGATTGGTGGTCGGCAGGTGGGTCAGCGCCTTCGGTACGGTGTAGTTGCCGTAGACTGGGGCATACACGTCCAGCGGTGCGGCCACGCCGCGCCCGTTGGCCTGGCGCGTTTCCACCCGCTGCACGTCGGCGCCCAGCAGGATGGTGTGCTGCAGCGGCCCGGTGGCCAGTTTCGCCTCTAATTGCGTATCGACCAGCAGCGTTTCCAGGTTGTTCAGGTTTTGCACCACGTCGCGGTTGATGGTGCGCTGGTCGGGATTGAACACGGGCCGCGCCGGACGGCCGGTCGCCGCCACGGCGGTGAAGCTGGTGTAGGCGCTGCGGTAATCGACTTCGCTTTTGGTCTTGCGCAGGGTCTGGCGCACGCTCAGCGTATCGTTGAAGCGGTGGCTGAACAGGTAGCCGAGCGCGGTCTGTTCGGTGTCGTAGGCATCCCAGCCTGGCTCGCCGGTGAAGGTGCTGGTCGGGATCTGGCCGAACTTCGACGGCAGCAAAGTGGCCTGCCACGGGAAGAAGCCGATCATCGAGCCGCTGTGGTCCTCCTGGCGCAGTGCCAGCACCGTCAGCGAGGTGTTTGCGTTGGGCGCCCAGGTCAGCGAGGGCGCCAGCAGCTTGCGGTCGTCGTCGACCATATTGACTTGCGTGCCGCTGTCGCGGCCCACGGCCACGAGGCGCGCCAGCCAGTGGCCGTCGGCATCGAGCACCTGGTTGATGTCGAGCGAGAGCTGCTTGCGGCTGTTGCTGCCGATTTGTACCTGGACTTCACGCTGCGAGGACGCCATCGGCCGCTTGGAGACCAGATTGACCACGCCGCCGATGCCGCCCTGGCCGTACAGGACCGACGACGGGCCGCGCAGCACTTCCACGCGCTCCAGGGTGTACGGGTCGGGACGCGTGGTGTTGTAGCTGCCGAAGTTCGATTGCACGCCATCCTGCAGCATGGCCGGATTACCGCCGCGCGAAGTGACCGAATCGGCCCGGCTGTCGAAGTAGCTGGAGACCAGGCCTGCGCTGTAATTGAGCGTCTGGCGCAGCGTTTGCGCGCCTTGCTCCTCGAAGCGCTCGCGCGGGATGACGCTGATCGACTGCGGCGTTTCGATCAGCGGCGTGTCGGTCTTGGTGCCGGCGCCACTGCGTTTGGCGACGTAGCCGTTGTCTTCCCTGTTGCCGTCGACCGTGATCACCGGCATCGCCACGGCATCGTCGGCCACCTCGCTGGCCTGCGCTAGCGCAGCGGCGCCGGCAAGGGCGGCGAAGATGAGTGCCGAACGGACTGCGGCGGTCAAGGGAAGGGGAATGCAGCCGGCGTACGCCGGGCCGAAAGGTGCGTAGTGCGCCATGGAGCCATCCTGAATATGAGTGCAATGGCTGGCTACGGTCGTGCTGGCTGGCTGTTGAATGAGAATTATTCTCAATTATACCGGGAGGCGGGTAATTCGACAAGGCAACATTCATGCTTTAAGCATGATAGATCTTGCGTGTCAATACTCCCGAGTCGCACGGTTTGAGCCTGGAGGCGGAAACAAAACGAATGGAAAAGGCCCGATCCCGGCTCAACGCTTTCAGCGACCGGGCCGATTACGAGTGGTTGAGTGCCGATATCGAGCTCCGTCAGCAAACCATCGCATCACTTGCAGACTTTATGGCCGAGCGTGAACGGGAACGCGCGCTCAATCGCTAGCAAACTGCCTGAGCAGCGCTGGGAGGACATCTTCAGCGCTGGCTTCGACCTTCAACGATATCAACTCGTCAGCGCGGGTTTTGCCCAGATTGATCGCGGCGATCGGCTTGTCTGAGTCGGCAGCCATGCGGCAAAAGCGAAAGCCCGAATACACCACCAGCGACGAGCCGATCACCAGCAGGGCGTCGGCCTCCATCATGCGTGCCAGCGCTTCGCGGGTGCAGTCGGCCGGCACACCGTCGCCGAAGAACACCACGTCCGGTTTCAGCGTACCGCCGCAGTGCACGCAGTAAGGCAGGTGGAATTCGGCCAGCGCGTCCGGCTCCAGATGGGCGTCGCCGTCCGGCGCGGGCGTGGCCACGGCGCCGGCCAGCGCCGGATTGGCTTCGACCAGCTGACCCTGCACGAAGGCGCGTGGAAAACTGGCGTGGCAGTCGAGGCATACCACCTTGTGGATATTGCCGTGCAGTTCGAGTAACTCGGTGCTGCCGGCGCGCTGGTGCAGGCCATCGACATTCTGCGTCATGAGGGCGCCGAGCCGTCCCGCCGCTTGCAGCCCGGCCAGCGCGACATGACCGGCGTTCGGCGCGGCGGCCGACAACGTCGGATAGCCGACCATGCTGCGCGCCCAATAGCGCCGCCGCACCGCTTCGAGCTTGCGGAAATCCGGCCCTTGCACCGGCGTTTTACCGCGCCGTACGCCATCACGGTCGCGATAGTCGGGAATGCCCGAGGCGGTACTCATGCCGGCGCCGGTCAGCACCAGGATACGCCGGTGGCGTTCCACAAAATCGGCCAGGGCGTCGCTGTCAGCAGTCATGGGAATGCACCACCAGCTCGTCGAAACCGGACGCCGCGTCAAGCTCGCGCGCGAAGCGGTGGTCGGGCAGCAGGGCGATGAGGATTTCGGCCGTGGTGCGGATGGTGCAGCCGGCCAGTACGTGGCCGCCCAGCACGCGGCCGGAGGCATCGGCCACGGACATGTGCAGATGCGGGCCGTCCGGCGAGAGCGAGCCGGCCAGGGTAAGTATTTCGATGTCGCCTTCGACGTCGGTGGCCTGGGCGGCGCCGGCCAGGCGCAAACGCGCGCCACGCAGGCTGCCGATCCCCTGCAGCACAAAACCGGCCGCAGTGCCATGCGCGGCCAGCACGTCGGCCAGGGCAGCGCGCAGGTCCTGCCCCGGAACCAGCCTGAGTGGAAGTGTCTTCATGTGCCTGATTTTACCCGGCCTTGCGGCGCGACGAGAACACGATCCCGCCGACGATCAGCGCAAACGCCACGCCGTGGTACAGGTGCGGCAGTTCGCCCAAAAACGCCGACGACATCATGGCCGCGAACAGCGGGGTCAGATTGCTGAAAAACGCGCCCACGCTGGGCCCCGCGCGCTGCACGCCGGCGCCCCAGCAACGGAAGGCGATGATGGCCGGGCCGATGGCGACGTACAGCAGCGCCGCCGCGACGGTCCAGCTCCAGTGGACCGCGACTGCACCGCCGGCCCATTCTACGCCGGCAAAGGCGCCCGACCACAGCACGCCGTAGATGACCTGGGCCAGCAGGAAGGCGGCCCAGTCGGCCCGCACGGCGGGCGGATCGTTTTGCCGGGTCAGCAGCCAGCTGTAAAACGACCAGGCGATGGTGGCCAGGATCATGTACAGATCGCCGGCGACCAGGCGCATCGCGGCCAGCTGGCTCCACTCGCCGCGGCACAGCACCACCAGCACCCCGACGATCGACATGGCCGCGCCGATGACTTGCTGGCGGCCGACCTTCACGCCGAAAAACAGCGCGCCGATCAGCAGCATCCAGACCGGCATGCCGGCTGCCACCAGCGTAACGTTGATCGGGGTGGAGCTTTGCAGCGCCAGGTACTGAAGGGAGTTATACAGGCCGATGCCGAGCAGGCCGAGAAGGGCGAAGCGGCGCCAGTTGCTGCGCAGCGCATCGCTGGCGAACAGGCGCCGTCCCAGCGGCAGCAGGATCAGCATGGCGATCGACCAGCGCAGCAGGTTGAGCGTCATCGGCGGCACCGCGTCGCGCACCAGCCGGCCGACGATGGCGTTGCCTGCCCACAGAAGCGGGGGCAGGGTCAGTAAACCAATGGTCGCGGGCGTGAGCTTCTGGTTCATATCCGCGTCGTGGCGCGACCTGCGTTAGCGGCGCGGCGGTGTCAGCACGCTTGGCAAGGCTTTCGGCAAGGTGTTCGGATAGTCGCGGCTGAAATGCAGGCCGCGGCTTTCGCGCCGTGTCAGCGCGCTGTTGACAATCAGCGAGGCCACGTCGACCAGATTGCGCAGCTCCAGCAAGTCGTGGGTGATGCGGAAGTTGCGGTAGTACTCGTCGATTTCTTCCTTGAGCAGGGCGATGCGGTGCTGCGCGCGTTCGAGGCGCTTGGTGGTGCGCACGATGCCGACGTAGTTCCACATGAAGCGGCGCAGTTCATCCCAGTTGTGGGCGATGACGACTTCCTCGTCGGCGTTGGTGACGCGGCTTTCATCCCAGGCCGGCAGGTCGCGCGTTTCGCCTTTCGGCATGGCCGCGATTTCGTGCGCGCAGGCGCGTCCCACCACCAGGCATTCGAGCAGCGAATTGCTGGCCAGGCGGTTGGCGCCGTGCAGGCCGGTGCAGGCGGTTTCGCCGACCGCGTACAGGCCCGGCACGTCGGTGCGTCCGGCCAGGTCGGTGACGATGCCGCCGCAGGTGAAGTGAACCGCCGGCACCACCGGAATCGGTTCCTTGGTGATGTCGATGCCCAGCTCCAGGCAGCGCGCGTAAATGGTCGGGAAGTGCTCCTTGAGGAACTCGGGGCTCTGGTGGCTGATGTCCAGGTTGACGTAATCGAGGCCGCGCTTTTTCATCTCGAAGTCGATGGCGCGCGCCACCACGTCGCGCGGGGCCAGTTCGCCGCGCTCGTCGTACATCGGCATGAAGCGCGTGCCGGCCGCGGCGCCGGCTTCCGGCGGCAGTTTGAGCAAGCCGCCTTCGCCGCGGATCGCTTCGGTGATCAGGAACGACTTGGCGTACGGGTGGTACAGGCAGGTCGGGTGGAACTGGATGAATTCCATGTTCGAGACGCGGCAGCCGGCGCGCCAGGCCATCGCAATGCCATCGCCGGTGGCGGTGTCGGGGTTGGTGGTATACAAATACACCTTGCCGGCGCCGCCGGTGGCCAGCACCGTGTGCTCGGCTTCGAACGTGAGCACCTGGCCGGTTTTCTCGTCCTGCACGTACACGCCGTAGCAGTGCGGCTGGCCGGCGCTGGCGGCGGCAGGCTTGGGACCCAATTTGTCGGACGTGATGACGTCAATCGCGCAGTGCTGCTCGAACAGCGAAATGTTCGGATGGGCGCGCACCTTCTGCTCCAGTGTGACCTGGACCGCGTGGCCGGTGGCGTCGGCCGCGTGGATGATGCGGCGCTGGCTGTGGCCACCTTCGCGGGTCAGGTGAAAGCCCATTTCGGCGGTCGGGTCGCGCGTGAACGGCACGCCCTGGTCGATCAGCCATTCGATCGCTTCGCGCCCATGTTCGACGATGAAGCGGGTGGCCGCCTCGTCGCACAGGCCGCCGCCGGCCGCCAGGGTGTCGTCGATGTGCTGGGCGTGGCTGTCGCCCGAGTCCAGCACCGCGGCGATGCCGCCCTGGGCCCAGTTGCTGGCTCCGTCGAGCAGCGCCCGCTTGGAGATGATGGCAACGGTGCGCGTTTGCGCAAGATGCAGGGCAACCGACAGACCGGCCAGTCCGCTGCCGACAATAGCGACGTCAAATTTCATGTTGGGCGAGTAATTAGTGCAGAAGCATCACTATAGTCTATTTGGCTGCACTGTGTCTGGCCTTCAGGAAATGCCCGAAAATGCTTGTTCGTAGTCAATACCTCTTGTGAGTCTGTAAGCGATTATTTACCACGCCGTGCAGCGGGCACGGACGCGACGAGTATCGCTGGCATGGAGGGATCGTGATCCGGATTTTCAGTCACTACGTATCCAAGATGGCGTTCGTGCTGCTGCTGCTCGAACTGCTCATGCTGCTCACCTCGGCCAGCGTGGCCTCGGTCCTGTGGTTTTCGGACCAGAACGGCCAGTTCCGCGCCGATAACCTGTATCTGTCGTCGCTGACGTTCGCGCTGGTGATCATCTTCAGCATGAGCGCGCTGGGGATGTACCAGCACGGCTCGCGCGAGGGCATCCGCACCACCTTGATCCGCATCATGCCCTCGTTCGCGCTCGGTTTCGCGCTGCTCAGCGCCATGATCGCGGTGCGCCCCGAGATCTATTTCGGGCGCGGGATCAGCAGCGTGATTTTCGCCATCGGCGCCACCGCCGTGGTGCTTACGCGCCTGGTGGTGTTCAAGTCGGCCGAGTCGGCGCTGCTCGAAGCACGCCTGATTTTTGTCGGCAGCGGGCCGCTGGCGCGCGAGTGCATGGATCTGGCGCACAGCAAGAACGGCCTGCACCAGTTCAGCGTGGTCGGCTGCGTGCCCATCGCCGGCGAAGAAAGCTGCGTGCCCAGCGCCGCGCTGCTGCCGGTGGGCGAGTCGCTGCTCGAGATGGCGCGCCGCTACGAGGCGCGCGAACTGGTGGTGACGGTGACGAACCGGCGCAGCAAGGAGTTCCCGGTGCGCGACCTGCTGGCCTGCGCGCTGGGCGGGGTGCGCGTGATCGACGCCGCCACCTTTTTCGAGCGCGAGGCATGTCAGATCCGGCTCGATTCGCTGCAGCCGAGCTACCTGATTTTCGGCGGCGGCTTCGACCAGAGCTTTTGGCGCGCCAGCGTGAAGCGCTGCTTCGACCTGGTGGCCAGCGGCTGCATCACGGTGGTGTCGCTGCCGGTGATGCTGCTGGCCGCGGCGGCCATCAGGTTCGACGACGGTGGGCCGGTGTTCTATCAGCAGGAACGGGTCGGCAAAGATGGCCGCATCTTCAATGTGCTCAAGTTTCGCAGCATGCGCATCAATGCCGAGGCGCCCGGCGTGCCCACCTGGGCGTCGGCCAACGATCCGCGCGTCACCCGCGTGGGCCGCTTTTTGCGCATGCTGCGCATCGACGAGCTGCCGCAGATGCTCAATGTGTTCAAGGGCGAGATGAGCTTCGTCGGACCGCGCCCGGAACGCGCGTTTTTCGTCGACCAGCTGGCGCGCGATATCCCTTACTACAACGTCCGCCATAGCATCAAACCCGGCGTGACGGGCCTGGCCCAGGTGCGCTACCAGTACGGCGCCTCGGTCGACGACGCCGTCCAGAAACTGCAGTACGACCTCTATTACGTCAAGAACAACAGCCTGTTCCTCGATCTGCTGATCCTGATCGATACGGTGCAGGTGGTTTTGCTGGGCAAGGGAAGCCGTTGAACGTGAACCCTCTTTCAAGGAGCTGCACAATGGGCAAAAAGAAGCTGTTGGTGGTCGAAGACGACAAAGGCTTGCAGAAGCAGCTGCGCTGGAGTTTCGATGGCTATGATGTGCTCATCGCCGAAGACCGCGAGAGCGCCCTGGCGCAGCTGCACCGCCATCGCCCGGCCGTGGTGACGCTCGACCTGGGCTTGCCGCCCAATCCGGACGGCGCCACCGAGGGCCTGGCCACCCTGAAGCAGATACTGGCCGAAGCGCCGGGCACCAAGGTCATCGTCTTATCCGGCAACCAGGACCGCGCCCATGCGCTCAAGGCGATCAGCATGGGCGCCTACGACTTTCACCAGAAGCCGTTCGACGCCGATACCCTGGGCCTGGTGGTGGAGCGGGCGTTTTATCTGCACGCGATGCAGGAAGAGAACCAGCGCATGCTGCAGATCGGCGCCGACTCGCCGCTGGCGCGCATCGTCACGCGCGACCCCGGCATGCTGCGCCTGTGCCGCAGCGTCGAAAAACTCGCGCCGTCGTCGGCCACGGTGATGCTGCTGGGCGACTCGGGCGCCGGCAAGGAACTGTTCGCGCGCGGCCTGCACGACCTGTCGGCGCGCCACGAAAAGCGCTTCGTGGCGATCAACTGCGCGGCCATTCCGGCCGACCTGCTCGAGAGCGAATTGTTCGGCCACGAAAAGGGCGCCTTCACTGGCGCCGGCCAGCAAACCCTGGGCAAGATCGAAATGGCGCAGGGCGGCACCTTCTTCCTCGATGAAATCGGCGATATGGCGATGGCCCTGCAGGCCAAGCTGCTGCGTTTCGTGCAGGAGCGCGTGATCGAGCGTATCGGCGGACGCAGCGAAATCGCCATCGATGCGCGCATCGTGTGCGCCACCCACCAGGATTTGCCCAAGCTGGTGCGCGAAGGGCGCTTTCGCGAGGATTTGTACTACCGCCTGAGCGAAGTGGTGCTGGCCATTCCGCCGCTGCGCGAGCGGGTAGGCGACGCGGTGCTGCTGGCGCACCACTTCAAGCACCAGGCTTGCCTGACCGAACGGCGCAGCGTGCCGGCGTTCACCGACGACGCGGTGCTGGCGATCGAGCAGTATGGCTGGCCGGGCAACGTGCGCGAGCTGGAAAACTGCATCCGGCGCGCGGTGATCATGTCGGAAGGGCCGCAGATCAGCGCGCGCGACCTGGGCCTGGCCGAGGTGCCGCAGTCAGGCACGCCCGTCAATCTGCGCCAGGTGCGCGACGCCGCCGAGTACAAGGTGATGGTGACGGCGCTGGCGCGCACCAACGGGTCGATCGTCAAGGCGGCCGAGCTGCTCGGCGTGAGCCGCCCGACCCTGTACGACCTGATGCACCATCACGGCATCAGGATTTCACCATGACGCAATCCAGTTTGCGCTGACCTCCGCCACCGCGTCGCGCCAGGCGCGGCTGGCGAAGGTGCGGTCGGCGCCGGCGATGGTGACGCACTTGCAGCGCACCTCGTGGCGCTTGAGCAGGGCGTCCACGTGCTGCGCGCCCGGTTCGTCGCCACCGAGGATCACCAGCGCCGCGCCGTCGAAGCCCGACAGGCTGGCCAGCACGCGCTGCGGCAGCGGCAGACTGGCGTCGGCAGCGGCGGCGCGCATGTTCTGGCGCCGCGCGGCCACGCTGGCCTGGCCGTCGCCGCTGTCGCTGGCCACGCGCTTCCAGAAATCGAGTTCACCGAGACGCGCCAGCAGTTGCGGCAAGCCGTCCGCGCGCGGCGCGCTGCCGGGCGTGTGCATCCAGGGATTGAGCAGCACCACGCCCGAGACGCGCGCGTCGGCCTGGGCATACAGCACGGCGGCCGTGGCGGCGTCGCCCAGGCCCCACAGCACCACGTCCTGCATGCCGGGCATCTGGGCGAAGAAGGCGCGCATGGCGGCCTGCGTGTCTTCACCCAGCGCGTCGATGGTGCGCGCCTCGCCTTCGCTGTCGCCCATGCCGCGGTGGTCGAAGCGCATCACCGGGATGCCGCGCGCGGCCAGCAGGCGCGCCAGCAGCGTGAAATGGCGATGGTTGCCGATGCGGTATTGCGGCGCGCTGGTGACGACCAGCACGCCGCGCGACAGCGGCCGTTCGGGCAGGTCGAGGATGCCGACCAGCGAACTGCCGCCGCAGTTGAATTGCAGTGCGCGTTGGGTGGCTTCCATCATGCCTCCGGTGCGAAGACGGCACTGGTGGCGGCCAGTAGCGCCGGGCACTCGACGATGTCGTTGGCGCCCCAGAACGGCTCTCCTTCGACGGCATGAAAATGCAGGGTGGCCCCGCGCGCGCTCCAGCGGTGGGCGATGCGGGCGGCGCTGGCGGCCAGCCGCGACGGGGCCGGCGAGGCGCTGGCGAACCAGTGCACCTGGCAGGGCGGCAGCGGCAGCGCCGCCGCGTCGCAGGCGTCGATGGCCTGGATCAGCGGCGCGGCCAGTTCGTAGCCGCCCACTTCGATCATGCCGCGCGTGAGCAGGTCGGCGCGCAGCTGGCTGGTGGTGCCGAACAGCGCCGGGTCGCCGGCCCGCATGCGCGCCGCCAGGCCCTGGCGCAGGAACTGGTTGATGCAGGTGCGCCCGTTCAGGAAAGGCTGCCACAGGATGACGCCGTCGACCGGCGCGTTGCAGGCGAAATCGAGCGCCAGCAGGCCGCCCAGGCGGATGCCCCACAGGTGCATCGGCCCGCCGCCGGCACGCTCGGCGAGCCAGGCGCGCGCGATCTCGAGATCGCGCTTCCACAGTTCCCAGCGCGCCGAGCTGAAATCGCCGCAGCTGTCGCCGCAGCCGAACATGTCGATCTGCAGCACCGCGTAGCCGGCGGCGGCGAAGCGGCGCGCCTGCAAGGTGGCCATGCGGCGCGATTTGTTCAGTTCATCGGCAAACGGGTGCACATACAGGATGGCGCCGCGCGTGCGCACCTGCGGCGCCGGCGCGTGATACAGGCTGAAACGGGTGCCCGGCTCGGCGTCGAAGAAAAACGGCAGCACGCGCGGAAGGGACAGCAGGGGAGCATTCATGGTGTTCTTATCTCCTGTACGCACCCCGGGCTGGCCGGGACGCAAGATTGCGGGCGCACTGATGAAGGAATGGTCGGTTCCCTCGCCCCTGTCCTGTCCGCGGAACCGGTTTCATTAAACACCCCGCAAATTGCGGGCTTATTGAGCGCGCACAAGAGGAAGAGTGCCGTCGCATTGCTTGATTCCCGTCAATGCCGAGTAGGCCGTTTTTCTCAATCATGAATGCCATTGGGAAACAATTTACTCAGAGGAAAATATGGCCCAGCTCTTGCACGATCTGATCAACGAGGCTGCCTGGCGCACGCCGCATGCGCCGGCCTTGCGCTATCTCGACAATAGCCTCAGCTATGAAGAACTGGCCTGCTGCGTCGAGGTGGCCGCGCAGGGCTTGCTGGGCCTGGGGCTGGCGCGCGGCGAGCGCGTGGCGGTGTTTCTCGACAAGTGCGAGGAAGCGGTGCTGGCCCTGTTCGGCGCGGCCGCGGCCGGCCTGGTGCTGGTGCCGGTCAATCCCTTGCTCAAGCCGGCCCAGGTCGGTCATATCCTGCGCGACTGCGGCGCCCGCGTGCTGCTGACCTCGCCCGGGCGGCTGGCCACGCTCGACCTGGAGCTGGCCCGCTGTCCGGAGCTGTACTGCGTGCTGCAGACCGGGGCCGAGGATGGCATGCTGCCGGGCCTGGGCGTGCTGGCCTGGGATGGCTGGATGAAGCGCGCCGGTACCGGTCCGGCGCGCGACGCCCATCGCTGCATCGACAGCGACATGGCGGCGCTGCTGTACACCTCGGGCAGCAGCGGCGCGCCGAAAGGCGTGGTGTTATCGCACCGCAATCTGGTGGCGGGCGCCTGCAGCGTGGCCGCTTACCTGGGACACACGGCGCACGACCGCATCCTGGCGCTGCTGCCGCTCAGCATCGACTACGGCCTGAGCCAGCTGACCAGCGCCTTTGCCGCCGGCGCCGCCGTGGTGCTGATGAATCCGTTGCTGACGCGCGACATCCCGGTCATGGTGGCGCGCGAGCGCATCACGGCGCTGGCGGCGCTGCCGCCGCTGTGGATCCAGCTGGTCGAGCTGCACTGGGACACGCCGCACAACTTGCGCTACATCACCAGTTCCGGGGGCGCCATGCCGCGCGCGGCCTTGGACGCGCTGCGCCGGCGCCTGCCCGACACCCGGGTGTACCTGATGTACGGGCTGACCGAAGCGTTCCGCGCGACCTGCCTGGGCCCCGAGCAGCTCGACACCCGGCCCGACTCGATCGGCAAAGCCATTCCCAACGCCGACGTGCTGGTCCTGCGGCCCGACGGCCAGCCGTGCGCGCCGGGTGAGCCGGGCGAACTGGTGTACCGCGGGCCGCTGGTGGCGCTCGGCTACTGGAACGATGCGGCGCGCACGGCCGAGCGCTTCCGGCCGCTGCCGGCCCAGCCCGGGCTGCCGTTCACCGAGACCGGGGTGTGGTCGGGCGACACCGTGCGGATCGATGAGGACGGCTATCTGTATTTCATCGGCCGCAGCGACGAGATGATCACCACCGGCGGCTACCGGGTCAGCCCGACCGAAATCGAAGAGGTGCTGTACGCGACCGGGCTGGTGGCCGAGGCGGCGGCGCTGGGGCTGGCTCACCCGGTGCTGGGGCAGTCGATCGCACTGGCCGTCACGCCGCAGCGCGGCTGCCTGCTGGAGCCGGCCGTGCTGCTGGCCGCCTGCCGCGCCAAGTTGCCCGGCTACATGCTGCCGCTGCTGGCCCAGGTGCGCCAGGCGGCGCTGCCGCGCGGCCCCAACGGCAAGTTCGACCGGCGCCTGCTGGCCGCCCAGATGGCGGCCGGGATCTGATGTCAGGCGCGCGTGAACAGGTTGCCGGCGAGGCGCAGCAGGAAGGCGCCACCGCCGGCGTGCTCGCACGGGGCGATGCGCGGCAGCGCGAACAGGTCGCTGCCGCTGCGGGCCGCGCCACGGCCCATGCCGACGGCCGCTTCGAAGCCCTGGGCGCGCAGCATGAGGCCGTGACGGTGCTCGAAATCCTGGCCCGGCTTGCCGCTCGGATAGGCGAACAGCCGCACCGGCGCTTGCAGGATGTCTTCGATGCGCCCGCGCCCCTCGGCGATCTCGGCGCGGGCGGCGGCGTTGGACAGGCTGGCCAGCGCCGTGTGGTGCAGCGGATGGGCGCCGATCTCCATGCCGGCCCGGTGCAGGGCCAGCAGCTGGTCGGAACTGAGCATGGTCGGGGTGACGCGGCGCGCCATCGAGCGCGCGCGCGCCAGCCGTTCGTGCGGGGGCAGCAGGCGCAGGGCGGCCAGCAGCATCTCGATCACGGCGCGGCGGCGCTGCGGGCAGCCGATGTCGTAGCTGGCAAAGCCGCTGCGCGCCAGGTTCAGGCGCTCGCCGGGCGCATTGCGCACCACCTCGGTGACGATGTCGCTCCAGGTGCAGCCGCCGTCGAGGTAGCTGGCGGCGACGAAAAACGTGGCCGGCACGCCGTAGCGCTGCAGCAGGGGCAGGGCCACGGAGGCGTGCTCGGCGTAGCCGTGGTCGAAGGTGAGGCAGGCGCTGCGTGGCGGCAGGGTGCCGTCGGCCAGGTGCGCCACCGCGCGCGCGAGCGGCATCAGGCGGAACCAGCGGGTCAGCAGGCGCAGGTGCTGCTCAAAGCGGCGCCCGTGCAGGCACTCGGGAAACAGCGGATCGGGCGCGGCCAGCACGCGCTGGTAGATCAGGATGGAAAGCGGTGCGCGCATGTGATTTTCTTTGGCGAAACTAATTGACTTCCATCAATGAAGCGCCTGTGCCCATCGGTACACTGGACTTTTAAGCTGAGGCAATACTAAATCAGCGCACGTGGCGGCTTGTTGAGCATTCTCATGCCGCCCGCGTTGCTGATGCACTGGGGCCCGGCCCATGTTTGACAAACGGAGGCGTGCATGCGTATCGGTATCTTGTCTTATCCCATGCTGTTCGAACGCGACGATGGCGTTCAGCAACAGGTCCGCGAAACCATCCGCGCGCTGGTGCAGCTGGGCGCCCAGGCTGACGCGTCGGTCGAGGTGGAGGTGATCAATCCGCACGCCACGCGGCTCGACGACTTCGACCTGATCCATGTGTTTTCGGCCACCCAGGGCAACCACCGGCTGGTGGACGCGGCCGCGGAGCAGGGCGTGCCGGTGGTGCTCACCCCGCTGATCTCGCCCGGCTGGGACCGCGCCAGCGGCACCAGCGCGCGCGCCGGCGACCACCGCCTGGGCAACCTGACAGCGTGGAATGTGCAGACCGGCTATGCCCGCACCCGGCGCGCGCTGCAGCAGGCCAGCCTGATCGTGGCGCTGGGCGAGGCCGAGAAACAGGCCATTGGGGCCGGATTCCTGATCGATGGCGGGAAGGTGCGGGTGCTGCCGAACGGGGTCAATTCAGCCCTGCTGGAGGCCGATGGCGAGCTGTTTCGCAAGCGCACCGGGATCAGCGGGCCGTATGCGCTGATGGCCGGCCCCATTTCTCCGTACCAGAATCAGCTGGCGATGGCGCAGGCGATGGGCGCGCTGTCGCTGCCGCTGGTGCTGGTGGGCGAGGCGGGCGAACGCGATCAGGATTACCTGCGCCAATTGCGCGCCGTGCGCGGGGTGACTTGCTTGGGCGCGCTGCGCCAGGATGGGCCGATGCTGGCCAGTACGTATGCGGGGGCGTCGGTGTTCCTGCCGCCGGGCGAGGGGCAGGGCGCGCCGCTGGCGGTGCTCGATGCGCTGGCGGCCGGCACGCCGGTGCTGATGGCGCAGGATACGCCCTTCAGCCTGGCCGGCGGCGATTTCGCGCTGGTGCGGGTCGACTGGAACGATACCGATGCGCAGCAGCGCGCGGTGCTGCGCCTCTTGGTGTCGCCGCCGCCGCGCGAACAGGTGCGCGCGCTGGTGCGCGGCTGCACCTGGGAGCGGGTGGCGCGCCAGCTGGCCGCCTGCTACGCGGACGCGGGCGCGCTGCGCCAGGCGGCGCTGGTCTAGGCCGGGGCGGCAAACCGAGGCGGCAAGCCGAGGCGCGCTAGGAATGCGGCGCCGGCCCCGGGCACGGTCCGTGCGGATGGGTCAGCGCGTCGTACACGCGCAGGTAGCCGCGCGCCATTTCCGGCAGGCTATGGTCGGCGATGACGTGGCTGCGCGCGCGCATGCCGTGGCGCGCGCCCATGTCGGGGATGCGGCAATAGTCGGCGATGGCGGCCGCCATCAGCTCGGGCGAACGGGGCGGCACCAGAATGCCGGTGAAGCCCGGATGCACCAGCACCGGATTGCCGCCCACGGCGGTGGCCACCACCGGCAGGCCGCTGGCCATGGCTTCGAGGATGGTGTTGGAACTGCCTTCGGCCAGCGAGGGCAGCACGAACAGGTCCATGGCGCGCAGCAGCTGGGCGATGTCGGTACGCTCGCCCGGCAGCCAGGCACGGTGGGCGGCGCCGGCGCGGGTGAGCGTGTCGAGACAGGCGGCGCGCTGCGGGCCGTCGCCCACGATCAGGAGGCGCATGCGCTGGTGCGCCGGGTGCGGCGAGGCGATCAGGCGCAGGAAGGCTTCGACCAGGGTGCCGTAATCCTTGACTTCATCCATGCGGCCGACGCTGCCGATGACGAAGGCGTTATCCTGCATGAAGCCGGCCGGTCCGACCGCGGCCGGCGGGCCCAGGCGCGGGTGGAACTGGATGCTGTCGACCCCGTTGGCGATCTGCGAAACCTTTTGCGGCTCGGCGCCGACACTGTCGATCAGCCAGTGCTCGAGGTCGGCGCTGACGGCGATGAAGTGGCCGATCAGCGGGCGCAGCAGGCGGCGCAGCAGCTTGTACTTGAGGCGCTTGCCGTACAGGTCGCTCATGTCGCGGCCATGCTCGCCGTGCACACGCAGCTTGACCCCGGCCAGGGCGGCCACCAGCTGGCCTTCGATGCCGCACAGGTTGCGCGTATGGATCAGGTCCGGCTGCAGGGCGCGCAGGGCGCGGAACAGGCGCAGGTAATGGCCCCAGTCCTTGCCTTCGCGCTTGTTCAGGCTGATGATCTCGACCCCGCGCGTCTTGATGTGGGCGTGATACTCCGAATAATCCTTGAGGCAGACGATGGCGTGCCGGTAGCGGTCCGGCGGCATGTGCTTGATCAGATTGATCAAGCCGTTTTCGAGGCCGCCGATGTCGAGCTGGTGGATCAGGTGCACCACGAGACGGGGTGGTTCGAGGAAAGTTGTCATGGTCGACTCCGCAAAAGTTGATCGGGCGAACGGGGAGAATCGGGACGGGCGCGCTGCCAGGCCGCACGGTACCGGCCTGGTCCGGATGCCAGCGCCGGCAACGGCTGGCGCCACCGGCTGCTAGTCGTAATAGCCGTGGTAGTGCTCGCCCGGGAAGGCGCGTGCCTTGTTGCAAATGAGGTCGACGCGGGCGCAATTGTCGAGCCGGGCCAGCGCATCCTTGACCTGGCGCTGGGTGGTGGTTTCCGACTCGACCACCATCACCACCTGGCCCATTTGCGACGCCAGCACCCCCGCCTCGGTGGTCAGCAGCAAGGGCGGCGAATCGAAGATGACGATCCGGTCCGGATAGCGGCTGGCGATTTCGGAGAGCAGCTTGCTCATCGCATGGCTGGCCAGCAGTTCGGTGGCGTGCTTGTTGTTGCGGCCCGCCGGCAGCAGGCTCAAGGTCGGGATATTGGTCTTGAGGATCACTTCCGACAGGCTCAGGTCGTTTCCCAGCAAAATATCCATCAAGCCCAGTCCGGGCGCCAGACCCAGCACCCGCAGCACCGAGGGCCGCGCCACGTCGGCGTCGATCAGCAGCACCGTGTGGTCTTTTTCCATGGCGATGCTCATCGCCAGGTTGATCGCGCAGTAGGTCTTGCCTTCGCCGGGCAGGGCGCTGGTGACGACGATCAGGTTGCCGTGCCGCACGCCGCCGGAGACCGCCGCGCGCGCGTTGCGCAGCAAGGGCCGCTTGATGATGCGGAAATCCTCGGCCACGCTGGTGCGCCCGCCATCGTGGGTGACCATGCCCATCTGGTGCAGGCGCGCCAGGTTGATGTCGACGTCGCGCGCCGGCTCCGCAGGATGGCCGTCGGCCGGCGCGGCGGCCGCAATGAGGGAACTGTCCACGTTGTACTCCCTGAGGTTAACCCGTAAGAAATCCGGATAGCATGACCGCGCCGTACACGCTCAGCAGGCCAGCGAAGGCCAGCCCGAGCAGGTACTGGCCGCGCCGCAGCTTGCGCCGTTCGGTATCGGTCCAGCTCATCGAGACCGTGCCGATCACATTGAGCCCGGTGATTTCGCGCAGCGCGCTCGGGCTGACGAAGGTCGGACGGACCTGGCTGATCAGGAACGCCACGCCCAGCCCGGCGCACAGGGCGATGACCAGCACGCCGCTGTAGAACAGGCGGCGGTTGGGACCGACCGGGGCGACCGGCATGGTGGGCGGATCGATGATGCGGAAGGTCATCATTTCGGTCGAGGAACTCAGGTCGCCCGACAGCTTGGCCGACTCGCGCCGCGCGATCAGTTTTTCGTAGTTATCTTTGTTGATTTCATAGTCGCGGTTGAGCTGGGCCAGCTGCGATTCGACTTCGGGCACGGCGTTGCTCTGCTCCTGCAGGCGGTCGTGGCGCACGCTGTATTCGTGCACGCGCACGCGCATGGCGGCCACCTTGGCATCCGCTTCGGTCAGGGCCACCTTGAGCTGCTGCAGCATGGGGCTGTAGAAACGGCCGGGGTCGCCGTCGCGCTCGGCCAGCTTGCTTTCCTCGATCTTGCGCGCTTCGAGCTGGGCCAGCAGGCGGCGCGCGGCGATCACGTCGGGGTGCAGGTCGGTGTACTGCAGGCGCAGGGTGTCGAGATTTTTGTTGATCGCGGCCATGCGCGCATCGATGTCGGGATTGACGATGGTGCGCGCACGCGCGGCGGCGCCGGCCGGCTGCGGATCGCCATTGATGCGGGCCTGGATCGCCAGGCGCGCCTGTTCGGCTTCGAGCAGGTCGATGCGCGCGGTACTGAGCGCGTCGCTGGCGATGGCCAGCTGGGCGCTGTAATCGACGCCCTGGCGCGGCAGCAGGGCGCTGTTGCGCAGCTTGAATTCCTTGACCGTGTTTTCGGCCGCTACCAGGCGCTGCTCGTAGTTCTTGATCTGGTCGTCGATGAACCGGATGGCTTGCTGCGAATCGCCCTTCTTGCCCTTGAAGCTGCCTTCGAGGAAGATGGTCAGCAGCGATTGCACCACGTCGTGCACCTGCTTGGGATTATCGCCGCCGTACGTGATCGAATAGATATCGTTGGTGCTGGTGCCGGTGATTTTCAGGCGCGCGGCCAGCTCCTCGACCTGGCTTTCGCGCTGGCGCGGCGTGGTGGCGTCAACGTCGAGGTCGACCATGCGCAGCACGCGCTCCAGGTTCGGGCGGCTGAGCAGGGTGCGGCTCATGATCGAGACCTGCTGCTGCACGTTCGGGATGCTAGTCATGCCCGCCATCAGCGGCTTGAGGATGCTTTGGGTGTCGACGAACACGCGCGCCGAACTCTGGTAGTCGTTCGGCAGGCGCAGTACGACCACCCAGCCCGCGCCCGCCACCACCCACATGACGCCCACGGCGAGCCAGCGATATTTCCAGATGCCCCTTGCATGCAGCAGCATCTGGCTGATGAAGTCCTCCATATCGTGTGGGTCTCCGTAAGTCGGGCAGCGATCGGAAGGGCACCTGCCAGCTTCACTACGCGTTCGATTATATGTCTGAGGAAACAGTAAGATTCTGCTGATCACGGCCGCGTTGATTCGCGTCAACGGCGGCAAAAGCGGATGTCCGCGCCACCCTCGTGCAAGAAAAAACAGCCCGGCCAGGAGCGCTCCTGACCGGAAAAATGCAGGCTGCCAACGAGCCGTGCATCAGGGTCCCCGCCGGGCATCCGGCGCCCGCATCCCAGGCCGGCGCGGACGGCGCAGCAGCGGTTGCGGACCCTGCGATGGCTTCGGACCACCAAGCCATCTTCTTCTTGTTTGCATCGTGTCCGGCTTACTTGCGGCGGCGTGCCAGCAGCGACATGCCCAGCAGGCCGAGGCCGAAAATCGCCAGGCTGCCCGGTTCGGGCACCGCCACCGTGTCCTGCAGCGCATTGGCCAGGGTGGTCTGGTTGATCGTCAGCTGGTAGGTATCGACCTTGTTGAGCCAGGGCGTGACCGCCGAGAAGCTCATCTTGCCCGGGTTATAGGTCGACATGCCGGGGAAGCTGTCGGTGCGGCTGACATTCCCAAAGCTGTTCAGTTCGCCCGGCTGATAGGCGAACACGACCTGGCCGGTACTCATGTTCATGATGTTCATGCTCCACGACAGGCGCGCGATGGCATTGGTCTCCATGCCGGCGCCGGTGCTGGCATAGGCCTGGGTGAAAGGGGTGCCGTCGAAGGCGATGGTCATGGTTTCGCCCACGCCGAGGGTGAAGTTGAACGAGGTCGAGGTGCCCACGTCGGAGTCGCCGGCGGCCTCGCCATCGGTAGCCAGGGAAGCGTCGGCGCGCGTTTCGGCGCGCACGCCGGCTTCTTTCGTGCCGATGGTCATGGCGCTGCCGGTCATGTTCTGGTCGGCGTAGCCGAAGGTGCCGGGCACTGGCGGGGGGCCGGAAAAGGCGGTGAAGTTGTTTTCGGCGCGGGGCGGATTGGGCAGTCCGACAAACTGATGGGCGACGTCGGGTGAGGTGCCGCTGAGGATGCCGCGGTTTTGCGGTTTTGCGGCCAACACCACGCCGTCGAGGGAGGCGGTGGCATGGGCCGAATTGGTGCCGTCGAGCATAGTGAAATCCGTCGACTTGAAGGCAGCACCGCTGGAATGGAGCAGGCGGAAATTGTCGACAACGAGGACGGCCTGGGCAAATGCATCGGCGCGCGCACCGTTCATGGCGGCCAGGCAAAGGCCGGCAATCGCCGCGTTTTTCAACAGTGATGTCGGGACTAGTTTCATAGTGAACTCTCCGGTGGGGATGAAGTGGGGAAGCGTCGACAGCTTGCGGCGCCGCCGTGCCTACCCTGTATGCAGCAAGCGTGCCAGCTCGATTTCACTCATCAAATCAACGACTTGCGATTCCGAGCTCGGCAGTTACGGCGGTTCCGGGCGGGCCTGCAAAAATTCCCGACGTCGCGCGTTTGTTGCAGAACAATGGCGCGCGGGACAGCGTGAACTTCCGTACGGATGGCCCTGTCTGACCTACACAACTTTGCGCGCGGGCCGGCAGGCGGCACGCACGATCACGTGGAAGGAAAGAGAGCCATGTTTCAAGACGAGCTACCGATTGCAACGTTCGAGATGCCGGCGGGCTTACGCGAGCCGGACGGGGGCGTCGCCACGGCGACCGAGCCCGATCCGGGCCAGGCGATGCAGGAATTTCATATCCGCCTGGCCAACTCGGCGGGACGGCGCGAAGCCGCAAGCCTGCTGATCCGCAAGATGTACGGCTGGCGCGGCTATGCCTTCGAGCCCAGCCTGCATCACGACCCGCACAAGGTCACCCTGTATGCGGAGACGGGCGGGGTGCTGGTCGGCACCATGAGCCTGTGCCTGGACAGCGAATTCCGGCTGCCGGCCGATGACAATTTTCGCGACAAGCTCGACCTGCTGCGCAGCCAGGGACGGCGCCTGTGCGAGCCGTCGCGCCTGGCAATCGACAAGGGCGTGACCAAGCGCGTATTCGCCTCGCTGATCCACATCTCTTATCTGTACTCGCACAAGCTGCACGGGTTCACCGATTACGTGATCGAGGTCAATCCGCGCCACGTGATGTTCTACAAGCGCATGCTGGGCTTTAGCGACTTCGGCAGCGAGCGTCCGTGCCACCGGGTCGGCGCGCCCGCCGTGCTGCTGCGCCTGCCGCTGGCGGAGATGGGCGAGCAGATCCGCAAATGGGGCGGCCTGATGGAGCAGCATGGCGAGGAGCGCTCCTTCTATCCGTACTTCTTTCCGCAGCATGACGAGCCCGGCATTACCGCGCGCCTGAACGGCGGGTATCGCGCCAACGGAGGCCGCGATGCGTATTATTGAGGAGCAAAAATTCCGACACGAGCAGCCTGATTCCGGGTGGAAGCGCGGCGTGCTGGCGGCGCTGCGCCTCATCGTCGGCGCCGAGCACGCCAGCGACGACCCGGCCGCGCTGCGGCGCTACACCTGCAGCACGGCCGCGCGCAGCACCGTGCCGCTGGCGGTGGTGCGCCCGGGCTCGCAGGCCGAGGTGGTGGCGCTGGTGCGGCTGGCGGGGGCGCGCGCGCTGCCGCTGTATCCGCTCAGCACCGGGTGCAACTGGGGCTACGGCGATGCCTGCGCGGTAGGCGACGCCCAGCTCATCGTCGACCTGGGCAGGATGAACCGCATCGTCGAGGTTGACGCCGAACTCGGCTACGCGGTGATCGAACCGGGCGTGACCCAGCAACAGTTGTCGGATTATTTGCACAGCGAAAAGCTGAACTGGTGGATCGATTGCACCGGTGCCGGCCCCGACACCAGCTTCATGGGCAATATCCTGGAACGCGGCTTCGGTCACTCGCCGTACGGCAACCGGCTGCAGCACGTATCCGGCATGCACATCGTGCTGGCCAGCGGCGAGGTGCTGGCGACCGGCTTCGGCCACTATCCGCAGGCGCGTGCGGCCCATCTGTTTCCTTATGGTGTAGGGCCGTTTCTGGACGGGATGTTCACGCAATCGAATTTCGGCATCGTCACGCGCATCGGCATCTGGCTGCAGCCCGCCGCCGACTGCGTGAACCATTTTCTGTGCACGATGTCTGAACATGAAGATATCGGTCCTGTGGTCGATGCATTGCGCCCCCTGCGCATGAACGGCACGCTGCGCAGCATTGTTCATATTGGCAATGACTTGCGCGTGATCTCGGGCGGCCGCGTGTTTCCCCGATCGCTGGCGCCGGACCAGTCCAGCCTGCCGCCGGCGGTGCGTGGCAGCTTGCGCGAGGCGGCGGCGGTGGGCGCATGGACGGTGTCGGGGGCGCTGTACGGAAGTGCCGCGCAGGTGGCGGCTGCCCGCGCGGCAATCAAGGTGGCCTTGCGCGGCACGCGCGCGCGGACAGCGTTCTTGAGCGAACGCAAACTGCGCTGGGGCGCTGCCATGGCGCGGCTACTCGGATCGTCGCGGGCGGGCTTGCGCCTGCGCGCACAGGTCGGCCTGGGCGAGGCGCTGTTTGCCATGAATCGCGGCAAGCCGAACGGACGCTTTCTCGCCGGCGCTTACTGGCGTCGGCGCCAAGCGCTGCCGGCCGGCTTTCCGCACAAGGCCGATCCGGCACTGGATAACTGCGGCATGCTCTGGATTTCGCCGGTGCTGCCGATGCGCGGGAAGGATGTGCTGGACTTGCACGCGCTGGTCGAGCCGCTGTTCGCCGCGCACGGGTTTGATTTGTTCGTCACGTTCAGCATGATTAACGAACGCGCGCTGGGCGCGGTATTAACGATTGCCTATGACAAGGAGGATGCAGCCGAGGTGGCGCGCGCGAAGGAGTGTTACCGGGCAGTGTTCGAGAGCGTGATGGAGGCTGGCTATATCCCTTATCGGGTCGGCAACCAGTCAATGGCTGCGCTCGATCCGGGCGGCGATGTGTATTGGAACACCGTGGCCCGGATCAAGGCAGCGCTTGACCCGGAAGGGCTGATCGCCCCCGGACGCTACGAGCCGGGCCGCGCGAAGGGGCTGGTGGCGGGCGGCGCCGGCTGAACGGATAGCTTGCCGGTCCTTGTAAGGTCGCACCACGGACATGCCCGGCTGCGCATGGCCCGCGACTACAGCGTGCGCAGCAGCGCGGCTGCCTGTTCGTGATGCGCTGAACGCTGCGGTTGCGCCAGCAAGCGCTCCAACTCGCGCCGCGCAGCCCGTTTGTCGCCCGAGCGCGCCAGAGCCGTGCTGAAATGGAAGTGGATATTCCCGGCGGCGGGCGCCAGCGCGCTGGCCTTCTGCAACAGGGGAAGGGCGCGCGCCAGATCGCCGCGTTCGGTGTAGATCCAGCCCAGGGTGTCGAGCACGGCAGGGTTTCCCGGCGCCAGCGCGTGAGCCCGCTCGGCGAAGGCTTGCGCGCGGCTGTCGCCGCTCTGCTGACAAGCCCAGGCGAGGTCGTTGAGCGCGATGACATTGTCCGGCTCGACCTTGAGCACGGCTTCCAGATGGCCGATGGCGGCCTTGTAGTTGCCCGCGACGAGCTTGCTGCTGGCATAGTACAGCCGCGCCGGAACATCGGACGGCCGGTCGCGGAACCAGTTGGCCATGCGCACATCGGCGTCGGCGGCGCGGCCGAGTTTGTTCAGTGCACCGTGTATCTGGATCAGCAGAGCGCCATCGGGCTTGCGTTCGAACGCGCGCTCCCAGGCAGCGAGCGCGGCGGCGTGCTGGCCCTGGGCGGCGAGCGCGTCGCCTTCGAGCTTGTAGCCGTTGGCCGATTCCGGTTTGCGCTGCTGGACATCACGGGCCAGCGCGCGCGCTTCGGAAAATTTTTGTTGCCTGACCAAGATATTGAGCATGGTCATCTGGGCATCGAACAGGTTCGGGTCGATGGTGAGCGACTGGCGCAGGGAGGTGAGGGCGGCGTCATCCTCGCCCCGTTCCAGTTGCAGGCTTGCCATACGGACCAGCGGCACGGGCGAGGCCGGTACCAGTGCGGCGAGACGCGAGTAAGCGTCGAGGGCTGCGCCCAGATCCTGGTTGAGCACGTAAATCTGCGCCAGCATGGCAGTGGCTTCGGGGCTGGAGGGATTGGCAGTTTCCAGCGTGCGCGCCAGCTGCAGCGCTTTGGCCTTGTTGCCCGCCCGCGCATACAGATCGGCAAGGCGCAATCCGAGTGGCAGGGCGTCGGGTTCGATCTGGCGGGCGCGTACGAGCCAGGCGACGGCATCGGCGGTTTTTCCCTCGCGTTGCGCCAGTCCGGCCAGCGCTTCAAGCAGCGCGCGGTTGCGCGGCGCTTTGGCGAGTGCCGCTTCGTAGCGCCTGCGGGCGTCGGCCGGTTTGCGCTCGGTCAAGTCGAGCTGCGCCAAGTTGGCCAGCGCGGGCAGATACAGAGGTTCGAGCGCCAGCGCGCGGTTGAAGCTGGCGCGTGCCAGGGTGGCTTCGCGGCGGGCCAGATAAACGCCGCCTTTCAAGTTCTGGACCAGCGGATTGTCGTCGCGCCGTTCCATTTCCTGCGCGCTGGCAAGTGCTTTGTCCGTGTTCTTCGCCCGCAGATGCGCCATGACCAGCAGGATGCCGACGCGGGGCGCGTTGGCGTCGAGCGCGGCGGCGCGTTCCAGCTCGGCGACGGCGCGGCCGGTGTCGCCGCTGCCCAGACGGCTGAGCGCGAGCGAGGTCCGCAAACCGGCGACCTTGGGCTGCAGGGCGCTGGCCTGTTCGAACAGGGTGGTCGCGGCGCCGAACTCGCGCGCGCGCAGCCTCGCTTCGCCGGCCAGGGTCAGCAGTTCGACGTCGTTTGGATGATCGGCAAGCAGTGGCATGAGCAGGTCGAGCGCGGCGTGGGGCGCGTTCGCGCGCACTTGCAGTGAGCTCATCAGCTTGGTGGCATACACATGGCGCGGATACGCCGCAAGAAACTTCTGCAGATGCTGTTCAGCCTGGCCGGTCGCGCCCAAGGCCGACTGCACCGCGCCGGCCAGCAGAATTGCCGGGTAGTGGTCGGGCGCAACGCGCAAAACTTGCTGCACCGATTGCAGCGACGCCGCCAGTTTCTGCTCGCGGAAGTCGACCATGGCTTGTGCGTAAGTGACCGCCAGGGATGCGCCGGCCACCTTGCGCGCCGCGGCAATGGCTTCGCGCGCTGCACTGAAGCGGCCGGCATCGAGGTGCAGATTGGCCACGTCCAGCCGGGCTTGTACGTGGTGCGGCCGTTTTGCCAGAATGCGCTCGTGCGCCGCCAGGGCCTGATCGGGTTTGCCGGCAGCGCGCAGCAAGTCGGCGTGAAAGCGCAGGCAATCGATATTGTCGGGATTGGCGGCAAGCGCGCGTCGCATCAGCCGCGCCGCTTCGTCATGCTGGTTACCGGCCACGGCCAAGCGCGCCATGCCGAGCAGGGCGTCCGGCAAGTCGGGATGCAGCGACAGCGCTTGTGCGAACAGCGCCGTGGCTTTGGCGGGATCGTCGGTGCCCAGCAGGGCATGGCCGCGCAAGGCCAGGATCGCGGGACGCTGGGCCGGCGGCGCTGCCGGATCGACATCGCTCAGCAGGCGCTCATACTGGCCCTGCATCAACAGCGTCTGGCCGATGAGCAGGGGAAGTTCGGGAAGGGCCGCACCGAGGTCGCGCGCGCGCCGCAACTCTTTTTCGGCAGACGGGGCGTCAGCTTGCTCCAGGTAGACCTCGCCCAGCAGCAGGCGCGCGTCGCGGTCGGCGCTATTTTTCTGGATTGCATTCTTGAGCACGATGACCGCCGCCCGCGCATCGCCCTTGGCGCGAAGCTCCTTGGCCTGCTTCAGCATGGCGGCAGGGTCGGTCTCTTTGCAGCCACCGAGAAGGGTGGCGAACAGCAAGGCAAGGGCGACGGCGGTGGCGGCCAAGGGGCGTGGCCACCTGGATAAAGAGTGGGACATAACATTCTCCTGACGGGCCAGGGCACTGGCATCCCTCACAGGGTAGGGTGTCGGTACGGCAAGTCCTTGTGTGGTATCAACGTTTTTCGTTTGTGCAAATGACGGCCTGATCCGCGTGAAGTTGCTGTAAATCAAAAGTTGACAGGCGGTGCTCCGTAGAATTTCTTTGGACGCCGTTTTGTTGCGACCGGGCACTGCATTGCAAGGTCCGATTGTGCAAACGTGAGTGCCGCTGTTGCCGGCGTGGTTGGCCGGTTTCCCGATTATTGGCGTCGTGCCGGCCCCGGCCCCGGGGCCGATGCGATGCCGCAGTACGCCGCAGGCCGCGCCGCGATGGCGCGGTCTGCTCAGTCTGGAGACGTTGATGCCGAGCACCCCTGTAAATAGCCGCTACCAGCATGCCCTCGCCAGTCTGCGCGAGACGCCGCACCACTGGCTCATCACCGGCGTGGCCGGTTTCGTTGGGTCCAATCTGCTGGAAACGCTGCTCCGGCATGGCCAGCGGGTCACCGGGCTCGACAACCTGATGACCGGCTATCGCGCCAACCTCGCCCAGGTGCGCGCCGTCGTGCCGGCCGAAGCGTGGGCGCGTTTCGACTTCATCGAGGGCGACATCCGCTGTCTGGACAGTTGCCGGCGCGCCTGCCAGGGCGTCGATATCGTGCTGCATCAGGCGGCGCTCGGTTCGGTTGGCCGCTCGATCGCCGATCCGATCCTCACCAGCGACGTCAACCTGATCGGGTTCCTGAACATGCTGGTGGCCGCGCGCGACGCCGGCGTGCGGCGCATCGTGTATGCGGCGTCGAGCGCGACCTATGGCGACCATCCCGGCTTGCCCAAGGTGGAAGACCATATCGGCCGCCCGCTGTCCCCGTATGCGCTCACCAAGCACGTCAATGAAGTGTATGCGGAGATGTTTGCCCGCTGCTACGGTACCGATGCGATCGGCCTGCGCTACTTCAATGTGTTCGGCCCGCGCCAGGACCCGCGAGGCGAGTACGCAGCCGTCATTCCCCAGTGGTTCGATGCGATGATCCATAACCGCCCGCTGCGCATCAACGGCGATGGCGACAGCAGCCGGGATTTTTGCTTTGTCGACAATGCGGTGCAGGCGAACCTGCTCGCCGGCCTGGTGGACGATCCGGCGGCCGTGAATCAGGTGTACAACGTGGCGGTGAACGCGCGCACCAGCCTGAATGAACTGTTCGCCATGATGCGTGCGCTGCTGGCCGAGCGATTTGCGCACATGGAGGGCTACCAGCCGGAATATGGCGCCTTCAGGGCGGGCGATGTGCGCCACTCGCAGGCCGATATCTCAAAAGCTGCGCGCCTGCTTGGCTACCAACCGACGCACCGTCTGGAAGACGGCTTGCATGAGGCGCTCGAATGGTATGTTGCCCATACAGGTGCGCCAACACCATGAACGCAATGTCACCCCAGCCCACCCGCAGTGGACGCGCGTAGCCGGATCACAGATGGACGATACGCCAGGAACTGTCGACTCGGTACACATCTTGTGCTCGGCCGGCGTCTCGGGCCGCACCCCAATTGCGGCGCGCTCACTGCGGCCCGTTCATCGTCAAAGTTTTCGTGCCGGCAGCACACGCACCACCCCGCGGAAGTCGACGGTGTGCAAGGTCACCGGCTGGCGCCATACCCTTTTCACGTAGTCCATCACTTTTTCCGCCTGCGGCAGCTCGAGGCCACGCCCGTCGCGCAGGTAATCGTGGTGCAGCGCCAGGGCGCCGTCGGGCCCGACCTGGCTGACCGCGATGCACGGCGCGCCATAGTTGAATTTTGGCGCCAGAATCGCTTCGCGGATCTGGTGAATGTCGCGGCTGGCAATCCTGGTGTCGCCATCCTGGCGCGTTTCATAGACGAACAGGTCGAGCTTGTCGGCCAGTTCCTTGTCCAGGTAATTGCGCACGAAGCCAAAGTCATCTTCCTCGCGGCAAATCCGGCGCGCCTGTTCCAGGCCGTGCTTGTCGATGATGTGTTCCCACAATGAGAAACCGAGGTGGTACGGATTGAGCGACAACGCCAGCTGCTGGCCGCTGGCGAACGGGCGCACCACGTCCGAATGCGATTTGATCGCCGATACGTACAGATCGTGCGGCAGGAACGTTGCCTCGCGCAGCAGCCGGGCGTGCCAGTACGAGGCCCAGCCCTCATTCATGATCTGGCAGGCATGGATCGGGTGGAAGTAATAGGCTTCCTCGCGCACCGCCAGGAAAATGTCGCGTTCCCAGTCTTCCATCTCGGGCGCATACTGGGCGATGAACCACAGCAGGTCGTATTCGGGCTGGGGCGGCAGTGGCGTTCGCTGGGGCGGATCGTTGCGTGCGGGTTCGACATGCTCGCCGGGCAGGCGCGCGAAGCGGTCGTGGAAGTGATTGACCTCGGGACCGGTGCGCGGAGTGACGAATTCGGGATAGCGTGGCCGGTGCAGCGCTTGATTGATGTCGATATGCGTTTCGAGCGCGAGCGCGGCATCGAGCACCGCTTCGACCCGATCCTGCCCATGCGCGCCAAGCGCCCGTTCGAGGCGATGCGCCCGGGCCGCGCTTTGCTCGAGAATCTGACCGCCCGCCATCGCCATAAAGCGCGAAAACAATTGATTATTCTTGGCGAAATCGGCGTGGCCCAGCACGTGCGCGGTGACCAGCGTGTTCTCGGCCAGGGAGTTTTGTTCAAGCATGAACGCATGGCAGGGGTCGCCGGGGAACATGACTTCAAATATTTTCGAGTGGCCCATGTGCTGGCGCACCAGCTGGTGAATGTAGCGCACGCCAAAGGACCAGTGCCGCATGCGAACAGGCAAACCATAAACAGCAATCTCGACCATAAAATTGCTGGGCACCAGATCGAAGTTGACCGGATAGAAATCCATGCCGAGTTCGATCGCCAGCGCTTCCAGGCGCGCGGAGTAGTCGGCAAGAATGGCGCTGGCGTCGCTCATGGCGCCGCCTCCTTTGCCGCGTGCTCGCCTTCGCTGACAAAGAACTTGCGCAGCGCGCTCCAGACATCGTCCGGATTGCTGAGGACGGTGCTGCCGATGGCGACGCCGCGCCGTTGCAACTCATTGCACAGGCGCCGCATCTCGGTTTCCAGCGTGCGCGGCGCGCCAGGCAGCGTTTCGATGTAGCCGGTGTAGTTCAACAGCTTGCCCAGTTCGGTCAGGGCGGTGCTGGTCGCGGTCCGGTCTTCGGTAAAATTTTCACCATCGGACGCGTAGAACATGTAGAGATTGTTCTGGGCGGGATCGAGCTCGGTGCGAATCAGTTCCAGCACCAGGCGGAAGGCACTCGACGCCATCGTGCCGCCGGTGCCGGTGACTTGGAAGAACTCGCTCTCGGTAAATTCCCAGGCGTGGGTGGTATGGGCGATGAAGCGCGTCTCGACCCGGGCATACTGGCGCCGGATGCCTTGCAGCGCGAAGAAAAAGAAGGACTTGGCGAGCTTGCGCTCGTGTTCGCTCATGCTGGCCGAAACATCGATGACGAACAGGATGGTCGCGCCGGTACTCGGACGCTGCCGGGACACCAGTTGCCGGAAGCGCAGGTCGTCGTTCGTGAAGGGCACCGGATCGGCCTGCACGGCACGCCGCTTGATGGCTTCCTTGACGGTACGGCGCCGGTCCAGGCGCGAGCGGGCGCCGCGCTTGTCCCAGCCCTCGCGCACCAGTTCCACCTCGTCGATGCGCGCGCTGTTCCTCGGCTTGAGCTCGGGCAGTTTCAGTTCTTCCCACACCCAGTCCATGACGTCGTCGATCGGCAATTCGAGCAGCAGCCGCACGTCGCCTTCCTGGTTGCCGCCTTCGCCCGGCGTGCCGCCATCGTCCGCCTGCTCCGGCAAACCGGGCTGCAGCACATCGCCGGGCTGGCCCACGCCCTGGCCGGCGCCGGTCTGGCTGCGGCTGTCGGCGAGGCGGAAGCGGGCGTGTTCGAGCAAGCGCACGGGCACCTGGACGGTGCGGTCCTGCGGACCGGTGATCAGGTCGGGGCCGGCAATGAGCTCGGGCAGGTGGCTGTGCACGGCGTCACGCACCTTGTCGTTATGGCGCAGCCAGTCGCGCGCTCCGCGCGAGAACAGGTCGTACCACGCCGTGTTGATTGTCGCCGTCACGCCATATCTCCAGGACCCGGCTATTCTTGTGCCAGCAAGGTCGTTACGTAGTTGAGCGCTTCGCGCGCGCTGTGGCTGTCGTAGCCGTATTCATCGACCAGCCGCTTCTCGACGGCGGAAATCTTGGTGCGGATATCGTCATCGGGACGCTTGGCCGAGCTGACCAGCCGCAACACATCGCGTCGCTGTTCGAACAGATATTGTTGTACCGCGTCATTCAGTTGAAGATGGCTCTCCAGGCTGAACCTGGTGCCGCGCTTGTAGGCGCCCATCGCCTTGCGCACGACTTCCTGCCGGAACGATTGCTTGCCCGACTCCGAAATATGGATCTTTTCCTCGACCGCGCGCAAAAACCGTTCGTCGGGCCGCCGCTCTTCATTGGTGATCGGGTCCTTGATCTGGCGGTTGTCGAGCATGGCTTCAACCTCATCGAGATACTTGTTGAGCAAATCCTGGGCTTCCTGCTCGAACGATACGAACAGCGCCTTGTGGACGTCTTCCTTGACCCAGCGGTTGTAAAAATCCTTGCGCGTCAGCACCAGGTAGTCGACCCATTTGCGTTTTTTCTTGGGATCGATGCGGGCATCGCTCTCGATGCCATCTTTCAATGCCAGCAGTACGTCCATGGTCGACAGGCTCTTGCGGTTGGACTGAATGATCGCGTTCGACAGTGCATTGATCACGAAGCGAGGCGAGACTCCGGCCAGGCCCTCGTCCGGCGCCTTGTCCTTTTCTTTGACACGCCGGACATCGGCGCGGTTCACTCCTTCGACTTCTTCGTTGGCGTGAATGCGCACTTTCTTGACCAGCTCCACGTCTTTCTCGTCGCCGTCCTGGATGCGGCTCAGAATGGCGAACACGGCCGCCGCGTGCAGCACATGCGGGTCGAGGTGCACGTCGCGAAACGCCGGGGCCGCCGAAGAAATGAGTTTTTTGTAGATGCGCGCTTCCTCCTTGTAGTTGAGCGTGTAGGGAACCTGGATGATGACCATGCGGTCGAGCAGCGCTTCGTTTTCGCTCTCTTGCAGGAATTTGCGGAACTCGGCCAGGTTGGTGTGCGCCAGAATGGTTTCGTCGAGGTAGATGAGCGGAAAGCGCGACACCTTGACGTTCTTTTCCTGGGTGAGGGTGAGCAGCAGGTACAGGAATTCGCGCTTGACCTTGAGGATTTCGATCATTTCCAGCACGCCGCGGCTGGCCGCGTACACGGCGCCCGACCACGACCACGCGCGCGGATCGCCCTCGTCGCCGTACTGCGCCACCTTGGACAGGTCGACCGAGCCGACCAGATCGGCCAGATCGGCCGTGGTGGGGTCGTGCGGGGCATACGTGCCGATGCCGCTGCGCCCGGATTCGGACACGAAAAAGCGTTCGACCGGCATCTGCATGAAGTCGCCGGCGTACTGGTCTTCCAGCCGCGCGCGGCAATGCGGACAGACTTCGCCGCTGATCTCGATGCCGTAGGTGTTGCGGCAACTGGCGCGCATGGTGTGCGGCACCAGGTGCAGGGGCGATTCGTGCACCGGGCAGCCGCCGATGCCGTACAGCGCGCCGTCGTCGGTGTAGCTGTACTCTTCCAGCCCGCGCTTGAGCAGGATCACCAGGGTCGACTTGCCGCCCGAGGGCGGTCCGAGCAGCAAGAGCAGGCGGCGCCCGACCTCGGAACCGGCGGCGGCCGCCTTGAAGTAGTCGACCACCCGGTCGATGGCGTCGTCGATGCCGAACAGGTCTTCGCCGAACAGGCGGCAGCGGAAATGGCCGTCGCCCGCTTCGGTACAGGTGGCGCGGATCATGTCCCAGATGTATTGGTGCGAGCTGCGCGTAACCTGATGCGGCGCGCGCGGCAGCACCTGGTCCATGAACTGGGCAAACGTGCCCGACCAGTGGCCAGCCCGGTGCTGGCGCGTGAAGACGCCCAGGCTCTCGATGAATGAGGCATGTGGGTCTTGCACGGTCGTCACTGGATCATCGCCGGAAATACTCACGTTGGCTCCTTGTTGGTCTTTTTTCAGTATCAGCGCGCGCTCAATGCGCAGACTGATACACATCAATGTGCGTAATTGAACCTATGGGAAGTTTTTCGAGCTGATGTGTTGAACCGCTTCTGACCCGTGGATGCCGCCAGCGTGCGGGGTAAGTTCGCTTGCGCACAGAAGCGCATGACTATTGCGATTACGATATAGTTTCTTAATAACCTAGAACAGCGTGAAGGAAAAGCCCATGTCAGCATTTACCCATTCCGATCAAGTGGCTGAACTCAGGTCCAAGATCAAGTCGATTCGCTTCGCCATGTTCACCACCGTCAATGAACAGGGCCGCCTCATCAGCCGCCCGATGACCAATCAGGAAACCGACAACGACGGCAACCTGTGGTTCTACACGTCCACCGATACCGAACTGTGGGAAGACATCGTGTCGCGCCCGGAAGTGAACGTCAGCTTCGCCGAGCCGGAAGACCATGTGTATGTCTCGGTCAGCGGCCGCGCCGAGCGCATCGTCGACCGCGCCAAGATCAAGGCCATGTGGAACCCGGCGGTCCAGGCCTGGTACCCGCACGGTCCGGATGATCCGCATGTCGTGCTGGTGCGCGTCGTTTCCAGCAGCGCCGAGTACTGGGATTCCAGCGCCGGCAAGGTGGTCAGCCTGTTCGAGATGGCCAAGGCCGTACTGACCGGCACGACTCCCGACGTCGATCCGGGCGAACACGGGAAGATCAACCTCTGAGCCAGTTCCACTCCGTGCACGAAAGCGAGCAGCAAGCCAGGCTGACGCGCATGCGTCTGATCGCCACCGGCCTGCTGGTGGCGATGGCCGTGCTGTTCGTCGTCGCGCGCCTGCTGGAGCCGCGCCACGCGGCTTTCGCCTTCGTGGGCGCGTTCGCGGAAGCGGCGATGGTCGGCGCGATTGCCGACTGGTTCGCCGTCACCGCCTTGTTCCGCCATCCGCTGGGCTTGCCCATTCCGCATACCGCCATCATTCCCACGAATAAGGAAAAGATCGGCGAGAATCTGGGCAATTTTCTCGAAACGAATTTCATGAGCTATGACGTCGTGCATGCCGAACTGGTGCGCATTGACTTCGCCGGCTCGGCCGCGCACTGGCTGGCGCAGCCCGCCAACAGCCGCGCCGTGGCAGACCAGGCGGTCAGCGCGGTGCCGGTGCTGCTGCGCATGATCGACGACAAGGACGCCGCCGGCTTCCTGCGCGAAGCCCTGTCCGGCGCGCTGGAAGACGTCAAGCTCGCGCCCATCCTGTCGCAGGTATTGTCGGTGCTGGTAGCCGGGCGCCAGCACCATGTGCTGCTGGAGCGTTTGCTCGGGATCGTCTCCGGCGCGCTCGAAGCGCACCGTCCGTACATCCGCCAGAAAGTGCACGAGCACAGCCCGCGCTGGCTGCCACGGGCGATCGACGAGAAATTCTACGAACGCCTGATGGAAGGGGTGCAAAATACGCTGGAAGAAATCCAGGGCGAAGACAGCGAATGGCGCGTGCGTTTCCAGGCTGCCACCGAAGAGCTGATCGACAACCTGGCCCATTCACCCGAGTACGAAGCCAAATTGCGCGGCTTGCTGGAAAGTAGCCTGAGCCATCCCTTGTTCCGCACCTACGTCGGCCAGGTGTGGGAAGACGTGCGCGACCGCTTGCTGGCCGATGCCGAATCGGAAAATTCGCAGCTCTCCGCGCACTTGCAATCAGCGCTGCAAGCCTTCAGCCGCGCGCTGGAGCGCAATCCGGCGATCCAGCAGCGCATCAACGACTGGCTGCGCACCTTCGCCGCCGAGACCATCGTGGCCAAGCGCGAGCTGATCATCGCCCTGGTGCGGCGCGTGATCCGCAGCTGGGATGCGGAAACGATCGCGCGCAAGTTCGAGCTGCATGTCGGGCGCGATCTGCAATATATCCGCATCAACGGCACCATCGTCGGCGGGCTGGTGGGCCTGGCGCTGCATAGCGTGTCGCTGCTGTTTTAAGACTGGCGCGCGGCGCCTTGGCCGCGCGCCGCTTACTCCGCCACCACGCTGAAGAACACTTCCCCCTCGTAATGATCGTCCCAGTCGCCCGACCAGTCGCGCAGGCCGAACACGGCGTGCACGTTAACCCGGCGCGGCGCCAGAGGATCGATCTCCGTTTCCAGGCGTATTTCCAGATTGCCGAAATGATGGTCGTCGCGCGGCGAAAACGCCGCATCGAAGCCGATCAGCAAGGCCGTGGCCTGCGTGACCGCCGTCGGAAAAACAACTTCCGTACTTTCGCGCCGTGGGCCTTCGTTGCGCCTGCGGTTGAACGCGATATTGCCGTTGAGGATTTGCATGGCTTACTCCTTTGCGTCGTGAGAGGAAGGCTGCTTCAGATGCAGCAGGAATTGCCCGCCGCGCCGTACTTCGATGTCCCAGTCATGGCTGCCCGCTCCCTGGCCGGCGTCGAGCACGACCGTACTGATCGTGTGAAAACCCGGACTGAGCGCACGCAGGTCGAGCGTGCCGCCGCGTCCGATTTCGGTACCGCGATGGTCGTACCAGAACACCTGGGAGGCGGGCAGGGCCGCCCCGCGTTCGGTTCGGACGTTCGCGCGCAGCAAGGCCGGAATCGCGACCGTGCCACCGGCCGCCGAGGAAATGCCGGCCAGTCCGATCGTCACCCGCGCGGCGCGCAGGATGGGCGGCGGCGCCAACTGGCCTTCCCAGCGCACTTCGCCCGTGGCAATGCCGCTGCTGGCCAGCACCCGGATACCAACCGCCTGCTGGCGCCCGAACACCCATTTCGGCACCGTCAGCGAGCTCGCCGTGGTGCGCGGCGCCAGCCCGCGCCAGGTGCCAACGGCGTCGCGCCACTGCACCAGATACCAGAGCGGATGATCGGCGGCGGCGCTCCAGCGCAGGCTCAGCGATGGCGCCAGGGCATCCGCAGCGCCATCGACGACGAGTTCCAGCGGCGGCGCTTCGCCGATCGGGCACTCGAACACCGGCTCGCCGCATTCGTAGATCACCAGCCGCGTGGCGGCCGGATCGAAGCCGATCGCTTGCCGTATGCGCAGCGGAAATGCGTCACGCGCGCAGGCGCAGGCGTCCGCATGCGCAGACGCATACAGGCAGGCATGCTTGAGCATATTGCCCTTGTCGTCCTGCAATTCCACCTCGAAGCTGGTCGGCATCGTCCCCAGCGGTTGCGGATAGGCGGGAAAATGAAAGGCCGGCCCCATCCGAACCACGCGCTTGCGGGTGATGCTCATGACCAGGAACAGCTGCGGCGTCTTGATCTTGATCCAGTCGCCGCGGTCCTGGCCGATGCGGCTGGCGGCGGCCGGCGATGGGCCGGCGACGGCCGGTATGCGGCTCAGCAGGGCCTTGTAGGTGTACGGGCTGATCCATTTGTTGCCGGAGTAACCCATGATGTCGTGCGCGCTGGCGGGATCCTTGATGCTGCCGTCGGCGGTATCGACGCCGAACTCGCCGATGCTGTCGGAGTCAAATCCGCTGTAGCGCGGATAATCGTCGTCGGTATTGTGCGGCGTGGCGCAGCGCGTCACGTTGTCGCAGGGGGCGTGGTCGCGTCCGAGTGCGTGGCCGAGCTCGTGGGCCACCGTGCCGCCGCGTCCAGTGCGCGCGACGGCCGCGCCACCGCCGCCGCAGCCGCCCACCGAGCCGGTGCGCACGCCCGTGTTGTACAGGCCGAGCACGATGTCTTCCGAATCGCCGCGCAGCTCGGCCACGGCGTCGAGCAGGTCGTCGAATTTGTCGCAGCCCTCGTTAATGTCGGACTCGATTTCTTCATCGTAATCCATGGTCACGAAGCTGGTGATGTTCACTTGCGGAATCGGGAACAGCTTTTCGGTCGTCATCACCGTATTGACGAAGTCGGCCAGGCCGGGCGCGGCCAGGGAGGCCGGGGTGGCGCCATCGTTCACGTCCGGTCCGGTGTAATTGATGCCGACCGCCATCACCGGCAGCGCCGGAATGGCCTCGAAGGCCAGGGTGCGCTCGAACGTGGCGGAGAACTGGGTCGGGTCGAACGCGGAAAACACCCTGGCGCGCAGGGTCACCGTGCCCACCGAGCGTTCCTGCGGAATGATGAACGTCAAGGTATGGCCGGCCTGGCCGCGCGCAATCTGCGCATCGCGCCGAGGCACGATGGGGGCCAGCGGCGTGAGCGTGACCGTGCCGCCGGGGCCCGCCACGTCGAGCGTGCCGGTCAGGCTGGGGATGGGCGCCAGGCCGGAGCTGGCATCGTAGTCGACGTACAGGCGCACAGCGGTCGGCTTGTCGGCCACCAGCCGGATCGAGTTGTCCGGGAACACGTTCGCGCTGTTCAGATGGGCGCTGCTGCGAAAGTGCTGGATGACCTGGCTGATCTCGGCATCGGCGATGATCAGGTCGCCGCGCGGATTGCCCGGCGTCGGCGGCGTGACCCGTTCAAGCTCGGCCAGCACCACGAACTGCAGGTTGCCGCTGTAATCGTCATCCCACTCGTTGGACCAGTCGCGCAGGCCGAAGCTTGCGCCGACCAGCACGCGCGTGGCGTCGGCCGGATCGATGGTGGCGCTCAGTTCGACGGTCAGGCGCCCGATGTGGTGATCGCCGCCTTCGAACGTGGCCGAGTAGCCGGCCATGCCGGCGGTGGCGCGCAGCACCCGCCGCGGAAACACCACGGCCGTTTCCGCCGGAAGCGGTCCTTTGTCGGATGTGCGCGGAAAGTTAAATGAACCAGGACGGATTTCCATGCCGATTTCCTCCGAATGACTGACAGCCGTTGAACTCCCTGTCAGTCAGCGTAGGCGGCAAAGCCGGGGCCGGCACTGTCGCGGCGCAAGCGCGCGGCGCAAGCGCGTCGCGTAAGCGCTGCGGCACGTGATTCTTATTTCATTTGCCTGATCAGGCGCCACGCCATGAAGGAAAGCACGCCCACGCCGGCCAGCAAGGCGGCCCACAGGCCGAACATGCGGGTCCGGGCGGCAGCGGCTGCCTTCTCCGCAGCGCCGGGACCGTCGGCGGCGGCTGCCTTGGCCGATTCCAGCGGCCCGGCCACGGCGCTTTCGAGCGCGACAATTTCCGCCGGCGTGAATCCTGGTGCCACTTGCGCCAGCGAACTGGCGCCCGGTTTGGCGTCGGCCCGGCCGAAAGCGAGCCGGTACGGCGGCTTGCCGTTGGCCAGGAACACCACAGTGGCCGGCGACCATGCCAGGCGCAGCGCCGGTGCCGCCGCACCCGCTGTTTCGGTACGCAAAACCCACTCGGCCTGATGCGCTGGCGTAATGCTGATGTCGCCCGAGGCGCGCCGCTTGCCGCCCTGCGTCAGCTGATAAAAGGTGGCGGCCGCCAGCGGCTCGAAATGCCAGGTCGTCGTCCGGCCGCCCTGGCGGTCGGGCAATTCCACGTAACGGCCCAGCTGGGCCGGCATCACCACGTTCTGCTCGCCCAGGTCGAGCCCGATGCGCTGCACGGGAATGGCCAGCGAGGACGGATAGACATGGTCGTTGGGAAAACGGCCCGGCTTGGGCTGGATAACGAGGCGCTCCACGGCCGGCGCCAGCGCCGTATTCAAAGGCGATTCGGCGCTGATGGCGGCAAACTGCAGCGGCTTGCCCTGGCGCCAGCTCAGGCGCGCGTAGCGGAACGAGCGTGCCTCGAAGTCCATGCGGTCGCTGGCCAGGGTTTCGGTGCGCTCGTTGACCAGCCAGGAAAGATCGGTCTCGCCGACCGTATCCCAGCGCTTGAGATCGTCGCTCACTTCCAGCAGCACGCGCGCGCTGTAGCTGCTCACCCCGGCCGGCAGGGTGAAGCGCAGGGCATCGATGGTGACCGACGTTGCCGGCGCGCCCAGGTCGAGCACCAGGGTATCGAGGCTGGAAGCGGCCGCCGCAGGGCGCGAACGCGTGCTGACTGACAGCACCGAGCCGTCGCCGGAGCGCTGCACGTCGATGTCGATATCCGCAGTGGAACCGGCGGGCCGCGCCGTCTGCACCCCGAACAGGCGCACCGGCAGGTCGCGCCGCGAACGTTCGGCGCGCGCGGCCGGCTCCTGCAGGCTGAACGCCAGCTTGTTGCCCTGCGCATCGAACAGGCGCAGGTCGCGCAGGTCCGCCGTGCGGGCATGCAAGTAGACGTCTTTCGGCAGGCGCAGCTGCACCACCGATTCCTTGCCGCTCACGCTCAGCGGCAGCGCGTGGCGGTAGTCGTCCGGCCTGTCGCTGGCCGGCGCCTCGGCCGCAGCCAGCGGAGCGGCCGAGGCAGCCAGGGCGGCCACGCAGAGAAAGGCCAGTGGTTTATTCAGCATGGAGTCGGATCCTTGGTTCATGTTGCCGCCGCTTCCGGCGGCGGTTCGTGTTGGGTTGGAAACGGTGCAATATAGCCGATCACGACCATCAGCAAGCCGACGCCGACAAAACTGATGATGCGCGCCACCCCGCCCACGTTCGACAGGTCGAACAGGAACAGCTTGCCGACCACCAGGCCGAGCAGCACCGCGCCGACGATCCACTGCCTGCGCGATTCCTGCTTTGCCGCGCGCCACATCAGCAGCAGCGCCGACACGCTCCACACCAGCGACAGCATGGCCTGAACGAACTGCGACGCGAACAAGGTGTCAAAGTTGTACGGGATGCCCAGATAATGCGCCGCCGTGCGCAGCAGCATCAGGTTGAACCAGGCGTAGCCGGCCCAGGCCAGCGCCGTGGGTACGCGCGCAAGGAATATCTGTTCGCTCTCGCCGGGCTGGTCCGCCAGGCGCATGCGGTAGCACACCAACGCCAGCAGCACGGCGAAGCCGCTGGTCAGGTCGAGCGGATTGAGCACCGGCAGATAGGGCAGGGGAGCCATGGCGCCGTCCTGGGTCAGGTTCCACACGGCGGCCAGCAGCAGCGACCAGCCGGTCGCCAGCGGGATCAGCACGGCCCGGTGCCAGCTTGCCACGGGCGCTGTCGGCCACTTGCCGGCGCGCGCGCAGGCGCTCACCCAGACGATGGCCAGCATCATCAGCCAGGCCGGGATGAAATTCGCCCAGCTGCCGCTGGTTTGCCAGCCCGCCTGGCTCAGCAGGACTGCGTCGGCGTCGTCGACACCGTACAGCCAGCGCGATACCGCGATCGCGGCGGCCGGCCAGATCATCAGCCACGGGCCGGCGGTACGCAGCGTGTGCAGGGCCTTGAGCCACGGCGCGGGAATGATCCAGCCATTGAGCGGCCAGCGCTTGAGCAGGTATTCCGACGCCAGCCACAGGCTGGCCAGCGCAATCCCGGCTTCGAGCGCGATGGCGTAGCCTTCGTACAGTTCCACCAGGATGGTCACGGTCGCCACCAGCAGCCCGGCCCAGCCGGCAACGCTGAGCCAGCGCAGCGCGTGCCACGCCAGCCGGCGTGCCGCGGCGGCAAACGCCAGCGCCGACAGCGCCACAGCCACGCCATACACCGACAGCAGGGAAACGCTGGCCGACTCACCGCCGCCGATCAGCTGGTAGCGGCTGTTGAGCCAGGTGCAGAAAAACACCAGCACGGGAGCGAACCACCAGAGCGCCGACCACAGCAGCATGGCCTTGGACAGCCTCGGATACTGTTGCTCCGGCACGCGCTGCATGGCCCAGCTGATGAAGATCGCGCCGGCGAAAATGATCAGCGCGGCCAGGAACGGCGTGCGGAACAGGTCGGCCCGCGGCGAGTACGAGGTAAGCAAGAGGGCCAGCGTGAGCAGCACGAGGACGGCGCCGCCAGCGACTTGCACGCCCAGCGCCAGCTTGCGCGCCAGCGACCATTGCATGCGTTTGGCGATGAGCGCCAGGATGACCGATGCCGCCAGTCCGCTCGCGGCCATGAGCGCGGCCTGCGTGCTGCCGCTGGTGCGCAGCATGACTTCGGTCCACGCGCCGCCCACCAGCCACAGCGCCGCGACCGTGAGAAACGCTCCGGCCAGCCAGGCCGGCAACGGTGCCGGCAGGTCGCCGTCGCGCGAGCGGAAATTGGTGGCCATCAGGAAAGCGGTGCCGGTCAGCAGCAGGAAGCCGAGCCACAGATTGGCATTCGCGGCCTCGGCCTGGCCATCGATACCGCTGATGGCGGCAATAAACGAGATCCACGCACCGGCTTGCACCAGCAGGCCGAAGGCGCAGGTGAGCGCCTGGCGCTGGCGCAGGCCGACCCAGACCACGCCGGCGCCTTCCAGCGCCCATGCGGCCGAGGTCCAGCGGCCATCGAGCGCGAACGGCAGGGCCAGCGTGCCGAACACCAGGCCCAGGGCCAGGAACGATTCGACCAGCAGCCTGAAGTTTTGCGCGCCGCGCCGCCACATGGCCAGCGCCGCCGTGGTGTAGAACAGGCCCAGGCCGAGCGCCGAGAACGCCACGCCGAACCGGGTATCCTTGACCAGCCCGTACTGCAGGCCGAAGGCGACCAGCGGCACGCCGAACACCAGCGTGGCGTCGACGTAGTTTTTCAGCGCCGGCGCCTGGCGCGCGGCGTAAGCGATCGCAATGGCCACGTAAAAGAGCACGAAGACGATCAGGAACAGCTGGGTGGACAGGTAATTTTCCGGCGTGTAGCGCAGCACGCCCCAGGCCGTGCCGATCACGAAGGTGAAGGCGAAGCCGATCAGGTTCAGCGTGCGCCACGAGCGCTTGAGCGCAATGCCCAGGATGCCGGCATTTAACAGTGCGTAATACGAGAACAGCGCGATATGGCTGCCCTGGCCGGTGGAGGTCATGATCGGCGCCAGGAAGCCGCCGGAAATGCCGAACACGGCCAGCCAGAAGGCATTTTGCAGCACCGCCAGCAGGCAGGTGAAGAAGGTCAGCGCGAACAGCAGGGCGAACGCCATGCCGCTTGGAATGAGCTGGTACAGGCGGAACGCGCCGAAGGTCACCAGCATCAGGATACCCAGCGCGGCGCCCTGCACAGGCAGGCTGATGCCACGGCGCGTCTCGCGGATGCGCCAGCCCCAGACCAGCAGGGCGATATCGGCAATGACGATGCCAGCCAGGCGCAGTTCGATCGGCACCGTGGTGCGCTCGGCCGCATACTTGAGGAGGAAACTGACGCCGATAAACAGGATCAGCAGGCCGAGCTTGGCGACCAGATTGCCCGTGAACAGCCATTTCTTCGCTGCCAGCATCCAGGCCGGGGTCGGCGCCAGAGGCGGATCGACACGCTCCGGACGGCGCATCGCTTGCGCGGGCGCGGCGGGCTCCGGCGCAGGCAGGGGATCGGCAGGCTTAAACGGCGCAGCCGGAACAGGACGCGGCGCGGGCGCGCTGACCGGCGGTGGCGCCACCGGCATATAAGGTACCCTGGCTTCGTCGGAAGCGGCCCGCGCGGGCACGGGCGGCGCTGCGGGACGAGGAGCAAGCGGCGGCGCGGCAACCGACGCGGCCTCGGGCATGGCAGCCGTCGCGGTAGCCGACGCCACGGATGGACCCCGCGACCTGTCTTCCTTGAGCGCGATCACCTCGGCGGTCAATGCCGCGACGGTTTTCTCCAGCTCATCGGCCCGTCGCCTCGCCGCCTTGCGAAAGCGCAGGAAGTGATAATAGAACGCGAACGGCAGCAAAAACAGAATTACGTCCATCAATTTTCCTTGGGTTGCAAACTATGCAATTTTGCATGTTAGCATTCCAAGCGGAAATTGCTACCTTTCGATCGTTAGTCGCCTTTTACGCGCCTTGCAGTTTCAGTTCCCAGTACGCGACGTCGATCCAGCGCCCGAACTTGAAGCCGACTTCGCTGAAATGCGCGACCTTCTTGAAGCCGAGTTTTTCGTGCAGCGCAACGCTGGCCTCGTTCGGCTGCGCAACCCCGCCGATCACCATGTGCACCTCACCCTGTGCCAGGCGCGCCAGCAATGCCTTGTACAGCGTGGCGCCATGGCCTTTGCCGCCCAGCTCCGGCGCCAGGTAGATCGAGCTCTCGACCGCGAAGCGGTAGGCACGGCGCACCCGCCACTTGGTGGCGTAGGCGTAGCCGATGACGGTGTCGCCTTCTGTCATGGCAAGGAAGGGCAAGCCGGCTTGCTGGATATCGCTGATGCGGCCGGCCATTACCTCCTCGCTGACGCTCTCTTCCTCGAACGAGATGCTGGTGGTCAGGATATAGTGGTTATAGATGGCGACGATTGCGGCGGCGTCGTCAGCTCCGGCATCACGAATGTTCAATACAGACTCCCGCTGTTGGCTGTTCATTTTTATGGCAGCTCCGCGCTGGCGGCGCCGTCCCGCTACAATTGTATTAGTATTCATGTCTTGATGCAGGGCATGACTTCCGTTTCAGCGATTCGACCTGAGGTGTTATTTGAAGAGATTTCCAATTGCGGCACTGAGTTTGCTGCTGGCCTGTGCCGGCGCGGCGCAGGCTGCCATCCCCGTGTACGGCTTTGTGGTCAAGAACACGTATCCGCACGACCCGGACGCCTTTACCCAGGGGCTGTTCTACGCCGATGGCATTTTGTACGAGAGCACCGGCCTGAACGGAAAGTCGTCGGTCCGTAAAACCGACCTGAAAACCGGCAAGGTGCTGATGAAAACGGACATCGCGTCCGATTACTTCGGCGAGGGCATCACCGACATCGGCAACAACATCGTGGGCCTGACCTGGACCTCGCACGTCGGTTTCGTGTTCGATAAAACGACCCTGAAAATGAAGCAGACCTTTTCCTACCCCGGCGAAGGCTGGGGATTGGCGAACAATGGCAGCGACATTTTCATGAGCGACGGCACCGCCGCCATCCGCGTGCTCAATCCCAAAACGCTGGCCGAGGTGCGGCGCATCCAGGTTACGGCCGAAGGCAAGCCGGTCGACCGCCTCAACGAAATGGAATGGGTCGACGGCGAGCTGTTTGCCAATGTGTGGGGTTCCGACGTGATTGCGCGCATCGACCCTGCCAGCGGCAAGGTCGTCGGCTGGATCGACCTGGCCGGACTGCTGGACGAGAAAAGCCGGGCCGCCGGAACGGTCGATGTCTTGAACGGCATCGCTTACGACAGCAAGAAGCGGCGTCTGTTTGTCACCGGCAAGCTGTGGCCCAAGCTGTTCGAAATCGAACTGGTGCGGCGCCAGGGGCGCTGAGCGTCAGGACGGGGCGCTCAGGGGCCGATGGTCAGGGCGAATTCCCCCCGGTCGGTAAAGTCGGGCATGCGCGCGGTGCGCAGCGCCATCAGCAGCGGCAAGGGCGAACAGGTAAAGCGCACGGTTTTCGGCTGCCCGTACATGCGCACCTGGTGCGTGGCCAGTTCGAACGCCAGCACCTCGTCCAGGTGCGGAATGTGGAGCGCCTGCGTACGCAGGAATTCGGCGAAATTGAGCGCTTCTTCGGTGGCAAACGGCTCCGGCGGCCGGGTTTTCCAGAATGCCTGCAACAGCGCGAGAAACGCCGTTTCGCCGACCGTGAGCGAAATCAGGCGGTAACTGAGCGTGATCGAATCGACGATGGTCCCGCTGCGTACCGCCGCCACCAGCTGGCGCAGCACACGAATGCCTTCATCGGCATCAAGCGGCAGCGTGCAAGGCTCGTCCGCGGCGACTCCCAGCACTTTGCGAGCCAGTGCGCGTTCCCATTGCGGCGGTGACGGCAAGGCGCTATCGACTGGCGCCGCCTGGTGGAGAACGCCGCGCGGCGCCGCGGCTGCCACTTGCAGGGTGGTCTTGCGCTCATCCCAGAGGCGGTGCAACTCGTGCAGTTGCGCCGTCAGGTGGCGATGCGCGATCTCGCGCGCGGGCATGTACGCCGGCATAATTTCAAACATCAGTGCCTTGAGATTGGGCAGCCGTGGCAGCACCGCGTGGGCCAGCTGCATCAGGTCGGCCGGCACCAGTCCGGAATGCGCATCGAGATAATACCCGTCGAGATAATCGCCGCCCGCCAGATGGACTTCGCACACGCGTTCGAGCGGCATATCGGCGAGCGCCGCCAGCACGCTCTGGCGGCCATTGCGCTCGTTGCACCAGAGGTTATGCAGGTCGAGCAGGATGGCGCAGTCGGCTTCCTCGGCAATGGCGCCGAAAAACGCGCCGTCCGACATTTCGCCAGGCACCGGCTGCAGGTAATTGACGCCGGTCTCGAACGCAAACGGCACCGGTAATTGGCCGCTCAGGGTCCGGATATTGGCCGCGGCCAGCGCCACCGTTTGCGCGCTTTGCAGCGGCGGCAGCAAAAAGCCGGTATTGAAGACGCCGTCCGGCCCGCTGGCGCGCGAAAAACTCAGATGCTCGCTGGCCCATGCCGCATCGAGTGCCTTGACCACATCGACAAACAGCGCGACTTGCTCAGGCTCGGGCGGCACGCTGCCGCCAATCGGAAAACCGACGCCATGCACCAGTTTGGGATGAGGATCGGCGCGCAATTGCGCCAATACGTCGGTATTGATTGCGTATGGCACCCCGGCGGCCGCGGATTTGAACCACGGCGGCTGGGGCTCGATTTCGATGACGTCGATCAGGTCCTTATTGGCATCGATAAACGCTTCCAGGCCGGGAAGAGAGACCATGCCAACGCCAGATTCCGGTAAATCCCGCATGGTAAGGGCTCAGTTGCTCTGGCGGAGAATCGATTGCCTGTACCGCGAGATGGGTGTTGACGCGGAAGCGGCGCTGGAATTCGTCGCCGATATCGCATCCCGACGGGCAGGCCGGGCAGCAGGGTTGCCCCGGCAGTTCTTTCCGTACGCGTCGGAACCGGCCCAGGTCGGCATACTGCTGGGTCGGCAGGGGCGCATTGACAGTGCGGTTGACGGGTTGTGCAGCCAGGGTGGATCGCAGATCGTATTGGTATCCATTGCGTGACGCTCCGTGTGATGTCGGCAGTAACGTGTACTCTCGGGAAATGCGGCGCATGGTCCCGGCAGCACTGCCTTCATCATTAATGCTGAGGCTGGCTGCGGATTAAAGTATAGGCATCACCCACCGTGCATCCGGCGTCAAGTGCACCGACTTTGCGCGGCATCAAAGGCGGGCGCGGAACGTCCTTGATTTGCGACACTCAGCTGGCGGCGTTTTCGGCATCACCATTGTCAACGCTTGACCGAGGCACGCTCCAGCACGGCGAGAACACGTTCGGCATCGCAGCCGTAGATGCCCGCGCCCCAGGCCGCGTTTTGCTCCACGCAGGCCCAGCCGAGATCCGCGATGACGCCGACGTCGACCACGGTGGCGGCGGGAAGATCGACGGCCGGGTCGGCCAGCAGCCGGGCAATGAACGCCTCCAGTTGCGCATCCTCTTCAGGGGTGCTGTGAAAGCCGGCATCGCGTTGCAGCTCGCCCCAGCGCGAATAGATTGAATAGGTGCACAGGGTCCGGTCGAGAATAAAGCAGCGAAATTCCATTTCCCATGTGACCACGCCGGAAACGAGGACCGGCATGGCGTCGTCATATTCGGCAGGCAGTTCCGATCCGCGATAGACGGCCGCCGGAAAGCTCTTGTCATTGGGCGGCTTGATGAATGCCGGCGCCGCAAGCTGACGCGCGGCGCCCAGCGTGGAGAGGGTAATGTCGCGTTTGCGGTAGTCGAAGGGAAGCTGCACCAGCCAGTCTTCCTCCGGATTGAGCAAGGCCAGGCCGAGTTGCTCCGCGAGGGTCGGACCCAACAGTGCTTCACCGTACAGCACCGGATCGGCCAGCGATTGCAGCGCCGGCGGCACGCGCCACGCGGCCAGCCGCTCCACCTGCCAGCCGAGGCGCGCCGCCGCCTTCCACAGTATGTGCGAATCGTCGGTATGGCGCGGGGTCAGGATCAGGGTGGGCATGGGGCAACCGGGTCGGAAAAGTTATCGGGGTCTGCCATCATATAGCCGGCGCCCAGGTTAAAGGCAAGGTTCGACAATAGCCGGCACCGGTCGCACCGGAAATCGAACATTCCATGCGGTGTCGCGGGCGAATGCCATGATGCATCGCAACCCGGACAGCGTCGCCGCGCTTCCTGGGCAGCGCGGCGGCTTGCCCCGGTACAGATAATAATAGAATGGTTTCCCGGCCCGTTCGGACAAGGTGGCACAGCATGAACGGCCCGCTGCCGACAGTGCGCTATCGACCGCCGACATCTGGCGAGTGGCCGCTTGTTCCAGTACCGTGCAATTCATTTGCAACTGATCGCATGATTGATAGTTGGACTGCCACGACATCACGTCGTAAAAATCGGCATCGGGCGGCGCCGTGAAGCGATAGAGCGGCACCACACCGAAGCAGTCCATGCACTGCACTGGCGACTCCACCGTCAGATAGGTGGTGAACAAGAGGAAAGCGCTGGGATCGGCACAGCCGCATGCCTGAGCGGAGTCAGACTGCTCCCCGATCACCGACCAGGCAAAGGTGATGCCTGCCTGCTGCGCTTCAGCGATACGCTGCCTGACATGGGTGCCGTGATACCGCTCATCGAGCGAATCGGCCGCGGGCGCCAGGACGGTCGCGACGCAACAGCCATTTTCAATGACGATCGGCCAATCGCTGCCGCAGACCTGGCCGTTCATGCTCAGCGCGCCCAGGTACAGATTCATGTGCACCGCCGGGCCGTCAGCGGGCCGCTGCCCGGCGAAGCGCATGTCAACTCGTAGTACGTGCATGGTCGTCCCTCCGTGTGCGGCCGTGCTTACTGCGTGGTCAGCGGGTCTTCATTGGCCTCGTCGGGCGGAGGCGGCGCGGGACGCGGCTTGGTGTCCGCCGGCTCGGGTGCCGACGGCGCCTGCCCGAGTTCCCGCGAGGGCGGTGGAAACACCGGCACTGGCGGGGAAACGAACTGGGGTGGGCGAAGCACGCGTGTGATCCGGACCGAATGCGTCACGCTGAAGAAGCGCGTGGTCGACGCCGGAAACGGTTTCGTTTCCCTCATCGCCTTGGCGACGGCGTCCTCGTAGCGCTGATCGCCCGATCCGCTCAATTTTTTCAGCGACTTGACCTTGCCCTTGGCATCGAGAAGAACTTCAAACTCGACCGATCGAAGGCCGGGCGCGGCATCCTTGTCGACCTTGTAGTCGATGCGCGAGCCGATCTCGTCGAGCTGGGCACGCGTCAGCGGCTCGCCCTGGGGGCGCGCTGTCCCGGGCGCGGTTCGGGGATTCTTGTTCATCGCGGTGAGCAGGGGGGCGTAATCCTGTTCCTGGCCGAGCTTCGGAGTAGACGGCCTCCACGGAGCCTCGCTGAGCGACTCCAACGTGGGTGGCGGCGCGATCGGGATACTGGGGGATTTCGACCTCATCGTGTTGAACAGGGTGGAAAGCAATATCATCACGCCAATAATCCAACCGTACGACGCGCCTGACTTTTCCGTTTCGCCCGCTGCTGCCCATTCGCTCTCCTTGACGGTTAGCGGCGCGCCGCTCTTGGCAGTCAAGCCGGCATATGCCTCTTGCCAACGGCCGATCGCCTCCTCGTCGGCGACGATCCTCATCAACACCGGGAAACGCGCCATCATCGTCTGCAAATGCGGCATCATGCGGCGCACTTCGCCAAGCCGGGGCAGGGCCGGCCTGCGCAAGGCGGACAGCACTTCTTGCTGCCCGACACGATCGGCCTGGTCCTGGACGTGGAACATATTACGCTCGTCGATGGCGCGATTGACGATGGCGCCGGGATGGCCGAACCTTTCGAGGCGATGGCGGTCTGACATCCATCCAAACACACTGAGGGCGGCGAAGAACAGGGTTTCGTGACCGAGCTGGCGCGTACCGGCCAGGAAATAGGTAATGCGCGCCTCGAATACCATGCGGGCGGCAATATTGAGCAGGCGGTCGTCGTTCAGGCAGCGCTGCAGTTCGTCGGCCCAAAGGCCGTCGTCATAGAGCATGCGGCCTGCGCGCAGATTGGTCAGCGCGTCCAGGAACTGCTGGAAAACGGCGTCGGCCAACTGCTCGGGATCGGTTTCCATGCCAGCGTCGCGGGCGGACGGCGCTACGTCCGCATCGGCCCGGTAGGTAGGAACGTTGTATGCCACCGGGGCCTGGGACGGCGCGTACGATGGCTGTTGTGGTTCGGGTCCGCCATCGTTGGCGCGGCCGGCGTCGGCACTGGCGCTGCTGTTCTCGCCGCCGTCGTCGATGCCGTCATCGCCATCGTCCTCGTCCTCGTAGCTGGCCCATGAAAGCCATGCCAGGGCCGATTCGTAATCCGTGCGCAGGATCTGGAAGCGGTACGCTTCGGTTTCCTGGTCGATTTGCTTGAGCTGGCGGGCGTAGGCGCGCCGAATCGCGCGTTCGTCCGCGCTCCGGTCGAGGCCCAGGCGGGCGAGAAAAGGGGGTATGTGGGGCATTGGTCAGAAAAAAAGGTGCGCAGGAGCAGGCAAAGGGTGAAGCCGGGGCGCCGCCCGGAGGCGGCGCCGGAGCGTCACAGGTCGGCATCGCCGAAAGGGTTGCCGGCGTGCTGGTGTTCGACGTAATCGAGCACTTCCACGAAACGCTTGGCCGCAGCGTCGATGATGCGCTTGTCCTGGGTTTCCAGGTTGCCTTCGAAACGCGTCATTTCCACCGACAGCTGATCGCGCACGCTGCCGCGCAATTGCTGATAAAGGCGCTCGCCACGGGCCAGCAGCGTGCGCATTTCGATGCGGTCGCGCGGGTGGATTTTCAGCTGCGACAATGACGCCAGGCGCTCCTTGATTTCCTGCGGCGACATCATGCCCGGATTGCCTTCGATAATCAGGACGGCGCTCTCGGCACCCTTGCGGGCGCTCGCCTCGACCTGCAGCAGGCCGTTCACGTCGTAAGTAAAGCGCACCTCAACCGACCTGTCGTCGCGCGTGCCGGGTGGAACCGGAACGCTCAGGGTGCCCAGCTTGATGTTATCGGCCACCATGCGCGCTTCGCCCTGGTAGACATTGATTTCGATAACGCTTTGCTGATCGTGAATCGGCGAGTAGGTCTTGACGCGGCTGACCGGCACCACGGTATTGCGCTCGATTACGGGGTCGAAGTGGCCGCTGGAGTGACCGCCCGATTCGTAGTGCATGGCGATTTCGACGCCCAGGGAGTAGGGCGAGACATCGGTCATGACGACTTCGTCGAGGGCGGCATCCTTGCTTTTCAGGCCGGCCTGGACCGCCGCGCCGAGCGCGACGACTTCGTCCGGATTGATGTCGCAGGCTGGGAAGCGGCCAAACATGCGCGCCACCATGCGCCGCACCACCGGCATGCGGGTGGCGCCGCCGGCCAGCACGATATTGTCGAGCTGGGCGCCGACCAGGTTGGCGTCGCGCAGGGCCCGTTCGACCGGGTGGCGCAGGCGCGCCAGCAAGGGCGCGCACAGGGTCTCGAAGGTGGGCTCGTCGAGTTCCATCGAAAAATTGTCGCTGCCTTCGGTCACGCGGATGAGCGCGCGCGGGGACGTGCTCAGCTCGCGCTTGGCCAGTTCCACCTGGGCACCGAGACGCTGCATGAAGTGGGCGTTCTCGCGATAGTTCTTGTTGAGTTTGTTGTGCTCGAAGAAACGGTCGACCAGCGCGGTGACGAAATCTTCGCCGCCCAGGAAATTATCGCCCGCCGAAGCGCGCACTTCCATCACGTTCTCGAACAGGTCGAGCACCGAGACATCGAAGGTGCCGCCGCCGAGGTCGAACACGAGGAACCTGCTTTCGCTGTCGCGCAGGTGGATGCCGTAGGCGAGGGCGGCCGCGGTCGGCTCGTTGAGCAGGCGGTCGACCTTGAGCCCGGCAAGCTGGCCGGCGGCGCGGGTGGCCTTGCGCTGGGCGTCGGAGAAATAAGCCGGAACGGTGATGATAGCTTCCGTGACAGGCTGGCCGAGGGCGGCCTCGGCGTCTTCCTTGAGCGCGCGCAGGATCAGGGCCGACAGTTCTTCGGCGCGGAAGGCGCGCTTGCCAAGAGTGATTTTCTTGTCGCTGCCCATGTGGCGCTTGAAGGCGGCGGCACTTTGGGCAGGATGGGTTTGCAGGCGGTCGCGCGCGGCGCGGCCAACCAGGATCGTGCCGTCTTCGTCAACGCTGACGCAGGACGGGGTGAGGACGTCGCCCAGCTGGTTGGGGATGAGGCGGGCGGCGCCGTTCTCCCAGACGGAGATCAGGCTGTTGGTGGTGCCGAGGTCGATTCCTACGATCATGCTAAATCCCATTGAGTAACGTTTAGGCGTCGCCGTGCGGCTAAACCTTTCAGTACAGCAATGATAACCGAAAAGCCGCAGATCGTTGGTATTTGAGCAATCGATAATGCTCAAATTCATCTTGCGACGCAACACTTACCGGCAATGCGATGCGTAGTCCGACTTGGACGTCGACGCGGATGGCTTCTTTCGAGAGGCGACATGTACCAGCGCAAAACGCTGCGTCAAGGGGCCAAACCAGACTGTTGCGCCAACATACGTCAGACAAGCCGGCGCGGGTAATTTCACGCTTTGCAACCCGCAATGGGTTGCATTCTTTGGTCATCCTGGAAATCCGATGCTTCATTTTCCGTCCGCTTCCCGGGCCGCTCCTGTCCCAAGGCTCGCCGCCGAGCATCTGCTTCAGCTTTTCGAACAAGCGCCCAGTTTCATGGCGGTTCTCCTTGGTCCGCATCATGTGTTCCAGTTGGCCAATGGCGCCTACCTCCAGCTGATCGGGCACCGTGACCCTCTCGGAAAGCCCGTGCGCGAGGCGCTTCTCGAAGTGGACGGGGCCTTCGCATCGAACTGCAATGCGAGCCGAACGGTTCAGTCGAGGCGCGCTACCTGCATTTCGTATATCAGCCCATCGTGGATCCATGGTCTTCTGAGCGCCGACGAGTCAGCCTTGGTGCTGGCGGTTCCCTTTGCAAACGACGGACGCCTTGGGCGGTTTCTCGCAATCGCGCCGCTCGAAGCCGCGCCGTGGGAAAAGGAGGATATCGCCTTGGTCAGGGCGATGGCCGAGCGCGTGTGGAGCTCGCTGGACACCTGCCGTGCCCAGTCGGCCTTGCAGGACGAACGCGACGAGCGCCGCCACATCTTTCTGAACATGACCGAGGGCTTCGCGATCATCGGCTCCGATTGGCAAAGGAAGCAGATAAACACCCTCGGCTTGAAGGTGGGCCAAAGGGAGGCGCAAGTCGTCGTTGGCCGCTCCCTTTGGGACGTTTGGCCAGAGATCATCGGCACCGAGGTGGAGACGCGCTATCGGCGGGTCATGGCGTCGCGCAGCGCCGGGAGGTTCGAGGAACTCGTGGCGTTTTCGAACGGGGAAAATGTTTGGCTGGAGCTGCGGCTGCTGCCGATGCCCGACGGCGGCATGGCGGTTCCTCTACCGGGACATTGGCGACCGTAAGAATATCCTTCAAGGGTTGCAGAACGCAGATCGCCGCAAGGACGAGTTCCTCGCCATGCTGGCCCATGAGCTGCGCAATCCGCTTGCCCCGATCGTCTCGGCCGCGCAGATGCTGGCCGTGGTCGCCGAGCTCGGCGAACGCTTTGGAGAAGGCCGCGACCGAGAAATACGACGTGTTCCTGCTCGACATCGGGCTGCCCGGCATGGACGGCAACGAGCTGGCGCGGCGCCTGCGCGCGAGCTCCCAATCGGCCCATGCGACGCTCATCGCCGTCACAGGATATGGCCAGGAGTATGGCAAGGAAAGCGCCATCGCGGCCGGCTTCGATTACTACTTCGTCAAGCCCGCCAATCCCAAGCTATTAGTGGAATTGTTGGCCGGTATCAATCCCGCATAGCGGAGGCAAGCCTTCCCTCGGGCGCCGGACCTCGCCTCACTAAATAGCTTCAACATATCCTGGCGTCTGCCCATCGACGTATTAACGCCGTGTTTTCAGGCAGATGCCAACTGCCCGGCGCAATGCCAGGGCAGAAGCTCGTCCACACGACACCACGATGTCAGCGAGAAACCGAGCCGCATGCAACGTGGGACGCCGCAACGGCAGCTCGCTTCAATCCCACGCTGCGCTAACGACGCCACGGAAGGCCGAACGCAATCGCGTTTCAGCATCAGGACATCGTTCGTGCCTGGCGGCGCCAGGCGGCTGCGCCCAGCAGGGTCAGGCCGCCCAACATCATTCCATAGCTTGACGGCTCCGGAACGGCTGGCAATACGCCCGAGGTCATGGCAAGGCTGACATTGCGGGTGTGGAGTTCCCAACCCAGGTAGTCCCACGCGTTGCTGTACATGCGCACGGTGACGCCGGCGTTCCAGGTAGCATTGTCAAGAGCGGCATTGATGCCGGCAAAGTCCCCGGGATTCGAGGTCAGGGAATAATAATCTGTCTTCCAGGCGTGGTTGGCGCCAGCAACATGCAGCGTGTACAAGGCCGTTTCGCCGGCAAACAGGCCGACGTACACACCGTTGGTCGGATCTTGGCCACCCCATCCCTGATCCATCAGCGTCACCGATGTATTGAGGCCAAGGATGTCGCCGACATTCGATTGAAGGGAGAAACGACCGATTTCGAATTGCCCGCCGTTGACCCAGGCGTGCTGGTCCGTTCCGGGGGAGGTCAGCGTGTACGTACCCGCTGCCGCCGACAGAGGCAAACTCAGTGTTGCAACGGTGAATGCGGTCAATAGCTTGCTCATGTACGACGTCATGACTATCTCCAGGAAAGTGTGCCAAATGGCGATACAAGTATGCAGAGGAATGACGTGATTAATAAACGACTTCATCGTGCGCGCAACACTTTCGCAGATTAAAACCCGTTGCTGCCTAGCAGGCTCGGGAAGTGCGGCGGGGATTGCGAATGCTTATTGCAATTGCCGGGAAGTACCTCGGCCTGCGATCGCCATTTCAGGTAATGCGGAGGTACGTGTACCGGGCGGCCAGCTCGTCTCGCTGCGACAGCGTCAGGTCCACGCCATCGAGCCATAGCTGTTTCAACGATCAGCGATCAAGATGTTAATCAAGAATAATGATAGAAACTTTGATATCAGGATGGCGTTTTTGAAGGACTTGCAGGAAACCGCTGAGCCTCTCTGCTTCTTCCCGTATCGTGATCTCCATATTCGACCAACCTGAAAATACAATTTCCTTCGGCAGAGCGGAAGCGTCGAGGTTGCATATGAGGTCGCGAAGCAGTTCCCAAGTGAACTCCTGGTTAATAGGAATTCCAAAGGCGCGCGCCACAGTCTGCCGCACGAATAGTGGCGACCGTGCATAGGTCAGGTCTATGCGCAATGTTTCGTTTCGCATGCCGGTCCTTAACTTGGTTGGATTGTATGGTAACCGCATGCAGGTATAGGCGCCAATCCAGGTTGCTCTCTTCGCCCAACCATGCCGCTGCAAATTGCCTTCAACTTTTTGGGCCACGAATAGATAAGAAAACTCTGTGGCATGCTCAAGAGCTTGTTTGATTCCTTGGTGCGCGGTTTTCAATCGAGAACGGTCAGTTAGCGACGCTGACGATCATGGCTTCATCATCGTGACTGAATATGCGCACCGACCATCCGGCGTAACGTGCCGTCCCGGGCAACCGCATGGTGTTTCAGCGCCCCGGCGATGTGCAGCGTGATGACTGCGATGAGAAAGTAGCCGAGCCAGGCATGCATCAGTTGGGCTGCCTCGGCCCAGGCGGCGCTGTACGGAATCACCTGGCCGGGATGCACCGGGTCGTGCTGTTCGTGCACGACCGGAATACCGAAGATACCGAAGCCATGTCCGCTTGCTCCGCTAAAGAGCATACCCGTCACTGGCATGGCGAGCGTGCCGATGATCAGCATCCAGTGCACCGCTTTGGCAACGCCTTGCTCGATGCGCGAAGCGGCTCCGAGCGCCGGCAGCCAGCCTTGACGGATGCGCCAGGCGGCGCGCGCCAGCATCAGTGCTAACAGGATGACGCCAGCTGATTTATGCCAGGGGTAGAAGCTCCACGCTTCAAAGCGGACCATATAGAGTCCGACACCGAGCATGGCCAGCATCGCCAGCGCGCATAGCCAGTGCAATGCAATCGTCGTGTAGCTCAAACTGAGTTTCTTGTCCATCGTCAGCGCGTCATCGTGACCGGCGTCACCGCCGGAACAAAGAAAAGTACATCCCAATGCGTGCCGAGCCTTCCCGCGCCGCCGGTGAGATATTCGTAACTGAACTGGGTCAGGTCGACCGGCGCGAGCGGCGTTAAGCCGATGACCGTTTTGGTCTCCCGCGCCAGGCGTTGCTCCAGGCTCTGGGCGGCAGGCGTCGGCACCGCCGTCGGTTTCCCGGAAACATACTCGAAAATCGTACCGCCAGCGGTGCTGAACTGCGCCACCTTGTAGTCGCGTCCCCAGCGCCGGTGCATGACTTCGCCAGCCTGCAGGTTCGTTGGCGAGCGCTGAAACCCCCGTGCCACGTGCACAGTGTGCGCCCAGATCACCACTTTCTTGCCGGCGAAAAGATGATCGGCAAGCCAGATCGCGTTCGCGCCCATCTGGTTGTCACGCTGGTAGTCGCGGTCGGCACTCCAGTAGCTGGTGGCTTGGGCATGGATGCTGCGAACGACGTTGCACCACCAGGTCCGGCCCTTGAACGCGGCGTCGTCCTGCTGGCATAAATGCGATTCGAGCAGCTTGGCGTGGCGTAGAAATGGCTCTCGCTCCGACGTCCGTGGCGTCTTGCGGTCCATCATGAACAGCCCGTTGGCGATCTTCGCATACGCCGTCCAGCCGGCCCCCTCGGCCAAGCCCGGTTGCTGCTTGCGCAGATAGGATTGCAAGTCCCCGATCAGTTCTCTCTGGCTAAGCTCACCAGTATGCTGGCTGTCGATGCCGCCCAGCTGCATGGGTTTCCCGAGCGAGCGCTGGTGGTCCAGGTACTGCAGCATGCCGCGGCCCTCGGCGCTTTTCGCATACATGAAGAAAACATTGCCGGGCGCGCTAGCATCGAGCTTCTCACCGCGTTCCGCACGTTCGGCCAGCCGTCCGATATCGTAAAAGCCGCTTTCAAGCAGTAACACATCAAATCCCATGCGCTGATGCAAGAATTTGAGCAGGCGCGTTTTCAAGAGATACTCTTCGCGCGCGCCGTGAGTCTGCTCGCCCAGCGCGACAACGCGCGCCTTTCCGATGGCGTCGGCGAAAGGCTTCAGATCGCTGAAGTCTTCGTTTTCGGGATCGACATCGGCAATCGGCCATCGCAGCACAGGCAACGGTGTTTTTGCAGGGGAAGTGGGCGCTTGAGCGTATGCCGGCCCGGCCGCAACGCTAAGCAGCAGGGCAGCAATGGGTGCGAGCCGGTATAAATGTGACAAGCTTGTTCCGATCAGTATGGGGAGGAAGCACGACTATATGCATGCCAAATAGGTACCAATTATACTTTTGAGCATGCCTATTAAATACCAATCGCGCAAACTGTTTTATATGGAGGGGTTTGAAAAGACCGCCACCCGGCGTCTCGATAAGACGTCGTCAGCGGTGGAGGGCGCCAGCATGTGTCCGGCGGGGGGCGCAGCGGGCGTGAGCAACCCGCTGGCGATTCCGAGCGGCTTATCGCAATGGCGACGATCCGTCCCCAGGCGTGCCGAGCGCCCCGGCGGGCTCCACCTTCGTGACGCCGGCCACCGGCGCAACCGGCTTGGCCTTGGGCGGTTGAATGTCGGGCCTGCCATTTTGTGCCGCAAACGGACCGGTGTTGACGTTGTACGCCGCGATGGCGGCGGCAATCGCCGGGTCGCGCGCGGCCAGCTGCGCCTGGTTTGGCGCCGGGAGAGGCGCTTGCTGCGGTGTGATGTTCGGGTCCTCGTTCAGGTCCTGGGCTACTGTCTGCGCAGTCGTGACCGTACTCACGGCAGCGGCCGGTCGCGGAAACTGATCCGGCGCGACGGGAACCGGGGCGGCTCCGGCTTGCGCCAGCTGGTCCGCGCGCCGCTGTTCCATGCTTCTTTCCACGTTGAGCTGGTCGACTCTGAGGGCGTCGCGCTTGGCAATGTCGTCGGCCAATGCGGCACGTACTGCGTCGCTGGCACCGGCAATTTTCTCGTCGAGCTCGCGTGCCGCCTCGCGTTCCGCCTGCAACTGTTGCGCCAGAACGCGTGCCTGTTCCGCCACGCTGATGGCATTGCTTGCCGTGGTGTCGGGTCCGGAGATCGTGGCCGTCGCCGGCGTGGTAGCGCTCGAGGCCGACTGGGTCCGGTCTTCCGTACTCAACGTTGCTGCAACTGGTGGCGCTGCCGGTGCAGGTGGCATTGCGAGTGCGGTTGGCGCTGCCGCCACTATTGGCGTAGCGAGCGCTTCGACCAGGGTGGCGTTGGCGGCGATGGCTTGTGCGTCTGGATCTGCCGGCAGCGAGGCCACGCGTGCGCCAACGGCCAGTGCCTCTGTTTCCGGCGAAGCGATCAGGTCCATCTGCACCGGAAAATCGCGACCCTCGCCCAGGTCGGTTTGCGTAAGGAACGGCGGAACTCCGGTTGCGCGTTCGTCCAGCAGCGCGCTTTCCTCGCGCAGAGTCTCTGCCACCAGGTTCTGGACGAACAGATTGTCCGCATTGCTGGCTGCCTGGCTTGGCGTGGCGTTGAAGTCCCGGGGCGCGGCACCGATCACGCTATCGTCGGAAAGGAAAGAGACGCCGGCCGCCTGTGCCTGGACTTGCGTGCTGACCACGCCGAAGAAGGCGTTAGCGGCGCGCTCCAGCAATGCCGAGGTGGCGACAGGGTCTCGGCCAAATGCGTCCTGCAGCGCCGTTTCGTCCATCCTCAGGGTGCCAGGGGTGGTGCTGGTCGCTGGCGTAAAGCTCAGGCCGATGGCTGCCAGGCTTGCGTCGGCATCCTGCGGGGTGCCGCCAAACTGCTGGAAAAATTGCGATTGCAGCGATTGATCGCCCAGGGTGTCCATCGCCGCGCCGGTATTGTCGACCACGCTGGTCTGCAATTCGTTGAAAATGCTGGCCACGGCTGCCGCTGCGACCGTCACGTCGGCAAGCTGCTTGGATGCATCCGTGTCGGCAGCAACAGCGTTTTGCAAGTCCAGCATCTTTTTCTGGAACAAGGAGGCCAGCGACAGGAAGCGCCCCGAAGTCGACAGGTCCACCGTGGTGGGGGCAACCGCCGCCAACGGCAGGCTCTGGACCTGTTCGATGGCCACGGTGTGTGTTGGCGCGAGGGGAGCAATCAGGCCTGCGCTGCGTGCCGAAAGCGGCGTAATCTGGGGGGTATCCATAATGAACCTTCCGCCTTCGGCGTATCTGATTGGTCGATTATGGCCCTTATTTGGCTCCGGCACTGTTAGGACTGTTAATAAATCCCACCCGACTGGTTAGCCTTCCGCCAGACTCTGTGCGCACGCCTCGAACTGCTGTGTAATGAGTTCGTCCAATTCCTTCCCGGGGAAAATATCCTCATCGCCCGAAAAATTGGCGACCTCGAGAAGCGTTTGGGCGCGCCGTTCTTCGCCCGACAATGCCGGATCCTCCGGCGGTACGATATTGCCCAGCGTTTCGAGCTTCCATACATTGTGGCCGCCTTGATCCTGGTCGAAATGCAGGCATCCGAACAGGCCGTTGCGGTCGACATACCAGTAATCGTAAACGTCGTCGCTGACGATGCGCTCGCCGAACACCACGTAGTTCTCATTGACGATCTTCGCCAGTTCGGGATCGATTACCTCAAGCTCCGTGCGCCCGCCCCAGGAGTCATGAATATAATTAAGAAGCCCCATCGCCGGCGCCGCATCGCCGCCCGCACGCAGTCGTTCCAGCAGCCAGCTCGCCGAGCGCACCTTGATCGTCTGCCAGGACAATCCGTATGACGCGTGCCCGAATGCGCCGCACCGCTGGTAAAGCGCCTTCAATGCGGCGGGAATGCCGAATCCTAGAATACCCTCCAACGCGGCGATGTCTTGCGCCGAGTCGGGCTCGGCGAACTCCAGCGCAAACCAGTCGTCCTCTTCATCGTCCTCCTCATCCTCATCCTCATCAACGCGGACCAGGAGGGCGTTCAATTCTTCGATCTGGTCTCGGGTAAGCATGGTTCAGTATCCAGGTGATTAAACACCTATTATATTCGCCAACATTGCTTGTGGAGAATATCAGGCCAGAAGCTATCCCTCGCCTTTATTTCGCATCGCGCCGGTGCGCCCATTGATACAGCAGCGGCAGCACCAGCAAGGTCAGCAGGGTGGACGACAACACCCCGCCGATGACCACGGTCGCCAGCGGACGCTGCACTTCAGCACCCGTACCGGTCGCCAGCGCCATCGGCACGAAGCCCAGCGAGGCCACCAGCGCCGTCATCAAGACCGGCCGCAAGCGCGTCATCGCACCGCTTTCCACCGCTTGCGCCAGCGGCATGCCTTCCGCGCGCAAACCGCGGATGAAGGAAATCATCACCAGCCCGTTGAGCACCGCCACGCCGGACAAGGCGATGAACCCGACCGCCGCCGAAATCGACAGCGGAATGCCGCGCATCCACAGCGCCACGATGCCGCCCGTCAGCGCGAACGGCACGCCGGTAAACACCAGCAGTCCATCGCGCACATTCCCGAACATGACGAACAGCAGCATGAATACCAACGCCAGCGTGGCCGGCACCACCAATTGCAGCCGGCTGGTGGCCGATTGCAGCTGTTCGAACGTCCCGCCCCAGGTAATCCAGTACCCCGGCGGAATCTTGACCTGCTGGCCAATCGCCGCCCCGGCATCGGCCACGAACGAACCGATATCGCGCCCGCGCACATTGGCCGTGACGACCACCAGCCGCTTGCCGTTTTCGCGGCTGACCTGGTTCGGCCCGGGGCTCATGTCCAGCTGCGCCACGTCGCCCAGCGGCACGTAAGCGGCCGCCTGGTTGCCTTCGCGCACAGCCACACGGATCGGCAGGCGCCGGATGGCTTCCAGATCGGCGCGCAACGCTTCCGGCAGCCGCACCACGATGTCGACCCGGCGGTCGCCCTCGAACAGCGAACCGGCGCTGGCCCCGCCAATGGCGGTGGCGATGGTCTGCTGCACGTCGCCAACGTTGACGCCAACGCGCGCGGTGCGCGCCCGGTCGATGCGGATCGTGAGCATCGGCAAGCCTGTGGTCTGCTCGACCTTGACGTCGGCCGCGCCCGGGATGGTTTCCAGCACGGCGGCAATCTGGTCGGCGCTACGGCCCATGACCTCGCTGTCGTCCCCGAATACCTTGATCGCCACATCGCTGCGCACGCCCGACAGCAACTCGTTAAAGCGCATCTGGATCGGCTGGGTGAACTCGTAGTTATTGCCCGGCACCTTGCCGACCGCCTGTTCCAGCGCGGCGAGAAACTGTTCCCTGCTGCGCGCCGGCTTGGGCCACTCGGCCACGGGTTTGAGCATGATGAAGGTATCGGCCACGCTCGGCGGCATCGGATCGCTGGCAATTTCCGCCGTGCCCATCTTGGAAAACACCGTATCGACCTCGGGAAACTGCTTGATGGTGCGTTCGAGCGCGAGCTGCATCTGGACCGCCTGCGACAAACTCGTGCCCGGAATGCGCAGCGCGTGCATGGTGATGTCCCCTTCATTGAGGCTGGGCACGAATTCGCTGCCCAGGCGCGTGGCCAGCAGCGCCGACAGGGCGATCGCCACGCCGGCGATCACGATCACCGGTCCCTTGTTGGCATTCGACAAGCGCAGCAACGGCAGGTACGCACGGCGGGCCCAGCCCATGATCCGGCTGTCGTGCTCGCTGACCTTGTTGCCGATCATCAGCGCCACGGCGGCCGGGATGAACGTGACCGACAGCACCATCGCCGCCACTAGCGCGGCCACGACCGTGAACGCCATCGGATGGAACATCTTGCCCTCGACCCCGGTGAGGGCGAAGATCGGCAGGTACACCACCATGATGATGAGCTGGCCGAATAGCAGCGGACGGCGCGCTTCGCCGGCGGCGGCGAACACTTCGCGCAAGCGTTCCTCGCGCGTGAGCGGGCGTCCGGCGGCGGCCTGGGCGTGCGCCAGGCGCCGCACGCAGTTTTCCACGATGACCACGGCGCCGTCGATGATGATGCCGAAGTCGAGCGCACCCAAGCTCATCAGGTTGGCGCTGACGCCGTTGGCGACCATGCCGCTGAAGGTGGCCAGCATGGCCAGGGGAATCACCAGCGCCGTGATCAGCGCCGCGCGGATATTGCCGAGGAATACGAACAGCACGATGACGACCAGCGCCGCGCCTTCGAGCAGGTTCTGGCGCACGGTGCCGATAGCCTTGTCGACCAGGTCGGTGCGGTCGTAGACGGTGCGGGCCAGGACGCCCGGCGGCAGGGTGCGGTTGATCTCGCCCAGTTTCTTGTCGACCGCGGCCGACACCGCCCGGCTGTTTTCGCCGATCAGCATGAACACGGTGCCGAGCACGACTTCCTGGCCGTTTTCGGAGGCGGCCCCGGTGCGCAATTCCTTGCCCACGCCGACCTCGGCCACGTCGCGGATGTGCAGCGGCACGCCCTGGCTGGAGCGCAGGATGATGCCGCCGATATCCTCGGCCGAGCCAACCTGGCCCGGCACGCGCACCAGGTATTGCTCGCCGCCGCGCTCGATATAGCCTGCGCCGACATTGCTGTTATTGCGTTCGAGCGCCTCGACGATATCGGCCAGCGACAGCCCGTGGGCCACCATCTGGCCCGGGTTCGGCGCGACGTGCAATTCCCTGGCGTAACCGCCGATGGTATTGATCTCCGTCACGCCGGGGACGTTGCGCAGTTGCGGCTTGACGATCCAGTCCTGGATCTGGCGCAAGTCGGTGGAATCGTAGGGTGTGCCGTCGGTTTTGAGCGCGCCGGGCTTGGCTTCCACGGTCCACATATAAATTTCGCCCAGGCCGGTCGACATCGGTCCCATGGCGGGCGAAGCGCCGTCGGGCAGGCTGGCGCGCACTTGCTGCAAGCGTTCGTTGACGAGCTGGCGCGCGAAATAGATGTCGGTGCCATCCTTGAAGATCACCGTCACCTGCGACAGGCCGTAGCGCGAGAGCGAACGGGTCTGTTCCAGATGCGGCAAACCAGCCATCGCCGTTTCGATAGGAAACGTAATGCGCTGTTCGGCTTCCAGCGGCGAATAGCCGGGCAGGGCAGTATTGACCTGGACCTGGACGTTGGTGATATCGGGCACGGCGTCGATCGGCAACTGGCGGTAGCTGTAGACGCCGAACACGGCCACGAAAGCGGCCAGCATCAGCACCAGCCAGCGCCGTTCGATGGAAAAGCGAATGAGGGTATCGAACATGGCGGCTCCTTAATGGTCGTGGCTGGCGCCGGCTTTGCCGAGGTCGGCCTTGATCAGGAAGCTGTTCTTTGCCGCATATTTTTCACCGGGCAGCAGGCCGCTGACGACCTCGACCGACTCGCCATCGCTGCGCCCGAGCACCAGCGGGCGTGCTTCGAAATGGTCGCCGTAGCGGCCGAACACGGAAGGCAATTCATTCACATTCTGGACCGCTTCGACCAGCACCGCGACCGGCACGGTGACCTCGGCGGCGACCACATCCACGGTGACCGGCAGGCCGGGCCGCCACACGCCCTTGGGATTGGACAAGACCACGCGGGCTTTGGCGGCGCGCGTCTGCTCGCCGACCAGGGCGCTGACGTAGGAAATGGTGCCGCTGGCCACCGTGTCGGCGGCGCCCGCGCGCACGGTCGCGCTCTGGCCCTGGCGGATGGTTTCGAGGTCGCGCGCGCTCACGGAGAGCTCGGCCCAGACGGTCGACATGTCGGCCACCACGAACAGGCTGGCTTCCTCCTTCACCGATTCTCCGGCGGCCACGGTTTTCTGGGTGATCACGCCATCGATCGGCGCGCGCACTTCATAGCGCGCCAGTTGTTTCAGGCTGCCGGCGCCGACGCCGAGCGCGTCGAGCTTCTGGCGCGCGCTTTGTGTGGCGATCTCGGCTTCCTGCAGGGTGGCGCGGGCTTGCTGATAATCCTGTTCCGCCGTGATTTTCTGTTGCCACAGCGTGCGTTCGCGCTCGAACACGCTGCGCGCCAGCGCCAGGCGCTGCTGTGCCGCCAGCAAGGCGCTGCGTTCGCCCGCCAGTGCCTGGCTTGACAGCACAGCCAGCACCTGGCCCTTGCGCACGGTCTGGCCCGCGTTCGCGCTGACCGACTCGACCATGCCGGCCAGGCGCGGGGCCACGTGCACCGTGCGGTCGGCGTTGAGCTGAATTTCGCCGTTGAGCTTCAGCACGCTCTTGATGCGCGCCGGGCCGGCGGTGTGCACATCGATGCCGTTCTGCGCCGTTTGCGTTTCCGACATCGTCACCCGCGCCTCGACCTGATCGTAGGCGAAACGGTAGGACTTACCGCCGGACTGGGCCGCAACGGCGACCTTGAAGGAATGCGGCTCGCCGACGATGGCGTCGCCGCGCAAGTAATCTTCCTCGCGCGCGAAGCGGATGGTTTGCGGCGAGCGTCCCAGGCGTTCCAGGGTCAGCTGGGCCTTGGTGGCCGAGGGGTCGAGCGGTTTGCCATCCTGGTAGGTATAAAGCCGGAACTGCGGACCGGTGCTGTGGTCCAAGATAGTAACCTCCAGGCCGTAGCCCTGGCTGACGAACAGCTTGCCGCCGTGGGGGCCGCGCGCGGGGACGGCGTCTTCCTGGTGCGGCTTGCCGCCGTGGTCGACCTGGGCGCTGTCCGCGTGTCCGCCATGTTCGTCATGGTCGTCGTGCTGCGCCTGGCCGGGCTTGCGCGCCACGATCAGGACGGCCAGTACGGCGCCGATGAGCAGGGCGACGATCATCACGATGGTCTGATTTTTGTCGAAAGGATATTTCATGCATTACTCCACTGTCTGGGTGGCGCCGGGGGCGCCGAGGATGCTGTCGATGTCGGCGGCGGCGCGGTGGGCGTCCGCCAGGGCGCGCAGGTACTGGGTGCGGGCTTGCAGCAAGGTGCGCTGAGCGTCGATGACATCAATGAAATTGAACTTGCCGTACTCGAAACCGGTACGGGCAGCCTCGTAGGCGCTTTGCGCACCGGGCAGGATGTCGTCGTTCAGCAGTTGGGCCTGTTCACGGGCGACGGTCAGCGCTTCGTGGGCCTGCGCCAGTTCGTTGGTCAGACGCGCGCGGGCGCCATCTAGTTCGGCGCGGGCTTTTTCGCTGCGTTGCAGGGCTTCGTGCAGCTTGCCCTGGTTGCGGTCGAACAGCGGCAGGGGAATGGCCAGGCCAAAAACAGCCTGGTTGCGGCCCGCTTGCTGGTCGCGCTTGGCGCCGATGCTGAGGGTAACGTCAGGCACCCGGCCGGCACGTTCGAGCTGCGACAGGGCCTGGCGGCGCGCCAGTTCGGTCTGCGCAAGCCGCAACGCCGGCGCGGCCTTGAGTTGCTCCATGAGATGGGGCAGGGAAGGTTGCGCCGGCAGCCGGTCGAGGTGGCCCTCCGCACGGCCGATATCGCGCCCGGTCCCGCCCCAGAGCGCGGCAAGGCGGTTTTTTGCCCCCGCCAGTTCGCCTGCTGCCTGGGCCAGGTCGACCTTGACGCTGGAAGCGGCAATGCGGGCGCGCGTTTCATCGACCGGCGAGTTCTTGCCGGCCAGGACGCGCTTGGCCGCGACAGCGAGCGCGCCGTTGGCGAGGGTGAGCGATTCGCCGGCGATGTGCTGCCGCTGCTGTGCGGCGAGCAGGTCGTGGAAGGCGGCGCGGGTGGAGGCAAGCACGGCGTTGCGCTTGACGGCCAGGTCGGCGCCGGCTGCGTCCTGCCCGAGCTGGGCGGCGTTGACGCGCGCCGTGCGCTTGCCACCGAGTTCGATCGGCACGTTCAGCTGGACCGTCGTGGTCCGGGTCGATTCGCGCGCATCTTCGATCAGGGTGGCCAGTTCGGGGTTGGGGGCGACACCGGCCTGCATGACGGCGCCGGACTGGGCGTCGATTTCCAGGACGCCCGCGCGCAGGTCGGTGTTCGCTTGCAGAACGCGGGACAGCGCGGCCGCCAGCGACAAAGGAGCGGGGACGGACAAAGGAGCGGCCATGTTCGCGGCGCCGGCGGACGCCCGCCTGGCGTTCGCTGGTGCCGGTTGAATGCCGACGTCGTTCGGCAGATCCGGCGATGGTTGCTCCGTCGTACCCGCACCGGGACGGCGCTCGGCGGCGTCAAGCGCCGGGTTCCGCAATCCGGAGCTCAATGACGAACCTGGGTTCTGTTGGGTAACTGCTGACGCCCCGTTCAATGCGGGGGTGGTCATGTGCTGGGCCTGCGTATGGCAGGGCAAGGCCGCGGCAATAGCCAGCGGCAAGACGAGTTTGTACATCGAATTCTCCTGGTTAATAAGACAAGGGAATCCGGCCAGGCGCGCTAGCGGTGTGCGTGTGGTTTACGGCAGTGATGAACCGCGCTAAGCGGATATCAGGAAAGCGACAGCGGCAGCCGGATCAGGCGGCGCGTTGCCATTTGGGACGTTCGGGGCGGGCCGGCCGCAGCGTCGCCAGGCAAGCCGCGTCGGCTGCATCGGCGTACGAGGTAGGCGGCGGCACGTTGCCATCGCCTGAGGTGCCAGTGATGCCAACACTGGTGAAATGGCAGTCGCCGCAGTCAATGTCGAAACCGAAGGGAGAGTCGTCCGGGTCGGCGTGGTTGTCCGGCGCATGCTGATGATGGCCCGGATGCGCGACGGTCGCGGCAGGTTCGTGCCCGCAATAGGCGCTCGCCGCCGCCCAGCTCACCTGGAGCGGGAAGACAAACAGCAAGAGAATAATCAACAGGCGACGCATGGCGGGATTGTAACAGCAGCAGGCCAACTGCGCTGAAGCCCGAGCGATGTCCATGCATAAAGAATGAATCGTATGCAACGACCATAAGTTGTCAGCAAATAGAAGAAATTCTCCACATTTAGGCCCAAACTACGTATTTACACGCATTGCCGCAATGTTGTAGTCCTGCTATCATCGTCGGTTGTTCGTTTCCTGGTTGCCCTGCAGCCGGCGCGGTTCCGATTACTTTAAGACCCCTGGGATTTATGTTCTCTGCTGTAAAAACTACTGTCACCCTGACACTGCTTCTCTCCGCATTCGCGGCCCACGCCATCGATATCAGCGGTGCCGGCTCGTCCGCCGCGCAGCCGCTGTACGTCAAACTCGCCGACGTCTACGGCAAGTCGCAGAACGTCAAGCTCACTTATCAACCGAGCGGTTCGAGCGAAGGTCTCAAGCAAGCCAAGGCCAAAACCGTTGAATTTGGCGCCACCGACATCGCACCATCCCAGGCCGATCTCAAGGCAGGCAAGTTGATCTGCTTCCCGAGTGCCGTCTCGGGTGTGGTACCGGTAGTTAATCTTCCCGGCCTCAAGCGCGGCGAAGTGCAACTGACCGGCGAACTGCTGGCCGACATTTTCTCGCGCAAGATCACCAAATGGAACGATCCCAAGCTGACCGCCGCCAATCCTGGCGTGGCATTGCCGGACCTGGCCATCGCCGTGATCGCGCGCCAGGACGGTTCGGGCAGTACTTACAACTTCAGCGACTATCTGAGCAAGGTCAGCCCGGCGTGGAAGCAGGCTTACGGCCGCAACTTCACGGTCGCCTGGGCGAATGGCGTCACTCAGGTGAGCGGCAGCAACGGTGCGGTCAACGCGCTCAAGCAGACCCCGGGGGCGATTGCCTACGTGGATTATCAATACGTGATGCAGGACAAGCTGACCTACACGCGCCTGAAAAACCGCGACGGCAAGGTTGTTGCGCCGGGCGCGGATGGGTTTACGGCCGCGCTGCTGAACAGCCCATGGGTTGCCCAGGCCAAGTATGAAGAAATGCTGACCGACCGCGTCGGTCCGGCCACCTGGCCGATCACGTCGGGCACCTTCATCGTTGCGCCGCAAGCGACCAACAATCCTGAAAAGACGATTGCCGCCCTGAAGTTCTTCGCCTGGGGTTTCGCGAATGGTGACGCGATTGTCGGCAATGCCAACTTCGTGCGCCTGCCGGACACCATGCAAGGCCGTATCATCGGCGACCTGACCACCATCACCGATGCCAGCGGAACACCGCTCAAGTGGTCGCTGGCCGAGGCGCTGAACCTGCGTTAAGCTGGCGCCGCTCAGCAAACAGCAGCCCGCCCGCGCGATGCGCCGGCGGTTTTTTTCGTGCTCGCCGGCCGCAGCGCCCAGGACCAGAAATCAGTCCCGGCTGGCAAAGGCCCGTCGCAGGCAGAATGCGCTGGCGGCCGCAATCAGCAACAGGGTAATGAGCGAGCCTTCCACGCCGAATGCGCCGCCGGTCAGCATGGTGTTGCCGACAAGCTCGCCGCGCAGCAGGCCGCCGGTGGCTGCATGGCCCGACACGGTCGACGAGAATACCTGGCTGACGCAGTAGTTCCACGCGATGTGGGTTCCGATGCAGACCCACAGGCGGCGCGTCTTCATGTAGAGCGCGGCCTGCAGCACGCCATACGAAGCGATCACGGCGACCGCCAGCACCGAGGCTCCTTCATTGGGCAGGTGGGCCAGGCTGAACACCAGCGCCGAGATCACGATGGCGGGTTTGGCGCCCAGCGAACGTTCGGTCACGCCGAATACCACGCCGCGAAACATCATCTCCTCGGCCATGCCAACGAGCACCAGCTCGGCCAGCGGTAGCAGCATCATGATGCCTGGAGCGTTGATGCCGCCGAACCGGTAGGCGCCCAGCGCCGCCAGCACGGCGAAGGTGAGCGCCACCAGTGCGGCGCCGAGCAGCAGGCCGCTACCGAGTTCGCGCGCCATGCCGGGCATCGCCAGCTCGGTCGGCTGGCGTTTTTCGATACGGCGGACATAGAAACGGTAGCCGAACCACACCAGCACGGCGGCCAATATCTGCGGCCAGACCATGCGGTACGGCTTGTCCACCAGTGTGGAGGCGATGATCATTGTCAGCGGGACCGCGGCAAAGGTCAGGACCATGCCGAGCACAATCCGGACCACGGCGTTAGCCATCAGTCGCGAAGCCAGGGAAGGTTTGTTCGTTGGTGCGCTCAGAGTATGTTCCATCATCGCTTTCGTCAGGTGGTTGATTGTAGCTTTTTGCTTGCCTCACGGATTCGCTCACCGAAGGGGCGCTGCTCAAGGACGGCGATGGCTTGCGCCAGGCACGCCGACAAGGGAAATGCAAGTTCCGCATCGAGGCCGTCGGCCGCGCGCTTGGTCGCCTGCCAGCACGCTTGCAGGCGGGGCAGCAGCAGCTCGCCCTGCGGGCTCAGGCGCACCACGCGCTGCCTGCCATCCTCGCCGCCGGCAACCACGAGCAGCAAGCCTTCCTTCTTCATCAATGCCACCGTTTGCGTCGCCGCCGGCTGCGTGATGCCCGCCAGTTCGGCCAGCTGGCCGATGGTGGCGCTCTGCTGCTGGGCCAGTACCCGAATCACCGGCGTGTAGCGCGGCCGGTAATCCAGGCCCGCGTCCATATAGGCTTGCAGGACGGCGCCATCGAGCAGTTCGATCAGGTGCCGCAATTGAGTTCCGAGTCCTTGTTTCATGCAGGTATCTTAGCATTAATTATATAAGCGCTTATATAATTATTTGGCGTGGTGTCGTGTTGAAGAAACTACATCGTGGATTCAGGCCGCCTGTCCCGCTGTATAGGCGGCTATCACCTGGAGCGAGTTGGCTTTTACACAATCGTCGGGCGAGCGTTCCGGACCGGGGCGAAGATCCGTGAACGCGGGATGAACGGGTTTACACCGACCGGCGCGCTGATACAATGACGCCGAGTAAATGCCGATGACAATCTAAAAACGCTGGTGCTGCCGCGAGGTGAACTCATGCATGTAAAGACGCACAAGGCTGGAGAGGGCGAAAACCGGACTGTGAATGCCGCGCTTCAAAAGCGGGATGATTCCCGATTCGCGGTACCCCACTCGCAGCGGGAAAGTTCGAACGCGGCCGCTCAGCTCAAGTTGCTGGAGCTCGCGAACAATAATCCCCGCGTGAATCAGCTGAAGGCTTTCCAGGCGCTTGCCGACGATAGATCGCGGGTTGCCGCGCAGCGCGAAAGGCAGGGGCGGGTGGCGCCTTGCGCCGCAGAGGGTGTCGCGCAGTGCGCAGTGGTTAGCGTCGGAAACGGTGTGCAGGCGAGGTGGCGGTCCACCTTGATTTCAGAACGCAGTTTTGCCACCCGAGCCGAAGCCGAAGCTGCCGAGAGCGATCTGTACGCGAGGACGGCGGCGATGACGCCTTTGCCGCTGGCTTTCGGGTCCGGGGCCCCGTACGGTTTCCACGGTTTTCCGGAACTGGGAAGCCTACCGCGCGCGGATGTGCCGCGCGTGACGGAGCAGGTGCAGAGCCTGGCTCCAATGCTGCATACCGTATCTCCGCAAAACAGGCGATTCAATACGTCAGAGCCGCCGCGCCCGCCGACGATGTATTTCCAGGAACACGGGTTGAACCTGGAGGGCCAGCCGGCCATGTCGTCGGGACGCGTAAGGCAGGAGCACGACGATGGACCGGTGGTGTATGTCGACCGGCATCCGCGCAATCATTTGTTTTCGCACGACGAGCGGATGCTGGGCATAGAAAATGAGTACGATCTCGAAGACGACGACATCGATACGGTTGGGCTCGGCCAGGCGGAAGAGGGAATGCATCACATCGAAGTTCACCACAACGATCCGAGGCACCGGAGCTGGGAATTGGCTCATTCATCGGGAGGAACACTTTCCACTGCGCCGATGAATCCTCACGACGTCGACCGCGCCATTCTCAGATCGGCGCTTCGAGGACGGGTGGACGATAGACGACGGACGGGTAGATGATAGACGATGGACGGAAGGACAGCCGGACGGTACGCGATCACGCGGCGGGGTAAGTGCGTCGCTCATCAAGGTCATGCATGTCCGACGTAGCGGGCAGGAACAGGGATAGGGGCCGTCCGCCCGCAGCTAGCGCTGCACGCCGCAGACCGCCCGCACATGAGTGCGCAGCCAGCGGTGGGCGGGATCGGCGTCGAGCCGGGGATGCCAGAGCATCGAGACGGTGAATTCGGGCACGGGGAAGGGCAGGGCGAAGCTGTGCATGCCGCTGCGCAGCCGGCCGGTGTGCCGTTCCGGGACAGTGGCGACCAGGTCGCTTCCCCATGCCAGCGCCAGCGCCTGGGAAAAGCCGGCAGCCGTGGTGACGACCGTGCGTTCCAGGGCCAGCGGCAGCAAGGCGTCATCGACCGGGCTATTTTCCATGCCCTCGCGCGCTATGCCGATGTGTTCGCCCGCCGCATAGCGCGACGGTGTGATATCGCCTTCGGTCAAGGCATGGCCGGCACGCACCACGCCGACGAAACGGTCACGGAACAGGGCCTGGGTGCGCACTTCCGGGCCGGTGGACTTGCCGATGACGCCCGTTTCGAGGTCGATGCTGCCGTCGCGCAAACCCGCGCTGTCCTTGTCCGGCTTGGGCAAAAAACGCAGGCGCACGCCGGGCGCATCGGCGCGCAGTCGCGTGATGAGTTCCGCGCCGAAATTTTCGACAAAGCCTTCGCGCGTGCGGATCGTGAAGGTGCGTGCGAGCTGTGGCAGATCGAGCTTGTCGACGGGGCGCAGCACGGCGACGCTGTCATGCACCAGCTGGCTGACCTGTTCGCGCAGTGCGATGGCGCGCGGCGTGGGCACCAGGCCGCGCCCGGCGCGCACCAGCAGCGGGTCACCCGTGGCGTCGCGCAAACGGGCCAGTGCGCGGCTCATGGCCGAGGGACTGAGGCGCAAACGGCGCGCCGCACGGGCGACGCTGCCTTCGGCAAGCAAGACGTCAAGGGTAATGAGCAGGTTCAGGTCGGGCAGAGACATGCGTTTACGATAACGCAATTCGCTTCTGGTGTGGCGTCGGCCGCACGAATATGGCGCGACCGGGTGCGTAGCGCGCCATGTGAGTACGGCGACCGGACGCAGTTTCTGCCGCTGCGGCGCCCCGGCGTTCGCCGCCCCGCTGTCAGGGTTGGCGCTGTGCCTGCCGGAATTCGCCGCGGGCGAGGCTGGCGGGGGTGTTGCCCGCGCCATCGGCCGCTTTCATGTCCGCACCGCGCTCGACCAGCGCTTGCAGGATCTCGCTGCGCTGGAACAAGGCCGCGTACATTGCCGCCGTCTGCCCGGCATGATTGCGCTGGTTCGGCTGGCACGCGGTATCGGCCAGGCGGCGCGCAATGCGCAGCTCGCCTTTGAAAATCGCTCCCATCAGCGCCGTGTTGCCACGCTTGTCGCCCGCGCACGGGTCGGCGCCGGCGCCAATGAGCAGGTCCACCGCTGCGCCGTGGCCATGGTAGGCGGCCAGGATCAGCCCCGTGTAGCCTTTCTCGTCGCGCGTGTTCAGGTCGTAGGCCGCGCTGGTGAATTCCTTGAGCATCGCGACATCGCCACGCCGGGCCGCGTCGAAGTAATAGCCTTTGAGCTGTTCGGCCAGGCGCGCCGGGTCGGGTGGGGCCGCGTGCACGAGCTGCGCCATGGCGAGCGCGGCAATTGTGATCAGGTATTTCATGGCAGTCTCCCAAGCGACCGCCCGCAGGCGGCCGCTTTCTCATCAGTCGGCCAGGGCCGCGGCGCGCGAGGCAACCTGCGCGACCTTGTCGCCCAGCGCGGCGGCGAGCGCCGTTCCGTAGGCGGCATCGGCCTTGTAGAAGTGCGACAGCATCGTGTAGCGCACTTCCTCATCCTTGACCTGGCCAAGATCGCCGGCCAGGTTGGCGACCAGGTTTTTCTGCTGCTGCGCAGGCAAGGAGCGGTAGAACTCGCCCGCCTGGCGGAAGTTCAGCGTCTTGGTGATGCGCTGCTGCACCGTGCTGCCCGAGAGGGGAAGCTGGCTCGGCTTGAAGTCGGCATTGACCGCCAGCGGGGACTGGCGGCTCGGTTCGTAGTTGATATTGCCGGTGCGCTTGCCGGCATTCATCGCACCATCCTGATGGTGATTGACTGCCGCCACGCGCGGCTGGTTGATCGGCAATTGCAGGGCATTGGGGCCGAGGCGGTACATCTGGGTGTCGGCGTAGGAAAACACGCGGCCTTGCAGCAGCTTGTCTTCGGACGGCTCGATGCCGGGCACCAGGTTCGATGGCGCAAAGGCGCTTTGCTCGGTTTCCTGGAAGATGTTGGCCGGGTTGCGGTTCAGGGTCATCGTGCCGAGCTTGGTTTCCGGCACGCCAGTCCAGATTTTGGTGGCGTCGAGCGCATCGAAGTCGAACCTGCCCAGTTCGGACGGCTTGAGCACCTGCACGTACAGTTCCCAGCGCGGAAATTCCTTGCGCTTGATGGCGTTGATCAGGTCGTTGCTGGCGTGGTTGAAATCCTTGCCCTGCACGGCCGATGCTTCGGGGCCGGTCAGGCTCTGGATGCCCTGCAGCGATTTCCAGTGGAATTTGACGTAGTTGACTGTGCCGGCGGCATTAACAAATTTATAAGCATGCACGCTGTTGCCGTCCATGAAGCGGTAGCCTTTCGGCGTGCCGAGGTCGGAGTACACCTGGGTCAGCATGTGGGTCGATTCCGGCTGGTGCGAGAAGAAATCGAAGAAACGGTTCGGGTCTTGCACATTGGTCTCGGGCGCAGGCTTGAGCGAATGAACCATGTCCGGGAACTTGACGGCGTCGCGGATGAAGAAAATCGGCAGATTATTGCCGACCAGATCCCAGTTGCCTTCGCTGGTGTAGAACTTGGTGGCAAAACCGCGCGGGTCGCGCAGGGTTTCGGGCGAGTGGCTGCCGTGGATCACCGTCGAGAAGCGCACGAATACCGGTGTTTCCGTTCCTTTTGCAAATACCTTGGCCCGGGTCAACCCCGACACATCGCCGCTGGCGACGAAGACGCCGTGGGCACCGGTACCGCGCGCATGCACGACACGGTCAGGAATCTTCTCGCGGTCGAAACGCTGCAGTTTTTGCAGCAGGTGAACGTCTTGCAGCAGGGTCGGGCCGTTCTGGCCGGCCGTTTGCGAGTTCTGGTTGTCGCCAACCGGGGCGCCGTTGTCGCGGGTGAGCTGCGGCGCCGCCGAGGTGAAGGGGGAGAACAGTGCGGCAATGGCGAATGCCACTGCCGAGCGTGCCGCGCGACGTTCTCCGGAAGTCCGCAGCTGGGTTGTGTTAATCATTTTGATTCCTTTTTTTGTAAATGTGTCTAAACAATAAGGAAATCTTCGCGATGTGTATACGCAATTATAAATATGGGGTCGATAGTTTTTGTCTATTTATGGTGTGGCAGAGTGGCGTCAGGCGCAACGATATAGTGCAAGCCGTGCGTCTTCCGCCATGTTGTCCAGGCGGCTAGACTGGGTGTGGGTGCCGACGCTCGGCATGATCAGACAAGGACAGATATGGACAGGGAGTTTTGGCATCGCAAGTGGGCAATCAACGAAATCGGTTTTCATGCGCGGGCGGCCAATCCGCTCATGGTGGCGCATATCGGCCGACTGGAACTGCCCCCGGGCAGCCGGGTGTTCGTGCCTTTGTGCGGCAAGTCGCTCGATCTGCACTGGCTGCTGTCCGAGGGCTTTCGCGTGGCGGGCGCCGAACTAAGCCAGATCGCCGTCGACCAGCTGTTTGCCGATCTGGGCCTGACGCCAGAGGTGCATCAGGCAGGAGAACTGCTTCACTACCGCGCGCGGAACATCGATATTTTTGTCGGCGATATTTTTTGCCTGGATGGCGAGACGCTCGGCCCCGTGGACGCGGTGTACGACCGCGCGGCTTTCGTCGCGCTGCCGCAAGCGATGCGCGCCCGGTACGCCACCCATCTGACGCAACTGGCACGGCGGGCGCCGCAACTGCTCATTTGCTACCAGTACGACCAGTCCCTGATGGACGGGCCGCCGTTTTCCATCGGCGATGACGAAGTCCGGCAGCGCTACGGCCACGCATATGCGTTGACCTTGCTGACCAAAGCCGACGTGGCCGGCGGCTTCAAGGGCCGTTTTCCGGCGATGGAAGCGGTATGGCTGCTTCAGTGAGCCCGCAGCCGGCCGCACGGCGGCGCTGGACGCTGGCCGTCCTGTCGTTGTCGATGCTGCTGTCGTCACTCGGCACCAGCATTGCCAACGTGGGCTTGCCGACGCTCGCGCAGGCGTTCGGGGCCACGTTCGCGCAGGTGCAGTGGGTCGTGCTGGCCTACCTGCTGGCGATTACCACCGTCATTGTCGGCGCCGGACGGCTCGGCGACCTGGCGGGCCGGCGCCGGCTGCTGCTGGCCGGTATCGGCCTGTTCACGGTGGCGTCGGCCCTGTGCGGCATGGCGACCGCGCTACCCTGGCTGATCGCCGCACGCGCGCTGCAGGGACTGGGCGCGGCGCTGATGATGGCGCTGACAATGAGCTTCGCCACCGAAGCCGCGCCAAAAGACGGCACCGGAAGCGTGATGGGGCTGCTGGGAACCATGTCCGCCATCGGCACCGCCCTCGGGCCCTCGCTCGGCGGCTTGCTGATCGCGGCGGTTGGCTGGCGCGCGCTGTTCTTCATCAATGTGCCGCTGGGGATACTCACCTTGCTGCTGGCGTATCGCGCGCTGCCCGGGGACGTACGGCGGCCGGCGGTGTTCGATCATGCGGGCACGCTCCTGCTGGCGGTGACGCTCGGTGCGTACGTGCTGGCCATGACGGCGGGCGGCGGCAGGTTCGGGGCAGTCAATCTGGGCTTGCTGCTCGCCGCAGCGGTGGGAGCGGGCCTGTTCATGCTGGCCGAATCGAGGGCCGCGTCGCCGCTGATTCCCCTGGCGCTGCTGCGCGACCGGCTCCTCGGTGCGCGCCTTGGCACCACGACGCTGGTGTCGACGGTGATGATGGCGACGCTGATCGTGGGGCCGTTCTATCTGGCACGCGCACTCGCCCTGGCGCCGGCCGCCGTCGGCATGGTGTTGGCGGCGGGGCCGCTGGTATCGGCGCTGTGCGGCATGCCGGCGGGGCGGATCGTGGACCGCGCCGGCACTCGGGGCATCACCATCGCCGGGTTGACGCTGATGCTGGCCGGGACGCTGCCATTGGCGGCGCTGCCGGCATCGACGGGCGTGCCAGGCTACCTTGGGCCGCTGGTCGTCATCACGATCGGGTATGCGCTGTTCCAGGCGGCGAACAACACGGCGCTGATGGCCGATGCAGGCGCCGATCAGCGCGGCGTGGTATCGGGCATGCTCAATCTGGCGCGTAATCTGGGGCTGGTCACCGGTGCGTCGCTCATGGGCGCAGTGTTTGCGTTCGGCTCGGCGGCCGCCACGGCCCCGCCCGACGCGGTGGCGGCCGGCATGCGCAGGACGTTTGCGCTCGCCGCCGTGCTGCTGGCGGCGGCGCTGGCCATCGCCTGGCGCGGGCAGGGCGCAAAAACAGCAAACTTGAAATTTCTGCTATGTTGTCGGACCACTTTGCCACGCCTTAAAGGATACTGCCATGAACGACCTGTCGACATTCCCGATCACGAAAAAATGGCCGGCCCGGCACCCCGAGCGCATTCAGCTCTATTCGCTGCCGACGCCGAACGGCGTGAAGGTCTCCATCATGCTGGAAGAAACCGCACTGGCCTACGAGCCGCACCTGGTGCGCTTCGATCACAACGACCAGCTGTCGCCGGAATTCATGTCGCTCAACCCGAACAACAAGATCCCCGCCATCATCGATCCGAATGGCCCGGACGGCAAACCGCTGGCACTGTTCGAGTCGGGCGCGATCCTGATTTACCTGGCCGAGAAGAGCGGCCAGTTCCTGCCGCCCGACGCCGCGGGGCGCTACGAGACGATCCAGTGGGTGATGTTCCAGATGGGCGGTATCGGACCGATGTTCGGCCAGCTCGGCTTCTTCCACAAATTCGCGGGCAAGGATTACGATGATAAGCGGCCGCGCGACCGCTATGTGGCCGAATCGAAGCGTCTGCTCGGCGTGCTCAATGAACGGCTGGAGAAGCGCACGTGGATCATGGGAGATACGTACACCATTGCCGATATCGCGATCTTCCCGTGGGTGCGTAACCTGATCGGGTTTTACGAGGCCGGGAATCTGGTCGGCATCGCCGATTTCCCGCATGTGACGCGGGCGCTGGAGGGCTTCGTGGCGCGTCCGGCGGTGGCGAAAGGGCTGGAGATTCCCAACCGGGATGGCGCGGCCTGAGTGCCGGATCCGATGCGCAGCCGGCATGCGCAGCGACACCGCGCCGGTCGCCTTGCGTGTGTTCCTGCCGCGTTGCACCCCAGGGACATCCGCACTATTGGTTGGACTTCGACTTCGGCTCCGGCTCCGGCTAGTATCAAAGTATTAATGTCGTCGGTGGGATGAAACGAGATGTAACCTCTGTTGCAATCGCCGCTGCGTGAAAACCAACCCCGCGGATCGGATGCGGTCCGGACCTGACAGGCGCACCACGCGGGAGGTGGATTTTGCAGACAATCGTCCGGCGGCAGCGGCGCAACGCTCGCTGCGAGAGACGATCGGCCACAGTCAGCGCGTGCTGCAGCAAAAAGCGCGGATGGACGCTATCCGCGATAGCGCATCGACCGTGGCGCAGCGCCATCCCGTGCAGCGCGTCATCATCGGCCATGCAACGATCGCCGGTTTGGCTGTGGATATGGACACATCCGACTACGACGCGTCCATATTGCAGATCGACACGATGTGGAGCGGCGGCAAAATTTCGGGATTGAGGTTCCTGAGCGTGCGTCTACGCAACGCCGCGCATGAAGCGCATTCGGACAACAATGATGGCCTTGCCGACTATATCGATGGTCTCCTGGAGAGGCAGGCCAGCGATGACCCGGATGCGGGCTTATCGGGTTGGTGGGCCACGAGGTCCTTCGATCAACGGCACGTTGCGGCCGACCAGACGGGAGTAACGAAGCAGCCTGGACGGGGAGAGATTGCGCCGGAGCACCCGACAGATCTACAGCGAAATGCCCTGAACGTGCGGTCCTGGCAAGTCGGCGACGTGATCGATATGGTGAGCTGGATCGGACGATCTTCGTGCGCGTCACGGAGACCAATCCTGGGGAACTGCCAGCCAATCACGTAACCAAGAATCCATGGTCGGGAGCGGACAATCCTTGAATGGGGGTGCCAATCGCCGTTCAATGCGCTCTGGTGCCACGTTCAGGTATTCTCGTCCAGGACGGCGCCGTTGCCGGCCGATTCAGTCGCCGTCGCGCCGGCGCTTTGGAATCCGGACCAGTCATCATCCTCCTTCTCCTCCTTCTCCTTCTCCTTACTTTCTTCCGCATTGTTGGCCGCTGCCGCTGCAGGAGGCGCAGCGATTTTCGCGTCGATTTCTAGTATGCTGATTCGAATATTTGTTAACTCATCCCACTCATCCGACGTGGCATTGATTTCCAATATATCAAGGATGCCCTCCAACTCGTTTCTTGCCCGCTGTCTTTCATCTTCCGTCTTGTGCGGATCGAGTATCGCCGCCTTCAAACCGTTAATGTTTTCCGGTGACGTCGATGCGCCAGGATTTCGATATACCTCATCGTATTTGTCGACGGCCGCATTAAAAGTCGCACTCGGAGCGTTCTTGAATTCCGGTATCTGCTGGGGCACGATCTCCTGGTACCCTCCCGCACCGCTGATGGTTCGAAAGCTCCAGGCGACAGTTCCATAGACTTCCTCACCTGCCTGTTCCAGGCCCTTTGCAACGACCTCGGCCCTGAAATCATACGGGGCTGTCGATGCCGGCTGATCTTTGAGCGTTGCAGGAGTAATGTCGTTGTTGTGTTTGCGGCCATGCTGGTTCCCGCTGTTCGGAATGTCCACATAAGGAGCCGTTATTTCTTTTCCGTCGGCATCGCGGGACAGTCCAAAGCTGGCATCGGCATACGCATCGGGAACACTCGGGCTTCCCGCCACGGATCTTGGTTTCAGTACTTCAGCAGTATGATCAACAAACCAGCCTTTTTCGACGCCATCTGCGCTCGCCGTTTTTGCCTTGTCACGCCTTTTCTCCTTAGCGTCATTGGCATCACTAAAGGAAATATCCTGATCATCTGCCGAACTCGCTGCGCGCACAATCTGGATCAGCCGAATGGGATCCGCATCGGGAGCGGTCTCATTGGGTGCGTAGGATACAAGCGCATCGACGGTAGGGGCCTTCCTGTCCCGATCCGGAACAGTGCGTGATTGGCCGGGGGTCAAATTCACGCTCATGACGCCTTTGGCAAATTGTTCGCCGGAATGCCAGGCTTGGCGTTGAATTGGCAGTGCGGACCCCAACGACCCGCTTGACAGGCCGGACGTGTCTGGCAGATCAGCTTTCTGCGGTGGAACCCGTTGCGCAGGACTTTGCGTCGGGAGGCTATCCATTCTCGCCACTTGCGCGCGCTGCGCAGCCAGGCGCGGACTCTGTTGCATGCGGTCCGCCATCATCCGCTGAGCGGAAACCCGCGGACTGTCATGCGCGATCAGGGCGAGACGATTTTGCTGAGAGGATACTTGTCGATTGTCGACGAAAGAATGTGTCAGGGCACCAGGAACCAATCTGTCGCCATTGCCGGCCTCCAACATCGAGCTGGCAGCCGTCTCGTTTCCTGGTGCGGGTCTCTGAGCCTTCATTTTTCGTTACCTGGTACATGCATTGTCGAGCCAGCTATTCCGTCCAAGTATAGCCCAGAGCGGTATCCTCCCGGGAGATCGACTCGCCGGTGAAGAACCAGCAGGCCAGTTCGCTCAGGCGCTGGTACGCGGCATCGAGGTAGGGCTGGCCTAACTCGTCGCGACATCCCACGGACGATGAAAGTACCTTGACCATGCTGTCGTGCAGCCAGAATCCTTCGGCGATCCAGCGCTCCAGCTGGTCGCCGTGATCGGCGCTTTCCAGATAGCGCTGCATGGCGGCGACGAGGCGCGCGAACGCGGGCTTGTTCCAGCGGGCGAAGCAGCGCAGTTCGACCAGGAAGCCGTCTTCGGACTGGAATTGCTCTCTGAGCGCTTCAACCGGGTTGGGGGAAGTCGTCATGATGAACGTTTCAGCAGGGTCCACGCGAAAGGCGTGTCGGATACGGTAGGCATCACGCTGCGCACGGTCACCAGCGGCACGGCGCCGTCGAGACGTTCCGCACACAGCGCGAGCAGGTGGTCGGGCGTGGGCTGGAATTGCCAGAAGCGCCAGCGCGCGGCATCGTCGCCCAGTTCGGCGTCGACGGCGAGGCTGACGCTGCGCTCGTCCGCAAAATGGAAGCCGAAGCGGTCGAGCGGAATCGACAATCCCATGCCGCGCGCCTTGATGTAGGCTTCCTTGAAGGTCCAGTATTCAAAGAAGCGGGCCTGGTGCCGTTCTTCGGGGACGGTAGCCAGTTCCGCCACTTCGGCCGGGGCGAAATAGTGCTCGGCGATGTCCCCGGAAACCTGGCGCGTGACGAGGTTTTCGACGTCGACGCCCAGCACGCGGTCGCGCGCGACTGCCAGCGCAATCAGGCCGCGCGTGTGCGAGACGTTGAAGTTGAGCGAACGGGCCTCGACATGATCGTTGCCGATGGCGGGGCGGCCGTATTCGTTGGGGATGAAGGTCCAGTCGGCCGGGGCCAGCGGGGCGTAGCGCGAGAGGGTGGTGCGGACCAGCGCGCGCGTGGCCAGGTAGCGCAGGCGGTCGTCCGGACGGTAGAAGCGGATTTGCTGCTGGCGCTCGGCGTCGTTGAGCAGCTCGAGCAGGGCCGCCTGCAGTTCGGGGGCGGTGATGGTCTGGTAGAACACCAGCCAGATGTCGATGTGCTCGCTGGTGAGCGGGTGGTGTGGAGTCATTCTGGCGTCAGGTGCGCATGAGGGCGGCCAGTTCGGCGGCACTCAGAGCACCGTGGAAGAGGCGGAAGTCGTCGATTTTACCGTTCAACCAGGGATCGGCCGGAAATTGCGAGCGGCCGAGCCAGTTCTGGTTGGTCGGTCCGAGACGAAACGGCGCCAGCGCCAGGGCGCTGTTGCGGCCCACTTCGACGCCGTTGACGTACAAGACGCCGGTGCTGCCCGACAAGGTGACCGCCACGTGCACCCACTGTCCCACGGGCAGCGCCGCGTTGCCGGAAATGCCTTGTTCGCCGGCAGGGAAATTGGTCGTGATGCCAAAGCGGACCACGCCCTTGTTGTTGCGCGGGGTGAGCATCATGTAGTGTCCCGGTCCGCTGCCGAAGTCGAACACGCGCGACCACGGCGTGGACGCATTCAGGTACACCCAGGTCGCCACGGTGAAGTCGGCCAGGTCCGCAACGAGGTTGTGGGGCAGGCTCACATGGCCGGCCACCCCGTCGAACGCGACTGCGTTGCTGGTGCGGCCTGTCGTCCATGTGGCGCCCCTGGACAGGGCGCCGGCGTGGCCGTTGCCGCTGGCGTCCGCCACTACCGTGCCTGCCGCTTCGTCCATTTTCAGGCGCGTGTGCGGGGTCAGTCCCGTGACGACGCGCGCCGCGGCGGAGGGCGCGCTTTCCTTGCCGGCGATATGCGCCGTCACCACGTAGTAAAAGGCGCTGGCGGGCATGGCCGCATCGGTGTAACTGAGCAGGTCGCTGATGCCGCTGGCCAGCACCTTGTACGGACCGCCCAAGGCCGTGGCGCGCTTGACGGTGTAGCTGCTGGCATGGGCGCAGCCCCACCAGCTGAGAACAACCTTTCCCGCAGTCAGACGCGCCGTCAGGCCGCTCGGGACCTTGCCGGTCATGGGGTCGCGGGTAAACGTGAGGGTGCCGAAACCAAGCTGGTCGCCGTTGCCGCCATCGCCTTCGGGGCGCGTTTGTACTGCCTGCAGACCGGTGTACGGGGCGGCCAGGCCGCGCCGGTTGGCGTAGTGCTGGTGCACCATTTCCCATACGGGACGGCGGATTCCCTGCGACTCGGGCGACAAAACTGGCTGGTAGGCGTTGATGTTCCGGTAGGGCGTGTAGGGCACCGGATGGAAGGCACCGGCCCCATCGCGCAGGTTGGATTTGGCGACGTATTCGGCACCGGCCCCATCGCGCAGGTTGGATTTGGCGACGTATTCGGCACCGGCCAGGAAGCGGTTGTTGTCATAGCCGTACATGTCGTCGCCCTGGTTCCACGCCATTTCGCAGAACACGCCGGCCAGGCCGATGCCGAGCGTGGCATGGCACTGGTCGCGGCCACTTTCCTGCCACTGGCCGAGGTGTCCGGGGTGGACGTGGTAAACAGCCTGGGAGCTGGCGCCATTGCCGGGCCCCGTCATGTAGTAGCTCAACGCCTCGTTGTACAGGTCTTCACGGTCGCACAGCACGCCGATGGCGAGGATGGAGGCCAGCGTGCACTGGTCCCAGGCGGCCCAGTAGTTGGTGATCTCGGCGCCGTTGTGCTGGATCAGGAACTGGTGGTTAAGCGGGTAGAACACCGTGAGCATCATGTGCTGGAAGCGGGCGACATCGGCCGCCGCCCAGCCGGCATAGGTGCGCATGATTTCGGCGGCGTTGGCGAACTGGTAGCCGTAGATGCCGGCCGCGAGGAAGCGGTCGGCGTTGCCGCTGATGGTGGTGAGCGTGGACGACCAGGCGTTGAGGAAGGCGATGGCGCGTTCGGCACAGGCGACGTCGCCGGAGATTTTCCAGCGCAGCGCGAGCTGGTAGGCACGGGCGATGTCGATGTACATCTGCGCGAAGTTTTGTCCCTCGCCGCCGCGGATGACGGTTTTCAGAGGACGCGGCGCGGCGTTGAGCTGGGAGCGGCCGTTGGCGATCAGTGCTTTCCAGGCGCTGGCCCATGGTTCGGCGTGGGCGCCGACTTTGGCGCGCATGCGCTCGAAGTCGGCGGCGGTGTGCAGCAGGCCGGGGTGGACGAAGCGGCGCGGCGCGGCAGGGCGGATCGCATCGGAACGCTTCGATTCGGTGACGCTGATCGTGCTGCCGGCGTCGTCCACGCCGCCGCCGCAGGCGCTCAGGCTTAGCGATCCGAGTGCCGCAAGACTGACGCCCCCGGCGCAGAACTGGCGCCGTTTGGGCACAAAGGTCGGTTTGCTATCGGACATGGGACTCCTTCGGATCAATGCCACCGGCCACCGGCCGCCGTACGGACGATGATTGTACCGCGTCGGTGGACGCGCGATGGGCTGCCTGCAATTTTGCTAAATGATTAAAGAGCCGTTCGCGCGCCGCCATGCCTGACGCGTTATGTTTCCCGTTTTCCCGCTTCTTCCTTACGTTGCCTGGCCAGATCCCGTTCCTGGCGCAGCTCGGTTTCGAGCACGGTCAGTTGCCGCATCAGCGCGTGCTTTTCCTGCGCCCCGGTGTGCGCTTCGCTTTCCGCGCTGGCAAGGCGCGACGCGGCGATTTCCGACTCGCGCGCCCGCACCGCCAGGGCAATTTTGCAGTCGCTGAGTTCGCCCTGCATGGCATCGTGCCCGGCCTGCAGCTTGTCGAGCTGGGCGGACAGAGCTGCCACCTGGAACGCGGCGCGTTCGGAACCGGTGCGTTCGCGCGCCGCCTCGCTGCGCGCGGCCTCGGCAACCTGGTGCAGGCGGGCGTTTTCGGCCCCGGCCTGGGATAGCTGGCCGGCTAGCTGCGCGGCCTGGCCTTTGTGGTGCAGCAATTGCTGGCGCAAGGTCACCAATTCCCGGTCGACCAGGGCGGCGCGCTGTTCAAAGCCCTGGCGTTCCTCGGCGCGCTGGGCAGCGGTGGCTTCGTGGTAATGGTCGAACTGGGCGCGCGCCTGGGTCAGCTGGGCGTTGAGCGAGGCAACCTCCGCGGCACGGTCGGCGAGGCGCTGCTGCAGACCGGCCTGTTCGCTGCGGGCACCGGCCAAGTCGACCGTCAGCAGGTGGTTGGCCTGGCGGGCCTGCGCGATGGTGGTGTTTGCACTGTCGAGGTCAGTTTCAAGCGCCTTCACGCGCTGTTCCAGCGCGGCCTGTTCCGTGCGCGACTGTTGCAGCAGGTCGGCGAGCTGCTCAAGCCCGGCCGCGTGGGCGAGCTTTTCCACGTCCAGATTCTGCTGGAAATCCGTTTTGATCGACTCATACACCCCCTTGACCGCCTGCAGCAAGCTTGGCGGCACGCCGGGCGCGGCGGGCGAGGGCGCCTGCTGGTGTTCTTCCTTCCACCGCTTGAGCATGGGCGCGATCGTGCTTTTGCTGCCCGTACCGCCAAGGGCTTCGCGGACGGTGTCGACGGTGGGGTTCTTGTTATCGGCAGCGAGACCGGCAGCGGCGGCTGCGACATGGGAATAGAGGATGCCGGCACGTGCCATTTGGGGACTCCTGAATAAGATAACGTATTACGTATTACGTAATATTACCCTATATTACGTTATGACGTATATCGATTTCTCGTTTACCTTGATCACGATAAGTGTTGTTATCGTGAGTTATCCGCCGTCCTGCCGTGATATGCTGCGTAATACCCGTTACAAATCGCGTTTTCCCGCGTCTCGCCATGTCTGATGATGTCATTCCCGTCTCTGCAGCGCCCGCAAGTGCTATAGCACCGCTGCGTAACGCCGTTACGCCCCTCGATGCGGAACTGAGTGCGCAGCACCGCGCCTTCCTCGCCGCCGCCACCTCGGAAAACACGCGCCGCACTTACCGCTCGGCCATCAAGCATTACCTTTCGTGGGGCGGCGTGCTGCCTGCCGACGAGCCAACGATGATCCGCTACCTGCTGGCGTTCGCGGCCTCGCTCAATCCGCGCACGCTCGCGCTGCGCCTGACCGCGCTGTCGCAGTGGCACGTGCACCAGGGCTTTGCCGACCCCGCGTCCACGCCCACCGTCCGCAAAACCCTGGCCGGCATCACGCGCACCAATGGCAAGCCAAAGAAGAAGGCCAAGGCCCTCCCGGTGGAAGACCTGGAGCGCATCGTCGCGCAACTCGCCAACCTGGCCACGCTGAAAGCCGCGCGCGACAACGCCCTGCTGCAGATCGGATTTTTCGGAGGATTACGCCGCAGCGAGCTCGTGGCCATCGACGTGAGCCACATCGGCCTGCAAGCGGAAGGGATGACCATCACCCTGCCGCGCTCGAAGACCGACCAGATGGGGGAGGGCATCGTCAAGGCGATTCCCTACGGTGACGGCGCCTGCTGCCCGGCGACGGCGCTGCGCAACTGGCTCGATGCGGCCGGCATCGCCAGCGGCCCGCTGTTTCGCCCGATCAGCAAATGGGGCGAGGTGTCCGCGGCCGCACTTCACGAAGGCAGCGTCAACACCATCCTCGAACAATGTGCGCGGCTTGCCGGACTGGACTACGTTCCCGACCTCTCCAGCCATAGCCTGCGGCGCGGCATGGCCACCAGCGCGCACCGCGCCGGCGCCAACTTTCGCGACATCAAACGCCAGGGCGGCTGGCGCCACGACGGCACCGTGCAAGGCTATATAGAAGAAGCCGGCCGTTTCGAGGACAACGCCGCCGGTACCTTGCTCAGGTCAAGTCAGCGGCAGGACCCGCCACAAGCGCGTCGTGCCGGCAAACACGACCGCGAGAAATGATGGTCGGGAGTGGATTCCCGTGCTGACGGGAATGACGGAGCTATGCCTCAGGGCAACCATGGCCTGATTCAACGGTACTCGTGCACAAGCCCGGATCTTCTTCGAGCTGGTAGTTCAGATAGGATTGTGCCGCCCGCCTGCCGGGCGTACCATGAAACGGCATGTTGTTTCGGTACGCAAGCCCACCCCGCGGGAGGTACTTGACCATGGTTCGCCGCTCCTTGAAGCACTGGCTACTCGCCATCGTGCTCGTCCTGCTCCTGGTAATCGTCGTGCCGCCGCTGGCACTGTCGCTGTTCCGCCACCAGCAGGCATCGGACGCCGACCCTGGACGGGGCGCCGCCACCGTCGCCCATGACGTGTTCGGCGACAGTTTCACCAAGGTGACTTACCTCGAACAAAACTGGCAGCCGCAGGACAGCCTGTGGTTCTACACCACGACGCAGGGCTCGAACCTGCTGCCTTACGACTTCTTCATGGCGCTCGAACAGCCGGGCTCAACGCCCCTGGCTGCAGCGCCCCCGTTCCGGGCCAATGAGCACATGAACCGCTTGCGCTACCTGCCGCAACGGGCAACGGCATCCAATCCGGACGCGCTGCCGGTCGGCTTCGTCAAGGACGGCTATCTCAACAAGAACTACCTGGGCGTGACCTGCGCCGCCTGCCACACAGCGCAGATCAACTACCGCGGACTGGGCATGCGCATCGACGGCGGACCGGGCGGCGCCGATATGGTCGGCTTCCTCACCTCCCTCACCACGGCGATGCAGACGGTGCGCGACGATGCGGCGGTCCGGGAGCGCTTCGTCAAGGCGGTGCTGGCGCGCGGCGAGTATGCCAGCGCCGACGACATCGTCAAGGACGTCGGGGTCTACACCCAGCGCCTGGTCAGCTACAACACCATCAACCACAGCGCCACCGACTATGGTTACGCGCGCCTGGACGCATTTGGCCGCATCTACAACCGTACCCTGCAACACTTGCTCAACCGAAGCCAGCTTGAAGCCGTGCTGCGCAACATTTTCACGCCGGAGCAGGTTGCCGAGGCCCTGGCCGGGATCGGGAACACCCTCAGCTCGGCCCAGCGCGACCAGGTCATCGCACGGGTCGCCAGGACGCCCCGCGACATCGCCTGGCTCAAGCGCGAACTGTTCATCAAGGCCGACGCGCCCGTCAGCTATCCCTTCTTGTGGGACGTGCCCCAGCACGACGTGGTCCAGTGGAATGGGATCGGCAACAATGCCGGCCTGGGACCGCTGGGCCGCAACGCCGGCGAAGTGATCGGCGTGTTCGGCACGCTCGACTGGCACGAAGCGGATACCTATTCGCTGTCTTCGCTGCTGGCCGGCCAGGGTTTCAAACAGAGCACGATCCGCTTCGACTCCTCCGTCAACGTGGAGAACTTGCGCCTGATTGAGAGCCGTCTGGCTTCGCTGCAGTCCCCCCAATGGCCACGCAGCGTGTTCGGCGCCGCCTCGATCGACGCAGCGCGGGTGCTGCGCGGCGAGCGCCTGTTTAATAACCACTGCGCCAGCTGCCACGCCAGCATCGATCGCAGCTCGCCCGAGCGGCGCATCGTCGCCTACATGTCGAAGGTCGAGGAAGTGGGCACCGATCCCACCATGGCTGACAACAGCGTCAAGTACCTGGGCTACTCCGGCATTTTGCGCAACCAATACGTCGGCGCGGGCGTGGGCAGCATCCTGCTCGACAAAAAGGCGCCGATCGCCGCTTTGCTCACCAAAGCCACCACCAGCGTGCTGGAAACGCGCGATCCCGACAAGTCGTTCGTGCAGCGCTGGGCCGAATGGCTGCGCAACATGGCCAAAGCCTTCTTCGGCAACGAGATCAAGGCGTCAAACAAGCAGGGCAACTACACGATCGACACCACCGTCGCCCCCTACGCGTCCTTGCGTGCCTACAAGGGGCGGGCGCTGAACGGCATCTGGGCCACGGCGCCCTATCTGCACAACGGCTCGGTGCCGACATTGTACGACCTGCTGCTGCCGGCGCAGTGTCCGGCCGAGGACAAGCAGGCCGAATGCCGGCCCGTCAAATTTCAGGTCGGCTCACGCGAATTCGATCCCGTCAAGGTGGGAATGCGAAGCCAAGGCTACGACGGCTTCACGTTCGACACCCGGCTGCCAGGCAACAGCAACGCCGGCCACGAATACGGCATGGTCGCCGTCACGAAAGGCGATAAAACCGTGCCGCCGCTGACCAGGGAAGATCGACTCGACCTGCTCGACTACCTGAAAGCGCAGTAAGGCCGGCGCAGCCCCGCGCTTTTTTAAGGCCGCCTCCTGTCCCGCGTGCGGAGCACCTATAATGACGACTCGTGCAGTCATTAAAACAGGAGAATTTAGAATGGCAATTAGTCTGACCAAGGGTGGCAACGTCAACCTGAGCAAGGAAGCGCCCGGCCTGACGAAAATGGTAATCGGTCTGGGCTGGGATGCCCGGTCCACCAGCGGCGTCGAGTTCGACCTCGACGGATCGGTGTTCTTGTTGAAGGCCGACGGTAAAGTCCGCACCGACACCGACATGATTTTTTATAACAACCTCAAGTCCGTCGATGGCAGCGTGACGCACTCCGGCGACAACCGCACCGGTGCGGGCGATGGCGACGACGAAAGCATCACCGTCGAACTGAGCCGTGTACCTGCCGACATCGAAAAGATTTCGGTGTGCGTCACCATCCACGACGCCGCCGTGCGCAAGCAGAACTTCGGCATGGTATCGAATGCATTCATTCGCTGTATCAATGCCGCCGACAACGCGGAAATCGCGCGTTTCGATTTGTCCGAAGACGGCTCGACCGAAGCGGCCATGATTTTCGGCGAAGTCTACCGCCATGCCGGCGACTGGAAATTTCGCGCGGTCGGCCAGGGCTTCACCGGCGGCCTGGGTCCTCTGGCATCCTCGTTCGGCGTCAACGTTTAAGCGGATGAGCAGTCACCCCCGCACTGGCGGGGGACGGCACTGTCGCTACGCCGATATGCCTCAGCGGCGTAGCGGTGCTGCCTGACCGTCTCATGAGTTGGTCCATACGAACCCAACAGGACCGGCAAACCCGACAGCGCTTCGAGCTGCGCCACGAACGACCCGGCGTCGGCCACGCGCTCGTCCGCATAGCGCGGGGTGGCGCGCGCAAGCAAGTGTCCCAGCCGCTCCTGATGCGCCAGATCGCGTCGGGCGCCGGGCAGGATCGCACTGATCCGACCCGAATGCGGATCGCGCACGCATAAAGCATCGTCCACCGCATCGGCGTCATAGGCGGTGCACCAGCGCAGGGCGCGTTCGCGCCCGAATACATCGAGGTGACTGACCAGCAGGCCGTCGAGCGGTCCCGCCACCTGCAACGCGTAGCGCAGCAGCAGTGCATCAGGATGGCCGCGCCGGAAGCGCCCTTGCCAGCCATCGGACGCATTGTGCGGCTCGGGCAAGTGGTCGAGCCGCGCATCGTGCGTCGGCAGCGGCCCGTTGCCGTGGCGCGTCATGTACGAACGCAGGATGCCCAGGTGTTCGATGCGCGCGTGCTGGCCGGCGTCCGTGGCCACCGCCTGCACCGACGCCGGATGAATGCTGCTCCACGTCGTATGCGGGTGAAAACCGCGCCATTCGTCGAGCAGCACGCCCTGCGCACCCTCGAACAGCACGCAGCCGGGCAGGTGCAGCCGCTCCGCCACCCGCGCATGCGCGGCCGGTGGCACTTGGCGCACCAGCTCCGCCACGCGCTCGAGCCAGCGCGTGGCCATATTTGCGTCATCCAGTACCGCCAGTTCGGCGTCGTATGCATTCTGGTTGGCCGGCTCGGCGCAACGCTGCCCGAATGCGGCGCGTAGCGTGCGGCGCATCAGTTCCAGCTTCGCCAGCGCCACTGCCGGCTGCATCAGGTCCGCGTAATGCACAATCTGCTCCGGATGATCGATGCCATGGCCGGCCGTCTCGCCCACGCCGACCCCGCAGCTGCCGTGCGCCGCCTTCCCGCGCCGCAGTTCGCGCATGCGTCCCGCCGCCTGGTGAAACGGCGTGGTGACACGGCAGCGGCCATCGATCAGGATGCGCGCAAGGGCGTCATCCACCCCGGCACGGCGCAGGTACGCGTCTTCCACCAGCAGCGCGGTCGGATGCACGATGACCGGGTAGGCCAGCAAGGTGACCACGCCCGGCACGAAGCTGCCCGCGCCGAACTGCGCGAAGGTGTGATGCCGGCCGTCGGGCAGCACCACATTGTGGCCGGCCTGGGCGCCGCCGTTGAAACGCACCACCGTATGCGCGCCCCAGTGCCGGCACAGATAATCGGTGAACAGGCCCTTGCCGCAATCGCCAAAGCCAAGCCCCAGCAGGGACACCAGACGGGTCGAAGACATGGCCATCCTTATGCGAACATGCGCTTCCACCACGCCGACGGAGCTGCCGGCGTGCCCGCCGCGGGGACGTGCATCCGCGTGGCGGCATTCGGGTCGAGCAGGTCGGCGTACGGACGCAGGGCACGCACGATGGCCGACACGCGCTGCGGCGCGATGGCGTTGGCCTCCAGCGTGGCCACCAGCGCATCCATGTCGGGAATCGCGCGCTCGGTCAGGCCGACGATGGCGGCGGCCACCGCGCAGGCGTCGCCCGGCTCCTCCATGCAGATGACATGGTCGCCCAGCAGGTCGCGCCAGCGCTTTTCGCAGCGGCCACGCCGGCCCAGGTCGGGAATCAGGAAAAACACGTGATACGTTTCGGCCGCCGCGGCGATGGCTTCGGCGATCGGCACATCCGCGTCGAGCGTGTCGCCCACCAGGCTGCCGATCTGGTGGCGCGACACCGCCGGATACGGCAGCTCGTCGCCGGTGATGAACAGGTAGCCTTTCTTGCGCCGCTTGACCCAGCAATCCATGTCGGTATGCTGCGCCACCATGTAAAAGGCCAGTTCGTAGCTCTCTTCGCCGCTGCCACCGCCGCCGCCCTCCAGGTAGCTCCAGGTGAGCCACTGGTCCATCAGCTCCGCGGTCGACTCGAACTGGCCCACCTGCAGCGGCGCATGATCGGACGTGGCGTCGCCGATGGCCATAAACAGCAGTTGCGGATCGGCGACGCCGACCGCGTTGAGCAAAGCCATGAAGGTGGGCAGTTCCTTGGTGGCCAGGCTTTGCGGGATGTCGCCCATCGACCCGGTGACGTCGAGCGCGAACACGATTCCCAGCGAATTCGGATGGTCGCCGCTGTCGCGCGATTCGCGGATTTTCAGGCCGTGGGGATTCATCAGCGGGTGGCATCCGCGCTGGGTGAACACCTCGTTGCGGGATGCCGACGCGCGGTCGGCGACCAGTGCTGCGTGCGCAGCGTGGGAGTAATTACCTTGACCCATGATGGTTCCTTTGTTTGTCTAGGCTGATGGGGTGGGACTGAAGTCGATGAATCTGGCCGGACCGAAAGCGTCTTTCGCTGCGCTGCCGACCGCCTGGCGCATGCCTTCCGCGCCCAGCGCCGCGCACCATGCGGCATCGAGGCTGGCACGTTCCAGCAGGCGTGCCAGCGGTGGCGGCGTGGCGCGCGAGATGGCGGGCTCGCCGGGTGCATCCGCCAGCATGGCGCGCATCGCCCAGGCCAGCTGCATCAGGTCGCGCCCCTGGGCGGCTCCGCCATCGTGCCGGCTGCGGCGCGCGCCGGACCAGCCGATAATCAGCACGCCGTGGTCGGCCGGATGCACCAGCAGGTGTTCGGGCACCAGGCGGCCGTGGCTCCAGCCGCCGGCGTGGACGTAGGCCAGCACTTCAAGCACGCGGCGCCACATCCACACGGCGTGGCGCGCGTCGATCGCGCGTCCATACGCAAGCCGCACGTCGGCCAGGCTGCCCCAGAATCCCGTGGGGTGGCGCAGCACCAGTACCTCGCGCTGCTGGCCGTCCGCGCTGGCGCTGCTGCCCACGGCGACTGCCTGCGGCAGGCGCTGGGTGAAATAGGCGGCGCCGGGCACGCCGTCGTCCTGCAACTGGTCGAGAATCGCCTTTTCGCGCGCCAGCTGGCCGGAGGGCGCACCGGCGTGGGCGATTTTCAGCACCACGCGCCGTGGCATGGCGCCGCTACGCTCGGCCAGCGCCAGTGTGGCGCTGCCGCCGGCACCCAGGTGGGCGATGGTCTTGTAGCGCTGGCCCCCGCAGGCGATGTCGGCGTCGCTGTCGCCGGCCCGCGAGCGCAGGTACGCCTCACGAAAATCGGCGGCGCGGACCAGGTCTTCGCTGCGCGTCACGTCCGCCCCGCAATACGTGCAGGTGACGATGCGCCACAGCGCCTGCCGGGGCAGCGGGCTGCCGCACTGCGGACAGAGTAGGGTGAGCGGAGTCATGTCGACGTCAAGCCAGGATGCGTTTTTTCTCGGCGTCGAATTCGGCGTCGGTCAGAATGTTCTGCTCGCGCAGCGCCGCCAGGTCGCGCAGCAGTGCCATGCGCTGGGCCGGCGCGTCGGGCGCGATCGCTCCCGCCATCCGGCCGACGCTCGCGCCTAGCGTGCCGCCCAGGGCGAAGCCCATGCCGGCGCCGAGCACCGTGCCGGCGCTGCCTTCGTTGCGGGCGGCCGCATGCAGCACGTCGAAACGGCGTTCTTCCTGGTAGTCGAAGCCGATGATGTTCATTTCGGCGCGCCGCGCCAGGGCCGCCTTGAGCTTCTGGACGGCGCTGTCGGTCTCGGGCACGTTGATCGATTCGATGCTGAACTGGGTCAGCGCCACGCCGTACTGGGCGGTCTCGCCGGCCAGCGCCTCGCCGATCGTGGCGGACAAGGAATCGAGCCGGGTCGAAATCTCCAGCACCGATACGCCGCTGGCGCTGATCGCACCGGCAATCGCGGTTTTGATACGCGTGGTGTTCATGGCGCGGAAATAGTCGGCCAGGGTGGCCGCATCCATGCTGCGCGCGGTGCCGACCAGTTTCATCAAAAACAGCTTGGGATCGGCCACCTCGATGGCGTACTGGCCGAAGGCGCGCACCGGCACCATGATGCCGAATTTCGGGTCCTGCAGCTGGATCGGGTCCGGCGTGCCCCAGCGTACGTCGAGCGTGGTGGCCAGGTTCACGAACCAGACTTCGGCAGAAAACGGCGACTGGCCGCCGAACGGCAGGCCCACCAGCTTGCGCAGCAAGGGCATGTTGCCGGTGGAAAGCGTGTGGCGGCCGGCGCCGAACGGGCCTTCGTACACGCCGTCGCGCACCACGAAGGCGACCTGCGACGCGTTGACGATCAGCTGCGTCATCGTCGAAAGCTCCTGCGAGGGGTATTTCCATGCCAGCTGGCTCGCTCTGCCGTCCCACTTCACCCTGTCGATAATGGCCATGATCGTGTTCTCCTTGGTTGATTGGTCAGAGGCCGCGCTTGAGCAGCCCGAGGCGGTCGCGAAATTGCGGCCGCAGCCGGTACAACTGCGCCGGGCGGCTGGGGCTCGACGCATCCATGTGTCCTTCGGCCGCTTCCAGCACGTCCAGCTCGGCCATCTTGCGGCGAAAGCTCACCTTGTTCAGCGGTTCGCCCATCAGCGCTTCATACACGCGCTGCAACTGCGGCAGCGTGAACAGCTCGCCGACCAGAAAGCATGGCAGCGACGAATACTGGCTCTTGCTGCGCAGCCGCTCGACCGCCGCCGCCACGATCGTGGCGTGATCGAAGGGCAGGGTGGGCAGGCGGTCGACGCCGACCAGCTTCACGCCCGGATGGCCCGCCGCGGCGATGACCGCGTGCGGCACCAGCGCGTAATAGGCGAGCGACACCGACCAGCCGCGCGGATCGCGCGCCGCGCCGGAGAAGGCGGCCAACTGTTCGAGATAGGGCACGTCGATGCCGGTTTTGGTCTTGAGCACGCGCAGGGCGGCGTCGAATCCGTGGCGGTCTTTATCGGTGTGGATGTAGCCGCCGGGCAGGGCGGCCACACCTTTGTACGGCTCGCGTTCGCGCTTGAGCAGGGCGACCGCCAAGCCGTCGTCGGCAAGGGTGAGCAGGACGGTGTCGACGGTGCAGATGACGTCATTCACGCTGGGCTCCTGAGGAAGGTTGGATTGAGTTGACATGTTTGCATTGTACTTAGTTTCAAAATGAAACCGCAAGCTATTTTTCATTCGACTCGACGAACCAGCGAAATTTCAAGATTAGTTTCAAAGTGCGACTTAATCGAGCGAATCTTCCTGGCGCACTGGCGCGACGCTATTCTGAATGGCAATTAGCTGCAAGGTGGGCGGCAAGTATCGCAGCATGCCGTTGTTGGATAGCTTCCCGGTTTCGCGCCAAGCTTGCGCCGCCCGGGAACAGGCTGGTAAGCTGATGCGGGAGGTCGGCGTTTTCAAGATGGCCGAAGCCGTCCGACCAGACATGGCCGCAGGGGGAGGTCGGCTAGCCATGGCGAGAAAAAGCCGGTGCGGGCCTTGCTGCCAACCTGGTCGGCGCCAGCGCCAACACGAAGGAATCCTTACCATATCCCCGAGTGAAGTGAGACCATGTCATTTGTGTGCGACACCCCCTTCTGTTTCAGCCTGGTCGCTGTGCTGATACTTCCCGTACCTGCCGCCGCCAGCGGCGTGATCCGTATGGCGTCGGACGAATGGTGTCCGTTTGTCTGTGCGACGGACGGAAAACTCACCGGAGGCTATCTCGTGGATGCCACGTTGCAGGCGATGGGCGCCGCCGGCTATCTGGTCGAGCCGGTCCTGATGCCGCTGAACCGGGCCATGCGCGAAACGCGCACCGGCGATATCGAAGGCGTCTACGCTCCACCGGTCGACGACAGGTTGCGCCTGAGCGCACCAATAGCCTACTCCAGGGCCTGCTTCTATACTCGCGCGAACGAGAAATGGGCCTATCGCGACTAGCGCTCGCTCGCAGGCATTACCGTCGGCGTCATCGCCGACTACGGTTATGACGACGGGGCCATGGACGCCTATATCGTGGCCCGGCGCGCAGACCGCCATGCGCTCGACTTTTCCCATGGCGCCAAGGCCGGTACGACCAATCTGCAAAAAATGCTCGCCGGACGCTTTTTGGTCATGCTCGAGCACGAAGCCGTCGTGGGCCTTCAAGCACGCAAGCTGGGTGTGACCGCGCAGCTTAGACAAGCTGGATGCTTGAAGCAAGCACTGCCCTTGACGATTGGCTTCGCGCGCGAAGACAGCCGCAGCGCGACCTGGCTGCGCGTCCTGGCCAACGGCATCAAGCATCTCGAAGCCTCAGGGGCACTGAGAAAACTGCGCGAACGGTACGCGATTCCAGCCCACAGTGCCGTGTCTCAGAGTCAGACATCCGACAATGAGGGGAGAACACGGGATTCTGGAAAAATAGTTCGTTAAGGAATTCCGTTTCAGATTCGGCCTCTATCGGCCCCTCACGCGGATGCCTTGCTTCAGCAAGCGGCTAACCGGAGCGAGGCCTTGAAACAGCGCATTGCGCCGACCGATGCTCTCCATGTCCACCCTAGCTTCGATACAGTATCCCTGGCGACACGCGTTACAATGCAGCCGCCCGCAATCCATCGCTTTCTTTCACATTAACCGGACAAACAGCCAGCCGTATGCACTCCGACATTTCCAGCAACACAGGTGACTATTCTCTTCTCGCGCGCCAAGTGAGCAGCATTCTTGACGGCGAGCGCGACCTGACCGCCAACGCGTCGCAATTCGCCGCCCTGGTGTACTCCACTATCCCGGACCTGAACTGGGCCGGTTTCTACCTGCTCCGTCCGGGCAAAAAGGAGGGCGCCCAAGAACTGCTGGTCGGCCCATTCCAGGGCAAGGTCGCGTGCGCGCGCATTCCCCTGGGCCGTGGCGTGTGCGGCACCTCCGCACAGGAGCGCCGCACCATCGTGGTCGCCGACGTGCACGCGTTCGAGGGCCACATCGCCTGCGACAGCGCCTCGAACGCCGAAATCGTCATCCCTCTGCTCAAGGACGGCCAGCTGTACGGCGTGTTCGACATCGACAGCCCGCTGCTGAACCGCTTCAGCGAAGAAGACCGCGTCGGCCTCGAAGCGATGGTCCAGGCCTTCCTCGACGCGACCGACATGCACTGATCAAAAACGCGGCAGCTTGTCCAGCGTGATCACGTTCGGATGGCTGTACACCTTGCGCTTGTGCGCATTGGTGTTGTAATACTCGCCGGTCCAGAAGTTATTCGGACTGGTGACGCCGGCCGGGCCGTCGCCGTCGTTCCACACCATGAACCACAGCCACCAGGCCTTGTCCGCGGCGATCTTGTCCGGATCGGGGATGAAGCTGTTTTCGCTCAGGGCGACCGGTTTGCGTTCCACCGGCGTGTTCAACGCCTGCTGGTAGGTCGCCAGCTGCGAGCCGTAGGTCTTGTTGTCGCTGCCGTCGTAAATATCGTGGCTGACGATGTCGACCACGTCGTCGCCCGGATACCACGCCGGATCCTGCCCGTTCCACACCCAGATCAGGTTATGCAGGCCATGCCGGTGCACCAGGCGGTCGAACATGTGGCGCCACAGAAGGATGTTCGCGTACGCCTGCGGCACGCCGTCGGTACGGGTGCGGCCCCACCAGAACCAGCCATCGCCCTTGTAGCCCGACGCTTCATGCAAGGGCCGCCACAGCACGGTCACCCCCGCATCGGACAGCTTTTTGAGCTCCACCGCCACCATATCGATGCCGTCGTTGATCTGCTGGTACGCCGGGCTGCTTTTGTCGAGCGCCCCATGGGCCATGGGAATCATGAAATTGGTGTTTTTGCTGGCGTCGCTCTCGCGCGCATAGAAGTTGGCGTTGTTGACCTGGGCCGTTTTCAGCAACGCCGGGTCGCGCCAGTGCCACGCGAAGGTGACCAGGCCACCTTTGCCGGCAAAGGCGATCGCTTCTTCGGTCTGGCGCCGGCCTTCAACCCAATTGGCCGTCAGCCCATAATTCATGAAATCGTAGCCCATCAGCGCAGGGGACTTGCCGGTATCGGCGCGTACCCGTTCGGCCATGTCGATCGAGTCTTTCCAGGTCAGGTCGGCCTGGCCGGCGATGACCTGCTTGCCCCACACGCTGCGCAGATAGCTGAACACCGCACGCGTTTTGGCGTTCGCGTTGTTGTCGACCGGCGCGCTACGGGTGGCCGCCGGCGGCATGCTGGTGCAAAAGCTGCGCGCGATGCAGTAATTACCGCGTTCGACGCCCCAGCCATCGTTATCGTTGACGCATAGCGGCCAGGTTTGCTGATTGACGGTGCAGGTGTCGTTGTCGGCCGCGTGCGATTGAGCGGGCAGCGTCAGGGCCGCCATCAGGGCGGTCAAGCGGGCAAGCAGGCGGATGCCCGCCGTGCGTTGGTAGGTCATGCGTCTCTCCAGCGGTGAGGGAGCACCAAAGGTAGCCTTGTGCGCGCTGCTTTTCAACGATGCACTGTATTGACAGGCTTCTTTAGTCAGCAGCGCGCAACTGGGGCCGTGTTTAGTGCGCTACCTCCTCGGCGCACTGGTGGCACAGCCCTCGTTCACCGAGCGCCACACTCACGTAGTCGCGGCAGCGGCCGCACCGGTGCGGGCGAACGGCGCTCTTGCCGGCACGGACTGGCAGCGCGTCGCCGGCGGGACCGTCTTCCCACGCGTCGAGCGCGTTCGCCTCGCCTCCCTGCACTACGAAACAACCGGGGAACAGTGCGCGAAGCTGTTCTTCGCTTTGCGGGTCATGGTCGCCCTGGAACGCCAGGCACACGGGCATGCCCTTGTCGACCAGGCCGCGCGCGCGTTCGACCAGCGGCTGCAGCGAGCGGCGCCAGGCCAGCATCGCGTCGGTGCGGCGCAGCGCCGGGTCCATGCAGGGCTGCTCCTCCTTTTCCGGAAGTTCGTGCAGGAACAGCGACGCGCGAGGGTGGCCGGGCCACGCCAGGTACGCTTCCTCGCAGGCGAACGGCATCACCGTCGCCAGCATCTGCGCGCACAGCAAGAACGATTCGCGCAGCGCCCATTGCACGCTCACCAGCGCCGCGCTGCCGCTTTTCGCGCAGTACAAGGTGCGCTTGGACAGCTCGAACCACTCCGCACTGGCCCACTGGCGGAACTGCGCAAGGCAGGTGAGCGCCTGGTAGAAGCGGCCACCCTCCATGCATGCGTGCCACTGGTGCCGCGCCTCCTGCAATTTGCGCAGCGCCAGGCGGTCGAGCTCACGCAGGCTGTCCGGACGAGGAGCAGCGGGATCGTCCTGCATGTTCGCCAGATGAAAGCGCAGGAAGCTGCGCCAGTCCTTGGCGTCCTGCGTGGCCTGTTTGAGCGAGGTGCCGGACCATTTCATCTCGTCGCCCACGTCCTGGCTGCAGACCCACAGACGGAACACATCGGCGCCGCACTTGGCGAACAGCGCCTTGTGATCCGGCGTGCCGCCGTCGGACTTGGAAAACTTCATGCCTTTTTCATCGACGACGAACCGGTGCGTCATCACCTTTTTGAAAGGCGGCAGGTCGCTTTTGAAGGCGTGCAGCAGGAACGAAGACAGGAACCAGCCGCGCGTCTGGTCCTGGCCTTCGACCGCCAGGTCGGCCTGGCCGCAGCCATCTTCGGCCGCGCTGTGCCAGGCGGCGCCGGCGTCGAACCAGACATCGACGCTCTGGGTACTCTTTGTGTAGCCGGGCGGGGTGTCGAAGGTTTGCCAGGCTTCGACACCGCCACTGCGCACGCGCTGCACCAGCTCTCGCCACATGGCGGCGGTGTCGGGATGCAGTTCGCCGCTCGCCTCATGGCGGAAGAACGGCAGCGGTAAACCCCACAGGCGGTCGCGCGACAAGGTCCAGAAGCGGCGCGTCGACATCATGAGGGCCAGCGGCGCGCGTGCCTTTTCGTCCGGTACGAACACGGTGTGCCCGAGTGCGGCCATGGCGCGCTGCGCCAGTGCCTCCGGGCAGCCGCCGAAGGGTTTGTGCAAATCGAGCGCCCACTGCTGGCTGGCGCGGTAGAACACCGGCTTCTTGTGGCGCCAGCACATCGTGGTTTCAACGCTCCTGCGCTCGACGTGCACCAGCCGGCCGGATTGCGCCAGCAAGTCGCATGACACCTGCGACGCCACTTCCAGCGTGGCGCCACGCAGCGCGTCCGGCATGGCGACGGTGCCGACGTCCATCAGGCGGCCATCCTTGCCGACATGGCAGTCGAGGCGCACGCCATCGGTTTCGTGGAGCACGAAGTCGTCCGGCCCGAACGCCGGCGCCAGGTGCACGAAGCCGGAGCCTTCGCTTTCGCTGGCAAACGCCGCCGCCAGCAGGGGCGCCGCGAGGCCGGTGAGCGGACTGACGGCCGCCAGCCGCAGCGCGCCGAGCTGGGAGAAGTCGAGCGCACCATCGAATTCGTGGCCGGCGTGACTGAACATCGCCGGGTAATCGCGCAGCAAACGGTCACGCGCCTGCACCGCGAGCACGACGCGCAGGCCGCTATGGAGCGTGGCGACGCTTAGCGCTCCCGCCTGGGGGTGGCCGAAACCGGCATTGGCCCAGAGTGTCCACGGGGTGGTGGTCCAGGACAGCAGGCGCAGCGGGCCGGCCGGCCAGGCCGCCCCGTTCTGGCGCGCTCCTTGTCCCAGCGCCTGGCAGGAGGCGGGCGAGAACGGCACGCTGAAGAAGGTCTCCATGCGCTCGCGGGTGGTTTTTTCCAGTTCGCTGGCGGCGAGCGCGCTTTGGCACGCCGGGCACCAGTGCACGGGCGAATGCCGTTCCACCAGCAGGCCGGCCTGCCACATCTCGAGCAATAGCGACAGCGAGGCCGCCTCGCGCTCGGGGTCCATGGTCAGCCAGGGCTGGTCCAGGTCCGCCATCACCCCGGCGCGCGACATCGATAGCGCCTGCTGATCCTTCCAGCGCGTCGCTTCATCGCGGCACTGCTGCATGAAGAGGGGCGCGTCGTCCTTGGCGCGCGCGCCGTGACGCTTTTCGACCGCCAGTTCGAGCGGCAGTCCGTGGCAATCCCACCCGGCACGCCAGGTGACCCGCTGGCCGCACACGCTGGCATAGCGGGCGTGCACATCCTTGAGCGTTTTGTTGAGCAGATGGCCCAGATGGGCGTCGCCGTTGGCGTAAGGCGGACCGTCGAGCAGCCAGTAGCGCGGTTTAGCTCGGCGCGCGGCATCGAGCTGCTGGCGCTGGCCGGTGGCGCGCCAGTGGGCCAGCAGGCGCTCTTCCATGGCCGGGCTGGGGGTATTCCAGAAGGCCGGCTGGTTCAGCCGCACGGCATATTCTGGGGCGGCGGGCGTGCTGGTGGCGTGGTCGTGCGATGGGGAAAACGAGGTATGCATGAAGTGCTCCGATAAAGTCGGGAGCAAAGCTGGATGAGACTTGCGCGGAACGCTTCGCGAATTACCGCCAAGTGCTCGCTTGAAATTTATCCGACGACCGAAACACGAAAGCGAGCGACGTGTGTGGTCGCTCGGATAATTCGTGCAACACCCGCGTCCAGGCGCAGGCCGGCGGCGGCATCGAGTGCCGGGCGGGTGCGAAGGGGAGGGGCGTTGTGCGGGTTCATGGCTTCAATATATTGCACTTGCACATTTTGCGCAAGGGCGTGTTGAATCCAGTTACAGCCCGTCGCGCTCGTGCGTGGCGTAGATTTTGCCGCTGGCCTTGTCGTAGACTTGCACACGGTCGAGCCTGCCAAGCAGCCCGGTGCCATAGATCACGTCGAGGGAAGGCGCGATGTGTGTCGTTGACTCACGTTCCTCGTAGCTGAACAGGTAGGGCGCTTCCAGCGACGCCACGGCAATACACCCGAACGGGCTTTTCTTCGCGCGCGCCTCGGCGGCCGGCATGGAAACGGCGGTGGTGTAGTGAATGAATTCGTAGGCGTAGGGCATGACCGTGGCGGTATAGTTGCCGCGAACCACTGCCCCAGCCGGTTCGTACATCGCACCTGCCGGAACACCCAGCGCGAGCTCCGACAACTGCGTGTACGTCACCATGCTCCTCGCGCCATAAGCATTCTGCGTGGCGGATTTGCTGCTCTCGATTATATCGGACCTCAGGACCAGCTTGCGCAGCGTCAGCGCTTTGGCGTCGGGCTGCTTGAGCAAGGAGTCGCGGAAGGCAGTCGTCTTCTGTTTGACCATAAACGCCTGGCGCTCGGCGTCGTACTCCGCCTCGCATTTGGTCAGGAAGGCAATCGGTGCGACCGCGCTCATCGCCGCTGCCACGGCGGCGGCGTTCGCCTCGCGGTCCGCGCTGCTCGAAAATTCGTCGATCTTGCCCGGCACCGCATCGATCTTGCGTTTGACCCAGGCGAACACCTGTTTCGGATCGTTGCGGGCGTAGGCCGTGGGCGGCAATGCCGGATCCCAGTGCACCGGGGCGAAGGAGCGATCTCCCGCCTTCGCAGCAGGGCCGCTTTTTTTAGCCGGCGTTTGTGCCGGTGCATTGGCGGCGCCGAGCGCCATGCCAACAAACATCAGGAGTGCGGCGGACGTTTTCATGAACAGGTAATCCCTTGCGGTGGCAACTTTGTCGATTGAACAAGCATGCACCGCATTCTATTATTTCCAATAAGAAATTGATAGTCTCTCCGATCACTGCGTTGCCGATTTCCGCGTCGACTCCACGGACGCGCCGTCGTCGAAATCGAGGGTATCCGGATCGCTGTCATTAGCCTGGGGTTTGCCGAACATGGTCAGCCACGCGAAACCGATCACGCCGGCAATCAGGGAGGCCAGCAGAATCGCCATCTTCGACGCGTTCACCACCTCGGGCTGGCCGACGAACGCCAGATTGGTAATGAAGATCGACATCGTAAAGCCGATACCGCCCAGCAGCCCCGCGCCGAATACATGGCGCCAGCCGAGGTCGAGCGGGAGCCGGCACATGCCCATTGCCACCGCCGCGAAACAGAACAAGGTGATTCCCAGCGGCTTGCCGATCAGCAGGCCGGCGAGAATGCCGAGGCTATTGGCCGACATCAGCTCCTGGGTCCAGCCGGACGCAATGAGAATGCCGGTATTGGCCAGGGCGAAGATCGGCAAAATGATAAACGCAACTGGCTTGTGCAGGATATGTTCAAGCCGGTGCGATGGCGATGCCTGGTCGTCCTGCTTCGCGGAGAACGGAATGGCGAAGGCCAGCAGCACGCCCGCAATCGTCGCATGCACGCCCGACTTGAGCATCAGCACCCACATGACGGCGCCACCCACCAGGTACGGCGCCAGCGCCATGATGCGCAGAACGCGGTTCATGCAGACCAGCAGCCCGAACATGGCCACGGCCGCCAGCAGATACGGCACCGACAGCTGGGCGGTATAGAACACGGCAATCACGATGATCGCGCCCAGGTCGTCCATGACGGCCAGCGCGGTCAGGAAAATCTTGAGCGATGCCGGCACGCGGCTGCCCAGCAAGGCCAGCACACCCAGGGCGAAGGCGATATCGGTCGCCATCGGAATGCCGATGCCGGCCTGCGTGGGCGAGCCATTATTGAAACCGAAGTGGATCAGCGCCGGCACGCAAATGCCGCCCACCGCCGCCACGATGGGGAGCAGCGCGTTTTTAAAGTTGGACAGCTCGCCGTTATACAGCTCGCGCTCCAGTTCCAGACCGATCAACAGGAAGAAGATGGCCATCAGCGCATCGTTGATCCAGTGCTCGATGCTCAGGCCGGCCAGTTTGAGGTGCCAGAACTGCAGGTAGTCGCCGCCGACGGGGGAGTTGGCGAGTACGAGTGACACCACAGTGCAAACGATGAGGACAATGCATCCGGCTTTGCTCGACGCAAAGAACGCCTTGAAACTGTTCGACAGACTTCTTGCGACAATCGCCATGTGATTCCTTTCGCCAAAGATTGGCATGGTGGTTGGATCAGGAAAAGCGGGGATCTGGACGAGCGAGATGAAGCACGCGGCGTGCAAGGATGCACCGCTCAGGCGGAGAGAAAAGCTGGAAAGAGAGGGAAGATGGGGTCATGGGTCGTCAGAAAGCCGCGTGGCGGCCCGACCATCGCAAAACCTGCCACACGAACGTGTGGACACCCAAGCCACATTATAACCGATTCGCCCCTGTCGGGAACCGGCTGGCGTGGCTCGGCATCACATAAGCGGTGACAAAAAGGGCGCCGGGTAGGCATGCTATCCGGCGCCCGTTTCATTTACCACGTGTGCGACAACTTACAGCGACTTGAGGAATGCCAGCAGGGCCTCGCGGTCTTGCGCCGACAGATTTTCGAAGCGCTGGCGCGAGCGGTCCGCCTCGCCGCCGTGCCACAGGATCGCCTCGGTCAGGTTACGCGCGCGGCCGTCGTGCAGGTAGCCGGCTTTGCCGTTCTTGCCCATGACCATGTCGGTGTAACCGATGCCCCACAGCGGCGCGGTACGCCACATATTGCCCTTCGCCTGGCCTTCGGCAAACTTGTCGGCCAGTCCCGCACCCATGTCATGCAGCAGCATGTCGGTGTAAGGGCGGATGGTCTGGTTGCGCAGCTCGGCGAACAGATGGCCGGCGCCGGTCTTCATCTGCACGGTGTGGCAGGCGGCGCAGCGCATGCCCTGGAACAGCTTGCCGCCGGCGCTGACCTGCTGCGCGTCGACGCGGTGTTCGTCGAGCGGCGCCACGCCCTTCGGAAAGCCGCTGGCGACGCTGCGTTGCGCCGGCACGCCAACCAGTGCCAGGTACTGCGCGATCGACTTCAGGTCGGCGTCAGGAATGCCTTTTTGCGTTCCGCCTGATGCGCAACCGGCCGGATTGGCGCCGCAAGTGCGGTTCGGATAGAGCGGCGAGGTGACCGACATGTCGAGCAGCAGCGCGTCGGCGCTCTGGTGACGCAAGGTCGCCTTCGATGCCTTCCAGCCGAAGCGGCCGAGGCGCACCGCACCGGTTTCCGGATCGAACACGAAGTTGGCCGTGCCCTTGACCCCGTCGGCGTCCTGCGGCTGGGCCGCACGCGCCAGGATGTCCGCTTCCGGAATGGCTTCGAGCAAGCCGGTGCCGATCATCGGCTGGGCCGCGCGCAGCGAGAAGGCGTCCGGCACCGGCCCTTCAAAGCCGAGCGTGGGCTTGCGCAATTCGACCATGGTGCCGTCGGCCAGCTTGACCGAACGGGTCTCGAAGCCCGCCACGCGCACCCCGGTACCCCAGCTCTGGGCGCTGCCGGTGGGCGATACGGCGTTCATCTGGACCGCCGTGCCGTACAGCGGATGCGGCAGTTGCTGGCCCGTCGGGCTGGTTGAGGCAACGCGGACCGACATGCTGTCCAGACGCTGGTTGAGCGCGCTCGGCGCCGGACTGCGGCCGTTGTTGACGTGGCAGGCGATGCAGGCGGACTGGTTATAGCGCTGCCCTTGCAGACCCACCGCCGGCAGGTAGCGGTCGTTGCCTGGCTCGTTATGCTCGCCTGTCAGGAAATTCGTATGCACCAGACGCCGGCCTTCGACAAAGCGCTGCATGTTCTGCATGCCCACGTTGTTATGCGGCTGCTGGAACATGAACAGGCCGTTGTCGGTGTAGTTGTACGAGATCGATCCCTGGCCGCCGGACAAGGTTTCTTCCGGCAGCGGCACCGAGTTCAGGCGCGGCTGCACGCCATACCACGGCTTCAGGCCGGCGCCGACCACGTAGACCCACTCGTACGAGTAATAACGGATGCCGCCGGTGTCGCCCTTCGCGGCCATCGATTCCCTGGTCGAGAAAAACGACGGCGACACTTCGATGATGTCGCCGGCGACCAACGGACGTCCCGCGACGCTCTTGCCATTCGGCATGCCATTCGCATCGATGCCGCCATGACCCGGGTAGCCTTTGACCAGCAGGGTGCAGGCGCCGTTGATGCCGTTGACGCTGGTCAGCTTGCTATTGGCAGGGTAGGGGATCGGCGCGCACTGGGCCACGCTGCGGTCGACCAGTTCGCCGGGATTCATCCAGCCGTAGCCGGTCACGCCAGGGCGGTCGAAGGCGCGGAAAAAGGCCACGCCACCGGACAGGAAGTCGGTCTGCGTGTACTGGTTGACGATCAGCTGCGGCTTGGTCACGCCGGCCACGCGGCTGTTGTCGATGATCTCGACGCCCCAGGTGCGGTTCTTGAAGTATTGCGGCACGAAAGTGAGGTAATTACCCGGGCCTTTATCGACCGCCAGGCCGGTTGCCGGGTCGACCGTTTCGTTGGGACCCTGGCCGATCTCGTTCCACTCCTCGCCGCGCTCGCGGCCGTGGCGGGCCAGGCCGCGCGCGCCGAAGCGGGTGACCAGGGTGCCGTCGGGCAGCGTGAACTGCAGCGTTTCGAGCGGTTCGGCCGAGGCGGGCAGGGGAGTGAGGCCATTGCCGTTGGCGGGGAAGGGATGCGCCGAGGTGACGGACGCGGGCACGGTGTTGTCGCTGCCCGGGGTCTTGAACTCCACCTCGAACAGCGAGTAGCCGTACTGGGTGGCGCGCGCCACGCCCTGCAGGCGGATGAAACGGGCGTTGATGCCGAGGTTGAAGAATTCCTCGGTGCCGCCGCGGCCGTTGCTCACATTGCGCGCCTGGGTCCAGTTCTGGCCATCGTCCGACACGCGCAGTTCGTACTGCTTGCCGTAGGCGTTTTCCCAGAGCAGCTTCATGTAGCCGACCTGGGTCTTGGCGCCGAAGTCGAACTCGATCCAGGCGCCGTCCTCGGACCTGCTGGCCCAGCGCGTCGCCGCCTTGCCGTCGATCGTCATGGCGGCCGACATGCCCTGGTTCTCAACCGGCGAGGAACTGGCCGCGACCGGCTTGATGGCGACGCCCGGCTGGCCGGGTTCATTTGGCGCGGGAACGGGGACAGGTACCGGGTTCGTGCCCACCGGCGCGCCGGAAAATGCCTGGATCTGGAAGATGGAGTAGCCGTACTGGGTCGAGCGCTTGACGCCCTGCATGCGCAGATAGCGGCCTTTGCCGTTCAATCCGGTGATGTCCTCGGTGCCGCCCTGGCTGTTGTCCACGGTCCGGATGGTGGTCCAGCTGGTGTTATCGTCCGACACTTGCAGCAGGTATTGGCTGGCGTGAGCGTTTTCCCAGTCGATGCGCACGCGGCTGATGAATTCGGACTTGCCGAAGTCGAGCGTGAGCGATTCGGCGTCGGAAAAGCCGCTGGCCCAGCGCGTGTTCTCATTGTGGTCGATGGCGGCCGTGCCCGCCAGGTCAGGCCGCTCGGCCGAACTGGCGCTGGCGCCAAGCGGCGTGAGTGCGGCTTCCGCAGTCGGCGCGGCGCCGGCGACCATGCGCGACGTGCCGCCCATGCTGCCTTGGGCGGCCGCAGGGGACTCGCCGCCGCCGTTGCCGCCGCAGGCGGCCAGCAGCAGTGTCAGCGCGAGGGGAAGCCCCTGGGCCGACAGCTTGCGCAACTGTCCCGGCGTCGCTCCATTGCGCGGCGCGCCCGATGTTGAATACCTCATGTTTACCTCGTGGTTGTCGGACTTCATTAAAGTGATGCAGCCGGGTTGGACCGGCCGGCATGCTTCTCTTGATGGCCAGGCAGCGTCGGCAGCCCCGCCGTCGTGCGGTTTTGTGATTGCACCGCCTCCTGTTTGCATCTTTATAACATGCGAATATGGCAATCTGGAAACGTTACCAGCTACAGCGGCGGTTTTTTGCGGTGAAGTGTTGGAAGAGCGCTACGCCAGGGGAAATCGTGTTTACGCCAGGTGCGCCCGGGCCAGCGTTAAGTTGTTACAGATGCTATACTGTACGTTAATACAGTACTCGACACTTTCCGCATGCACAAATTCACGCCGATCAATCTGGAACCGGTGCCGCGCAACGGTCCGGTGCCCAGCGACACCAAGCGCCCGGACATCGGCATTTTCCATGTGGCCGACGACGCCATCACCAACGCCAGCACCGACAGCGAAATTGCCCGCGAATTCATCGCACACGGGGAACTGAGCGAAAAATCGATCGCCAACACGCAAAAGGAACTATTCCGGTTCCTCACATGGTGCCGCGAGGAAGCGGGCAGGTCATTTCACCAGCTCAGTGTGGCGGACCTGAACCTGTACAAGGAATTCCTGAAAAATCCACCGCCCGACTGGGTGGCAACGACCAAATGGCCGCGCAGCGATCCGCGCTACCGGCCGTTTACGGGGCCGCTGTCGGACGCCAGCCGGCGCCAGGCGATGATCGCGGTCAAGGGTTTACTGGCGTTCGCCGAACAGACCGGCTATATGCGGCGCAATCCGGCCCGCCTGGTCAAGAACGTCAAGGCGCCGGGCGCCAGCCGCATCACGCGCTACCTGACGCCGCATGCCATCGCCCTGGCGCTGGCCACCGTCAGCGCACGCGATGCGGCTACCTTGTCGGCGTTCAAGCAGCGCGAGCGGGACCGTTTCCTGCTGGTGGCGTTCACCCATACCGGCGCGCGCCTGAACGAAATCGTCAGCGCGAGCATGGGGGCGATTTATACCGAAGGGAACGGGCGCTGGTGGCTCGACGTCATGGGCAAGGGAAACAAGCCACGCCGCCTGCCGGTCCCGCCGGAAATGCTGGCGGCGTTTCGCGACTACCGCCATGCGTTCGGCTTGCTGCCGCAGACGCATCGGGGCGATAGCACGCCGCTGGTGTTATCGAGCCGCAGTATTGAACGCGCGCGCATCACCGACGAAGCCGCCGCGCAAGCCCTGAAAGCCGTGTTCGGCGCCGCCGCATCGGCCGCCGCGGCCCAGGGCGATACCGAAACGGCCTCGGTATTGCGGCAGGCATCGCCGCACTGGCTGCGCCACAGCATGCTGACCAACCATGCCAACAACGGCGTGCAGCTGAAAACCCTGCAGGATACGGCCGGGCACGCGAACATTGCGACCACGGCGGCGTATCTGCACAAGACCGACAACGAGCGCCACGACGAAATCATTGCCTCGGCGATCGGCAAGGGCGCCCTGTAATCGCTCTGCGGGCGCGAGCCGGGCGCGAGCCGGGCGCGAGCCGGGCCTGGCGGCCCGATCGCGACGCGGCATCAATCAGCGCCATGCTCGTTGCCCTTGCAGCCGGATGTGCTTCCGAACCCACCGCCCGGCCCGTCGGTGTCGCCATCGAGGATACGGCCATCAGCGCCAGGGTGAAAGCGGCGCTCGCTGGCGATCCGGACGTCAAGGCCCGCGACGTGCAGGTCGAGACTTTTCGTGGCGTTGTCCAGTTGAGCGAATTCGTCGACTCCGCTCAAAACGTACAGCGTGCCCTCGATGTGACGCGCCGTGTCATTGGCGTACGCGAGGTAAAGAACGCTTGATCGTGAAATAGCGCGCCCGCGCAAGCAGCCTGCGCAGTGCTTCAGGCCCCATGTCAAGCGCTTGCAGCTCGTCTGGGAACCCGGACGCGCGCATGCCATCCAACGTGCTCGGTATCGCCTTGACCGTCCTGGCGTATCCCCGGGGGAGGATTGCGTACCACTTTGGCGCCTGGGACAAAATTGCCCACGCGACGATTGGCTTTTCCGGTAAACGGCCGCGCAGGGCAGAGGCCTGACATGGTTGCGTCTGGCGCTTTCCGATCGAGGCAGGGCGCTGAAACGCCGGTCTGGCACCTTGCGCGCATCCGGCATTCGATATCTGCTAGCGGCGCAGAAGCGGGGCGGCGAACGCCAGCCAGGCTGATCAGGAAACAGACCGGGGCCGGACTGGCCTCTGTCCATCCCGCGCTTGGCATGGGCGAAGGTGGCGGATGCGGAAAATGGTTGGTAGCTTCAGTACGATGTGGAAGAGCTCGGAATTTCTGTCACCATTTCCACTGGCGTTTTCGAGACACTGCAGAAAAACTGGCGGGGTCGACAGTGAGGCAAACACCGTCATGCCATCCATTTAAATCGACATTACCCGTTATATTGTCGATTTAAAATATTACCTTCGATTTTGGGCGACGAGGCGGTGGCCACCTGCTGGCAAACTGGGTGCTGGGGCGGCCGCACATGGATCCGGATATGGCGAGCGATGTACTGAGGCGCACTTCGCTCGCCCTGGCCGGCGTGCCGGGCGGCGCGACTGGCTCGTTTACATGCTTTACGCGGCCCAAGGCGGAGTAAACGCCGGCTGGCCGGCGATCACAGCTTGTCCACCGACCGGAAGGACCGCGACGGCCTTGAACGGGGTCGCACCCGAGTTCGTAATCGTGAACATGGTGTGCGGTGGCACGACCAGGGCGCTGCCCGGTGTGACTTCGAACGATTGATCTCCGATTTTTGCCGTGGCGTGGCCTTCCAGGCCGACAAATATCTCTTCGCGCGTGAGTTGGTGAGGCGTGGCTGGCGTGCCGGAATCGAGCGTGACGATCCAGACGGCGGTTTCGGTCGCGCCGCGGCTGGGCGAAGCCAGGCCGGTGAACGAGGCGCCATGCAGCTTAAAGGTTGGCGCTTCGGTGCTCGCAATGAAAGACATGATGGCTCCTGTTATATAATTCACCTAAGATTATAAGCTTAGGTGAATTGAATGTCGACAAAAGCGATGACGGATTTCGGCATCCTGCTGAACGTGGCCTTCGGCACGTTCAAGATCCAGTTGCACAAGCGTCTGGCGGAAAAGGGATTTGACGATCTCGGATCGTCCTTCGGGTACGTATTTCGCCTGTTGGAAGCCCAGCCTCAGAGCCTCAAACAGGTGGCGTCGGCGCTGGGTATTACCGCACAAGGTGCTTTGAAGGTAATTAATGACATGGTTGCCAAGGGCTACGTCGAACGCCATGAGGAACCCGGCGACGGCCGTAGCAAGCGCCTCGCATTGACGCCGCGCGCCGTGGCGGCAATGGCCGAGGCGCATCGCTTCCATGTGCAGTTCGAGCGTACCCTTGCAGCAAAGTTTGGCGCGGACCAGGTCGGTGTGATGCGCTTGATTCTCGAGCATGTCCACGCTGATGCCAGCGCTGATGGAATGGCGACCGTGCGACCATTTTGACTCGGTAGTGATCGGACGGTCAGAGCGCACTTGCAGCCCGTTCGTGAGCGCAACTGGCAAACCCGGCAGCATCCTGGCCCGCCGGGGTTGGCGTGGCGTTGCAGCGGGCAGCCGGCAGCCGCCAGCGCAGCTTCCGTGCATCGATGCGGCCGAAACAAGCCCGGGCGTGATTGGGACTGAAACGTCATCTGGAACAGGCGCATTGGCCTGCTGAGCTATTCGGACAGAAGAGTCGACGACGGCGTTTCCCAACTCATTTATTTAACATAATATAGATTATGCGAATATTAGGCCGTAGTGTAGGTGTTGCGTCTGCCGTCCTTCATTCTCAGTCCGATTAGTCAATCCGCCCTTCAGGTCGACGTTTGTATCGGCGCCGTTGTACCCGCACAACCCCAACGCGCTACCGTTGCCATGCATCAAGCATATGGCTATAGTGAAGAGCAAGCCCGCCCTTCTCCGGCCCGCTCCTTCACCTCACGGAAGGAAATGCACATGTCACACCGACTCCCTATCAAGGCAGCCCAGTTGGCGGCACTGCTGAGCCTGGCCACATGTGCCGGCGCGCAGCAAGTGCAAGATAGCGGGCCGATCGTCACGATCTTCGGGGCCGGCCAGACGCGCCAGGTACAAAACATCACGCGCGACGACCTGGCCAATACCCTGCCGGGAACCAATGCCCTCAAGACACTGGGAAAACTCCCGGGCGTGCACTTCGAGTCAGCCGATCCCTTTGGCACATACGAATGGTCAAGCACATTCAGCATGCGTGGCTTCGCCCAAAACCAGATCGGCTATACGCTCGACGGCGTGCCGCTGGGGGACATGGCTTACGCCAATAGCAGCGGACTCCATATCAGCCGCGCCATCACGGCGGAGAACATCGCGCGCGTGACGGTGTCGCAAGGCGCCGGCGCCGTCGGCACCGCATCGATCAGCAATCTCGGCGGCACCGTGCAGTTCTTTTCCGCCGATCCGAACGAGGCCGTCGGCGTGAGCGGCGCGCAGACGATCGGCAGCAGCCATACCTATCGCAGCTTCGCGCGCCTCGACACGGGCGTGTTGGCGAGCGGCACCAAGGCCTATGCCAGCCTGATGCGCCAGCGCGCGCACAAATGGAAGGGCGACCATGGTCCGCAAAACCTGGACCAGTTCAACACCAAGTTGGTCCACCGTATCGGAGCGCACCGGCTCAGCGTCTTCTACAACTACTCGGATCGCCTCGAAACCGACTACCAGGACATGTCGCTCGAAATGACGCCGCGCCTGGGCTGGGATTGGGACAACTATGCGCCGGACTGGCAACGCGCCGTCAACGCGGCCAACGGCGTCTATAGCGGCGGCGTCACCACCCTGGACGATGCCTATTACCTGGGGCGCGGATTGCGCCGCGACACGCTGAGCGGGTCCACCCTCGACGCCCGGCTAAGCGGCGCCGTCGCGCTCAAGAGCACCGTTTACCATCACTCCCATCAGGGCCAGGGACATTGGTACACCCCCTACTCTCCCACGTCGGCGCGCGAACCGATCTCGATCCGCACCTCGGAATATGGCATCAGCCGCAACGGCGTCGCTGTCAATCTGCTGTGGGATGTGGGGGCGCATGCGGTCGACGCGGGCATCTGGATCGAGCGCAACAATCATGTGGTGACGCGCAACTTCTACGCGGCCGACGGCAGCGAGAACTCGGCCCGGTTCCTGCATCATCCCATCAGTACCGGCTTCATCCAGGATTTTTCGACCAAAACAAGGCAGTTCCACCTGCAGGACACAATCACGCTGTGCGACGGCGCGCTCACAGTCAATCTTGGCCTCAAATCACCCAAGGTGGCCATCGCTACCGTCTCGCCGCTCGGCACCCGTGCGGCCGGCTCGCTGACCTCGTCGAAGTCCGTGCTGCCACAGTTCGGCCTGCAATACGATATCGACAAGGACCAGGAAGTCTTCGCCTCGATGTCCAACAATATGCGCGCCTTCAATCCCGGCGCGGGCGGACCGTTTTCGCAGAACCAGACGGCGTTCGACCTGAGCGCGCCGGTTCTCAAGCCGGAAACCTCGAGCACGCTCGACCTTGGCTACCGCTTCAAACAGGGCGCCATCGCCGGCTCGCTCGCTGTCTACGCGATCCGCTTCAAGGACCGTCTTGCCACGGTAGCCAACTGCAGCGGCATCCTCGGCTGCCCGAGCAGCTTTCTCAATGTCGGCAAGGTCGACACCAACGGCGTCGAAACGGCCATGGTGTGGACGCTGGCGCGGTACTGGACGTGGTTCAACGCCTTCACCTACAGCGACTCGACCTACAAGTCCGACTATCTGGACGGCGCGACCCTGGTCGCTGCGAACGGCAAACAGGTGGTCGATACGCCGAAGACCATGTTCAATACCGAGCTCTCGTACGGCGATGGCCCCTGGTCCGCGCACGCGTTGGCCAAACACACCAGCAAACGCTACTACACCTTCCTGAACGACGCGCTGGTGCCTGCGTACTGGGTGCTGAACCTGTCGGCGGGCTATCGGATGCCATCATTCGGCACGTTCAAGGACGTGACACTGCTGATCAGCGCGACCAATGTACTCAATAAGCGCTACTACAGCACGGTCGGCACCAACGGTTTCCTTGCCGCCGACCCGGGCCGCAGTTTCCAGACCTTGCTGGTGGGCGCGCCGCGCCAACTGTTTGTGACGCTCAGCGCCAAGCTCTGATCGCGCGCCGGCACGCTATGTAGTCCATGCCGAATCCGGGCATGGACCAAGCGTGCGTGCGCCAGTTTCACTTCGGCGGGACGGAGTATTTTACGGTGTAGCTTCCGGAACCCGAGTACGATTTCACTTCTATGTAGTAATAGCCTGCGGTTCCCACATAGTTGATCGATTCGCTGGATGTGTTGCCCCGGCTGACCGCGACCCTGCTCCAGCCGGTGCTCAGCGATTTGTAGAGGGACAAATCGAAGTCGGCGCCGGCCGGTCCGGTCAACTGCACGTTGTAGGTGCCATTGCCCGCTTGAATGTAACCCGGGCTTGTGTTTGGCGCGTAGGCGATGCCGCCACTGCCCAGCGTTCCGGTTTGGGTAACGGCGGTATACTTGCCGAACACCGTCTTCACCAGTCCTTCATTGACTGCATGCCAAGGATAACCGAGGGTGCGCATACGTGAATTTTCGGTTGGGCGGTAGATACCGTTCGAGCAGTAACGCCCCCCTTGGAAAACCCCTACCGTGCCGTTCGCAACGCTACCGGCCGTGGTGGGTACCGGCGTGGCGGCGGCGATCTTGCTGCCCCATTTGACGTTACGCGTGCGGTTGATCGACACATTGCCTTCCGTTGGCTCGGAACTCAGGCCGCATGTGCCGCCTTCGTACTCGTCCGCCAGCGCAAATGCGGTATGGCCGATTTCGTGCAACGCCACTTCGACCGACGCGCTGTTCATCGACGCGGTGGCGATCGCCCCGCCCGAACCACCGTAGCGGGTCGAGTTGGAAATGACGACGATGACGTCGCGCTGGTCCGGAGCAAGAACCGAGCCGACAATGTTATACACCTTGGTCTCGTTGACGCACAGAAGGCGCTCGATGTTATAGCAGTAGAATTCGCCATCCATGGCGGTGTCGCGATAGATGCCTTTATCGATCTCGTCGACCCCGGATTGATTGCTCGCGATATCGACGCGGCGCACATTCATGTTGGCGCGATTGGCGGCGAACAAAGGATCGGCCATGAAGCCGTCGATCACTTTCTTCGCATCGGCTTGCCATTTGCTCATTTCGGCCGCGGTATAGCCATCGCCGATGAACACATAGTCCATGCGCGCGTTGGACGGGCCAGTGTTGACGACCGTGGTGACGCTCGCCGCTGGCGCCGCGGCGGCCATGCTCTGGGTGCGCATCATCTTGCTGGCGCCCACCTTTTTTTCCAGTGACGCGCGGTCGAATTTTGCCAGCGGTGCGGTAACGGCCTGGATGCCCACATTGGTCGACGCTGGCGCCAGTACGTCGACGCTGGCAATTTCCGCGTTAAACGGCAAGGACACCTCAAAAACGCCGTCAGCTTGCTTCACCTGGCGCGACATATCAATGGCGCCGGTTTTCGGATTGAATACTTCAATGTGCCTTTGTTGGGTGTTTTTGATCGCCACTTCATGCAGTACCGTACCTGCGGCATTGCGTGCGACGACGCGCCACTGTTGGCCTTGGGCGTGGCCGGGCAGGCTCGGGGTCAGCGCAAACTCACCCACTTCGGCGTGAATCGGCGCAAAATTGACGCCGGTTCGCCCTTCGCTGACGCTCACGCGCAGGGAGATATTTTGCGCCTGTGCCGAGACTGTCAGGCTTGCCAGGGCCACCAAGGTGAGCGATAAAGATGTGAGTAGTTTCATTGTCGTCCTCGTTCGAGTTTATTGTTTTCGAACAAGGAGTTTGTTTCCATTTTGGAAACGTCGCGCCTTCAATCCTGCTCATATTGCATAAAACTGCTGCTGTAACGCGAAGCGTGGCCAAGCAATATTATTTAAATGGTCATGTTGCGGTTCGGTGTTGTTGGCGGAAGATCGTGGGCGACATTCCGTACTGCGAGGAAAATGCACGAGAGAAATGGCTGGCATTGGTAAAGCCGCATTCCTGCGCGATATCCAGAACGCGCGCTTGCTCCGCAAGTAGCGCCGCGCAGGCCCGTTCGAGGCGCAGCTTCATCATGTATTGGTGTGGCGGCAGTCCAACCGCGCGCCGAAACTCGCGTGAAAAGTGAGCCTCGCTCATGCCGCACAGTGCGGCAAGTTCGGCATTCGATACCGGCTCGGCCGAACTTTGCGCAATGTGCCGAAGCACGCTGCGCAGCCTGCTGCCGCCGAGGCCGCTCCTCTCGGGCAAGCTGTTTGGCTGGGAATAGTGCTCAAGCAAATAACACACAAGGACAGTGATCAAGCCGTCGCACGCCTCTTGCGCAAGCTGTCCCGCCATCGCTGCGGTATTGAGCATTTTATGCACGAGGTCGAGCACGATCCGGTCCTGCACAAACACGTTGGCCACCAATTTATTGCTGGTGGCGTCATCGCGCAGGCCGCCGAGATGATCGACCAAATCGACCGGAATGAAGATATTGACGATGTCGCAAGCGCTCATCTGGGTCCACTGGCCACCTTCACCAGGCGGGGAAATCCGAAAACGGTTCGCAGCGATCATGCCACCCCAGACCGGCTTGTTGCCGGCCCAGATCCGTGCCTCCATAGGAGAAAGCATGAGGGAAAGCCGATAACTCCCAGGATGCGGACTCATGGAACGGACCACATGTTCGGCATGGCCGCTAGGCCAGCGTCCCAAAGCGGCTTTCGAACGTGGCAATGGACCAATGCAGAGGTCCAATGGAGAGGCCACCCCGCTCTGCAGGAACCAGCGCCGCAGATCCTCGGTGCTCTTGATCATCGGCGTGTCGCTTTCGGTGTGAGGGACCCATTTCAATAATTGTCATTTTACCATCTATTTAAAGCGCCTTTGTGCACAATTCTTTATGCAATATGCATAAATCGGCCGGACTGGCCTTGACGGCTCCTGGCTGATGCTGGCAAGGTCCAAGAACGGGTAGTAGTAAACACGTCGAGTATTTCCGAACCTCACCGTTAGCCGAAAGGATAAAAAACGATGAACCACGAAGGAAGACGGAAATTCTTGAGGTTTGCAGGGGCCTCGGCCGGCGCCACCTTGGCGGGCGCGGCTTTTCCCGGGCTGATACGCGACGCGTTGGCCATACCGGCCAACAAGGTCAAGGGAACGATTGCCGACGTGGAGCATGTGGTGATCTTCATGCAGGAAAATCGCGCCTTTGACCACTATTTCGGCAGCCTGGCGGGGGTGCGCGGATTTGACGATCCGCGTGCAATTACGCTACCGAGCGGCAAACCAGTGTGGTACCAGCCCGATGCGAGCGGCGGCTACGTGTTGCCATTCCACTTAGACACCCGGAACACCAGTGCGCTATCGCTCGGCACCGACCACCACTGGAAGGGCTCGCAAGTGGCCTGGCAAGGCTGGGATGCCTGGGTCAAACAAAAAACCGCCCAGTCGATGGGCTATTTCGACCGCGGCGACCTGCCCTTCTATTACGCGCTGGCCGACGCCTTCACCATCTGCGACGCCTACCATTGCTCGGTTTTTGGCGCCACCGATCCGAACCGCCTGTACTCGCTGACCGGCAGTAACCAGGGCTGGATGGACAGCATGGGCAGTCTCTACAACATCGATAAGGCCGGTTTTTACAACAACGACCCCGCGCTGGACAATGTCTCGGCCAGCGTAACCAGTGGCGCGCCCAACTGGCGCACCTATGCCGAGGTGCTGGAGTCGAACAATGTCAGCTGGAAGGTGTACCAGGAATGGGATAACTACGGCGACAACTACCTTGCCTATTTCCGCAATTTCCGTGTCAATGCCGACGGCAGCCGCTTGTCCCCGACGTCGGCCTTGTACCAAAAGGGGCGCATGATCGCGCCGGGCTCGACCCAGGCCAACCGCGTCGGCACCAAAGGCGACTGGCTGCTCAACTGCTTCGCCGACGACGTGCTCAACAATCGCCTGCCGCAAGTGGCGTGGATTGTCGCGCCGAACGAGTTTACCGAACATTCGCCGAACTCGCCCAATGCTGGCGAGAACTTAACCGCGCGCTTGCTGGCGGCGCTGGTGGCCAATCCCGCAGTCTGGTCGAAGACAGTGTTCCTGCTGATGTACGATGAGAACGACGGCTTTTTTGACCACGTGCCATCCGACCTGGCGCCGCTCCAGCCGGCCATGGGCAGGACCACGCTGGCCGACGTCGGCGCTTTCGAGACCTACAATACGGTGCCGGTCGGGCTCGGCCCGCGTGTGCCGATGCTCGTGATTTCTCCGTGGAGCAAGGGCGGACGGGTGTGCTCCCAACTATTCGACCATACCTCGCAGATCCGATTCCTGGAAGAGTGGCTGGTGGCTGGGCTGGGTAAGGAGCGCGCCGCCGTCAGCTGCGAGCTGATCTCGCCGTGGCGCCGCGCGGTGTGCGGCGACCTGAGCTCGGCCTTCGAGTTCGCATCCCCAGACAGCAATTGGCCCTCCTCGCTTCCCAAGTCCAGTACATATAAATTGGTGACTGGCAAGCCAACACCAAGGCCGCCTAAAGTACAAGTGCTGCCCAGGCAGGAGCCGTATCCGGCGGCGAGCGGCGCACGCCATGCCTGCGCCTTGCCTTATGCGGTGGAGGTACAGGCGCGCGTGAGCAGCAACAAGCAGCTTGTGCTCGCGTTTGACAACACCGGCAGCGCGGGCGTGGCGTTCATCGCGTATTCGCGCGAACGCGCAGGCGGACCTTGGTATTACACGGTCGAAGCGGGCAAGCGGATCGATCAGGACGCCTGGAGCTGGCCAACGGACCGCTATGAACTGAGCGTAAACGGCCCGAACGGCTTCCTGCGCGACTTCAGGGGCAGCTTGGCGGCAGTCACCGTCAACTCCGCCAAGCCCGAAGTGCAAGCGGCCTGCGATACGGTCAACGGCAACGTCAAACTGACCTTGTCGAACCTGGACGGCGCGTGCGCCTGCATGTTCACGCTGACCGACAATGCCTACGGCACCGCGGCGCGCAGCTTCACAGTGGCGGCCGGCCAGGCGACGGCGGTCGATTGCGTGCTCGGCGCCAGTCATGGATGGTATGACCTGAGCGTAGCCAGCGACGCCGATGCGCAATGGCTGCGCCGGCTCGCTGGCCATGTCGAAACTGGCAAACCCAGCCGGACCGATCCAATCATCGGTGCCGTGAGGCCCAAGTTGCTGAGCGGAGCGTAAATCTCCCATCGCCGCCCATGCCGCAGTCGACATGTTGATCGCCTAACGTGATGAGAAGGCATGCAAACGGCCGTCACCCAATGCTGCGCTGCGCGCCAATTCTGGCCTATAACTAAAAATGGTCAGCTTTCAGGGTCATAGTGGAACTCGCGCAGCTCTTGTGCACAGCGGCAAGCCGTGGCGAGCCTGGCCGCCCATTGAACGGCAACGTCCCTTGACGGGAGCTCAAGCACACAAAAGCCCCCATCGAACTCGCGAGTCTGGCGGTAGGTCTCGCTTGTGCTGCTACCGTCCGGTGCAACCAACCGGGACCCGATCCCGGCGTTGATGCCGCCACCAAACACGTAGACCCCGGCAGCCTTGGCCTCGCGGATCACGGCCCGCGACGCCTCGCTGACGGCTGCCATGTCCTCGGCAGGAACATCCATCGCACTCGCAGGGAACGAAATGAGAAATTTTGTCATGTCCAGTTACTCTCCTTTACCCGGTCGTCAGGCCCGTGGGTACTGACGGTTTGAGCATGGTTTGCGCCTTCATGAAGGAGGTCGCCGAACGTCACAGCCATTCACGGTCATGCTTGCCTGACGCGGCGGCGGCCACGCGCGGCGGCAAAACCGGCCAGGCCCAGGCCCAGCAAGGCCAGCGAACCGGGTTCCGGAATGGCGGCGACGGATGGACCGGTCAGCTCCAGGTCGTCAACCAGGAAGTGGTCGCCAAAGTCCAGTACCAGCGAATCAAGCTTGCCGGTGTAGCCGGAAAAATACCTGAAGCTCGAGGTCAGGTCGACGCGTGACGAAAATACCAGCACCTCGTCCTGGTAGCCGCGAATGAAGCCTGTACGGTCGGCCTGTTTGTCCCAGGTTTGCGCCCACAGGCCCCCAAGTGTGAAATCCGAACGGTCCTGCATCATGACGGCGATCGGGCCGCCGAAGAGGTTGAACAGGGTGAATTTACCGCTGTGCGCGCCATAGTTATAGGGCGAATCGACGGTGTTGATCCAGTGCGAGGGATCGTTAAACTGGAAGCCGTGGTATGGGGTTGGAATGGGCTCGTGTTCGAGGCCGGGGTAAAGTTCGTTGATGTCGTCGAATGTCAAGACGATGGCGTTGGCGTTCAGTCCTGCGACCGACAGCAATGTTGCGAGCAATAAGCGTTTCATATGAATTCTTTGTCAAGGTTGATCAATTTGCATTTGATATTTAGCAATATCCATGCCTATCGAAAATCATTAACGTATTCAATGACCTGCATCGGCGCTTGGCAAATTCGATGAACTATATGTAAAGATTCCCGACATCCTTGACCAGATGAAATGGATTGCTCTTTCTTGGATGAGTTGACCAGCCGGCTATCATTCCGCCCCCAAGGCCTGGCCAACATAAGAATTTCCCGGGGCACAGCCAGCTTGAACGTACGCATGGCCGCCCCGCCCTATCCGCCCTCGCCCGCCTCGTTTGCGCCTGACGGAAAATACGGCGTTACCAAGAATCTTTACGATTTAGCCGCAGCATTGGCCCGCGCGGTGTGCACTTTCCTGTAGCTGTCGATCAAACGTTCGTGCTTATCGAGCCCTTCCAGTTTCATGCTCGTCGGCGTTAAACCGAAGAAACGCACACTACCGTCCACCGACCCGATGACAGCGTCCATACGAGGGTCGCCAAACATCCGGCGGAAATTGACTTCGTAATCGGCCAGCTCCAGCTCGTCATCGAGCTGCACCTCCAGCACGGCATCCAAGGCTTGGTAAAACAATCCCCGTTCGACCGTGTTGTCGTTGTACTGCAGGAAGGCTTCCACCAGCTCTTTCGTCTCCTCAAATTGCTGTAAGGCGAGATGGATCAGCAGCTTCAGCTCCAGCGTTGTCAGCTGTCCCCAAACCGTATTTTCGTCAAATTCGATCCCGATCAAGGTGGCGATATCGGCGTATTCGTCCAGCTCGCTGTTGTCCAAACGCTCGAGTAGTGCTTCGAGGCTGGCATCGTCCAGGCAATGCAGGTTCAAGATATCGGAGCGGAACAGCAGCGCCTTGTTCGTGTTATCCCAGATCAAATCTTCCACCGGATAAACTTCCGAATAACCCGGCACCAGAATGCGGCAGGCTGCGGCGCCTAGATTCTCGTACACTGCCATGTACACTTCTTTTCCCATGCCTTCGAGAATGCCGAACAAGGTCGCGGCCTCCTCGGCATTGGCGTTCTGACCCGGGCTGCAAAAATCCCACTCAACAAAACCATGATCGGCCTTGGCACTGAAAAAGCGCCACGACACGATACCGCTGGAATCGATGAAGTGTTCAACGAAATTATTGGGCTCGGTGACGGCGTTACTGACAAAGGTGGGGCGAGGTAAATCGTTCAAACCTTCAAAACTGCGACCCTGCAGCAATTCCGTAAGACTGCGTTCCAGCGCCACCTCGAAGCTTGGATGCGCTCCGAACGAGGCAAACACACCGCCCGTGCGCGGGTTCATCAAGGTGACGCACATCACCGGGTACGCCCCGCCCAGCGACGCATCCTTCACCAGCACTGGAAAGCCCTGCTCTTCCAATGCCTCAATGCCGGCCAGAATGCCAGGGTACTTCGCCAGCACCTCGTGCGGCACATCGGGCAAGGCGATTTCCCCTTCCAGGATGTCGCGTTTGACCGCCCTTTCGAAAATCTCCGACAGGCATTGCACCTGCGCTTCGGCCAGCGTATTCCCGGCGCTCATGCCATTGCTGACGTACAGGTTTTCGATCAGGTTGGACGGAAAATAGACCACCTTGCCATCCGACTTGCGCACGTACGGCAGCGAACAGATACCGCGCTCCACATTGCCGGAGTTGGTGTCGACCAGATGCGAGCCACGCAGCTCGCCATCGGGATTGTAAATTTGCAGACAGTACTCGTCAAGAATGCCAGCCGGCAGCGCATCCTTGCGGCCGGGCTTGAACCAGCGCTCGTCGGGGTAATGCACGAACGCCGCGTTGGCGATGTCTTCGCCCCAGAACGTGCCGCCATAGAAATGATTGAAATTGAGTCGCTCGATAAACTCGCCCAAGGCCGACGCCAGTGCGCTTTCCTTGGTCGATCCCTTGCCATTGGTAAAACACATCGGCGAGTGCGCATCGCGGATATGCAGCGACCACACATTGGGAACGATATTGCGCCATGAAGCGATTTCAATCTTTATGCCCAAACCCGCCAGCACGCCGGACATATTGGCGATGGTTTGCTCCAGTGGCAGATCCTTGCCCTCGATATAAGTGCTCGCCTCGGACGCTGGTTTCAAGGTCAGCAACGCCTGGGCATCGGCGTCCAGATTCTCCACCTCGTTGATCACGAACTCGGGCCCGGCTTGTACCACTTTTTTCACCGTACAACGTTCGATGGAGCGAAGAATACCCTGGCGGTCTTTATCAGAGATATCCGCCGGCAACTCGACATCGATCTTGAAGATTTGCTGATAACGGTTTTCCGGATCGACGATATTGTTCTGCGACAGGCGGATATTATCGGTAGGAATATTGCGCGTTACGCAATACAACTTCACGAAGTAAGCCGCGCACAAAGCCGATGAGGCCAGGAAGTAATCGAACGGACCAGGCGCGGAGCCATCGCCCTTGTAGCGCACAGGCTGGTCGGCGACCACTGTGAAATCATCGAACTTGGCTTCCAGACGAAGCTTATCGAGAAAGTTGACCTTAATTTCCATTGGGGAATTCTAAAATAGTGTTCAAATTGAGTGAGTCGACATTATCGTCGTTTTTGCCCTCACGGCATAGCTGCTGGCGCCAGCAGTCGAAGCAGCCCGCGGCCCCCCGGGTTTGCGATACTCCGTCAGTCCTGCGGTAATCTGCTGGCAGGATGAATCACGCGCGCCCATGAGCCAGCAAGGCCAGCAACTCGTCCGTTTTCACGGGTTTGACCAGGTGATCGTCGAATCCGGCATCGATTGAGCGCTGCCTGTCATGCGGCTGGCCATACCCGGACACGGCAATCAACTGTGAACGCGCCAACACCGGCATGGTCCTGAGGCGGCCAGCGAGATCCCTGCCGTCCATGTCCGGCAGGCCGATGTCCAACAGGCATACGTCTGGAGCCAGCTCCAGCGCCTTGCAAATGCCATCTGCTGCGGTATGGGCAAGCGTCACACGATGGCCGGCGATTTCCAGCAACATTTCCAGCATTTTTGCGGCGTCAATGTTGTCGTCAACGATCAGCACACCCAAGCACAAAGGTGACGGCGGCGCCGCATCGTCGCAAGCCGGTTCAACAGCCGGCACGTCAGTGTGATGGAGAAGCGGCAGGCGCAACGTAAACGTACTTCCCTGGCCCACACCGGGGCTTCGGGCGCAGATCGTACCGCCATGGGCGTGCACCAGGCTTCTGACAAGGGCCAAGCCCACACCCAAGCCGCCCTGCGAACGATTCGACGAACGCTCCCCCTGAACGAAGAGTTGAAAGGCCTTGTCAACCAGGTCAGTGGACATGCCAATCCCGTTATCGGAAACCGTCAACTCCACCTCGTGCGCGTTGCTCGTCAGTCGGATGTCCAGCCGACCGCCTGCCGGCGTGTATTTCGCCGCATTGGTCAGGATATTGGCCATCACCTGAACGAGACGCTTGTAGTCGCCCCGGATCCACGCCGGCATATCGGACATCTCCACGGCAACGCGGTGCGAGAGAGAGCTGACCAAGGGCGCTACCTGCTCGATGGCGGCCGTCACAACAGCGCGCAGGTCGATCCGCTCCCGATCCAACTCGATCAGTCCGCGCGTGACCCGCGCCACATCGAGCAGGTCGTCGAGCAGCGCGGCCAAATGTCCGGCTTGGCGCGCAACGATGGCAGCGGTCTGCTTGACGCGTTCCGGATCAGAGGCCATCAAGGTGAGCGCCTGAGCTGCCGCCGAAATCGGGGCCAGCGGATTGCGCAATTCGTGTGCCAACATGGCCAGGAACTCATCTTTGGCCTGATTCATGTGCGTCAGCTCGGTCAGTAATGCCTCTCGCTCGCGATGGGCTTGCTCGAGGCGAAGCCGATCGGTCGCATCGCGCGTGAAGCAACGCGTGTAGCGCAACTTGTTGTCTTCAAAGCAGGCGTTCGAATGAATGACTACATGTATGACGGAACCGTCCTTGCAGCGCAGCCGTGCCGGCTGATCGTAAACAATATCGCCATTGCGCAGCCGCACCAGAATGCTTTCAATCACAGGCTGATCGACGTGAAACTGCGCGATGTGGTGCCCGACATATTCTTCCCAACGATAACCCAGCATTGCCAGCTCGGCCTTATTCGCCCAAAGAATTGTGCCGTCGCTCCCGACGCGGTGAATCCCTTCCGCCGCATTGTTGACAAAATCGGCCAATTCCTGTTCCCGATGGCGCAGGGTCCGTGTCGCTTCGCTGGCACGTTCCAATTCCCCCTGAAGCACCCTATTCTGCTGCTCCAGTTCGACCACACGCATGGGAAGGTCGACCAGCGCCGACCTCGCAGGCACAGCGCTATGGGAGCACGCGTGGTCGTGCTGGCGACACACCTGCTGGAATTTGGTCAGCAGGTCCGCTGACGAGAACGCGCTCCAGGGATAAGCACAAAACAGGGAAAAGACATGACCCGCGTCGTGCAAGCCGTTCCATAGTTGCTCAAGGCGGATAGCCGCATCGTAGAAACCGTGGTCGCAGAGAATGGCCACCATTTCGCCGAACGCATGCACTGGCCGGCCACCGCGGCAAGCTTCACGAACGATATTGCCGACAATCTCATTGAAGCGCTGCTCATCGGGCCAGTCGTTGATCATGAACTGGGCCAGAAGCACCTCCGCTTCAAAGGCAATCAACTCGCCGGTAAACCAGGGCGCCTGATCGGCCTGGGTACCAAGACCGCCCAGATGACGACGCAGGGTCTGAATGTGTTCCGCGGTGGCGATAACGATGGAGGTGCCTCCCGAACGTAATGCAACGTCGAGAAAATCGGCAACTTCCTCGAGCAACGATTCGTCCTCATCGTAAAAACGGACGACATGGCGCTCCTTGCGAACTTTTTTGGCGGGGGACACGATCTCCACGACATTTCCTTAAGCGAATTTTTAAAATGGTCCGGTGCCAAACAAGCCTCGGAGATATCCCTGCGGCGAAAGCGCCGTGCGCCCCCGGAAGACTGGAGCCTTGTTCTTCGGGATACAACCACAGTCAGTATACGTTATCGACAAACGGTTAAGCTCCAAATCAGCAGCAAATCCAATTGCCCGCCCTCGGTGCTGGCATGTGCGCCGCACCGCAACACCGGGGCGACCCGACACACGCGAAGCGATGCCTACTTGCGGTCGACATAGCGTCCGGACTGCTGGCCGTCAACACGCCGTAATCACTATTTCTTAAGAAAAAATATGTTTTCCTGACAAGTGCCAACATATGTTGTAATCCATGTGCGACAAATGTAAATACAATAACAATTACGTGGAGACACTTTGAACGACACCCAGCCCCTCCTTTTACCGTCCCGCCCGGCCAAGCGCGACACCTCCGCCCTCGCCTGCATCCTTGCCTTCACCATCGCCCTGAGCGGCTGCGGGGGTGGCGGCAACGGCGGCGGTGGCAACAACACCACCGGCAACAGCCCGGACACCAAGGTCCGCGTGGCCCCCAACCCGTCGGATAACTGGACGCTCGTTCCCGCGGCCGAGGTCGGCATGGATGCGGCCATGCTGGCCGATGGCGTCGCCTCGCTGTCCGATGCCAGCACCCATGGCATCTCCAGCATGCTGGTGACGCGTCGCGGCAAGCCCGTGCTCGAACAATACTGGAACGGTTACGACAAGGACACCCTGCACGACCTGCGCTCGGCGACCAAGAGCATCACGTCGCTGTTGGTGGGCGTGGCGATCGACCAGCGCCTGGTCGGCGGCGTGGGCGATACCCTGAGCAGCTACCTGAACCCGCTGTATCCGAACGCGCCAGCCTACCGTCTGGGCCTCAAGCTGGAAGACATGCTGACCATGCGCAGCGGCCTCGACTGCGACGACTGGACCCGCAGCTCGCCGGGCAACGAAGAAAACATGTATCAGCAGACCGACTGGGTCAAGTTCTACGTCAACCTGCAGGCGCCCAACGCACCCGGCCACGTGACGCGCTACTGCACCGGCAATCCCATGGCGCTGGGGCGGGTGATCGCCGTGGCCAGCAAGAAGCCGATTCCGGCGTTTGCCAACGAATTCCTGTTCGGCCCGCTGAACATCCAGAGCGCCAGGTGGGCCGAGTTCGATAACCGGAACCAGACCGATACCGGCGGCCACATCCACATGCGCCCGCGCGACATGGTCAAGCTCGGCCAATTGGCCTTGCAAAAGGGGCAATGGAATGGAAAACAGCTGGTCTCGGCGGCATGGATGGCGGAATCGACGCGCCAGCATACGCAATTCACCTCGCTGCCCAACCGCAACGGCTACGGCTATTTCTGGTGGCGCAGCGTCGAAACCATGAAAGACGTTTCCTACGACGTCATTTTCGCCGACGGCAATGGCGGCCAGTACATCATGATCGTCCCCGCGCTCGATATCGTCGCCGTCTTCACGGGCGAAAACTACAATTTGAAGAAGGCGGAATTTCCGTTCAGCTTACTCAACCGCTACATCCTGCCGGCAGTGAAATAAGCAGGCAAACGGGGAGTGCCCGGCTTCCCGTTTGCCCGGAAAGCCTCACCCGACTTGAAACGCGGAATGGGCGACCTGGCGGCCGCATCCGCGGTCGCTGGAAAAGTCGCGCATTCCCCGCTAAAAAACAGAATGTATGTTGAACCACGTCGAACTATCCGCAACACCCCTGCTGGAGATCGGCATCCATACCGGCGGCCACAAGGACCTCGCCCGTGAAATCGCCGAGCGTTTTCAGAACGGGCGTGCGCAGGAAGTCATCGACTTCATCGCCGAATGCGATGTCGGCACATTGCGGATCGTGGGACTTGTCCGAACCGCATCCTGCATCTGGCGGCAGGACGCCAGCGTGTGGCGCAGGTTCGCGCGTATGACGGGAAAGCGGGGTGTCTTGTGGGGCGGCGCTGACGACCTTGTGTATCGCGACGCCGCTTTTTCGGAGGAAATGCATGCGATGGGCCGGCAGCGTATGGCCAGCGCCGGAACGGACCCGCTTGCGCTCGCTGCGGCGCGCGAGTTCATGCTGAGCTGCGTCACCTTGCGCCTGCCCTATCCGGGCATTGCGCGCGCCGAGGTAGTGGCCATGGTCGACGCCCATCTTGCATTGCTTCGGGAGGCGGGGCTCGAGGATGATGACAATGGGCACTGGAGCTTGCTGCCCCTGCTTGAGTGCCTCGACGACCCGTCCGATCTGATCGCTGTTGCGGGCAAGACAGAGCATGTCTTCCGCCAAGCCATATGGGCCTACAGACAACGCAGCAAGCAGTACAGCGCGCGCCAGCGCTGGCTGGCGTGGCATGACTTCTTTCGCCAGCACCCGGGCTACCTGGACGGCTATCACGACCGGGTGGCAGATCCGGCATTGATCATGCGGCGCTGGCCTCACGTCACCCCGCAACTGCGCTGGAAAATGACGCAGACGCTGCTGTCGGCGATGCCGTACAGCGCCGGCGACGACCAGGACTATTTCTTCGACGCCGTCGATGGCATCATCCGCCACGACGAAGCCAGCTTCGCCGGCAATTTACGCAAACGAACCGTACGTCTCGACGGCGGGCTGGCCAGCCTGATATGGCGGCAACAGTATCCGCAGTTGCTGCCTGAGCTATTCGCGCTGATCATGTGCGCACGCCATGGCCTCGACCCGCTCAGCGAACCCCTGAACATCATCCTCGCCGACGAACCAGCGCTCTTGCTGAGCGGGAGGGATGACAGCCTGCCGCGCGTCGTCGCCGTCCTGTCCGCTGAGGTCTTGCGTGCCGTCTTGCCATCCCTGGCCACGCTGATCGGCAACGGTGCGGCGGCAGAGCTGCGCGCCGCCGTGGTCGAGGCGGCGAAAAAGCTCGACCCGGCCGACATTGCACACGCCGGCTGGCTGGCGTCCGGCAACGAGCACCTGCGCCTCGCCTGCCGGGAAATTCTGCTGGCCCACCCGGACCAGGCCAGTGCCTCGGCCCTGCTGTCCAGGTATTGAAACCGGCGAGCGCGACGCCAGCCGGGCACAAAAAGAAATATTTACAATAAAATCACCCCGTTTTGCAATTTCGATGTGGCAATATAGAGATATTCGCCAGGCCAGCCTCGCCCGCACGTTCCGTTGGCGCGCTGCTCCTGCATCCCATCATTCTTTCAAGGAACGACCATGGCCACGGCAAGTGCATACACGAAAGTAGCGCAAGAACTCTATATTTCCTATTTTGGCCGCCCCGCCGACAGCGCCGGGCTCCAGAGCATGACCGCGGCGCTGGCCGCGGCCGGCGCGCCGACCACGACCTCCGACCTCGATGCCGCCTATTCATCGAACACAAGCGTTCGCGCGCTGATGGACAGTTTCGGCAAAAGCGCAGAGTCGACAGTCCTGTACGGCACCGGCGCGGCCGGCCTCGTCACCGCACACTTCGTGACCGCAGTCTTCCACTACCTGTTCGGCCGCGCGCCGGCTGAGAGCGGCCTCGCATTCTGGACCAATGCGATCGATACCGGCTCGCTGACCCTCGCCGCCGCCGCCCACTCGATCCTGACCGGCGCCATCGTCGCCAATGGCGCCGATGCCGCGCTGATCGCCAAGAAAGTCGCCGTCGCCACCAATTTCACGAACGCCCTCGACACCGTGGCGGAAGTGGGCGCCTACCACGGCGCCGTCGCCGCCCAGCTAGGGCGCGACGTGCTCGCCGGCGTCAGCGCGAGCACCGACCCGGGGACGTACCAGGCAGGTGTCGTCGGCACGCTCGCGCAGATGACCAAGGCGATCGCGCTGACCACCGGTGCCGACAGCGTCGCCGGCGTCAGCGGCGCCAACCTGTTCGTTGCCAACATTGCAGGCAGCAGCAACACCTTGCAGTCGGGCGACCGCATTAGCGCCGGCGACGGCGTCGACACGCTGCGCGCCAATGTCGGCGTGTTCCAGGCGAGCGCGCTGACGCTGGAAACCCAGGGCGTCGAGAACATTGTCGTGCGCGCCGACGGCAGCATCAGCACGACCGCGCCGATCGAGATCAACGGCGCGCTGATGAAGGGTGTCACCCGCTGGGAAAGCAATCACAGCCGCGGAGACCTGGTCATCGACCGCGCCGGCATCGCCAGTTCGCAGCTGCCGGAAAACGTCACCGTCGCCATGGTCGGCACCGATGCCGGCAATGTCGACTTCGGCGTGTACTTCGACACGGCCGCCCTGCGCGCGCTCAATCCGACCGTCGGCGGGCACACGTTGCGCCTGCAGCTGATGGATACCCGCTCGGCCGACACCGACGGCGCGCCCTTGAAAGGAAACCCATACGACGGCTTTGTGTTTTTGTTCAACGGCAAGCCGACGCAGGTCCGTTCGCCCGCGATCGACCAGGCCCAGACCTATCCCGAGCTGCTCGCCGCGATCCGGGCACAGCTCGCCGTCACGCCGGGCCTGGAAAAGCTGGTGGCGACCCTGGGCGGCAAGTTCGATGCATACGACACGCAGTCAGGTCACCTGCTCAGCGGGACGGAAATCGTGATCACCAATCCGGGCACCGGCACCATGACCACCGACAACTCCTCGGGCTGGCTGTCACCGGGCATCCCCATTGATGAATCCATCCACAAGGCGATGCCGATCGGACCGGCCGCGGCGGGGCGCGCGCTCATTACCAGCACCGTCGTTCTCGATGGTGTCGGCCGCGGGGGCACCGGCGGCGACCTGGTCATCGGCGCCAAAGCGACCGCCACGCTCGCCCAGCCCGGCGTGGAGGCTTTCAATATCACCGTGGAAAACTCCAGCCGCCTGCAAACCATCAATTCGACCTATAACAAGCTCGAATCGGTCAATCTGGTCAACGGCATCGTCAAGGGCGACGTGGCAGTGCGCGGCAGCACCGACAGCGCCGACCAGTCCTTTCCCGGCCTGGTCAGCGAGCGCAGCGGTTCCCAGCACGGCGACACCTACGGTTTCCACGATGTACGCCAGGTCAACGCCGGCGCCATGAAAGGCAGGGTCGATATCGAAGCCGTGGTCGGCGACCTGGCAGTGGCCAAGTACATCGGCCAGCCCGGCAGCCAGACCGGTGCGCTCACCGAGAGCGTCGACTTCATCTACCTCGGCGGCAACAACAACGACAATCTCATGCTGGACGTCACGTCGAACATGGCTGCCAAGCACGGCACCCGCGCGGCCGGCGTGACGGATTTCCGCTTCAAGATGGCCGGCGGCTTCGGGGACGACCAGATCACCTTGCGTATCCTGCCTTCCGTGCAAGGGAACAATGCCTGGATGGCCAACCAGGACTTGAACAACAATATTACCCTGAGCGGTGGCGAAGGCAACGATACGCTGCGCAAGCCCGGTGCGGGCGATGCCGTGCTCGACGGCGGCAATGGCAACGATGCCATCTACGCCGAGAATTCGGGTTTGCAGGAAGTCACCCTGTCGACCGAAGCCAAGCCCACCGCGACGTCGACCGCCTACATCGGGGCGCAGTGGGTCTTCAACACCGCCGACCAGATTGGCTTGCTGGCGCCGGCGCGCGAGTACGGCGCGCTGAAAAGCGATGCACTCGATACCTACAAGCTGGCCGGCACCAAGGTCAACGTGACCTTCCAGGGCATCAGCAGCACGGTGACGGTGGGAACCAAGTTGACGATGACCATGCCGACCGACAAGGATATCAACGAGGCCATCAAGCATGCCATCAATGATGACCCGGTGCTGAGCCAACTGCTCCGCGCCAACGACGGTCCCGGCAGCGCGCTGATGGTGCAGGCGCTGCTCGACGGCGTCATGAGCCCCGCCGACCTGAACATATCGCTGCAAACGCTGGACCCCGCCAGCCTGACCGAGGCGCAGGTGAGCGCCTGGTCCGCGGCCTACGGGCTGACCGGCGGCGCGGTATCGATCGACAGCTTGCTCAACGTGATCCACACCTCGCTGGCCGCATTCAATGCGAACGGCGACTACGCGAGCGCGATGGCGGTCGATCACGGCGCTGTGCACAGCCTCACCGGTGCGAACAGTATCGCGGCCAGCGACAACCTGATCCTGCCGGGCATGGGCAACGATGTGGTGATCCTTGGAACGGCCGCGGGGGTGACCAAAGCGGCGTCGAGCAACGATACTGTGGTTTTCGACAAGAACTTCGGCAACGACACCATCGTCCGCTTCAACGCGGCGGGCACCGGCATCGATCACCTCGACTTCACGGCCCTGGGCGGCAGGACGCTCACGGCCGACCTGGCGACCGACAAGTCGATCACCATCGTCGCGGCAGGCACGACCAACGACACGCTGACCAAGATCAGCGCCCTCTTCAACGGCTACAACGCCGAAACCATGACCCACGTGGTGGCAGTGGTCGACGGCACCACCAATGCCGCGATGATCTACTCGATCGAGGACCTGGCGGGCGCGGACAATGGCAAAGCGACATTGGAGGGCCGGATCGACCTGGCCACCGTGAACTGGCACAGCGCACTGACGCAGGCGAACTTTGTCGATGCCAAGGGTGTCGGTTTCAACCAGGCCGAAGGCGCGGCTGGCGTGGCGCCAACGCCCGTGCAGCTGGTCGGCATGACGCTGCCCGATGACGGCACGCCGCAGCTGGCGAGCGGCCTGACAGGCGCATAAGGGGCTGACGAAGGCCAGGGACGGCTCGCGCCGTCCTTGCGTTCCCTGAAGTATTGCTCATACGGCGGGGGGCGCAGTGTTGCCCCGCCACTGACTGTTCCCTTCGAATCGGGCACCCTGCCCGGTTCCGTCCTGTTCATTGACAGCGACACGCTCGTCGCGGCCATGGCAGCACCTCCGGGGTTTGACTCTCCGGAATTTTTTCAAAAATGGAAAAGATTGCTGGCGCTCGCAGCCCGCGTGGATCGCGCGCGCCACCAGCAGGGATGGTTAGGTCGACAATTAATGCAGCGCGGTCACCGCATAGCCTTTTTCGGCGATCTGCTCGTTGAGCCGTTCGATATCGTAGTCGGGCAGCTGGTCGGCTTCGTCGGCGATCTCGAAGGCCCTGGCCTCCACTTCCCAGTCCGTATTGGTGGCCTCATTCGGAATATTACGGTCTTGCGGAACGGCCAGGTAGGAGTACTTGCCGTCGTGTTCGGCCCTGCGGTAGATGTCCAAGCGCATGATGGTGTCCTATAAAAATGAGAAGACGAACTCCTGCTTTCCGCGTGGAGGCAGTGTCCGTCCCTCAATGTAGGCTAGCCGCGCCGGTTCGTCTGTTAAGTATTCAACATGAGATGTCTTTTTTGTGCCAAGGTTTGTCGCGTACACCCTTACTTTTGATGCATATTAAGATCGATAAAGCTATGATGGATCCATTGATTGCGTAGAGCAACATTCAAGATGCAATCCTGATTGACCTTATTGAAAGGATTATCATGTCCGCGCAATCGATACTCGGCAAGCTCAAGGTGTGGCACACGTATCTGATCCTGAGCGTCATCGGGATCATGGTGGCGGGCATCCCGACCTACCTGTACATCAAGGAAGCGGGCAAGGCGCTGGCGGCCTATTCGTCCGAGCAGGCAGGCATGCCGGGCGTGGCAAGCATGCTGCGCGTGATCCAGTTCACCCAGCAGCATCGCGGCCTATCGGCGCTGGTGCTGGGCGGCACAGCCGACGCCAGCGACAAGCGCGCCGCCAAACAGAAAGAGGCCGACGCCGCCTACATGGAAGTCGACGCCCTCGTCGGCAAGATCGACGATCCAGCCATTGGGCGGTTGTGGTCGGAGCCCAAGCGGGAATGGGAGAGCTTGCGCGCTGGCGTTTCCGGAAAAACGTTTACCGTGCCGCAAAGTTACGCCGCGCATACTGCCTTGCTGGCCAAATTGCTGAAGGTGAACGAGCTGGTCGCCGATTACTACGGCCTCAGCCTCGATCCGGACAAGGATTCCTACCAGCTGATCCAGGCCATGTACTACCAGCTGCCGTATTTGACGGAGGAGCTCGGCCAACTGCGGGCCAAGGGTGCCGGCTTGCTCGGCAAGAAAGAAGCCAGCCAGGACGAACGCCAGATCATTTCATCGATGATCGGCCGCATCAACGACCGCGTGCTGCAAACCACGAATGCCTTCGGCAAAGCGGCGGCGTATAACCCGGACATCGGCAAAAGCCTGTCCACCCTGATGAACGACGCGGTCTCCATGTCAGCCACGATCACCGAACTGGCCACCGCCCAGATTCTCAAGCCGGAAACGCTCAGCTACAGCGCGAGCGAGTACGTGGCGGCGGCCACCCGCGCGATCGACGCCCAGTTCACGCTCAACAGCGCCGCCAAGGCCGATCTCGATGTCATGTTCGTCACCAAGATCGGCAACTTCCACACGGAGCGCTGGACCATGCTCGGCGTGATGTTGGCCCTGCTCGCCGCCTCCGGCTACTTTACGGTGCTGGTGACGCGGGCCGTCACGGTGCCGCTGAACAATGCGGTCGCGGTGGCGCAAAGCGTCGCTGGCGGCAACCTGGTCAATGAGTTCGAGGTCGGCGCCGACAATGAAGTCGGAAAGATGCTGCGTGCACTCAAGGACATGAACGATAGCCTGCGCGGCATCGTCGGCGATGTGCGGACCAGCATCGACAACATCAGCGCGGCCACGCGTGACATCGCCTCCGGCAACAACGACGTGTCATCGCGCCTGGAATCGCAGGCCTCGAATCTGGAAGAAACGGCCTCGTCCATGGAGGAACTTACCTCCACGGTCAAGCAGAATGCCGACAACGCCCATCAGGCCAACGAACTCGTGCTCGGCGCCTCGCAGGCCGCGACCAAGGGTGCGGCGGTGGTGTCGCAGGTGGTGCAGACCATGGGCGACATCAACGATGGCTCGCGCAAGATTGTCGACATCATCGCCGTGATCGACGGCATTGCTTTCCAGACAAATATCCTGGCGCTGAATGCCGCCGTGGAAGCCGCCCGGGCCGGCGAGCAGGGCCGCGGCTTTGCCGTGGTGGCCAGCGAAGTGCGCAATCTGGCCCAGCGTTCCGCCTCGGCGGCCAAGGAAATCAAGGTCTTGATCAGCCATAGTGTGGGCCAGGTCGAAGCGGGCAACCAGCTGGCCAACGAAGCCGGCACGGCGATGGGCGAGATCCTGAGCAGCGTCACGCGCATCACCAGCATCATGGCGGAGATTGCCGTGGCGTCGGCCGAGCAAGGCGCCGGCATCGAGCAGATCAATCATGCGGTCACCCAGATGGATGACATGACCCAGCAAAACGCGGCCCTGGTCGAGCAGACGGCCGCGGCGTCGAGCAGCTTGCAGGAACAGGCGGCCACGCTGGTGGAGGCGATGAGTATCTTTACACTTGGAAATGAAGCAGTGCAGGCTGCGGCGCGCCATCCGGCGCCCGCCCGTCCCCTTGCTTCCGCCGCGCCGCGCCGTGCCCCCGGCGCCAAGCGTCAGGCATTAAAACAGGCGTGACGCGCCAGTAGCGGGCAAGCGCGGCGGCGCCCGGCTAGCGCCCCGGGCTGCTGCGCAGCACGCGCGCCGGCAACATGACGATGGCGCGCAGCAATTCGAACACCGCTTCCACGCCGATGCCCACCAGGCGAAACGGCAGTAGCAGCAGCCACACCAGCGGATACAGCAGCAGCGCAAGCAGAGCCAGAGGCCAGCACAGGAAGAGGACCACGAGCCACAGCAGGAAACTCAACATCGTTTTCTCCGTATCGGAAAAGTTCACGTGAGCTCACTGTAAGGACATGGCGCGGATGCGGCAATGCAGCTGCGACCAAGGGCAGGCTGGCACGCGCAAAGCGCAAAAAACGCGGATAAACGGATTTACTGGCCGACGCAGATGATCTTGGTGGCGTACTCGTGGGCGTTGGATTTCTTGTTTGTCGCCCAGTCGATCACTTCCTGGGCTTGCCCGACGGTCATGATCGTGGCTTTTTCCTTGTTCTTGATAAAGGAAACGCCCTCGAACTTGCCTTCCTTGCTGCGCATGACTTTCGCGAACACGGGCGGCTTCAGCGCATCATCGCTGAGTTTGTTTTGCTGGACGAGGTAACGCTGGTCAATATTTTCCATGGAGCACTTAAATAAACGGTTGAAGCCGCCATTTTACGGGCTCGCCTGCCGCGCGGCAAATGGATCGGCCAGGATGGCGGGACGGCCCTGGCCAGCACCCGCCACCGGCCTGCGGCATCAGGCGTAGACCCGGACCCGTTCGGCGGTTTCCGGCACCACCGCGTGCAGCACATCGACCCGGATCGCCGCTTCGAGCGAGGGGATCGATCCGCCCGCGCGGTAATGGAAACTGACCTGCAGCACGTCGCCAGCCTTGCATTGCACGCCCTGTTGCAGCGGCAAGGTCATGTAATGGTTCAGCCAGTCGATGGTGGCGTTTTCTTCGCTCACGACCGCCAGCACATTCTTGGTGATGAAACGCATCGCGTTAACGACGCCGTTCTTCTCCACCAGGAACTTTCCTTCCCACGCAATGCGGGTGTCGAGCGGCTGGCTGAAGTCGAGAATGCTGTACACCGATGGCGGCGCCAGTTCCACCGTGCCGGGATGGATCACGGTGGTCTCCTGGAACTGCACGATGGGCGCGTAAAAACCTTCAAAATCGTATTCCTGCTGCAGCGGCTGCACCGCCATGATCACCGCTTCCGGCAAAAAGCGCGGCAGCGGGCCGCCGAAGCGCGCCAGGTAGCGCCGCTTGAACGATTCGATCACTTCGACCTGTTTTTCGCGAAGCATGCCGACGTGAATCATTTCGCAGATTACGATATCGACCGGTTCCGGCGGCAGGTATTCGAAGGCATCGGCATGGACCACCTCGACCTTGTGGCCGTTGGGATTCATGGCCATCATCTTGCGCGCTTCCTTGACCATGTCGGGATTGAACTCGACGCAGTAGACTTTTTCGGCCTTGGCGGCCGCGAACCAGGACAGCACGCCCGTGCCGCCGCCGAGCTCAAGCACCTTGGCGCCAGGGAAAACCGCGTAATGGATCGCCGACTTGAAACCGTGCATCCGGTTTTGGTCCATCAACATATTGTGGTGATAATGGACAGGAATGAATTGCCCCAGATAGCAGCTTTCGATTTCGCGTTCGTTCAGCATAAATTTTCCCTTTGATATGGCGCCCCGGATGCCCTGCGCTTTTGCTTGGCTTGTACGACATAATCATTATCAACAACATGGGTGCAATTTGATGCCGCGAGATAACTCGCTTTTCCATGCCAGTTCGGCGCTTGCACGCCGCCGCAAACCCTTACAGGCCCTTGCGGCTGAGCGAAAGATGGGCGTTGATGGCGTCGGCGATGCGCGGCTTGTCGGCGCGCACGGCGATCTGGGCGGCGGTCAGGCTTTCGTTATTCTTCAGCGTGGCGTCGGCGCCCTCCTGCATCAGCAGCCTGGCGGCCGATTCGTGGCCTTCGCGCGCGGCGATCATCAGCGGGGTCAGCTTGCTGGGCGTTTCGGCGTCGATATAAGCGTGGTGCTCGAGCAGGATGCGGACGATCTCGTCGTCGCCGCTGGCGGCCGCGTAGTGCAGCGCCGTCCAGCCGGGATAGGTGACGATCGCGCCCTTGGCCAGCATGGCCAGCACCGCCGGCTTGTTGTGCTTGAACGCGGCCATCATCAGGGCGCGGTTGCCGTTCGGGGCGGCCCGTTCGAGGTCGATGCCGGGCTGGGCCAGCAACACATTGATGACGTCATTGGCGTCCTCGCGCAGCGCGAGGATCAGCACGGTCTGGCCGGTGATCGGGTCGACCGTGTTGGGGCTGCCGCCCTTTTTCAGCAGTTTCTTCACCATGGACGCGTTGTCCATCTGTGCGGCCACCACGAAGTCGCGCACCGGATCGGCCGCCGCGTTCGCGCCAGCGAGGGCGAGCAAGGCGGCAAGCAGCAAACGTTTGATCAGATCGAACATGAAGTTCACTCCCTACTGCCTTGAAAACATTGAAAAAACTATTGGCGCACCTGGAACTATGCAGTTACCGCCGAAAGCGCAGATGCAACGCGAACTTAGCTTCGTACCACCTTGAAAAGATTGAAGAAATTGTCGGTCGTCCGCTGCGCCACCGTTGCCAGCGGCACCTCTTTCAACGCCGCAAGGTACTCCGCCACATGGCACACGAACCCCGGTTCGTTCATCTTGCCCCGGTGCGGCATCGGCGCCAGATACGGCGAATCGGTCTCGATCAGGATGCGATCGAGCGGCACGGCCCGCGCCACGGCTTGCAGATCCTTGGCGCTTTTGAAGGTAACAATGCCCGAGAACGAGATGTAAAACCCCATCGCGATGGCGGCCTTCGCCACCTCCAGTGATTCTGTAAAGCAATGCATGACACCCGCCGCGCCACCCTTGTCCGTTCCCGCGCACTCTTCCTGCATGATGCGGATCGTGTCCACGCTGGCGGCACGGGTGTGAATGATCAAGGGCTTACCGGTAATTCTTGAAGCACGGATATGCACGCGAAAACGCTCGCGCTGCCATTCCAGGTCGCCCTGGAGACGGAAATAGTCGAGACCGGTCTCGCCGATGGCGACAATTTTCGGATGCGCTGACAGTTCGACCAGCTGGTCGACCGAAGGTTCCGGCGTGTCCTCATAATCGGGGTGCACGCCGACCGAAGCGTAGATGTGGGGATATTCCTTGGCCAGGGCCAGCACCTGGGGAAAATCCGGCAGGTCGACCGACACGCACAGGGCGTGCGTGACCTTGTTCTCGGCCATTTTGGCGAGGATCTCCGGCATGCGCGCGGCAAGCTCGGGAAAATTGATATGGCAGTGGGAATCGATATACATCCCGCCATTGTAAACGCTAGGCGATACGCTTGCCCAGAATGATCAGGTCGCGCTCGATGCCGTCCAGGTTGGCTACCCGCGGCAGCTTGGCCCAGGTATCGAAGCCGAACTTCTTGAACAAGGCCAGGCTGGGCACATTGTGGCCAAAAATGAAGCCGAGCAAGGTGTGCACGGCAATATTCGGGGCGTAGGCAATCGCCTGTTCGAGGCAATAACGCCCGATACCCTTGCCGCGCCAGCTTTCCGCGATATAAATCGACAGCTCGGCGGTGCCCGAATACGCCGGGCGGCCGTAAAAGTTGGAATACGACATCCAGCCGATCACGGCCGGGCTGGCGCTGTCGTCGTCGGCCGCGTGAAGCACCCACAGCGGGCGGCGCTCCGGGTCATGGTCGTCGAACCATTGCTGGCGCGACGCCACCGACACCGGTTCGGTATCGGCGGTCACTTCGCGCGAGGCGATGGTCGAATTGTAAATGTCGACGATGACAGGCAAGTCGTCGGGACGGGCAACGCGGTGAACGAAAGACGGCATACGGCGAACGGTGACAGTCAGGTTGAAAGGTCGGGCGCTACAGCGTGTGCGTGGCGCGCGAGGACCGCAGGGCGGCGCCCAGGATCTCTTCGATGCGCAACTTGGCGCGCTGGCCGGTCTCGTCGTCGGGGAAATGCACGCCGATGCCTTGTGCCTTGTTATTGTTGGCGCCCGCAGGCGTGATCCAGGCGACCTTGCCTGCGATCGGGTATTTGTTGGTATCGTCCATCAACGCCAGAATCAGGTAAATCTCATCGCCGATCTTGTACGGCTTCACGGTAGGCACGAACATGCCGCCGTTGCGCAGGAAAGGCATGTACGCGGCATACAGCGCCGCCTTTTCCTTGATGGCAAGCGACAGGACCGAAGGACGCGTGATTTGCGGAGCGCTCGGGTCAGTAGGGTTGCCAGACATTAAAATCCTTTCAGGTACAGCATGAAGTGTAATCAAGCAACAGGTCTTCGACAAACAATTTCGGCGACAGCGGATGGTCCGCGATCGCACGCCGGTCGTTTGCATTTTTTATCGCACGCAGCAGGTTCGCGGTGTGCACTTTGCCAGCAAGCACGGCGATTTCCTTCTGGTAACGTGGATAATACCGGATACTGTTCGATAGTTTGTAGGAAAACAGATCGTAAAGCCAGCGCTGCGTCCAAGAAACCAACGTCGCCAGGGGCGCTTTGCTCAATTTCTCAGCAGTACGCAGCGCGCCATCGACACTCGGATGCGCCAGGCATTGCAATAATGCTTCCAGATCGTCACGGTTTCCCGTCTCCGATTGCGCCAGGGCGGCCAGCGGCGCACCGCCCTGCTCGCGCAGCCAGCTGTCGGCATCGGCCAGTCCCTGCTCCTTGAGCCAGGCCAGCGCCGCCGTCTCGTCGGGCATCGGCAGGGCAAACTTGCGGCAGCGCGACAAGATCGTCGGCAGCAGCCGGTCCAGGCTGTTCGACGAGAGCAGGAATACGGTGCCCGGCGGCGGCTCTTCCAAGGTCTTGAGCAAGGCGTTCGAGGCCGGCATGTTCAGCGCTTCGGCCGGATACAGCACCACCACCCGCAGCCCCTGGCGGTGGGTCGAGATATTCATGAAGTCGGCCAGCGCGCGGATCTGCTCGATCTTGATCTCTTTCGACGGCGCCTTGGTCGACTTCCCTTTCTTGCCGCCATCGGACTCGGCACCCTCCTCGCCCTCGGCCGGCGGCTCGTCTTCCAGCGCTTCAGGACGCACGCGGCGGTAGTCGGGGTGGTTCTGTTGAGAAAACCAGCCGCAGGAACCGCACGCGCCGCAGGCGTGGCCGTCGGGACGCACGTCTTCGCAGAGCAGGGATTGGGCAAAGGCTTCCAGAAAATCGGCCTTGCCGGTGCCTGCGGCGCCATGGAACAGGATCGCGTGCGGCAAGCGCTCGCGCATCAGCTGCAACTGCTGCCACGCACTCGCCTGCCAAGGATAAATTGTATTACTCATCGCGACATTCTTATTTTAATCAATCACTTGCATGAGAAACCTCATGTGGTTTCACGTTACACTTAACCTAGTTTCTCAAGTATTCCGACCAGGGTTGCCTGGGTTTCCGCGATGCTTTTCGTGGAATCAATCACAACAATTCGCTCGGGAAACTGGGCAGCGCGGCGCAGGTATTCATTCCGGCATGCGGCAAAAAAATCGGCCTTTTCCTGCTCGAACTTGTCCAAGGTACGGGTGGCGTCGAGGCGCGCCCGCGCGACGTCGAGCGGAACGTCGAACAGCAAGGTCAGGTCCGGCTGCAGATGCGGATGCACCCATTGCTCCAGCGCCTCCATCTTGGCGCGGTCCAGGCCGCGCCCGCCGCCCTGGTAGGCGAAACTGGCGTCGGTGAAGCGGTCGGAGATGACCCAGTCGCCGCGTTCGAGCGCCGGCTCGATGACCTGGGCGATGTGCTCGCGGCGGCTGGCGAACATCAGCAACGCCTCGGTTTCCAGGTGCATCTTCTCGTGCAGGAGCATGTCGCGCAGCTTTTCGCCGAGCGCGGTGCCGCCCGGCTCGCGCGACGACACGACCCGCTTGCCCTTCGCTTCCAGGGTCGCGGCCACGAAGGCGATGTGGGTGGACTTGCCGGCGCCGTCGATGCCTTCAAAGCTGATGAACTTGCCTCTTGAGGCGGTACTGTCGGTCATGGAACGGAAAACGCCTATCGTTGGTATTGATTCACTGCCCGGTTATGGTCGGACAAATTGCTGGAAAACTGGCTGGTGCCATCCTTGCGCGCCACGAAATACAGGGCGTCGGTCTTGGCCGGGCCCAGCGCGGCGGCCAGCGATTGCACGCCCGGCAAGGCGATCGGGGTCGGCGGCAGGCCGGTGCGCGTGTAGGTATTGTAAGGCGTGTCGGTTTCGAGGTCGCGTTTGCGGATATTGCCGGCATATTTGTCGCCCATGCCGTAAATCACGGTCGGATCGGTCTGCAGCATCATGCCCAGGCGCAAGCGGTTCACGAACACGCCGGCGATCATGGCGCGCTCGGACTTCTGGCCGGTTTCCTTTTCGATGATCGATGCCATCACCAGCGCCTGGTACGGATTTTCGTACGGCAAGCTCGGGTCGCGCTTTTCCCAGGCGGCGCCCAGGCGGCTGAGCAGCAAGGCGTGCGCCTGCTTGTAGATATGCAAGTCGCTCGATCCCTTGGCGAACAGATAGGTATCCGGGAAGAACAAGCCTTCCGCCGCCTTGTAGTCGGTGGTGATCTTCGCCAGCAGTTCGGTATCGGACAGCTCCACCGTATCGTGCTTGAGGCCCTTGTTGGCGGCCACCGCCTGGCGCATCTGCTTGAAGGTCCAGCCTTCGATGATGGTCAGCGATTCCTGGGCGAACTCGCCGCGCACCAGCTGGTCGAGCAGCTTGCGCGGCGAGGTGCCGGGTTTGAGCTCGTAGGTGCCGGCCTTGATCTTCGAGGCGGTCTGGGTCGCGCGCGCCAGCATCGACAGCATGTACGGGTTGACCGGTGCGCCGGCCTCGGCGATCTGCTGGGCTGCGGCGCCCACGCCGCTACCGGCCTCTACCGTAAACGGGATCGGATCGCCGTCCGTGATGATCGGCTCCTTGGCCCAGTGGAAGAAGTACGTCATCGCTGCGGTGCACAGCAGGAGCGCCAATATGAGTAATTTTTTGAACAAGTGCGTACTCGATTCTGTGGTTTTCGCCGTTGCCGGCGCGATTTTCGCGACATCTCTATAATGAGGCCGTAATGATAAAGCTTAAATCGGGAAATATTTGGAATTTATGAACAACTGGAATGAATATCTCTCGTCGCGGGGCGCCCGCCTCGCGCAAGATGGCAGCGGCCATGTGCCTGATTTCGGCCAATCGCTGGGCGTGGCCGACCTCGCGCCGGGCTTTGTCGCGCCCGTTACCGACCAGGGCCTGATCGCCGTCACCGGCGACGATGCCGCCGGCTTCCTGCATAACCAGCTGACCAACGATGTCGAGCACCTCGGCCCGGCCGAAGCGCGCCTGGCGGGCTACTGCACGCCCAAAGGCCGCTTGCAGGCGACGTTCCTGATGTGGCGCAGCAGCGAGTCCGTCTTCCTGCAGCTGGCGCGCGAACTCCAGCCGGCGCTGCAAAAGCGCCTGTCCATGTTCGTGCTGCGCGCCAAGGCCAAGCTGGCCGATGTCGGCACCGGCCAGGTGCTGCTCGGCATCGGCGGCGCCGCGGCCGAGGGCACGCTGACACCCTTGTTCGGCGCGCTGCCGCCAACGCCCTATTCCCGCATCGATCACCCGCTCGGCACCTTGATCCGCGTGGCCGATGCTTTCGGCAGTGCCCGCTACCAGTGGCTGACAACGCCCGCGGCGGCCCAAATGGCCTGGCCGGCGCTGGCCGCTGCCTTGCGCCCCGCCGGCACCGATGCCTGGCGCCTGGCCGAGATCCACGCCGGCGTGCCGCAAATCACGCTCAGGACACAGGAACAATTCGTTCCCCAGATGGTCAATCTTGAACTGCTCGGCGGCGTCAATTTCAAGAAAGGCTGCTACCCGGGCCAGGAAATCGTTGCCCGCAGCCAGTATCTGGGCAAGCTCAAGCGCCGTACGGCCTTGGCTGCCATCGATGCGCCAGCTCAGGCCGGCGACGAAGTGTTCGCCGTGGACGACCCCGACCAGCCGTGCGGCATGATCGTCAACAGCGCGCCCAACGGCAGCGGCGGTGTCGACGCACTGGTGGAAATGAAACTCGCAGCGCTTGAGCAAGGTGACATGCGCCTCGGCTCGGCCAGCGGCGTGCCCCTGCGCTTGTTGCCCATGCCCTACGCGCTCGACGCCCTCGACCTGTAGCCTGCCATGGTTGACCTCTATATTTACTACAAGGTGCGCGACGAGCACGCGCAGCAGCTTGGCCCGCGCGTGCGCGCCATGCAGGCCGCGCTGGCCGCGCAAGCCGGGGTGTCGGGCACGGTCAAGCGCCGTCCCGGCGCGCTCGATGGACGCCAGACCTGGATGGAAATCTACCTTGCCACTCCGGACGGGTTCGGCAACGCACTGGCGGCGGCGCTTGAGCATGCCGGGCTGGACCAGTTCACCGATGGCCCGCGCCACACGGAAGTTTTTACGGATATAAGCACATGTGCCTGATCGTTTTTGCATGGCAGGTCGTTCCCGGCGTGCCCCTCATCGCCGCCGCCAACCGCGACGAATTCTATGACCGCCCGACCGCCCCGGCCGGCGTGTGGCCCGAGCATCCGAACATCTATGCCGGGCGCGACCTGAAATTCGGCGGCAGCTGGATGGGCATCACCCAGGACGGCGCCAACGGCCCGCGCTTCGCGGCCTTGACCAATATCCGCGCGCCGGAAGAACGCCGCACCGATGCGCCATCGCGCGGGGCGCTGGTGGTCGACTATCTGGCGGGCACGATGAGCGCGGCTGACTACATCGCGCGGATTGCCGACGGCAGCGAGGCGTACAACGGCTTTAACCTGGTGCTGGGGGACCGGAGCGGCATGTACTGGTTCTCGAACCGCGGCGGGAGCGATGCGCGCAACGGGCAGGCTCTGGAACCGGGGATTTACGGCATTTCCAACAGCTTGCTCGACGCCCCATGGCCGAAAGTGGTGCGCACCAAGGCGCAGTTCGCCAGCCTGCTGTGCCAGGGTGCGCCGGAAGACGCGTATTTCGAAATGCTGGCCGATACCACGCGGGCGGCCGACATGCGCTTGCCCGATACAGGCATCGCGCTCGATCTGGAGCGTGGCCTGTCGGCGGTGTGCATCGAGATTCCGGGCTACGGCACGCGCACGTCGACCGTGGTCAAGCTGTATGACGATGCGCCTGCGGAACTGCACGAGCGCATGCTGGCGTAGGTGCCTTGCCTGTCTGCACGCACTAAAGCTGTCCTTCCGAGCTTCCCCCTGTCAATCAGAAGGCGCGTCCATCGACGCCGCGCCATGCAATGCAGCGCTGGCGCAAACGTGTCAGCTTGCGCTTGACCGCCAATCGGTTTAAGCTAAACTTCCGAACGGAGGCGTACCATGAGCATCAAGGAAACGGGCAAGCGTCCGGCTGCCCCCCAGACCGCGCATCAGCCTTCCAACGCTATAGCACTCGATAGCGGCGCGGCAGTTCGGGACGATCAAAACGGTTTCGCCAGCCTCCTTCGCGATCTGGCATCGAACCAGCGGCGCGCCATCGACGCAATCCGGCTAGGCTTCCCGGCAACGCTGTTGAAAGACGCCGCCTGGTATTTTGACGTCTCCGCCGGCCGCATTCGATCGATTGTCCGCCTTCCCGAGACAACGGCACACGCTTTGGTAAAACGTGGCGCCAACATGGATGCGGCGGCCTCGGAGCGGCTCTGGCGCCTGGCGCACCTGGTCGCGATGGCACAGGATGTGTTCGAGGACGATGAAGCGGCCAAGACGTGGCTGCGCAGTCCCAACCGCGTGTTCGGTGATGCGGCCCCGATGGATTATCTCGATACGGAGCCCGGCGCCATGTCGGTGCGTCAGGTGTTAAATGCGATCGCCACGGGCGGCGCAGCGTGAGATTGTGGCGCATTGCTCAGCGAAAATACGCCTTGGACAAGTTTTGTGCCGGGGCAGCGCAATACGGCGGCCGCTGGAATCCGATTGGCATGCCAGCGCTGTACTGCGGTACGTCGATCGCCATCTGCGCCCTGGAGAAATTCGTACACCTTGGCCCGGCTCCTCTGCCGCCGCTGGTTTTGGTTGCTGTGGACATTCCAGACCATTGCTCGCTGTACGATCCCGGCATGGCAGGGCTGCCGGCCGGGTGGGATGCCATGCCAACATCGGATACGGCGCAGGCTTTCGGAGGCGCCTGGTTGTCGCGCCGCACGGAGCTGGCAATGAAAGTGCCCTCCGCTATTGTTAACGAAGAGGCCAGCGTCATCCTCAATCCCCACCATTCGCACTACCCGGACGTCGAACTGAACGTCATCCGGCCATTCACGTTCGATGATCGCATGTTCAAATAAAGCCCGCCGGCGGAGCTGCGCGAGCGGATGCTGGCCCGACGTTTGCCGGTACCAGGGAATTGCCCCGCCACACCTGATCGGTTGCGCAAGAAAAGACACCAAGAGTATTGCCATATGCCAAACCGGCAATGCTAAGATAGGTAATCGTCAAGATTGCTTGGCACATCTGCGATGGCTTTCTCGAAGCAGTATTGAGGCGTGAGGCTCGTATGATGCATGATTTTTTGGAGAACAACCGCGACGAACTGGCGCGCAGGTGCCGCGTCAAGGTCGGCGAACGCGCCGGCCGCTCCGCTACGGAACGACAGCTCCAGGATGGCATTCCCCTGTTCCTGAACCAATTGATCAGCACCTTGCGCATCGAGCAGACGCAGACGCCGCTCGACAGCCGGCGCGTGTCCGGCCCCGCCGGAGGTGGCGCGGTGTTATCGGAAGTGAGCGTGTCGGCCGCACAGCACGGCAAGGACTTGCTGGACCTGGGTTTGACGGTCGATCAGGTAGTTCACGATTACGGCGACCTGTGCCAGGCGATCACGGACCTTGCGGTGGAACGCGACGCGCCTTTCCACGTCGACGAATTTCGCACCCTGAACCGTTGCCTCGATAACGCCATTGCCGAAGCGGTCCTGGAATTCGGCTTTCAAAAAGACGCCTTGACCGCCGACGCGCATGCGTACGACACCCGCGAAAAGATGGGCTACTTCGCGCACGAATTGCGCAACCTGCTGGGCACAGCTTCCCTGGCATTCTCGGCGGCCAAGCAAGGCAGCCTCGGGCTCGGCGGCGCTACCGGCACCATTCTGGAACGCAGCCTCGCCAGCCTGGAAAAGCTGATTACGGCCTCGCTCGAAGACGTCAGGACGCTCGGTTTGCGCGATGGGGTTCTCGACGCATTTTCGTTGGCCGAGCTGATCAGCGAGATCGACAGTGCCGCCACCTTGTCGGCGAAAATACACGGCTGTACACTGAGCGTGGCGCCGGTGGACCCCAAGCTGGCCCTGACCGGCACGCGCGACGTGCTCATCGCGGCGGTCGCCAACCTGCTGCAGAACGCCTTCAAGTTCACCCAGCCCGGAACGCAGATCGTGCTGACGGCCTATGCATCGGGCAATCGCATCCATATCGACGTTCAAGACCATTGCGGTGGTCTGGCGGCGGGCGTCGCGGACAATATGTTCATGCCGTTCAGCCAGAGCGGAAACGACAGGAGCGGCGTCGGTCTCGGGCTGACCATCGCAAAACAAAGTATTACCGCCAATGGCGGAGAACTGACCGTACGCAGTATCACCGGCAAGGGTTGCGTGTTCATGATCAGTCTCCCGCGCCGCCAAATGCCGACATAGGGCAGCACTCCGGTACCTCTGACGTGCCCGCTTTTCAGGCGAGCGCAATGGCCGCCCTAGCCCTTCATCTTCGCGCGCAGCATGTCGCGGATATGCGGCGCCGCCTTGTACGGATCGCCGGGATTCACTCCCTTGACGATCTCTTCCATCCGCTCGCCCACATTGCCCAGCGCACCCGGATGCGAATAGATGTAGAACTGCCCGTCGCGGATCGCATCGAACGTCGTCTGCGCGACGTCGCCCGCCGAAACCTTGCCCGACTCGACCGCCTTGACCGTCATCGCCTGCGCCGCCTTCTGGCTGGCGGTCGGCCCGCCCGTCATCTTCACGTCCTCGGGCCGGTTGCGGTGCGACTGGCTGATGCCGGTCGGAACAAAATACGGACACAGCACCGACGCTCCGATCGGTGCCTCCACCAGCTGCAAGTCGTGATACAAGGTTTCCGACAAGGACACCACCGCATGCTTAGAGACGTTGTACACGCCCATGGTCGGCGCGTTCAGCAGCCCCGCCATCGAGGCCGTGTTGACGATATGCCCTTCATACGCCGGGTCGTCCTTCGCGCACTCCAGCATCAGCTTGGTGAAGATGCGCACGCCATGAATCACGCCCCACAGGTTCACGCCGAGCACCCACTCCCAATCGGCCTCGGAATTCTCCCAGATCAAGCCGCCCGACCCCACGCCCGCATTGTTGAACACCAGGTGCACCGCGCCGAAACGCGCCATGGCGGCGTCCGCCAGCGCCTGGACTTGCTCGCCCTTGCGCACGTCGCAGATCATGGCCAGCACCTGGGCGCCCTCGCCTTCGAGCTCGGCCCGCGTCGCATCGAGCGCATCCTGCTGCACGTCGGCCAACACCAGTTTCATGCCGAGGCCGGCGGCACGTTTTGCGAATTCGCGGCCGAGACCGCTCGCGCCGCCGGTGATCACGGCGACTTTATCTTGGAAGTTTTTCATGTCAGATGAGCTTTACCAGTTGTTTGCCGAAGTTGCGACCCTTGAGCAGGCCGATGAATGCGTCAGGCGCCGATGCCAGGTCCGGCGCCACCGTTTCGCGGTACTTGAGCTTGCCGCTGGCCACCAGCGCGCCGAGTTCGCCCAGCCCTTGCGGCCACAGCTCGAGGTGCTCGCTGACGATGAAGCCGCGAATCGTCAGGCGGCTGGTCAGCATGTGGCGCATATTGCGGATCGACACGTCATCACCGTTGTAGCCGGCGATCATGCCGCATAGCGCAACCCGGCCGAAGGCGTTCATGCGCGGCAAGGCGGCGTCGAAACCGGCCCCGCCCACGTTCTCGAAAATGGCATCGATGCCGTCCGGCGTGGCTGCCGCCAGATCCTCCACCAGATTGCCGGCCTTGTAGTCGATACAGGCGTCGAAACCGAGTTCATTAACGACATAGGCGCACTTGTCCGGCCCGCCCGCGATGCCGACCGCGCGGCAGCCCTGCTGCTTGGCCAGCTGGCCAACCGCGCTGCCAACCGCGCCGCTGGCCGCCGATACCAGAATGGTGTCGCCCGCCTTCGGCTTCATGATGTGATTGAGGCCATACCAGGCCGTCATGCCCGGCATACCCGCCACGCCAAGGAAGGCCGACAGGGGAATGTGCGTGGTATCAACCTTGCGCAGGGTGGCGCCGTCCGCCACGCCCATCTCGGCCCAGCCGAGCATGCCGACGGCCATGTCGCCCACGGCAAATTTCGGGTGCTTCGAGGCCAGCACTTCGCCGGCCGTGCCGCCGATCATGGTCTCGCCAATGACCTGGGTCGCCGCGTAGCTTTTCGCTTCGCTCATGCGCCCGCGCATGTACGGGTCGAGCGAGAGGTAATGATTGCGAATCAGTACCTGGCCGTCGCCAAGCTCCGGCAGTTGCGCGCTCTCGAGACGGAAATTGTCAGGCTGCGGTTCGCCACGCGGACGCGACGCCAGCACGATGCGCTGATAAGTGCCGGCCGTCATACCGCGGATACTCCACCGTCCACCGCCAGGGTCTGGCCGGTGATGTGCTTGCCCGCGTCGGACGCGAACAGCAACGTTGCCCCTTTCAAATCTTCATCGTCGCCGATGCGGCCCAGCGGCGCATCCTTGGCCAGCGCCTCGGCGCCAATGGTTTCAAGCACGCCCTTGGTCATCTTGGACGGGAAAAATCCCGGCGCGATGGCGTTCACGGTAATGCCGTACGCGCCCCATTCGCCCGCCAGGGTGCGCGTGAAGTTGACCAAGGCACCCTTTGAGGTGTTGTAAGCGAGGGTTTTCATGGTCCCCGGCGGGTTGCCCGCCAGCCCGGCGATGGACGCGATGTTCACGATACGGCCGTATTTGCGGGGAATCATCGACGCCTTGCCGACCGCCTGGGTCACCAAAAAGATGCTGCGGATGTTCAGGTTCATCACCTTGTCCCACGCCTCGACCGGATATTCCTCGGCCGGCGCGCCCCAGCTGGCGCCGGCGTTATTGATCAGGATATCGATGTGGCCGAGACGCTTCATCGCTTCGTCCACCATCGGCTGGATATGCGCGTCCTGCGCCAGGTCGGCGGCGATGGCGGTCGCGTCGATGCCGCGCTCTTTCAGGTGGGCACAAGCTTCGTCCAGATCAGCCTGCTTGCGCGAGGAAATGACGATCCTGGCGCCCTGCTCGCCCAGCGCTTCGGCCATTTGCAGGCCAAGGCCGCGCGAGCCGCCGGTGATCAGTGCCGTCTTGCCGGCGAGGGAAAATAATTCTTGCGTAGTGCGCATCGGGAATCCTTGTCAGTCAGATGTCGTAATCCATGCATTGGCGCGCTTCACGAATGGCGCCAAAGAATGGTTTGAGTGCGTGGTGGGTCGGATGTTCGCCGTAAGCTTTTAATGCTTCCTGGTCGGCGAACTCCGAGTACAGCACCACGTCGTAGCTTGCTTCCAGGCCCGGCTGGGCCAGCGCCACTTCGAAGGCGAACATGCCCGGCACGATGTTGGCGCAAGCGTCGAGCTGCTCCTTCATCTTGCGCGCGTTGGTGGCGCGGTCGGCACCCTCGGCGAAGTCTTTCAGCTTCCACATGACGATGTGTTTGATCATTTGTCGGTTGGTCCTCAGAACCACGCATCCTGCATGTCGAGCGTGGTGGTGTCGATACTGGCCAGGAGGTCGAGCTGTTGCTGAACCTTGGGCAGCTCCCAGTGGAAGAAATAGCGGCAGGCTTGCAGCTTGCCGTTGTAAAAGTTGCTGTCATCAAGGGATGGCGATGCTCCCGCCAGCGCATGCGTGGCCACCAGCGCCTGTTCCAGCCAGATCCAGGCGATGACCGTGTGGCCGACCGCTTCCAGGTACAGGCTGGCGTTGGCCAGGGTCTTGTTCATGTCGCCCGCAGCGTACAAGGTCTTGGTGACGGTGGCGATGCGCTGCCATTCTTCTTCGAGCAGGTCGGCATTGGCGTGCAGGTCGACCGACACATCGGCCACGCGCACCCTGGCAATCGTCGCGGCAATTTCCCCGCCGATGGCCTTGAACAGCGCGCCTTCCTGGATCGACGCCTTGCGCCCCAGCAGGTCGAGCCCGTGGATGCCGTGCGTGCCTTCGTGGATGGCGTTGAGGCGGTTGTCGCGGTAAAACTGTTCGACGTTGTACTCGCGTGTGTAGCCGTAGCCGCCGTGCACCTGGATCGCCAGGCTGTTCGCTTCCACGCACCACTGCGACGGCCACGATTTGGTGATCGGCGTAAGAAAATCGAGCAGGCGCCCGGCGTGGGCGCGTGCTTCCGGATCGGGCGCGGTGCGCTGCTCGTCGACCAGGCGTGCCGAATACAGCACCAGTGCCATTGCGCCTTCGGCATAGGCTTTTTGCGCCAGCAGCATGCGCCGCACATCGGTATGCTCGATGATGGCCACCTGCGGCTTGACCGGGTCTTTCTCGGCCGGATGACGCCCTTGCGGACGGCTGCGCGCGTAGTCGAGCGCGTGCAGGTAGCCGGTCACGCCCAGGACCGCCGCACCGAGACCCACGCCGATGCGCGCTTCGTTCATCATGTGGAACATGTTCGCCAGGCCCTGGTGCGGCTGGCCGACCAGGTAAGCCACGGCACCAGCCTTGCCGAGCGGCTTGAAGCGCCCTTCGCCGAAGTTGAGCAGGCAGTTGGTGGTGCCGCGGTTGCCCATTTTATGGTTCAGGCCGGCCAGCACGACGTCGTTGCGCTCGCCCGGCTCGCCATCGTCGCCCACCAGGAACTTGGGAACGATGAACAGCGAGATGCCTTTGACACCGGGAATCAGGCGCCCGTCCGGACCGGGGATCTTGGCCAGCACGAGGTGAACGATATTGCCGGCTAGATCATGCTCGCCGGCGGAAATCCACATCTTGTTGCCGGCCAGCCGGTATTGGCGCTCGCCGTCGGGGCCGTCGACCGGGTCCGGCTCGGCGCGCGTGGCGATGTCGGACAGGCTGGAACCGGCCTGCGGCTCGGACAGGCACATGGTGCCGAAGAATTTACCGGCGTACAAAGGCCGCACGAAGCGCTCGATCTGCTGCGGCGTGGCGGTCTTGAGCAGGGTGTTGGCGTTGCCGATGGTTAGGAAAATGTAGGCCGAGGTGGCTACATTGGCCGCGGTGAAGTACGCGGTGATGGCTTTTTCCATCACGCACGGCAATTGCATGCCGTCGAACTCGTAGTCTTGCCCGGCCGCCATCAGGCCGGCGGCGGAAAAGGCGTCGAGCGCGGTTTTGACTTCGGGAATGATCGTCACGGTGTGGCCGTCGAAATGCGGCTCGTGCTGATCGTTCTTCTTGTTATGGGGCGCGAACAGGTCGGTGGCGATCTGTTCGGCGGTATCGAGTGCCGCATTGAATGTTTCGCGGCTATGGTCGGCAAAGCGCGGACGCGCGGTCAGCGCCTCCACGTCCAGCCATTCGTACAGCAGGAAGTCGAGGTCGCGGCGCGACAGAATTTTGGATTGCATCTTGGGCCCCGGGGAAGACAGCGAAGAAGCGGGGCGGCGCCGGAGCGGCGCGCCCCGGCGTGGATCAGACGACTTCGAACAGGCCGGCTGCGCCCTGGCCGCCACCGATGCACATCGTGACCACCACGTACTTGACGCCGCGGCGCTTGCCTTCGATCAACGCGTGACCGACCAGGCGGGCGCCGGAGACGCCGTATGGATGGCCGACGGCAATGGCGCCGCCGTTCACGTTGAGGCGGTCCATCGGGATGCCGAGGCGGTCGGCGCAATACAGCACCTGGACCGCGAACGCTTCGTTCAGTTCCCACAGGCCGATGTCGGCGATCGACAGGCCGGCCTTGTGCAGCAGTTTAGGAATCGCAAACACAGGGCCGATGCCCATTTCATCCGGCTCGCAACCGGCCACGGCAAAGCCGCGGAAGATGCCGAGCGGCTGCAAGCCGCGCGCTTGCGCCACGTTGCTGCTCATCAGGATGGAAATCGAGGCGCCGTCCGAAAACTGGCTGGCGTTACCTGCGGAAATCACGCCGCCCGGCACCGCGCTGCGGATCTTCGAGACGGCTTCGAGCGTGGTGTCGGCGCGGATGCCTTCGTCGGCGCTGATGGTCACTTCGCGCGTGAGCAGCATGCCAGAGGCTTTGTCGGCCACGCCCATGGTGGTGGTCATCGGCACGATTTCGGCGTTGAACAAGCCGGCGGCCTGCGCATTGGCGGCGCGCTGCTGGCTCTGCACGCCATATTCATCCTGGCGGTCGCGCCCGATGTTGTAGCGCTTGGCGACGGTTTCGGCCGTTTGCAGCATGGGCCAGTAGATTTCCGGCTTGTGTTCCATGAGCCATGGATCGGCCAGCATGTGCTGGTTCATTTCCTGCTGCACGCAGGAAATCGACTCGACGCCGCCGGCGGCGTAAATGTCGCCCTCGCCGGCGATGATGCGCTGCGCCGCGAGCGCAATGGTTTGCAAGCCCGACGAGCAGAAACGGTTGACCGTCATGCCGGCGGTGGACACCGGGCAGCCGCCGCGCAAGGCGATCTGGCGCGCGATATTGGCGCCGGTGGCGCCTTCCGGATTGGCACAGCCGATGATGACATCTTCGACCTCGCCCGGCTCGATACCGGCGCGGGCGATGGCGGCCTGCAGCACGTGGCCGCCGAGAGTGGCGCCGTGCGTCATGTTGAACGCACCTTTCCACGATTTGGCCAGGCCGGTGCGGGCGGTCGATACGATGACGGCATCTATCATTTGTGTCTCCTGAGTTGGATTAATATGCGCATAGCGCTGTGTTGATCGCTACGAGAATAGCACATTTTAGTACGGTCGTTCGCAAAATTATTCGCGCCTATCTTCCCCTGTCCCGAGGCCTTGAAAAACCTGACCATGAGCATAGCCGAAGAAGTGAAAAAGTTACTCGCGCCGCTGGCCGATCCGGCCAGGGCTGCGGGCATGAGCGCCTACATGCGCGAGCAGTTCGCGTTCTACGGCATCCCCACGCCGGCCAGGCGCGCCGCGCTCAAGCCGCTCGTGCGCGCTCTCAAGGGCGTCGATGCCGGCGTGCTGCTCGGCGCGGCCGGGGCACTGTGGCAGGAGCCGCAGCGCGAGTGCCAGTACGCCGCCATCGACCTGCTCGCCGCGCATGTGAAACAGTTCGATGGCCGACATATCGAGGCGCTGCTGGCCTTGGCGCGCCAGGCGTCGTGGTGGGATACGGTCGATGCGCTGGCGGTCGTGATCGGCACGGTCGTGCGGGCGGACCGCTTGCTGCGCCAGGCGCTCATGGACGAGGCCGTACGCCATGCGGATCTGTGGACGCGCCGCGTCGCCATGCTGCATCAGCTGGGCTGGCGTGCCGACACCGATATGGGCCGGCTGTTCGGTTACGCCGAAAGACTGGCGCACGAAGAGGATTTTTTTATCCGCAAAGCCATCGGCTGGGGCCTGCGCGACTACGCCCGACATGATCCGAACGCTGTGCGCGATTTCCTGCTGGCGCAGGGCGATAGCTTGTCCGCCCTGACGCGGCGCGAAGCGGGCAAACATCTTGATAAGCAAAAGTGAACTAATGATAAGATTGACTTTCTGAAAACTGTTTCGGTAAGCCATGTTACGACAGCGCCGCCTTGCCATTCCGCTTGCCGCACTGACCGCGGTCGGCATGCTCGCCTCCGACCTGTACCTGCCGGCCCTGCCAAGCATGCAGGCCCAGCTGCGCGCATCGATGACCGCCGGGCAAGGCACGATGGCCATTTTCATGCTGTCGCTGGCCTTGTCGCAATTCGCATGGGGCTGGCTGGCCGACCGTTATGGCGACCTGCGCGCGATCCTGGCAGGCACCGTCCTGCTGGCCGTCGGCAGCGTGCTGTGCGGCCTGGCGCCGGACATGGCCAGCTTGCTCATCGGCCGCCTGATTCAGGGACTGGGCGCCGGCGCGGCGACGGTGGCGGTACCGGCGCTGATCCGGCGGCGCTTTTCCGAAGCCGACAGCGTGGGTGCGATGGCGCTGGTGGCAACGGTCGAGTCGACTGTGCCGGCGATCGGGCCGGTGCTGGGTGCGGCGATCGTGCTGCACCTGGACTGGCGCGTGTCGTTCTACCTGATTGCCGCCTTGGCCGTGGGCCTGCTGCCGCTGGTATCGCGCATTGTGGGACGCACGGCGCCGTCGTCTGGCATCGCCAAGCCGCTTGCGGGCACGCAGCCGGCATGGATGACATGGGGCTTCGTGCGGCACGCGCTCAGCTACGCGACCATGTTCGGCGCGCTGCTTATGTACGTGGCCAGCGCGCCGCATCTGGTGACGGCATGGATCGGCACGGGTGTCGGCGGATTCGCCGTGCTGCAGCTGTGCGGGGTCGGCGCCTTCATGGTGGCGGCCGCATGCGGCGCGAAGCTGGCCGCGCGTTTCGGTGTCGAGCGGGCCATGCTGACCGGCGCGGGCCTGCAAATGCTGGCGGCGGCCATGATGGTGGCGCAAGCGTCGGCCGGCCTGCGTTCCCTGGCCTTGCTGATTGCTGCGTGGACCGTATTTTGCGCCGGGCTCGGCCTGCGCGGGCCGTCCCTGATGTCGCGTGCCCTGTCGCTGGCCGTGAGCAATCCGGGCAAGGCGGCTGGCGTCGTGATGACGGCCGCGTTCGGCATGACGGCGCTGGCGACAATGGCGGTTGCCCCTTTTCTGGCGGGCGGATTGCTGCCGGTGGCGTTTGGCGTGGCAATCCTTGTGTTGTTGAGTATTTTGCTCGTGCCAGATGCGTTCCGTTTGCACTCTAAACCACACGCCGCGAAGCGGACCTGACGGGCAGTCGAACCTGACCAGCCAGGGGCGCGCACCGCTACTGCCGGAAACTGGCAGTAGTGCCACCTATACTTTTCCGTACATCAACCAACGAGAAAAGTTCACATGACCATCCAGACCGTTACCCACCTCAACTTCCGCGGCAATGCACAAGATGCCCTTACCTTTTATCATTCGGTATTCGGCGGCGATAAAACCTGTATCACCTACAAGGACGCGCATGCCGTCACCAACCCGGACGAAGCCGATCAAGTGATGTGGGGCCAGGTCGTCTCCGCCGATGGGTTCCGGATCATGGCCTGTGACGTGCCTTCGGCAAGACCATGGAATGCAGGGGAAATTCCGGTGTTCGTGTCGGTGCGCGGCGATAACGCCGAAGCGCTTACCCGCTACTGGGAAGCCCTCTCGGAGGGAGGTGCCATTGTGCAGCCGCTCGGGCCGTTCAGCTACACGCCGCTGTACGGCATGCTCAAGGATCGCTTTGGCGTCACCTGGGTCCTGGACTTGGCGGTGGAGTACGCTCCGGGGTAAGCCGAGCTTGCCGAGCGGCGTCCTGCCAATGGCGCGACCAACCATGGTGGCGGTGCAATGACGCCGGTATGATGACGAGCATGTCCAGATCCGAACGCCTCCTCACGCTGTTACAAGTGCTGCGCCGCTATCGTGCCCCCGTCAGCGGGCATGTGCTGGCGCGCGACACGGGCGTGAGCATCCGGACCTTGTACCGCGATATCGCCAGCCTCCAGGCCCAGGGCGCCGCCATCGAAGGCGAGCCAGGCGTGGGCTATGTCATGAAGCACAATTTCATGCTGCCGCCCATGATGTTCGCCCCTGAAGAGCTTGACGCGCTGGTGCTCGGCATGCGGCTCGTGGCAGAGCAAGGCGACAGTGGACTGGCGCAGGGAGCCCGTGCGGCGCTGGACAAGATCTCGGCCGTTCTGCCCGCCGAATTGCGGCGTGAACTGGACGCTTCGGCGCTACTTGTGGGCGCAGGCAGGCAGATCGAAACGCACGCCGTCGACATCGACTTGTTGCGGCGTGCGATACGCAATGAGCGCAAACTGAGGATCACCTATCGGACTCCCTCAGGACCCGTGTCCGAGCGGACGGTGTGGCCGTACGCACTGGTCTATTTCGACCTGACGCGCGTATTGATGTGCTGGTGCGAACTTCGCGGCACGTTCCGCAATTTCCGGACCGACCGTATCGACGCGTCCGAACTGCTTGACGAGCGCTATCCCAAAAACAGGCAAACGCTGCTCATGGAATGGCGGCGCTCGGAATTTGTCGCCGGGCGCAGCATTCTTCCCGAGGCAGACCGACGATAAGGCACCGCCACACCGGCGCACAGAAGGGTTCGGCAGTCACTCGCGCGTCAGCACTGTCGTTCAGACATTGTTTTACGCACGGCCCCCTTTCTCCTCCTCATTTCTTCTTTTTATTTTTGCCGCTTCTACATCTCCAGCGTTTACCCCTTGATAACACGTGATTGTATTTACACAAAACACCTGTCTTTTCGATATCTAAAAAGTAAGTTTCATGTAAGTTCCAAGCAAGCATCGCGTAAGTTTCGGAGTCCACACTCGTTTACCCCTTGATAACACGTGATTGTATTTACACAAAACACCTGTCTTTTCGATATCTAAAAAGTAAGTTTCATGTAAGTTCCAAGCAAGCATCGCGTAAGTTTCGGAGTCCACACTCAAATCCAGCTGGATACATACGGCTATTCCGATGACGCAATAACTATATTAAACACGGAGACTCACATGGCAATCACACCCGGCATCACAACCGACGGGCGCAAGGGGATACCCGTCGACGCGGGCCTCACCAAGGAAGAGCGCAAGGTCATCTTTGCCTCCTCCCTGGGCACGGTATTCGAATGGTATGATTTCTACCTGTACGGCGCGCTCGCACCGATTATCGCCAAGCAGTTTTTTGTCGGCGACCCGACCACCACCTTCATTTTCGCATTGCTGGCCTTCGCCGCCGGTTTCATCGTGCGTCCGTTCGGCGCGCTGGTGTTCGGCCGCCTGGGCGACATGATCGGCCGCAAGTACACCTTCCTGGTCACTATCCTGCTGATGGGCGCCTCGACCTTCTTCGTGGGCCTGTTGCCGAGTTACGCCAGCATCGGCATAGCGGCACCAATCATCCTGGTCACCCTGCGCATCCTGCAGGGCCTGGCACTGGGCGGCGAGTACGGCGGTGCGGCGACCTATGTCGCCGAGCACGCGCCGCACGGCAAGCGCGGCTTTTTCACCTCGTGGATCCAGACCACCGCCACGATGGGCCTGTTCCTGTCGCTGCTGGTGATCCTGGGTACCCGTACCGCCATGGGCGAAGACGAGTTCACCGCCTGGGGCTGGCGCATTCCATTCCTGGTGTCGGTGCTGCTGCTGGGCATTTCGGTCTGGATTCGCCTGTCGATGAACGAATCGCCAGCGTTTGCCAAGATGAAAGCCGAAGGCAAGACCTCCAAGGCCCCGCTGTCGGAAGCCTTCCTCAAGCCTAAAAATGCCAAGATCGTCTTCCTCGCACTGGTCGGCCTGACCATGGGCCAGGCTGTCGTGTGGTACACGGGCCAGTTCTACGCCCTGTTCTTCCTGACCCAGACGCTCAAGGTCGACGGCGCCGTCGCCAACATCCTGATCGCCATTTCGCTGCTGCTCGCCACGCCGTTCTTCATCGTGTTCGGTACGCTGTCGGACAAGATCGGCCGCAAATGGATCATCCTGTTTGGCTGCGCCATTGCCGCCTGCACCTACTTTCCTATCTTCAAGGGCATCACCCACTACGCTAACCCGGCGCTGGAAGCCGCGCTGCAAAGTTCGCCAGTGGTAGTCGTTGCCGATCCGGAATCGTGCCACTTCCAGTTCAACCTGACCGGCACCAAGAAGTTCCCATCGTCGTGCGACATCGCCACCGGCATGCTGACCCAGTCGTCGGTCAGCTACACGAAGGACGATGCGCCACCGGGAACGGTTGCCAAAGTGCGCATCGGCGACAAGGAATACACGTCGTTCAACGCAGTGATGACCCCGGACGGCCTGAACTTCGATGCCGACAGCAAAGCCAAGGAAAAGGCGCTGAAAGCGGAAATCGGCGCGGCGATCAAGGCGGCCGGCTATCCAGCCAAGGCCGATACCGAGCAGATCAACAAGCCGATGGTGGTGCTGCTGCTGTTCATCCTGGTGCTGTATGTGACAGCCGTGTACGGCCCGATCGCGGCCATGCTGGTTGAAATGTTCCCGACCCGCATCCGCTACACCTCGATGTCGCTGCCTTACCACATCGGTAACGGCTGGTTCGGCGGCTTGCTGCCAACTACCGCGTTCGCACTGGTTGCGTACAAGGGCGATATTTACTACGGCCTGTGGTATCCGATTATCGTGGCGCTGGTCACGGTGGTCATTGGCGGCTTGTTCGTCAAGGAAACCAAGGATAACGACATCTACGCTTCCGACTAAGCTGCCGGTGCTGATGTAAAAATGCCGCTCTCAAGAGCGGCATTTTTTTCGCCGGTGCCTGTCACTTACTGGCCAGATAGTTGTTTTTCACGCGGACATAATGCTCCGCCGAGTATTTAAGAAAGAGCAGCTCGGCTTCGGTCAGGGCGCGCACTTTTCTCACCGGGCGGCCGACATACAAATAGCCGCTTTCCAGCACCTTCCCCGGCGGAACCAGGCTGCCGGCGCCGACCATCACCCTGGCCGAAATCACGGCATCGTCCATCACGATGGCGCCCATGCCGATCAGGCATTCGTCGCCGATCGTGCAGCCGTGCAGAATGGTGTTATGCCCGATGGTGACGTAGTCGCCGATGATCAACGGCGAACCCAGCGGCTTGCTGGCATTCTTGTGCGAGACGTGGCACATCACGAAATCCTGGATATTCGAGCAGCGCCCGACCACGATGTGATTCACGTCGCCGCGCACCACCGCATTGCACCAGACCGAGGAATCGTCGCCCAGGTTCACGTCGCCGATCACCTGCGCGGACGCGTGGACATAAATGTGCTCGCCCAGGCGCGGATGGGCATCGAGATACGAAGACAAAGGCATACTCAAGCCCCCTTCTGGATCAGCATCGCCATGCGCTGCAGGTCGATATTGCCCCCCGAGACAATCACGCCGACCCGCTTGTTCTTGAAGTCGTCGCGGGGATTGAGCGCAACGGCCGCGCCCAGGCAGCCGGACGGCTCCACGGTGATCTTCATGTGCCCGGCGAAAAACGTCATCGCCTCGACCAGCTCGGCATCGGACACCGTCAAAACATCATCGACGCGCTCGCGGATCACCGCAAACGTGTGCTTGCCCAGATGCTGGGTCTGGGCACCGTCGGCGATGGTATCGGGCGTGGCGATGTGGACGATCTCGCCGCTGCGAAAACTGCGCTGGCCGTCGTTGCCCGCTTCCGGCTCCACGCCGAACACGCGGCAGTGGGGATTCATCGCCTTGGCCGCGGTCGAGCAGCCCGACAGCAGGCCGCCGCCGCCCAGCGGCACCAGCAGCACGTCGAGCGGGCCGGCATCCTCGATCAATTCCTTGGCCGCGGTGCCCTGCCCCGCCATCACGTGCACGTGGTCGTAAGGCGGAATCAGGGTCAGGCCGCGCTCCAGCGCCAGCGCGTTGCCGATCGCCTCGCGGTCTTCGGTATAGCGGTCATACGTCACAATCTCGGCGCCGTAGCCGCGCGTGGCCGCCACCTTGGTGGCGGGCGCATCGAGCGGCATGACGATCACCGCCTTGATGCCGAGCAGCTTCGCCGCCAGCGCAATGCCTTGCGCGTGGTTGCCGGACGAAAAAGTCACGACGCCGCGAGCGCGCTGTTCGGCCGTGAATTGGGCCAGCGCGTTGTAGGCGCCGCGCATCTTGAAGGCGCCGGTGCGCTGCAGGTTTTCGCACTTGAAGAAAATCTGCGCGCCGCTCAGGGCGTTGGCGGTCGTGGATGTGAGCACCGGCGTGCGATGGACCGCTCCGGCGATGCGCTCATGCGCGCGGGCGACGTCGTCAAAGGAAATGGGAAGCTGGATCATGGCGATGGATCTTTCTGTGGAAGATAGGAATAAACGGTGGGCCGCGCGACGCCGAGCATGGACGCCACGACCGCCTGGGCATTTTTCAGGTCCATCAGGCCGGCGTTGGCGAGCTGGTGCACGGCTTCGCGGCGCTGGGCCGGGCTCAGGGCGTGCGGGGTCTTGTTCAGTTGCGCGGCGAAGCGTTCCAGGGTGGCGCGCAGCTCGTCCAGGCGCGGCGAGGCCAGCGATTCGCGGATCGGCGTTTGCACGGGCTGGGTTTGCGCCAGCTGCGACAGGCTGGCGGCGACACTGGTCAGCATCGACACGTCCACATTCAGGCACAGCGCGGCGACGTACTCGCCTTCGCTGTTGCGCAGGCCGATCGAGGTGCTTTTGGCCGGGCGCCCGTCAGGGAACTGGTTGGGATAGTTTTGCAGGATGTCCGGGAAATCCGGGTCCGTGATGCGCGCCCGGCCGATGACGGTCATGGGATCGCCCACCGCGCGGCCGGACAGGTTGTTCGAGATCGCCACGATGGACGATGCCGGGCGCGTGAGGTCGTGCAGCACTACCTCCACCATGGGCGCCAGGGTGCGGCCCAGGGCTTCGACGATTTTCTTTCCCTCGCGCAGGAGCAATTCATTTTCGGTGATGTTCATGACTGACATTATGTCATTGATCGACAATATGTCAACGCAATCCTCCGTACCTTATGGTATTGACGGGCTACGCCCGAGGTGGCATCATCCTACCATACCGTAGAGTACGGTGACGTGCGGCAGCCCGCCGCGCGCTTGACGCGAAAGGATTTACCGATGGGCATTACCTGGAAACACGCCGCGGCCGCCGCCCTGCTGGCACTCGGCCTGCTGCACATCCTGTTCGGCCTGGCACGGTTCCATCCCGCGCTGACCGCAGCCTTGCACGAAGGCCTGGTCAACCGCTTCGGCACCGACGACGAGCGTCGGCTGGCCTTCTGGTTCATCGCCTTCGGCCCTCCGCTCACCCTGTGCGGCCACCTGGCGCTGCGCGCGGCGGCGGTCAACGACCTCGCGACCCTTGGGCTGATCGGCCTGTATGGCTGCGCGATAGGTGCGGCGGGGATTGCCGCCTTTCCCCAATCGCCTCTGTGGGGCCTGCTTGCCGTATCCATCGTGCTCGTTGCCGTCGGCCGGGGATGGCTGGTCTAGTGCGACGGCCTTACTTTTTGCCCGGCGGCGTCAGCAACTGCACCACCGTGCGAATCTCGGCCTCACTCATCTCCGGCGCGCCGATGGCGGCATGCCCGATGAAGGCGCAGTAATTCCAGCGCGCGATCACCGGCGCCTGCTCCGGCGGCCAGCCGATATCGGTCAGCAGCCTGGCGACATAATCGACCCGCTTGCGATCGACACGCTGCTGCACTTCCCTGACCTGTTCATTGGTCATGGACCATGCGCGAATCGCCCGGCCCAGGGTAAACAGGTGCGGCGGACCGCCAGTGAACAGCTTCGCCAGCTTGCTGCCGACGTCGATATCCTCCTGGTCGACAATCTCCATCACGCGCTGCGTGTGAACCTGCTCCCATTCTTCCATCACAGCGGATTGATAGTCTTCCAGATTTTTGAAATGCCAGTAAAAACTACCTTTCGTGACTCCCATCTTTTGCGCGATCGTCATGATGCGCAAACCTTCGGGGCCATCGTCAGCCAGTGCCTGCAAGCCGGCGCTAAGCCAGCTTTGTCGGTTCTTTTTATCGTCCATGCGTCATCATACCGAATGACCTTGACAAGTCCAATGCTTGGTGTGAAGCTGACCATACTTTATGGTATGGAGAAAAGCAAAGATGAGTTCATGGACAACGCGCCTGAGCGACCGTCTGCTCGCCATGGCCCTGGCGGCGGAATGCAAATCGGCGCGGCTCGAGACGGCCTCGGTAGCCGTCAATGGCGGGCGGTTCGCCTATCTGCGGCGCGGCAGCAGCCTCACCGAGGCAATCGTCATGCTGCATGGCGCCGCCAGCGACAAGTCGGCTTGGCTGCGGCTGGCGAAATACATGCGCACCGATATGACCATCCTGATTCCCGACCTGCCCGGCCACGGCCAGAGCACCGCCGCGCCGGCCTCGGGTTACGACATTCAGGCGCAGACCGACCGCATGCTCGGGTTTCTTGCGGCGCTGGGCGTCGGGCGCGCTCACGTGATCGGCAATTCGATGGGGGGTGCGATTGCGCTGCGCATGGCGGCCGATTCACCGGACAGTATCGCGTCCCTGGTGCTGATCGGCTCAGCCGGAGCGGAAACGACGCCAAGCTGGCTGCGCCAGCAGTTTTCGGATTCCGGGAACAACCCGATGGTTGCGATTCGCAGTACGGCCGATTATAAAAAGATGATCGGCATCGGCATGGAAAAGGCGCCGTACATTCCCGGCTTTCTGCTTGGTGCGCTGGCCAGGAACTACATTGCGCGCGAGGAGATCAACCAGCGGATCGCGCGCGACGTCGATAAAGACCTCGACCAGCGCCACGTGCTCGGTTCAATCAGCGCGCGCTCGCTGATTATCTGGGGCGCGCAAGACAAAGTCGTGCACGTGGACGATGCGCAAACGCTCCATACGCGTTTGCGCAACAGCGAAAAGGTGGTGCTCGACGGCATCGGTCACGTACCCATGGTGGAGGCGCCGAAAAAGGTGGCGGACCTGTGCGACGCGTTCTATGCCGGCTTGCCGGCCCCGCGACTGTCCAAGGCCGCCTGAATGTTCACTCCAGGCGCAGGGAGAGGATGTCAATCTGGTCCGCCTTGTCGAAGCCGATGTGCACCAAGGTCGCCAGGTTCGCGTACCTGACGCGGTAGCGGTAGCGCCGCGCTTCGCCGTCGGTCTCGCGCGACAGCAGTTCGACCGCGCGCATGGGGCCCCACTCACGGCCCTCGGAGGCGAACATCTTCAGTCGTTCCGGCGTCATCAGTGCTGCGGCCTTGGGATTGAGTCCTGCGGGCATGCGGCCAAGGCTTAACTGTTGAACGACGTCGCCGACACGGGCGCTCACGGCCGGCTCGGTGTCGGGAATGGCCTTGGCCAGTTTTGGCGCGAGTGCAGGCACATAGTGCGCGGCGACGATGTCGGCAAACTTGCCCGGCCGCGCCGCCGCCGAGTTGGCCAGCACGACAACGGTGAGCTTGTCATCGACATACCGGCTCAGTTGCGCCGTGAATCCTTGCCACGAGCCGCTGTGGCCGATGAATCGGTGCTCGTTGCGCGAATCGACTTGCCAGCCATAGCCGTACGGCGCGGTCTTGCCATCGTTGAGCTTGACGGGCGTCCAGCTGGCCTCGCGGATGCGCGCATTGAGGATCTTGTCGCCATACAGCGCCATGTCCCACAGCGCCAGGTCGCGCGCGGTCAGGTACAGGCTGCCATCGGCCGTGGTGTTGAGGCGCGGCGCAACCCATTCCTGGTTCTTCAAGACGCCATCGACCCGCGCGTAGCCACGGGCGCGGTGCGCAACGATGTCGCTCTCGCTGATGATGCGCGTGCTCATGCCGAGCGGTGCGAAAATCCGTTCGCGCAATTGGTCGCCATAGAACTTGCCGCCCGCCTTGTTGCAGATAAATCCCAGCAAATGGTAGCCCATATTGCTGTAGGACCATTTTTCGCCGGGCGCGAACAGGGTCGGGATGGCCGCTTCCAGGGCGATCAATTCCTCATCCGTGTAATCCTTGCGCATGTCCAGCTTGGCGTACGGGTCGCCCAGGCCTGAGGTGTGCGTCAGCAAGTGGCGGATCGTGATCGCTTCCCATGCCTTGGGCGTGTTGGGCAGATGGCGCGAGATCGGGTCGTCCAGCGACAGTTTGCCGTCTTCCGCGAGCAGCATCACCAGTGCGGCGGTGAATGTCTTGCCCACCGAACCGGACTGGAAGACGGTACGCGGCGTCACCCGCACGCCGTTTTCGACATCGGCTTCGCCGTATCCCATCTCCTTGATGATTTTGCCGTTGCGCACCACGGCAATGCCAATGCCGGGCACATGGCTGCGTTTCATCTCGACGACGATGGCGTCGTCGAGCGGATCTGCGTGCACTGAAGCGGTACTGAACAGGGCGGCGACAAGAAACACAAGCGTACTGCGCATAAATTGTCCTTTTGGAATTATTATCGTAAGGACATTCTAGCAGTACTTGCCAGAGAAATTCCCGGGCAGACGCAGCAGCTCAAGAAAGTGAGCAGCCGCATGCCGCATATCACTCGGCATACAATCGGTCGGCGCACGCTTTCAACCCATGATCGGGGATGAATTGGCCGGATACAGTCAGGATGGCATAGAGATTGCGCTTTAGCTCATCGGCTGAAAGCTCGCCGTCCCTTAGCGCGGTTTGCAGCAGGTGGAGGGCCGTGTCCGCAAGCAGTATCCGCTGTTTTTCCGCCCAAGCCGGGTCACCGCGCGTTGACGTGTGCTCCCGGTAGGCGGACTCGGTCAGGTCATGCGCCTTGCGGGCTAACCCGGCAATCTCCTGCTTCATCGCCTCATTCATCATACTCAACCTTCTTCAAAGACTTAAAGCGGCCCATCCGGCCCGAAGGGTCCACCCTGATTGCGCTGCTCGACAATGACATGCAAACGCTGCTTCGCCCGGTCGCGCACCTCGGTGAGTTCGGCAATACGCTGTTCGATCTCGTCCACCTTGCTTTGGTAAAGACGGATCACATCGGCACAAATGAGCTTCTTCGGACGCGCATCGAGCATCGACGTGACGGGGCGAATTTCATCGACAGTGAAGCCGTTGCGAAGCAGCACCCGAATGCGCAGAACATGCTCCACCGCCGCCTCGTCGAACTGGCGATAGCCATTTCCGCTACGTTTGGATAGCAACAGGCCGCATTGTTCGTAGTGGCGAATCACGCGCACGCTGCACAGGGTTCTTTTTGCCAGCTCACCAATTAACATCACGATTGCTCCACTGAGTATGCGAGACCGGCCGGACTGAGCGCCACATCAACGTGGTCCCGCGCGCAACGAACAGCCGGCCTGAGGTGCCGAAGTGTAGCTCAATCCGGACCGGCTATTTAGACCCTTCGACGGCATCGGCGCTGGTTATCGGATGGTCGGCGGTCTCGCTGTCCCAGGTTGCCGACAGCACGCACCAGCGCTGCCCATCGTTCAACAGCTGGAAACTGTTGATTCCGCGCCCCTGCACAGGGCCGCCCGGATGTTCGCGCGTTTCGTAGCCGCTCCAGACATGCGCAATGTGGCCGAATTGTTCGACGCGCTGGAAAATCTCGCGCTCATGAAAGCCACGATGGGCGAACAGCCGCTTGTTGAGCTCAATGAATGTCGAGAGCGCTTGCGGCGCCGCGGCGAACGTACCGGTACTGCGATGCTGAGTCGGAGTAATGACGGCGCCCGGTGCATGAAGGCGTTCCAGGCGCGCCCAGTCATGCGTGCTATTGGCCGGTCCGGAGACGATATCGTAGAGCGCCCTGACCAATGTGTCCGGGTTGGCTGCGGCGGGGTCGACCCGCTGCGTGCCGCAGGCTGGCTGTTCGGCCCGTGTTTCATCCCCCGCTTGCGAAGCTGCCGGGAAGCCTGTGAGCAAGGACAGCAGCAACAGTGATGCCGGCAATCGTGCAACGATGCGGCCGGCGTGGAGTTTAACTATTTTCATCAGATTGACCCTGTGTTCGTTCAGGCAGAACTTGCCCGACTCGTAGTACAGGCTAAAGCCTGACACTTGTGTCAAGGTCAAGCCCCACGGCACGGCTGCGTCTCTTTGATGATACATTTGCCATTTAATCAGGCCAGCCTGCTTCCAACCTACTACTGGATAATCACCGCATGAGCACTATTCATATTCGTCAGGCCGTACTGGCCGACATTGACACGTTGTCCGTTTTATTTGATGGCTACCGCCAGTTCTACGGACGCGAAAGCGATGTCGAGGCGGCAAAGGAATTTCTGCTGGACCGGTTTAATCACGGCGAGTCAGTCATGTTTATTGCGCATGAAGGATCCGATCCCATCGGTCTTGCGCAGCTATATCCGAGCTTTTCGAGTGTTTCCCTCGGGCGGATCTATATCCTGAACGATCTGTTTGTCACCGAGCAGGGGCGTCGCAAGGGGGTTGGAGCCAGACTCCTTTCCGCTTCCGTCGATTTCGCCAAGGCGGTTGGGGCAATCCGTCTTGCCCTCTCAACCGCGAACACAAACACCAAGGCACAAGCACTGTATGAAGCGCAGAGCTGGGAGCGTGACGACGATTTTTTCTATATTTATCCGATACCGAAGTCTTAGAACGCCTAACAAAAACGATGGCAAATGTGACTTTAGAGAGCTGCAGCCCAGACGGATTTGTGCTGAAAGTGCGATCGCCCGACGCACTTGGCCATTTTGCTGTGGACGTCTCATTGTGCCGACATCGTTATTTCGATGGCGCCTCCTGGCCTACTAGTGTATCTGGGGGATTCGAAATAATAGATCCCACTACGCTGCCAGCCACTTCGAACGACTTGAAAAACTTGCATACTTCGAGCGTTTAACGGCCCAGTGTCGCGAACATCCGCTTTGGGGCGAAAGCCGCCGAGCTGCCCGGCTCCGGTCGGCCGTAGAGTACAATCGGCAGAGATCGGCCAGAAGCGGACCTACGAGCATGGGATTGCAGTCTCAAAAAACAAGCAAAAGAACAATGCGAAAACGGAACTTACAAGGTGTTTGCGTACTTGCCTTGGCGGCTGGCTTAGCGAGCTGTGGATACGAGGAGGGTTTCGAATACATGACCGAAACAAAACTGATTCCAATAGATGATAGCGGCATTTCCGGCTCAGTTGTGATCGGGTACGGGATCAGAAACCGTGATTTTCGAATGAGAATCGCGCTACATGGACTGGACAAGAATCCCAAATATCATGTGCTTTTTTTTGACACAACCAGTTGCAACGCAAGTGAGTTGGTAAACGCCCGCCGTAGTGATGCAAAACTCGATGATCCTTACAGGAAGAAGGAAGCATGGGGCTTCGAGGCCCAACCGGCTGTGCTGATCGGTAATTTTTGGGGAATCGCTAAGCAAGAGTTCAAGCTTAGCCCGCCAAGCGCACCTTCTATCTACCTCACCGAACCAGACAAGTATCCTACTGTGGTGATAGCTGCAGCAGGCAGTTCTGAGGCGGGTCTTGCGCCCTTAAAATACGTCGCGTGCGGTACGATTTCGGCGATACCTACCAATCGTCGGCCGCATATGTAACGTTTAACTGTCTTCGATAGGACAAAGAGGAGCGTTGCAGACGCACTATCGCTAAAAGGTATCGAATTCGGCTTACATCTTCAGGTCCGAAGGGCCGTTATGGGGCGGCAGTTGCCGAAATCGGACAGCGCCGTAACTGTCGAGTACAATCGGCAGCAGCCGGCCAGGAGCCGCCGTTCATACTTGAGAGATATCTATAGAAAGACGTTGAGTACAATTCTCTACAAACAGCGCAGACCGCATTAAAACAGAGTGGATCAGGTTTCTGATTGCCGAAGCTGAGTGGGATCATGTTTTTCTCTGCCATATCAATGAAGCCCCATCTATCGTGACAACATCATCTCAACAACTGATCAATTTGGTCCTCCTATGTGCTGAAGCTGGCGAAGGCGACGTCCTGCCCGGGAACGGGCGCAAATGTAACTGTGGCTGGCGGACCAGCGCCCTGTGCTCATGATTACCGGCACTGTTTCTCTCTGGGATAGGCGGGCTGCGACGGCACTGCTCGAGCCCGGAGAGGCACGTCAGGTCAATACCTTCCTTGCCGGGCTTGTCGCCGGTGGGCTGTTCTGGTTCATGTACCGGCACCCGGTGATCGCCGGTGCAGGGGCAATCGCCGCCAGCGTTCTGTATTTCAAGATTGCTCCGCTTATCGGCGTGCCGGCATGGCGGCGCAGGATGCTGATGAATGCGCATGCCAGATTCGATCATCAGAAAACCTATACCTGGACCGACCAGACGCTGTCGTGGACCAGCCTTGGGGTGAGCGAAAGCCGGCCCTGGGCCGAATACAGCCGCATTGCCGAAAACAAGTATGTGATGTTGCTTTTCGCCGGTCCGATGACCTCTCACATCCTCTCCAAATCCTGGTTCCGCGACCAACAGCAGCTCGATGAGTTCCGGGCAGCGGCTTCAGCTCGTCTAAACCCCGCGTTCGATCCCACGCTGCAGGCCCGCGAACATATCGCCCGCTCGCTGCCCTACGTCGGGATCGTTGCGCTCTGGCTGCTCGTGGTGTTTTTCGTGGTTCTGGCTTTGTCCTGGGTACTCTGAAGCATGATTGGCGGCTCCTTGTCGCGCTGGCATGCGTATGCGGGCTTTGAACTGTCGGCGCCAGGAAGCCACCGCGTCCTGTGGGCATGTCTGTTGGCCCCGTTCGCGGGTCCCGACGCCGATGGCCACCGAACTTCCTCCCGACCAGGAACCGGCATTCATGGGGAAGCCGGCATTTCGCGCGGAAGCGCCAAGCGCGCCGGTCGAGCCTTAAGCTACGCAGCGCCGGGAGCCGCGCGTGTTAGCCTGCAGCGCGACAGTGGCGCGCCGGCAGCAGTACGGCATCGACAGTGGCCCAGCGCTCGTGCCAGCCGGCTTGCTCGCCTTCGAGCAGTTCGCGCATGTCCTGGCTCAGTGCTGCGCCTGGGGGCCAATCTGATCACGGGATTAGGTCATCAAATTCAGGCCCATTCGCCCACTCGATCAGTCGTTGTGGGGGAATTTTTTTTGCCAGCTCCAGTTCTCGTTCCAAGAGAGGCGGCGTGCCATATTTGAACTCGAAAGCGTAAGTGCCGCCGGCATCCATCATAAACTTTAACCAAGTCCACTTCTCAACGCCATTGTCGGGCTGACCTTCGCTCAGCTCATACAACAACGTGTGGCATTCACCCGACAAACCAAATTGATGTTTGGCGTCCGTTTCAAAGTAGAACGCTTTGTAAACTACCCGCCTGTCCCCATCGACGATGCTGTTCTCATAGAGCAATTCGATCCTGTCCCACGCGGTGGTCATGAACCTCCGGCTATTTCTACTGGGCGGGCGCAAATGCAGGCCTAATTTTGAAACAATATTCAGCAGAACAATGAAGCGCTATTACGGCAAATGAGTGCCACCGTTGCACAAAGCGATCCCGGAGTAGCCGCCCTGTCACCGCCGTCGAGTACAATCGGCAGGGACCGGCCAGAAGCCGCCATCGGTGGACCTCCATTTCTATAACAACTTAAGGGCACCTCGAAAAACCCTCGTGAATCTGGCATGATATCGGTGCCTCGACTCTGACGTAATTTTTCATGATCAAGACCAGTCTGTTTGCTGACCAAGAGCGCGAAGCCAAGCTGAACAAGCTCGGCGATGCACTGGTGGTGATGGAGCGGCATGTCGACTTCGCCGCCCTGGCTGCCGAGGTCGACCTTGCGGCACCACGCCCTAGCCGCGAGCGCGGCGGCCGTCCGCCTTTCCCCACCGAATTGATGGTGCGCGTACTGTTGATCCAACAGCTGTTCAACTTGAGCGATGAGCAGATGGAATTCCAGCTGCTCGATCGCTTGAGCTTCCAGCGCTTTGCCGGCTTGCGCGCGAGTAGTCAGGTCCCGGATCGGACGACGATCTGGACTTTCAAGGAGCGCTTGATCCAGGCCGGCGCCAGCGAGAGCGTATTCGATGCGGTCAATCGCCAACTGTCCCAGCACGGCTACATTGCGCGCGGCGGGCAGATGATCGACGCGAGCATTGTGCAGGCGCCGAAACAGTCGCTGAACAAGGAAGAGAAAACCCTGGTCATGCAAGGCGCGATACCGGCCGGCTGGAAGCCGGCCAAGCGGCGTCAGAAGGATACGCAAGCGCGCTGGACGAAGAAACACGGCAAGTCCTACTTCGGCTATAAGGTCTCGGTCAACGCCGACAAACGCTACAAGCTGGTGCGCAAGATCAAGGTCAGCACGGCCAGCGAACATGACACCACGCATTTCGAGGAGGTGCTCGATCCCTCCAACACGAATCGCAACATCCTGGCCGACAAGGGGTACGTCGACGGCGAGCGCGAAGCGCGGTTGAACAAGCAGGGCTGGCGCATGCACATCCAGCGCAAAGGTAGCAAGGACAAGCCGATTTCCGATGCCCAGCAGCGCCGCAACCATCGCATCGCCAAGACACGCGCACGCGTCGAACACGTGTTCGCGGGCATGGCCCAGATGGGCGGCAAGGCGTTGCGCTCCATTGGCCTGGCGCGCGCCACGCTGCACCTGAACTGGAAGGTCGCTGCCTACAACTTGCAGCGCCTCGTCTACTTGAAGGAGGCAGGTATCGAGGCGTTCTAACGCCCGAGGTCCGTTCGGGCCGCCGAATTTGAGCAACGTAGCCTGAAAAACAGGTCGGGAAACAACGTCGCTCGCGCAATGCGGGCCACATTCAAACGCCCCGTTCGCAGGCAACCGCGAAATCACGGGTTATTCGAGGTGCCCTTAAGTCACTTCATGCCACAGACCCTGTACTGCTGGAGATGTCGAATAGATATTCCAATGCTTACCGACGCTGAGTGGGCGGTCGTTTCGCCAGAGTTAGAAAATGGCGTGGAGCAGATCAAGGCGTATCGAGAGAAGAACCATTGCTCGCTTGCCCAGGCAAGAACTAAGGGGTTTGGTCAAAAGGCATTGGAGCTATACGAGAAAATTACAGGTTTCAAGGAAACAAATCCCGACGCATTGTTTCATCATCGGCTGAGCATTTACGGACCATCATGTGGAACTTGTCACAAACCACTTAGGACACCACAGGCCAGCTCTTGCGCCGCATGCGGATCAAGCCGAAATCCAGCACGGCAATGACGGCCAATAGTCGGCCAAGTGCGGCGAGATAGGCGCGTGGCTACGGCCTGCACTTAGAATGCCGGATTACCCCTTTCCCTTTTATCAAGCATGGAAACCATCAGCATCCCGCCGGCAGCATCAATCTGCGCGACGACTGCAAGCAACAGAGCTGGGTGGCCGCGCTCGCGCCCTTCGCGCTCGGCAAGTATCCCGTCACGCGGTCGCAATACGCCCAGTTGAGCGGGGGCGCGCCAGAGCCAGGCTCAACAGCCCAGCACCCCGTGGTGAATGTCTCCTGGATCGATGCTGTGCGCTACTGCAACCTGCTGTCATTGTCCCAGGGGTTGGCAACGTCGTACGCGATCGCAGCCGATGGCCAGGCGGTCACGCTCCTGCCAGAAGCGCGCGGCTATCGGCTTCCCACCGAGGCACAATGGGAGTATGCCTGCCGCGCCGGCACCCGGGAACCGCGCTACGGCGAACTCGATGACATCGCCTGGTACCGCGGCAACGCTGCGGGCGCGTCCCAGCCGGTCGGCCTCAAAGCGGCGAACGCCTGGGGGCTGCATGACATGCTGGGCAATGTGTGGGAATGGTGCGAGGACCTGTACGACCCCGAGGTGTACGGCGAGTACCGGGTCTTTCGCGGCGGGGGCTGGGACGATCTGGAGCGCAGCTGCCTGGTCACCAACCGGCGCCGCAGCCATCCGACCTTCGCCATCGATGACCTTGGTTTCCGGGTGGCGCGCCCGGCTTGACGGTCCGCGTTGGGGCGGAAGCCGACGTACGCGGCCGCAGTCCGGGCGTTAAGATAACGGCCGTGTTCGCAGCCGGACTGATGCCATGGCCCAAGAACTTCTTCCCGAAGACCTTTGGTCACTTATAGAAGCTCATCTTCCAACTCACCATAGATTGCCGAAAGGTGGGCGACCGCGAATCAACGATCGTGCAGCCCTAACGGGAATCTTGTTTGTCCTCAGAACCGGAATACCTTGGGAGTACCTGCCGCGTGAGCTTGGGTGCGGCAGCGGCATGACGTGCTGGCGTCGCCTTCACGAATGGATGCAAGCGGGTGTTTGGCAGAGCGTCCACGAGACAGTCCTGCGTCGGCTCCGAGAGTTCGACCAGATCATGTGGGATCGAGCCTGCATTGACGCAGCTAGCGTGCCGGCACCGGCTGGCCGGCGAGCATACTGGCCGGAACCCGACTGACCGCGGCAAACTCGGCTGCAAACACCATTTACTAGTAGATCAGCGTGGACTACCCCTAGCAGCCCGAATCACAGGCGCTCAGGTCCATGATTCGCGCCCGCTCATCCCTCTCGTAGAATCGATCCCAGCAGTTAAAGGGCTATCAGGCCGCGCGCAAACGTCCAGGTAAGCTACATGCTGATCGAGCGTACGCTTCAAGAGCGCATCGGGCCTGGCTGCGCCGACGAGGAATCTCAGCACGGATCGCACGCTACGGCGTCGAGTCACGCGAAAGGCTTAGCCAATGGCGTTGGGTCGTTGAACGCACCCTAGGGTGGCTGCACCGTTTTCGCAGACTGCGCATCCGTTATGAACGGCGAGCCGACATCCACCAAGCCTTTCTTTCGCTGGCCTGCTCACTCATCTGTTGGAGGTACGTCGAGATGTTTTGTTAGGCGCTCTTAAGCCCCGATCCGCTTCCAGTACAACAGCGTGCCCGTCAGGCCGCCCTGAGGCTTGAGCGCATAGTCGGGAATCTCGCCGGCCAGGGTGAAGCCATGTTTCGCGTAGAGCCCGGCGGCGCCACCCTCGCTGGCGGTATCGAGCACTAGCAGGGTTTTGCCGCGTGCCACGGCAGCAGCCTCGGCAGCTTGGAGCAAAGCCGCCGCGATGCCGCGTCCACGGCAGCGCGGCAAGGTCATCATCTTGGCAATCTCCGCGCGGTGCGGCTGGTTGGGCGGGCAGTCGAGCATCAGGCTGACCGTCGCCACCAGTTGATCGCCCTCAAAAGCGCCGAACACGATGCGCTGGCCATCCGCCGCCGCTTGCAACGCGCGTTCCCAGAAGTCCCGCGCGTCCGAAGAGGCTAGCGGATGCATGAAACCGACCGAGCCGCCTTGGGCGACCACCTCGACCAGCAGCCCCGCGAGCGTCTCGATCAGTGCCGGCGCGGCCGCCAGCGGACGAATGTGAATGGTGGACATGCGCTTAGCTCCTTGAAAGAACAACCAGGTAACGACAGGTGTCCGGGCAGTCATTGGCAATCGTCACCTCGGATGGCGGCCCGAAGCCAAGGGAGTCGCCGGCCTCCAGGCGGTGTTGTTCGCCGCCCTCCACCACCGTCAGCGGCCCTGCCTGCACCCAGATCGCCTGACGGATGTGCGCGTACGACGAGGCGGGCAGCACGACGCGTTGGCCGGGCGGCATGTCGACCTGTACGATTTCCACGGGGTGATCGGGGCGCGCGTAAACTTGCCGGCGCACGTAGCCGCTGTCCGGATCGCGCCACAAGGGCTGCTGCGCCGCGCGCATGACGCGGCTGGCGTCGTCATGGCCCTCCGCGCGCAGCAGCAGGCCGGCAAGCGTCAGGTCGAAGGCGCCGGCCAGCCGCACCAGGATAACAGCCGTGGGACTGGTCTCTTCACGCTCGATCTTGCTGATGGTAGCCTTGGCTACGCCGGAACGGGCCGCCAGGTCCGCCAGCGACCAGCCCCGCGCGTCGCGTTCCAGGCGCAGCCGGCGGGCGATGGCGGTGCTTGTGTCGTCTTTTAATGTATCCATTCGTCCAATATAATGGACGACTACACCGAGCGCAAGCCCCTGGAGGCAATAAAAAAGGCAGCGCCGGAATTGCCGGGGCTGCCTTTTTTACTTGCTAACCGCTATATCAGCTGTTGAAGCCCTTGCCTTCGGCAGCCAGGCGTACCATCAACGGGGCTGGCGTCCAGGCGTTGCCGTGACGGCCCTTGGCGTATTTCTCCATCGCCATCAGCACATTGGCCAGGCCGACCGTATCGGCATAGAACATCGGACCGCCGCGGAACACGGGGAAGCCGTAGCCGGTCAGATACACCATGTCGATGTCGGAAGCGCGCATGGCGATTCCTTCTTCCAGAATGCGCGCGCCTTCGTTGACCAGCGAATACACCAAGCGCTCGACGATTTCCTCATCGCTGATCTTGCGGCGCTCGACGCCGATGTCGGCCGAGTGCTTGACGATCATGTCGTTGACGTCCTTCGAGGCATACGCCTTGCGGTCGCCGGCCTTGTAGTCGTACCAGCCGGCGCTGGTTTTCTGGCCGTAGCGGCCCATTTCGCACAGCAGGTCGGCGGTTTTCGAGTACGTGATCTCAGGCGACTCGACATACCGGCGCTTGCGGATGTACCAGCCGATATCGTTGCCGGCCAGGTCGCCCATGCGGAACGGACCCATCGCAAAGCCGAATTTCTCGACGGCTTTATCGACCTGCTCCGGCAGGCAGCCTTCTTCCAGCAGGAAGCCGGCCTGGCGGCTGTACTGCTCGATCATGCGGTTGCCGATGAAGCCGTCGCACACGCCCGACACCACGCCGGTCTTGCGCAGTTTTTTCGACAGCGCCAGGGTGGTGGCCAGCACGTCCTTGCTCGTCTTGGCGCCGCGCACGATTTCCAGCAGCTTCATCACATTGGCGGGGCTGAAGAAGTGGGTACCGACCACGTCCTGCGGGCGGCCGGTGAAGTCGGCAATCTTGTTCACATCCAGGGTCGAAGTGTTCGACGCCAGGATCGCGCCCGGCTTCATCACCGCGTCGAGCTGTTTGAAGACCGATTCCTTCACGCCCATGTCTTCGAACACGGCTTCGACGACGATGTCGGCCTGGGCGATGTCGGCGTAATTGAGCGTGCCGCTGATGAGGCCGACGCGCTGTTCGAATTTCTCGGGCGTGAGCTTGCCCTTTTTCATCGTGTTTTCGTAATTCTTGCGGATCGTGGCGATGCCCTTGTCCAGCGCTTCCTGCTTGGTTTCGAGCAGGATGACGGGAATGCCGGCGTTGACGAAGTTCATGGCGATGCCGCCGCCCATGGTGCCGGCGCCGATGATGGCGGCCTGCTTGATCTCGCGGGTTGGCGTATCGGCTGGCACGTCCGGAATCTTGCTGGCGAGGCGCTCGGCGAAGAACGCGTGGCGCAGCGACTTCGATTCCGGCGTCTGGATCAGGTGCAGGAAGCGCTCGCGCTCGAACTTGATGCCGTCTTCAAACTTCCTGGTAACCGACGCGGCCACGGTTTCGACGCATTCGAGCGGCGCCGGGAAAGCGCCGGACATGGCCTTGACGGTATTGCGCGAGAATTGCAGGAAGGCTTCGTGGTTCGGGTAGTTCACCTTGCGGTCGCGCACGCGCGGCAGCGGACGCACATCGGCGACCTTGCTGGCGAAGGCCACGGCCGAGTCGATCAGGTTGGCGTCGGAGGCGAAGACTTCATCGAACAGCGCGGTGCCGGCGAATTTTTCCGATGGTACCGGGGTGCCGGAGACGATCATGTTCAGGGCCATTTCCAGGCCGACCACGCGCGGCAGGCGCTGGGTGCCGCCGGCGCCTGGCAGCAGGCCGAGCTTGACTTCGGGCAGCGCGATTTGCGCGCCGGGCATGGCGACGCGGTAGTTGCAGCCCAGCGCCAGTTCGAGGCCGCCGCCCATGCAGACCGTGTGAATGGCGGCGACGACCGGTTTGGTCGAGCTTTCGGCGACCTGGATCAGCGAATGCAGGGACGGTTCGGTGAGGGCCTTGGGCGAATTGAATTCCTTGATGTCGGCGCCACCGGAAAACGCCTTGCCGGCGCCGGTGATGACGATCGCCTTGACGGCGTCGTCCGCCTGCGCGCGGCGAATGCCGGCGACCGCGGCGGTACGCGTCTCAAGACCCAGGCCGTTGACCGGTGGATTGTTCAGTGTGATGACGGCAACGCTGCCATTGACCAGGTATTCGGCGCTCATGTCTCTTCCTTTGTTAGTGGGTTCAGCAGTCTTCGACTATACATCATAATAGAACGGTCGTATTATTTTTTGTAAGGGATGGACGGGAGTTTTTGCCGGGTTATCGGCGACGCGACGAACTTGGGTTCCCGCCGAGTGCCGCCTTGGCGCGGGAACGACGGTTCTCAGGTTGGTGGTTATAACGAACCTCCGTCGTTCCCGCGCAGGCGGGAACCCAAGTTCGTTGATTAGCCACCTACACCTCCAACCACTCCTTCCGTACCCCCGCATCCGCCCTCAACTCCTGCGGCGTCCCCTCGAACACAATCGCCCCATGCCCCATCACATACACCCGCTGCGAAATCTCCAGCGCGATGGCCAGTTTCTGCTCCACCAGCAGCACCGAAATCCCCTTCTCCTTCAACGCCAATAAATACTCCGCCACCAGCGCGACAATTTTTGGCGCCAGTCCCTCGGTCGGCTCGTCGATCATGATCAAATCCGGATCGCCCATCAAACTGCGGCACAAGGTGAGCATCTGCTGCTCCCCTCCAGACAGAAACCCGGCCGCCACCGTGCGCCGTTCCAGCAGGCGCGGGAACATGTTGTACATATCGTCGAGCGACCAGCGTCCGGCCACGCCGGTCTTCTTCTGCCCCAGGATCAGATTCTGTTCCACCGTCAGGGTCGGAAAAATATCGCGGTTCTCCGGTACGTACGCCAGTCCCTTGTGCGCGATCTGGAATGCCTTCAATCCCAGCACTTCCTCCCCCTTGAACAGCACCGAGCCGGTGGCATTGACCTGCCCCATGACCGCCTTGACCAGGGTCGAGCGCCCCACCCCATTGCGGCCCAGCAGGCTGACAATCTCGCCTTTGCCGATCTGCAGATCGACCCCGTGCAGAATATGGCCCTTGCCGTAAAACGCATGCAGGTTCTTAATCTCCAGAATGGCGCTCATGCTGCTTCCTCGCCGCCTTCGCGGCCCAGATAGGCTGCCTGCACGGCCGCATTCGAGCGGATATTGGCCGGCGTATCGCAGGCGATCACCTCGCCATATACCAGCACCGCGATCTTGTCGGCCAGTCCGAACACCACGCTCATATCGTGCTCCACCATCACCAGCGATTTGCCCACGGTGACCTTGCGGATCAATTCCACCGCCGCATCCGATTCCGAACGGCTCATGCCGGCGGTCGGCTCGTCGAGCAGAATCACGTCGGCGCCGCCGGCAATGGTGATGCCGATTTCCAGCGCGCGCTGTTCGGCGTAGGTCAGCACGCCGGCCAATACCTTGCGCTGGCGCTGCATGCCGATCTGCTCCAATACCTCTTCCGCGCGTTCATGGGCATCGCGCAAGCCATTCAAACGCTGCCAGAACGAGTATTTATATCCGAGCGACCACAATACCGCGCAGCGCAGGTTTTCATACACCGACAGCCGCTCGAACAGATTGCTGATCTGGAAGCTGCGCGATAGCCCGAGCCGGTTGATCTCGAACGGGCGCAAGCCGCTGATGCTGTTCCCGTTGAGGCAAATATCGCCCGACGAAATATCGAACCGGCCCGATACCAGATTGAACAAGGTCGATTTACCGGCACCATTCGGCCCAATCACGGCGCAGCGCTCGCCTTTTTGCACGGTCAGGCTGGCGCCACGGATGATTTCGGAACGCCCGAAACTCTTGCGCACGTCTTTCAGTTCAAGTGCGGCCGTCGTCATGCGACACCTCCGCGCTGTTGTGCCACGATTTCCGCATTAACGTCACTCCAGACTGCGTAATATCCCGGCTGGAAGCGCCGGTAGCCCACAATGCCGGCGACCAGCAGCATGCCGGCCACCAGCCACGGTCCGGCCGATTTTGTATCGATCTCCTGTCCGAAACGGGTCATGACGCTGCCGTTGGCGGCGTCCAGGGTCAGGTGGTAGAGCATTTCGGTGCCCATCACCATGCCCGCCAGCCCGACCAGCACGCATGCGCCCACCGCCAGCAGCGGCTTCCAGATGCGCGCGAACTTGCGCGCGCTGGCAACCCGCAGCAGCATCAGGATCAGGCTGGCCAGTCCGGCCGGGGCGTAGCGCACCAGCAGAATGAAGAACAGGCCCAGATACAGTTGCCACGCTGGCGTGAAGTCCGACAACATCACGGAAAAGAAAATGCCGACAATGGTGCCGAGCAAGGGACCGAAGAAAAAGCCAATCCCGCCGATGAATACAAACAGCAAGATGCTGCCCGACCGGATGGCACTGACATTCTCGGCACTGACAATCTCGAAGTTAATCGCCGACAGCCCGCCCGAAATGCCGGCGAAAAAAGCCGAGAGGATCAGCGTCAGGTAACGCACCCATTGCGTGTCGTAGCCGATGAATTCGACGCGTTCGGGATTGTCGCGCACGGCATTGGCCATGCGCCCGAGCGGCGTTTGCGTGAAGGCGAACATGGCCACCGTGGTGACGAACAGCCACGCGGCGATCAGGTAATACACCTGCACCTGCGGACCGTACGTGATGCCCAGGAAAGCTTCGCCGCGCACACGGTTGGTGGTGATGCCGCCCTCACCGCCAAAAAAGCCGGGAAACATCAGCGAGCTGGCAAACACCAGTTCCACCAGGCCCAGGGTGATCATGGCGAAGGTGGTGCCGGATTTCTTGGTGGTCACGTAACCGAACAGCACGCCGAAGCCCATGCCGGCCACGCCGCCGACCAGCGGAATGAGCGAGGTCGGCACCAGCGCACCGATGCCGGTATGGTTCATTGCGTGGATGGCAAAGAAGGCGCCCAGCCCGGAATAGACGGCGTGGCCGAACGACAGCATGCCGCCTTGCCCCAGCAGCATGTTGTAGGACAGGCCGAAAATCATCACGGTGCCGATCTGGGACAGGATCGACAGTGCCGCGCCCTTGGTAAAGATCAGCGGGGCCAGCACCAGGATCAGCGCAAAACCGCCCCATACGAGGTAGCGTCCGAGGTTCAGGGGAGTGTAGGTGAGCCTCATTCGCGTGTCCCCATCAAGCCCTTGGGCCGGAAAATCAGGATCAGGACCAGCAGCAGGAACGGCAGGATGGCCGCGCTTTGCGAAATGGTCAGCTTCAGTACCTCATAGCCGGGCGTGTCCATGGTGATGTTGGCGCCGATGCCGTTGAGTAAGGTCATCAGCGAATAATCGAGCGCCACGGCGAAGGTTTGCAGCACGCCGATCAGGATCGAGGCATAAAAGGCTCCGGCCAGCGACCCCATGCCACCGACCACGACCACCACGAAGATGATGCTGCCGACCGTGGCCGCCATGCCCGGCTCGGTGACGAAAGCATTGCCGCCGATGACGCCCGCAAGCCCGGCCAGCGCGCAACCGCCGCCGAACACCCACATGAAGATGCGCGGCACGTTGTGGCCGAGCGCCTCGACCGCGTCCGGATGGCTGAGCGCCGCCTGGATCACCAGCCCGACCCGGGTGCGCGTGAGCACCAGGTAAATACCGGCCAGCATCGACAGCGCCACCACCATCATGAAGCCGCGGTAGATCGGAAAACTGGTCGAGAACAGGGTGAACAGCGGTCCGTCGAGCTCTTTCGGAATCGGATACGGCACCGCCGCCCTGCCCCATATCAGCTGGACCAGCTCGACGACCAGGAAGGACAGGCCAAAGGTAAACAGCAGTTCGGGAATGTGGCCGTATTTATGCAGGGGACGCAGGCCGTAGCGTTCGACCAAGGCGCCGATCAGCCCGACCGCGACGGGCGCCAGCACCAGCGCCGGCCAGAATCCGAGCACGCTGCTGATGGTGTAGGCGATGTAGGCGCCGAGCATGTAGAAACTGGCGTGCGCAAAGTTGAGCACGCCCATCATGCTGAAGATCAGGGTCAGTCCGGACGAGAGCATGAACAGCAGCAGTCCGTAACTGATCCCGTTCAGCAGGGTGAACAGTGTGAATTCCATAGGTGTCTGCAGGTTGAGTGGGCGTGCAGAACCCACCGTGGTCGGAAACGCGAAGGTGGTGGACACGCGCGCCACAGCGGGCCCGCCCACCCTACAGTGTTGGCGGGACGACGCAGGCCGGCTTGTGACCGGACGGCGCGCCCCTCGGCCTTGGCGTTACGCCCCGGGCCGCTTCATCTGGCAGGAAGTCGGCTGATTCGCCAGATAGGCGTCGATCTTCTTGTCCATTCTCCAGCCGTAACCGGTATTTTCCTGGTCGTACTTGATGTCCTTGCCGTTGGTCTTGGTCCAGGTGCCGATGAACAGCGGCTGCTGCAGCTGGTGGTCGGCCTTGTTCATGATGACTTCGCCGTTGATGCTGTTGAACTTGGCGCCTTCCATGGCGAACGCCACTTTCACCGGGTCGGTGGTCTTGGCGGTCTTGATGGCCTGGGACAGCATGCCGATGGCGCTGTGGGTCTGGGCCGCGTAATAATCGTCGTTGTGTTTCTTCTTGAACGCTTCGACGATGTCCTTGCCGAGGAATTTGTCGTTGTTGACCATCCAGTTGCCGACAATCTTGACGCGGTCGGCGCCGGCCGCGCCCATGGCGGTCGGCACGCCCGTGGTGACGCCGTAGTAGGTGTAGAAATTGGCCTTGAGGTCGGCATCCTTGGCGGCGCGGATCAGGAGCGCCAGATCGGCGCCCCAGTTGCCGGTGATGACGGTATCGGCGCCGGAAGCCTTGATCTTGGCGATATAGGGCGAGAAATCCTTGACCTGGGCGATCGGGTGCAAGTCGTCGCCGGCGATCTTGATGTCAGGGCGCTTGCGTTTCAGGTATTCCTTGGCGGCGCGGCTGACGGCCTGGCCGAAGGCGTAGTTCTGGCCGATGATATAGACGCTCTTGATGTCCTTGTTGGGCGCCATGTAGGAAGTCAGCGCCTCCATTTTCATGTCGGAATTGGCGTCGAAGCGGAAGTGCCAGAAGCTGCACTTGCTGTTCGTCATGTCGGGATCGATGGCCGCGTAGTTCAGGAAAACGACTTCCTTGCCCGGATTGCGCTCGTTATGCTTGTTGATCGCATCGAGCAGGGCCAGGCCGACGCCGGAGCCGCTGCCCTGGGTGATGTAGCGGTAACCCTGGTCGATGACGGTCTTGAGCAGGGTGAGGGATTCCTGTGGGCTGGCCTTGTTGTCGAAGCCGACCACCTCGACCTTGTGCTCGCCGGCCCACTTTTGCTGGGTGGCCATGTCGGCGATCAGCTGGAAGCTTTTGAGCTGGTTCTGCCCGACCGGCGCGAAGGGCCCCGATAGAGGGTCGATGTAGGCAATCTTCACTGTTTCAGCCTGGGCCGAAGCCGACAGCAATGCAAACGAAACAGCCAGTGTCAACGGGCGAATAGTCTTGATCATGCGTCTCCATCCTTCTCTATTGTCTATGCGGGTCTGATGCCCTTGCAGCGAGTGCTGCCCATCTGGTGCTTAAAACCTCTTGTTAAATGTTAATGATGTCACGGCCACTGGTCTTAAAACCGTCGCCCCCGCGCAGGCGGGGGCCCAAGTTTGTGCTGAAGCCTACGACAGATCGCAGAACTTGGGCCCCCGCCGAGGGCCGCCTTGGCGCGGGGGCGACGGTTTGCAAGTTAGCGTAAATAAAGGCTATAGCTGACTGCTATGTATCTCGCCTCAACCCACCGGCAACTGATGCGCCTTGAACTGATCGCGCAGCTTGTTCTTTTGAATCTTGCCCGTCGCCCCCATCGGCAATGCATCGATGAACACCACATCATCCGGCATCCAGAATTTGGCGATCTTGCCTTCAAAAAACGCCAGCATCTCCTCGCGCGTCACTTCCATCCCTGGTCGTTTGACCACCAATAACAGCGGACGTTCATCCCATTTTGGATGCGCGATGCCGATACACGCCGCCTGCAGCACCGACGGATGCGACATGGCAATGTTCTCCAGGTCGATCGTGCCGATCCATTCCCCGCCCGACTTGATCACGTCCTTGCTGCGGTCGGTAATCTGCATGTAGCCGTCGGCATCGATCGTGGCCACGTCACCGGTCGGGAACCAGCCATCCTGCAGCACGTCGCCGCCTTCATTCTTGAAATAGCTCTTGATAATCCATGGCCCCTTGACCAGCAAGTGACCGTAGGTGCTGCCATCCCAAGGCAACTCGGTGCCTGCATCGTCGACGATCTTCATGTCGACGCCGTACACCGCGTGGCCCTGCTTTTGCAAAATCTTGCGCTGCGCATCCTTCGGCAACACCAGATGCTTGGTCTGCAAGCCACCCGCGGTGCCCAGGGGCGACATTTCCGTCATGCCCCAGGCATGGATGACCTCGACATTGAACTTGTCGATCAGCGTATCCATCATCGCGGGCGGACAGGCCGAGCCGCCGATCACCGTGCGCCGGAAGGTACTGAACTGCAGCTGGTTCTGGAGCGCATGGTTGATCAGGCCCAGCCAGACCGTCGGCACGCCGGCCGAGAACGTGACTTTTTCAGCCTCGAACAGCTCGTACAGCGACTTGCCGTCCAGCGCCGCGCCCGGATACACCATCTTGGCGCCCGACAGCAGCACCGAGTACGGCAAGCCCCAGGCATTGACGTGGAACATCGGCACGACCGGCAACACGGTGTCGGCCGAGGACACATTGAGCGCGTTCGGCATCGCCGAACCATACGCATGCAGCACGGTGGAACGATGCGAGTACAGCGCGCCCTTGGGGTTGCCCGTGGTGCCCGACGTATAGCACAGCGAAGCGGCCGAATTCTCGTCGAACAGCGGCCACTGGTAATCGTCCGAGCTGCTTGAAATGAGATCTTCATAGCACAGCAGTTGCGGGATCTTGGTCTCGGCCGGCATGTGCTCGCGCCCGGCCATCAGGATGAATGCCTTGACGGTCGTGCAGTGAGCGGCCACGGCTTCGATCAGCGGCAGGAAGGTCAGGTCGAAGTACAGGTACTGGTCTTCGGCGTGGTTGGTGATGTAGGCGATCTGTTCCGGGTGCAGGCGCGGGTTGATCGTATGCAGCACGGCGCCCGATCCGGACACCGCGTAATACAGTTCCATGTGGCGGTAGCCATTCCAGGCCAGGGTGGCGACCCGGTCGCCGAGCTTGACGCCCAGGCCGGTAAGCGCGTTGGCCATCTGGCGCGCGCGCTGGTGGCAGTCGCGGTAAGTGTAGCGGTGCAAGTCGCCTTCGACCCGCCGTGAAACGATTTCGGTGCTGCCGTAATGCCTTGCCGCGAATTCGATAATGCTGGAGATGAGCAATGGCTGGTCCATCATTTGCCCCATCAATGGGCTCATCGGGTAAGACGTCATTAATACTCCTGTCATCGCATTGCGGCCGCGCTACGGCGACCGTTGACTAAGTTTCGTACGACCGTGCTAAAACAGTCAATCAATTTCGATGGTGCAGCGCATCCAGACCAACCGGTCCACTGCGCCACGCTTGCGCCGGGAGCTCGGCGGCGCGTGCGGGCCCGGCCAAAAAATGGACGGTACGGTAGAATTCCGCTATTGTTTTCACCCACTACCGCGACTGGATCAGCTATTAACGTCGATGACTTGCCACTGGACAATTCCTTTGCCGAATTGCCTCCCGCTTTCCACACCCGGCTCATGCCGACGCCGCTGCCTGCGCCCTACTTTGTCGCCGCCAGCGCGCGCGCGGCCGCGCTGGTCGGGCTCGACCCGGCCATGCTGGCGCAGGATGACTTCGTCGCCACTTTCACCGGCAACCATGTGCCGCCACGCGCCAAGCCGCTCGCGGCCGTCTATTCCGGGCACCAGTTCGGTGTCTGGGCCGGCCAGCTCGGCGATGGCCGCGCGATCCTGCTCGGCCAGCTCGCCGGCACGCAGGGACCGATGGAGCTGCAGCTCAAGGGCGCCGGCAAGACTCCATACTCGCGCATGGGCGACGGGCGCGCCGTGCTGCGCTCGTCGATCCGCGAATTCCTGTGCTCCGAAGCAATGGCCGCGCTCGGCATCCCGACCACGCGCGCCCTTGTCGTTACCGGTTCCGGCCAGGGTATCTTTCGCGAAACGGTCGAAAGCGCGGCCGTGGTCACGCGCATGGCGCCAAGTTTCGTGCGCTTCGGCTCGTTCGAGCACTGGTCTTCGCGCGACAAGCCGGAAGAATTGCGCATCCTGGCCGACTATGTCATCGCCACCTTTTACCCGGAACTGAGCGGCGCGCCGAACCCCTACCAGGCCCTGCTGCAGGAAGTCACCCGCCGCACCGCGCACATGATTGCGCATTGGCAAGCGGTCGGCTTCATGCATGGCGTCATGAACACCGACAATATGTCGATCCTCGGCCTGACGCTCGACTACGGCCCGTTCGGTTTCATGGAAGCCTTCGATGCCCAGCACATCTGCAACCACACCGACCAGCAGGGGCGCTATTCCTACGCCAACCAGCCCGAGGTGGGCCACTGGAATTGCTACGCCCTGGCCCAAGCCCTGCTGGCGCTGATCGGCAGCGTCGAGGAAGCGCAGGATGCGCTGGCGCTCTACCAGCCGGCCTTCGCCAGCAAGATCGACGAATTGCTGCGCGCCAAGCTGGGCCTGACCACGGCCCAGGAAGACGACGCGCAGCTGTTCGACGCCATGTTCACGCTGATGAACGACAGCCATGTCGACTTCACCCAGTTTTTCCGCAAGCTCGGCACGCTGCAGGCCGGCGATCCGGCGGCCGGCGCTCCGGCGGCCGGCGACCCCGCACAGGACAGCCCCTTGCGCGACATGTTTTATGTACGCGAGGACTTCAATGCCTGGGCGGCCCGTTACCGCGCCCGCCTGCGGGCCGAAGCGAGCGTCGACGCGCAGCGCAAGCTTGCAATGGACCGTGTCAACCCAAAGTATGTATTGCGCAATTACCTGGCCCAGGTCGCCATCGAAAAAGCGCAAAACAAGGATTTCTCCGAAGTGGCGCGGCTGCTTGCCGTGCTGGAGCATCCATTCGACGAACAACCCCACAACGAACACTACGCAGCGTTGCCGCCCGACTGGGCGAGCCACCTCGAAGTGAGCTGTTCATCCTGAAAGAAGCCGCCATGTCCGATAAAGTCACCAAAACCGACGCCGAATGGCGTGCCATGCTCGACCCGATGGAATACGAGGTCACGCGCCACGCGGCCACCGAACGCGCCTTCACCGGCAAGTTCTGGGACCACCACGACCACGGCATCTACACCTGCGTGTGCTGCAACACGCCGCTGTTCGCCTCCGATACCAAATTCGATTCCGGCTGCGGCTGGCCGAGCTACTTCAAGGCGCTCGACCCGGCCAATGTGATCGAAAAAACCGACCGCACGCATGGTATGCTGCGCACCGAGATCATTTGCGCGGTCTGCGACGCGCATCTCGGCCACGTGTTTCCGGACGGCCCGCCGCCGACCGGATTGCGCTATTGCATTAATTCCGCGTCACTGCGTTTCGACCCAACTTGAACCACCAATAACAACATGAAACTTCTGTTCGACTTTTTCCCCATTTTGCTGTTCTTCGGCGTCTTCAAGCTCGCCGAGGTATATCAGCAGGCATCGTTCGGCATCGCCACCACCTATCTGGGCGGACTCGTTGCCGGAGGGAGCATCAAGCCGGATCAGGCGCCGATCATGATCGCCACGGTGGTCGCGATCGTCGCCACCACCTTTCAGCTGGTCTACCTCAAGCTGCGCGGCCGCAAGATCGACGCCATGCTGTGGGTGTCCTTTCTCATCATCACCTTCTTCGGCGGCATGACGATCTACTTCCACGACGACACCTTCATCAAGTGGAAACCGACCATCATCTACTGGGTCTTCGCGTTCGCCATGGGCGTGGCGCAGTTCGGCTTCGGCAAGAACCTGATGCGCCAGGCGATGGAAGCGCAGATCAAGCTGCCCGAGCCGGTGTGGAAGAACGTGGGCCTGTCATGGATGGTGTTCTTCTTCGCGCTCGGCCTGGTCAACCTGCTGGCCGCGTTCGTCATTTTCAAGGGCAACACCAGCGCCTGGGTCAGCTTCAAGCTGTTCGGCATCAACGGCCTGCTGTTCGTGTTCATCATCGTGCAAACGCTGATGCTGTCGAAGTACATCGAAGCGGAGAAACAGGCATGATCATGGCTACCCGTCCCGAGCGCATCCGCGCGCTTCTCACGGCCGCGCTCGAACCGAGCGTGCTCGAACTGACCGACGAATCGGCCCTGCATGCAGGCCACGCCGGGGCCGCTTCTGGAGGCAGCCACTTCCGCCTCAAGATCGTCTCGGCGCGTTTCGAGGGGCTCAGACTCGTCATGCGACATCGACTCGTGTATGATTCCGTGCACGATATGATGCACAATGAAATCCATGCACTTGCCATCACTGCGCTGGCGCCGTCCGAGCTGTGATCATTGCGGCTTCAGAGCGCGTTAAGAAATATGTCCGACAATTGAACGTAAAGTAAAAAAACTAATCTAACCTTTGTCCGAGTAACTTTTTCAAACAGGATTTAATAATGACCTTTAAGCCAGCCCGCTTGCTGTTAGCACTGATCGCCGTTGCCGCCATGCCTGCCTTTGCGCAGAATGCCGCCGTTGTCAACGGCAAGCCCATTCCTTTGGCGCGTGTCGATGCAGTCGTCAAGCAAGTTGTTGCCCAAGGCCAGCAGCCGGATTCCCCGGAACTGCGCGAGATGGTCAAGAAAGACCTGATCGCCCGCGAAGTCATGATGCAGGAAGCCCTGAAAAAGGGTTTCGAGAAAGACGCCACCGTCAAGCAGCAGCTCGACAGCGCGCGCCAGACCATCGTCATCAACGCACTGGTGCGTGACTATGTGAGCAAGAACGCCGTCAGCGACGCCGACATCAAGGCCGAATACGAGCGCTACAAGGCGCAGGCCGGCGACAAGGAATACCATGTGCGCCACATCCTGGCCGAGAACGAAGCCGACGCCAAGGCCGTCATCGCCAAGCTGAAGGGCGGCGCCAAGTTTGAAGACCTGGCCAAGACCTCCAAGGATACCGGCACCGCCAACAGCGGTGGCGATCTGGACTGGGCACTGCCATCGTCGTTCCCGAAACCGTTCAGCGACGCCTTCGTCAGCCTGCAAAAAGGCCAGGTCGGCGAGAACCCGGTGCAAACGCCGGCCGGCTTCCACGTCATCAAGCTCGACGATACGCGCGCAGCCAAACTGCCGACGTTCGACGAAGTGAAGCCACAAATTGCCGATTCGCTGCAGCAAAAGAAACTGCAAGCCTATCAGGAAGAAATGATCAAGAAAGCGGCGATCAAGTAAGATCGTACGGCCGGCGCACACGTGCGCCGGCGCTCGCTGGGCGAGATTGGCGGTATGATCCGTCCAGCCGCATACTTTTGTAATTTATAGGATCTAAAATAATGATGTTGAAGCCTGCCCGCCTGTTGTTAGCCATCCTCGCGCTGGCCACCGCGCCTGCGTTCGCGCAAAAAACTAGTGCTCCGAGCAGTGCTCCGAGTAGTGCTCCTATTGCTACCGTCAACGGCAAAGCCATTCCAGCCGCCAGGGTCGATCAGATCGTCAAGCAGGTCGTCGCTCAAGGCAAGCAAACCGATTCTCCGCAACTGCGCGAAGCGATCAAGAAAGACCTGATCGGCCGTGAAGTGATGATCCAGGAAGCTGACAAGCAAGGCTTCGGCATGCGTCCTGAAGTCAAGTCCGCGCTCGAGAACGCGCGCCAGAGCATCATCATCAACGCGATGCTGGCCGACTACGTCAAGAAGAACCCTGTCAAGGATGCCGAGATCAAGGCCGAGTACGACAAGTACAAATCGACGGTCGGCGACAAGGAATACCACGCCAAGCACATCCTGGTGCCAACCGAAGAAGAAGCCAAGGCGCTCATCGCCAAGCTGAAAACCGGCAGCAAGTTTGAAGAGCTGGCCAAGGCCTCCTCGAAAGACGGCTCGGCAGCCAACGGCGGTGATCTGGACTGGGCGAGCCCGAACAACTATGTGCCTGAGTTCTCGAAGGCCATGGTCGCCCTGCAAAAAGGCGCGATCACCGATACCCCGGTCAAGACGCAGTACGGCTACCACGTCATCAAGCTGGAAGATTCCCGTGCAACCAAGGTTCCGCCACTGGAAGAAATCAAGCAGCAAGTCGCCGAATCGCTACAACAGCGCAAGCTGCAGCAGTTCCGCGAAGATTTGATGAAAAAAGCGACGATCAAGTAAGCCTGGTCGATCCGCTACAAGAGCGCATCCTCGGATGCGCTTTTTTTCGTCTATTCCAGTCTCACACGCGATGAAGACCGTCGAAGCGGATCATCCAAGGCAACTGTGACTTGCCCTGCAAGCAGGGACGAGCTGCTGGCCTGCCTCAATCACCTGCTCGCCGGCGCCGGCAATGCCAGTCTGATGACGCCAGGATTGCGCCAGACACTGTGCGACTACGCCGCCGGCAACTACCGTATCCTGATGACGCTGGCCGGTGAACTTCTTCGTGTGGCGGCGCGGCGGGAATTGGCCGTGCTCGATGAAAAGCTGTACCTGGACGTGTTTGCGCAGCCCGATGCCGCGCTGGCCTCAGCATCGACTGCGTTGGCTTTCACCCGGGCTTGCGCCTTCTGTTCCAGCTCAGCATACTTGCCGCATCTTGCAGCTGCTCCAATTGGACGTCCTTGAAAGTGGCGGCCTGGGCCGTGTTCATCGAGACCAGCATCGCCAGCGCGGACATGGCGGCGGCGGCGACTGGACGGAAAGTGGCTTTAGTGGCCTCGAGTGAAAGCGACGGCGCAGCTGCAGGCAATCGACCGCGGGGGCGCTGCAAGGTGAAGGCAGTCAGATGCCCTGCGCCTTCAGCGCGGCGATCTCGTAATCGCCATCATCGACCAGGCGCGACCAGCCTTCGAACTTACCGACACCCAGGCTGCGCGCCATCGACAGCAACAGACTTTGCCCGGCTGTTTCGCGTTCGGGAACGAGCTGGTAAACCGGGTCGGCGAACGCGGCTTCCGGCGTTGTGATCGTCCACCCCATCTGCTTGAACATGGCGATCACGTCATCGAGCCACATCGCGTTGATCAGGTTATGGTGCAGCAGGATCACCTGCGCAATGTCCCTGCCCTGCAAGGTGTGCGACAGCGACCGGTAGGCCTGTGCCCGCTGGCGAACGTGCGCCAGGTAGGCCTCCCGGACCGGACCGACGGCAGCCGCGTTGCCGCTTTTCAGCACCTCAATCAGCTTGTCGTTCAAGCGCCAGTCGCTGGTATCGAGGCTCACATAGGCGTTGCGGTAAGCCTGCGCTTTCATGAAAGCGCGCATGCCATCACGCTTTTCGGGCACATTCCCCTCGCGCAGATAAGGAAAGCGAAACCACTTCTGGTAGCCGGGCAGCGTGCTGATCACCGCGTCGCAATCGATCAGTTCCTGCTGGAACTGCGCCAGGCTGACCTGGGCATCGTGGAAATCAGGGTGCGTCATGGAGTGATTGCCCACCGCGTGGCCGGCCTGTCCCCAGGCGCGTGCCAGCGCGAGGCCGGCGGGCCGGTCGGCGCCATTGCCCACGGTGACAAACAGGGCGGCCTTGACCTTGTGCTTTGCAAGGGCGTCGAGCATGGCCTGGTTACGCTGCTGGGGCGACATGCGCGGCGTCTCGGCCAGCTCCGGCCCGTCATCGAAGGTAAAGGCAATCGATTGAGCGTGAACAGAAGGGATTAACGTCATACCAAGAGCGAGCGCCAGGAGTAATTTTTTCAGCATGCTGTTCACCTTAATGCGGGGGAGTGTAAAAAACGTCGAGTGTGGGAAATTGCGCTTCGGCGCGCAGGCAGTCCCACAGATAGCAGGCAAAGCCAAGGTCACCGGTCCACAAGTAGTAGCGGAACTGACCGAAGAGCTGCGCGTCCGCTTCGACCTGGCGTGGGCGTGACGGATGACGCAAGGACTTTCGGCTTGAAGTAATCCGGGAAACCACCGTGTGTGACAATTGTCGCATAAATTTCTTGCAAACATGCGACATATGTCGCAAAATTGCGGCATTCGCCACAAGGAGACGTCCGATGTCCATTCCATCCATTACTGAGTTGAGCCTGTTAAAGTGTTTGTGGAAACAGCATCCCCTGAGCGCGCGCGCGATCCATCAACATGCCGAGGAAGAGCTGCATTGGTCATTTTCCTCCACCCGCAAAACACTGGACCGCATGCTGGAAAAAGGCATGATTAGCCAGCACAGCCAGCATGGTGCGAATGTCTACACCGCGGTGCTGGAAAAGGTAGAGACACTTGCCGCCTTTGCCCATGATTTCGGCCACCGTGTCATGGAAATGAAGTCACCACTCCCCGTCAATATGTTTACCGGCAGTCAGTTAATTGACCAGCGCGAGCTGAAAGAGTTGGAGCGATTACTCAACGACTGGCCAGAGGAAAAGGAGTAAACATGTTTTCCCAGTTCTCCCTGCTATTCCTGAAGGCATGCATCACCAGCATATTGGCTGGCGCCGCCTGGGCCCTCTTGTGGCTTGCGTTACACTTCTGGCCCGGACTGGCTGCCCAACGCGCGCCCTGGCTGCTTGCCCAGCTTGGGGCCGCCGCTGTCCTGGTACTGGTCTTACTACCGGGCGCGTCCCGCTTCAGCATTTTTCCCGCCGTAGAACTAAGCACGACACCTGCCGCTCATGTGGACGTAAAACATGATGCCGAACTTGAGGGCTTCGATGGCATCGACCTGGCTACCGTAAAACCGGTGCAAGCGCTCGCATGGCTTGGCAATGCATGGTTGTTGATCTACCTGGCCGGGTTCATTCATGCAAGCGCCCGCTGCCGGCGTGATCGGCGCATAGTGATCGCATTGAAGGCGGCAGCACAGCGATTGTCCCCGGCGGACATCAGCGATCACCAGGCGCTGGCCTCGCATCGCAACCGGCTGCCGCCCGTCTTTGAAGTCGACGCGCCAGTTCCACCTATGCTGGCAGGCTTGCTGCGCCCGATGCTTTTGCTACCGCGGCACTTGCGGGATCTGGACCTGGATCAGCAAGGGCTGGTGATCGAACACGAACTGACACACCTGTCACGCTTGGACCAGTTAGGGTTGCATATGGCGCTAAGCTTGCAAATCCTGCTCTGGTTTAATCCAGCGCTACCGGCGCTACGCCGCCAGCTCACCTGGGCGCAGGAACTCGCTTGCGACCGCGCGGTGTTAGCTGGCAGCACACTGCAACAACGCAAGCGCTTTGCCGCTGCATTGATCGCGCAGTTCAAGATGCAGCAGACCAGCCCGGCATATGCCGCAATGGCGTTTCGCGGACAATTGCGCGATTGCGTGAGCGCCCGCGCCGCGCTGATACGTGACGGTATTGCTTTCCATTCGCATGCCGCAGTGCGCGCTGCATCTGGCTGCCTGCTCATTGCGCTGCTGCTTGCCAGCGTCGTCTTGCAGCCGGCCTTCGCCCTGCGGGCCGTCGATACGTCGCCGCATCCTGTCAATCCGGCGGCAGAACCGCTCCCCCAATGGCTGGCGCCCCTGCAGCGCATGCGCATCACCAGCTATTTTGGCACCGTCAGGACAGCCGGTGCCACGCCTCACGGCGGCATCGATCTGGCGGCGCGGGCAGGCACACCGATCATGGCGCCGGCGTCTGGCACAGTCACCGCATCGACCGATCTCTACCAGGGCGAAGCCAGGTACGGAGAGGTGATCGCCATCGAACACGCCGGCGGGCTGCGCTCTGTCTACGCTCACTTGAATCAGCGCAGCGTCAAAGTGGGTGAGGCCGTGGCAAAGGGGCAGCTTATCGGCCACACCGGCGCCACCGGCCGCGTCAGCGGTCCCCATCTGCACCTGGAAATCCACCGCAATAACATCAAGCTTGATCCTGAGCTGCTGCTTGGCAGCCAGGATGGCACTGACAGTGCCAAGAACGCCCGCGACACACTGCGCTCCCGTTAATTCAACCCACGCCATTTGAGCCCTGCCGCCAAGTGCGGCAGCGGCGGCGTTCACCCTAGAGAATCGCATGAAATACAGGATTATTTGCCTGGCGCTAGCCATGGCCTTCAACAATGCAGCGGCCCAGCAGCCGACTGTTGAAATCAAGTCTGCACGCTACGACCAGCGCCGCGAAGACACTGCCGCCATGCTGGTGCTGGACCGGGCCACACTGGCGGCCAATGGCGACCGTAGCTTGTCGGAAGCATTGCGGCGCCTGCCTGGCGTTACCGTTACCGAAGGCAACGGCCGTGGCGTGGAGATCCGGATGCGTGGTTTGGGCAGGGGCTACACCCAATTGCTGCTCAATGGCGTGCCTGCGCCCGCCGGATTTGCACTCGATGCGCTGGCGCCAGAGCTGATCGAACGCATAGAAGTCATACGCAACGCATCGGCCGAGCATGGCGCCCAATCCGTGGCGGGCACCATCAATATTATCCTGCGCAAGAACTCGGGGCGCGAGCAACAGGAGTTCAGGCTCGGGTGGGAACGCATCAACGGCGCCGATTCGCCCAGCATTGCCGGCCAGCGAACGGGCAAGGCGCCAGGCTGGTCATACAGCGTCGGTGCGAACCTGGTGCGTAGTGGCAGGCCGGAAGATCGGACCGTACGCGATACCGTCGGCGCTGCCCACGGCGCGATCACGGGCGCGCGTACCTCTCTGGTGCATGAATCGAACGTTGGCGATGCCCTCAACCTGACACCGCGCATCGACTGGACGCCCGACAATGGCGACAGCATCAACGTCCAGAACTTCATCAACCTGTTCCGTCGTAGGATTGAATTTGCCGGAGACGACACCGTGCTGGCGGGCGCAGCGGGCGACTTTTCGCAGGCCGCCAGTCTGTTGCGCACGCGCTCCCTACTGTGGCGCAGTGACTGGTCATGGCAGCATGCGCTGGCCGACGGCAAACTGGAGCTCAAGCTCAGTGGCACCCACAACCCGCGCAGTTCCGCATTCGATTTCACCGGGGCGAACGCCGCCGGTCCCGCCATTGTGCGTCACGTGAGTTCCGATATCAGAGAGACCGGCCTGACCCATCAAGGCAAATATGCCCGCCAACTGGCCGGCGGCCATTCGCTGGTGCTGGGCTGGGATGGCGCCACTGTGCGCCGCCGCCAAACACGCGATGAACTGGAACGTGATGGCAGCGGCGCAATCCGTTCAACCACCGGCGAAAGCTACCACGGGACGATCCGGCGACTGGCGGGTTTCGTCCAGGACGAATGGGCGTTCAATGCCGAGGTGCTGTCCCTGGGCCTGCGCTGGGAAACGCTGCGTACCGGCGCTGGCGGCAGCAATAGCGCCGCCTTGACCGAGCAAGACAGCCGGGTACTGAGCCCCGTGCTGCAGTGGCTGCACAAGCTGCCATCCGGTAGCCAATGGCGCTTGGGGGCCAGCCGGACCTACAAGGCACCAATCATGCTGGACCTGATCCCGCGCCGCTACACCATCGATAATAACAATAGTCCTACTACGCCTGACCTGCGCGGCAACCCGCAACTGCGTCCGGAACTGGCCTGGGGCCTCGATGCGGTATATGACCACCCTCTGGGAAAAGACGCCACGCTCAGTGCCAGCCTGTTTGCCCGCCGCATTGATGATGTCGTCTTGCAGCGGGTCGGCCTGGAGGCTGGTCGCTGGGTGGCCGTCAACGGTAACCACGGCCATGCAGACGTCTATGGCTTTGCGCTGGAAGCGCAACTGGCACTGACGCCGGCCTTGCGCATGCGTAGCAACCTGGCGCTGAATCGTTCCCGCACCAGTAGCGTGCCAGGACCGCATAACCGACCGGACAGCCAGATCCCATTGAGCGCCAACCTGTCGCTCGATTACCGTCGCCAGGGGCTGACGCTCGGCGGGGATTTCAACTTCCAGGCCGGAGGTGACAGCCGCGCGTCCGCAAACAGGCTGGCCACTGCCTCGCATGAACGCAAACTGGACCTGCGCGCGGCCTGGCAACTGCATCCCGGTAGAACACTGCGCCTGACGCTGGCCAACCTGCTGCGGCAAGACCGCATCAATGTGGAACGGTATGAAGATGCCGACGGTTGGCGCCAGACCCGCACCGACGCTGGTACGCACACACTGCTGCGCCTCGTCTATGAAGCCAATTTCTAATCACCCAATAGGAAGAAGAATGACTCTGTTCAAGCCCCTCGCCTGCGCATGGGCGCTCAGTTTGACCCACGCCGCAGTGGGCGCACATGAAATTTGTACCGCAGGTGCCGATGCCCGGACCGGCAAGGTCCTGGTGCAGCGTAGCGACTGCGCGCAGCGCGTGACACCGGCGTCCACGTTCAAGATCGCTATCAGCCTGATGGGCTATGACGCCGGCTTCCTGAAAGACGAACATCAGCCGACGCTGCCGTTCCTCGCGGGCGACGTCGATTGGCGGGAGAACTGGAAGCAAGCCACTGATCCATCTACATGGATGAAGAAATAAGGTACTCCGCTAAGCAGCTGCGGCCAGGCATGACGTTCGCATCTCGAGCGATTATTGCCCTGGCGCTCTCTGGACAAGCTGGTTGATCCACTTACAAAACGACAAGGTTAATGGAACCCAAAGGAAGCCTCGTATGCGCACTCTCTTTTACTTCTGCCTTCCCCTCGCCCTGCTGCTGACCGCCGCGCCCGCGCTGTTCGCCAACCCCCTCACTGCCCCCACGCTGGAAGCCCGCATCACCGCCATGGGCAAGGTGAACAGCGCCAGTTCGGCGCACTACTCGCCCGATGGCACGCAGATCGCCTACATCACGAGCCTCAGCGGCTCGCCGCAGGCCTGGATCATTCCGGCCCAGGGCGGCTACCCGCGGCAGGTTTCCAATGGCAGCGATCCGGTCTCCGGCCTGCGCTGGTCGCCCGACGGCAAGCTGGCATATGCGGTATCGCCGGTGAGTTTGCTACTTGAGTGGAAGTCTGTCCACCGTACAGCCAGCTCGTCGTTCCGGACCATCGAGCCTGGCTTACCGAAGCCGCGATTGGGAGATTTCGTTGGTGGCGCGCCTGAGGAGATCTGTTCGGCACATTAGCAAAAACTAGTATATGATGACTATCATGTACAATCCGAAGCCAAGGCGCGGCGCGTCAAGCCGCAAGGAAGCCACCCACGAACGCATCGTCGAGGTTGCCTCGCGGGCGATCCGGCGCAGCGGATACGCCGGCACGGGCGTGGCCGACATCATGAAAGAAGCGGGCCTGACCCATGGTGGCTTTTACGCCCACTTCGCCTCGCGCGACGCCTTGCTGGCCGAAGCGGCGGACCGGGCCGGCGCCGACGCAGTGGCCGTATCGGCGCGCATCGCCGCCACTGCATCCCCGGGTCAAGGCTTGCAGGCGCTGATCCACGCTTACTTGTCGCCACAGCACCTGGCCGCGATCGAAATCGGCTGCCCCGTGGCGGCACTATGCTCGGAAATGCCGCGCCAGGCGCCGGAAGTGCGGCGCGCCGCCACCCAGCATATCAAGGCCATGATCGATCTCATCGCGCGCCAGTCGCCGGATTGGGGCCAGCCCGGCGTGCACGAGCAGGCCGTCACCACGCTGGCCACCCTGATCGGTAGCCTGATGCTGGCGCGCGCCGTCGACGATCCCAAGCTTGCCGACAGTTTTTTGCACCACGCGAAACACACCCTGAACCCCGCCAGCAATTGAACATGGCGCCTCGTCACGCCAATTTTTTTACCCCATAATATGATAATCGTCATATACCACATCTGGCCCTGCCACTGAATCAGATCGCCATGAAGAACGGAATAACATTATGAACAACAAAATTGCATTGATCACCGGGGCATCCTCCGGCATCGGCGAGTCGACCGCGCAGCGTCTCGCGCAGGCTGGCTACACCGTCCACGGCACCACCCGCGCCGCCTCGCCGAGCGCGCAAGGAAAGGTGGACATGCTGACGCTGGACGTGACTAGCGACGACTCGGCCGAGGCTGCGATTGCGGAAGTGCTGCGCCGCCATGGCCGCATCGACCTGCTGGTCAACAACGCCGGCTTCGGCGTGGCGCCGGCCGCCGCCGAGGAAAGCTCGCTTGAGCAGGCGCGCGCCATCTTCGACACCAACTTCTTCGGCATGGTGCGCATGACGCGCGCCGTGGTGCCGCACATGCGCAAGCAGGGCAGCGGCCGCATTCTGAATATCGGCTCGGTGCTCGGTTTCCTGCCGATGCCTTACATGGCCCTGTATTCGGCCACCAAGCACGCTGTCGCCGGCTATTCCGAATCGCTCGACCATGAGCTGCGCACCCTCGGCATCCGCGTGTTGGTGATCGAGCCGGGCTATATCAAGACCTCGTTCGACGCCAACTCGCTCGATCCCGATCTGCCGCTTGCCATGTATGGCGCACTGCGCGCCGCCTTGAACGCGCGCGTAAAAGAGGTGCTGCTCACGGCGCAGGGGCCGGACGTCGTAGCGGAGACCGTCTTGCAGGCGGCAACAGCGGCGCACCCGAAGCTGCGCTACGCTGCCGGCACCCTCGCCGCTCGCATGCGCCTGCTGCGCAGATTCGCTCCAGCCAGCCTGGTCGATGCCGGCATCCGCAAAGACCTGCGCCTCGAAGCAGCCCGATCATGAAAGCATTCATCCTGGAAGCATATTCAAAGACAGGCGCGCTGCGCAAGGCCGAGGTGGCGGAACCGGTCGTGTGGGACGACGATGTGCTGGTGCAGATCCACGCGGCGGCCGTCAATGTGCTGGACGCCAAGATCAAGAGCGGCGAATTCAAGCTGGTCCTGCCCTACCGCCTGCCGCAGATCATGGGTAACGACGTTGCCGGCGTGGTGGTCAAGGTGGGTTCGCGGGTACGCCGCTTCAAGGTGGGCGACGAAGTCTACGCGCGGCCCGACAAGGACCGCATCGGCACCTTCGCCGAGTATATTGCGATCAACGAATGCGACGTCGCGCTCAAGCCCGTCACCCTGTCGATGGAGGAAGCGGCCTCGATCCCGCTCGTCGGGCTGACGGCGTGGCAGGCGCTGGTCGAGAAAGCCGGTCTGAAAAAGGGGCAGAAAGTGTTCATTCAGGCCGGTTCCGGCGGCGTGGGCTCGTTTGCCATCCGGCTGGCCAAGCATCTGGGGGCGAGCGTGGCGACCACCGCCAGCGGCGCGAATATCGAGATGGTCAGGCGGCTCGGGGCCGATATCGTCATCGACTACAAAAAGGAGAATGTCGAGGATGTCTTGCGCGACTATGATGTTGTGCTCAATAGCCAGGATGCGGCCACGCTGGAACAATCGCTGCGCTTGCTCAAACCGGGCGGAAAGCTCATTTCCATCTCCGGACCGCCAGACGCGGATTTTGCCACGGAACTGGGGCTGCCGTGGTTTGTAAAGCTGGTCATGACGCTACTCAGTGCAGGCACACGCAGGAAAGCCCGCAAGCTCGGTGTCAGCTACTCTTTCCTCTTCATGCGCGCCGACAGCAAACAGCTGGCCGAGATCGCCAGCCTGATCGACGGCGGCAAGATCGGCGCCGTGATCGACCGCATTTTTCCGTTCGAGGAAACCAACGCGGCCCTCGATTACGTTGAAGCAGGCAGGGCCAAGGGCAAGGTTGTCATCAAGGTCCGGTAACAGCGCTGGATGCCGCACGAGGCGATCTCATCCCCAATGTGCGCGATGCGCACCAGGGACCTCAAGCCGGCGGCGGCTCATGCCGGGCGCGCGAATCGGCCGGCGCTTCCGCCCGTTCATGCATGCCGTAATCGCGCATGACGGCCGCCACGCGCAAGCGGTAATCGGCGAAGATGAACGCGCGCCCCTGCTCCTGCGTGTCGCGATGCAAGCCGTGGTTGCGCCATGCGCGCACCGCCTCCTCGTCGCGCCAGAACGACAGCGACAGGATCTTGCCGGGGTCCGTCAGGCTCTGGAAGCGTTCAATCGACAGGAAGCCATCCATCCGTTCGAGTTCAGGCCGCAGGTTCGCGGCGGCGTCCAGGTAGGCCTGGCGCTGCGCCTCGTGCGGGATCACCTCGAAGATCACGGCGATCATTGCGCGGCCCGCTGGAACGCGCTCTCGACCACCTCGGTGAAGGTGCGCTCTTCGCGCAGGATGAAGCGCTTTTCCTGCGCCATGGCGAAGTTGGCTCGGCTCTCGGGGTCGAGGCGCAGGCGCGCGCGGTAGGCCTCGTAGGCGGCGAGGCTGTCGAATCCGACCATGCCCCAGGCTTCGTAATTGGTGCCTTCGAGGGGCAGGAAGTAGCCGATCAGGTTGCCGCCGCAGCGGGGAATGATGCGGCCCCAGTTCTCGGCATACGCGCGAAAAGCGTCGCGCTGGAAGGGGTCGATTTCGTAGCGGATAAAGCAGGCGATGGTCATGATGGTCCTCGGTGAACTGAAGACCTGACTATAAGGGAATGCGGTTGGCAGATGGTTCGGCGTGGAGCGAACCATTGCGCGGCTGTGAAGCGCGTCTTGTTAAAGGGGTTCCAAGCCGGAACCGCCGAAAATTCCGTCACTCCAAATCGGGGGCGTTTGACGAAAGGGAAATTAAAGATACGCCAGGCTTCCGGTAGCCGCAGGCCGCGAAACTCGGCTCGTCTGAATTTTACCCAGAAAGATTGGACACTGCCGGCCGAAATTGCCTTGGCGTCGCGCCCATCACTTTGCGCATCAAGCGCCTGAGTGCGGTCGTATCGGCATAGCCTACGCGTTCAGCCACTTGCTCAACCGTCAACTTGCTTGTTTCAAGCAGCATGCGTGCCTTGCTAAGCCGAACGCTCTGCAGTAACGCCGAAGTGCTACGCCCGGTGGCTGCTCGTACGTGACGCGAGAGAGTACGGTCAGACATGCAGAATTTTTTCGCCAGATCTGAAACGCTGGGCGGATTTGGCAGAGCGGACTCGATACATGCCACCAAATTCACGATCAATTGATTGCCATTGGCGAGCATGGCAGGAACGACGAATTGCGCCTGCGATTGCCGACCATCAATCAACAGCGTGCGTGCGACTGCGTCGGCCAGTGCAGGACTAAACTGCGTCCGCAAAAGATGCAGCATCAAATCGGTCTGTGCGAATGCCGCTCCGGCAGTCACGATCATTCCATCGCATATAACCATGCGGTCGGCATCAACCACGCAACGCGGCTCAAGTTGCTGCAATAACGACGCAAACCACCAAGATGTCGTTACCTTTTTCCCCACCAAAAGATCGGCGGACTGAAGTAAAAAAACGGCTGAGCACGACGCGGCCACAGTTCCACCTGTTCGCGCATGGTCTTGAAGCGCCTTAATTGCGCGCAGCGCATCAGGCTGCGCAAGGCGATTCATTACTGCGCGGTGGCTCTCGAGTCCGAGGCCAGGAACCACCCAAGTGGAGCCATCAGCGCGCACTGTTTTCGGCAAAGTTCTTGCGTCGATTTTCATACCGTGACCGAGGCGAATGTCGCTTGCAGTTGAGTACACACGCCACCGAGGTTCAGCGCAACCAACGCTTCTAGCCAGCGAGGCGGCGGTCGATAGAATGTCCAGCGTCAGCGTCACACTCGACGGAAAGGCACCAGGCAAAATAAGAATTGTGAAATCGATCATTGGCCGATATAGCTCGATATATGTCAAAACAGACACTACGATCTTAAGTCAATTGGCGGTTTAATACAAACTCCAATTAATTAACAGAAGGGCTGACCATGCCAAATATTCTCGTCAAGATTCCGAAGGGCTCATTTCCAACCGAACACCGTACTATGTTAGTACGGAAGCTTACCGACGCCGCCGCCACTGCCGAGCAGATCCCGGACGACCCCAGGAAGAGGATACTTTGTTGGGTCATAGTTGAAGAGGTCGAGTCAGGTTCCTGGACCTGCGGCGCGATCGACATGACTGAGCAGATTCTCCCTTGCCTTGCCATGATCTACCTTCCGGCGGGTGTCTTGGATGGCGCCGCGCGGGCCGTTTTCGTCGATCTGGCTCACCAGGCATTTAAGCAGGCATTGCCGACGGCCGAGAAACGACAACTAGCTACTTCCGTCATGTTGCATGACGTGGTCGATGGCACTTGGGGCGTGAACGGCACAATCTGGCGACTTCCCGACTTCGCGCAAGCAGCAGGCTATGCACACCTTCAATCATTGGTTTCTCCCCCCTGACGCGATTCGGGTGCAACAACAAACGATGGCTGCCAGCCGCTGATTACCAGGATATCGCCGGTGGCATGGCGGCACATCCTACTGAATGGGCGCTACACGTTCCAGAGCGGCGATAAGCTGATCGACCTGTATGCGCTCCTGGCAGGGCTGGACTTGGAGTGACGGAATTTTCGGCGGTTTCGGAGTGGCCCCGCTTAAAGCGCCTCGTCCCAGAGCGTCACGTCGTGCGCCACAAAGGCGACCGTGCTGCCCGGTTCGGGCCACACCCCCCCCATTTCTTCTTCCGATAAACAGAAACAGGCTTCGCCGGCCATGATGAACGCATGGCGTTGTGCGCTCGGGTCGCTGTACACCGATTGGCTTTCGAGCATGCCGGTGACCTTGAATGATCCCGGTGTGTCCAGCGCTTCCACGGCGTTCATTGCCGCTTGATCGAGCACGCCAAATTGCGTGACCGAACCCTGGGTGATTTCGACGCCGAATTCCATGCCCAGGCAATCCTCGGCGCGTTCGAGCGCCGGTACCAGCCGGGCAATGCCGCTGAAGGCGGCACTGCGGAAGTGGACGACGAAACTCGGTTGCGGGGTGTAGCCGATCAGGCGCATCGACGCGCTGTCGATTTCTTCAATTGTTATGTTCATCGTAAATGCTCCAGCTGTCAGGTTTTCGGCCACAAGGCCGTGTTCTCAACCGATTCACGTTAACTGCAAAACCGCCATTCCGCACGGGCGGGAATGACGGTTTTGAGGGCTGTGGCTCGTTTTGGGTGCTGCGTTCTACGTTTTGCGTTTTGCTTAACTTAGCCGACCCACTTGCGCGCATTGCGGAACATGCGCATCCACGGTGAATCCTCGCCCCATGCTTCCGGATGCCACGACTGCTGCACCGAGCGGAATACGCGTTCGGCGTGCGGCATCAGCACGCTGAAGCGTCCATCCGCCGTCGTCACCGACGTCAGCCCCTCGGGCGAACCGTTCGGGTTGAACGGATACGCCTCGGTGGCCGCGCCGCGGTTGTCGACAAAGCGCATCGCCTTGACCACCGCGCCGATATCGCCCGTCTGCGAGAAGTCGGCAAACCCTTCGCCGTGCGCGATCGCAATCGCCGCCTGCGTGCCCGCCATGCCGCCAAAGAATATCGACGGCGAATCGAGCACCTCGACCATCGCAAAGCGCGCCTCGAACTGCTCCGATTTATTGCGTGTGAACTTCGGCCACGCATGCGCGCCAGGAATGATCGATTTCAGGTTGCTCATCATCTGGCAACCGTTGCACACGCCCAGTCCGAACGTATCGGCACGGTTGAAGAAGCGCGCGAACTGGTCCGCCAGCTGGGCGTTGAACAGAATCGTCTTGGCCCAGCCCTCGCCGGCACCGAGCACGTCGCCGTACGAGAAGCCACCGACGGCGATGATGCCCTGGAAGTCGTCCAGCTTGGCGCGGCCGGCAATCAGGTCGCTCATGTGCACGTCGACCGCCGCAAATCCGGCCTGGTGCATCACCCACGCGGTCTCGATATGCGAGTTCACGCCCTGCTCGCGCAGGATCGCCACGCGCGGCCGCACGCCCGTCGCTACGAACGGCGCGGCGATATTCTCGCTCGGGTCGAACGTCAGCTTCGGCGTAATGCCAGGATCGGTTTCGTCCAGCAGGCGCTCGTACTCGGCATCGGCACATGCAGGATTGTCGCGCAGGCGCGCAATGCGCCAGCTCGTTTCGCTCCACACGCGGTGCAGCGCGCTGCGCGCTTCGGTGTAGATCACCTTGGCGTCGCGCGTGAATTCGATCACGCCACGTTCGTTCGGCTTGCCGATGATATGGCTGCACGCGCCCAGATTGTGCTCGCGCAGCACGTTCATCACAAGCGACTTTTCGTCCGCACGCACCTGGATGACGGCGCCCAGTTCTTCGCTGAACAAGGCACGCAGGGTTTGCTCGTTGCGGCGCTCGGCCACCTGGCCCGCCCAGTTCTTGGCGTCGCCCCAGTCGGCGCCATGGCCGGCTTCGAGGGTGAGGATGTCGAGGTTGACCGACAGGCCGCTGCGGCCCGCGAACGCCATCTCGCACAAGGTGGCGAACAGGCCGCCATCGGAACGGTCGTGGTAAGCGAGCAGCTTGTCGTCGGCGTTAAGCTGCTGGATCGCCGCGAAGAAGCCTTTCAGGTCGTCCGCGCTGTCGACGTCCGGCGTCTCGTTGCCGAGCTGCTGGGTCACCAGCGACAGCGCCGAGGCGCCGAGGCGGTTCTTGCCACGTCCCAGATCGATCAGGATCAGCGCGGTCTCGCCGGCATCCTGCTTGATCTGTGGCGTGAGCGAACGGCGTACGTCGTAGACCGGTGCAAACGAGGAGACGATCAGCGAGACGGGCGACGTAACCGCTTTGGCCGCGTCTTCATCGCGCCAGGTCGTACGCATCGATAGCGAATCCTTGCCGACCGGGATACTGATTCCCAGGGCCGGGCACAGTTCCATGCCGACTGCCTTCACGGTGTCGAACAGCGCGGCATCCTGCCCCGGCTGGCCGCAGGCGGCCATCCAGTTGGCCGACAGCTTGATGTCCGAGATATCGCGGATCGGTGCGGCGGCAATGTTGGTCACCGCTTCGCCGACCGCCATGCGGCCCGACGCGGCGGCGTCGATCACCGCCAGCGGGGTGCGTTCGCCCATCGCCATCGCTTCGCCAAGGTAGCCTTCGAAGCTCATGGCGGTAACGGCGCAATCGGCCACCGGAACCTGCCACGGGCCGACCATCTGGTCGCGCACCGTGGTGCCGCCGACGGTACGGTCGCCAATCGTGATCAGGAACGATTTGTCGGCCACCGCGGGCAGCAGCAGCACGCGCTTGGCCACATCGGCCAGATTGAGGCCGGTCAGGTCGATTGCGGGGAATTCATTGTGCACGTGGGTGACGTCGCGCTGCATCTTGGGCGGCTTGCCGAGCAAGACGTCCATCGGCATGTCGACCGGGGAGTTGCCCAGTTCCGGATCGATCAGCTTGAGCTGGCGCTCTTCGGTGGCCACGCCGACGGCCGCGAACAAGCAGCGCTCACGCTCGCACATGGCGGCGAACAGCGCCAGGCTCTCGGGCGCAATCGCCAGCACGTAGCGTTCCTGCGATTCGTTGGACCAGATCTCTTTCGGCGCCATGCCGCTTTCTTCGAGCGGCACCTTGCGCAGGTCGAAAATCGCGCCGCGCTTGGCGTCGTTGGTGATCTCCGGGAAAGCGTTCGACAGGCCGCCCGCGCCCACATCGTGAATCGAGATGATCGGATTGTCCGCACCCATCTGCCAGCACGCGTTGATGACTTCCTGCGCGCGCCGTTCCATTTCGGGATTGCCGCGCTGGACCGAGTCGAAATCCAGGTCTGCCGTGTTGGTGCCGGTCGCCATCGAGGACGCGGCGCTGCCGCCCATCCCGATGCGCATGCCCGGACCACCAAGCTGAATCAGCAGGCTGCCGACCGGGATGTCGTTCTTGTGCGTGTGCTGGCCGGAGATATTGCCGATGCCGCCGGCGATCATGATCGGCTTGTGGTAGCCGAACACCGCGTCGGGTGTGCCCGCGCTCAGCGCGCCGACATTCTGCTCGTAGGTGCGGAAGTAGCCGCCCAGGACCGGACGGCCAAACTCGTTGCTGAACGCGGCGCCGCCGAGCGGGCCTTCGATCATGATCTGCAGCGGCGAGGCGATGCGGTCAGGCTTGCCGTAGACCGCTGCTTGCGCGCGCTCGCCGAACGGCTGGTTGACGTTGGCCGCGTTTTCCCATGGACGCACTGCGTCCGGGATCATCAGGTTCGATACCGTGAAGCCGGTCAGGCCAGCCTTCGGCTTGGCCCCGCGGCCGGTCGCGCCTTCGTCGCGGATCTCGCCGCCCGCGCCGGTGGAGGCGCCGGGGAACGGCGAAATCGCGGTCGGGTGATTGTGCGTTTCGACCTTCATCAGGGTGTGCGTCAGCTCCGTCGACGGGGCGTACTCGTGCCCTGCGCCACGCGGATAGAAGCGCATGACGGTGGCGCCTTCCATGATCGACGAGTTGTCGCTGTAGGCGACAATCGTGCCTTTCGGCTGCAACTGGTGCGTGTTCTTGATCATCTGGAACAGCGACTTGTCCTGCGCCACGCCGTCGACGATCCAGTCGGCGTTGAAAATCTTGTGGCGGCAATGCTCGCTGTTCGCCTGCGCGAACATCATCAGTTCGACGTCGGTCGGGTTGCGCCCGGCCTTCGTGAACGCGTCAAACAGGTAGTCGATTTCATCGTCCGACAGGGCCAGGCCAAGTTCGGTGTTGGCTTTTTCCAAAGCGTGCTTGCCGGCTTTGAGAACGTCCACCGATTCCAGCGGCCGCGCTTCGAGTTCGCGGAACAGGCTTGAGGCCTGGTCGGCGCTCCGCAGCACGCTTTCGGTCATGCGGTCGTGCAGCAGGGCTGCTACCGCTTCGGTTTCCTCGTCGGAGAGCTTCTTGGCCGCGCCGATGCTGCTGCCCAGAATGCCCGTTTTCAGGCTGACCGAAAATGCAATCCCCCGCTCGATCCGGTGCACATGCGCCATGCCGCAGTTGTGCGCGATGTCGGTCGCTTTCGATGCCCATGGCGAGATGGTGCCCAGGCGCGGGATGACGAAGAATTCTTCCGTCACGCCTTCGCGCGGGTTTTCTGCGGCAGGTTCGCCGTAGGTTAGCATCGCGGACAGGCGCGACGTGTCGTCCGCCGACAGCACCGCGCTGGTATCGATAAAGTGATAAAAACGCGCCTGGACCGCCGTAATCGCCGGGGCGACAGCTTGCAATTGGCTCAGGAGGCGTTGGCTGCGAAATACGGACAGGGCATTGGAACCCGGTAGTATCAACATGGTTGGAAGGTGGTTGATGCAGCGAGGCTGCGGGGTTAAAGGTAATGAAGGCACTAATCTGGGTAAGGCTGAAATCCTTTAGGCCGACATTATACCGTGTTGCTACCCCGACAGCGCGGCGTATTCGCCTCACCGCCTCGTGTGCCTGTTGCCGCCAGCAGGAACATTAGCGTATCGTAGGGTTTCAAGAGTTTCCCGCACGAACCGTTAATAGTGCTGAAACCCCGTTCATGGGGGCACGAGAGTGAAAAGATGCAAGATAACAGCAACTTGTCCGTATTGGTAATCGACCCGAACCCGGGCATGCGCGGCAGCCTGCAGAACATGCTGGTGCAGTCCAGCATCACGAAAATCGAATTTGCCGTCAACGCCAGCACGGCGATCAAGCAGGTCGGCAAGCGCAGCTACGACCTGATCCTGTGCGAATACGACCTCGACGGCGGTGGCGGCAGCGACAACGGCCAGGATGGCCAGCAGCTGCTGGAAGACATGCGCCATCACAAGCTGATCGGCCTGTCGACCATTTTCATCATGATTACCTCGGAGGGCGTCTACAGCAAGGTGGTCAGCGCCGCCGAACTGACCCCGACCGACTACATCCTCAAGCCGTTCACGGTGGACATGCTCAGCCAGCGCATCAACCGCGCCATCGAGCGCCGCGCCGTGTTCCTGCCGACCTACAACCTGATCGCCCAGGGCAATCTGCGCGAGGCAATCAGGTCGGCCGCGACCGGAGAAGCGACTCACCCGCGCTATGTGGCCGATTTTGCAAGGCTGCGCGCCGACATGCACGTGGCGCTCGACGAACTGCCGCAGGCCGAGGATATCTACAGCGGCATCCTGGCCAGCAAGTCGATCGGCTGGGCCAGCCTGGGCCTGGCACGCGTGCTGTTCGCGCAGGACAAGATTGAAGAAGCCGAGAACGTTGTCACAAAGCTCATCGAAGACAACCCCAAGTTCATGGCCGCCTACGATCTGCTGGCCAAGTGCCACGAAATGAACGGTGCCGCCTATCGCGCCCAGAAAATCCTCGAAGAAGCGGTGGCGATATCGCCCCACATGGTGCGCCGCCTGCGCCGCCTGGGCGAAGTGGCGCTGGAAGCGGGCGACGTGGTGGTGGCGGAAAAATCGTTCAAACAGGTGGTATCGCGCTCCAAATACTCCGAATTTCGCGATCCGGAAGACCACGTCAAGCTGGTCAAGACCCTGCTCAAGAAAGGCGACACCAACCAGGCGGGCAGCGTCATCCGCGACATGGAAAAATCCCTGCGCGGCAATGCCGCCATCGATGCCTGCAAGTCCATTTCGGTGGCGCTGCTGCATGAGTCGGCCGGCAATACCGCGGCTGCGGTGACGGAGCTCAATGCGGCGGTGGCGGCGGTGCGGCTGTCCAAGGGCTTGTCGAGCGAGCTGAAAATCGGCCTGGCGCGCACTTGCCTGTCGAACCGGCTCGACAACGCTGCAGCGGAAGTCATGCTGACGGTCATGAACGACGTCGACAGCGACGTGTCGATGCAGGATGCGATGAGCGTGTTCGTCAAGGCCGGCCGGCCTGATCTGGCGGAAGGCATGAACTCGCGCCTGATGACCCAGGTGCAGGAATTGCTCGACCTGGCCGCGGAAAAAGGCAATATGGGCGACGTCAAGGGCGCGGTGCAGACCCTGCTCGAAGCCCAGCACATGGCGCCGAAAAACGTGCAGGTCATGGTGGCGCTGGCCAAGGCAATCCTGCGCCAGCTCGAAGACCTGGGCTGGGACCATCCGCTGGCCGAGATCTGCAACACTCAGCTCGACGCCATCCGCAAGATCGACCCGGCCAATCCGCTGCTCCCGGGCTTGACCGAGGATTATCACAGCGCCCAGCGCAAGTACGGTATTTCGACCTGATTCCCGCTACCGCGCAACGGCAGCGGCGCGCAGCGCATCGCCATCAAGGCCGAAGGCAGCGGCGGCGCCTGCAGCCTGCGCAACCAGACCGGCGGCAAATGCATCACCTGGAACGGGGGTTCAGCACTCGCGTGCCAGCGCCCCGCTCTTGCACGGCTTGGCGTTGGCTGGCGTGTGCAGTTTGAAGGCAGGCTCCTGCCTTGCGCTTGTCTTGGCGGGCGCCGGTTTGGCTTTCGCCGCCGGCTTGGCCCCCGGCTTGGTTGCCGGCTTGGTTACAGGCTTTGTTACCGGTTTCGGCGCCACCTTGGCCTTGACGCCAGGTTTGACAGGCGCCACGGCAACCGGCTTCTTCTTCGCGGCCACCAGAGGTGGCGTCTTCTTTGCGACCGGCTTTGCAGAAGCGACAGGCGCTTTCGGCTTGACCACCGGCTTTTTCAAAACGACCGCCGACGGCTTGGCCTTGACGTCTGGCTTGGCCGGCGTCGCCTTTTTCACCACGGCAGCAGGCGGATGCGCGGGTTTCGGCGCGGGTGCAGGCTCAAGCGGCTTTTTGACAACCGGCGCGGCTGGCTTTTCGGGCTCCGGCGGCAAGGTCACCAGCGGTGGCACCGGTTCCGGCGCGGGCGTGATGCGGCCCGGCGGCGGCGACGTGTTGTCGGGTACCGGTACGGGGAGTGTCGGAGGAACCGCAGCGGCCGGCGGCGCCTTGACGACAGGCTTGGCCGGCGCCGTGGCGTCGACCTTCGCGCTCATCGCCACCGCATGCATGGCATTGTCGACCTTGCGTTCCGAATAGAACCAGAACCCGGCGCCGGCCAGCGCCGCCAGGGCAGCCACACTGCCGCCCCAGGCCACCGCCGCGCCGATCCAGTCGCCCGCAGGCGCCCTCTCCTGCGGCGCGATACCCAACAACACCTGCGGACCATCCGGGTCCGCAGGCGCCGAGGCAGGCGGCGCCGTCTCGGGAGGTATTGGCGGCGCGGCAGGTGCCGGCTCGTTTTCCGGCAACAGGCTCGGTTCTACCCGCCGAGGTCCGTTTTGCTCATGTGATTCCAAAATACAACCCTTATTGATCTGACACTAAATTGTGTACCAATCCATAAGTGTAGCCAATTTCACAAATTTTTGGAGCACGAATCTCCAAATCCGCCTCCGCCCGGCGTTTCGATCACGAACAGGTCGCCTGCCGCCATTTCGGTTTTGCCGATATGCGCGAGCAGCTCGACGCTGCCGTCGGCCCGCACTACGCTGTTCACTCCGCATGCGCCCGGACTGCCGCCAGCCATGCCGAACGGCGCATGGATGCGGTTATTCGACAGGATGGCCGCCGTCATCGGTTCCAGGAAGCGCACCTTGCGCACCCCGCCGTTACCGCCGTGCCAGCGCCCTGCCCCGCCCGAGCCGGGCCGAATTTCGTAGCTTTCCAGCCGCACCGGGAAACGGAATTCCAGGATTTCCGGGTCGGTCAGGCGCGAATTGGTCATATTGGTCTGGACCACGTCGGTGCCGTTGTAGCCCTCGCCAGCGCCGGAACCACCCGAAATGGTTTCGTAGTACTGGTATTTGGCGTTCCCGAAGGTGAAGTTGTTCATCGTGCCCTGCGAGGCGGCCATGACACCGAGCGCGCCGTACAGCGTGTTGGTGATGCAGGTCGACGTTTCCACGTTCCCCGACACCACCGACGCCGGATAGTGCGGATTGAGCATCGAGGCTGGCGGAATGATCACCTTCAGCGGTTTCAGGCAGCCCGCGTTGAGCGGAATTTCGTCATCCACCAGCGTGCGGAACACGTACAGCACCGCCGCCATGCACACCGCCGATGGCGCGTTGAAGTTATTGGCCAGCTGCGGCGAGGTGCCGCTGAAGTCGATGGTCGCGCTGCGGGTGGCCTGGTCGACGCGGATGGCGACCTGGATCCGGGCGCCGTTATCGAGGTCGGTGGTGAAGTCGCCGTCTTTGAGCGCCGTGATCACGCGCCGCACCGCTTCTTCGGCGTTGTCCTGCACGTGGCCCATGTAGGCCTGCACGACGGCCAGCCCGAAGTGCGCGACCATCTTGCGCAGTTCGTCCACCCCCTTCTGGTTGGCAGCCACCTGCGCGCGCAGGTCGGCCATGTTCTGGTCGGGATTGCGTGCCGGGTAGCGCGCGCCGCTCAAGAGAGCGCGAGCTTCCGCGTCGCGCAGCATCCCATCGGCGCCGTCGACCAGCTTGAAGTTATCGATCAACACGCCTTCCTGTTCGATGAACACCGAGTCCGGCGGCATCGACCCTGGCGTGGTGCCGCCGATGTCGGCATGGTGGCCGCGCGAGCCGACATAAAACAGGATCGCGGCGCCCGCCTCGTCGAACACCGGCGTAATCACTGTTACATCGGGCAGGTGGGTGCCGCCGTGGTACGGGTCGTTGAGCATGAAGACGTCGCCCGGACGCATTTTGCCCGCGTTTTCGGTCATGACGGTCTTGATCGATTCGCCCATCGAGCCCAGATGGACCGGCATGTGCGGCGCATTGGCGATCAGGTTGCCGGCGGCATCAAAAATCGCGCAGCTGAAATCCAGCCGTTCCTTGATGTTGACCGAGTACGCGGTGTTCTGCAGGCGCAGCCCCATTTGTTCGGCAATCGACATGAACAGGTTATTGAAGATCTCCAGCATCACCGGATCGGCCGTGGTGCCGATGGCGCGCCGTGCGGGCAGCGCTTCGATGCGGGTCAGCACCAGGTGATTGTGCGGCGTGACTTTCGCCTGCCAGCCCAGTTCCACCACGGTGGTGGCATTGTCCTCGGCGACGATGGCCGGGCCTTTGATCACGTCGCCCGGACGCATGTCGGCCCGCTTGTACAAGCCCGTGTTGTGCCACGAGTCGGCGCCGAACATGCGCACCGTCTCGCGCGCCTTGAGCGGCGCCTCGCGCGTTGGCAGCACCGCCAGGTTCTCGGCCGGCGCGTCCGATGCGCCGATGGCTTCGACCGACACCGCCTCGACCACCATCGCCTTCGACGGCATCAGGAACGAGAAGCGTTTCTTGTAGGCGGCCTCGAATTGGTTCTTCATGCGATCGGGATTGTCGAACAGGACGATGATGGCTGAATCGGTGCCCTCGTAGCGCAGGTGAACGCGGCGCACCAGGCGGATGCGCGAGGCGGCCACGCCCTGGTGCGTGAGTTCGCGGGTCAGGCCTTCACCAAGGCCGTGCAGATAGCCGGCCAGCATATCGGGGGTGGTGTCGGCCAGGCGCAGTTCGACCGCGCGCTCGCGCATGGAGCGCTGGTCGGCCAGGCCCATGCCGTAGGCCGACAGCACGCCGGCCAGCGAGTGCACGAACACGGTCTTCATGCCGAGGGCGTCGGCCACGAGGCAGGCGTGCTGGCCGCCGGCGCCACCGAAACTGGTGAGCGCATAGTCGGTCACGTCGTGACCGCGCTGCACCGAGATCTGCTTGATTGCGTTGGCCATGTTCCCGACCGCGATCTGGATGAAGCCTTCGGCCACCTGTTCCGGTGTGGGCGTTACGCCGGTGGCCGCGCCAATCTTCTGCGCCAGCGCGAGGAACTGCGCGCGCACGCGTTCCGGGTCGAGCGGCTGGTTGGCATCGGGGCCGAACAGGCGCGGGAAATGCGCGGGCTGGATTTTGCCCAGCATGACGTTGCAGTCGGTGACCGCGAGCGGTCCGCCGCGCCGGTAGCTGGCCGGCCCCGGGTTGGCGCCGGCGCTGTCCGGGCCGACGCGATAGCGGCTGCCGTCGAAATGCAGCAGCGAGCCGCCGCCGGCGGCCACGGTGTGAATGCTCATCATCGGCGCGCGCATGCGCACGCCCGCGACCTGGGTCTCGAACACGCGTTCGAATTCGCCCGAAAAGTGCGACACGTCGGTCGAGGTGCCGCCCATATCGAAGCCGATGACCTTGTCGAAGCCGGCCAACTGGCTGGCGCGCGCCATGCCGACGATGCCGCCGGCCGGTCCGGACAAGATACTGTCCTTGCCCTGGAAGGCGCGCGCGTCGGTCAGGCCGCCGTTCGACTGCATGAACTGCAGGTTCACGGTGGGCATCTCGGCGGCCACCTGGTCGACGTAGCGGCGCAGGATCGGCGAGAGGTAGGCATCGACGACGGTGGTATCGCCGCGTGCGACCAGTTTCATCATCGGGCTCACTTCGTGCGAGACCGAGACCTGGGTGTAGCCGATGGCGCGGGCGATGCGCACGGCCGCCGCTTCGTGCGCGGTGTAGCGATAGCCGTGCATGAAGACGATCGCCAGCGAGCGGGCGCCGTCGTCATAGGCTGTCTGCAGGGCGGCGCGGGTGGCGTCGTCGTCGAGAGGGGTGAGCACGTCGCCGTGGGCGCCCATGCGTTCATCGATTTCCACCACATGGCTGTATAGCAGTTCCGGCAGCACGATATGACGATCGAACAATTTCGGCCGGTTCTGATACGCTATGCGCAGCGCGTCGCGAAAGCCACGCGTGATGGCCAGCGCCGTGCGTTCGCCTTTGCGTTCGAGCAGTGCGTTGGTGGCGACGGTGGTGCCCATCTTGACCGCCTCGATGGCCTCGACCGGTATCGGATCGCCGGGCCGCAGGCCAAGCAGGTGGCGGATGCCGGCGACGGCTGCGTCGCTGTATTGCTCCGGATTCTCGGACAACAATTTATGGGTCACCAGGCTGCCGTCGGGCTGACGCGCCACGATGTCGGTAAATGTGCCGCCGCGATCGATCCAGAATTGCCAATCCATGTGCCGTCCTTAAATGTGTTTGGAATGGCGCATATTGTAGTGCCCAACCCGAAATTTTAGTCGCAGCGTATTGAAATTGGCACAATATTGGTGCCTTTGCAACGGAGTTATGATGAAATCACTGTACAACGTGGCCGAAATCCGCAGTATCGAACACACCATGGCGGCGGCCCTGCCGGCCGGCACGCTGATGCAGCGCGCCGGCGAAGCGGCCACCAGCGCCGCGCGCGAGATGCTGGCCGGGCGCAAGGTGCTGGTGCTGGCCGGCCCTGGCAACAACGGCGGCGACGCGCTCGAAGTCGCGGCCACCCTGGCCGGCGCCAACACCGATCTCGATGCCGATGTCACGGTGCTGCATCTTCCCGGCGCGGTGGCGCCCTCGCCCGAAACAGCGCAGGCGCTGGCCCGCGCGCGCGCCAGCAAGGCGCACTTTGTCGATACCCTGCCGCTCGGGCGCGACTGGGGCCTGATCGTCGATGGCCTGTTCGGCATCGGACTGGCGCGCCCGCTCGCTGGCGACATGCGCGCGCTGGTCGAGACCATCAATGCACTCGGACGGCCGGTGCTGGCGCTCGATGTACCGAGCGGACTCGATGCCGATACCGGCGCCGTCATCGGCCCGGACGGCGTTGCGATCCACGCCACGCGCACGATTACCTTCATCGCCGACAAACCCGGCCTTCATACATACGAAGGTCGCGACTACGCCGGCCAGGTGCAGGTGGCGCCGCTGGGCATCGATCCGGGCCAGCGGCCGCCGGCCGGGGCGCGTCTGAATGAGCCGGCGCTGTTCGCACGCCATCTTGCGCCGCGCCGGCATAACAGCCATAAGGGCAGCTTCGGCGACGTGGCGGTGGTCGGCGGGGCCAAAGGCATGGCCGGCGCGCCCCTGCTGGCGGCGCGCGGGGCGCTGTTTTGCGGGGCCGGGCGGGTGTTTGTGGCCGCCATCGACCCGGTGGCGGCGGTCGATTTCGCGCAGCCCGAAATCATGATGCGCGACGCCCAGGAGTTCGACAGCGGCGACGGCACGCTCGTGATCGGGCCGGGCATGGGCGATTCGGTGACCGCCATGCGGGTGCTGTTCAAGGCGCTCGAAGGCACGGCGCCGCTGGTGCTCGATGCCGATGCGCTTAACCTGCTCGCGGCCAGTCCGGACTTGCAGGGACGGCTGGCGCAGCGCGCGGCGCCGGCGATCCTGACGCCGCATCCGCTGGAGGCGGCGCGGCTGCTGGGCGTGACCAGCGGCGTTGTTCAGGGCGACCGGCTGGCCGCGGCGCGCGAACTGGCGTCGCGTTTGAATGCGGTGGTGGTGCTCAAGGGATCGGGCAGCGTGATTGCGAATGCCACTGGGGCGGCCGTGATCAATCCGACCGGGAACGCGGGATTGGCGACGGCGGGCAGCGGTGACGTGCTGGCGGGGATCTGCGGCAGTTTGCTGGCGCAAGGGTGGCAGGCGTGGGAGGCGGCGCTGGGCGCGGTGTGGGTGCATGGCGCGGCGGCGGACCGGCTGGTGGCGCAAGGGAGCGGGCCGATTGGCTTGACCGCGGGGGAATTGCCGGTGGCGGCGCGCGCGGTGTTCAATGCACTGGCGCGTTAAAACGGCGTTCCGCCACTAACCCGTCGTTCCGCCACTAACCCGTCGTTCCCGCGAAGGCGGGAACCCAAGTCCCTACCGAAGTCTTTGGCGGCTTATCGAACTTGGGTTCCCGCCTTCGCGGGAACGACGGAGCTAAGCGCAGCGATGGCGTTAAATGCAGCGACGGCGTTAAGCGATGCGACTAGACCAACCGTCCCCCCGCAATCGTAATGGTCCGTCCGCAACGCGCCGCAATCGACGGATCGTGCGTGACCAGCACCAGGGTTGACCCGCGCTCCCGGTTCAACTCGAACATCAGCTGAATCACCGCCTCGCCCGTGGCCGCATCGAGGCTGCCGGTCGGCTCGTCGGCGAACAGCAGCGGCGGCTCGGTGACGAACGCGCGCGCCAGGGCCACGCGCTGCTGCTCGCCGCCCGACAGGAACTTGGGATAATGCTTCAGGCGGCTCGACAGCCCTACCCGTCCCAGCATCGCCGCCGCCTTTTCCTTCGCATCGCTTTCGCCGCGCAGTTCCATCGGCAGCATCACGTTTTCCAACGCATTCAAATGCGCCAGCAATTGGAACGACTGGAATACGAAGCCCAGCTTGGCCTTGCGCAGGCTGGCGCGGCCATCTTCATCGAGCGCGAAGATATCGTCGCCGGCGAGGATCACCTTGCCGGACGATGGCGTGTCCAGGCCGGCAAGCAGCCCAAGCAAGGTCGACTTGCCCGAACCGGACGCGCCCACGATCGCGAGCGTCTCGGCCGGTTGCACTGTAAAATCCACACTGTGCAAAATGGTGAGCTCGCCGCTGGCGTCGGCCACCCGTTTCGACAGGCCGATCACCTCGATCGCCGCCGGCGCCTTTGCATGGTCACTTACGTAACGATTGGAAGAGTCAGGAATGTCACGCATGCTTGTTTATCTCAAAAAATGGTCTGTTTGCGGGCTGCTGATGCTGGCCGCCTCGGCGAGCGCCTATTCTGCACCAAAAACCGTGCTTGTGCTGGGCGATAGCCTGTCCGCCGAGTATGGCCTGAGCCGCGGCGCCGGCTGGGTCGCGCTGCTGGAGCAGAAACTCAAGGCCGAAAAAATCGACGCCGCCGTCGTCAACGCCAGCATCAGCGGCGAAACCACCAGCGGCGGCCGCGCGCGCCTGCCTGCCCTGCTGACCCAGCACAAACCCGACATCGTGGTCATCGAACTGGGCGCCAACGACGGCCTGCGCGGCCTGCCGGTGCCGGCCGCCGAAACCAATATGCGCACCATGATCGAACTGGCGCAAAAGAACAAGGCGCGCGTGCTGCTGGTCGGCATGCGCATTCCGCCCAACTACGGGCGCGATTACACCGAGCGCTTCTTCGGTATGTACAAGTCGCTGTCGACCCAGTACAAGGCGCCGCTGGTGCCGTTCATGCTCGACGGGGTGGCCGACAAGCCCGCGCTGTTCCAGCCCGACCGCCTGCATCCGAACGCCCAGGCCCATCCGGTCATCCTGGCGAACATCTGGCCGCATTTCCTCGCACTGGTGAAATCCCGATGAAATATCCCGCCCTGGAAAATTTCGCCTCGCTGCTGCCGCAGCTCGACCAGTTCGACTGCATCATCGACGCGCGCAGCGAGTCCGAGTTCGCTCTCGACCATCTTCCCGGCGCCATCAACTGCCCGGTGCTGAGCGACCCGGAGCGCGTGCGGGTGGGCACCATGTACAAGCAGATCAACGCCTTCGAGGCCAAGAAGGTCGGCGCGACGCTGGTAGCCAAGAACATCGCGCGCCATATCGAAACGCTGTGGCTGGACAAGCCCAAGGAATGGCGGCCGCTGGTGTATTGCTGGCGCGGCGGCAACCGCAGCGGCTCGATGGCGCTGATCCTGGCCAAGATCGGCTGGCCGTCGGTGCAACTCGACGGCGGCTACAAGGCGTACCGCGCGCATGTCAGCGCGGCGCTGCTGGAAACGCCCGTGCCGGAATTCAAGGTTATCTGCGGCACCACGGGCAGCGGCAAGAGCCGCCTGCTGCAGGTGCTCGACTCGATCGGCGCGCAGGTGCTGGACCTGGAACAGCTGGCCGCGCACCGCGGGTCGGTACTGGGCAATCTGCCGAGCAAACCGCAGCCATCGCAAAAGATGTTCGAAACCCTGATCTGGGAAAAACTGCGCCGCTTCGATCCGGCCCGGCCCGTGTTCGTGGAATCGGAAAGCAAGAAGGTCGGCCAGTTGCGCGTGCCCGATGCGTTGATGAACAAGATGCGGCAATCGTCCTGCGTGTCGTTGATGCTGTCGCGGCCGAACCGGGTACGCCTGCTGATGGAAGACTATCAGCATTTCACCGAGAGTCCGGACACGCTCAATACGCAGCTCGACTGCCTGACGCTGCTGCACGGACGCGACAAGATCGACAGCTGGCATGCGCTGGCCAGTGGCGGGCAGATGCCGGTACTTGTGGACGAATTGCTGGCCGCGCATTACGATCCGGCTTACCTGCGCTCGATCGACCGCAATTTCATCCAGGTCGGCAAGGCCGAGGTGGTACAGCTGGACGATATCGGCGAGGCGGATTTCCTGGCCGCGGCGCACCGCTTGCACGCCGCGTGAACAATCTTTGACAACTGGACCGCATGAGCACACCGCGTAACCTGAGCAGCACGCCTGCCGAAATGGAATCCCATGTCAGCGACGCCGACACCAGCGTCGCTTTTCCCCTGCGCCGCTATGCGGAAGAGCCTGAAAATTCGTTCAATCAGTACGAACTGCTGACCATTCCCCGCTATCAGCAAAAATGTCTGCTGCACCGCTTCGGGCGCGGCGACTCGCTCGACAGCATCCGCGCCTGGTTCCTGGATGACATGCTGCCTACCTTGCGCAGCACGCAGGAGGCGAGCAAGAAGCTGTTCCCGGAGCACGACGTGCTGATTGATTCAGGGGAACCTTGGTCCTTGCTGTGGCTGTTTGCCTTCGTCTGCTTCGACGACAACGGCACGGAACTGGCGCGTGCAGACACCTGGTTCACGCTCGAGGACGGCCCGGTCTTGTTCGACATGATGCTCAAGGCATTTGTTCCATCGACGTCGTACGCCGAAGAATACGATCCAACGTTCTCGGAGCCGAAAGACGAAGCGGTCATCGACGCACTGCTGCTGGACGAACCCGCACGCACGCGTGCATTGGAAGCATGCATGCGCCAGTGGCCGAAACTGATGAAGCCATCCGGCTACCGTGAAGCGCCGGCCGCAGGCAAGCATATCTTCCTGCATTTCCCCTTCGAGATTGCGCTGGCGGTGTGTGCCTACGATATCGACGACAGCACCTTTCGCGACCTCCCCTACTATCCGCGCGAGCTGGTCGATTATTACCGTGAACACGTGCGCGGCAAGCGCGATGCGTGGCGCGCCACGGGTGTGGGCGCGGGACCGGAAATTCCTCCCTCGCCGCACCTGCAGCCGAAAAAAGTCTACACCCTCAAGCCTGCCGAGGCGTACGTACGCTGGCTGGAACTGGCCTGCAATGAGCAGGCCGATATCATCACAAAGGCGCACAAGGGGCTGAAAAAGCGCAAGAGCATGCCGGCGCTGTGCAGTGCGATGGAGGTGCTGGCCGGGCTCGGTTACGGCGCGCAGGCGGACTTGAAGGACGATGAGTCGCTGGCCGCCTACGTGGTGGACATGTGCGCCGCGCGCGGCTTGCCCGCATTCACGCCACCGCCACCGCCACCGGAGGGCCCTGCCCGGATCAGCAAGATTCTGTCGGCGCTGCAGTCATGGGCGGCCGGGCAAGGCCAGCAGTTGTTCGTCCTCAACGACGACGATGACGACAACTGGAACGCGCTCCTGGTGCGGGCCGATGCGAAGGATGAATTTGCGCTGCTGTGCGAACAGTTATCGCTTGAGGTGCTTGACGAGGATGGCTGGAGTTGAGACTTCGTCAGCCCCTTTTATTCAGGAAATGAGATGCCGGAATGTCGGTTCGATGTTTTTTGAATGCAGGAAGCGCACGATATCTTCCAGCGTGGCGTCGCGCAGCAGCAAGCCATCGGCGCTCGGAGCAGGCTCGCGCGGCGGCACGCTGACGCTCACGGTGACGGGCGCGCCATGCGCCTGGTCGAGGACGTCGAGAGCATGCTGGAACTGTTTAGCGCTGATGCGCTCCACGCGCTCGAGCAGCGCTGCCTGGCCTGCCAGCGGCGGCGGCATTTCCAGTCCGGACTCGTCGACAAAGGAAGCGCCCAGGCCCGGATCGATGAATGCGGCCCATTTGCCGCTGTGCGGGTCGAGGCAAGGGGGCAATTCCACCGGGGCGCTGGCTGCGTCCGGAAGCACGTCCATGTCTGGCGTGTAGGCCTTACGGATCATTTCCAGAAACGTTTGCACCTGGACGACCGGGGTGGGCGTGTCCAGCGACATCCACAGGTAGTAGCCATTGGCACCGGAAATACTAACCGCCGGCGCGGGAAAGCCTAACTCGGCCTGCAAGGCGTTGGCCAGCGTGCACAGGCGGGTCCAGTGCTGCGCTTCTTCGGCACCGGACGTTTTTCGGAAGGCAATGACGATGGCACGCGTGTGGCTGGTATCGTCCGCCAGATCGATCGCAAGGGAGGATTGGCCCAACCGGCGCTGCGCCAGCGTTTCTGGTGACAAGCCACCTTCGGGCAGGTATAACCTCGTCAATTCCGACATCAATTTCTGCATCTGTTTCCTTGAATCGGACTGCGTCAGCCTGCTGCTTAGGCTCGTCCTTTCGCGTATTTTGCCACAGGACGCCTCGCTGTCGGAGGCCTGCTGAGAAACTCGGCTTCAAGACCTGGGCAACGGGTCTGCGTGCATTTGTACCATGCGTTATCGTTGAACGAGCACGCGCCGTTCAGATTGTCTTCCACAAAATGACAATCGACGAACTCGCACTCGACGAACTTGCATCCTCCAAAGCTGGTGCCGCGAAATGTGCAGTTCGTGAATTTTACGTTGACGAACAGCGCGCAATTAAACAGGCCCCAGTACCAGCTGCAGTGCTCTATTGTGCAGCCGATAAACACGGAATCAACAGAACCGCCCTCGGTATCCATTGCGTTAAATTCGCAGTGCCGATAAATATGATCGATCCACCCGGCCGGTTTTCGCAAGGATGCTGCAAATCGTTCGCCCTCAAATAACACGTAATGCGCTACAAATTAATCGGTTATGCTGCATGTTGATTACACGCCCCCTCGGAAACGCCTTGAATTTACCCAATTGCCCCCCTGCTGCCCCCGTTCCTTTATGAACAATTGACTCCGTTCGCCATTCGCCTGCGTGGCGTTGCCATTTTCGTGGCACTCCCGTTACTGGGCATGATTATCATGCAGGGCTCGGTTCTTTATACGAACGACGTGTGGTTTGCGAAATCGGTCAATATATTCGAGCCAATCTTTAGCACATTACCGACGATTGTCGTGAAGGCCATCAGCGGTTTTGCGCTTGCACTTCAGTGTGCACGGGCATCGAAATCGCGCATCGTCTTGCTCGGCATTGCGGTGGGGATCTTCTGGTCGCTCTGTGGACTAGTTATAGGCAACTTCATGTTTATCTACTTCAAGTTCGAGCAGTCTGGGGCGACACCTTATGAGCAATTTTCCCGGTTATTGCCGCTTGCTATGTTTTTAGTGCCTCTGGCTATAGCAGAATGTGCGCTGGTCCGGCTCTACGGTAAACGGCGGGCCGCAGCCGAGGTAAACACGTGATGAGGCATCGGTGCTGACGACTGCCGCATTCAATCTATGGCAAAACCCACGGAGTTTTATTTCTTCGCCCTAAGCACGGTAAACGCACAGTTCTTCGTCATGGGTGCAGTGAACAAATTCATGCTTGATTGCATTCTTCATCAGGCATGAAGTCAGCTTGTCGCACCAGAGCGCAACGGCGTCCAGCTGCATACCGTAGCCATCGCCGTCGACATGATAAGGTTCTTCTGGCGACAAATTGCCGACGAAGGCGATCTCGAAGAAGGTTGGATACCCATCCAGCCTGATCGCCCACTCGCCTACCGAGTTAGGCAGGCCGGATGCCGTAAGCAAACTGCTAAGTGCATCCATGCTGCCGGTAAAAAAAATCTCTCCGATGACATAGGAGTACGGCGTCGTCATGATGTTCTGCAGAAATTTGATATCGAGCCAATCAGCCGCCATCTTTCCCAAAGGCGAAAAAAAACCCGGCAGCGCGAGCGACCGGGTTTTTATCTGCCTGAACAGCGATTACTTCACCGCAGGGGCAGCCGGCGCATCGGCTGCGGCGACTTCAGTCTTGACCGTGACCTTGGCCTTGGCTTTTTGCTTGAGCGCATCGATGTAATTATGCATCTCAGCCTGGCCAATACGCTGGGCAATGTCTTGCTGCTCCGCTGCGCGGCGCGCCACGTCCGGCTTGGCTGCTTGCGCGACCTTGCCGATGCGATAGACGCCGTAGCCGATACCCGGCAGGTCCACGCCAACATAAGCTGGCAGCTTGCTCGCATCGGCCTTGAGTACGGCTTGCAGCGCGGTCGGGTTAATGCCCGTCGGCGCGGCACGGCTCACTACCTTGGCTTCGCTGAAACCGGCGGCGTCGCCGCTGGCCTTGGCGGCAGCGATCTTCGCTTCGCCGGCTTTCTTGGCCAGGTTGGCCGCTTCCTGCTCAGCCACGCGGGCACGGATGACGGTGTCGACTTCCGCCAGCGGACGCTTGGTCGCCGGCTTATAGTCCAGTACCCGGGCAGCGATCAGCGTGCTTGGCGTGGCCTGGATGGCATCGGTATTGTGTTTGTTCTTGAGCACGCTATCCGAGAACACCGCGTTCAGGAACTTGGCGTTATTGAACGGTGCATTTCCAAGGGCCGGATTCGGCGTGCGCGACAGATTGTCGATGGTTTCAATCTTCAGCTTGAGCTTGTCCGCGGCCGGTTTCAGGCTATCGGACTGGTCGTACACGGTTTCGCTGAAGACCTGCGCCAGTTCCGAATACTTCTTCGACATCTTCGGCTTCTTGACTTCGGCAACGATGGCATCCTTGACTTCGTCGAACGGCTTGACGACTTCGGGAACCAGCTTGGTCACGGTCAGGATGTGGTAACCGGATTCCGATTCCACCACGTCGCTGATTTCACCCTGTTTGAGCTTGAAGACGGCCGGTTCCAGCGCGGCGCTGAGGAACTCGCCCTTCTTCGCCTGGCCCAAATCGCCGCCCTGCTCGGCCGTCGCCACGTCTTGCGACCTGGCTTTGGCAACCTCGGCAAAACTCTCGGGCGCCTTGCGCAGCTCGGCCAGCACGGCCTCGGCCTTGGCTTTGGCGGCAGCCTTGTCGGCAGCGCTCGCGCCTTTGGCGACGGTGAACATGATGTGGCTGTATTGGCGATCTTCCGGCGTGGTGTAGCGCTTCAGGTTGCTCTTGTAGAACTCGCTCACTTCGGCATCGGTCACGCTGACCAGGCCCTCGACCGCGGCGGCGTCGAACATGATGTATTCGATCTTGACCTTTTCCGGAATCTGGAACAGGGCGGCATTCTTGTCGTAGAAGGCCTTGACCATGTCGTCGGTGACCTTGACCTGGGCTTGCTGATCCTTGGCCGGGAACAGCATTTCCTGCACTTCGCGTTCCTGGTCGAACATGTCGGACAGGCGCGAGGCGATGGCGCGCGGAACGAATGCCGTTTCCTGCACGGTGCCGGTCAGCTGCTGCAGCGCGAAACTGCGGCGCAGGCTATCTTCGTACTGGGGCGCCGTCATGCGCGCGTTGTTCAGCGCGGCCTTGTACACTTCCACGTCAAACTTGCCGCTCGTATGGAAATTCTCATCCTGCTGGATCGTGTTGACCAGCACATCGTCGCCCACCGTCAGGTGGCTGCGCTCGATTTCGGTTTCCACGGCGCGCTGCGCGACCAGGTTATTAAGGATCTCACGCTTGAATTCAGGCGTATCGAAGCGCTTCTGGTCGAACTGCGCACCCATCATGGCGCGATAGCGGTCGATCTGCTTGCGCTGGGCATCTTCCCATTCGGGCTGCGTGATCTTCTTGCCGTTCACATTCGCCACTTCAATGGTACTGTCGGTGTTTTCGTTGGTGGCCATTCCACCGACGACCAGGAACGAGGCTGCCAGCAATACGAGCATGACCTGGATCCAGCGCTTGTGATTACGAATAAATTCAAACATGGTTTGCCAATTCGAGATAAATAAAATTGCGATTGAATGCGATTGAGACGCACATATAAAAAAAGGCGAACTTTCGTTCGCCTCTTCTTTTTTTTGACAGGACTGCCAGGACCCGGCCGCCTTGTGCGAACCATGGAATCCCGTGCGGGCGACTCCTGAACCCCGGCGCACTCCCCGTTCGGGAACTGCACCATCGTACTGCTATATGCTGGCGGAGCGGACGGGACTCGAACCCGCGACCCCCGACGTGACAGGCCGGTATTCTAACCAACTGAACTACCACTCCTAAATCGTTTCTTCTTTTTCATTGGCGGAGCGGACGGGACTCGAACCCGCGACCTCCGACGTGACAGGCCGGCATTCTAACCAACTGAACTACCACTCCTCAAATCAACTTCGTATTCTTTATTGGCGGAGCGGACGGGACTCGAACCCGCGACCTCCGACGTGACAGGCCGGCATTCTAACCAACTGAACTACCACTCCGTAAAAAATACTGGTACTGCATGCCAGGCTCTGGTGGGGGCTGAGAGGCTCGAACTCCCGACCCGCGCCTTGTAAGGGCGCTGCTCTACCAACTGAGCTAAACCCCCGTAAGCACACTTGTGTCACCAAGTGCTTCTGACATTTTCCGGTGATTGTCACCTCACCGAAGGACATTAGTTTACTGCATCTTTAAGCGCTTTACCAGCTTTAAATTTAGGAACTTTCGCCGCCGCGATCTTGATCGCTTCCTTGGTGCGTGGATTGCGTCCGGTACGCGCGGCGCGCTCGCCCACCGAGAAGGTGCCGAAGCCGACCAGGGTCACGCTGTCGTTCTTCTGCAGGCTGGCGGTGACGGCATCGATCATCGCGTCGAGCGCGCGCGTGGCCGAGGCCTTGGTGATGTCCGCCGACTTCGCGATTTCTTCGATCAATTCTGTTTTGTTCACTTGTGCCCCGTTACATAAGATGTGCGGCGAAAAGAAATCCGCAGCGCGTATTAAACAAGCCGTCCATCTGCCTGTCAAGCCAAATACAAATCCAAGCGCCCGGCCAAAAAAGAAACAAGCGTCCGAAGACGCTTGCTTGGGTACCGCGCTACCGCCGGTTTAGTGCTTGACGATGTCCGTTTGCGGAGCCGCGCCATCGACCTGGGTGGTCGCTGCCACGGCGGCAACGGCCGGCACTTCCACCACTGCCGTCGGCATGCGTTCCAGCGCGATTTCGAGCACCTTGTCGATCCAGCGCACCGGAACGATTTCGAGCTTGTTCTTCACGTTGTCCGGAATGTCGGCCAGGTCCTTGACGTTCTGCTCCGGAATGAGCACCGTCTTGATGCCGCCGCGATGCGCCGCCAGCAGCTTCTCTTTCAGGCCGCCGATCGGCAGCACTTCGCCGCGCAGGGTGATCTCGCCCGTCATCGCCACGTCGGCCCGTACCGGAATGCCGGTAAATACCGACACCAGCGCGGTGGTCATCGCGATACCGGCCGATGGACCATCTTTCGGGGTCGCCCCTTCCGGCACATGAATGTGAATGTCGGCTTTTTCGAACACGTCATTCCTGATGCCGAGGCGGTTGGCGCGCGAACGCACCACGGTGCGCGCCGCTTCGATCGATTCCTTCATCACGTCGCCCAGGGTGCCGGTGCGGATCACGCCGCCCTTGCCCGGCATTTGCACCGCCTCGATGGTCAGCAGATCGCCGCCCACTTCGGTCCATGCCAGGCCGACCACCTGGCCGATCTGGTTCTCTTTCTCGGCCACGCCGAAATCGTAACGGCGCACGCCCAGGAACTTGTCGATGTTCTTGTTGTTGACCGTGACCTTTTTATCGGCTTTTTTCAACAGCAGCATCTTGACGACCTTGCGGCAGATCTTCGAGATTTCGCGCTCGAGCGAGCGCACGCCGGCTTCCCGGGTGTAGTAACGGATGATGTCGCGGATCGCACCTTCAGCGACGGCGATTTCTTCTTCCTTCAGGCCATTGGCCTTGATCTGCTTCGGCAGCAGGTAACGCTGGGCGATGCTGGTCTTTTCATCTTCCGTGTAACCGGACAGGCGAATGACTTCCATGCGGTCGAGCAGCGCCGGCGGAATGTTGAACGAATTCGAGGTCGCCACGAACATCACGTCCGACAGATCGAAGTCGACTTCGATGTAGTGGTCCGAGAACGTGTGATTCTGTTCCGGGTCCAGCACTTCGAGCAGGGCCGACGATGGATCGCCGCGGAAATCCGCACCCATCTTGTCGATTTCATCGAGCAGGAACAGCGGGTTGCGCACGCCGACTTTCGCCAGCGATTGCAGCACCTTGCCCGGCATCGAACCGATATACGTGCGGCGGTGGCCGCGGATCTCGGCTTCGTCACGCACGCCACCCAGGGCCATGCGCACGAACTTGCGGTTGGTGGCCTTGGCGATGGATTGGCCAAGCGAGGTCTTGCCCACGCCCGGAGGACCGACGAAGCACAGGATCGGCGCTTTCAGTTTGTCGACGCGTTGCTGGACCGCGAGGTATTCCAGAATGCGTTCTTTCACCTTGTCCAGACCATAGTGATCGCCTTCGAGCACTTTTTCGGCGTTCGACAGATCGTTATTGACCTTGGACTTTTTCTTCCACGGCAGATTGACCAGGGTATCGATGTAGTTACGCACGACAGTGGCTTCGGCCGACATCGGCGACATCAGCTTGAGCTTCTTGAGTTCGTTGGTAGCCTTGTCCAGCGCTTCCTTCGGCATCTTGGCGGCAATGACTTTTTTCTCGAGTTCATCGATATCGGCGCCATCTTCGCCCTCGCCCAGTTCTTTCTGGATCGCCTTGACCTGCTCGTTCAGATAGTACTCGCGCTGCGATTTTTCCATCTGGCGCTTGACGCGGCCGCGGATGCGTTTTTCCACTTGCAGGATGTCGAGCTCGCCTTCGAGCTGGCCGAGCAGATGCTCAAGACGCTTGGCGACGTTGAAGATTTCCAGGATCACCTGCTTCTGCTCAAGCTTGAGCGGCAGATGGGCGGCGACCGTATCGGCCAGGCGGCCGGCGTCGTCGATCCCTGCCAGCGAAGCGAGGATTTCAGGTGGAATTTTTTTGTTCAGTTTGACGTACTGGTCGAACTGCTGGACGATCGCGCGGCGCATCGCCTCGACTTCGGAATCGTCGCCGATTTCCGAATTGAGCGGGGTCAGGTCCGCGATGAAGTGCGTCGGCGCATCGCTGATGTGGTTGATGCGCGCACGCTGGGCGCCTTCGACCAGCACCTTGACGGTGCCATCGGGCAGCTTGAGCATTTGCAGGATGTTCGCCACGCAACCGATTTCGTAGATGTCGGACGCGGAGGGCTCGTCTTTGGCGGCGGCCTTCTGGGCGGCCAGCATGATGCTCTTGCCCTGCTCCATGGCTGCTTCCAGCGCCTTGATGGATTTCGGACGGCCGACGAACAGTGGGATCACCATATGCGGGAAGACGACCACGTCGCGCAACGGCAGTAAGGGCAGCGTCGTTTGCTCGGTTAATTTGGAAGTTGTCATGGCATACCTTATAGAAAGCGTGTTTACGATGTTGGCACTGACTGCCAAAACACAAGACCGGCAGATAAAATATTTCTACAAGTTATTTGAACAATTCATCAACTTGATTCAAATACAACCGGAATAATCTAAAAAATTTTATCGGAACATCAAATAAAAAAGCCACCGCGCAGCGGTTCCGCTGCGAGTGGCTTTTCGAGTGAAGCCTGATTCTTTTATTGAGGTAAATTGTACCGCCAAGAATTCAGGAATCAATGCTTTTGTTGCGTGCGGAGCGCAGAATTTCAGTTTTCGCCCGATGCTTTTGCGCTTTCGCTGTAAATCAGTAAAGGTTTGGCGCCGTTCGTGATCGAATTTTCATCGATAACGACCTTGATGACATTCTGCTGGTTTGGCAATTCGTACATCACATCGAGCAGTGCATGTTCAAGAATGGAACGCAAACCGCGCGCACCGGTCTTGCGTGCCAGTGCCTTGCGGGCAATCGCATGCAAGGCGGCCGGACGGATTTCCAGTTCCGCGCCTTCCATTTCCAGCAACTTGGAATACTGTTTAATCAACGCATTCTTCGGCTCGATCAGAATCTGGATCAGCGCTTCTTCGGTCAGTTCCGACAAGGCGGCAACCACCGGCAGGCGGCCCACCAGTTCGGGAATCAGGCCGAACTTGATCAGGTCTTCCGGTTCGGCTTCGAGCAGCACGTCGGCGCTGGCGCGCTGCGATTCGCTCTTGACGCTGGCCGAGAAGCCGATGCCGCTCTTTTCGGAACGGTTCTGGATGATCTTGACCAGGCCGTCGAACGCGCCGCCGCAGATGAACATGATATTGGTCGTGTCGATCTGGACGAAATCCTGGTTCGGATGCTTGCGCCCGCCTTGTGGCGGTACCGATGCCATCGTGCCTTCGATCAGTTTCAGCAAGGCTTGCTGCACGCCTTCTCCGGACACGTCGCGGGTAATCGACGGATTGTCCGATTTGCGCGAAATCTTGTCGATTTCATCGATGTAGACGATGCCGCGCTGGGCCTTGTCGACTTCGTAATTGCAGCTTTGCAGCAGCTTCTGGATGATGTTCTCGACGTCTTCGCCCACATAACCGGCTTCGGTCAGGGTGGTGGCGTCGGCGATCACGAACGGCACGTTGAGCATGCGCGCCAGGGTCTGGGCCAGCAGGGTCTTGCCCGAACCGGTAGGACCGACCAGCAAGATGTTGCTCTTTGCCAGTTCGACTTCATCCTTCTTGCCCAGGTGCTTGAGGCGCTTGTAATGGTTGTAGACCGCAACGGACAGGATGCGCTTGGCGGTTTGCTGGCCGATCACGTACTGGTCCAGCAATTCCTTGATTTCGTTCGGGGTCGGCAGGTCGGACTTGGCGCCGGCCACCGTTTCCACGTTCGAGGTCTCGTCGCGGATGATGTCGTTACACAGGTCGATGCATTCGTCGCAAATGAAGACGGATGGACCTGCGATGAGTTTCTTCACCTCGTGCTGGCTCTTGCCGCAGAACGAGCAGTAGAGGAGTTTTTCGCCGCTGGAGGATTTTTTGTCTGACATGGGGCAGGTTTCTATTGAATTGCTATAAATGTAACGCGAACCGACGCGCAACAAGGGGGCGCGCTATCAGCATGCTACCCGAAATAAAAACGAAACGCCCGAACGTTGTAGCGCACGGGCGTTTTTTGAGCAACACCTGAGGACGTCCCGGCCTACCTGCTGCACAGCCAGTTCCTGAACCGGCGTGGCGCGTCCTGCTTGCACAGGGCGGCGCGACACGCGGCAAGAACGGACCGGCTCGCTACGGTTGCCCGACACGACCCGCGCTAACGATTTATTCGCGCTTCGCAAGGACTTTGTCGATCAGACCATATTCCGCGGCTTCATCGCCCGACATGAAACGATCGCGGTCGGTATCCTTGTGGATCTGTTCCATCGTCTTGCCCGTACGTTCGGCCAGGATATGGTTCAGACGCTCACGCAGGTAGAGGATTTCCTTGGCCTGGATTTCGATGTCCGAGGCCTGCCCTTGCGAGCCACCCGACGGCTGGTGAATCATGATGCGCGAGTTCGGCAGCGAGAAACGCTTGCCCTTGGCGCCAGCGGCCAGCAGGAAAGCACCCATCGACGCGGCCATCCCGGTGCACAGGGTCGACACGTCCGGCTTGATGAAGTTCATCGTATCGAAGATCGCCAGGCCGGCCGAAACCGATCCGCCAGGCGAGTTGATGTAGAGCGAAATATCCTTGTCCGGATTCTCGCTCTCGAGGAACAGCAGCTGGGCGACGATCAGGTTGGCCATCTGGTCATGCACCGGCCCGACCATGAAAATCACACGTTCCTTGAGCAGGCGCGAGTAAATGTCGTACGAGCGCTCGCCGCGGCCGCTCTGCTCCACGACCATCGGAATGAGGCCGAGTGCTTGTGTATCCAATGCCGGATTATGGTTCATACCTGTCTCTTCCTTTGTAAGCAGCCTAAAGCAGACTTTAAGCTTGTGCGTTGCTTCCCATCAACTCGTCGAATGCAACAGCCTTGGCTGTGACTTTCGCGATACCGAGTACATAGTTAACGACGTTTTCTTCCAATACAAGAGCTTCAACTTCCGACAGGCGGCGACGATCGCTGTAGTAGTACTTGAGTACTTCACGCGGATCTTCGTAGCTTTGGGCGAAATCTTCGATCTGCGCCTTGACCTGCTCAGGGGTAGCCTGCAGCTTGTTGTCGCCAACCAGCTGCGACAGGATCAAGCCCAGGCGCACGCGGCGCTCGGCCTTGGTGGCGAACAGGTCTTGCGGGAATGGCATGTCCTTGACATCCATGCCGCGCTGCGCCATGTCCTGGCGGGTCATTTCGGCCAGACGCTCGGCGTCCTGGGCGATCATGACTTTAGGAACTTCCATCTCGGTGACCTTGACCAGGGCATCCATCACGGCTTCCTTGTTGCGTGCCTTGACGCGGCCCGCGACTTCGCGTTCCAGGTTGACCTTGATGTCGGCGCGCATCTTGTCCAGATCGCCATCTTCCATGCCTAGCGACTTGGCGAACTCGGCATCGACTGCCGGCAGGTGCGCCCACTCGAGTTTTTTCAGGGTGATGGTGAAGTCGGCGGTTTTGCCGGCCACGTCGGCACCGTGGTAATCGGCCGGGAAAGCCAATGGGAAGGTTTTTGCTTCGCCGACTTTCAGGCCGACGGTGGCTGCTTCGAATTCTGGCAGCATGCGGCCTTCGCCGAGCACGAATGCGTAGTCTTCAGCTTTGCCACCTGGGAATTCAACACCATCGATGACGCCGACGAAGTCGACGGTCACGCGGTCGCCATTGGCTGCGACCGGCTCGCCGCCGTCGCCGTGTTCGCCGGCTTCACCCTTGGTGTGGTAATGCACGCGCTGCTTGCGCAGGATTTCAATGGTCTTTTCGATTTCCGCATCCGACACGTCGGCTTTCACGGTTTCGATCTCGACGCCCGACAGGTCGCCGATGACGACTTCAGGATAGACCTCGAAGGTGGCGTCGAACGACAGCACGCCTTCAGCGGAATCTTCCTTTGGTTCGATTTTTGGGAAACCGGCAACGCGCAGCTGGTTCTCGTTGGCGGCGTCATTGAACGCGCGGCCGACTTTATCGTTGAGCACGTCCGATTCGATCTGGTAGCCATATTGCTGCGCGACCATTTTCAGTGGAACTTTGCCTGGACGGAAGCCAGGTGCCTTGGCCGTCTTGGCCTGCTGTTTCAGGCGCTTTTCCACTTCCGTACGGACGTCAGTCAGCGGAAAAGAGATCGTCAAGCGACGTTCGAGTTTACCCAGGGTTTCGACTGCAGTTGCCATTGTAAAAATCGTCCAAAAAATAGTATTAAACTCGTGGTGCGAGGAGGGGGACTCGAACCCCCACACCATTGCTGGCGTCAGGACCTAAACCTGGTGCGTCTACCAATTTCGCCATCCTCGCGGGATCGCATTGACCGCCATCATCGGCGAGAGAATGCACCTTTCCATCTGAAAAAACAAAGGGCGCCCGACAGTGAAACCGGCCGCCCTGCACTGCCTTTGTTAGGGGCTACAACTTCAACCCGGTATTTTACTGGATTTTCTGACCACATAGGGCGTTTTTTGAAACGGACTCAGGCGGCGTATAATTTGGAAACGTTTTCAGTCCTTTAGAGAAATACCCCTGCATGTCCTCCAATCACATTAACAAAGTGCGCCAGGCGAGTCTATTCGCCATGACGTGGCCGATCTTCATCGAGCAGCTCTCGCATATCCTGCCGGGGATTGTGGACACCTTCATGGTCAGCCACCTGGGCGACTCGGCCGTGGCCGGGCTGGCGGTGGCCAACCAGATCGTGGGCTTCTGCATCATTCTGTTTTCGTTTGTCGGCATCGGCAGCGCCGTCGTGCTCACCCACTACCTGGGCGCGGGCGACCGGGCAGGCGCGGAACGCGTGGCGGCCACGGCGGTGGGCATCAACTTCTGGCTCGGGGTGGTGGTCAGTCTGGCGATCTGGGCACTCTCGGCCGACATGCTGCGCCTGCTGCACCTGCCGCCGCAACTGATGCCCTACGCCCAGCCGTTTCTGGCGCTGATGGGCGGCACCCTGTTCCTCGAATCGATCAATATCGCGTTCGGCTCGGTACTGCGCGCGCATGGGCACACGCGCGAAGCGATGTATGTCGCCATCGGCATGAACGTGCTCAATCTCATCTTGAATGTGGTACTGATTTTCGGCCTGCTGGGTGCGCCCAAGATGGGCGTGATCGGCGCGGCGCTGTCGACCGTCATCAGCCGCGCCGTGGCCTGCGTGGCCCTGGCCTGGCTGGTGCGGCGTCAACTGAAGCTTGGCGTGCGCCTGTCATGGTTCCTGAACCTGTCGCGCGACACGCTGGCGCGCATCCTCAAGATCGGCTTGCCGGCGGCGGGCGAGAATCTGTGCTGGCAAGCCAGCTTCATGGTGATTACCTACTTTGTCGGGCAAATGGGCGTGGTCCAGCTGGCGACGTTTTCGTATGCGATTCAGCTGTCGATGATCATGATGATGCTGGGAATTTCAATCGGCATCAGCACCGAGATCATGATCGGGCACATGATCGGCGCGGGCGAGTTCGATGAAGCCTACCGCCAGTTGCTGCGCAGCTTGCGCGTGGGCTTGGCGGTGACGGTGCTGACGACCTGCGTGGTGGTGCTGCTGGCGCCGTGGCTGCTGGGCTTTTTCAGCAAGGACCCGGCGATCGTGGCCGGCGGCGCGGTACTGCTGCGCATCAGCCTGCTGCTGGAACCAGGGCGCACGTTCAATCTGGTGGTGATCAATTCACTGCGGGCAACGGGCGACGCGCGCTTTCCGGTGCTGATGGGCGTGTGTTCGATGTGGGGCGTGGCGGTGCCGCTGGCATGGCTGCTGGGCCTGCATTTGGGCTGGGGATTGATTGGGGTGTGGATCGCGTTCACCTGCGACGAATGGGTGCGCGGACTGGCGATGTACGCGAGGTGGAAGAGCCGGGTGTGGGAAAAACATGCGCACGCGGTACGGGCGCATGTGGCGGCTTGAAGCAGACGAGCACCGCTAACCTCGGCTTCGTCGTCCCGCTAACCTTTCCTGCGTAACCGTTAACCGCAAAACCGTCGTTCCCGCGAAGGCGGGAACCCAAGCTTGATCCGCTGCCACCGGCTGAGCGACGAACTTGGGTTCCCGCCTTCGCGGGAACGACGGTTTTAAGGATAGCGAATTAACAGCAGATTACGTGCGTAGCGCGACCGCTTCCACCGGCTTCTTGACCCGGAACCACGCCGCATACAACGCCGGCAGGAACAGCAAGGTCAAGGCCGTCGCCACCACCAGTCCACCCATGATGGCGACCGCCATCGGCCCCCAGAACACGGAACGCGACAGCGGAATCATCGCCAGCGCGGCCGCCGCGGCCGTCAACACGATCGGCCGGCAGCGCCGTACCGCCGCCTCGATCACCGCATTCCACGGCTCGGCCCCGGCAGCGATATCCTGCTCGATCTGATCGACCAGAATCACGGAATTGCGGATGATCATGCCGAACAGCGCAATCACACCCAGATTCGCGACGAATCCGAACGGACGGTCCAGGATCAGCAGCGCCATCGCGGCGCCAGCCACGCCCAGCGGTCCGGTCAGGAACACCAGCAGCGAACGCGAGAAGCTGTGCAGCTGCAGCATCAGCAGGGTGAACACAATGAACAGCACCAGCGGCACATTCGCCGCGATCGACGCTTCCGCGGCCGCACTGTCGGCAGCGGCGCCGGCCAGCGAGATCGTGTAGCCTGGCGGCAGCGCCGCGCGCAGGTCGGCCAGCTTCAGGCCGATCTGGTCGGACACGGTCGGTCCCTGGATGCCGTCGACCACATCGGACTGCGCTGTGATCGCCCATTCGCGTCCTTCACGCCACACCACGCCCGGTTCCCACACAAAATGGGCGCGCGCGATCTGCGAAATGGTCACCGACTTGCCCGACGCCGTCGGGATGTTGGTGTCGTTGAGCACCGCCATGGTCGCGCGCTCTTCCACCGGCTGGCGTACCACGATGTCGATCAGCTTATTGTCCTCGCGGAACTGGCCGATGGTCGTGCCCGACAGGATGGTATTGGCCGCGCGCATCACCGTTTGCGAGGTCACGCCCAGCGCGCGCAGTTTTTCCTGGTCCAGGTCGAGGCGCAGTACCTTGATCGATTCGTTCCAGTTGTCATTGACGCCGATCGCATTCGGATTGGCGCGCATGATGTCCTTGACCTTGTCGGCAAAATCGCGCACGACGGCGATTTCCGGACCGGCCACGCGGAACTGCACCGGATACGGCACCGGCGGCCCGTTCGGCAGCAGCTTGACCCTGCCGCGCACTTCCGGGAAGTCTTTCTTGAAGATGTCGACAATCTTCAGGCGCAGCGCTTCGCGCGTTTCCAGGCTCTTGGCCAGTACCACGACTTGCGACACGTTCGATTGCGGAAAGAGCTGGTCCAGCGGCAGATAAAACCGCGGGCTGCCGGTGCCGACATAGCTGGTCACGCTCTCGACATTGGCTTCCTTGACCATCAGCTTCTCGAACTTCTTCACCAGCGCTTCGTTGGCGCGGAACGCGGTGCCTTCCGGCGTCCACATCTCGACCATCAGCTCGGGCCGGCTGGAATCGGGGAAGAATTGCTTCTCGATAAAGTTGAAGCCGTACACGCCGAGGAAAAACACGCCCAGGCTCAGCGCAATGGTGGTCTTGCGCCATTCCACGCACCAGGTCACGACGCGGCGGAAACGCTGGAAACCCGGCGTATTGAACAGGTCGTGCTCGCCCTCGCCAGCCGCGTGCGGCTTGACCTTGAGGATCAGGTAGCCGATGTACGGCGTAAACACCACCGCCACCAGCCACGAAATCAGCAGTGCCAGCGCATTGACCGAGAACATCGAAAAGGTGTACTCGCCGGCGGCCGACTTGGCCAGGCCGATCGGCAGGAAGCCGGCGGCCGTGATCAGGGTGCCGGTCAGCATCGGCATCGCGGTCGAGGTGTAGGCGAAGGTGGCCGCCTCGAAGCGCGACATGCCCTCCTCCATCTTGCGCACCATCATTTCAACGGCGATGATGGCGTCATCGACCAGCAAGCCGAGCGCGATGATCAGCGCGCCGAGCGAAATCTTGTGCAGGTCGATGTCGAACAGGCGCATGAACAGGAAGGTAATGGCCAGCACCAGCGGAATGGTCAGCGCCACCACCAGGCCGGGCCGCGCATCGATGCGCAGCGGCTTGGTATGCAGGCCCAGCGCCAGGAAACTGACCGCCAGCACGATCACGACCGCTTCGATCAGCACCTTGATGAATTCGCTCACCGAGGCCGTCACCGCGCGCGGCTGGTCCGATACCCGTTCGAGTTCGATGCCGACCGGCAGCTTGGCCTTGATACGGGCCACGGTGTCATCGAGCCCCTTGCCCATCTGAATGATATTGCCGCCCTTTTCCATCGACACGCCCAGGCCGATGACTTCCTTGCCGTTAAAACGCATCTTTTCCAGCGGCGGATCCTGGTATTCGCGCTTGATGGTGGCGAAGTCGCCCAGGCGGAAGGTGGTGCCGTTGGCACGCAGCTCCAGGTTTTCGAGGTCCTTGGCGCTGGTCAGGGCGCCGGTGACGCGCACTTGCAGGTTGTCCGTTTCGGTGACCAGCACACCGGTCGACTCGACCGAGTTTTGCGTGGCGATCTGGTTGGCGATGACTTCGAACGGCACGCCGAGCTGCGCAAATTTCTTGTGCGAAAACTCGATATTGAGTTTTTCCGTCTGCACGCCGAACTGCTCGACTTTCGATACCAGCGGCACTTGCAGCAGTTGCTGGCGCACGAAGTCGGCATATTCCTTGACCTCGGCGTAGTTGAAGCCGTCGGCCGAGAGCGCGAAGATCGAGCCGTAGGTGTCGCCGAATTCATCGTTGAAGAACGGTCCGATCACCCCGGCCGGCAAGGTGCCGCGGATGTCGCCGATCTTCTTGCGCACCTGATACCAGGCGTTGGCGGTCTCGCGCGGGGGCGTCGATTCGCGCAGCTGCAAGATGATGATCACTTCGCCCGGCTTGGAATAACTCTTGATCTTGTCGATATAGGGCGTTTCCTGCAGCTTCCTTTCCAGCTTGTCGGTGACCTGCTCGGCCATCTGCACCGCGGTCGAGCCCGGCCAGATCGCGCGCACCACCATCACGCGGAACGTAAACGGCGGATCTTCATCCTGCCCCAGATTCATGTAGCTGATCACCCCGCCCAGCAGCAGCGCGACCATCAGGTAGCGCGTCAGCGGAATATGCTCCAGCGCCCAGCGAGAAAGATTGAACCCCTTCATTTGGCAACCTCAACCTTTGCTGCCGCCTGTGCCGCTGCCTGCGGTGCGGGTTTCGCAGCCGGCAGCGGGTCGCTCGACGAGGTATCCGGCGGCAGGATCGTCACTTTCTGGCCCTGCTTGAGCAGGTTCACGCCGGCCGTCACCACGGTCTGGCCGGACGTCACGCCGCTGGCCAGCACCACCTCGTTGCCGGACGTGCCGACAATGGTCACCGGCACCATGCGCGCCACGCCCTTGTCGACCACCCACACCGAGGTCGTGTTCTTTTCGTGATACAGCGCCGTCAGCGGCACCTTGATCTGCGGCGTGGCCATCGTGCTGGCGAACTGCACCATGGCAGTCATGCCCAGCTTGACGTCGGCCGCGCTGTCGGGAATCGATACCTTGACCGCGTAAGTGCGGGTGGCGGGGTCGGCCACCGGCGAGACTTCACGCACCTTGCCGGGAATGACCACATCCTTGTTGGCCCACAGGCGCACGGTCACGTCGGTGAGCTTGCGCAATTGCTCGACCTTATCTTCCGGCAAGCCGATGACGATTTCCTTCTCGCCCATCTTGGCCACCCGCACCACCGGGGTGCCCGGCGACACGACCTGCCCCACTTCCGCGTCCACGGCCGTGACCACGCCATCGACATCCGACACCAGGGTGGCGTAGCCAGCCTGGTTCGACTGCCCGAAATACGCCGCCTGGGCCGCGTCGACGCTGGACTGCGCCGAGCTGAACGCCGACACCTTGGCGTCGAGCACAGCCTGGCTGACGAAATTCTTCACGCGCAATTCCTGATAGCGCTTCAGTTCCGCCTTGGCCAGGTCGCGCCCGGTTTCCGCCGCGCGCAGGTTGGCCTTGGCCTGGGCCTGCGACAACTTCAAGTCTTGCGGATCGAGCTGCATCAGCACCTGGCCCTTCTTGACCACCGTCCCGGCGTCGACCTTGCGCGCGGTAATCTTGCCGCCAACCCGGAATCCGAGACGCGACTCGACCCGCGCCCGCACCTCGCCGGCGAATTCGGCGTTCACGCCCACACTGCTCGACGTCAGCACCAGGGCGCGTACGGGACGGATGTCCTCGGTTTTTTCGGCGGGCTTGGAGCAGGCGGACAGCAGCGCGGCCATCACGGCGGCACTGAGAACGGTCATCGGGGCCAAAGGTCTTTGGCGCAGGTTTTTCACGGGGAACACGGTGTTTTCCTTTACTATGCGGTGGTCGCGACCCCGAGGGATCGACGATGGTGTCGAGATGCTACTACTCGTTCGACCCTGAGAGCTAACTGACTTTCTGGTTAGTAATTATAATACTGCAAGTTTTATTTGCAAATGACTTTCGCGTCATTAATACTCCATGCCTGTCGATCACTACGAGAACTTCCCCGTCGCCTCTGTATTGCTGCCCCGGCGGCTGGTGCCGGCCGTGGAAGCGATCTACGCTTTCGCCCGCACCGCTGACGACATCGCCGACGAAGGCGACGCCACCGGCCCCGAGCGGCTGGCCGCGCTCACCGCTTACGAGGCCGCGCTGGACGCCATCGGCCGCGGCGAAACCCAGAGCGAACCGTTGTTCCAGCGCCTCGCCGGCGTGATCGAACAGTATAGATTGCCGCTGCAACCGTTCCAAGACCTGCTGTCGGCCTTCAAGCAGGATGTGGACACCACGCGCTACCCCAGCTTCGAGCTGCTGCTCGATTACTGCCGCCGCTCGGCCAATCCGGTCGGTTTCCTGATGCTGTCGCTGTATGGCGCCGTGGACGAGGCCAACGTGCGCGACTCGGACGCCATCTGTTCGGCGCTGCAGCTGATCAACTTCCTGCAAGACGTCGGCATCGACCGTCAAAAAGACCGCATTTACCTGCCCTTGGAGGATTTACAGCGCTTCGGCGTGGCCCCGGCCCAGCTCGACCAATCGCGTACCGACGGCAACTGGCGCGCCCTGATGGCCTTCGAGGTGGCCCGCGCGCGCACGCTGATGATGTCGGGCGCGCCGCTGGCGCTGCGTTTGCCGGGCCGCATCGGCTGGGAATTGCGGCTGGTGGTCCAGGGCGGCTTGCGCATCCTGGAAGAAATAGAGAAGGTCGGCTACGACGTCTTCGGCCAGCGCCCGCAGATCAAAACGCTGGACTGGCTGGTGATTGGGTGGCGCGCAATACGCATGTAAGCCGGCATGTAACCCGGCATCAAACGCGGCTTGTGACCCGCTGTCGCGCTGCTTGACGACGAAAAAACCCGCGCCGCCTGCCTCGACTGGCACTCATCGGCTATAGAATAGCGGCTTCGCTTCGCGCACCCTTGCATTTTTGACCATGTCCCCAGACGAATACTGCCAACAAAAGACCGTCCAGAGCGGCTCGAGCTTTTATTACAGCTTCCTGTTCCTGCCTCCGGAGCGGCGCCGCGCGATCACTGCGCTGTACGCCTTCTGCCGCGAGGTGGACGACACGGTGGACGAATGCACCGACCAGTCGATCGCGCGCATCAAGCTGGCCTGGTGGCGCAACGAGCTCTCCAGCATGTACGCCGGCGCGCCCACCCACCCAGTGACGCAAGCCTTGCAGCCGCACCTGACGGTCTACAACCTGCAGGAAACGCACATGCAGGCCATCGTCGACGGCATGGAAATGGATCTGGACCAGACCCGCTACCTCGATTTCCCGGCCATGAAGCGCTACTGCTGGCACGTGGCCAGCGTGGTCGGCATTCTGTCGGCGAGCATTTTCGGCGTGACCAATCCCAAGACCCTGGAGTATGCGGAGCAGCTCGGCTTGGCGTTTCAGCTGACCAATATCATCCGCGACGTGGGTGAAGATGCGCGCAAGGGCCGGATTTACCTGCCTGTCAACGAACTGCAACAGTTCGGCGTGACCGCGGCCGACCTGCTCAACGCGCGCCATAGCGACAAGTTCGAGAACCTGATGCGCTTCCAGACCGAACGCGCGCAAAAGGTCTACGACGAAGCCTTTGCCCTGCTGCCCAAGGAAGACCGGCGCGCCCAGCGTCCCGGCCTGATGATGGCGGCCATCTACCGCACCGTGCTCGACGAAATCGAACGCGACAACTTCCACGTGCTCACCCAGCGTATTTCGCTCACGCCGCTGCGCAAACTGTGGCTGGCGTGGAAGACCTACATCCGTGGCTAAAGTGGACATGAGCGCCGCCGTCATCGGCGCCGGCTGGGCCGGCTGCAGCGCGGCCGTCGAACTGGCCCGCGCCGGCTGCAAGGTCACCCTGTTCGAGGCCGCGCGCACACTCGGCGGACGGGCACGCGCGGTCGATGTGCAGGGCCGCCAGCTCGACAACGGCCAGCACATTTTGCTCGGCGCCTACAAGGAATCGCTGCGCCTGATGCGCGCGGTCGGTATCGACCTGCACGCCGCCATGCTCTACCTGCCGCTGCAGATGCGCTATCCGAAGGAAAGCGGCGGCATGGACTTTGTCGCCCCGCGCCTGCCGGCGCCGCTGCACCTGGCGCTGGCCCTGCTGCGCGCCGACGGCCTGGCCTTTGCCGACAAGATGGCCTTGGCGCGCTTTTCCTCGACCGCGCGCTGGATGGACTGGCGCCTGCACACCGACTGCAGCGTCAGCGAGTTGCTTGAACGCTACGACCAGACCGATCGCCTCATCGAACTGATGTGGCGTCCGCTGTGCCTGGCGGCGCTCAACACCGCGCCCGAACGCGCCTCGGCCCAGGTCTTCCTGGCCGTGCTGCGCGACAGCCTGGGCGCGAGCCGCGCCAGTTCCGACATGCTGCTGCCGCGCGTGGACCTGAGCGCGCTGTTCCCGGTGGCAGCGGCAGCCTTCGTGGAACGCGCCGGCGGCGCCGTGCGCCTGGGCGCCAAGGTCGGCACCCTGGCGCCCGCTGACGCTAGCGGCGGCTGGCTCCTTGGCGAAGGCGAGCGCTTCGACGCCGTTGTCATCGCCACCGCGCCGCCGGCGGCCGCCACCCTGCTCGAACAGGCCGGAGCGGCCGACCTGGCGGCCAGCCTGCAGCATTTCGAGTACGAACCGATCACTACCTGCTACCTGCAATATCCGGCCGCCACCCGGCTCGACCTGCCCTTCTACGCCCTGCGCGACAATGCCGCCAGCGGCCACTGGGGCCAGTTCGTGTTCGACCGCGGCCAGCTCGACGCCGCGCAGGCGGGCCTGTTCTCGGTGGTCATCAGCGCCTCGGGCGCGGCCTCGGAACTGGGACGCGAGGCGCTGGCCCAGGCCGTTGCCGACCAGTTGGCCACCGTACTGGGCCGCCCGGAACTGAGCCATCCGGAATGGGTCCAGGTCATCAGCGAAAAACGCGCCACCTTCGCCTGCACCCCGGGCCTGGCGCGGCCCGCCAACGCGACCGGACTGGCGCGCCTGGCGCTGGCCGGCGACTACACCGCCAGTGACTATCCGGCAACAATCGAGTCGGCCGTGCGCAGCGGCGTGGCGGCCGCGCGCGTGGTCCTGTCGGCCAAGGCCACAAAAAAGTGAACGACTGTCCCCCGATTTGGTCGTTTGCGGCGCTGAAAGTGCAGCCTGTCGCATTCCGGTGGAGCTGAACTGTCCGTTTTCGTACAGTAGCACCATCGAAACAGGATTTTTACACGGACAGCACATGAACATCGCACTCGGCCTTCGCGCACTCGCATTACTGGTTTTTGTTGCCGCGACTACCGCCGTCATCGTCATGCCGGACCTGCTCGGCGGCGACTCGCAGATTCTCCATTCGGGCGTGGCGCTGAGCCATTCCTGATCCAAAGGCGACCATCATGGGCAAACTCGACTATCTCGACGCGCTGCGGCGCGCCATGGCGGGCATTTCCGCCGACACCCAGGCCAACACGCTGGCTTACTACGAACAGCGCTTCATCGACGGCGTGGCCGCCGGCCGCACCGAGGCCGAGGTGGCCGCCGGTCTCGACGCGCCGACCGCGATCGCCATGAAGCTGCGCGCCAGCGTGCACATGCATTCTTTCGAGCAAAAGAAAAATCCCGCCAACCTGATGCGCATGCTGGTGTCGATCGTCGGCCTGGGCATCTTCAACCTGTTCATGGTGGTGCCGGCGCTGGTCTACGCGGCCCTGCTGGCCCTGCTGTACGCGGCCGGGCTGGCCTTTTACGTGGCCGGCATCGCCATTACCGCCAGCGGCCTGGCGGGCGCCAACGAACTGGTGCTCGATGGCCCTTTCCGCGAGCTGATCCTGAGCGACGCCTCCAGCGACGAGCGCAACACGATGCAAGCGAAAGTGTCGATTAGCCAGGACGGCGTGCGCTTCTTCCGCGAACACAGGGCCGGCAATGTCCCCAAGGAGGCCGTGGAAGCCATGCGCGAAGCCGGCGAGGCCGCTGACACGGCGGACGCGACCAGTGAAGCGGGCGACGAAGCCGCGCAGGACGGCCCGAAAAAGACCAGCGTGATCCGCCGCGCCGAGGAAGCGGCCAGCGTCGGCGTGCGCATCACCACCAACCTCGAACCCGGGTCGCGCGCTACCCAGACCGTCTTTGGGCTGGGCATCGTACTGGCCGGCATCGTGATCTTCCTGCTGTGCCTGGTCATTACGAAATACACGCTGACCGGCATCCGCCGCTACGCCGAAATGAATGTTTCCCTGCTCAAGGGCAACTAAACGCGGAACCGGAGAATTTCATGCGATCACTTATCAAAGTCGGCTTCGGCCTGCTGCTCCTCGCTTTCGTCCTGATCGCCCTGTTCTACGGCATGCTGCGGGCCCAGGGCACGACTCGTCCGGCCAATCCGGAAGGCCGCGTGGTCGCCAGCGAAGCGCGCCATGTGGGCAACGACGTCACCTCGGTCGTGCTCGGCGGCCCGATCGACATGACCCTGCGCCAGGGCGCGGTAGCGTCGCTGACCGTGCGCGGCGAACAGCGCTTGCTGGGCAATATAGCAACCGTGAGCGAAGGCAATACCCTGCACATCGAAACCAAGGGCATGCTGCTGCACCATAAACAGCCGCTGCAAGTGGTGCTGGTGCTGCCGTCCATCGACAGCGTCAGGATTCATGGCAGCGGCGACAGCACCATCAACGGTTTCAGCGGCGACAAGATCGCGCTGCAACTGCATGGTTCCGGCGACGTCAAATTCAATGGCCGCTACCGCGCAGTCGAAGCCGGCCTGCAAGGCAGCGGCGACATCGAGCTCAACGGGGGGAACAGCGACAAGGTCGAGGTCAGCGTGATCGGTTCGGGCAGCATGACGGTGGTGGGCGCGGCCAAGCAGTTCAAGGTGGCGCAGACCGGTTCGGGCGACCTCGACGCCGAGCACCTGAGCGCCGATACCGTCGCCGTCGAGCTGATGGGTTCGGGCAGCGCGGTTGTTCAGGCCCGCAAAAGCGCCACCGTCAACCTGCGCGGCAGCGGCGACGTGAACGTGCACGGCAATCCGGACGAGCGCAACGTCACCCGCAACGGCTCGGGCGACGTCACGTTCGAGTAAGCGGCCGCTGCGCCAGCCAGGCCAGCGCTCCATGTCCGGCGGCGCGGCCGCTGGCAAAGCAGGCGGTGAGCAGGTAGCCGCCGGTGGGCGCTTCCCAGTCGACCATTTCGCCGGCGGCGAATACCCCCGGCAGTGCGCTCAGCATGGCGTGCCCGTCGAGCGCGTCGAAGCGCACGCCGCCGGCGCTGCTGATCGCCTCGTCGATCGGGCGCGCCCGTTTCAAGGTGACCGGCAGCATTTTCAGGGCCGCCGCCAGGCGCGCCGGGTCGGCGAATTCGTCCGCCGACAGGCATTCGCGCAGCAATCCCGATTTCACCCCCTTGATACCCAGCCGGCTTTGCAGATGGCTCGACATCGAGCGTGAACCGCGCGGGCGAGCCACGTCCTCCAGCACCCGTTCGGCGCTGAAATCGGGCACCAGGTCGAGCCAGATGGTGGCGCTGCCGCTTGCCGCAATCTGCTCGCGCAGATCGGCCGACAAGGCGTAGATCAGGCTGCCCTCGACGCCAGTGGCGGTAATCACGAACTGCCCCTGGCGCTTGTGCAGGCGGCCCTGGGCGTCGGGGGCGGTAATGGCCACCGTGGTCAGCGGCGCGCCCGCGTGGCGGCTGCTGAAATGCTCGCTCCAGCCGGTGTCGAAACCGCAGTTCGACGGCACCAGCGGCGCCACCGCGACCGCGCGCTCCTGCAGCAGCGGCACCCAGGCGCCGTCCGAACCCAGGCGCGCCCAGCTGCCGCCGCCGAGCGCCAGGATGACCGCATCGGCGGTGAGCTCGAGCTCGCCCTCGGGTGTGGCGAAACGCAGCGCCGCGCCATTCCAGCCCAGCCAGCGATGGCGCATGTGCAGCTGCACGCCCGCCTCGCGCAAGCGGTGCAGCCAGGCACGCAGCAGGGGCGCGGCCTTCATATCGGTCGGAAATACCCGTCCGGAGGTGCCCACGAAGGTGTCGACGCCGAGGCCATGAATCCAGTCGCGCACCGCTTGTGCGTCGAAGCGCTCCAGCCACGGCGCCACTTGTCCGCTGCGTGCGCCGTAGCGCTGCAGAAAATCGGCGGATGGCTCCGAATGCGTGATATTCATGCCGCCCTTGCCCGCCAGCAGGAACTTGCGCCCGACCGACGGCATCGCATCGTACAGGTCGACCGCCACCCCGCCCTGGCTCAGGACTTCGGCGGCCATCAGGCCGGCCGGGCCGCCGCCGATGACGGCGACGCGGGCTTGGGGAAGGTTTTCAGCAGGCATGACAGACTCGGTGCGGCGGTTGAACGACCCGCATTGTAGTCGACTTCGGCAAGCTGAAAATAGATGTAAAGCTTGCTTGACATGACGATTATTCATCCCTACCATGTAAAGCATACTTGACTACATGGGAGACGGAAATGCATGAAAAGATCATCGGCCGGCGCTATCTGCGCGAACTGTTCGGCGCCATCGGCATCTATGCGCTGATCCTGACGGCGGCGATTGTTTACGGGCGCACGCTGGCCGAAGGCCCGGCGCGCACGCTGGTGCTGGCCAGCCCGGTCATCGGTGTCGCCCTGGCCGTCTGGGCCATCGTGCGCCACATGCGCCGGGTGGATGAATTCATCCGCCAGAGCACGCTGGAAAACCTGGGCATCGCCGCCGCGCTCACGGCCGCCCTGACACTCACCTACGGCTTTCTGGAAACGGCCGGCTTTCCGCGCCTGTCGATGTTCACCGTCTGGCCTCTGATGGGCGCCTGCTGGCTGGTGACGGGCCTGGTACGCGGATGCGCCTTTAAATGAACAACACCATTCGCGACCTGCGCGCGCAGCATGGCTGGAGCCAGGCGCACCTGGCCGACCTGCTCAAGGTATCGCGCCAGACCGTCAACGCCATCGAAACGGGGCGCTACGACCCGAGCCTGCCGCTGGCGTTCGCCATTGCCCGGCTGTTCGCCCAACCCCTTGAAACCATTTTCCATCCCGACCAGGAGATTGCATGATCGCTCGCATTGTTTTAGCCCTGATGATGGCGGCCGGCACGCCCGCCTTTGCCGCCGAGCCGGCCGCGCAGCCGCCCAACCGTTTCGCCGCAACGCTGGTTCCCGCCGAACGTTTCGAGGTCGGCGCCATGCAGGTCGAACGGCACGGCAAGCGCGGCCGTCCGCTGATCCTCATTCCCGGCCTGGCCAGCGGTTCCTGGGTGTGGCAAAGTACCGCGCGCCAGTTTCTCGGCGACTACACCGTGTATATCGTCACCCTGCCCGGTTTCGACGGCCGCGCGCCGGCGCCAGGCAAGCAGATGGAGGCGGCCCAGCGCGCGCTGACGCAGCTGATCGAGACGCGCAAGCTGGTCAAGCCAGTGCTGGTCGGACACAGCCTGGGCGGCGTGCTGGCGCTGTCGCTGGCATCGCAGTTGCCGGAGCGCATAGCCGGCGTGGTCAGCATCGATGGCTTGCCGGTGTTCCCGGGTTCCGAAGACTTGCCGCCGCACCAGCGCGAGCAGATGGCGCAGTCGCTGGCGCGGCGCATGGCGCCGGCCGACCAGCGCGCGTTCGCCGCGCAGCAGCAGGATTACATGCGCGGCACCGGTGTGCTGGACATGGCGCGCGCCGACGAACTGGCCAAGCTCAGCGCGCGCAGCGATCCCGGCGCGGTGCTGCAGTACATGGCCGAGACGTTCGCCATGGACCTGCGCTCGCAGTTGCCCAGGATCAGCGCGCCGGTGCTGCTGATCGCGCCGTATTTCGAGCCCGACGCCAGCCAGCATGAGCTGACCGAGGACACCAAGAAGACCTACTACGCCTCGCTGATCGCGGCCGCGCCCAAGGTGCAGGTGGTGACGGTTTCGCCGGCGCGGCACTTCGCCATGTTCGACCAGCCCGAACGCGTCAACGACGCCATCCGCACCTTCCTCGACGCGCTGTAGGCGACGCGCAGCAGGTATGCATGGGTTGCGGCGCCGCCACACGCCGCAACCCATCGGTTTACCAGCTTGACCTTCTGGAAAGCCCGGATAATCAAGGGCTTGCGGCGGTTGCCGGCGGCCGCGACCGGCGGCCTCGTCAATGGCGCTTGCGCCCGCGAATGGCGAATGCTAACTTGGTTCGGGCCGCCACTGACAACAGGCGCGGCCATGTCAACCGGGTTCCGTCGCCGTGTTGCGGCGGAGCATGCTTAGATCGTCTTCGGAGGAGCATCAGCCATGCCATCCAGGATTGCGCCCACGACACTTCCTTTCGGCTTGAGCGAGCTCGGCTCGCCTGCTCCCGACAGCGCACAGTTCACCCGAAACACCGAGAATGCCTCGGCCGAGTTGCTGCTCCAACTTGCTTCCGGCGAGTGGCTCGGCGATGCAGCCACGGCAACGCAAGAAACGCGCGCAACGCTGGAGGAGCTGGCCGCCGTGCTGCGCGGCGCCGGCCCCGGCGAAGGCGAGCCGCTGCGCGTGGGCGACGCCCTGGTGGCGCTGCGCCGCCTGCCCTTCCTGAGCACGCGCATGGAGGGCGGCGCGCCGGCCTGGAGCGCGGGCATGGCGGCGGCGGAGCGCATCGGCCCAGTCACCGACCAGCTGGGCCGGCCGTTCTGGCTCGACCTGTTCCGCCCGGTCCGCCAACTGCGCTTCGTGCGCAGCCTCGGGGGACCACCCGTGCTGAGCCTGCCCATCATCCAGGCGCCATGGGCCATCGGCGGCGCCGCCTTGCGCGCCGGCCAGGCGCTCGATCTGGGCGCGGGCAGTCTCTGGTTCGCGACCAGCCTTGTGGCCGTGGCGCCGCCCAACGTGTATTCGGGGGTGCGCATCGCGCGCGGCAGCCTGCGCTTTTCGGTCGACCTCGCGCTCGGCGACGATGAAGTGCTGTTGCCGCCGGGGGTGGCGTTCGACCTGGCGCTCGACTTCGATGTGTCCGCAGCCGCTGCGCCAGCGCCCGGCAGCGTGCTGGCCGCCACCGGGCGCCGTTCGCCCGACGGCCTGGTCATCGGGCTCGGCCCGGCCGGCGCCACCATCGCGGTGGTGGGCGACGCCGGACTGGGATTGGGCGCCACCACGCTCACGCTGGCACCGGCCGCCGGCGCGGCCCGCTACCGGCCCGACCTGAACCGCCTGGTGGTACCGATGACGCCGGACCGCCCCAGCATCACCATCGACGCCATCGCTTCGACGCTGTTCGCGCCGTCCGGCGCGGCGCCCGTCGCGGCGGCCGGCCTGGCGCTGCCGGCAGCGCCGATCGACCCCGCCAACCTGGGCCAGGCCAGCGGCGCCGGCGCGCTGATGCTGGAACTGGAGCGCGGCCTGTCGGCCACCTGGCATGGCGAAGCGCGGCCGGTCGAGCTTGGTCCGGTACTCATCCTGCTGGATGAAACGCGCCTGGCCGTGAGCGGCCTGGCCGCGCGCGCCACCGGACGCGCGCTGCGCCCGCCGCTGGCGCCCCTGTCCGCGCCCGCCACCTTGGCGTACGCGCGCATCGACCGCAGCGCCGTGCACTTCGTGACCGGGACCGACGGCCAGGCGTCGGTGACGCTCACGGCCAGGGTCGACGTGCGCCTGCCCAAACCCGTGGACGTGGCCGGCAACCGGGTCGGCCTCACCCTGGCGGCGGCGCAGATCGTGATCGCCACCACGCTGGCCGGCGAGCGCAGCCTGAGCGTGAGCGGCCTGGCGCTGGCAACCACGCAGGAACGGGCGATCGCCTTCGCGCTCACCAATGCCGTGCTGCGCGCCACGCGCCCGCGCGCCTTTTTCATGATGGGCCGCCTCGAAGGCGAACGCATCGTCGAGGCGCTGGCGCTGACCGCCTACGGCATGGGCGGCCTGCTGCCCTCGTTGCCCGATCCGTATGCCGCCAATACGCCGCTGGGCACGCCCTTTGCCGCCGCCGGCGGCCAGGGATATCTGCTCAGCCAGTTCCGCTTCAGCCCCGCCGGCGAAACGCTCGGTTTCGTGCTGCCGCAGTCGGTCAGCGTATCGCCGCCGCTGGCCGGACCGGGCGCACCCACCGGCAGCGCGGCGACCGCCGTCTCGAGCACGGTCAACTACGGCGACCTGTTCGATTTCGAGGCGCAGGGCAAGGTCGTGCTGCTCGACGTGTCGTCCAACGCCAGCCGCTTCGGGGTCGCGGTGCGCCCGCCGCGCCGGGAAAACCGGGACGACTTCGGTGGCCCGCCGCTCAAGCCGGTCACGGTGCAGGGCCTCGACCTGTCGCTCGACGGCCGCATGCTGGTACTGCTTACGCTGCCGGCCGTCCAATGGGAACCGGTGCGCAACGTGCCCGGCCCCGAGCCATTCCCGGACGAGGTGCGCTTCGCCAACAGCGGCGTGCCGACCACGGTCGACGTGCCCAGCGTCGAGCTGGTGCGCATCAATCCGCTCGCGGCCTACGACACGATCCTCGACAATTTCGCCAAGGACACTCCGCGGCCGTCGCGGGCGCGCTTCACGCTGCCGTTCGGGATTGTCGCCCAGGCCCGCCTGAACCAGGCCTCGCCGGCGGGACGCGGCGCCCAGGTCGGCGAGGTGCGCCCGGCCATCGCCGGTTTGCAAGGCGCGCATCAGCTGCGCCTCACCGCTGTCGACCCGGCGCTGGCGCCCGGCGCCACGCCGGCGCTGCCGGGGTTTATCGCCCAGCTCGCGGTTGCCCGGCCGGTTGGCGGCGGCGCGCCGGTCAGCATTCTCGGCACCAGCGTCACGCCAATCGTCAACGGCTATCTCGGCCTCGGGCAACCCACGGCGCTGGTGCCGGTGACGCACATCGACCTGTCCGGCCATGGCGAGAGCCTGTTCAGCGCCTGGGCCAATCCGGAGGATCCCGAAACCGGGGTCGCCGCGGCCGAATTCCAGGTGCTCAACGGGCGCGCCGCACATGAGGTGATCCAGGTCAAGAGCATCCTGCTGCCGTATTTCGTGCCGGTGGTGCGCATCATCACGCTCGAGCGCAAGGGCAATGCCGTCGTCACGCGCGAGGACAGCGGCTGGGTGGCGGTGGGCGAAGGGCGCTACCGCGCCGCGCCCGGCAGCGGCATCGTGGTCCATCCGGGCGTGGTGTGGCGCGCCACGCGCGTGACCAATATCCGCGAGACCGGCAGCACCGTGCCGGCGGGCGGCATGGAGTTCGTGGCCGTGTATTTCGACACCGACCTGATTCTCGATGGGGCCGATGCGCCGGCGCCGGCGCGCCGCCAGCTCGGCTACGTCAAATTGTCGATCCCGCCGCTGAGCGCTCCCGTGTATGCCGCCCTGATCGCGGCAGCCGGACCGATGGGCGGCGCGCTCGACGCCAGCATCCAGGTGGCCGGCGGGCGCCAGCGCATGCGCCTGCACCGGGTCGGGGTCGGCATCGCGGCGCCCGAATTCGCCATGGCGGCCTGGGGCGGCCTGGCCTTTCCGGCCGGCGGCGACTGGTCGGTGCTGGAAGCGGCCAATCCGGCCGATGCGCCGGCCGCCGTCGCCGCCGAGCGCGGCCTGCCCGTGATCCGGCAAGGCGCGGCGGGTGCGCCGAGCGCCGCACCGTACCGTTTCGCCGATCCGGAAGACCTGTTCAACGAAGCCGCGCCGCAGCGCGACTACGGCCTGCTGCACTCGATGGGAACCCAGCGCGCCTTTTTCCGCCGCCCGCGCATCGACACCGGCGCGCCGCACCGGATCGTGTCGAGCCAGCGCCCCGTCGTCGCCGATCCGCTGATCCTGGCCACCTCCACCGGCGCCTTTCCGCGCCAGGCCGAGGCCATCCCGTTCCCGAACGCCGCCTTTGCGCTGGAGGCGCGGGCCGACGGCAGCTGGGTGCTCGACGCGCCGCCCACCTTCCCGGCCGGGGTGGCGCGCCGCACCATCCGCAGCGCCGGCACCGTGCGCAGCGACCTCGACTATTCGAGCGCGACCGTCACCTACACGCTCGACACCGCCGACCCGGTTCCCTGGCGCTTCATGCTGGAAGACGCGGTCAAGATCATGGCCCACACGGCGATGGGCGATCTGCTGTCGATGGCGGTCGATATCGACGCCGAAGCCGGGCGCGCGACCCGCTTCGCCGATCCGGCCCTGCGCATCGGCGGTCCGTTCGACATCGTCCAGGACTTGCTGACGATTCTCAAGGACCTGGGCATCCCGGTCCAGCCGGACGTACGCATGACCAACGACTGGTCGCTCAGCGTTGCCCTGAACGTCCCCTTCGTCGATGCCTTCGGCAAGGACTTCCAGGTCCCTCCGGGCGATCCGAAGCCGACCATCAAGTTCGCCGACACCGGGGTGACCGTGGAAGTGGCGGTCGCACCCAAGAACGACAAGGCCAGCCTGACCCTGCACGGCTCACCGATGTTCGCAATCAAATCGGTGCCAGACCTGTATGTGGTGGCGATCATCGAGTTCGAACTGACCCTGTCGAGCGAGCACGGCACCACCTACGGCTTCCTGCTCGGGCTCGGCATCGCCTACAGCATGGATGCCCACCCGTTCGAGCTGGAAGGGCTGTTCGCCCTCACCTTCTTCGCCGTGTTCGGCGATACCGTGCTCGGTTACGGCGTCGGCTTCCAGCTCAAGCTCTCCGCCGACCTGCCGCCCATCATATCGATCGAATTGTCACTGGAAGGCAAGCTGGCGCGCCTGGTGGCCCACAAGGGCTTGCCGGACGAAACGGTGTTCCAGATCGCCAAGCTGGTCTTCGCCATCGAAGTCTCCATCTTCCTGGTCTTTAGCATCGAGCTTGAAGTCGAGACGCGCAAGGTGGAAGTTTTGCGCGGCCCGCTGCTCGAGAGCGACGCCCCCGATGTCATCTGAAAACAGGAGCCTGCCATGCCACTGCCGATCCGCCTGATCCTGTTTCCCTTCCTGCAAAGCTATGACGGCAACGCGCTCTCGCTGCGCCTGCTGGCCGCCCCACAGACCGATCCCACCGCCGCGCCCGCGCCCGGGCTGACGCCGTTCGTCGTAACCGACTTCGACTTCGAGCTGCGTTTTATCGCCGACCTGGCCCAGCTGCCCACCAGCGGCGCCGCGGCGACCATCGTCGACCAGGTGTCGCCCGCGCCCCCAGGCTCCGGAGCCATTTGCGCCGCCCTCAACGCGCAGTTCGGGATCGACGCCAGCATCGGCCCCATCGACGGGCGCGCCGGCGCGCCGCGCATCGTCAAGTACGCCCCGCCGGCGTACCGGCGCGCCACCGGCTATGGCGGCGAGAATCCTTTCCTGCTGACCGACGACAGCTATCACTGCGCGCTCAAGGCACCGGTGGCGCCCGGCACCTCGGTCAAGGTCGCGCCGCCGGTCATGTCGTGGGGCAAAGTGCTGGCGCAGGTATTGCGCCAGCCGCTGCTGGCCGAAGCGGTCGGCCTGGTGCGTCCGTTCAGCGTGACGGCGCCCGCCGACATCGTCGCCGGCGGCGGCTGGCTGTTCGTTACGCTCAAGCCCGGCAGTCCGTGGAGCGCTCTGGCCGCCATGCCCGGCGCGCTGCGCTCCTACGCCGCGCGCATTGCACCGCTCACCGAACCGCGCGCGCTGTTCACCCCGGTGCTGTTCCCGGTGGCCGCCGCGCCCGCCCCGGGCGTTGCGTGGGATGATCTGTTCCGCGAATCGATCGAGTACGACGATGGTTTCGCCAAGGCCGTGTATGCGCGCCAGCCGCCCCAGGCCGATCCGCTGGCCGACGACGAGGGCGAACGCCCGCCCGAGGACCGCGGCATCCAGCTCGGCTGGGACGACGAGCAGATCGTCACCTGGTTCAACCGCCAGTTCGACATCAATGCCGACGCGCCCATGGGCGTGATGGGCTACCGGGTCGATGTACGCGAGGCCGGCACGGCCGCGTGGGAATCGCTGGTGCGCGCGCACACCGCCATTACGCTGGGCGCCACTGACCTGGGCGACGCCGAACTCGACTGGCGGGTGGAAGTCGCGCCCAACCGGCTCACGGGCGACGCGAGCAACCGCAGCTGGCTGCCGAGCTACATGAGCGCCTGGACCGGGCCGTCGCTGATCGGCATCGACGCCCTCGCCGCGCAGCTGCGCGGCCTGCCCGCCGCCACCCCGGTGGTCCAGGGCTTGCCTCCGGCGACCGCGCTACGCTACGGGCACAGCTACGAATTCCGGGTGCGCTTCAACGACCTCACCGGCGGTGGCCCGGCGCCGGGCAGCGAGCCGCGCAACGGCGGGCCGCAGCCGGTGGCGGGCCTCGACTTCCGGCGTCCGGTGCGGCCGACCGGCGTTGCCATCGATCCCCAACTGCCGCTCGACGCCAACCCGAACGCGCCGCCCTCGACCCTGACGGTGTCGCACCCCTTGCTCGCTTACCCAGCCTGCCTGATGGCGGGCGGATCGGCGCCGGCCCTGCTGGCCGACATCGCCCCGGCCATGCTGGCCCAGCGCGCGCCCGGCCTGCCCGATCCGGATGTCGACCAGCTCGAAATCGTGGTCGAAGTGGCCACGCCGGAACCGGGCGCCGCCAGCCGCTACCTGCCGCTGTACACCGTCACGCGCGCCTATCCCGGCAGCGGTCCGTTGACGCTGGAGTTTGCATGGACCGACGTGGCCGATGCGCGCGACCTGCTCGCCGCGCCGGCCGGGCCGCTGGCCTTGCCCACTTCGCGCAATGTGCGTTTGCGGCTGACCCCGCTCGCCGGCGCCAAGCTTGACTACTATATTAGCGAGGATGTGCGGCGCGGCGAAACGCGGCTGGTGGCCGTGCGGGCCCCGGCCAGCGACGAACGCGATCTGCTGGCGCAGGGCGGCGGCTCGCTGATCGAGGGCTTCTTCCTTCAGCCGGCCGAACCGGCCTCGCTGGCGATGATGGCGGCCCGGCGGGCGGCCGGCCACGGCGACGAACTGGACGACGATCCGCTCGGGCGCCTGGCCGCGGCGCTCGACCTCGACCGCAAGGACCGGAGCCTGCGGGCGCGGCCCGGCCGGCGCCTGATGATCGGCGCCGGCGCGCTGCTGCGCCAGGTGGTCGGGCCGGACGGCGCCAGTCTCACCTTTGCCACCGCCAATGACATGACGCGCCTGTGGCTGGTGGCCGTGGTGCTCGAACTGCGGCGCGACTGGAGCTGGGATGGGCTGGATTATCTCCTCGTCGAGCGCGACGGCGTCGAGGTCGGCCGCATCGCCTCCAGCACCAGCGCCGGCCACGAAGCGGCCGGGGACGCGGAACGCGACAGCTCGACCCTGATCTTCCTCGACGCCATCGACGCCAAGCCGGCGGCCGGCGCGTTCCCGCGTCCGCTGACGCCGAGCTACCGGATCACGCCGGTGCTGCGCATCGCGCCCGACCAGCAGGACGCGCCGCTGACCGCCGCTATCGTGCTGCCGGTAACGACGCCGCCGGCGCAAGTGCCCAAGCTGGTGTCGGCCGGGCTGGCGCTCTCGCCCTACCGGCGCGATCCGGCGTATGCCGCCAGCGAGGAGCGGCAAACGGCGGTCTGGCTCGAATTCGACCGTCCGCCGGCGGACCCCGAGGACCGCTACTATGCGCGCGTGCTGGCCAGCGCGCCCGATCCGGTGCTGACCAACGAATTCGAGGATGTCGCCGACATCGCCGACGTGCCGCTGCCGGTCGATCCGGAGCCGATTCGCCGCATTGTGCCCGGCCAGAGCGACGACCGCGCCGGCCAGGCCAGCATGCAAATGCTGATGCCCACTTCCAGCGCGCGCCATTTCCTGTTGCCGCTGCCGCCGGGGCTGACGCCAGGGTCGCTTGAACTGTTCGGCTTCTTCACCTACGAATTCCGGGTCGGGCACTTCGGCATCTGGAGCACGGCGCAGGGCTTCGCGGGCCGGGCGCTGCGCGTGGGCGGAATCGCCCACGCGCCGCCGCCGCTGGCCTGCGCGGTGACCCGCAGCAGGGGCCGGCTGACCGTCAGCGCGGCCTTTGCCGAACCGGTGCGCGACGGCCGCTCGCTGCGCCCGGCCGCGCCGGTCACCGATTTGTGGGCGCTGCTGTATGCGCGCGTTCACCAGGCCGACGACGCCGACCGCCGCAATATCCTGCTGGGCACGCGCCGTCTCGATCCGGCCCGGCGCCAGCACCCCGGCACCGCCGGCGTGGGTGACGCCAGGGCGGCGGCCGATGGCATGGCCGACTGGTCGAGTGCCGAAATCAGCGCCGGCCTGTCCTTGCTGACCCTGGGCCCGGACGCGCCGCTCAGTTGCCTGGTGGTCGAGACGCTGCCCGGCGAGGTTCCCTATCCGGATCCGCTGGCGGCCCAACTCGGCTACGAGCGCTTCCTGCGCACGTCGCCGCTGACGGAGGTGCCCGATATCTGCTGAACGCCGCTGCGCCGGCTGCTACGGCCGGTCGCGTTCTGCGCTACCCGATGCGGCATCGGCCATTGGTCCGAACGGCATAGCACACTGCCGGTCCCCGCTGTCGCGATATTGGAGACCACATGAAAAGTGCGTTGGCCATTGTGGCGATTGGCGCGAGCCTGAACGCTCTGGCCGCCGCAGCGCCAGCGCATTGCAGCGCATGGAGGCGAGCGCGCCCAACGTCGAGCGGGTGCGCGCCGCCGTGCGCGCCGCCGTATCGGAAGATGAACAGATCCACCAACGCGCCAGGCAATCGGCGAGCTGCTGCGGCGCATGCGCGTCGACTTCCCGCACGCGATCGGCAGTTTCGGCGCCGGAGACGCTAGCCGCTATGCCGCCTTGCTGCACGCCAGTGCCCTGACCGAGCAGTGGGTCAGCCGCCGCCCGTACGCCGAAACGGTGCTGGCGCAGCTGGACGACCCGCAACTCGACTCGCGCAAGATCATCGCTTATCTCGCCATGCCCGAAGGCCTGACGCGCCGCGCCGTCAGGAGGGCACCAGCGCGCCCGCCGCCAGCTGCGGCAGGGACGCCATCAGATCGGCGAAGCGCTGCCCCTGGATCATTACGTGGCCGCGGGTGAGCTGCCCCGCCTTTTCGCCATCGCCGGACAGAATGGCCTGCACCACGGCGTCGTGCTCGTCCCAGGAGGCGCCGACCCGGCCGCGCACCCGCAGCTGCAAGCGCCGGTAGGGCCGCAGGCGGCGGTACAGATTGCGCGTCTGCTCGAACAAAAACTGGTTATGGCTGCCCGCGTAAATGACTTCGTGGAAGGCTTCGTTCTGGTAGTAGTAGGCATCCGGATCGCTGGCGTCGCGCGCCTCGCGGCAAGCCTGGTGCGCGGCCAGCAGCCTGACATGGTCTTCCGGCGTCATGCGGCGCGCCGCCAGCCGGCTGCAGGTCGCCTCCAGTTCCGACATTACTTCGAACATCTCCACCAGTTGATGCGGCCCGAGTTCGGCCACCACCGCGCCACGCCGCGGGCGGATCACCACCAATCCCATCGACGCGAGCTGGATCAGCGTTTCGCGGATCGGCGTGCGCGACACGCCGAAGCGCGCAGCCAGTTCGGTCTCGTCCAGATGCTGGCCGGGCGCCAGTGCGCCGACCGCAATCAATTCTTCGATCTTTTCCCGGAGTATTTCAGAACGGCTTGTCATTTGTATTTACTGTACCGGGTTGTATACAAGATTTCATTATAAAAGCACGATAGAACTTGACAAGGTATTTTTAGAAATATTACTGTATACCAAGAAACGACGCTTGCATACGTAAAAGCCTTGCGCCTGCCCCGTCGTCTTCGAAGTAGTGCTACCTAGCGAAGTTTCCATCATCTTGGAGGATCTATGACCGCAATGACCCGCAGAACCGTTCTTGCCGCGCTCGCCACGAGCCCACTCTGGATGCAACATGCCTGGGCCCAGACGACCAGCTTGAAAATCTCGCACCAGTTCCCCGGCGGCACCATCAACGAAGGCGACTTCCGCGACCGTCTGTGCCGGATGTTCGCGGCCGAGGTGGAAAAACGCAGCAAGGGCACGCTCAAGTTCTCAGTCTATCCCGGTTCGTCGCTGATGAAAACGAACGCGCAGTTCTCGGCCATGCGCAAGGGCGCGCTCGACCTGTCGCTGGTGCCGCTGTCGTACGCCGGCGGCGAAGTCCCGGAAGTGAACATCGGCCTGATGCCCGGCCTGGTGACCACCTACGACCAGGGCTACAGCTGGAAAAAAGCGGAGGTAGGCAAGGAACTGGCACGCATCCTCGGCGAAAAAGGCATCGTGGTCCTGAGCTGGATCTGGCAGGCGGGTGGCGTGGCCTCGCGCAGCAAGCCGATCGTCGAGCCGGAAGACGTGCGCGGCATGAAGGTGCGCGGCGGCTCGCGCGAGATGGACCTGATCCTCAAGGCCGCCGGCGCCGCCGTCGTCACGCTGCCGTCGAACGAAATCTACGCCGCCATGCAGACCGGCGCGATGGATGCGGCGCTGACCTCCTCCACGTCGCTGATCTCGTTCCGCCTGGAGGAAGTGTCGAAAGCGCTGACCACGGGCCGCGGCGGCGCGTACTGGTTCATGTTCGAGCCGCTGCTGATGTCCAAGGCGGTCTTCGATCGCCTCACCAAGGAACAGCAGGCGATCCTGATGGCGGTCGGCGGCGAACTCGAAGGCTTCGCGCGCACCTCGGCCCAGGCCGACGATGCGGCGGTCGCCGCGGTGTACCAGAAAGCCGGCGCCAAGGTGGTCGATCTGAACGCGACCATCGTCAAGAAATGGCAAGCCATCGCGCGCACCACCGCGTGGACCGACTACCGCGAGAAGAACGCCAACTGCGCCAAGTTGCTGGCATTGGCCGAGAAAACCTTGTGAGCCACGGCTTCGAACTGGCGCCGGCCAAAGGGCCGGCGGTGCCGGACCATCCGGTCCTGGCGGCCGTGTCGCGCATGCTCGACCGGTTAAACAGCATGCTGCTCAAGCTGTCGATGGCGGCCCTCGTCATCACGGCGCTGGTGCTGACGTATTCGGTGGTGTCGCGCTATTTTTTCAAGCTGCCCACCGACTGGCAGGATGAAGCGGCGGTGTTCATGCTCGTCGGCGTGACCTTCTTCTGCACCGGCTACGTGCAGTCGTACCGAGGCCATATCGGCATCGAGGCGCTGTCGTCACTGCTGCCGCCGAAGCTCAACGCGGTGCGCCTGTTCGTGGTCGACCTGGTGTCGTGCCTGTTCTGCGCCTTCTTTGCCTGGAAATCATGGACCCTGTTGCATGAAGCCTGGGTCGACGGCCAGACCACGTCGTCGACATTCGCGCCGCCACTATGGATCCCGTACGGCATGATGTCGCTCGGGATGACCATATTGACCCTGCAGATCCTGATCCAGGTTCTGACCCATATCACCAACAAGCCAGCCGGCCAACGGAGCGCGCCATGAGCGACCTGACCCTGGGCGCCCTGTACGGCGTCGTCACCCTGATCGTCATGTGCTCCGGCATGCCGATCGCCTTTGCCCTCGGGGTGGTGGCCATTACGTTCATGTACTTCTTCATGCCGGCGTCCTCGCTCGACACGGTGACCCAGAACGTGTACGAGGAAATGGCCTCCATCACCCTGCTCTCGATCCCCCTGTTCATCCTCAAGGGCGCGGCGATCGGCAAGTCACCGGCCGGCAAGGACTTGTATTCGGCCATCCACACCTGGCTGCACAAGATCCCCGGTGGCCTGGGCATCGCCAACGTGTTCGCGTGCGCGCTGTTCGCGGCGATGGCCGGTTCGTCGCCCGCGACCTGCTCGGCCATCGGTTCGGCCGGCATTCCCGAAATGCGCAAGCGCGGCTACTCGCCCGGTTTCGCGGCCGGCATCATCGCCGCCGGCGGCACGCTGGGCATCTTGCTGCCGCCGTCGATCACCATGATCCTGTACGCGGTCGCCTCGGAACAGTCGCTCGGACGCCTGTTCCTGGCCGGGATCGGCCCCGGCATCCTGCTCGTCGCCCTGTTCGCCGGCTACGCGGTGTTCCGCGCACGCAAAGAGTACGCCATGGCCAAGGCCATCTACGAAGCGGGCGGCGACAAGTCGCCTTACCTCGACACCGAGCACTTCACCCTGCGCGAAAAAGTCGAGATGCTGCCGCGCGTGCTACCCTTCATCATCCTGCTGATCGGGGTGATGGTGGCGCTGTACGGCGGCTATGCCACGCCGTCCGAAACGGCCGGCCTGGGCGCCATGCTGGCGTTGGTGCTGATCGCCGTGGTCTACAATGTGTGGCGGCCGAAGGACCTGTCGCCGATCCTGGCCTCGACCATCAAGGAATCGACCATGCTGCTCCTGATTATCGGGATGTCGCTGCTGTATTCCTATGTCATGAGCTATCTGCATATCAGCCAGTCGGCCGCGCAGTGGGTGGTCGACATGCACCTGTCGCGCTGGGTGCTGCTGACGGTGATTTTGCTGATGGTGGTGGTGTTCGGCTTCTTTTTACCGCCAGTCTCGATTATCCTGATGACCGCGCCGATCATCCTGCCGCCGCTCAAGGACGCCGGTTTCGATCTGATCTGGTTCGGTATCGTGATGACCGTGGTGATGGAAATGGGGCTGATCCATCCGCCGGTGGGCTTGAATATCTTCGTGATCAAGAACATCGCGCCGGACATACCGCTCAAGGATGTGATCTGGGGCGTCATGCCCTTCCTCGGCCTGATGCTCGTTGCGGTGGTGCTGCTCTGCCTTTTCCCTTCGATCGCGACCGGCCTGCCTGACATGATGATGGGAGCAAAATAGATGAGTGCATCGCCAGCGAAGTGGAACACGCTGCAAACCAACCGCGCCGAACGCCTGGCACGCGCCGGCGCTTCGCTTGGCGGTGCCCTCGACGGCAAGGCGCTTCCGGCGGCGCTGCTGCCGGACCTGCTGTATGCCGTGATCGAACGGGGCGACCGCGTTTGCCTCGAAGGGAACAACCAGAAGCAGGCCGATTTTCTGGGCCAGGCGCTGGCCCAGCTCGACCCGGCGCGCGTGAACGGGCTGCATATGCTGCAATCGGTGCTGGCGCTGCCGCAGCACCTGGACGTGTTCGAGCGCGGCGTCGCCGACCGCCTCGATTTCTCTTTCTCCGGACCGCAGGCGGCGCGCGTGGCCAAGCTGCTCGCCGCCGGCAAACTGAAAATCGGCGCGATCCACACTTATCTTGAGCTGTTCAGCCGCTACTTTATCGACCTGACGCCGCGCGTGTGCCTGATCGCGGCCGAAGCGGCGGACCGCCACGGCAACCTGTACACCGGCCTGAATACCGAAGACACGCCGCCGATTGCCGAGGCGACGGCCTTCAAGAATGGCATCGTGATCGTGCAGGTGAACCGCATCATGGACACCCTGCCGCGCGTGGACATTCCGGGCGACTGGGTCGACTTCGTGGTGCAGTCGCCGCGCCCCTACTATATAGAACCGTTGTTTACGCGCGACCCGGCCCAGATTTCGGAAATCCAGGTGCTGATGGCGATGATGGCGATTAAGGGCATCTACGCGCCGTATGAGGTCGAACGCCTGAACCACGGCATCGGCTTCGACACGGCGGCCATCGAACTGCTGCTGCCGACCTACGGCGAATCGCTTGGACTGAAGGGCAAGATCGCGCGCCACTGGGCGCTCAACCCCCATCCGGCCCTGATTCCGGCGATCGAATCGGGCTTCGTGGAGTCGGTGTATTCGTTCGGCTCCGAACTTGGCATGGAAGACTACATCCGCGCCCGTCCCGACGTGTTTTTCACGGGGCCGGACGGCAGCATGCGCAGCAACCGCGCCCTGTGCCAGGCCGCCGGCCACTACGCCTGCGACATGTTCATCGGCTCGACCCTGCAAATCGATTTGCAGGGCAATTCGTCAACCGCGACCCAGGGCCGCATCGCCGGTTTCGGCGGTGCGCCCAACATGGGGGCGGACGCGCGCGGACGGCGTCATGCCAGCCCGGCGTGGCTGAAAGCCGGCCAGCAGGCGCGCGAGGGCCGCAACACCATCCCGCGCGGCCAGAAACTGGTGGTGCAGATCGTCGAAACCTTCCGCGAGCATATGCAGCCGGCCTTCGTCGACCGGCTCGATGCGTGGGACCTGGCAGAACAGGCCGGCATGGCGCTGCCGCCGGTAATGATCTACGGCGACGACGTCACCCACATCCTGACCGAGGAAGGCATCGCCAACCTGCTGCTGTGCCGCAGCGACGAGGAGCGCGAACAGGCGATCCGCGGGGTGGCCGGCTACACGCCGGTGGGCATGGGGCGCGACCGCCGCATGGTGGAGAACCTGCGCGACCGCGGTATTATCCAGCGCGCGGAAGACATCGGCGTCGACAAGCGGCTCGCCACGCGCGACCTGCTCGCCGCCAGGAACATGAAAGACCTGGTGCGCGCCTCCGGTGGTTTGTACAACCCGCCCAAGCGCTTTCGCAACTGGTAAAAACAAGAGACATCGATGGAAACGCTCGCATATCGCTTCGAACAAGGCAGCCGCGCGCTGCCGGCCCAGGCGCAGGTGGTCGGCGTGGTCGGCTCGGGCAACCTGGAGGTGCTGATCGAATCGGCATCGCTCGGTGGCGCCTGCACGATCGACATCAGCACCGCCGCCGTGGGCTTTGGCGCGACGTGGGAAGCGGTCATGCGCGACTTTCACGAGCGCTGGCAATTGAAGGACGCGCGCATTGCGATTAACGACATGGGCGCCACGCCCGCAGTGGTCAGCCTGCGGCTCGATCAGGCGGTGCAAACGATGCTGGGAGACGCACCTTGAACAGCTATCTTGAACTGACCGCGCGCGAACGCCTTGCGCGCCTGTTCGACCAGGGCAGCTTTAAAGAATTCCTGCCGCCGTCGGCGCGCGTGGCCAGCCCGCACCTGGGACAACTGAACGCGCCGGTCGCCTTCGACGATGGTGTGGCCGTGGGCCGCGCGCTGCTCGACGGCCAGCCGGTCCTGTGCGCCGCGCAGGAAGGTGGCTTCATGGGCGGCGCGGTGGGCGAAGTCCACGGCGCCAAGCTGACCGGCCTGCTGCGCCGCGCGGTGCAGGAGCGCGCCGGCGCGGTGGTGCTGCTGCTCGAAAGCGGCGGCGTGCGTCTGCACGAAGCCAACGCCGGCCTGATCGCCGTCTCGGAAGTCATGCGCGCCCTGCTCGACGCGCGCGCCGCCGGCATACCGGTGGTCGCGCTGGTGGGCGGCTCGAACGGCTGCTTCGGCGGCATGGGCATCGTGGCGCGCTGCGCGAATGCGGTGGTGATGTCGGAAGAAGGCCGGCTGGCCATGTCCGGACCCGAGGTAATCGAAACCGCGTCGGGTGTGGAAGAATTCGATTCGCGCGACCGCGCGCTGGTCTGGCGCACCACCGGAGGCAAGCACCGCTACCTGATGGGCGACTGCCACGCCATCGTGCCCGACGAGGTGCAAGCGTTCCGCGCCGCGGCGATTGACGCCATCGCGCACAGCCGGGGCGCCGGTGTGGAACTGAGCCTGGCCACGCTGGAGGCCGAACAGGCATTGCTCGGCCAGCGCATCGCGCGCTTCGGCGGCTGCGCCGATCCGCTCGACGCGTGGCGCGAACTGGGTCTGCCCGACCCGGCCGCCGTGCCGATGATGGAGGCCGATGCCTTTTCCGCCCTCGCGGCCGGCCACACACTGGGAGGTGCACAATGAACTGGAACGAACTGGCTGCGCAGCTGTTCCCCGAAGGCCATGCAATCACGGAAAGCGACAGTTTCCTCAGCGGCAGCGCGCGCGTCGCCGGCGCCGATATCGCGGTGGTCGGCACCACCGACCATGCGCCGATCGGGGTCGAAATCGCGCTGGCACAGGCGCGTTTCGTGCTGCACACGGTGCGCGAGCATCCCGGGCGGCCGATCCTGATCCTGGTCGACACGCAGGGCCAGCGCCTGCGCCATCGCGACGAAATGTTGGGCATCAACAGCTACATGGCGCACCTGGGCAAATGCGTCGATCTGGCGCGCCGCTCGGGCCACAAGATTGTCGGCCTGGTGTACGACCAGGCGCTCTCCGGCGGGTTTATCACCAGCGGCATGATGGCGGATGCCTGCTACGCGCTGCCCGAGGCCACCATTCGCGTCATGGGACTGCCCGCCATGGCGCGCATCACCAAGGTGCCCGAAGAACGGCTCACCGAACTGGCCGCATCGAATCCCGTCTTCGCGCCGGGACCGGAAAACTATGCCCGCATGGGCGGCATCGAGGCGATCTGGGATGCCGACCTGGCCGCCAGCCTGGCCAAGGCGTTCGGCGATGCCGGCGCCGCCGACCTACGCAGCGCACGGGGACTGGAACGCGGCGGGCGCAAGCTCGCGCAGCCGGTCATCGAGGCCATCGTCGCAGGGTCCGATGTACTCGCGTCATGACCTGGCCTGGCTAAACAGCGCCGGATGGGCCGGCGCGCTCGCTGGCGCCGCGCCGGAACATGCGCACGCCCTCGAACAATGGCGCGGCCATGACTGGCCCCTGATCGTCACGCGCCGCACGCCGGAGGCAGCACCCGGCACCTTGTGCCTGGGCTTGGCGCTGCCCCCGGATACGGGCCGCAAACTACGCATTGCATTACTGGTGAACGAAAGTGCCGTGACGCGCGTTGAACATGCGCTGCCGCTGCGCGCCGCAGCCGCAGTGGCGCCGGCGCGATGGGCAGGTCCACTAGCGGCGCTGCTGGCCGACGCCGGTCCCATCACGCTGCGCGCCTATGGCTCGCTGGCCCTGCAGGCCGTGACGGGCCTGAACTATCTGACTAAAACTTCCGACATCGACCTGTTGTTCAAGCCCGAGAGCCTGCAAGAACTCGACGCCGGCCTGCACCTGCTGCAAGCGTACGCGCCGCGCCTTCCGCTCGACGGCGAGATTGTCTTCCCTGGCGGCGCGGCGGTGGCGTGGAAAGAATGGCGCGACGCGGCTGGCAACGATGCCCGGGTGCTGGTCAAGGACGCCAACACGGTGCGGATGGCCACAACTGCCTCACTGCGGGACCTGCTCGGATGATGGACACGCTGTCTCCCGCCACGCGCATAGTCGATGTACGCCGATCCGGGCGGCGCGCCGCACGCCTGGCCATCGCCAGCCTGTACGCCGAATTGGCGCTGTATCCCAAACCGGGGCTCGTTTCGCTGGTCGACAACGGCAGCCACACCGACATGAACGCGCTCACCTTCATGCGCAGCCTGTTCTCGCTGCGTCATTACTTCCGCCTGATCTTCCAGGCCGGCTGCAACGACGCACCTTTCGCCACGCTCAAGCGGCTCGGCATCGAGGCCGAGGAGCGCATGCTGCGCGCCACCGGCGGCGTCAACACCCATCGTGGCGCGATCTTCAGCATTGGCCTGCTGTGCGCCGCCGCCGGACGTGCCTGCGCCCATGGCGGCGAGATGACGGCGGCGGCGCTGCAATCGCATCTGCGCGCGGGATGGGGCAAGGAGCTGGCAAACCATGTCGCACCTGTCAACGAACGCTCGCACGGCTTGAGCGCGGCGGCCCTGCACGGCGCCAGCGGCGCGCGCCACGAAGCGGCCGACGGGCTGCCTTCGGTATTTCGCACGGGCCTGGGCGCCTTGCGCCGCACGCTGGCCGAAGGACGCGGACCGAGGCAGGCGCGCATCGACGCGCTGTTCGCGCTGATGATGCATGTCAGCGATACGAACGTGGTACACCGCGGCGGGCCGCAGGGCGCGGCCTTCGTGCGCATCCAGGCCAGCGCGTTCCGCCATGCCGGCGGCACCGCATCGAACGGCTGGGAGGCGCACGCGCTGGCGATTCACCGCGCGTTCGTCGAGCGCAATCTGTCGCCCGGCGGCGCCGCCGACCTGCTGGCGGCAAGCTGCTTCGTGCACGCGCTGACGGCGGAGCACGAACGGTGACGCGCGGCCTGCTCATTATGTGCCCGGGCCAGGGCGGCCAGCACGCCGGCATGTTCGACCTGGCTCGCACCGATCCGAAGGCCGCCGCCCTGCTCGACCAGACCGGAATCACTCCTGACACGGCTACGCTGTTCGATAACGCAGTCGCCCAGCCATCGATTGTCGCTTGCACGCTGGCGGTGTGGGAAGCGCTGCGCGCGCACCTTCCGGCGCCGATGCTCGCTGCCGGTTACAGCATCGGTGAAGTGGCCGCGTGGTCGGTGGCGGGAGCGATTGCCCCGTCAGACGCCATAGCCCTGAGCCGCATACGGGCCACGGCGATGGATCATGCGGCGCGCGTGGGACCGCCCCACGCGATGGCCGCCATCAGCGCTCTGGGGATCGGCAAGGCTGGCGCCATCGCGGCGCGCCACGGATACGAGATCGCGATCATCAACGATGTCGATGCCTGCATTGCCGGGGGGTCGGAAGACAATCTCGCGGCGCTGGGCGAGTCGGTGTCGGCCGAAGGCGCAAAACTCCAGCGCCTGCCGGTCGCGGTGGCGTCGCATACCTCGCTGATGGCGCCAGCCCGCCGCGCGTTCGACGCGGCCCTGGCAGCGTTGCGCTTCGCCGCGCCGGCCTGTCCGGTGCTGGGCGGCGTGAACGCGCTGGCGCTGCGCACCCAAAACGAGGCCCTGGATGCGCTATCGCGCCAGCTGGTGCAGACGATCCGCTGGAGCGATTGCATGGATGCGGCGGTCGAAGCCGGCGCCACGGTGGCGCTGGAACTGGGACCGGGCGCCGCGCTGGCGCGCATGATGCAGGCGCGTCATCCGCACATTGCGTGCCGCTCGGTGGCGGATTTTCGCAGCATCGAGGGCGTTGCCGCCTGGGTCGCGCGGCAGGAATAGACGCGTCAGCCGCCCGTCACGGGCGGGAAAAACGCCACTTCGGCGCCCTCTTCGACCACCTGGTCGGGGCCGCACATGACCTGGTTGAAGGCGGTGCGCAGCGGGCGCTGTTCCGACAAGGCCAGCGCCCATTTCTCGCCGCGCTCCATCAGGTGGCGCCGCACCTGGGCGACTGTGTCGATGCCCGGTGGCAGGGCGACCGTTTCCTGGGAAGTGCCGAGTGCTTCGCGCACGCTGGCGAAAAAACGCAGTGTAATGTTCATTGATGCCTAATGCTGTAAGTCGCTAAATGGAATGAAGCGCACGATGTCGCCCGCCTTGATGGTCTGGCCGGCCGGGTTGTCGAGCAGGCCGTCGCCCCAGACGGTTGACGTCAGCACGCCCGAACTCTGGTTGGGGAACAGATCGAGCCCGCCGGCGTCGTTGATGCGCACGCGCAGGAACTCCTTGCGGCGGTCCGCCCTGGGCCAGTCGAAGTCGGCGCGCATGGCGTACGCGCGCGGCTCCACCTTGCCGCTCACGCCCTGCAAGCGCAGGATGAACGGGCGCACGAACAGCAGGAAAGTGACGAAGCTCGATACCGGATTGCCCGGCAGGCCGAGGAAAAAGGCCGAACCGCCGGCGCGGTCAACTTCGCCGAAAGCCAATGGTTTACCCGGCTTGACGGCGATCTGCCACATGTTCAGGCGCCCTTCGGCTTCCACCGCCGGCTTGATATGGTCTTCCTCGCCGACCGACACGCCGCCGGAGGTGATGATCAGATCGTTCTGGCGCGCGGCGCTGCGCAAGGTCTCGCGCGTCGCTTCCAGGGAATCGGGCACGATGCCGAAATCGCTGATCGCGCAGCCCAGATTTTCCAGCAGCGCGCGCAGGGTGAAGCGGTTCGAGTTGTAGATGGCGCCCGGCGCCAGTTGACCGCCCGGCGCTTCGCCCGGCATGGTCAATTCGTCGCCGGTGAAAAACACCGCCACGCGCAGTCTGCGAAATACCGGCAGGTTGGCAAGTCCGACCGAGGCGGCCAGGCCCAGCTCCTGGCTGCGCAAGCGCGTGCCGGCGGCCAGGATGGCACCGCCGGCTTCGATGTCTTCCCCTGCGCGGCGTATCCATTCGCCCACTTCAGGCGCGTGCCTGATGGTGACGCTGTTGTCCACACCAGCTTCGCACTGTTCCTGCATCACCACAGCGTCGGCCCCTTGCGGGATCATGGCGCCGGTGAAGATACGCGCCGCGCTGCCGCGGGCGAGCGGCTTACCCACCGTGCCGGCCGGGATGCGCTGGGCGACCGTCAACGTGGCCGCGCCGCTTGCGCAGTCGGCCGCGCGCACGGCGTAGCCGTCCATCTGCGTGTTGTCGGCGGACGGCACGTCGATGGTCGAGACCTGGGCGGTGGCCAGCACGCGGCCGTTGGCGCCCAAGGTGGGCACGACTTCGGTATCGAGCACGGGACGCGCCGCGCCTTGCAGGAAGTCGAGCGCCTCGCGCACCGACAGCATGGGCGGGCGGCTCTGTTGCGGTTCGTTCGCCATGCCCTTACAAACCCGTGTTGGCGGCGATGTAAGCCTGCATCTGCACCACGTCGGCCGGCATGACGACGAACTTTTGCGGCAGCGATTCGATATCCTCGAAGCCGGGTGGACGTTCGGCGTCCACGCCCAGCGCGTCGAGGATGGTTTCGTTGAACTTGGCCGCCAGCGCGGTTTCGAGCACGATCATCGGCACGCCCGGCGCCATGTACTGGCGCGCGACCTTGATGCCGTCGGCGGTATGGGTGTCGATGGTGATGTCGAAGTCGTCCTGGACGTCGCGGATGGTGTCGAGGCGGTCCTTGTGGGTCGATTTACCCGACGAGAAGCCGTAGTTCGATACCAGCTTGAATTCGTCGCCATCGCTGCCCGGTTTGCCCGACAGGTCGAAGCCGCCCTCGGTTTCGACCTTGTGGAACAGCGCGCGCACGCGCTCGGCGTCGCGCCCGACCAGGTCGTAGATGAAGCGCTCGAAATTGGACGCCTTGGAGATGTCCATCGACGGGCTGCTGGTGTGGTACGTCTCGGCCGACTTGCGCACGCGGTACACGCCGGTGCGGAAGAATTCGTCGAGCACGTCGTTTTCGTTGGTGGCGGCCACCAGGCGGTCGATCGGCAAGCCCATCATGCGCGCGATGTGGCCGGCGCAGATATTGCCGAAGTTCCCCGACGGGACCGTGAACGAGACTTTTTGCGCATTGTCGGTGGTGGCCGCGAGGTAGCCGCGGAAGTAGTACACCACCTGCGCCACCACGCGCGCCCAGTTGATCGAATTGACGGTGCCGATTTTTTGCTTCGCCTTGAACGGCAGGTCGTTCGAAACGGCCTTGACCAGGTCCTGGCAATCGTCGAACACGCCTTCGACAGCGATGTTGAAGATGTTCGGGTCCTGCAGGCTGAACATCTGCGCGCTCTGGAACGCACTCATTTTCTTGTGCGGCGAGAGCATGAACACGCGGATGCCCTTTTTGCCGCGCATGGCGTATTCGGCCGCGCTGCCGGTATCGCCCGAGGTCGCGCCAAAGATATTGAGTTCGGCGCCATCCTTGGCCAGGGTGTATTCGAACAGATTGCCCAGCAACTGCATCGCCATGTCCTTGAAGGCCAGGGTCGGGCCGTTGGACAGCGCTTGCAGGATCAAGGTCTTGTCGCCGTCTTGTTCCAGGATGCGCAACGGCGTGATGTCGGCGCTTTTTTCGCCCTTGCGCACGTTGCGGTAGACCTCGGCCGTGTAGGTTTTTTTGGTCAGCTTTTTGAGATCCGCTTCGGGAATGTCGGTCGCGAACTTTTTTAGGATCTCGAAAGCGAGGTCGGCGTAGGACAGCTTGCGCCATGCATCGAGTTCGGCCCCGCTGACCTGCGGATACTCGGCCGGCAGATACAGGCCGCCGTCCGGCGCAAGGCCGCCCAGCAGGATGTCGGAGAATTGTTGGGGAGCTTGCGAAGCGGCGGCCTTGGCGGCACGGGTAGACACGTATTGCATAGAGTTGGTAGGTCCGTTTTGGCTAACAGCAGGGAGCAGAACAGTGCGATCGAATGTTTATTATAGTTGCTACGAACTGTCCTTGCGCAAATCGCGACATTTTCCACACATACCCGTCGGTACCCCCCACCGGACAAGCACGAGCGAATATCCCCGCTGATTCAACGATCGCCGGCAGACCCGGCCGCGCCACTGCGGTGGACGGCGGGCGCGGCAGGCGCAGAGCCGGCGTTTGCGGCATGAGTCCGAAAGTCAAACTCCGCCTTACGATATGCCGCGTCCGACAAGGTAGCGAGCGAGGCCCGGCCGGCTTGCCGGACATGTCGGACCAGCAAGGTCGCGGCGGCGACGGTTTCAATGGCCGCCAACAACATTTCCCAACCGCCCCGCGCGATGCTGCCACTGTGCGCAGTGGCAACTCGATGAATGACGGAGCGGGATGGTCCGCTCAGCTATTTCCCCATGAGCAACAAAGGAAGGCGGCAAATATCGGTCCGTTCATTTTTTGAGAAATCCGCGCAAAGGCAGCTGAAATGATTCCGTTATAAGTGCATTCCATTGCCACTGGCGTTTTCGATTTACTGTTCAATATATTCGCCCAACATGAATATATCCGGAATACCGCCAAACAATATCTCCCAAGAATTTCACACCAGTCACAGCAATAATATTTATGCCAGTTTGTCGCATATACGTCACGATTGATGCGAATCGACGATAGACGACGAAAAAAGCGGATAGTACGATGGATGCAAATAGATTCAGATAGCGGCTGATGACATAAGAATGCACAGTAATCTTAGTCACTTATTCGCACCAACGCTTTTTCGCCCTACCATATTCCCTCAATAGCGCAAACAATTGATTAAAGGAGATATTCACATGGAACGATACCGACTGTACGCTACCGGCCTGCTGCTGGCACTGGGCCTGACCGCACATGCAAGTGCGCAAACGCATTCCGAAACGGCATTAGCCAAGGAAAGACAAGCACAGATACAAGCCCAGGACGCTTTATCGGTGCAAGTTGCCCCAATTAAATCCCAAGCCGATTTAGTTCAATACATGAAGATGGTACCGCCGCAATCGAATGCGCTGTACCTGCTGTCACCAACGGCGAGAGAGCGCTTTGTGTCCAGTCTCACCTTCAACCAGCACGGACTTTCCGGCTTCAGTTACGCCGACCTGCAGCGCGAGCTGTCGCCGGCCAAAATCGCCCGGGTGCTGCGCCTGTTCGGATCGGAAAGCTCGGTCAGCACCATTCAGACCCAAGGGGGAACGACAGCCAGGCCAGAGCGCTGGGAGAGTGCAAACGGGGTATGCCAGGGCTTCCTCGACCCCGCATGGGGCACGTGCGACCAGCCGCTTCCCGGGGGCGGCGGCCTGCCAGGCAACTTGCCGGGCGGCGGCGGCGGCGGTGGTGGCGGTGGTGGCCGTGGCAGCGGCGGAGGGCCATCGGACCCTGTCGGACAGGAACCTCAACCGAAACCCATGCCCAATGGAGACTACTGGAATTACCGGTGCACATGGGGCGGTGGCGGATGCGCACACCAGACCAACAATATCTGTAAAGCAAAATGTTGATCTGCCGACGTCACTCCCTCGGGAAACAGAATTTCATGGAGAAGGCCACGACGAACCCAACCCGCGCTCGGTGCAAGCTCGTGGCGGGTGCGGCGCTTTTACTGATCTCTGCATACTCTTCCGCAACGTCGGATGCGCAGGCTCGTCTTGAAAGATATTACGAGGCATCCGCATCGGTTGCGCAGAGTGACATGCCGGAACGACGCAAGGCAGCGATGATCGATGCAATCTTTTCCAGCAGCTTCAAGGAGATTGGCGGGTCGATTCCCGATGAGGATCTGCTTCCGGTGTTTCAGGCAACGCTTTCCACGCTATTTTATACGGTTGATAAAAATAAACTGCCGCTGATGATAAAAATTTTTCGCCGGATGGCGGAATTGAAAATCGCCAAATCCGCCGATTACGAAAACATGCTGCAGGCATATCTTGCGGTACGCGATTTCCAAGGCGCAAATGCTTTTCTATCGCGCTACCACAAACGTGCGCAGGAACGGCGTATCATATCCATCGACCCCTTGCCGGCGCACGCGAAACAACGTACCGAGTGGCAAGTAGGAGAAGCACGGCGCGTGATCCGGCGTCCCGTCACTATGCCGGATGGGACATTTCTTGTCGTACTCGCGTCGCCGCACTGTCACTTTGCGACCGAGGCCGTAGTGGCGATGGAAAACGACACTGCGCTGCGTCCGTTATTAAAAAACCGCATCAAACTGCTGGCCATTCAAGACTTGAGTTTTGATTATGACGCGTTTATTGCCTGGAACCGTACGCACCCGTCCTTGCCCTATGCGCTCATCCATAGTCGCAGCGAATGGCCGGAGGTATCGAGCATCACGCTCCCCACCTTCGCTTTCTATCGGGATGGAAAGCTGTTGAAAGAGTTTTCCCGATGGCCGGAGGGTGGCAATATGGAACAGATTTACCGTGGATTCGGAATAAGCTATCCGACTGTGGCAATGGGTGGCAGGCGCCAGAATTCTTCAGATAGCGAGTGATGTGCGATGAAACCGCCGGTGCAAGAATGTCAGCATGCAGAACGGCCCATGTCGGGGACCACCGTCACCGCAGCGATCCTGGGTGCGGTGGCGCTGATATCGGCATCCTTCTGGATGGCCCACGACAAGCCCGCCGCGCCGGTACCGGCACGCAGCAACACGGCGGCCCCGGCGGCCGCTGGCACGACAACGGGGCGTGCCCCATCCGCCCTCGCCGCGTCGCAACCGGTGACAGGCGACGTTTGCCTGCCACCCTTGCGCGAGGCGCCCGGCCCATCGCGCGATGAACAGGTGCGGACAACCATCCGTACCGTTCTTGCCAGAAACATGGATGTGCTGGCGCTGGCCGGGCTGTCCCAGCGCGGCGATGAAGGCGCCGCACTGGCGCTGTTTCAGCAGGTAAGGCCGTGTTCGAACACGACGCGCTATCTCGACAGCATGGAGTTTTCAATCGACGACGTCAGTTTCATTGGCGCGGCAGGGTGCCGGCGGCTTCCCGCCGGGCTGCTTGCCAATCCCATCAACATTCTCATCCCGGCGGCCGATGCGGGGTCGACTGCCGCAAAGCTATTGGTATTGAAAAACGCGCCGACAGTCGCCGCCGTGCAGCAGGCGGTCGGCGCTGCGTCGGCCCGCGACATTGCCGCACTCCTGGCGACCGCCGAACGCTACGGCAAGGATGCGGCCAGCGCAGGATCGGCCAGCGCGGCGGCGTGGCTTGCGCAAGCCTATTTGACCGGAACCTTTGGCAGCAAGCGCGAGCAGGCTGCGTACGCGATCACCTATGAAATGAACCAGGCACTGCAGGGCGAAGAGAACCGGTCCCGACTGCGCTATCTGTACGGCCGGATGTCCGGCACCGACCTGACCGGCGTGCGTTCCATGCTCGACCGCTGCCGCGCCCGCAAGGAAGCGGAAGCGTCGTCGGTGCTGATTTCACCGTTCCGGTAGCGGCTGGCTGGAACAGAGGCGCCGCATGGAAGCGCGGCGCCCCGCTCTTTTGCGAACGCACCTGGCTACCGCGACACCACAACCGCCTGTCCGATGTAGGTGCCCTCGGCTGCTTCGCGCAGCATGAAGGCGGCAAGGTCGGCGCGGGACAGCCTGCCCGTGACGCCGGGTTTGAGTGCCGTCCCGGCGCGATACCTGCCGCTTCGTTCGCCATTCGTCAGTACGGGAGGCCGCACCAGGGTCCAGTCGAGTTCACTGTCGCGCACCAGCGCTTCCATGCCGTCCTTGTCGCGCATCTTCGCGGCGATCACCTTGCGGATAAAGCGGATGAACAGGGAGGCATTCCGCGTTTCCGACGCGCCGTACGCGCTCAATGCCACAAGGCGGCGCGCGCCAGCCGTGTTCATCGCCTGCAGGATGCTGCGTGCGCCCTCGGTACAAATGGCGGACGCTTCGCCCTTGCGCGCGCCGAGCACACAGATGACGGCGTCGGCGCCCTGCGCCACGCCGCTGACGATGGCCGGCTGCGCAAGCATGCCGACAACGATCCGCAGGCGCGGATGCGCGATAGGCAAACCATCCGCGTTGCGCACCAGCGCCCGGACCTGGTGGCCCGCTTCCAAAGCCTGCTCAACCAGGTGGCGCCCGGTGGCACCCGTCGCCCCGAAAATCGCCAGGTTCATGCCGCAGCTTCCAGCGTCGCCAGGACCGCCAGCGCCGGCGCTGTCAGCGCAGGCGCGCCCGCCAGGAAGCCGCCGCTGTCCGTGTTCCACGGCGCGCCGCGCAGATCGCTTACCCGGCCGCCCGCTTCGGCAACCAGCAACGCGCCGGCCAGCAGGCCGGACCGCACTTGGCTGGCTTGCCAGAACAGATCCTGATGGCCCTCCGCGACGCGAATCAGCTGCAGCGTCGACGGCACCGATACCTGCACCACCAACGCCGCCTCCAGCATCGCGGCGACCGAGCGTCCGATGTTCAGGTAGGCAGCGGTCCCTTCGTCCGGCGCAGCCTGGCCCGTGCCTACCATGGCGCTGCGCAAATCGGATTTCGACGAGGCACTCAAGCGCGTTCCGTTCAGCCACGCACCGCCGCCGATCAGCGCGGTATAGGTGGCGCCGCTGAGCGGCAGATGGATCGCGCACAGCACGGGCACGTTATCGCGCACCAGCGTCGCCGTGATGCCCCAGTCCGGCAAACCGTGGATATGGTTGATGGCCCTTCGACCGGATCGCACACCCACCACTCTCCCGGCGGCAAGGCGCCACGGCCTTCCTCGTCGTCGTCCCAGCGGGCGTTGGGGCGGGTGCGCGCCAGGGCTTCGCGCAGGATCGTCATCGATATGACGTCATTGGCCGCGATCGTTGCTGCGATTTCCAGCATGCTCAGCGGCCGCGCGGCAGGGTCGAACAGCGACGTGACGGCGTGGCCAGCCGCCTGCACTGCGACGACGGCTTCCAGCAGCAGCGCCTGGTCGCAGGCGCTCGGGATGGAAATGGATTCGGGATGGTTCATGCGTGATTCTTCCTTGGTTGCGTCAGGCGGCTCGATATTGCGCTTGACTTGACCCGGAAATGATATGAGCATGCTGTCGCATGAACAACTCGCAATCGAAGAAGGCGGTCGTGCGCCGGCTGGCGCCAAGGAAGACGCCATCCCAGCCCCGTTCCACCCATACCGTCGAGACCATTCTCGAGGGGGCAGCTCACATTCTCGAACAGCATGGGCTTGAGGGATACACAACAAATGCCATCGCCGCCCGGGCCGGCGTGAGCATCGGTTCGCTATACCAGTATTTTCCGACCAAGGATGCGGTGACGATCGCGCTGATCGAACGGGAATCGCTGGAGCTGGTGCGCGAGGCAAGCGAGGCGTTGCAGGGAAAGGAGCACCGGCGCGCGCTGCGCGAGCTGGTCGAGATAGGTATCCGCTACCAGCTGCGCCGGCCGCAGCTGGCCAGATTGCTCGATACGGAACAGGGGCGGCTGGCGTCGCTGATGCCGGATACCGTCCACGCTGCGGCGATGCGTGCCGCGCTGGCCGGATTTCTCGCGACCTACCCGGGTCTGGATGCGGCGCGCGCCGAACGAACGGCGTCCGACCTCATGGCGCTCATCAGCGCCCTGACGGATGCAGCCGGACGGGTAGAGACGGAAGTGTCGCCGTCCCTGGCCGATCCGATCGAAGGGGCTGTGCTCGGGTACCTGAACGCGTTATGCGGTTCCTGAGTCGACGCGATTGAATCGCTGCGGCGCGTACACCATTACAGGCCGCCGGCCAAAAAATGACACAGGTTGCTGACAACAGCCAGACCTTGTGCGCCGCTGATGCAAGATCGCCTTGCGCCGGCTTTTTGTTGCACGCGCCCACCATGCGCAGTCTCCATTTCCTCCAATCCTCTTGCGCCCGGCGTCGTCGCGACGCGCGGACTGTCGCGCCCTCAAGCCATCGCTTGACCTGAGCCAGTAACGGGCGCGGCGCTTTACCTAAGGTGAAGTCAGGGCACCCGGCCGCATGCGTCAGGCGACGGGTTGACTTGACGCACTCACTTAGCCGGAGAAAGACATGAGAACAAAAATGAGAATATGCCAACGCGGGCAAGACTGGACGCGTTGGATCCTGTGCTCGCTTGCCGCGCTGGCAGCATGGGGCCTCAATGCGCCTCCGGCCGCGTCCCAAGACACGGGCTACGCCGGCACCGCCAAGACGATCTACCGCATCGTTCATCTTTCCCCAAGCGCCAACGGCCCTTTGGATATCAACGGCAAAGGACAGGTTGCGTTCACCGAGGACGTCGGGAACGACCGGACCATGGCACGATTCTACGACGGGACGACCTTCAGCAATCTCGGGACGCTCGGCGGGGCGGGCTCCTTCGTCAATGGGCTCAATGATCTCGGACAGATCATCGGCGGTTCGAACTTCAATCCGGCAAGTACCGATACGCACGCCTACCGTTGGACCGCGCAAACAGGCATGCTGACTTTGCACAGCCCCCCGTACAGTTTCGCGACGTCGGCCGCGTTCGATATCAATAGCCGCGGACAGGTCGTCGGCTACCTCCCCTTCTCCGGACCCGTATTGGAGCCACTGCATGCGACGCGATGGAGCGCGGAGAATATACCGCTCGACCTGGGCACCTTGAACGGACCGTCGCTGGGAATGGCGATTAACGAGGCCGGGCACGTCGCGGGAAACACCCGAAATGCGGCTGGCAACGGCCTCGCATTCAGGTGGACCGAAGCGGGCGGCATGGCCGGACTGGGGACGCTTGGAGGCGCGGATTCGGACGCGGTCGCCATCAACGGCGCCGGCCACGTCGCCGGCCACTCGGCTACAGCGCAGGGACTGACCCATGCGTTCCTGTGGACGCCGGAGAAAGGCATGCTCGATCTCGGCCCGCAGCGCGCCGATGCCGACGCCTTTACGATCGCCATGAATGATCGGGACACGGTCGTCGGCGGCATTCGCTTCGTCGACGGCCCTTTCCGTGCCTTTGCCTGGACCAGGCCGGGCGGCATGAAAGAGCTGGGCACATTCGGCGGCCGTAATTCCAATGCGTACGACATCAATCAGGCCGGCCAGGTTGTGGGAACAGCCGAAGCGCGCGATGGCGGCGGCCGCGCGTTCGTGTGGACGAGCGCCGGGGGCCTGGTCGACCTGAACACGCGCATTGCGCTGGCGCCGCCGGGCTTCTCGCTGACGGCCGCCCGCGCCATCTCCGACAACGGCGCAATTGTCGCCGATTCGAATGCCGGGCTGGTCCTGCTGGTGCCGAAAGCCGCCACCCATGTTGCCCCCACGGTAGGTCCGATCCAGCTGCGCGGCGCAGCGCGGGTCAACAGGCCCCTGCCGATGTTCGCCAGCTTCGTGGACGCCGACCTGGGCGACACCCACAGGGCCACCTGGTCATGGGGCGATGGCAGCAAGGACGAGACGGGCACCGTCGTCGAAAGAAACGGCGCCGGCGTCGTGAGCGGCCAGCACACGTACCGCGCCACAGGCGTCTACACGTTGAAGCTCACTATCACCGACAGCAGCGCAAAGAGCGCGACCGTCCAGCGCACCGTGGTCGTACGCGGACCAGGCGCCTACGTCAGCGGCGAAGGCGGGTTCATCTCCCCACCCGGGGCCGTCACGTCCAGCAGGAGCCACTTCGGGCGCGCGACGTTCGCATTCTTTTCCGAATACCAGAACGACGGACGCCGGGCGCAGGGCAAGGCACTTCTGCGTTTCAGCACCGCCCATCTCAAGTTCGAGAGTACCCGCTTCGATTCGGTGGCGGTGAACAGGGCGAGGATCGAGTACCGTGGCGGCGGCACGGTGAATGGCACCGGGAATTACCAGTTCGCGCTCACGGCGGTGGCCGGCCCGAACCGGGCAGATGGCAAACACCGCCTGCACATCCGGATCTGGCATCTGGATGCGATGACGAACCGGGAGGTCGTCGATTACGACAACCAGGGCCGGTCGGACGCGGCAAGCGGCAGCCAGGGTGTGCTCGTTGACGATGGCGTGCTCAGGATGGAATAGGCCTGGCGAGCGGGCACAGGTTGCAGGGTGATGCCTGCGGGAGTGTCGGAAAGCGGCTCAAACGAGCCGCTAATGCGTCCTGAGCAGCTGATGTCCGCGCCTGAGAGATCCTGATTGCCGGCTGCGACACGGATCTGCTGCAGCGTGCGGCTTGCAAGCGAGCGTAACTTCGCTAAACTGGCTGAACCGACAAGAAGGAGTTTTGAATGAAAACGGTCAACATTCATGACGCAAAGACACATCTGTCCACTTTAGTGGAAGAGGCTGCGAAGGGGGAAACGTTTATTATTTCGATGGCCGGGAAACCGATGGTCAAAGTCATGGCACTCGATGCGCAGGCTACCGGTTCGGTCAGGCGATTGGGCTTTATGACGGGGCACGTGAACATCCCGGAGGATTTCGACACAATGGGAAAAAGTGAGATCGAATCCATGTTTGAAGACGGCAGGTGAAACTGCTGCTGGAAAAAGTCATCAAGACGCCCTTCGAATGGATCTACTCTTCCCAGCGCGCAACCACGTCGAACGAAACAGGGTTGGCATTGCCGACCTGGGCCCACAGCGCCTCCTCCTCGTCCTGGCTGATCCACGACAGCACCATGTCCGGACGCGCCCGGTAGCCCAGCTTGTAGGGCCGCTCCATTAGCGGCTTGGCCAGGCAGGCGCGCAGCAGATCCTGAAGCGCGGGTTCGAGCAGATCGATCACCCGGGCGACGTCGGCCCGTACATATCCGTCCGGATCGTCGCCGGCCTCCTCGTCAAGTTCCGTCAGGTTGGCGAACGCGGCCACGTACTGGCCCGTGACGAAGCGGTCGAAGCTGCTGAAATGCAGGTGCGACGCCCCTGAATCATGCCACACCATGCACACGCCCTCCTCCCCGCTGTGCAAGCGCACCAGGCAGTAGGCATCGCCCGCGCCGGAGCGGGCAAACGGCAGAAACACATTGCCTTTCTGCTTGGCGGGATTGAGCCACTCGCCGATCACTTCGCCGGCGCGCTGCGCCGACAGCCAGTGAAAGTCATAAATCGCCAGCAACGCCATCTGCTCGGGATCGTCCCGGCTCGCCCGACCCGACTCGATCAGCCGGCGCAGCGCCGGCGGCAAGGCAATGCCGGTCGAAAAGGCCAGCGCATCGAAGGAAGCGCTCATGCGCCCTTAGCAGGCCGCGTGGTTGACCGTCACCACGTGGATCGCCAGCCCGCCGAGCGAGGTTTCCTTGTACTTGTCCTGCATGTCGGCGCCGGTCTGGCGCATGGTTTCGATCACGTCGTCCAGACTGACGAAGTGCGTGCCGTCGCCGCGCAGCGCCAGCGAGGCCGCGGTGATCGCCTTGATCGCACCCATGCCGTTACGCTCGATGCACGGAATCTGCACCAGCCCACCAATCGGGTCGCACGTCATGCCGAGGTGATGTTCGATGCCGATTTCGGCCGCGTTCTCGATCTGCTCATTGGTGCCGCCCAGCGCCGCCACCAGTCCGGCCGCGGCCATGGCGCAAGCCACGCCCACTTCGCCCTGGCAGCCGATTTCGGCGCCCGAGATCGAGGCGTTCTTCTTGCACAGCATGCCGATGGCGGCCGACGTGAGCATGAAGTCGCGCACTCCGCGCACCGGATCGCTCGGACGGCAATCCTCCGCATAGTAGCGCAGCACCGCCGGAATGATGCCGGCCGCGCCGTTGGTCGGCGCCGTCACCACGCGTCCGCCGGCGGCGTTTTCTTCGTTGACCGCCATCGCGTACAGACTGACCAGGTGCAGCGCATCGTGCGGCAGGTCGTTGGCACGATTGTCGCCATTGAGCGCATCCTGCGCCTGCTTCCACAGGTTGGCCGCACGGCGCTTGACGTTCAGGCCACCGGGCAGCTGCCCGCCCGTCACCAGGCCATGCGCGATACAGTCGCGCATCACGTGCCAGATCTTGTCGATGCCGGCATCGAGCACCGCGCCATCCATGCGCGCGCATTCGTTCGCGCGCAGCATTTGCGGGATCGTCAGGCCGGTGGCGCGGCCGTGCGCCAGCAACTGGTCCATCGTGTCGAAACTGTAGGGAATCGGCGCGGTGCTCTCGCCATTGCTCTGGCGCGCCTGCGATTCGCCGGCGGCGTGAATGAAGCCGCCCCCGACCGAGTAGAAAATCCGTTCGATGACGCTGCCGTCATCGAGCTTGAGCGTGAAGCGCATGCCGTTCGGGTGTTCCGGCAGCGAAGAGCTCTTGTGCCAAATTAGGCCGGTGCGGACCGAAAACGGCACTTCCTGGGTGCCCAGCAGTTTGATCACGCCATCGAGTTCGGCTTCGGCCAGCATGTCTTCGACCCGCTCCGGGTCCACGCCCTGCGGCGTTTCGCCCATCAGGCCCAGGATGACCGCCTTGTCGGTCGCGTGGCCGACGCCCGTCAGGGCCAGCGAGCCATACAGCGCCGCCTCGACCCCCACCGCACGATCCAGCGGACCGCATTCGACCAGGAAACGCCGCGCCGCCACCATCGGCCCCACGGTGTGGGAACTCGACGGCCCGATGCCGATCTTGAATAGGTCGAATACGCTCATGTCCATCAGTTGCCTCTTTTATGTTTTTTATGTGGTGTGTGTCGGTGAAACGAATCAGGCAGCCTTGGTGAGGCTGACGTCGATATTGGCCAGCATGTCGGCCACCAGCTGGTCGATGCCTACCTGCGCCTTCCAGCCCCAGTCGGCCGTGGCCACGCTGTCGTCCAGGCTTTGCGGCCAGCTGGCGGCAATCGCCTGGCGGCTGTCCGGCTTGTAGCCGATCTCGAAGGCCGGCAAGGCGCGCCGGATTGCTGCCGCCAGTTCGCCCGGATTGAACGATACGCCGGCCACATTATAGGCAGAACGCACTGCGATTTGTCTAGATGGGGCATCCATCAATTCGATGGTGGCGCGGATTGCGTCGGGCATGTAGATCATCGGCAGCGTGGTATCGGGGCCGAGGAAGCATTCGTAGCGTTCGCCGCGCAGGGCCGCGTGGAAGATCGCGATCGCGTAGTCGGTGGTGCCGCCGCCCGGAGGCGACTTGTAGCTGATGATGCCCGGGTAGCGGATGCTGCGCACGTCCACGCCGTATTTGGTGAAGTAGTACTCGCACAGGCGCTCGCCGGCGAGTTTACTGATGCCGTAGATGGTGGTCGGGTCCATCACTGTGAATTGCGGCGTGGCCTGGGGCGGCGTGTTCGGGCCGAAGGCGGCGATCGACGATGGCCAGAACACGCGCAGCGGCTTGCCCGCTTTGCCGCGTTCGCGCGCCACTTCCAGGATGTTGAGCAAGCCGTCCATGTTCAGGGTCCACGCCTTGAGCGGGGCCTGTTCGCCGGTGGCCGAGAGCAGCGCCGCCAGCTGGTAGACCTGGGTGATGCCTTCGTCGGCCACCAGGGCCGTCAGGCGCGCTTTATCGAGCACGTCGAGCTGGGTGTAGCGCGCCGCCTTGTACACGTTGTTCGCGCCGATGTCCGAGGCAATGACGTTGCCGGCGCCATGCTGCTGCGCCAGCGCGCCGACCAGTTCACTGCCAATCTGGCCGTTCGCGCCGATAATAAGAATGCGTTCCATGTGCTTGATTCCGTTTTATTAGTGTTCTTGATTCTTGAGAATGCCCAGCTCGCGCCCGGCCTGTTCGAATGCTTTCAATACCGTGTCGAGCTGTTCGCGCGTGTGCGCGGCCGACAGCTGCACCCTCACCCGCGCCTGCCCCATCGGCACCACCGGGTAAAAGAAGCCGCTCAGCAGCACGCCCAGTTCGTACATGCGCGCCGCGAAGCGCTGCGCCACGGGCGCCTCGAACAGCATCACCGGCACCACCGGGTGCGTGCCCGGCTTGATGGTGAAGCCGATGCGCTCGATCTCCTTGCGGAAGTAGGCAGTGTTTTCGTGCAGGCGGTCGCGCAGTTCGGTCGACGTCGAGATCCGCTCCAGCACCGACAGCGAGGCGCCGGCAATCGATGGCGCCAGCGTGTTCGAGAACAGATACGGACGCGATTTCTGGCGCAGCGTGTCGATCACTTCCTTGCGCGCGGCGGTAAAGCCGCCCATCGCGCCGCCCAGAGCCTTGCCCAGGGTGCCGGTGATGATGTCGATGCGGCCCATGACGTTGTGGTGTTCGTGCGTACCGCGCCCGGTCTTGCCCATGAAGCCGGAGGCATGGCATTCGTCGATCATCACCAGCGCGCCGTATTTGTCGGCCAGGTCGCAGATCTTGTCCAATTGGGCGATGGTGCCGTCCATCGAGAACACGCCGTCGGTGACGATGACCTTGTGGCGCTTGCCGGCGGCAATCGCTGCCTGCAGCTGCACTTCGAGGTCGGCCATGTCGTTGTGCTGGTAGCGGTAGCGGCCCGCCTTGCACAGGCGGATGCCGTCGATGATCGAGGCGTGATTGAGCGCGTCGGAAATAATGGCGTCGTTCTCGTCGAACAGCGGCTCGAACACACCGCCGTTGGCGTCGAAAGCGGCCGCGTACAAAATCGTGTCTTCAGTGCCCAGGAACTGCGAGATCGCTTTTTCGAGTTCCTTGTGCACGGTCTGGGTGCCGCAGATGAAGCGCACCGACGACAGGCCGTAGCCGTACTTTTCGGTGGCGTCGATCGACGCCTGCTGCGTTTGCAGGTCGCCCGACAGGCCGAGGTAATTGTTGGCGCACATATTAATCAGCGTGCGGCCATCGTCGGCCACCACTTCGGCGCCCTGGCGCGACGCCAGCACGCGTTCCGGCTTGTACAGGCCCTGTTCGCGCAGCGTGTCCAGGTTTTGCTGCAGGCCGCTGAAAAACGCACTCTTCGCTTGCTCGCTCATCATTATTCCTCGTCATGTGGTTGCCGGCTTGACCGACTGTTGGACTATGCTGTACCGTGTTCCGGAGCGCACGACTTCAACCGCGCCGTGAAATTCCGTTATGTCGAACACAAATTCAATATAATGGATACTACCCAAGCCGAGTGAACTTGGCAAGCCTCGGTTTGCTTATATGTATGGAAATTTTTTGTTTGAACACTGTTACGAAAACTTGATGAAACCACCTGTATCGACCAATTCTCCACCTGAAGTAGGCGCCACCTTGCAGCGTTTGCGGCTGGCGCGCGGCCTGACCCTGGAGGACTTGTCCCGGATCGCCGGCGTGTCGAAATCCATGTTATCGCAAATCGAAAGGGAGAAGGCGAACCCCACGATTGCGATCACGTGGCGTTTGGCCAACGCCCTGGGCGTGGCCATCGGCGAGCTGCTGTCGGCCGAAACGCGCCCGGTCGAGACCATCCGCGTGCTCGACGCCCACGAAACGCCGACCCTGCCCGGCACCCATGCCGGCTACGTGCTGCGCATCCTGGGACCGATGGATCTTGCTGGAAAGTACGAGTGGTATGAGCTGACCCTGGCGCCGGGCGGCGAACTGGCGTCGCAGGCCCACGATCCGGGCACCAGCGAGCATATGACGGTGCTGCACGGCACCATGGAACTGGAAGTGGGCAGCGACAAGAAGAAAATCAAGCTGGGCGGCACGGCGCGTTACCCGGCCGACCAGAATCACGTGATCCGCAACGCCGGCAAGACCGAGGCCAAGGCTTTGCTGGTGGTGGTGCACCGCTGACATGGTGGTCATTCCCGCGCAGGCGGGAATGACGGTTTCGAAGTTTGCGGTCAGGGCCAGCCATCCCTTTCAACAGCCTACGCCGTGGCCAGCTTCAAACAAAGGCCCACGAACGCTTCCGCGCCCCAGCCAACATAGCCGCTGTCGACGATGGTGCGGTCGCTCGCGCCCAGGCGGATCACATAGCCGCACCTGGGCATGCCGCTCGTGTCGAGACGCCACACGCCGCCTTCGCCCGTGGTCGGCACCGCCGGGTAGGTACGCGGCAGCGGCAGCGGCGCCGTGAAGTTGCCGCCCAGCGCGGGCTGCACCGACACACTCAGGCTGCTGAAATGCTGGCCGCTGACCTGATACGTGCCTTCGATAACGTCACCGATGACGAAATCGGCACAGCTGCTTGTTTCCGTTGTTATTTTGAAACTTCCGGCCGGAATTCGCGGCCCGGCGTTGTCCAGGCGCACGATTGAGGGATTACCCGCATACACCACATTGGCGGCATCCTTGACTTCCATCCGCACCTGCCACGCGCCGGTCTTGCCGGCAGTATCCCAGCGCGCCAGTACATTCCCCAGCACAAAGATCTCGGCATTGCCGGGCGCGCCCGTGCGGTCTTCCTGATAAGTATAGAAACCGGCCGCGTCGACCGCCTGCGGGATCGTCGGCAGGAAACTCCATACTCCATCGAGCAACTGGCTGCGCGCCAGCGGAAAGGTGTTGGCAAGCAACTGGTCGCCGTTCCCGCCGTTGACGATGACGCGGTACTTCAGGGGGCCGGCACCGCTGCTGATATCGGTCGGGTTGGCGATATGGCCAGTAATGACGACTTCGCCCCCAAACGGACTTTGCACCGCTGTAAAGCCGGCCAGTTGCGCCGGGCCGCTGGCGTAGCCGGCGCCGTCGATGTCGGTCAGCGCCATGCTGCCGATGGTGTCGATGATCGGCTGGCGACCGGTCGGCGCCGGCCCCCTGCCCGCGCGGACATGCACCAGCGTGTCGAGCCGGTTGCCCCAAACGGGAATGTAGTCGGGATTGTCGCACGGCGCGCCCACCTGCCACGACAGGGTGGCGCGGATCGGCACCAGCACCGGCCCTTCCTGGCAGGTGCGGCGATAGCGGTCCAGGTCGACCGGCAGGAACACCGAGTATTCAAGTCCCTCGCGCGGCATGCGCCCGATATCGTGCACGGTGACCGAGGTGGTGCCAAGACAGGTCGCGAACGTGCCGTCATCCTTGAAGTCGCCCCAGAAGGTAACGAACTCCTTGCTGCCGGCCGTGCACGGGCCGCCGGAGTAGCCGTTCGGCAGCTTGATACGCAGGACGCCGACCAGCGTGTCCTGCTCGTAATTGAGGCCAATGCATTCGAGCTGCTCGTAGCGGGTGCTGCTTTGCGCGGGGAACAGGGTGTCGGCGATGTCGACGTCGAGCTCGGTCAGCACGCCCGTGAAACCCGGCGCCATCAGGACATCGGTCAGTTCGGGCTGGCTGACCAGGTCGTGCAGCTCGCCGAGCGCGTAGCGGTGCGGCTCGACGTCGCGGCCCTTGTACAAGGCTTGCAATTCGCGCGTACCGAGTACTTTCGGCGGGCTGATCTTCACTTCCTGTTTGGCGTCGATCATTTCGGCGAGCACCGGCGGCAGCGACAGCCCGGCATGCTGGAGCAGATCCTCGATCAGGATGGTGCGCAGCGGATCGACCCGGATGTGGGTGTTGTGGATATTGCCCCAGACCGGCACGAAATTGGGCGTGTCCGGCGGCGGCGGCACGTTCCACGCCAAAATCGCGCGCACCAGCCAGGTATTGTCGAGAAAGCAGAAGCGCTTGGCCGGGTCGATGCGCAGGGTCACCGCGTATTCCAGGCGGCGGCGCCCGGTGCTCCCTTCGGGAATATCGAACGCGAAAAAGCTGGTCAGGCCGGCATCCTGCCAGCTTGCGCCGTCGTCGCTCGACAGATAAAAGCGCACGTATTCCTGCGAGCCGGACGAACAGATGCCGCCGCCGTAACCGTTCGGCTGGAAAATGTAGACCACCGCGTCGAGCCGGTTAAACTGCGGCTGGAATCCGACGCAGGCCAGGCGCTCGTAGGTGGTGTTGAGCTTGATGTTGAGGACCGGTGGAAACGGGCTCGCCTGGATGTTGCCGAAGTAATTGGGGTTGGTCATCACCAGCGCGCGGAACCTGGCGCGCTCTTCCGGCACGATGGGCGGCGGCGGACTCTTGGCCTCGGGCTGCCTTGACGCTTGCTTGCGTCCGGAATCGTCGGTTTTCATTATGGGTGCTCCTCATGGGTGGGGTACACAGCGCAGTGTGAACCGCCAATAGAAGAGCTCGCTTATCGTGCGTCAAAGCCCGACAGCGACGCCGGACTTTACAATTTTGCGTGGAAAATCAGTGCCTTGCCGCGATCATGCGGGTCAGGACCAGGGCCGCCAGCGCGGCCAGCAGGTGCTTGAGCGTGTGGCCGCTGACGGCGTGGATGGCGTTCAGGATGGCGCCATCGGCCAGTTCGCACAGCTTGGCGAGCACGTACAGGCCGATGGCGACACCAAACGCCCGCCGCTGCGCGGGCGCGGCGCCAGTCTGCCACTGCAGCAGCGGCACCAGCACCAGCGGGGCCAGCTGGATCAGCAGGTAAGGGCCGAGGTTGCCGGTGGCCGACCACCAGAACACACTGGCCGCTCCCAAGCCGCACAGCACGGCCAGGGTGGGCAGCGGCGCGAAGCGCGCGGGGAAGGCATCGTCCAGCGCGGCGGCGAGCAGCGACACGCAGGCCAGCGCGATCGGCAGGCGGTCCCAGATCAGGCGTGTGTCGTCAGGGGCCAGGTGATACCAGGAGGAGCCGACGCCGGTCAGCACGATCGCGACGAAGAACATGGTGTGGGCGGCCCGCGCGGGGCGCACGTGCAGCAGGCCGAACAAGCCGATGACCAGGAAACCAAGGTTGGACAGCACATCGGCGGCGTTGGCCAGGCCCGAGAGCGGGCGCTCGTCGGCGAAGGCGTGGTAACCCGCGGGCTGCAGGATCGGACCGGCCAGCAGCATGGCGGCGGCCAGGAAGGCGGCAACGTACAGGGCGATGTTGGGTCGGGCGTGGGCGAGCTGCATGACGGTCCTTTGCTGTGAAGTGGAGGTCACTGTGCATCGGATTGGCGCGGATGGGGTAACGGCAGCGGCAAGCACCGTGGGGCGGAACACTGAGTGGCGGATGTCGATACCTTGCCTGATTTCATGTGCGGCCGGACCGCCCGCCTGCACGCATTGAGCGGGCATAAAAACAGCGTCCGGCGCGCTTGTTTTATCCGGAGGCCGGATTCGCGGCGACGATGAATGGTTCGACGACACGCTGTTCGGCGTCGGCGGACCCGGCATCGACCGCGTCGGAGTGGACGGGAGTTTCTCGCTGTCGGCCATCGTCCCGGCCAGCGAGCTGAACGAAGACTGGGGCCAGGATGAGGTGTATGCCGTGGTCAGCGTGGAAGAACTAAGTGGTTCCTTCAAGAGCCACACGATCAAGCGCGACTTCTAAGGCCGATCCCCTCGCCGCCACCAGCACGGCGAGGGGACGACGGGTTTACTGCGCCGCCACCTTGGCCGGCTCGTTCATGCGCAAGGCGCGGCTCAGGAAGCCCCAACGGTCGGCCACTTCCTCGATCATCTTGGTGGTCGGCTTGCCGGCGCCATGGCCCGCCTTCACATCGATGCGGATCAGGATCGGCGCCGCGCCTGCCTGGGCTGCCTGCGCCGCCGCCGCGAACTTGAAGCTGTGCGCCGGCACCACGCGGTCGTCATGGTCGGCCGTGGTGATCATGGTCGCCGGGTAGCACGATCCCGCCTTCAGGTTATGCAGGGGCGAATACTTCACCAGCGCCTTGAATTCATCCGCATTGTCGGACGAACCGTAATCCGAAATCCACGCCCAGCCGATCGTGAATTTATGGAAGCGCAGCATATCGAGCACGCCCACCTGCGGAATAGCCGCCGCGAACAGTTCCGGACGCTGCGTCATCGCCGCACCGACCAGCAGGCCGCCATTGCTGCCGCCACCGATGGCCAGCTTCGCCGGCGAGGTCACCTTGTTCGCCACCAGCCACTCGGCCGCGCCGATGAAGTCGTCGAACACGTTCTGCTTTTGCAGCTTGGTGCCCGCCGTGTGCCAGCCTTGGCCGTATTCGCCGCCGCCGCGCAGGTTGGCCACCACGTACACGCCGCCCATTTCCATCCACGCCAGGTTGGCCGTCGAGAAGCTCGGGGTCAGCGAGACGTTAAAGCCGCCGTAGCCGTACAGGTAGGTCGGATTGCTGCCATCGAGCTTGAGGCCCTTTTTTGAGACGATGAACATCGGCACCTTGGTGCCATCGCGGCTCGTGTAAAACTGCTGGCGCGTTTCGTAGGCGTTCGGATCGAAGTCCACGATCGGCTTGCGGAACACCGTGCTCACGCCGGTTTTCATGTCCAGGCGGTAGGTGGTGGTCGGGTTGGTGAAGCCGGTGAACGAGTAGAAGGTCTCGCTGTCGCCACGCTTGCCGTCAAAGCCGGACACCGAGCCGATACCCGGCAACGCGATGTCGCGTACCAGCTTGCCCTTGCGGTCCATGACCTTGACCACGCTGCGCGCGTCGGCCAGGTACTCGGCGATGAACTGGTTGTTCACCAGCGAGACGCCGACCAGGGTGTGCGCGGTCTCGGGGATGATCTCTTTCCACTGCTTCTCGGCCGGCTTGCGGATGTCGATGGCGATCAGGCGCGAACGCGTGGCGTTCTTGTCGGTACTGAAGTAGAACACCGGGCCATCGTTGTCGATGAAGTTGTAAAAGGCCTCGAAATTGTCAATCAGCGGCACGACCTTGGAACCCGGCTTGGTCAGGTCCTTGTAGAACATGCGAGATTTCTGCGCGGAGCCCTTGTAGGCGGTGATGATCAGGTATTTGCCGTCGTTACTCACCTCGCCGCCGAAGCCCCATTCCTTTTCGTCCGGACGGTCGTAGACCAGGGTGTCTTCGCTCTGCGGGGTGCCGACCTTGTGGTAGTACAGCTTCTGGAAGTAGTTGATGCCGGCCAGCTTGGCCGCTTCTTCCGGCGCGTCGTAGCGGCTGTAGAAGAAGCCCTTGCCATCCTTGGTCCAGGAGGCGCCGGAGAACTTGACCCACTTCAGATGGTCGTCCAGGTCCTTGCCGGTGTCGATGTCGCGCACCTTCCACTCGTTCCAGTCGGAGCCCGATGCGGCGGTGCCGTAGGCGAGGTATTTGCCGTCCGGGCTCACTGCGGTTCCGGCCAGGGCCACGGTGCCGTCGGCGGCCAGGGTGTTCGGGTCCAGCAGCAGGCGCGGCTCGTCGCTCAGCGACTTCATCGTGAACAGCACCGCCTGGTTCTGCAAGCCGTTATTGCGGCTGTAGAAATAGCGCCCGCTTTCCTTGTACGGCACGCTGTAGCGCTCGTAGTTCCACAGCTTGGTCAGGCGCTCCTTGATGGCCGCGCGCTCGCCGATCTGGCCGAGGTAGGACTGGGTGACCTTGTTCTGGGCGTCGACCCACTCCTTGGTCTCGGCGCTGTTGGCGTCTTCGAGCCAGCGGTACGGGTCGGCGATGCTGGTGCCGTGATACATATCCTGCTGCTCGACTTTTTTCGTGACCGGATAGGTCGTTGGCGTGCCGCCGGGTGCGCAAGCCGGGGTCGGGGCCTGGGCCAGAGCCTGGCCGCCGAATGCGGCGAGCAGGCTGGCGACGAGGACTGCATGTCTCATTTGCATGGTTCTGTCTCTTGATGGGATGGGCAACTTTGCCGGGGACGATAATAGCGCGAAATCCGGGCCGTGGCGATGACCGGCCGCGCATCACAGCGGGCGAATCAGGCCGAACCGACCGTATCCGAATACGGCAGCGCCGACCTGGCCGGCGGGGTCCAGGCGGCGATCCAGCCAACCAGCTTGTCGGCCGCGATCGGGCGGCTCATGAAGTAGCCCTGGCCCTGGTCGCAGCCGAGCGCGGCCAGCAGGCGCCATACGGCCTCGCTCTCGATGCCCTCGGCCACCACGCGCAAGCCCATGTTGTGACCCAGGTCGATGGTCGAGCGCACGATCTTGGTGTCGCCGATATCGTTTTCCATGTTCAGCACGAACGACTTGTCGATCTTGAGTTCATCGACCGGCAGGCGCTTGAGGTAGGCGAGCGACGAGTAGCCGGTGCCGAAGTCGTCGATCGACAAATCGACGCCCATGGCGTGCAGGCGCTCGAGCGTCTGCTGGGCGCGCACCGGGTCGTCCATGATCGCGCTCTCGGTGATTTCGAGGCAGAACGAGCCGGCCGCCAGCTGGTGGCGCGTGAGAATGTCCCTGAACTTGGCCGGCAGGTCCTGGTCGAGCAGGTCGCGCGTGGACAGGTTGACCGAGATTTTCAGATGGATGCCCTGCCGCTGCAACTGGCTGCACAGCGCCCCCGACTGGTCCAGCACCCAGCGCGTGAGCACGCGGATAAAGCCGGTCTGCTCGGCGAACGGAATGAACTCGTCCGGGAACACGTTGCCGCGCTCCGGATGGGCCCAGCGCACCAGCGACTCCACGCCCACCACTTCGCCGGTATCGAGCCGGATCTTGGGCTGCACGTGCAGGCGGAATTCGTTGCGCTCGATGGCGTTGCGCAGTTCCGTGAGCAGGCTCAGGGACTTGGCGCTGGACTTGTCCATGGCGGCGTCGTAGGCCACGGCGCCGTCGTTGCGCTGCTTGGCGGCGTACATCGCCACTTCGGCCATCGACAGCAGCGACTCGGGATCGGCGCCGTTGATCGGAAAGGCGGCCATGCCGAGACCGGCGCCGATGTCGACCGTCTGGTCTTCCAGCGAGAGCGGCGCTTCGAGCGCGCGCAGGATGCCCGCGGCGACCTTGTGCGCATGGTCGATCGAGGACGCCGGCAGCAGCACCACGAATTCGTCGCCGCCCAGGCGCGCCAGGCAGGCTTGCGGCTGGGTCTCGCCGAGCAGCGCGCGCAGGCGCTCGGCCACCTTTTGCAGCAGGACGTCGCCGAAAGCGTGGCCCATGACGTCGTTGACGTGCTTGAAGCGGTCCAGGTCCATCATCAGCACGAACACTACGTGCTCGCGCTGGCGCGCCTCGGCCAGCGCCTCGCCCAGCTGCAGCACGAACTGGGCGCGGTTGGGCAGGTCGGTCAGCGAATCCCAGTAGGCCAGACGGCGGATTTCCTGTTCGCGCTTGGCGATCCCGTCGCGCATGCCGGCGAAGGCCTTGGCCAGGGCCCCGATTTCATCCTTGCGTGCGAGGTCGATGCGGCCGTCGTAGTCGCCCAGTTCCATGCGCCGCGCGGTGCCGGCCAGGTGGCGCAGCGGCTGCGCGATGCGCATCGCGGTGATCACCGCCACCCCGCAGGCGACCAGGGTGGCGACGATGGTGAGGATCATCAGGGTGCGCTGCAGGCTGGTGTATTCGGCGGTGGCGTCGTCGATCGAGCGCGCCAGCACCACGTCGGCGTGGCGTCCGCCCTCGAGGCCGAGCGGCAGCAGGCGCGCGCTGTAGCGAATGCCGCCGGCGTCGAGATCGAACGGGCGCGCCAGGTTCTCGGGCAGCGCCTGCAGCGCGCGCGCCACGGCCGGCATGGCCGCGGCGGGCAGGGTCGACTCGAACGGCGTCCACGGGCCGTCCGGCTGGCGCGTGAAGATCGCCACTTCCAGCTGCGAGAGCTGGCGCATGTCGAGCACCAGCTGGCGGTCGAGCACGAAACCCATCACCACCCAGGCGATGGTGACCGGCGCCTTGACCGGCATGATCACCACCTGCACCGGGCGCTGGTCGACAATGGCGACCGCGCTGGCGCCATCGTTCTGCTCGGCCTGGTCGAGCAGGCCGAGGACCAGCTTTTCGAGCGAGCCGTTCTTGACGATGCCGTTTTCGACGGTGACGCGGCGTTCGCCATCGATCAGCATGGTCAGGTCGGCGCGCGCGCGGCGCCCGCTGTTGACCAGCGCCGAGGCGATGGTGGCGCGGTCGTCCTCGTCGCCGTTGCCGATGGCTTGCACGAAGGCGGTGTCGCGCGCCAGCACCTGGGCGCTGAAGCGCTGCTTCTGGGCGTTCTGCTCCATCAGCTTGCGGAAGACTTTTTCGCCGTTGACCAGTTCGGTGGCGATGCTCGAGCGCGCGTTGGCATTGATGCCTTGCTCGATCACCACCAGGCCGATCGCCTGCACCGCCACGATCAGCACCAGGAACAGGGTGACGATGCGCCCTTCCAGGCTGTTGAAACGCAGCATCATGCTAGTAAGACGCACCGGCACCCGGCGAGTCGGCGTCCGGCGCGGGCGGCTTCATGGTGAGTTTGACGCTGGCGGCGGTGGCGCCCTCGCCCGGCTTGACCGCGACGGCTTGCTCGACGGCGGCGCCGGCCATGTTGAAGTGCCAGGACGAGAGCGTGTATTTACCGGCCGCGGGGACCTCGATGCGGGCCACGCCGGCGGCGTCGGTCTTGGCGAAGAACGGGGTGTCGACCACCTTGATGTAAGCGAGCATGCGGTCGTGGATATTGCAGCCCAAAACGACGATGCCGGCCTTGTCGAACACCTGTGGCGTGGCCGCCACGCCGGAGTACAGCTTCTGGTCGAATTTCTTGGCGGGCGAGAAGGAGTAGATATGGTGCTTGACCTTGTCGTAGTTCGGGAACGAGACACGGCTGCCGGTCTGGATCACCGATACCAGCGGCAGGAAGCGCAGGCCGCGCTGCTCGATCTCGGCCGCCTTGAGCGTCTTTGGGACGGCCGCGCCGCCGTCCGGCTCGGCCGCCACCACCACGTCGGCCAGCGGCTTGCCGCTGCTGTCATTGACCTGCACCGTAATGGCGGTGGCGGCAGCGGCGGCGCTGGCCAGCGACATCCCGGCACAGCTGATCAGACGAAGTAATGGTTTCATGGGCGCGCATCCAAGGTGGACAGAAATCCCGCAGGCACGCGGGGCAGTACAAGCCTTTCGGCGAGCCTGTCGGTGAGCCTATTGTAGCGTCTGGAAGAAAGTTCCGAGCAGAACTTTCAACCGAGTCAGGAGACTTGCAGGTCTTGGGATTTCGGCGCGGCATCAACCGGTGCGGCGGCACGTTAATAGAATGAACACGGTCCCGCCCTGCCGGGCGCGGGCCGCTTACGCCGCGCCGCGCACGCCCTTGCCCAGGCCGGCGTGGGCGATCAGCCACAGGCGCGACTGGTCCACCGCCGAGCCGATCTCGGCCGGGGTGAGGCGGCGCGCCACGATGGCCTTGTTGGCGTTGGCCGTTTCGTCGCCGGCGTCGGCCGCGAGCAGCATCCACATGTAGGAGCGCACGGCGTCGCGCGCCACGCCGCGCCCGCTGTTGTACATACCGCCCAGGTTGTACTGGGCCAGCGCGTGGCCCTGCTCGGCTGCCTGGCTGTACCAGTAGACGGCCATCGCATCATCCTGCGGCACGCCCTGGCCGTTGGCGTACATGACGCCCAGGTTGTTCTGGGCGCTGGCGTCGCCCTGCTCGGCCGCGGTGCGGTACCAGTGCGCGGCCTGGCTGTCGTCGCGCGGCACGCCCTGGCCGCTGGCGTAGATCACGCCGAGGTTGAACTGGGCGTTGGCCGCGCCCTGTTCGGCGGCGCGCCGGTACCATTCGAGCGCGCGGTACTCGTCGCGCGGGGTACCGCGCCCGTTGGCGTACATGCTGCCCAGATTGTATTGCGCCAGCACGTGACCCTGTTCGGCCGCGCGCGCGTACCACTGCAGCGCGCGGTGTTCATCCTGCTCGGCGCCCTGGCCGTTGGCCAGCATCACGCCCAGGTTGAACTGGGCGTCGCGGTCGCCCTGCTCGGCCGCGCGCTGCAGCCAGGCCACGGCGCGCAAGGGATCGGCGCGCACGCCCACGCCGTCGGCATAGGCCACGCCCACGTGGCGCTGGGCCATCGGGTTGCCTTGGGCTGCGGACTGGCGGAACCAGCACAGCGCCTGTTCGTCGCTGGCATCCACGCCCTGGCCGCGCTTGAACATCAGACCGAGGTTGAGCTGGGCCACGGCGTCGCTTTGCAGGGCCGCCTTGCGGAACCAGTTCATGGCCTGCTCATAACTGACCGGCGCGCCCTGCCCGGCAAGGTAGCATTCGGCCAGCAGGGTCTGGGCGCTGGCCGATCCCTGCTCGGCGGCGCGCTGGAACCATGCCAGCGCCTGCTCGTGGTTCTGTTCGACGCCCTTCCCCTTGCGGTACATCAGCCCCAGGTTTTGCTGGGCCGACGCCTCGCCCTGTTCGGCCGCGCGGCGGAACCAGCGCGCGGCCTCGGCATCGTTGTGGGCGACGCCGCGGCCGTGGTAATACATCGAACCGAGGTGATTCTGGGCGAATGCCAGCCCTTGCTGGGCCGCCAGCCGCAGCCAGGTGAAAGCGCTGTCGTAATCGCGCTCTTTTTTGCACATCAAACCCAGGTTGAACTGGGCGTACGCATTGCCGCGTTCTGCAGCTTGGCGGAACCACATGTAGGTTTGATAGTTCTCGCGGGTGGTGTTCTGGCGGTCCATGCTTCATCCTCCGGCGCCAACGCCGTTGAAACTGCAGGATTATCGGGCTGCAACAGGCAATAAGCGACCTGAGAAGTATTGCTAAAATTTTAATAGGACAAGCGTGCCGGAGTTTGACTGGGAACAAGCGGACCCGCAGGTGGGCGCGTTAGGCGGCATGAAAAAACCCCGCTGAGATCGCTCTCAGCGGGGTTTGGTTTCGGCCTGAAACAAATTATGGCTTGTGCCTGCTTAAAACTTGGTGCGAACGCCGAACAGGAAATTTCGGCCGGGCAGTGGCGAGACCTCTTTTAATACCGAGGTCGACAGGCGGATGTCCTCGTTCAACAGATTGCGCGCGATCATGAACCAGGTCAGGTCGACGCTGCCGATATGCTGGGTATACGACACATTCGCGTTGAGCTGGGTATAACCGGGCGTGGCGTTCTGCTCGAAACTGGCGAGCCGGTCCTGGCTTTGGGCGCGCACCACCGACATGCCGGTACGCACGGCGCCGCTGCGATAGCCGACATCGGCGCCGATGCGCGAGGCCGGTTGCAGCGGCAGGTTGCCGCCGTGATCGAGCTTGCCGCGCGAGGTGTCGGCAAAGGCGCGCAGGGACAGGCCGGCGCCGTGCTGGTTGTAGGTCACTTCCGCTTCGGCGCCGCGGATGCTGGCGTCGGCCTGCTGGTAAATGCGCTGCAGCAGTTCCTCGCCCGGATTGCCTTCCTCATCCATCATGGCGCCGCTGATATTGCCGTAGATGAAATCCTTGACCTTGTTCTGGAACACGTTGGCCTTCCAGCGCACCAGGCCCGACACTTTCTGCAGCGACAGCTCGATATTGCGCGAGGTTTCCTTTTTAAAGTCGGCGTTGCCGATATCGAAGGTCTGGGTGGCGTCGTGCGGGCCGCCCGAATACAGTTCCTCGGTGGCCGGTGCGCGCTGGGCCACCGACACGGTTGCACCGGTCGCGTAGCCGGGCATGAACGGCCACAGCGCGCCCACCGAATACGAACCGAGGTCGAACTTGCGGTCCTGGTGGCCCAGCGGCTTGCGCTTGACCGATTCCAGGCGCGCGCCGGCATTGACCCGCACCGGGCCGAATTCGCGTTCCTCGACCAGGAAGGCCGCCCTCGAAGTCGAGTGCGTGACCGGCACCGTGTCCGGGCCGCCTTCGGCGCTCAGGGCGCTAAAGTGGGTATTCTCGGTCTGCATGCCCAGGGTGCCGTGCCAGCCGGCCAGCGGCGCGTGGGTCAGCTCGGCGCGGGTTTCCAGCGCGCGGTTCTTGAACAGCACTTCCGGATGGTTGTCGTCGTCCAGTTCGGCATGGTCGTAATCGGTATAGCCGAACTTGATCCTGATGTTCTCGACGCCGGCAAACGGCATCTTGAACAGGGAATCGGCATCGTAGCGGATCTGCGACTGGTCGATCTGCGAGCCTTCCAGGCTGGGAATGCCGTAGCGGTTGTTGAGCGTGGCCACCGACACACCGGCATGGCCCCAGTCGCCGATGACCGAGGCGCCGGCGCCGACCGTATCCTGGCGCGTGAACGATTGCGGCAAGCGGCCCGAGGCCGAGCTTGGGTCGCCCAGCACGCGGTTGTCGGGAATCTTGTAGTCGTCGGCGCGGCGGATATTGCCATCGATGTGCAGGCCGATATGGCCGACCGCGCCATCGAGCGCGCCCGAGGCGCTGCGGCCGCGGTCCACAGTGCCGTAGCGGGTTTCGAACTGGCCGGCCGGTTTGGCTTCGAGCGCGGTCGGGATGCGTTCGTTGACCACGTTGACCAGGCCGCCAATAGCGCCCGAGCCGTACAGCAAGGCGGCCGGGCCGCGCAGGATTTCGATCTGGCGCGCCACGGCGCCGTCGGCCGATACCGCATGGTCGTTCGACAGGCCGGAGACGTCGGCCACCGCCATGCCGTTTTCCAGCATCTTCACGCGCGAGCCTTCCAGCCCGCGGATGATGGGGCGCGAGGCGCCGGCGCCGAAGCCCGACGCGGACACGCCCAGTTCCTGCGATAGCGTTTCGCCGAGCGAGGAGCCGAGCTTGTCGCGCAGTTCGTCGCCGGACAGGATCTTGGCGGGCGCCAGAATCTGGTCGCCTTCGGACTTGCCGAACGGATTGGCGGTAACGATCACCTTGGGTACGACGGGATCGGCGGCGGCGGAAGCGGCGGCGGCAACTTGCGCATTGGCGTGGTTCAGGGCGGACAGGGCGGACAGAATCGCGCTGGCAAGCAGCGTACGTTGGACATTCATGTAAAAAACCTCAGGCAAACAAAAAGTGACAGACAGGCGCACGCGGGCAGGCCGCGCGCGGCCTGACGTATGCACAGAAACAGGGTATGGCTGTCAGGCCTGAGGTGGTCCGCGCGGTTCGAACGCGTTCAGCGTGCGCGCGCGCGCCGCCTGGGGGGAAATCGATGCGGCCGGCGCCAGCGCGGCATCGGCGAAGATGAAACCGTGCGCATGGCTGGGCAACGGTCCGGCCAGCTGGGCAAAGGCCAGACACTGGTCGCAGCTCTGGTCGCGGGCGATGGCGCGCGAGAGCGCACTGCCCTCCCCGTCAGGCTGCGGCTGCGCCTCGGCCTGGGCCTGGCCGCCGGCGGAGGCCGTGCTCCAATGCGACATCACGTGCATGGTCGCCATCTGCTGCGACATCAGCAGCAGAAGCGACAACAGGATGCGAATGGAGAACTGGCGGGTCATGGTGCCAATATTGTAAAGCGATCAGGCGCTTTGCGGCACTTTTTTTGCCAGCAGTGCGGCGTCGGCCATCTGGCGCAGGTAATCGGGCACCTTGGCCGCGCTCAGTTTGTTCATCGACACAAGCAACTGGGGCGCGAGCGAACCGAATCCATAAGTGTCGCCCAGATGGCGCGCGATGTGGATCAGCACCTCGGCCGCCACCTCGGCATCGGACTCGGCGCGGTGGGCGGCGCTGCGAAAGCGGATGCCCAATTGGCCAGACAACAGGCCCAGCTTGTAACTCGACAAGCCCGGAAACACCCGGCGCGACAGCTTGAGCGAACACACCAGCCCCTCGTGCGCCGTCGCCAGTCCCAGCCGCTCCGCCTCGGCCTTGAGGAATTTTTCGTCGAAGCTGGCGTTATGGGCCGACAGGGCGTCGCAGCCGATAAAGTCGAGCAGTTGCGGCAGCACGTGCTCGACCGGCGGCGCCGAATCGACCATGGCCTGCGAAATGCCGGTCAGCTGGGAAATAAAGTAGGGAATGCGCGCGCCGCAATTGACCAGCGACACATAGCGCTCGGTCACGCGGCCGTCGACGATGCGCAGCGCGGCCACTTCGGTGATGCGGTCGCCGCTGGCCGGCGACAAACCCGTGGTCTCGAAATCGAGCATGACGATCGGTTTCTCGAACACGGCGCGTCCTAACCGAACTTGCGCACGGCGTCGAGCGCGAGGCCGGCGCCGATGCTGCCGAACAGGTCGCCTTCGACCTTGAGCGCGTTCGGCACCAGCGCGCCTATGCGCTCGCGCAACATGCGCACGCCGCTCGAGCCGCCGGTGAAGAACACGGTGTCGACCGCATCCGGGGACACGCCGGCATCGGCCAGCAGTTTCAGAACGGTCTGGTCGATGCTGCCGACCAGGTGGCTGATGGCTTCGTCGAACTCGCTGCGCTGCAGCAGCAGGTCGACCGGCGGCGACAGGCGGTCCAGCGCGAGCGTGGCGCTGGCCGCGTCGGACAGGGCGATCTTGCCCTCTTCCACCTGCATCGCCAGCCAGTGGCCGGAGCGCTCCTCGATCAGGCGCTGCAGACGGCCCAGCTTGTCCGGCTCGCGGGCGTCGCGCGCCACGTCGGCCAGCTGCGCCGCGGCCTTCTTGGTGTAGGCCAGGTTGATGGTGTGCCAGGTCGCCAGGTTGAAGAAATAGCTCGACGGGATCGCGCTATTGTTATTGAGCAGGGTCTGGTAACCGAGCAGCGGCATCACCGACGCCAGGCTCAGGTATTTATCGAAGTCGGTGCCGCCGATGTGCACCCCGCCAGTGGCGAGGATATCGTCGCGCCGCTCGGCCTTGAGCGCCCGTTCGGGCGACAGGCGCACCAGCGAAAAGTCGGAGGTACCGCCGCCGATGTCGGCGATCAGCACCAGTTCCTCGCGCCGGATCTGCGACTCGTAGTCGAAGGCGGCCGCGATCGGCTCGTACTGGAAGGCCACGTGCTCGAAGCCGACCGAACGCGCCACCTCGGCCAGGGTATCCTCGGCCAGGCGGTCGGCGGCCGTGCTGTCGTCGATGAAGAACACGGGACGGCCGAACACGGCCGAGTTGAAGCTGCGCCCCGCTTCGCGTTCGGCACGGCGCTTGACCTCGCCGATGAAGTGCGAGAGCAGCATGCGGAACGGCAAGGCGCGCCCGCCGACCTCGGTCTGGCCGTCGATCAGGCTCGTGCCGAGCAAGCTCTTGAGCGAGCGCATGAGGCGCCCCTCGTAGCCGGCAAGATAGCCTGCCAGGGCCGCGCGGCCATAGCTGACCTCCTCGTCCTCGGCGTTAAAAAACACCACCGAGGGCAAGGTAGCCTTGCCATCCTCGAGGGCGAGCAGAGCCGACTGACCGGGGCGGACCCAGCCTACTGTTGAGTTTGACGTTCCGAAATCGACGCCGCAAGCATTCGCCATGGTACCCTTTAGATTAAGGGGCGATATTATACCAGAGTACGGCTGAAGCGGGCATCCCCTTGGATTGTCGCCGTGGAGCAACTGAAAAGCACCGATTCCCGCCTTGCCAAATTTCTCTACAGTAAAAGTATTGCCACATAGAAAGCCAGGGTCTACACTGGGCAGTCCAGCAAGGATTGTTATCCAGAAGAAATTAATGACCCACACCCCCGCGCCGCTGCATCCGAGCATTGCCGACCTCAAGGAGCTGATCCATAGCGAAGCGCGCCGGGTCACCTCGTATGACGTGGCCAGCGCGGCGGGCGTGTCGCAGTCGGCCGTGTCGCGCTGCTTCAAGCCGGGCGCGAGCGTGTCGAAAGCGACCTTCGCGCGGGTCATGCAGGCCGCGGCCGAGCTCGACTATACGCCGAACGCGGCCGCGCGCAGCCTGATCACGCGCCGCTCCAACCTGATCGCGGTGGTGCTGTCGGACATCGTGACCCTGCACTATCCCCAGATCCTGTCCGAGCTGAGCCGGCAATTCGGCCAGCACGGCATGCGCGTGCTGCTGTTTTCGCTGGCGCGCGAAGGCGATATCGGCGCCACCCTGGCCGATGTCTGGCAGCACCAGGTCGACGGCGCGGTGCTGGCCGCCACCCTGACCCACGAACAGGCCGCCGAATTCGAGCGGCGCCGCATTCCCTTCGTGCTGTTCAACCGCACCCTGCGCGACCGTACCGTCAACGCCGTCGTGTGCGACCAGGTGGAAGGAGCGCGCCTGCTGGTGTCGCGCCTGGCGGCGGGCGGGCACAAGCGTTTCGCCATGATCGACGGCCCGCACGATTCGGCCATCGCGCAGGACCGCAAGCGCGGCGTGGCCGGGCGCCTGGCCGAGCTGGGCCTGCCCGCGCCCCTGGTCGTCAGCGGCGACTACGACTACGCCAGCGGCGGGCGCGGCCTGCGCGAAATCATCGCCGGCCTGGGCCGGCTGCCGGACGCGGTCATGTGCGGCAACGACATCATGGCCATCGGCTGCCTGGACACGGCGCGCCACCACCTGGGGCTGGACGTGCCGGGCCAGTTGTCAGTGACTGGCTTCGACGGCATGGCGCCGGCGGGCTGGCTCAGCTACAACCTGACCACCCTGCGCCAACCGGTGCAGACCATGACCCTGGCCGCCAGCGCGATGCTGACCGGCCTCATCTGCACCAGCACGGGCTGCCCCGAGCGGCGCGTGTTTTCCGCCACCGTGGTCGAGGGCGCCACGGCGCGCCTGGGACCGGGCGCCTGAGACGAGGTCGTCACCCGCTTCAAAAAGTTCCCTCCAAAACGCACCCGCTTGACCCGCGCCAAAGCCCGCATGCCGGGGAATCGTGCGCCGGGGCGCGCTCGCTATAGTCATCCGTGACATCGATGCATGGAGAGCCTGATGAGCGTGACGATCCTACCCGGCCAGGGCGAGCTGGCCCATGACGAACAGCACACCCGCCCGCACGGCTGGCGGCGCTGGCTGTACGCAACCAATCACAAGGATATCGGCACGCTGTATCTGTGGTTTTCGCTCGGCATGTTCATGGCCGGCGGCGTGCTGGCCCTCTTCATCCGGCTCGAACTGTTCCAGCCCGGCCTGCAGTTTTTCTATCCGGAGCTGTACAACCAGTTCGTCACCGTGCACGGGCTGGTGATGGTGTTCGGGGCCATCATGCCGGCCTTCGTGGGCTTCGCCAACTGGATGATTCCCTTGCAGATCGGCGCGTCCGACATGGCGTTCGCGCGCATGAACAATTTTTCGTTCTGGCTGCTGCCGCCGGCCGCCGTGCTGCTGCTGGCGGCCTTCTCCACGGGCGGCGGCGCCAGCGCGTCGGGCTGGACCCTGTACCCGCCGCTGTCGCTGCAAATGGGCGCGGGGATGGACCTGACCATCTTTGCCATCCACCTGATGGGCGCCTCGTCGATCATGGGCGCCATCAACATCATCACCACCATCCTCAACATGCGCGCGCCCGGCATGGGCCTGATGAAGATGCCGATGTTCTGCTGGACCTGGCTGATCACCGCCTACCTCTTGATCGCCGTCATGCCGGTGCTGGCGTGCGCGGTGACCATGCTGCTCACCGACCGCCACTTCGGCACCACCTTCTTCAACGCGGCCGGCGGAGGCGATCCGATCATGTACCAGCACATTTTCTGGTTCTTCGGCCACCCGGAGGTGTACATCATGATCCTGCCCGGCTTCGGCATGATTTCGCACATCATTCCCGCCTTCGCGCGCAAGCCGCTGTTCGGCTACGCCTCGATGGTGTACGCCACGGCCGCCATCGCCATCGTGTCGTTCATCGTCTGGGCGCACCACATGTTCACCACCGGCATGCCGGTCACGGCCCAGCTGTTCTTCATGTACGCCACCATGCTGGTCGCCGTGCCGACCGGGGTCAAGGTATTCAACTGGATCGCGACCATGTGGAACGGTTCCCTGACCCTGGAAACGCCGATGCTGTTCGCCATCGGCTTCATCTGGGTGTTCACCATCGGCGGACTGTCCGGCCTGCTGCTGGCGGTCGTTCCCATCGATATCCAGGTGCACGACACCTACTATGTCGTGGCGCACTTTCACTACGTGCTGGTGGCCGGCTCGCTGTTCTGCCTGTTCGCCGGCTTTTACTACTGGGTGCCGAAATGGACCGGCCACATGTACAACGAATGGCGCGGCAAGTTCCATTTCTGGAACTCGCTCATCTGGGTGAATGTGACCTTCTTCCCGATGCACTTCCTGGGGCTGGCCGGCATGCCGCGCCGCTATGCCGACTATGCCACGCAGTTCACGGACTTCCACATGCTCACCTCGGTTGGCGCTTTTCTGTTCGGACTGACGCAGGCATACTGGCTGTTTGCCGTCGTGCTGCCCACCGTGCGCGGGGGCGAGAAGGCCGCGGCCAAGCCGTGGGATGGCGCGGAGGGACTCGAATGGACGGTCCCCAGTCCCGCCCCCTTCCACACCTTTGAAACGCCGCCGCTGGTCAAGTAATGCTCATGGAACGCGAATGGCTATTGAAGAAAAACTGTTCGATGTCGCCGCGCCAGGTGGGCGTGGCGTATGGCTTGCTGTGCCTGTTCCTGCTGGTGATCGGGCTGGGGTTTGCGCTGCATGGCGCGTGGTTCGTGCTGGTTTTTGCGCTGCTCGACATCGGCGTGCTGGCGGCGGCGCTGCTGTGCTATGCGCGCCACGCGGGCGACCGCGAACGCATCGCGCTCAATGACGGCTGCCTGCTCGTCGAGCGGGTCGAGGCGGGCCAGCTGAGGAGCATCAGGCTGGAGGCGTGCTGGACCCGCATCGCCATGCCGGACCGCCAGCGCAGCCTGATCGCGCTGGAGTCGCGCGGGGTGCGGGTCGAGATCGGCGGGTTTGTCGGGGAGGAATTGCGTGAACAGGTGGCGCAGGAATTGCGCAGCGAACTGCGCAAGACAGCGTTTTTGCGTTAAGAAAATGCGCGCGTGGGCGCGCTGGGTCGCGCTCGGCGACGGTCAGCCGTGGGTGGGTCGGGTCGCGGCTGACGCGGCAAGCACCAAGGCACGGCGCGCGCATTGCGCACGCGCCGTGAACCTGCGTCAGAACTCGTCCCACTCCTCGGCTGCCGGCGCTTTCGTCAGCGCCGGCTTGGCCTTCATGACCGCCAGGTGCGACGACGGGGTCGACCGCGCCACTGGCGCCGCACTGCGTGGGGCGGCGCCGTTATGCCGGTCGTCGAGCTTGAAGACATTCACCGCGCGCGCCAGTTGCGTCGCCTGGAACTGCAGGCTTTCCGCCGCCGCGGCCGCTTCTTCCACCAGCGCCGCATTTTGCTGGGTCACGCCATCCATTTCGGCAATCGCCTGGTTGACCTGGGAAATGCCCTGGCTTTGCTCGCCCGTGGCCACCGTGATCTCGGCGATGATCGCATTGACCCGGCTGACACTGGCCACCACCTGCTCCATGGTACTGCCGGCTTCGTCGACCTGGCGGCTGCCGATGGCCACCTTGCCCACCGAATCGTCGATCAGGGCCTTGATTTCCTTGGCCGCCGCCGCGCTGCGCTGGGCCAGGTTGCGCACTTCCGAGGCCACGACCGCAAAGCCACGTCCCTGTTCACCCGCGCGCGCCGCTTCCACCGCGGCGTTCAGGGCCAGGATATTGGTCTGGAAGGCAATCCCATCGATGACGCTGATAATGTCGACGATCTTGTTGGACGACTCGTTAATCGACGTCATCGTTGCAATCACCTGCGACACCGCCGCCCCGCTCTTGCGCGCCACGTCCGAGGCCGATGCCGCCAGCTGGTTGGCCTGCTTGGCGTTTTCGGCATTGTCCCTGACGGTCGCGGTCAGCTCTTCGATCGAGGCTGCCGTTTCCTCCAGCGAACTGGCCTGCTGCTCGGTGCGCGCCGACAGGTCGTTGTTGCCCTGCGCGATTTCGGAACTGGACTGGGCCACGTTGTCGGCGCTTTCGTGCACCTGCACCAGCACGGTATGGATCTTGGCCACGAAGGCATTGAAGCCGGCGCCGATGACGGCCAGTTCATCCTTGCCGTGCACGTCGAGCCGCACCCGCAGGTCGGCCTCGCCCGAGGACAGGTTGGTCATCGTCTTACCCAGGGTGCGCAGCGGACGGGTCAGGCGCGATACCACCAGCACCAGGATGCCGGCCGTGGCCAGCGCGCAGACCAGCGCGACGATCAGGGTGTACAGCAGCAACTCGCGCGCCGGCGCCGTTGCCACACTCTTCGGAAAACTCAGCTCCACGCTCCAGGGCGCAATCTCCGGGTGAATCGAGAGCGGCTGCAGCAGCCGGATGTTGCCGCGACCATCGTCAAATTCGTAGGCCTGGCCCTGGCGGATGCGTTCGAGCGCGGCCGGCGGCAGGTCGTCGGCCGGTTTGCCCAGGCGCGCCGGCACCGGATTGCTGGCATACAAGCCACCGTTGGAGATCAACGACAATTTGCCGCCCTCGATGACCTTCAGTTCGGCCAGGATGGTGGTCAGGCGCGGCAGCATGAAGTCGGCGCTGGCCGTGCCGATGAACTTGCCCTCGATCATGATCGGCGCCACCAGGGACGCCATCAACACATCCTTGCCCGCCACCGGATACACGTACGGCTCGGTGAAAAATACCTTGCCGCTGCGCTTGGGAATGTCGTACCAGTCATTGGCGCCGGCATCGGTGCCGAAGACGATCGGTTCGACATTCACTTCATTCTTGGCATTGCGGGTGAAATACGGCATGAAGCGGCCGCTGGCGTCGTAATGCGGCTTCTTGTCGGCGAATTCGGCATCCTTGGCGTCGAGTGCGTTCGCCTCGAAGGTCACCGCCGCGCCGATCAGGTCCTCGCTCCCCAGCAGGGTCGCCTTGGTCAGCTCATAGATCTGCTCGCGCTGCAAGGGCTGGCCCAAGGCCTTGGTCGAGCGCATCGCCGAGCCGAGGCTGATGATGCTGGCCAGATTGGTCGACAGCCGGCTCTGCAGCGCGCCAACGACCTCGCGCGAGGAAGTGCGCGCCAGTTCCATGGCGGCCGCTTCCGCACTGGCGCTGCTCTTGAAGCCGATCACGGCCGCCGTGACGCCCAGGCTCAACACCACCAGCGCGGTGGCGGCGATACAAATCTTGCTGTTCAGCGAAAGACCCGATCCGAATGCTGCCATGGTTTTCTTATCCTCTTCGGTATTATTGGTCATTAAAATGTCTTGGTCAGCGCCACCACAAAGGTTCCGACGGCTGGATTCGATACCGCCACCTTGCCGGACGAATCGGGAATGCCGAGCGTATAGGCGTCGTAGGCATTGGTGGCGCCGCGCGCCTTGGTGTACGCGCCCGACACGGTCCAGCCGCCGTCGAAAGCCTTGCTCACGCCCACCTTCACATCGCGCCAGTTCCAGATATCGTTGCCAGCGCCATCGACCCGGCCATCGCCCGCATGCAGGTTCAGGGTGTAGCCCGAGCCGAGGTCGACATTGGCGCCCACGTCCAGGTAACCGGTGCCGCGCGCATTGGTGATGCCGAAGAAGTCCTTGGTATAGGTGCTGTTGTACTTGGCGTAGAAAAACTTGTACGTCATGCCCAGCGACAGTTCGCCGTAGTCGTACGACACGCCGGTGGCGTGGTACTCGGCGCCGGGATATTTGTAGTAATACACGAGCGCGCTGTAGCCGATGGGACCGGCCGTGCCTGTGTAGCCGCCGTACATGTCGACTTCGAGCGTGCCGTCTTCGACGAAGCGGTTGCTGACGGTCGACATCCAGATCCCCGCCGAGAGCCCGCTGGGGTGGCCGATATCGAAGCCGCCCTGCAGCGCAGGCTTGCCCCAGGTCTGGCGGAAGCCCCGCGAAATGTACTGCGATGCGAGGGTGACGTTGGCGGTCATGGTGGTCGTGGGCGCCGCGGCGGCCGGTTTGGCATCGGCCGGGGTGCTCTGGGCAGATGCCTGGGAAGCGAGCGCGAGCAAGGTGACGATAGAAAGCGCGTAATGCTGTTTGACGATAGATGGCATCTTGAATTTTCCGTAAGGTTACTGGACACGCAAGGGCATGCGCACCAGGTACATCTTGAGCGAAGAGTCAGACGAGGGTCAGGTCAAACATGCGGCTGTATCTGCCGGCGGAGTTGGGGCCGGCAACGGCACCCGGTCATGCTGGGGCTCGGAACAAAGTGGACTTGCGCATGCGCAGGCCATGCGCCAAGGATAGGCGCGAGCGCGCGCCAATGTCAAACGTGTTGCACTCAGAGAAGGAAATCCGTTGTATAACGGAGAGTGGAGCGCCGCCAGACACCTCTGCTGGCCAACTGCGCGCGCTGCATTGCCCGGCACGCGGATGGTGAACGGCACCGTTTCACCTTGCCGCAGCGATATTCCGGCAACGCGGCTCGCACTGCGGCGATGCCGTTGCGACATCCCCTCAGGGGTTGGGCGTGGCCCGCGCGCTGTCCTGCTTACGGTGCCGCGCCCGGCGCCTTGCCCGTGCCGTACACCGTTTCCAGCGCCAGCGCTTCGCTCGCGCGGTAGATCGTGTCGTGGCGCTCTGTCGGCATCGGCTGATAGGTCCAGCTGACGCTGGCCGGCGCGTGCGCGCGCAGCGATGCCGCCAGGCGCGCCATGCCGAGCACGATGTTCTCCTCATCGGCCGAGGTCAGGAAAATCTTCGTCGGCTTGGCCGGCAGTGCCTTGATGCGCACATCCGCGGCGCGCACCAGCGCTTCATCATTCCACCAGACGCTCGGGCTGATCGCCACGTAGCGGTCGAACAGTTCCGGCTCGGCCAGCAAGGTCTCGACGATGAACAGACCCGCCAGCGACTCGCCCACGATGCCGCTGTCGGCCGTGGTGCGGTAGTGCGAGCGGATGTGCGGCATCAGCTCGGTGCGGATGAACTGGCGAAATGCCGCCGAGCCGCCCACACGGAGCGCGATTTTCTTGTCGTTCGCCACCGTAGTCGGCCCGGTGAGGTCGCGCCGCCGCTCCGTGTTTTCGATGCCCACCAACAGCACCGGCATCATGCGCCCGGCCGCCACCAGCGTCTGCACGGTCTCGGCCACGTGCGGGAAGTCTTCGGCCTTGCCGCCGTCCGGCATGTAGAGCACCGGCAAGGGGGCTCCCGTTTCTGCGCCGTGACCGCTCGGCACGAACACATTGATACGCCGTGTTTCCGACAACACCTTCGAATCGAGCGTGAACGTCTGCGACGCCACCGGCGCGGCAAACGACTGTACGGCGGCACAGCCAACCATCAAGGCAAGCAGAACATTTTTCATGGGAAGTCCAGAGTGGAAAGAGCAACATACTGCCACTGAAACATTGTCTATACAACACAGTTGCCACGTGAGCGGCGCCGGGATGCTCGGGCCCGTCATGCAGAGGCGCTGCATTCTCAGCTCGTTGCACGGATTTCCAGGGTACGGGCCATGGCGCTGCGCCCCTGCCCAGTTATAGTCCCAGGAACAGACCCTCTGAACAAAAGCGGGCAGCCATGCCGGAGGCACGTATTTTCAAGGGCGCCGGCGATGCTTCACGATGGCTTGTCCGGCGCCGCATGCGCGCCCGCCAGCAGAAGCAGCTGATCGCGCACGCGCGGAAAATACGCCGGCCGCTCGCCGCGCGCAAGCAGCCAGTCGAACCAGGCACCGTCGGCGGCCAGCCGCACCACTTCCAGTACCGGCGCGCCATCGGTGTCCGCATGCGCCGCCAGGCGGCGCGCCAGCCACGCATCCCAACGATGCTTGAGCGCGGGATCGGCGATCAGCGACACCGGCAGCGCAACGCTCCAGGCACTCGCAGGATCGGCCGGCACGTCGGCGAACACAATGCGCACGTAAGCGCGCGTAAAGCAGCCGTAGGAGCCTTCGTCACCGGCAAGGCACGCGTCCAGATCGGCGTCCAGGCGCGCGACCATGTCGTCGAACATGCTCTCGACCAGGGCCTGCTTGTTGGCGAAGTGGTGGAACAAGCCGCCCTTGCTTACCCCGGCCGCCTGCGCCACGGCCTGCACGGTGACCCCGGCCAGCCCTTCCTCGACTGCAATCTTCGCAGCGCAGCTGAGCAAGGCGCTCCTGACGCGCTCGGGCTGTTTCTTCCGCGTGGAACCGGTATCCATGGTCAATGCGCCGTCGAGGTCGAAAAGGCCTGGACCAGCACCACGCCCGTCACAATCAGGCCGATGCCGACGATGGCCACCGGATCGAGACGCTGCTTGAACACGATCACGCCGATCACCGCCGTCAGGACAATGCCCACGCCGCCCCAGATGGCATACGCCACGCCCAGCGGCACATGCTTCAATGCCAGCGACAGGAGATAGAACGAGCCCGCATAACACAGCGCCATCAGCCCGGTTGGCAGCATCTTGCTGAACTGCTCGGATTTGCCGAGGAACGTGGTGCCGATCACTTCGCACACGATGGCGCCTGCCAGTGCAAGATAGGAAAACCAGGCTGTCATGATCAACTCCGTCAATGTAATCAGCCCTGATTTTAACATACCGACCGCGCGGTATGTTTTGCAAAACATTGCAAGTTGTACTATTCCGCAGTCGACCTCTGCTGATAAACTGCAAGGCGCGCACCGCCTGTCCTGTGCACCTTACTCTCCGAAGACAATGACCCGACCATTTACCCTGCCCATCCTCGCAAGCTCCTGTCTTCTCGCCCTCGCCGCTACCAGCGCCAGCGCCCAATCCACCGTCCCGGTTCCCGCGACCGATGCCGAGATTCTCGCGATGATCAAGGCGCGCGTGGATATCGATAAAAAAGGCACGGGCATCGTGGTCGGCCTGATCGATCCGCGTGGCAGCCGGGTTATCTCGTACGGCTCGCTGAGCGTGGGTGGCGCACCGGTGGGCGCCGATTCGGTATTTGAAATCGGTTCGATCACCAAGGTATTTACCGCAACGCTGCTGAGCGACATGGTGCAGGGCGGCGACGTCAAGCTGGACGACCCGATCGGCGCTTACCTGCCCGCGGGCGTCAAAACACCGCTGTTCAAGGCCAAGCCGATTACCCTGCGCGAGCTGTCGGGGCACCTGTCGGGCTTACCGGGCATGCCGGCGAATCTGGCACCGGCCAATCCGGCCAACCCCTTTGCCGATTACACCGTGCCGCAAATGTACGCTGCCCTGAGCGCGTTCGAGCCCACGCGGGCCAGCGGCGAGATCTACGCCTATTCCAATTACGGCGTCGGCCTGCTTGGCCATATCCTCAGCCTGCGCGCCGGAAAGGATTTTGAAACCCTGGTACGCCAGCGCATCAACAAGCCGCTGGGCATGGACAGCACCGCCATTACCCTGAGCGCGGACATGAAAAAGCGTCTCGCGACCGGCTACGGAATGCCCGGCGTGCCGGCCCAGAATTGGGACATGCCAACACTGGCCGGCATGGGCGCGTTGCGCTCGACCACCGCCGACCTGCTCAAATTCGTCGGCGCCAATGCCGGCATTCTGCCCTCCCCGCTCTACCCTGCAATGCAGGCCGCGCACAAGCCGCAGCGCGCCATCGACAAGCGGCCGGGCGAATCGATCGCTCTGGGCTGGCATATTCTTGACGCCCACGGCTCGCGCATCGTCTGGCATACCGGCGGCACGGGCGGTTACCGTACCTATATCGGGTTCGACCAGGACACCCGGCGCGGCGTTGTCCTGATGTCGAACGCCCACAGCGGGTCCGAGGATATCGCGCGGCGCGCCCTCAACCGCGCCTTCCCCCTGACCGTGTACACCCCTCCTCCGGCAATGGTGGAGGCACTGGCAAAACGCGGTTACCAGCACATCGAAGCGATCTATCAGGAACTGCGCGCCGGCGACCCCCAGTTCAAACTTGGCGAACCGATGGTCAACCAGTGGGGCTACGAGATGCTCATGCAAGGCAAGCTGAAACAAAGCCTGGAGATCTTCAAGCTCAATGTCTCGCTTTACCCGGCCAGCAGCAATGTTTACGACAGCCTGGCCGAATCGTATGAAAAGAACGGACGCATGGAGGAAGCCATTGCCAGCTACCGGCGCGCGCTCGAGATCGATCCAGCGGCGAAGAACGCGCAGGACAACCTGAAAAGACTGGGCGTGCCGGCGCAAGGCGAACCGAAACAGTCCCAATAAGGGTACGGCGCGTTCAATCGCGCCGTCCGATCCAGCGCGCCAGCGTGTCGGTCAGGCTCGCGGAGGGCGGCGCGACACGCTGCTGGGCACTGGCGGTATTGGCGGGCGCCACACGCGCAAAGCCCGCGCGTTCAAGCTGCATGGCCAGTTCAGCGACAAGCTGCTCGAGCTCCACCCACAGCAGATCGCGCCCGCCGATATACACCTCCATCAGTTGTGACTCCCACAGCTGCAGCGCGCCGTTAGCGGCAAGCGCGCTGCGCCAGACCGAAAAACACTCCCCGGCGTCATAGCGTCCGTTTGACAGGCGCCTCCACGCCGGATGTCCTCCGATCGTTCGGTCCAGCAGCCAGTTGAAATGCTCAAGAGGTGTTTTATCGTGGCTGCAGTTCGGCCGCCACGCTTTTCTGCACCATGAACGGCGTGCCGAACCGGGGCCGGTACAACAAGGGCTGCGGCGGGGGCTCGAGCTTGATGCCGAAACTGACGTCCGTGTCGCGGATCTCGACCTCGTGTTCACCGATCCAACCGACGATGTCGGTATTGACCGTCGGGAAATCGTCGTCCATCGCGTACTCGATCATGCGCCAGAAGGCATTTTCGGAAAAACTGCGGAAACGAATGCCGTCATCGAGTTCGGTCCCGTCACCGCCGTGAGCCAGGCCGTGAGCGCGCCGGCATCCACGCCGTCCAGCCCGACCCAATCGTCGATCTGCTGGCTTGTGACGTAACTCCCCTTGAGCATGAATGGACCGTCCACCAGCGCGGCGCGCCTGAGAAAGGCTTCTTTCACCGCAATGCGCTGCGCGGTCGCTTCGGCCAAATCAGGCAGGTCGACAATGACTACGTGTGCGACGCCGCCAGCGTTGCGCGGCGCCCCGCCGTCGTCAGGAACACCACGTAGCCTGCCAGCAGCAAGCCGGCGAATACCATCGCCATCACAAAATTGTAGTAAACCATCGTTCCCAGGCACACCAGCGCTCCGAGCAGGGCGAACAGCGGAAAGAACGGGTACAGCGGCGCACTGAACGGCCGCACCATCTGCGGCTCGCTGCGGCGCAGCTTGAACAGCGCCAGCATGCTGACGATATACATCGTGATCGCCCCGAACACGGACATGGTGACAATATTGGCCGTCAAGGTCAGTCCGCCGATCTTGATCAGTTCATCGCTGTAGATCGCGGCGATGCCAACCACGCCGCCGGCCAGCACGGCGCGGTGCGGGGTCTGAAAGCGCGGATGAATCTTGGCAAAATAATGCGGCAGATAACCTTCGCGGGCGAGCGCGAAAATCTGGCGCGAATAGCCGAAGATAATGCCGTGGAAGGAGGCGACCAGGCCGAACAGGCCGAGCCAGACCAGCATGTGCAGCCAGCCGCTGCTGCCGCCGACGATCATTTTCATCGCCTGCGGCAGCGGATCGTTGATATTGGACAGCTTGGTCCAGTCGCCCGCCCCGCCGGCGAACAGCATCACGCCCAAGGCCAGCGCCACCAGGGTCAGGATGCCGCCGACGTAGGCGATGGGAATCGAGCGGCGCGGGTCTTTGGCCTCCTCCGCCGCCATTGCCACCCCTTCGATGGCCAGGAAAAACCAGATCGCAAACGGAATTGCCGCGAACATGCCTGGAATGGCCGCCATGCTGAAGCTGTCCTGGCCTGCCCATCCGCCCTTGGTGAAGTTGGCGAGCGAAAAGCCCGGAGCGACCACGCCCATGAATACCAGCAGCTCGAAAATTGCCACGATGGCCAGCAGCAGTTCCAGCGTGGCCGCCACCTGCACGCCGATGATGTTCATGGTCATGAAGATCAGGTAAGCGCCAAGCGCGACCAGCTTGGGATCGAGGGCGGGAAACTGCACGTTCATGTACGCGCCGATGGCCAGTGCGATGGCTGGCGGCGCGAACACGAACTCGATCAGCGTGGCGGCGCCGGCGATGTAGCCGCCGACCGGGCCGAAGGCGCGCTTGCTGTAGGCGAACGGGCCGCCCGCATGCGGGATCGAGGTGGTCAGTTCGGTAAAGCTGAAGATGAAGGTGGTGTACATGGCGGCGATGAAGAGCGCCGTCACGGCAAAGCCGAGGGTGCCGGCCGAGGCCCAGCCATAACTCCAGCCGAAATACTCGCCGGAAATGACCAGCCCGACGGCGATGCCCCACAATTGAAAGGTGCTTAGCGCCTGCTTGAGCGCGGGCGCGCCTGCGTTATTCGCGTTCATGAGTGACTCCAATCCGGGTAAGGTGGCGAAACTTGAGACGAAGATTGCTTGATGCGGTCAGCCCAATCGCAAGCGGGAAGGTGCTATCCGAAGAGGATAAACAGTGCCGACGAGTTAAGTATGCCGTTAAATCAACGGTTTTGGCGAAGAAAATTCAACACATCAGCGGTTAAAACCGACCCAGTAATACTCATCCTTGCCTTCACCCCTGAACAGGTAGCCGGTGCCCCAGAATGCGACGAAGTGCTGCTCGGTCATTCTGTTTGTCGGGTACCAGTCGGGCGCATGCTTTGCGGGATAAGCATGGCCCCAGACCGGCTTGAACCACAACGATGAGCCGGGATCCGGCACTGTTTTACCGGTTTTGAGGGTACCGTGATGAAATCCGGTAACGTCGTTGCGCCCGGCCAGCCACGCTTCGATGGCAGTGCTCAGTTGCGCCGAACGCATCTCGACATAGGAGATTCTGGAGGTGTCTTCCAGGGGACGTCTGCATTCGATCAGGAGGGAAGCGCGGGTGTACGCAATCTTCGCATGCGCGTTGCCTGGTGCAAGAACGCGCATCTCGATCGACATATCGGGCCTGCCGTCGCGCAGCGCGCTGTCGGCATGGCCAGCGGAAAACGTCCAGCTGAGCTGCTCGTAGTCGTTCGTCAGGCAAGCCGGCCTGCCCCAGCAATACATATAGGCTACGGCATACAACACGAAACCAATGACCACGGCATAGACGACGGTACTGATCTTTTTCAACTTGCTTCCCTTATATAGCGCATCGCCGCGGCCGTGGAGTGGGCATGCCTGCACGCCTCGCCCACATCGGCAGCCCGAAAATGATCGATAGCCGCGCCGGACCAGCCAGACAAAAAAGGCCTGCAACCTGGGTTGCAAGCCTGCGAATTCGGCACCAGTGGAGCCCGTTATGACATCATTTTACACGTGCATGGCGCTGGCCTTGTCGACCGACCAGCTGCCATCCATCGGGTCCGGATCGCCCTTGAGCAAAACCTGCTCGCTCAGGCTGCTCATCGATTGCTTGCGCTGGCTATCCCTTTCCTCTTCCGTCCGGCGTGGATCGCCGGTCAGGTAAGGCGCCAGCGCGGACAGCAGATCGCGCTGGAACGCTTGCTGGACTGGCGTGACCATATCGGACACCAGATTGCCCATCACATAACTCATCACGCGGGCCGACTGGGTGGCTGATTGATTAAGCGTGGCCTTGACCAGCCGCCCCTCGTTATACGCCAGATTTACGTCGCTGCTGGCGGCATCCTTGATCTGATGGAAATTGTAGTTTTGCGATTGCTCGGTGTAGTCCAGCTTCAGTTGCCCGCCAGGCGTGCCCGGCGTATGGAAGCTGGCGTTCAGCTCGGATTTCTGCTGCTGCGAAATCGAACGCTCGCCCTGGCTGCGCCCGCCGATGCTGGTGCTTTGCGACACGTCGTAGGTGAAGCTATCCTGTTCGCTCGGACGCATCGGATTGATCGACGTGGACGCCTGGCTCACCGATGCGCTGAAGTCGGCCAGCCCGGTGAGCGCGGCATGGTCCCCGGCCGCCAGCTCCCACTTGCCGCCCAGGGCGGCGCCGGCGCGCGGCTGTGCGGCGCCGACATTGGCGTTGAGGCCGGAAAAAGCGTCCTTGAACATCGTCATCAGCCCGCCGTCGGCACGGCCCCTGCTTGCCGCGTGGTCGAACTGCTTCAGGTGATTGGCCAGCGCCCTGGCCTGCTGTTCAGGGCTGCCCACGCCCGACAGGTTGCTGGTATCGACGCTGACCGACGCCGTGCCGGACGGGCCGCTCAGGCTTACCTTGCGGTGCGCGCCGTCGGCGCGAAAATCCAGCGCCTGCGTGCTGTCGGGATCGGTATCGAGTCTGATCACTGCGCGCAGGTCGACTGACGCCAGTGCGGACGGATCGAATTGGGTGAGGCCCGCCAGCCTGACCGAGGGCGGCTGTTCCGCCATGCCGTCGACGGCATCCTGGAAAGCGCCGGCCAGGCCGGCCAGCGCGCTGCGCTCCGCGTCGCTCAGTTCACCGCTGCTGCTCATCTGCACCGCCAGGCCATCGTCCTGGTTATCCAGCGCGAGCTTGACCTTGATGCCGCTTTTGGTGGTGATGCTGAGCGAGATCTTGTCGTCGCCCTGGCCATGCAAGGCGGGTGGTGCGGCCGAGATGCCGTAGGGCGACCACGGCGTTGCCGCAGGTGACAGCCGCACCGACTGCGAGACATGGCTGACGTCGCCCCTGAATTGCGTCAGCAGGGCCGCGCCCAGTCCGCTGAAACGGCCGGCCAGCGAGCGCGAAGCGACATTGGTGGCGATCAATGCGCTCACGCCGTCTTGCGCTGTCGATTCCCACGTCAGCGCGGAGGCGCCGTTCAGGGATGCCGAGACGCTCTGCGGGCTGAGATAGACGATGGTCGAGGGCGTCGCCCTCTGTACTGCTGGCGCTTCGCTCCGGCTAGTGGCGAGGGCCGGGCTACGCGCCGGTGAGGAGTTCCAGTTAGGGATGGACGTGATGGCGGTCATGGACACTGTGTGAAAATGGTGGTTACAACGTAAGCGTCGTCTCAGTGCCGTCTTGAGTCAGCCGTCGAATTCCCCGATGATGGCGTCACACCGCTGGGAAGTGGCGTGTTTTTAGGCAGGAGCCAACTGCCCGGCGCAATGCCAGGGCAGGAACTCGTCAACACGGTTGACGGGATGATCGGCGATGTGGGCTAGCACATGGCGCAACCAGGCTTCGGGGTCGACACCGTTCAGCTTGGCCGTCCCGATCAGCGAGTAGATGGCGGCAGCACGTTCGCCGCCCGTGTCGGCGCCAGCAAACAGGTAGTTGCGGCGACCGATGGCAACGCCACGCAGAGCGCGTTCTGCTGCGGAGTTGTCGATCTCGATCCGGCCGTCGTCGCAGTAGCGCCCCAGCGCGGGCCACAGATTGAGGGCGTACAGGATCGCTGCCGACGTATCGGACTTGCGTGAGAGCTTCTCAAGCATGCCACGCAGCCAAGGCTCCAGGTCCTCGATCAGCGGTTTGGCCTCAGCTTGTCGTACTTGCTGTCGCTCATTCGGTGGCTTGCCGCGGATCTTCGCTTCGATCGCGTACAGTTCACCGATGCGGCGCAGGGCTTCGGTCGTCAGTTCGGAAGGTCTGGCTTCGTGCAAGTCGTAGAATTTACGCCGCGCATGCGCCCAGCAGGCGGCCTCCTGGATCGCGCCGTCCTCGTAAAGTGCGTTGAAGCCGGCGTAGGCATCAGCTTGGAGCACGCCCTTGTAGTTGGCGAGGTGGGTCTGAGGATGGATGCCTTTGCGATCCGGCGTATAGGCAAACCACACGGCCGGCGCAGCGTTGTCGCCGCTCGGCCTGTCATCACGTACGTAGGTCCACAACCGCGCCGTCTTTGTCTTCCCATTGCCCGGTGCCAGCACTGGAATCGGGGTGTCGTCCGCGTGCAATTTGGCACCGGCCAACACATGACGCCGGATCGCGTCGACCAAGGGGCGCAGCAGCGCGCTGGCAGCACCGACCCAACTGGCGAGCAGCGCGCGATCCAGATCGACACCCTCGCGAGCATACATGACTGCCTGCCGATACAGCGGCAGGTGATCGGCGAACTTGGCCACCAGCACGTGTGCCAGCAAGCCAGGCCCGGCGATGCCGCGCTCGATGGGCCGGCTGGGCGCTGGCGCCTGCACGATGGCATCGCAGCAGCGGCATGCCAGCTTTGGCCGCACATGGCGGATCACACGGAAACTGGCCGGCACGTACTCCAATTGTTCCGCCACATCCTCGCCCAAGGGGCGCATTCGACCGCCGCAGGCCGAACACGCTTCAGTGCCAGGCGCATAAATCTTTTCGTCGCGCGGCAGATGGTCCGGCAGCGGCCTGCGCACCGATTTCTTGCGTGGCGCCCGATCCGCTTCGGGCATTTCCCGTTCTGCCTCGGCTTCATCAGCTTGCAGGTCTTCCAGCTGCAATTGAAGCTGCTTGATCTGGTGGTCGAGTTTCTCGGACTTGCGGCCGAACTGCATACGCCGCAGTTTGGCGATCGTCAATTTGAGGTGCTCAATTTCCGCAGCGCGCGTGTTCAGCTGCGCTTCCAGGCCCAGGATCTTTTCATCGCGCGCCAACAGCAAGGCCTTCAGGGCATTGATGTCGTTGGGCAGGTCGGTGGCGTTGATCATGCGCCAAGTTTACGCGAGCCCAACGACGTTTACAAGGCTGATGTCGGCACCCAGGTACGCTCCGGCCGGCGCCAGTCAATCCCCTCCAGCAGCATCGACAGCTGCGCCTGGCTTAGCGCTACGCTGCCGCTGTTTGCCTGCGGCCAGACGAAGCGGCCTTTCTCCAGGCGCTTGGCCAGCAGGCACAGGCCATCGCCAGTCCACCAGAGCACTTTAATCATGTCACCGCGCCGACCGCGGAACACGAACACGTGGCCGCTGTAGGGATTTTCGGTTAGCGCGTTCTCCACTCGTGCCGCGAGACCGTTCATGCCGGCACGCATGTCAGTGATGCCCGCTGCCAGCCAGATCCGCGTACCCGCAGGCAGCCCGATCATGGCAGCAGACGCGTCAACACTTGCGCTAGCGTTGTCGCGTCGACGCCGCCTTCCAGCCGCAATTGCACCGGTCCTACCGTCAGCAATATCACCCCTGATGACGGTGACGCACACTCGACATCCGCGCCCGCTGATTCGAGCACGGTGACCGGCAACAGCTGACCGGCCTTTTCGGCCCCGCCCTCCCGCATGTCGGCGAACTGCTTTCGCCAAGTGAAGACTTGGTTGGCATCGATATTGAACTCGCGGGCCAGGCGCGATACCGACGTCCCGGCAACGAGGGACCGGGCCACGACAGCACGTTTGAATTCGGTACTGTGCTGTCTGTAGGGCCCACGCTTGGCCGGCGGAATGACTGGTTGAATTTTTGTGTCCATAATTGAAGTTGTGGGCACAATTCATTTTGTACCCGCACTCAATCATGCCCCCAGCAGCTCAGGCGGTACAGACGTTGCTGGGAAGACGCTTACGTTACAACTCACTGAATGATTGTTTATCAACTGGACACTTAAAAACGGTCGGACCGTCGAAGCAACATTGTCATAAGGTTATAACGACCGCCGGCGGCGAATCATGAGGCCTCGCCGAAAATTCATATGATGAACGAGATGCGGATACGCCATGCAATCTAAACAACGCCATGTGGGCCAGGCACACGAGCTCACTACGGCCGCCGGCTTCGCATCACGGAACCTGACCATGTGCCGCGCGATGCCGAGCTCTGGTCCTCTCGGATCAAGTAGCTTTCGCGCTGCCATCCAAGCAGCTAAAAAAGAGCCGCACCTGACACCCCGTTCAGTGAACAGGGATTGGGAGCGGCTTTTTTCATTCAGGTACAGATGCTGATGACGCCATGTCCACATGTCAGACCGGGCACCGATTCAGGCACTCTCGAGCATCGGGCGCTTTTGTATGCGGATTTTCTAACTCACCACACTAGCTTCGAAGAGTGGCCAGCTACGGATGTGTACCTGACCCCACGAGTCTTCACACCTACTTGCCCATCGTTTTTCTACCTATTTCCAACTCTCTGACTTTATTTGCAGCCGGGTAACTTCCATTTTTTGCAGCCGCTTCATACCACTTGAGAGCCTCTTCCTTATTCTGTTGAAAACCGAATTGTCCGTTTTCATAATAGAAAGCAAGGAAAAACTGAGAGGTGGCATGTCCCTCATTTGCAGCAGTCATCAGTTGCTCAACAGCTTCACTCCTTCGGAGCTCAAAAAGTCGAAGATCGTTAGCGATAGTAGAAAAATATAGATACCTTGCTTCTCCCACCCGGAATTCAACCCCCAACTTTCGCAAATAAAATAGCGATTCTTCTACATCGCCACGATTAGAGGCGTCGTCCTGTAGTTTCCAAATCGATTTTACATCTCCACGCCCTGCTGATTCCTTAAGCGAAACAACCTCATCATTTGAAAGCTGCTTACCGCAACAGGATGAAGAAAAAAAATTACCCGAAAAAAACAGAACAGCTAGCCCCAAAATTACAAAAATTGATCCTAATTTCACCAAGCGTTTCATGGCCCTTTAATCTCCTTACCATCCTTGAAATATCGCCAATTTCCGGCCGTATCGAAATCCGGCGTATACCCAAAGACACTCTTCACCTCCTTGTGGTACGGCACATTTTCCTGAATTGGCCCATAAGCAAACAGTTTACCATCCGGTGCTTTTATCGTTACACCTGGATGCGATGCAGAATACTGCATCGCAATTGGATTCGTACCGTGCCCTGCATTGCAAACCCACCAAACAAAATTTTTAATATTTGGTCCAATTTTAGTTGTCGCATCAATATGTTTACTCAATTCGCCTGCGGACATGCTCGCCACCGTCTGTCCATCCGGGGTACCGTGCGCCCAGAGTTCCGCAGTATGCGTTGGCCCGTCACGCAGTCCCGATCCATGTGTAGTGAAAAAATCAGGCAAGCCGGCGAAATCTCTATCAGAAATATACCTAATAACTCTCGCATGTCCTGAGTAATCCTTGCGGATACCCGCGCCGCCATTTTGGCTCTCCACGTTACCCATATTTAGAACAATATTCGCTTGGCTATTTCGAATATTATTGAGGCGAGCATATTCCATCTGCTGATTGATATTCAGGTTAAATCCGTGCCGCTCCAACCTGCCCATTTTCGCTTCCGTATCCTCCAGGTTCAACTGCGCCGAAATTCGACTCGGCCGACCTATAGATGAATTATCGAAATGTCCGGAAGCGTGCTGCCCGTCGGAAGTTGATTTTCCGTCATTACTTAGCCACTTCTGCAGGGGGTACACGATATTTCGATTGACCCATGAGGGCCTTTTACCATTTGTTCCAAAGACCATGCCAGATTCAGTCCGCATTCCTTCTACATATCCGGTTGTATCTGTAGCCGCTTGCGTCTCGTTATTCAACGTTAGGCTACCGTAATCAAGAGATTTCCGCGTGCCGCCTCCGCTCCCGCCGCCAACATCCGCTTGCGGAGCTGCGCTCGGAGAAGAAATACCATTATTAAAAGAAAAATTCTCCGCATCATCAACACCGTGCACATTCAAGAAAGGCAGATCTTGCAGCGCTGGCGGGATTCCCGGAATTGGCGAGCGCATCTGGGAATCAGACAATCCAATCGTTGGGCGCTCCTCAGCCTGCGGCAGCATTACTTCCCGTGATCTTTGCCCCAGCGCATTGCCGAACGAATCCAACGCAATCTGCCCATACTCAACACGGCCTCCGCGTAATGCCGCCGTCGTCACACCGCCCAGAAAACTGCTCAGTGTCCTACTCGCAAGTACACCAATTGGGCTGGAACCCAGATTAATTCCACCAAAGACTTGACCGATGACGGGCCCCATGCCCGCCACGGCAACATTCCGCCACTCAAAGTGCTCCTGCACGTTCGCCTTGACAGCAATAGCTTGGATCGTCGCATTTGCAAGTGCGCTGTTGAACATCCCGTTCGCAAGCGGTTGCGCGGCGCCAAATGGCTGGAAGGCCATTCCCGCGCCAACCGCGCCACCGACAGCGGCCATTCCGACGGCTTTCCAGCTAAATTTCTCCTGCTCGCCAGCCAGCATGCCCGCTACCTGTCCAGCGGCAGAGGCGACCCCTGCGGAAATCGCCGCGATCGCCATTTTCGCCCAAATGGAGGCGCCGGCTGGCATCACATACATCATTACCACCGCCACGATAACGGTGACAATGGCCCCTACCGGCCCGCATTTGGGCGGTGCGCCCGCTGCCGCAGGCATCGTCGGCATGGTCGTACCGATGGCCTCGCTGGCGCTGTACGGCGCAAATGTATCATAGGCGTTGTGCACCGTGTTCACGCGCGCCGGCAATTTCAGCAACTGGTTGGCACTGAGCTTCTCGCCGCCACTCAAACCATTGGCGTCGGCAATCAGGTACCACAGATTCGCATCTCCCCAGACCGTCCTGGCAATCGCCTGCAGGCTTTCACCGTCAACGCGCACGGTGAAGATCGTCGGCGCCGCGATATTCGCGCCCGACGTCGCCGACTCGTACGGATTGGCGAAGCCGTCCGTGCCCACGTTGCGGCCTGTCGTTCCCATCACTTCACCATTGACGATCATCGTGCGCGTGATGCCGCTCGCATCCGTCTTGTACAACACGCGCCCGAGGGCGTCGTTGATGAAGGTACGCGTCAGCGGTTTGTCAGGATCGCTGTTGTCGATGATCTTCTTGACGTTGCCGTTCTGATCGAAGTAACTGACCACGTCTCTGCTGGTGCCGTTGACATACCCCGTCACCAGCGCTTCCTTGTAAGTCTCGAACAATTCGAAGCGCGAGCTGTAATCGGTGTGATTGGCAAACTTCGGCGGAACAACGCTATAGCCGACCAGGTTGCCGGCGCCGTCATAGCCGCCGGCCCCTCCCGAGCGCGGCATGTAATACAGGTCGTCCTTGAACACGCCATCGACCTGACGCGACTTCATGCGGATCACCTGGCCCGACGAGTCGTAGGCGTAGGTGCGCGTTTCCGCCACCAGGCCGAACTGACGCAGCGCTTTTTCGTCCACGCCATTCATCTGGCCGCTGCGAACGATACGCCCGGCACCGTCATAGGTACGGATGTCCGTCATGACGTGATCGCGCTCGACCTCCGATAAGCGCCCGGCTTCATCGTAGGAGAATGTCTCCATCGTCAGCTTCGGGTCGTAGCGATCAGGACCCGAATACATATAGCTGTCGGTGAGACGCCAGCCAGCCAGGTTATACGTCATCACGTGGCCGTTCGGACCCATCAGGGGGTTATTCGGATCGCTTTCGTTGAACTTTCCGTTGGCGACCGTCATCCGGTTCATCACGTCGAACTTGTTGTTGGCATCCACCCGATGGGAATTGCCATAGCCATCAATGGACTTGGTCACCACCCGTGTACGATTGCCGTTCTTGTCATAGGTGATCTCCACGTCGGACTGGCCGTCGGCCACATGGGTCATGCGCCCTTGCTGGTCGTACTCGATGAAGTTGTTCTGCGCCGTGACCGCCACATTCTCGACAATGGCAACCGTGTTCTCGCGCACGTGCTGGCCGACCAGGTTGTAGGCATAGGTGGTCGTCGTTTTCGTGGCCTCGTCGCTAATTTTGGTCAGCAGCCCGCCCTCGTACGTGTAGCGGATATCCTGGCTGCCCAGGCTGGTGGGTGTGCCTACCGTCGTGAAGCGTTCCGTCGACGTTTGCCTGACCAGGCGATTCATGCCGTCGTAGGCGTACGATATGGTCGCCTTGCCCAGGTCGACATGGCTGAGTACCTTGCCGAAGGCGTCAACTTTCCATGTCATCGAGTCGAAATTGCCGTTGTATTCGGCCGTTTTGTGATGGAACGCGTCGTACGCCATGCGCATGATACGCCCCGCCGCACCCGTGACCGGATTGCCGTTGGCATCGGCCAGGTAGCCCTGGCGAGTCCAGACAACGTTGCCTTCCAGATCATACCCGGCCGTGGAGCGCTCGCCAGCCCCGTTCACGCTGGTCACCTTACGACCCAACTCGTCGTAATAATAGGTGTCGACCAGCTTCCTGGTGGTCACCGCGAGATTCATTCCACCGCCGTCCGCGTGATGAAACGCCACGCCAACTTCCACTTCCGCCGTCGAGGTCGACGTCAGGCGGCCCATGCGGTCATACGCATAGGCAGTGGTCGCGCCCTCGGTCTGGGCCATCGACACGCGCTCGCCGAACAGGTTGAATTTGTTGTGCACGCCGCCGTTGTCGGCATGGATCACTTCACCCAGGAAGCCGTTGGTGTCGTACACCATGCGCGTCAAAGCGCGTCTGGCGTCGCGGCTGCCGACGTCGCGGCCGAGCTGGTCGTAATAGCTGCTGACCGTGCCCACGACCTTCAGCGTGCCCCCCACCTCCGTGATGGTGTGCTTGTCGAGCACCTGATTGTTGGCGTTGTAGATGTATTGCATGCTCCAGCGGGTATCGCGCGGGTCGGTAACCGAGACGACATTGCCCCAGCGGTCGACCCGCTGGTAACTGGTCGGGCGCACCACGGTGGCCGCCTTGCCCGTGCTCGACACGCTGACCCGGCCGTTGGCGTCCACGGTAAACGTGCCGCTCTCGTACGGGTGCTGCACCGCGCTATCGATGGCGTCCGAATACAGCGCACGGAAACTGTACGTTCCCGGCGCAATGCCTTTGGTGTCGAACAGGAAGAAGTCGCCCAGCGATGCGGTCTGCGCAAGCACCGTTTCCGTCTCCGCTGCCACCGGCGCTTCCATCTTGTACAGCAGGCGGGTGCTGGCCATGGCCGTCGGCGGCGTCGCCACGCGCAGGAACTGCTGGGTCGTGCCTCGCTCCTGTCCGCTAACCAGGATCCACTCGCCATTGAGCGAACGGGTAAAGATGCGGATATTTTCGACGGGGCCCAGGACGTGACCAGTCCATTTCAGATCGGCCACGCCATCGGCCATCGACTCAGCCGTCACGATCTGTGTGTACGTATGCGGTTGCAGCGCCTCGGCCTTGGTCTCGGCGGCCCGGGTCACTTCCAGATAGTCGACGACGATCATGTAATCCGCCGCCGGGGAACCGGCGGGAAGCGACACGCTGACCTGAAGTTCATTGTGGTAGAGGACCGTGGTGCCATGGGAACCGGTGCCATCATCAGGCCAGTCGGCAAATTCGGCAACCGCTTTGACCGTGTAATCGAGATACTTGACCCCCTCCAGCACCGTCGCCGTGGCCGCACCCGGCACGGTTTGCGCCGAGCCGACTTGTCCGATCACGTGACCCATCATGTCGTAGCGCGTTTCAGCGCGGACGAAGTCGCCGATCGCATCGACCGGATAATACCCGTCGAGCAGCGTCTGCAGGCTTTGCGCGGACGAGAAATTGGCCAGTCTGGTGGCGCCATTCGGCGCCGTGGCGGCGCTCATGATTTGCGCCGTGACCTGCCCCGCAATATTGTGATGGATGACCTTGTCGACCCCATCGCCCGCATTGGTGCGCCATACCTGGCCGCTGGCGTCATAGTCGGCATATTCGAACATCGTTCCGTTATGGCTGCGCGCAGTGAGCTCGCCGAACCCGTTATAGGTGTTCTGCTGATGATTCGCGACCATGGCCTCGTCGGCGACGTCGACCACGGCGGGGTGCGTGACCAGCTGCGTCTGATTAAGCTCGTACTTGAACACCTTGTTGCCCGCGCCATCGACCAGATACACCTTGGCGCTCAGGATATCTCCGATACCGCTCGGATTTTGCCCCGGCGGGTCGGTCCACGTCAGCACGTTGGCGGCGCTGGCATCGGCGATCGAAAAACCCGTACGCCGCACGACTGCGGGATCGGTGATGCCGTCCCTGGTCACGTGCAATTCGGGTTCGAACTCGTCACGCAGGATGCCTTGCCTGGTCCGGTATTCCAGGTCCACGTAAATGGCCACCTTGCCCAGATCGGCAAAGCTCAGCTTGACCTTGTTCTCCCCCGCCCACTCTACCCTGGCCGACTCGGTCGGCGTCATCGACCCCAGCACCTCGGCTTTGGCCGGGTACTCAGGCGACGTTGTCATCGTCCCCGGCGTGACCACGTCAATGACCCGTCCAAGCTTGTCGTAGCTGGTGATCTTGAAGCTGGTCATGACACGGCGCTCGCCCGTCTTGGCCAGGTCGGCCATGGTCGTCACGCCGCGCCACTCCTTGGCCACCCTTCCCGCCAGATCGTAAGAGGTATAGGCGAGCTTGTCCTCCGCATCGCGCGTTTCGATCGCCATGCCGTTGCGGTTGTACTTCGTCACGGTCGTGCGATCACGGTCGGCACCGGTCGCTGGCGGCGGCGGCAAGCCCGTGTCGCCGCTGGCGCCATTGGCGTAATCCGTGCGCACCACCACGTTGCCGTACACATCGCGCTGGAAGCCGACCATCACGATGCTGCCGTTCGGAGTAGCCTTGCGCGTGACAGCAGTCACCCGGCCAACCGTGTCGTAGAAGCTGCGCACTTCGCCGCCAAGCGCATCCGTGCTCAAAATCTGGTTGCCGACCGCATCATACTTAAACGTCGTAACCACGTCCTCGCGCAGGCGCGCACTGTCGGTCAGTACCGGCACCGCGCTGTCGACGATCACGCCGATCCGCTCTTCCGCGATTTTTTGTCCGTTATCGTCGAACTTGATACCGCTGACACGGTCGTTCGCATTCGTACCGACTGCATCGTAGCCATCGTCGCGCCAGCCGTTCTTTTCATCGAGCAAGGTGGCGTATTCGCGAATGCCGACCACGCGCCCTGCGTCGTCATACTGCATTTCGGTCAGGTAACCGCCCACGTCACCGGCCACGCCGCTGACGCCGGCGCGCGAGGCGGCCAGCGACGCTGCCGTATTTGCCGTTGCAAACATGGCCGATTTATTGCCGCGCAGATCGTAGTAATAACGCGTGTCGCTTCCCACCGTGCGCTGCGTCGTCCGGTCGCCGCCATACACGCGCTGACGAATCACTTCACCAAACCGGTTGTAATCGCTGCGCGTGACTTTGCTCATCTCGGCGCCACCGAGCGCGGCGGCCGTGCCCGTGCCCGTGCCCAGCACATCGTAGACAAAGCTGGCCGACTCGACCACGTGCGTGGCATGGCCCAGCGCGTCATACACGGTGCTGATCGCGCGATCGGCCGCGTGCTCGCGCAGGGCGAGCTGTTTCTCGACGCCGGCAATCGTGAAGTCGGCGGCCGGCCGCGTGCCGTTCGGATATAAACCGGCCCCGACCTTGTCCTCGAAGCGCGCAAGGTCCGGTTGGGAGCGGATTCCGTCGATGAAGCTGACAATCACGTCGCCACGGGTGACAGTCTTGTCCTGCATCATCTTCAGATAGAACGTGGTGCCCTCTTCGCCCGGCAGGCGGCCCAGCGTCACCAGATACAGTTGCTTGATGAATTCGCTGTCCGACATCGTGGCGGGATAGAAGCCCTGCGTGCCCAGCGTGTCAAACATCGCCTGCGCTACCGCCGCTTTATTGCCGGCCGGCATTGCCGCGATCCAGTCGGCGAGTTCCGCCGGCTGCGGGGCGCGGCCAAGCATCGTCACCAACAGCTGCGACAGCATGCGTTCCCTTGCCGATGCCGGCTCGGCGAAGCGGGTCAGCCTGGTCACATTGCCGAAGGCATCGAACTCGCGCCCGGTGATGTAGCCGAGCGCGTCGATGTCGTAGCGCACACGGCCGAGTTTGTCGTACACCTTGCGCGTGACGTTGCCCAGGACATCTTCGTTCTTGACCGCATTGCCCAGCGCGTCATAGGTTACCGTGATGGTCGGCGCCGTCGCCGGCGTCGTCTCGACCGGGGCCAGGGACGACACGGAAGGACGCACATCGTTCGCCGCATCGTAGACCGCCACGATCGGCAGGCGGGTTTTCACCTGGCGGCCCACCAGGTCGTACTCGTACGAGGTGGTACGGGCGTAAGCCGGCACATTGGCAGCCTCGGTGCGCGACTTGACCCGGCCAAGGGCATCGTAGGCGATCCGGGTTTCCAGCCGCACGGTCGACGCCGACTGATTATTGTCGACCACGTTAATCGGCGGCGTGCGTTCGACCGCCAGTTGGCCCGCCGCATTGTATTCGTAGTCAGTCACACGGCCGAGCTTGTTCGTATGCTCGATCTTATGACCGAGCGCGTCGTAACGGAAATACTCGGTTTGCTTGAGTCCATCGGTACGCGCAACGGCGTTGCCCTGCGCATCGTACTCGACGCTGTTGATGCGGGCCTCGCCTTGCTGTGCCGCCATCTGCGTGGCCAGTTCCTGTTCCACGCTACTGGCCGGCAAGGTCACCGGCTTCTTGTATTCGATGGTCGTCTTCACGCGTCCCATGGCATCGTAGCGCGATTCGGTAACATAACCGCCGGCATCGATCGCAAAGCGCAATCGCCCTGCCCGGTCGTAGACGAACTGGGCACTGCGATCGAGCACAGGTTCGAGCTTCGGCTCGGCGCCAGGGTCGAGCTTCGGCGTCAGCAGGTCCTGCACATATTTTACCGATGCCCCCACCGGCAAGGTGGCGGCCAGCGGCTTCGCGTAGGCCACCGTGGCAACCAGGTTGCCGAGCGTGTCGTAGCGGTTTTCCGTCACGCCGCCCATCACGTCGATGCCGTACACCACGCGATTGTTCAGGTCATACACCAAGCTGCTGGTATGAATCACCCGCTGCTGGTCGACGAAGGCCGTGGTCTGCTTTTGCACCACATTGCCTTTGGTGTCGTACACGACCTTGCTGACCGCGCCCTCGGCGTTGGTGGTGCTGACCAGACGGTGCAGCGCATCGTAGCCGAACGTGGTGCGGCGGTCGGCCGCGACGTCGAGTTGCGCCTCGTTGAGCCACGTCGCGATCGGCGTGCCCGGCACGCTCTCGGTACGCAGGAAGCTCGCCAGGTCGGTACGCGTCTCCAGCCTTCCCACTTTGTCGTACGTGTTGCGGCTGACCGACCACTGGACGACGCCATCGGCCGCCGGCCCCTGGGCCGTCGCCGTGGCAACGACCCGGTTGGCCTCGTCGTACGCAGAACGCACCACGGCGTCGGCGCGCGTGTGATTGGCCTGCTGGACGGCGGCCAGCAAGGCTTGCGCGGACGGTTCCAGGGCCGTGAGCTGGGTTGCCAGCGCGCGCTCGACGACCACATTGCCGTTGACGTCGTATTCGCGGCTGCTGAGCGACCATACCGGCATGCCGCCGCTGCGCTGCTGGGCGCTGGCGGTCACCGCCAGGCGTCCGGCGGCATCGTAGGCGAAACGGCTTTCCACATCGGCGTCGCTGACCGGCACGCTGTCGATGCTGGCGCCGCTCGCGATCGTGGCCGCGTAGGCCCGGCTCGCGATGACCCGTCCGGCGCTGTCGTACTTCTGGGTAGTGAGCGCCCATTGCTGACTGCTGCCCTTGCCCTTGACCGCGGTGAGCGTCGCGGTAACCAGGCCGCGGCCGTCATAGATAAAGCGCTGCTGCTGGTCGGCGCCGGCCGGATCGGCCACGCTTCCGTTCGCGATGGCCTCGCGGATCTGCGCCGCGCTCCATGCGGTATTGACCGGATTGGCATACTTGATGCGCTCGCTGACATTGCCGTTCGCATCGTAGCTGACGGCGGTCAGGGCACCGATGCCATTGACTTGCGCCACCACCCGTCCGTTCTTGTCGTACACCGTGCGCACCACGCTGTCGCGGCCGGCGTCGATAGCGGTCGACCCGGCCGTGGCCAGAACGTCCTGTTCACGCACCGCGCCAAATTCATCGTAGGCGGTCACGGTGTGGTTGCCCAGCGCATCGGTCTGGTCGACCACCTGGCCGCGCCCGTCGTAGTCGAAGCGCTGGACGCTGTCGGCGGCGCTGCGCAGGCTGTTGAACAGCTTGATGAAGGAGGCAATGTTCTGCCCACCCTGGAGCGACGACAGTTTGTACGGATCGATGGCGAGTGCCAGCTGGAACGATTCGCGCAGCTGGTTCAAGCCGTTGAACAGCTGGCCGCGCACTTCGCCCAGCGCGTTGACGGTGTGGCTGAGACGGCCATCGGCGTCGTAATAGAACAGCGTGCGTCCGCCCAGCGGATCGGTGCTGCTGATCCGGTTGCCCGCGGCATCGTAGCGATGCCTGACGCTGTTCGCGGCCCAGAACGCGTCGAGTTCGGCTGCGCTTTCCTTGCCCGTCAGTTTGGCTACCTGATCGGACGCCAATTCCGCCACCAGCCTGCCGGCGGCGTCGTAACGGCTTTGCGCGGTGCGCCCGGCGGCGTTGCCGGTGGTGCTGGTCGTCGAGATCACGTTGCCGAGACGATCGTACTGGTAGCGCATCACCGTGCCGCCCGGACCGGTAGCCACCTCGACCTGGTTTTTCGGGGTATAGGTATAGCTCCACACGCGGTCGGCCTCGCTCGGGCCTGGCCGCAGGCTGGCCAGTGTCGCGCCGGGCACCAGCTTGACCGCCGTGGCGTAGCGCAAGGTCGTGGCGACATTGCCGTTGTTGTCGTAGCGCGTCTCGGTCAGATATCCTTCGCCGTCGATGGCGCCGGCCAGCTGGCCGCGCGCGTTGTACAGGTAGGCCGTGCCCGATACAAGGCGCAGGCCGGCCGGACGCAAGTCGCTCAGGCTTCCGGCGGCGCGTTTGTCGGCCGGGCTCGGATCCTTGTAGACCAGGGTCTCGCGCAATTGCCCGCCGGCGCTGTAGCGCATTTCGGTCAGGTAGCCTTCGGGGTCGAGCTGGCCGGTCTTGTTGCCGTCGGCATCGTAGAAGAAGCGCGTGATGCGGTCGTCCGCCGAGCTGGTGTCGGTCACGCTGGCCAGTGCGTTGACGCCGGCCAGCTGGCCGACATCGACCGGCGTGCGGCGCGCCACCGCGGCGATCAGGCGTCCGGCGCCGTCGTACGCATTGTGCGTGACGTGGCCGAAGGCGTCGACGGTGTCGAGCAGACGCCCAGCCTTGTCATACACGAGCCAGCTGCTGCGGTCGTACTTGGCGTCGGCTGCCGGAAGTGCGGCATCGCTGCCCGTCGCGCTGCGTTGCAGCGGCAGCTCGCGCACGTCGCCGTTGGCGTCGACTAGGCTGGCCGGATCGATGCGGTTGGCATAGCGCTTGATGCGCGATACCTGGTCGCCGGCATTGTAGAAGAACTCGGTAACACTGCCGTCGGCATCGATCTCGGCCAGCTTGCGCCCGGCAGCATCGTACTGGATGAAGTTGCGCTGGCCTGTCGGGCTCTGCACCATGCGCAGGCGCCCATTGCCGTCATAGGTGTACGATGAGGTTCCGGCAACGCCAGGTCCGTTCATGCTCGACTGGACCAGCTGGCCGCCACGGTCATACACCGACGTGGTGGTGCCGAGGTAATTGGTCACGGTCGTGATGTGGCCGCTGTCGTTATAGGTGCTGAGGGTTTCGTCGCCGGTCCTGGTGTCGCTGGTGCGCAGCAGGCGGCCCAGGCCATCGTAGCTGCGGTTGATCGCGCGGCCATGCGCATCGATCGTCTGCAGCAGCAATCCGGTCTGGTCGTAGGTGGAGTACTCCACGGCTCCTGAGCCGATGCCGGCGCCGGAGGCGTCGAGCGTCTCGTACGTGACCGTCGCCGCCAGCAAGCCGCGGGCGTCGTAGCGGTAGTCGCTCAGCACGGCAGCGGACTGGTCCACCGTGCCGGCCCATTCCTGCATCTGGGCCAGGCCAGGAATGCTCGCTTCGGCCAGTCCAGCCACGTTGTAGGTGGCGCCGGTGTAGACCCGGCGTGAGGCCGGCTCGTCCTTGGCCTTGTTGTCCGCAGCCGTGTTGTAGCGGTACTCGGTGACCCTGCCTTCGGGGCTGAGCTGGAAGCGCACCCTGCCGCTGGCATCGTAGACGTTGCGCGCGGTCAGGGCGCCACCCGGCGCCTGGTTGCCGCTGGCCGGTGTGGTGTAGGTGGTCTCGCTGAGCAACTGGCCGGGCACCGCGCCGAAGGTGCGCACCGTGGTTTGCACGCCGTCCACCTTGCGCGCGGTCTGGTTGCCGTTGCCGTCGTACAGGAACTCGGTCGTCACGCCGCGCGAATCGATGGTCTGGCTGACATTGCCCAGCGCATCGTAAAACACGCGCGTGGTCTGATTGGTGGCCAGATCGGTCACGCTCTCGACCTGGGCGAAGCTGTTGTAGGCGTACTTGACCTTGTGACCGAACGGGTCTTCCGTGATGTTGCCGTCGGCGTTACGGGTGAAGCGCATGGTCCGGTTCAAGCCGTCCGTGGTTGATGCCACCGCATAGCGCCCGCTGACAGGGTCGCGCTTGTAGGTCAGGCTCAGCTTGCTGCCATCTTTCTGGGCAATGCTGGAGATCCGATTGCTGTTGAGCTCGTACTGGTACACCGTCCAGTAGGTGTTGCTGTCGGCGATCATGTTGTCGTCCGGCGTCAGGTCGGTGGTGACCCGGGTCAGGCGATGCAATTCGTCGTAGGCATAGCGCATCCTGGTGCTGGTGCGGGAGGCGCCGTTCAGGGTGTAGTTGCTGCTCGCTTCGACCAGGTCGCCCGCCAGGTAGGTCAATCGCATGTTGTCGCCGTTGGTGGCGCTGATGCGCTCGAGCTGACCGAGCGTGTTGTATGCATAGGTGGTCACGTTACCCTGGAGGTCGCGCGCGGTCATCAGCCTGCCGCCATTGGCCCCGGAGTAGGTTTCCACGATACCGCTGGCGCCATCGGTCCAGGTCCATACCTTGGCGGTGGCGTCGTAGGCGAGCGTGTCGTAGCCGCCCTGGCCGTCGACGCTGCGGTAGAGCGATCCGCCGACCAATACATAGACGCTTTCGGAGCCGTCGCCGTTCAGGCGCACCGGTACCCCGCCCGGGGTGGCGGTGCGCACGCTGCGGCCGACGCCGAATTCCCATGGATTGGCGTTGGTGCTGTAGGAATTGTAGGTGCGCACCAGGCCCATATCGAGGCCGGTCGATTTCAGGCTGTCGTCGATGTCTTGCACGACCACGTTGCCGTTGATTGTGTTCAGACTGATCCGCTCACCGGACGCGCCGATGGCGCTGCCGCCTACCGTGATCTGGCCCAGGTTGGCTGCGTCGGTATTTTCCAGTCCCACCTGGCCCTGCTGGCGCATCGCGAGCTGATGGACCTGTTCCATGCTCAGCGTCGGACTGCCCGAGCCGAACGCAAAGAATTCGATTCTGCAATTCGGATTGCTGAACCAATTCTCAATCGTGATCTGGTCCGTCGTCCTTACGCCGTTCGCGTCACGCAAGGTGATGCGCAGGTGCTCGCCCACCTTCTCGGCGATCAGATCAGCCGCGCTGATCTTGGCGCCAAAGCTGATCGTGTCCTTCCGGATCCCGTCGGCGTTGCCGTAGTCGAGGATCGTATCGTGCCCGTCGCCGCGCTCGAACAGGTACCTGTCCTGGCTGCCGCCGCTGACGATGCGGTCGTTGCCGGTGCCGGCCCGGATCACATTGCCCCAGGACAGCGGGCTGACCTCGATAGTGTCGTTGCCCGCGCCACCAATCAGGGTGTTGCCGCCCGTACCCTGGTCGATGATGGTGTCGTCGCCCGCGCCGCCATCGATCGTGTCGCTGCCGCCGGCATCGGTGATGGTGTCGGCGCCGCTGGAACCGAAGGTTGCGTTGTCGGTGTTGTCGTTCGTATACGGGCCTGACAGGGCGAACTGGGCCTTGCCGATCATGCTGCCGTCATCGAACCAGAACTGTTCGATCTGGCAGCGCGACGAACCGTTCGTTTCAGCCGGGAACCAGTTGGAAATGACGATCTGATCGTTACGACTGGCGTTCAGGGGGTCGAGAATGGCAATCACGAGATCATAGCCGCTGCGCGTCACGTTCAGATTGGCGCGGGTGATCCCCGGGCCGAAGATGACGCGGTCGGTCGTTCCGTAGCCGTTGTCATTGTCGTAGATGGTGTCAACCCCATCGCCGCGGTTGAAACGATAGGTGTCGCTGCTGGCGCCTGCGTAGATGTAGTCCTGGCCAATGCCGCCAGCGAAAGTGTTGACAGCCCCCAACGCCCCGGAACCGCCGGTCTGCCCCTGGATCACATCGCTCCCGGCCCCGCCGTCGATCGTGTTGTTCGCGGTGTCCGTGTAGCGCACGAGATCGTCGCCAGCGCCGGCACTGACGTTGCCACCGGTGCTCGGCAGGATGATGGTATCGGCGCCAATGCCGCCGCTGATGAGGTTACCCATGCGCGTGATCTGGGCGGCGCTGGTGCTGCTGCCGTCCATGAAGTCGAAGCTCTCGATCTGGTTCTTGCCGTTGGCCAGCGAGACAAACCAGTCTTCCACGACGAGCTGGTCGTTCGCCGCCGCATTGGCCGGATCGGTGACCAGGACCACCAGGTCGTTGCCGGAACGGCTGAACTTCAGATGGCTGAGTGTGATGCCGGCACCGAACACCACACGATCGGCTGCGCCGCTGGCCACGTCCGCATCGATAATCCGGTCCTGGCCGTCGCCCCGGTTGAACAGATAGCTGTCGGCGCTGCCGCCGCCGATCAGGCGGTCGTTGCCCTTGCCGCCGGCGAGCGTGTTCGCTGCCGCCGAGGTGGCGGCCCTGGCATCGATCACGTCGCTGCCAGTGCCAGCGTCGACAAGATGGTTCTCGCCGCCTTTGATCGTGATGACGTCATTGCCCGCCCTGGCAATGATATGGTTGTCGAAGCCGGCCGGCACCAGCGCGGTGTCGTCGCCGTCGGAGCCGTAGGTGATGCGGCTGAGCCGATCGAGATCGTCCCTGTCCCAGATAATGCCGTTGCTGAAGTGGACTTCCTCAATCTTGTTGTCGCTTGAGGAACTGTAGTGGCTGGCGATGGTCAGTACGTCGGACGCCCCGTATTGCAGCACCAGATCGGTACCCACGCGCTTGATGGACATCACATCGGCCGGCGTGACGTCGGCGAAGCGGATCTTGTCTGTCGTGCCCAGCGCACCGCCATCGATGACGCGGTCCATGCCGTCGCCCTTCGAGAAAATATAGGTATCGCTGCCGGCGCCGCCGTTCAGGCTATCGTTGCCGATACCGCCGATGAGGGTGTCATTGCCCTGGTTGCCATCGATAACGTCGTCGTCCTCCATGCCGTACAGCTCGTCGTTGCCGACCATGCCTTGCACGGTGTCGTTGCCGCCACCGCCATAGATCACATCGTCCTCACCGCCGCCCGCCACGCTATCGTCACCGGCGCCGGAGAGGATGCGGTTGGCTTCATCGCTGACACCGGTGATCGCATCCTTGCCGTCCGTGCCGTAGGTCATGACGCGCTTGCTGATCTCGGCGCTGTCCCAGGTCACGCCATCGCTGAACCTGATCTGGTCGAGCTTCTGCGTGTTTGCATAGGAGGTAACGGAATGGAAATGGTTGAGCACGATCGCTTCGTCGTTGACGCCATATTTCAGCACCAGGTCATAACCGACGCGCTGGATCGAGCGCAGTTCGTTGGACTTGACGTCGGTAAACGCAATCGTCTCGCTCTCGTTTTCGGACCAGTGGTTGGCCGTGATCCGGTCGATCCCGTCGCCCCTGGACAAGACGTAGGTATCGCTGTTGATCCCGCCGTCCAGGCTATCGTTGCCGGTGCCGCCGATGAGCGTGTCATTGCCCGCTCCGCCCGCCACGGTATCGTTGCCGGCGCCGCTACTGATCTCGTCGCTGCGCGCGCCTCCCTGGAGCGCATCGTTACCGTCTCCGGTAACGATGCGGTTTGTCGCGTTGTCGTAACCGGCGATCGTATCGTTGCCCAGGGTGCCCGGGGTGACCGCCTTGTTGTCGATCATGTCGCGGTTCCAGGTCACGCCATCACTGAACCTGATCTGATCGAGCTTCTGGGCATTTGCGTACGAGACGACGGAATGGAAATGGTTCAGCACGACCGCTTCGTCGCTGACGCCATATTTCAGTACCAGATCGTAGCCGATGCGTTCGATCGCCCGCAGCTCGCTTGACTTGACGTCCAGGAACTCGATGGTATCGATCTCGTTGCTCGACCAATGCTCGGCCGTGATGCGATCGACGCCATCGCCTTTGGACAGGACGAAGGTATCGCTGCCCCGGCCACCGAGCAGGCTATCGTTGCCGATGCCGCCGATCAGGGTGTCGTTGCCTTCGTCGCCGCCGACGGTATCGTCACCGGCGCCGCCCATGACCCGGTCGTCGCCGGCATTGGCCGATAAGGCATCGTTATCGAGGCCGCCGTCGAGCACGTCGTTACGGATGCCGCCACCGACCGTGTCGTTTCCGGCACCGCTATCGACGTGATTGCTGGCGTCGTCGTACCCGCTGATCGCATCGGCTTTATCGGAGCCATGGTTGATCGCCATCGCGCCCATCTTGGCAATGTCCCAGATCACGTCGTCGCTGAACATGATCCGGTCGATCTTGGAGGTTGCCGCCGCGCTGGCCACCGAGTGGTAATGGTCGGCGATAAGCACTTCGTCGCTGATCCCGTACTTCAGCACCAGGTCGTATCCGACGCGCTCGATGGCGCGCAATTGGGTCGATCCGACGTCGGAAAAGCGGATCGTGTCCATGGCGGCGGTGTTATCGACCGCATCGATGCGGTCGATGCCGTCCCCGATGGCAAAGACATAGGTATCGTTACCGGCTCCGCCCTTCAGAGTATCGTTGCCGATACCCCCGGCCAGGGTGTCATTTCCATCACCACCGGCGATGCTGTCATTGCCGCTTCCACCCAGCACGCTATCGTTCCCGCCGGCGCCGGACAGCGTGTCGTTACCCTCGCCTCCCTGGATCACATCGTTCAATGCGCCGCCGGTGACATTGTCATCGCCGCCGAGCGCGTCGATACGGTTGCCGCCATCGTCATAGCCGGTAATCGTATTATTTTCGGCTGTGCCATACGTCATGACCAGATCGCGGATCATCGATGTATCCCACGTCACGCCGTCGCTGAATTTGATCTGGTCGATTGCGTAACTACGGCTGGTGCCATAGAAGTGCTCGAGGATGGTCACCTGGTCGCTGATGCCGTACTTCACTACCAGATCATTGCCGTTGCGCTCTAGCGAGCGCAGACCGGTCGATTTCACATCGGTAAATTCAATCGCATCGATTTCCTGCGCAGTCGAGTTGGCAAGATAGATCTGGTCGACGCCATCGCCTGTCGTCAGCCTGAAGATCTCGTTGCCGCCGTCGCCATTGAGCCGGTCGTTTCCAAGCCCGCCAATCAGCAAATCGTTGCCGCGCCCGCCTTGCAGTGTATCGTTGCCTTCGCCGCCTTTGAGTACATCGTTCAGTGCGCCGCCCGTGACGTTGTCGTCCCCGCCGAGCGCATCGATACGGTTGCGTCCATCGTCATATCCGGTGATCGAATTATTCGCGGCGGTGCCATACGTCATGACCACATCGCGAATCATCGCTCTATCCCACGTTACGCCGTCACTGAATTTGATCAGGTCGATTTCGTAGGTGCCGCTGCCATAGAAGTATTCGTACACCGTCAGCTGGTCGCTAATGCCGTAGTTCAATATCAGGTCGCTGCCGATTCGCACGATCGAGCGCAGTTCGGTGGACTTGACGTCGGTAAATTCAATCGTATCCGTTTCATCTTTACCAGAACCGCTGAGATTGATCCAGTCGATGCCATCCCCTTTGGACAGCCTGAAGATTTCCTTTCCCGCGTCGCCGTGGAGCGTGTCGTTGCCGGTTCCACCAATCAACAGATCGTCGCCGTCTGCCCCCTTCAGCGTGTCATTGCCGGCGCCGCCTTTGAGTTCATCGTTGAACGCTGCGCCTGTAATGTTATCGTTGCCGCCGAATCCATCGATCCGGTTGCGGCCGTGGACGTGCCCGTTCAGCACATCGTCACCCTCCGTCCCGGGTGTCCATACAACATCGAGGATTTTCTCCCGGTCCCACATGACCCCATCGCTGAATTTGATCTGATCGATCGCGTAGGAGCCGGTGCTGCCATAGAAGAATTCGTACACCGTCACCTGGTCGCTAATGCCATAGTTCAACACCAGGTTGCCGCCGATTCGCAAAACCGAGCGCAGTTCGGTGGAGTTGACGTCGGTAAATTCAATCGTATCCGTTTCCTTTTCACCAGAACCGCTGAGATTGATCCAGTCGATGCCATCCCCTTTTGACAGCCTGAAGATTTCCTTTCCCGCATCGCCGTTGAGCGTGTCGTTGCCAGTTCCACCAATCAACAGATCGTCGCCGTCCGAACCCTTCAGCGTGTCATTGCCGGAGCCGCCTTTGAGTTCATCGTTGAACGCTGCGCCTGTCAGGTTATCGTTGCCGCCGAATCCATCGATCCGGTTGCGGCCGTGGACGTGCCCGTTCAGCACATCGTCACCCTCCGTCCCGGGTGTCCATACAACATCGAGGATTTTCTCCCGGTCCCACATGACCCCATCGCTGAATTTGATCTGGTCGATCGCGTAGGAGCCGGTGTCGCCATAGAAGAATTCGTACACCGTCAGCTGGTCGCTAATGCCGTATTTCAGCACCAAGTTGTTGCCGATTCGCACGAACGAGTGCAGTTCGGTGAACTTGACGTCGGTAAATTCAATCGTGTCCGTTTCCACCGCACTGGTACCGGCAAGATTGATCCAATCGACGCCATCCCCCTTGGACAGCCTGAAGACTTCCTTTCCAGCGTCGCCTGTCAGGGTGTCGTTGCCGGTTCCCCCGATCAGCAAATCGTCGCCGCCCAAACCTTGCAGGGTGTCATCGCCGGCGCTGCCTTTGAGTTCATCGCCCAGCGCGCCGCCGGAGATGTTATCGTTGCCGCCGAGTCCATCGATCCGGTTGCGGCCATCGTTATAGCCAGTCAGCGAGTCGGCAAGCTCCGTGCCGGGGGTTGCCACGACAGCGAGAATTTTCTCCCTGTCCCACGTGATGCCATCGCTGAATTTGATCTGGTCGATCGCATAGGAGCGGGTGTTGCCGTAGAAGAATTCGTACACCGTCAGCTGGTCGCTAATGCCGTAGTTCAACACCAAGTTCTTACCAATGCGTTCAATCGAGCGCAGTTCGGTGGACGTGACGTCGGTAAATTCAATCGTATCCGTTTCCACCTCACTGGTGCCGGCAAGATTCATCCAATCGACGCCATCCCCCTTGGACAGTCTGAAGACTTCCTTTCCAGCGTCGCCGGTCAGGGTGTCGTTGCCGGTTCCCCCGATCAACAGATCGTCGCCGTCCCCACCCTCCAGCACGTCATTGCCGGTTCCGCCAATCAACAGATCGACGCCGCCCGCACCTCGCAGCGTGTCATCGCCGACGCTGCCGTTGAGTTCATCGTCGAGCGCACCGCCCGTGATGTTATCGTTGCCCCCGAGCCCATCGATCCGGTTGCGCCCGTCGTTATATCCGGTGATCGAATCGCCGCCCGCGGTGCCGAGGGTCGCCACGGCAGCAAGAATTTTTGCCTTGTCCCAGATGACGCCATCGCTGAATTTGATCTGGTCGATCGCGTAAGTGCCGGTGCTGCCATAGAAGAATTCGTACACCGTCAGTTGATCGCTAATGCCGTAGTTCAACACTAGGTCGCCGCCGATTCGCACAATCGAGCGCAGTTCGGTCGACGTGACGTCGGTAAATTCAATCGTCTCCGTTTCAGTCGCGCCAGTGCCGCCGAGATTGACCCAGTCGATGCCATCCCCTTTGGAGAGCCTGAAGATTTCCTTTCCCGCGTCGCCGTAGAGCGTGTCGTTGCCGGTTCCACCAATCAACAGATCATCGCCGCCCGAACCCTGGAGCGTGTCATTGCCAGCGCTACCTTTGAGTTCATCGTCGAGCGCGCCACCCGTGATGTTATCGTTCCCGCCGAGCCCATCGATCCGGTTGCGCCCGTCGTTGTATCCGGTGATCGAATCGCCGCCCGCTGTGCCGCGGGTCGCCACGACAGCAAGAATTTGCGCCTTGTCCCAGATCACGCCATCGCTGAATTTGATCTGGTCGATCGCGTAAGTGGCGCTGGTGCCATAGAAGTGGTCGTACACCGTCAGTTGATCGCTGATGCCATAGTTCAACACCAAGTTGTTACCGATTCGTTCGATCGAGCGCAGTTCGGTCGACGTGACGTCGGTAAATTCAATGGTCTCCGTTTCATCGGTGCCGCTGAGCGTGATCTGGTCGATGCCGTCCCCCTTGGACAGCCTGTAGATGTCATTGCCGACACCGCCGTAGAGGAAATCGTTGCCGATCCCGCCAATTAACAGATCACTGCCCGCACCACCCTGCAGCGTGTCGTTACCGGCGCTACCTTTGAGTTCATCATCGAGTGCGCCGCCTGTGACGTTATCGTTGCCCTCGAGCGCATCGATCCGGTTGCGTCCATCGCTGTAGCCAGTGAGGGAATCGGCACCCGCCGTGCCGCGAGTTGCCACAACAGCAAGAATTTTCGCCTTGTCCCAGATCACGCCATCGCTGAATTTGATCTGGTCGATCGCGTACGTGGCGCTGGTGCCACTGAAGTGGTCGTTCACCGTCAGCTGATCGCTGATGCCATAGCTCAACACCAGGTTGTTACCGATGCGTTCAATCGAGCGCAGCTCCGTCGACATGACGTCGGTAAATTCAATCGTCTCCGTTTCATCAGTGCCGCTGAGAGTGATCTGGTCGATGCCGTCCCCCTTGGACAGCCTGTAGATGTCATTGCCGGCACCGCCGTAGAGGAAATCGTTGCCGATCCCGCCAATTAACAGATCGCTGCCCGTCCCACCGGACAGCGTGTCGTTACCGGCGCTACCTTTGAGTTCATCATCGAGTGCGCCGCCTGTGACGTTATCGTTGCCCTCGAGCGCATCGATCCGGTTGCGTCCATCGCTGTAGCCAGTCAGGGAATCGGCACCCGCCGTGCCGCGGGTCGCCACAACAGCAAGAATTTTCGCCTTGTCCCAGATGACGCCATCGTTGAATTTGATCTGGTCGATCGCGTAAGTGGCGCTGGTGCCACTGAAGTGGTCGTACACCGTCAGCTGATCGCTGATGCCATAGCTCAACACCAGGTTGTTACCGATGCGTTCAATCGAGCGCAGCTCCGTCGACGTGACGTCGGTAAATTCAATCGTCTCCGTTTCATCAGTGCCGCTGAGAGTGATCTGGTCGATGCCGTCCCCCTTGGACAGCCTGTAGATGTCATTGCCGGCACCGCCGTAGAGAGAATCGTTGCCGATCCCGCCAATCAGCAGATCGCTGCCCGCCCCACCCAGCAGCGTGTCGTTACCGGCGCTACCTTTGAGTTCATCATCGAGTGCGCCGCCTGTGACGTTATCGTTGCCCTCGAGCGCATCGATACGGTTACGCCCATCGTTATATCCCGTCAGCGAATCGGCGAGCGCCGTGCCGAGCGTCGCTACGACATCAAGAATGGCTGCCTTTTCCCATACGACGCCGTCGCTGAACTCGATCTGCTCCATCATGTAGGAGCCGGAGCTCCCGGAAAAGTGCTCGATAACAGTAATTTGATCGCTGACGCCGTAGTTGACGACCAGATTGAGTCCGCGTCGTTCGATCGATCGCACTTCGGTGGCGGTGACATCGGTAAATTTGATCTTGTTGATTACCGATGAATGACTTGCAAGCTGAATCTGGTCGATCCCGTCGCCCTTGGAAAACACATAGACATCGCTGCCGCCCAGCCCGCTCATAGTATCGTTACCCAAACCACCGACCAGCGTGTCGTTGCCGGCAGTACCCTTGAGCGTGTCATTGCTTGCCGCTGACGCCGTCGCGTTTGCCGTGGTCACCGTCATCATGCGGCGCTGCGCAGATTCCCGGACCACGACTTCAGGTTCCATCGCGCTGGCCTGCGCGATGACCATGACGCTATCGCTCCCTTCCGCGTCGTGAAGGAACAGCGCCGTTTGCTCGCCATCGGCCGATGCCAGCATGCGTCCCTTGTCGTCGTACGTCATGTCGGTCGCACCGGTTGCCGCATCGATGGCCTGAACCAGTTGCCCGGCCTGATCATGCACATAGTGCACGCGCTGGCTCTCGACGACCGCACCGGATGCCTGCGGCGCGCCGGTCATCGATGCCAGCAAGCCGCGCTGGTCATAGCCGAGCGTCGTGACCGCGACCGGCTCGCCATCGCTGCCGGAACTGGCCAGCCATGCCAGCATCTCCGCTTCCTGCACGGTCTTGCGGATACTGAAATGATCGATCTCGATGGTGTTGGTCGATCCCGGCGTGCCGGCCGCTGCGCCTGGTCCCCAGTAGGTGGCGGCGCTCAAGCGCACCGCGTCGACAAGGCCGAACTGCTGGCTCACCATGAAGGCGTCCGCGCGCGCGCTGCCCTTCTGGTACACGGCCAGCTGCGCCGCGCCGTCGGCGCTGGTATCGAATTCGAGAACGTAGGTCGTTTCCGGCAAGGCACGGCCCAGCACTTGAAAACGCATGGCGGCGCCAGTGCCGACCTGGCAAGTGATGCGGTCACCATCGAAACTCACGCGCAGGCGGCGCGCATCGGCCGCACCCCAGGTGCCGGCATCGATACCGGTGTTGAGCATGTCCTGGCTCAGCAAGGCTGGCGTGGTCACTTCGAAGCGCCAGCTGGTTCCCATCGGGCGCGCGATATCCTCAATCACCGGGCTGGCCTGGTCGGCCTGGCTGCCGGAGGTCAGGCGCAACGTGCCATCCTTGACGTCGGCCTGCGGCGGGAGCGTCAACCCATGTGCGCCTTGCGTGAAGTCCAGCATGGAAAACGGCAGCGCGAATCGCGCGCCATCGTAGCGCAGCGCCGCCTCGCGCCGTTCTGCGCTGTCGTAGCGATACTGCTCGACAACACCCTGCGAATCAACCGCAAAACGCAGTTGCTTCGCCCGGTTGTAGACAAACAAGCTGGTCGCGGCCTGCGCACTATCCGGCGTGATCTTGGTTTCAGCCACAAGCTCGTTACTACCCGATGCAAAGTCGCGCAATACGCGCAACGATCCCTGCGCGTCGCGCTCGCGCACGCAATTGCCGTTGGCGTCGTAGTCGTAATAGGTCGCGACACCGGCGGCGTCGTCGCTACGCGCCAGGCGGCCGGCGGCATCGTACGCATAGCGCGTTTGCGCGCCCAGGGAATCGGTGACGATGGTCGTCCCGGCCACAGCATAGTCGAACGCGGTGACGCCGCCATGCTGGTCGGTGAAGGTCGCCAGTTTCCAGCCGCCGTCGTGCAGGCTATATGTAAACGACAGCACGCTGCCATCCGAGCGGGTAGTGCTTGCCACGCGCGCGCTGGCGCCGTCATGGGTGTAGCTGGTGGTATAAACATTGCCATCGGTGGCGCCAGCGGACGTTGGCGCAACCGTGGTGGCGACCTGCACCAACCGCTGCTGGGTGTCATAGGCGTAGTGGACCGATAGCGCATCGTGCGTTGCGCCGGCTGGCACGGAGCGCAGGGTTTCCACATTGCCGTGTACGTCGTATGCAAGATGGGTCGCATCGCCGCCGGCACTGGCGATCTGGTCGACCAGTCCGGCTGCATTGTAGCTGTAGCGCAATTGCGCGCCACTGGCGTCGCCCGCTTCCGCGATGCGGCCATAGGCCGCGCTGTCGTACAGTTCGTAGACACCGCCGTCCGCGCGACGCTCATCGCGCCAGAGCCACTGACCGCTGCTGTTCATGGACAGCGACTGGGCCGGATTGGCGGAATCGGTGGAGACGTACCGGCCGAGTTCGCTATCGAACTGGAACACGGTGACGTTCGCGTGCTCGTCGACCCGGCCGAGGGTCGCCGGACGGCCGTCCGGTGCGGTGGCGAGGAGACGAACTTGCTTTACCAGGCCAAGCTTCCACTGCTGACCAGGGGTAGCATCGCTCAAGTCGCCTTGGGAGTTGTATGTACGGTAAAGACTTGCATCGATCATGCTCGCAGTAACCAAATCGTCGCGACGGTCCAGCAACAAGCCGCCTTTGGACAGATTCAGGAGCGCCGTCTCCTTGCCGCTGGCGGCAGCCAGTTTACCATCGGTGCCGCTGCGGGCCGCAGCCATTGCCGACAGATTTAACAAACCAAAACCACTACCGCTTACATTCGTAACCATTCGATTCCTTGAAATTCATGTTGGACGTGCCAATACCGTTTAGTGCAGTGCGTCGGGACATGGTCCCTGCGCTCTTGCTTCCTTAAACAAGGTATCCAACGATTTCCGGAAAAGTTTAGTAATTTCCAAACTATTTTTTATTGCAATCTTTTTAGGCAAATCACGGCCGAGACTGCCGACAAAATTGCCAATTTGTAAATTTTTAGCGCAATGAATGGGTGAGGGAATTGCCGAGCAACGGCGTGTCGGTCATAACCGGGCCAAGCAATGCCTACGGATGTGATGAAATTAACAGGCTAAAAAACGATATGGCCCGCATTGCGCAGCTTCAGCGCCCCCGCGCCAAACGGTGGGCAAGCGCCATGAGTGGTAACACAGCGCTTGCAATAGCCTGAGCTAAAACGCGCGATGCGCCGGCTGTAGCCGCTTCAAAAATAGCTTCGTCAGGGCACCGTTCCAATGGCAGCTCCTTCACGGCCCGGCCCAAGGGCTGCCGGAGGCGATATCAACACAATCCCGAGCCAGACGAACCAGACAATCTGACCGATGCCGAAGACCGCGCCCAGTTCGCCAAGGGGTGGAATCAAGGTGAGCACACCGGCCGTCCCGGTGGCAATACCAACATAGTTGAGCGATCGCGGAAGGGCCGACAGGCGCAGCGCAACCACGCTCACCAGTATCACCCACAGCCCGCCAACCAATTCCACACCGCCGCCCAGCCCCTCCTGCACCGCGTTCAAGGTTCGCCACGCCACCGTGGCGGAGCGCGGGTCTTCCACGTACAGTTTGGCGACGGTGCTCAGGCCGACGTTAGCGATCATTCCCGTCGCAATCACCAGACCGGACCAGATCAGGCCAAACGCGCTGGCCACCCGCATCAGCATCTCCGCACCGCTGGCAAGCCTTGCATGAAGAGCGATCACCAGCACGGCAAGCACGGCGCCGAACACGACATAGATGACGATATTCCACGCTTTGAACAGCGCCGACATGCTCAGGACATGGCCCAGTTGTTGCTCGGGCGTGGCACTGGCACCACCTGCTGGCTGCAGCACGGTCAGCATGACGCTGAAGCCGACAATGTAGGCGAACGCTTCAAAGAAAGCGGCAATGCCCCCGATTTTCTGCCATTGTGTCTGCATTTGAGCTCCTTATCGTTGTGGCCTCAGACAGTAGCATCGACCGCGAGCACGCCGCCCAACGACGCGATGGACGAACCATTCAGATGGACAGAGCGCAAAAATCGCGGACGGATGAAAGCGCTTCCACCCTGATGGTTTTCCGATTCCCTTGTCGACAAGCTCGTCACCTCATCCGGCTAACCGAACGGCTCGCCTGCAGGAGTTCGTGGATAATTGATCTGGGTAACGATACTCACGAAATTACGAAGGTCCGATGAAGAGTGTAATGGCTGCCAGAAACGAAATTGACGCTAGCGCACCCCCAAGCCGGATGCAACGCTTAGCCAGCCTGGTCCTTACCAACGACCGCGACCAACGACGGGCCATCACGATGGTGTTGACCACCACCGCCCTGTACGCGGTCTGTCTTGCTCTATTGAGCTTTGGCGTCCTCTATGACGTGTTTCCCATAGAGAACATCGTCATTCTCGCCCTGCTGCTGACACTGGCCGGTCCGGTTTTTTACTTCATCATACGCAGCGGCCTCAATCTCCATTTCAGCGAGCCCAAGCTTGCTTTCCCGCAGGCGCTGGTGGCGCAGTCCATGGTTGCGTTCGCCTATGCGGTGTGCGGCCCGATTCATTCCGCCACGATCGTTTTCCTGGCCGTGGTCACCGTGTATGGCATGTTCGACATGAGCATGCGCCGGGTTCGCCTTGTCTTACTATATACCCTGACCGTGATGGGTCTTGTCATGGCATGGAAAGTGCGCACCGACCCGCACGTCTACCAGGGCCCGCTGGAACTCATGTATTTCGCCATGATGGCGACGTCCCTCACGGCCATCTCCATGCTATCGATGCTGGTATCTAAAATGCGCAAACGTCTGCGCAGCCAGAAGGACGAGCTGGCCCGGGCGCTAGCCCGGATATTTCATGAGTCTGCCAATCTGAGGGCCGGGGTGCGCCGAACATGGCTGCGGCATGTTGATTGCTCGCTTCCTGGTGTCGGTTCTGCCGCGCGGCCTGATTGCAGACGTAACTCCCCCTACCCCCGTTGCTTTATAGCGTGCCGGGGACAGCACTTGGCGGGCTTATGGTGCCAGCGCGCGGGCGGCAGTGAGGAAGACGTGCTTGAGTGGATGTTGGGATGCGAGCATGACGCGCACGCGCCGCGTGTTGCGCACGACGGCCGCGCCGATCTTGAGCAGTTTGATGCGGATCGTCGCCGTGCAGGCGCGTGCCAGTTCCGTGCCAACCAAAGCCAGGCGGCGCAAATTGATCATCAGGGTATAGGCGAACGCTGCCAGTAGCAGCCGCAGTTGGTTGGCCTGGAATTTATGGCAGCTCGCACGGCGTCCGAACAAATCGAGCTGCGCCTCCTTGATACGGTTCTCTGCTTCGCCACGGGCGCAATACACGCGTTCGTACAGTGCCTTGGGACCCCCAGTCAGGTTGGTGACGATGAAACGCGGGTTGGCGCCGCGCGCATCGTGTTCCAGCCGCGCGATGACGCGCCGTTGCCGATCCCACGTCCCCGCCGCATAAGTGAATTCTCCAATCATGCGCTGCTTGGAACCGGCCTTCTGATACATCTCGGCCAGTGCCAGTTCGGCCAACTCTACTCGTTGCAGCAACGCTGAGTTCTTTTGCAAGCCGACGATATAGTGCAGCCCCCATTTCTCGAAGCGGCGCAGAGCTTGATGACGGCAGAACCCGGAATCGCCGCGCACGATGATGCGGATGCGTGGCCAAGCCTGGCGCAAGCGCCGGGAGATCAATTTGATTAATGCGCTGAGGATACCGGCCGGATCGCGGCTGCTGGGCCGCAAGACGCAGGCGAGGATATCCTGGCCACAAAAGACGTACAGCGGCAAGTAACAGTAATTGTCGTAGTAGCGGTGGAAGTGGGACTTCTCTTGCTCTCCATGCAGCGGCATGTGGGTGGCATCGATGTCGAGCACCAGTTCCTTGGGCCGCTTAGCTTTGCTGGCGATGAACTGATCGAGCAGAACGCCATGCAGGGCGGCCGCCTGCGCGCGCGTGGAGGACGTTTCAAGCCGGCTCAGCGTCGGCGCCGAGGCCAAGTCATCGGCCCGGCCCACTGCCGTTTGCATGGCCAAGTCGCGGCGCAGCACATTGTGGTCACAGACGTCCTCCCAGCCACAGCACAGGCCGTACACGCGCTGCGCGAGCAAGTCGCGCATGCTGTGCGAAACGCTGGCACGACGGCGTCGATCCTCGAATACGCGCGCAATCGCTTTGCTTAAGCCGATGCGCTGATCCACTTGGCGCAGCAGCAGAACCCCGCCGTCGCTGACGATGTCGCCGCCGTCGAATGACGCCTCAACGACGCGCCGTCCAACCCTCCCCAACTTGATCGGTTCATTGGTACAATTTGGCATCGGCGGTCCCCGGTTGTGATTGGCGTCAGATACCAGTAACAACGCGCTTCGGCACGGGATCGCCGACCTCTACTCACGAAATATCCGGGCTAGAGCGCATACAGGTCGCAGCAACCCACGATGAACTGACCGGGCTGGACAACCGGCGCCACATGATCACCCTGCTGGGGGAGCACATCACCAGGCGCTCGCGTGGCGGACCCGGCTTTGCGGTAGCGCTCGCCGATATCGACTTTTTTAAAAACGTTAACGATACCCATGGCCACCGTGTCGGTGACGAGGCACTGATGACATTCGCTCACCTGGCGCGCGCCCAGCTGCGCAGTACCGACATCGTCGCACGCTGGGGAGGCGAGGAATTCTTGCTGTTGCTGCCGGAAACTAACCCTCCGGGCGACCCGCACACCGCAATCGAGCGGCTGCGCGGGGCGCTTGCGGCGGCATCGGCCAGCGCCCATGTTCCAGAGCTGCGGATTGCTTTCTCGACCGGCTTGACACGCTACATCGACGGTGAACCGATCGATGACATGATAGAACGGGCCGACCGCGCGCTGTACGCAGCGAAGGACGCCGGGCGCAACCGGACTGTGGCGGCATAAGATGGCGGCCGGGGATGCGGCCAACTAGCCGCTCGACGTGCTCGAGGGATCTTGGTGTGGATCGGCTTCCGCGCTACTCCTTGAAGTTTCATGATTTCCCCGGAGCTATTTAGAGCGGTTGAGCAAACCTACCTCGAATCCCTTCGGCCAATCCTCGGGTTTGCCAAGAGCGGCCTCTAGTATCCATTCCGGCGCTAAATTCTTATATTCTGGGTCAGCCGCAGAAATCATTACTAAGGCGAAATTTCCACCTCGCACGCCGGCAATTAAATCGGATAGCCGCCTAAGCTCGGCTATCCACTCGACCATTTGCTTATCGAGAATTATTTCTACTTCATCAAGTAGTGGCGTCAGAGGCTCGACTACCGGATCGATGGAACGATTATCCACCGGGTTCTCATTGACTTGTTGAATTAACGTATGCGTCTTCTTCCCCTGCTCCATTATTCCCCCTTAATTCATGAAGATAACGCCAGCCTTTCTAGCGTAACACACGCCCAGATACATTCGTCGGCAAAGCCATCTGGTCCCGCAGGTATGCCTAAATCAATCATCACGCGTTTGGCCGGGCTTACGGCGGTAATCTGTGCGGATTGACGACCTTGCTCCCGCGGTCGACGTCATGCAGCAGCAAGCACAACTCGCGCAGCCATTTTTTCGCACCCCGGATCGGGAGCGAGGCCCTGGCCCGGCCAGCGCTGTAGTGCGTGCAACGCTCAGCGCGCACCTTGCCGTCAGCCGTGCATCGCCGGGCGCTCCGGCACGTTCTGGAACTGGCGCGCCACCAGCCTCGCATAATAAGGATGAGAGCCTATCAATTCATGATGGTTTCCGGCGCCCGATATTCTTCCTCCCTCCAGAAAGTAAATGCAGTCCGCATGCATGACAGTGGCCAAACGATGCGCAACGACGATGTTGGTACGCCCCTGCATCAGCGATTCGAGCGCTGTTTTCACCTGGTGCTCGGTTTCGCTGTCCAGGTTCGAGGTCGCCTCATCCAGGATCAGGATGGCCGGGTTGCGCAAGAACATGCGGGCGATGGCGATCCGTTGCCGCTGGCCGCCAGAGAGGTTGTTGCCCTGCTCGATCAGCAGCGTGTCCAGTCCCTGCGGCATCTGGTCGATGAACGCCAGCGCACCGGCTTTTTCGGCGGCCGCCAGCACCATCGCGTCGGTGTACCGGCCATCCAGGCCGTAGGTGATGTTCTCGCGCACGCTGCCGGGCATGATCGGCGCCCCTTGGGCCACATAGCCGATCTTGCTGCGCCAGTCGGCCAGCCCAAGCTGCCCTATCGGCACGCCGCCGTAAAGCAGCTCGCCTTCCGACGGCTGGTAAAAGCGCTCGATCAGAGACAGGATCGTGGTCTTGCCATTGCCGCTCGCCCCAACCAGCGCCGTCGTCGTCCCGGGCCGGAACACCAGATCGAGCCCTTCGAGGACCTTGCGCTCCTGGCCAGGGTAGGCAAACGACACGCCCCTGAACACCAGCGTGCCATCCCCGCTATCGCAGGTGGCGCGCGCGGCGCCCTGCTCTTCTTCGCGCTCGTCGAGCAGCGCGCCGATACGGCTGGACGCGCCCTTGGCCTTTTGCAGCTCCGCGGCGAAATTGGTGAGCTGGATCAGCGGCGCGGCCACGTTGAAGATGTAGAGGATGAAGGCGGTCAGGGTGCCGATGGTGATCGCCCCGCTGCTCACCCGGCCAGTCCCGTAGACCAGGATGATGATGATCGCCGCCGTCAGCGCCAGGCCGATGACCGGTTCGAGCGCGGCGTTAATTTTCGAGGTCTTCAAGCCGAGGCGCCGCAGCTCCGCGATTTCCTCCCCGCTGCGTGCGCGCTCGCGCCCTTCCGCGGTGAACGCCTTGACCAGACGTATTTCGGAAAACACGTGGGTCAGGATGCCGCCCAGCTTGGCCGTGCGATCCTGCGTGCTGCGCGCCAGCCCTTCGAGCAGCAAGGCCAGGGGGACGACCACGCCGAAGGCGCCCGCCACGCAGCCGAGCAAGGTCAGAGTCAGGCGCACGTCGAGCATCAGCAGTACGCCAACCGACCCACCCAGCAGCAGCACGCCGGTGAGCAGGTTCACCGCCTGCTTGGTGGCCAGGTCGGAAATGGCATCGCAGTCGCTCAACACGCGGCTGACACGCTCGCCCGTGCTGTCCTGGTCGAAGGCCGCCACCGGCAGCTTGAGCATCTTATCGACCAGCATGGCGCGCAGGCTCGCCACCAGCCCATGGCCGACGCGCGCCAGCAGGTAGGCCGACAGCGCCGACGCCAGCGCGGCGCCAACCAGAATCGCAGCCAGCAAGCCGATACTGAGCGGATCGGTCTTGCCTGCCGCCAGTTCGTCCACCACGCGCCGCGCCAGCAAAGGAAAGCACAAGGTGCCGGCTGCCGACACCAGTGCAATGGCCGCGGCGGCGCCCAGCTGGCCCGCGGACGGCCGGGCGACGCGCAGCAGCCGCCATAAAAGGCCGTACGACGTTGCGGCCCCGCTCACAACATCAGTTCCATCTTGCCGAACAGGACATCGGCCTGCTTGCCCTGCCCGCGCACGGTCTTCTCGACGATGCGCGCTTCCTTGAACTGGGTCGACTCTTCGGAGTACATGATGCTGGTGATGTGCGTGAGCCAGGGTTCGGCCCCCATTGCGTAGATGAACAGGCGCTTCGGATCGAAGTATTCCTGCATCTTGAGGGCCTTGGCGGCGTCGCACCCATCGAGCCGGCGCGACTGGTCCTCGCCGCGGGTGAGCATTTTTTGCAGCAGGGGGCCGTACAGCCAGGTCGCCGGCGCGCCGACGCACTCCATGCCGAGGAACAGGCAGTCGATCCGCGGCATCATTTTCTTGAGCGGCTCGTAGAATTCCGGCGCCGGTGGATTCGAATCGGCGAAGAACAGGCACGCCGCGCCCTGCATCTCGATGCCGAAGGCGAGCTTGGTGCGAATATCGAGATCGGCGTGTTCGCCGTAGAACGGCGCGCCGATGATGCGTCCACCCTCGAACTCCAGCGTTTCGTACTCGCCCAATTCCACCACGCGCCCGAAACCGCAGCGCAGCAGCATCAGCTTGAGCGATATATCCTGCAGGTTGCCGCCGCCGGCACGCCCCACCACCACGCAATCGACCTTGCTGCGCAGGCGCAGCAGCGTTTCGAAGACGATGTGATCCTGGTGCGGGTGCGTGATGAGCACATAATCGAGCCGCTCGGGCAGGTCGTCGAACGTGAAATGGTCGATGCGCGACTCGTCCGGGTAGCTGATCAAGGGATCGATCAGGATGCTCACGCCGCCGCACTCCATCAGCACGCAGGCATGGCCCAGGTAGCGGATGCGCACCGTGTCGGCCGGTCCGCCCCGATGGCCCTCGGCCACGCGGCGCTCGATGAACATGGTTTCCAGCAGCGGCATGTCGCGCGCCGGGTCATCCACGCGCGGGCGCAGCATTTCCATCAGTTCGGCCGCATCGTGGGCGCCGCCGTGCAAGTGGTTCCACAGCGGGTCGCCGAACGGCAGGCGCAGTTCGACCGAGCTGTCGCGGCGCTTGATCTGCGGTGTACTGAGGACGAAAGTGCGCGGCTCGTAGGTCGCTTTTTCGAGCACGCAGGTTTGCAGCGAGGTGTCGTACAGCGGGCTGTCGTAAAACACCGATTCGATGAAGCGCACATTGGGCTGTTTGCACAAATCGTACGACAGCTCGACGCCGTTGCGGATCTGCGGATCGATCTGGGCGTACAGGCCGGGCACGCCCGCGCCCTTGGCCTGGTTTTGCAGCATCTGGTACATCGCGCCGATGGCGTCGGCGCAGCGCAGTTGCGGCGCGCAGCGCTCCAGGGTGCGGTCGCGAAAGCGCGCCATGTCGGCCGGGTCGTCCGCGTAGTTGATGAACGGGCCGCCGAGCAGCTCCGGAATCAGCGCCGATTCCAGGTGCTGGGCCGGGTCTTCGATGAACGACTCGAGCATGGCCAGGTGCGCGTGCTTGGTGTACAGGCTGAAAGTGAGGGGCGACACCAGATACGGATGCGCGAACCACGAATTGACCAGTGGGACGCTGCGAACATTCGGTGCGAGGGATTTCAGGGTTTTCATTGGCGTTTCGCTTTGGAAGAAGAGTTGATGAATGGGTTGAGCGGCATCACGTCGGCATCGACCGCCCATGCGTCGGCCGCGGCGCCGGCCAGCAGGTCGACGAACGGTTGCTTCAGGATGTTCATGTGATTGCTGCCTGCGAGCGTTTGCACATCGACCCGGTCGGCCAGGCGCTGCCAGCGCGCCAGCTTCTCGGGAGCCGACATGGCCGCCCTGCGCGCCGAGCCGGCCGTCTCGGCCACCTCGGCGTTGACAAGCAGGATCGCGCCCGCATATGGGCCAGCCGGCTCGTAGCTGGTATTAAGGTGGCTGCCGAACACCCGCAGCAAGCCTTGCAGCTTGTCCACCGGCGTGCGCGGTGGCAGAACCCCGGCCGCGGTCAGCCGTTCCATCAGGTGCGCCAGTTGTCCCGCTTCGTCCAGGCCAGCCAGCCTGGCGCGGTCCACGCCGAGCGCCTGTCCGCGATCCATCTCCAGCAGATCGATGAACAGGGTCAGGGTTTGCAGGCGGTCCGAATGGCGTACCGGCCCGGGTGGCTCGCAATCGACCAGTACCACCTGCGCCACCGTTTCGCCAGCCTGCACCAGCAGGCGCGCCAATTCCAGCGCGATCCAGCCGCCGAACGAGTGACCCAGCAGGCGGTACGGCCCGCGCCCTGCGTGCGCGCGCACTTCGGGCAGATAGGCGCGCGCGGCCGCCTCCACGGTGGCATGCGGCACGCAGCTGCCGTCGTGGCCCCGTGCCTGCAAACCGATCACCGGTTCCGCGTCGCCGAGGGCGTGCACCAGCGGCAGGAAGGCGGTGACGTTGGCGCCCGCGCCTGGTATGCAGAACACCGGGGAGTGTCCCTTGCGGCCCGACTGCAGGGTGATGGCCGCCTTGTCGGGCGCCACCGCCTCCAGCGTCGGCAGCGCTTCGGCGTCGGCAAGCACGCGCTTGATGCGCGCCGCCAGCGTTTCGATGTACGGCTCCTCCATGATGGTCTTGTGGTCGCCCCCGATGACGCTCAGGTGCAGGTGGCGGCGCAGCAGCGCGTGCCAGCCGATCGAGGGATCGGCGCCTTCGGCCGGCTCGCCCGCGAACAGGTGCACGGAGATCGGCAGCGGCTGCGGAACATAGTTGGCGCAGGCCAGGATCAGCTGCGCGAAGCGCGCCGAGCGCCACGTCAGCTCCTCGGTAGTGAAGGCGGCAGGCAGCCATCCGCGTTCGCGGCAAGTGGCGACGGCCGCATCGATGCTGCCCAATGCCTGCAAGTCGCGCACCCGCATCATGTCCAGGCTCGTGTCGAGGTAACTGGCGTACACCTCCAGGAACACCCAGCGCATCGCCGCTTCATCCGGCATCGATTCGGCAGCCTTGTAGCCAGGCCGGCCGCTATCGATCAGGCCGAGGAATTCGACGGTTTCATCCTCGCCCAGCAGCTGGTGCGCCATTTCGTAGGCGATCAGCCCCCCGCCGGACCAGCCGGCGAGGCGGTACGGGCCGTGCGGCTGCACCGTGCGGATCACGTCCAGGTAACGGCGCGCCAGCGTCTCCATCCGCACTGGCTGGCCGGCGTCGGCGCGGCCGGCCTGCACGCCGTAGACCGGCATGTCGTCGCCAAAATGGCGCGACAGCCTTTCGTACGACAGCACCTCGCCCGTGGGTTCGTGCAGGAAGAACAGCGGCCGGCGCGCACCGCCCAGGCGCAGCGGCACCAGATGGTGCGACAGCGACAGTGCCGCCGAACGCTGGATGCGCGCGGCGACATCCTTGAGCACGGGGCTGTCGAAAATGCTGCGCATCTCGACTTGCATTCCCTGCTGGCGCAAGCGTTCGACCATCTGGATGGTCAGCAGCGAGTGGCCGCCCAGCGCAAAGAAGTTATCCTCGCGGCCCACCAGATCGACGTCGAGCAGCTCCGCCCAGATGCCCGCCAACACGGTTTCCACCTCGCCCTGCGGCGCGGCGTACTGATTGCGGGCGTAGGCCGCGCCTTCCGGTGCCGGCAAGGCCTGGCGATCGAGCTTGCCGTTGGGCGTGAGCGGCAAGGCATCGAGCACCATGATCGCGGCCGGCACCATGAATTCGGGCAGCACCTGCGCCAGGGCCGCACGCATCCGCTGCGCATCGACCTCGCCGGTACCGGCAACCACATAGGCCACCAGGCGCTTGTCGCCCGGCCGGTCTTCGCGTACCGCCACGACCGCATCGTGCACGCCATCCTGGCGCCGCAGTTGCGCTTCGATCTCGCCGAGTTCGATGCGCAGGCCGCGCAGCTTGACTTGATGGTCATTGCGACCCAGGTAGTCGAGGGTGCCGTCGGCAGTCCAGCGTCCCAGGTCGCCGCTCTTGTACATACGCGCCCCGTCATGGCCAGCGAATGGATCTGGCACGAAGCGTTCCTGCGTCAGCTGCGGCAAATTGAGGTAACCGCGCGCCACGCCCACGCCGCCGATATGGATCTCGCCCGCGACACCGGTGGGCACCGGCTGGCCGTGGCGGTCCAGCAGGTAGATCGCGGTATTGGCGATCGGCCGCCCGATAGGTGGCGCCCCTGCCGGGCCGCCCGCCACGCACGGCTGGAAGGTGGCCCAGATCGTCGCTTCGGTCGGGCCGTAGGCATTGACGAACGCCCTGCCCGCCGCCCAGCGCTCGACCAGCTCCTGGCTGCACGCCTCCCCCGCCACGACCAGGGTGCGCACCCCCGCCAGGCCGGTGCCCGGATCGAGTCCGTTCAACACCGCCGGCGTCAGAGTGACGTGGGTGATGTCGTGCGCGGCCAGTGCCTCGGTCAGTACCGGGCCGGCGAGCAGCGCGCCGGGCGCCGGCACGTGCAGGGCCGCGCCGTGGCACAGCGCCATGACCAGCTCGAACACGCAGGCGTCGAAACTCGGCGAGGCGCATTGCAGCACGCGGCTGGCCGGGTCGATCGCCAGCGTGCGGGCCTGTGCCTGCGCCACATTGCACAAGCCGCGGTGCTCGACCATCACGCCTTTCGGCTGCCCGGTCGATCCCGACGTGTAGATCACGTACGCCAGGCTGGCCGGAGTCAGCCCGACCGCTGCCGGATCGGGATCGGTGAGCGGCTGGCGCAGCCATGGCTGCGACTCGCCATCGAGGACCAGGACCGGCACCGTGGCCGCCGCCGGCATGCCCGCCACGGTCAGCAAGGCCACCGGCGCGCTGTCGCGCAGCATGTAGTCGAGCCGTTCGCGCGGATAGGCCGGGTCCAGCGGAACGTAGGCCGCGCCAGCCTTGAGCACGGCCAGGATCGCGACGACCAGCTCCACGCCGCGCGGTGCGCAAATGGCGACGCGCGCGTCAGGCTGCACGCCCAGACTGCGCAAATGATGCGCAAGCTGGTTGGCGCGTTCGTTGAGCTGCCCGTAGTCCAGGCAGCGGCCCTGGTGCTCCAGCGCCGCTGCCCGTGGCGCGCGCGCCACCTGCTGCTCGAACAGCTGGTGGATGCACAGGCTGTCCGGGAACGGCTGCGCGGTGTCGTTCCAGCGCACCAGCAATCTTTCGCGTTCGGCCGCGTCAAGGACGTTAATTCCCCATGCCGGCAGGTGCGGCGCCGTCTCGAGCGCCCCGACCAGTCCATTCAGCGCCTGCGCCATGTACTCGCATACCCGCTGCGGATCGACCGGTTCGGCAATCTGCGCACTCAGGCCGAAACCATCGCCCAGATCGTCCACCGACAGGCTGAATGGATAGTTGCTGCGTTCTTCCGCGGCCAGCACCGTGATGCCCTGCGCCCAGGTGCCGGTGACGCTGTCGCTGGCCTGCTGCCCGCTATGGCGGTAGTTAAGCAGTGCCGAGAACAAGGGTGTGCCGGCTGCCAGTGCGCTGCTGCGCTGCGCCAGGGCGAGCGACGCGTGCTCGTGCTGCATCAGCTGCGCCAGCAGCGCGTGCGTTTCACGGATGCCCTGTTCCACGCTCACCTCACCGAGGGGCACGCGCAGCGGCAGGGTGTTGATGAACAGGCCCATGGTGCGTTCGGCACCGGCGCCCGGCTGCATGCGGCCGAACAGCACGGTGCCAAACACCACGTCCTCGCGGCCGGTCGCCTGCCCCAGTACCTGGGCCCAGGCCCAGTGGAACAGGCTGGCCGCACTGACGCCGAAGCTGCGGGCCTGGCGCCTGATGCGTTCCGACAGCGCTGGCGCAAGCAGTTGCTGCGCCTCGTGCACGGTGCTGCCGTCGCCCTGCACGTTGGCCAGGCCAAACGGCGCCGTCGGCTCGTCGACATCGCCCAGCATGCTGCGGAAAAAGGCTTCGTGCTCCTCGCGGCTCACGCCCAGTCGCGCCTGGGCCACGAAATTGCGGAACGGGACAGGCGGCGGCAGCTCGTCGGCGCGTCCGGCTTCGATCATCGCCATTTCGTCGAACAGCAGGTCGAGCGTGGTGTGGTCGGTGACCAGGTGATGCTCGAGCAGCAGCAGCAACCAGCGTCCATTGTCCGGATCGGGCGCGGCAAAACCGCGCATCAGCGGGGCCTGACCGAGGTCGATGCGCATGCTGCGCGGATCGGCATGGGCGCGCAGCATGGCGGCTACGTCGCCGTTTGCGAGCGCCGGCGTCTCCAGCACGAACGGCGCTTCGCGCCACACCACCTGCACCGGCTCCGGCAAGCCTTCCCACTGCACTGAGGTGCGCAGGGCATCATGGCGCGCGATGACCTGCCCCAGTGCCTGCACGAAGCCGTCGAGCCGCTCGCGCGAATCGAACGCCAGCGTGGCTGCCGACAGATACAGGTCGCCTTCGGCCTGCAGCAGGTGGTGGAACAGGATTCCCTCCTGCAGCGGCGCTAGCGGGTAGATGTCCTGCACATTGGCGACACCGCCGGCGACCGTGCCCGCAATGCGCGCGATCTGTGCAGCGTCGAGCGCCACCAGCGGCAGCATGTCGGGCGTGATCGCAGTGCATGAGGACGGGATGCGGTTCGGCGGCACCACCACCTCGCGCGCCTCCTGCGTGCCGGCGACGCCGGCCAGACCGGCGACCGTCGGCCGCAGGAACAGGGTGCGGATGTCGACCGGCATCTGGCTGCGGCGCATGCGTTCCATCAGCTGCACGGCCAGCAGCGAGTGGCCGCCGAGTTCAAAGAAATTGTCGTCGCGGCCGACGCGCTCGACGTGCAGCAGTTCGGCCCAGATCCGCGCGAGCGCGTTTTCCGCCTCTCCCTGCGGTGCGCAATAGGCACGCTGCGCATAAGCCGATCCTTCCGGCGCGGGCAAGGCATGGCGATCGAGCTTGCCGTTCGGCGTGAGCGGCAAGGCATCGAGCGTGACGAAGGCGGCCGGCACCATGTAGTCGGGCAGTACCTGCGCCAGGGCAGCGCGCAGCGCCCCGGCATCGGCCGCGCCAACGACGTAGGCCACCAGGCGCTTGTCGCCGGGATTATCCTCGCGTGCCAGCACCACGGCTTGGCGCACGCCGCTCTGCCTGGCCAGTTGCGCCTCGATTTCGCCCAGCTCGATGCGAAAGCCCCTCAGTTTCACCTGATGGTCGTTGCGCCCGAGGTATTCGAGCGATCCGTCGGACAGCCAGCGCCCCAGGTCGCCGCTCTTGTACATACGCGCCCCGGCGTCGGATGCGAACGGATCGGGCACGAAGCGCTCCTGCGTCAGCTGCGGCAGGTTCAGGTAACCGCGCGCCACGCCCACACCGCCGATGTGGATTTCGCCGGCGACGCCAGGGGGCACCGCTTGGCCATGGCGGTCCAGCAGGTAGACCGGCGTGTTTGCCACCGGGCTGCCGATCGAACGCGGATTGGTGCCGCGTTGGCAGGTCAGTATGCTGGCGTTGATGGTCGCTTCGGTCGGACCGTACGCATTGACCAGCACCGGACGGTGGCCGGGCCGGGCCCACCATGCGTCGAGCGCGGCGGCGGCTACGCCTTCGCCGCCGATGCTGATCTGGCGTAGCGATGCCGGCAGCGCCACGTGCGGCGCCTGGGCGATCTGCTGCCAGAACATGGTCGGCAGGTTGGCAACCGTCAGCGCATTCGCCTCAGCCAGTTCGCACCAGCGCTGGGCGTCGGCAATCCACGCTGGCGAGCCCAGTACCAGGGTAGCGCCGCTCACCAGGGCGCCGAAGATCTCCTCGACCGACATGTCGAAGCTCGGCGCGGCAAATTGCAGCACGCGGTCGGCGGGTCCGAGCGCGTACAGGCGTTGGAGCGCCGTGATCTGGTTGCACAGGCCACGGTGCTCGATCATCACGCCTTTCGGCGCACCGGTGGAGCCGGAGGTGTAGATCACGTACGCCAGGTGCGACGCAGTCAGGCCGATTGCCGCCGGTTCCGGATTACCGGTCGGCTGGTGAAGCCAGGATGGCGCTTCCAGCTCGCTCTGCGTGAGCAGCGCCACCGGTGCGCTGTCGCGCAGCATGTAATCGATCCGCTCCTGCGGATAGGCCGGGTCCAGCGGTACATACGCGGCGCCGGCTTTCAGGACGCCCAGAATGGCGACCAGCATGTCCAGGCTGCGCGGCGCGCAGATGGCCACGCGCTGGTCCGGCTGCACGCCGAGCTGGCGCAAGTGATGCGCCAGCTGATTGGCACGCGCATTGAGTTCGCCGTAGCTCAGTGCCCTGCCCTCCTGCTCGGCCGCGGTCGCGTGCGGGGTGCGCTCCACTTGCTGTTCGAACAGCTGGTGGATGCAGGCGTTGTCCGGATACGGCTGGCGCACATGCCGCCATGCCGCCTCCAGTTGCTGGCGTTCGCCCGCGTCCAGCAGGTCGATGCGGTCGAACGCCTGGCTGTCGTCGCGCACCATGCCTTCCAGGACCGTGCGCAGGCGCGCCAGGTGCCGTTCGATGGTGGCGCGGTCGTACAGCGCGGCCGCATATTCCATCGTGCCGACAATGTGCTCGCCGCTTTCCTGCAGGGTCAGCGACAGGTCGAAAGCGGTGCTGCGGTCACTGCGCTCCGGCAGTTCTTCCAGGCGCAGGTCGCCCAGTTGCACGGCGTCGTGCGGCATGTTCTGCCACGCGAACATCAACTGGAAGATGCTGCTGTAGTTCAGCGCCCGCTCCGGATTGAGAACCTCGACCACCTGCTCGAACGGCACGTCCTGGTTGCTTTGCGCTTCCAGCACGCGCTGCTTGGCCTGGGCCAGCAGGTCGGCCACCGTGGGGCTGTCGCTGACATCGAGCCGCAGCGCCACAGTGTTGACGAAGAAGCCGATCATGGGTTCGAGTTCGACCCGGCCGCGATTGGCGACGGGCGAGCCGATGACGACTTCGTCCTGGCCCGCCAGGCGCGCGGCCAGCGCGGCCCATGCCGCCAGCAAGGTCATATACAAGGTGGTGCCGTGCTTGCGCGACAATGCCTTCAGACCGGCGCACAGGGCGGGATCGATGGTGAAGGACAGGCTCTGGCCCGTATAGTCCTGCATCGCGGGCCGCGGGCGGTCGCTCGGCAGGGTAATCAAGGCAGGAGCGCCCGCCAGTTGCCGCTTCCAGTAGGCCAGCTGCTCCTGGGCCGGCGCCGCGCCCAGCCAGCCACGCTGCCACAGGGCGTAGTCGGCATATTGCACCGGCAACGGCGGCAGAGGGTCAAGATCATGCGCCGGCCCATCGGCCGCGTAGGCGTTGTACAAGGCGGTCAGTTCACGCGCCAGCACACCCATGGACCAGCCGTCCGACACCACATGGTGCACCGTCAGCAGCAAAATGTGTTCCTGCTCGCCCAGGCGCAGCAGGCGGGCACGGATCAGCGGACCTTGGCCCAGGTCGAGCGGGGTACTCGCTTCCACCCGGCTCCAATGTTCAACACCCGCCTGCGGCTGCGCGTCGGCGCTCAGGTCATGGCGCACCAGGGTCAGGCCGGTGCTGGCGGCGATGCGCTGCACCGGAGCGCCGTCGACCAGCTCGAAATGGGTGCGCAGCGCTTCGTGGCGGTGCACGATGCGGTCCAGGGCGCAGCGCAGCGCGCGCTCGTCGAGCCGGCCATGCAGGCGCATGCCGCCGCTGATATGGTAGGCGGCGCTGGCGGCCTCGCCCATCTGGGCGATGAACCACAGGCGCTGCTGCGCGAACGAGACCGGAATGTCAAGCGGGCGCGGGCCGGCCACCAATGGCGGCAAGCCTTGCGCCGGCGCCTTGTGCGCCAGGGTTGCTAATGCATGCAGCACCGGCTGGGCAAACAGGTCCGACAGCGCTACCTCAAGGCCGAGACGCTGGTGCAGGCGCGAGATCATCTGCACCGCCAGCAGCGAATGGCCACCGAGTTCAAAGAAGTGGTCGCGCCGGCCGACCTGCTCCACCTGCAGCAGTTCGCTCCAGAGCGCGGCCAGAGCCGATTCCACCGGGCCTTGCGGCGCCTCGTAGACGCGGGTGCTGAAAGCGCCATCCTCTGGCGCCGGCAAGGCGCGCCGATCAAGTTTGCCGTTCGGTGTGAGCGGCAAGGCGTCCAGGCAGACGTAGGCCGCCGGCACCATGTACTCCGGCAGACGGCCGGCCAGGTGCAGGCGCAGCGACTCCGGCGTGCACAGTTCCGGTTCCGGGGTGCTGAAGTACGCCACCAGCCGCCGCTGGCCGGGCTGGTCCTCGCGCGCCAGCACCACGCAATCGCGCACGCCGGGAGCGGCCAGCAGCACCGTTTCGATTTCGCCCAGTTCGATGCGGAAGCCCCGCACCTTGACCTGCTTGTCGACCCGGCCGACGAATTCGATGTTGCCGTCCGCGCGCCGCCGTCCGAGGTCGCCGCTGCGGTACATGCGCGCCCCCGGGGTACCGGCAAACGGATCGGGGATGAAGCGTTCCTCGCTCAATTCGCGGCGGTTCAGGTAGCCGCGCGCAATCCCGGCGCCGCCGATATGGATTTCGCCGGCCACGCCCAGCGGCACCGGCGCATCGTGGGCGTCGAGCAGGTAAATACGCTTGTTGGCGATCGGCTGGCCAATCGGCGGGTCGCCAGCCTGCTGTGCATCACAACGGAAAACCGTGGCGCACACCGCGGTTTCGGTCGGACCGTAACCGTTGATCAGGGTGCGGCCGGCAGCCCAGCGCCGCACCAGTGCCTGGCCCGACGCTTCGCCAGCCATGACCAGGGTCGTGATCGAATCCATGCGCGCGCTGTCGGGCAAGGCCGCCAGCACGGCCGGCGGCAGGATCGCGTGGCTGATGCCATGCTTGTCGGCGACGGCGAGCAGGCTGTCGCCGGCCAGCGGCACATCGGACGCCACCATGTACAAGGCCGCGCCATGGCACAGCGCCAGGACAACCTCGAAAATGCAGCCGTCGAAACTGAACGAGGAAAACTGCAGGATGCGGCTGCGGGAGGTAACGCCGAAACTGTCGATCTGCGCCTGCGCCAGGTTGCACAGGGCGGCGTGCTCCATCATCACGCCCTTCGGCGTGCCGGTCGAACCGGAGGTGTAGATCACGTAGGCCAGATGCGCGTCGGTGAGGCCCAGCGAGGCCGGATCGGGATTGGTGGCCGGTTTATCCTGCCATGGCGCGGCCAGGTCGTCCAGTTCCAGCACGGTGGCGGTGAGCAGCGCGCGGCTGGCCGGCAGCCGTTCCTGCAGGTCGGCGTGGGTCAGCACGACGCGCGGGCGGCTGTCGTCGAGCATGAAGGCCAGGCGCTCGGCGGGATACCCTGGGTCGAGCGGAACGTAGGCCGCGCCGGCCTTGAGCGTGGCCAGCAAGGCGACGATCATGTCGGCCCCGCGCGGCAGCGCAATAGCGACGCGCATGTCGGGCCGCAGGCCCAGCTTGATCAGGTGATGCGCAAGCTGGTTGGCGCGCGCATTGAGTTCGGCGTAGCTGAGCGGTGCGCTGCCGTCCACCACCAGCGCGGCGGCATCGGGCGAACTGGCCGCGTGCAGCTCGAACAGTTGATGGATGCAGCGGCCAGCGTCGATCGCTGCAAAGGTATCGTTCCAGCCCTCGAGCAGTTGGCTGCGTTCGTCGGCGGGCAGGATTTCCAGATCCCGGCTGGTGGTGGCCGGCGCATTGTCGAGCGCATCGGCCAGATGGTCGAGCGCCGCGTGCATGTAGCGGCACACGCGCATCGGGTCGATCGGACGCTGGGCGTTGGCTGTGAGCGAAAATGCTTCCCCATGGTCGTCCACCTTCAACACCAGCGGGAAGTTACTCAATTCCTCGCCGTGCAGCACCTCCATCCCTTCCCATACCTGCTGCGCCGGTGGGCTGTGACGGTAATTGAATCCTGCCGAGAACAGCGGCACCGAGGCCGCCATGCCGCTGCAGCGCTGGGCCAGCGACAGTGGCGCGTGCTCGTGATGCAGCAGTTGCGCCAGGCGTTCATGGGTATCGCGCACGGCCGCTTCGACCGGAGTGTCGTCAAGGCGAATGCGCACCGGCAGCGTGTTCATGAACAGGCCCAGGACCCGGTCGGCGCCGCTGCCGCCATGCATGCGCCCGAACAGCGCGGTACCGAAGACGACATCATCGCGCCCGCTGGTGCGCGCCAGTACCTGCGCCCATGCGAGGTGAAACAGGCTGGTGGCACTGACGCCAAGGCGGCGCGCATGCTGGCGCAGGCGGAGGGCCAGCGCCGCGTCGAGCGGCAGACGCGCCTCGTCGACGTTGGAACCGTCGCCCTGCATGTCCAGCAGGCCAAATGGCGCGGTCGGTTCGTCGACGTCGCCCAGCATCTGGCGGAAGAACTGCTCGTGTTCCTGCACGCTCACGCCGAGGCGCGCCTGCGCCACGAAATTGCGGAAAGGGACAGGCAGCGGCAATTCCTGCGCGCGGCCGGCCTGGATCAGCGCCATTTCCTCGAACAGCACGTCGAGCGTGGTGTGGTCTGTCACCACGTGGTGCAGCAGCAGTTGCAGCAGCCAGCAGCCGGTCTTGTCGTCGAAAGCGGCAAAGCCGTGCATCAGCGGCGCGCGCCGCAGGTCGATGCGGAAGTGGCGCGGGTCGGCATGGGCGCGCAGCTCGGCCGGTGTATCCACGCCGGGCAGGGCCAGTGTTTCGACGTTGAACGTCGCTTCGCGCCAGACCACTTGCACCGGCTCCGGCAAGCCTTCCCACAGCAGCGCGGTACGCAGCGCATCGTGACGCATGACCACCTGCTGCAAGGCGCCTGTAAAAGCATCGAGCCGCTCGCGCGAGTCGAACGACAAGGTGGCCGACAGCAGGTAGGCATCGCCCTTGTTCTGCAGCAGGTGATGGAACAGGATGCCTTCCTGCAGGGGCGCGAGCGGATAGATGTCCTGCACATTGGCGGCGCCGCCGGGGACGGTGGCGACAATGCGTGCGATCTGTTCGGCGTCCAATGCGACCAGCGGCAGCATGGCCGGCGTGATCGTGGTGCAGCCGGCCGGAATGCTGTTGGGCGGCACCACCACGTCGCGCCGGCCGGCTTGCCCGGCCTGGTCCACCGCTTGTGCCAACGCGGCCAGGGTCGGTTGCGAGAACAGGGTGCGGATGTCGGCGAACAGCTCCTGGCGGCGCATGCGCTCCATCAGCTGCACGGCCAGCAGCGAGTGGCCGCCCAGTTCGAAGAAGTGGTCGTTGCGCCCTACCCGCTCCACTTGCAGCAGGGCGGCCCAGATGGCGGCCAACGCGGTTTCGGTCGGGCCTTGCGGCGCCTCCCAGGTGCGCTGCGCATACGCCGAGCCTTCCGGCGCCGGCAGTGCCTTGCGATCGAGCTTGCCGTTCGCGCTCAGGGGCAAGGAATCGAGCACGACGCAGGCGGCGGGCACCATGTACTCGAGCAGCTCGCGCGCCAGCGCCGCGCGCACTAACTGCGTGTCGACCTGGCCAACCAGATAGGCGACCAGGCGCTTGTCGCCCGGACTGTCCTCGCGTGCCAGTACCACGGCTTCGCGCACGCCCTCCTGGCGCACGAGGTGCGCTTCGATTTCGCCAAGTTCGATGCGCAGGCCGCGGATCTTGACCTGGTGATCGTTCCGGCCGAGGAATTCGACGCTGCCGTCGGCCAGCCATTGGCCCAGGTCACCGGTCTTGTACATGCGCGCGCCCGGCTTGCCGGCGAACGGATCGGCCACGAAGCGCTGGCGCGTCAGTTCGTCGCGGTTCTGGTAACCGCGCGCCACCTGCACGCCGCCGATGTGGATTTCGCCAGGCACGCCGACCGGCGCCGGCTGGCCGTGTCGATCGAGCAGGTAGATGGCGGTGTTGGCAACCGGCCGGCCGAGCGGGATATTGTCAGGCAAATCGACGCCGGCGCAGTGCCAGGCGGTGACATCGACGGCAGCTTCGGTCGGGCCGTACAGGTTGTACAGCTGCGCGTCTGGCGCGCATTGCCGGAAGCGCCGGGCCAGGGCGCCGGGCAAGGCTTCGCCGCTGCACATGACCCGTTTCAGGCCGGTGCAGCGCTCGGCCGCGCCGCCATCGATGAACGCCTGGAGCATCGACGGCACGAAGTGCACGGTGGTGATGCCGTGTCGCTCGATGGTATCGGCCAGATAGGCCGGGTCTTTATGTCCATCCGGGCGTGCCATCACCAGGCGCGCGCCATTCATCAGCGGCCAGAAAAACTCCCATACCGACACGTCGAAGCTGAACGGCGTCTTTTGCAGCACCGCGTCGCCCGCATCCAGGCAGTAAGCTTCCTGCATCCACAGCAGGCGGTTGACCACGCCCAGATGCTCGTTCATCACACCCTTGGGCTGGCCAGTGGAGCCGGAGGTGTAGATCACGTACGCCAGGTTCGATGGGCTCAGGCCCAGTGCCGCAGCGTCGGGATTCTTGCCCGGGAGCGCATGCCATGGCGGATTGGTGGCGTCGAGCTGCAGCACGGGCAGGTCCGACGGTACGGTGAGGTGGCGCGCCAGACCGGCCTGAGTCAGCAGGACGAGCGGAGCGCTGTCCTTGAGCATGAAGGCCAGGCGTTCCTCCGGATAGGCCGGGTCGAGCGGCACATAGGCGCCGCCGGCCTTGAGCACGGCCAGCAGCCCGACCACCATTGCGACGCCGCGCTCAAGGCACAGCGCGACGCGCTGGTCCGGCCCCACGCCGAGCATGCGCAGATAGGCGGCCAGGCGGTTGGCCTGCTCGTTCAATTCGCCGTAGGTCAGGCGCGTGTCGTCGACCTCCAGCGCGACGGCGAGCGGGTTACTCCGCACCTGCGCTTCGATCAGTTCGTGGATGCACAGGTCCTGGCGGTAGTCGCGTGCGGTGTCGTTCCAACCGCGCAGGACCTGCTCGCGCTCGGCCGCGTCGAGCAAGCCGGCGAACAGATGCGCGCCGTCCGGCTCGCGCGCCATCGTCACCAGGGCCGCCTGGTAGGCCGCGGCGATGCGTGCCGCCTGGCGCGCCGATAGCCGCGCCGGGTCGCGTTGCAGCGACAAGGTCAGCTTGTTTCCTTCCTGGGCCGCGTTGAAGGTCAGCGCGTGGTTGGTGGCTTCAAACGCCTGGCCTTCCAGGAATTGGAGTGACTCCACATTGCGCAAGCCGTCGTAGACATAGAAATTGACGAAGTTGAAGGCCGACTCGAACAGCGCGCGGCGCCCGTTTTCCTGCATGATGCGGGCGTACGGGTAGGCGCGGTACGGCATCACCGCCAGTTCCGACTTGAAGGTGGCCACGATCAGGTCCTTCCAGCTGCCTGGTTCGATCGCCTGGCGCAGGGGCAGCGTGTTCAGGTACAGGCCAAGCACCTTGTCGCCATCCTGTTCGGCCGGACGCGAATGCGAGACCATCCCTGTCAGTACGTCACTCTCGCCCGAGAACAGTGCCATCACGCGCACGTGCGCGGCCAGTAGCAGTGTACGCAAAGGCACGTGCAGCTCGCGCGCCAGGGCTTCCAGCTGCGCTGTCACGCCTTCCGGCAGCGTGATGGCGGCTGTGCGCGACGCGTCGACGTCGTTGTCCGCATCGCGCGGCGGCAGGCTGGCGACCGTGTGGCCAGCCAGGTAACCGGTCCAGAACGCGGTGGCTGACGATGAGGCGAGGATAACCTGTTCGGCGGCGACGGCCTGCCTGAAGCTGCACGCAAGCGCCGGGGCGTCGATACGCTCGCCTGCCCGCAAGGCTTGATATACCTGGAACAGTTCGGTGACGAACGATGCCACGCTCCAGCCGTCCAGGATCGCATGGTGGAAGCTGAGCGTGAGCTGGAAGCTGTCGTGGCCACGTTGATGGATGAAGATCCGGAACATCGGCGCTTCGCCCGGCGCAAAGCCGTTGCCGCGCTCCTGGCGCAGAAAGTCGCTGATCAGGTGTTCCTGCCGCGCCGCGTCGAACGCGCTGATGTCGCTGATGTCGACGGCGATGCGTGCGCCCCTGTGCACCAGTTGCAGGGCGACGCTGTAGGTACGCAGGTCGAACGACGTACGCAGGACCGGGTGGCGCGCCACGACCGTGTCCAGCGCCTGTTGAAACACCTCGGCATTCCAACCCTCGATGCGCAGGTGATGGCTGAAGACATCGTGATACACGCTGCCGTCGGCCGACATCTGGTTGTGGAATACCATGCCCAGTTGCAGGCAGGTCAGTTCGTAGGCGTCTTCGACGTCGCCTGGCAGCAGCGCGGCGTCGGCGGGCGAGAGCGCCATCGCGGTTGCGGCGGGCGCGCTGGCGGCGGCGTCGGGCTGGGCGCGCGCCAGTGCGGCGGCGACACCGGCTACCGTCAGGTGGCTGAAAATGTGCTCGATGGCGAGCGCTAGCCCTCGCTCGCGCGCTTTCGAAACGATTGAAATGGTGCGCATCGAGTCGCCGCCCAGGGCGAAGAAGTTATCGTGCACGCCGACCCGGTCGATCCCGAGCACGTCGGCCCAGATCGACGCGATGCATTCTTCGGCAGGGTTGCGCGGCGCGCAATAACCCGCGTCGCTGCGCGCCACATCCGCCGCCGGAAGCGCCGCATGGTCGAGTTTCCCGTGCACGGTCAGCGGCAGGCTGTCCAGGCAGACGATGTAGGCCGGTACCATATAGTCCGGCAGGATCTGCGCCAGCTCCTCGCGGATTGCCATGCCGTCGCCATGGGCCGCTCCGTCGCGCGGCACGACGTAGGCGGCCAGGCGCTTTTCGCCCTGGGCGTCGTCGATTGCCAGCACCACCGCCTCGCGCACGGCGGGCAGGTGCAGCAGGCGCGCCTCGATTTCGCCCAGCTCGATGCGAAAGCCTCGCACCTTGACCTGGGCATCGTTACGGCCCATGAATTCGATCGATCCGTCGCGCAGACGCCGGCCAAGGTCGCCGGTGCGGTACAGGCGCTGGCCGCCGCCGGGCTGGAACGGGTCGTCGATGAAGCGTTCGGCGGTCAGCTCTAGCCGGTTCAGGTAGCCGCGCGCCACGCCCGCGCCGCCGACATGCATTTCGCCGACCATGCCGATTGGCGCGGGGCGGCCCTGCGTATCGAGGATGTGCACGGCCAGGTCGGGAATCGGCATGCCGATCGGGCTGCCGCTGCCCTGCGCGTCCGCCGGGGTGAGCTCGCGGTAAGTCACGTGCACGGTCGTTTCGGTGATGCCATACATATTGATCAGGCGCGTGCGTTCGCCATTGCGGGCGTACCACGGCTTGAGCATGGCCGGTTGCAGCGCCTCGCCGCCGAAGACGACGTAGCGCAGGCTGTGGGCGGCGTCGCTCGCCCCCTGGCTGGCGATGAAGCGGCGAAAGGCGCCGGGTGTCTGGTTCAGAACTGTCACGCCCTCCGCGCACACCAGCTGGTAAAAGTCGTCCGGCGAGCGCGCGGTGGCCTGCGGCACCACGACCACGCGGCCGCCATGGAGCAAGGCGCCCCACATCTCCCATACCGAAAAGTCGAAGGCGTAGGAGTGAAACATGGTCCAGACATCGTTCGGGCCGAAGCCGAACCAGTGGGCGGTGGCGGCAAACAGGCGCCCGACGTTGGCGTGTTCCACCATCACGCCTTTCGGCAGGCCGGTCGAACCCGAGGTGTAGATGATGTAGGCCATGTGGTGCGGCAGCAGCCCGACGGCGTCCGCGCGCGGGTTGGTCGTGGCGTTGTGCGCCCAGGCAGGCTGGCTTTGCGAGAGGTCGAGCACCGGCACGGCGTGTTCCACTCCCTGCAGCGCGCCCTCATGGGTAATGAGCACCTTCGGTGCGCTGTCGTGCAGCATGTGCGTCAGGCGCGCGGCCGGATAGGCCGGGTCGAGCGGCACATACGCGCCGCCGGCCTTGAGCACGGCCAGGATGGCGACCAGCATGGTGTGGTCGCGCTGCACGCAGATGGCGACCCGGTCGTCCGGCCCCACGCCCAGCGTACGCAGGTGATGCGCGAGCTGGTTGGCCAGCGCGTTCAGGTCACGGTAACTCAGGTCCGTATCGCCATGGCGCACGGCGATGGCATCCGGCGTACGCTCGACCTGCTGTTCGAACTGTTCGTGAACGCAGAATGGCTGCGCGAAGCTGCACACGGCATCGCTCCACGGCGCCGCGCCGTTTGCGGCGGCGACAGGGGTGCGTTCGCCCTTTTCGAGCGCGCCGGCCAGTGCTTCCAGTTCGCGCAATACGTCGTCGCAGATCTGGCGCGCTTCGACCGGCAATGCCACCTGTACGGTCAGCAGGAAATCCTGGCCCAGGTCATCGACCGACAGGCCGAATGGGTAGTTGGTGCGCTCCTGGGAGGACAGCACCTCGATGCCTTCGTCCCAGCCGCCTTCGGCCTGTTCGTCGCGGCCGGCGCTGTGGCGGAAGTTCAGCAGCGCCGAGAACAGCGGTTTGCCGGCCGGCAGAGCGCTGCAGCGCTGCGCCAGCGACAGTGGCGCGTGCTCGTGGCGCACCAGTTGCAGCAAGGTCTCGTGAATGGCGCGCAGTTCTTCCTGCACGCTGGCTGCGCCTAGGCGCACTCGCAGTGGCAAGGTGTTGATGAACAGGCCCATGGCGCGGTCGGCGCCGGCGCCGCCCTGCATGCGGCCGAACAGCACCGTGCCGAAGATGACATCGTCAACCCCGCTGCCCTGGGAGACGACCCTGGCCCAGGCCCAGTGAAACAGAGTGGCCGCACTGACGCCGGCGGCGCGCGCCTGGCGGCGGATGCGCTGCGACAGCACGGGCGTGAGGCGGCGCTGGACTTCCTCGACGTTGCTGCCATCGCCCTTGACGTCGGCAAGGCCGTAGGGCACGGTCGCTTCGTCGACGTCGCCCAGCATCTGGCGGAAGAACGCTTCGTGCTCCTGCGCCCTGCCCTCCAGGCGCGCCTGGGCCACGAAATTGCGGAACGGGACCGGCTCGGGCAGTTCGTCGGCCCGGCCGCCCTGGATCGCTGCGATCTCCTGGAACATGACGTCCAGGGTCGTGTGGTCGAGGATCATATGGTGCAGCAGCAGTTGCAGCAGCCAGCGCCCGCTCTTGTCGTCAAACGCGCTGAAGCCGTGCAGCAGCGGCGCCGTGCGCACGTCCAGGCGCACGTGGCGCGGATCGGCCAGGGCGCACAGTTGGGCGACCGTATCCCCCGCTGGCAGTGCCGGGGTGTCGACCGTAAAGCGCGCCTGGCGCCAGACCACTTGCACCGGTTCGCTCAAGCCTTCCCACAGGATGGCGCTGCGAAGCACGTCATGGCGGTCGATCACCTGCTGCAGCGCCGCGACAAAACCATCCATGCGCGCGCGCGAGTCGAAGGCCAGGGTAGCCGACGACAGGTAAGGGTCACCCTCGGCCTGCAGCAGATGGTGGAACAGGATGCCTTCCTGGAGCGGCGCGACCGGGTAGATATCCTGGATCGCTTGCATCCCTCCCGGCACGGTGCTGGCGATGCGCGCGATCTGGCGCTCGTCCAGCGTCACCAGCGGCAGCATGGCGGGGGTAATCTCGGCGCAGCCGGCGGGAATGGCATTGGGCGGCGCGGCCACTTCGCCGCCGCCAGTGCCGGCGGCCTGGTCCACCGCATGCGCCAGCGCGGCCAGCGTCGGTTGCGAGAACAGGGTGCGGATGTCGGCGCCCAGGTGCACGCGGCGCATGCGTTCCATCAGCTGCACGGCCAGCAGCGAGTGGCCACCGAGTTCGAAGAAGTGGTCGTGGCGGCCGACTTGATCGAGTTGAAGCAGCTCGGCCCAGATGGCGGCCAGCGCCGTTTCGGTGGCGCCTTGCGGCGCCTCGTACGAACGCTGGGCGTAGGCCGAACCTTCCGGCGCCGGCAGCGCCGTGCGGTCCAGCTTTCCATTGGCGGTGAGCGGCATGGCACCGAGCACAACGCAGGCGGCGGGCACCATGTAGTCGGGCAGTTCGCGCGCAAGGGCCTCGCGCACGGCGCCGGTGTCGACGTCGCCAACCAGGTAGGCGACCAGGCGCTGATCGCCGGGACTGTCCTCGCGCGCCAGCACGACCGCTTCGCGCACGCCGTTCTGGCGGCTCAGATGCGCTTCGATCTCGCCCAGCTCGATGCGCAGGCCTCGGATCTTGACCTGGTGATCGTTTCGGCCCAAGAACTCGATGGTGCCGTCGGCCAGCCAGCGCGCCAGGTCGCCGCTCCTGTACATGCGCGCGTCCGGGAGCTGCGAAAACGGATCCGGAAGGAAGCGTTCCTGCGTCAATTGCGGCTGGTTCAGGTAGCCGCGCGCCACGCTGGCGCCGCCGATGTGGATTTCGCCCGCCACGCCCACCGGGACCGGCTGGCCGTATCGATCGAGCAGATAGATGCTGGTGTTGGCAATCGGACGGCCGATGTGGACCACGGCGTCGCCGGCACCAATGCGTCCCGATGTCGCCACCACCGTCGCTTCGGTCGGTCCGTAGTTGTTGACAACCTCGAACCCAAGGCCGGCCGCTGGTGGTTTGCCCAGGCGGTCGCCGCCGACCAGCAGGGTCCTGAGAGGCTTTTTGGCGCCGGCCTCGCGCTGGAAGGCGATGTCGGCAAGCGCCGTCACCAGGAAGCTGCTGTGCAGCTCCTGCTTCTCCCACCAGTCCAGTAGTGCCACCGGATCGCCCGCGGCGTCGGCCGGCGCCAGGGCCAGCGCAGCGCCCATGCACAGCGGCGGCCAGACTTCCCAGGTGCAGGCGTCAAAGGCGATCCCCGCGGTGCTCGATGCGCGTTCGCCCGCGATCAGCGGAAAGGCGTCGGCGTGCCAGCCGACCAGGTTGGCCAGATTGCGGTGTTCGACCATCACGCCCTTCGGCTTGCCGGTCGATCCGGAGGTGTAGATCACATACGCCAGGTTCGATGGCGCCAGGCCGGTCGACGCGCGTTCCGGATTGCTGGCCGGCTGATTGGTCCATGGCGCGAACGGGGCATCGAGTTCCAGCACCGCGGCCGTCATCAGTGCGCGGCAGGCCGGCAGGCGCTCCTGCACCGACGCTTGCGTGAGCACCACCTTCGGACGGCTGTCGTCGAGCATGAAGGCAAGGCGGTCGGACGGGTATTGCGGGTCGAGCGGCACGTAGGCGCCGCCGGCCTTCAGCGTGGCGAGCATGGCCAGTACCAGTGGCGTACCGCGTTCGAGCGCGATGGCCACGCGCGTATCGGGGCGTACGCCGAGTGAGATCAGATGGTGCGCCAGCTGGTTGGCGCGCTCGTTGAGAGCCTGGTAGGTGAGCGATTCGCCGTCCGCTTCCAGGGCGGTCGCGCCGGGCGCCTGCGCGGCCCGCCGCTCGAACAGTTCATGGGCGAAGGCGTCGCTGTACTCGCGCGGGGTATCGTTCCAGTCCACCAGCACCTGGCGCCGCTCGGCCTGGCCGAGGATGGCGATCGACGCCACCGGCTGGCTGTCGTCACGTACCATGCCTTCGAGCAGGGCCTTGAAGTACGCGGCGTGGCGTTCCATCGTGGCGCGCTCGAACAGCGCGGTGGCAAAGCCCAGGCGGCCCATGATGCGTCCGCCCGCTTCCTGCATGTCCAGCGCGAGGTCGAACTTGGCGCTGTGATGGTCGAATTCGAGTTCGCGCAACTCGATCTGGCCAAGCTCCAGCGCTTCGCGCGGCGTGTTCTGCCAGGCGAACATCAATTGAAAGATCGGGCTGTGCGCGAGTGTACGCTGCGGATTGACCGCTTCGACCACCTGCTCGAACGGTACATCCTGGTGGCTTTGCGCCTGAAGCACGCATTCGCGCACCTGGGCCAGCAAGTCGCTCACGCTCGGATTGGCGCTCACGTCGATGCGCAGCGACAGTGTATTGACAAAGAAGCCGATCAGCGGTTCCAGCTCGACCCGGGTGCGGTTGGCAACCGGCGAGCCGATGACCACCTCGTCCTGGCCGGCCAGGCGCGCGCACAGGGCGCTCCATGCCGCCAGCAAGGTCATGTACAAGGTGGTGCCGTGTTTGTGTGATAGCGCTTTGAGCCCGGTGCTCAGATTCGCATCGAGCTCGAAGCCGATGCTTTGGCCGGTGTAATCCTGCACCGCGGGGCGCGGCCGATCGGTCGGCAGCGTGAGCAGTTCGGGGGCCCCGGCCAGTTGCCCGCGCCAGTAGCCCAGTTGCTGCTTCTGCACGGCGCCATCGAGCCACTGGCGCTGCCACAGGGTGTAGTCGGCGTACTGCACGGGCAGCGGCGGCAGCGGGTCGTCCCAATGCGCCACGCCTTCGTCGGCATAGGCGCGATACAGCTCGCCCAGTTCGCGCATCAACACGCCCATCGACCAGCCATCGGAGACGATGTGGTGCAAGGTAAGCAGAAGGATGTGTTCCCGCTCGCCGAGGCGAAGCAGGCGGGCGCGGATCAGCGGCGCGCGTCCCAGGTCGAACGGTTCGGCCGCTTCGTGGCGGCTCCAGTGGGCAATGGCCGCCTGGCGCGCATGCGGGTCGTCCGCGCTGATGTCGTGCCGCACCACGGCGAAGCGTCCGTGCGGCTCGATGCATTGCTGCGCGCGGCCATCGACCAGCGCGAAGCGGGTGCGCAGCGCTTCGTGGCGCTGCACGATGCGGTCCAGCGCGGCATTGAGCGCGTCTTCGTCGAGGTGCCCGTCGAGCGCCAGGGCACCCGGAATATGGTAAGCCACGCTGGCTTCCTGCCCCATCTGGGCGATGAACCACAGGCGCTGCTGGGCAAACGACAGCGGCCACGAGCCGCCAGGCGTTGCGCGCACGTCGATCGGCTCGCGCTGGGTGGAACCCTTGCGCTGGAGTTTGGCGGCCCGCGCGCGGGCCAGCAAAGCTTCCCTCTCGGATGGATCCAGGTTTTCCAATGATGCGTTAGTCATTTTTCAAGCCTTATGTTGAGAGATCACAAATTCAAGTTCATCGGCGTCGAATGCCAGCAACTCGTAATCGAGGATGACGCTGGCGAGCGCGCACAGGGTTGGGTTGGCAAAAACGTCCATGAGCGGCACGTCGACATCCCAGGTTTGCCGGATGCGGGCGATCAGCTGCATCACCAGCAGGGAATGGCCACCGAGTTCGAAGAAGTGGTCATGCCGCCCTACCCGCTCCAGCCGCAACAGATCGACCCAGATGCGGGCCAATGCCGCTTCGGTCTCGCCCTTGGGCGCGGCGTAGGCGCGTTGGGCGAAGGCCGCGCCTTCCGGCGCCGGCAGCGCCTTGCGATCGAGCTTGCCGTTCGCGCTCAGGGGCAAGGCGTCGAGCACGACGCAGGCCGCCGGCACCATGTAGTCGGGCAGTTCGCGCGCCAGCGCCGCGCGCAGCGCCTGCGGATCGGCTGCGCCAACCACGTAGGCCACCAGGCGCTGGTCGCCCGGACTGTCTTCGCGCGCCAGAACCACCACTTCGCGCACGCCGTCCTGGCGCGCAAGGTGCGCTTCGATTTCGCCCAGTTCGATGCGCTGGCCACGGATCTTGACCTGATGGTCGGTGCGGCCCAGGAATTCGACAGTGCCGTCGGCCAGCCAGCGTCCCAGGTCGCCGGTCTTGTACATGCGCGCCCCCGGCTTGCCCGCAAACGGGTCGGCCACGAAACGCTGGGCGGTCAGTTCGTCGCGATTGAGGTAGCCGCGCGCCACCTGAACGCCGCCGATATGGATTTCGCCCGCCACCCCGGCCGGCACCGGCTTTCCATGGCGGTCAAGCAGGTAGATCGTGGTGTTGGCGATCGGCCGGCCGATAGGAATGATATCGGGCAGGTCGCTCCCCTTGCAGTGCCAGGCGGTGACGTCGACCGCCGCTTCGGTCGGGCCGTACAGGTTATGCAGTTCCGTCCGCGGCAGGCATTGCACGAAGCGCCGCGCCAGGGCGCCGGGCAAGGCTTCTCCGCTGCACATGACGCGCCGAAGCTGCGCGCAGCCTTCGGCGGCGCCGCTGTCGACGAACGCCTGCAGCATCGACGGCACGAAGTGCGCCGTGGTGATGGCGTGACGCCTGATGGTGTCGGCCAGGTAGGCCGGATCCTTGTGACCGCCGGGACGGGCCATCACCAGGCGCGCGCCCTGCATCAGCGGCCAGAAAAACTCCCAGACCGACACATCGAAACTGAACGGGGTCTTTTGCAGCACCGCGTCGGCGGCATCGATGCGGTAGGCGTCCTGCATCCAGAGCAGCCGGTTGACCACCGCGGCATGCTCGTTCATGACGCCCTTGGGCTGGCCGGTGGAACCGGAGGTGTAGATCACATAAGCCAGGTGCGCGGGTGTGGGGCCCAACTGGGCCGGGGCCAGGTCCGTCGTCGGCATCGATTGCCACGGGCGCTCGGCGCAATCGAGCAGCACGGTCGGTACCTCGGCAGGCAGATCGATGCCGGCCTGCGTCAGCAGCACGCACGGTGCGCTGTCGGCCAGCATGAAGGCCAGGCGCGCGGCTGGGTACGCCGGGTCGAGCGGCACGTAGGCGGCGCCCGCCTTGAGCACCGCCAGGATGGCAACGACCATCTCCAGGCTGCGTTCCAGGCACAGGGCCACGCGCTGCTCAGGACCGGCGCCGTGCGTGCTCAGGTAATGCGCCAGCTGGTTGGCCTGTTCGTTCAGTTCACGGTACGTCAGGCGGCTCTCGTCCAGTTCCACGGCAACCGCGTGCGGCGTTGCCTGCGCTTGTTCTTCGATGATCTCGTGGATGCACAGGTCTTGCCGGTAGTCGCGCCGGGTGCGGTTCCAGCCGCGCAGTACCTGTGCGCGTTCCGTGTCCGACAGGATGTCGATGCGGTCGATGGCGCAGGTGTCGTCGTTCGCCATCCCGGCGAGCAGCAGGCTGAAACAGCCCAGGTGGCGCTCGATGGTGGCACGGTCGAACAGCGCGCTGGCAAACGTCATCCAGCCAACGATGGCACCATCGCACTCTTCCAGGTCGAGCGACAGGTCGACCGTGGCGCTAGGGTGCTCCAAGATGATTTCCTCCGTATCCACGCCATCGAGCGACGCTGCCGCCTGCGGCGTGTTCTGCCACGCGAACATCAGCTGGAAAATCGGGCTGTGCGACAGGGTGCGCTGCGGTTTTAGCGCTTCGACCACCTGCTCGAACGGCACGTCCTGGTGGCTTTGCCCCTCCAGGACGCACTCGCGCGCCTGGGCCAGCAAGGCGCCGACACTTGGGCCGCCGCTCAGGTCCAGGCGCAGCGCCAGGGTGTTGGCGAAAAAGCCGATCAGCGGCTCTAGTTCGACGCGGCCGCGATTGGCGACCGGTGAGCCGATCACCACCTCGTCCTGCCCCGCCAGGCGGGCGCTCAGGGCGCCCCATGCCGCCAGCAGGGTCATGAACAGAGTGGTACCGTGCTTTTGCGACAAGGCTTTAAGGGCGCTGGCCAGCTCGCGCTCGATCCGTACGGGCACGCTCTGGCCCGCATAGTCTTGTACGGTGGGGCGCGGCCGGTCGGTCGGCAGGGTGATGAGACCTGGCGCACCAGCCAGTTGCTGCTGCCAGTAGGCCAGCTGGATGCGTTGCACCGCCCCGTCCAGCCACTGGCGCTGCCAGAGCGCGTAGTCGGCATACTGCAGCGACAGTGCAGGCAACTCATCGCCGCAGTACAGCGCACGCAATTCGGCGGCCAGCACGCCCATTGACCAGCCGTCGGCGGCCATGTGGTGCATGGTCAGCAGCAGACAGTGGTCGTGTTCCCCCAGCCGCAGCAGGCGGCCGCGGATCGGGGAACCATGGGCCAGGTCGAACGGCGCCTGCGCTTCGTGCCGGCTCCAGCGCGCGATCGCTTCGTCACCGGATTCCCCGGCTTCGCGCAGGTCGTGGCAAACGAGCGCGAAGGCGGCGGCGGGCGCGATGTCCTGCACCGGGTGGCCGTCGACCATGCCGACACGGGTGCGCAGCACTTCGTGGCGCCGGATGATGGCGTCGAGCGCAGCCTGCAAGGCAGCCGTGTCGAGCGCGCCGCGCAGGCGCAGGCCGCGCAGCATGTGGTAGGCGGCAGCGGCGCGCTCGCTCATCTGCGAGATGAACCACAGGCGCTGCTGCGCAAACGACAGCGGCGCCACGGCAGGCCGCTGGCCGGCCACGATGGCCGGCAAGGTACTGGCGGCCGATGCGCTGACCAGCATGGCGAAGGAGCGCAGCACAGGTTTGGCGAACAGCGCGGCCAGCGGCACCTCGAGGCCGAGGCGCTGGCGCAGGCGCGACGTCATCTGCACGGCCAGCAGCGAGTGCCCTCCCAGGTCGAAAAAGTGATCGTTGCGCCCCACCCGTTCGACCTGCAGCAGTTCGGACCACAGTTCGGCGAGCGCGCCCTCGACCGGTCCTTGCGGCGCGGCGTACTCGCTGTGCGCGAACGCGGCGCCCTGCGGTGCCGGCAGGGCCTTGCGATCGAGTTTGCCGTTGGGCGTGAGCGGCAGGGACGCGAGCGGTACGTACGCCGCCGGTACCATGTGCTCGGGCAGAACGCCGGCGAGCGCGTGATGCAGGGCGCCCGCGTCGAACCCCACGCCAGTGGCGACCACATAGGCGACCAGGCGCTTGTCGCCGCGCCCGTCATCGCGTGCCAGTACCACAGCCTCGCGCACGCCGGGAAGACGCCCGAGCTGCGCTTCGATTTCGCCCAGCTCGATGCGAAAGCCACGGATTTTCACTTGCTGGTCGTTGCGGCCCAAGAATTCCATTGCGCCGTCGGGCAGCCGACAGCCCATGTCGCCGGTCTTGTACAGGCGCGCGCCGGGACCGCCGCCGAAGGGGTCCGGCACGAAACGCTGCGCGGTCAGGTCGGGGCGATTGAGGTAGCCGCGTGCCACGCCAGCGCCGCCGACGTGAATTTCGCCGGGCACGCCGGCAATCACTGGCTCGCCATGAGCGTCGAGCAGATACAGTTGCAGGTCGGGGATTGCGTGTCCGATCGGGCTGGCCTCGCGCCGGCCGGCCAGATCGGCCGCCACGATGGGCCGGTACGTCACGTGGACCGTGGTTTCGGTGATGTCGTACATATTGACCAGCTGCGTGGCGGCGGCATCGCTGCGCGCGAACCAGCGCGCCAGGCTTCCCACTTCCAGCGCTTCGCCGCCGAAGATGACGTGGCGCAGGCGGTGCGGTTGCGCTCCCTGCTGGTCCATCACTTGCAGGAAAGCGCTCGGGGTCTGGTTGAGGACCGTGACGCCGCGTTCGCACAGCAAGGCGTAAAACGCTTGCGGGTTACGCGTGGTGAGGTAGGGCACGACCACCAGGTGGCCGCCATGCAGCAGCGCGCCCCACAGCTCCCACACCGAAAAATCGAAAGCAAAGGAGTGAAACAGGGTCCACACGTCGGATGGGCCGAAGCCGAACCACGGCTGGGTGGCGCTGAACAGGCGCGCGACGTTGCCGTGTTCGACCATCACGCCCTTGGGCTGGCCGGTGGAGCCGGACGTGTAGATGACGTAGGCCAGGCTGCGCGTCGTGGCGCCCGTGTGCTCCGGATTGAGCGGGGAAAGCGACTGCCATGGCTGCGCGTCGCCATCGATGGCGAGCACGCTGACCCCGTCCGGAGCGGGAGCGGCGCCGCCGGCTTGGGTCAGCATCAGCAGGGGCGCGCTGTCACGCAGCATGTAGGCCAGCCGCTCGGCCGGATAGGCCGGGTCCATCGGAACGTAGGCGGCACCGGCCTTGAGCACGGCGAGAATGGCGACAACCATGTCCAGGCCGCGCTCCATGCAGATGGCGATGCGCTGCTCCGGGCCAGCTCCCAGGGTACGAAGATGGTGCGCCAGGCGGTTGGCCTGTTCGTTCAAGGCCGCGTAGGTGAGACAGTGATCCTCGTACGTCACCGCCACCGACTGCGGCGTGCGCGCGGCCTGCCGCTCGAACAGGTGGTCGATGCAGTGCTCCTGGGCGGGCGCCAGCGTGATCTGGCCATGCTCCTGGCGGCGCTCTTCGCGGTCGGCGATGGCGATGCGCCATGCAGGCGTTTGCGGCGCCTGTTCGAGGGCGTCGACCATGCCTTCGAGCGCGCGCTGGAGGTAGCGGCAGATGCGGGCGGCATCGACCGGGCGCGCGATCTGCACGCTCAGGTCGAAGTTTTCGCCAAGGTCGTCCACCGACAAGCCAAACGGATAGTTGGTGCGCTCGTGCGCCGACAGCATTTCGATGCCGCTGCGCCAGCCGGAATCGTCGTTGCGGTCGATCCGCTCGTTGGCGCTGTGGCGGTAGTTGAGCAAGGCGGTAAACAGGGGCACGCTATTGGGCAGCGCGCTGCATCGCTGGGCCAGGGCCAGGGGCGCGTGCTCGTGCTCCATCAATCCGGCCAGCAGCGCGTGGGTCTGGCGTACGCCATCGTGCACGCTCACCTCGCCCAGCATGACGCGCAGGGGCAGCGTGTTGATGAACAGGCCCATGGCGCGGTCGGCGCCGGCGCCACCTTGCATGCGGCCGAACAGCACAGTGCCGAAAACCGCCTCGTCGCGCCCCGTGATCTTGGCCAGCACCTGGGCCCAGGCCCAGTGAAACAGGCTGGCCGCGCTGACGCCGGCCGCCCTGGCCTGGCGGCGCAAGCGCTGCGCCAGGGCCGGGGGCAGCTGCGCCCGGACTTCCTCGATGTTGCCACCGTCGCCCTTGATGTCGGTCAGGCCGAACGGCGCGGTCGGCTCGTCCACATCGCCGAGCATCTTGCGGAAGAACGCTTCGTGGTCGCGCGCCCTGCCCTCACGGCGCGCCTCGGCGACGAAATCGCGGAACGGGACCGGTTCGGACAGCGCGTCCGCGCGCCCGGCCTGGATCAGTCCCATTTCCTGGAACATGATGTCGAGGGTGGTGTGATCGAGGATCATGTGATGCATCAGCAGTTGCAGCATCCAGCTTTGCGATGCCTCGTCGAAGGCGGCAAAGCCGTGCAGCAGCGGTGCCTGGCGCACGTCGAGGCGGAAATGCAGCGGATCGGCGACGGCGCGCAGTTGCGCGGCGGTGTCGCCCGGCCCCAGGGCCGGCGTATCGACGGTGAAGCGCGCATGGCGCCACACCACCTGTACCGGTTCGTCCAGCCCTTCCCACAGCACGGCGGTACGCAGCACGTCGTGGCGCTCGATGACCTGCTCAAGCGCGGCCACGAAGCCGTCCATGCGCGCGCGCGAGTCGAACGCCATCGTCGCCGACGACAGATAAGGATCGCCCTCGGTCTGCAGCAGATGGTGGAACAGGATGCCTTCCTGCAGTGGCGCGACCGGATAGATGTCCTGGATATTGGCCATTCCGCCCGGTACCGTGCGGGCGATGCGCTCGACCTGGCCGGCGTCGAGCTTCACCAGCGGCAGCATGGCGGGCGTGATCGCGGTGCAGCCGGCCGGAATGGCATTCGCAGGCACCGCGGCGATGACGCTCCCATGGCCGGCAGCATCGACCGCGCGCGCCAGCGCGGCCAGCGTCGGCTGCGAGAACAGGGTACGGATGTCGGCGGCCAGGTCCTGGCGGCGCATGCGCTCCATCAGCTGCACGGCCAGCAGCGAGTGGCCGCCGAGTTCGAAGAAATGGTCGTGGCGGCCGACCCGGTCGAGCTGCAGCAGCTCGGCCCAGATCGCGGCGAGCGCCGTTTCGGTCGCCCCTTGCGGCGCCTCATAGGCACGCTGGGCATACGCCGAGCCTTCCGGCGCGGGCAGCGCCTTGCGGTCCAGTTTTCCGTTAGGGGTGAGCGGCATGGCTACCAGCAGCACATAGGCTGCCGGCACCATATAGATGGGCAGCTGGCGCGCCAGGGCGTCGCGCACGGCCTGCGGGTCGACATCGCCGACCAGGTAGGCGACCAGGCGCTGCTCGCCCGGGCTGTCTTCGCGCGCCAGCACCACCGCTTCGCGCACGCCGTCGTGGCGACTGATGTGCGTTTCGATTTCACCCAGTTCGATGCGCAGGCCGCGAATCTTGACCTGGTGGTCGTTACGGCCCAAGAATTCGATGGTGCCGCCGTCGAGCCAGCGCGCCATGTCGCCGGTCCGGTACATGCGCGCATCGGGCGTCCCCGCGAACGGGTCGGCCAGGAAGCGTTCTTCGGTCAGCTGCGGCTGGTTCAGATAGCCACGCGCCACGCTGGCGCCGCCGACGTACATTTCGCCGGCCACGCCCGGCGGCACCGGCCGTCCATGCCGGTCGAGCAGATAGATGCTGGTGTTGGCGATCGGACGGCCGATATGGATCACCGGGTCCCCCGGAACAAGGCGGCCCGACGTGGCCACCACGGTCGATTCGGTCGGACCGTAATTGTTGACGACCTCGAAAGGCAGATCGGCAGCGGGGGCCTTGAGCAGGCGGTCGCCGCCGATCAGCAGGGTTCTCAAGCGCTCGTTGCCCTTGCGCTCGCGGCGCAATGCCACATCGGCCAGCGCGGTGACGAGGAAGCTGTTGTGCAGGTCCTGCCGCTCCCACCAGTCGAGCAGCGCGACCGGATCGCCTGCGGCGTCGGCCGGCGCCAAGGTCAGCACGGCGCCCATGCACAGGGGCGGCCAGACTTCCCAGGTGCAGGCGTCGAAGGCGATGCCCGCACTGCTCGAGGCCCGCTCGCCGGCGGCCAGCGGAAAGCTGTCGGTATGCCAGCCAACCAGGTTTGCCACGTTGCGGTGTTCGACCATGACGCCTTTCGGCTTGCCGGTCGAGCCGGACGTATAGATCACGTAAGCGAGATGCGTCGATGCCAGGCCGTTCGCGGCGCGCCCGGGATTGGCCGCGTCAGCGTCGGCCCACGGCACGAACGCCGCATCGAGTTCGAGTACCGTGGCCGTCATGAGAGCGCGGCAGGCCGGCAGCCGTTCCTGCACCGATGCCTGGGTGAGCACCACCTTCGGACGGCAATCGTCGAGCATGAAAGCAAGGCGCTCGGATGGATAGTGCGGGTCGAGCGGCACGTAGGCGCCGCCCGCCTTGAGCGTGGCGAGCATGCCGACCACCAGCGCCACGCCGCGCTCCAGGGCCAGCGCAACGCGCGTGTCCGGCCGCACGCCGAGGCGCAGTAGGTGATGGGCCAGGCGGTTGGCACGCTCGTTCAGGTCGCGGTAGCTGAGCGTTTCTCCGTCCGCCTCCAGGGCGATCGCCGCGGGCGATTGCGCCGCGCGCAGCTCGAGCAGTTCATGCACGAACGACGCGCCGACTTCGCGCCGGGTGTCGTTCCAGGTGCGCAGCACTTCATGGCGCTGGGCGGCGTTCATTACATCGATGCGCGATGCCGGCGTTTGCGGTGCGTGTTCCAGCGCTTCGGCGATCTGCTCGAGCGCCGTATGCATATAGTCGCAAATCCGGTCCGCCGGCACCGGCAGCGCGATCAGGGTACTGAGCCGGAAATCGTGTTCCAGGTCGTCGACGCGCAAGCTGAATGGGTAGTTGCTCAGCTCCTGCACCGGCTCCATTGCAATGCCCTCGCCCCAGCGAACCGTGTCGAGCCCGACGCCGTGGCGGTAATTCAGCAGCGAAGAGAACAAGGGCGTGCCGTTCGGAAGCGCGCTGCAGCGCTGGGCCAGTGCCAGCGACGCATCTTCATGCATGACCAGACGGGCCAGGGCCGCGTGGGTGTCGCGCACGCTCTCCACAACGCTGGTGTCGCCCAGGCGGATGCGCAGCGGCAGCGTATTGACGAACAGGCCCATGGCGCGGCCGGCGTCGGCCCCGCCTTGCATGCGCCCATACAGGACCGTGCCGAAGACGATGTCGTCGCGCCCCGTTCCGCGCGCCAGTACCTGTGCCCATGCCGCGTGAAACAGGCTGGCCGGGCTGACACCGAGCGCCCTGGCTTGCCGCCGCAAGCGTTGCGACAGGCTTGCGCCGAGCATGCGTTCGGCTTCGCGGATGGTGCTGCCGTCGCCGCGTACGTCGGCCAGGCCGAAAGGCGTGGTCGGCTCGTCGACGTCGCCGAGCATGTCGCGGTAAAAGGCTTCGTGCGCGGCCGCCCTACCCGTCTGGCGCGAACGCGCGATGAAATCGCGGAACGGGACCGGCGGCGGCAGGGATTGCGCGCCGCCAGCCTGGATGGTGGCCACCTCGCGCAACAGGAGGGCCAGCGTGGCGTGATCGACCACCATGTGATGCAGCAGCAGCTGCAGCAGCCAGCACTGCCGGTCGGCGTCGAAGGCGGCAAAGGCCCGCATCAGCGGCGCCTGGCGCAGGTCGAGGCGCAAGCGCCGCGGGTCGGTATGTTCGGCCAGGCCGGCTGCCGCCTCGCCATGCGCAAACGTGAGTACCTGCACGTCGAGCGGTGCGCTGCGCCAGACCACCTGCACCGGTTCCTTCAAGCCTTCCCACACGACGGCGGTGCGCAGCGCGTCATGGCGATCGATGACCTGCTGCAGCGCCTGCACGAAACCGTCCATGCGCTGGCGCGAATCGAAGGACCAGGCGGCAAGCAGCAGATAGGGATCGCCTTCGGTCTGCATCAGGTGGTGAAACAGGATCCCTTCCTGCAGCGGCGCCAGCGGGTAGATATCCTGGATGTTGGCCGCGCCGCCGGGTACTACCGCGGCGATCCGATCGATCTGTAGCGCGTCAAGTTCGATCAGCGGGAGCATGGCGGGGGTGATGCTGGCGCAGCCAGTGGGAATAGCGTTCGGCGCGACCGGAGCGTCGGCGCGGCACGGTTCCCCATGTTCCACCGCCAGGGCCAGGGCGGCGATGGTCGGCTGGGCGAACAAGGTGCGGATATCGGCGGCGAGCGATGCGCCACGCATGCGTTCCATCAGTTCGACCGCCAGCAGCGAGTGGCCACCGAGTTCGAAGAAGTGGTCGTCACGTCCCACCGGCCCGCATTGCAGCAGGTCGGCCCAGATGGCGGCCAGTGCCTGTTCGAGCGGGCCTTGCGGCGCCGCGTACGGGCGCTGCGCAAAGGCGGACGCCCCGGGAGCCGGCAGCAGCTTGCGGTCGATTTTCCCGTTGGGGGTGAGCGGCAGCGCGTCGAGCGGCACGCACGCGGCGGGAACCATGTAGGCCGGCAGAGAGAGAGAGAGCGCAGCGCGCACCGCGCGCGCGTCGGCGGTCCCGGTGATATAGGCCACCAGGCGCGGATCGCCCGGGATATCTTCGCGCGCCAGCACCACCGCTTCGCGCACGCCGGGCTGGCACGCCAGTTGCGCTTCGATTTCGCCCAGTTCGATCCGCAGCCCGCGGATCTTGACCTGCTGGTCGTTGCGGCCCAAAAATTCGATGGTGCCGTCGTCCAGCCAGCGCGCCAGGTCACCCGTCCTGTACATCCGCGCATCGGGCGCGCCGGCGAACGGGTCGGCCAGGAAGCGCTCCCCGGTCAAGCGCGGCTGGTTCAGGTAGCCGCGCGCCACGCCGGCGCCGCCGATGTACATTTCGCCCGCTACCCCCACGGGAACCGGCTGGCCATGGCGGTCGAGCAGATAGATACTGGTGTTGGCAATGGGACGGCCGATGTGGATGACCGCGTCGCCCGGAAGAATGCGGCCGGACGTGGCGACCACGGTGGTTTCGGTCGGTCCGTAGTTGTTGACGAGTTCGAAGTCGACATCGGCGGCGGGCGCCCTGGCCAGTCGGTCGCCGCCAACCAGCAAGGTGCGCAGCGGCCTGGCGGCGCGCGCATCGCGCTTCATGGCGATATCGGCCAGCGCGGTCACCAGGAAGCTGGTGTGCAGATCCTGCTGGTTCCACCAGTCCAGCAATGCAACGGGGTCGCCCGCGGCATCGGCCGGCGCCAGCGCCAGTACGGCGCCCATGCACAATGGCGGCCAGACTTCCCAGGTACAGGCGTCGAAGGCGATGCCGGCGGTACTCGAAGCGCGTTCGCCGGGGGCCAGCGGAAAGGTTTCGCAGTGCCAGCCGATCAGATTGACCAGGTTGCGGTGTTCGACCATCACGCCTTTCGGCTGCCCGGTGGAGCCGGACGTGTAGATGACGTAGGCCAGGTGCGATGAAGCCAGGCCATTCATGGCGCGCGACAGGTCGCCGCAGGGCTGTTGCTGCCATGGCGGCAGCGGCGAGTCGAGTGCGAGTACGGTCATTCCGGCCGCCGGCTCGATGCCGTCCACCAGGCGCGACTGGGTCAGCAACACCGCTGCGCCGCTGTCGGCGAGCATCCAGGCGACGCGCACTGGCGGATAAGCCGGGTCGAGCGGCACATAGGCGCCGCCGGCCTTGAGCACGGCGAGCATGGCGATGACCATGTCCGCACCGCGTTCCAGGTAGAGGGCAACGGTCGCATCGGGCGCCACTCCCACGGTGCGCAGGTGATGCGCCAGCTGGTTGGCGCGCGCGTTGAGGGCGCCGTAGCTCAAGGCGCCGGCGCCGGACTCGATCGCGATGGCATCGGGCGCGCTCTGCGCCTGCCGTTCGACCAGCTGGTGGACGCAAACGTCTTGCGGGTAGTGGCGCGCGGTGGCGTTAAAGCCGGCGAGCACGCGTCGCCGTTCCGCAGCGCCCAGCAGCGGCAATGCGGACAATGCCGATGGGGCGCCGGCTGCCACTGCCTCGATCACGACGGCAAGCGCGCGTTGCAGCGCCGCGACATACGGGTAGGCCAGTACCTGCCTGTTCCAGTGAAAATCGAGTCGCGTGTGGGCTGCGTCACCGTGGACGAGCACTGCCAGCGCGGCATGTTCCAGGCCGTGGCCGAAGAACGCCGGGCCGTCTCCGCCAGCCTCGGACGCAGCATCGTCCACGCACAGGACCACGTCGGCCAGGCGCTGCGCCGCATCTGCGCGCCAGGCAAGACGCGACAGCGGGTAGCGTTCATGCGCCACACATAGCCCCACTTCGTCGGCTACGCGCCGCATGTTGTGGGCGAAGGTGTCGTCATCGCGCAAGCGGATGGTTACCGGAACGACCGTCGAGAAGCGCCCAAGCGCGCGCTGGTGTTGCCGTTCGAGGCCGATGACGACCGTGCCGCCGGCCGCCTGCATGCGGTCGAACCAGGTGGCGAGCGCCGTCAATAACACATCGGTCAGCGTGCAGGCATGCTCGCTTGCGGTTGCTTCAAGCCGCGCACGCAGCGCCGGCACGATGTGCCACGACACTGTGTTTGCCGCGCTGTTGTCGGGCGCACGGGCGTGTGGCGCGAACAGAGGGGCCGGTGGTACGGGAAAACGCTCTTGCCAGAAGGCCTGGTCGCGCGCGCAGGCGGCCGAGGCCAGATAGGCATCGTCCGCGCGCGACTGGTCGAGCAAGGGGTGCGCGGCCGGTGCGAGGACCTGTCCGGCATCGACAATGGCGCGATGGAGCAGCCGGAGGGCTGCGCTGTCGCAGACAAGAGGATGGCAGCGACATACCCACGTGCCGTCCTGCGGGCCGGAGCGGACCAGCAGCAACTCCCAGAGCAGGCTGCCGTCGAGGGCGAAAGGCGCACTTTTCGCCTCTTCTATATAGCGCGCCGCGCGTTGCGCGCTGTCGGCGTGGCCCGACAGATCGACAATGCGTAGTGGCGCTTCGGCCGCCGCCAGGATATGCGGAACGGGAATGTTGTCGACCACGCCGCCCGCCTGGACCAGCACCATGCGCAAGACATCGTGCGCATCGACCAGGCGCTGGAGAACGGCGCGCAAGTCCGACGGATCGCATGGCCGCGTTACCGGACAAACCCATCCGGCGCTGCAGGAACAGCGATTGGCCAGATGCGCCAGGTTGGACCAGACTGCTTCCTGTGCGATCGAAAACCGTGCGGCCAACATGGCTGCGGGATAATCGGTATGCTTGTCTCCACTCGTCCGTTCCATTCCACTCCTCCGAAGTTGATGCTCAGCAGCAAACTGTCTGCCTTTACAATGTCGTTAGTAACTTGGGCAAGGCTGAGCACGGGCACCATTCATATCGGATAAGTGGTCGGCGATAATCATGGCAGGCGTGCGAAACGATTATCGAGAGAACATTCTGCCGCGACCTCGGCGTTTATAACCGATGCCATTTCCCGTAATCGCATTATGTTTATTTTTATTAACTAAAATTCCGGCTTTATGATCGCCGCCACTGCTCCGGTGGCTTGCTGGCGTGTCTTTCCCCACCCGCGCGCGGTGTGGCTCCCTGCATGCGCAAGGGTGATAGTCAGATTAAAAAATGTTCTGGCTAGGTGGGCCCGGCGAGGGAATCGCAGCGGCTACACGCGTGACTGGCCAGGGAAAGAGGCAGATCGGGAAGACGGGAATCTCTGGATGTTCGATATTGTAGAAGGCACGACATAAACTCATATCCTATGCAGGTGCATTGAAAAGCGTAAATATTCGTATTTCCCGGCGGCATAGCTATCAGCTCGCACAGCCAGAACAGTAAAGCAATTATCACGGTTTGTCATTTTCTTTTTTTAATATGCGAATTGCATAAAAATTAATTTAATGAAATGAATATAGCGATAAAAAAGAATTATTTGCCGAATATTAAGTGACATTATCTTTTTACTGAGCAGCATCGATTAAATGCAGGAAATTTTTCTTGTGTCCATGGAGATGGGGAATATGGCAGCCGCTCTGAATTGGCTGTGACCAAGTGCGAGCCAGCGTCGCGCGGGGGCGGTACACGTATGCCGGCTATTCGCCAGCCGGACTTGCTGCGCGATGAAGGGCATGTGGATGTGCGGATGGCGCCAGCCGCATTCGACGATCCGGTCGACCGGGCGGCCGCGGGGGTGAGAGGGCACCCGGCTGCTTCACCTGGACGAGTTGCTGCAAGTTGCAGGCAGCCATCCGTCAATCAGGTACAACGTGGCCCGCGCGAGGCCGATGGAGCGCAATATCGTGCCTGCCGCGCGTCACCTGCGCGTCATGCGGCGGTTATTTCGGCTGGCGATTCAAGGTGTCGTCCCCGGAGGCGGGCGCGACATCAGGAAGTTTTCTTATGTCTCGCATCCAGGTACGCCCGCCATCGGCACTCGAGAATATGCGAACGTCCCGATCGATATAAAGCAGTACGGATTTTTTCACGACCATCCTGGTACTTTTCAACGGAGTTTCCGCTAGCAAATCTGTCCAGGTACGCCCCCCGTCCTTCGAATGCCTGATACGTGAGCTGGTGACAAATGCCCCGCCGACATGACAGAGCGACCATGCTTCATTCTTGTTAAGCATCGCGAAGTCGTGCACGATGGACACAAAGCCGCCGCAGGCATAATCAAGTTTGCTCCAGCTTGCTCCCTCATCGTGAGAAAGGTGGGGCTTCTGAAAAAAGCCGGTGGAATATACTGACTCACCGTTGCTGCCAATCTCTTGAATCTCCTGCGGCACACGGGACACTGTCCATGTCCGTGTCGCCAAATCGAGGGAATGTATTTCCTTGCCCGGAAGGATCAAAAGATACTTTCCATTGTGAATCGCGGCTCGGCTTGGCATGTTTACATGCGGTAAAATGCCCATCCCCTGCAGATTTGCAAGTTCACCCCATCGGCTACCGGGAGTGTTCATTCGACTGTGCAAAGAGATTTTGCCCTGAGCAATACTCATCACGAACAGTTCCCCATTGACTTCGGCCACATGCGCTATCAGGCCGTTTTCAATCGGGATGTCCAAATCCACCCAAGTAAGACCGCCATCCGTCGACTGCTTGAGCATGCCCTCTTCCCCGCCCACCGTGATGTGCATGCGGCTTCTCGCATACAGGGCAGTGATCTCGCGAGGGTCATCCAAATCGATATTCCTCCACTCACCCGACCTGCTACGCAACAGTAATTGCCCCAGATTGCTACCGGCGAGTAGCTCACCGTCCGGCAATTCTTGGGCTGCATTCAAAGAGTAAGTGCTCGTTTTAGACAGCATGACCCGAAGCGCGGGATCCTTCGCACCTTCCCAGGCAATGCGTTTTTCGGTCTCGGCCATCTTCTTGACCATGCCGCCAATCAGCGCTCCGGTTATACCGTACTGCAACGACATCGGGATTGCCTGACCGGACGCACCCACGCCTGGCGTAGCCACTTTGCGCCATCCGATCACTGCGGTGTCGCTGAGGTCTTTCGCCAGCGCTGGAAATTCCTTTGACAGGGTACGGGCGAGATCGACCTGTTTATCATAAATAACGAAAGTCGCCTTTCCTTCGCCGATCGGCTGGTAGATCAGCGTTCCCAGGTTGGTCAATGCCCCCGGCCGTACCGCGAAGTCGAACCCCGCCCCTATCTCGGGCGTACTTTGCAGGCCAACGATGCGTTGCAAGCGATAATTTCCTTCAGGAAGATAGCCGGCGAAGATCTTCGATGTATGCCGGCTATGCGACACTTTCAGTTCCAGCTTAAATTCCTTGTCCATACCAGAAATTACATTGAGGTGTGTCCAGCTATGAGGTTGCGTATCTGGCGTGTTGGCAAACACACGGATCGCCACGAAACCTTGATGCTGAGAGACATTATTTCCCCCTTCCGTTGCGGCGGCAGAAGCCGAGGCGCAACAAGCGGCCAACCACAGCAAAGCGATCAGTTGTTTCATTTTGTTCTTTCTTTCAGTAGTCGTCGCTGACAAACCCAAGACCAACACGTGCGGCCAGGTCAAGAATACTCCTGGCTATCGGTGGCGCATTTACCGATAAAACTCGACTCGCGCTCATTGTTTCCGTGACGAAAGTAAAGCTGCCTCGATTTGATGACCGCGACATGCATCCAACCTCCGGCTCGCCCAGAAATGTTTTCCGTACTTTTTCCGTACCCAATGAAAAAGGGGCTGGCGATCTATCGCAAGCCCTTGATTTCATTAGCATCGTTGATTGGCAAGGGAAGTTTCGAATGTACCATCCCGGTAAGAATAGAACATCCCACAATGCTCCGCCAGAGGAACGGGTAGTCGCTTCAAGCGCTCATGGTTACTGCAGAGCACGCTATCATCACATACGGATGCCGCAATTTCCCCCAAATTGTGAGGCTCCACGTCCACACGTGGGCTGATAGTCTCGCAGGAAACATGCGGCGACGCCGATCGATATCCTTGTCGACATCGTGATGTTGCGCGGGCTGCGCGCCACTATTTTCAAAGCGCGACCCAAGCGCTAACCTGAGTGCGGTATGTATACGACACCCTGAGAGATTGGGGCGGATGACATGGCCACAGCAGCGTGCGCGGGTGCGTTACATCGTGGCTCGACAGCAGCAGATGCCGAGGCAATCGAGGAGGTCAGGTCAGGGCCGCTTCAACTGGCCGATGACGCTCGCCACTTTCGTCGTGATCACATCGATTGCCGGGCCATTAGCACCGTGAGGCAAAATGACGTCGGCGTGACGCTTGGTCGGCTCGATGAACTGCTTGTGCATCGGCCGCACTGTTTCCAGGTACTGGCCGACAACGCTTTCAACCGTACGCCCGCGTTCGGTAATATCCCTTTCCATGCGGCGGATGAAGCGGACATCGGGAGCGGTGTCGACAAAGATCTTCAGCGACATCATTTTGCGCAGGTCTGCGTCATACAAGGCAAACAGGCCTTCGATCACGATGACCGGGGCAGGTTTGACTGGAATGGTTTTGTCGGAGCGGTTGTCGATCGTGAAATCGTACTCTGGCATCTCGATCGGCTCGCCGTTACGCAAGGCCTGGATATGCTGTACCAGCAGCGGCCAGTCGAATGCCTGCGGATGGTCGTAATTCTGCTTGCGGCGGACTTCGGGAGTGAGATCGGTTTGGTCGCAGTAGTAATCGTCCTGCATCACGACCGACACCATATCGGCACCAAACGAAGCTAGTACTTGCTGAGTCACCGTTGACTTGCCACTGCCGCTTCCGCCAGCGACACCAATGACAAACGGAGGGGAAGAAATCTTATTCATCCCCGCATGATACCGGAGCGGCGCTGGAACTGACAGGGTAAAGGCGCTGAAGCCGGCTCTTTATGTTTCGAAAGACCGCCTTTTACAGCAGGTCGAGGAGCAAAGCTGTTGGGGCAGCGGGAGGTCGCTAAACCTCAGGAATTTTGCCGTTGCGTGTCCGTTTGGGGTGGGGATTGAATCAGTCAATGCAACACACCGTTCACAATCGTCGACCAGGAAACAGGCTGTGTATGTTGGCGCTGCATTCGCTAGAGTTCGTGCATGAAAAACAAATCGATTGATCTCGTGCGCGGGCACAGCACAAGTCGGCCGTGCCGCGCCCGCCCCGTCAAAACCCGTTCAACCTGTCTGGCCCGCCCATTGGAGACCATATCGTGAATCCGTGGTTTCTTTCCGGCAGCATACTGATGATCATCGTGGGCGTGGTGCACTCGGTGTTTGGCGAGCGCCTGATTTTCAGCCGATTGCGAGCCGGGGGCCTGATTCCGACCGATGGCGGCAGTCATTTGCTCGAGCGCCATGTGCGCATCCTGTGGGCTACCTGGCATCTCTCCAGCGTATTGGGCTGGGCAGCGGCGTTCATCCTGCTTTACGCGTCCAATGCGGCGGTGCCGGCGTTGGTCATCGACGCGCTCGTGGTGGCTGCGGCAGCGGGCGGCATGTTGGTGCTGGTGGGGACCCATGGCAAGCATCCGGGCTGGATCGCACTGCTGATAGTGGCGCTGCTGGTGTGGTACGGGTGAAAGCCTGGAGCGGAAAACCATGATGATCGGCAAGTTTATAATAGCGCGCTCATCGTTCACTTTCGTGAGACCAATGTGAAAATCAGGCTGACGCGGGATTCCTGGCTGCAGGCGGGCTTCCATGCTCTGGACAAGTACGGCTACGAGGCGGTGTCGGCACAGGCCCTGGCGCGGCGTTTGAACGTGACCCGCGGTTCCTTCTACCATCACTTCGCGAGCAGGCAGGATTTCATCGCTCAGCTGCTGGGCCGCTGGGAGGTGGAGTACACGGTCGACGTGATCAGCGAGGCGCACAGCGCCGCCGATCCGCTGGCCATGCTGCAGCGCTACATTGCTGTGGTGGCGAAACTCAAGCCCGGACGTGAAGTTGCCATTCGTGCCTGGGCGGGCAAGGACAAGCGGGTGAACGAGCTGTTGCAGCGGGTGGACGGGCTACGGCTGGAGTTCGCGCGTGAATCCGCGCGCGCCCTGCTTCCCCCTTCCGCCAAGGGCGCCGATGTCGAAGCGCTTGCGCAGCTGGCATTCCTGGCACTGATCGGCCTGGTGCACACAGGCGGTCAAGGCGACGGGCGATTCCACCAGTTATTCGCCTACCTGACAGACTTTGGTACACGCTTGCGCAACGATTGACCTCGCAACAATAGCAAACGGCCGCCGCCGCTCGAGGGCAGTTCGCTTTCCGGTGAGTGACTGCCATCGGCCAACATCGGAATGCAGCGATCACCAAACAATAAGGGCAAAAATGGAAGCCGTGACAACCGAAAGCAATTCTGATTTGGCAGCAGTACGCACGACGGCGCACGGTATGTTCAATCAGTCCCAGAAACCGCTCGTCATCATTACCACCAGCGGAACAGCTGGCGACTTGCTTCCGTTCGTCAGGTTAGGCCAGTGCTTGCTTGAACGCGGACATCGCGTAATGATGCTCATACCAGGCTTCCATGATGCGACCGTCCAGGCATCAGGCCTTCCTTTTCAAACCTTCGGCACCCATGAGGAGTTTCAGGCCCAACTAAACGACCCCGACCTTTGGGATGAACGCAAGGGTTGGGGGGTGGTCTGGAAGGGATTGGTACCTCACCTCAATGCCATGTGCCAGCTCATTGAGCGGCTTCCAGCCGAGCAATCGTGCGTGGTGTTATGCCACCCAATTCTCGTTCCGATGGCTGCGCTTGCAAGGGCGGCTCGACCGGATTTGCGGATTGTTTGCCCATATCTGGCCCCGTCGAACCTGTGCAGCAGTCATGACATGCTCACAGCGGGGTCGTTGCGTATTCCATCCTGGATTCCGATCAGTTGGCGACAGGCGCTGTGGAGACTGATTCACAAGGGCTGGATCGATCCCCTCACCTTGCCGAGCCTTAACGCAGCACGAGGCCAACACAAGCTGCCACCAGTGCGGCATTTCTTCGAGCATATGCTGACAGTGCCTGATGCGTCGCTGGGCTTGTTCCCAAGCTGGTTCGCCACCGTTCAGCTTGATTGGCCTCAGCCTTTCACGGAAGGTGATTTTGTGAGTGCTCGCATAAGCAGCCCGGCCGCGTTGTCACCCGAACTGGAGCGATTTCTGTCCGATGGAACCGCACCGATTGTTTTCACTCCAGGGACAGGACACCAGCATGCTGCACGCTATTTTAATGTTGCAGCGAATGCATTGAAGCAGCTCGGGCGACGCGGACTCTTCATTACTCCACATGCGGCACAACTGCCTGATTCATTACCGTCTGACATCATGTGGCAACCCCATGCACCTTTCGATGCACTGCTGCCACGAGTGGCAGCAATTGTGCACCACGGTGGCATAGGGACCACTGCGGAGGCCTTTCGTGCAGGAATACCTCAACTCATTGTGCCATTTGCCTACGACCAGTTCGATAACGGTCTTCGTGCCAAGCGATTAGGTGTTGCTAAAGTCTTGCTTGCAAAGCGCCTGACGACCACCCGAATGCAAAAGCGACTCGCCTATTTACTCACATCGCGCGATGTAGCGCGGGCATGCAGCACTCTTGGAAAGAAATGCACGCCGAAACCGGGGTTGCCTTGGCTGTTAGATTGCATTGAAGAAGCGCTGTTCCAAACATCCTGAACCTGCGCGAACGCCTCGGCGTTATCAGGCGCAGAATGTGTGGGGCATGCAGGTAGCGCGAGCTCCGTGCCCGCCTGGATATAGTTGAGTTTGACCAGGTAGTTCTAGCGCTTACGAAAGGCGCAGGTTCCGCCATGACGGATAGTTTTCCGTAATGTTTCCGTGCCCAATAAAAAAGGGCCTGACGATTTTTCGCAAGCCCTTGATTTCATTAGTATTCTTGGTGGGAAGTGCAAGTTTCGAACTTGCGACCCCTGCAGTGTGAATGCAGTGCTCTACCCCTGAGCTAACCTCCCGAAGCGGGGCGTATTATGACATACGTTTCGCGAAACGTCACGCTTCTGCGTAATTTCTCCAAATACAGTTTCCCTTCACCGCCTTGTCCAGCCCGCCAAGCACGCTTTCATGCTCGGCCAGCTCGTCCGCGCTGGCGGCCAGCACGATCACCTCGGCCAGCGCCACCGCTTCCAGCATTCCGCCGCTGCCGGCCGACTCATCCTCCACATCCATCGACAGGCTGTTCTGCCCGCGCGTCATCGACAAATACACATCGGCCAGCAACTCGGCATCGAGGAGCGCGCCGTGCAGCTTGCGGTGCGCGTTCGACACGCCATAGCGGTCGCACAGTGCATCGAGCGAGTTGCGCTTACCGGGATGCATTTCCTTGGCGTTGACCAGGGTATCGATCACCCCGCTGCAATGCTCGGTAAACGTCGGCAGCCCGAGCAGCTTGAACTCGTTATTCAAAAACCCCAGATCGAACGGCGCGTTATGGATGATGACTTCGGCGCCCTGGATGTACTCGCGTAACTCCTGGGCAATCTCGGCGAATTTCGGCTTATCGCGCAAAAACTCCGTGGTCAGGCCGTGCACCGCCAGTGCGCCCTCTTCCGAATCGCGCTCCGGATTGATGTAACGGTGGAAGTTATTCCCCGTCAGCATACGGTTATGCAGTTCGACGCAGCCGACCTCGATGACACGGTCGCCCGTGCGGGGATTCAGGCCGGTGGTTTCGGTATCGAGGACAATTTGGCGCATGGTAATCTGGGTGATGAGTGAAACAAGGCGCGCAGTATAACAAACCAGGCGCGCGGCCAGCGACGTCCGCTCAGCGGCGGACGGTCTCGACCCCGCGGTTGGCGAGTACGTCGGCCCGCTCGTTGCCCGGATGGCCATTGTGGCCGCGCACCCATTTCCATTCCACCGCGTGCTGCGCCTGCGCCAGATCGAGCGCCTTCCACAAGTCTTCATTCTTGACCGGTTCTTTCGCCGCGGTTTTCCAGCCACGCGCCTTCCAGCCGTGGATCCATTCCGAAATGCCCTTCTGCACATACTGGCTGTCGGTATGCAGCACCACTTCGCACGGACGCGTGAGAATGCTCAGCGCCTCGATCACCGCGCGCAGCTCCATGCGGTTGTTGGTGGTATTGAGTTCGCCGCCACAGATTTCCTTCTCGTGGCCGTCGGCCACCAGCAAGGCACCCCAGCCGCCGGTGCCGGGATTGCCCTTGCACGCACCGTCGGTAAAAATCTCTACTTTGCTCATCCTGGCTTTCTCTGCTTTCGCTGTCTTTACTTCCGATTAGTGGCGGGCACCGCTTGCGGCGCCGTCGCCGATTTTTTATTCCAGGCAGGACCGATCATGGTCATGCCCTTGACGCGCTTGATCGCATGCACCATGTACACCGCGCCCAGATACGGCCACCAGCGCTGTCCGGCCGGCTCCATGAAGGCATAGCGCTCGATCCACTGCGCCGTACGGCAAGGCGGCGCATAGCAGCCGAAATGGCTGCGGCTCACGCCCAGATTGAGCAATTTTAACCAGTCTTTCATACGTGGCATAGAAATGAATTCACCCGCCACCGGCAAATAGGCAGAGCGCGTCACGCGTCTGAGCCCCTGGCGCAAGCCCCACAAACTGGCCGGATTGAAGCCGCAGATGATCAGCTGGCCCTCGGGAATGAGCACCCGCTCGACCTCGCGCAGCACCTGATGCGGCTCGGCCGCAAATTCGAGCACATGCGGCATGACCACCAGGTCCAGGCTTTGCGACGCGAACGGCAGCTCGGCGAAATCGAGCGCCACGGCAATCTGACGCTTGCCCGCGCCCAGCGCCACCTGCTCGTGCGACGAGGTGCGCATGGCCGCCTGCCACTTGTTCGGCATGCGGCTGGCGGCCAGCGCATCGATCTGCGGCAAGCCGATCTGCACCGCGTTGTAGCCGAAGATATCGGCCGTCAGCTCGTCGAGGCAAGCCTGTTCCCACGCGCGCACGTAAGCGCCTGCCGGCGTCTGCAGCCAGTCATCGAGCGCTATAATGGATTTTTCGGATGCCGCGCTATCCATGCCTACCCCTTTGCCGACACCTTCACTATGACGTATCCGACGCCCCGCCCCTTGAGCGTGCTCGCCGTCCCCGCGTTCAAGGACAATTACCTGTGGCTGATCCACGATGGCGTGCACGCCGCCGTGGTCGACCCCGGCGACGCCGCGCCCGTCATCGCGGCCCTGGCCGCGCATCATCTCACGCTCACCGCCATTTTACTCACCCATCATCATGCTGACCACATTGGCGGCGTACCGGGACTGCTCGCGCACGCGCAGGTCCCAGTGTACGGCCCGCGCGCCGAAAGCATCGCCACGGTCAGCGTGCCGCTCGGCGAGGGCGACCTGGTCGAGGTCCCCGGCCTGGGGCTGGCCCTGCGCGTACTGGAGGTACCCGGACACACCCTGGGCCACATCGCCTACCTGCGCGAGGGAACCGGCGAACACTGGCTGTTCTGCGGCGACACGCTGTTTGCCGGCGGCTGCGGGCGCCTGTTCGAAGGCACGCCCGGGCAGATGCGCGCGTCCCTCGCGCGTTTTCTCGCGCTGCCGGACGACACGGCCGTTTATTGCGCCCACGAATACACTCTGTCCAACCTGCGCTTCGCCGCCGCGGCCGAACCCGCCAACGCGCTGATCGCGCAGCGCATCGTGACGGAAACGGCCAAACGCGAGCGCGGCATCCCGACCGTGCCCTCGACCATCGGCCTGGAAAAAGCCACCAACCCTTTCCTGCGCGACCGCCACCCCGATATTGTCGCCAACCTGGTGGCCCTGGGAAAACTGGACCCGCGGACGCCGCAAGCCGCCTTTGCCGCCCTGCGCACCTGGAAAAACACGTTCTGATAAACATCAAACGTCTGTTAAATGCCACGCCAGCACAGTTGATGTAAAGACAGCACACTCAAGGCGCCAGAACTCGGCTAAGATATTCTACAAAGAAACAGTGTGAATAATCACATGCCGAGACGATACCCAAGCGCGGCCCACCAGCCCGATGCAGCGATGGCGCAACCGCGTCGTCGCGTCCATGGCCGGGCGCCGCGCCATCGATAAGCTTGCGCCGCCCGCTCCGGACAGGCGCGCGCTGCTGCTGCGCCTGTGCGCCGCGCTGGCCGCGCCGCACGCGCCACTGTACGCGCAGACCATCTTTACGAACGAGACTGCCGCGCCGGGTCCGGTCGCGGTGCTTTTTCCCGACCTCCCCGACCCCGTGCGCAAAGTGTTCACCGACATCATCGGCGGCATCGAAGAACAGTTGCACCAGCGCGTACAAGCATGGCCGCTCGCTCCCGCACACGACCCGGCCGACCTGGGCGCGGCGCTCAAACGTCAGGGCGTGCGCGTGGTCATCGCCCTCGGCCGCCAGGGCCTCAAGGCCGCCGAGACCCTCGACCCCGGGCTCGGTCTGGTGGTCAGCGGCATTTCCTCTTTGCCCGAGCGCGACAGGCACACCGGCATCTGCCTCAGTCCCGACCCGGCCCTGCTGTTTGCCCGCCTGCGCAGCCTGGCGCCAGGCGTGCGCCGCGTCATCGTCGTCTACAACCCGCAGCACAACGAGTGGCTGCTGCGGCTGGCGCGCGACGCGGCCCGCCTGCACGGCGTCGAACTGGCGCCGCTCGAAGCGCCCGACCTGGCCGGCGCCGCGCGCCTCTACCAGCGCGCCTTCGCCACCGCCGACAACCGGCGCGATGCCTTCTGGCTGCCCACCGACGCCACCACGGTCGACGAAACCACCATCCTGCCGCTGGTGCTGCGCGAAGCGTGGAACCGCGGCTTGCCGGTCTTTTCCAGCAGCTTCCTGCATGTGAGGAAAGGCGCCCTGTTCGCGCTCTACCCGAACAACATCGAACTTGGACGCAACCTTGGCAATCTTGCCACGGCCGTGATGGCGGGCGAGCCGCCGCGCGGCCTCTTGCCTCTGCGCGACGTGTACGCCGCCCTGAACCTGCGCACCGCCAGCCATCTGGGCATCGCGGCCGGCCCGACTGTGCAGCGCGGCTTTCAGTTCCTGTATCCGGAGCTCTGAGAGTGGTTTTTTGTTAGTTTTTCAAAATTCTTTCTTTCGGGCTACTTCAGTGACGTATACTGCAGCCTGGTGTGTGCCCACATGCGTGGCTGCTTACAAATTAACCGGACCACGCGTCCCCGCTGTACGCAATGACTACACTTCTTTTCAACGCTCGCCGACGGCCGCGCGCGCCGCGTGGCGCACCCGCGCTGCTGTTGCTGCTGCTGGCCGGACCGGCGCCGCGTGCCATCGCTAACGCCATCGCCGACGATCTGGCACCGGCCACGGCCCAGGCGCCTGGACTGCTGGAACGCTACGACAGCGGCGGGCAATACGGCATGCTGCCGATCACCGTCTCCCAGCTCGAAGACCAGTTGCGCAGCCCCGATCTGCAAGCGTCGGTCGGCAAGGGCGCCATCGCGGTGCTCTATCCGAACGTGTCGGAACCGTTTCGCGGTGCCTTCATCGGCATGATCCAGGGGATCGAAGAGCGCACCCGCGTGCGCGTGCGCAGCTATGCGGTCGATACGCGCTTCGACGCGGCCGACCTCAATGCGCAGCTCAAGCGCAACGGCACCCGTGTCGTCATCGCGCTCGGACGCCAGGGCCTGAACGTGGCCGCGGCGCTCGACAGCGATATCGAGGTGCTGGTGGGCGGCGCCCTGCTGCTGTCGGACGCCGAAATCGCCAACCTGAACGGCATCAGCCTCACCCCCGATCCGGCGCTACTGTTTGCGCGCCTGCGCGCGCTGCTGCCCGAGACCCGGCGCGTGATCGTGGTGTACGACCCCAAAAAAACCGAATGGCTGCTGCGCATCGCGCGCGAGGCGGCGCGCGGGCAGGGCCTGGAACTGGTGTCGCATGAAGCGCGCGACCTGGGCCAGGCCGCCCAGCTTTACGCCACCCTGTTCGGCAGCGCCGACAGCCGCCGCGACGCCGTCTGGCTCCCGCACGACACCACCACGGTCGAAGAAGGCACCCTGCTCCCGCTGATCCTCAAGCAAGCGTGGAACAGCGGCGTGCCTATCTTTTCCAGCAATGTGCTGCACGTGAAAAAAGGCGCGCTGTTCGCCATGAGTCCCAACAACGTGGAACTGGGCCGCTCGCTGGCCAGTTCCGCCGAAGGCGCCATCGCCGGGGAACGCAAGAAAGGCGTGCAGCCGCTGCGCGAACTGCACACCGCCATCAACCTGCGTACCGCCAGCCATATGGGCCTGAACATAGGCTACCAGCAGCAGCGTACCTTCGACCTTATTTATCCGGAGCCCTGAGTAGATGTTCCATGACTTCCTTCGCCGCACGGGGTTTCGCCGCCAACTGACAGTCATCGTCTCCGCCGCCATTCTTGGCCTGGCGCTGTTTTCCTCGCTGATGAATTCCTGGGAAGCGCGTACCCGCATGCGCGACTACTTCCTCGAACAGGGCGAGCGCATCGCCGAGAACCTGGCGCGCCAGAGTACCCTGGCACTGCTGTATCACTCGCCCGAAAACGCCCAGGACGTCGTCGCCACCACCCTCACCTTCCCCGATGTGCTCAGCGTGCAGATCAGCGACACGCGGCGCCAGGTGCTGCTCTCGAAAAGCCAGAGCGGCGCCGCGCCGGCCGGGCCGCTGGCGCCCGTGTCGCCCATACCCCAGGCGCGGCTGGCCGATGAAACCTCGCACGCCTGGCACTTCACCGCGCCGGTGTTCGGCGGCCAGGGACTGGCCTCGCCGTTCGACCTGCAAGAGCCGCCCAAACAGCTGCTCGGCCACGTCCATGTGGCCATCGCCAAGGATACGCTGACCCGCCTCACGCTGTCGCTACTGGTGGGTAACATGGTCGTCACGCTGTCGTTTGCCGCCATCCTGCTGGCCATCGTGCGCCTGCTCACGCGCCATATGATCAACCCGCTCCATGCGCTCTCGCGCCTGATGCAGCGTGCCGAAGCGGGCGAATCGGGCATGCGCGCCGCCCCGGCCGGCCCACGCGACCTGATCGACATGGCGCTCGCCTTCAACAAGATGATGAACGTGCTCGAACAGCGCGAAGCGGAACTGAAGGACTCGCGCGATGCCGCCGTCAGCATGGCGCTGGTCAAGGCGCAGTTTGCCGCCACCGTCAGCCATGAAGTGCGCACCCCGCTCAATGGCGTGGTCGGCATGCTCGACATGCTCAAGGAAATGAACCTGAACAAGCGCCAGGCCGAATGCGTGGACGTGGCCTGGAATTCCTCGCGCACCCTGATCGAACTGATTAACAATATCCTCGACTTCTCCAAAATGGAAGCGGGCAAGCTCTCGCTCGAAGAAGTCGATTTCGACCTGCGCAAGCTGCTCGAGGAAGTCATCGAACTGGTCGCCAAACAGGCGCAGGTGCGCGATGTCGAACTGGGCTACCTGCTCGGCGCGGGCGTGCCGCAATGCGTCAACGGCGACTCGCTGCGCCTGCGCCAGGTGCTCATCAACCTGCTCGGCAACGCCGTCAAATTCACCGAGCATGGCGAAGTGGCGGTCAGTATCGCGCTGGCCGATGGGCCCGGGTACGGACTGCGCTTCGAGGTGCGCGACACCGGTATCGGCATGAGCGCCGACCAGCAGCAGCACCTGTTCCAGTCCTTCGCCCAGGCCGACCCGTCGACCACCCGCAAATACGGCGGCACCGGCCTTGGCCTGGCCATCTGCAAGCAGCTGGTCGAACTGATGGGAGGCGCCATCACGGTCGACAGCGCGCTCGGCGAAGGTACCGCCTTTACCTTCAACATCGTCTGCAAGGCCGCGCTGCAGGAGCCGCCGGAACCGGCCCACACGGAGTTGGCCGGCCTGCGCACGATCGTGGTCGACGACAGCCAGATCGTGCGCAGCTTCGTGGCCCAGACCATGCAGCGCCACGGCATCGACTGCCACGTCACGCGCTGGGGCGGCGAAGCGCTGCTGCAGCTGAAGGTCGGCGCCATGGAGGCGCGTCCGTACGCGATCGTCATGATGGACATCGGCGCCCTGGACGATGACGGCAACGACCTGGCGGGACGAATCGCCGCCGACTCGCCCGGCACGCTGGTGCTGATCCTCGACCGCTTCGGCACGCCCTCGGGCGGCACCCTGGTCGACGGCCATCCCTCGCTCGGCAAGCCGCTGCGCGAAGACCGCCTGCTGCAGGCGCTCAAGGACTTGCTGGCCGGCGCCAGGGCGCCCGCGCTGGCCATGGCCAGCCAGCTGGCGGCGCCGCCGCGCACCTCGTTCCGCATCCTGGTGGCCGAAGACAACCGCACCAACCAGATGGTCGCCGCCGGCATGCTCGCCATGAACGGCTGCGCCTGCGAATTTGCCGCCAACGGGCGCGAAGCGCTGGAAGCGGCCCGCAATGGCAGCTTCGACCTGATCCTGATGGATTGCAGCATGCCGGAGATGGATGGCTACGAAGCGACCGCGCATATTCGCGCCTTCGAACAAGGCAGCGGCCGGCGCACGCCGCTGGTCGCCATGACCGCCAACACCCAGCGCGGCGACGCCGAAAAGTGTCTCGCCGCCGGCATGGACGATTACCTCGCCAAGCCGATCACCCTGTTCGAGCTGCGCCAGAAGCTCGATCGCTGGCTGCCGCGCGGCGATGCGTCGCCCGGTGAAGAACCGCGCAGCGCGCCCGCGCCGGGCGAACACGCCGGCGACAGCGAGAGCCCGATCGACCAGGCCATCTTCGTCAAACTGCGCGAGATCATGGGAGCATCGCTGGCCCAGGCCATCAGCCCCTTCCTCGAAGACACGCCGCAATACCTGCTCGACCTGGAGGCGGCGGCGCACCGCGGCGACTGCGACACCGCGCGCGCCAAGGCGCATGCGATCAAAGGGTCCTCCGGCAATCTGGGCGCCACCCACCTGGCGCAACTGGCCAAGGAAGCCGAAGACCATGGCATCGCCGGCCGCCCCGAACTGATCGTGCCGCTGCTGCCACGCCTGCGCGTGGCCTACAACGCGGTGGCCAGCGCGCTCGCGCTCGAAGTGACCGGCGACGACAGCGCCGGCCAGGGTAGCGGCGACGACGTGCCGCAAGTGCTCATCGTCGACGACGACCGCAGCACCCGCAGCACCTTGCGCTACACCTTGCAGCGCGACGGCTTCAAGGTCGAAGAAGCGGCCGACGGCGCCCAGGCCCTGACGATGCTCAAGCGCTTCCAGCCCGACGTGGTGCTGATGGACGCGGTCATGCCCGTGATGGACGGCTTCACCGCCTGCGCGCGCATGCAGGAACTGCCCGGCGGCAGCAGCATTCCGGTGCTGATGATCACCGCGCTGGAAGACAATTCCTCGGTCGAGCGGGCCTTCGCGGCCGGCGCCAGCGACTATATTCCGAAGCCGATTCACTACGCGGTGCTGTCGCAGCGCGTGCGCCGCATCATCGAAGCGAACCGCGCCGAGAAGCGCATCCGCCACCTGGCGTTCAACGACTTGCTGACCGGGCTGCCGAACCGCACCCTGTTCTTCGACCTGCTCGGCCAAGCGGTCGACCAGGCGCGCGTGAACAAGACCTCGCTGGCGGTGCTGTTCCTGGACCTGGACCGCTTCAAGTACGTCAACGACAACCTCGGGCACGACATCGGCGACCGCCTGCTGGTGGCGGTGGCGCAGCGCGTGCGGCGCGCGGTGCGCAGCATTGACATGGTGGCGCGGTTAGGCGGCGACGAATTCACGATCGTCCTGGGCGACGTTGACGGACCGGCGCCGGCGGCCGCTGCGGCGCAGACCATCTGCCGCGTGCTGGCAGCGCCGTTCCAGATCGACGGCCACGATATTTTTGTCACCAGCAGCGTCGGCATCGCCATGTATCCGTTCGACGGACTCGATGTCCCGACCCTGGTCAAGCGTGCCGACAGCGCCATGTACCGCGCCAAGAAGACCAATACCGGCTTCCAGTTCTACGAAGCGTCGATGGAACAGGCCATTTCGGAGCATGTGCGCCTGGAGAGCGACTTGCGGCGCGCGCTGGAGCGCAACGAGCTTGAAGTGTTTTACCAGCCGCAGGCCCGCTTCGACAACCAGCGCATCGTCGGCATGGAAGCGCTGGTGCGCTGGAAGCACCCGACCCGCGGCATGGTGCCGCCGGTCGAATTCATCCCGCTGGCGGAAGAAACTGGGTTGATCAATCCGCTGGGCGAGTTCGTGCTGCGCACGGCGTGCGCGCAGCTCAAGGCCTGGATCGACCAGGGCTTGCCGCCGATGCGGGTGGCGGTCAACCTGTCGGTGCGCCAGCTGCTGCAAAAGAATTTCGCCGACACGGTGGAAGCGGTGCTGCTTGCCTCGGGCTTAGCGCCGGACCTGCTGGAGCTGGAGATCACCGAGAGCACCCTGATGGAACACGCGCAGGATACGCTCAAGGCCCTGCACCGCCTTCGCGCTCTGGGAGTGCGGCTGTCGATCGACGATTTCGGCACGGGTTATTCATCGCTGTCGTATCTGAAGCGCTTCCCGGTCGACATCATCAAGATCGACCGTTCGTTCGTGGCCGACGTGCCGCACGACGCCGACGACGCGGCTATCATCGCGGGCATCATCGCGCTGGCGCACAGCCTGAGGCTGGAAGTGGTGGCCGAAGGGGTGGAGACGGAAGCGCAGCTCGACTACCTGCGCGCGCAGCGTTGCGATCTGCTGCAAGGGTGGTACCTGGCGCCGGCGATGCCGGCGGAGCAGTTTGCGGAGTTGATCATCAAGCGCGAAGCGATGGCGCTGCGGGCTTGACTCACGTCGTTCCCGCCGCCCACCGTCGTTGCCGCCGCCCCCTCCGACGTTCCCGCGCAGGCGGGAACCCAAGTTCGTAGCGTAGTCCCTAGCGGCTCAAAAAAACTTGGGTTCCCGCCTGCGCGGGACTGACGGCTCTTAGATCTCTTCGTACAGCGGCAACGTCAAAAACTCCGCAAACGATTCCGACGTCGACATCTCTTCAAAAATCACCGCCGCGCGCACATAGGTCGGGTTGTCGCCATTCGGCGCGACTTCCTTCACCTTGGCCAGCTCCTCCGGAATCATCGCGCGCACCATGTCGGCGGTGACCTTGCGGCCATCATCGAGCACACCCTTGGTCGAACGAATCCACTGCCACACCTGCGAGCGGCTGATCTCCGCCGTCGCCGCGTCTTCCATCAGGTTATGAATCGGCACGCAGCCATTCCCGGCCAGCCAGCTGCCCAGGTAATGAATACCCACGTTGATGTTATAGCGCAGGCCCGCTTCCGTGATCGGCGCTTCCGGCTTGAAGTCCAGCAGTTCGGCCGCCGTCACCTCGATATCGGGACGCTGCTTGTCGATCTGGTTTGGTTTGTCGCCCAGGACCTTCTTGAATTCGCCCATCGCCAGTTCCACCAGGCCCGGATGCGCAACCCAGCCGCCGTCGTAGCCGTCGGTCGCGTCGCGCGCCTTGTCGTTGCGCACGCCGCCCATGGCGATCTCGTTCTTCTCCGGATCGTTCTTGATCGGGATCAGCGCCGCCATGCCGCCGATCGCCGGTGCGCCGCGCTTGTGGCAGGTTTTCAGCAGCAGCAAGGCATACGCGCGCATGAACGGCGACGTCATCGTCACTTTCGGACGGTCGGCCAGGCAGAAGTCCTTATCGAGCTTGAATTTTTTGATGCACGAGAAGATGTAATCCCAGCGGCCCGCATTCAGACCGGCGCTGTGTTCGCGCAGCTCGTACAGGATTTCGTCCATCTCGAAGGCTGCCAGGATTGTTTCGATCAGCACGGTCGCCTTGATGGTACCCTGCGGCAGGCCGAGTTCCTGCTGCGTCATGACGAAAATATCGTTCCACAGGCGCGCTTCGAGGTGCGATTCCATCTTCGGCAGGTAGAAATATGGACCGGCGCCGCGCGCCAGCTGCTCTTTGGCGTTGTGGATCATGAACAGCGCGAAGTCGAAAATGCCCCCGGAGACGCGCTTGCCGTCGACCAGCACGTGCTTTTCATCGAGGTGCCAGCCGCGCGGACGCACGACCAGGGTCGCGATCTTGTCATTGAGCTTGTACACCTTGCCGTTCTGTTCGAGCGAAATCGTGCGGCGCACGGCGTCGCGCATATTGATCTGGCCCGTGATCTGGTTGTCCCAGTTCGGCGTGTTCGAGTCTTCGAAGTCGGTCATGTAGCTGTCGGCGCCCGAATTGAAGGCGTTGATGACCATCTTGCGCTCGACCGGACCGGTGATTTCGACGCGGCGGCATTCGAGTGCCGGCGGAATCGGTGCGATTTTCCAGTCGCCGGCGCGAATCTGCGCGGTTTCAGGCAAAAAGTCGGGACGCTCGCCGGCGTCGAGTCGCTTGGCGCGCGCCACGCGCGCAGCGAGCAGTTCCTGGCGGCGTGGCTCGAACGCGCGCGTCAGGCGCGCCACCAGGGCCAGCGCCTCGGAAGTCAAAATCTGCTCGTAGCCAGGCTTGATCTCGGCGGTGATTTCCATGCCGGCGGGGATGTTGATAGTCATGCGTGCTCCTGTAGAAGTAAAGAATGCAAAAAATCGTCTTCGGCCAGTATAGGCGACCGTTGGCGTTTCATCTGCCATCCAGTATATTCACTAACTGGTAGCTAAACGAGACAAAAAATACATTCATCTGTGCGTTTTTGTCACAGATAAAAGGGAGTAGCACGTGGGGCAGTTCCGCCAGATTTCCACTTTCGTCGAGGTTGTCGCGCGCGGCAGCCTGTCGGCGGCGGCGCGCGCCGAGGGCATCGCACCGGCCATGATCGGGCGCCGCCTCGACGCGCTCGAAGCGCGCCTGGGCGTCAAGCTCCTGCAGCGCACCACGCGCAAACTGGCGCTCACCGACGAAGGCGCGGCCTTTCTGGAGGACTGCCAGCGCATCCTGGGCGAACTCGAAGTAGCCGAATCGGCCGTCGCCGAACGCAGCGCGCGCGCCAGCGGCCACCTGCTGGTGTCGGCGCCGGCCGGCTTCGGGCGCCAGCACGTCGCGCCCCTGCTGCCCTCGTTCCTGGCCGAGCACCAGGATGTCACGGTCAACCTCAATCTGAACGACAGGGTAGTCGATGTGGTCGGCGAAGGGGTGGATGTGGCGATCCGCATCGCCAGCCTGTCCGATTCGAGCCTGATCGGCGTCAAGCTGGCCGACAACCAGCGCGTGCTGGTGGCCTCCCCCGCCTACCTGAAACGCCACGGCATCCCGGAAACGCTGGCCGACCTGGCGCGCCACAACTGCCTGGCGATCAGCAGCGAAGGCAGCCAGCGTGGCTGGACCTTCCGCGACAACGGCAAGCTGGTGACCCTGAAAGTGGCGGGGAACATGGTCTGCAACGACGGCGAAGTGCTGCACGACTGGGCACTGGCCGGCAAAGGCCTGGCGTGGCGCTCGATGTGGGAAGTGGGAACGGAGATCGAAGCGGGCACTTTGTGCACGGTACTGGACCGCTTTGCGGCGCCCGGCAACGACATTTACGCAGTGTTCGCGCAGCGCCGCCACCTGCCCTTGCGCATCCGCGCCTTCGTGGACTTCCTGCGCCGCACCTACGCGCAGCCCGATTACTGGCGCGCCTAGGCACCCCCAGGAACGCCATCGGCCCGCGCGAGGCGGGCCGACGAAAAGCCAGACAAAAAAAATCCCCGGAAACCGAGGATTTTTTGTCGTTGACTCAGCGATTAGATTGGCTGAATGTTCGAAGCTTGCTTGCCTTTAGGGCCAGCGGTTACTTCGAAAGAGACGCGTTGGTTCTCTTGCAAAGATTTGAAGCCGTTCGACTGAATCGCCGAGAAGTGAGCGAACAGATCTTCGCCGCCTTCATCAGGAGTGATAAAGCCAAAACCCTTCGAATCATTGAACCATTTTACGATGCCAGTTGCCATTACAATTTCCTATTTCAGTTAAGTTGGGCTTACGCCCGTTTTAGATCGTTTGACGAAGCAAGAAAGAAATGACAGACAGACTGCACAACTACCTCGAATCACAACGATCCCGCATTATACCGAATAAAACACAAAAAACACGTCCCCTGCAAAATAAACTTCCGGAAGCCGTAAAAATTCAGAATATCAACTTTTACAGCACCGGATTTGCAGCGGCAGTACGACGAATATAGAACATCGACACTGCCGAAGTTTGCGTTAGATCAAACGATACGCCCACTTGACCTTGCATGCGCGCACAATTGGTAAAAAAGTACGTGCGCTGTCGTTTTCTTGCGGTTTCAGGGGAATGTCGACAAGCGGTAGCTATGCGGGCCAGTGCCGTCGCCAAACGCAGCCGGACGCCGCCATAGTGGCATCGCAGCGCAACAGCGCCGCGTGGCACCTTGCCGGTGTTCGCCTTTACTCGGGCTGGCCCGGGTAAACAGACGCCTTGGGGTCAAGGCGCGCCCACGCGATGTATTCGTCGAGCGCGTGCAGCCAGTCGTTCCAGTCCTTGGGCGCGATCAGCTCGAAGGCCATCAGCACGCGCAGGCGCTGCTCCAGCTGGCGCGCCTGCGCGCCGAACGCGCGGAACCCGAACGTCGCCGCCGAGCCGGCGATGGTATGCAGGCTCTGATGCAGCTCCTTGACCAGGGCCGCATCGGCGGCGGCCGGGTCGAACCTGGCGCGCAGCTCCTCCAGGCGCGCCAGCGTGGCCGGCACGCTGGCCGCGAACTTCTCGTTGAGTGCGTGCAGGCGTGCGAAGAACTCCTGGTCGATCAGCGTGGCCATCGCGCGCGGCTTACTTGGTGCCGAAGATACGGTCGCCCGCGTCGCCCAGGCCCGGCACGATGTAGGCATGCTCGTTCAGGTGCGAATCGAGCGAAGCCACATACAGCTTCACGTTCGGATGCGCGTCCTGCACCACCTGCACGCCTTCCGGCGCGGCCACCAGGGCCAGGAAGATGATCTGTTCGTCGGTCACGCCGCGCTTTTTCAGCACGTCGATCGCGTGCACCGCCGAATTGCCGGTGGCAACCATCGGGTCGCACAGGATGAAAATGCGGTCCGTGGTGTCGGGCAGGCGCACTAGGTACTCGACCGGCTTGTGCGTTTCCGGGTCGCGGAACACGCCCACATGGCCCACGCGCGCCGACGGCACCAGTTCCAGCAGGCCGTCGCTCATGCCGATACCGGCGCGCAGGATCGGCACGATCGCCAGTTTTTTACCGGCGATGACGGGCGCGTCGATGGTTACCAGCGGGGTTTCGATCTGGCGCGTGGTCAGTGGCAGGTCGCGCGTGATTTCGTAACCCATCAGCAGCGTGATTTCCTTGAGCAGCTCGCGGAACGTGCGCGTGGACGTGTCGCGTTCGCGCATGTGACTGAGCTTGTGCTGGATCAGCGGGTGGTTGAGGATGAACAGGTTGGGAAAGCGTGGATCTTGTTTCATGGAGTTCGATTCAGTTATCGTTGTTGTGGCTTGTACCCGTATTATCCCGCAAACCGAGCGCTTGTCCGCATTTCGCGGGAATATTCTCGGGTCAGGTGTCAGGCCGGCAGTGCGCGCGCCAGGATCGCCGCGCAATCGACGCCTTGCGGCAGGCGCCCGAAAGCCCCGCCCACATCGACCGCCACGCGCGAGGCGATGAAGGCCTCGCTCACAAAAACCGGCGCGTGGCGCAGCAGCAGCGCGGCCTGCACCGCGATCACGATGCGCTCGGCCAGCCGGCGCCCACCGTATTCGTCGCCCTGGGCGCCATCGAGGTCGGCCAGCAGGCGTTCGGCGCACGCGTTGAATGCCGCGTTGCCGCTGCCGGCCAGCGCCAGCTCCCCCGCCAGCGCCTCGCGCGCCGCCGGCGTCTTGCCGAAGGCGCGCAGCAGGTCCAGGCACATCACGTTGCCGGAGCCTTCCCAGATCGAATTGACGGGAAATTCGCGGTACAGGCGCGCCAGCGGACCGTCTTCCACGTAGCCGTTGCCGCCCATGACTTCCATCGCCTCGGCGCCGAATGCCGGGCCGCGCTTGCACAGCCAGTATTTGCCGGCCGGGGTCAGGATGCGGCCCAGCAGCGCTTCGGCCGGATCGGCGGCGTTGTCGAAACAGCGCGCCAGGCGCAGCGCGAACGCGGTGGCCGCTTCCGATTCGAGCGCCAGATCGGCCAGCACGTTCTGCATCAGCGGCTGCCCGGCCAGCGGGCGTCCGAAGGCGGCGCGTTCGCGCGCGTGATGCAGCGCGTGCGTGAGAGCCGCGCGCATGATGCCGGCGCTGCCGATCACGCAATCGAGCCGGGTGTGCCCGCCCATTTCCAGAATCCTCGCAATGCCGCGTCCCACCTTCCCCACCGGCCAGCCCACGGCGTCGCAGAATTCGACTTCGGACGAGGCATTCGAGCGGTTGCCCAGCTTGTCCTTGAGGCGCTGCACCCGGATCGCATTGCGGCTGCCGTCGGGCAGGTAGCGCGGGACAAAGAAGCAGGTCAGGCCGGCGCTGCCCGCATCGTCGGTCTGGGCCAGGATCAGGTGGGCGTCCGACTGCGGCGCCGAAAAGAACCATTTGTGGCCGACGATGCGCCAGGCATCCACGCCCTCCTCCCCGAAACGCGCGCGCGCCTCGCCCGCATCGAGCATGGTGGCGCGGGTGGTATTGGCACGCACGTCGGTGCCGCCCTGCTTTTCGGTCATGCCCATGCCGATCAGGGCGCCGCTCTTTTGTTCGATCGGCAGCGAGCGCGGATCGTACTGGCGCGACAGGATCTTGGGCAGCCATTTGGCGCCGATGGCGCCGGCCTGGCGCAGCGCCGGCACCGAGGCGTAGGTCATCGTGACCGGGCACTGGGCGCCGTTTTCGACCTGCCCGAACAGCATATACTGGGCCGCGCGCGCCACCTGCGCACCGGGCCGCGCCGCCTCCCACGGCGTGGCGTGCACGCCGGCCCCGATCATCAGTGCCATCAACTGGTGCCAGGACGGATGGAACTCGACTTCATCGATCCTGCGCCCGCTACGGTCAACATTATGCAGCACGGGTTTATTCACATTGGCCTGGCGCGCCAGGTCGAGCACCTCGGCCCGCCCCAGCTGTGCGCCCAGCGCGTGCAGGGTGTCGCCCGCCCACCCCGCTCCTTCGCGCGCGACCGCTTCCTGCAGCGCCGGATCGCAGCCGTACAGGTTAATATTTTCGAATGCGCTTGCCTGATTGAAAATTTCGTGGGTATCGTAGGGGTTCATGGTCTGGACGGGTGCGGACCCCGAAAATATTGCGCAAAAGCAGCATCATCCAAGTGCGCGCACCCCCGAAAAGCGCAGGGTGAGCGACAATAGCAATCCGGGCCGGAAAAACGGCGGCATGTCGCGCTACAGCCTAGCCCAAAGGCGAAAACGGGGCAAGAGTTGCTTTCCCGCCCGTCTGGCGCACTGGAATTTGCGTTCGCTCAAGCAACATTAAATGACACACCGCACCGGCGATTTTTGATGCATCCTAGAATCGTTCCGTGCCACATTGGATAGCGATTTGCTAAACTAGACCAGGCCGGCCGGGCACCCGGCCACCTGCGGCAAGCCACACTACGAAGGTAACGATTTCACAATGCGCTCCAGTGCCCCATCAGTTCTCCACGGCGATACGGCCACCGAGCTTGACCAGTTCATGGAAGCGGCGGGCGACATCGTGTTCCGGCTCGACGCGGCGGGCCGGATCGTCTCGGCCAGCGAGCGCACCCGGTCCCTGTTCGCGCTCCAGGGCGCCGATGCCACGCTGGTGGCGCTGGCGCCGGAAGCCGACCGGGCCGCGCTGCGCGCCGCATTGCTCGATGCCGGCGCCGCCGCCCAGCCCACCCGGCTCGACGTGCGCCTGCACACCGGCAGCAAGGATGTCTGGTTCGACCTGCGCCTGGGCCGCCTGCAACGTTCCGGCGACGCCGCACTGCTGGTGGTCGGGCGCGATATCTCGGCCCAGCGCGACACCGAGGAACGCCTGCGCCACCTGGCCACCCACGACTCCCTGACCGAACTGCCCAACCGCCTGCTGCTGTCGGACCGGATCCGCATGGTGATCGCCCACGCGCGCCGCTCGGGCCAGAATTTTTCGGTCGCCACCATCGGCCTCGATGGCTTCAAGAAGGTCAACGATGGCCTGGGCCACCCGGTCGGCGACGCCGTGCTGCGCATCGCCGCGGCGCGCCTGCGCACGACCCTGCGCGACAGCGACACCCTGGCGCGCATCGGCGGCGACGAGTTTGTCGCGGTCCTGCCGGGCACCTGCACCGAGGCCCAGATCAAGCTGGTCACCGGGCGCCTGCTGGCCACCCTGCAGGCGCCGTTCGAGGTCGACAAGCACACCATCTACATCGGCGCCTCGATCGGCCTGGCGCTGTTTCCCGAGCACGCCGAAGATGAAGTGCAGCTGGTCGCGCTGGCCGACGCCGCCATGTCGCGCGCCAAGGAAACCGGCAAGGCGCGCTGCCTGGTCTACAGCCCGCGCACAAGCAGCCCGCCGGAACACGACATTTCGCTCGAAGCAGCCATGTTCCACGCCGTGCGCGAAGGCGAATTCCTGCTCTACTACCAGCCGATCGTCGACGCCCCCACGCGCCGCATCCAGGGCTTCGAGACCCTGATGCGCTGGAAGCATCCAACCCTGGGCATGGTGCCGCCGGTGCGCTTCATCCCCATCGCCGAGACCAATGGCCTGATCAATCTGCTCGGCGCCTGGGCCCTGAAGGCGGCCTGCGTGCAGCTCAGGCAGTTCGAGGAAGTGGCCAAGCGATCGCTGTACATCTCGGTCAACATCAGTCCGCGCCAGTTTCGCAACGATAAATTCCTCGAGGTGCTGGACCATGCGCTCGCCTTTTCCGGCATGAGCGGCAGCCAGCTGGTCCTCGAAATCACCGAAGGAACCCTGATGATCGACCCCGTGCACGCAGAATCCATCCTCGTCAAGATGGCCGAGCGACAGGCGCGCATCGCCATCGACGATTTCGGCACCGGCTATTCCTCGCTGGCGTACCTGAAGCGCTTCCCGATCTCGGTGCTGAAAATCGACCGCGCCTTCGTCAAGGACTTGCCCGACGCGCCCAAGGATGGCGCGATCTGCAACGCGGTGCTCGACCTGGCCAAGCACCTGGGGCTGTCGGTGGTGGCCGAAGGCGTGGAAACCGAGGCGCAGCTCGATTACCTCGACCAGCGCGGCTGCCAGTACATCCAGGGCTACCTGACCGGCAAACCGATGCCGGCCCACGCGGCCATGGCCGCCCTCAGGGAAGACCTGTACGCGTCCCTGATGCCGCTCGAACCGCAGGCGGGGATACGATGATTGCCGGCGCACTGCTCCATCCCGCTCCGCCCGGCCCGGCCAGCGCCGACGCCACCCTGAACCAGTTGTGGGAACGGGTGCGCCGGCGCGGCGACATGCCCGGCTTCGCCAAAGCCATCAGTTCCATTCTCGGCGCCATGCGCGGCGAGGACGAGCATCAGTTCAGCATGACGCAAACCGTCCTGTCGGACCCGGTCCTGACCCAGAAGGTTCTGCGCCTGGCCAACAGCGGCATGTATTCGGCCTTCGGCCAGCGCATCAACACCGTCACCAAGGCGGTGCTGGTGCTCGGCACCGAAGCGATCGGCCACCTGGCGCTGGGCCTGAAGCTGATCGAGGAACTGACGCGCGCCTCGCCCGATTCGGCCATCGCCCACGTGGAGATGGAAAAAGCGGTGCTGGCCGGGATGGTGGCGCAGCAGGTCGCCGCCAGCGCCGCCGCGCGCGACTCCGAAGAAGCGGTGGTGTGCTCGATGCTGCACACGCTCGGTCGCATGATGATCACCTTTTACATGCCCGAACGCTGGACCGCGCTGCAGGCGGTCGGCGGCACCGGTGGCGAAGACGCCGCCGCGCCGCCGGTGCTCGGCCTGACGATGGAAGAAATCGGGCGCGCCGCCGCCGAACACTGGGGCTTGCCGAAAAATCTGATCAACGGCATGCGCCGGGTCGAGCCGGCCGAGCGCGGCGACGCGTTCACGCACGAAGACTGGCTGGCCGCGGTGTCGACCATGTCGTCGCAATGCGCCAGCTCCCTGTGGAACGACGACGAAGAGGGCGCCGCCAACGTGCGCGCGCTGGCCAGCAGTTTCTCGTCGATGCTGGGGGTCGAGCCGGACCATCTCATGAGCGCCATCGAAAAAGCCAAGGAGACGGCGGCGGCCGACCTGTCGATCGCGCCGCTGGCCAAGCCGGCCGAGAAGCGCGAAGCCGACATCGCCACGCGCCGCATGCGCGCCGAGGGCAACAAGGTGCTCCTGTCCGGCGTGTCCGACATGCGCGACGTCGTCGCCACGGCCAACCCGGGCCAGATGATGTCGATGGCGCTGGAGACGGTGTACCAGGGCCTGACCTTTTCGCGCGCCGTGGCCTTCCTGCGCAACCGCCGCGAGAACAAGTACATCGCCAAGATGGGACTGGGCGACGGCGTCAAGGACCTGATCGGCGGCCTCAGTTTTGACGACACCTACAGCGCCAACGTGTTCCATGCCTCGCTCGGCAGCGACCGCGTGATTTTTGTCGAAAACGCGCACGACACCAGGTTCGCGGCCAAGCTGCCGCAGTGGTGGAAGGATTCGCTGTCGGGCGGGCGCAGTTTCGTGATCCTGCCGCTGTCGTCGAATGGCCAGCCGGTCGGCTTTATCTACGGCGACTGGGACGACAGCTTCCCGGCCATCCACCTGAGCCAGACCGAATTCGCCTTGCTCAACGACCTGCGGGCGCTGATCGTCAAGACCGTGGTCCGCCGCCAGCAGGTGGAAACGGCCGCCGCGGCAGCCAAGCCACGCTGACCGCACGGGCCGGGAAACCGGCCCGCCTCACCTCGCACGCGCCGCTCGACGCCGTCGCAGCGCCGTCCGCGCGCAACAAAAAGTTGAAATAATCACAATCTGTAATCTATTTGTAATTGACTTATATGCATCATGGCATCCTCGCTGGCCTGGCTGGCGCGTCTCGCCGCAGCCCACCGCGAGCAGCTTGGGTACCGCTGGTTTTCGGCACAACCTGGCTGATTCCGTGCATGTCATTTCAATCACATAAGCAGAAAGATTTCATGAATAATTTAACATTCTCGCGATTGGCCCAGGTCGGGCTGATGATGGTGGCGGCGCCAGCCTTTTCGGCCACCGTCACGGTCAGCCTCAGCGGCGGCGTGGCGCCCTACCCCCTGGGTTCCTCGGTCTGGGCGACCGGCAAACTCGACGGCGTTGGCCGCTCCATGAAAATGTCGGTCAACGGCATCCCTGGCGGCAACGCGACCTACGGTTACATCAATTCGCAAAATGGCCACTACATCGCCCCATTGACCACGCCACCAAGCAACCCGGTGATCATTACCGCGACCATGGACACGGGCCTGTCCGGTTCCACGCCGCTGCTGCTGGCCGGTCCGGTGACGCCTACGCCTACACCAACTCCGACGCCGACTCCGACACCGACACCGACACCAACCCCGACTCCGACTCCGACTCCAACGCCGACTCCTACACCGACACCGCCCCCACCGTCCGCACTCGGCCTGGCGCCGTGCGAACACACCGGCCCCGGGCGCGACTTGCAGGTCGGCGACGGCAAGCAGTACAGCTCGCTCGAGATGGTGCCGTGGGAATCGCTTGCCGCTGGCGACACCGTGCGCATCTTTTACCGCGCCGCCCCCTACGCCGGCAAATTCATGGTGTCGGCCAAAGGCACGGCCCAGGCCCCGCTGCGCGTCTGCGGCGTGCGCGGCCCGAACGGCGAACGTCCCGTCATCGACGGCCATAACGCCCGCACCCGCGGCGCGCTGGCAGCCGGCTACGGCGGCACCTCGTCGCGCGAAATCCACGAGGGTCGCGCCATCATCCTGATCAAGCAGAAGGCAACCGACGCCTACACCGCGTTCCCGAGCCACATCCAGATCGATGGCCTGGCCGTGCGCCGCTCGCACCCGAACTACAGCTACTACAACTCGGCCGGCGCGCAAAAAACCTATCCGGAATTCGGCAGCTGCATCCGGGTCGAACGCGGCCAGCACATCATGATCGCCGACAACGATATCAGCGATTGCCAGCAAGCCCTGTATACCAAGTCCACCGACGAGGGCGACTTTGCGGTCAGCAAGCAGATCCGCATCGCCGGTAACCACATGTGGAACAACGGTATCGTCGGCAGCGATCGCCTGCATACCAGCTACACCGCCAGCGCGGGCATCGTGTTCGAGTTCAACCACTACGGTCCGGTGCGTGCCGGCGCAAGAGGCAACTCGATCAAGGACCGCTCGACCGGCACCGTGGTGCGCTACAACCGCATCGAAACGGGCGCGCGCGCCATCGACCTGGTTGAGGCGGAAGACTTCCCCGTCACCGCGACGCGCGATCCGGCTTACCGGTCGACCTTCGTCTACGGCAACGTGATCGTGAAAAACGGCGACCACGGCAGCTTCATCCACTACGGCGGCGACCACTTCTACAGCGCTGCGGGCAATACCTGGGGCGAGCCGATTTTCCGCAAAGGCACCTTGTACTTCTTCAATAACACCGTGCACATGACGGGCGCGAATGTGTCGATGTTCCAGTTGTCGACCACCGAAGAGACGGCCGAAGTGTGGAATAACGTGTTCGTGGCCGCGCCAAGCGTCACGGCCTTCAAGATGCGTTCGAATTCGGGCGTGGGTCCGGGCTGGACCGCGGGCGGCATCGTCAACCTCGGTAAGAACTGGGCGACGACGGGCTGGCGCGACGGCGCCGTGCCTGGCCAGCTCAATGGTCAGAGCAACATGATCTCCGGCAGCACGTCGCCGGTCGATGTGGCGAGCTCGATTCCACTGGCTGGCAGCGTGGTGGTCAACGCTGGCCAGCCACCGCACCGCAATGCGCTGGCGCATCCGGTACAGTGGCAGCTCAAGCCGGGCGCGATTCCACGTCCTGTCGTCGGTACGGCGATTGACCTGGGCGCCGTCGAAAGATAAGGCGTATCGGGACTGCGCTGCCTGGCGGTAGCAGGCAGCGCCCCGGTCTTACGCGAGCGCGTGTGCGCGCTGCCAGCGGAACGACAGCGCGGCGCTGGCGGCTGCCCCCACCGCCAGCGCCCCCGCCAGATAAAATACCGACTGCGGCCCAATGCTGTCCCAGCATAGCGACATCAGCAGGCCGCCGACGGTACCGCCGATGCCGTAGGCAAGACTCATGTACAGCGCCTGGCCGCGCGCCTGCAGCGGGCCCGCGAACCAGCGCTGCATGACCATCACCGAGCTTGAAAGGTGCGCGGCAAAGGTTGCCGCGTGCAGCAGCTGCGCCAACGCCAGGACCAGCAGCAGCTGGCCGGCCGCGCCGATCAGCGGAAAGCGCACGGCAGCCACCGCGAACGCGCACATCATCACGCGCTGCGCACCGAAGCGGCGCAGCAGCGGCGCCTGGAAATAGAAAAACGCCACCTCGGCCACCACCCCCAGCGCCCACATGGCGCCGATCACCGGCTTGCTGTAGCCGGCCTGCTCCAGGTACAGCGAATAGAAGGCGTTGAGCGACATGTGCACGCCCGCCATCAGCGCGGCCGAGACGAAAAACGCGATCACTTCGCGCCGCCGCAGCACGCTCCACAAACCCGGCGCCGCTTGCGCATGGGGCAATGCGGGCGCCTGCACGATGAGCAGGCCCGACGCCGCCACGCACACCAGCAGGAACAGCGCGATCGACGGCAAGGCGTTCACGCCGAGCCAGTCGAGCAGCCAGCCGGCGGCCAGCACCGCCACGATGAAACCGACCGAACCCCACAGGCGCACCCGCCCGTAATTGCTGGCGTCGCCGCGCAGGGCCGACAGCAGCAGCGCTTCGGCCAGCGGCGCCTGCGCGCTCGAAAACAGGTTGAACGCCACCATCACGGCGATGAACTGGACGTAGGTCTCCGCGAAGAACATGCCGCTGAACGCCAGCAGCGCGCCGGCGGTAGTAAAGCGCAGCACGCGCACGCGCTGGCCGCTATGGTCGGCCAGCCAGCCCCACAGGTTGGGGCCGATAATGCGCATCACCTGAATCAGCGACATGAGCACCCCGATTTGGGGCGCGCTCATGCCGCGCGCCGCAAAGAACAGGGTCGCGTAGATGGCAAAGGCGCCGACCTGCGCGTAATACGCAAACAGGAACAGCGAAAACGGGGCGAGCGACGGGGCGATATGCGCAGCGCCGCGCCCCGCGCCGGCGTCAGGCAATTTTCGGCGTATCGACCCGCACGTCGCCGCACTGGGCACGGTGCATCAGCGCGTGGTCGATCAGTACCAGGGCCAGCATGGCCTCGGCAATCGGCGTGGCGCGGATGCCCACGCAGGGGTCGTGCCGGCCGAAGGTCTCGACCATCACCGGGTTGCCCGCTTTATCGATCGAACGGCGCGGCGTGCGGATCGACGAGGTCGGCTTGATCGCAATCGACACCGTAATATCCTGGCCGGTCGAAATGCCGCCCAGTACGCCGCCGGCGTTGTTACCGACAAAGCCTTCCAGGGTCAGCTCATCGCCATGCTCGGAGCCGCGCTGGGCCACCGAGCGGAAACCGGCGCCGATTTCCACGCCCTTGACCGCGTTAATGCCCATCATGGCGTAGGCGATGTCGGCGTCGAGCTTGTCGTAGATCGGCTGGCCCAGACCCACCGGCACGTTTTTGGCCACCACATCGATGCGCGCCCCGATCGAATCGCCATCGCGGCGCAGTGCGTCCATGGCCGTTTCCATGCGCGCGATCAGGTCGGCGTCGCCGCTGGCGGCAAAGAACGGGTTGTTCGGCACGTGTTCCCAGGCCTCGAACGGCACTGGAATGTCGCCCAGCTGGCTCATGCAGCCCATGAAGACGGTGCCGTACTGCTCGTGCAGCCATTTCTTGGCGATTGCCGCCGCCCCCACCACGGGCGCCGTCAGGCGCGCCGACGAGCGCCCGCCGCCGCGCGGATCGCGCACGCCGTACTTGTGCCAGTAGGTGTAGTCGGCGTGGCCGGGCCGGAAGCTCTCGACGATATTGCCGTAATCCTTGCTGCGCTGATCCTGGTTGCGGATGATCAGCATGATCGGCGTGCCGGTAGTCTTGCCTTCGTACACGCCGGACAGGATCTCGACCGTGTCGGCTTCCTGGCGCTGCGTAACGTGGCGCGAAGTGCCCGGTTTGCGGCGGTCGAGGTCGGGCTGGATGTCGGCTTCGGACAACACCAGGCCCGGCGGGCAGCCGTCGATCACGCAGCCGATGGCCGGTCCGTGCGACTCGCCAAACGTTGTAACGGTAAACAGCTTGCCAAAAGAATTGCCGGACATGATAAGAAAGTGAGTGGCGGAAAAGCCAATTCTACCAGCCCGCGCGCTTTTGCTGGCGGCACCGGCCAAGTGCCGCCTGGAAGCCGCCTTGGTTCCGCCACGCCGACGCCGCCCGTCAAGTGAGCATTTTAACAACCATGTTAGTACGTCGTACAAGTTCTTTTTCTCACGGTAAATAGATACAGTCAGCCGGATTCGTGGCATGCTGTTGGAAAGCAGTAGCTGTTCCGCAATCTGTGTCGCCCTATCCGCATGGATATGGGTTACTGTGTAACAGTTGGACGTATACTGGCGACGCGTCATTACCGAGAAACGCCTGGAGAAGCGACACATGCCCCCATCGAGCACGCCCTTGGACGACCTTGAGGACAACCACGACGACCTGGTATTTTTGGAGGAACATCCCGCGGCGCCGGTAGCCGGGGGTGCGAACAGCGTTTGGCGCGTGATGATCATCGACGATGACGAAGACGTGCACTCGACCACCACCTTCGCTCTCGGCAACCTGGACATGCAACAGCGGCCGCTCGAATTCGTGCACGCTTACTCGGCCGGCCAGGCGCGCGAAATGCTCAAGCACGAACACGACATTGCCGTCATCCTGCTCGATGTGGTGATGGAACAGGACGACGCCGGCCTGCACCTGGTGCGCTACATCCGCGAAACGCTCAAGCTGGCCGACGTGCGCATCATCCTGCGCACCGGGCAGCCCGGCTACGCGCCCGAAATCGACGCCATCCGCGATTTCGACATCAACGACTACAAGACCAAGTCCGAACTGACCCGCATCAAGCTGTTTACGACAGTGACGGGGGCGATCCGCTCGTACGAACAAATCCGCGCCATCAGTGCCAACCGGCGCGGCCTGGACCTGGTGGTGCGCGCCAGCACCGAGCTGATGGCGCTGCACGGCGTGCAAAACTTCGCCGCCGGGGTGCTGGCCCAAATCGCCGACATCCTGGAAGTCGAGCCGAACGGCGTGCTGTGCGTGCAGGAGTGCCCGGACGGGCGCTGCCGCGAGCTGCACATCATCGCCACCGCCGGCGCCTACCGCCGGCTTGGTACCGGCAATCTGACCGCGGCCGTAGACGCCATCGTCGCCACGGCCATGGAGCGCACCCTGGCCCAGCGCCGCAACATCTACGAGCCAGGTACCGTCACCCTGTTCTTCGCCGGGAAATCGAGCCGCGATTTCGTCGCCTACCTGGCGCCGGGCCGCCCGCTCGGCGAGATCGACCAGCGCCTGCTCGAAGTGTTTTGCAGCAATGTCGCCGTGGGGCTCGACAACGTCGAATTGGTGACGCATCTGCACAACGCCGCTTTCTACGACCAGCTGTCCAAGCTGCCCAACCGCACGCGCCTGGTCGAAATCCTCGACGCCACCATGGCCGGGCCGGCGCGCAACGACGCCACCCTGTCGCTGGTCGACCTCGACCACTTCGCCGAAACCAACGACGCGCTGGGGCACCAGTTCGGCGACATGCTGCTCGTCGCCGTGGCCACCCGCCTGCAGCAGCGCCTCGGCCAGCAGCTGACGGTGGCGCGCATCGGCGGCGATATTTTCAGCGTGCTGGGCGACGCCGAGGCGGTCAATCCGGTCCGCATCCTGGCGCTGTTCGAAACGCCCTTCTCGATCGACGGCCAGGATGTGCAGCTGTCGGCCACCCTGGGCCTGGTGCGGCTGTCGGAACACGATGGCAGCGGCGCCGATGCGCTCAAGGATGCCGACATTGCCCTCAAGCGCGCCAAGAGCCAGCAGCGCGCCGGCCACTTCTATTTTTCGCGCAGCATGGGCGTGGAAATCCGCGAACGCGTGCGCATGATGCATGCCTTGCGCACCGGCTTCGCCAAGGGCGAGCTGTTCGTCGTCTACCAGCCGCAGATCGACCTGACCGCGCGCCGCCCGGTGGGCGCCGAAGCGCTGCTGCGCTGGCAGACCGCCGACGGCACCTATATTTCGCCGGACCGCTTCATTCCCATCGCCGAGTATTCGGGCCTGATCATCGACATCGGCGAATGGGTGCTGCGCAGCGCCTGCCACGAACTGGTGCGCCTGCGCGAAGCCGGGCACCGCCAGTTCACCATGTCGATCAACGTCTCGCAGGTGCAGTTCCGCCATCCGTACTTCCTCGACATGCTGCGCTCGGCGCTGGAAGAAACCGGGGCGCCGCCGGAATTCGTCGAACTCGAAATCACCGAATCGATGGCGATGGAAGAGCCGGACCTGCTCATCAAGATGCTGGCCCAGATCAAGCATACCGGCGTGTCGATCGCGATCGACGACTTCGGTACGGGTTTTTCGTCGCTCTCGTATTTGCAGCGGCTGCAGGTGGACCGGCTCAAGATCGACCGCGCGTTCGTCACCGAAATCACCAATTCGGCGCGCGGCAGCAGCATTGCCGAAATGGTCATCCAGCTCGGGCGCAACCTGGGGCTGTCGGTGATCGCCGAAGGGGTCGAGGATGAACGCCAGGCCGAGATATTGCAGTCGCTCGGCTGCCCGCTGGCGCAGGGCTTCCTGTTCGCCCGGCCGATGGCCACCACGGCGCTGTACGAGTGGCTCAACGACGAAGCCCTGCCCGGCTCCGCATGATGCAGGTGACGGTCGATATCACCAAACGCGATGTGTTCCTGGTTTCGCTGGCGATGATTCCGCGCCTGAAGGGCAACTGGATTTTCATGGGCGTGCTGGCACTGGCGATCTTCGTGCTGGTGCTGGTGACGCGCACGCCGGACAATCTGTACTCGCTGGGCGTGGCGGCGGTGGCCGCGCTCGGAGGCGCCCTGGGCGGGGGTCTGTCGGCCCTGACGATCAATATCGCGACCATGCTGCTCAAGCTCGATGCCGGCAATCCGATGCTGGGGCGTCACCACTATGCGCTGACCGACGCCGGGCTGGAGCGGCGCGCGGGCAAGCAGGACAGCATGCGGCCATGGGCGGCGATTGCCTCGGTGGGCCGGCTGTCGGGATATATCGTGTTCCGGCTACAGGGGAACGGCATTTTCGTGCTGCCGCGCCGCGCTTTCAGTAGTGGCGAGGCATTCCAGGCGTTCTGGCAGCGGGCCAGTGCCCTGAAAACGGCGGCTTGACGTTTCGCGCCCATTTCACCACCGTCGGCCCCCGCGCAGGCGGGGGCCCAAGTATTCAGATATGCCACTGGCTTCGATACGAACTTTGGCCCCCGCCTGCGCGGGGGCGACGGTGGGGGGGCGCGGGCGACGGTGGAAGTGCGCAAATGACGGTGGAAGCGCAGGGGCGACGGTGCAGGCACGAGCGCGACTGAACTAAGCGTCAACGGCAGCAATCACCCCGAAGTATCCTAGTAGCAATCAATTGTTGCACGTCGGCAACAGCATCTCTTCCCCGCACCGTAATCGCACCGTGCGCGCCTGCGTTCACGTAATATCGATGCCATGCTTTGCAATGGATGGGGCGCCAACTTGAATGAATGCATGAGGATGGACACTTCGCGGTGCTCCCCAAGCCTGGCGCGGCGCGCGTGGCGCTGCTGCGTACTGCTCTGGCTGGCCTGTCTTGCCCTGAGCGGACCGGCCGTGGCGCTCGATCCCGACAAAGCCTTCCACCATTTCGTGCGCACCAGCTGGTCGATCCAGAACGGCTTGCCGCAGATCAGTGTGCAAGCCGTCACCCAGGATCAGCAGGGCTACATCTGGGTTGCTACCCAGAACGGCCTGGCGCGCTTCGACGGCGTGCGCTTCACCACCTATTCGCCGGAGAACCAGCCAGGCTTGGCCGGCGTATGGATCCGCAGCCTGATGGCCGACAGCGCCGGGCGCGTCTGGATCGGCACCTACAAGGGCCTGACGCTCTACGAAAACGGCGTGTTCCGCATCATCCCCGCAGCCGATACCGCCCAGTTCCCCATGCTCGACATCTACGCCGTGGCTGAAGACCAGGGCCGGCTGGTGGTGGCCACCACCAGCGGCGTGTTCGACTACGAGGGCGGCAAGCTGGTGCATCGTTCCGGCAGCCCGGCGCCGGCCACCGCCCTGCTCAAGAGCGCCGACGGCATCTGGATCGGCGGCACCGGCGGCATGTTCCACAGCAGAGGCAAACACACCGAACTGATTGCGCTGCCGGCGGGCCTGCGCCATGGCGTGGTCACGCGGCTGGCCGAGGCGCAAGGCAAAATCTGGGCCGGCACCAGTGTCGGCCTGTTTGCGCGCGCCGGCGGCGTGCTGGAAGCGGCGGGCACCGAGCCCGTCTTGCAAAACTCGCCGACCACTATGCTATACCAGGACAGCGACCGCAACCTGTGGGTTGCCAGCAACGCCGGCATGGCGCGCATCCGCAACGGCAAGACCACCGAGGTCATCCCCGACAAGAACCCGGCCGCCTTCAAGGGGGTCCTGGCCGCCTTTGAAGACCGCGAGCGCAACCTGTGGCTGGGCAGCCAGTGGCAGGGCCTGGTGCGCCTGTGGAACGGCTCGACCCGGCGCCTGGCCGCGGCGGAAGGCTTGACCGAACCGATCGTGTGGTCGCTGGCGCGCGCGCCGGACGGGCGCACCTGGGTCGGCACCAGCGATGGCTTGAGCGTGTTCAGCGACGGGCGCTTCCGCCATGTGCTGTCGGGCAGCCAGCTGCCGCATCCGCATGCCTACAACCTGCTGGCCGACGCCGACCGCATCTGGATCGGCACGCGGCGCGGGCTGGCGCTGTGGCGCGACGGCAAAGTCGAGACGCCCCCCCTGTTCGCGCCGATGTCCGCGGCGCAGATCAACGGCATCGTGCGCGACCGCACCGGCGTGCTCTGGTTTCCGACCAGCGAGGGCGTTTTCCGGCTGGCCGGCGCCACGCTGACCAAATACGGCAAGGACCAGGGCCTGCGCGACGTGCGCGCGCGCCAGGTGCGCGAACTCAAGGACGGGCGCCTGCTGGTGACCACCCAGGACGGCTTGTACGAACTGCGCGCGGAGCGCATGGTGCAGATAGGCCTGGACAGCGGCTTGCCGTCCGGGATGGACATTACCGCCATCACCGAGCTGAAAGACGGCGCGCTGGCACTCGGTACGCTGACGGAGGAAATCTACCTGTTCAACGGCCGCCGCTGGCACAAGTTCGGCAGCGCCGAGGGGTTTCCGGCGAATGCGCCGTTCTTCCTCACGGAGGATGCGGCCGGCTATCTGTGGTCGGCCGGCCTGCGCGGCATCCTGCGCGCCCCGCTGGCCGACATGCGCCGGGTCCAGGACGGCCAGACCAAAACCGCCTTTGGCGAAATGATCCTCAACGAGCGCGGCGACCGGCGCAGCGGCGAACAGGGATTCTGCTGCAACGGCGCCGGCAATTCCAAGGGCTTCATGGACCCGGCGGGCACGCTGTGGCTGCCCAGCCGCGATGGCGTGGTCACGCTCGATACCATGGGCATGACCAAGAACATGACGGCGCCGACGGCGGTGATCGAACGCGTGCGCGTGCTCGATACCTGGCGCGACGTCCGCCAGGGCCAGGGCGGCGCCCTGCGCATGCGCGAAGATGCGCGCGACCTGGCATTCGAATTCACCGCGCTGAGCTTCCAGGACCCGGCCAGCGTTGTGCTGCGCTACCGCCTGCACGGCTACGACAAGGACTGGCGCGAACTGCAGGCGGGGGCACCGCGCTCGGTCAACTACACCAACCTGCCGCCCGGCTCCTATACGTTCGAGGTCAAGGCCAGCAACAACGCCGACGTCTGGAACAAGCTGCCGGCGCGCCTGGACTTCATCATCGCGCCGCATTTCTACGAGACCAGCTGGTTTTACGGACTGCTGCTGGCCTGCCTGGGCGGCACCGTGTACGGGGGCTTTCGCCTGCAGCGCCATTCGCATGACAAGCAGCGCGCGGCACTGGAGCAGCAGGTGGCCGAACGCACCGAGCAACTGCACGTGGCCAACCGCGCGCTCGAACTGGCCAGCCAGACCGACCCGCTCACGGGGCTGCACAACCGGCGCTATCTGAGCAACCAGATCCCGGCCGACCTGGCGTTCTACGAACGCGAAAACAAGCGCACCGGATCGAGCGACAACACGCTGCTGTTCGCGCTGGTCGACATCGACCATTTCAAGCGCATCAACGACACGTATGGACACAAGGCGGGCGACCGCGTGCTGCAGCAGGTCTCGGACGTGCTGCGCGCCCAGGTGCGGGTGGGCGACTACATCGTGCGCTGGGGCGGCGAAGAATTCCTGCTGGTATGCCGGCCCAGCACGCGCCAGTTCGTGCCGGTGCTGGGCGAGCGTATCCGGCGCGCGGTCGCCAGCCACGTCTTCGACCTGGGCGACGGCATTCAGGTATCGCTCACCTGTTCGGTGGGGCTGGCCGAGAGCGGCCTGTATCTGGACGACAGCAAGGGCGTCAGCTGGGAACACCTGGTGGAACTGGCCGACGCCGCGCTGTACTGGGTCAAGGCGAATGGCCGCAACGGCTGGAGCGCACTGCGGCCCAAGCCCGATGCCGACAACGGCGAGCTGATCGAAAAGCTGCACCTGGGCGCGCAGGCGATGTTAGACACCGGCCGCGCGACCCTGATCAGTTCAGGCGACCAGCTCACGCCGGCGCACGCCGCGCTGGCCGAGTCGAACGACCCGGCGTGAGCGCCGTGATCGTTTAGCTGGCATCGACGCGGGTCGATGCGGGCGCTCAGAACTTCAGGATGTCGCCATCGGCCGGAATGCGCACGCGGTCCCCGATGCCGTGTTGCTTGACATGCTCCCTGAGTTCTTTCCGGCTCAGCGTCATGTGGTTGATGGCATCCATATGCGTGGCAATAATGGTCGCGTTCGGCATGAGCTGGTAGGCGTGAAGCACATCGTCCTTGCCCATGATGATGGACCCGCTGTAGCCGACCATGCGGGCGTCGCCGGCATTGACGATGATGATCTCGGGCTTGAATTTTTCCAGGGTCCGGTCAACCTCGGCACGCCATACGGTGTCACCGACGACGTAGACGGTTTTCGCGCCAGGCGCGTGGAACACAATCCCCATCGCCTCGCCGAGCGCCTCGGCCAACGGTGCCTTGGCGTACATCTCGTCGGTGCCGTGCTTGCCGCCGGCCTTGGTCAACCGCACGCCTTCGAACACGGTGTCCTCTCCGAGGATGCGGACATTGGTGAAGCCCTGTCCGCGAATCAGTTTCGCATCGGCTTCATGCTGTACGAAGAGCGGCATCGCTTTAGGAATGAACTGGTGAGCGCCGCCATCCCAATGGTCGAGGTGAGTGTGACTGACGATCACCGCGTCGACGCCCTTCATGATCGCTTGCGCCGGCATCGGCAGTTCGACCAGCGGGTTGCGCAGCTGGCTGTTGAACGTTCCCGCAAAGCCGGGGTAGGTGCCCTTCTTTGCCAGGAACGGGTCGACCAGGAAGGTCTTGCCGGCAACGCTGATCTTCGCGGTGGCATTACGGATTTGCTACACCTGCACCGCGTGCGTGGCCGCTGCCGAGGCGCCGTTGGCCGCTGCGTGGGCCGGTACGGTTGCCGTGCCAAGGGTCAAAGCCAGGGCGATCACTAGGGTTTTTACTCGTTGCATTTTGCTACTCCATGGATGTGGTGTTCGGTAGGAGTATTGTGGACGCATCGCCTTCCCTATAAAATTGACCCACAAGCCATTTATCGGCACTTTCGGGCCACCCTCTTCCATTCTGCTCATCATGACCACCAAAACGCCCGTCGTCGCCCTGATCGCCTATCCCAACTTCAGCCCGTTCCACTTCGCCGTGCCTTATCTGGTATTTAACGCGGAGTTGCCTGAAGGACGGCTGTTCGACCTGAAGATCGTCTCTGCGGGCGCCCGGCCGTTAACCGCCGAACGCGCACTGACCCTGCATCCGGATGGCGGACTGGAGCTGACGGAAGCAGCCGATATCCTGGTGGTTCCCGGCTGGGACGACTTGAACGCGCATCCGGAACCGGATCTGGTTGCGGCAATGGCGCGCGCCCATGCGAGAGGCGCGCATGTGGTCGGCCTTTGCTACGGTGCGTATGCACTCGCTTATGCTGGGTTGCTCGACGGCAAACGCGCCTCGACGCATTGGATGGCAGAGAAGGATTTCAGCGCCCGTTTTCCGCGCGTGCAGCTTGACATGAATGCCCTGTATGTCGACGAGGACAGGCTGATCACCTCCGCAGGCACTGGCGCCGGGCTCGACTGTTGCCTGTATATCGTGCGCGAATACTACGGTCCTAAAATAGCCAATAAAGTCGCCAGGACGATGGTGATCCCGCCCCACCGCGAGGGTGGGCAAGCGCAGTTCATCGAGCAACCCATGGCGGTATCGACCCAGGATGCGCAAGTCAATCGGCTTCTCGATTATTTGCGCGAACACCTCGGCCAGCCGCATAGTATCGATCAATTGGCGGCACGAACGTCGATGAGCCGGCGCACCTTCACGCGTCACTTCAGCAAGGCCACCGGCATGACCTTGGTCGACTGGCTGGTGAACGAACGCTTGCAGCGAAGTCGCGACCTGCTGGAGACGACCTCGCTGTCAGTCGAGAAAATCTCGGATCTTGCGGGGTTTCAGACGGCTATCTCGTTGCGGCAGCACTTCAAGAAGCGTTTTCAAGTCAGTCCGAGGGATTGGCGCAGGACCTTCGGACAGAAAACGGCGGCAGAGCCGCACTGAGCGCTTAAACGCGCACCGTCCCATCGATCACGGTGACCGAGCGGCCGCCGATCCACGGCTCGCCATCGACGTACCTGACCGCGATGCGGCCGTCGCACGCCACGCTGGCGCCCTGGCGCGCGCTGTAGGCGCTGCCCGTTTCGCCGCCATCGGGAAAACCCTGGGCCTGCAGCACGCGTGCGATGCAGGCATTGGCACTGCCGGTGACCGGGTCTTCGACCAGCGCGCCGTGCTTGGTAAACAGCGCCCTGACTTCGTAGTCGGCCGGCCCGGCGGCGTCATGCGGGCCGTAGAGCGCCACGCCGGTCACGCCCAGGCGCGTCAGTTCCTGCAGCGCGGCGCCGTCGACGCGCGCATCGAGGCACGCTTGCGCGCTCGCCAAACGCACCACCAGCCACGCAATGCCCATCGTGGCGATCAGCGGCGTGCATTCGGCGTCAACTGTGGTCCCTGGCAATACCCGCGCCAGCAATGGCAGGTGCTGCAGTGCGAGCGGCACCAGGCTGGCCGCGGGCGACCGGAACGCCAGCATGCCGGCGGCGCCAAGCTCGATCGGCACCAGCCCCACGCCGCACTCCTGCACCAGCGTGCCGGCGCGGCGCGGCACCAGGCCCGCTTCGAGCAAGGCGTGCGCCGTGCCCAGCGTCGGATGGCCGGCGAAGGGAAATTCGGTATCGGGAGAGAAAATGCGGACGCGGTAGTCGGCCTGCGCGTCGCGCGGCGTCAGCACAAACGTGGTTTCGGACAGGTTGGTCCAGCGCGCCATGGCTTGCATGTCGGCGTCGGACAGGCCGTCGGCATCGAGCACGACGGCCAGCGGATTGCCCTTGAACGCGACGCTGGTGAATACATCCACCTGCTTGAAGCGGCGCGGCGCGCCCGGGGCCATGCTCACATCAGTCTTCCTGGACGGCTTCGGCCGGCCAGTCGCGGATGTAGGCCTTGAGCATGCGGTTCTCGAAGCTCTGCGCTTCCAGGACTGCGCGCGCCACGTCGTAGAACGAAATGACGCCGAGCAGGGTTTTGGCATTCATCACCGGCAGGTAGCGCGCGTGCTTCTCGAGCATCATGCGGCGCACTTCATTGACTTCGGTGTCGGGGGTGACGGTGATCGGATGATCGTCCATGTGCTTGCGCACCGTGCCCGCGCCGACCGCGCCATTATTCTTGTGCAGCACCTTGATGACTTCGCGGAAGGTCAGCATGCCGACCAGATCGCCGAACTCCATGACAACCAGCGAACCGATGTCCTTTTCAGCCATGGTGTTGACGGCGTCCACGAGCAGCATCTCGGGCGTTGCGGTGTACAGGATGTTGCCCTTCACTTGAAGGATTTCTGAGACTTTCATGGTGGCCGCCTTGTCTGGTGAGGTTATAAGTAGGTGTCTTTTATAAGCCCTAGCTCCGACTGTAGCGTAAGCTTGGCAAAAAATCCAGCATTGCGAATAATCAGGGCACCGCCGAAAGCGCCCGATTGGCATTTGCACTATTTTAGCGAGCAAACCACGCTTTTGTGCAAGGCATGCGTGCTACGATTCGGGCCATCCCTTTTCTAACTGATGAGCCCACCATGAACGGACCTCAATATCCCGGCTTCGACACCCTGTCGCTGCACGCCGGCGCTGCGCCCGACCCGGCCACCGGCGCGCGCGCCACTCCCGTCTATTTCACTTCCTCCTTCGCGTTCAAGGACTCCGACCACGCGGCGTCGCTGTTCAATATGGAACGCGCCGGCCATGTGTATTCGCGCATCTCGAACCCGACCAACGCGGTGCTCGAAGAGCGCATCGCCGCGCTCGAAGGCGGCGTGGCCGGCATCGCCACCGCCAGCGGCCAGGCCGCCATGCATCTGGGGCTGGTGACGATCGCGGGCGCCGGCTCGCACATCGTCGCCTCGCGCGCGCTGTACGGCGGCTCGCAGAACCTGCTGGCCTACACGCTCAAGCGCTTCGGCATCGAGACCACGTTTGTGGACCCGCGCGACACCGACGCCTGGCGCGCCGCGATCCGGCCCAACACCAAGGTGCTGTTCGCCGAAACGCTGGGCAATCCGGGGCTGGACGTGCTCGACATCGCCACCGTCTCGGCCATCGCGCACGACCATCACCTGCCGCTGATGATGGATTCGACCTTTACCACGCCTTATCTGCTGCGCCCGTTCGACCATGGCGCCGACCTGGTGTTCCACTCGGCCACCAAGTTCCTGTGCGGGCACGGCACCGCCATCGGCGGCCTGCTGGTCGACGGCGGCACCTTCGACTGGCAGAGCGCCTACGACAAGACCGGGCGCTTCGCCGAATTGTGCGAACCGTACGAAGGCTTTCACGGCATGGTGTTCGCCGAAGAGTCGACCGTGGCGCCGTTTTCGCTGCGCGCGCGGCGCGAGGGCTTGCGCGACTTCGGCGCGGTGATGAGCCCCCACAACGCGTTCGCCGTGCTGCAGGGGATCGAGACGCTCAGCCTGCGCATGGACCGCCACGTGGCCAACACGCGCAAGGTGGTCGAGTTCCTGCTGTCCAATCCCGCGGTGGAGTCGGTGTCGTATCCGGAACTGGAATCGCATCCCGATTACGCACTGGCCAAGCGCCTGCTGCCCAAGGGCTGCGGCGCGGTGTTTTCGTTCAGCCTGAAAGGCGACCGCGCCGCCGGCCGCCGCTTTGTCGACGCGCTCAAGATCTTCTCGCACCTGGCCAACGTGGGCGACGCCAAGTCGCTGGTGATTCATCCGGCGTCCACCACCCACTTCCGCGTGCCGACCGAACAACTGGCCGCATCCGGCATCAAGGAAGGCACGATGCGCCTGTCGATCGGCCTGGAAGACGTGGACGACCTGATCGAAGACCTGGCGCGCGGCCTGAAACTGTCGCAGAAGGGAGCCTGACATGATCTGCACCCTTCCCGGCTTCGACGCCTACTGCTACACCGGCGGCAAGGTCTTTAATCCGGCCCAGCCGACCATCGTCTTCATCCACGGCGCCCAGAACGACCATTCGGTATGGGCCCTGCAGTCGCGCTATTTCGCGCACCACGGGTTCAACGTGCTGGCGGTGGACCTGCCCGGGCACGGGCGCAGCAAGGGCGCGGCCCTGCACAGCGTGGAAGAGATGGCGGCCTGGCTGCTGGCGGTGCTCGATGGCGTCGGTGTCGAACGCGCCGTGCTGGCGGGCCACAGCATGGGCTCCCTGATCGCGCTGGAAGCGGCATTCCAGGCGCCCGGGCGGGTGAGCCATCTGGCCCTGCTCGGGACAACCTACCCGATGAAGGTGTCGGACGCGCTGCTGGACACGGCCAAACACAACGAGCAGGCCGCGATCGACATGGTGAACATCTTCTCGCATTCGTCGATGGCGCAAAAACCGTCCTGTCCCGGACCGGGGTTTTACACCATGGGCGGCGCGCGGCGGCTGATGCAGCGCATGTCGGTCATCAATCCGGACCAGTTGTTCCACACCGATTTTTACGCCTGCAATGCGTACGCCAATGGCCAGACCGCGGCGCAAACGGTGCGCTGCCCTACCCTGTTCATCTTTGGCAGCAAGGACATGATGACGCCGCCGCGCTCGACAAAACTGCTGACGGGAGCGATCGCTCATGGCAAAATTATCAACGTGGATGCCGGCCACCAGCTGATGGCCGAGCAGCCGGACGCGGTGCTGGACGCGCTGTTCGGGTTCGCCACCACGCCCGCGTAAATCCGCCAGGAGAGCCGCATGTCGACCCGCCACGCCAGCTTTGCCGAGTTCTATCCCTACTATCTGACGCAGCACTCGAGCGTGCTGTGCCGGCGGGCGCATTTTATCGGCAGCTCGTCGGCGCTGGCGGCGCAGGTGCAGTATGTGGACAGCATGAATCCGTGGTGGATCGTGGCGGCGCTGGTGTCGGGCTACGGCGGCGCCTGGATCGGGCATTTTTTCTACGAAAAAAACCGGCCCGCCTCGTTTTCGCGGCCGCTGTATTCGTTCATGGGCGATTGGGTGATGTACTGGCAGATGCTGACCGGAAAGCTGAGCTGGTAGAGGTCCATATGCACCAGCTCTATTGCTGAGTTTCCTTTTGATGCCTCACCGACAAAATTGTGACCTCATCTTTATTGTGACGATAGCGAGCGATGTAGCCGGTATTGCCGAAGGAAATAAGCAACTCGTAGTAACCGTCCGACATGTTCTGTATCGGACGTCCGATTCCCGGATGCTGGCTCAGCACTTGGATGGACCTGATTATCGCTACGGTGGCGCGCCTGGCTGCCGCTTGATTTTTCGGCCGCAAAAATTCCCGCAACCTTTTCAGGTCAAGTAGCGCCCGTTTTGAAAAGCGTACTTGTGGCATAAGAGCACACGGAGTCCGTTTTTTTGCCTGTTTACGTCAGCAATCAACATCACTTGTGGCACTCCGGCGCGGGGAGCTCGTTTTCGTCGCCCCATGTTTCAAGCCATGCTATTACCTCGTCACCTGTCACGTGCAACCCGGTCACCTGATATTCCTTCCATGCGTCGAGGGTTTCTTGACGGGAAGCTTCGCGCTTTTCTTCACGCTCAAGATATTGAACAATTGCTTCGTGCATTATCAGAAGCGGTGTCTGCCGGCGCGATTCGGCCAAGCGTTCCAGACGGAGGTGCGTTTCCTGATCAAGTTCAAGCGCCAGCGATGTTAGGTCGGACATGGCAAACCCCAAAAGCGAGTACTGCGATAAATCACGTCTGCATCAAGGTCAAGTTTTAATTTAGAGCGGCCATCATGCGACAAGTTCCCTGCAAAGCGCAAGCCGACAGCCATGGTGTAGCCGGAAATATCGGGCAAACCCAGGCGCATGGTGTCGTTCAGGCGCGCGCCGCAGGGGCAAGCGGCGCCGCAAAATGCTGCGCCAGGGTCTGGTTCAACCCCTCCTCCACCGCGCACTCGACCTGGCGCGCCAGGGCGCTGCCGTCGAGCGTCATCGGCGAATTCCTGTCGAGCTCGGTATCCTTGTCGAGGTCGATGGCCACAGCCGCCTCGATCGCGGTGCGCCCGAACACGAACAGGCGGTACACGTCGGACAGGCGCAGCTTGTCCACGTTCACCAGCAAGACCCAGTTCTCGGCGCTTTCGATGGCGCGCTTGCCCCAGCGCGAGCGCGTCGTCACATTCGCCTGCACCCGCCCGACCCAGCCCACGGCCAGCATCTGTTCGAGCAAGGTGGTCATTTCATCGTAGCCGATGCGCGTATGCGCGCGGATCGCGGCGGAAGACACCAGCGCCGTATCGCTCACCTGGGCGCGGCCGTACAGCACCTTGAGGATCGCCATGGCATCGACGAACGCGCCGCCGGGCACCGGCTCATACCACCAGCGTTCGTACTTGACGATCGGCAGCGCCGCGGTCAGCAAGGCGCCGACCAGGGTGATCATCCACGACAGGTAAATCCACACCAAAAACAGCGGCAGCGCCGCCAGCGCGCCGTAAATGATGGCGTAGGTGGGAAACTGGCTGACGAACATGGCGAACAGGCGCTTGGCGATCTCGAAGGCGACCGCCGCCACCAGACCGCCCCAGACCGCGTCGCGCCAGTCGACGAAGCGGTTCGGTACCGTCATGTAAAGCAGCGTGTAGGCGCCGGTGGTCAGCCCGATCGACGCCGCCGTGTAAAACAGGGTACTCAAAAACGGCAGATTGCTGGTCAGCGCGCTGGTAGCCATGAACAGTTGCGAGGTCGCCGTCAGCGACAGCCCGAACAGCAGCGGTCCGAGCGTGACCAGCGCCCAGTAAATCGTCACGCGCTGGGCCAGCGGACGCACTTCGCGCACGCGCCAGATCTGGTTGAAGGCGCGCTCGATCATGTTCATCATGGCCGCCGACGTGAGCACCAGCGCGACCGCGCCGACCGCCGACAGGCTCTTGGCCTTGCTGGCGAACTGGGTCAGGTTGCCGGTGATGGTGTTGGCGATGGCCCTGGGCATCAGGGTCTGGGCGAAATACGCTTCCAGTGCCACCCGGAAATTACTAAAGACGGGAAAGGTCGTGAAAATGGCCAGCACGATGGTCAGCAGCGGCACCAGCGCGAGCGTGGTGGTGAACGTGAGACTGCCTGCCACCTGGGGCAATTTTTCTTCGTTGAGGCGGCGCCGCGCGAAGCGAAGCAGGTCGCGCGCTTCGCTCCAGGTCAGGCCACGCACCATATCGACGCTGCTATTGATCATTTCGCTGGTGGATCGGGAAATCGAATGGACTGTTTTTGAAAGCATGTATCGTGAAAAACGCGTGAAAAACGCGCCGGCTGTGCCGATGTAACCCTGTAAAGCGCCCTATAATACCAACGATGAACCAAACCAATCCGATTATTCTCGTTTTGTACTACTCGCGCCATGGCGCCACGCGCAAGCTGGCCGAACTCATTGCCCAGGGTATCGAGAGCGTCCCCGGAGTCGATGCGCGCCTGCGCACCGTGCCCGCCGTCTCCACCGTGGCCGAGGCCACCGAACCGGCCATCCCGCCGGCCGGCGCCCCCTATGTGGAAGCCCAGGACCTGGCCGAGTGCGCCGGTCTGGCGCTCGGCTCGCCTACGCGTTTCGGCAACATGGCATCAAGCCTGAAATATTTCCTCGACGGTACGGCCGCCGAGTGGCTGGCCGGCACCCTGTCGGGCAAGCCGGCGGTCGTGTTCACCTCCACCGGCAGCCTGCACGGCGGCCAGGAATCGACCCTGCTGTCGATGATGATCCCGCTGCTGCACCACGGCATGATGATCATGGGCCTGCCTTACAGCAACCCAGAACTGATGACCACCACCAGCGGCGGCACGCCCTACGGCCCGACCCACTGGGCTGGCGTGGACGGCAACAAGCCGGTCAGCGAGGATGAAAAACGCCTCGCCATCGCCATGGGGCGCCGCCTGGCGGAAACCGCCGCCCGCCTGCACGGAGTTTCCTGATGCAAGCGCCCAAGTACTTTCACATCGGCGCCATCGCCAGCCTGGTGGTGCTGATCGCCTGGCTGCTGGCCTGGGAAATCGTGGTCGCGCCCTTGCGCCCCGGCAGCTGGATCCTGGCGCTCAAGGTCCTGCCCCTGCTCATTCCCCTGGGCGGCGTGATCAAGCGCGACATTTACACCCTGCAATGGTCGTCGATGGTGATCCTGCTCTACTTCACCGAGGGCGTGGTGCGCGCCTGGAGCGACAAGCTGCCCGTATCGCGCATGATGGCGATGGGCGAAATCGTGCTTGTATTCGTCTATTTCGCCTGCGCGCTGCTGTACCTGCGTCCATACAAGAAAGCGGCGAAAAAGATGGCCAAGGAGTTGCTCGACAAGGTGAACTCGACCAAATCGACGAAGTGACTGCCTTGAATTACCCCGACTCCGGCACCGGCTTCCTGGCGCGCTGCCGCGCCATTGCCGGCCCGGCGCACGTGCTCACCAGCGACGCCGACATGGCGCCCTTCCTCACCGACTGGCGCGGCCGCTTCACCGGGCGCGCGCTGGCGGTGCTGCGTCCGGCCGACCCGGACCAGGTGGCGCAACTGGTGCAAGCCTGCGCCGCGCACCGCGTGCCGCTGGTGCCGCAGGGCGGTAAAACCGGCCTGGTGCTGGGCAGCGTGCCCGACGCCAGCGGCAGCGCCGTGGTGCTGTCGCTGGCGCGCCTGAACCGGGTGCGCGCGCTCGACCCGGTCAACCGCACCATCACGGTCGACGCCGGCTGCATCCTGCAAACCATCCAGGAAGCGGCCGCGGCCGTTGGCTGCCTGTTTCCCCTCTCGCTCGCGGCCGAAGGCAACTGCAGCATCGGCGGCAACCTGTCGACCAATGCCGGCGGCACCGCGGTGCTGCGTTACGGCAACACGCGCGAACTGTGCCTGGGCCTAGAAGTGGTCACCGCCCAGGGCGAACTGTGGAACGGCTTACGCGCGCTGCGCAAGGACAACACCGGCTACGACCTGCGCGACCTGTTCATCGGCGCCGAAGGCACCTTGGGCGTGATCACCGGCGCCGTGCTGCGCCTGTTCCCGCAACCGAAGGCATCGATCACGGCCCTGGTCGCCATTGCCGCCCCGCGCCAGGCGCTCGACCTGCTCACCCTGGCCCAGGACCGCTGCGGCGCCAGCCTGACCGGCTTCGAGCTGATGTCCGACTTTTGCCTGCGCCTGGTCGGCACCCATTTCCCCAGCCTGACGCAGCCCTTCGTCACGCGCCACGCCCAGTACGTGCTGCTGGAACTGTCGAGCAGCGAATCGGAAGAACACGCCGTCGGCCTGCTGGAAGAAACCATTGCCGACGCCATCGCCCAGGACATCGCCGACGACGCCGTGGTGGCCACCTCGGTGGCCCAGTCGCTGGCCCTGTGGCAGCTGCGCGAACACATTCCGCTGGCGCAGGCGGCGGCCGGCAAGAACATCAAGCACGACATCGCCCTGCCGGTCTCGTGCATCGCCGACTTCATCGCCAGCACCGACGCCAGGGTGCTGGCGGCCTATCCCGGCTGCCAGCTGGTCTGCTTCGGCCATGTGGGCGACGGCAACCTGCACTACAACGTGGCGCCGCCGCCCGGCACCGCGCACGAGGATTTCCTGGCGCACCAGGACGCGATCAACCGCATCGTGCACGACAGCGTGGCGTCGTACGCCGGCTCGATTTCGGCCGAGCACGGCATTGGCGCCCTCAAAAGAGACGAGCTCAAGCGATATAAGACGGATGTGGAACTGAACATGATGCGTGCCATCAAAGCGGCGCTCGACCCGCTCGGCATTATGAACCCTGGAAAAATCCTGTGAATCCGGAGCGAGCAATCATGTTACATCCCATGCACATCCTGGCGCTGTGCGCCCTGAGCGGCGCCGCCCATGCCGGCCCCATCTATAAATGCACCACCGGCGGCAAGGTCAGCTACGGAGACCAGCCCTGCGCCAGCGGCAGCGCAACGCAGCTGGGCGCCGCGCCATCGCCCGCGGCCGACCCCAGCGCGGCGAAGGAACTGCAGCGCCAGAAAGACTTGCTGGCCCGCCTGCAGAAGGAGCGCGCCACGCACGACGCCAGGCAGGCGCAGGCGGCGCGGTCGGACGCGCGCGCCTATCAGGCGGCCGCAGTGCGGCAAGCGAAGTGCGCCGGCATGCAGCAGCAACAGTCGAAGGAACAGCAGCGCCTGGCCGCCGAAGCCGCCAAGGCCGGCGGCATGGGCAAAGCCCAGCGCGACCAGCGCGCCTTGCACATGGCCCGGGCGGTCGACGCCGCGTGCCGCCGATGAAGACACTGTCACGCTGGCTGCTCCTGGGCGAATGGCGCGCGCACCCGGTACGGGCCCTGCTCGCGGTGGCCGCGATTGCCGTCGGCGTGGCGATGGGCTTTGCCATCCACCTGATCAACGCGTCGGCCTTCAATGAATTTTCGGCGGCCGTCAAGAGCCTGTCAGGCCAGGCCGACATCCAGGTGTCGGCGCGCGAGGGCGGCTTCGACGAAGCGATTTATCCGCGCCTGGCCCAGAACCCTTCGGTGGCGGTGGCCTCGCCCGTCCTGACCCTGAACGCCGGTGTGCCCGGCGCGCAGGGCAGCTTGAAAATCATTGGCCTGGACGCCTTTCGCGCCGGCTTCGTCTCGCCGGGCCTGCTCGGCGCAACAGACGGCGACAACATGGTCGACATGATGGCCGACGACGCCGTGTTCCTGTCGCCGGCCGCCATGAGCTGGCTCAAGACGCAGCGCGGCGGCACCGTGCAGCTGCGTTCGGGCACGCGCGACTTCACCCTGCGCGTGGCCGGCGGCCTGCAAGAGGCGCGGCCCGGCCAGCGCATCGGCGTGATGGACATCGGCGCGGCCCAGTGGCGCTTCGACAAGGTCGGCACGCTGTCCCGCATCGACCTGCGCCTGCGCGACGGCATCGACCGCGCCGGGTTTCAGCGCGACCTGGCACGCGAACTTGAACGCGAATTCCCCGGCCGCTTCAACGTCGGCCAGCCCAATGACGACGATGCCGAAAGCCGCAACCAGGGCATGAGCCGCGCCTACCGCGTCAACCTCACCGTGCTGGCGCTGGTGGCGCTGTTCACCGGCGCCTTCCTCGTGTTTTCGACCCAGGCGCTGTCGGTGATCCGGCGCCGCAGCCAGTTCGCGCTGCTGCGCGTGCTCGGCGTCGAACGCGGCCAGCTGCTGCGCCAGGTGCTGCTCGAAGGCGCCAGCCTGGGCGTGGTCGGCGCGCTTGCCGGCATCGGCGCCGGCTACGCGCTGGCCGCCACCGCGCTGCATTTTTTCGGCGGCGACCTGGGAGCCGGCTACTTTACCGGCGCGCGTCCGGCGGTGCAGTTCACGCCGGTGGCGGCCGTGGTGTTCTTTGCGCTGGGCCTGGGCGTGGCCTTGCTCGGCTGCCTGACGCCCGCCTGGGAAGCGTCGCGCGCCGCGCCCGCCGTCGCCCTCAAATCGGGCACCGACGAAGTCGCGCTGGCGCGCCTGGCGCGCGTGTGGCCATCGGTGCTGTGCATCGTGCTGGCCGGCGCGCTGGCCTTTGCGCCACCCGTATTCGAGCTGCCGCTGTTCGGCTACGCCGCCATCGCCCTGCTGCTGATCGGCGGTATCGGCCTGATGCCGCGTCTGGCCGCCTCCCTTTTCGGCCTGGTCAACCGCGTGGCGATGCGGCGCAACGTGCGCCATCCGGTGCTGGCGCTGACCATGGCACGCCTGGCCAACGCCTCCGGCCAGGCCGCCATTGCGCTGGGCGGCGTGCTGTCCAGTTTCAGCCTGATGGTGGCGATGGCGATCATGGTGTCGAGCTTTCGCGTCTCGCTCGACGACTGGCTGGTGCAGCTGCTGCCGGCCGACCTGTATGTGCGCATCGCCAGCGGCGGCAGCGCCGGCGGCCTGGGTCCTCCCGAGCAAAGGGCGCTGACCGCCTTGCCGGGCGCCGCGCGCATCGACTTTTTGCGTTCGCGCCAGATTTCGCTCGACCCGGCGCGGCCCGACGTGCTGCTCATGGCGCGCACCATCGATGCCGCCGACCCCTCGCGCACGATCCTGATCCGCGGCGAAACCGTTCCGGTGCCGAACGGCGCGGTGCCGGTCTGGGTATCCGAAGCGGTGGTCGACCTGTATGGCGTCAAGGCCGGCGGCACGCTGCGCATGCCGCTCGCTGGCCGGCTGCGCGACTTTTTCGTGGCCGGGGTGTGGCGCGACTACGCCACCCAGGCCGGCTCGGTGCAGATGCGCCTGTCCGACTACCGCGCCCTGACCGGCGACCAGGAAGTCAACGATGCCGCCATGTGGGTCGCCAAAGGCGTCACGGCCGACCGGCTTGAACAGCAGATCCGCGCCCTGCCCTTCGGGCGCACGCTCGATTTCGCCAAGCCGGGCGACATCCGTGCGCTCAGCATGACCATCTTCGACCGCAGCTTCGCCGTCACCTACGTGCTTGAAGCGATCGCCATCGCCATCGGCCTGGCCGGCGTGGCCGCCACCTTCTCGGCCCAGACGCTGGCGCGCGCCAAGGAATTCGGCATGCTGCGCCACGTCGGCGTCACGCGCGGGCAGGTGCTGCGCATTCTCGCCCTGGAGGGCGGCGCGCTGACCGCGCTGGGCGTGGCCTGCGGCTTCGTGCTCGGCTTCATCATCAGCGTGATCCTGGTCTACGTCGTCAACCCGCAATCGTTCCATTGGTCGATGCAGCTGCACGTGCCGTGGACCTTGGTGGGCGCCGTGGCGGCCGTGCTGCTGGTGGCATCGGTGGTGACGGCGCTGGTGTCGGGGCGCTTCGCCCTGTCGGGCGGACCTATTCGAGCAGTCAGGGAGGACTGGTGAAACGATTCATTTTCGCGCTGCTGCTGGCGGCGACCCATATCTGCCACGCGGCCCCGCCGGTATTCGGCGCGGTGACGCCCGGACGCGCGCTGACATTCCCGCTTGATTACGGCGCCCATCCGGACTACCGTACCGAATGGTGGTACGTCACGGGCTGGCTCAAGACCGCCGACGGCAAGCCGCTGGGCTTCCAGGTCACTTTCTTTCGGCGCGCCACCGACCATGACCGCGCCAATCCGAGCGCGTTCGCCCCCAAGCAGCTGGTGATCGGCCACGCCGCGCTGTCCGACCCCGCGCTCGGCAAACTGGTACACGACCAGCGCACCGTGCGCGAAGGCTTCGGCCTGGCGCACGCCAAAACCGGCATCACCGACCTGAAACTGGACGACTGGCGCATGGTGCGCGGGGCTGACGGCACCTACCAGGTGAGCATCGCCTCGCCCCATCTGAACCTGAACCTGACGCTGGCGCCAACCCAGCCGGTGCTGCTGCAGGGCCAGAACGGCTACTCGCGCAAGAGCGCGCAAGGCCAGTACGCGAGCTACTACTACAGCGAACCGCAGCTCAAGGTACGCGGCACGGCAGGTGCCGGCAGCAGCGCCGCGCGCGCGGTCGAAGGGACTGCCTGGCTCGATCACGAATGGTCGACCGAAGCGCTGCCACCCGATTCCCAGGGCTGGGATTGGGTCGGCGCCAATCTCGCCGACGGCTCGGCGCTGATGGCTTTCCAGATCCGCAGCAAACAAGGTGGTAAACTATGGGCGCACGCGACGGTGCGCGACGCGGGGGGCAAAGTGACGCAATACGCCCCCGACGAGGTGATGTTTACGCCGCAGGCCCACTGGACGTCACCGCGCACGAATGCCGTCTACCCGGTGGCGACCAGATTAACGACGGGCGCCACGCACTGGCAGATCACCCCCCTGCAGCAGGACCAGGAGCTCGACTCGCGGCGCTCGACCGGCGCCGTGTACTGGGAAGGCGCAGTGACGATCAAGCGCAATGGGGCGCAAGCCGGCCAGGGGTACCTTGAAATGACCGGTTACGACCGCGCGATGAAACTTTAAAAAACGAACACTGAAGCACTGACACGATGACCAACAGCTCCACCAGCAGTTCCAGCAGTAGCAACTCGTCCGACTCGAACCGCAAAGGCAGTCTCGCCGCATTCAAGGGCCTGTTCCCGTTCCTCCGTCCGTACCGCCGCCAGTTCCTGATGGCCGGCGTCGCGCTGGTGGTCGCCGCCTGCGCCACCTTGGCGATTCCAGCCGCCTTCAAGCAGATGATCGACCTGGGCTTCGGCGCCTCGGCCGGGCCCAAAAGCATCCGCCATGTCGACGCCACTTTCCTCGCCCTGTTCGGCGTGGCGGCGGTATTGGCCGTGGCCACCGCCGCGCGCTTTCTGACCGTATCGTGGCTGGGCGAGCGCGTCACCGCCGACATCCGCAGCGCCGTGTACAAGCACGTGGTCGAGCAGAGTCCCGAATTTTTCGAAACCACCCAGACCGGCGAAGTCCTCTCGCGCATCACCACCGACACCACCCTGATCCAGGCGGTGGTCGGTACCAGCATCTCGATGGCGCTGCGTAACGTGCTGCTGTTCGTGGGCGGCCTGGTGATGCTGTTCGTGACCAGCGTCAAGCTCTCCGCCATCATCCTCGGGCTGCTGGTGCTGGTGGTGGTGCCGATCGTGCTGTTCGGACGGCGCGTACGCAAGCTCTCGCGCGACTCGCAAGACCGCATCGCCGACGCCTCCGCCATGGCCGGCGAAATCCTCAACGCCATGCCGACGGTGCAAGCCTTCACGCACGAAAAAATCGAATCGGCGCGCTTCGGCAAGTCGGTCGAAGGCGCCTTCCAGACCGCGATGCGGCGCATCCGCGCGCGCGCGCTGCTGACGTTGATCGCCATCGTGCTGGTGTTCGGCACCATCGTTTTCGTTCTGTGGCTGGGCGCCCACGCCGTCCTGCAGGGGACGATGACCGGCGGCGACCTTGGCCAGTTCATCTTGTACGCATCGATCGTGGCCGGCTCGATCGGCGCGCTGTCGGAAGTGATGGGCGAAGCCCAGCGCGCCGCCGGCGCCACCGAACGCCTGCTCGAACTGCTGTCGGTACAATCGTCGATCCAGAACCCGGCCAAACCGGTGGCCCTGCCCGCGCGCACCGCCAGCGGCGCCGCACTGGCCCTGAACGACGTCACCTTCTCGTATCCGTCGCGGCCTGAAACGGCGGCGCTGGGGCACCTGACGCTGTCGATCGCGCCAGGCGAAACGGTGGCCGTGGTCGGCCCGTCGGGTGCTGGCAAGACCACCCTGTTCCAGCTGTTCCTGCGCTTTTACGACCCGCAAAGCGGCACCATCACGCTCGACGGCGTCGACATCAAGCGGCTCGACCTGCACACCCTGCGCGACGCCATCGGCATCGTCCCGCAGGACACGGTGATCTTCTCGGCCGACGCCATGGAAAACATCCGCTACGGACGCGCCGGCGCGACTGACGCCGAAGTGATCGCCGCGGCGCGCATGGCGGCCGCGCACGAATTCATCGAACGCCTGCCGCAGGGGTACAAATCGTTCCTGGGCGAGCGTGGCGTGCGGCTCTCGGGCGGGCAGCGCCAGCGGATCGCGATTGCACGCGCGCTGCTGAAAAACCCGCCGCTGCTGCTGCTCGACGAAGCGACGAGTGCCCTCGACGCCGAATCGGAGCGCCTGGTACAAAGCGCGCTGGAAGCGGCGATGGTCGGACGCACCACGGTCATCATTGCGCACCGGCTGGCGACGGTGCAGCGGGCCGACCGCATCATCGTCATGGAAGACGGGCGGATCGTCGAAACCGGCACGCACGCGTCGCTGGTGGCGCTGGGAGGCATTTACGCCAACCTCGCTGCCCTGCAGTTCCACAACATCCACATCGCCCACGAAGCCGCCTGATTGCCTAACCGGGTCAGAGCACTCCCCCAAACCGGGGTCAGAGCTCTGACTCGAAACTTTTAACACTTTTATTGCCTACAGGTGTCAAAATCCAGTCAGGCAACAATTGGGGCTGCATGAACAGGACCTGGCCCGCCCCTGCTTGAGGAATGATGATGATCGGCGTAGCGGCAATAACAGGCTGATTCGCGATTCGCCGGCTGAGATGTAACAATGTTGCAAGTCAGAGCTCTGACCCCGATTGGGAAATTAGTTGCCGAAGGAGAGTGTTTTGACGGATGCCGAGTTGTTTCTACACTGCCATACGGTGCTGCCGGGCCATCGGGCGCGTACGCCGGCCGAGACGTTCCGCGCCATGGCCGCGTGGTGCGAGGATAATCATGTCGCCCATGATGTCTACGGCAACGGCGCCCTGATCGAGCAGTTCGAGGAGAAAATCGCCAGCCTGCTCGGCTTCGAAGCCGCCGTGTTCTGCATCAGCGGGACCATGGCCCAGGTCACCGCGCTGCGCCTGGCCTGCGAGGACCGCGCCAGCACGCTGGTAGCGCTGCATCCGACATCCCACATCATCATCCACGAAAAATCGAACTACCAGCTGCTCGGCCACTTCCACGCGCTGCTGGCGGGCGAACGCCATCGGCCCTGGACGGCGGCCGACTTGCGTGCGCTTCCCGATAAACTCGGCGCCGTCGCCATGGAAGTGCCGATGCGCGAAATCGGCGGCCAGAATCCGACCTGGGAACAGCTCGATGCGATCAAGGCCCATTGCCGCACCCGCAACGCGCACCTGCACATGGATGGCGCCCGCCTGTGGGAGGCGGCCGCCGGCTACAAGCGCACGCCGCGCGAAATCGCCGCCGGCTTCGATTCGGTCTACGTGTCGCTGTACAAGGGCATCGGCGGCCTGGGTGGCGCCATGCTGGCCGGCAGCCGCTCGTTCGTCGAGCGCGCGGCCGAGTGGTTCCGGCGCGAAGGCGGCAATGTCATACACCGCTCGCCCTACGTGGTATCGGCCGCAATGCAGTTCGATGCGCGCATCGCCGCCATGCCGCACTACTTCCGCCGCACCGAATGGCTGTACGAGGTGCTGCGCGATTATCCGGCCATCCGCGTCAATCCGGCCCGCCCCCAGGCCAACATGCTGCATCTGCACCTGCCGGTCAGCCGCGAACGCGCCCTCGAGATCCGCAACCGCGTCGCCCGCGACCACCAGGTGTGGCTGTTCGGCCGCGCCGCACCGGGCGCGCTGGCCGATACCAGCATCGTGGAACTGTACGTGGGCGAGAACCTGGCCGCCTTGCCCGACCAGCGCGTGCGCGACAGTATCGAGCTGCTTGCCCGGGGCATGGCCGGCCAGTGATCATATATAATCAGGAGTTTTAGCGATGCGCCAATACCTCGACTTCATGCGCCATGTGAAAGACCATGGCACCGAAAAAACCGACCGCACCGGCACCGGTACGCGCTCCGTCTTCGGCCACCAGATGCGCTTCAACCTGCAGGACGGTTTCCCCCTGGTGACGACCAAGAAGGTGCACCTCAAATCCATCATCCATGAGCTGATCTGGTTCCTCGCGGGCTCCACCAACATCGGCTACCTGAAGGACAATGGCGTGAGCATCTGGGACGACTGGGCCGACGCCAACGGCGAGCTCGGTCCCATCTACGGTTACCAGTGGCGCAGCTGGCCCACCCCGGGCGGGCAGCATATCGACCAGATCACCCAGGTGCTCGACCAGATCAAAAACACGCCCGACTCGCGCCGCATGATCGTCTCGGCCTGGAACGTGGCCGACATTGCGAACATGAAGCTGCCGCCGTGCCACGCGCTGTTCCAGTTTTATGTCGCCGACGGCAAGCTGTCGTGCCAGCTGTACCAGCGCAGCGCCGATATTTTCCTGGGCGTGCCGTTCAATATCGCCTCCTACGCGATCCTGACCCACATGATGGCGCAGCAGGCCGGCCTGGAAGTGGGCGATTTCGTGTGGACCGGCGGCGACTGCCACCTGTACTCGAATCACCTGGAGCAGGTCGACCTGCAGCTCTCGCGCGAGCCGTTCGCGCTGCCGCGCCTCGTCATCAAGCGCAAGCCGGACTCGCTGTTCGACTACAAGTTCGAGGACTTCGAGGTGGTCGGCTACGAGTCGCACGCGCATATCAAGGCGCCGGTCGCAGTGTGAACCGGCGCAGCGCCTGCCATTGCGCAGGCGCTGCGCGTTGTCTCAGAAGGCGAAACCGCTGATCACCGCGAGGGAACCGGCGTTGATCGACAGCGGCGCAGCCTGGCCATCCTCACCCAGTTTGCTTGCCCGCTCCACCACGTAGGCGGTGCTTCCCATTCCAGCGTAGAGGCGGTCGTGAGCGCGGTCGAATGCCAGTACGCCATCGATCGTCCACCTGGGCAGCGTAATGAGCTTGACCCGGCTCGCGGGATCTGGCTTGCTGACGTCGGCAAAGACCGCCAGTCCCCGCATGTTCGATCCCGCATACAGACGGTCGCGATCCTCATCGATCGCCAAGCCGACGATGTCGCCAGGCAGATTGAAACGGCGGGCGATCGGCAATTCGCCCGACGCCTTATCGATGTTCTCGAATACGTAGACCGGCTGGCCGCTGGCATGGGAATGTTTGGTGTACAGCAGCCCCCGTTTGGTATCGATGGCGGACTGCATCGTATCCATCGGCCCGGTAAACGTGCGCGCTGGCGCTACCCGGCCGCTCAATGTACTCACGCGTTCAAGCACCATGAAACCAGTCGCCCCTCGATTGGTCTCTTTATAACCCACATACATTCGATCATTGGTTTTGTCCAGGATGAGACTTTGGACCACATAACTGGCCCCGATCTCCGGTGTGATGTAGCGCTGCGGAGTCATTTTGCCTGACAGCTTGCTGGCGTCGGCAAGTACCCCGATTTGGGCGCCGGCCTGGTCACCGGCCATGATGTACAGCAGATCCCGCGCAGCGTCGAGCTGGGTCGAATAACCGTAGTAACGCTCGGCCGAAAGAACGTTCGCGCTCACTGCCGTATTTGCCGCCGCTGGTGCCAGCGTGTCGAATGCGGCAATCACCTGATTGTTGCGGTCGCTGACAAACAAGATATTGGGGCCACGTCCAATACGAGCGGTATCGGGCGCGACCGTCACCGGCCCGTTACCGGCGAGCTGGCTGCCGCTGCCGCCACCACCACCGCCACCACCGCATGCGGTCAGCAAGAGAACACTCAACAGGATTGAGAAAGAGCGAAAGATTTTCATTTTTTGCAAAAAAGTAATAGACACGCGATTGTAAACACGTAATTACTTTTATGCAATATAAATGCACAGATTACAACATCGCAGGAGTCGCGATGCCGGCGCGCAGGCTATGACGGCGCCAGCGCCGCCATGGCCCTGCGGGTCCGCTCAGAACTCTTCCCAATCCGATTCGGCGGCCGTACTGGCGGCGCGCTTTTGCGGGGCCGGCTTGGGCGCAGCGGCTTTCCTCGGGGCCGGTGTGCTCTTGCCCCCCAGGCGCGGTGCCACGGGGGCGGCCTTGCGCTGCGGCGCGTGGCGCGCTGCCGCCACCGGTGCGCGGCTACCATCGAGCTTGAACACGCTGACCACCTGCGTCAGCGTACCGGCCTGCTCCTGCAGCAGCCCGGCGGCAGCTGCCGCTTCCTCTACCAGGGCCACGTTTTGCTGGGTGATCGAGTCCATCTGCCCGACCGCTTCGTTGATCTGGTCGATGCCGGCCGTCTGCTCGGCGCTGGCGGTGGTGATCTCGCCCATGATGTCGGTAACGCGATGGATGCTGGTGACGATTTCCTGCATCGTCAGGCCGGCCTGGTCGACCAGCTTGGCGCCGCTGTCGACTTTTTCGACCGAGTCGCCAATCAGTTCCTTGATTTCCTTGGCGGCGCCGGCCGAGCGCTGCGCCAGGTTGCGCACTTCGGACGCCACGACCGCAAAGCCGCGACCCTGTTCGCCCGCGCGCGCCGCTTCCACGGCGGCGTTGAGCGCCAAAATATTGGTCTGGAACGCGATGCCGTCGATGACGGCGATGATGTCGACGATTTTCTTCGACGACGCGTTGATCGAGCCCATGGTCTCGACCACCTGCGCCACCACCAGGCCGCCCTTGGTAGCCACTTCCGACGCCGACAGCGCCAGCACGTTGGCCTGGCGCGCGTTGTCGGCGTTCTGGCGCACGGTGGAAGTCAGTTCTTCCATCGAGGCGGCGGTCTGCTCCAGCGAACTGGCCTGGGAGCTGGTGCGGTCCGACAGGTCGGTATTACCGGCCGCGATTTCGCTCGATGCGCTGGAAATGGTGTCGGTGCTGCTGCGCACCTCCGATACGATGTCGGCCAGGTTCGATTTCATCTTGGCCATCGCGCCCAGCAAGGCGCCGATTTCGTTGCGCCCGTGCGAGTCGATATGCCCGGTCAGGTCGCCGTCGGCAACGCGCACGGCGATCTGCATGGCTTCCTGCAGCGGCGCCGAGATGGCCTTGACCAGGGTCCAGCCAACCGCGACGCCCAGCACCACGCCGATCACCAGGATGCCCATCATGCCGTAGGCGATGCGCGCAAGGCTGGAGTTGACCATCTCGTCATCGGCCTTGACGCGCTTGTCGGCCAGTTCCTTGAGCGTGGCCAGTGTGGCGTCGCCGATGCGGTAGCCCGGGTTGATCTTCTTGATCAGGACCGTCTCGGCGTCGTCCCACTTCTCGACCTTGATGAAGGCGGCCGCCGCGCGCACGTTCTCGATTCCCAGTCCGTCGCTCTTGGCGTACCACTCCTGCGCCAGGCGCTTTTCTTCGGGCGACCTGACGCTGGCGATATACTCTTCCCAGCGCTTGGCGGTGCGTCCGGCAATCGCGTCGATCTGGTCGAAGTGGACCGTCAGCGGGTGGTCGTGCAGCTGCGACCAGCTCAGGACCGGATTGTGCTGAAGCGCCTGCAGGATCTGGCTGCGGTTGAGTTCCATTTCGAGGCGGATGGACGTCTGCACGGTGGTGTTGCGCTGGTCTTCGACGGTGATGTCGCGCACCAGGCCGACCGAATGGCGTCCGCTGTAAATACCCATGGCGCCAATAGCGACCATCAACACGATCAGGAATCCGAGGACTCCGATCACGAGTGTCCTGATTTTCATGTTATCGAACATGCGTAGCTCCTTGTGTGACTAGTAATTGGTGGTGTTGCTTGCGCCGAGCCGGATAGTGCTGAAAAATGCGTGGATGCCCTTGCGCAGCTCGTCGACGTGCTCGAATTCGAGATAGGTGACATCGCACAGGTCCTGCAGCTCGCGGATCAGGGTGGTCTTGATCGGTGCGTGCTTCCATACCAAAAACAGAACGGGCGAACAGCGGCCCTTGAAGATGTGGTACCCCAGCTCGAAAGCGCTGCTCTCGCTCATGCCGACCCGGATGTTGACCACCGCATCGGCATGGTCGAGCAGCCCGAGACGATGGTCGCGGAAGTTCTTGGGCGTGAACGGCAGGTGGTAATCGCGCTCGAACGACTTCTTGAAGGTATCCGCGCTTTCGGCGCGGGTGCCGGTCAGGTAGTCGAACGGATGCGGCATGCCGTTGGCGCTGTCGATCAGGTCCATGATGTCGCCGATCAGGCGCTGCTGCTCGGCGTCCGATTCCGTGAACGGCTGGCGGATGAACAGCTTGAGCGGCGTGCCGCCGGCCGTGCGTTCGCGCGAACGGGCGCGCCGCTCGGGCAGGATGGTGGAGGCGGCCGCCAGGTCGGCGGCGCTGGGCAACGCGCGCGCGGGCGGCGCCGGTTCGGCCTCGGGGTGCTTGGCGTGCAGTTCCTGGAGCGAAGCCAGGCCGTAGCTGTCGGCATGGCGGGCCGCTTCGAACATGCATTCGGCGGCGGCGATGGTGGTGCACACCACCGTGCCGGCCGCCAGCGCCGCCACCCGCAGCGGCCGCGATGCCACCACGGCGCTGCGCTTTTCATCGACCGTCAGGACCATCAGGGCGATCTCGCGCGCGGCCAGGCGATCCAGGATGACGGCGTCGTCGATGTCCTCGACCGCCATGTCGGCGGCGCGGATGACGGTCGCCGTCACCAGGCTGGCGCACAGGATGAAGCCGGCGCCGCTCAGCTGGCGCGCCAGCGCCACCGCGCGCGCCTGGTCGCCGCGCTTGACGCGCAGGTACACCAGGCCCGCGCGCGGCACCTTGACCGAGGCGCCCAGCTGGGCCTTGAAGTAGGCTTCGCCGAAGGTCGGACCGACACCCATCACTTCTCCTGTCGATTTCATTTCGGGACTGAGGATGGTGTCCACGCCGGGGAACTTCGCGAACGGGAATACCGCTTCCTTGACGCTGAAGCACGGCGCCACCGCTTCGTCGAGCATGCCCTGGCTGGCCAAGGATTGCCCGGCCATGCAGCGCGCGGCGATTTTTGCCAGCTGCAGTCCGGTGGCCTTGGACACGAACGGCACGGTGCGCGAGGCGCGCGGGTTCACTTCGAGGACGTAGACCACGTCGTGCACGCGTCCGTCGACCCGCCTTTGCTGGACCGCGAACTGCACGTTCATCAAGCCCACCACCTTCAGTTCGAGCGCCATGAGCGCGGTCTGGCGCTTGATCTCGGCCACCGTGGCGGCGCTGAGCGAATGCGGCGGCAGCGAACAGGCCGAGTCGCCCGAGTGGATGCCGGCCTGCTCGATATGCTCCATCACGCCACCGATCAGGGTGCGCACGCCGTCGCACACGCAGTCGACGTCGACCTCGATGGCGTCGTTCAGAAAGCGGTCCAGCAGCACCGGCGAATCGTGCGAGACGGTGACCGCTTCACGCATGTAGCGTTCCAGGTCGGCCTGCTCGTGGACGATTTCCATCGCGCGACCGCCCAGCACATACGATGGACGCACCACGAGCGGGTAGCCGATTTCCTCGGCCAGGCGCACTGCTTCAGGCTCGGTGCGCGCGGTGCGGTTCTGCGGCTGGCGCAGGTCCATCTTTTGCAGGAATTGCTGGAAGCGTTCGCGGTCTTCGGCCGCATCGATCATGTCGGGCGAGGTGCCGATGATCGGCACGCCGGCCGCTTCCAGCGCCAGCGCCAGTTTCAACGGGGTCTGGCCGCCGTACTGCACGATCACGCCGGCCGGCTTTTCAAGCGCGACGATTTCGAGCACGTCTTCCAGGGTCACCGGCTCGAAATACAGGCGGTCGGAGGTGTCGAAGTCGGTCGAAACGGTTTCGGGATTGCAGTTGACCATGATGGTTTCGTAACCATCGGCGCGCAGGGCCATGGCCGCGTGCACGCAGCAGTAGTCGAATTCGATGCCCTGGCCGATGCGGTTCGGGCCACCGCCGAGCACCATCATCTTGCTGCGCGAGCTAGGCGCCGCTTCGCATTCTTCATCATAGGTGGAGTACAGATAGGCGGTACTGGTCGAGAACTCGGCGGCGCAGGTGTCGACCCGCTTGTACACAGGGCGCACGCCGAGCGCGTGGCGCGCTTCGCGCACCGCCTGTTCGGTGGCGCCCAGCAGCGCCGCAAGTCGCCGGTCGCCGAAGCCCTGCTGCTTGAGGCGGTACATCACCGGCTTGTCGAGCACAGACAGGGTTTGCAGTTCGAGCCACTGCTCGACCGCGACCAGGTCGTGGATCTGCGCCAGGAACCATGGGTCGATGGCGCTGCAGGCGTGTACTTCATCCTGGGTGAAGCCCTGGGCGAAGGCTTCGCCGACGTACCAGATACGGTCCGGACCCGGTTTCGACAATTCTTCTTCGATCACGGCGCGTCCGGTCTGCATGCCGTCGCGGCGCACGCCATCGACGCCGATATCGAGGCCGCGCAGGGCCTTCTGGAACGATTCCTGGAAGGTGCGGCCGATCGCCATCACCTCGCCCACCGATTTCATCTGGGTAGTCAGGTGATCGTCGGCGCCGGCGAATTTTTCGAACGCGAAGCGCGGAATCTTGGTGACCACGTAGTCGATCGACGGCTCGAACGACGCCGGCATGGCGCCGCCGGTGATTTCGTTGCGCAGTTCGTCGAGCGTGAAGCCGACCGCCAGCTTGGCGGCCACGCGCGCAATCGGAAAGCCGGTGGCCTTGGAGGCCAGCGCCGACGAACGCGAAACGCGCGGATTCATTTCGATGACGATCATGCGGCCGTCAAGCGGATTGACCGCGAACTGCACGTTCGAGCCGCCCGTGTCGACGCCGACTTCGCGCAGCACCGCCACCGAGGCGTTGCGCATGATCTGGTATTCCTTGTCGGTCAGCGTTTGCGCCGGCGCCACGGTGATCGAGTCGCCCGTGTGCACGCCCATCGGGTCGAGGTTTTCGATAGAGCAGACGATGATGCAGTTATCGAGCTTGTCGCGCACGACTTCCATTTCGAACTCTTTCCACCCGAGCAGCGACTCTTCGATCAGCAGCTCGTTGGTGGGCGACAGTTCCAGCCCGCGCTGGCAGATGGTGTGGAACTGCGCCGCATCGTAGGCGATGCCGCCGCCGCTGCCGCCCATCGTAAACGATGGCCGGATCACCACAGGAAAGCCGAGCGGACCTTGCGCTTCCCATGCTTCGGCCATGCTGTGGGCCACACCGGAGCGGGCCGAGGCCAGCCCGATGCTGGTCATGGCGGCCTTGAACTTGGCGCGGTCTTCCGCCTTGTCGATCGCTTCAGGCGTGGCGCCGATCAGCTCGACCCCGAATTCGGCCAGCACGCCGTGGCGGTGCAGGTCGAGCGCGCAATTGAGCGCGGTCTGCCCGCCCATGGTCGGCAGGATGGCGTCGGGACGCTCCTTGGCGATGATGCGCGCCACCACTTCCCAGGCGATCGGCTCGATGTAGGTGGCGTCGGCCATCTCGGGATCGGTCATGATGGTGGCCGGGTTGCTGTTGACGAGGATGACCTTGTAGCCTTCCTCGCGCAGCGCCTTGCAGGCCTGGGCCCCGGAATAGTCGAATTCGCAGGCCTGGCCGATGACGATCGGGCCGGCGCCAATAATCAGGATGCTACGGATATCTGAACGCTTAGGCATGGTTACGGCTTTCCATCATGGTGACGAATTTGTCGAACAGACCGGCCAGGTCGTGCGGGCCGGGTGAGGCTTCGGGGTGGCCCTGGAAGCAGAAGGCGGGACGATCGGTGCGCTCGAATCCCTGCAGCGTGCCGTCGAACAGCGACACGTGGGTGACGCGGCAGTTGGCCGGCAAGGTGGCCGCATCGACCGCGAAGCCGTGGTTCTGGGAGGTGATGGCGACCTTGCCGGTGGCCAGGTCCTGCACCGGGTGATTGGCGCCGCGGTGGCCGAACTTCATCTTGACCGTGCGCGCGCCCGAGGCGAGCGCCATGATCTGGTGCCCGAGGCAGATGCCGAAGACCGGCGTGCCGCTGTCGATCAGGGTGCGCGCGGCCTCGATGGCGTAGTCGCAGGCTTGCGGGTCGCCCGGGCCGTTGGACAGGAAGATCCCATCCGGGGCCAGCGCCAGCGCTTCCTGCGCGCCCGCTTGCGCGGGCAGCACGGTGACGCGGCAGCCGCGCCCGGCCAGCATGCGCAGGATGTTGTTCTTGACGCCGTAGTCGAAGGCCACCACGTGCAGGTGCGGCGCCGGCGCCGGCGCAAAACCGGCGCCCAGCTGCCATGGGCCTTCAGTCCATTCGTAGGCCGTTTGGGTGGAGGCGACCCGCGCCAGGTCCATGCCTTCAAGGCCGGGGAAGGCGCGCGCCAGGGCCAGCGCCTGTCCCGGCTCGCCGCCGACGACAATGGCGCCGTTCTGCGCGCCCTTCTCGCGCAGCAGGCGGGTAAGCTTGCGGGTATCGATATCGGCAATCGCCACCACGCCCTGCTGCGCGAGATAGTCGGACAGGCTCTGGGTCGAGCGGAAATTCGAGGCCAGCAAAGGCAGGTCGCGGATGATCAAGCCGGCCGCCTGCACCCGCGCCGATTCGCCGTCTTCCGGGTTGATGCCGGTGTTGCCGATGTGGGGATAGGTCAGCGTGACGATCTGGCGCGTGTAGCTCGGGTCGGTCAGGATTTCCTGATATCCCGTCATGGAGGTGTTAAAAACGATTTCGCCGCTGGTCTGGCCGGCGGCGCCGATGGCGGTGCCTTCGAACAGCGTGCCGTCCTGCAAGGCCAGCGTCGCACGCGGGCGGGCGCCATTGCTGTTAGTAAGTGGGTGCTTCATGTGGTCTCCAGACTGTAGGTCACCCGCAGCCCGGTCCAAGCGACGTTTTCCCTTGCAATCCGATCAGAAAAAATTGCCATTTCTATCTCTGTTGCGGCGAGTGTTCAAGTACGATACAGCAAACAAAGCAGTTGCCCTACAGAAATTAATGTGTGACGTTTTATCCCAACACTTAGTTTCGAGTTTGCCAATTTCCCCTTTGTAATTAAGGATATACGGCAAAACAATAGTGTGAGAGTTTGTTACTTTTCATCCGGAAACTATTCGGACGGACGACGGGCGCGAGGCCGCATTCACCGGATCAAGATCGTCCAACCTGCCCGATTTCGATGATAATGGCGACATTCTGATTTCCTTGAAACTAGGCTGTATGACAACACTCTCACTCATTGTTGCAATGGATGCCGCGCGCGGCATCGGCATCGACAACACCCTGCCCTGGCGCCTGCCGGAAGACCTGGCGCACTTCAAGCGCCTGACCACCGGGCACCCGATCATCATGGGCCGCAAAACGTTCGACTCGATCGGCCGCCCGCTGCCGAACCGGCGCAACATCGTCATCACCACCAACCCGGACTGGCGCCAGGAAGGCGTGGAACGCGCCGCCTCGGTGCCGGAGGCGCTGGCCCTGGCGGCAGGTGCCAATGGCGATGCGCCGGCCTTCGTCATCGGCGGGGCCCAGATCTATGCGCAGACCATGGCCCTGGCGCAGCACGTAATCGTCACCGAGATCGCGCACAGCTTCGCCTGCGACGCCTTCTTCCCGGCGCTCGACCCGGACGAGTGGATCGAGACGGCGCGCGAATCGCACCATTCGGCCAGCAACGGCTTCGATTACGCGTTCGTCACCTACACCAAAGCGGGTTGATGTCCCTGCCGGGACGATCTCCCCGCCTCGCCCAGGCAAAGCCCGGCAAGACGAGCATGCGCGCGTGCGCATGTTGTGCGACACTAGCGCCCGCATGTAGTTAATCTAGCAAAAGTTTTTTCACCGGATTGCCGCCATTTCTGCGAAAATCCGCTTCTTATTTTTTATCGGTGCCGCGAGCGGCGTCCCGCAACAGGCGCGGACTTCCCTCGCGGCGCTTCGCTTTGGAGCTGTCCATGAAATTTCGTTTCCCAATCGTCATTATCGACGAGGATTTTCGTTCCGAGAACACTTCCGGCCTCGGCATCCGCGCGCTCGCCGAGGCGATGGAAAAAGAGGGCATGGAGGTACTCGGCGTCACCAGCTATGGCGACCTGTCGCAGTTCGCGCAGCAGCAGTCGCGCGCCTCGGCCTTCGTGCTGTCGATCGATGACGAGGAATTTGGCTCCGGTTCGATCGAAGACACCGATTCGGCCCTGATCGCGCTGCGCGCGTTCGTGAAAGAGATCCGTCACAAGAACTCGGACATCCCGATCTACATCTACGGCGAAACGCGCACCTCGCGCCACATCCCGAACGACATCCTGCGCGAGCTGCACGGCTTCATTCACATGTTCGAGGACACGCCCGAATTCGTGGCGCGCCACATCATCCGCGAAGCCAAGTCCTACCTGGACGGCCTGGCGCCGCCGTTCTTCCGCGCGCTGGTCAACTACGCCAACGACGGTTCGTACTCGTGGCACTGCCCCGGCCACTCGGGCGGCGTGGCCTTCCTGAAGTCGCCGATCGGCCAGATGTTCCACCAGTTCTTCGGCGAGAACATGCTGCGCGCCGACGTCTGCAACGCCGTCGAAGAGCTCGGCCAGCTGCTCGACCACACCGGCCCGGTCGCCAAGTCCGAACGCAACGCGGCGCGCATCTTCAATGCCGACCACTGCTACTTCGTCACCAACGGCACCTCGACCTCGAACAAGATGGTGTGGCACTCGACGGTTGCTCCCGGCGACATCGTCGTGGTGGACCGTAACTGCCACAAGTCGATCCTGCACTCGATCATCATGTGCGGCGCGATTCCCGTGTTTCTGATGCCGACCCGGAACCACCTCGGCATCATCGGCCCGATTCCGCTCGAAGAGTTCACCCCCGAATCGATCGCCCGCAAGATCGAAGCCAATCCGTTCGCGCGCCAGGCCGTCAACAAGAAGCCGCGCATCCTGACCATTACCCAGTCCACTTACGACGGCGTGGTGTACAACGTCGAGACCTTGCGCGAAATGTTGGACGGTAAGATCGACACCCTGCACTTCGACGAAGCGTGGCTGCCGCATGCGACCTTCCACGACTTCTACAAGAACATGCACGCAATCGGCAAGGACCGCCCGCGCGCCAAGGAATCGATGATCTTCTCGACCCAGTCGACCCACAAGCTGCTCGCGGGCCTGTCGCAGGCCTCGCAGGTGCTGGTGCGCGAATCGGAAACGGTCAAGCTGGACCAGGATGCCTTCAACGAGGCCTACCTGATGCACACGTCCACCTCGCCGCAGTATTCGATCATCGCCTCGTGCGACGTCGCCGCGGCCATGATGGAAGCGCCGGGCGGCACCGCGCTGGTCGAGGAATCGATCTTCGAGGCGCTCGACTTCCGCCGCGCCATGAAGAAAGTCGACGCCGAATTCGGCAACGACTGGTGGTTCCAGGTGTGGGGCCCGGACACCTTCTCGGAAGAAGGCATCGGCACCCAGGACGACTGGATGATCCGCGCCGAGGACGACTGGCACGGTTTCGGCAACCTGGCCCCGGGCTTCAACATGCTCGACCCGATCAAGGCGACCGTGGTCACCCCCGGCCTGTCGCTCGACGGCGTGTTCGGCGAGTCCGGCATTCCGGCGTCGATCGTCACCAAGTACCTGGCCGAACACGGCGTGATCATCGAGAAGTGCGGGCTGTACTCGTTCTTCATCATGTTTACGATCGGGATCACCAAGGGCCGCTGGAACACGCTGGTCACGGCGCTGCAGCAGTTCAAGGACGACTACGACAAGAACCAGCCGATGTGGCGCATCCTGCCGGAGTTCGCGGCGGCCAACCCGCGCTACGAAGCGATGGGCCTGCGCGACCTGTGCCAGCAGATCCACGACTTCTACAAGACCTACGACGTGGCGCGCCTGACGACGGAGATGTACCTGTCCGACATGATCCCGGCGATGAAGCCGTCCGACGCCTTTGCCAAGATGGCGCACCGCGAGATCGAGCGCGTGGCGATCGAGGAGCTGGAAGGCCGCATCACGGCGATTTTGCTGACGCCTTACCCGCCGGGCATTCCGCTCTTGATCCCGGGCGAGCGCTTCAACAAGACCATCGTCGACTACCTGCGCTTTGCGCGCGACTTCAACGAGCGCTTCCCCGGCTTCGAGACCGACGTGCACGGCCTGGTCAAGCGCGAAGTCGATGGCAAGCGCGGTTATTTCGTCGATTGCGTGCGCCAGTAATCACCGACCCATGCAACAGGCATGAAAGGAACCTTCGGGTTCCTTTTTTTTGGCGCGCAAATCGCGCGCGTGACAATTGAGGAGTATGCGCAGGGGCGCACCGTGGCAAGCTGGCAGCCATCGCAAGACCAACCATGGGAGAGTTTTCATGCACGAGATCCTCGTCAGGCGCGTCCAGCACCCGGTCGGCCAGGGAGGCTTTCACATGGCAGACATGCGGGTGGCAAACAAGCCATTCCGCTACATCTACGATTGCGGATCGAGCAATCCGGGCGCGATCAGCGCCTTGCTGAAGGGGCTGGGTCGATCCACCGGCGAAAAAGAGTTCGACTGGCTCGTCATTTCCAGTTTCGACATGGACCACTGCAACGGCGTGGCGCTGCTGCTCGCCGAAGGCTATACGTTCAAGCGCGTGTTCCTGCCGCACCGGCTGGACAACAAGCTGCTGGTCTGGCTGTTGTGCTGCTATGTGCTGGACGAGCGCAGCGCCAAGGAGATTACAGATGCCCTGGCATCGCTGCGCATACTGCGTGAGCTATATGATCAATTCGGCCGCGATGGCGACGGTCCGGACGACATGCTTGAACGCCTCACCCCGGATCCGGCGAAACCGAACGCGGTCAACGTCACCTACCATGTCAAGGAGGCGGACTGGATGTTCCGCTTCTACTCGCGGGAGACGAACTACGGGAACCTTGTCAAAGCCCTGTTCGACAAAGTCGAATTTGCGCAGCTCAAGGCGATCATGAAACGCGCCGCGAAAACGGTAAGCGGATCGGCAAAGCCTCGCGATACCGTAAAGATCCTGGCCGACCTCTTTTCGGTACTCGGCAAGCCGCCGGCGCAGGCGCAGGCAGGCAATGGCGCCGCCCCGAGCGGGCCATCGGTCAAAAAGCTCCTGGGGAACGCCTATGAAAATCTCACCGAGGACGACGCCCGCGTATTCGGAGACTATAACGAGGTATCGCTCTGCCTGTACGCCGGCCCGCGTACCTCGGGCCAAAGCGCCGACCGCCGATTCAGCGTGCAGTGCACCGTGGGCCACCATTCCGACTTTCCCGCCCGGGATTGGACCCGCCGCGCCGGCTGGCTGGGGCTGGGCGACATCGGTTTTCGCAATCGGGCCTTGCTCGACGAGCTGGCGCTGTACTACCGGTCGGAGCTTGCGCTATCGTGTACGAAAATGGTGCCGCATCACGGCGCGCAGAGCAACTACGGCACGCTACTCCCCATGCTGGCGCCATTTTTCGCGCTCGATGCCATGCAAACGCTGTGGGTCGCCGCCGCCTATCCACTCACGCGCTACCGTCACCCGGCAGGCGTCGTGGTCCTGGAATCGGAGAAGAATGGGACCTTCGTCATGGTCTCGGACGACCCCGGATCGCGCATTGAAGAAACCGTCCGCTCGATCCCGTCGTTGGCATTGAGCGGGTCCAGCGTCCGCTACCTGATCCATCTCTTGCGCAAGGCCGGCTATCGATAGACCGCTGCGGTAATCAGGCCTTGGGAAGCGTAACGCCAACCTGCCCCTGATATTTTCCGCCGCGGTCCTTGTACGATACTTCGCACACTTCGTCCGATTCGAAGAACAGCACCTGCGCCACGCCTTCGTTGGCATAGATTTTTGCCGGCAGCGGCGTGGTGTTGGAAAACTCCAGCGTGACAAAACCTTCCCACTCCGGTTCGAACGGGGTGACATTGACGATAATGCCGCAACGGGCGTAGGTCGATTTGCCCAGGCAGATCGTCAGCACATTGCGCGGAATCCGGAAGTATTCGACGGTGCGCGCCAAAGCGAACGAATTGGGCGGAATGATGCAGAAGCCCTTGCCCGAGACGTCGACGAAATTGTTTTCGTCAAAATTCTTGGGGTCGACGATGGTGGTATTAATATTGGTGAACAGCTTGAACTCGTCGGCGCAGCGGATGTCGTAACCGTAGCTCGACGTGCCGTACGAAACGATTCTCTGACCATCGAGTTCCTTGACCTGCCCTGGCTCGAAAGGCTCGATCATGCCCGTTTCCGCAGCCATTTTGCGGATCCATTTATCAGATTTAATGCTCATACGTGTCGTTCCAGAAGAGAAAATTGGTCAGGTTGCGCTGTCCCTGCCGCGCTGTTTGCCCGGCAAAGAGAGAATTTCCCGCGATTTTACGCGAAAAGTCGCTGCCGGCGGCAGTCCGCGGCCTGTTTTCTCCGGTACAGCGGCGATGCGTCGCCGCGCTTTTCTAGCGCTGCGCGAGCAGTTTGGCGATCATTGTGCGCGTCAGGCGTCCCGCCAGTTCGGGCGATTCCATCGGAAACAGATGCCCGCCTCCGGGGATTTCGGCGAAATTGTCGCCCACCAGCTTGCGCGTGGCGTCCAGGCCGGCCTGGCGCAGCTCCACCGATTCGGTGCCGGCGATGAAGCCGATCGGCACCGGGTAGGCCCCGTTCATCACGCTGCCGAGGTGGTGCGGCAGGCCGCGGTAAATCTCGGTTTCCACATCGCGCGAAAAGCGCAGCTGCACGCCGTCCGGATGGGGTTCGAGGCCATGTTCCAGATAGTCGTGCAGCACGCCGGGCGCCCAGGCCGCGAACACGGGCTTGGAGACAAAGTGCTCGTAGGCCGCCTGCACGGTGGGCCACACCGTGCGGCGCCGGCGCGACAGGCGGGCCGGCGACAAATAATCGCTCCAGTTCTGGTTCGATTTCACCAGCCGCCAGAGCATGGCGCGCCAGCCCGCCACCACGGGCGAGTCGAGCATCACCACGCAGCGCACCAGGTCCGGCCGCTCCCTGGCCGCCATCATGCTCAGCATCCCGCCCAGGGAATGGCCGACCAGGATGGCCGGCTCGCCGTAGCTTTCCAGCGTGGCGATCAGGTGCTCGACCAGCTTGGGCCAGCCGTCGCTGACCGGGTAAGCGGGGTCGTGGCCGTACATGTCGACCGCGCGAATGTCGTAATCCGGGCGCAGCTGGTCGAAGAACTTGCGGTAGCTACCGGCCGGGAAGCTGTTCCCGTGCGAGAAATGGAGGATCGGTGTCGTCATTTTTCGATTGTAAGACGATTCTGCGACCGGCCATACAGGATTAGAGGGAAACCCCTACTGTCAGCGTGGCGACGTAGCCCAGGCTCGCGCTGGCGCTCACGCTGGCGATTTGCAGGGCCGTGCCGTCGCTGAACACGTTGTCGGTCGCGTAGGTGATGTTGGCCAGGTTGCGCACGCTGGCGCTGTAACCCGTGGCGGCGTAGGCGTCGGACAGCATCGAGGTCGGAAAGCCGAACTGCGAGGTCTTGATCCGGTTGGCCGCGCTGGTGCTCTTCGCCAGGCTCGGATAAACCTCGAAGTGCACGTGCGGCATGCGGCCCGCGTAGCAGCCCGGGAAGATCGTGGTGAAGGTGACCATGCCACTGGCGTCGGCTTCCTGCACGCCGCGCAGGTAATTTTCGGCGGTGACGCCGCTGGTGTACATCGAATAGCGCCCTTCGCGGTCGCAGTGCCACAGGTAGACGGTGGCGCCGGCCAGCGATGCGCAGCTCGACTTCACGTTCACCATCTGCAGCTTGATCGTCAGCGGCACACCGGCGGCGACACCGGTGGCGCCGGCGATGCTGGCGCGAATATCGGGCCGCACGATGCCGGCCAGGATCAGCGCATTGGCCACGCCGCCGACGCTGCTGTTGGTGCCGTCGCCGGGATACGGTCCGCCCGTCTCTTCGGGGATCACGGCGCAGGAACCGCTGCTGCCGGTGGCGGGCGTGGTGCCGGTGCCGGCGGCGGCCGGGGTGGTGCTCAGGGTGCTGCCGCCCGAGTCGCCACCGCCTCCGCACCCAGACAGCGGCAACGCCGCCGCCGAAGCGAACATCCAGCGCAGCGCCTGGCGCCGGCTCAGTGTCATGTCCAGCATGGTTTGTATGTCCTGGGCCAGGCTGTGATCGTGGTCGTGGTGGTCCATGGTGTAGTCCTCCTTGTGCCGAATCAGGCGGTAGTGTTTATCAGGTTGCCGGCAGCTCCCGCGCTGTCGAACTTCGCGCTTACCCCGGGGATCAGGAACGTGGCTGGCGGCGCGGACGATCATCGGCGGACTGCTTGCGCTGCTCCGGCGTGAGCACGGCGCGCACCTGGGCGTCGGTGCGGGCGTCGAGCAGGGCCAGTGCGGCCAGCGCCTTGCCGGCGGCCTGCGCCAGGGAAGACGCTTTGGCGTCGTCGAACTGCTCCGCGTTACCGAGGGCGCGCAGGGCATCTTGCGAATCATGCAAGGTGCGCGCGTGCTCGCGGCGCTTCGGTTTCTGTGCATGCAGAATGGCGAAAACCTTGTCTTCCTGGGCGTCCGTGAGCTCGACGCCCTGCCCGAAGAGCGGACCGCGTGGTGGCGGCAGGCCGCCCTCCCCCGGCGCGGCAAAGGCGCCAAGGCAGGCAGTGCTTAACAAGACGGCGAGTACACGTTGGTGTATGTTTTTCATGGTGGTTCCTGTCAGTGCGTTGCGAAGGACTCCATTGTGCGAGGGCGATATGTAAAGCGGTGTCAGGGACATGTAAAAGCGCGTAAAGGCATCCGCCCGGCGATCAACCAGGGGCGCCCGGTTTGCTATGATGGGTGCATGAATCAAGTGCTATTAATCGATGACGACGTTGAACTGGTCGGGATGTTCCGCGAATACCTGGAGCAGGAAGGATTTCGGGTCAGCTGCGCGCATGACGGAGAGGCCGGCGCGCGCGAGGCGCTGTCCGGGCGCAGCGCCATCGCGGTGCTCGATGTGATGATGCCGCATATGAATGGCCTGGAAACGCTGCGCCGCATCCGCGCCCGCAGCCACATGCCAGTCCTCATGCTGACCGGCCGTGGCGACGATACCGACCGCATTCTCGGGCTGGAACTGGGCGCGGACGACTACGTGACCAAACCCTGCACCCCGCGCGAGCTGACGGCCCGCATTCGCGCCATTCTGCGCCGCACCAACGCGCCGCGCGGCGATGGCGACGGCATCACCATCAGCGTCGGCAAGCTGTCGATGCAGCCGGCGCAGCGCCGTGCCAGCTGGGATGGTGCTACGCTGGAATTGACCAGCACCGAATTCAACCTGCTCGAAGTCCTCGCGCGCAACGCGGGCCGGCCGGTCAGCAAGAACGACCTGTCGGAACAGGGCTTGGGCCGGCCGATGGCGCGCTTCGACCGCAATATCGACGTCCACCTGAGCAGCCTGCGTCACAAGCTCGGTACCCTGGCCGACGGCCGCTCCTGCCTGCAGACCGTGTACCGCCTCGGTTACCAGCTCATTCGCGACTAGCGCATGGGCCGCCTGTTCTGGAAGTTCTTCTTGTCGATACTGCTGGCGCAGCTGGCGGCAACCATTGGCGTGGGCACCGTGTTCTGGCTGCGCGACCAGGCGCGCGCGCAGGCGGCCATCGATTCGCCCCGCGCGAGCGGCATCGATACCGCGCCGTCCGCCGAGTTCATGATCGACAGCGCGGCCGCCACGCTCAAATTCGGCGGCAGCGCGGCATTGCGCGAACTGGTGGGCGGCACCACGCGTCACAGCATTTTCGTCATCGACGCGAATGGCCATGAAATGCTGGGCCGGACCGTCACGCCCGCGCTGCGCGCCCAGGCCGAACGGATGCTGGCGCATCCGGCGCGCCACAATATGGTGCGCACCCTGACGGCGCCGGACGGCGCGCGTTTCCTGGTGTTCGTGCGCTGGCTCGATCAGCGCGGAGCGGGCGGCGGGCCGCCGGATCGACGCCAGATGCCACCCGGCGGCTTTGGCGCCGGCCCGCGCCCGGGTGCACCGGGCGACCAGGGACGTCCGCCACCGAACCGCCACCTGCTGCCATATATCACGATGGCCGGCGCAACGCTGGCCAGCCTGTTGTTCGCGGCCCTGCTGGCGTGGTATTTTTCGCGCCCGATCCGGGCCCTGCGCGGCGCGTTCGAGGCCGCGGCCGCGGGCGATCTGTCGCCCCGGTTTGCGGAGGTCAAGGGCGTGCGCGGCGACGAGCTCAATGATTTGGGACGCGACTTCGACCGCATGAGCGCCAGTTGCGCACCCTGATGGACGGCCAGCGCCACCTGCTGCACGACGTTTCGCACGAACTGCGCTCGCCGCTGGCGCGCCTGCAGGCCGCCATCGGGCTGGCGCACCAGCAACCCGACAAGATCGGCGCCTCGCTCGAACGCATCGAGCGCGAGAGCGTGCGCATGGATAAGCTGATCGGCGAGCTGCTGACCTTATCGCGCCTGGAAGTATCGACCGCGCTGCCGCGCTATGAAGACATTTCGTTCATGGACCTGATCGACGACATCGTGACCGATGCGCGCTTCGAGGCCGAGCAGTGCGGCCGCCGCATTGCGTTGTCGGGGCAGGCGGTAGTCACCGTGCGCGGCGCGCCGGACCTGCTGTGGAGCGCGATCGAGAACGTCATCCGCAACGCCATCAAGCACAGTAGCGAAGGTGGCGTGATCGAGATCGGCATCAGCGCCGACGCCGACCGCCTGGAATTGTCGGTATGCGACTGCGGGCCGGGCGTGGCGCACAAGGACCTGGCGTCGATCTTCAAGCCGTTCTTCCGCTCGAATGCGGCCGGTAACAACGTCGACGGGCATGGACTGGGCCTGGCGATTGCGCAGCGCGTGATCGACGCCCATCGTGGCACGATCAGGGCCAGCAACCGCGAAGGCGGCGGGCTGCGCGTCGATATCGTACTGCCGCTGCTCCATTAATTTGGCGAGATCGAAACGCCAGGTATCAAGCCGTTGAAAAACGGCCAGGCCAGTAATCGATGGCAAGCGCGACGAGCAGGCAAGCGGTTACGGCAATATCGGCCATCACCACCCGCCCTATCGAATCATTATAGTTTCCTACCGACCACGCAACCATCACGAACGATGTTACGCTAACCAGCCCGGCAATATACGCGAGAGGCCGCCATGCAGGAATGAGCGCTGCGGACACCAGGAGTAATCCTAAGAGGCCGAACATGACGGCCCGATGTTGCATCAGGATGAGCAAGTTCGGGTCCTGGATACGCACTCCGTATAGCTGAGCGAGATGCAATTCACCAAGCACGCCTGTCACAGGGATGAGGTGAATGAGTGCGGCGATGATCAGCATGGCAGGGATAAGCCGTTGCATCGTATTTTCCTTGATCGGTGGGGTAGTCGAAGTGAACGATTCTAACGACGGCCCGTTCGCGGCGCTTTCAAAAACAAGCTGCCCGCAGGCGCGTCCTTTGCTGGTCAGCTGGAACGCGCGTGCGCTGTACATCGGGCCGGCATTGCATCTTGCGGCACACCGAAACGCCGTGGCGGTATTGGCAATCGGACTGGACGGGCCACTGGGCGTGGCGCTTGATCCAGCCGACCCCGGTCGCGGCTTCGTGAACTGTCGAACCGCGCTGATCGAACCGAACCAATTGCACCTGCTGGCAACGCCAGGGGCGCAATACGCTTTCTTGTATGTCGACGCGTTAAGTAACGATCTGAAGTCGCTCCATGGACGGTGCCGTCGTCGCGTCGGGAAGGTTGGCTTCGACCTCGACAACGAAGATGCGCTCATCGCCTTGTTGGCTGGCATGGATCGCAGCGCCGAAGGCTGGCAGGCCACAGTCGACCGGCTCGCGGCCCTTCTGTCCCTGTATCCCGCGGGCACGGATGCGCGGATCCGGAAAGTGGCGGGCGCGTTGTTGGCGTCGCCAGCGGCGGAAACGGACGCAGCGGGGCATGCGCGCCACGTAGGTCTGTCTTCCTCCCGGTTTCAGCACCTTTTCAAGGAGCAGACAGGTGTGTCATTTCGCCGCTATCGCTTGTGGGCCAGGCTTCAGGCCACCATATCGAATGTGCTGGACGGCAGGACGCTCACGCAAGCGGCACATGAAGCGGGTTTTTCAAGCTCCGCCCACCTGAGCGCTGCTTTCAAGGCCATGTTTGGACTGCCACTGACAAAACTTTTAAGCGGGAACGTCCTATTTGTGCGCTCATCCCAGGAATGATCGGCCATGAAGACGAGGACCTATTTGCCATACCAGTAACGCGCACGCGCGCGGCGATATTCGACCGGTACGAAGCCGCTGGCCGAGTCGAGCATGATCGCTCCCGATTCGTCCGTGCGCAAGCGTTCGATGCCGAGTTTTTCATAGCGCTCCACCACCTCCGTCTTGGGATGGTGGTAGCGGTTGCGATAACCGACCTGGAACAGCACCAGGCGTGGCTGCACGGCGGCCAAAAACGCCGGCGTCGACGACGTGCCGCTGCCGTGATGCGGCGCCAGCAAGACGTCGGCACGCAGCAGCGGCGCCGACTCGGCGACCAGCTGCGCCTCCTGCGCGGCCTCGATGTCGCCCGCCAGCAGAATGGCATGGCCGCCGGCCGTGATGCGCAGCACGCAGCCGCGCGCATTCGGTTTCAGACTGGTATCCGCATAGCTTTCCACGGTCGGATGCAGCATCTCGAAGCGCACCCCATCCCAGGTCCACTGCTGCCCGCCGGTGCAGCGGATATGGCGCGGCGCGGCCTTGACGATCGGATGATCTGGCCACAGCGACGACGACACCCAACCGACCCTGACCGCACCGAGCAACGTGCGCCCACCGCCGGCGTGGTCGATATCGCTGTGGCTGACGACAACGCCATCCAGAAAGCCGATGCCGCGCCCCTTGAGGTACGGCAGGATCACCCGGTTCGCGCCGTTCGACTCGGGAGTGTACGCGGGCCCGGTGTCGTACAGCAGGCGATGCGTACCGGTCTCGATCAGCACTGCCATGCCCTGCCCCACGTCGAACGCGGTAACAAGCACCTCGCCAGGCGCCGGAGCGGTCGGTTGCGCGGTCAGCAGCGGCAGCCATGCGGCAAGCCCGGTCCAGCGGTGCGGCCAGCCGCGCGGAGCGAGCATCCACAAGGTGCCGATCACCGCGAACACGAACAGCCAGGGCTCGGGCGCCGGTGCGCTCCACACCGCAAAGCGCAGTCCCGAGCACCACGTGAGCACCCAAGCCAGCGCCTGAACGGCGTAGTGCGCGACATTGAGCAGCAAGGTAGACACGGGTGCCGGCAGCATGCTGCCCGCCAGCGCGAGCGGCGTGACGACGAAGCTGACAAGCGGAATCGCCAGCGCATTGGCCAGCGGGCTGATAATGGACACCTGCGCGAACAGCAGCATCGTCAGCGGCACCAGCGCGAGCGTGACCACATACTGCGTATGCGCACCCACTAGCAGCATGCCGCGCCAGCGCGATTGCCTGACGACGGTGCGGCCGGTGGTCGCAAACAGAATGGCCGCCACGGCGCCGAACGACAGCCAGAAGCCGGGTGAGGCGATTGCCCAAGGGTCGAGCACGACGACCAGGCCAAGCGCCATGCACAGCACATGCGACACCTGCGTGAGCCGGCCGAACCAGAGTGCGGCGGCGACAACGATCAACATATACAAGGTGCGCTGCGCCGGCACGCCGAAGCCCGCCAGCAGCACGTACAGCAGCGCGACCGCGGCGCCTGTCAACGCGGCCACCTTCTGCGCCGGCATCAGCAGCGGCAACTGCGCGCCGGTGAAGAACGAGCGGCGCCAAAGCGCCGAGGCGAGCGACGCAAACAGCCCCGCCACCATAGTGATGTGCAGGCCGGAGATCGAGATCAGGTGGCCGACGCCGGTGCGGTTGAATACATCCCAGTCGGCCTGGCCGATCGAGCGCTGGTCGCCGACGACCAGCGCGACGATCACGCCGGCATATTCCTTTTCCGGCAGCGCGCGCAGGATACGTTCGCGAAGCGTGGCCCGGCAGTGTTCAATCACGTTCGACAAACCGAAAACGAAACCGTCGAGACGCCGGTTCCTGCCGCCTTCCGGCCGTACGTAGCCGGTGGCGCGCACGCCCTGCTCCAGCAGCCATGCTTCGTAATCGAAGCCGTGCGGGTTCGCATTGCCGTGCGGGCGTTGCAGGCGCACGACCAGCTGCCAGCGCTCGCCGGGCTGCACGTCGCCAATGGGCTGCAATGCATCGCGGTAGCCGGCATACCACGCCAGCGACACGCGCGGCGGCACCGCGACCGGCGCGTCGAGAACCCGTTCGACCTTGAAATTGAAGCGAACGCCGTTACCGAACCGGTACGGCAGGCTGTCGACGATGCCGACGAGCGTGATGTCGCGGCCCTCGTCGGCCTTGGCCAGTTCCGGCGCCAGCGCCAGATGAGCGGCCAGCGCGGCCCAGCAGAAACCGGCCAGCGCACCGGCCAGCGCCAACCTTGCAACACCACGCAAAAAGCACAGCAGGACCACGATAACGGCAAGCGCCGCGATGGTCGATGGCGATGGCAGCACCGCCTGGATTTGCAGCACGGCGGCGCCACAGGCAAATCCCAGAATGGCGGCGCGCATGGCTCCCCGGAGGCGTGGACAAAACCCCTAGCATGCCATTGGGCGCAGCACCGCACCTTGGCGCGCGTCAGTCTTTCGATGCCTTGCGCAAGAAGCCGGCAATCGTCGGAACCAGCGTTGGCGCGAGCGGAAACTTGGGGTCGGTGTAGGTCACGACCTGGCGCTCCTTATCAGGCGGTGCGTCCTTCAACACGTGGTTCATCCCCGGCACCACAACCAGTTGCGCGGCCGGCAGGGCCTTGTGCAGCAGTTCAGCCTCGCTGAGCGGGACCTGAAGATCGGTGGTGCCCTGAACCAGCAGCACGGGCATCGTCAGGTCCTTGATGACCGTCGCAGGCACGTACTTGAACCACGAAATGAGGTACGGCTGCACGCTTGCGCGGTACAGCGCCGCCAGTTCGGGCGGCACATTGCCGGCCGCGCGCCCGCCCTCCAGCGCCACCAGAATGCGCTCGCTTTCCTTCGCCAGCGGCGGTGGCAATGCCGGCGCAAGCTGCTCGCGCAGCACGGCCGACGCACCGCGTCCCACACCGGCAAGCGACACATAGGCGTGCGCATTACTGGCCTTGGCAGCCAGCATGCCAATCAGGGCGCCTTCGCTGTGACCAATCACGCTGACGCTTGAGAAGCGCTTGTCGGCCTTGAGCATGGCCAGCCAGGCAGTGGCGTCGTCGATATACGTCTCGAAGCGCAGGTCCGCCTCGTTGGGGCCAGCCGCCGCGCTTGTCGAAACGAACGCTCGCCACGCCCGCGTCGGCAAGACCTTGCGCAAGCAGGCGCAAGCAGGCGCAAGCTGTCGTTCCTGAATCCGGGGCCGTTGCCGTCACGGTCGGTCGGACCGGAACCGGCGATGATCAGCGCGACCGGCACCGGTCCGGCGCCCTTGGGCAGTGCCAAGGTGCCGGCGATCTCCCCCGTCGCCGTACGCAGCACGATCGGCTGCTCGTTACCGGCTGCGCAAGCGCTGACGCACACGGCAAGCAGCAGGCAAATACTCCACTTCAAAACGCGTAAGGGATTCACGGATTGCTCCCGGATTGACCAGTCGACGGATGGGACTAATGTTATTTAGGCAATGCTGACATTAAGACCACTTTAGCACGTTCTGCGCTTACCCCGGCGCGTGCGTCCGCTGCCCCATCGCTTCGGCATCCTTCATCGGCGGCAAGCCGAACATTCGTCCATATTCGCGCGTGAACTGCGACACGCTCTCGTAGCCGACCGCAAACGCCGCGCTGCTGGCCGACACGCCGTCCGACATCATCAGCCGGCGCGCCTCGATCAGCCGCAAGTGCTTCTGGAATTGCAGCGGCGAGAGCGACGTCGCCGCGCGGAAGTGATGGTGGAACGACGATGGGCTCATCCCGGCAGTGGCGGCCAGGCGCTCGACCGGCAGCGGCTGCGCGAATTCGGCCCGCAGCAGCGCGACCGCGCGCGCCACCCGCTGCGCATGCCCGTCCGGCCCGCCCAGCCGGCGGATGGCCGCCCCGTGCCGTCCCGCCAGCAGCCAGTAATGCAGCTCGCGCACCAGCTGCCCATGCAGCACCGGCACGGACGCCGGCCGTTCGAGAAGGCGCATCAGCCGCAGCGCCGTATCGGCCACCTCGGCATCGGTCGGTTCGGCGGGAGCGCCGTCGACACGCGGCAGCGCCATCATCTGCGCGGTCAGTTCGGCCAGAACGGCCGGGTCCAGGTCCAGCACCAGCGAAATGTAGGGTGCGTCCACGCTGGCGCGCGTGACCTGGCTGACGGTCGGCACGTCCGCCGTAATGAGCAGGGAGTCGCCGGGGTTGTAGGTCACGCAATCGTTCCCCATCGCGACCTGTTTGCTCCCCTGGAGTACAAGGCAGACCAGCGGCCGGGCGATCGCATGCAGCAAGCCGCTGGGCGAGGTCGAGCGGATCGTCATCAGGCCGGCGATGGGCGTTTGCGCCAGGCCGGCGGCGTCGGCGTGCGCTTCGACGTAGCGGCGAACGGTATTGAGCAGGGTGTCGGTCATGCCGCAATCCTAACCGATTCCGGACGGCTCCCGGCACGACCTGGAGGATTAGGCAAACAAGCGCGAGGTTCCGGCTACGTTGCCCGCGCCTTCGCGCCCTAAGATGAACTTCCCCCACACAGCAGGAGTTCAGCATGACCAAGATTGCCATCGTTACCGGCGCCAGCCGCGGCCTGGGCCGCAACACCGCCTTGAGCATTGCCCGGGGCGGCAATGACGTGATCATCACCTATCAGTCGCGCGCCGACGAGGCGCATGCCGTGGTGGCCGAGATCGAGGCGATGGGACGCAAAGCCGTTGCCTTCCAGCTCGACATGGGCAGTGTCGCAACGTTTGCGCCGTTCGCCGCGAACCTGCGCACCGCGCTGCGCGACACCTGGCAGCGCGACAGCTTCGATCACCTTGTCAACAACGCCGGCCATGGCGACTACGCCCTGATCGAGCAAACCACCGAAGCGCAGTTCGACAGCCTGGTGAACGTGCACTTCAAGGGTGTCTATTTCCTCACCCAGGCGCTGCTGCCGCTGATGGCTGACGGCGGGCGCATCGTCAACCTGTCAACGGGCCTGACGCGCCTGACCTACCCGGGCTACGCCGCCTACGCGGCGGTGAAGGCGGCAATCGAGACGCTCAGCGTGTACATGGCAAAGGAATTCGGCGGCCGAGGCATTGCCGTCAACACGGTGGCGCCGGGCGCGATCGAGACCGATTTCGGTGGCGGCGTGGTGCGCGACAACCCGGAGCTGAACCAGACCTTCGCCGCCATGACGGCGCTCGGCCGCGTGGGCCTGCCGGACGACATCGGACCGATGATCGCCAGCCTGCTGTCGGAAAATAACCGCTGGGTCAACGCCCAGCGCATCGAAGTCTCCGGCGGCCAGGGCATCTGAATCACCGCCCGCTGACGACTACAGGAGCGGCAAGCGTGGAAGCGCGGCCAGTGCGTTGGCACAGGTGGCCGTGCGCACTTCATCGACCGTCAATCCGCGCAGCTCCGCCAGCACGGCGCCAATGGCTGGCAGTTGCTCCGGGCTGTTGCGGCCCGGATGAATCCAGGCCGGCGAAATATCCGGCGCATCGGTTTCAAGCACGATCGATTCAAGCGGGAGGGTGGCCGCCAGGCGCCGGATCTGCAAGGCGCGCGTAAAGGTCATGGCGCCACCGAATCCCAGCTTGAATCCCAGGTCGATGTAGACCTGCGCCTGCTGGAAGCTGCCGTTGAACGCATGTGCGATGCCGCCGGCCGGGCGGATCTGGCGCACATGCTTGAGCACCTGATCCTGCGAACGGCGCACGTGCATGAGCACCGGCAGGCCCAGGTCGCGCGCGATGCGCAACTGCTCGCGGAAAAAATGATCCTGCTTCTCGCGCATCGCCGGTTCGCACAGCATCGGAATGAAGAAATCGAGCCCGATCTCGCCGATGGCCACGAAATTCGGGTCGGCCATCGCCCCTTCCATCGCCGCGCGCAGCGCAAGCAGATCATCTTCCGTCGCGTTGGGCACATAGATCGGATGGATGCCGAGCGCGTAGCTGGCATTCGGCGCGCTGGCGGCCAACTGGCGCACGGTGTCGAAGTTACCCCGTTCGACTGCAGGAATGACGATCATCGACACCCCTGCTTCGCCCGCCCGGCGCGCCACGTCCGGCGACTCGGCGCCGAATTCATGCGCGTCCAGATGGCAGTGGGTGTCGATCCACATGGTCACAGTTCGGCCGGTTGCAGTCCGTGTTCGGTCAGGCGCAGGACGCGGTCGCAACGGCGCGCCAGTTCGATATCGTGGGTAACGATGACGAAAGCGGTGCCCAGCGTTTTTGACAGTTCGAGCATCAGGTCGAAAATCTGCTGCGCGGTGGCGTGATCGAGGTTACCGGTCGGCTCGTCGGCCAGCACGCAGCCAGGCTGGGTGACCAGCGCGCGCGCCAGGGCCACGCGCTGACGCTCGCCGCCGGACAGCTCGCCCGGCACGTGCACCACGCGCTTGGCCAGGCCCACGCGTTCGAGCACGGCGCGCGCCTTGTCGATGGCGGTCGCGCGCTTTTCACGGCGGATCAGCAGCGGCATGGCGACGTTGTCGAGCGCCGAAAATTCGGGCAGCAGATGGTGGAACTGGTACACGAAGCCGAGCGCCTCGTTGCGCAGGTCGCCGCGCGCGGTTTCCGACAGACTGGCGAAGTCCTTGCCCAGCAAGGTCACCGAGCCGGTGGTCGGCGTGTCGAGGCCGCCCAGCAGGTGCAGCAGGGTCGATTTGCCCGATCCGGATGCGCCGACGATCGCCACGCGTTCACCGCGGTAGATGCTGAAGTCGACGTTGGTCAGCACCGGAACCGAATAGGTGCCCTGGGTGAAGGTCTTGCCCAGTCCACGGCAGGCGAGAACCGGCGCGTCGCCGGGTTTGTTCAGATTACTCATAGCGCAGCGCCTCCGCAGGTTTGACGCGCGACGCCGTGTAGCTCGGGTAGAGCGTGGCGACAAACGACAGGACGACGGCCACGCCGCCGATCTTGGCCACGTCGGGCCAGCGCAAATCGGACGGCAAGGCGCTGATCAGGTAGATATCCTTGGGCAAAAACTGTACTCCTAATAAACGTTCAATAAACGGGACGATGACATCGATGTTCAGCGCCACCAGCACGCCCAGGCCGACGCCGGCCAGGGTCCCCATCAGCCCCACCAGCGCACCCTGGATCATGAAGATCTTCATGATCGAGCGCGGCGACGAACCGAGCGTGCGCAGGATGGCGATGTCGGCCTGCTTTTCGGTCACCGTCATCACCAGCGTGGCGATCAGGTTGAAGGCGGCCACCGCGATGATCAGGGTCAGCACGACGAACATCATTTTTTTCTCGGTCTGCACGGCGGCGAACCAGGTGGCATTTTGCTCGGACCAGTCGCGGATGCGCAAGCCGCCCGGCATGCTCGCCTTGAGTTCCTGCGCCACAGCGGGCGCGGCGTGCATGTCGGCGATGCGCAGGCGCAGGCCCGATGGTGCGTCGAGCCGCTCCATCTTCTGCGCGTCTTCCAGGTGCACAAAAGCGAAGCTGGCGTCATATTCGTAATGGCCGGCTTCAAAAATGCCGACCAGCGTGAACGAGCGCGTGCGCGGCAGCATGCCGGCCGGCGTGGTCTGGGCCTGCGCCAGCAGCATGGTCACCTTGTCGCCGATGCCGATGCCGAGCGAGCGCGCCAGCGCGTAGCCCATGACGATGTTGAACTGGCCCGGCACCAGCGCGGACAGGCTGCCCTGGCGCACCTGGCCGGCCGCATCGGACACCTTGTGTTCTTCCAGCGGCAGGATGCCGCGGATGACGGCCGGACGCATCACGCCATCGCGCAGCAGCATGCCCTGGGTTTCGACGAACGGCGCGGCGCCCTTGACCGCCGGGTTCTTGAACGCGTCCTGCATCGCCGCCTGCCAGTTGGGCATGGTGCCGCGCGGGTCGAACACTTCGATATGGGCCAGCACCGACAGCATGCGGTCGGTGACTTCTTTCTGGAAGCCGTTCATCACCGACAGCACGACGATCAGCGCTGCCACGCCGAGGGCGATGCCGGAGACGGAAATAAGGGAAATGAACGAGATAAAGCTGTTGCGGCCACTACGCTTGCCGGCACGCGTGTAGCGCAGGCCGACCAGCCATTCGTACGGTAAGTTGTGGATGATGCTCATGTGCCCCGGCAGTGATTGATTGCAAGTGCGCAGTTTGCCACACAAAGCGCGTCCCGGGCAGGGTTGCCACAATTGAATCACACGTTGCCGCCGTGGTTTTTACAAAAAACTTTGAACCTGGCGCTTTGTGAGCACTCCAACGCATTACCGCAGAATGGAGGCAAATCATGGCATTCAGTCTTTTCGATTCAAAAGGCGTCGATATCGACAAGCAGCGCTTCACCTGGCGCGAGCTGGTGCAAAAACCGATCAGCAAGCTCGACGACGACGCATTCACGCGCATCCGGGTCATCCTCGTTAACGGGCTAGAGACCGAAGCATTGCGTTTCGGCCATCTGGCAGCCCGCTTCAACCGCGAGCTGCGCCTGCCGCTGGCCAAGGTGCGGCGTACCGAGCAACACCAGGCCACCCTGGTCAACTGGCTCATCGCAGCCGACCATTCGCCGCTGGAAACGACGGTCGCCTACGAGCAGGTTGCCATCGAGGTCACCGCGGCCGTCGCGCAGAGCGAGCCAGACCCGTACCTGGCGCAGGTCTACCGCTTCGGCCTGCTGGAAGACTTCGATCACCTGTACCGCTATTCGGCCCTGCTGGACCGGCTGGAGGGCAAGGACGCGAACAATATCCTGCAGAGCTATACGGATATTTTGCCCGGCCGCCCGACGGCCGAGCACCACCGCGCGCCCGAGGATGAGCTGCGCGAACCCTACAACGCCCGCACGGCCGCCTTCCAGACCAAGATCAACGCGCTGACCATCGTTTCAAGCGAATACCAGACGCACGACTATTATCAGAACATCGGCCCCCTGTTCTCCGACCCGCTGGCACGCCAGCTGTATGCCGAAATCGCGTCGGTCGAAGAGCAGCACGTGACCCAGTACGAATCCATGCTTGATCCTGGCGAATCCTGGATCGAGCAATGGCTGCTGCACGAGGCGGCCGAGTGCTACACCTATTACAGCTGCGTCGAGCAGGAAACCAATCACCACATCCGGGCGGTCTGGGAGCGCTTTCTCGACTACGAACTGGGGCATTTCAACATGGTGTGCGAGGCGCTCAAGCAATTCGAGCGGCGCGACCCGGCTGAAATCGTCACGAGCGATTTTGCCGGCCCGCTCGCCTTGCACAGCCAGCGCGACTTCGTGCGCAAGGTATTGGCCAGCGAGGTCGACCTGCGGACCGACGGCACCCGCTTTGTCGGCAAGGAGTTCGAAAGCCCGCTCTCGCTCAACTACCGCAGCATGGTCAACGCCGATGGTTCACCGAGCGACATGGTCGCCGCCGGGTATATCTGGCGCCCGGGAACCGAGCTCACTCGCAGAGGCATGCTGGCCGCCGCCGGCGTCGCCGCGCCTTGAGCGTATTTGGGAAGAGGAGACAAGCCATGAGTAATATACAGACCGAAATACAGACTGAACACGTAGGAATGAACCGCACGGGTATCCAGATGTCGCCCATCGACAGCAAGGCCATGCAGGATATTGAGCCGGCTCTGATGGACAGCGATGGCGTCGACGAAATGGCGCTGGCCGAGCTACGCAGCGAGTACATCGCCAATGCGGATGCGCTGGGATCGGTGCCCCTGCCCGGCACCATCACCGGTGCGGTGACGATGGGGGTGTCGATGCTCAAAGGCGAGAGTCCGCAAATCCTGCTCGACAAGCTGGGCGAACGGCTGGCCTACGAGCGCACCGGAACGCGTTTGTACGATGCGCTGATTACCAAGTGCGAGGTGATGCTGGCAGGTGAAATCAGCATGACAATCGAAGACCTGGAGCAGATACGCGCCGACGAAGCGCGCCATTTCCTGATGCTGGCCGATGCGATCGAATCGCTGGGGGGCGATCCGACGTCGCAAACGCCCAGTGCCGATCTGGTGGGGGTGGAGTCGCTCGGGCTGGTGCAGGTATTGAACGACCCGCGTACCAGCATTGCACAGTCGCTGCACGCCATCGTAACAGCAGAGCTAAGCGACAAGGCAGGCTGGGAAACCCTGGTAGCGCTGGCGGACGAGCACGAATTATCGGACATGGTCGACCGTTTTACACAGGCGCTGAACGAAGAACGCGAGCATCTGGCGCTGACCCAAACGTGGTATGAAGAGGCTATCGGGCTGACTTACGGGGATGTGGAGGTCGACGAACTGCCGGCGCAGTCGCAGTCACAGTTGCAGTCGCCGCCGCCTCCTTAATACAGCGGACCAACGACGGGGCGCTTGCGGATTTTCGCGGTGACTGGTGCGCCAGATGCGACTGCTGTGACCGGTGCGCGCCCCTGCGGCCGACGCAACCGGCGCGACCAATGCAAGCGGTTCAAACGGCACGATCATTGGGCACATTCTGGCCGTAGCGCATGGGTGCGCTACGGCGGCTGGGTGCGCTGTGCCGGTCGCGTTCGTTGCGGCGGTTGCGTTCGCTGCCGCGGTCGCCAGCGCTGTCGACGGCAGCGTTACACGTGCTTACCCCCCGGCCGGTACCTTGACGACCCGGTTATTCACGCCTGAAATGTTCTTTTTGGGTTCGGCGGTGGATTGCCAGCGGACGCTGTTATTCACGCCTTCCACGGTCAGGGGCGCTTTCGGGGCCAGTTGAATCGTGACGGAATTGCCCGAGCCGGACACTTCCAGCGCGGAGCACACGCCCGAGAACGTAATCACGTTGTCGGTTCCTTCGATGACCGCGCGGCGGCCATCGCACGGGAATGCACGTTGATGCCCATTGCCGCTGACTTGAACCTTGTCCTTGCCCGACGCAACGGCGCCAACACTGTCTTCGTCAGCAACCGCGGCGCCAGCTGCACCAAAGGCGGCAACGGCCGCCATACCTAATGTAATCAGGACACGTAATGACATCACAACCCTTTCAAGAAATCGTTGTCGGAATTATATTACCACAATGTGGATTTGACAACTTTCATGCTTCACCGACGGGCATGACCGTTACCCATGTACGAATCCGCTTTCGCTGCGCCGAGCAATCTATCGTTTCACCGGCAGCTTGACGACCTGGTTATTTGCCCCACTCAGGTCCTGGGCCGGCTCGCCCGTGGAGCGCCAACGCACCTTATGGTCGGCACCGGCTACCGTCAGGGAACCCTGCGGCGCAAGTTGCACGGTAACGCTGTTATTCCCGCCCGAAACGTCGAGGCTCGCACACACACCTGTAAAAGTGATAACGTGGTCGGACCCTTCAACCACCGCCTTGCGCCCATTGCATGGGAACGTACGCTGATGGCCGTTGCCACTGACTTCGATGGCTTCCCTGGTCACGGAAATGGCGCCGACTCCCTTTTCCTGCGCCATGGCGGCGCTGTGCAGGCTCACTCCGGCAGCGAAGACAACGCCAACGGCGCGCACAAAACTGGTATTGAACAACATCGATGCCCCCTTATCGAGAAAAAATGTTATCTAAATTTTAGCATTACATTCAAACCAAGCGCACTCATCCGATGGCGCAGCGAGCGTCCCCCGCTTGCTGGCTGATGACACAGATGTGCTCAGGCGCCCGTTTTATCCCTGGCCGTGATGCAATCCTTGGCCCGCTCGCCGCCATTCGCCGACGCGCCAGGATTTTCGGTCGTGCCGTTTTGTCCTACAATGCTGGATGACCCAAATTTCGCTTGTCCTGCCGTTCGCCTTGCCCCCTCCCGAGCTCGCCCCCGATTTAATCCGCGCATTGCAGGCGCCCGCGCTGGCTGCGCTCATCAGCCGCACCACGTCCCGCCAGCAACTGCCGGTCGATGAGGACCTGCGCGCCCTGCCCCATGAAGCCTGGCTGGCACGCGCGCTGGCGGCGTCCGGCGACGGCAAACCGGCATTTGCCAGCACTGTCATGAACGGCTACGGCCTGGCGCCGGCGGAAGGCACCTGGTTCATCGTCCACCCGGCCCACACCCAGATCGCCCGCAGCCATTTGCTGATAGCCGACATGCGCCGCCTGCAGTTGTCCGAGGCGCACGGACGCGTCCTGTTCGACATCGCCAAGCCTTACTTCGACGAATCCGGAATGACGCTGCTGTACGGCGACGCCGGCACCTGGTTCATGCGCGCCGACGACTGGGCCGACCTGGAGACATCGACACCCGATTCGGCCGTCGGCCTGAACCTGACCGACTGGATGCCCAAGGGCCCGCCGGCGCGCGCGTTCCGCAAGCTGCAAAACGAAGTGCAGATGCTGTGGTTCGAGCATCCCGTCAACACCGAACGCGAAGCGCGCGGCCTGGCGGCGATCAACTCCTTCTGGCCATGGGGCGCCTCCCCGGCCGGCGCCAAGGTCGACGCCTCCGCGCTGGCCACCAGTGAAGCCCCGCAGTGGATGACGGCGCTGACCGGGCATCCGCAGGCCGCGGCCATCACATCGATCGACGCAATGGCCGGGAAATCGATCCTGATCTGCGACGCCTTGAGCGAGGCGGCCATGGCCACCGACTGGGCAGGCTGGCTGCAGCACATGCACCGCCTGGAGCAGTCCACCTTCGCCCCTGCGCTGGCCGCGCTCAAGGACGGCCGCGTCAAGCAGATGCAACTGGTCCTGAACCACCGCACCCGCCAGACCGCTTTTACCACCACCCGCTTTTCGCAACGCGCCTTCTGGCGCCGCCCGACCTTAGACAGACTGCTGCCATGACCCGTATCACCACTCGCCCCTGCTCTTTCCGTACGTCCGAAATGCTGCGCCAGACCGGCGTGCATCCCGTGCTCGCGCGCCTGTACGCCGCGCGCGGCCTGACCGACGCGCGCGAATTATCGAGTGAGCTGGGCAGCCTGATGGCGCCCGCCGGCCTGCTGCACATCGACGCCGCCGCCGTGTTCCTGGCCGACGCCATCAAGGCCGCCAAAAAAATGACCATCGTGGCCGACTACGATTGCGACGGCGCCACCGCCTGCGCCGTCGCCCTGCGCGGCCTGCGCGCGATGGGTGCCACGGTCGACTACATCGTCCCCAACCGCTTCGAGTACGGCTACGGCCTCACGCCCGAAATCGTGGAACTGACCGCGCGCGAAAAGGCGCCGGATATCATCATCACCGTCGACAACGGCATTGCCAGCATCGACGGCGTGCTGGAAGCGAAGCGGCGCGGCATCGACGTTGTCGTCACCGACCACCACCTTCCCGGCGATACACTGCCGGAAGCGCGCGTGATCGTCAATCCGAACCAGCCCGAATGCGGCTTTCCCAGCAAGCACCTGGCCGGTGTTGGCGTGGTGTTCTACGTGCTGCTCGCACTGCGCGCCGAACTGCGCAAACGCGGCGTATTCGATGCCCAGACCCAGCCCAAGCTGGACAGCCTGCTCGACCTGGTCGCCCTGGGCACCGTGGCCGACGTGGTACGGCTCGACTCGAACAACCGCATTCTGGTGGCGCAGGGTCTCAAGCGCATGCGCGCGGGCCGCATGCACCCCGGCGTGGCCGCGCTGTTCCGCGTGGCCGGACGCGAAGCACGCAGCGCCTCGCCGTTCGACCTGGGGTTTGCGCTCGGTCCGCGCCTCAATGCCGCCGGGCGCCTGGAAGACATGTCGCTCGGGATCGAGTGCCTGGTCACCGACGACGACGGACGCGCCTGGGCCATCGCGCAGCAGCTCAACGAAATCAACCTGAAGCGCCGCGAAATCGAGGCCGACATGCAGGATACGGCCCTGCTGCACCTCGACGCCTACGAGCCGGCCGACAGCAACACGATCAGCGTGTTCGACGAATCCTGGCACCAGGGCGTCATTGGCATTGTCGCCTCGCGCCTGAAAGAAAAATTCTTTCGCCCGACGATCACCTTCGCGCCGGGTGCGGAAGGCTGGATCAAGGGCTCGGGACGGTCGATTCCGGGCTTTCACCTGCGCGACGCGCTCGACCTGGTATCGAAGCGCGCACCAAGCCTGATCGATAAATTCGGCGGCCATGCCATGGCGGCCGGGCTGACCATTCGCGCCGATGCGTTCGAGGCCTTTTCCGCGGCGTTCGAGGAAGTCGGGCGCGCCTGGCTCAACACGCAGCAGCTCGAACGCATCATCGAAACCGACGGTCCGCTGGAAGACGCCTACTACACGACCGAATTCATCGGCCTGATGGATGGTCAGGTGTGGGGCCAGGGCTTTGCGCCGCCGGTGTTTTGCGATGAGTTCCGGGTGGTCAGCCAGCGCATTTTGAAAGAGCGCCATCTCAAGCTCCAGCTTGAGCGCAACGGCCAGCGTTACGACGCCATCTGGTTCGGCCACACCGCCTCGGTCGGCGAGCGCGCACGCGTGGCATTCCGCCTCGACGCCAACGAATACAACGGCGTCACGCGGGTGCAACTGCTAGTCGAACACGCCGAGCCGGCTTAAGTTCGCTTGAACAGGCCGACGTCGGCGTGCGCGCCCTCAAAACAGCCGGGTCACGCACGTCCCTGTGGCGCTGAGCCGGCTCCAGTCGAGCTTCCAGCATGCGATACCACTACGCCCGGCAATCGCGGCGGCGAAATCGAGACTCTCTTGCTCGCTCCGAAAACGCCTGAGTAAGCTCAGCTGAGGCGGCGGGCGCGCGATTCGCTTATTTTTCACATCCCATGCACGGCACAAGGCAACGGAATAATATTGGACTTCGTCCGGCCCTTCGCCATAGATGTGGTCATCGCAAATCAATGCCAGATCCGCGAATGCCAACCTGGTGTCCTCGTTCGGCATGCTTGCGTCGGTGTAGCGGATGTACTTGTTCCAGCTGCGGTCATCAAAATCGATCCATGTCTTCGTTTCCCATACGGACCCTTCTTTAAAGCGTGCCACCACGTAAGCCCATATGCCCACCCCTACGATGCAGGCAAGGTACAGCGAGAAAAGGATGTCCTTTCGCCAGATGATGTTGGAAAGCCCGCCGAAGGGAGCAAGCAACAGGACGGCACCCGCCACGGCGTAGATCACGGCGCCTAACATCGCATCGGCTGAATGTTCCTTGAGCGTCCATTCCTTCGACTCCAGCTCCCAGCGCTGGCCTTCGCTCGGGTCCGGAAAAGATACGCCGGCACGCCCCTCCTCACCGGGGGCATGGTCGTCCGGCACGCCGACGGCATCCAGCCCGTCGCTACTCACTGGTGCGTCATCCGACATGGTCTTGTGGGGATGTTCAATCATGGGGCGTGCAAGCACACGGGCTTTGGTGTTCCACGCCCGCAGCTCAAGACAGCTTTTCCAGCATCGCCTCGCCACCTTCAAGCTCTGCCTCCCTGAACTGCCAGCACGAAATTGCACAACGCGCCGCCATGGCCTGGGTAAATGCAAGGCACTCCTTCTCGGTGTCGAAGTGCTCCACCTGCGTCAACGGCCAGGGCTGCCGATAACGGACCAGATTGTTCACCTCACTCAACAAGCTTGTGTAGCCCATCCCATCTTCATACATTTCCGCGCGGGATACCGCCGCGACGGCCTTCAGCGGAAGCGTCCTCGATTCCAGCGGTTTGCTGCCGTCGGGGTAGTGCCTGCGCGTATTCCACGTACGGTTCCCGAAATCGATCCATTCACGCGATGTCCAGACCTGGCCCGGCTTCGCCTTTTGCTTCCTGTAACCCCACACGGCGCCCGCAGGAACGGCGACGATCCAGATTGCCTGCGTGACGCTGTTTTCGCCCACGATGAACTCCAGAAGCACCGACAAGAGTTTCGCCAGCGCAAGTGCAACGACGCCGTAAATAAAGGCTGCAGCCCTGGCCATTACCACACGGTCATCCTCGGTTGCTTCCCGCGATTCGAGAACCCAGTGATCCGGTTCGTCGTGGCCAGGCGCCCCTCGGCCATCGGCAAATGGTTGATTGACGACGCGGGGGGTATGCGCTTCGGGGATAGGGCGAGGAATCTTGGACACGTCTGCTTGACACCACACAGGGAGAAATTGGCGATATTATGAGGCTTCGTCAATTTGAAAGAAAAACAATGTTGCTCCTGTCTGCAAGTCTTGCTGCGGCTGTTGTGCTGCCTGTCAGCGCGGCCGCGTTACCGCGCACAGGCGAGCCGAACAGAAACAGTCATTCTTTGTGCAAGCTCATGAACAGTTTGATGGCGATTGGCTTGCACACGACACGAAGATAGAGTATAAATACTCCATAACCGGAGCCCATCATGAATCTTGCCTTCGCATATCCAAAAAGTCGTTTCGAGCCGGCCGTGCTCATCGACCTGAACGCGCGAGCGGAGCGGGAGCGCCTGTCCAAATCCGCGCTCAAGGGTTTTTTTGCCCTCATGACCGCCTGGAAGTTGCGCGACGAAGATGCCCGCGAACTGCTCGGCGGCATGTCGTCCTCCACTTTCTATGAGTGGAAAAAGAACCCCGACCGCGTCCTCGAAGTCGACCGCATTACCCGCATTTCCTACCTGCTCGGCATCTACAAAGCCCTTCACATTCTGTACGGCGACAAGCTTGCCGACGAATGGGTCACCCTCCCGAATACCAATCCTATCTTTGCCGGACGCACGCCCCTGTCGCAAATGCTGGCGGGCGGCTTGTTATCCATGCAAACGGTGCGCAAGCTGCTCGACGCGCGCCGAGGAGGCCTCTGACTTGACGGTCATTCCCAAGCTCACCAATTTGCGGCAGTTCGACACCTGCCGCCTGATCCCATCCCGCTTCGCCGATGTGGAAGATTCCGTGCTCAGCCCGCTGGCCGAGGATCGTGATGTCTTGCGCGACCTGTTCGATATCGATAACGCCACCAATGAACGCCTGCGCGGCGAATACGGCAGCCTGCCTGGCATCGGCGTCGACGAGCTGGTCTTCGGCGTGCCGAATTTCCGCATCATCAACGCGGCCTACACCTATCCGCGCCCGGAAGGCAGCCGTTTCAACGATGGCGAACGCGGCGCCTGGTATTGTGCCTTCGAGGCCGAGACCGCCCTTGCCGAGATCACTTTCCACAAGACCGTGGAATACCAGGAAATTGGCCGCTTCGACGACAGCGTGACGTATCAGGCGCTGATCGCCGACTTTACGAGCACGTTCCACGACATTCGCGGGGTCGATGCCTTTGCGATGTATCTCGATCCGACCAGCTACATCGACTCCCAGGACCTCGCCACGCAACTGCTCGAGAGCGGTTCGATGGGCGTGATTTACCCGAGCGTGCGGCATCCCGAAGGCACCTGCCTCGCATGTTTCCGCCCCGCCCTGGTCGGCAATGTACGCAAGGGACAGGTCTACCGCCTTACCTGGTCCGGCTCGCCTACCCCCGTCGTCGATATTATCTGAACCATCGTTTTACGATCGACTCCACCTGAACTATTGAGTAACTGTATGAATACCAAGCCTGAAAACGACACCGAACTGCGCGCCAAGATCAACCTGGAAACGGCGCGCCTGCCCTGGTCCGAACTGGAGCGCCATTTTGCCCAAGGCAATGTGGTGTTCGTCAGCGCCGACCTCGACCTGGTCGACGTTGCCGTGCGCATTTCGCACGATGACAAGGACAGCATCGCCCGCTGGATGGGCGACGGCAAGGTCGGCAAGGTGTCGGATGCGCAAGCGCAAGCCTGGACCGAGACCGCCGCCGTGTTGTGGACCTCAGTCGTCCATCCTTTCATTCTGGTGCAGCCGGAAAAAGCCGTCCTGCACTGAGCCGATTGCGCCCTAGCCCGGATATTTCGTGAGTAGAGGTCGGCGATCCCGTGCCGAAGCGCGTTGTTACTGGTATCTGACGCCAATCACAACCGGGGACCGCCGATGCCAAATTGTACCAATGAACCGATCAAGTTGGGGAGGGTTGGACGGCGCGTCGTTGAGGCGTCATTCGACGGCGGCGACATCGTCAGCGACGGCGGGGTTCTGCTGCTGCGCCAAGTGGATCAGCGCATCGGCTTAAGCAAAGCGATTGCGCGCGTATTCGAGGATCGACGCCGTCGTGCCAGCGTTTCGCACAGCATGCGCGACTTGCTCGCGCAGCGCGTGTACGGCCTGTGCTGTGGCTGGGAGGACGTCTGTGACCACAATGTGCTGCGCCGCGACTTGGCCATGCAAACGGCAGTGGGCCGGGCCGATGACTTGGCCTCGGCGCCGACGCTGAGCCGGCTTGAAACGTCCTCCACGCGCGCGCAGGCGGCCGCCCTGCATGGCGTTCTGCTCGATCAGTTCATCGCCAGCAAAGCTAAGCGGCCCAAGGAACTGGTGCTCGACATCGATGCCACCCACATGCCGCTGCATGGAGAGCAAGAGAAGTCCCACTTCCACCGCTACTACGACAATTACTGTTACTTGCCGCTGTACGTCTTTTGTGGCCAGGATATCCTCGCCTGCGTCTTGCGGCCCAGCAGCCGCGATCCGGCCGGTATCCTCAGCGCATTAATCAAATTGATCTCCCGGCGCTTGCGCCAGGCTTGGCCACGCATCCGCATCATCGTGCGCGGCGATTCCGGGTTCTGCCGTCATCAAGCTCTGCGCCGCTTCGAGAAATGGGGGCTGCACTATATCGTCGGCTTGCAAAAGAACTCAGCGTTGCTGCAACGAGTAGAGTTGGCCGAACTGGCACTGGCCGAGATGTATCAGAAGGCCGGTTCCAAGCAGCGCATGATTGGAGAATTCACTTATGCGGCGGGGACGTGGGATCGGCAACGGCGCGTCATCGCGCGGCTGGAACACGATGCGCGCGGCGCCAACCCGCGTTTCATCGTCACCAACCTGACTGGGGGTCCCAAGGCACTGTACGAACGCGTGTATTGCGCCCGTGGCGAAGCAGAGAACCGTATCAAGGAGGCGCAGCTCGATTTGTTCGGACGCCGTGCGAGCTGCCATAAATTCCAGGCCAACCAACTGCGGCTGCTACTGGCAGCGTTCGCCTATACCCTGATGATCAATTTGCGCCGCCTGGCTTTGGTTGGCACGGAACTGGCACGCGCCTGCACGGCGACGATCCGCATCAAACTGCTCAAGATCGGCGCGGCCGTCGTGCGCAACACGCGGCGCGTGCGCGTCATGCTCGCATCCCAACATCCACTCAAGCACGTCTTCCTCACTGCCGCCCGCGCGCTGGCACCATAAGCCCGCCAAGTGCTGTCCCCGGCACGCTATAAAGCAACGGGGGTAGGGGGAGTTACGTCTGCAATCAGGCCGCGCGGCAGAACCGACACCAGGAAGCGAGCAATCAACATGCCGCAGCCATGTTCGGCGCACCCCGGCCCTCAGATTGGCAGACTCATGAAATATCCGGGCTAGCGCCGCTTCAGGATCGACCCTAGCACGCCGCGGATAATCTCCCGCCCGACCTGCGAGCCGATGCTGCGCGCCGCCGACTTCACCATTGCCTCCACCGGCGATTGGCGCTTGCTGTTGCCAGCGCCGAAAAGGCCCCCAAGCATGCCGCCGAAGGACGTGTCGGGTGCACTCTCGGGCGCCTGGCTGCGCGCGCCGCCGGCCGGGGTCCTGACGCGCGGCGCCGGGCTTTCAGCCTGCTCCGCAGCCGCAGCGCGGGCGGCGATCAATTCGTGCGCCGATTCGCGGTCGATGCCTTGTTCGTACACGCCGGCGACCACGGATTGCGCCATGGCGCGCTGGCGCCCGGCGTCGTCAATCGGGCCGATCTGCGATGCCGGCGGCAAGATGAACGCGCGCTCGACCATATTCGGCCGCCCTTTCTCGTCGAGGAAGGAGACAAGTGCTTCGCCCACCTCCAGTTCAGTGATGACCTGGGCGGTATCGAGCGCCGGGTTGGGGCGGAACGTGTCGGCGGCCGCCTTGACCGCTTTCTGGTCGCGCGGCGTGTACGCACGCAAGGCGTGCTGCACGCGGTTGCCCAGCTGCCCGAGTACGGCGTCGGGAATGTCGAGCGGGTTCTGCGTGATGAAAAACACGCCGACGCCCTTCGAGCGGATCAGCCGCACCACCTGCTCGATCTTTTGCAGCAAGGGTTTGGGCGCTTCGCTGAACAGCAGATGCGCCTCGTCGAAGAAAAACACGAGTTTCGGCTTGTCCAGGTCGCCTACCTCGGGCAAGTTTTCAAACAGCTCGGACAGCAGCCACAGCAAAAAAACCGCGTACAGGCGCGGCGCGTTCATCAGCTTGTCGGCGGCCAGGATGTTGACGATGCCCTTGCCTTGCGCGTCGGTTTGCAGCAAGTCATCGATATTGAGCATCGGTTCGCCGAAAAAGCGGTCACCGCCCTGCTGCTCGACCGCCACCAGTCCGCGCTGGATGGCGCCGATACTGGCCGCTGAAATGTTGCCGTAGGCCGTGCGGAAATCCGCAGCGTTGTCGCCCACATGCTGCAGCATGCTGCGCAAATCCTTGATATCGAGCAGCAGCAGGCCATTGTCGTCAGCGATCTTGAACACCAGTTGCAGCACGCCTTCCTGGGTATCGTTCAGGTTCAACATGCGTGCCAGCAGCAGCGGGCCGAGATCGGAAATCGTGGCGCGCACGGGATGGCCGTTCTCGCCGAACACATCCCAGAACGTCACCGGACAAGCGGCCCATGCTGGCGCTTCGACGCCCAGTGCGCTCAAGCGCTTTGTCATCTTTTCCGAGGCGGCGCCGGCCTTGGCCATGCCGGACAGGTCGCCCTTGACGTCCGCCATGAACACCGGCACCCCGATTCCGGACAGCGCCTCGGCGATCACTTGCAAAGTCACCGTCTTGCCGGTACCGGTTGCGCCGGTGATGCAGCCGTGACGGTTGACCAGCGCCGGCAGCAAATCGAGCAGGCGCGGCGGTTCGGATGCATTGTTTCTGGCAATCGGCAACGGCATGGACATGGCGTCAATCTCCTGGGTGCGATGGGATATTCATAGTACCTCATGCCTTTGGCATCGATCGATGCAAGTTTCCCGGCAATGGTCAAAACGTGATTCAATACGCCCGCGGCGATTTGCCGCAGTTACTCTTCGTCGGAGACCAGAATGCGTTCGATTATTTTTCTTCTTGCCGCATGGCTGTGCGCCAGTGGCGTTCAGGCCGCAGGTGGCATCACGGCTGGTGGCGTTGTTTTGCTGCAGCCTGAACAGGTGATCGAAGCGAGGGTCAGCGTGGAAAAGCTCGCTCCTTACCTCAAGCAAGTGGACGCTGCCGCGAGTGGAACATTCAATGCAGCGAAGGGCGTACCCGCCACCGGTGGATTCCTGGTGGTGGCGATTCGTCCGGGACAGCAATCGAAATTCTGGCTCGATTTCAATCCGCCTCTGCCGCCAGCCGTGGCGAGCGGCCTGATCGCCGCCGCGCAAGGCGTGCAACCGCCTCCCGTCAACGGCGGAACAGTGGTGCTCGCGATGAAATATGGTGTCGCCGGTGGCAAGGTGCCAGCGGGTCCGATCCCCTCCCCGGCGGAGTGGGCAACGGTAGCCAAGGCAGCAGGAAAGCCGCTGGAGATTGGCGATCTCGTCGACCGCATCTGGAAGTAAGTGCGGATTGGCGGCCAATTTCTGCTGTTTGCAGGAAAGAACCGGAGGAATGGCGGCAAAGGACGCCTCGGCCCGCTACCGCCATGCCGTTCGCCGTGCGCTGCCGTTGTGCGCGGGCCGTGCTCATTGCTGGCTGTGAAGGTAATGCCCGACCAAGCCAAAACATGGGTTCAACCCGACGGCCAACCGAACTGAGTCTGTGCTGGGCACGTCAGCAACTTGTTACTTTGAACGTTATACTTCATCAGACCCAGCCGCTTACGTCAACGTTGAGCAGACCAAACCACTTCAATAAGGCATCGATCCATGACGCAACTTCTCTTTTCGTATGGAACGCTCCAGCAGCGTGATGTGCAACTGGCCACCTTTGGACGGGAGCTTCGAGGTACCGCCGATCAATTGGTGGGGTTTCATAGTTCGATGGTAAAAATTGAAGACCCGGACGTTGTCAAGACGAGTGGAAAGAGTCACCATCCCATCGTCAAACAAACGGGCATTGCGGAACACCTCGTTGCTGGTACTGTCTTCGAGGTGACGAATGATGAACTCGCGCATGCAGACCGATATGAAGTATCAGACTACAAGCGCGTCTCAGCTCCACTGTCCTCCGGACGTATGGCTTGGGTTTATGTAGACGCGCGCGCATAGCGAGGTCGGCGCCTGGGCAATAGACAGCGGTAAAGTAGTAGAACACTTGAGTCAATTTTGAGCCACCATAGACCCTGTCAGTGGGTTAATTTTCACTCCGCCTCAACACCGTAACATGGCAACTCAGTTGCCAGCCGGGACGACGATTGAAAATCGGGAGTTGGCCGCGATCCGTCGCCACCGCACAGGCGGGAACGCACGCGTTCCCGCCAAGTTTGCATCGTAGCCTGCAGCTCGATCAAACACGGCTACCGACTTGCGTGGAATTAACTAGATCAGGGCGATGCCGTGCGCGACCAGTCGTTCAGACTGCCCGCTCCACAAACCCCATTCCCACAAACACCCGTTCCGCGTTGCCGCGTTCCGCCTGAAAGTGGTGCATGCGGCGCTCGGATTTGTTCTTGCCCTCCTCCGTCTTCGCCAGCTCCCCCAACTTGCTGAGCAACAGCTGCGCCGCAAGCCGCTTGTTGGCATGCTGGCTGCGCTCGGTCTGCACCTTCACCGACAAGCCCGATGCCACATGGGTCGCCCGGATCGCGCTGTCGGTCTTGTTCACATGCTGGCCGCCGGGACCCGATGCGCGCGTCGCTTCATACCGGATCTCCCCGAACTCGGTCGACACGGCCGGCGGCGCAAACGCCGCCCCGCTCAGGAACCAGTTCTTCCGCTTATGCATCTTGCGGTAAGGACTCTCGCAGATCCACTGGATGCTGCCGCACCAGCGCGCAGCAAGCGCCCCTTCAGGTTCCGCAGGACCGTCCAGCTCCAGCAGCACCGAGCGCAAGGTCCCGCCGACGGGCCCATCCAACTGTTCCACCACGCTGACCGTCACCCCCGCCTTCTGCGCCTCGCGGCTCAGTTGCGCAAGCGCCTTCGTCACCGCCAGGCAGCACTCCACCGGGCCCGTATTGGCTGTAATTTGTAACCAGATCATCAGCAGCACTCCCCACGCGTTTTGTAGGTCAGCACTTGTTTGCTTCTCGATACCACCTTCACCAATCCCGCGCCCACAAGCGAGCCAAGCACGCTGTCGACATTCTTGTACGCCTGTGGCGCTTCCTCATAAATCAGGGCACGGTCATTGCAGATGACGCGCCCGCCCATCGACGTGCGGCTCAATTGCGCCGGCGTCGCCAGTTTGTCCAGGCGGCCCTTGCAATCGGTACGCATCCATTTGCGCCCTGCTCCGTGCGCCAGCGAATGCAGGCTCAGTTCACCGGCCGACAGCACCGGTTCGATCAGATAGCTGTAGTCGTCGCGCGAACCGGGCAACATCACCAGCCCCTGGTCGCTCGGCGTGGCGCCTTTGCGGTGCAGCCAGCCTGCCTGGCCATCAATGCATGCCGGTGTCACAGTGTTGTGGTGAACGTCGAGCACGCGCACGGCCTCACAACGCAGGCGATGAAAAATCCGCGCTGCGATCAGCGAGCGATTCACTTCCGCGTATTGCAGCGCTGCGTCGTGTTCGCGCAAATACGCGACCGCTTCCGGGCTGCCGTCGGCCAGACCGGCGTGACTGTGCGCGTCAACATGCGCGCGCAGAATCACCTGGCCAAGCCCACGCGAGCCGCTGTGCACCAGCAGTTGCAGGCATTTGCGCGTCAGTGCCGTGCGCCCCATCACCTCTTCATCTTCGACAGCATCGATGGCCTGAAGTTCGGCGAAGTGGTTGCCGCGACCGATGGTGCCGAGCGAGCGCAGCGGCGCCAAGTCAAGGCCAGCCGCAGCCAGCGATGCCGACAATGCGTCGATGCGTGCCGGCCAGGACGGATCGAGGCGCTCCAGAGCGGCCCATTCCGCCTCGTCGATCACGTCGTCGAGATTGCCGATCTGCTTGTCGATCTTGTCGAGTTTGGCCTTACCGGCAAGGATATCGGTTTGCCACAGTGCCATGCCGCAGCCGATGTCGTTGCCGACCAGTGCCGGATACAGGCGACCGGTGGAAAAGAAGGCGGCCCCGACGGGATAGCCGCGGCCCGGATGCAGGTCGGGCAAGCCGACCACGCGCTGCATGCCGGCCAGTGCGGCCGTGGTTTTGGTTTGTTGTATTGCTGCGTCTTCGAGCCACAGACGGTCGGACGCGATGATCGAAATACGATCAGAAATTTGCTGAACAAAATTGCCCATGTGATGCCAATCCAAAAAAAATACGATACGGGATTGGGCGCTGGCGGAGCGCTGACGATTAACTCGTCAAGGGAGGGCTAAAATGATGCGACAGACGGGCTAATGCCGTCGGTTCAGTGCAGGATGTAGCCAGCCAGACCCAGAAAAAGAGCGTTTATGTTCAGTTTTTGCATGATCGATCTCCTTTTCTAAAATGGTTGGCCTGCTTGGGAGTGCGATAGTAGGTGATTTTTTGCGGCGACGCAAGTACTAATTTGCCATGGTTTTTTTCACGCGCGGACATTGTTGCTCAACCGAGGTCTGACGCTCATGTCGCTAAGTTAGGCCGTTATCTGACCACAGACTCAAAAACCGTCATTCCCGCAGTGAAGTGACCCAAGAAAGTTGGACGGTGTTTTGATTAAATCAAAGCGAATGCTGGGTTCGGTATTGCACCGGGCTCAGTCCGTTCAGCTTCATCTTGATACGGCAGTGATTATAGTAGTCAATGTACTCGGCCAGACCTTTTTTCAACTCGTCGACGCTACTAAATTTGTTCAGGTGGTAATACTCCGTCTTCAGCACTGCGAAGAAGCTCTCCATGGCTGCGTTGTCGAGGCAGTTGCCTTTGCGAGACATGCTCTGCACGATGCCTTTCTGCGCCAGCATGTGCTGGTAGGCCGGCATGCGATACTGCCATCCCTGATCTGAATGGACGATCGGTTTATCGTCGGCACGCAACTTCCGGAAGGCTTTTTTGAGCATGCCTGTCACCAGTCCGAGTACCGGACGCGTGTCCATTTCATACGCTACAATTTCCCCGTTGAACAGGTCCATCACGGGTGATAGATACACTTTCTGACCAGCGACTTTCATCTCGGTGACGTCGGTTGCCCACTTCTGATTCACCCCCTCTGCGTTGAAATCGCGCAGCAAGATGTTCGGCGCAGTCTTGCCCACTTCCCCCTTGTACGACTTGTATTTCTTGATGCGTACCAGCGATGTCAGCTTCATTGCCTGCATGCAGCGCTGGACGGTATTGGCGCATGCGCGATGGCCTGCCTTGCGCAGCACGTCAGCGATACGCCGATAGCCCATACGCCCCTTGTGTGCCTGATAGGTCGTCTCGATACCCTGCTTCAAGTGCGCATGCTTGTCGCCGTCTTGCGCAACCTTCTTTTGATAGTAAAACGTACTACGTTTCAGACCGGTAAGCGCAAGCAACTGCGCAATGGGAAATTGCAGCCTTAACTCGTGGACTATGTGCGCTTTTTGCGCATTGCCGCAGCCTGTTCGGCCGCTTGAGCTAAGGCTCTCCGCTTTTTTAGAACGGCGACCTCCATCCGTAACTGGTTCAGTTCCACCAGCAACTCTTCACGGCTACGTGTGGCATCACTATGCACGCTGGCAGGTGCAACTTGCTTGGGTAAATCAGCCATGCGCTTGGGTCTTCCTCTGGGTTTGCGGATCAGTGGCACTATACCGCCATCACGAAAATCGCGCTCCCAAACCCCGACGTAGCCCTGCGCGCGAATATTGAACCTGGCCGCCGTTTCCACATACGATAATTTGTTCGCCCACATGTACCGCAAAACCTCAAGCTTCTCATCGGCGCTGTACTGAACAGACTTCCTCGGTTCAAGGCCAGCTTTGCCGTGATAGCGGTGGAACAGTACCCAACGGCGTACTTGGCCGTAGCTAACGTTGTTGATGCGGCCTACTTCCTTATAGCCCATCAAGCCACGTACATATTGCTTAGCGATTTTTAGCTTGAATGCCGTCGTATGCTTCGTCATCGACTTCCCCCAAAAAGTAGAAACGGTGTCCAACTTTTTTGGGTCAGTTCACAGGCGGGAATCCAAGCTCCGCCGCTCCGCAAAGATGCCTTGGATTCCCGCCTGCGCGGGAATGACGGAGCTTAACTTAGCAGCATTAAGGTCTGACCCTGACCCATCCCCTCAAATTTCGCTTGTAAACAAGTTGGGATGCTGTTAACTTTCAATCCCAAAAACGGTGCATGCATGGCTGTGTTAGCCCTTTACTTCGTAGCGACCAAACTGCGAAGAAAAGGCACAGACCATGCATGCACAGCGAATCATACAGAAATTTTTAGATGAAGATTGCCCGTCGATTCACGTTAAGCGTAGAGCCGGTTTAGCGCTTGTAACTGATGCTGCACAGCGAGGCGGACTCACCTTGCTTCGGTTGAGCAGGCAAGTCGACAGCGCAACAGCTCTGCGCCATCGAATCAAACAGTGCGACCGGTTGTTGAGCAATGGCCATCTAGAATCGGAGCGCCCGGAGATTTATCGCGCGCTGGCCAGGCGCGTGTTGCATGAGCACCGCCGTGTGGCAATTATTGTCGACTGGTCGGATCTGTTGAAGGACGTCAGCCAGCACGTTCTGCGTGCAACGGTCGTCCTTGAAGGGCGATCCTTCGTGATTTATGAAGAGATCCATGATTCCGATTCCTATAACGTGGCAGCGGTTCATGGCAAATTCATGGAGACGCTGCGAACCATTCTTCCGGAGCGATGCGAGCCCATCATTATCACTGACGCTGGCTTTCGCGGCACTTGGTTTAGGATGCTCAATAAACTGAAGTTTGCCTGGATCGGCCGTGTGCGTAATCGTGAGCAGATGCTTCTGCGGGGAAGCGAGGAGTGGGTTGACTGTCAGCAGTTGTATCCCCGTGCACGCAAGCACGCGCAGGATCTCGGCATCGTTGACCATGTCAAAAGTGCCCCCGTCAAATGTCGTATGGTCTTGACAAAAAAAGATGGAAAAGGTCGGCAGAACAAAACTGCATTCGGCGAGAAAAAACAAAGCGCGCATAGTAAAAAGCAGGCCAAGGGGCAACGCGAGCCGTGGCTGCTCGCCGTGTCCACCAAGTTAGCCGCCCTTAATGCCGATGAGATCGTCAAGTGGTACGAGTGCCGGATGCAAATTGAACAAACCTTCCGAGACTTGAAAAACCCCCAATGGGGAATGGGACTGCGCGACAGCCAGACACGCAAACCACGACGTCTCAAGGCGTTGTTGCTCATCGCCGCATTACTCAGCTTCGCGTTCTGGCTAATCGGCCTGGCTGCCCTTGCCCGAGGATTTCGCATTCAATATGGCAGTCTAGCGAAGGCTTCACAAACCGTATCCATACTTACGCTTGCTCGTCGTTGGATCGACGAGCATCAAAAGCGAATGACTCTCCCTGAACTTGCTCAGGCCCTCACCCAGCTACGACATATGATCAAGACATATGACATTTGAGGGGAAGGGTCAGGGTCTGACCCCGGTTAAGCAACATGTTGACTTAGCGAACGGCGCAGAAGCCGAACGATTGTGTCGCTTTCGGCTGCACAGTCGCGTTGTACGCCTGGCCCGATGCTGTCAAGATCGCGCCAGTCTGGGTGTAGACCGCGTTCCACAGATTGTTGATTTTGCCCTGCACCGGTACCTGGATCTTCCACACCACCGGCGTCGTACCGGCGTTGTTCACTGCAACATCGGCGCAATAGCCAGCCGCCCAGTCGGACGTGATCTTCACCACTGCCGTGACCGACGGTGTCGGCGTTGGCGTTGGCGTCGGCGTCGGCGTTGGCGTCGGTGTCGGCGTTGGCGTTGGCGTTGGTGTCGGCGTCGGTGTCGGTGTCGGTGTTGGCGTTGGCGTTGGCGTTGGCGTCGGCGTCGGCGTCGGCGTCGGTGTTGGCGTTGGCGTCGGTGTCGGCGTCGCACCCGCCCACAAGTTCTTCAGCAATGCCATCTTGTCCGGCCAGACCGTTTTCCAGTCATCCTGCAAGATACCGCCGGTGTCGCCGCTGTTCGGATTGAGCGTCCAGTAGAACGAGCTGATCATGCCGCGCTCTTTCAGGTATTTCACCAGCGCATCCTGCCAGATCTTGTCCTTCGCATGGCCGCCGTGGCCGTACTTGCCGCCCCACTCGCCCAGCACCACCGGATAGTCCTTGGCGAACTTGCCCCACTGCTGATCCCAGATCGCAGGCATGTTGGCCGGGAAGTTAGGCGCCCGGAAGTAATCCATCTCGAACACATCAGGACCGTACACGTGCGGCGACAGCACCAGCTTGTTACGTGGAATGTCGAGCGTCTTGCAGTTCAGCGGTTCCAGGTTGCCGCCCCAGAAGTGGCCGTACTGGCCCTGGCAGCCGCCTGAATTGCTGCCAATGCCTTCGACGAAAATGAGCAGATTGGGATTGACCGCCAGGATGCGCTTCGATGCGCGCTCGGCCGCAAGGTTCCAGTCGGTACGCACATTGCCCGTACCCCAGGTCGCCTGACCATGCGGCTCGTTCTTGATGTCCAGGCCGATCAGGTTGCGCAGGCCGGAGTAGTGCTGGGCCAGGTATTCGAGGTCGGTCAGCCACTGTTCTTCGGTGTACTGCGGCGTGTTCCACAGTTCCGAAATGGCCTGGCAATCCGGACGGTGATGGTCCAGCAGGATATAGATGCCGCGGCGGTCGACTTCTTTCAGGAACACGTCAAGCCACTGGCGCGTGTTCAGGCCCACCAGGTCGGGGTTGGCCAGCGCGTCGATGTTCGGCTTGCCCGATTCGCGGAAGGCGGCCGGACACACGGGAATACGCAGGGCGTTGAAGCCGTTGGCCTGCACCTGGTCGAGCATGCTCTTCCAGTTGCGCGTCCACAGGCCGTGCACCGAGCCGTCGAAGGTCTCGAAACCGAACCAGTTCACGCCCTTGAGCACGACCGGACGGTTCGCATCGTCCAAAATCTTGTTGCCGGATACGGTAAAGGCGTGGCCTGACGTGGCCGCGAAGGCCAGGGCCAGCGACAGTGCCAGTTTGCTTACAACTTTCGGGGTAATCATCGTGCATCTCCAATATAAGTGAGAGGACTTGAAGCGGGCCGGTTAGAGCCCGGCTGGTAGCGGCCGGTAACCGGTCACCGCTGCGACCGCGGCACCCGGGAAGGTGCCGACTAGGGCGTTGTAGCCTTCGGCCGATTTTCCGTAACGGTTGCGGGCATCGGCCAGCGCAATCTCGTCTTGCGGCAATTTGCCGCGCAATTCTTTGAGTGATGACACAGTTTCCAGCTCGGGCGCGCCGCGCGTTCCCGCCAGGCGGTACAGCACGCCGGTCAGTTCACCCTGGTAACGTTTATAGGTATCGACCGCTTCCGCGTCGTTCAGCACGTCGCTGTTGGTCGGCAGCGCACTGGCGCGCACCAGGCTGGTCCTTGCCTGGTCGACAAAGGCCGGATCGAGTCCGCCGGCCCGCGCCGCGCCTTCGAGCGCCGTGCTGGCCAGGCGCGCGCGCTCCGCGTGGATCTGGGTCAGGTCGCGCCAGGCGTCGGTCCCGCCCGCCCTCACGGCGCTGAGTGTGTTGTAACTGATGCCGGCGCCGACGCCGGCGACGGCGAGTACGACCGCGAGCACTGCGATTCCGGCTTGTGTTGAACGAATCGTCATCGTCGTCCTCCTTTGTTTTCAAATGCCTGTTTCAAACGCAAAAAATCCGCGCGGGCCACATTCGGCCCGCGCGGACGACTAACAATTACTTGACAGCGATGGTGCAGCTACGGCCAGCCCAGCTCAGGCCGGTCGGCAGCACTTTCGCGCCGCTGTACGACAGTTGCATGCCGAACTCGACATTGCCGCCGGCAGCGATCGTGCCGTTCCAGGCGGTCGGGGTCACGTTGAATGCACGGCCGCTCTGGGTCACGGTAGCGCCCCACGAGTTGGTCAGCGTAACGTCGTTCGACGCGGTCCAGTTCAGTGCCCAGCCGGTAATCGGCGCGGTGCCGGTGTTACGCAACGTGACGCGTGGAACCTGGCCAGCACCCCAGTCGTTGGTGGTGTCGAAGTCGACAGCGCAACCGCCGGTCTGCACATCCTTGTCCGCTTCGGTGGCCACGGCGTTGACGGCGGCTGCCGTCGGCGCGGTGACTGCGAAGGTGGCGCTGCCGTTCAGGCTATCGGCATCGACTGCCGCGGCAACCGTCACTGGCTGGGTCACGTTCCAGTTAGCTGGCGTGAAGGTCAGCGTTGCACCACCGGCAACCGACAGGTCGGTGTCGCCGGTCAGGCGGGCGACGCTGACCGTGACGTTCGCTTTAGGAGCTGCACCCAGGCGGACCTGGAAGGTGCGCGATGCCCCTTCCGGTACGGAGAGCGGCGCGCCGGTTACAACCAGGCTGACCGGGATCACGACATCACGGTCGGACTCGGTGGCCACCGTGGTGGCGCTCAGGTAGCCAGGCGCCGTGAACGTGTAGTTGGCGCTGCCGTTGAGGGCGTCGGCATCCGGTGCGGCGTTGATCGACACGGCCTGCAGCACGTTGTAGTTAGCCGGCGTGAACAGCAGGCTGGTCTGAGGCGTGTTCAGGTCGACGTCGCCGCCGGCTGCCTTGGCGATGGCGACCGTGACGTTGGCGGCAGGCGCTTTCGACAGGCTGATGCGCACGCTGTTCGAGCCGCCTTCCGGCACGCTCAGGGCGCTGGTGCTGGTCACGATCGACGGCGAGTCGCTGCCGCCGACGATGTTGGCGTAATCGGCCAGTGCATTGGCGATGTCGGCCTGGGCCCAGAAGCGGTGGTAGCGCCAGGTTGGTGCCGGGCCGCCGTCCAGATAGGCTTTCAGCTTAGGCCACTGCGGATCGTCCTTGTATTTCGGACGGATGCTCAGGAACGTCGCGCTCGAATCGATCACCGCGCCCTGGGCGTTGGTGCCGGTCCAGCCCTGTGGAATGTACACGCCCGAACCGGTAGCCGGGTCGTAAGGCTGGGTGAAGCGCTTGTAGTCGGCGCGCGTTTCGTCGACCACCAGGCCAACCGAATCCTGGTGCTTGGCCCACATGCGGTCCAGCAGTTGCTTGGCCAGCGTCTTGGCAGGCTGGTTGTTGGCTTTCGCGCCGTAGTAGATCAGGGTACGGGCAAAGGCGGCGGCGATACCGACGTCGTTGGTGCTGTCGACAATTTTCACGCGCAGGTTGGCATTCGCGCCAGGGGTTGCCGCGTTCCAGGTGTCAGGCTGGCCGCTCCATGCCAGGGTGTTCGGGATGGTGTAGGTGCCGTCCGCTTTGAGGACCGTGTTGGCCGATGCCCAGGCTACCCACTTGTCGAGAACCGTCTTGGCGCGCGCGTCGCCGCTGGCGTAGTAGTACTCGGCCACACGCTGCATCGACCAGGCCTGGAAGCCGAACCAGGTGTTCGACGCCGGATCGTGGTAGACCGGTTTTTCATCGTAGAACATGCCGTGGAAGGTCGCGGTGCCTGCCGGCGGGGTCAAGTAATCGCCGCCCCAGCTGTTGGTCGCGCCGCCGGCGATCGCGCCGTCAGCCGATTGCAGCCAACGGTAGAATTCCATCTGGCGGGTCAGGCTCTTGCCCCAATCGCCAGCAGCGCTAGGCGAGAGCGGCTTGAATTCGGCCTGGGTCGACAGTGCCCATGCGGCCAGCGGATTCTGGTAGCCAAAGTGGTTGTGGCTCGAACCGATGCGCCATGCCCAGCCGGCGTTGGTGTCGGTTGCGCCGCCCCATGCGTAGTACCAGCTCATCAGGTAATGCTGATTGTCGCGTTCGCCTTGAGCATTGGGCTGGCCATTGCCGCCTGGGCAGGAATTGGCGTTGGTGCAATTGCCGATTTTTTTGAAGTACTTGTCGAACATGGCGTAACGCAGGAAGTCGCCCATCTTCGCGGCCTTGGTGACCAGATCGGCCACTTGCGCGCTCTTTCCTTGCTGCTTGGCCCAGACCGACGCCCAGTACACGGCTTGCACGGCACGCGCATCGGCGTCAGGTGCATTGGTGTAGCGGAACTGCTTGGCGCGGTTGTTGTCGCCGATGAACAGGCCGAGGAAACCTTCGCCGCCGCCGTTTTTGCCCCATTTAAAGGTTTCGCACGATGGATGCGGAACGGTTTCCCACACCGATTCCTGCGAACCGCGCTGGAAGGTGTTGATGTACGACGGACGCGTGGTGCCGTCGCCGCATTTGCCGTAGCCATACCAGTTATCCACGTCCAGCAGCCAGTGCATGCCGTAGATATTGCTGGTGCCGTAAGCGGTTTTCAGTTCGTTGGCGATCGGATCCTGGCCGACCGGCACGCCGCCGTTCAGCGGCGCGGGGTAGCTCTTCGGCAGGTCGTACTCGGCGGCGTAGGTCGCCGGCTTACCCGGGTTGTAGAAGTTGTTGGTCGGCTGGTCGGACTGCGATGGAATGATGTACTTTTCCATGTTGGCCCAGGCCGCGTTCAGCGGACCCCAGTCGCCGGTGGCGCGGCCGTACTGCGCTTCCATCCACAGCCAGTAGCTGTACGCTTCCGACGTGGTTTCGTGGCCGTGGTCCGGTGCTTCGACCATCAGCGTTTCGATCGAGTGGTACGGCACGCCTTCCTTGCTGAAGTAACCGTTGGCAGGATCTTTGATCTTCTTGTACTGGGTCAGGAAGCGCTGCGTGTATTCCGCATCGGCGGCGGCGTGGGCCGTTGCCATCATCGGCACGCTGATCGCGGCCACGGTGGCTGCCGTGACGGACAGCGCCAGCAGGCCGCGCATCGCGCTGCGCGCCAGGCGCCGGCCGCTGCCGCTGTTGCGCAGGGCATCGGTGACGGCGTTCAGTTTAATTTGTGACATCGAATTCATTCAGGAGTCTCCTCGCAATTGTCGTACTTTATGGCGTCCGTGAATCACGTACGCCGGCATGGTTGCCGCCCTCTTTCCGGATGCACCGGTACGGATGGCGGATGTTTCATTTTCTTTCCCGCGTTCCGATCCGTGGCGGGCGGCCACGGCGCGGTTCACGTTGCGCCGGCCGCTGCCTGCCGAAGCAGGAATCGACTTGCGCCCGAAGACAGGTGGATGCCTTCGCTGTCTGCACGCGCCGCACCTTCCACTGCCCAGAGCAAGGCTGCGGCGCATACAGGACCTGCACGGTGGGGCCGGCCATGCCGTCCCCGCACTAAGCAGGCTTGAAAACGTTTTCAACTGTTTTTCAAAAAAAACGATCAATTGACCGTTTTTTGTCGAAAGACCCTGGCTGCGGACGTGTCCGGGCCGAGGCCAACCATCGCTGAACAAAACAAACTGTTGGCTAGGTGTTGACGCAATGTATCCGCTGCAAAGGTTAAATGTCAAGAACACAAAAATGCCTGTTTTTGCATTGCACATATAGCAATTGCTAAGCGAAAACAGGTGTGTTCCGTGGGGAGCGTTTAGGAACCGTTTCCAGAAAAAGAACAAGTACCCCCCTCAACGGCGGGGCTTTCACGGCTTTCATGGAAAATCCATAGTGAAAACGGGTCCGATAAAGCGAAAAATAATGATGCTTGCTGTTCAAGATCTCCTGCAAGCGAGAAATGTAAAATTCCTTGACGTGCATATGCCGTAGTCCACCCTAAACAATGGATTTTTCAACTAAACACGCGTGGCAAAAAACTGACGTTGCGAAATTTAATCACCTTTGAAATCGCTTTCATGCTAAATAAATCTTTACTTGTTAAATTTCCCAAAGCGCACCCGGAAAAACACGTATTCCAGGGCGCCGGCGGTGCTACCATCTTGGGTCTTACTTCTTTCACAACACGTCACAAACGAACGCCGTATGCCAGCCTGCCAGATCGACCACATCACCGTCACCGCCCCGACGCTCGCCGAGGGCGCCGCCTGGGTCAGGGAGGCGCTCGGCGTGAGCGCCGCGCCGGGCGGCAAACACCCGAACATGGGCACGCACAACCTGCTGCTGCGCCTCGGCGACGCGCTGTTCCTGGAAATTATCGCGGTCGACCCCGACGCGCCGGCCCCGGGCCGGCCGCGCTGGTTCGCGCTCGATACGCTGGGGGCGGGGTCGGCGCCGGCGCTCTCGGCCTGGATTGCCCGCACCGATAACATTGCCGCCGTCGCCAGCGCCGCCGACGCGGTCGCTCCTCTCGGCCCCGTCACGCCGATGGGGCGCGGCGCGCGCAACTGGCTCATTACCATTCCCGCCGACGGCGGCATGCCGATGGACGGCGTCGGTCCCGCGCTGATCGAATGGGATGCCGGGCCGCACCCGGCGGCCGGCATGGCCGATCTGGGCCTGACGCTGGACCGGCTGGAGCTGTTCCACCCCGAGCCGCTGCGCGTGCGCGCGCTGCTCGATGCGATCGGCATGCATGCGCCGGTATCGGTGGTGCCAATCGACGCCGGTGCCAGGCCGTATCTGCGTGCCCATATCGGCACGCCGGCCGGGCCGCGCACGCTCTGACAATCCTGACCACCCACATCAACAAGGAAAAAAACCGATGAAATTTCTGAACATCGCCGTGGCCGCGGGCGCCGCGCTGGGCTGCACCATGGCCTACGCCGCCAAGGTCATCGAACTTAAACCAACCGAAGTCGATGCCTTCCTGTCCAAACCCGGCTACGTGGTCCTGCAACTGACCTCACCGGACCGCGGCTGCAAATACTGCATAGGCGCCGACAAGACCTTCGACCAGGCCGCCGCCGAATCGACCGACCGCAACACCGTGTTCGCGCGCGTTCAATGGCCCGTGTGGTACAAGGCGCCGAAGATGGGCGCACGCATCGGCATCGGCGGCGTGCCGCGCCAGATCGTGTTCAAGGACGGCAAGGAGCAGCGCCAGGCAGGCGGGCGGCCGGAAAGCGCGAGCGCGCTGCTGGCCCACATCGAGAAGATTCGCCAGCTGCCGCCGGCGCCGGGCAAGGATGTCACCTACGAGCCAGAGGCTGCGGAACCAGAGCCCGCACCGCAGGCACCACTGACGGCTGCCCAGCAGGACGTGCTGCGTCTTTACACGCGCAAGGACCTGCTGAAGGAACTGGTGGCGGCGTGCGCCAGGGTCGCGCCACCAAAAGCGACGGCTTACGAACGCGCCTTCCATACCTGGACGGTGGCCCATGCCAGCGCGCTCAATGAAGCGGCCATGCTGAAACTGTCGCGCACCAGCCGCGAAGACGCCAGCGAGGAAGCCGCGCTGGCGCAGGGCGAAATGCGCACTGTCGAAGCATGGATGGCGAAGGATCTGAACATCACGCGGACCAAGGGGCCGGGCGAGGACAGCTGCAACGGCCTGACGGCTTACCTGGAGGCCGCGAAGCGCTGACCTAGTGGCCGTGCGCGCGATGGGTCATCGCGTGCGCCGCTTCGCGCAGGAGCTGGGCGGCGCGCTGCGGGTCGCGCGCATATCCCATCCCGCCTTCCTGCACGTACATGGCGATCTGCTGGAGCGCCTCGGGATGCTCCAGTTCAGCGGCCGCTTCCAGCCAGCGCCGTGACGCCGCCATGTCCGCCGCACAGCCCTCCCCCGCCGCCAGCATGGCCGACAAGGTGAACATGGCCGGCGCATGGCCGCGCCGGGCGCTCGACTCGATCAGCGCGAAGGCGCGCTGCGGTTCGCGCGCCGTGCCGATGCCGTTGCGGACCATGCGGCCCAGGTCATACGCGGCCTCGGGGTCCTGCGCCGCGGCGCCCTCCAAGCGCGCCAGGCCGGCCGGATCGAGCGGCTGCGCGTGCGCCAGCGCGCAGCCGTACAGCAGCGCCGCCAGCAGCAGGCGCCGCGTCATTTCGACAGGTCGACCGCGTACAACGCAAAGCCCTTGCCCAGACCATCGTCGGCGCGCAGCATCGACACATTGCCAAGGCCGGCCTGCTGCGCCAGCGGCAGCAGCCCGGGCGCCGAATGGAACACCACCGGCCCCGCGGTGCGCGTTTTGGCAAAGCGCCAGCTGCGCTGCTGGCCGTGCTGCGCGCGCGTCAGGTTCTTCACGTCCTTGATGTAGGCGATCAGCACATCGCGGTTGGCGTCCGGCGCGGCAATCGCGGTCTTGCTGCCGTCAAGGCCCGGAAAACCGCCACCGCCGCTGGCGCGGTAGTTATTCGTCGCCACCAAAAATTCGTTCGAGGCGTTGACCGGTTTGTCGCGAAAGCGCAGGTTCCTGATGCGCTGGCCGGGCGCCTTGGTGACATCGATTTCATAACTGACCTCCTTCGACGTCAGCGCATCGAAGTTATAGGTCGGAAAAGCGGTGTTGACCAGCTCCTGCGGCGTCGCCAGCGCCGGGTCGATGGTGTTGAAGCGCTCCGCCGCCCGCTCCAGCCAGTCCTTCAGTTCCCCGCCGTTGACCTTCACCGCGTACAGCGAATTCGGATACAGGTACAGGTCGGCCGCATTGTTGAGCGCCAGGCTGCCGGCTTTGACGTCGGTGTAATCGGTCACGCCGGCGGTGCCGCCCTTGAACGGCGACGCCATCGACAGCACCGGCAAGGCCGCGTACTGCGGCATGCTGGCCTTGACGTACTTGATCACATAGTCGGTCTGCGCCTGGTTGACCACCGTGATGGCCGACACGTCGCCCACGTCGGCAAAATAGGTCGACATGCGGAAGTCGGTCGCGCCGACCGGCGTTTTGACGTAGCGGATGGTCGCTTCGTGTTCGGCCGCGACGAGCGCGGCGATGTCCGGATCGGGCGCGATGAACGATTTATCGGCCTGCTGCGCGCCGCGCGCCTCCACAATCGTCTTGCTGCGGTCGACCACCCAGCGCTGGCCGTCGTACGACAGGTGCAGGCCGATCACGCCGAGGTGCTTGCCCCACAGGTTGGCCATCACGGTCGGCACGCCGTTGACCAGGCCCTTGACCTTGTCCACGCCCGGCAGGTTGAACTGCGGGACCGTGCTGGTCGCATTCGGGAACGGCAGGTGCGAGTGCCCAATCAGCATGGCGTCGATGCCGGGCACCTTGGACAGGTGCCAGTTCCCGTTTTCCATCGACGGCGCGTAGGCGCTGTCGTCAAGGCCGCCGTGCGAAATCGCCACCACCAGGTCGGCCCCCCTGGCGCGCATCTCGGGAATGAATTTGGCCGCGGTTTCGCGCAGGCCCTCGGTGTAGACCTTCCCTTCCAGCCAGCGCTTGTCCCACGACAGGATGGTCGGCGGCGCAAAGCCGATGATGCCGACTTTGAGCGTCGTCGTCACCGGCTTGCCGTCGGCGCCCTGCGCGGTGATCTGCTTGTCGATGATGCTGTAAGGCGCAAACAGCGGCTTGCGCGTCTTGAGGCTGTAGACGTTGGCCAGCACCTGCGGGAACGCCGGTCCGGCGCAGCGCGGCCTGGCCGCATCGACGCCATCGACCTCGAAACGATTGCCGGTCACCTGGCTCAGGTACGCCAGGCCGTAATTGAATTCGTGGTTGCCGATGCCGCCGCCGTCGTAACCGAGCTTGTTCATGACCTTGTAGATGGCCAGCGTCTGGTCGCACTTGAGCGGGTTGGCCAGTGCCTGGTAGTCGGCCAGCGCGCTGCCCTGGATGGTGTCGCCGTTATCGAATAGCAGATTGTTCGGGAACTGCCGGCGGGCCTGGGCGATGAGCGAGGCGGTGCGGTCCAGGCCCAGCGACGGTTCCGGGGACAGCTTGAAGTAATCGTATCCGAGCACGTTCGAGTGCAGGTCGGTCGTTTCCATCACCCCGACTACCGCGGTCGCCCCCGTGGGCGGGTTGGCGGCGCCGGCGGCGGCGCAGAACATCAGGGGCAAGGCGGGAATGAAAATTTGATAACGCATAGGGGCGCTTTCGGACAAGTGGGCGGGGATGGACTGGGCATCGTATGGCGCATGATACGCAGCGCCGCGACCCCGATCAAGCCGGGCGCACGGCGAGGAACGGAAATGTGCCGCGCTGGGGTATAATCGAAGGTTCGATTTAACCAATTCAATAAGACCGGAAACGCCATGGAAGCCGAACGCATTAACGCCCTCTCCGCCCTGCTCAACGACCTGACGGATCGTGAAGCCGAACTTCGGAGGTATCTTTGACTTCGATAAAAAGTCAGAGAAGCTCGAACAAGTCAACGAAGAACTAGAAGATCCGACCGTCTGGAACGATCCGAAACGCGCCCAGGATCTCGGTAAAGAGAAAAAGGCGCTCGAAGGCGTGGTGCACACGCTGATCAAGGCCGACGCCGACCTGAAAGACGCGAACGACCTGTTCGCGATGGCGCGCGAAGAAAACGACGACGACACGCTCGAAGCGGTCATCGTCGACGCCGACGCCATCAAGGCCGTGGTCGAAGCCATGGAGTTTCGCCGCATGTTCGGCAATCCGATGGACGCCAACAACTGCTTCATCGACATCCAGGCCGGCGCCGGCGGTACCGAAGCCCAGGACTGGGCCTCGATGCTGCTGCGTCAATACCTGCGCTACTGCGAACGCAAGGGCTTCAAGGTCGAGATTCTCGAACAGTCCGACGGCGAGGTCGCGGGCATCAAGACCGCGACCCTCAAGGTCGAAGGCGAATACGCCTACGGCCACCTGCGCACCGAAACCGGCGTTCACCGCCTGGTGCGCAAGTCGCCATTCGACTCGGCCAACGGCCGCCACACGTCGTTCACCAGCCTGTTCGTGTATCCGGAAGTCGATGACTCGATTGAGATCGACGTCAACCCGGCCGACATCCGCGTCGATACCTACCGCGCGTCGGGTGCCGGTGGTCAGCACATTAACAAAACCGACTCCGCGGTCCGCATGACGCACGGCCCGACCGGCATCGTGGTCCAGTGCCAGAACGACCGCAGCCAGCACCGCAACCGCGCCGAAGCGATGGAAATGCTCAAGGCGAAGCTGTACGAGCACGAACTGCGCAAGCGCATGAGCGAGCAGCAGAAGCTCGAAGACTCCAAGACCGATGTGGGCTGGGGCCACCAGATCCGCTCCTACGTGCTCGATCAGTCGCGCATCAAGGATTTGCGTACCAACTTCGAGACCGGCAACACCAAAGGTGTGCTGGACGGCGACCTGGACGACTTCATCTCGGCCTCACTCAAGCAAGGCGTGTAATTCATGACCGCTACCCGACGCGCATTCATCTTCGACATGGACGGCACAATCGTCGACAACATGTCCTTTCACACCGAGTCCTGGATTGCTTTTTTCCAGCGCCGCGGCAAGGACATCGACGCCGACGAGTTTTTCCGCGCCACGGCAGGACGCCAGGGCAAGGAAATCATCCGTTCGCACATGGGCGAGCACCTTAATGACGACGAGGTGCGGGTCCTGAACGACGAAAAGGAACTGGTCTACCGCGAGCTGTACGAGCCGCACCGCAAAACGGTGATGGGTTTCGACGTCCTGATCGCGCTGGCCAAGGAGATGAATGTTGCGCTGGCCGTAGCGACCGCCGCGCCCAACGCCAACATCACCTTCACGCTCGATGGCCTGGACCTGCGCCGCCACTTCGACACCGTGGTCGGTGCGGCCGACGTTGCGCGCGGCAAGCCGCATCCGGACGTGTTCCTGCTCGCCGCCGAACGCTGCGGCGTCGCGCCCGAACACTGCATCGTGTTCGAAGACGCGCCGCTGGGCGTGGAAGCGGCGCGCCGCGCCGGCATGCGCGCCGTGGTGCTGACCACCACCCTGCCCGCCGAGGCCTTTGCCGAATTCGACAATGTCATTCATATCGCCAGCGATTTTTCCGAGCTGACGATCGACGCACTGTTTTCGTCCTGATTTATACGTAATCCCATACCTGCATCAACCCACATAGCGATACTCACCATGACTACGGACATCCAAGACCAAGCACCCGCCCCGGCAGATGAAAACAAACTGATCGCCGAACGCCGCGCCAAGCTGGCTACGCTGCGCGAAGGCGGCATCGCCTTTCCTAACGATTTCCGTCCGCAGCACAAGGCGGCGCAACTGGTCGAGGAATTCGGCAGCAAGACGCGCGAAGAACTCGAAGCGACCGAAGTGCCCGTGGTCCTGGCCGGGCGCATGATGCTCAAGCGCGAAGCCGGTAAAAAAGCCGTGTTCGCAACCCTGCAGGATTCGTCCGGCCCGCGCGCCGACGGCCGCATCCAGATCTACGTCACGCTCGACAAAACCGGCGAAGCCGCCATGGAAGCGCTGAGCCACTACGACCTGGGCGACATCCTGGGCATCGAAGGCACGCTGTTCAAGACCAAGACTGACGAACTGACGGTCAAGGTGTCGACCCTGCGCCTGATCACCAAGTCGCTGCGTCCTTTGCCGGACAAATTCCATGGCCTGTCGGACCAGGAAACCAAATACCGCCAGCGCTATGTGGACCTGATTACCAATGACCAGGCGCGCCGCACGTTCAAGGCCCGCACCGCCGCCATGTCGTCGATTCGCCGCTTCATGGAAAAGAACGACTTCATGGAAGTCGAAACGCCGATGCTGCATTCGATTCCTGGCGGCGCCGCCGCCAAGCCGTTCGTCACCCACCACAATGCGCTGGACATGGAAATGTTCCTGCGCATCGCGCCGGAGCTGTACCTCAAGCGCCTGGTGGTCGGCGGCTTCGATCGCGTGTTCGAAGTAAACCGCAACTTCCGCAATGAAGGCGTCTCGCCGCGCCACAATCCAGAATTCACGATGATGGAATTCTACGCGGCCTACACCGATTACCAGTGGATCATGGACTTCACCGAAGCGGTGATCCGCCAGGCCGCCATCGATGCGCACGGCACCGCGGAACTGACCTATGGCGGGAAGGCGCTTGACTTGTCCAAGCCGTTCCGCCGCATGACCATCGTCGGCGCCATCAACGCCTATGCGCCGCACTACACCGCGGAGCAGCTGCAGGATGCGGAATTCATCAAGGCCGAACTGCTCAAATTCGGCGTGAAGCCGTTTTCGACCGCCGGCCTGGGCGCGCTGCAACTGGCGCTGTTCGAGGAAACCGCCGAAGCGCAGCTGTGGGAGCCGACCTTCATCGTCGACTACCCGGCCGAAGTGTCGCCACTGGCGCGCGCGTCGGACACGGTAGCCGGCATCACCGAGCGTTTCGAGCTGTTCATCGTCGGCCGCGAGCTGGCCAACGGCTTCTCGGAGCTGAACGACTCCGAAGACCAGGCGGCGCGCTTCCTGGCGCAGGTAGCAGCCAAGGACGCGGGCGATGATGAGGCGATGTTCTACGACGCCGACTACATCCGCGCGCTGGAATACGGCATGCCGCCGGCCGGTGGCTGCGGTATCGGCATCGATCGCCTGATCATGCTCATTACCGATTCGCCGAACATTCGCGACGTGATTCTCTTCCCGCACTTGCGCCGCGAAGAGTAAAACCGAAGGGCGGGCGCCATGCCCGCTACCGCCGTCGTACCAACACCACTCTCGTCGTCCCCGCGCCAAGGCGGCACTCGGCGGGGACCCAAGTTTGTCGAGCCGCCTGGGTGCGGTGGGAACTTGGGTTCCCGGCTCTCCAGGAACTGGCATTTCGACTCGATGGCGTTAGGTTCAGCGGTTTCTGACCACAAACTTCAAGACCGTCTTTCCCGCGCAGGCGGGAATCCAATTCCGTAGCGCAGTTGCAGGCGGCTCATTGAAACTTGGATTCCCGCCTGCGCGGGAATGACGAAGCTTGCGTTATCGGCATTTACCCCGGGACTTGCCTTGTTCCACGGAATTCGAGGAGTTTCTTGGAAACTGGGACCTGCGCGGGAACGACGGAGTCTTTCTTCTAACCCCACCCTCCTTCCCCTCGCCCCCCACCATACCCCTCCGTTCGAACAAACATTCTATCGAACGCCCCCGCACTATCGGTACACTCCTTGATTCCATTGCAATATTACAAACAAGCGAGGAACCCCCATGTCTGCTACCACCTACGTCCGTTACAACGACAATCTGGAACAAAAGCAGGAAAACGAGGATGCGATCATCGACAGCGTGGTCGAATCGATGATGCGCGTAAACACCCGCGTGTTCGACAAACACCGCCACGCCAAGCGCGACGCCCACGCCAAGTGCCACGGCGTGCTGGTTGGCCACGTCACCGTCTACGACAACCTGGCACCGCACCTGGCCCAGGGCGTGTTCGCGCGTCCCGGCACCTACCCAGTCGTGATCCGCCTTTCCACCGCGCCCGGCGACATCCACAGCGACAAGCTGCCGTCCCCGCGCGGCATGGCGATCAAGATGCTGGGCGTTGACGGCCCGCAGTTCCTGCCCAACCGCCAGGACGCGACAACGCAAGACCTGCTGCTGGTGAACCACCCGGTGATCGCCTTCGGCCACGCCGCCGCCTACCTCAAGACCCAGAAGCTGCTGGAGAAGCACGCGGACGACCCGGACATGGTGCGCCGCATCGTGGCCGCCCTCGCCCGTGGCGGCAGCAAGGCGCTGCACGCGCTGGGCATCGAGAACCCGATCGTCGACACGCTCGGTGCGCCCAACAACCATATTCTTGGCGAGACCTTCTTCAGCATGGCCGCGGTGCGCTACGGCGACTACGTGGCCAAGCTGTGCGCCGCGCCGCTCTCAAGCAATGTGCGCGCCCTCACCGGCCAGCCGCTCGGCGACGACGCCGACGACTCGGCCCTGCGCAACCTGGTAGTGGACTTCTTTTCGGGCCAGGGCGCCGAGTACGAGCTGCGCGCGCAGCTGTGCACCGACACCGCCACCATGCCGATCGAAGACGCCTCGATCGAGTGGCCGCAGAAAGACTCGCCCTACCAGCCAATCGCCAAGCTGACCATCCCGCCGCAGCAGGCTTTCAGCCCGGCGCGCCGCGTGTTCGCCGACGACGTTTTGTCGTTCAACCCGTGGCACTGCATCGAGGCGCACCGCCCGCTCGGCTCCATCATGCGCGCGCGCATCAAGGCCTATGAAGCGTCGTCCAAATTCCGCCACGAGATGAACGCGCAGCCGCGCATCGAAATCGACAGCATTGGCCAGGTACCGGAATAAGCAGTCAGGCAGTCCAGGCATCACCATTTTTTTTAAGACCCAAGGAGCAATCATGAGCGACATCACCCCACAAAATAAATCTTCCAATGACCTCGCGGACATCAAGCGCAAGGTCCAGGAGGTCCTGGGAGACGCCCCCGACCTGCTCAAGCTCGCGCTCGAAAACATGCTGCGCGAGCAGGATCCGAATACCGAAGGCCACGCGGGATCGGCCGGCCGCATCGGCCGCCAGTCCGGCAAGATCTCCGAACTCACGGCCATGGCCGACCTGAAGCCGGGCGGCGCCGACCGCCTGCGCCGCATCTTCAAACTCGTCAACGGCAACTTCAACGGCGCGCAGAAGGTCTCGACCCTGCACGACATGCGTTTTGTATTTTTTGAAAACGATACCAAGATCCTCTTCGCCACCACCTACGATGGCGACTGGGATACCTACATCGAAGACTTCGCGACCAAGATTCCCGACCTGATGGATTTGCTGTTTTCGTCCGTCGAAGGCTGGCCGGGCATCACCGATCCGGGCGTGAAAGACTTCATCGCCGGTCACCAGATCACGGCCGACGGCTGGTACGTCGCCAATCCGAACCTGTCGGTCGTCGAAACGCGCCGCCTGCAAAAGCAGAACGACGCACTCCAGGAATTCCTGGACAAGATTGCTTGAGGTTCCCATGACAATCATCGATACACTCAAAAACCTGGTCCATTCCTCGCCAAAGCTGGAACTGGACGACATCCAGGCCACCATCCTTTTCAAGCGTCCCGACCCTTACTACGGCACCCACGTGCTGCTGAAAATCATTGATGCCGCCGGCGGCCGCGCGCTGCTCTCGCGCCTGGCGCCGCACGTGCGCAGCGCCGCCGACGCGCGCATTAATACCACCGCATGGATCGCCGTGGCATTGAGCCACGCGGGCCTGGTGGCGCTGGACATCCCCGAGGATTCGCTGGCCAGTTTCCCGGCCGCCTTCCGCGCCGGCATGGCGGCGCGTGCCGACCGCCTGCAAGACTTTGGAGCAAGTGCGCCGGCAAACTGGGAAGCGCCTTACGGCAGCGGCGACGTGCACGTGACGATATCGATCTTCGCCCCTGATGAAGCATCGTGGAAGCATGCGCTGGCCACCGCGCAGAACGAATTCAAGGATATCGACGGCGTCACGCTGCTCGGCATGCACGACTTCGGCGCGCAGCCGGACAGCCTGAACCCCTTCGGCTACCGCGACAACATCAGCAACCCGGCCATCGACGGCGGCATCGAAGACCTGCTGCCGGGCCAGGGCGACGCGATCAAGGCGGGCGAACTGATTCTCGGCTATCCGGGCGAATCGGGCGTGCCGATGGCGATGCCGCAGCCGGAGGCGCTGGGGCGCAACGGCACCTTCGTGGTGATCCGCAAATACCAGGCCGACGCCGCCGCGTTCAACCGCTTCCTGCGCGATAACGCCGACGACGAAGCCGGCCAGGAACTGCTGGCCGCCAAGCTGGTGGGCCGCTGGCGCAGTGGCGCGCCGCTGACCCTGGCGCCGGAAAAGGACGATCCGGCCCTCGGCGCGGACCCGAAGCGCAACAACGACTTCACGTACAAGGATGACCAGGCCGGCCTGCAGGCGCCGCACGGTTGCCACATGCGCCGCATGAACCCGCGCGACAGCAAGCTGGCCGTGCTGACGGACGTGAACATCCACCGCATCATTCGCCGCAGCACCACGTTCGGCGCACCGTGGCGCGCGGACCTGCTGGAAGACGACGGCCAGGAGCGCGGCCTGTTCTTCATCGGGATCAGCGCCAAGGCGCCCGAGACCGTGGAGTTCATGCAGGCCGAGTGGGTCGACCATGGTAATTTCATGGACCTGGGCAAGGAGCGCGATCCGATCCTCGGCCAGCAGGATGAGGACAGCACCTTCACCATCCAGAAGCGCCCGGTGCGCCAGCGCATCCACGGCATCCAGACCTTCTGCACTGTGCGCGGTGGTGAATACCTGTTCATGCCGAGCCTGACGGCGCTGCGCTGGCTGGCGGGCGAAGGCCGCGAAACGGCCTGACCGCCGTGCCATGGGGGCGCCGGCTGCCGGCGCGTATCCACTTTATAATGCAGGCTCTCTTTTTCAGGACGAGCCCACATTGTGAATACCGACGCCAGTTCGACGCCCCTGGCACGCCTGCGCAGCATGGTCGCCGCGCGCGCCGTGAGCGAAGGCCGCACCGATTCCATCTGGCCCGGCCTGCGCTACTACCGCTTTTCAACGCCGCTGCGTTACGACAAAACCCAGACTCTGGCGCCGGGCATCGTCGTCGTGCTTCAGGGCCGCAAAAGCGCCCGTCTCGGCGCCAGCACGCTCGCCTACGACGAGATGAGCTGCCTCGTGCTCGGCGCCGAAACGCGCTGCGAAGGCACCGTGGTCGACGCCAGCCCGGGCCAGCCCTATCTCGCGATCCACATGGACCTGCCGCCCGACCTACTGGTGAAGACCTTCATCGCGCTGGCCGACGCCTCACCCTCTTCAACCGCGAACGTGACCCTGAACTACGTGGCGCCGGTCGACGAGCGCGTGCTCGACGCGTTCACGCGCCTGCTGCCGGCGACGGACCTGGCGATCGACCGCGCCACCATCGCGCCGCTCATCGTGGAGGAGATTATCGTGCGCCTGCTCAGGTCCGACGCGGCGAGCGCCATCCGCGATGCGGCGGCGATGAAGCGTTCGGCCGCCCGCATCCAAAAGGCAGTGCAGCTTATACAGCAGCATTTCCGCCGCCCGCTGGATATCGCCGAACTGGCCGGCGCCGTGGCGATGAGCCCCTCGCACTTCGCCCACACCTTCCGCGAGGTGGCCGGGCTGGCGCCGATGCACTTCTTGCGCAATACCCGCCTCGACGCAGCGCGGGTGCTGCTGCTGGCCGGCGGCAGGCGGCCCGGCGAAGTGGCCGCCCTCACCGGTTTCGACAGCGCCGCGCACTTCACGCGCGAATTCAAGCGCCGCTACGGCGCCCCGCCGGCGCAGTACGCGCGCCAGCTCGCAAGTCAGCAGGCACAGTCAATATAAGCGCAGCCTGGCCGCTGGCGGCACCATTCATCAAGGCCTATCGTATGTGCACGGCCGATTCGCGGCCGCAACCACCATACGCAAAGCGAAGCAACCATAACAGGCACCGCCTTTATCATCACTTTCACCACCCGGCCCGAGGCCGCATCGGATTTTCGCGCCATGCTCGAAAACCTCAAGCGCGACCTGCCCGCCGTCGCCGGCTGCCGTGGCGTGAGCATCTTCCGCGCCAAAGACGATCCGGCCGTGTTCACGCTGGTCGAACAATGGGATAGCGAACAGGCGCACAAAGCGCACATCGACCGGCTCACCGGATCCGGTGGATGGGACGCCATTGCCGCCTGTTTGCTGGAGCCGCCGTCGGGACGCTACGTCAGTCAGTTGTAACAATACGCCAAGGTTGCGCTGCCGGCTGCGCGGGCGCCCATACGCTCCGCTGTAACGCCAAGTGTAACAAGTCATCCCAATGCCTCGGTCATGCACAAAAAGGAGTACCATCCAGCCTGAAATATGATCATTCTATTAATCTTACCAATAAGGCAGCCATGTCGCTCCATAAAACCCGCCAGGCCCGCAGCATCAACGCTGCAGCGATCACCGCGCTCGTTTGCATAACGGGCCTGAGCGCCTGCGGTGGAGGCAGCGACGGTGGCTCTCCAACTCCGCCGCCGGTAACGGTGCCGGTGGCGCAAGCGCCCTCGTTCACATCGCAGCCGCAGAACCAGTCGGCGCAGGCCGGCCAAAGCGTGACTTTCAGCGTCGCAGCCAGCAGCACCGATCCGCTCAGCTACCAATGGACCCGCAACGGCGTGGCGATCCCCGGCGCCACCGGGTCGACCTACACCGTGGCCGCAGCCCGGTTGAGCGACAACGCCGCCGTGTTCAGCGTCACCGCGCGCAACGCCGCCGGCAGCGCCGATAGCGCGAAGGCGGCGCTCACCGTCACGGGCACCGGTCTCGTGCCCCTGGCCGGCGCCATCGCGGAAAAACCCGGGCCGGACACGCCCCCCGCCTTTGACGCAATGGGCGGCCTGTCCATCGACGCCGCCGGCAAGCTGTTCGTCGCGGGCGGCTACAACATCACCAGCATCGACAGCGCCGGCATCATCCGCCGCCTCCCGGTCGACCCGGTATGCAATACCTGGGCGGCGGGGCACGATATGGCGGGCAACGTCTATGTGTCCTGCTGGGCGGCCATCTACAAGGTATCGCCGGCCGGCGTCGTCAGCCTCGTCGCCGGCAACCGCGACGCGCGCGGCGCCATCGACGCCAAAGGCGCGGCGGCCCGCTTCGACAACCCGCAAGACATCGCGGTCGACGCTAATGGCGTTGTCTACGTCAGCGACCGGGGTCGCGAGGCGGCCAGCTTGCGCCGCATCGACGCCGCCGGCAACGTGACCACCATGGCTCTGCACACCTTCCGCGACGGCACCGGTGGCGCCAAGCCAATCACTCTGCGCGCGCCGTCGGCGCTGGCGATTGACGCCACCGCCAACGTGCTGCTCATCGAAGGAAACCTGATCTACAAGATCACGGCGGGCGGTACCGCCACCATCGTTGCCGGCAGCGCAGACGGCGGATGGGCCGACGGCGACGCCTTCAACGCGCGCTTTTCGTCCCCGTCCGGCCTGGCCATCGACGCGGCGGGCACGCTGTATATCAGCGATACCGGCAACGCCAGCATCCGCAAGATCGCCGCCGATGGCAAGGTGCAGACGCTCGCCGGGCGCTACGAGCAGATTGGCTCGGCCGACGGCCAGGGCAACAAGGCCTCGTTCAACCTGCCGCGCGGGATCGACGTGGACGCTGCCGGCAACGTGTTCGTCAACGATGCGGGCAACAAGACCGTGCGCAAGATCACGCCGGCCGGTGTCGTCACCACCGTGGCCGGCACGCCGGTTCTGCCGCGTTCGAGCGGGTCGATCGACGGCCTCGCCCATGACGCGCGCTTTTACGCGCCCAAGGGCATTGCCGCCGACGCGGCCGGCAACGTCTTCATTGCCGATTCGCTCAACCACGCCATCCGCAAAATCAATCCGGATGGCGCAGTGACGACCCTGGCCGGCTCCGCACGCGTGAGCGGCAATGCCGATGGCACCGCCGGGCAGGCCAGCTTCCGCCTGCCGACCGAACTGTCCGTTGACGCCAGCGGCAATCTGTTCGTGTTCGACGTGGCCAGCAGCCAGGCCCCGGGTATCAGCCTGGTACGCAAAGTCAGCACGGCCGGCGTGGTCACGACGGTGCAGATACCGGTCGACCCGCGCGATGTCACACCTGCCGGCAAGCCTGCCACGGTCACGCTGCCGACGATGACCACCGACGCGGCGGGGAATATCTACCTGGTGAGCACCGCCACCAACGCGAATAACTATTGCGCGACGCCGAAAAATCCGGCATTTTGCGACAGCCTGCGACGCATAACACTGCGCCGCATCGCAGCCGACGGCAGCGTCGCCACCCTGGCGGAAAACTACAACGGCACCTCGCCGGGCGTGTTGATGCTGGGGTTCCGCTACGGCGGCATGGCGGTCGACCATGCCGGGGCCGTGTATCTGTCGGACCTCGAAAGTAACGTCATCTGGAAGGTAAGCGGCGGCGCGATGACCATCTTCGCCGGCACCCCTGGCAAGGGTGGCGCGAGCGACGGCAAGGAAGAAGCGCGTTTCTCCACGCTTGGCCGCATGGCCTTCGACAAGGCCGGCAACCTGTTCGTCGCCGACACCGGTAACTTCACGATCCGCAAAATCACGCCGGCCGGCGTGGTGAGCACCCCGGTCGGCACGGCGGGCAAGAACGACCTGGCGCTGGGCAGCTTGCCGGGCAGCCTGCCCGCGGTGAGCGGTATCGCCTTCGATGCCAAAGGCGTGATGTATCTCACCGTGGCCGATGGCGTCGTCAAGGTGGTGCTGCCGTAAGCTGCGGCGCTGGTGCGCGCCACGGCGTGGTCGCAATACGCTATTCCGGCATTTTGGCAAATCCCACCGCGAGGCGGTTCCACCCATTGATGGTCGAGATCAGCAAGGTGAGATCGACCATCTCCTCGGCGCTGAACTGCTCCGCCAGCGCCGCGTAGCTCTCGCCGGTGTCCGGCTGCTGCGCCAGGCGCGTCATCGTTTCGGTCCAGCCCAGTGCGGCCCGTTCGCGCGGCGTGAAAAACCGCGTTTCGCGCCACACCGACAGCGCATGAAGGCGCCGTTCGGCTTCGCCGCCCTCGCGCGCATCGGTCGCGTGCATGTCGACGCAATACGCGCAGCCATTAATCTGCGAACTGCGCAGCCGCACCAGCTCCGCCAGCGGCTTATCGATACTCGACGTGGCGATGTATTGTTCGAGCGCCACCCATGCCTTGACGGCCTTCGGTGAAGCGGTGTAAAAATCGATGCGTTCCATGCTGATTCCTTTTTGGTGAGGTTGATTGGTTGGCCTTACAATCATTAGACGAGCCTGTCGCACCGTTTGTGACAGCTTTCCTCAAAAAAGAATGAACGATACCTTCACCAGCCAGTTCCACCAGCTCCGTCCACGCCTTTTTGGCATCGCCTACCGCATGCTCGGCTCGCGCGCCGACGCCGACGACGCCGTGCAGGATGCATGGCTGCGCTGGAATGCGAATGACGCGCGCGCCGCGCTGGCCAGCGCCGACGCCTGGCTGGTCACCGTCGTCACGCGCCTGTGCATCGACCGCCTGCGCAGCGCCATCGCCGAACGTGAAGCCTACATCGGCCCATGGCTGGCGGAACCGATCGTCACGCGCGCAAGCGACCTGCCCGAGTCGCGCCTGGAACTGGCCGGCGATATCTCGATGGCCTTCATGCTCATGCTGGAGCGCCTCGGTCCCGAAGAACGCGTGGTATTTTTGCTGCATGAAGTGTTCGAGTGCGGCTACGCGGACATTGCCGCTGCCGTCGGCAAAACCGAAGCGGCATGCCGCCAGCTGCTGCACCGCGCGCGCGAACGGGTGCGCGCCGAGCGGCCGCGTTTTGCGGTGAGCGATGCAATGCATATGGATTTATTGGGACGCTTCGTGACAGCGGCCCAAAGCGGCGAACGCGCGCAGCTGGCGCAATTGTTCGCACCGGACGCCTCGTTCACGGCCGACGGCGGCGGCAAGGTATCGGCGACCATCAACGTGGTACGCGGCGCCGACAAGATCGCCCGCTTCTACGAGAGCATGGCGCGCAAGTTCGGCACCGTCACCACGTTCGAGCACGCGATCATCAATGGCGAGGCAGGCCTGCTGCGCCTTGTCGATGGCAGCCTGGATTCAACCATGTCGTTCGATATGGAAGATGCCAGGATCAGCGCGATCTATGTGGTGCGCAATCCCGACAAACTGGTGCGCGCGCAGGCGCTGAAAATAGCCGCCGACGGCTGTCAAAATCCGTCCATTAACGCGTAGAAACGTTACAATGCTGGCATGTATTTTATTCAACGATCCACACCGCGCAGGTGCAAGCACATCACTGCCGCCAACCCATTTCAGTTTGCCATACTCAGGACGACATTCTCCCTGACCCTGCTCGGACTCGTCGCGCTGACTGTGGAAGCGCGCGCGGAAGATCCGGCAGTGGCGACGGTGACAGTGACAGCCAAGAAAGAGCCAGTCGTTAAAAAGCTCGATAAGACTGTTTATGACGTTTCCAATATGGCCAGGGCGGCAAACGGTACAGGCCAGGATGTGTTGCAATCGACTCCCGGGGTATCGGTAACGGCCGACGGGCAAATTGCGGTCAAGGGAAATACCCAGGTCACCGTCCTGGTCAACGGCAAGCCGACGGCGATGATGTCGGGCGACGAGCGGGCGGTGGCGCTGCAAACCATGAGCGGCACCGACATTGCCAGCATCGAAGTGATCACGAATCCGTCAGCCGCCTACAACGCCAATGGCGGTGCGATCGTCAATATCGTATTGAAGCGAAACCGCAAGCCGGGTGCGCACGCGCAGTTAAAGGGAAGCGCCACGGACCAGGGCCTGTGGAATGCCGGTGCATCGGGCGACGTGACCAGAAAGGATATCAGCGTGCATAGCAACCTGGCGTACCGCCGCGACGGCACGCAGAAGTCGCGCCGGTCGGCAGTCGACTGGAATAATCCTGTCAGCGGCCAGGCTGGAAGTACAGTACAGACGTCGGAGATATTCGTCCGCCGCAAAGTCCAAAGCGCGGCACTGGGCGTCGATTATGCCCTCAGCGACACGGATAGCCTCAGCCTGTCGGCAAGCTATAACGACCGCGCGTCTCGTCCGCTGTTAGACACGCTGAACGTGGCCCGCAACGCAGCTGGCAAGAGCATCTATCATCGCATATCCTACGGCCCCAACGAGCAAGCGGACGACAGTGCCAGCTTGAGCTACAGCCACCAGGACGCCGGTACCGCGCTGAAGGCGATGCTTCAGCGCAGCAATACCAAGGGCTTGATCGACAAGTCCTATCGCGATGTGTTCGTCGAACCGGCGCGCGCCACCAGCTACAGTCGCGGTGCCACCAGGTCGGCGCGCCACCTCAACCAGGCTACCCTCGACTGGAGCCGCGCGTCCGGTCACGGCCAGTGGGGCATGGGCCTCGATATCCAGGACGAGGTCAACGACCTCTACAACTATCAGGCCTCCGTCGATCGCTTGACGGGACAAGAGACGCCCGATGCCGATACGACCAACGGCTATGCCGTGGCGACAACGCTGAGCGCAGCCTACATCACCGACCAGATCAGGCATGGACAATGGGAAGCGCTGCTGGGCGGCCGGATCGAGCGCATGGCGCTGCGGGTGAGGCCGGCACAGGGCGCCATGCAGACCGGGCGGTGGCAGGCCTTTAATCCCAGCCTTCACCTGAAATATGCCGCCAGCGACAAAACCGACCTGACGCTCAGCTATCGGCGCAGCCTCCAGCGGCCCGATCCGCGCGATCTGAATCCATTCACCACCTACGTCGATGCGCAAAACCTGAGCCGTGGCAATCCCGGCCTCAAGCCGCAGCTGCTGACCTCATGGGAGATCGGCACCGACGCGGACATGGAGCACCTGAGCGGCAGCGTGAGTGCCTTCTACCGCACCAGCCGCGATACGGTGGCCGATGCGCGCAGTTTTGCGGACAACGTGCTGGTCACCTCGAAGCAAAATGGGGGGCAAGCGCGCTCGGCCGGCGTCACAGGCTCTCTCGACTGGACGCCGGATGCGAAGTTAAGTTTAGGCATGGACGGCGGCGTCTATCGCGTGGTCCTGTCCACGCCCGATTTGTATGGTGCCGTGCGCCAGGACGGCATTGCGGGCTATATCAACCTGAGAGCAAGTTACAACGCCGGGCCAGACAATCTGTCGCTCGACGCGCATGGCCAGACATCAAGCATCACACCGCTGGGCCGGCATGGCGCGACCAGCAATGTGAACCTGAGCTGGAAGCGCCAGTTGACCAAGACGCTCAGCCTGACGGTCAACGCCAGCGATATCTTCGATGGCAGCAAGCGCACTTACCGCACCGACGCGAGCACCTTCCGCCAGACTGGCTACGATCATTTCGTCGCACGGCGCGTTTATGTAGGCTTTGTAAAAAAGCTCGAGTGACGCGAACGACTGCAAAGCGGTGCGCGCAGGCCGGCGCGCACCATGCGGCTTAGGTGATCACCCGGTAGCACGGCGTGTACGCCTTGCCCGGCAACTTCATCCGGCTTTGCGCGACAAACGACGACAGCAGCGCATCCATCGGCCCCATGATGGCGGCGTCGCCGTGAATCTCGAAGTGGCCGAACTTTTCGATGGCGCGAATGCCCTCGTCCTTGACGTTGCCCGCCACCACGCCCGAAAACGCGCGCCGCAGGTTGGCCGCCAGCAGATGCTTTTCCTGGTTCTTGTGCAGACTCAGGTTGCGCATGTTCTCGTGCGTCGGCCGGAATGGGCGCTGGAATTCCTCGTCGATCTTGAGCAGCCAGTTGAAATAATAGGCATCGCCGCGCGATTTGCGGAATTCGCGCACCTGGCGGATCCCCAGCTGCATCTCCTTGGCCACCATTTCGGGGTCGTCGATGATGATCTTGTAGCGCTTCTGCGCTTCCTCGCCCAGCGTATCGGCGATGAACTGGTTAATCTGGATGAAGTAGTCGCGTGCCGTTTCCGGTCCGGTGAAAATGAGCGGAAAGGGCATGTCGGCGTTATCCGGATGGAGCAGGATGCCGAGGATGTACAGGATCTCTTCGGCCGTGCCGGCGCCGCCCGGGAACACGATGATCCCGTGCCCGGTGCGTACGAACGCTTCCAGCCGCTTTTCGATATCGGGCATGATCACCAGGTCGTTGACGATCGGATTGGGCGATTCGGCCGCGATAATGCCCGGCTCCGAAATGCCCAGATAGCGCCCGCCCGTCAGGCGCTGCTTGGCGTGACCGATAGTGGCGCCCTTCATCGGCCCCTTCATCGCGCCCGGGCCGCAGCCGGTGCAGATGTCGAGGTCGCGCAATCCCATCTGGTAGCCGACTTCCTTCGAGTAGTTGTATTCGATCCGGTTGATCGAGTGCCCGCCCCAGCACACCACCAGGTTCGGATTGCGCAGCGGCTGCAGCACATTGGCGTTGCGCAAGATATGGAACACCGAATCGGTGATCCCTTCCGTGCGCGACATGTCGAACTTGGGGTTGTCGGTCACTTCGCTGCTGATGAAAATGATATCGCGCAGCACCGCGAACAGGTGCTCGTGAATCCCCTTGATCATTTTGCCATCTACGAAGGCGATCGCCGGGGCCCCCTTGATCTCCAGCTTGATGCCGCGCTCGCGCTGTACGATGCTGATTTCAAAGGATTTATATCGTTCCAGCAGTTCTTTTCCATCGTCGATGGTGCTGCCGCAGTTCAGGACCGCGAGTGCGCAGTTGCGGAAGATTTGATACAGGCCGCCCTGGCTGGTGTCGAGCAGTTTGAAGACTTCGGCTTTCGAGAGCACTTCCAGCTGGCCTTCCGGCGAAATCAGGGTGTCGACAACATCATGTTCCATAGTACAAATCCTTTTCGATTCGGTGTAACAAACAAGCCTGCAATGCCAATATACGACAACTCGCCGCTCTTGGGGGGCACAAGTTCCGCTGTGCTTGCGCCGCCTCGTTTCATGGCTTAATTAGCACATCTGGCAAAAATTCGCTGAGCATAGTCGATTTACATTAAAATGCGACCCTATTGGAAAACCGGGGTCACGAGCCGCGGCTGTCCATATGATTTATCCAACCATAACCATATTCAGGAGAAACCGCATGAGCGGTGCCGCTAACACACCCCACCAGGAAGTCGCTATCCCGGAATTCAAGCAGATCTTGGGTCACCCAAGTCCGCTTTGGATGTTGTTCATGACCGAATTCTGGGAACGTTTTGCGTTCTACGGTATCCGCTGGGCACTCGTGCTATATATAGTCACGCAGTTCTACGGCGGCGATGCCAGCGGCCAGCAGGCGGCCAACCTGACCTACGGTTCCTACCTCGCGCTGGTGTACGCCGGCGCCGTCTTCGGCGGCTATGTCGCCGACAAAGTCATCGGCTACCAGCGTTCGATCCTGATCGGCGCCGCTTTCATGGCCGTCGGCCTGTTCGCCATCACGGTTCCTAACGAAGATGTGTTCAAGCTTGGCCTGGCCACCATCATCGTCGGTAACGGCCTGTTCAAACCGAACATCTCGACCATGGTCGGCAAGCTGTACACGCTCAACGACACCCGCCGCGATTCCGGCTTCACCATTTTCTACATGGGCATCAACGCCGGCGCCTTCCTGGCTCCGATCTTCACCCAGGTGCTGGCCCAGAAAGTGTTCAACACCGGCGACATCCCGGCCTACAAGGTCGTGTTCTTCGCTTCCGGTATCGGCATGCTGATCAGCCTGGTCTGGTTCTTCTTCGGCCGCAGCGCCCTCAAGGGCATCGGTGCCCCGCCGGCGGAAGACAACAGCCCGAAACGCATGATCATGGTGGTCGCCGGCGCATTGCTGGTCATTCCGCTGATGTATTTCCTGCTCAAGGCCGGCGCCAACAATCTGCAGATCGTGCTGACCATCCTGTTCGTGATCCTGGCCGGCATGCTGATCGCCGAAGGCATCCGCGACGGCAAAGTCGCGCGCGACAAGACCTTCGCCATGATGATCATCTTCGCCTTCAACATCCTGTTCTGGATGTTCTTCGAGCAGGCCGGCAGCTCGTTCACCTTCTTGGCCGAGAGCATCGTCGACCGCAAGGGCGCACTGTCGTTCATCACCGCGCCGTTCGGCATGAGCGAATTTCCGACCGCCTGGTTCCAGAGCGTGAACTCGGTGGCCATCATCGCCTGCGCTCCGATCATCGCGTGGGTCTGGGTTGCCATGGGCAAGGCCAACGTCAATCCATCGATTCCGCGCAAATTCGGTCTGGGCATCATCTTCAACGGCCTCGCATTCGGCCTGCTGATGTACGCACTGGACCATCTGGTCGATCCGACCTACAAGAAGATCCCGTTCTGGACCCTGTTCGCGGTCTACTGGGTGCAGTCGATCGGCGAGCTGTGCCTGTCCCCGATCGGCCTGTCGATGGTCACCAAGCTGGCGCCAGTGCGCCTGGTTGGCCTGGGCATGGGCGGCTGGTTCCTCTCGACCGGTATCGGCAACAACCTGTCCGGCATTTTCGCCAGCCACGTCAGCGGCGAAGCGGGCATGTCGATCACGTCGGCACTGTCCGGCTACACCCAGGGTTTCTGGTGGCTGATGATCGGCGGCGTGCTGCTGTTCCTGCTCGCACCATTGATCCAGAAGCTGATGCACGGCGTCAAGTAAGCCTTGTAGCAGCATGAACAACGGCGGCCCGCGGGCCGCCGTTGTCGTTAACGCGCGCGCATTTACGAGGACTGTTCCAGCGCGCGCTGCATCTCGTTCATCTCCGCCACCAGCCAGGCGCGGAAGCGCTGCACCTTCGGCATGTTCTCCTTGCTGCGGTTGACCATGAAGCGGTAGCCGCTGCCGAAGGGCGCGCTGCGGCAGCTGATCTGGCGCAGCGACCCTTTCAGGATATCCTGGAACGCGATCCCGTACGCCACCAGCGCAATCCCCTGCCCCGCCACCGCCGCCTGCGCCAGCACGCCCCAGTGGCTGTAACCGCGCGAAAAATCGTATTTACCCTTCAAGGCCTTGTTCTCGTTGAGCAGCTGCAGCCAGGATTCGGTCGAGTTCTCGTACAGCAGCGGGAAATTGGGCAGGTCGGCCAGGGTCAGCTCAGTCTGCCCCGGCGCCAGCAGGTCCGGGCTGTAGACGGCGATCAGGCGCTCGCGAAACAGCAGCGCCGGGTCGCCATCGCTCACCGGTCCGTAACGCACCGCCACGTCGCTGCTGTCGTCTTCCAGGTTGACCGGCGCGTCGTTCGAATCGAGCCGGATATCGAGTTCCGGATACAGCTTGGTAAACCGGTGCATGCGCGGCACCAGCCACTTGATGGCGAACGAATGGGTGGTCGAGATGCGCAGCACCGACTCCTCGTCGCCGCCTTGCAGGGCGCCGACCTTGGCGCGCAGTTCGATGAGCATGCGCCCCACCGCCACCGCCAGCTCCTGGCCCTTGGCGGTCAAGGTCACATGGCGCGGATGGCGGATGAACAGGGCGAAACCCAGGTTTTCTTCGAGCTGCTTGACCTGCTGGCTGATCGCCGCCGGCGTCTTGTGCAGCTCTTGGGCGGCCAGCTTGAAGCTGCCCCAGCGCGCGGCGCAGTCGAAGTCGACCAGGCCGGAAAGCGTGCGCAGCGGCTTCATGCATATCCCATGAATAAGATTTTCTTGCTCATCGGTTCAATTTTTCTCGGTTGTTGAATCGCCATACTAAGCAGAAAATATACTGGAATCAACAAGGGAATGCGATGCGCAAGAATATATTGGTGATAGGGGGTACCCGCTACTTCGGCAAGCTGCTGGTGCAGCGTTTGCTCAACGCGGGTCACCAGGTGACGATTGCCACGCGCGGCATCACCGCCGACCCGTTCGGCGCGCGCATTTCCCGCATCCGGGTCGACCGCCGCAACGAACACGCCATGCGCGCCGCGTTTGCGCACCTTTCGGGCACTGACGGCTACGACATCGTCTACGACCAGATGTGCTACAGCCCTCTGGACGCCGCCATCGCCGTCAAGGTCTTCGCCGGCAAGGTGAAACGCTACATCGTCGCCTCCACCATCGACGTCTACCGCGACCTGCTCGGCCGCCAGGATGCGCCGTTCGCGGAAGACGACATCAATATGCTCGCCCAGCCGATCGACACGCGCTATCCCTGGCACGACCCGAAACTGGCCACCCAGAGCTACGTGACGGGCAAGCTGCAGGCCGAAGCCTATCTGTACCGCGACGGCTCGCTGCCCCTGGTGACGGTGCGCATCGGGCACGTGCTGGCGGGCGCCGAGGACTTTACCGGGCGCCTGGCCCATTACGTCGACCTGGTGCGCCAGCACGCGCCCCTGCGCTACGCCAATGCGGCCGCCGCCAGCTCCTTCATGAGCGCCCAGGGCACCAGCAATTTCCTGCTGTGGGCCGGCGCCCAGGATTTCCTGGGACCGGTCAACGCGGCCTGCGACGGCGGCTTGTCGGCGTTCGACCTGTACCAGCGCATCGGCATGCTGCTCGACGTGCCGGTGCGCGCGCTGCCGGCCAAGCCGCCGGTTGCCGCCGGCGAACTGAGTCCCTTCGACTATCCGGCCCCGTACATGATGGACACCGCCCGCGCGGCGCAGCTGGGCTACCGCTTCGGCCACAGCGACGACTGGCTCGATCACCTGATCCTGCAGCACGACCTGGCCTTCGTCTGAGCGGTCGGGGGGCCGCGAAAGCGATCGACTATAATTCGCCGGACAGGGCCGTCACTCTTGGCACGGCCCGCCCTGGCGGACATCGTTTTGACTACAGACACCTTTTTCCGGCGCTGGATGACGCGCAAATACATCATCCGCGCCGTGCTGCTGGCGCTTGCCGCCGGCCTGCTGATGGTACTTGGCTTGCTCGGCTACTTTTATGGCGTGATCGTGCCGCGCGTGCCGGCCATCGACGCGGTGACCGATTACCGCCCCAAGATCCCGCTGCGCATCTACACCGCCGACAATGTGCTGATCGGCGAATTCGGCGAAGAACACCGCGACTTCATCCCGATCGGGCAGGTGCCGCCGATGATGAAAAACGCCGTGCTGGCCATCGAAGACACGCGCTTCTACACGCACGGCGGCGTGGACTGGATCCGCGCGGCCGGGGCGGTGCGCGCCAACCTGCGCGGCGGCTTTCGCGAAGGGGCGTCGACCATCACCATGCAGGTGGCCCGTAACTTCTTCCTCACGCGCGACAAGGTCCTGGGACGCAAGGCCGACGAAATCGCCCTCGCCTTCAAGATCGAGAACGCGCTCAAGAAGGACAAGATTCTCGAACTGTATATGAACCAGATTTTCCTGGGACGGCGCTCGTACGGCTTTTCCAGCGCCGCCCAGGCGTATTTCGGCAAGCGCCTCGACCAGCTCTCGATCGCCGAAATGGCCATGCTGGCCGGCGTGCCGCGCGACCCGGTCGCCAACAACCCGGTCGTCAACCCGCGCAACGCCAAGCAGCGGCAGATGGTCGTACTCAGGCGCATGCGCGAGCTGGGCTACCTCAGCGACGCCCAGTACGCGAGCGCGAAAGAGGAGCCGATGCGGATCGCCGCCAAGCGCCAGGAATTCGACACCCACGCCGAATACGTGGCCGAACTGGCGCGCCAGGTGGTGTTCGAGCAGTACCGGGATGACGCCTACACGCGCGGCATCAGCGTCTACACCACCATCCTCAAGGCCGAACAGGACGCCGCCTACGACTCGCTGCGCCGCAACGTGCTGGCCTACGACCAGCGGCACGGCTACCGCGGCCCGGAATCGTTCATCGACATGCCCTCCGACCCGGAAGAACGGGCCGACGAAGTGCGCGAGGAGCTGCGCAAGCGCCCCGTCAGCGACGGCCTGCTGCCGACCGTGGTGACCGAGGTATCGGCCAAAATGGTCGCCGTCGAAACCATGGACGGCGAGCGCATCGAAATCACCGGCGCCGGTTTGCGCTTCGCCGCGCCCGCGCTGGCGGCCGGCGCCAAGGCCGCCATCAAGCTGCGCCCCGGCGCGGTGGTGCGCATCGCCCAGGACAAGAGCAAAGGCAAGGAGAAGGAGAAGGACGACAAACCATGGTCGATCGTCCAGCTGCCGCAGGTGGCGGCCGGCTTCGTGGCGATCGATTCGGCCACCGGGGCATACCACGCGCTGGTGGGCGGCTTCGATTACGGCCTGCACAAGTACAACCACGTCACCCAGGCCTGGCGCCAGCCCGGCTCCGCGATCAAGCCGTTTGTCTACTCGGCTTCCATCGAAAAGGGGTATTCGCCGGGCACCCGCATCCTCGATGAAGCGCTCGAGATGCCGAGCGGCGCCGGCGCCACCTGGACGCCGCAGAACGACGACGGCAAATTCGACGGCGACGTGTCCATGCGGCGCGCGCTGGTGCACTCGAAGAACGTGCCGTCGGTACGCCTGCTGCGCGCCATCGAGGTCGGCTACGGCCATGAATTCCTCGGCAAGTTCGGCTTCGACCTGACCCGCCACCCTAAAAACCTGACCATGGCGCTTGGCACCGGCGCGGTCACGCCGCTGCAGCTGGCGGGCGCGTATGCGGTGTTCGCCAATGGTGGCTTCGCGGTCAAGCCCTACCTGATCGCAAAAATCACGGACGGCAACGGCACTATCCTGCTTGAAACGCCGGTGCCCGCGGTCGGCGAGGAGAGCATGCGCGTGATCGACCAGCGCAACGCCTTCATGGTCGACAGCATGCTGCGCGACGTGACCCGTTCCGGCACCGCCGCCGGCGCCACCAGGCAGCTTGGCCGCAGCGACCTGGCCGGCAAGACCGGCACCACCAGCGACGCCTTCGACGGCTGGTTCGCCGGCTATGCCGGCAACGTGGTCGGCGTAGCCTGGATGGGGTACGACGAGCCGCGTTCGCTGGGCGGGCGCGAATTCGGCGCCACCCTGGCCATGCCGATCTGGATCGACTACATGCGCGCCGCGCTCGACAAGCGTCCCGTCAAGGAACGCGCCGTGCCCGAAGGCGTGATGCGCGAGGATGACGACTGGATCTATGCCGAATACGCGGGCAGCACCGAATTCAAGACCATCGACATGGACGCGCTGCCGGGCGAACCTGGCGAGCCTGGCGAACCGGCCGTGCCGGGCCAGGCGCCGGTTCCGGGCTTGCCCGCCGTGCCGCCGGTGCCGCCGCAGCCGGTGCACGGCGCGGAATCGCAGGCCGGCGGTTAGCCGATGGCCCGCCGGTTCCGCCATTGGCGGAACCGACGCAGTATTTGCATTTCGCTTCCGCGTTTGCGCTTTGCCAGCTATGATGAGACGCTTTTTTAGCCCCCCTTTCTCATACTGGAGCAGTCGATGGCGAACGTCGCCCTAGCCGGACCAAAAGAAATCACGATCAGGGGAGTCCTCCTCGGAATCGTCATCACCCTCGTCTTTACAGCCGCCCAGGTCTACCTGGGCCTGAAAGTCGGCCTCACCTTCGCCACCTCGATCCCGGCCGCCGTCATCTCGATGGCGCTCCTGAGCGCCTTCAAGGACGCCACCATCCAGGAAAACAACATCGTCCAGACCATCGCTTCGGCGGCGGGCACCCTGGCATCGGTGATCTTCGTGCTGCCAGGGCTGCTGATGATCGGCTGGTGGGCGCACGTGCCGTTCTGGCCGACCTTCGGCGCCTGCGCCATCGGCGGCGTGCTGGGCGTGATGTATACAGTACCGCTGCGGCGCGCGCTGGTGTCGCAGTCCGACCTGCCCTATCCCGAAGGCGTGGCCGCGGCCGAAGTGCTAAAGGTCGGCACCTCCTCGCGCAGCGGCGCGGCGGAAGGCAAACTCGGTCTGATGGCCGTCATCTGGGGCAGCGTGACCTCCGCGCTGTTCGCGGCCGCCGCCGGCGCCAAGCTGATGGCGGGCGAAGTAGCCGTCTATTTCAAAGCCGGTTCCGGCGCCACCGGCATCGGCGCCGCCAGTTCGCTCGCGCTTCTGGGCGCCGGCCACCTGATGGGCATCACCGTCGGCATCGCCATGCTGGTCGGCCTGATCATCGCCTGGGCCGTCCTGGTGCCTGTCTTGACGTCGATGGACCCGATGCCCGCCCTGTCGGCCGCCGACCACGCGCTCGGCGTATGGAGCAAACAGGTGCGCATCATCGGCGCCGGCACCATTGGCGCCGCCGCCATCGTTACCCTGGCGGGCCTGGGCAAGCCGGTGCTGGGCGGCCTCAAGTCGGCCCTCGAAACGGCGCGCAAGGCCAAGATGACCGGCGCCGAGATCCCGCGCGCCGACCAGGATCTGCCGATCTTCATCGTCGGCCTGGTCACCCTGCTGGCCATGGTGCCCGCCGGCTGGCTGCTGGCCAGCTTCCTGCAGGGCGGCGTTCTGTCGAGCCTCGCGCTGCCGCTGGTCGCGGTGGGCGTCGGCTACATCCTGGTGGCCGGCGTGTTCGCCGCCGCCGTGTGCGGCTATATGGCGGGCCTGATCGGTTCATCGAATTCGCCGGTGTCCGGCATCGCCATCCTCACCATCCTGGGGGCGTCGCTGAGCGTCGGTTTCGTCGGCAAACACATCATGGGCCCGGAAGTGGCGCATGCACTGGTCGCTTATGCGCTGTTCGTCACCACCGTGGTGCTGGCGGTGGCCGTTATCGGTAACGACAACCTGCAAGACCTGAAAACCGGCCAGCTGGTTGGCGCCACACCGTGGAAGCAGCAAGTCGGCCTGCTGATCGGCGTCGGTGCCGGTTCGGCGGTGGTGCCGCTGGTGCTCGAACTGCTGAACCGCGCCAATGGCTTTGCCGGCGCGCCGAACGTCGGCGTGATCTCGGACAATCCGCTGGCGGCCCCGCAGGCCACGCTGATTTCGACCCTGGCCAAGGGCGTCATCGGCAATAACCTCGAGTGGGACCTGGTCGGTTACGGTGCCTTGCTTGGCCTGCTGCTGGTGGTCGTCAATTTCGTCGTCAAGAAGGCCAGCGGCGATCGTTACAGCCTGCCGCCGCTCGGCGTGGGCCTGGCGATCTACCTGCCAAGCGCGGTGACCGCGCCGGTGGTGGTCGGCGCCGTCGCCGGCTGGCTGTTCGAACGCGCCGTGAGCAGCGCGACCTGGGGCGAAACGGCCAAGCGTATCGGTGTCCTGATCATGTCCGGCTTTATCGTCGGCGAGAGCCTGTTCAACGTCGGCCTGGCCGGCTTGATCGTCGCCTCGGGTGTGGGCGAACCGCTGGCCATCGCCAACGGCATGAGCGAAACGACGCACATGCTGATCGCCCTGGTGCTGGGCGGTGCGATTGTCAGCGGCCTGTATCGCTGGGCCGCGCGCAGCGCACAAAAAATCGCTGCCTGAGTACCCGGGCGCCTCCCCGGCGCCTGCTTCCCTCGCCCAGGATGCCGGCCGGCGTCCTGGCGAACCATGGATGAGCTCGTTCGATGCTACACTTATTGTCGTTCGAATACTATTCCACGCACGATGGCGCCATCCCGACTCAGTCTCCTTATTGCCGCGCCCATCGTGCTGGTGTCCGCCCTTGCGCTGGGCCTGGGCGTGGTGCTGCAAGCGACCCGCCTTGACGACACCACGCGCGCCATCGACGAATCGCGGCTGCGCTTCACCCTCGACGAATTGCGCACCCAGTTCGAGGCGCGCATGGCGCTCGGCCTGCCGCTCAACGCCCTGCCCGACGCCGCCGCGGTACTCGAACGCGAACTGCGGCGCGACCCCGACATCGTCTCCATCAGCGTGATCGACAACGCCGCCGCCAGCGTGTTTCGCGCGGGCGCCGCCGATGCAGGTGCTCCGGCGCTGCTCGGGCAGGCCGCCGCGCGCGACTGGCTGCTGCGCGAGCCGGGTTTCATCACCCTCGGCGCGCGCCTGTCGCAGCCGGGCGGCATCCCGGCCGGCACGCTGCTGCTGCGCCATGCCACGCACCGCCAGGCCGGCGCCATCGCGCTGGTGGCGCGCGAACTGACCCTGGCCACCGTGTGCGCGGTGCTGCTCACCACCTTCTGTTTCGTGTTCGGCGTGGACCTGCTGGTGCGGCGCATGGACGACACCCTGGCGCGCATGAACGCGGCGCTCGGCCTGCCCCCGTCCGGCGACGGCGCCGCGCCGCACGCCGCCGCGCTGGTGGGCGACGTCAACCTGGCGGCGGCCAACGCGCTGCACGACCTGGCGGCGGGGCGCGACACGCTGGCCCCGGCCCCCGAATGATGCACGTGCAGCGGCGCGACCGCGAACTGTACGCGCGCCCCACGCGCCGGCTGTGCGCCTTCGTGCTGGCCGTGATGCTGCTCACGCAAGTGGCGCTGGCCGCGTATGCCTGGTCGCTGTCGCACCAGCGCTTCCTGCCCGCGCTCGAACGCAAGGCCCAGACCATCGGCCAGGCGCTGGCGGGGCGGCTGGCGCGCGCCATCGACCAGGGCACGCCGCTGGCGCAGGCCGCGGGCAGCGGCGGCGCGTGGGAAGCCATCCTGGCGCGCCATAACGACATCGCCTACATCCTTCTCACCGATGCCAGCGGCAAGGTGCTGTACCGCGGCGGCAAGGGCGCCGAAGTGATCGCGCCGGAGAACTACCTGGACACCCGCGCCGACATCGTGCACCGCTACGTCCGCCATGGGCAGGTGCACGTGGGCGTGGAACGCGGTTACGTGCGAACGCAAATGTCGGCGCTGCGCTACGATCTGGCGGTGCTGCTGCTCGCCAGCCTGTGCATCGCGTTCGAGGCGCTGTGGTTCATCGTCACCCTGAATTTTTCGGCTCCCGTGCGCCAGGTAATCGCCGTCATGAGCCACATGGCCGCCGGCGACTTTCGCCACCGCGCCGCCGCCGGCCCGCCCGATGGTCTCGCAGCGCGCCTGAACCAGCTTCAAGCGCGCATCAACGACGGCTTTCGCGAGGTCGCCCGGCGCGCGGCGGCACCGGCGCAGCAAGCCGTCGGCGCCATTGTGCTGCGCCGCCTGCGCGCGCGTTATCGCTTCGACGAAGACGGCAGCGGCGGCCCGCTGGCGCGCCAGCGCATCGTCACCGTGCGCCTGCTCACCTTTTTGTGCGTATTTGCCGCGCTGCTGGTGCAGCCGGTGCTGGCGCCGCACGCGGGCGCCTCGCCCCTGCCGGTCAGCGCCTTCGTGCTGGCGCTGATATTCACGCTGGCCTGGACCGGACCCTGGTCGGACCGGGTTGGCCGCCGGCGCGGCTATATGACCGGGGCACTGGCAACGGCGGCGGCCCTGGCCTGCACCCCGCTTGCCCCCAATCTGGCGCTGCTGTTGCTGGCGCGCGCCGCCGGAGGAGTCGGCGTGGCGCTGATGCTCAGCGCCTGCCACGGCTACGTGCACGACAACGCCGACGCCAGCGGCAACGCGCGCGGACTGGCCCTGCTGGCCGGCGGCGCGGCGCTGGCGGCCTGCTGCGCCCCGGCTGCCGGCGCCGTGCTGGCCGACCATCTCGGTTACGCCGGCACTTGCTTCGCCGGCGCCGTGGTCGCGCTGGCCGGCGCCGCCCTGGCCGCAGCGGTGCTGGACCGGCGCAGCGCCCGCCCGCGCTTGCCCATACCCGTGCAGCGCCCGTCCCTGGCGGCGCCCGCCGTCGTGGCGGCAGCCTTCCTGTACTCCGGCGTTTTCATGTTCCTGATCCCTTTGACGACGGCGCAGCGGGACGACGCCGGCCTGCTCCCCCTCCTCGGCGGCTTGGCCGCGGCGCTGCTGGCGCTCCTGTTCGCGCGCATCCGCCCACTGGGCAGAGGCTTGAGCCTGCTGGCCGGCGTGGCCGCGGCGGCGGGTCCCGTCGCCGCCGCCCTGCTCGTGCGCGATCCCGGGCCGGCCGGCGCCATGCTGATGCTCGGCGCAGCCACCCTGGGCACGGCGCTACTGGCGGCGCTTGGCCTGGCCGCTGTGAACCGTCCACGCAACGCAGGCGCGCCGCTCGCGGTGCCCGAGCGCTTGCCCTAGCCCGGGCGGCCCTAGCCCGGGCGGCCCTGGCCCGGGCGGCCCTGGCACGGGTTTTTTGCCCTTACAGGCCGGACAAAGCGCACCCTGCGTGCTAGCATGGCAGATATGCGACCGCTGCCCACCATCGGCGCCGGTCCACCTTCAGGAGCCGCCTTGTATTTTTGGAAGCAACTTTCACCGTCCGCACCGCACCGGCTCGCCGCCGGTACGGCTTTTGGCATGACCGACACGGGCACCGTCCGTCCGTCGAACGAGGATAATTTCCTGATCGATGCCGCTCTCGGCCTGGTGGCCGTGGCCGACGGCATGGGCGGCCATGATTCGGGCGAGGTCGCCAGCGCCGACGCGCTCACCTCGCTGGCCCAGTTCCTGCACGCCAGCACCGATGCCGACAGCAAGGGGGTGGCGCCCAACTTCCGGCCCAGCCCGTTCGACCCCGGCGCCACCGATCTGGACGGCATCGCGAGCGAGGCGGCCCTGGCCGCCATGGTTACCGTGCACGACGCGGTCGAGTATGCCAACCAGCGCATGTACCAGACCAATCTGGCCAACCGGCGCGGCGATGGCGGCGGCATGGGCACCACCCTCACCGGCCTGTGGCAACCCGAACCGGGCGGCCCGCTGCTGGTGTTTCACGTTGGCGACAGCCGCCTGTACTGCTTCCGCGCCGGCCGCCTGACCCAGCTCACGCGCGACCAGACCATGTACCAGGAAGCCATCGAAGCGGGCGCAACCGGACACTTGCCGCCGCGCAATCTGCTGCTGCAAGCGCTCGGCCCTTCGTGCGACGTCCACCCCGACCTGCGGATCCAGGCGGTGGAAGCGGGCGATGTCTATCTGCTGTGCAGCGACGGCCTGTATGGCGCAACGTCCGACGAGCGCATCGCTGCCCTGCTGGCGGGTGCGAGCGCGGACCGGCTGGGCGACTGCTGCAAGGAACTGATCGCCACCGCCTTGCAGGACGGCAGCCGCGATAATGTGACGGTGGTGTTGTTACAGTGCGATTAACGGGCTGACAACGGTGCTGCGTACCAGTTAATACCGCATTCCGGTCACGTTTACATGGGCCCAAATCCAGGTTCGCGGCTCGGGATCGTCGACCTGAACCGACTTCACCGCATCCACTATCACTGTCGTGCCCTGTCCCGGTGCGCCAATGCTCTTCTCCATTGGTGGACCGAAAACGGTTATCAACGCCACAACAATTTGCGTATTGATCTTCGTGGACGGGGCGCGTGCCGATATCTTCGCGCTCGCATCGGTGACGCCGGACGGCAGGTCGACGATGAAGCCGATATACGGTGGATCAATCCGGATTCTTCAAGCGGAATGGTCTCGCCGTTCATCCGGAACTCCGTCACCTTCGCGCCTTCTTGGGCGAGCGGGGCGCAAAACCAGCCGAGGCCGCGGTCGTATTTGGAGGCGATCAGGGAATACAAGTATTCATCCATGTTTACCTTAGCTGAACTGGAGCCGTCATCGCCCTCGATAAATCATAATGCGCTCAGGAAATTCACGTACCCGCATCCCGCACGATTTTGATCGCGTTCAATCCTTGAGTTGGGTATTGTGGAAATGTAGTCCTGGTGCATACCTCATCCGGGCGGATGCGTCGGCGACCGCATGTGTGTTCAACACGCGCCACAAGACGAAATTCCACGCTGCCGGACGATTCCGGCCGATGTTTCTACTGAGTAATGAGGTAAAATCCCGGTGAGGGCCTTTGTGCAGGAAAAAAGAGATACGCGATGAAACGGTGGTTAGATCGATTGTTGGGCAGCGACAGCGAAGAAAGCAAGCCTGCGCCCGCCCCTGTCGCGCCCGCTCCAGTGCGTGTGCGCGCACCCGACCCCGTGCACGCGCAGCAGGTCGACGCGCTGTTCTACCGCTGGCTGGCCGGCATTACGCCGCACAGCGGCCCATCGAATGATGAAAAAGTCATTCTTGTCGATCTGGCCTACATGGGCCAGCTGCCGATGGACGAGATCACCCTCGCGCCCAGCATGCCCGCCCTGTTTCCGCAATTGCTGCGCAGCATGCGCGACAATACCGTTTCCGGCGCCGACCTGGCGCGCCAGCTGTCGCAGGACAAGGAACTGGTCGCCGAGATACTGCGCGAAGCAAACCGTCCCTGCCACCATCCCCACTACCACACCAACGACCCGGTCACCACGGTCGAACGGGCCACCATGCTGCTGGGGGTGAACGGCTTGCGCATGCTGATCGGACGCGCCTCGCTGCTGCCGATCATCATCAGCATGACGCCAGGGCCGTTTTCGCAATTGTCCACGCCGCTGCTGTGGCGTCAGTGCGAAAAATGCGCGCTGGCGGCCAGCGTGCTGGCGCCGGCGGTGCGCGCCAACCCGGTCGAAGCGTATTTCGCCGGGCTGCTGTACAACCTGGGCCTGATCGTTTCCTTCCGCCTGATGGACCAGGTCAATACCGAGCCCGCGCTGCCGCAATCGGAAGCGTTCATCATCGCCCTGCACGCGCAGGCGCGCGCCTTGTCGGTGCGGATCGCCGAAGCGTGGGGCTTTCCTGATACAGTGACGTCCGCCATCGAGCAGGCCGGCCAGCCGGACGGCACGCCGCTCTCGCAGGCGCTGGCGCTGGGCGACATGATCAGCCGCCTGCGCATGCTGGTCGACTCGGCCCACTTCGAGGCCGACGACCCGTTCGTGCTCGAAGGGCTGGACGCGGCCGGCCTGGCCTGTTTCGAGGAACTCCAGAATGAGGATGAGTGATGTCGTTCGAGATTGAGGGAAAGCTGGTGATCGGCGTGGCGTCGAGCGCCCTGTTCGACCTGACCGCCTCGCACCAGGTGTACCTGGACAGCGGAGCGGACGAATACCGCAGGTACCAGGAGCGCAATCTTGACGTCATTCTGGGCAAGGGCGTGGCGTTTCCCTTCATCCGCCGCTTCCTGGCCATCAACAAGGTATTCCCGCGCCACAATCCCGTGGAAGTGGTGCTCTTCTCGCGCAATTCGCCGGAAACGGGACTGCGCGTGATGCGTTCGATCGCCCATTACGGGCTCGATATTTCGCGCGCCGCCTTCATCACCGGCAAGTCGCCCTACACCTATCTGCCGGCGTTCAACGCGGCCCTGTTTTTAAGCGCGAACGAGGAAGACGTCAAGAGCGCCATCGCGGCCAATTATCCGGCCGGCCTGGTGCTGCCATCGAAAATCGTCGACGAGGATGACGACGTCGAACTGCGCGTGGCCTTCGATTTCGACGGCGTGATCGCCGACGACGAATCCGAGACCATCTTCAAGCGCAATAACGATCTCGACGAATTCCACGCGCACGAAACCAAACACATGGCCATTCCCCACCAGCCGGGGCCCCTGGCCGAGATGTTTCGCAAGCTGTCGCTGATGCAGCGGCTCGAAGAACGCGCACAGCGGCGCGACCCGGCCTACAAGAAGGTGCTGCGCATCGCCATCATCACCGCGCGCAACGCGCCATCGCACGAGCGCGTGGTGACCACGCTCAAAAGCTGGGGCGTATCGGCCAGCGAAACCTTCTTCCTGGGCGGGATGAACAAGACGCGCGTGCTGTCGATCTTCAAGCCGCATATTTTCTTCGACGACCAGCTGACGCACCTGACGTCCTCGCCCGGAGGGACGATCCCGATGGTGCATGTGCCGTTCGGGATTGCCAACCGCCGCCCGGCCTAGCCCGGATATTTCGTGAGTAGAGGTCGGCGATCCCGTGCCGCAGCGCGTTGTTACTGGTATCTGACGCCAATCACAACCGGGGACCGCCGATGCCAAATTGTACCAATGAACCGATCAAGTTGGGGAGGGTTGGACGGCGCGTCGTTGAGGCGTCATTCGACGGCGGCGACATCGTCAGCGACGGCGGGGTTCTGCTGCTGCGCCAAGTGGATCAGCGCATCGGCTTAAGCAAAGCGATTGCGCGCGTATTCGAGGATCGACGCCGTCGTGCCAGCGTTTCGCACAGCATGCGCGACTTGCTCGCGCAGCGCGTGTACGGCCTGTGCTGTGGCTGGGAGGACGTCTGTGACCACAATGTGCTGCGCCGCGACTTGGCCATGCAAACGGCAGTGGGCCGGGCCGATGACTTGGCCTCGGCGCCGACGCTGAGCCGGCTTGAAACGTCCTCCACGCGCGCGTAGGCGGCCGCCCTGCATGGCGTTCTGCTCGATCAGTTCATCGCCAGCAAAGCTAAGCGGCCCAAGGAACTGGTGCTCGACATCGATGCCACCCACATGCCGCTGCATGGAGAGCAAGAGAAGTCCCACTTCCACCGCTACTACGACAATTACTGTTACTTGCCGCTGTACGTCTTTTGTGGCCAGGATATCCTCGCCTGCGTCTTGCGGCCCAGCAGCCGCGATCCGGCCGGTATCCTCAGCGCATTAATCAAATTGATCTCCCGGCGCTTGCGCCAGGCTTGGCCACGCATCCGCATCATCGTGCGCGGCGATTCCGGGTTCTGCCGTCATCAAGCTCTGCGCCGCTTCGAGAAATGGGGGCTGCACTATATCGTCGGCTTGCAAAAGAACTCAGCGTTGCTGCAACGAGTAGAGTTGGCCGAACTGGCACTGGCCGAGATGTATCAGAAGGCCGGTTCCAAGCAGCGCATGATTGGAGAATTCACTTATGCGGCGGGGACGTGGGATCGGCAACGGCGCGTCATCGCGCGGCTGGAACACGATGCGCGCGGCGCCAACCCGCGTTTCATCGTCACCAACCTGACTGGGGGTCCCAAGGCACTGTACGAACGCGTGTATTGCGCCCGTGGCGAAGCAGAGAACCGTATCAAGGAGGCGCAGCTCGATTTGTTCGGACGCCGTGCGAGCTGCCATAAATTCCAGGCCAACCAACTGCGGCTGCTACTGGCAGCGTTCGCCTATACCCTGATGATCAATTTGCGCCGCCTGGCTTTGGTTGGCACGGAACTGGCACGCGCCTGCACGGCGACGATCCGCATCAAACTGCTCAAGATCGGCGCGGCCGTCGTGCGCAACACGCGGCGCGTGCGCGTCATGCTCGCATCCCAACATCCACTCAAGCACGTCTTCCTCACTGCCGCCCGCGCGCTGGCACCATAAGCCCGCCAAGTGCTGTCCCCGGCACGCTATAAAGCAACGGGGGTAGGGGGAGTTACGTCTGCAATCAGGCCGCGCGGCAGAACCGACACCAGGAAGCGAGCAATCAACATGCCGCAGCCATGTTCGGCGCACCCCGGCCCTCAGATTGGCAGACTCATGAAATATCCGGGCTAGGGCTCCCGCAGGTCGCCGGCAGGGCGCAGTCACCGTTACCCATATCCAGCTATAATTAGCCGTCCCGCTCACAGCCCGCAGCCCGCATGCCTTTCGATTTAAAGAAATCACTCCCGAAATCCGGTAACCGCTTCGCCCTTCCGACCCTGTACGGATCCTCGGACGCGTATGCGCTGGCGGTGGCGGCGCTCGAACTCAAATCGGCAAAGCAGATGCTGACCGTGATCGTGGCCAACGCCAGCGACGGCCAGCGCCTGCTCGATGAAATCCCCTGGTTCGCCGACGGCAAGCTGGCCTGCCACCTGCTGCCCGACTGGGAAACGCTGCCTTACGACGCCTTTTCGCCGCACCAGGACCTGGTCTCCGAACGCCTGGCGACCCTGCACGAAATCCAGAACGGCCAGTGCGATGTCCTGATCGTGCCGGCCACCACGGCCCTGGTGCGCCTGGCGCCGCCATCGTTCCTGGCCGCCTACACCTTCTTCTTCAAGCAGGGCGAAAAGCTCGACGAAACGCGCCTCAAGGCACAACTGACCCTGGCTGGCTACACCCACAATTCGCAGGTGATGTCGCCCGGCGAATACTCGGTGCGCGGGGGCCTGATCGACCTGTTCCCGATGGGTTCCGCCCTGCCCTACCGGCTCGACCTGTTCGGCGACGAAATCGAAACCATCCGCACCTTCGACGCCGACACCCAGCGTTCGCTCTACCCGGTGCGCGAAGTGCGCCTGCTGCCCGGGCGCGAATTCCCGATGGACGAAGCGGCCCGCACCACCTTCCGCAGCCGCTGGCGCGAACGCTTCGAGGGCGATCCATCGCGCTCGGTGGTGTACAAGGACGTCAGCAGCGGCATCGCCTCGGCCGGTATCGAATACTACCTGCCGCTGTTCTTCGAGCAGACCGCGACCCTGTTCGACTATTTGCCCGAAAAAGCCAGCCTGGCGCTGGTGGGCGACATCGACGGCGCCATCAAGCGCTTCTGGCTCGACACCGAATCGCGCTACCGCTTCCTCAAGGCCGACCGCGACCGCCCGATCCTGGCCCCCGATGAACTGTTCCTGAGCGACGAGAACTTCTTCACCCTGGCCAAATCGTACGGGCGCTGGGTCCTCACCAAGGACGCCGACCTGCAGGCATCCGAACTGTCGGCGCCGATTCCCAACATTGCGGTGAACCGCCGCATCGACGATCCGCTGACGAACCTGCGTTCCTACCTGCTGGAGAACGACAAGCGCGACAAGCGCGTGATGATCTGCGCCGAATCGAACGGCCGCCGCGAAACGCTGCAGCAGTACTTCAACGAATACAACCTGGCGCTGGTGCCGGTCGAGGGCTTCGCCGGCTTCGTGCAGTCCGACGCCAAGCTGGCGCTGGGCGTGGCGCCCCTGCAGGCCGGCTTCGAATTGTCGGAGCTTGGCACCGGCAACCTGATTTTCATCACCGAGACCGAGCTGTATGCGGGTTCGGGCCGGCGCGCCGGCAAGAAGAAGCAGGAAGGCGTGACCCAAGTCGAGTCGATGGTGCGCGACCTGTCGGAACTCAAGATCGGTGACCCGGTCGTGCACATCAACCACGGCATCGGGCGCTACATGGGCCTGACCAGCATGGACCTGGGCGAAGGCGAAACCGAATTTCTGCACCTCGAATACGCCAAGGACACCAAGCTGTATGTGCCGGTCTCGCAGCTGCATGTAATCTCGCGCTACTCGGGCGCCTCGCCCGAAGACGCGCCGCTGCACGCGTTGGGGTCGGGCCAGTGGGAAAAAGCCAAGCGCAAGGCTGCCGAACAGGTGCGCGACACCGCCGCCGAACTGCTTAACCTGTACGCGAGGCGCGCGCTGCGCCACGGCCACTCCTTCGAATACTCGGCGCACGACTACCAGAACTTCGCCGACAGCTTCGGTTTCGAGGAAACGCCCGACCAGGCCGAGGCCATCAACAACGTCATCAAGGATATGACCGCCGGCAAACCGATGGACCGCCTGGTGTGCGGCGACGTCGGCTTCGGCAAGACCGAGGTGGCGCTGCGCGCCGCCTTCATCGCCGTCATGGGCGGCAAGCAGGTTGCGATCCTGGCGCCGACCACCCTGCTGGCCGAACAGCATGCGCAAACCTTCGCCGACCGCTTCGCCGACTGGCCGGTGCGCATCGCCGAACTGTCGCGCTTCCGGACCGGCAAGGAAATCAACAACGCGATCAAGGGCATGGCCGACGGCACGCTCGATATCGTGATCGGTACCCACAAGCTGCTCTCGCCGGACGTGCAGTTCACCCGCCTTGGCCTGGTCATCATCGACGAAGAACACCGCTTCGGCGTGCGCCAGAAGGAAGCGCTCAAGGCCCTGCGCGCCGAAGTCGATGTGCTGACCCTCACCGCCACGCCGATTCCGCGCACGCTGGGCATGGCGCTGGAAGGCTTGCGCGACTTTTCGATCATCGCCACCGCGCCGCAAAAGCGCCTGGCGATCAAGACTTTTGTCCGCAGCGAAGACGGCTCGATCATCCGCGAAGCGTGTTTGCGCGAACTCAAACGCGGCGGCCAGATCTACTTCCTGCACAACGAAGTCGAGACCATCCAGAACCGCATGGCCATGCTCACCGAGCTGCTGCCGGAGGCGCGCATCGGCGTGGCCCACGGCCAGATGCACGAACGCGACCTGGAAAAGGTGATGCGGGACTTCGTGGCGCAGCGCTATAACATCTTGCTGTGCACGACCATTATCGAAACTGGCATCGACGTGCCGACCGCGAACACCATCATCATGCACCGCGCCGATAAATTCGGCCTCGCGCAGCTGCACCAGCTGCGCGGGCGGGTGGGCCGGTCGCACCACCAGGCCTATGCCTACCTGCTGGTCACCGATGTGAGCAGCCTGACCAAGCAGGCGCAGCGCAGGCTCGACGCCATCCAGCAGATGGAAGAACTGGGGTCCGGCTTTTTCCTGGCGATGCACGACCTGGAAATCCGCGGCGCCGGCGAGGTGCTGGGCGAGAACCAGTCCGGCGAAATGCTCGAAATCGGCTTCCAGCTGTATTCCGACATGCTTAACGAAGCGGTTCGTTCGCTCAAGGCCGGCAAGGAACCCGACCTGGCCGCGCCACTGGCCACCACCACCGAAATCAACCTGCACGTACCGGCGCTGCTGCCGGCCGACTTCTGCGGCGATGTGCACGAACGCCTGTCGATCTACAAGCGCCTGGCCAACTGCAGCGCGCAGGAAAAGATCGACGACATGCAGGAAGAGCTGATCGACCGCTTCGGCAAGCTGCCCGACCCGGTCAAGGCCCTGATCGAAACGCACCGCCTGCGCATCGCGGCCAAAACGGTCGGCATCATCAAGATCGATGCCCACGGCGAAGCGGCCAGCCTGCAGTTCATGGTCAACCCGCCGATCGACTCGATGCGCATCATCACGCTGATCCAGAAGAACCGCCACATCAAGCTGGCCGGCCAGGACAAGCTGAAAATCACCGCGAGCATGCCGGATCTCGCGGCGCGGGTCACGCAGGTCAAGCAAACGATTAAACAACTGTTAGCGTAAAACGAACATGACGACCATGAACCTGGTGCTGCAAGGCCCTGACACGACCATCGACACCCTGCGCCGCATCGCCGCACTGGCCAATCCGGCGCGCGTGAGGGAGCTGGGCCCGCGCGCCATCCGCTGCGAACGGATCGATTTTTCCGAGGTCCTCAAGCAGACCATCGAGGTGGCCGCCGGCGCGGCGCGCATCGACGCCACCTTCATCGCTCCCGGGCGCATGCTGGCCGACTTCCGGCTGGTGGCGATGGACATGGACTCGACCCTGATCACCATCGAATGCATCGACGAAATCGCCGACATGCAGGGGCTCAAACCCCAGGTGGCCGCCATTACGGAGGCGGCCATGCGCGGTGAACTGGAGTTTTCCGAAAGCTTGACGCGGCGCGTGGCGCTGCTCGCGGGCCTGGATGCCTCGGCGCTCGAACGCGTGTATGAGGAACGCCTCGCCATTTCCATGGGCGGCGAAGCGATGCTGGCGGCAGTGCGCGCGGCCGGCCTGCGCACGCTCCTGGTGTCGGGCGGCTTCACCTTCTTCACCGAACGCCTGAAAACGCGCCTGGGGCTCGATTACACGCATGCCAACGTGCTGGAAATCGTCGACGGCAAGCTGACCGGGCGCGTGCTGGGCGGGATCGTCGACGCCGAGGAAAAAAAACGCACGGTCGAACGCGTATGCGCCGACATCGGCATCGACACGTCGCAGGCAATCGTCATGGGCGACGGCGCCAACGACCTGCGCATGATGAGCATCGCCGGCCTGTCGGTGGCGTTCCGCGCAAAGCCCGTGGTGCGCGCCCAGGCCGACGTGGCGCTGACCTATACGGGCCTGGACGGCCTGCTCTCCATCCTCACGTAAAACCCTACAGGCTGCGCCCCATGCGGGTCAGCCGGATCACCTCCCCACCGGGCAGCGGCAACGCAATCGGCTCGATCGCCGCGAAGCCGTGCGCCCGGTACAGCGGCTCGCCCGGCATGGTCGATACCAGTTCGAGCGAGCGGAAACCCGCCTGCGCGGCTGCGTCGACGCAGTGCCGCAGCAGCATGCTGCCTAGCCCTTTGCGCGCCATCGCCGGGTCGACGAAGAACGCGCGGATGCGCGCCGGCTCGGTGGCCGGATCGAGCAGGCGGTCATTGCCATGCTTGGCGCCGTCGCCGCCGAAATCGGTGGCGCGCCGGCTCCAGCCGCCGCAGGCGACCACGGTGTTTCCATCTTCAATCGCGAAATACGTCCCGTCTTCCACCAGCGCGCTATCGACGCCGAACACCTCGCGCGTAACGGCCGCAGCTTCCTGCGGCGTGTAGAACCCTGCGGCCAGGCCAATTCCGGAACGCTCGATGAGCGCGTCGAGCTGCGGTTTTTCGGACAGGCGCGCCAGGCGGATGGTGAACATGCGATCTCCAGCTATGAGTGGTCAAGCAATTATAGGCGACCCGGCCGGCCAAAAAAAACGCGCACTCGGGGTGCGCGTTAAAGGAGACGACGGGGTGCAGCGGCAGGCGCGGTGGAACGCCGTCCGCCTATCGTCTGGCTGTAATCCTCGTTCGATCGAGGTTATGCGGGTTCTTCGCCTGCTCCACTGGCACGGCGTTGATTGTCAGGATGCCCCAGATGAAATCGTTGGCGACGATCTCGGCCGGCAGTTTCACCGTGCCCATGGGGTGCGATGTGAGCTGTTTGAGGTACGGACTGCCGTCGCGGCTGAAGCCCGCGCTGGCGTGGCAGGAGATGCACGAGGAACGCTTGATCGGAATCCCGGCCGCGACCCGCTCGGTGAACGAATTGCCGTGCATGAGCGGCTCTCCGCCGGGCGCCACGAAGGCGATTTCGGACGCCTTGAGGCAGTAGTTGTGCCATGCCGGCGCCACGCGCTTGACCTCGAGCAGTTTTTTCAAGGCCGGCGTCTTGGCGCAGTCGCCGTACTGGCCGTTTTGCGCGCCGGCCAGCGGGACAATCCTGCGCCGCGCCGCGCCATAGCTGTCGTTGCAGCCCATGGTGTCGCAGCGGCCCGGATTGAGGCGGTGCTCGAAGCTGGCCCAGACCCAGTTGGGCGCATCCTTGGAGCTGATGTGCATGGCCACCATCGCAAAGCTGGTGTCCTGCGCGGTCGTGGTGTGGAACTGGGCGCGCACCTGCGCCGCGTTCAGGCGCACGCCGTTGCGTCCCAGCCAGGCGACCAGGGTATCGACCGGCACCCAGTCGGCCTTGACCTGGACCGCGTCTTCCGGCAGCGATACGCGCCAGCCGCCCTGCGCCTTCTGGTAGGCGGCGGCCAGCCCGGCCTGGGTATGCAACTGGTTCTGCACGATGTAGCGGTAGGTGGCGAGGTTGCGTCTGACTTCTTCGGCAAAGCACGGCGCCTGGCCGGGCTGCGCGGCCTCGACAGGAAAATTGCCCGAGGTGGCATTGGCCACCGCGCCGCAGTCGCCGCTGGGGGCACCGAGGCTGCCGTGGGCGGCCAGCACGCGCTGCAGCACGCTGCTGCGCAGGCGCCGCGGGCCGGCGTCCTCGCCCGGCCAGGCCGGGGTCTCGGTGTAAATGTCTTCGTCGGCGGCCCAGGTTTCGAACTGGACCCGGCCGCGCCCGGCCGGCGCCACGATGCCCGCGAAGTGCTGCCATGCCAGCCGGTCGGAGTGGATGCCGCTCGCCAGCAGGCCGCCGCTGGCGCCGACCGCGCCGGCGGCGCGCGCCGGCAGGTCCACCGCCATCGCCAGCAGCGCCATGCCGATCAGGATCCAGTCACGCAGCTTCAAGCATGACTCCATAGGCGGTAATGCCGCTCGGCGGGGCTGATTTGTGCACCTTGCGGGCGGCGAACCACCCGGTCAGGCGGCCGTCCTGGCTGCTGATGATGGGACACGAGGCGCTCAGCATCGTGCCGCGCCCGTTTTCGCCCACCAGCGCGCCGCCGCCGGCCACCACGGCATTGCCGTGGGGCGCCGCCACCAGCGCGCTCGGGTAGCCGGTCAGGAGGCTCGTGTTCGATACGATGTGGGCTTCCAGCGCCACGTCCGGCCCGGTGCGGATGCCGATCACGAACGCGGTCACGCGCGCCTGGTCGGCCGCGTCGTGGTCGCGCCCGGACGCGCTCCAGCCGCAGATCTTGCCGTCGGCGCCGATCAGCGGGTAGCTGGCGGTGAGCATGTTGCCGTTGACGGGGGTGGCGTAGTTGTCCTGGGCGCCGCCACCGGTGCCGATCCAGCCGGCGCCGAGCTTGACGCTCACGCCGGGCTCCGACACCAGCGCGCTGGTGGCCGAAAACACTTGCTGCTCGACCTTGACCGGCACGCCGTCGCGGGTGATGCGGATGCCGACCGCGTACACCGCCAGCGGCACCGGGTCGGCCAGGCCGAAATCGCGGCCGGCCGCGGTCCAGCCGTTGAAGACGCCGGCGTGATTGCGGGTCGGGTAGCAGGCGGTCAGCGTGTTCGAGGTGCCGCGGCCCATGTCGTAGGCGCCGCCGCCGGTCAGCGTAAAGCCGGGCGGCAGCCATACCTGGGCCGTCGGCCCGGTTGCCCGGGTGGCCACGCCAACAAATGCATAACTCTCGATCACGATACCCATGTTCCCAACTCTCTCCGGCGGATTAGCCACTTGCAGCCCGACAAGGCCACGCTTAGGTACATAGCAACTCCCGTGCCACACTGATAAGTGCGCAAATGGCATGTCAATTCCTTAATTTACAAGGCAAAACATGTCAACGGGCATGTAAAGGCGCCCCTATTTACATGTTCAGAGGCAAGATGACGCGGATGGGTCCGGAGGGGATAGGACGCGAAACGTGTAAAACACGTGTAAAGCGCAGTCCCTTTACATGTCAACAATTGCCGGGCTTGCTCTATAATTGGCAATTACTAAACGCTGTGCCATGGAGCCGAACGGTGAATGATGTTGATAACACGCTGACGACACAGCTTTTCTCGCAGAAAAATGGCATCACCAGTGCCTTGCTCGGCCTGACGATCCTGTGGCACCCGGAAACCGAGCGCATCGGCGAGCAGTTCATCGGACCGGCCGAGGAAGGCGCGATCGAGGTGTGCCGCTACGCTCCGCTGTTTTTCCGTCCCGGCCAGGATGGCATCGCGCTCGGCCACCGGGCGATCGCGCGCGCGCCGCTGATGGTGCGCCGTACCGCCGACGACGGCGTCGAACTGGCCGCGCCCGACAGCCGCATGGCGCTCGAAGTCAATGGCACGCTGCTGAGCGGCACGCGCAGTTTTACCCGCGACGAGGTGGCCGCCGGCGTGGTGCTGGGCCTGGGCGGCCATGTGCTGCTGTGCCTGCACTGGATGACGAGTTTCCCCCGCCCTAACCTGTTTCCCGGCCTGCTGGGCGTGAGCAGCGGCGCCATCGCCACGCGCGAACTGATCCGCCAGGTGGCGGGTACCGACCTGGCCGTGCTGCTGCTGGGCGAAACCGGTACCGGCAAGGATGTGGCCGCGCGCGCGATCCATCAGGCCAGCAAGCGCAGCGCCAATCCGCTGGTGGCGGTGAACATGGCGACCCTGAGCGAGTCGCTGGCCGCGGCCGACCTGTTCGGCGCGGCCAAGGGCGCCTACACGGGCGCGCAGGCGCCGCGCCAGGGACTGTTTGCCGAAGCCGATGGCGGCACCCTGTTCCTCGACGAGCTGGGCGACACGCCGGCCTCGGTGCAGCCGATGCTGCTGCGGGTGCTGGAAACGGGCTGCTACCGCCCGCTCGGCGCGAGCCAGGATGCGCGCACCACGGCGCGCCTGATTGCCGCCACCGACCAGGATCTCGACGCGCGCGGATTCAACCAGCCTTTGCTGCGCCGCATGGAAGCGTTCGTGATCCGCGTGCCGACCTTGCGCGAGCGGCGCGAGGATATTGGCGTGCTGCTGCTGCACATGCTCAAGGGCTGCGGCTTGAAAGCCGAGGAGCTGGCGGCCTTTCCCCCGGCGCTGGTGAGCGAGATGTGCAATTACGACTGGCCGGGCAATATCCGCCAGCTGGCCAATGTGGCGCGGCGCATGGTGATGGCGCTGCAGGCGGGCGAGCGCCCGCTGCTGTCGCAGTACGTGCAGGCGCCGGCGCCGCTGCGTTCGGCCAGCGCCAGCCTGGCCGCCCCGAACGGGCAGCCGCACGGGCAGGCACACGAACAGCCGCGCAGCGCCAGCCTGAAAGCGCCGCTCGATACGGCGCCGCGGCGCAAGCTGGCCGAGGTCAGCAACGATGACCTGCTCGGCGCGCTGGAAGAACACGGCTGGCAGATCAGCGGCGCGGCCCAGCAGCTGGGCCTGTCGCGGCCTTCGCTGTACAAGCTGATCGAAGCGCATCCGGCAATCCGCCCGGCGGCCCTGATTCCGCGCGACGAACTCGATGCCGCCCTGCGCGCCCATGGCGGCGACCTGGCCCTGTGCGCCTCGCTCCTCAAAACCCCGAGCGAGGCGCTGCGCCGCCATTTGCGGGTGCTGGGCCTGGACGCCGGCACCAGCTAGCTTATCCGGATCAGGCCGGCAAGCCGCCGATGACTTCGCCTTCCGGCATGCAAGCGACGCCGTCGTCGGTGTCGCCCATGTCCGGCGGAGTAACGCCGGCGCCGACCACGCCTTCCGGATCGAAGACGAACACGCGCGTGTCCTGCTTGCCGGAGCGGCGCGTGATCTCGACGGTCAGCACGAATGACACTTCCCAGCGGCCGGTATCTTCGCCGACGGTGAGGAAGTTGTCCCATTTGCGCGAGATCGTGTGGTATCTGCGTCCGTCATCCTCGCTCTCCCTGGCACGGGGCGGGCCGAATTCGTCCGGAGCGATCGCCACGCAGGCGCCGGCCACGCCGTCGAAGGGCGACGGGCTGGCATAGGTGGCCAGCTGGCCGGGGGCGATACAGACGATTTGCGGGCGGGTAATGAGGGAGCAATCGAGCACCTTGAACGACTCGAACTTCTCGTAGCCGCCCGCGCGTACCTTGATGTGCACCAGTTCGCCCATGGTGAAGTAGATGGCGCCGGCGTACCGGCCCGTGAGCGGGTTGCCATCCCCATCCTTGCGGCTGAACTTCCATTCCAGCGTTTCGCCGATCTGGTTGATGTCGAAGTTTGCTTCAAGAAGCATCGATGTCGGTTTCTTCATTTATCACTTTCTGTGGTGGAATCAAAGTACCGCGGGTCGCGCCGCAGCGCGATCAGATCGGGCTCGGCGTTGATGAGATGGATGGGATAACCTCGCTGGCGCGCCGCCGCCAGCTCCGCCAGGGCGCGCTCGCGCTCGCCCAGCAGTTCGTAGGCCATGAGCGCGCGAAAGCGCAGGTTGGGGTCTTCCGGCCGCATTTCCACGGCGCGCCGGGTATGCTCGAGCGCGGCGGCACGCTCGCCCAGGCGCGCTCCGTACAGCCCCATGCGCGATTGGAAGGTGGCGTCGCCCGGGGCATCGCTCAGCATCGGCTTGAGTATCCCGATCGCTTGCCGGTAAGCCTTGCGCGAATCTTCCTCGCGCCCCGGAATCCAGCGCAGGGTGTCGCCCAGGTTAGCCCAGCGCAGGTAATCGGACGTGGTCGCGAACGGGGGCGCGACGGCGCGCTCGAACGCCTCGGCCGCGCCGACGTAATCGCCGCGGTTGAACAAGGCATTGCCCAGGTTGGTGTAGAGCGTGCCCGTCGGACGTACCTGCAAGCCTTGCTGCAACACTTGCAGACTTTCATCCATGCGATTCTGGCGCTGCAAGGCAAGGCTGAGGTTGCCGTAGGAGGTGACCGTATCCGGTTGCAGCTTGATGCTGCGCCGGAATGCCTCTTCGGCAGCCTTGAGCTGCCCCTGCTCGAAATACAAGGTACCCAGCAAATCCTGCAGCACGTGGTCGGCCGGATAGATCTTGATCGCATCGCGCAAAGTGCGTTCGGCCTCGCCATAGCGGCGCGAACGCGTCAGGGCGTTGCTCTTGGTAATCAGGCCGAACCAGTTGAGCGGGTCGAGCCGCAAGGCATGGTCGGCCAGCGACAGTGCCTCCGGCAGCCTGCGCTGGCCGGCGCGCACGGTCGCCTGGGCCGCGTAGCCCAGCGCCAGCTGGCTGTTGAGCTTAATGGCGAGCTGGGCACTGGCATCGGCGCGCTTGAGCCAGGCAGCGTCGCGCTGATCGCTGGTTTGCTTGAAGCTATAGGCAAACGACAAGCCGGCGGCGGCGGCGGCATGATTCGGATCGCGCTCGAGAATGGCGCTGAAGCTGCGCACCGCCAGGTCGAGGCTCTCGGGACGCTCGAAGGTCCGCAGCGCCGTCAGTCCGGTCTGCATCGCCGTCGCTTCCGAAAAGAAGGGATCGTTGCGCTGGTACCAGTCGTTGAGCACACCGCTGCGCAGCACGCCGCCCACCCCGATCGCCAGCGCGGCCAGGACCATGGCAATCTGCACTTTCTTCTTGCCGAACAGCGTCGCCGCGCGTTCGCGCCCGCCCTTGCCAGCCTCGGCGGGGATGGAGGCGGGGTTCAGCTGGCGCAGCACCGCATCCTGCACCGCCTGCATCGAGGCCAGCCGGTCCTCGACCTTGCGCGCCGTCATGGCGCGCACCAGTGCGATCACGCCCGGCGCGGTTTGCGCCGGGAACGGCCACAAGTCCGAGGAAGATTGAATGTGGGCGGCGGCCAGCGCCAGCCCGCTCAGGTGCGAAAACGGCCGGGTACCGGTCAGCAATTCATACATCACCACGCCGAGCGCATACACATCGCTTTGCGGGCTCAGCGTGGAGCCCATCATCAGTTCCGGCGCCAGGTAGGCGATGGTGCCCTCAGTCTGGTCGAACGCGATCGATTCGGTCGCTTGCGGATCGATCTTGCGCGCCAGGCCGAAGTCCATGATGCGCACCTTGCCGGACGCGTCGAGCATCAGGTTGGCCGGCTTGATATCGCCGTGGATCAGTTGGGCCGCGTGGGCTTCGCGCATGGCGTCGGCCACCTGGGCCACGATGTCGAGAACTTTGTCTTGGGACATCGGACCGCGCTTGCCCGCTTCGCGCAAGGTGCAGCCATCGACAAATTCCATTATGATCGACTGGTGGGCCGCGTCGCCCTCGATCGAGAAGATGCGCACAAAGCCCGGATGGCGCAACGACGCGGCAAGGCGCGCCTCGTCGAGCAGGTTTTCCGGCCGCGACGACAGCAATTGCGGTTTGAGTCGCTTGATGGCGATGGTACGCTGCAGCTTAGAATCCCAGGCCTCGTATACCTGCCCGAAGCCACCCTCACCCAACAGACGCTTCAGCCGATAATGACCCAGTTCTTGCTCATCCACCTGCAAATCGCGCTCCACGTCGTCTGGTTATGTAAACATTTCCATAGTGTACATGTAGGAAGGTGTCAATGACAAAAAAGTTTCGTATGATGTCATCGTTGTAACAAGCTGTAAGTAGCCGCGCCGCCAGCGGCCGTTTGCCTATAGTGATCGCATCGGAATGAGGAGTTTCCCGTCATGAAAAAACTGTTATTGATCGGTGTCCTGGGCGCGCTCGGCGGCTGCGCCACCCACCCTGCGTCAACCCGCTACGCGCAGCCGTCCGATCCGACCCAGTGGCGCGTGGTGTCCGTCACGCCGGTGGCGCCCGGCACCGGCGACCGCGTGGCCGCCGCCTCGCCCACCGGTTCGCGCGTCGAGTATTCCTCGCGCCCGGTGACCGTGGTCGAACGGGTGTATGTGCCGCAACCCGTGTATGTGCCGGCACCGGTGTACATCGACGAACCGGCCTATTACTATCCGCCCGTCTCGATCAGTCTCGGCTTCGGCTTCGGGCGTTACTGGGGCCACGGCGGCCACGGCCGCGCGCACATCGGGCGCGGCTGACGCCACCGCTGAGGCGTGGGCAAGCGTTGCAGCTTACAAATAGCCCGTTTCGGCGGGCGGCTTGTCCCACTCGTCGTTGCGTCCGTCCACGTAGCGCACCGGCACCCAGGACAGTTCGTCGTCGGTGACGCCGTCCAGGCAGGCGATATTGACGCCGTAAAATTTGCCCAGGCGGGGCGACTGGCCGATGCAGAACGGCGGCACCCCGCAGTGGCGGCAGAACAGGTGATGCTCGACCCGGCGCTGGAACTGATAATCGCTCAGCTCCGACGCGCCGCACAGCAGGCGGAACGATTCCGGCTTCACGATCGCCGCCCACCAGCGGATCTTTTTGCAAAACGAACAGTTGCAGCGCAACGTTTCCAGGCTCAGGTCGATATCGGCCTCGAAGCGCACGGCGCCGCAATGGCAACTTCCAAGATACGTTTTCATCGTCGGTTCACCGCCGCGCGGTGTCGTCTGGTTGGATGGTTAGTTTCAGTCAAGCATTGGACGTGAGTGTACCAGCAAGCCTGCCCGCCGGGCGTGGACATTCGCCATGCCAGCGGGTATGCTGTACCGCATGAACATCAACCAGCAAATCGCCCTGACCCTGAGCACCGCCGCCAACGCGCGCGCGGCCAACTGGCGCGCCTGGGCGGCGCTGGCCGGCATGATGGTGACCATCGGCGGCATGGTGGCGATGATGTGGTTCCTGTCCACCCAGCCCACGCTCGACCTGCGCGGCTGGCTGTGCGGCGGCGCCAGCATGGCCGGACTGGCACTGTGGCGCGCGATGCTGCCACTGGCCGTGGAGCACGAGCGGCGCGGACGCTGAAGCGATTTTCCTGACGCACCGGCCAGTGCGGTAAAATCGCGCCCATTGTTCCCGTCACGCCGGATTGTCCATTCATTCGTCCATTCATTCGTACATCCATGCCAGCACAGTCCCTCTTGCGCCGCAGCGGCGCCTCCCGTTGATGCGCCTGCGTTCCCACTACATCGTCCTGGCCATCTCGATTGTCGTTCCGGTTGCCGTGTTCGGCGGCATTGCGCTGCACATTCTGCAGGACACCCAGCACAGCTCGGCCATCGGCCGCATCGAGCAAAGCGCCACGCTGACCGCGCGCGCCATCGATGCCGATATCTACCGGGCCCAGTCGGTGCTCAAGGTGCTGGGCCACTCGCACGCGCTGGCGCGCGGCGAGCTGGCGCGCTTCTACGTGGAAGCGCGCGAGGCAAGCGCCGCGCCCGGCGGCTGGATCATCCTGTACGACACCAACGGCCAGCAACTGATCAATACGCGCCTCCCGTATGGCACCGCCCTGCCCAGGCGTGCCGATCCGGAACAGGTGACGGCGATGCTCGCCTCGGGCAAGGGCCAGGTCAGCGGCATCAAGTGGGGCGCAGCGCTGAAAAACCATTTTGTCATAGTCGAACAGCCGATCCAGACTGCAACCGGCCAGGGCTACGCGATCGGACAGGCGTTTTCGCCGGCCTTCTTTGCGCATTCGTTCGCCGGGGGCACCCTGCCGCCGGGCTGGCGCGTGGCGATCCTCGACCGGGCCGGCGTCATCATCGCGCGCAGCGAGAATGCCGACAAATTCGTCGGTGTCACGGTCCGTCCCGCCACCCTTGCCGTCATCAACAAAAAGCGCAGCGGCGTGTTCACGCATCCGTCGGGCGACGGCAACGACGTGGTCGACGCCTTCACCCGCTCCGAGCGTTCGGGCTGGTCGATCATCATCGGTGCGCCTCTGGCCGAGATCGATGCGGCCGTGTGGCGCGGGGTGCCGGTGATGGGCGCCGGCCTGGTGATCGCCCTGATCGCGGCGCTGACCCTGGCCATGGTGGCCGGACGCCACCTGGTGCGCTTCGTGGCGCGCGCCTCGCAGGCCGCCGCCCTGCTCGGCCAGGGTGGCGAAGTGAACGCGCTGGCGCGCTCCGGCATCCACGAACTGGAAAGCCTGAACGAAGCGATCCGCGAAGCGAGCAAGCGCCTGCAGGCCGAAATGCGCTCGCGGTCCGACGCCGAGAACGAACGCAATGCGCTGCTGGTGTCGGAAAAGACCGCGCGCGCCCGCGCCGAAGAACAGAATGCCGCCAAGGACGAGTTCCTGGCGATGCTCGGCCACGAGCTGCGCAACCCGCTCAGCGCGGTCGCCAGCGCCGTCTCGATCCTCGACAACGGGCGCAACATCGACGACGCCATGGCCCAGCGCGCGCGCGACGTGCTGCGGCGCCAGACCGACCACCTGCGCAAGCTGGTCGACGACCTGCTCGAAGTGAACCGCGCCCTGATGGGCAAGCTGGAACTGGACAAGGCGCCGGTCGACCTGGCCGAGGTGCTGCAGCGCTGCGTCGACACGCTCAAGGCGAGCGGGCGCACGGCCGCCTTCACCGTGCGCCTCGATACCGTGCCGGCCACCGTCAACGCCGATCCGACCCGCCTGCTGCAAGTGATCGACAACCTGCTCGACAACGCCATCAAATACAGTCCGGGCGGCGGCGAGATCGTGCTGTCGGTGCGCCACGTGGGCGACGCGGCCGAACTGAGCGTGCGCGATGCGGGCCTCGGCATCCCGGCCGACCTGCTGCCGCACGTGTTCGACATTTTCGTGCAGGGCAAGCAGAGCCTGCAGCGCGCCCATGGCGGGCTGGGGATCGGCCTGTCGCTGGTGCGCCGGCTGGTCGAGCTGCATGGCGGCTTCGTGCGCATCGACAGCGAAGGCAGCGGCAAGGGCAGCACCGCCACCGTCACCCTGCCGCGCCTGGCCGGGCACGCCGCCGTGGCGCCGGACGCGCCAGCGGCCCCGTCGGCGCGCCTGCGCCGCGTGCTGCTGGTGGAAGACAATGCGGATGCGCGCGAGATGATGTCGATGCTGCTGCAGTTGCGCTCGTGCGAGGTGGTCAGCGCCGCCAGCGGGCCGGAGGCGATCGCCACGGCGCTGGCCGTGCAGCCGGAGCTGGCCTTTATCGATATCGGCCTGCCGGACATGGATGGCTATGCGGTGGCGCGCGCGCTCAAGGCCGACGAGCGTACCGCCGGCATCGAACTCATTGCCCTGACCGGCTACGGCAGCGAAAAAGACCGCACCTTGGCGCTCGACGCCGGGTTCGCCCGCCACTTCACCAAGCCGATCAGGCTGGACGACCTGGATCTGGCGCTGTCCTAGGCGGCACCTGGCCGGGCCGCGCAAGGCCGAGCGCTGCGCGCAGGTCGAGCGCATTGGGCAGTGCCGCGCCGGACGCCGTGTTATCGAAGATGCACCAGACATCGCGCCCATGCGCCGCGTGGGTCGCCATGTCGCGCGCCAGCTGGGCCAGATAGTCCGCGGAATACGGCGAGTAGTAGATGCGCGGCGAGCCATGCAGGCGCACGTAGATGCTTTCCGTGGTTGGCACGTGCGCGCCCTCCTGGCCCTTGGCCGGATCGGCGATCACGCGCGTGATCGATTCGCGCCGCAGCAGCGCGCTGGCGTCTTCGCCGAACCAGGTCGGATGGCGCGCTTCGCAGGCGATCATGCAGCCGAAGGTGTCTTTCAGGCGCGCGAAAAAGTCGCTGGCGACGGCGGCGTCGAAAGCGAGCTTGGGCGGCAGTTGCACCAGCAGGCAGCCGAGCTTGTCGCCGAGGGCGCCGGCTTCGGCCGCGAACTGGCTCAGCGGCGCATCGATGCCCACAAGGCGCGCATCGTGCGTGATGGTGCGCGGCAGCTTGACCGCGAAGCGGAAATCCGGCGGCACGCTATCGGCCCAGCGCGCATAGGTCTTGGCCTGGTGCGGACGATAAAACGAGGAATTGATTTCGACCGTGCCGAGCACGCGCGCATAGCGTTCCAGGTGGCTGCCGGCGGTCTCGAACGCGCCCGCCGCCTCGCGTGAAATGGTCCAGCCGGCGCAACCGATGCGCAGCGTCCCGGCGTCTTGATGTGTACGATTTGTCATGGTGAGAAAGTGTAGCAGCGAGCGGCGCGCGAGCCGAACACGGTTGGCGACGCGCGAGGCGACGCGCGGTCTACAATGGCGTTTTACCAATCAGTATGCAGGAGGATTTCATGACCGACCCCGTCCACATCGTCTGCCCGCATTGCGAAGCGGTCAACCGGCTGGCGCACGAGCGCCTGAACGACACACCCGTGTGCGGCAAATGCGCGCGTGAGCTCTTCGTCGGCATGCCGATCGACGTCAACACGGAACGCTTCAACAAGCATGTCGAGCGCAACGATATTCCCGTGCTGGTCGATTTCTGGGCCGAATGGTGCGGACCGTGCAAGATGATGGCGCCGGCCTACCAGCAGGCGGCCAAGCGGCTCGAGCCGCGCATCCGGCTGCTCAAGGTCGATACCGAGCACCTGCAGGATCTCGCGGCTCGCTACAACATCCGCAGCATTCCGACGCTGGCGCTGTTCCGGAATGGCCGCGAAATGGCGCGCCAGCCGGGCGCGATGGACGTGAATGGAATTGTTTCCTGGGTGGATGCACTCATGCGCCACGCATGATATGCATGCGAAACAAGCGGAGGGGGCGCGGCGGGACTGCTACAATCGGGTCATATTGCTAAAGGAGCATGAATTATGACGCAAGACCTGGTACTCGATTCCAATTTGGAAGAACAAAAAAACGTCGCGCGGATTCTGTACATCGTGCATGCCCTGGCCCTGGTTTTCTCGCTGGGACTGCTATCGGTCGTGCCCTTGATCGCCAACTATATCAAGCGGCCCGAGACGGAAGGGTCGTTTTTGTACAGCCATCACAGCTGGATGATCCGCTCGTTCTGGTGGTTTTTCGTGTGGGCCGTGGTTGCCGCATTTTTCTTCATCACCTTGTGGTGGGTGCTCGGCCTTGGCATCGTCATCGCGTATGTGGTGGGTGGACTGGCGTGGATCTGGAAGGCTTACCGCTTGCTGAAAGGGTATTTCGATCTGGAGAAGAATCGGGCGATGCCGGGTTAAGCGGCATTCCCGTTTCGCCACTATCCCGTCGTTCCCGCGCCAAGGCGGCACTCGGCGGGAACCCAAGTTCATTGATCAGCCAGTAACTACGGCACTAACTTGGGTTCCCGCCTTCGCGGGAACGACGAAGGTGGTGGCGGGAACGACGGCAGCCAGCGCCTCAAAGCCTCCCCAGCCCCTGCTCCAGATCGGCAATCAGATCATCGGCATCTTCCAGCCCGATATTGAAGCGCACCAGCACCCCCGCATCCTTCCAGTCCTTGCGCATCGCCTGCATCCGGTACGGCATGACCAGGCTGTTCGCACCGCCCCAGCTGTAGCCAATCCCGAACAATGCCAGACTATCGACGAAGCGGTCGGTCTGTTCCTCGCTGTAACGCGCATCGAACACCACCGAAAACAAGCCGCCCGCGCCGGTAAAGTCGCGCTTCCAGTGCTCATGCCCCGGGCAATCGGCAAAGGCCGGATGCAGCACCCGCGCAATCTCCGGGCGCGCCTTGAGCCAAGCCGCCACTTTCCTGGCCGCCGCATCGTGCGCCTCGAAGCGCAGCTTCATGCTGCTCAGCCCGCGCAGTACCAGATACGCGTCGTCAGCGCTCACGCCCATGCCGAGACGCATATGCGCCATCGCAATGCGGTCGTTGAGCGCACGCTCGCGCGTGATCACGGCGCCCATCAGCACGTCCGAGCCGCCCGACTGGTACTTGGTCAGCGCCTGCATGATGATGTCGACGCCATGCTCGAAGCCGCGCAGCGCCAGCCCGGCGGACCAGGTGTTGTCCAGCGCCACCAGCGCGCCCGCGGCATGCGCCGCCTTGCAAATCGCCGGCAAATCGGGCACTTCCATCGACACCGAACCGGGCGCCTCGGTCCAGACCAGTTTCGTATTCGGCTGCATCAATTCCGCAATGCCGGCCCCGATCATCGGATCGTAATAGCGCGCGGTGATGCCGAAATCCTGGCTGAGCCAGCGGCCCAGTTCGCGGTTCGGGTTGTACACATTATCGGGCAGCAGCACGTCATCGCCGCTTTTGAGCAGCGCAAAGTCGACCATGGCGATCGCCGCCAGCCCGCTCGGCGCCAGCAGGCAGAACAGGCCGTCTTCGATCGCGGCCAAGCGCGCTTCCAGGGTAAACGTGGTCGGCGTGCCGTGCAAGCCGTAGGTGTAGGCGTTCTTGTCTTTCCAGTCGCCCGAGCGCATCGCCGCGACATCCTTGAACAGGACCGTCGAGGCGTGATGGATCGGGGTGGGAAATGCCGCGAAGCCGGCGGGCGGCTCGTAGGCGTTATGAATCAGTTGGGTCTGGGGGGAAGTTTTCATCGGCTGGCAGGCTTTCCGGTGGCGGCGCGGCCAGCGGGCGGCCATGCCAGCCGTGGTGAACTAGACCACCGAGGCCCAGAGATCGTGGGCGTCGGCGGCGGTGATGGTGACGTCGGCAAATTCGCCGACGGTGAGCTTCTTGCCCGGCACCAGCGAACGCTTGATGTGGACCACGCCGTCGATTTCCGGCGCGTCGGCCCACGAGCGGCCGATGGCTTCCTTGCCGCCGACTTCATCGACCAGCACGCGCATGATCTTGCCGACCTTGGCCTGCAGGCGCTTGGCCGAGATTTCTTCCTGCAGCAGCATGACGCGGCCACGGCGTTCTTCGCGCACTTCTGCCGGCACGGGATTATCGAGCAGGTTGGCGGTGGCGCCTTCCACCGGCGAATACGCAAAGCAGCCGAGACGGTCGATCTGGGCTTCCTTGAGGAAGTCCAGCAGGTACTCGAATTCGGCCTCGGTTTCGCCCGGGAAGCCGGCGATGAAGGTCGAGCGGATCGTCAGGTCCGGATTCATGGCGCGCCAAGCCTGGATGCGGTCGAGGTTTTTCTCGCCGCTGGCCGGGCGCTTCATGCGCTTGAGTACGTCCGGATGGGCGTGCTGCATCGGAATGTCGAGGTAAGGCAGGACCGAGCCGCCGCCCATCATCGGAATGATCTGGTCGACGTGCGGGTACGGGTAGACGTAGTGCAGGCGCACCCAGGCGCCGAACTGGGCCGCCAGCTGGCCGAGCGCTTCGACCAGTTGCGTCATGTGGGTCTTGACCGGACGGCCGTTCCAGAAGCCGGAGCGGAACTTGACGTCGACGCCGTAGGCGCTAGTGTCCTGGGAAATGACGAGCAGTTCCTTGACGCCGGCCTTGAACAGGTTTTCGGCTTCCATCATCAGGTCGGCGATCGGGCGCGACACGAGGTCGCCGCGCATCGATGGAATGATGCAGAAACTGCAACGGTGATTGCAGCCTTCGGAAATCTTGAGGTAAGCGTAATGTTTCGGCGTGAGCTTGATGCCTTGCGACGGCACCAGGTCGAAAAACGGCTCATGCGGCTTGGGCAGGTGCAGGTGGACCGAGTCCATGACTTCGCCGAGGGCGTGAGGGCCGGTGACAGCCAGCACCTTCGGGTGTACCTTCATGATGATGTCGTCGCCGGCAGCATCTTTTTTGGCGCCGAGGCAGCCGGTGACGATGACGCGGCCGTTTTCGGCCAGCGCTTCGCCGATGGCGTCGAGCGATTCCTGGACGGCGGCGTCGATGAAGCCGCAGGTGTTGACGATCACGAGATCGGCGCCTTCGTACGACTTGGCGGTTTCGTAACCTTCGGCGCGCAGCTGGGTCAGGATCTGTTCGGAGTCGACCAGCGCTTTAGGGCAACCGAGCGAGACAAAGCCGACTTTTGGAGCGGCACCAGGAAGGGGAATACGACGAAGTTCGGACATGTTGGAGGCACAATAAGGCAGGGTAATCTGCGATTATACCTGTTTGGGGCGGGGTGATGGTGGTTTAGGCGTTGCCCCTGCGCTACTGTTTGCGCCGCCCCCCACGCCGTCGTTCCCGCGCCAAGGCGGCATGGGGGTAAGCGATAACTAAATTCCGGCTTACTTCTTCTCCACCGGCGGAAACGGAAACGCCGCCCCAAAAATGCTCTTGCTCTGGTTCTGCATCTGTTCCTGCATCTGCACAAAGAGGTTTTTGCTCTGGTCGATGTAGTTATTCATCATCCCCTGCATCATCGGTCCCTGCACATTCATGAACTGGGTCCACATTTCCGGACTGAACGGTTTGCCCTCGAACGCCCCGGTCGAACCGGTGGTGAACTTGTTCTGGATATCCGTGAATGCCTGGACGTTTTTCTCCAGGTAAGACCCCATCATCCCCTGCATGGCATGGCCGTAATAGCGGATGATCTGCGACAGCACGCCGCTCGAAAACATCGGAGCACCGTTCGCTTCCTCTTCCAGGATGATCTGAAGCAAGATGCTGCGGGTCAGGTCTTCGTTCGTCTTGGCATCGATCACGGTGAATTCATCCGCGTCGAGCACCAGCTGCTTGACGTCGGTCAGCGTGATATACGAACTGGTCTGGGTATCGTACAGACGACGATTCGGGTACTTCTTGATCAGGCGTTCCGTACTCTTTTTTGCACTACTCATCTCAAGGTTCCACTTATTGCGCCGCAGCGCATGTTGACTGATCACGAAAAAAAAGCGGACCGGGGTCCGCTCCTGACAGGCCTGCTTTTTGCATTATAGAGTGGATATTCGCAAAAATACCACTTTACCGGGTCGCGTGCAGCAAATAGTGCGCCGCACCCAAACGATAAATGGAGGGCAACCCCCGTTGCCCTGCCCCATTGCCTGCCTCAGTCCGCCCTGACCTTGACGTAACGCCCCGGCGCCGGCTCGATCGGCTGGTAGGCCTTGCTGCCCGCCTTGGCCGGCGCCTTGACTTCCTTGCCGCCGTGTTCAGCCAGGAAAGCGGCCCACTCCGGCCACCAGCTGCCCTTGTGTTCGGTCGCGCCGTTGAACCATTCCTGCGCCGATGCCGCCGCCTTGCCCATGGCTTTGCCTTTACCCTTGGGCGCGGCACCGGCGTCGTTGGTCCAGTAACTGCGCTTGTTCTTCGACGCCGGGTTGATCACGCCGGCAATATGCCCGGACGCGCCCATCACAAAGCGGTTGGCCTGCGCATTCTTCGGGTTCAGAATGTGCATCGAGCCGTACGCCGCGCTCCAGGGAACAATATGATCTTCCTTGGAACCGTACACGAACACCGGCGCCTCGATCGCGCCCAGGTCGACCGGCGCCCCGGCCACGGTCAGCTTGCCCGGCTCCTTGAGACTGTTTTCCAGGTAGGTATTGCGCAGATACCAGCAAAACATCGGCCCAGGCAGGTTGGTGCTGTCGGAATTCCAATACAGCAAGTCGAACGGCGGTGGTTCCTTGCCCTTCAGATAGTTCGACTGCACGTAATTCCACACCAGGTCGTTCGGGCGCAGCGACGAGAAGGTCGTGGCCAGATCGCGCCCCGGCATCAGCCCGCCCTTGGCCAGGGCTTTTTCACGCATCGCCACCTGGGTTTCGTCGATGAACACTTCCAGCACCCCCGTGTCCTCGAAGTCGAGCAAGGTGGTCAGCAAGGTCAGGCTGGCCGCCGGCTGCTCGCCGCGCGCCGCCAGCACCGCCAGCGCCGTGCTCATGATGGTGCCGCCGACGCAGAAACCGAAGGCGTTGACCTTGTCGGACCCGGAAATGGCGCGCGTGACTTCGATCGCCTTGATCGCGCCATTCTCGACGTAATCATCCCAGGTGGTTGCACCCATCGAGGCATCGGGATTGCGCCACGACACCAGGAACACCGTATGACCCTGCTCCACCGTGTAGCGCACCACCGAGTTTTCCGGCTGCAGGTCGAGGATGTAAAACTTGTTGATGCAAGGCGGCATCATGAGCAAGGGCAGCTGGTGCACGGTCGGCGTGGCCGGGGTGTACTGGATCAGCTGGAACAGCTCGTTTTCAAACACCACCTGGCCCGGCGTGGTGGCGACGTTGCGGCCCACCTCGAAAGCCGATTCGTCCGACAGCGAAATGCGCCCTTTCTGCATATCGGTCATCATATTGGCCAGGCCGCGGGTGAGGCTTTCACCCTTGGTGTCGATGAGTTGTTGCTGCGCTTCCGGGTTCGTCGCCAGGAAATTGGCCGGCGACATGGCGTCGACCATCTGCTGCACGGCAAAACGGATCTTTTGCCGTTCGCGCGGACCGGTCTCGACCGCATCGGCCATGGCGGTCAGGAACTCGGCGTTTAACAGGTATGATGCGGCACTGAAGGCGGACATCGGATTGGACAGCCATTCCGGCGCGGCAAAGCGGCGGTCGGTGAGCGAGGGAGTTTTCCCTGCAAGAAATTCCTGCCACAATCCGGCGGCTTTTTGCAGGTAATCGTTGCGCAACGATTCCAGCGCCTGCGGCGGAATGGTCGCGCCGGCGTCCTTGAGCAGGCCGGCCACCGGACTGGCGCCCTCCGGCGCCGCCCGGAACATCGCCTGCCAGGCGGAGGGATCGGTCATGTGGGACATCCATGCGGAGGCCATCGCTTGCGGGTCGGGCATATTCATGTTTGCGTTCATTGTTTCAATCTTTTCCAAGGAAAGTTGTATGTGGCTTGTCGCTATTGCATGGATCTATGTGGTCGGACTGATGGCGGTGACCGAGGTTACCGAGCACGGTATTGTCGCAGGGATTATGACGTTTTTGGGCTATTGTGTGTTGCCTTTGTCAATAGTCTGGTACATCGCCGGTTCGAAGATGCGGCGCATGAAGATCGCACAGAAAGAAGAAATGGCGCGCCGCCGACGCGCGGGACGCGAGCCGGATGGCCAGGACGCCACCGGCGAGCGCGAGCGTCATCGCTCGACGCGCGACCGCAGCGATAGCGACAGCGGCGACAACGACAGCAGCAGCGGCGACGGTGGGTCCGGCGGCGACTGACGCCGCCGGGCTCATTTAATCCAGATCAGGCTAGCCTGGCGGCCCGTGACCTGGTCGCGCCGGTACGAATAAAAGCGGCCGCGCTCGCTGGCGGTGCAATACGTTCCGCCGGAAACATCGGTCACGTTATCGCGCGCCAGCACGATGCGCGCCAGCCAGTAGATATCGGCCAGATACTTGCCCGGACGACCCGGAAATGGCGCGAAACACTGCGCGGTCTGGCTTGCCTCATCAGCGCCGTGGGCCCCGGCCATAAAGCTGTCGAACACATCGCTGCCGACTTCGAACTGGGTTGGACCGATGGCCGGCCCCAGCCAAGCGGTAATTTCGCCGGCGCCGGCCGCGCGCATGGCCGCCACGGTCTCGCGCAGCACCCCGGCGGCCAGTCCGCGCCAGCCCGCGTGCGCGGCGCCCACCACCTTGCCGTCTCTCGACGCGAACAGCACCGGCAGGCAATCGGCCGTCATGATTGCGCACACCACGCCGGGCACGCTGGCAATGCTGGCGTCGCCCACCCGCACCGGCTGGCCCGGCTGCACGGTGGCGGCGTCGACCACGGCCACGCCATGCACCTGCGAAATCCAGGCCGGCTCGCCCGGCAGCGCCTGCCGCAGGCGCGCGCGGTTCAGGCCGACCAGCACCGGATCGTCGCCGACATGGTTGCCCAGGTTCAGCCCTCCGCCGCCGGCCCCGTCGTCATACGGCGCCGGACTGACGCCGCCAACGCGCGTGGTGGCGATGGCGCCAATGCCGTCCGGCATATCCGGCCAGTCGGGCGCGATGATGTGCAAGCCGGACATCACACCTGCTCGGGCTCGGGAATGCCGGCGCGTTCGATCAGCTCGGCGAAATCATCGGCCAGCGGCACGATCCATTCCATGTCCTCGCCGGTGGCCGGATGCACCAGGCCCAGACGGCGCGCCTGCAACGCCTGGCGCGGAAATACCGGCGTGAGGTGCTGCTTGCCGTACACGGCGTCGCCCACCAGCGCGAAGCCGATCGAGAGCATGTGCACGCGGATCTGGTGGGTGCGGCCGGTCTCGAGCTGGCATTGAACCAGACTGACGGGACGACGGTCCAACATACCGGTGGCGATGCGCTGGTAGTGGGTAATGGCCGGCTTGGCCGAGAAATTGGTCGACACGGCCATCTTGACCCGGTCTTTCGGGTGGCGGCCCATCGACGCGTCGATGGTGCTGCTCAGTTGCGGCGTGCCCCAGACGAGCGCAAAATACTCGCGCTTGACGCTGCGCGCCTGCAGCTGGCGCACCAGGTCGGTCTGCGCCGCCAGGGTTTTGCCGATGACCATCAGGCCGCTGGTATCCTTGTCGAGCCGGTGCACGATACCCGCGCGCGGCACGCCGGCCAGTTGCGGACAGTGGTGCAGCAAGCCGTTGAGCAGGGTCCCGGCCCAGTTGCCGGCGCCCGGATGCACGACCAGTCCGGCCGGTTTGTTGATGACGATGATATGCTCGTCCTCGAACACGATGTTCAGTTCCATCGCTTCAGGCGTGTAGGCCTCGTCTTCCGGCGCACTTTGTGGCAGGATGACCACCGCTTCGTCGCCGTAAGCGGTGTCTTTGCCGCGCGCGGGCTTGCCGTCGACCAGCACATGGCCCGCTTCGAACCACAGCTGCAGGCGGCTGCGCGAAAATTGCGGGACCAGGCCGGCAATGACCTTGTCCAGACGGTGGCCGCAGGCGTCCGGCGTCAGTTCGAGGTGGATCGGGGAGAGGTCGATGCCGACGGCGGGCAGGACGTATTCGTCGCCGGCCTCGTCATCGATGTCGATCTCCAGATCGGGGTCTAAGGGCAAATCCGCCGAATTCGGCGTTGGAGTTAATATCACAGCAGTCCCATCGGCTATAATCAGCCTTTCGTTGAATCTCAGTTAATACTCTCTTGCAAAAAGTTATGCAAAAAAAATTATCGCGTGTTGTTGCCAATATTGTTGCTACTACTCTTCTGCTCGGTTTGTCCGCTTGCAGCTTGTTGCCGGAAAAAACCGACGAGACCAAAAACTGGCCGGTGACGAAATTATACGCTGAGGCACGCGAAGAAATGGCGGGTGGCCACTACGAGGCGGCAATCAAGCTGTTCGAGCGCCTCGAAACCAACTACCCGTTCGGTAATTATGCAGCGCAGGCGCAGATGGAAATTGCCTACGCTCACTACAAGAGCCAGGACCAGGCGCAGGCGCTGGCCGCGGTGGAGCGCTTCATCAAGCTGCACCCGAACCATCCCAACGTCGACTATATGTACTACCTGCGCGGGCTGATCAACTTCAACGACCAGATCGGCTTCCTGAGCTTCGTCTACGAACAGGACCCGACCGAGCGCGACCCGAAAGCGACGCGCGAAGCGTTTGCCGCCTTCAAGGCGCTGGTCGACAAGTTCCCAGACAGCATCTACGCGGCCGATTCGATTGCCCGCATGAAGTATCTGGTGAACGCGATGGCGCAGTACGAAGTTCACGTGGCCAACTATTACCACGACCGCGGCGCTTACCTGGCCTCGCTGAACCGTGCGATGGCGGCGGTGTCGGACTACCAGGATGCGCCGGCGCGCGAAGAGGCGCTGTTTTTGATGATGCGCAACTACGACAAGCTGGGCATGCCCGAGCTGCGCGACGACACCAAGCGCATATTCGTGCGCAACTACCCGAACAGCAAGTACCTCGACCCGAACGCCGGCGAGAAAGCGTGGTGGAAGTTCTGGGCCAAGTCGAACCGTCCGGCACGCTGATCACTGCGCTGAGGCAGATGCAACAAAAAACCGGGGAAACCCGGTTTTTTATTGGCGCAGCCCGGTGCCGTCAGGGTCAGACCTCGACCCGGCGCCGAAAAATCCACGTGCGCTCGTCCGAATCGTGCTTGTCGAACGCATAGCCGTCGACCTTGAAACTCTTGAGCTTCTCGGCGTCGGCAATGCCCTTGACCGCCGCGTAGCGCGCCATCAGCCCGCGCGCCCGCTTGGCGAAGAAGGAAATGATCTTGTACTTGCCGCCCTTCCAGTCCTCGAACACGGGCGTGACCACCGGCACCGACAGCAACTTGGGCTTGACCGACTTGAAATACTCTTGCGACGCCAGGTTGACCAGCACCTTCGCCCCCTTGGCGGCAATCGCCTCGTTCAGCGCGCCGGTGACCGTCTCGCCCCAGAACGCATACAGGTCCTTGCCCTGCGGCGTGGCCAGCTTGGTGCCCATCTCCAGCCGGTGCGGATGGATCAGGTCGAGCGGACGCAGCACACCGTACAGCCCGGATAAAATACGCACACTGTGCTGCGCGTAATCGAGCTGGCCCGGCTTGAGCGAACGCGCGTCGAAGCCGGCATACACATCGCCGTTGAAGGCCATGATGGCCTGGCGCGCCTCGCTGGTGTCCTTGCTCCAGCTGGCATAACGGCCCACGTTGAGGTCGGCCAGGGGGTCGGACAAGTGCATCAGGCTGGCCAGTTCGGCCGGCGAATAGTGGCGCAGTACATCGATCAGCGCGCCGGAACGGTCGAGAAAATCGGGCGTGGTGTGCAGTTTGGTGGTCGGGGGCGTTTCCAGGTCCAGCGATTTGGCGGGCGACAAGACAATCAGCATAAGATTCAATCAACTTACTACGAATAGACAGACCAATATGATACCCGCTCCAGCCAAACGCATCGTGCTCGACACCAATGTCTGCCTCGACCTGTTCGTCTTCCACGATCCGCGCTGGGCCAGCCTGCTGGCCGCCGTCGAGAGTGGCGCGGTCGAAGCCGTCACGCGCGCCGATTGTCGGGAAGAATATCTGGTGGTGCTGCACTACAAGCACCTGCCGCTCGACGAAGCCTCCCGCCCGCTCGCGGCGGCGCGCTTCGATGCATCGATCACCGTCGTCGCCCCCGACGCCAAACCGGTGCGACTGCCGGTCTGCACCGACCGCGACGACCAGAAGTTCCTGGAACTGGCGCGCGACGCCGGCGCCGACATCCTCATCACCAAGGACAAGGCACTGCTCAAGCTTGCGCGCAAGACAGCCCAGGCCGGCATGTTCCGCATCATGCTGCCGGAGGCATGGGTCAAGCTCGGTGCTGCGGCGGCGATCGATACGCAAGCCGCGCAAGGCAATTCTTAGGGCATGACCTGGACAGTCCAGAAAGACAGGGGGCCGGACGAGACTTGACAGTCAGGCACCTGCAATTTGAAGGCAGCAACCTTCGGTTGGCCTTGCTGACCTTGAACCTGCGGTTCAGCTTTACCTGCAGGGAATCCCTTCGTCTAGTAAATACGACACTATTCTTTTTTTATTACCTGCTGGTTGTTTTCGCCAGTCGATCGGCATACACTTGGGTTCAGGTCGAATGGAGGTTCGAATGCCATGGAAGCTAACGCTCTTCAAGCCCGCCTTTACCAAGCGTTCCTGCGGGGCTACAGCGAGTTCCCGGACTATCTGTCCGCCGTGGCTGCGGGCGCCAACGCACCTGCCCGGCCATCCCCGGCGGTGATCGACGGCGCTGCCCTGGAAAGCCGCGAACTGCGGCGCTCCATCGATGCCTGCCAGCACGCCCTGTCGCAGATGGCCGATCTTCCCGAGGCTGAAAAAGAGCAGCTGCGCAGTGAGCTGCGCGCCACCCTCGATCATCTCGGCAACGTATCCGACCAGCTGCTGACCATGCTTCGACCCGCCGATGATGCACGGCGGAACCCGACATCCGACTCCGAACACCCATCCGACCTGCCGCCCAGTCCGTCCGTACGCGGCAAAAAACCACCGCGTAGGAGGTAAAGCCATGAACGAATACAGCTTGCGGAAGGCGATGCTGCTTGAGCAGCTGGCCGCGCAGGAACACGCCCAACTCGAAGCGGAGACCGCCGAAGCGCGACACATGCATCTGCTTGCGACGGACGAAGCCGCTGCCGCGGGCATGGACCTGCCCACTTACCTGGCCGTGCTGCAGAACCACGAACAGCACCAGGCTGCGACGGACGAAGCCGCTGCCGCGGGCATGGACCTGCCCACTTACCTGGCCGTGCTGCAGAACCACGAACAGCACCAGGCTGCGACGGACGAAGCCGCTGCTGCCGGCATGGACCTGCCCACTTACCTGGCCGCGCTGCAGAACCACGAACAGCACCAGGCTGCGACGGACGAGGCCGCTGCCGCGGGCATGGACTTGCCCACTTACCTGGACGTGCTGCAGACGCATGAATACCACCTGACCGAGCTGGCTCGGCACCAGGAGCAAGAGCAAATGGCCCAGCTCGCTCAGCAGCACGAACAGCAGCAGCTGGCCGGGCTGGCGCAGTACCAACAACAGCAGTATCAGGCGCTGGCCGAGCAGGAAGCGGCGGCCGCCGGCATGAACCTGCCGACCTATGCGGCCGCGCTGCAGGAAATCGAGCTCGCCATGCTGGAAGATGCTGCATACCAAGAGGGCGCGGCGCGACACGAGGCCGAGCTTGCGCAGCAACAGTGGGCGGCCATGCCGCCGGAAGTGCTGGCTTACCTGCAGCAACTGCATACCGCTCAGCACCAACAAGCGCAGGCACTCGGTCTACTCTGAACGTCATGCCGGTCGGCAGATGCTGCACGACCCGGTCGGGGAGAAGTCATGTCGGTCACGAAGCGCTACATCATCGCGGTGCCCCGGCACGTCCGGATGGGCTCGGGCCTGAGCTTGCAGGACGTGGTCGCAGGGCTGCCGGAACAGCAATTGGGACGCGCCGGCACGACCGGCACGCAGGTGGTGGAAATGACCGCCGCCGAAGCGGATAATCTCGCACGCGACCATGGCGAGATGCTGATCGAGGAAGACCAGCCGCTCACGCTGCTGGCGCCGATGCCGGCGCTCGGTTTCGAAGTAGGGCCGGACCGTGGCCAGGAATACCTCTTTGCCGTGCGCGACGCGCAAACGGGCGCGCCGGTCGCGGGCGCGACGCTGTTCGTGAAAGGCGAGCGCGCCACTTACCGGGGCCGCACCGGGCAGGACGGCACGGCCGGCGTGCGCGTGCTCGATCCGGTGATCGAACACGTGATCGTCTCGCCCGCCGCCAACTACTGGGCGCGGGTGATCCCGGCGCCGGCGGCGGACCGGACGACCGAGGTCGCCCTGACCCCGCTGATTCCGCGCGGCGCCGCTGCGTGGGAACGCCAGTGGCTGGGCATGACCAGCGAGGTGTCCGGAGGCGCCGGCGTCAAGGTCGCGGTGCTCGACAGCGGCATTGCCGATCACCCGGACTTGGCGGTCGCGGGCGGCATGAACGCGCTGGACGGGGCCGACGCGGACGACTTCCGCAGCGATGAGAAGGGCCACGGCACCCACTGCGCGGGCGTGATCGGCGGCCGCAATGCGGTCAATGGCGTATGCGGTGTCGCTCCCGACGTCGCCCTGTATGCCGTCAAGGCGTTTCCCGGCGGCCGGCTGAGCGACCTGCTCGAAGGCCTGCAATGGTGCATCGACAACGGCATGGATATCGTCAATATGAGCTTGGCCATCGGCAGCCCCAGCGCCCTGCTCGCGCTCAAGCTGGCCGAGGCGGCCCAGGCGGGCATCACCCTGGTGGCCGCCGCCGGCAATGACGGCGGCCCCCAGCTCTGCCACCCGGCGGCCAGCGACGGCGTGCTGGCGGTGACGGCATTCGGCTCGATGCACGCCTTCCCCGCCGGCAGCGCCCATGCGCTGCGCATCGCCGAACTGCGCAATGACGCGACGAGCCTGTTCGTGCCCAATTTCTCCAACAGCGGGCCGCAGACGGCCTTCATCGCGCCGGGTGTGGCGATCATATCGAGCGTGCCCGGCGGCTACGCGGCCTGGGATGGCACATCGATGGCCTGCGCCTTCGTCTCGGGACTGGCGGCCGCGGCCCTGTCCGCGCACCCCGAAATCCGCACCGGCGACGCGCGCCAGTGCGAACAGCTCAGGCAGCTGCTGGCGGCGAGCGCGATCGACCTGTCGCTGCCGGACCCGATCCAGGGCGCCGGCGTGCCGCAGGCGGGCCGGCCCGCGCCGCCCCAGGCCGGCCCGCCCGCCGACCCCGGCCGCGCGCAGCAGCAGCGCGTCGCGGCGCTGATCGCCGACCTGGAAGGCAAGCAGCAAGAAATCCTCGCCATGATCGCCCAATTGGGCTAACGAACTGGTGCAACAAGGGGGCGACCCACCATGCGGCTTCTTTGCTTTCCCCATGCGGGGGCGGGCCCTTCGCAATTCCGTTCCTGGCTGGCGGCGGGGCCGGACAGTCTGCAGATCATGCCGGTCGCGCTGCCCGGCCGCGAAGCGCGCTACAAGGATGCGATGCCGCGCCGTATGGATGCGCTGCTGCGGGACTTGTCGCACGGCATAGAACCCCTGCTGGACCAGCCCTTCGCCATGCTCGGGCACAGCATGGGCGCGCTGGTGGCCTTTGAACTGGCGCGCATGATGCGCTGCGCCGGACTGCGCCAGCCGGAGCACCTGTTCGTCTCGGCCTTTCGCGCGCCCCACCTGAACGGCCGCAGCCCGCCCCTGCATGCGCTGCCCGGGCATCTGCTCAAGGCGGAGCTGCTGCGGCTGGACGGCACCCCGCCCGAGGTGCTGGCGCAGCCCGATCTGATGGACACGCTGCTGCCGGTCCTGCGTTCCGACCTCGAGATCGCCGAGCACTACCGCTACCGGCACGCGCCGCCGCTGTCCTGCCCCATCACCTGCCTCGGCGGCATCACCGACCAGCGCATCAGCCGGCCCGAGCTGCGCGCCTGGCGCCAGCACACGGCGGACGCGTTCCGGCTCCGGCTCTTTCCCGGCGGTCATTTTTACCTCTACAAGACACCGGTCCTGGTGCAGCACGCGATCTGCACCGATCTCGGCCTGTCCACCCTGTGTCCCGACGACGCGGTGGCCTGAGCATGGAAACCGCCGCCAACCTCTTTCCGCTGTCGTACTCGCAGGCGCGCCTGTGGTTCCTGCACCTGCTCGCGCCCACCAGCCCCTTCTACAACCTGCAGATCGATATGCCCTTGCAATGCGCGATCGACGAAGCGGTGTGGTGCAGGGTTATCAGCGAGCTGGTGCGGCGCCATGAAATCCTGCGCACGGTCTTTCACGCCGTCGACGGCGAACCGGTCCAGCAAGTGCTGGGAGCGCTGACCGTGCCGGTCGCCAGCGTCGACCTGCGCGACACCCCGCCCGGCGCGCGCGAGGAAGCGGCGCGCCGGACGGCCCTGGAGGACGCGCAGCGCCCGTTCGACCTGACCCGCGGTCCGCTGCTGCGCCCGACGCTGATCCGCCTGGCCGACGACGCCTGGCTGTTCGTGCTCACGATGCACCACATCGTCACGGACGGCTGGTCGATGGACATCATCACGGGCGAGATCGCCGCCCTGTACGACGCTTTCGTGCAGGGCGAAGCGTCGCCGCTTCCCGAGCTGCCGATCCAGTACGCCGACTTCGCCGCGTGGCAGCGCCAGAGCCAGACCCTGGAGGTACTCGGCGCCCAGCTCGGCTACTGGCGCGAGCAGCTCGACGGCTACCAGGACTTGCAGCTGCCCACCGACTTCGCGCGCCCGTCCGCGCCCAGCTACCGCGGCGCCTTCCAGTGCGCAACGACCGCCCTGCCCGTCGTCGACGGCCTGCGCCGCATCGCCCAGCGCGAAGGGGCAACCCTGTTCATGGCCCTGCTGGCCGCGTTCCAGGTGCTGATGATGCGCTATTGCGGCCAGGACGATATCGTGGTCGGCACGCCGATCGCCAACCGCAACCGGCCCGAGGTGGAGCCGCTGATCGGCTTTTTCGTCAACACGCTGGTGATGCGCGCACGCCTGGCGGGGCGGCCGAGCTTCCGCGAGCACTTGCGCCAAGTGCGCGAAACGGCGCTGGGCGCCTACGCCAACCAGGACTTGCCGTTCGAAAAGCTGGTGGAAAATTTGCAGCCCCAGCGCGATCCGAGCCGCAATCCCCTGTTCCAAGTGATGTTCGTGTTGCAGAACGGCGCGGCGCAGCGCGGCGGCCCGGCGCAAGCGCCGTCGTACCAGCCCGGCCCGGCGGCGTGCTCCGGGGTGTCGTACGGGAACGCCAAGTTCGACCTGACCCTGTACCTGGGCGAGGATAACAAGGGCATCTCCGCCATTGTCGAGTACAGCACCGACCTGTTCGCGGACGACACGATCACCAGGTTGATCGGCCACTGGCAAACGCTGTTGCAAAGCATTGCCTCCAGCCCCGATGTGCCGATCACCCGGCTGCCGCTGCTGTCGCCGCGCGAGCGCGCACTGCTGCTGACCGACTGGAACAGCACCGCAACGGTCTATCCGCGCGACGCCACGCTCGGCCAGCTGTTCCGCCAGCAGGCGCTGGCCGCGCCCGACGCGGTCGCGCTCAATGGCGAGGACGGCACCCTCACCTACGGCGAACTGGCCAGGCGCACGGCCCGGCTGGCGCGCTGGCTGCGCCAGCAAGGCGTGCAGCGCGGCGATGTCGTCGGCATCTGCCTGCCACGCGGCATCGACATGGTGGCGACGCTGGTGGCGATCGTCGAGGCCGGAGCCGCCTACCTCCCGCTGGACCCGGCCTGCCCGCCGGCGCGGCTGGACGCGATGATCGGGCAGGCGTCGCCGCGCCTGATCGTCTCGCGCAGCGGCGCGGCGGGCGCCGTCGGCCGCCACGGGCCGGCCCTGCTCGACGCCATCGACCTGCCGGCCGACGACAGCGCGCCGGACAGCGGCGCCGATGCCGACACGCTGGCCTACGTGCTGTTCACGTCCGGTTCGACGGGCCAGCCCAAGGGCGTGTGCGTAAGCCACCGCAATGTGGTGCGGCTGGTCCGCAACAGCAACTATTGCACCATTGCGCAAGGGGACGTGATGCTGCAGTTCGCGCCGCTGCAGTTCGATGCGTCGACCTTCGAGATCTGGGGCGCGCTGCTGAACGGCGCGCGGCTGGAAATCGCGCCGCCGGGGCTGCCGTCGCTCGAAGAGCTGGGCGCCTGCATCGAGCGGGCCGGCGTCACCATCCTGTGGCTGACGGCAAGCCTGTTCCACCAAATGGTCGAGGCCCAGCTCGGTTCGCTGTGGCGGGTCCGGCAACTGCTCGCCGGCGGCGACGTGCTCTCGCCCGCGCTGTGCCGGCGCGTGCTCGACGAGTTGCCCGGCTGCGTGCTCATCAACGGGTACGGCCCCACCGAAACCACCACCTTCGCCGCCTGCCACCGGATGGAGCGCGGCGCGGCCCTGGAACCGCGCGTGCCGATCGGGCGCGCCATCGCCAACACCGAGCTGTACGTACTCGACCAGGAAATGCAGCTGGCGCCGGCAGGCGTCGTCGGCGAGCTGTACATCGGCGGCGACGGCGTCGCCCGCGGCTACCTGGGCGACCCGGAGCTGACCGCGCAGCGCTTCATCCCCAATCCGTTCGCGCCGCCCAATTCCGGCCAGCGCCTGTACCGGACCGGCGACCAGGTGCGCTACCGCGCCGACGGCGCGCTCGAGTTTATCGGCCGGCGCGACCACCAGGTGAAACTGCGCGGCTTTCGCATCGAGCTGGGCGACATCGAGGCGGTGATGCGGCGCCATCCGCTGGTGCGCGATGCCTGCGTCATCGCCAGCGGCGACAGCGGCGGCGCGGACCGGCGCCTGCTGGGCTACGCCGTGCTCGAGCGGGCGCACGACATCCACGCGCTGCGCCGTTTCCTCCAGCAGGAGTTGCCGGAATACATGGTGCCCGCCACGCTGATCCCGCTCGACGCTTTCCCCTTGACGCCCAGCGGCAAGATCGACCGCAAGGCCCTGCCGCCCGACCAAGGCGGCGAATGGCTCGCGCATGCCCCGTTCGCCGAGCCGCAATCGGAGATCGAGCGCCTCATCGCCGCCGTCTGGCGCGAAGTGCTGGCCCACGAACGGGTCGGCCTGGACGACAATTTCTTCGACCTGGGCGGCCATTCGCTGCTGCTGCAGCAGATTCACAGCCGCCTGGCCGGCTTGCTGGGGCACTCCCTGTCGATGGTCGACCTGTTCCGCTTTCCCACCGTGGCGGCGCTGGCGCGGCACGTCGAGCAAAGCGGGGAACACGGCGGGGAGCACGGCGGGGCGGACATGCCCGATTCCATCGACTTGCTCGACCAGCGCATCGCGCAGCAGCGCAGCGCGCGGGCCGAGCGCAGGCACAGGAGAAGCACATGACGGATCAATCCGAATGCGTGGCGGTCATCGGCATGGCCGGCCGCTTTCCCAAGGCCGCCGGGGTGGCCGAGTTCTGGGACAACCTGCGCCAGGGACGCGAATGCATCAGCTTTTTCAGCGACGAAGAACTGCTGCAGGCCGGCGTGCCGGCCGAATCGCTGGCCCATCCGGCCTATGTGCGCGCCAACGGCGTCGTCGAGGGCATCGACCAGTTCGATGCCGACTTCTTCGGCTTCAATCCGCGCGAGGCCGAGATCCTCGATCCGCAGCAGCGCGTCTTTCTTGAATGCGCCGCCGCGGCGCTGGAAGACGCCGGCTGCGTCGCGGAGCGCCATCCGGGCGCGGTCGGCGTGTTCGCCGGCACCAGCATGAGCACCTATGCCTTCCACCTCTACGGCAATGCCGGGCTGGCCGGCCGGGTCACCGACTTCCAGATCCTGATCGGCAACGACAAGGACCACCTGGCCACCCGGGTCGCGTACAAGCTCAACCTGAAAGGCCCGGCGATCACGGTGGGTACCGCATGCTCGACCTCGCTCGTGGCGGTCGGCCTGGCTTGCCAGAGCCTGATCGAATACCAGTCCGATGTCGCGCTGGCCGGCGGCGTCACGCTCGCCGTGCCGATGGTGCGCGGCTACCTCTACGAGGAAGGCGGCATCGCCTCGCCGGACGGCCACTGCCGCTCCTTCGATGCCGCCGCCATGGGGACGGTCGGCGCCAACGGCGCCGGCTGTGTCGTTCTCAAGCGCCTCGCCGACGCGCTGGCCGACGGCGACCCCATCTGCGCCGTGATCCGCGGCTGGGGCCTGAACAACGATGGCGCCGACAAAGTGGGCTACACGGCGCCCAGCGTGGCCGGCCAGGCCGACGCGATCGCCACCGCGCTGGCCATGTCCGGCGTGGCGCCGGAAACGATCACGATGATGGAAGCCCACGGCACCGCCACCCCGCTGGGCGACCCGATCGAGTTCGCCGCGCTGTGCCAGGCGTGGCGGCGCAGTTCGCGGCGCCGCTATTGCGCGCTGGGCTCGGTCAAGTCCAACACCGGGCACATGGATTCGGCCGCCGGCGTCGCCGGCCTGATCAAGTGCGTGCTGGCGCTGCAGCACCGCCAGATTCCGCCCAGCCTGCATTTCACGCGCGCCAACCCAAAGCTCGACATGGACAACAGCCCATTCTTCGTCAACACCGCGCTGCGCGACTGGCAGCCCGATTGCGGCGTGCGGCGCGCGGCGGTCAGTTCCTTCGGGATAGGCGGCACCAATGCGCACGTGATTGTCGAGGAAGCGCCCGAGCCGCCCCCCGAGGACGCGTCGCGCGCAGCGCAGTTGCTGGTCCTGTCGGCCCGTACCCCCGCCGCGCTGGACGCGGCCGCAGCGCGCCTGGCCGCTCACCTCGACGCCCACCCCGAACTGTCCCTGCCCGACGTGGCCCATACCCTGCACCTGGGCCGCAGCGAAATGACGTGCCGCCGCGCCGTCGTGGTGCCGGCCGCGTCGCCCGCCGTCGCCGCCGGCCTGCTGCTGCGCGCCGGCGCGCCGCGCCGCGCCGCGCCGGACGCGCACGACGCCAAGTTCGAGGGCGTCGCCTTCCTGTTTCCCGGCCAGGGCGCCCAGCATCCCGGCATGGGCGCCGGCCTGTACCGCGCCGAGCCCGTGTACCGGGACATCGTCGACAACTGCACGGATATCCTGCGCGGCCCGCTAGGCATCGACCTGCGCGCACTGATGCACGAGGATGGCCACGGCGACGCGCTGCGCCGCACCGAGGTGACGCAGGCGGCGGTGTTTGTCGCCAGCTACGCGCTGGCGCGCCTGTGGATGCACTGGGGAATCAAACCGGCCGCCCTTGCCGGTCACAGCGTGGGCGAATACACGGCCGCATGCCTTGCCGGCGTGCTGAGCCTGGAGGATGCCTTGCTCCTGCTCGCCCGGCGCGGCCAGATCCTGGCCGCCATGGCGCCCGGAGCGATGCTGGCGGTGGCGCTGCCCGAGGCGGCGCTGCGCGCGCGCTTCGCCGGCGCGGCCGATATCGCGGCGGTCAACGGGCCATCGCTGTGCGTCCTGTCCGGCACCGAAGCGGCGATCCGGGACATCGGCCGGCAGCTCGAAGGCGAAGGCGTCACCGTGCACGAGCTGCGCACGTCGCACGCGTTTCACTCGCATCTGGTCGATGGCGCCGTCGCGCCGATGATCGACGCGATGGGGCGCGTGCGCCTGCATGCGCCCACGATCGCCTATCTGTCCAACCTGAGCGGCAACTGGATCGGCCCGCACGAGGCACAGAGCCCCGAATACTGGGGACGCCACCTGCGCGGCACGGTCCGCTTCGGCGACTGCCTGGGCCATCTGCTGCGCGACACCGGCTGCGCGCTGCTGGAGGTGGGCCCCGGCCAGGCCCTGGCCGGCTTCGCGCGGCAGCACGAGGCAAGCGCGCCCGGCCGCGTCATCGTGTCGTCCTGCCGCCACTCCCACGACGCGGCGGACGACGATGCCGTCGCGCTGCAGGCGCTGGGCCGCCTGTGGACGGCCGGCGCACCGGTGGACTGGCGCGCGTTCTACGGCGCCGAACGGCGCCGGCGCGTCCATCTGCCGACTTACCCGTTCGAACGGCAGCGCTACTGGATCGAGCCGCCTGGCGCCGCTCCCGCCCCCGTGCAGGCGGACCCGGCAAGCCCGCAGGCGCTGGAAGACTGGTTGTACCAGCCGCGCTGGGTGCGCACGGCGCCCGCCGCGCCCCTGCCGGCCGAGTACGCCGGCGCCTGGGCCATCGTCGGCGGCTCGGGCGAGCAGGTGGCCGCCCTGGCCGACACGCTGGCCGATCTCGGCCAGACGGTCGAGTGCGCCGGCAGCGCCGCGGCCCTCGGCACGCCGGACCCGGCGCTAAGCACCGTCATCTCGCTGGACGGCATTGATCCGGATATGCCGCCCGCCGACCTCTACTATCGCGCACTGGCGCTGCTGCACGGCCTGAGCCGCCGCAGCGCCCCCACCACCGTGCTGTTCGTGACCCGGCGGGTGTTCGCGGCGGCGCCGCAGGAGCGCGCGATCGACCCCGAGCTGGCCGGCATCGTCGGCCTGGCCGTCACCGCGCCGCAGGAATATCCGCAGCTCAGCTGCCGCGTGATCGACCTCGATGCGGCCGCGCTGTCGCTGCTCGGCGGCGCGCACGCGCCGGCCCTGCTGGCCGAGGCGCTGCCGCAAGCGGCGCCCTGGATCGCCTACCGCGGCGCGCAGCGCTGGGTGATGACGTTCGAGCCGGCCCCGCTTGCACCGGCCCAGCCGGAACTGGCGCCTGCGCTCGAGGGCAACTACCTCGTCACCGGCGGGCTCGGCAAGATCGGCCTGCTGATCGCCGAATTCCTGGCGCGCCGCGGCGCGGCCACGGTGGTGCTGTCGGGCCGCGGCGGCATGCCGCCGCGCGAACAATGGGACGACAGCGCCGATCCGCGCATCGGCCGGCTGCGCATGATCGAAACCATGGGCACCAGGGTCGTGCTCTGCAGCGGCGACGGCGGCGTGGCGGCCGACGTGGCGCGGATGGTCGCCGAGGCGCGCGCCGAAGGCGGCAAGCTGCACGGCGTGTTCCATGCCGCGGGGTTGACGGCCGCGCCGTATTTCCCCGGCTTCGCGCACATCGGCCGCGACGTCTCCGAAGCGCATTTCGCGGCCAAGCCGCGCGCCGCCCGCCTGCTGGCCGACGCGCTGCGGGACGATCCGCCCGAGTTCATCTGCCTGATGTCGTCCATCTCGGCGGTGCTGGGCGGGATCGGCTTCGGCCCGTACGCGGCCGCGAACGCCATGCTCGATGCGGTCGCGGCCCAGGGCGGCGGCGGCACGCGCTGGATCAGCATCAACTGGGATGGCTGGACCTTCGACACCCATGGCGCGGATCGCGGCGAGCCGCTGATCCGCCCCGACGACGGCATCGACGTGTTGGAAAGGGTGCTGGCTGCGCCCGACATCGGCCGGCTGATCGTCTCGGTGTCCGCGCTCGGTCCGCGCCTGCAACGCTGGCTGCAACCGCAGAGCGCCGTGGCGCCGTCCAGACCGGCGCCCGCCGGGTCGCACGAGCGGCCCCGGATGTCGAGCGGCTTCGCCGCGCCCGCCCCCGGCCTGCAGACGCTGATCGCCGATCTCTGGCGCGACCTGATGGGCATCGACCCGGTCGGGGCCGACGACAATTTCTTCGAGCTGGGCGGCCATTCGCTGCTGGCGATCCAGGTCGTCTCGCGCCTGCGCGAAGCGCTGCAGCGCGACCTGCCGGTACGCATCCTGTTCGACCATCCCACGGTGGCCGAGTTGTCCGCCGCGCTGGACGCGCAGCCCGACCCCGAACTGGCGCGGCTGCTGGACCGGATCGAAGCGATGCCGGATGCCGAAGTGGTCTCGCTGCTCGGTGAAAGGGGGCCGGCGTGAGCCTCGCGCAACGCCTGGCCAGCCTGTCCCCCGAACGGCGCGAATTGCTCGACAGGCTGGCCCGCCCGGACCGGATCTCCCGCGCCGGCCTGCGCGAGGAACAGGCCTCGTTCGAGCAGGAGCGCCTGTGGTTCCTGCAACAGCTCGAGCCGGACGACACCTCGTATCACCTGCACATGCAGCTGGCGCTGCCGGCGGAGCTGGACCGCGCCGCCTGGGACGCGGCGTGGCGCTATCTGGTCGCGCGCCACGAAACGCTGCGCACCCGCTTCATCGAACGCGACGGCGTCCCGTTCCAGGTGATCGGGGACGCGGACGTGGCGCCGATGCCGGTGTTCGACCTGGCGGGCGAGCCGGTCCCGGCGCAACAGGCGCAGGCGGCGCGCCTGGCGCGCGAGCAGGCCGAGGCACCGTTCGACCTGACCCGCGGCCCCCTGTTGCGCACCGCCCTGCTGCGCATGGCCGGCGGGTGGATCCAGCTGCTGACGATCCACCATATCGTGGCCGACGGCTGGTCGATCGACATCCTGATGCGCGACCTGAACGCCGCCTATGAGGCCCTCTCGCAGGGCCGGGACGTGCCGCTGGCGCCGCCGCGCGTGCAGTTCGCCGACTTCGCCCGCTGGCAGCGCGCGCAGCTGAGCGGCGCTCATCTGGACGAACTGCTGGCGTTCTGGCGCGGCTATCTCGATGGCGCGCCGGAACTGGCGCTGCCGGCCGACCGCGCGGCGCCACCCATCCCCACCCGCCGCGCGGACGTGCGCGCGCGCATGCTGGCCGCGCCCCTGCGCGATGGCCTGTACGCATTGGCGCGCCGCGAAGGGGCCACCGTGTTCCAGGTGCTGCTGGCGGCCTTTGCCACCCTGCTGCATCGCTACACCGGCCAGACCGATCTCGTGCTCGGCACGCCGATGGCCAACCGCGCACCGGCGCAAGTCGAGGACCTGATCGGTTTCTTCCTCAACACCATCCTGCTGCGCGTGCGGCTGACGTCCGAACAGAGCTTCCTGCAGGTGCTGGCCGCCACGCGCGAAGCCAGCGTGGCGGCCTATTCCGGCCAACAACTGCCTTTCGCCAGGCTCGTCCAGCACCTGCAGCCGCGCCGCGCGCTGGGCCACAATCCCCTGTACCGGGCCACGGTGCAGTTCTTCAAGTCCAGCCACAGCGCAGCGCGGACCAGCGCGGTGCGCGAGGAGATCGGCTATCAGCGCACCGCCACCAACGTCGATCTGGCGCTCGACCTGTTCGAAAGCGGAGAAGGGTTGCTGAGCCGCTTTGAATTCAATCTCGACGTGTTCGACGGCGCCACCGTCGCCCGCCTGCTTGATCACTGGGAACGCGTGCTGGCGGCCGTGCTCGCGTCGCACGACCAGCCGATCGGCACGCTGCAACTGGCCAGCCCCGCCGACCAGGCGCAGCTGTGCGCCTGGGCCGGGCAGGCCGAAGCGCCGCGCGCCGGCTGGGTGTTCGAGAACTTCGGCGAGCGTACCGCGCTGGCCGGCCCGCACGCCAGCCTGAGCTACGCCGAACTCGACCGCCGGTGCGGACAGCTTGCCACGCTCATGCGCGCGCGCGGCGCCGGTCCCGAGCGGGTCGTCGCCATCCGGCTGGCCGATGGACTCGACACCGCCGTCGCCATCCTGGCGGCATGGCGGGCGGAGGCGGCGTTCGTCTACCTGGACCCGGCGCTTCCGGCCCGGCGCACGGCGGCGATCCTGGCCGATGCCGCCCCGGTCGCGGTGCTCGACGACGCGCCCTGGTGGCAGGAGCTCATGCCCGATACGCCCGCGATGCCCGCCCGGCCGATCCCGCCGGAGCGCCTGGCGGCGCTGGTCTACACCTCCGGTTCGAGCGGCGTGCCGAAAGGCGTGCTGATCGAACACGGGGCCCTCGCCAACCAGGTTCGCTGGCTCAAGACGGCCCTGGATCTGACCCCGGCCGACGTGGTGCTGCAAAAATACTCCTTCAGTTTCGATGCCGCGCTGTCGGAACTGCTGGGCGGCCTGGCCGCGGGCGCCGAAGTCGCCCTGGCCGGCGACCATGGCCGCGATGTCGACGAACTGGTCCGCATTATCCGCAGCCGCGGCGTGACGCTGCTCGATCTCTTCCCTTCGCTGCTGGCCGTGCTGCTCGATCACGAGGGCTTTGCCGGCTGCACCACCTTGCGCCGCATCCTCGTCGGCGGCGAAGCGCTGCCCGCGGCATTGGCCGCGCGGCTGGCGCAGGCGCTGCCCTCGGTCCAGCTCATCAACGCCTATGGTCCGACCGAGGCGACGATAACCGCCACCGCCGCGCATCTGGCGCGCGACGCGACGCTGCTGGCGGCGCCGCCCATCGGCCGTCCGATCGCCGGCAACACCGCGTATGTGCTGGACGGCGCCATGCAACTCGTGCCGCCGGGCATGCCTGGAGAATTGCATCTGGGCGGGGCGGGACTGGCGCGCGGCTATCTGAACGACACGGCGCTGACCGCACGCCGCTTCATTCCCAATCCGTTCGGGCCGGGCCGCCTGTACGCCACCGGCGACCGCGCGCGCTACCGCGCCGACGGCCAGCTCGACTACCTCGGCCGGACGGACCAGCAGGTAAAGCTGCGCGGCTATCGCATCGAGCCCGGGGAAATCGAAACGGCGCTGGCGCGCCACCCCAGCGTGCGCGCCGCGGCGGCTACGCTGATGCGCCTGCCCTCGGCGCCACACGCGCACGCCGCGCTGCTGCAGTGGCGGCTGGAGCAGCTCACCCCGTCCGAAGCGCAATTCCTGTATCGCTTCGACACCGACCAAGACCAGATCCGGAGCCAGACCATGTGGCGCAACACCCCCCAGTTCGCTCTCTACCTGAACTTCCTGCAGCCCGGCTTCGCCCCGGCGCCGCAGCCGGCGCAGCGCAATTGGCTGCTGCAGCGCACGCTCGACGAAGCCGTCGCCGATCTGACGGCGATTGACGCCATCGCCCGCCAGTGCGTCGCCGGGTCGGCCCGGCCCGAGATGGGCGAGAGCTGGGCGGCCAGCGCGGCCGCATGGTCGGAGCGCGAGCTGCTGATCGACGGCCAGCAGGTGATGCAGGACTGGGAGCGGCCCCTGATGCGGGCGCTGGCCGGTGCGGCTGCCGCGTCCGGCGGTGACGTCGCCGAGATCGGTTTCGGGATGGGCATCTCGGCCACGCTGGTGCAGGAATACGGGGTGCGCTCCCACACAATCGTCGAGTGCCATCCGGACGTGCTGGCACGACTCGGCCGCTGGCGCGCGCAGCGCCCGGACGCCGCCGTCACGGTCGTGCCCACCCGCTGGCAGGACTGGGCCTTCGAGCCCGGGTCCTTTGACGGCGTGCTGTTCGACACCTACCCGACGTCCGAGGACGAGTACAGCGCCGAGGTCGCCGCATCACCGACGTTCGCGGCATCGTTCTTCCCCGCCGCCCAGCGCATGTTGCGGCCAGGCGGCGTGTTCACCTACTACACCAACGAGATCGACTCGCTGTCGCGGCGCCACCAGCGGCTGCTGCTGGAACACTTCTCCTCGTTTTCGGTCGGGCTGGTGCGGGGCCTGCGCCCGCCCGCCGACTGCCAGTACTGGTGGGCCGATTCGATGGCGATCGTGAAGGCGGTGAAATGAGCCCGGCGCACGAAAAGCTGCGCGCGTTGTGGCTGTCGCGCCAGCCCGCGTGCGATGAGCGGCTGGTCGCGTTCGTCGTGCCCGCCAGCGGCATGGAATGCGATCCCGAACTGCTGCGCGGCTGGCTGCGGGAATCGCTGCCGCATTACATGATCCCGGATCGGATCTGCGCGCTCGCCGCCCTGCCGCTCAACGCCGCCGGCAAGCTGGACCGGGGCGCGCTGCCGCTGCCGGACCAGCCGGTGGCGCCCGCGCGGCCCTTGCGTGTCCCGCAAACGCCGGTCGAGCAGGCGATCGCCGCGCTGTTCGCGCAGGTGCTGGGCGCGCGTCCGGACAGTATCGATCAGGATTTCTTCGCCGATCTCGGCGGGCATTCGCTTGCCGCCACGCGGCTGGCCACGCTGATCCGCCGCGAATGGCCAATCTCGTTTGCGCTGCGCGTGGTTTTTGAAAGCCCGACGGTTGCCGCGCTGGCGGCGTATGTGGAGCACGCCTGCATCGACGGTCCGGCCGGCGGCACCATTCCGCGCCAGCCGAGACAGACCGGCGCCGAACCTGCAGCACCGGGTCGCCCCGTCGCACATCCGTTCACCTGAACCGCTCACGCCCATCGCGTATCAAGCGCCCTCCACGCTGCCGCTTTCGCAGCCATCCTTCGATCCCCGGAATTGCCGCGCCATCGACAACGCCGCATGGTGGCGCGCTCTCAACCACGGGGGGTGAGCCTTGCTATGCGAGTTTACTTCCATGCAGAATCAAAGACGACTTTTTCAATTCGCGGTCAGAAACAACTCTTCCGTTCTCCAACCGAATGACGCGATCCGCTGAATCAATTGTCTCCTGTCGATGCGCCACAATAATCCGCGTGATACTTAGCGCTTTCAGCGCGGCGTTGATCTCGCCTTCACGAGCAACGTCCAAGTGCGACGTTGCTTCATCGAGTACAAGAATCTTCGGGCGACGATAAAGCGCTCGTGCCAAAAGCAGCCTCTGTTTTTGGCCGCCAGACAAGCTACTTCCCATATCCCCTATCATCGTCTCCGCCCGTAGAGGCATATTCATCACGTCGTCCATCATTGCTGCTTGGCGTAGGCAGACCCACACGCGCTGCATTTCAACTTCCTCATCGAAAAACGCTACGTTATCCGCGATAGTTCCCGATAGAAGCTCATCGTCCTGCATGACTACCCCCAGAGCACGTCTGACCGACTTAGGGCCCCACCATGACAGCGGTCGGCCATCCACCAAAACTTCGCCCTGCGACGCTGGGTAAAGACCACACAGCACCTTTAGCAGAGTTGATTTGCCCGCGCCCGACGGGCCGACGATAGCGACATATTCTCCACACTTCACCGAGAAAGACACCCCTGCAAAAACGTATGGTTCCCTTGGTCCGTAGGAAAATCCCAAACTCCTAAATTCAAGCTCTCCTATAATCTCCGGCTGCCCGGCAACAGCAGCATCAATGCCTTCTTCCTTTGGAGTCAATACAATATCGGCAAGCCTATGCGAATACATATCAGTCATGCGCCACCTAATTACTTGATCAAATAGCGCTCCCGCCTTGAAGGTGAATTGAGTTTGGTAAGCGAGGAATGCATAAAACAATCCCACACTCATCTTTGCGTCCAATATGGCTACAACGCCTAGATAGATCAGAACAATTCTTATCGCCCCCTCGACCATTCCCTGCAGGGTTGTAAATGACAAATCAGCAAGCGCACTATTTTGATTACACTTGATTGTCGAGGAAAACTTGTTCGCCCAGTCGCCCTCGCGTTCATTCTCCGCACCCATGACTTTTAATGTCTGAATCGCGCGGACGCTCTCTATACGCTTGCCGTTTTCCTCTACATTCGCTATCAATGCATCCATACCAAAACGTATGCTCAAAGGCAAAGCGCAAAAGCGAAGGCCGACGAAAATTGCAAAACCTCCCAACACAACCCATGCTAAGACCGGTGCAAGCACAAACATAAGAATCAGCGTCGCTACGGCGAGAATTCCATCTACAAGCACGGCGACCAGGGCGCCGGATAGCAACTCCCTTATTTCATTGATGGAATCGAAGCGCGACAAGATGTCAGCTAGTCTTCGTCGTTGGTACCAAGGGAGCGGTAGTCGTATCATGTGCCGAAACAAGCGTACGGTCATATCCCAGTTTAGCAACGCTGTCAGTCTAGTAACAACGATGCCGCGCAGTAGAGTCGCGCCGGCGTTAAAGACGCAAAGGAGCCCAAAGCCAAATGCCAGGACTGTAAGAATTGACTTATCTCCCTTATGCGCGGCCTGATCGATGGCAAGCTGGAGATAGAACGGCGAAGCCAAAATATAACATTGCAGTAAAAGCGACAAAATCATTATGTGGATTAATGGGCCATACATTTCAGGAATAAAACGAAACCAAGATTTAAGACTTAACGGACTGGGCTCTTTCCGCTTAACAAACCCTTTCGCTTCTGTTAATTCAAGCGCCGCTCCAGAAAATTTACGTGATACTTCACTCGCGTATAATTTGATTCTCCCTCGCGCCGGATCGTGGATATGGAACGTCATACCCTTAACTTTATCCAGCACGACAAAATGCTTGAGTTCCCAATGAAGAAGCGCCGGGCATTTCAACTCAGCCAGTTGGTCAACTTCGCAGCGCACAGCCCTGCCAACCATGTTCATATCGGCTGCGATTTCTTTAATTTCCCTCAACGTCATACCGCGAGAGGAAATCTGGTATTTTTGTCTCAACGATGCGAGTTCGATGTTGGCGCCGAACGCGCTCGCCGCAATAGCGAGGCATGCCAAACCGCATTCAGCTGTTTCAGTTTGTCGCATACTAGCCACCCTTCGTGAACGAAGCTATATTGAAACGGCAAAAGGGCGGCCCAAACCCTTCCTCCGCGAGCGCAGGAAATCGAAGACCGCCAACGATGTGTTTACGTCGCGTGTACGGACTACCTCTAATCGGTCAGGGTTCGGGTAAGAGCTTTCCCGGCAAGAGTCGATGCTACACTGCTTTGGTCCATGGCCTGAAGACCGCGATCTTCTTCAATCCTGCCATCGAAATTCAAAGTGAACAGGTACGCCATGGGCTTAATCTCGCCGCTAGCCGGAACAACGGCGCCCCAGAAGTTCGTATACAGGACATCATCCAGGCATGCGAATTTGAACGTTCCTGCAAGCTGTTTTGTAAGAACAGTTTGGCCGAAATTAGTATCGGTAACATCCACGTTCCTTCTCGACGGCCCTAAGAAAAACTGAACACGTTTTTCTGGAACAGAAATCCGCATTTCGTATTTTCCACTTTTGCACTCCCCGCTGTAAGTGACTGCTTGGTCTGCCGCTCCTCTAGGATGTCCACCGGCGGTGACGACTACTGTCTCCGCTGACCTGGCAAATCCCCCCGTCATACCAATCATAACAACGGCAACTAAAAGCGATTTTTTCATTAAATTCTCCATTGCAGATTATGTGCCAAACGTGCTCAACCGTAACTGCTCGACCACTATTAATATCACACCATCATAATACCTGAGCAGTTACCTTGAATTTTCTCTGCCCTGGGCCGGTCAAGGCTTTATAACATCTTTAGTAATGTTAGGGCCGACTTGTTTGGTCGATGGGCCTTGACCAGAGTGATATTCGTAGACGCTGTTGGTCTTCATATCAAGAATGTATAACAGCAAGTGCGGGTCAGCATGCGGATTTTTCCGTAGCTCGGCCGCCGTCTCGAAGTCGTGCCTCGACGGCAACCGTTGGTCGACTACGTCATCGTAGGTATGCGAATGGATGTAGCCAATAATCTTATCACCGGGCGCTATATCAGCCCTCATTTTAACTTCATCGTGGATACCTGATGTGATTTTGGATGCGCCCACCGACCCATCTGCGTATCTGATAAGAAGTGCGCCGTGCTCAATCTTGTCGTCCTTCATCCTGATCCAGTCACCGACGAGGTCTGCTTTAGTGCGTATATGATCCATACTGAGACCAGCAGGCCAATTTGGTGGATGCGGCGAAGAGTGACGCGCAGGCGCCTCATTGTTCCCCGCACCTTCTTGCCAGGTAGTTGAAGGAACCGTGGCGTCCCCGTATCCGCCAGCGCCTTGGGCTCCTCCTCCTCCTCCAGGTCGGGGGCCGACAATGGTCACAATGGGGATATCGGAGTAGCCGCCTGCGATAAGGTCAAGTGCTTCGTCAGGTATTACACGCATGATTTTCTCTCTTTTCATTAAATTGAGTCCTAGCTGTAAGGACATCGATGCGCCAGACTTTCAGGCTCGTCACTCCGGCTTCGCCTGTAACCCAGCATGATTGAAGTCGTGAAGCAAAATAGGGCATGTTGTTTCTGCGACGTCGCGGCCGGTGTATTGCGGAATGAGAGCCGCAAGCAGCTTAGCAGCAACTACCGGCTCGTCTGACGTGATGACGATCCGCAGCCTGACTTTGTCACGATGTTGAGTGCACAACTCTCGGAAATGTAAAAGTAGTTCCTCCTTTCTATATGCCTTCACGAAAAATGATATTGATCCGGATCTTTTCTCTATGCCATCCACTATGTCCGCCAGACCAGTCATGGCAAAGTCGATCGACCCATAGCGGGAGATCACTAAAGCGATCTTTAGCAGATGATCGACAAATCCGCGGTTCACATAAATTTCGTTTATGTGTTCAATAATATTAGATACCGCGATCAAATATGGAGGGCTACTATTGATACCGGACTGAAAAGTTCCCGCCTGCCGCTGTTTAACTAAATTCAACACCTCAGTCAATTCACTTTCGTGTTTTTCTGTTTTGCTCGATTTAAGAAAATTTGCGTACGATTTAAGTAAATTAAGCAAGAACGAGATCAATGGAAGAAAGTCACCGATCTCACACGCGGTCCCAATGTACTCTTCATACTGGCCAGCGGTGGCAAGGGTGAGTTCTGCTAACGGGATGTAATGTTGAGCTTCCGCTTGTGCCTTGTTGAAATAGAGGTTAAACAGAAGTCTGGCGGTTCTGCCATTTCCATCGGTGTAGGGGTGAGAGGTCAACAATATGAGGTAAATATTTAGAGCACTGTAGAGATCGGGTTCGTCATGAAAGGTCGAGATCTTATTGAAGACAGGATCTCCTCCCGCCGGGCGCGGGATCAACATCCAATCATGCCACGCGATAGTTAAATCGATCATCCGCAGATGTTCGAATTTTCCGAACAGGAAATAACGCACTTTTAAACCGGCCTCATAGACGGTATCGTCGGGGGAAACGACGTTTTCACGTGCGCTTCTGCGAAAGCATGCTATCTCCTGGCTCATGCTCAAACTGCGTTTAGCTCGACGTTGCACGACCTCAGCGATCGAGCTTCTCACGACGATTTTTTCAATCGGACTCGATACAAAGTGAGAGAGCTGCTCATAGTTGGGCTGGGTATAACTGAAGGCGCCGTACAACATGTCCTGCACCTCTTGAAATAGCACGCGCAGTGACGGGTCTAGGCTCTCCCACTTCGGAGGAAAGTAGAGTTTGCCGGGAATTTTCATAGCCATCTGCGATTCAAAGGGCGCGCTTATTCATCGCCCGTAGGGGTTCCAATATCCACTCGAACAAAGTCTGCTCTTCCAAAACCAAGTCGGCGCTAAGCCGCATGCCGGGTACGAGACGCCAGTCCCTTCCGTACGCGCCAATGGTCGGCTTGGCAAGCGACACACGAATCCGGAACAGCTGCTCCTGGCCGGAAGAGGGACCAGCGTTCTCACCGGGAAGAAGTGGGGTTCCGGAAACTTCCCGAACTACTCCTTGTCCCATGCCGAAGGTCTGGTATGGAAAGGCGTCATACATGATGCGGACCTTTGCCCCTGGATGAACAAACCCCACCGACTTGGACGGCGCCCACAACTCGACCTCCAGCTGGTTGCCCGATGCTTGGGTGGTGTGTGGAACTATCACAGCAAGCGTGTGACCCGGATTTACGCTTGTTCCTGAGCGCGCTTGGAGAGCGGTAACGACGCCGTCGATAGGAGAAACCAAGCGCCCCGTGTGCTGGGCCTCAAAGCTCACTTCGCGTTCATCCAGCTGGGCATTGATGGTTGTCGCCTCCGATCTCGCCAGCTCGGCCTCGGCGTGCATCCTCGCTATCTGGGCGTTCACCTGGGCGAGCTGGCTGCGCTGCGATTCGACCTCGCGCTCGGCCTGTGCAATCTCATGCTGAACGGCCAGGTAGGCATCATCGTGTTGGCGACCGGCCGCCGGCGATACCATTCCCGCATCAAGTAGTGTTTGATTGGCGCTCACGTTCTTGGCCTGCAGGAGCCTGCGTTGTTCAAGTATTTTTCGAGAAGCGTCCCGCCGCGCAAGGTCAATTTGTAGCCCATCTCGTCGGGCCCTCAGTTCTTCAGTTTGCATCGCTAACTGCTGTGCCCGAGCGGTGGCGTTCGCCTCCTGGGCGCGTCGTTGGATCGCCTTAATAGACTTGAGACTGGCGACAAGGGTATCGCCGCTTTCGAGGACAGGATTAGCCGAGATCGCAATCAGCTCTTGGCCGGCCTTAACGTGCTGGCCTTCGTGAACTAACACGCGCTCTGCAATTCCTGCCAATTGCGACACGATCCGAAAGGAGCCGGCGGTAGGCGTGATCTGTCCCGAGACGGTTTCCTTGCGTGCATATTTCGCCGTGATGAGGAACGCAACGATGGACACCATCACCACCACTAGAAAGGCGGTGAGCACTTTGGCGCTTACCCCCAGGGGCTGGACTGGCATACCCAATCTTTGTTGCGATGCGCTCAATGCGTCCTTGCGAAACATATCTTCAAGCAATGAAGACGTTGAGCGCGTGCTGGTCTGTTCTAAATTCATTTTTGTCATAGCGCATAATCAGCAAGTAAGGTGCTCAGAAACGGATTTACCAGGCGATGGTAGAGGCAGCACCAACTAGCTAACTGACGTGGCTCAATCGTGTGTGCGGTGACGTTTCAACATGTGTTCGACGGGCGTCCATGAACTAAGTTCCGTAGTCGGGCATCTTTCTTTTGGGTGAAAGTGACAGCGCTGTGCCCGATTGTCGGGCGCGTCAAAATGCAAAAAGCCGGGTTTCCCCGGCTCTGCTTGATTCGCTTTAAACTCACAAATCATATGGCGTTATAGTCGCCAGCAACTTATGGGTACCTCGAAAAACTACCCCGCCCGTGGCGTGATGGCGAACCAGCGATTCTGAATCTTTCCTCATGATCAAAACCAGTCTGTTTGCCGACCAGGAGCGCGAAGCCAAGCTGAACAAGCTGGGCGATGCGCTGCGGGTGATGGAGCAGCACGTCGACTTCGCCGCGTTAGCGGATGAAGTGGACCGTGCAGCGCCGCGCCCCAGCCGCGAGCGCGGCCGCCGCCCCCCGTTCCCGACCGAACTGATGGTTCGCGTCTTGCTGATCCAGCAGTTGTTCAACCTGAGCGACGAGCAGATGGAATTCCAGTTGCTCGACCGCTTGAGCTTCCAGCGCTTTGTGGGGCTGCGCTCGAGTAGCCAGATACCGGACCGGACGACGATCTGGACCTTCAAGGAACGCCTGATCCAGGCAGGCGCCAGCGAAAGCATCTTCGAAGCCGTGAACCGGCAACTGAGCAAACACGGTTACATCGCGCGCGGCGGGCAAATGGTCGACGCGAGCATCGTGCAGGCGCCGAAACAGTCGCTGAGTAAGAATGAGAAGGCGCTGGTGAAGGAAAACGCCATGCCCATCGAATGGAAACCTGCCAAACGCCGTCAGAAGGACATGGACGCGCGCTGGACCAAGAAGCACGGCAAGTCCTACTTCGGCTACAAGGTCTCGGCCAACGCCGACAAGCGCTACAAGCTGGTGCGCAAGATCAAGGTGAGCACGGCCAGCGAGCACGACACGCTGCACTTTGAAGAGGTGCTCGATCCGGCCAACACGAACCGCAACATCCTGGCCGACAAGGGCTACGTCGACGGAGAGCGTGAAGAGCGGCTGAGCAAACAGGGCTGGCGCATGCACATCCAGCGCAAAGGAAGCAAGGACAAGCCGATCTCGGCAGCCCAGGAGCGGCGCAACAAGCGCATCGCCAAGACCCGCGCCCGCATCGAGCATGTGTTTGCCGGTATGGCGCAATTGGGCGGCAAGGCGCTGCGCACCATCGGTCTGGCGCGCGCGACGCTGCAGCTCAATTGGAAAGTCGCCGCATACAATCTGCGGCGTCTGGTCTACTTGAAGGAGGCCAGGGTCGAGGCGTTCTGACGCCCGCAGTCCGTCCGGACTACGCAAAATGAGGTTGAGTGCCGATAAAACCGGAGGGAAGCGGCTCGGCCTTGCATCAAAATCCGAGCCTGCTGGCATCGCGACCGGCATTCACGCGGAATTTACCGGTAATTCGAGGTTCCCTTATGCGCGGGCAATTCGCGTCATTTAAATGAGGTCCCAGCAGATCGCCTTGACGACTGCATCTACCTTATTCTGAGCATGAAGTTTTTTCTGACCGTATCCATGTGCTTGTCGGCGGTGTGCTTTGTCACCCCAAGTTTATCGGCGATTTGTTGAGTAAACAGCTTACTTTAGCAATTGACTCCGCAATAGACATGCTGCCACTGGACGAGCGAACCGCGATCGTTCTCCGCGAGCTTGAAGGACTTCGCTACGAGGAAATAGCACGAATCATCGAGTGTCCCGTCGGTACCGTACGAAGCAGGATTTTTCGAGCGAGGGAGGCAATTATTGAAAAGATCGGCCCCTTGCGTGACGCATCCCGAACGAAGCGCTTTTAGCGGGCAGGTGCGCAGTCTCCCGGGGTGCTACCGAATGTCGAAGAAAAGCCGGGTTTCCCCGGCCTTTTGCTTGGTGTTCTAGTCTCGGCGCTTAGTCCTTCCAGGCACCAATCGTAATCCATCCTTTTCCCATTACTAAGTCGACCTTTCCGGCTTCGCGAGCCGCCTCGGCCAGCAGCTCATGACCAGTGCGGCCAACCAGAACATCGCTGTGGTGCGCTCACTGAACAAGCGTGCCGCCCGGGCCTCGTCGTGGTTCTGTCGCGTTGTTGAACGCAGCGCGGATTTCCCGTGCCGGGCATGGCGGCAGTGACGACATTCGGGCACGTTCATCACGACGGGGGCATTGCCGACAATCGGACACGGACTGATCCATAGCTAAATCGGCCGCTTCCAGGTTCTTCTTCATTAAACAAAAAAGCCGTACCAAACCCACTGCTTCTCGCGTGGGCCGGGTACGGCTTTTAGTTTTTAGTGGCTAAAAAAGTGCGCTTTCGTCCCAGTCGCCTGCACCTTGGCTTGAGCAGCCGGCATCCGGGTTCGCGATTGATAGCCGGGATGGTGCGATGCAGCTAAGCTACAATACTTTGTCCGCTTAACCTACCGAATGCTCCATGTCCACTCCCGTCCTGCACACCCGCCTGCCCGCCGTCGGCACCACCGTCTTTTCACTGATGTCGGCGCTGGCCAGCGAGCATAGCGCGGTCAACCTGGGCCAGGGCTTTCCCGATTTCGCCTGCGAACCGGCCCTGCTCGACCATGTCGACGCCGCCATGCGCGCCGGCCACAACCAGTATCCGATGATGACCGGCGTACCCGCGCTGCGCGAGGCCATCGCCGCCAAGATCGCCGCCGTCTATGGTGCCCACTACAACGCCGCCACCGAGATCACCGTCACCGCCGGCGCCACCCAGGCCCTGACCACGGCGATCCTGTGCTGCGTGCACCCGGGCGAGGAAGTGATCGTCATCGAACCGGCCTACGACAGTTACCTGCCCGCCATCACCCTGGCCGGCGGCGTGCCGGTGCCGGTCGCGATGGAACTCGGCGAACAGGGCTACACAGTACCGTGGGACCGGATCGCCGCGGCCGTCACGCCACGCACGCGCCTGATTATCATCAACACCCCGCACAACCCCACCGGCTCGATCCTGCGCGCGGCCGACCTGCGGGCCCTCACCGACATCGTGCGCGGCAGCGACATCCTGATCCTGTCCGACGAAGTCTACGAACACATGGTCTACGACGGCGCGCGCCACGAGTCGGTATGCCGCTATCCGGAACTGGCCGGGCGCAGCTTCGTCGTATCGAGCTTCGGCAAGACGTACCACGTCACCGGCTGGAAAATCGGCTACGTCGCCGCGCCCGCCAGCCTGATGGCGGAATTCCGCAAAGTCCACCAATACAATGTCTTCAGCGTCAACACACCCATGCAGCACGGCCTGGCCACCTACATGGCCGACCCGGCGCCGTATCGCGATCTGCCGGCGTTTTACCAGCGCAAGCGCGACCTGTTCCGGGATGGCCTGAAAGGCTCGCGCTTCACGTTGTTGCCAGCCGACGGAACTTATTTTCAGTGCGTCAAGTATGAGGCGATTTCGCCTATACTGGAGTCGGATTTTGCACAATGGCTGACCACCGACATCAAGGTCGCCGCCATCCCCGTGTCGGCGTTTTACAGCCAGGGACGGGAGTCCGGCATTGTGCGTTTTTGCTTCGCCAAGAAAGACGAAACCTTGCGCCTGGCGCTGGAGCGCCTCGCAAGACTGTGATTCATCGGGCTGGAAGACCATCATGGCAATCAGGCGCATCACCTTGGCAGATCTGGCATTCGGCGAACCCTTGCGCTGGGATATTTTCAGCACGCCCTCGTCGAACCGTCCGCTGCTGCAGAAAGGCCAGGTCCTCGCGCCCGGCCAGCTGGACGACTGGATCGAGGCGGGCCTGTATGCCGAGGCGTCGTCGCCGGTATCGGTACTGCAATCGCTCAACCAGATCAACCGCCGCCTCGAACGCACCCTGATGGACCTGCGCGACCAGGGCAGCGCCGACCGCGAACTGCGCGCCATCGCCCAGGACCTGATCGCCACCGTCGAACGGGGTGCCGACGTTGCCCTGGCAGCCATTTTCCTCAACCAGATCGCCGGCGCCTATGCCGTGCGCCATTGCACCGAAGCGGCCGTCGTGGCCTGCCTGATCGCGCACGCCATGCACAAGTCGCCCGTTGAAGTGCTGGTGATCACGGCGGCGGCCCTGAGCATGAACGTGGGCATGGTGCGCCAGGCCGACCTGTTCCAGAACAAGGATGGCGCCCTGTCGCACGAAGAACGGGCGCTGGTGCGGCGCCATCCGTCGGCCAGCGTCGAAATGCTGCGCTTCGCCGGCGTCAGCGACGAAGCCTGGCTCGACCTGGTGCTGCTGCACCACGAGAATGACGACGGCAGCGGTTATCCGGCCGGCAAACTGGGCGATGAGATTTCGCAAAATGCCAAGCTGATCGGGCTGGCCGACCGCTATTGCGCCTTCGTTTCGGCGCGCAATTATCGGCGCTCCCTGCTGCCGCCGGTGGCGCTGGAGCGTTTATGCGCAGGCAACGACATGCCGTACGACCAGATCGTGCTCGGGCACTTTGCCACGCAGATCGGCGCCTACCCGCCCGGCACGCTGGTGCGGCTGGAGAATGCGGAGCTGGGCGTGGTGTCGCGGCGCGATGAAGACGGCGCGGGGATGGCGGTGCATGTGCTGCGCGCGGCGGACGGCAAGGCCCTGGCCGAGGCGCAGCAGCGCGTGACCACCCAGCCGGGCTGCGCGATCGCGGAGGCACTGCATGAAGATCACGCCAAATTGCGCTTTCCGATGAAGCAGATCTGGGGCGAGCTGGCGAGCTTGTAAATCAGCGCGCCAGCGCCGCCACCTTGCGCTCGACGAAGCCCTGCAGCTCGGGCGCCAGATTGCCCGCCGCCCTGGCCCGCTGGAATGCCGCCAGCGCTTCCGGCAGCCGCTTCTCCGCTTCCAGTGAAATCCCCAGCCCCATCCACCACACACTATTTTCCGGCGCGGCGCGCAGCGCGGCCTGATACTGTTCCGCCGCTTCCTGATGGCGCCGCTCACGCTGCAGCGCACCGGCCAGGAAGGCGCGATACTCGCCGTTGCCCCCGGCCGCCGGTAAGCTCGCCATCAGGGTGTCGATTCCGGACCCGCCGCCGTCGATCTGCAAGCGCGCCAGCAGCATCGCCATGGCGGGCTGTCTGACGTCCAGCGCCAGTCCGGCCTGCAACAGGCGCATCGCTTCATCGGTGCGGCGCTGCTCGATCAGGATGCCGACCAGGGTCTGGCGCGCAGCCTCATGCCGCGCATCGATGGCGAGCGCAGCTTCAAGCTGCGCTACCGCCTCCGTCACGCGGCCGTCCTGCAAGCTGGTCAAGGCACGCCGGTAGGCGCCCTCGGCGCCCTGCCCGGTGACCGCCTCCCGGCCTGCCTGCGGCGCCAGCGCCACGCTGGCCACCGGCGTGTAGACGCGCGGCGCCGGGGACACGGGTTTTTCCTCGCGCACCGGTACGTTCCGCTCGCGCAGCGGTGCCGGGGTCGCAAGCTTTTCCTCGCGTAGCGGGGGCGCCGGCGCCTGCTCCGGCTGCGCGGCCGGCTTGGGCCGCGCGGCCGCATTGTCCGACACCACCGTGGCCGGCGGCGGCGGCGCGGTCGTCGCCACCGTCGCCACCTGCTGCGGCTGCGCCGTTTCCGGCATCGGCAGCTGTTCCGGCGGCGTGATGACGACCGGCCGGATCGGCGCCGCGGGCGCCGCCACCGCCACCGGCGCGGTGCGCGGCTGTTGCAGGTAGCGCCAGCCGTACACGCCGCCCGCGGTCAGGATGATCACCCCGGCCAGCGCGCCCATCACCACCGGCAGCGGCACGCTGCGCTCGCCCCGCCCCACCGGCCGGATATCAGCCGGCGCGCCATCGGCACCGGGCGAACCGCGCTTGTCGAGATCCTGCAGCATCTTGTTGATCAGACTCATGTGTTCAAGGCCCAGGTTAGTCCGCCGCCCGCCGCCAGGCTCAGCGCCAGCGCGGCAAACCAGGGCCACCGACGGCGCCTGGCGGAAATCGTATCGCGCACCGCTTCGCTCACGTGGCTGCGGCTCACTTGCTGCTTGCCCTGACCGTAGCACAGCATCAGCGCCTTGTGCGCGAGGATGTTGACCAGCCGCGGAATGCCGCCGCTGGCCGAGTACAGCGCGCCCACCGCCTGCCGGCTGAACAGGCGCGCGCCGGTGAACCCGGCCACCCGCAACCGGTGCGCCAGGTAATAGTCCACATCGTCCCGCGTCAGCGGTCCCAGATGGTAGTGAAACGTGATGCGCTGGGCCAGCTGGCGAATCGATCGCAGGGCCAGGTTGCGGTTCAGCTCGGGCTGGCCGAACAGGACGATTTGCAGCAGCTTGCGTTTTTCGGTTTCGAGGTTGGTCAGCAGGCGCAGCGCTTCCAGGCTGTCGATGGGAATCGCCTGCGCTTCGTCCAGGCACAGCAGCACGCGCTTGCCCTCATTGGCCAAGGCCAGCAACCTGTTCGTGATGGCCTTGATCAGCTGATGCTGGTCGACATTCTTGTCCAGCACCACTTCCAGTTCGTCGGCCAGGGCCAGCATCAGGGTGCGCGGCTCCAGATACGGGTTGGGAATGTAGGCGGTGAAGAAAGCGTCGCCCAGGGTCGCCATGAACTTGCGGCACAACAGGGTTTTGCCGGTGCCGACTTCGCCGGTGATCTTGATGAAGCCTTCGCCACTGCGGGCGGCCACCAGCAAGGTATTGAGCGCTTCCTGCGAATGCGGGCTGGTGAAAAAGAAACTCGTGTCCGGCGTAATGCCGAACGGGACTTCGCGCAGGCCGAAGTGCGAGGTGTACATGTCAGCGGCGCCCTGCCGCGTTCGGGTCCAGATCGTCGAAGCGGCGGCTGGTGTCGAGCAAATCCTGGTTCCAGCCGTTGGGGCCGTCGACGATGGTCGGCTTGATCAGCACCACCAGCTCACGCTTCTGGTTGACGTTGGCCTTGTTGCGGAACAGCCCGCCGATCACCGGCAGATTGCCGGCGCCCGGAATCTGCGAGCCATCGGCGGTCGAGGATTGGCGCATCAAGCCGCCGATGGCGACCACCCGCCCATCCTGCCCGCGCACCATGCTGTCGATTTCCGACGTCGACGAGGCCGCCAGCGGCAGGCTCAGGTTGCCGGCGCTGCCCAGGCTGACGGACTTGTTGACCGTGGTCACCTGGCTGACCGAGGGGTGCACGTGCAGCAAGATATTGCCCTTGTCATCGATCTGCGGGGTCACGTCGAGCACCACGCCGGAAAAGAACGGCTGCAGGGTCACGCTCGGGCTGACGGTATTGTTGTTGTCGCCCGTGCTGGTGGTGGTCGACACGCCGGTCACGTAAAACTCGTCGGTGCCGATCTTGAGCACGGCTTTCTGGTTGTTGATGGTGGCAATGCGCGGGCTCGACAGCACGTGCACGGTGCCTTGCGATTCCAGAAAGGAAATCAGTGCGGCGAAATTGCTGGTCTGGAAGGCCAGTCCGAACATCGACCCGGCCGTGGCCGCCGCATTCGAGAGCAGGAAGCCGGTGCTGGCGGCAATGGTCTTGCCATCGCTGATGACCGGCGGCTGGCCGGTACCGAACGGCAGTGGCTGGAGCGTGGTGCCGGGCGTGAGGAAGCCGGTCGAGACGCGGTTGCCGTGCGAGCCGGGGAAGGAGGCGAACGAGGCCCAGTTGATGCCGCTCTGGAAGCTGTCGTTCAGTTCCACTTCGAGGATCTTGGCTTCCAAAATCACCTGGCGCCCGACCGACAGCTGGGTCGCTTTCAGGAACAGGTCGACGTTGCGCAGTTCCTCCGGCATGGCGCGGATCACCACCACGCCCGACTGCGGATTGACCACCACCGTGCGGCCGTCCTCTTTCGAGCCGACAATCGCGGCGATCGACGCCTTGAGCTCGACCCAGAAATCGCTGTCCGAGGTGGTGCTGACGTTGCTGCTGTCGGACCGCTCGCTGGTGCCGCCGCCGTTCTGGTCGTTATTGCTATTGTTGCTGTTGTTGCCCTGCCCCGAGCTGCCGCTGCTGCCGCCGCTGTTGCTGGTGCCGGCATTGGTGATCGAGGTGGAGGTCACGCGCAGGTTGGATTTGCCCTTGCGGTTGCCGACCAGGTAGTTGACCTGGAACATGCGCGTCTGCATGGTGAGCGGCTTGATCGAGACGCGGTTACCCTCGATCCGGTATTCGTAGCCGTACATTTCGCGCACGGCGTCGAGCGCTTCGGCCAGGGTCACGTCCTTCAGGTTGGCGCTGATGTTACCGCTGACTTCGGGATGGACCAGCATGTTGTAGCGCGTGCCGGTGGCGATCGAATTGAAGAATTGCTGCGCCGGCACATTGTTGAAGCTGACATTGAAGCGCTCTTCCAGCGCCTGGCGCGACTTGGGCAGCTGCCCGGCCAGCGCCGCGACGGGCGGCAGCAAGGCCGCCGCCACCGCGTCGTCGGGCCGCGCCGTGGCGGGCACGGGACGCGCGGCGGCCGCCATCTGGGCGGTGATGTTCTCGTACGTGTCGCGCTTGGGCGTGGCGTTGCAGCCAGCCAGGATGACGGCGCTGGCCATCACCGATGCCATCACGAGGTGTTCCACACGTTGTTTTTGCATGCTTTTTGTCAGTCTCTCTCGTTATGCCGCTGCGGCGGCGGTGCCGGCGGGTACAGCCGCAGTACGCGGCGGCTCGCGCCGTCCACCAGGACAACTTCGGTTTGCGTCATCTGGGCCACGCGCGCGCCCTTGAACAGACCGCCCAGGCGCACGGTCTGGCCGTCGATCACGGCCACGTGGCGCCCGCCGGGCGCGATCAGCACCGACTGCAGTTGCGGCAGCGCGTGCGCCACCGGCGCCGCCGGCGCGTCGGCCGGGCTACCGGCCGGGATGTAGAAACGCGCCGGCGGACGGGTCGGGTCGGCCAGCGGCTGGGCCGTGGCGGCCGCGGCCTGCAGCGCCAGCGCGGCCACGCACAGCAGCCGGCGCGGGTTCACAGCGTCATCCATTTCTTGTCCAGGCTCAGCGTGTACAGGGTCAGGCTCAGGCGCGCCTCGGGATAGGTGTCGACCTCCATCTGGGCCGCGCCCCAGTACAGCTGGAGCGGCATGGCTTCGAGCGCATCCATGTAATTGACCATGTCCAGGTAATTGCCGCGCACCGTCACCTCGACCCCGTGCGCGTAGATGGCGCGGCTGGGGATGGCAGGGGACGCCACAGCCGGGGACGCCGTGGCCGGGGCCGCGGGTTCGGCACCGGCCGGGGCCGGGGCGGCATCGAAGGAACCGTCGAACGATGTCACCGGCAAGCTTTTCAGGCCCACCAGGCGCAGGCGGCCATTCGACTTGAGGATCGATTCGAGCAGCGGCGCGATGCGTTCGGGCGCCACCAGGCTGCTGTGCGCCGTGCGCAGCTGGTTCGACAGCGTGGCGCTGGCGTTCCTGATCGCCGCCAGGCGCGCCTTGCTGGCCAGGTCCGGGTCGGCCGCGTGCGCCTGCACCATGGCGGTGATCTCGGCGTCGATGCCCTGCATATTGTTTTGCTGCTGGCTGATCTGGTTGCGCAAGGTTTTCTGGCGCGCGAACAGCGGGTCGATCAGCATGGCGAACATGATGAATACGATCACGCCGACCGTGGCGCCGAACACCATGGCGCGCTCGCGCACGCTCATCGCATCGATTTTCAGTTGCAGCTTGAGCAGGCGCGCTTTCATTTGGCGACCTCCGGCTTGGGCGTAGCCGCCACCGCCAGTTCGGCGGGCGCAGGGGCCGCGGCCACGCGTTCAGGAGGCAGATCCTGCAGGGTGAAATCGATATACGGGGCCAGCTGGGATGGGTCGGGCGACTCCTTGCCATCGACCTGCAAACGGGCGCGGCTGATCTGCAGGCTGGAAAAGCTCTTGCCCCGCATGGCCGGCTCGCGCGTGAGCCGGCTGACGTAGGCCGGCACCAGGTTGGCGTCGAGCGCCCTGCCCTGCAAGGCGATATGCGAGCCGACGCCGCCGATGCGCACCCCGGTCAGCCACAGGTCGCCGGCGGACTGGCGTGCCAGCGCCTTGAAATAGCGCGAAAAACCCTTGCGCGAGTTGGCCATCGTGTCGCTGTTGAGCATCGAGGCGACGGCGTTGAGCGACGCCAGCTCGACTTCGGCGCTGGCGATCTCGTTTTCCAGTTGCTTGCTTTTCTGGCGCGGAGCGAATTCCGTCATGACCGTGGCCTGGCGCGCCTTCTTCAGTTCGAGCTGCTCGGCGCCGGCCGCCGCTTCCGCTTCGAGCGTGCGCACGCTGTGGCGGCCCATCATCACCAGCGCCAGCGCGCCGGCCATCAGCACGCCGAGCGCGATCAGCATGGCGCCGGACGTGAAGATCTTCTTCTGCGTGAGAAATTCGGGGTTGAAGAGATTGATCTGCTGGCTCAAGAGGCGGCCTCCTCTTGCCGCAACGCCGCGCCCAGGGTCAGGAAGAAGCGCTGCTGCTGGGCAAGCGCAGCCAATTCCGGCACGCTCCCCAGGTCCAGCACCGTGGCCAGGTCGAGCGATTCGACCTTGGTGTACAGATTGCTGGACAGGTATTCGTCGAGGCCGCTCGCGCCGGTCGGCGCCAGCACCAGTTTCGAGACATTGATGAAGTTGTATTGACGGTCGAAATGGTCGAGCGAGCGTTGCAGTTCGAGGGTGATCTTGTCGTAGCACACGTGCTTGCGGTCGTGATCGCTGTCGAGCAATTGTTCGAGCGTCACATCGATGCGGCGCGCCAGGTACAGCTCGCCGTTATAGGTCACGGTCAGCAAGCCGCCTTCGTTACTGAACGAGAGCATGGCCACGCCGCGCCCTTCCGGTTCGACCAGGGCCGAGATATTCCGTTGCGCCATTTCCGGAATGTCGATCACGGCCAGCGGCACGCCGGCATCGACAAAACGGTTCTGGCGCGTTTCGATCAGGCTGTTGCGCGCGGCCACGGCGAACAGCGACTGGCTGCGGCCCTGGGCTTTATCGGTGGGAATGTCGAGCACGTCGATGCTGGCCTGGTCGGCGGGAAAGTCGAGCATGTCCTTCAGGCGCCAGCGCACGGCGGTGCGCAGCTCGTCGGCCGGCACGTTGGGCGACTCCACCGACAGCAACTGGTATTCGCCGGCGCCGAGAATGGTCGTGCAGCGGAAACTGCCCGCGTGCAAGTCCTTGCCCGTCTTTTCCAGCATGTCCGGGCCGGTGCTCTTTTCGGCGGGATGGAACGAGGCCAAGGTCACGCGCGGCATGCCCTCGGCCTGGCGCTTGACGCGGGCGGCAAACACGCCCTCGCCATGCAGGGCGATTGCCAGCAAGCCATCCTTCTTCTTTGATCTCGAGAAAAATCCCATGCCCGCAATCCATATCAATACCATGCGCGAAGTCCGCACGGTAGCGTCTTGATTATATTCAAGTTTCACCGCGATTTAACACGAAATTTGCGATCAGCAACTAAAACCGTCTTATTTCCACCGCATAGGCATAGCAGGATGGAATGTTCTTTACGCGCCCCCATCAGAAAACCTCGCGGATGTAGATCAGCGGGGTCGGTTTGTACACGCCGAAGGTCAGTTTGCCGGCCACGGGCGGCAGCCAGACGGGCTGGCCGACGCTCACGTTCACGCTGCCGGTCTTGTTGGTCGGGGCGAACTTGAACTTCACCAGGCCGTTGACCATCGACGAGCTCGCAAGCGTGGTCTTGGGATCGGGAAATGGCGTAGCCGCATTGCACGCGGCCATGCTTTTCAGGCACTGCGAATAGCTCAGCAGCAGCTGGGCGGCGGTGACGCTGTGCGGGAACGTCACCACCCCCGACGCGGGCACCGGCGTCGCGACGATGCTGATGCTATCGGTACGGCTGTCGGCCCAGCGGCCGTCGGTGGCGCTGGTACCTGTCCAGTACTGGGCGCGCATGACCACCGGCAACGCCAGCAGTTCCGAACCGAAAGCGTTTTCGATCAGCAGGCGCCCGCGCACGATCTTGGTGGCGCCCTCCACCGACAGGCCGGAACGGCCCGAGGTCACCAGGTCGGCGTCGCTGGCGCGCAGGTAAATATCGACCGGCGCCATGCTGGCGGCGGCGAAATCGAAGCTGGGCCAGGCGGTGCCGCTGCCCTGCACGAAGACGGCGGCGGCGTTGGCGATCAGGCTCGGGGTGAGCGTGCCCGAAGGCGACTGGGTCAGCCCGCCCAGGGCGGTGTACGGCAATAGCTTGGGCGCCTTCACGAACTTGCCCTGATAAAACCTGGTAATTTCGCCGGCGGCGTTGTAGGCCGTTACGATGGTCTCGATCGGCTGCTTCGAGTAATGCAGGCCGATATTCTGGCAATTGAGCGGATGCGGCGCGGCGCAGGTGATCGCAATCGGCACGGTGGTACGGAAATGGTCCGGATAAAAACGGCCCAGCGCCACGCCGTCGCTGGCGACATCCTCGACACCGAGATAGTTACTGCTTTTCATGTGCACATTCACGTTGACGATGCCGACCTCGGCAAACGTGAAATTGCTGCCCGTGGCCGCGCCCGCGCTGAAGGTGCCGAAACTGCCTTCCACCTTGCGCACCGGGTCGCCCGGGCCGGTCTGCATCTCGGCGAACGGCAAGGTTTCCGAATTGGGGTCGCCGGGAATGGCGTAATTGGTGGAATCGATGGTCGCCGTGGTGAGCAGCTCCACTTCTTGCGGCGTCGTTTCCTTGCCAAAATTGGGAGTCGGGGTGCTGTCGGCCGCTTGCGCCACGACATTGAGCGTGAATCCGGCGCCGGCCTTCCAGAAGCGGCCGATGTCGGCCGTCATATCGTCGGCGGCCACCGTACCGGCGGGATTGCTCAGCGGCGTACTCAGGGCAAATTTATACGGCCGCACCACGAACTGCCCGCTGGTGCTGGTCAGGGCCAGGGCGGTAGCCGTTTCCGACAGTAATAATTCGATCATCCCGACGTCGCCATACACAAACTGCATCAGCGTGCTGCTGGGCGAGCCGGTCGCGAACGCCATGGCGATCGATTGCCACTGGGTCGCGCTTTGCAAGGCCGTGCTGGAAATGCACGATTTCAGCGCCACGCCCTTCAGCCTGGCAACCCCGCCGGCGCTGGTGGTGGGATTAACGCAGCGAAACGAGAATTGCAGGGTCGGCGTGGTCGACGGCGGCACGGCCGGTTTGAAGGCGCTATCCACAAACGTCACGTACACGGGCGACTGCACGCCCGCCTGCAAGGTCGGGACGCTGAGCAGATTGCATTTGCCGGGCGTGCCGAAGGCAACCCCGACTTCGCACGGATTGTCGGTGAACACATAGCGCGCGCTGCTGAAGGTGATCGTATTGCTGGCGCTGTTATTGCCCATGTCATTATCGAACTGCAAGCCGCTGGCGGTCGCGCTGCTGGTCATGCTGTTCGGCGCCGTCAGGCCGATCCGGGCCGTGATCGACAGCGCCGGTGCCGCCTCGCCCACCTCCAGTGCTTCGGCGCTGGTACAGGTCACCACCTGGCCGCTGGCGCCGCAGCTCCAGCCGGTGCCGGACGAGGACAGGTAGGTCAGGCCATTGGCCAGGGTATGCTTCACCGTGATCGGCCCGGCGTCCGGCAAGGGGCCCTGGTTGGTGACGGTATGCACCAGGTTGACATTGTTGCCGCGCGCCGGCGTGCCCGTCAGGGCGATCGCCAGCGACAGGTCGGCCACGTCGACGTTCGGCACCGAGACGATTTCCGCGTTCAGCAAGACCATGTCCTGGCCGGATTCGTACAGCATGGTGGCGGTGGTCTGGCCGGCAAACAGCTTGGGGCTGGCCAGCAGATAGGAATCGAAGTCGATCCCGTACGACGCGTTGTCGACCGTGCCGCCGATATTGCTGGTGGAATTGAACTGGTTGCCGGTCGGATTGGCGCCATCGACCATCTCGGCGCCGTTGAACTTGAGGTTCTCGCTGCCGCCGGAGAGCGAGCTGTCGCCTTCCCAGGTCACGTGGGCGATGCGGCCGGTGGCGCTGCCCAGCGGCGTCGGCGTCCTGAAATTGCTCAGGTTCAGGCTCACCTTGATATTGTCGGTGCCGAAGGTGCGGATGTACTGGAAACCCTCGTACAGGTTGAGGACGCGAAATGCTTCGTTCGGATCCGAGTAGATCGCCACCAGCGAAAAGCCGCCCACCACGCCTTCCACCCCGCAGTACGGGGTACCGTTGGTGATCGTCAGGTTGGAAAATGCGTAGTCGGCATTGCGCTTGGCCGTCACTTGCGCCGTCACGTCGACCGCGCCGGAAAAATAATTGTAGCCGATGGTCGCGGTGGTGAAGCGGCGGTTGGCCGGCGCGCTCAGCGCCACGCCATCCATGCTCACGCCGTAGTCGGGCGTGCTGCTCGACCCGGCCCAGTACAGGTGCGCGCTGACGATCTTGGCGGTGGCGGGAATGCCGGTCAGCTTGGCGACCAGCGCATTGTTGGTGATGTTGCAAGGAGCGCTGCCGTTGGCGCCCGTGCGCATGGTCTTTTGCGTGCCGGTGAAGTTCAGCCGTCCGGCATAACTCTTGAACAGGGCGATCGGCGTGTCGGCCCGGGCCGGCAGGCTGGCCAGCAGCAGGCCGGCGCTGCACCCCGTGGCCAGCGCGGCGCGCCAGAACCTGTCGATGCGCTGCGTCATGGCTGCCCCGGCTCGCTGAATTCGACATGCACCACGCGCTGCACATAGTCGATGTTATTGGTCGGACTCGGGCAAGCGCCCGTGCCCGGCGTGTTGCAGGCGGTGCTGCGGACCGTGTAGCGCTGCAGCTTGCTGACCGTGTCGAGCGTGCGCGTGCAGATCACCGTGACCTTCATGCGCGCCAGGGTACTGTCGGCCGGCATGGGAAAGGTGCTGGTGGCGCAGGCGCCATTGGCGCGCGTGACCTGGTACACGCCCCATTCGGCACCGGCGCGCGCCGACAAATAGGCGCGCGTGCCCTGCAAGTCGAGCGCCGAACTGGTTTGGGCGCTGGTGGCCAGGGTCACCATCGCCACCGCCAGCCCGGCCAGCACCACCAGCAGGAAAATGGCGGTGACCAGGCTCACGCCGCGCATGCGCTCCAGGTTCGGGAAGCGTTTCATGGGTTGTTATCCACGTGAACCTGCTGGATCAGGCGGATCGGGCCGTCGCTGCCATTGGGCCGGTGCAGGGTGAGGGTCAGGCGCACCAGCGCCGAGCGCGTGTTGCCGACCAAGAAATAATTGAATTCGCAGGATGCCACATTGGTCGCCAGGATCGCCGGCGCGGCGCTCGGCACCGCTTCCTGCACCGCCTTGAAGCCGTAGTTGGCGTGGCGGTACAGCATGCCGTTGGCGCAGCTGTAGGTGACCGGCTGCCCGGTGACCTGGAAGCGGTGCAGCGGATGGGCCATGGGCGGGTTTTGCGCCGCGAACGGATTGGCCGCCAGCGTGACCAGCTTGGTGGCGGCGTCCACCGCCGTCACCTGGGCGCGGTTGGTCGGCACCGCCGCGTAGACATTGGCCAGATCGCCTTCGATCGCCATGTTGTTGACCACCACCGTGTCGCCCGCCACGATCTGCTGGGTCCCGCCCTGCAAGGGGCCGACCACGCGGAAGTTGACGTCGCTGGCGACGGCGAAGTTCAGGTGCTCGCCGGACTCGATATCCTCGGCGGCGAGGTAGCGCCCGCCCGTCTTGGTGGGCACGAATTCGATCGAGGTGCCCGAAGCGCTCGAGGGCCCCGTCACGCGCACCGTGTTCGGCAGCGCCAGGCGGATTTCGCGCACCATGCGCCGCACGGCCGTATCGGCCACGTCGGTCAGCTCGGCGCGGCCGGCGCTGTCGACATAATTTTGCACGGGCAGGCGCAGGAAGGTCGCGACGATGCCGCCCAAAATGCCGGTGATGACGATCACGACGATCGCCTCGACCAGGGTAAAGCCCGCTTGATGTGAACGTGGCGGCATCATGGCGGCGAATTCGGTGCGTAGCGAGTGCGGTAGCCGTCCAGCACCACCGTTTCGACATTGTTGTACGACACCGCCACCCGGATCCACAAGGCTTCCGATGGCGGCAGGCCGGCTCCCGCCGGGCCCAGCAGGCTGGTGGGGGTCACGGTCAGCCTGGCGGTGTAGCCCGGCAAGGGGATTTCCATTCCCGCCGCGTCGCTCAGCTTGCCAGAGGTGAGGAACGCTTCGGTGGCGCTGCCATAGGCCGCCACGTAATCGTTGACGTTGTCGAACGGACGCGTGCCGCCGGCTTCGTTGCCGACGTTCTCGACCAGGGTGGCGCAGCCGGCCGCGCCGATCGCCGCGCTGGTTGCCGAGTCGACCTGCTCGTCGGTGGCGTCGCAAAAGGTGAAGCGGGCCAGCTGGACTTCTTCCATCAAGCCTTCGGCCAGCATCAGCGCCTGCTTGCGCACCAGCGGGTCGGCGCTGACCCGGGTGGTCAGGTTCATGGCGTTGAGGATGCCGGCCAGGCCGACCCCGATGATCACCATGAAGATGATCAGCTCGACAAAACTGATGCCGCGCTGGTAAGCGAGGGTGCGCGGGCGGATGGCGGTGCGCTCAGTGCACATGGCCGGTATCGGCTTCCACCACCAGGGCGACGCTGCTGGCGCCGGACTTGACGGTCATGGTCAACGTGGCAAACGCCGCCGCGCCCACGCTGGCGGGACGGCCCAGCGCATCGTAGGAAAAGAAAGCGGTGGCGGGGCTGGTCGCATAGGTCACGCCGGGCGGATTGCCTTCGCAGGCCCAGCTGGTCGAATTGGTGCAGCGCGCCAGCGTATTGGTGCTGGCGGTATTGTTGGCGGAGGGAGACATCACGCGCTGGTCGGCGGGACAGCTGCCGTCGGCCACGTACACGAAGCACAGGGCCACGCTGTTGCCGTCGAGGCGCACGAACACGGGACGGTTCTGGGCGACCGCCACTTTCTGGCCAAAACGGATCAGGGAGCGGGCTTGTTCGGTGAAGGCGGCCGCGTCATACACGGCGCGATCGAAATAGCGGGTGGCCGCGGCGGCGGCCAGGACGCCGACGATCACCATGACGGTGATCAGCTCGACCAGCGTGAAACCCTGCTGGAGGTGCTTGCCGTGGCGCCGGAGGATGCTACTCATGGAGAAGTTGTCGGCAGGACTGGCGCACTGGACAGCGGCCTTGGCCGCGATGCCCGTCGTTCCGTGCGCCAGTGGGCCAGTCACTCGGTACGGCTTAGCAGGACGTGGCTTTGACAGTGATCACCGGCGGGGTCGCATCGGTGGCCGGGGCCACTGCCGCGACGGCTGGCTTGTAGTGCACGTAGCAGTTCAAGCCCTTGACGGTGCCCGACACGCTCAGCGGCACGATGGCGACTTCGCCGGCGACGGTGGTCGGCGTATTGGCCGAGCTTTGCGCGGTGGTGATCAGCTGGTAGTCGGTGTCTTTCAGGCCGGCTGCTTCGAGCAGGGCGGCATTACCGGCAGGGTAACCGTTGGTAACCGTCACCGAAGTGCCTTCGAGCGACACGGCCGCGGTTGGGGCGATCAGGTACTTGCCGTGCACCATGGCCGAGACGGCTTCCAGCGAACCCTTGCCTGCCTTCATGGTGGCAGCGCGCGCGTCACCGCCGAGGTCGGCGAATTTTGGCAGCGCGGTGGCGGCGAGGATACCGAGAATGACGATCACAACGATCAGTTCGATCAGGGTGAAGCCAGCTTGAGCAGTGCGAATGAACTTACCGTGGGATTGCATTTTCATGTGGATCTCCAAATTCGATTTAAGCAGTGAAATATGAGGTGCGTAACAGAAACACGACTACCGTATTCTTTAACGGCGGTTTAACTATTAACTTGAGTAAGGGCAACGGTCCGGGTTTCTGACGTACCACTCTGCTTGGCGGGGATTGTGGGCAAGCGAGTGAATTCTACCTTGAAGTTGATGCGCTTCGCAGTGCCATGTGGAAATTTTTTTTCCCCACTTATCAAGTACACCAAGGTTTTGCTTTTACGGTCGAAATACCAGTTGCCGGGACCGACCTGGGCCGGGGTCGGCGCGAAGTATTCGCCGGCATAATTGCGCGGCTTTTCAGCCAGCCAGTCGATCGGGTTTTTCCCAATGAGAGAGGGGATTTCCGCCTCTTTTCCACGGGCCTGCAACTGGCCGATCTTGAGCACCAGCGCGCTGCGCAGCACGCCGGCGAGCTGCTCCACCGCGGCCAGTTCGGCCTGTTCGCGATAGTAGAGCAAGCGTTGTAAAAGCACACCAGTCAACACCGCCATCACCACCGTGCACACCGCCATTTCCAGCAGCGAAAAGCCGCCCCGGCGCGAGCACCCCGATGACAACCTTGGCGGGGTGGCAATCTGTCTCATTTATGCAAAGCGGCTTTGCCCAAATCCCAGATCGGCAGGAAGATGCCCAGCGCCAGCACCAGCACCATCGCCCCCAGGAACACGATCATGATCGGCTCGATCTGGGCCGACAGGGTTTTCAGTTCGTAATCGACTTCGCGCTCGTACATCTGGCCGATTTCATCCATCAGATCGTCGAGCGAACCGGTTTCCTCGCCCACCGCCACCATCTGCAGCACGATCGGCGTAAACACCCCGGCCGCCACCGCCGTGCGCAAGATGCTCTCGCCGCGCTCGACGCCATCGCGCATCTGCTCCACGCGCGAAGACAGATAGGCATTGTCGACCGTTTGCGACACCACCGTGAGCGCCTGCACCATCGGCACCCCGCTCTTCATCGACAGCGCGAAACTGCGCGCAAAGCGCGCCATGGTGCCTTTCAGGATGATCTTGCCGGCAATCGGGATGCGCAGGCGCACCCGGTCCCACCACATGCGGCCCTCTGTGGAATTGATGTAGCTGCGCCAGCCGAAAAACGCCACCACCGAGAAGCCCAGCAGCGCCGGCCAGAAGCGCACCATGAAGTTCGAGCTGGCGATCAGGATGCGCGTCATCAGCGGCAACTGCGAATTGAAGCTCTCGAACACCTTCACGAACTGGGGAATGACGAAAATGTTCACCACGATCATCGCCAGCAGCATGGCGATCATCACAAACATCGGGTAGCGCGTGGCCGTCTTGACCCGTTCGCGCATGTCGCGGTCGAATTCGAGGTGGTCGAACAGGCGCAGGAACACGTCTTCCAGGCGCCCCGTCATTTCGCCCACGCGCACCATCGACAGGTAAAAATTGGAGAACACGTCCGGATGGCGGCGCATGGCCGCCGACAGTTCGCGCCCGGAATCGAGCGACTCGCGCAAGTCCTTGATGACCTTGCCGAAAGACTTGCTGATGGCCGATTCCTGCAGCCCGGCCAGCCCGCGCATGATGGGCACGCCGGATTTAAGCAAGGTGTAGAGTTGACGGCTGAACAACTGCACATCCATCGAGGTGACTTTTTTCTCGAACATGCGGTCGAGCCAGCTCTCCTCTTCGCCGCTGCTGGTGACGGCGCGGCTGGTCGGGCTGATCTCGAGCGGCGTGACGCCGTTGCCGAACAGCTGATCGGCCACGGCCCCGCTGTCGGCGCCCTCCAGCACGCCTTGCATCAGCTCGCCTTTGGCATTGCGTCCCTTGTAGGCGAAGAACGGCACGGTTTATTCCTCGATCTGGTTACTGATGCGCATCGCTTCGGACACCGTGGTGCGGCCCTGCACGGCCAGCTGCACGGCGTGGCGGCGCAAGGTTTCGCCCTGCATTTCGGCATGCGCCGCTTTCAGGAAGTGGGCCGGATCGGGGTGGTTGGCCGCGTCCACCACGGCGCGCGTCATTTCCAGCAGCTCGTACACGCCGGTCCGGCCGCGGTAACCCATGCCGTTGCAATGCGAACATCCTTTGCCGTGGAAAAACTGGGTGGTCTCGGCATGCTCGTGCAATTCCGCGCGCAGCCATTCGCGTTCGGTCGGCGTGAGCTCGTAGGTGGTGGTACAGCTTTCGCAAATCACCCGCACCAGGCGCTGCGCCAGCACCGCCTGCAACGAACTGCCGACCATATAGCGCGGCACGCCCATGTCCATCAGGCGCAGCGGGGTGCTGGCGGCATCGTTGGTGTGCAAGGTGGAGAGCACCAGGTGACCCGTCATGGCGGCGCGCAGGCCGATCTGGGCGGTTTCCTGGTCGCGCATCTCGCCGACGAGCACAATGTCGGGATCCTGGCGCAGCGCGGAGCGCAGCACGCGCGCGAACGACAGGTCGATTTTCTCGTTGACCTGCACCTGGTTGATGCCGGCCAGGCGGTACTCGACCGGGTCTTCCACCGTGATCAGCTTTTTCTCGACGGAATTGAGTTCCGCCAGCGCGCTGTACAGGGTGGTGGTCTTGCCGCTCCCCGTGGGGCCGGTGACCAGCACCAGGCCGTTGGGGCGCTGCACGATGGCGCGAAATTTTTCCACCAGGCGCGCCGGCATGCCGATCGCGTCCAGCCGCAGCGTGGTGCCGCCCTGGTTCAGCAGCCGCATGACGACCGATTCGCCGTACTGGGTCGGCATGGTCGAAATCCGCACGTCGATCCGTTGCTGCTTGACCTTGACGGCGAAGCGGCCATCCTGCGGCAAGCGTTTTTCGGAAATGTCGAGGTCGGACATGAGTTTCAGGCGCAGCGCCAGCGGCGTGGCGATCTTGATATCGGCCTCGGTTTGCAGGTGCAGCACGCCATCGATGCGGAAACGGATCTGCAGCCGCGTTTCCTGCGGTTCGATGTGGATGTCCGAGGCGCGCACCTGGGTGGCGTCGTCGAACACCGATTGCAGCAGCTTGACGATGGGTGCCTCTTCCAGGTTCGGATTGGCGGCCAGGGTGCCGAAGTCGACGAAGGTGTCGCCCAGATCCTGTTCCAGCTCGCGCGCGAAGTCGGTGATCTCGTCGGTGCGGCGGTAGATGCGGTCGATCGCGGCCAGCACCTCGGTTTCATTGACCACGGCCAGCTCGATATTGCGTTTGACCAGGCGCGCGATCTCGTCGTAGGCGAACAGGTCGGTCGGGTCGGACATGCCGATCAGCAGCGCGCCGCGCCGGTCTTCCAGCGCGATGGCGCGGAAACGCCTTGCCTGGGTTTCCGGCAACTGGCGCACGATGTCCGGGTTGGTGTTGTAAAACTTGAGGTTAATGTAGGGAATGTCGAGCTGCTTGGCGAGCGCGCCCGAAATCTGTTCCTCGGTCACGAAACCGTTTTCGATAAACACCCGGCCCAGTTTGCGGCCGGTGCGTTTCTGATCCTGCAACGCCGCACCCAGCTGTTCTTCGGATAACAGGTTTTGCTGGACGAGGATTTCGCCGAGGCGGACTTTTTCTGGGCGTGCCATGAAGACCCTTGTTGAAGTTGCTTGTCTAGTGAATAAGACGGGCTTCGCTATCCTCCGCACCGTCACTCCCGCGCAGGCGGGAATCCAAGTTTGTTTCCCGACTGTGCAGCCAAACTTGGGCTCCCGCCTGCGCGGGAGCGACGGCTCACGCAGAAAGCCGTCGAACTATTCTATTCCAGAAACACTCGTTTTTTACATTCACAATGATTTTGTGTCGTACTAACGTGCAACCATTGTGCAAGCGACACTGAATGCGCTACAGTCGGAGCGTCGCTCCCTGTCAACCTTGCCACCTCTGCCAACATTGCCAACATGAGCACACCCGCGCTGCGCTTCCGCCAGTTAGTCAAACGCTACGCCGGCACCCCGGTACTGGAAGGCATCGACCTCGACATCGCGGCGGGCGAATGCGTGGGCCTAGTGGGGGTGAACGGCGCCGGCAAGACCAGCCTCCTGAAATGTCTGTTCGACTTCGTCTCGTTCGAGTCCGGCAGCATCGAGATCTTCGGCCACGGCCACCGCCTCGCGCAAGCGCGCCGTCCCCTCGCCTTCCTGCCCGAACGCTTCATGCCGCCCTACTACCTCACCGGCGCCGAATTCCTGAAATACATGGCCAAACTGCACGGCAACACCTACGACATCCACGCCGCCCACGCCATGTTCGACGCGCTCGACCTCGACCATGCGGCGTTGTCCATGCCGGTACGCAAGCACTCCAAGGGCATGACCCAAAAGCTCGGCCTGGCCGCCTGCTTCCTCGCCGACAAACAAGCCTACGTGCTGGACGAACCCATGAGCGGCCTCGACCCGAAGGCGCGCGCCCGCCTGAAAGAGCGCCTGTTGCACGCGCGCAGCCAGGGCGCCACCGTGTTTTTCAGCTCGCACGCGCTGGCCGACATCGACGAACTGTGCGACCGCATGGCCATCCTGCACGGCGGCCAGCTGCGCTTCATCGGCACCCCCGCGGCCTGCCGCGAGGCCTACGGCGCCGCCACGCTGGAACAGGCCTTCCTCGCATGCGTGCACTAAACCCCATGTATCACCAGCACTTCGGCCTGCACCAGTCGCCCTTCGGCATCACGCCCAACCCCGCCTTCTTTTACGCCGGCAATACGCGCGGCGAGATTCTCGACGCCCTGCTTTACGCGGTCGAGCACGGCGAAGGCATCATCAAGGTCACGGGCGAAGTCGGCAGCGGCAAGACCATGCTGTGCCGCATGCTGGAAAACCAGCTGCCGCCGCACATCGACGTGATCTACCTGGCCAATCCCACGTTGAAAAACACCGAGGTCGCCTACGCCATCGCCGGCGAACTCGAACTCGACGTCACCGGCAAGCGCATCGACGAAGTCACGCGCATGCTGCAGGCCGACCTGATCGCCCGCCACAGCGCCGGCAAGCAGGTGGTGCTGCTGGTCGAGGAAGCCCAGGCCATGCCGCTCGAGACGCTGGAAGAGGTGCGCCTGTTCTCCAACCTGGAAACGGCGCGCCACAAGCTGCTGCAGATCGTGCTGTTCGGCCAGCCCGAGCTCGATGAGCACCTGAACCTGGCCAGCATGCGCCAGTTCAAGGAACGCATCACCCACAACTTCGTGGTGCCGGCCATGCCGCCCGACGTGATTCCCGACTTCCTGGCATTCCGCCTGCATGCGGCCGGCTACAACGGCCCGGCCGTGTTCAGCGCCGCCGCAACCAGACAGATCGCGCGCGTGTCGCAAGGCATCGTGCGGCGTATCAATATACTGGCGGACAAAGCCCTGATGGCCGCCTACATCGACGAATCCGACCTGGTCGAAGCGCGCCATGCCAAAGCGGCCATCGCCGATTGCGCTTTTGCCGGCAGCGGCCGCCCTAAGGGCAGGACCTTGGCCCTGGCCGGCCTCGGCGCGGCCATGCTGGCGTTGCTCGCGTGGCTCGTTTCGCGCAGCATCTTCTTCCATTAGACGTGCAGCAATTGCCCCACGCTTACTTTTCCGCCATTATTGTGTCATGGCACTCACGAGCGCACCAATGACCCTGACTAAATCCGTTTCCCCCTGGAGTACCGCGGGCACCGCCATCTGTTGCGCCTTGTTGAGCGCGTGTGCCACGCCCACCCTGCCCCGTTCGCCGTCGCATGTGACCCAGGCGCCCCCGGCGGCCGGACGGATTCCCGATCCGGTCATGCACAGCGCGCCGCTGCCGCCGCCCAAAGCCACGCCCAAGGCCGAAACCTACAGCGTCACGGTGCACAAGGTGCCGGTGCAGTCGCTGCTGTTTGCGCTGGCGCGCGACGCCCGCCTGAATGTCGACATTCACCCGGGCATCGAAGGTACGGTGACCCTCAACGCGCTCGACCAGACCCTGCCGCAGTTGCTGACCCGCATTTCGCGCCAGGTGGACATGCGCTACGAAATCGACGGCGCCACCCTGACCGTGCTGCCCGATACGCCGGTGTGGCGTAATTACAAGGTCGATTACGTCAACATGGCGCGCAGCACCAGCAGCAGCGTCAACATCGCCACCCAGATTTCGACCACCGGCGGCGGCTCGAGCACCCCCACGCTCACCAACGCCAATGGCAGCACCAGCGGCGGCGCGGCCGCGGCCGGCGGATCGGGCAACAATAATTCGACCACCTCGGTCACCAACCGCTCGGAAAACAATTTCTGGGGCAGCCTGGAAAAGAATATCCGCGACATGCTGCGCGAAACGACGCTGGGCGACGCGCCGAGCACGATCTCGTCGGCCGCGCCCCCACCCGCGCCGGGCGCCGCCCAGCCGCAGCCGGGCCAGCCGGCCCAGCCCACGCCGCCAGCCGTGCCCGACAACGTGCTGGCCGCCTTCAATGCCTCGTCCAGCGAGCGCCAGCGCAACGCGCCGTCGGTGATCGTCAACGCCGAAGGCGGCTTGCTGGCGGTGCGCGCGACCGGGCGCCAGCACGAAAAGATCCAGCAATTTCTCGACATCGTGCTCGGCAGCGCCAAGCGCCAGGTGCTGATCGAAGCGACCATCATCGAAGTGCGCCTGTCCGACCAGTACCAGCAGGGCATCAACTGGAGCCGCCTGCACGGCGGGCTGACCCTGACCCAGAAACCGGTCGGCGGCACGCTGCCCGGCTCGAACGTGGCCATCGGCACCACGCCGGGGCTGTTTTCGATCAATTACATCAATCCCACCTCGGCGCTGGGCAACATCACCACCGCGATCCAGCTGCTCGAATCGTTCGGCAAGGTCAAAGTGCTGTCCAGCCCCAAGATCAGCGTGCTGAACAACCAGACCGCGATGCTGAAAGTGGTCGACAACAACGTCTTCTTCACCATCAAGGTCACGCCCGCCGTGATCGGCGTGAACGGCAACGTCACCACGCCCGCCACCTACGAATCGAAGCTCGAAACCGTGCCGGTCGGCTTTGTGATGAGCGTGACACCCCAGATTGCCGACTCGGACGAAGTCACCCTCAACGTGCGCCCGACGATCACCCGCATCGTCGGCTACGTGACCGACCCCAACCCGGCGCTGGCCGCCGAAAACGTGATCAGCCAGGTGCCGGTGATCCAGGCGCGCGAAGTCGAATCCATCCTCAAGGTCTACAGCGGCGACATTTCCGTGCTGGGCGGGCTGATGCAGGACTCGGTCGACAACGCCAAGGATGCGGTGCCGGGCGCGGGCGTGCTGCCGGTGATCGGCAATTTCTTCTCGTACCGCAATGAGAAAGTCAGCAAGACGGAGCTGGTGATCTTCATCCGGCCGGTGGTGGTGAAGAATGCCAGCATCAACGGCGACTACAAGGATTACCGCTACCTGCTGCCCGACACCAGCGGCGCCGTGTCGGAGCCGTACTCCGAACCCGTGCGCGGAAAGGTGAACTGACCATGAGCCTCCTGATGCAGGCCATCAAGAAAGCCGAACGCGCCAAGCAAAACCATGCGCCCGACGAGGAACTGGCGAAGCCCTCCGAAGCCTACGACGAGGTACTGGCGCTGGCGCCGCATGAGCAGGCCACATCCGCCGAGCCGCTGACCCTGTCGCCGCTCGACGCGGCGCCGGCCGCCGCGCGCGCCGAACCGTCCATCGATGTCGCGCCCGAGGCGCCGCGCATGGCCATTCCGGACCCGCAGGCCGAACCGCCGGCGCCACCGCCACCGCCACGGCGTGCGCGCAATGCCCCGCCACCGCCGCCACCACGGGTCAAGGCCCAGAAGCGCGCCATGGCGCGCATGGACGCGCGCACCATCCGCATTGCGGTCCTCGGCAGCATCGCCCTGCTGATCGCCGCCGTGTTCGCGTATATTTACTGGAACGCCGTGTACGGTCCAGGTTCCAGCCGCCACCTGCCGATGGTGCCGATGCCGGGCCAGAACCAGAGCGCCGCGCCGGATCCCGGCGCTGCCGTGCCCGGCGTGCCCGTCATCGCCGCCCAGCCCGGTGCGGACGTCCCCATTCAAGCGGCGCAGCCGGTCCAGCCCTACGTTGCGCAAGCGCCGGCGCCCTCGTCGCGCGACCAGATTCCGCCGGACGAAGCGATGCGCCTGCAGCAGTTGCAGCAGCAACAGCCGCCTGCTCAAGCCGCGCCGCGCCCATCCACCGCGCGCGCGCCGGCAGCCGCGGCCGACAGCAGCGGTATCCGCGTGGCACGCTCAAGCAAGCCGGAGCAGATCAATCCATCGCTCCAGAACGGTTTTACGGCCTACAACAATGGCGACCTGCCAGCCGCGCGCCAAAGCTACCAGACCGTGCTGCGGCAAGACGCGAACAACCGCGACGCCCTGCTCGGCATGGCCGCCCTCGCCGCCCGCGACAACCAGGCCGAGCAGGCTGCAAGCATCTATGCGCGCCTGCTCGAGCTCGACCCCAACGACAACGATGCGCTGGCCGGCCTGACCAGCGTGCGCCAGGGCGACCCGGCCCAGTCCGAAGGGCGCCTGCGCCGCGTGGTCGAGCGCAATCCGGAATCGGGCCCGCTGCTGTTCGCCCTGGGCAACCTGTACGCGCGCCAGGGACGCTGGCCGGAAGCCCAGCAGCATTATTTCCGCGCCTATTCCGCCAGCCCGAACAATGCCGACTACGCCTTCAACCTGGCCATCGGCCTGGACCGCCTGAACCAGGGGAAACTGGCGTTGACCTATTACCAGCGCGCGGTGGAACTGGCGCAGCGCGGCGCCGTCAATTTCGACCGTGCCGCGGCCGCCACCCGCGCACGCGAACTGGGCGGGCAATAAGCGCATGTCGGAACATGCAAAATTCCCTCTCGGCAAACTGCTGATCCAGAAAGGGGTCATCAGCGAAGACCAGCTGCGGATCGCGCTGATCGAACAAAAGCGCAGCAGCGAGCCGCTCGGCAAACTGCTGATCACGCTCGGCTTCGTCACCGAAGCGACGGTGCGCGAAGCGCTGTCCGAAAACCTGAACCAGCAAAGCGCCGACCTCACCAGCCTGGTGGTCGACGCCATCGCGTTGAAACTCATCCCGAAGGATGTGGCCAAGCGCTACCGCGTATTCCCTATCGTCTACGAACGCGATACCGACAACCTGATCCTGGCCATGGCCGACACCAGCAACATCGTCGCGCTGGACCAGATCAGCGCCATGCTGGTCAAGGGCATTACGATCGCGCCGGTGCTGGTCAACGAATCGGACATCGCGCGCGCCATCGACCAGTATTACGGCTTCGAGCTGTCGATCGACGGCATTTTGCTCGAGATTGAAACGGGCGAAGTCAATTACTCCGCCATGGCCGCTACCACCGACGAATACAGCCAGCCGATGGTGCGCCTGATGGACGCGCTGCTGGCCGACGCGGTGCAAAATGGCGCGTCGGACATCCATTTCGAGCCGGAACAGAGTTTTCTGCGCATCCGCTACCGCATCGACGGCATCCTGCGCCAGATCCGCAGCCTGCACAAATCGTACTGGCCGGCGATGGCGGTGCGCCTGAAGGTGATGAGCAATATGAACATCGCCGAATCGCGCGCGCCGCAGGACGGCCGCATTTCGATCAAGTTCTCGGGGCGCCAGATCGACTTCCGGGCCTCGGCCCAACCGACCACGCACGGCGAAAATTTTGTGCTGCGCGTGCTCGATCGCCAGAAGGGACTCGTGCCGCTGGATGGCCTGGGGCTGGGCGAGGACGAACTGCACCTGCTCAAACTGATGATCGCCCGTCCGCACGGCGTGATCCTCGTCACCGGCCCGACCGGCAGCGGCAAGACCACCACCCTGTACTCGATCCTGAACCACATCAATACCGAGAGCGTCAACATCATGACGCTGGAAGACCCGGTCGAGTACCCGATGAACATGATCCGCCAGACCTCGATCAACGAGTCGGCCAAGATGGGTTTTGCCGACGGCATCCGCTCGATGATGCGCCAGGACCCGGATATCATTTTGGTGGGCGAAGTGCGCGACAGGGAAACCGCCGAAATGGCGTTTTCGGCCGCCATGACCGGCCACCAGGTCTACACCACCCTGCACACCAATTCGGCCATCGGCTCGGTGTCGCGCCTGCTCGACATCGGCATCCTGCCCGACATCATGGCCGGGAACATCATCGGCATCATCGCCCAGCGCCTGGTGCGGCGCCTGTGCCAGGTGTGCAAGACCGAATCGGTGGCCGACGCGATGGAGCGCCGTTTGCTTGGCCTCTCGGCCGAGGACCCGGCGGCCACCATCTGCCAGGCGGCCGGCTGCGAAGCCTGCGGCCACCAGGGCTACAAGGGCCGCATGGCGATCATGGAACTGCTCAAGGTGAACGCCGACATCGACGAAGCCATCGCCCGCCGCGCCTCGCTGCGCGAACTGAAAGACACCGCGCGCGCCGCGGGCTTTCGCTCGCTGGTCGACGATGGCATGCGCCGGGTGCTGGAGGGCGCCACCTCGCTCGACGAAGTGGCGCGCGTGGTCGACCTGACCGACAGGCTGGCCTGATGCCGCTGTACGCCTACCGCGCGATGGACCTGGCCGGCCAGATGGTGCCCGGCGCGATGGACGCGACCAACAGCGCCGACCTGGAACTGCGCCTGCGCCGCATGGAACTCGACCTGATCGACTTCCGCGTGGCCGGACAGAGGGCGGTCGCCTTCGGCAAGCGCGTGGTGCGGCGCGCGGACCTGATCAACTTCTGCTTCCACATGGAGCAGCTCACCGCCGCCGGCGTGCCGATCCTGGAAGGCCTGGGCGACCTGCGCGACTCCACCGACCACCCGCGCTTTCGCGAAATCGTCACCGACCTGATCGAGTCGATCGAAGGCGGCCTGACCCTGTCCGAAGCGCTGCGCCACCACGACGAAGTGTTCGACAACACCTTCACCAGCCTCATTACGGCCGGCGAATCGAGCGGCAAACTGGCCGAGGTATTCCGCAACCTGTCCGAGAGCCTGAAATGGCAGGACGAACTGGCCGCCCAGACCAAGAAAATCATCACTTACCCGATCGTGGTCGCGGTCGTGGTGCTGGGCGTGACCTTCTTCCTGATGATCGTGCTGGTGCCGCAACTGACCTCGTTCATCAAAAACATGGGCGGCGAACTGCCGTTCCACACCAGGGCGCTGATCGCCGTCTCGAATGTCTTCATCCACTACTGGTATGTCTTGCTCGCCCTGCCGCTGCTTGCGTACTTTGGCGGACGCGCATGGCTGCGCCGCAGCGACAGCGCGCGCATGCTGGCCGACGGCCTGAAACTGCGCCTGCCCCTGATCGGGCCCGTGCTGCACAAGATCATCCTGGCGCGCTTCGCCACCTTTTTCGGGCTGATGTACGGCTCCGGCATCACCATTCTCGAATGCATCCGCCTGTCCGAAGGCATCGTCGCCAACCGCGTGGTGGCGGTCGGCCTGCAGCGCGCCGCGCAATTGATCTCGGACGGCCAGAGCGTCACGCTGGCGTTCCAGAACAGCGGCATCTTCCCGCCGCTGGTGCTGCGCATGCTGCGCGTGGGCGAGGCCACCGGCTCGCTCGACAACGCCCTGCGCAACGTCAGCTACTTCTATAATCGCGAAGTGAAGGAAATGATCGAGCGCGTGCAATCGCTCATCGAACCGGCCATGACGGTCACGCTCGGCCTGCTGCTGGGATGGATCATGCTGTCCGTGCTGGGACCGATCTACGACACCATGAGCCAGTTGAAAACCTGAGGATGGCAGTGCTGCCCAAACAATTATTCTATGTGACGAACGACCGGCTGTGCGCCTTCGACTGGCGCGCCGGGGCGCTTGCGCCCGGGCCCTGCTTTTCGGCCGACCGTGACGGCATGGACGCCTTCGCGCGCTACCTCGATGGCGCGCAAGGCACACGCGCCTGCCTCGTGGCCGACCTGGTCGAAGAAGACTTCCAGCGCTGCCTGCTGCCGCACGTGAGCGGCCGCGCCGGGCGCACCCTGGTCGAACGGCGCCTTTCGCACGCCTTCCGCGACACGCCGTTCCGCCACGCCGACATCCAGGACCGCGACAGCGAAGGCCGGCGCGACGACCACACCGTGTTCTCGGCCCTGACCAACGCCGCCATGGTGCAGCCATGGGTGGGCGTGATGGAGCAGAACAAGATCCCGCTGGCCGGCCTGTATTCGGCCGCCCACCTGTCGGCGAAGCTGGTGCGGCGCATGGGCATCGCCCAGAACCATCTGCTGCTGATCGCCGAACAGGGCGGCGGCCTGCGCCAGAGCTATTTCCAGGGCCCGTACCTGAAATTTTCCCGCCTGACGGTGCTGGCGGCGCACGACGATGTCATCGACGCCACCGCGTTAGAGACGGCCAAGATGCAGCAGTTCCTGACCAGCACCCGCCTGCTGGGACGCGGCGACATGCTGCATGTGGTGGTGCTAGCGCCCTCGGCGCGCGTGGCGGCGCTGGAACAGCGCTGCGAAGACGATCCGGAACTCGCCTACCACTTCATCGACATCGACAGCGCCTGCGCGCGCCTGAAACTGGCCGGCGGCGTGGATACGGCCGAACAGCTTTTGCTTGGCCTGCTGGGCCGTGACTCCCTGCCCAGCCAGTACCCGCCCGGCGCGGCCGGCCGCTTTTACCAGCTCTGGCGCGCGCGCCTGGCGCTCAACTGCGCCAGCGCCGCGATCGCCGCCGTCGGCGCCGTCTGGCTGCTCGCCAGCCTGTGGGGCAGCGTGCGCGATGGCCAGGAAGCCACGCGCCTGCTGGCCGAGGCGGCGCAGTACGATGCGCGCTACCGCGCCATCATGGCCACCTTGCCGCCCACGGCTGCGCGCAGCGCCAACATGAAGGCAGCGGTGCAGCTCGACCGCCTGCTCGGCGCCACCGCCCCCGCCCCGGCGCCGCTGGTGGCGCTGGTGAGCCGCTCGCTGGAGCGCGCACCCGCGATCCGCCTGCTGGCGCTGGACTGGCAGGTGCAGCAGCCGGTGCTGGCCCAGACTGGCGCCGGCGCCGGCGCCACCCTGGTCGCGCCAGCCGCCGGCGACACCACCGATCCGATGGCGGCCAGCGTGGTCGGCCTGCCGTCGGCGCCGGTGCAGGTGCTGCGCATCGACGGCGAAATCGAGGTCGGCCCATCGGACTACCGCGCCATAGTCGACAGCGTGAACCAGTTCGCCCTCGACATGGCCGGCAATCCCGGCGTGGCGGTGCATATCGTCGAAGCGCCGCTCGATGTGCGCCAGAGCGTCAAGTTAAGCGGCAAGACCGACGCTGGCGACAGCGGCGTCAAGCCCCGCTTCGTCATCAACGTGACATGGAAACCATGATGGCCAAGCCGAACGCCCTGCGCGCCAAGCCGGCCGACGCCAAGGTACCCACCTGGCGCGACGAACTCGGCATGATCGGGGCGAGCGCCAGACTGTGCGCCGGCGTGCTGGGCGCCGCCGTGCTGCTGGTGGGCGCGGCCACCTGGTACGGCGCGCAGAAGGCGGCATCGCTGGCGCAGGCGGCCCAGGTACGCGGCGCGGCGGCCAGCCGCTTCCAGAATGTGGAATCGGAAAAGCAGGACATCGCCATTTACCAGCCACGCTTCATGGAACTGCAGGCGGGCGGCCTGATTGGCGACGAAAACCGGCTGGCGTGGATCGAGACGATCAAATCGATCCAGGGCACGCGCAAGCTGGTCTCGGCCAGCTACGACATCGAACCCCAGCAGGCGCTTGCCTTCAGTGTCCCGATGGCGCTGGGCGACTACCAGCTGCGCGGCAGCCGCATGCGCGTGGAACTCGGGCTGGTGCACGAACTGGACCTGTTCCACTTCATCGACGACCTGCGCGGCGCCGGACGCTTCACGGTCCAGGACTGCAAGCTGAAACGCACCGACGCACCGGCCGAAGCGATTGGGGTGGCGCGCCTGACGGCGAACTGCACCCTGGTGTGGCTGACGCTCGGCGCCACGCCGCAGCCGGATGCGTCCGCGCCCGCGAAAGGATGGCCATGAAATCCACCACGACCGCCTGCGTGCTGCTCTTCGTCACCCTCACCGCCCAAGCCCAGACGGCGCCGATGGGACGCCTGTTCACGACGCCGGCCGAACGCCACCAGCTCGATATCCAGCGCGGCCTGGTCGCCGCACCGCCAGTGCCTGTGGTGGAAGCGGCGCCCGTGCCGCAGCCGATGACCGTGAATGGCTTCGTGCGGCGCAGCAGCGGCAAGTCGACCGTGTGGGTGAATAACGAGGTGCAGGAAGGCGCGCGCAACCGCTTCAGCGGGCCGGCGCAGGCGCCGCGCGTGACGCTGACGCTGCCCTCGGGCCGTAAGGTCGTGCTCAAACCCGGGCAGAGCGTGGACATGAACGCCGGCACCGTTACCGACGTCGACAAGCCATGACGCGCGCGCAGCAGGGATTCAGCCTGGTCGAAATGGCAGTGGTGCTGGTGATCGTGGGGCTGATGATCGGCGGGTTACTGACCCCGCTGGCGGTGCAGATGGAACAGCGCAAGATCAGCGACACCCAGAAAACCATGGACGAAGCGCGCGAAGCGCTGATGGGTTTCGCGCTGCGCAACGGCTACCTGCCCTGCCCCGCCGTCTCGCCGGTCAACGGTCTGGAAGACCGCAACGGGGCCACCTGCCGCGACGGCAAGCGCCAGGGCGTGCTGCCGTGGGCCACGCTTGGCCTGCCCAAGCTCGATAGCTGGGGACGCGCGTTCCACTACAGCGTCTCGCCGGCCTACAGCAACAGCCAGACCATGTTCACGCTGCAGACCGCGCGCGACATCACCATCGGCACGCGCGACGCGCGCGGCAACCTGGTGGCGGCGACCGGCATCAACGATATTCCGGCGGTGATCGTCTCGCACGGAAAAAACGGCGCCGGCGGCTTTGGCGACACCGGCGTCCGCAGCCTCGACACGAGCAGCACCAACGTCGACGAACGCACCAACGCCGGCAGCGCCGGCATCGCCTTCGTGGCGCGCACGCCGAGCGACAGCCCCACCGCGCCGGGCGGCGAGTACGACGACCTGGTGATCTGGCTCTCGCCGAATGTGCTGTTCAACCGCATGGTTGCCGCCGGAACGCTGCCGCGCTAGGCCATGCTGGGACCCATCTTCACGATAGCCTTATACACCGTGCTCGAAGCGCTGCGCAACCGCATCGCCTGGGTGCTGGGCGGCCTGGCGGTCGGTGCGGTCGCGCTGGGCGGCTTCGTGGGCCAGCTGGCGCTGACCGAAAGCGCCGCGCTGCAAGCGGCCCTGCTGGCCGCATTGCTGCGGGTGTGCTGCGTGCTGCTGGTGGCAGGTTTCGTGGCCACCAGCGTGGTGCGCGAAGCGGCCGACAAAGGCCAGGAACTGCTGCTCGCCCTGGCCATACCGCGCGCCGCCTACGTGCTGGGCAAGCTAGCCGGATTCGGTCTGGTGGCGCTGCTGCCCGCGCTGCTGTTCGGGGTAATGGCTTTGATGCTCGCGCCGGCCGCATGGTGCGCCGCGTGGGCCGTCTCGCTATGGTGCGAATTGTGGATCGTCGCCGCGTTTTGCCTGCTGTGCGTGCTCACGCTCGGGCAGGTCATGGCGGCGCTGGCGGCCACCTTGGCGTTCTATCTGCTGGCGCGGGCGATCGGCAGCCTGCAAGCCATGGCGCAGGATGCGGCGCAGCTGCCGCGCATGGCCATCGACGCGCTGGCGGCCGTGCTGCCGCACCTGGACCAGTTCACGCGCAGCGAATGGCTGGTGTACGGCGGCGCGCAGCTGGCGCCTCTGCTGGCGCAGAGCGCGATCTATGTCACCTTGCTGGGGGCCGCCGCGCTGTTCGATTTTTACCGCAAGGATCTGTGATGGCCGCGCGCGTGCCGCTGCCGGTGACGCTGCTGCTGGTGGCCGCGCTGGCGCTCCAGGTGGGCTATCAGGCCATGCGCGCGCCGCAGCCCCCGACTGCGGCCGGCCTGGAGCCAGCGCCTCCGCTGGCCGTGCTGCGCCTGGCCAGCCTGGGCGAACCGGTGGCGCTGGCCAAGGCCATGACCGTGTACGTGCAAGGCCAGGACGAGGCGGCAACGCCGCTGGGCGCCATCGATTACAGCGCCTTGCGCACGTGGCTCGATCGCATCGTCGAGCTCGACCCGCGCGGCCAGGCGCCGCTGCTGGCGGCCAGCCAGGTGTACAGCGCCAGCGCCGACCCGGCGCGCACCCGCATCATGCTCGATTTCGTCCACCAGCGTTTTGGCGAAGACCCCGACCGGCGCTGGCCGTGGCTGGCGCATGCGGCGCTGGTGGCGCGCCACCGGCTGCACGACCCCGCGCTGGCGCGCCAGTATGCGCACGCGATCCGCACCCGTACCACGGCCGGGGTCCTGCCCGCGTGGGCGCGCCAGATGGAGCTGTTCATCCTCGACGACATGGGCGAGGACGAGAGTGCAAAGACGCTGATCGGCGCCATGCTGGCCAGCGGCCAGGTCAGCGATCCGCGCGAGCTCGCGTTGCTGGAACAGCGCCTGCACAACATTTCGGTGCGCCAGCGCCGGGTCCATCCTTGATACGCTAGAATAATACGCAGCTGCCGTCACAACAGAGAGAGCCCCATGCAACGACAACACGGATTCACCCTCGTCGAAATCGCCATCGTACTGGTGATCATCGGCCTGCTGCTGGGCGGCGTGCTCAAGGGACAGGGGCTGATCGACAGCGCCAAGGTCAAGAACATCATCCAGCAATCGAACTCGCTGTCGGCGGCGGTGAACGCCTACCAGGACAAATTCCGCGCCCTGCCCGGCGACGACGTGCTGGCCACCACCCACGTGGCCGGCGCCACGGCCAACGGCAACGGCGACGGCCAGATCACCGAATACCTGTCGGCGCCACAGCACCTGGCGCTGTCCGGCTTCATCACCGGCGCCTACAACGGCACCACCGATTTCATGACCAGCGCCCAAGGCGGCGCGGTCTACATCTACAACGACGCGGTGGGCGGGCGCAGCGGCAATGGCTTGCGCTTCGACAACCTCCCCGACTCCTTCGCCCAGCAGCTCGACAGCAAGCTCGACGATGGCGTCGCCACCACCGGCGCCGTGCGCGCGACCGCCCCGTACACCAACACCGGCAGCATCGTCACCCGCACCGCCCTGTTTTTCTGAACCGACCACAAGAACCCATGCTTCCTACTTCCCAGCGCCGGCGCATCTTCCTGATGCGCCATGGCAGCGTTACCTATTTCGATGCCGCCGGCAAACCCTTTCTTCCCGAAACCGTCCCGCTCAACGAGCAGGGCTGCGCGCAAGCGCGTGCCGCCGGACAAGCCTTCGCCGCCGAAGGCGTCCAGTTCGACCGTGTGATCGTCTCCGGCCTGCCGCGCACGGTGGAAACGGCGACGCGTGTGCTGGGCGCGACCGGCCAGGGGATCGACATCGAGATCTGGCCCGAGTTTGAAGAAATCCGCGGCGGGCGCCTGTCGACAATCGCCGACGCCGACCTCAAGGACGCGTTTACGGGCGCGTTTGAAGGCATGGTGGGTGAAGACAAGCGCTTCCTCGGGGGCGAATCGGTGGGGCAGCTGATGGACCGGATCCACCCGGCGGTGACGCGCCTGCGGGGCCAGGACGACTGGGACACGGCCTTGCTGGTGCTCCATGGCGGCGTGAACTGCGCGATTTTATCGTTGGCGCTGACGGGCCAGCGCATGTTCCTGGGTGGGCTGTCGCAAACGGCCGGCTGCATCAACGCGCTCGACGTGGGTGATGCCGAGGCTGACTGGGTAGTACGCTTCGTCAACTATTCCCCGCCCGCCCCGCTGCAAACCGACACCCGCAGCACTACGATGGAACAGCTGTACGACCAATACCGCCTCTCGCGCTGACTGCCCCCAACAACATTTCTTAACCGGGGTCAGAGCTCTCATTTCTTAACCGGGGTCAGAGCTCTAACATTTCTTAACCGGGGTCAGAGCTCTGACTCGAAACATTTCTTAATTGAGCTCTGACCCCGGTTGTATGAGTTACGGAAAATTCGGCGCGAGATTGTTAGGAAATAGCTTCATCGATCCCTCGTAGTGGCGAATCTCCAGCTCTACCAAGGGCAAATCGCGGATTCACTATGCGTTTAGTCGCACAACCGGGGTCAGAGCTCTGACTAGCAACATCTTGCGCGTTTTCCGCGTTCTGCCGTCGCCTGTGCAACTATTGCTAGTCAGAGCTCTGACCCCGGTTGTGCGCCTGTGGAAAAATTAGTACGGTCGTTCTATTCATGCGCTAGAATAGATCTCACATAACCAGCAGGAGACAAGATGTTCGAGGAAATGATGGGGACCAAGCCGGTCTCGGAGCGCCAGAAATTCGACGTCGACGCCCTCGACGCTTATCTGCGCGCCCATGTCGAAGGCTATCCCGGCGGCCCGCTGGAAGTGGCCCAGTTCAAGGGCGGGCAGTCCAATCCCACCTTCAAGATCAGCGCCGGCGGCCAGCATTATGTGCTGCGCACCAAGCCCGGACCAGCCGCCAAGCTGCTGCCGTCCGCCCACGCCATCGAGCGCGAATTCCGCGTCATGGATGCCTTGCAAAAGGCCGGCTTTCCCGCCGCCCGCCAGTACGCGCTGTGCACCGACGAGTCGGTTATCGGCCGCGCGTTTTACGTGATGGAATTCGTCGATGGCCGCGTACTGTGGGATCAATCCCTGCCCGGCATGACGCCAGCCGAACGCGGCGCCATTTACGATGAACTGAACCGCGTCATCGCCGCTCTCCACACGGTCGACTACGCCGCCATCGGCCTGGCCGATTACGGCAAACCCGGCAATTATTTCGCGCGCCAGATCGAACGCTGGACGCGCCAGTACCAGGCCTCGGTCACGGAACCGATCGATGCCATGGACCAGCTGATCGCCTGGCTCCCGCACAATATTCCGCCGGGCGACGATACCGCCATCGTGCATGGCGACTTCCGCCTCGACAACATGATCTTCCACCCGACCGAACCGCGCATCCTCGCCGTGCTCGACTGGGAACTGTCGACCCTGGGCCACCCGGCGGCGGATTTTTCCTACCATTGCATGAGCTGGCACATTCCTCCCGGCCAGTTCCGCGGCATCGCCGGTCTCGACCTGGACGCCCTCGGCATTCCCACCCAGGAAGCCTACATCGCCGCCTACGCGGCGCGCACCGGCAAGTCCATCCGCATCGAGGATTTCAATTTTTACCTGGCCTACAATATGTTCCGTCTGGCCGGCATCATGCAAGGCATCATGAAACGCTACGTTGACGGCACCGCGTCCAGCGCGCAAGCCCTCGACAACGGCAAGGCCGCCCGGCCCATGGCCGAATTGGGCTGGCAGTACGCCCAGCGCGCCATTTCTCTCTCCAAGGAATCCACATGAACTTCGATTACTCCGACCGTTGCAAAGAGTTGCAGGCGCGCCTGCTCGCCTTCATGGACCAGCACGTCTATCCGAACGAGACCGCCTTCAAGCAGGAAGTCGACCGCAACGGCACGCACAAGGGCAACCGCTGGATTCCGACCGAGCTGATCGAGCGGCTCAAGCCGCTGGCGCGCGAACAGGGCCTGTGGAATCTGTTCCTGCCGAAATCGGTGCGCGCGCCGGAGGGCTTGTCGAACCTCGATTACGCGCCGCTGTGCGAAATCATGGGCCGGGTCGGTTGGGCGCCGGAAGTGTTCAACTGCGCCGCGCCCGACACGGGCAATATGGAAACCATCGAGCGTTACGGCAGCGAGGAACACAAGCGCACCTGGCTCGAACCGCTGCTGCGCGGCGAGATCCGCTCGGCCTTTGCCATGACGGAGCCGGCTGTGGCCTCGTCCGACGCGACCAACATCGAAACGAGCATCGCGCGCGAGGGCGACGACTACGTCATCAACGGACGCAAGTGGTGGATTTCGGGCGCGGGCGATCCGCGCTGCAAGATTTTCATCGTCATGGGCAAGACCGCTCCGGAAGCGGCGCGCCATGCCCAGCAATCGATGATCCTGGTACCGGCCGACACGCCCGGCATCACCATCGTCCGCCCGCTGCCCGTGTTCGGTTACGACGACGCTCCGCACGGCCACTGCGAAATCCTGTTCGAGAACGTGCGCGTGCCGGCCTCCAGCCTGCTGCTGGGCGAGGGCCGCGGTTTCGAGATCGCCCAGGGCCGCCTGGGGCCAGGCCGCATCCACCATTGCATGCGCGCCATCGGCGTGGCCGAGCGCGCGCTGGAACTGATGTGCCTGCGTCTGAACAGCCGCGTTGCCTTCGGTAAAAAGATTTCCGACCAGGGTGTGTGGCGCGAGCGCATCGCCGAGTCGCGCATCCAGATCGACACGGCGCGCCTGCTGACGCTCAAGACCGCAGCGCTGATGGATACCGTGGGCAACAAGCACGCTCAGGCCGAGATCGCCATGATCAAGGTGCTGGCGCCGAACGTGGCCCAGCAAGTGCTGGACTGGGCGATCCAGGCGCATGGCGCGGCCGGCGTGTCGGATGAGTTTCCGCTGGCCTACCAATGGGCCGGCAACCGCACGCTGCGCCTGGCCGACGGTCCGGACGAAGTGCACCGCAACGCCATCGCCAAGATTGAATTGGCCAAGCACATCAAGCTGGGCGAAGACCTGTCGCTGCCGATCACCCGTTCCTGACCCGCACCGATCCTTCCGGCAATTTTTCTTAACCGGGGGGCAAACCTCAATTAGGAAACATTTCGAATTGGAGGTCTGATCCTATTGCCGCCAAATTAAGCTCCGTCATTCCCGCGCAGGCGGGAATCCAAGCTCCACCGCTCAGCAAAGATGCCTTGGATTCCCGCCTGCGCGGGAATGACGGAACTGAGTTTTCGGGCAACAATGGCTTAACTTAACGGCATTCAGGTCAGACCTCATTTAAAAAACGTTTCGAATCGGAGGTCTGACCCGGTTAGGAAATGTTGCTGGTTGATATGGCAGAAGCATAGCCGCACACGGCTGGCGTAAAGTGCTTTGAAGAAAACGCCCGCTCGGCTACCATCGTTCTCATAGCGGTGCGCGGCGCCGCGTTTGATGCGGCGGAGGCTCGGGCAGTGTCGTTTTCATCACGTTCAACCCTGCCGTCCATCCGCTCGAAGACCGCCAAGCTGGTCCTCGCCTGCGCCTTGCCGACCCTGGTCGGCTTCGCCGCCCTGTCCTATGATTCTTTCCGGCGCGAGCACCAGAACCTGCTGCGCGACGCCGAACGGCTGGCGCAAAATGTGCTCCAGGCCGCCGAGCGCGATCTCGATGCCGGCGAAACCGCAGCCCGCGCCCTGGCCAGTTCGCCCAGCCTGACCAGCGGCGACCTGGCCGACTTCCACTCTCAGGCGCGCAGCATCCTGGGCCCGGAGTTCCCCGCCTACGCCTTCGTGCTGAGCGACCTCGATGGCAAGCCACTGCTCAATACCCGCGTCGCCCACGGCCTGCCGCTGCCACCGAACGGCAACGTCGAGACCATCCGCCAGGTCGCCGTCAGCGGCCTGGCCGCCACCTCGGACCTGCACCGCGCCACGCCGACCGCGCCCTACACTGTCTCGGTCGAGGTGCCGGTGCGGCGCCACGGCGAGGTGGTGTACGTGCTGTCGGCCCAGTTGCGCCCCGAACGCTTCAACCAGCTGCTGGCCGACCAGCGCCTGCCGCCGCGCTGGAGCGCCCAGCTGTTCGACCGGCGCGACATCTTTGTCGCGCGCAGCATCGCTCCCGAGAAGTTCGTCGGCGCGCTGGCGCGCCCGGAAATGGCCGACCTGGCGCACCGCGCCAATGCCGGCACGATGGAACTGACCTCGCGCGAAGGCGTGCGCGTCATCTCCAGCCTGCAGCGCTCACCCAGGCGTGGCTGGTACGCCACGGTCGCCCTGCCGCGCGACGCGGCCTATGAGGCCATGCGCGAGGCGCTGGCCAGCGTGTTCCTCAGCGTCGCCGCGCTGCTGGTGGTGGGCTTTGCCGCCGCGTGGAGCATCGGCGGCGTGATCGGGCGCTCGGTGCGTTCCCTGTGCGCGCCGGCGGCGGCGCTCGGCCGCGGCGAGCCGATGGCGCTGCCGCCGATGCAGATCCGCGAAGTGGCCGACGTCGCCGGCGCGCTGCAGCACATGGACGGCGAGCTGCAGCGCTACCGCAACGACCTCGAAACCCTGGTCGCCGAACGCACCGGCGAACTGGAACGCGCCAACGCCCTGCTCGAAACCGTGTACGCGACCGCGCCGGTGGGCCTGGCCCTGCTCGACGCCGACCTGCGCGTCGTCATGGTCAACGACTACCTCGCGGCGATCAATGCGCTGCCGGTGGCCGCCCATCTGGGGCACACCCTCCCCGAGCTGCTCGGCCCCCTCGGGGTCGAATACGAGCAGGCATACCGCCAGGTGCGCGATACCGGCCTGCCGATCAAGTCGGTGCACGAATCGCGCTCGGTGCCCGGCTCGCCCGATGTGGAAAGCCACTGGGTGACCAGCTACCATCCGGTGTTCGGCCCCGACCACGCGCTGGTCGGCATCAGCGCCGTGGTGCTCGATGTCAGCGAACGCAAACTGCTCTCGGATCGCCTGCGCGACGTCAACGAGCAGTTCCGGGCGCTGTACGAAATGTCGGGCGACGCCCACATGCTGATCGCCCTGGGCGCCGGTTTCGTCGGCGGCAACCAGGCGGCGGTGCGCATCTATGGCTGCGCCACCATCGAGGAATTCCTGACCCTGTCGCCGGCCACCACCTCGCCCGAGTTCCAGCCGGACGGGCGCCGCTCCGACGAGAAGGCCGAACAGTTCATCCGCTACGCGATCGAAACCGGCAGCCATCATTTCGAGTGGCTGCACATGCGCCGCGACGGCACGCTGTTCAACGCCGACGTGCTGCTCACCAGCGTGAACATCGGCGGCAAGGGTATTTTGCAGTCGACCGTGCGCGATATCAGCGAGCGCGTGGCGGCCGAGAAGGCCCTGCGCGCCACCAGCGAGCGGCTCGAACAGAGCGAGCGCTTCATCCGCACCGTGACCGACAACGTGCCCGGCATGGTGGCCTACTGGGACGCGGAACTGCGCTGCCAGTTCGCCAACCGCCGCTATCTGGAGCTGTTCGGGCGCAGCGCCACCGGCATGACGGGCGCGCGCATGGACGATATCCTCGGCCCCGAAACGATGTCCGACATCGCGCCGCACCTGCGCGAGGTCCTGGACGGCAAGGCCACCCATTTTGCGCGCGACCTGCACGAGCCGTCCGGCGAGGTGCGCCATACCTGGGCCAATTACATCCCCGACTTCGATGAAGAGGGGGCAGTGCGCGGCTTTTACGTGCTCATTTCGGACGTCTCGGAACTCAAGCGCACCGAGTTGCGCCTGCAATCGCTCAACGAGCAGCTGATCCAGGCGCTGGAACGGGCCGAATCGGCCAGCAGCGCGAAAAGCCAGTTCCTGGCCAATATGAGTCACGAAATCCGCACGCCGATGAATGCCATCATGGGACTGGCGCGCCTGCTCGAAGAAGGGCCGCTGGAGCGGCGCGAGCGCAGTTATGTCGCCAAGATCAAGATGTCGACCCGCTCGCTGATGGGCATCCTGAGCGACGTGCTCGATTTTTCCAAGATCGAAGCGGGCCAGCTGGTGCTCGAATCGTCGCCATTCGCGCTGTGCCAGGTCCTCGACAGCATCACGGTGCTACTGTCGGCCAATGCCTGGAACAAGGGCGTGGAGCTGGTGTACGCGGTGGCGCCGGACGTGCCGCTGACCGTGGTGGGCGACGCGCTGCGGCTCGAACAGGTGCTGCTGAACCTGATCGGGAACGCCATCAAGTTCACCGAACAGGGCGAAGTGGTGCTGTCGATCACGCGCCGCGGCGAAGCCGATGGTGTGGTGGTGCTCGATTTCGCGGTACGCGACAGCGGCATCGGCATCGCGCGCGAGCAGCAGGCGCACATGTTCGACGCGTTCTCGCAGGGCGACACCTCGACCAGCCGCAAGTACGGCGGCACCGGGCTGGGACTGGCGATCTGCCGCCGGCTGGTGGGGCTGATGGGCGGCACGCTGGGCGTGCGCAGCGAACTTGGCGCCGGCGCCGAGTTCCATTTCGATTCAGCCTTCGGCGTGGCGCATGCCGACGACGCGGCCGTGCTGCCATCCCTGCCGACCGGCGCGGTGCACTCGGTGCTGGTGGTGGACGACAACCGCAGCGCGCGCCAGGCTGTCACCGGCCTGTGCGCCAGCTTCGGATGGGTGGTCGACAGTGCCGCCAGCGGCGCCGAGGCGCTCGAACTGCTGCGCGCGGCCGGCCGCGCCGGGGCTCCCTACGATCTGATGTTCCTCGATACGGCGATGGCGGAGCTGGACGGCATCGCCGTGTTGACTTTCGCGCGCGCCGATCCGGCCATCGTCATGCCGCGCTGCGCGCTGATGGTGGCCGAGAGTGCGCGCGAGCAGCTGGTGGCACTGCAGGAAGACCTGAAACTGGACGCCATCATGAGCAAACCGGTGACGCGGCTCTCCCTGATAACGACGGCAATCGAACTCCATACCGGGAAAGCGGCGCCCGAGGCGGCGCCCGAGATGCCGCTGGCGGGCCGCCTGAAGGGCATGTATGTGCTGCTGGTCGAGGATAACCAGATCAACCAGGAAGTGGCGAAGTACATCCTGCTGCACGCCGGTGCCGCGGTCGACATCGCGGGCAACGGGCGCATCGCGGTCAGCATGCTGGCCGATGCCCCCAGCCGCTACGATGCCGTGCTGATGGATATCCAGATGCCGGTCATGAACGGTTACGAGGCGGCCGAAGCGATCCGGCGCATGGGCGTCAAAGCGCTGCCGATCATTGCAATGACCGCCAACGCGATGGAAGAAGACCGCCAACAAGCCATCGCGGCGGGCATGAACGGCCATGTGGCCAAGCCGATCGACGTCGACAACCTGGTCAATACCCTGATTCGCGTGACCTCGGACGGCGCCGTGCACGAAGCGCATGCGTCCGGGAGCCATGGGCATGCACCCAAGGCCGCATTGCCCGACGGCGTGCGCACGCTCGACATCCCGGGCATCGACCTGGCATCGACCCTGCCGCGCTTTGGTGGCAATATCGATAACTTTGTCACCTTGTTCAAGCGCTTCGAGAATTCGCAGGGCCAGACCCTGGACGAGGTGCGCGCGCTGCTGCGCGGCGAGCAGCGCCAGGAGGCGATCCAGCTGGTGCACCGCCTGCGCGGCGTGGCGGCCAACCTGGGGGCGAGCGAGCTGGCGGCGCTGGCCTTCGACTTTGAACAAGCCTTGCGCGGGGCCGGCAGCGCCGAGCTGACGGTGCGCCTGGGGGCGCTCGACAAGGCGCTGCAGGCGGTGTTCGAGACCGCGCGCGCCCTGCCCGCGCCGGCGGCGGCCGGTGTGCAGCCGGGGGCACAAGACCCGGTACAAATAAACGCGGCGCTGGCGGATCTTCTGAGTTTGCTTCAGAATAACAATCTGAAGGCCATGGCGGCATTCGACGCATTGCGTCCGGTTCTGGACGCGGCCCTGGCCCCGGCTGTGGTGAGCGCGCTGGGCGATGCCGTCGCCACACTCGGTTTTGCCAACGCCGCGCTGCAGGTGCAAGAGATTTTGAAACGAAGGGACCATGCATGAGTTGGACCGATATGGCGAGGAACGGGCGTATCCTGATCGTCGACGACGCGATGGAAAACATCCAGATCCTGCACCAGGCCTTGCAGGACGAGCACGACGTGCTGTTTGCGATGAACGGCGCCAAGGCGCTGCATATCGCCCAGAACCAGCGCCCCGACCTGATCCTGCTCGATGCGATGATGCCCGACATGGACGGTTATGCGGTGTGCCGGGCCTTGCGCGAGTCGGGAGCGACGCGCGACATTCCCATCATTTTCGTCACGGCGCTCAAGACCCCCGAGGATGAAACGCGCGCACTCGAAGCCGGCGCCGCCGATTTCATCACCAAGCCGGTCAACGCGGCGGTGGTGCGGGCGCGCGTGCGCACCCAGCTGACGGTCAAGCGCCAGAGCGATGCGCTGCGCGAGCTGACCCTGACCGACGGCCTGACCGGGGTGGCCAACCGGCGCGGCTTCGACGAAGCGATGGATACGGAATGGCGGCGCTGCGCGCGCGCGCGCATGCCGATCGCGCTGATCATCGCCGATATCGACCATTTCAAGGCGTATAACGACGCGTACGGCCATCAGGCCGGCGACGACAGCCTGGTGCAGGTGGGAGGCGCGATGCGGCGCGCGGCGGCGCGGCCCCAGGATCTGGTGGCGCGCTACGGCGGCGAGGAATTCGTGATCCTGCTGCCGCAGGAAGACAAGCGCGGCGCCGAGGTGGTGGCCAGGAAGCTGCTCGACGAGATCGCGCTGCTGGCCATTCCGCATGAAAAATCAGGCGCGTCACCGTGGCTGACCCTGAGCATGGGGGTGGCCAGCCTGATGCCCGCCGATGGCCTGCTGCCGGGTGGGCTGATCAAGACGGCCGATGCGCTGCTGTATGAAGCCAAGGCGGGTGGGCGCAACCGCTACTGCCTGCAGCCGGATTAAGACAAGGGCCGGGTTGTTCCCGCGCCAGGACGCGAACAACAAGATTGACGTCTGCTCAGAACTCCTCCCAATCATCCGTCCCCGCAGCGGCCACCTCGCGCTTGCGCGCGCCCGCGGGGCTGGCGGCCTGCCTTGGCCGCTCCACCGGCACCCTCGCCTCCACCTTGCGCGGCGCCGGCTTGGTCCGTCCTTCCGCCGCGCTGGCCGGCAGCTTGAACACACTGACCACGCCAGCGAGCGTTCCCGCCTGATCCTGCAGCGCCCCGGCAGCGGCCGCGGCTTCCTCCACCAGCGCGGCATTTTGCTGCGTCACCTCGTCCATCTGCGTGATTGCCCGGTTGATCTGCTCGATCCCGGCCGTCTGCTCCACGCTGGCCGCCGTGATCTCGCCCATCATGTCGGCCACGCTCTTGATACTCGTGACAATCGCCTGCATGGTCGATCCGGCCCGGTCAACCAGCTCGCTGCCCTGCGCGACCTTGTCCACCGAGTCGTCGATCAGCATCTTGATTTCCTTGGCCGCCGCCGCCGAGCGCTGCGCCAGGTTGCGCACCTCGCTGGCCACCACCGCGAAGCCGCGCCCCTGCTCGCCCGCGCGCGCCGCTTCCACCGCCGCGTTGAGCGCCAGGATATTGGTCTGGAACGCGATCCCTTCGATCACGCTGATGATATCGACAATCTTGCGCGAGGACTCGTTGATCGACCCCATCGTGTCGACCACCTGCGCCACCACCGAACCACCCTGCACCGCCACGTGCGAGGCCGAAATGGCCAGCTGATTGGCCTGGCGCGCATTGTCGGCATTCTGCTTCACGGTCGACGTCAGCTGCTCCATCGACGATGCCGTCTCTTCCAGCGAACTGGCTTGCTGCTCGGTGCGCGTGGACAGATCGAAGTTGCCGCTGGCGATCTGGCTCGACGCCGTCGCAATCGCATCGGTGCCGCTGCGCACCTGGCTGACGATATTGCGCAAGCCGGCGTTCATGTCGCCCAGGGCATGCAGCAGCTGCCCCGTCTCGCTCGACGATCCGGGCGCAATGTGGGTGCTCAGGTCTCCCGCCGCCACCGTCCGGGCCACATTGACCGCATCATTGATTGGCCGCGTGATCGAACGCGTGATCCACCACGCGGCCACCACGCCGATCAGCAGCGCCAGCGCGCCCTGCCACAGCATCATTGTGCGGGCGTCGGCAATGCTGTCCAACACTGCGCCACTGGCCGCTTCGGCCAGCCGCTTTTGCAGGGCGGCCAGGGCGGTGATGGACGTTTGCAGCGCGTCGAGCGCCGGCAGCGTCTCCGAGCGCATCAGGGTCGACGCTTCGTCACGCTGGCCTTCGGTGATCAGTTTGTCGACGCGCGAGTACGAGGCGACGTAGACGGCGCGCTCGCGCATCACCCTGGCCAGCAGTTCGCGCCCGTCGCGTGAATCGATCAGCTTTTCGAGCGTCGCCAGCGCGGCGGAGATCAGCTTCTTGTTCGCTTCGATGCGCTGGCGGATATTGGCCAGATGCGCCGGGTCGGTGACGATGAACAGTTCGAGCGTTCTGCGCGCATTGGCGCGCGTGCCGACGTTGATCTCGTTGGCCGCTTCGGCCTTGACCCACTCGTGGTCGACCATCCGCGCGGTGCTGGCGCCGGCGCTGTTGAGCAAGGTGATGCCGGTGGCGACCAAGGTCCCCATCAGCAGCAGCACAAGACCGAAACCGGCCCCCAGACGAACACCGATCTTCAAGTTCGCAATTTTCATCCGGACTCCTGGCTGATGACCACACAGAACGACGACAGCTACCCGTCGGCCCATACTAGTCCCATACGCGGCCAGGATTCGCCCGTGCATAATGATAGTTGCGGTGCCAGTTGGGGAGGTGCAGATGGCGGGACCGGCGGCCCCGCCGGGGACATCAGGCGTAGCGGCGCATCAGCAGTTCGGCCACGCACACCGGTTTGGCGCCACCCTCGTTCTCGACGACGACGCTCCATTCGAGCTGCGCGCCGCCTTCGATGGATTCGACCTGCAGCAAGGTCAGGCGCGCGCGCACGCGGCTGCCCACCGGCACCGGAGCGGGGAAGCGCACTTTGTTGAGGCCATAGTTGACGACCATCTTCGCATCGACCATGCGCAGCGCCCTGCCGAACAGGCCGGAAATGAGCGACAGTGTCAGGTAACCATGCGCCACCGGGCCGCCGAAGGGCGACTCGCGCGCGCAGCGTTCCTGGTCGACGTGGATCCACTGGTGGTCGTCGGTGGCGTCGGCGAACAGGTTCACGCGCTCCTGTGTGATTTCGAGCCAGTCCGACACGGCCAGCTCCTGCCCCACCAGCGCCTGCATGTCGGCCAGGCTGGAAAATTCACGCATTGCCGTCCTCCTTCGGGCGGCGCCCGAACATGCCCATGCCTTCGATCGTGCATGCCACCTCGCCGTGCTGGTTGACGGCCTGCCACGTCGACCAGACCACGCCGCGGTCGGGACGCGAGCCCGATGGCTTGAGCGCAGTGGTGATGTAGCTGACGGTGAGCGTGTCGCCGGCGCGCACCGGCTGCGGCCAGCGTACCTTGTCCAGTCCCGGAGAGCCCATGCTCGACGAGGTGCCCAGCACACTGTCGACCACCATGCGCATCATCATGCTGCAGGTATGCCAGCCGCTGGCGATCACGCTGCCGAAGATGGACGCCGTGGCCGCATCGTGGTCGACGTGGAAAGGCTGCGGGTCGAACTGGGTGGCAAAGGCGATGATTTCTTCCTCCGTCACGGTGCGGCTGCCGACCGGAATCTCCTGGCCGACGAAAAAGTCCTCGAAATACCATGTGGTCTTGGTCATGCAATGTCACCCGCCGCGAAACCCGGCTGCGCGATGAAGCGCTGCAGGTGATGGTCGGAGTCGCCCAGCGACAGTTCGATCATGGTCAGGCGCTTGAAGTGGTGCGCGGCCGGCAGTTCGTCGGTCACGCCCATGCCGCCGTGCAGCTGGACCGCCTGCTGGCCGACGAACTTGAGCGCCTGGCCGACGCGGAACTTGGCCGCCGACACGGTGCGGCGGCGTTCTTCCGCGTCCGTTGAGGCCAGCCGCACCGCGGCCAGCAGCGCCATCGAGCGCGCCTGCTCCAGGTGAATGTACATGTCGGCCATGCGATGCTGCAGCGCCTGGAATTTGCCGATCGGCGCGCCGAACTGGGTGCGCGTCTTGAGGTAGTCCAGCGTGGCGGCGAAAATGGCTTCCATCGCGCCCAGCGCTTCGGCGCACAGCAGGCCCGCGCCGTAGTCGGCGCCGGCGTCGAGCAGGTCCCAGCCCTGGCCTTCAAGACCGATCAGGTTCTCGAGCGGGACCTGAACGTTGGCGAAGGTGATGTCGGCGGCGCGCTGGCCGTCGAGCGTGCGGTAGTCGCGCACGGTCACGCCGGCGGCGTCCAGCGGCACCACGAACAGCGACACGCCGTCCATGCCGCGCTGGGCGCCGCTGCTGCGGGCCGAGACAATCAGGCTGGCGGCCTGGGCGCCGTGAATCACCACGCTCTTGTGGCCATTGAGCGTAAAGCCGCCGCCATTGCCGACCACCGTGGTGGCGATGTCGGACAGGTCGTGGCGCGATTGTTTTTCAGCCAGCGCGCAGGCCAGTTTGAGTTCGCCGCCGGCCACTTGCGCCAGCAGGTCGGGATGCTTGCCGCCCAGGGCGAGGAAATGCGCACCGAGCACGGTGGCGAAATACGGTTCGACCACCAGCCCGCGCCCCAGCTCCTGCATGACGACGAACATGTCGACCGCCGTGCCATTGAAACCGCCCTGCTCTTCCGGCACCGGCAAGGCAAGCATGCCCAGTTCGGCCAGCGCGGCCCACGCGGCGTCGGAGGTGCCCGATTCGGAGTGAACGATCTTCTTGCGCGCCTCGAAGCTGTAGTCCTTGGTCACCCAGCGCTTGAGGGCATCGGCGAAGGCCAGCTGTTCTTCCTTGAAGTTGAAATTCATGTTCAGTCCCTCACAGGCCCAGGATCATCTGGGTGATGATATTGCGTTGAATCTCGTTCGAGCCGCCATAGATGGAGGTCTTGCGGAAATTGAAGTAGTGCGCGGCCAGCGGCGCGGCGGCGTCGTCGCCGAACACGCTGTGCGGCGTCTCCGATTCGAGATAGGCGGGGTCGAACGGCAGCGCCATCGGGCCGACCGCTTCGACCATCAGTTCGGTCAGCGTCTGCTGGATTTCGGTGCCGCGCACCTTGAGCACCGACGCTTCCGGACCGGGTGCCTTGTGCTCCTGCGCCAGCACGCGCATGACGGTCATCTCCAGTGCCATCAGTTCGATGTCGAGCGTGGCCACCTTGGCGGCGAACAGCGGGTCGTCGATCAGCGGCTTGCCGTTCTTGCCGCGCTGCGCGGCGATGCGCTTGAGCGTGGCCAGTTCGCGCTTGGAACGGCCCACGGCGGCGATGCCGGTGCGTTCGTGGCCGAGCAGGTATTTGGCGTAGGTCCAGCCCTTGTTTTCCTTGCCGACCAGGTTTTGCACCGGCACGCGCACGTTATCGAAGAAGACTTCGTTCACTTCGTGGTCTTCGTCGAGCATGATGATCGGGCGGACCGTCACGCCCGGGCTGTGCATGTCGATCAGGAGGAAGGAGATGCCTTCCTGCTTGCGCACGCCGCTATCGGTGCGCACCAGGCAGAAGATCATGTCGGCATGCTGGGCCAGGGTAGTCCAGGTTTTCTGGCCGTTGACCACGTAAACGTCGCCATCGCGTTCGGCGGTGGTCTTGAGCGACGCAAGGTCGGAGCCGGCGCCCGGTTCCGAGTAGCCCTGGCACCACCAGTCCTCGCACGAAAGGATACGCGGCAGGAAGTGGGCTTTCTGTTCGTCGCTGCCGAAGGCCATGATGACCGGGGCGACCATGTTCACGCCGAACGGAAGGATCGGCGGGGTGCCGGCGCGGGCGCATTCTTCTTCCCAGATGTGGCGCTGCACGGCGCTCCAGCCGGGGCCGCCGAATTCGGTGGGCCAGCCCGGCGCCACCCAGCCTTGCTTGGCCAGGGTCTGGTGCCAGCGCACGTAATCGTCCTTCGACAGGCGCAGGTGCTTGCGCACCTTTTGCTGCAGATCGGCCGGAAGATGGGCGTCGAGGAAGGCGCGCGCTTGGTCGCGGAACGCCAGGTCCTCGCTCGTATAGTTCAGGTCCATACAGTCTCCTTGTTGTTATCGCCTAAAAATAGCACGACCGTTCACAATGATTGTACCCGAAAAAATCGCCTCGGGAAGACGGCTTTTGCCGACCTCAATATCGCCCCACGCGGCATGCCGCGAGGCGGTAAACTGTGCGTTCAGATCACCTCGAGCGACAATTCAAATGAGAACAGACAGCCGCCTTTCCCGCGTGCTCCATGTGCTGCTGCACATGGCCAGGCATGACGGACCTTTGACATCGGAACACATCGCGAAAATGCTCGATACCAATCCCGTGGTGGTGCGGCGCACGATGGCCGGCTTGCGCGAAGCGGGCTATGTGACGTCCGGCGCGGGCAAGCACGGCGGCTGGTCGATGGCGTGCGATTTGCGCTCGGTGACGCTGCTGGACATTCATCGCGCCGTGGGCGGGCCGCATCTGTTTGCCATCGGGGTGGATAACGACCATCCAAATTGCGCCGTGGAACAGGTGGTCAACCAGGCGCTGGGAGACGCGCTGCGCCGGGCGGAGGCGATTTTGATCGAGAGCCTGGGCAATGTCGTGCTGGCCGACCTGGCGCAGCAGTTCGACCAGTTGTGCGTGGACGGCGGGTGGGACAAGGCGGCGAAGCACGGGGCCGGTGACGGAAACAAAACCTGATGCCGTTTACCTTATGCCACCCCGCCATCGTGATTCCGCTGCATCGCTGCGCACCGGGTTTCACCTCCCTTCCTGCGCTCGTCATCGGCAGCATGGCGCCCGATTTCGTGTACTTCTTTTCATTCGGCGTCAGCGGACCCTTCAGTCACAGCGTGCCGGGCATACTCGCGTACTGCGTTCCGGCCGGCGCATTGGTGTATATCGTTTATTACACGCTCTTGAGGCAAGCCTTTCTGGCGTGGCTGCCGCTAGCGATCAGCGCACGCATGGCGTGGCACGTGCCAATGCCCTTCCAAGGTGCGCAAGCGGCAGGGGTGACGCTCCTTTCGCTGGCAATCGGCGCCTCAAGCCATATTGCCTGGGACGCGTTCACGCACCCCGGCACATTGCCTGTCAATTATTTTGGACTGGCACGCACGCTGGTTTCGATCGGCGGCCACGACATACGCGTGTATAAAGTTCTGCAGCACATGAGCAGCCTGGTCGGATTCCTGGTGATCTCCAGTTGTACCGTCGCCTGGGTGCTGCGCAGCCCGCCTGGCCCGCCGTATCCTCTATCGTTGAGCAACAGGCAGCGGCTACTGGTTGTGGCTGCGGTCGGTGCGGCGGCCGTAGCTGGCAGCGCGGCGGGATTGCTGCTCCGGCAGGCGAGCTCCATCGAACGCGGGCTTTTCAACGCCATAACGACGGGTATGGCGGCCGCGGCAATAGCCATCGTGCTGCTCTGCGCCGCATGGAAGGCATGGGCATACAAAAGGATCGAGAAAAGCTGAGGTGACTTGCAAGCCGGGCGGTAAACGACGACGGGGCCCATCAGGCCCCGTCGTCGGAAATTACTTCATGCCTGCTCAGTTACCGGGTTTGGCGGCCGGCAGGTAAGGCATCAGGCGAGCTGCCATGCGCGTATCGGTCTTGAGCATGTCGATCTCATCGGCCAGGATGTGCGCCGCTTCCTGCAGCATCACGTCCTTGGCATCCTTGGCCGCTTTTTCGGCGGCCAGTTCGGATGCCAGATTACGCTCGTCGGCCTGCAAGCCATCGTCCTGACGGTTCGGCTTGGTAGTGGCGGCCTTGGCCGTCTTGGCCGGCGGCACCAGCTTGCTGCGCGCATCCTTGGCGTCGAGCAGATCGGCCGGCTCGTCGGTGACGGCGGCGCGCAGGGCTACCTGGCGTGCCTCGCGCTGCTTGGCCTTGGCTTCGAGCGCATCGCGTTCCTTGCGGCGCACGGCTTCGTTCAGGGAGATCACGTTATCCTTGCGCAACTTACGCAATTCCGCCATGTCTTCCTGCAGGTACTGGAAGTCCTTGTCCTTGGCGATGCGCGCTTCGTGACGCTTTTGCAGCGGAGCAACCAACTGCTTGACGTTGCCCGACGGCGTGAACGGCACCGGCTTGATCGCTACCCACGGCAAGGCATTCTCGTAGCTCGACTCGCCGAAGCCTTCCGGATCGGAGGTCACCGGCATCTTGATGTCGGGCGTGACGCCGCGCAACTGCGTGGTGCCGCCGTTGATGCGGAAAAACTGCGCGATGGTCATCTTGAGTTCGCCGTAGCGTGCTTTTTCACCCGGGTTGCCACGGTCGAGGTTGACCAGGGTCTGGACGGTGCCCTTGCCGAAGCTCGGTTCGCCCAGCACCAGGCCGCGGCCGTAGTCCTGGATGGCGGCGGCGAAAATTTCCGACGCCGATGCGGAGCCGCGGTTGATCAGCACGCCCATCGGACCATCCCAAGCCAGGCCCGGCTGGACGTCGCTCTCGACCTCGACCCGGCCTTCGGCGCTGCGCTGCATGACGACCGGGCCTTTGTCGATGAACAAGCCGGTCAGCTCGACCGCTTCGCCCAGGGCGCCGCCGCCATTGTTGCGCAGGTCGATCAGCACATTGTCGACTTTTTCTTTCTTGAGCTCGCCGAGGATTCGGGCCACGTCGCGCGTGGCGCTCTTGTAGTCCTTGTCGCCGCGGCGGCGCGCTTCGAAGTCGAGGTAGAACGTCGGCAGCGAAATCACACCAACCCGGCGCTTGACGCCGCCGTCCTTGACTTCGATGATGGTTTTCTTCGCGGCCTGCTCTTCCATGTTGATTTTCTTGCGCACCAGGGCCACCGTGACGGTCTTGCCATCGGTACCGGCATCGACCGGCAGCACGTTCAGGCGCACCACCGATTCCTTGGGACCACGGATCAGCTGGACCACGTCATCGATGCGCCAGCCGAGCACGTCGGTGAAGCCCGGCGAATCGGCCTGGGCCACGCCGACGATGCGGTCGCCCACCTTCAGCTTGCCGGACATGCCGGCCGGGCTGCCCACCACGATTTCGCGGATGACGGTGTAGTCTTCGCGCTGCTGCAGCACGGCACCGATGCCGTCGAGCGAGAGGCGCATGGCGATGGCAAAGTTGTCGGCCGAACGCGGGCCGAGGTAGTTGGTGTGCGGCTCGATCGAGGTGGCATAGGCGTTCATGAAGGTCATGAACACGTCTTCGCTGTCGACCTTGCTCATGCGGCCGACGTAGTTTTCGTAGCGCTTGTCGAGCGTTTCGCGGATCGACTTGTCATCCTTGCCAGCGAGCTTGAGACGCAGCCAGTCGTTCTTGACGCGCTTGCGCCACAGATCGCGTGCTTCTTCCAGGTTTTTCGGCCAGGCGGCTTTTTCGCGGTCGATCTGGAAGGTTTCGTCGACGGTGAAGTCGAACTTGCCCTTGAGCAGTTCACGCGAATAGGCAAAGCGCTCGTTGAAGCGCTGCTGGTACAGGCTGTACATGGAAAACGGCGTGACCAGGTTTTCTGTCCTGATCGCGTCGTCGAGCTTGGTACGCACATTGTCGAACGAATCGACATCGCTCTGCAGGAAATGCAGGCGGTCGCCATCGAGCGACTTGAGGTAGCGGTCGAAAATCTTTTCGGACATCGCATCGTCGAGCGGCGTGACCTTGTAATGGTGGCGTCCAAAGACGGTGGCGGCCCAAGCCGCAGCCTGCGTTTGCGTCGCAACCGGCCGCAGCTGGGTGGTGCCTACCTTGACAGGCTGCGGGACTGCCGCGTGTGTCGTCGCGGCAAATGCCAGTGCGACCATCAACATGTGCTTCTTCATTCGTTGTCTCTCCGAGCGGGAACTGGTGTTATCTGCGGGCGAAACCGTGCACTGCAAGGGCGCCCAGCCGCTAAATCGGCTACTGCTGCTGATTCTAACAGGATAGTGGCATGGGGCAGAGCCAGCCAGCGCGTTGGCGCGAAACCGAGCTTACGGGCTGGGGGCGGTACGGGTTCATGGATTTACAAATTGAAACAGGTGCGGCCGGAAGTGAAACACCAGCCAGGCCGCGCCGGCGATGATAAACAGATAAGGCCAGGAGCGTACTGCGATACGCCAATCAACCATCGATGGCCAGAACGACAGGAACTGGGGCGCCAGCGCCAGCGCGATGAACAGGTCGCGCGTGTCGAACTGCCACGGTTGGCGCGTGCGCCACCAGGCCACGCAGAACGGCAGCAGCACGATCACCAGGGGCGCCAGGGCCGCCGGGGCGGCGTTATACCAGCGCACCCGGGTCAGCGTGACCGATCCGAGCTCCCAGTGCCGCCCTACCCTGCGCGGAATCACGGTGAACGAGGCGGGCCGCGCGCCCGTCAGCAGGCCGGCCACGAAGTGCGCCAGTTCATGGCAGATGGTACCGGCAACAGTGAACAGGAAGAAAAATGGATGGGCGCCGGCCAGCACCCGGATCACCAGCGCCAGCGCGACCGAGGGCGCGAGGTAGAGGAGAATCTCTTTCATGGGGCCGCTATCGGCAATGCGGCGGGAAACTGTCCGGCTTTCATCGCCGAACTTATACCATAGACCAGCCCGACAGAACGCCGGCATGCTATCGTGCGCGGCCCGGTCATGCCTTTTCGAGCTGCACCGAGCTTTTGGTCATGCCAGGGTTGCCGTCATCCATGCGGTAGCGCCCGATCCGCCGGCGCTGAACGGCCGGATCGAGGTGTCGGCTGCACGCCTGGGTGCACTAGTAAAACCGGCATTCCCAGCGCCACTGCCCGTCGGGCAAGCGGTGGAAGTAGCCCATCCCATTGTCGCCCCACATCCAGCCGACCTTCTCTTCCGGCCCGACCTGGAACACGAAGTCATGGTGGCCGACGCCGTGCTGGATTTCGTACGGATAGCCGCCGGCCTTGGTGCCCATATGGCGCGAGAAATCGTCGAAAAAGGCGTCGGATGCGGCCTCGTCATCGTTGACCGCTGCCAGATCGACAACTTTCCAGGCGCCCTCCCAGCCCGGCGCATCGCCATCCACGCGCCTCCAGCGGATGGGAAAGGGCTGGAAGGGATGCGCCACCTCAGGAAGCGCAATAAGGCCGTCGAGGCGCGCGTATTCGCGGATCTGCCATCCTTCGCCGTGCGCCTACAGGTCGAATACGCCCGGAGTCCAGCCGTGTTTCGCCGCCACGTGGCGCATCGAATACGAGCCGATGCAAATGACGTTGGCGTGATCAATCTCGGGTGGCGGCAGCAGTTCGCCGGTTTTCGGTACCACCGCGTGCACGGAATAGCCGATGCCGAATCGCTCCAGGGTGGCGATCAGGGCGTCCCAGCCGGTTTCGGACAGAAATCCATCTTGCAGGATCCAATGCACGCTATAAGCTTCGTGCGTTCACGACGGCCGGCCGGTCCGGTTGCCGAACGACAGCCGGCGCGCCGCGGCGCGTGCCTCATAATCGGTATCGCCGAGCAGCTTGGCTTTCTGTTCCGCAAATTCCTCTTCGGTAAGCAAGCCGCTGCTCATCAACTCGCCAAGCTTCTTGATTTCGTCGGCGACGGCTCCCAGCGGCACCGGCGGCGCTGCGGGAGTTTCGAGCGCAGCCCGACGCGCCATGCGCTCCTCTTCATTGCGATTGGCTTGATCGATAATCACGTTCATGAGCGAGAACCAGCGCCTGGCCGACGCAGCCTTGTCGGTATACTGCCGGCTATTCTTCGGGGTCTGGACGTTGAGGAAAGTGAGACTCAGCGGCGGCGCGGTGGTCCTGCTGACCACCAGGCGCAATTCGAGTACCCGCGCCGAGCTTGCGGCGGAATTGACCCAACGCCCATTCTCGCCGGGATGCGGAAACCTGCCTCTGGACGCCATCATGAGCGAAACACCGTCTTCAATCAGCTCGGCACTGAACAGGTCGTCGTACGGAAACAACCGGGTTGGGAGATTTTTGCCGTCGGCGGTGATGAGACACATTTTCCCGCTCACTTCGTCAATGCCGACGCCGGTCTTCTGATCGATGCCGACAACGTGCTGCGTCACCCTGAGCCCGGCTGCGGCCATCGCCGCCAGGAAGGCTTTTTCGCGCTGGTTTGCCCTGACGGCGCCCGCGACTAGCCACAGTACCAATGACCCGACAATCAGGCCCAACCACATTCCTATGCTCACGAAGGCTCCTGGTGACGAACGTCGGCAAGGCCGTCGCGACGACCACGCGCACAAAATAATATCCCCGATGGTCGTGCCGCCTGAAAAACAGGCGGCATCGCAGCGGGGATGGAAATGGAATAACAGGGTGCTGCACCCGGCTGAATCAGCCGGATGCCGTCAAAGCGCGCTATTTATAGAACGCTTCGACCGTTCCCTTGAGTTTGATGAGCATCGGATGGCCTTTGCGGTCGAGGCTTTTGCCAGCCGGGATCTTGATCCAGCCTTCGCTGATGCAGTATTCCTCGACATTGAGGTGTTCTTTGCCGTTGAGCGTAATGCCGACGTCGCGTTCGAAAGCGTCAGCGTTATGAAAAGGGCTGCGCGGATCGATCGACAGGCGGTCGGGCAATGGGGGGAGTGTAGTGGTATCGTTCATGGGCGAATTATCCACCAGATCGGCGCGCAGTACAACGGGCTTTGTGGCGCGCTTTTGCATCAATGGCAAGTATGGCATCATGCGCCATTCGGGCAAATTGCCCATCTTTAAGGGAAACAATGACAGCACTGACACGCCTGAAGCTCGCGGAAGAAGCCATGCGCGAAGGCCGCCATGAAGAGGCACTGCAGGAATTCATCTGGTTCCACCATCACGCGCTGGAAGAAGATCCCTCGCTGTCCGACACGAGGGCGTACGCGCTGAGTTTTTGGATGGAGCTGGGCCAGGCATATCCCAAAGCGATCGATGCGCTGCGCTCCATCCGCGGCGACAAGGCTGATGCACTTCTGCGCGGAGAAACCAACCTGGAATGGTTCTGGGATATCGTTCTCATCGACGCGGAGCTCGGCAATACAGCGGCCACCTACCAGCTTTACCTCGCGCTTGCCAAGGCGTGGCCAGCGTTCGCGAAAGAGTGCGCACGGGTTGCCATACCCGCAATTGTAGAGGCGCAGGATTACGCGCTGGCGGCAAGCCTGATGCCACCGCCAGAGACGCTGGTACGCGAATTGGCAAGCATGCTCGAACAAGAAATTGCAAGCATCAAGCAGCAACCCTTTTCGCGCACACCCGTGCGGTGGGGCGAAATCACCTGGTACGCCGAAGAGGTCAAGCGGCTGGTCGCGATCCAGGCCGGCATCGGCGACCATGCCGAAGCGGCCCGTATCAAGGCCCTGGCAATCAGCTTGATCAAAAGCCCGTCCGTGCGCAGGGATGTTGCGGCCGGATTCATCAAGCGTTCCAGGCCACCGCGCTTTGCACGGCGTTAAGCACGAGGCGGCGGATTGAGGCTGCTGCGTAGAGTCGCAGCAGTGATTCCTGCCACCGTGTGGGAGGTGGCAAGTTTGCAAATGCCGAGGGCGTTCTCGACTGGACCGTGCGCACGCCAAGAGTGCGGCCAAATTGCTCATCTTTAAGGAAACATGAACGCACAAGAACGGCTTTTGAAAGCGGACGAAGCCGCGCGCGAAGGTCGCCACGAAGTAGCCTCGCAGGAATTTATCTGGTTCCATCATCACGCGCTGGATGAAGAACCGTCGCTATACGGTGTGAGGTTGTTCTTCGCGCCCAGTTATTGGAATGAGCTGGGGCAAGTTTATCCAAAAGCGCTCGACGCGCTGCACGCCATCCGTCCCTGGCAATCAGCTTGATTAAAAGCCCGCCCGTGCAAAGGGACGTCGCGGCCGGATTCATCAAGCGTTCCAATCCGCCGCCCTACAGGGTGCGTTAGCATTAACCCGGACGATTCACGCTGCCGCGTAGGCTTGCAGCAGCGCTTCCTCGTTCGCCGCGTCGGCAATATGCAGCAGGACCGTCTGTTTGAGCTCCACCACCGGATGCACCGCATCGTATTTGCAAAAGCCGAACACGTCCTCGATCGGATCATCCGCATGCCACGAAGTGGGAATGAAGTGCTGGTCGGGGATATCGCCGAAGTCGAACGCTTCGATATTGGCCATATCGACCGCGTCGTCCCAGGAACTGCAATCGACGCCCCAGGCGATCATGTAGCGGCAACCGGATTTGACAATCCAGTCGCTGACCTGCGATTGCCATTCCGGCGACACGGCGGCATCGGCGACGACCACCATCTTGTACGGCGCCGGCTTTACGCGCCCGGTGGGCGTATCGCCCGGCGCAAGATGGATATAGGTGACGGGATGAAACATGCAAACACCTCCTTAGCGTGTTCTCGCCGAGTGCCCTGACCTCGGCCTTCAACAGCACGCGCCACGCCCTCGGCCGCGAGCGCGCCTGGTAAGCAAATTCATCGAACAGCCGCACCGCGCCCGGCACCACGTCCCGGGTTTGCGCCGCCACCCAAAGATCGCAGGCGCGAAGATTGGTAGGCTCAGCCATCTCATGCAGCGTGACATTGCAGGAGAAACCGAAGATGAAATCGGTATTCGGCATGCTGGCGATCAGGCCCATCAATTCGGGTTCGCTGAAGTGACCGTCGCCCCGGACGAGGATGGGGGTATCGGGAAATGGCGGCGAATCAGTTTCAGAGCGCGGCGCATGATCATGGCGTTCTCCTCGCCGAACGGGCGCTTGCCGGGCCGCAGCACGGCCGCGACCAGGGCGCCCGACACACTGTCGAAGATCATCAGCGGCAGGTAGCAGGTTGATCCGTAATAATGGTTGTAGAACGCCGGCGGCTGCTGGCCGTGGCACGCATCCTCGGAGTGATCGAGGCCGTGAATCAGGCTCTTTGGCGCGCTCGCAAAACCGGCAATGAACTGATCGACGAGCGCTTCGCTGACGCGGTAGATGTCCTGGTGGCTCGCTGCGTGTTCGAAGCGCGGGATCGTCTCACCCGAGGCCGGCGCGGCGGTGTCGTCCAACGGCAAGTGGGCGGTGCCAAGCTTGAACATCGGGTCGTGACGCAGGCTGTTCGCGTCGTTGCCGTCCTCGTAGCCGCAGCCGATCTGGTAGATTGGCTGCGTCAAAATATCGTGATACGAATGGTCGACGTAACGTTGATGGCGGCGGTCAGACAGGGCTGCGGCGATGCGCTCGGTCAAGCCAATCTGGAGGTCGACGCCGCGCAGCAGCACCAGCCCCAGATCGGACGACAAGCCGCCGCCGGTGACATCGGCGCGGACGCTGTGGGCGGGAATAGATGCAAAACGGAGCTGCTCCGGGGTAGCATTCATGTCGGGCAAGGTGTGTTCGTGCTGATGGATGTGTTTTAAGGATAACTCACATTTGATCAATCACTTACTGCATTCTTGCCCCTTTTTATGCAAAATTCAGGCTACACGGCCTTCGGGCTCGAGACGGCAGCATCGATATTCCAGTCGATCGCAGCGAGCGGTTATACGGCCCAGGCCTTGATGAGCTATGGAAACTCCGGCGCCATCGCGGCGGCGGCTGGGGCCAGTGCCGGGGCCGCTTCCGCCACGGCGGGTTCCTTCCACGGCCTGTCGCAGGCCGCCTCGACCTGGTCGCAAATTCAGCAAATGCGCACAGCCGGGAGCGAATCCGGATAGATTGGCAACTGCGGGTCCGGCTTTCCACGCAAGATCAACGCATCGGCGATCAGCCACCGCCATGGCGCAGCTCGCGGCGCGCCAGCTTGCACTCGAACGGCAGGAGGGGCAGCCGCCAGCCCTTCAGGCCGATTATTGGGAGCCGGTCGGCGACGGCGTGGGGCTGTCCGGCGTCAACGCGAGCGCGCCCGAACACCGCGGGGTGACCGGTTCCGCGCGTCTGCAGCAGCACATCCAGCAACTCGACCAATGGGCATTCGATACCAATAAAAAGGACACTTCAGTTATCCAAGACCTTTTCCCTTGCGCAGCTTGCACCGATCGATGTCGAACAATTGCGCGTGACGGGCGGCATGACATTCAACCCGCCCGCGCGCTTACTGGACAATGATTGTCCGGGTCATTACCTTCGATGGATCAAACGGGTCAGCGTAAGCGTCATCGCGTTGTTACCGCCGAGCCAGGGATTGCGTGCGACCTTCTTCAGCCGGTTCCACAGCGGCCAGGCGCAAGCGCATCCGCGCCGGCCGGCGGCGGCTAGCGGCCGCACCGGCGCGCAGCGGAAGTCAGCCGCCACGCCCGCGCGGTTACATCAAAGCTTCCTCCTCGCCGCAGCTCACAATGAGAGTGCCGGCTGATGCCGGCATGAGACTGTCATCGAGCCCACTTCCGGGTTTCGATGACGGTAAAACGGGTGACACGTTTCGCTTGTTTCATTGTTGTTCTTAAGCCTCAACGTGCCACCATTCCTAAAAGGTGGACAAAATGAGTACGATAAACATCAACACGTTCTCGAAGAACGCGATCGCGGCAATCCTGCTGACCTTCGCGGGCGCTGGCGTCGTGTCCGCAGCGACTGTGACGCAGTTCCGTAGTTCCGGCGATTATGCATGCGCAAGTGGAATCACCGGTCCAGACCGGGTAGCGCATTTGTGCGTATTTTCCAATAAGCAGGAGGGTACAACGACTGTTTTCCTCAATTACGTTTCGTTCAATCTGAGCGATGGAGGCGACTTCATGTACGGAAACGGTGAGATCCCATCGTCGGCTTTCAGCGCCACAGCCAAGGGCGCTTCCCTCTCGGTGGTGCCATCGGCTGTCCCGGGTTTTGTCATGGAAGGCAGTGGACATACCGGCGCTATCATGGTCGAATGGAAACCAAATGGGTTTTCCAGCTCACAATTTAGCGGACATGGCACGTACACGTACGCCAACGGCGCTTTCCGCCAGAAATGGAATGGCAACTCGCGCGATCAAAGTGCGGATACCAGCGGCAACTTTTTTGGAAGCAACTTCGCCGGATTCAATAGCAATTTCGGGAGCACGGCAAATATGACAATTACCTTTGAACGCCAAGTACCCGCTCCAAAATAAATGTGATTTTTGTCTTCCCTGCCCTGCGCAGCTCAAAACGATGTGCAGACAGCGGCACTTGATGTGCCGCTTTTTATTGCCATACACAGGTCAGAAGATGTGCGGCGCCGCCCTGGCGCAACGACAAGACACGGGCTTACTCCTGTGCACCTGTGACTGGCAACGGCGCCTCGGCCGCCACCAATGCCAGCGCGGCGGTGTCGCCGAACGGCAAGCGGGCGGTGCCGAGCGAAGCACCACCGGCCCCAGATCGGACGACAAGCCGCGCCGGTGACATCGGCGCGGACGCTGTGGGCGGGAATCGATGCAAAACCGAACTGCTCTGGAGTAGCATTCATGTCGGGCAAGGTGTGTTCGTGCTGATGGATGTGTTTTAGGGATAACTCACATTTTATCAATCACTTACGGCATTCTTGCCCTTTTTATGAACAATTCAGGCTATCCCGCGTAAAAACAGCGGCCGCAAGCCTGGCGGTACTGCTCGTTCCCGCCGATACTGACCTGCTCGCCCTCCCTGATCCGCTTGCCCTGCCCGTCCACGCGAATATTCATCGTGGCTTTCTTTCCGCAGGTGCAGATATTTTTCAATTCTTCGATATCGTCGGCCAGCGCCAGTAAATAGGCCGACCCAGGAAACGGCTCGCCGCGGAAATCGCTGCGCAAGCCGTAGCAAATCACCGGCACGCCCCTGATTTGCGCCAACTGGTGCAATTGCTGCACCTGGGCCGTCGATAAAAACTGCGCTTCGTCGACCAGCACGCAAGCCACGCGCGGCGCATCGTTCAGGAAATCGGTCGCGCCATCGAACATATCGACTTCGCGCTGCGGCCCCAGGCGTGATGTAACCTGCCCCACGCCATAGCGGCTGTCGATCGCGGCCGTGTACAGCTTGACCTGCTGGCCCTGCTCTTCATAGTTATGCGCGACCTGCAGCAGTGCTGTCGATTTGCCGGCGTTCATCGCCGAATACCTGAAATAAAGTTTTGCCACTGCGTGTTCCCACCAATTGAAGCGCGTCATTATAGCAAGCGCAGCGGCCCTGCTTGTTGCACCTTAGCATCAGCGAGTGAAATCGACGACGACCTTGCCGGGCGCATGTCCGCTGTGCGATTCCTCGATCGCCTGCGCCAGGGCATCGAAGGCGACGACCCTGGCGATGGTCGAGCGCACGCTGCCCGCAACCACCATTGCGGCGATCTCGGTCAGCTGCCGCTGGTGCGGCACCATCATGAACCACAGGCCGCGCTGTCCGGCGGGTGCGCGCCCTACGATGTCCGGCGCGGCCGTGCTGACGATGGCGCCGCCGTCGGCGAGCACCTGCCAGGAGCGGTCCAGCGCATCGCCGCCGACCAGGTCGAGCACCAGGTCGACACCGCGCACCTGCTCCTCGAAGCGTTCGGCGTGGCGGTCGATCACGCGGTCGGCGCCCAGTGCAAGGACATGCTCGCGGCTCGATGCCGACGCTGTCGCCACCACCACGGCGCCCGCCGCCTTTGCAAATTGCACCGCGAAGCCGCCTACTCCGCCGGCCGCGCCGTGGATCAGCACCTGCTGGCCGGGCCGCAGCGGGCCGGCGGCGCGCAAAGCCTGCCACGCGGTCAGGCTGGCCACCGGCAGTGCCGCGGCCTGCGTGAAATCCATCGCCTGCGGCACCAGCGCCAGCTTGTCCGCCGCAATCGCGACCACGTCGGCATAGGCGCCAAGCCCGCCCAACGGGCCCATGACCCGGTCGCCCGGTGCCAACCCGGTCACGCCAGCGCCGAGCGCCATCACCTCGCCGGCCAGTTCGATGCCGAGCGTTGCGGGCAGCGGCAGCGGGAACGCCGCCTGCAGGTATCCCTGGCGGATCTTCCAGTCCAGCGCATTGACGCCGGCCGCATGCACCTTCACCAGCACCTCGCCGGGACCCGGCGCGGGTACGTCGATCTGGTCGACCTGCACAACGTCGGCGCCGCCGTAACCGTGAATGCGAACGGCGCGGCTCATGCTGCTTCTCCCAGCGTCGGATAATCGGTGTAGCCTGCCGGTCCGGGCGAATAAAAGGTCGACTGGTCGGGCGTGTTGAGCGGCGCGTCCAGGCGGAAGCGCTGCACCAGATCGGGATTGGCCAGATACAGGCCGCCGAACACCGCGGCGTCGGCACGCTGCTCGCCGATGACGGCTTCGGCGCCCGGTTTCGCCAAACCTCCCCCGTGCAGGTAAGCGCCGGTAAACAGGGGTCGCAGCGCCGCATGGTAGTCGAACGACGTATTGAACAGCGCCACGTGCAGGTAGGCCAGTTTGAGCGGCGCCAGTTGCTGCACCAAATAGCGGTAGGTCTCCTGCGGCGTGGCGTCGCTGATGTCGTTAAAGCCCATCTCCGGCGAGATCTTGATGCCGACACGCTCGCCACCGGCCTCGCTCACCATTGCGGCCAGCACGTCGAGAATGAAGCGCGCCCGGTTTTCGACCGAGCCGCCGTATTGGTCGGTGCGCTCGTTGGTCGACGAGGACAGGAACTGCTCCGGCAAATAGCCCGATGCGGCGTGCAGCTCGACCCCGTCGAAGCCTGCGGCGAGGGCGTTGCGGGTCGCCACACGGTACTCCTCGACGACCTGCCGCACCTCGCTGGTGGTCAGTGCGCGCGGCTGCGCCAGTTCCAGCGGTCCGGCGTCGGTATAGACCGTGCCGGTCGCCTTGATCGCGGATGGCGCAACGGGCGCGGCGCCGTCCGGCAGCAGCGTCGGATGCGAGATGCGGCCGCAATGCATCAGTTGCATGAAGATCCGCCCACCCTTGCCGTGCACCGCGTCGGTGACCTTCTTCCACGCCGCGATCTGTTCGCCGCTATGAATGCCGGGCGTGCGCACGTAACCCTTGCCCATCGGGCCGGGCCAGGTGCCTTCGGTGATCAACAGGCCGGCGTCGGCGCGCTGTTCGTAATACGTGATGGTCGCCGCGGATGGCACGCCGCTGGCAGCGTCGGCGCGCGAACGGGTCATGGGCGCCATGACGACGCGGTTAGGCAAGGTGAGCTGGCCGAGTTCAAGCGGGGTGAATAGCGTGTTCATCTGATTCCCTTTTGGCTGAGTGAAAAGCCATGGTACATTGCTGCATCAACGATAGAAATAGACGAAAACGGGATTCACTGCTGCATAAATGGAGCAATCGATATGCAACTTCTTAACTATATGCATCTCTACGTGGAAGTCGCGCGGACGAAAAATTTTCGCAAGGCGGCCGATTCCTTGGGCATGTCGAGTTCCACGCTCTCGCGCAATATCGCCGCGCTGGAAAAGGAGATCGGCGTGCGGCTGCTGCACCGCTCCACGCGCCGGGTCGAACTGACCGAGGCTGGCGAGGCTTACTTCAACCGCTGCCAGGGCATCGTGGAAGAAGCCAACGTGGCGCACGAAGCGCTGCGCGGCGAGGCGGCCCACCCGAGCGGCACGCTGCGCATCTCGATGCCGGTGGACTTTGCCATCAACTATCTGGCACCGGTGCTGGCCGAATTTGCCCGAGCGTACCCGCTGATCGACTTTGAACTCGATGCCGGCGCGCGCCGGGTCGACCTGCTGGCCGAACCGTTCGACCTGGCGATCCGCATGGGGCCTGCTCCGGCCGCGCCATCGACCCTGGTCGCGCGCCAGATCGCGCTCCTCGAGCGCCATCTATATGCATCGCCCGCTTACCTCGATCAAGCGCCGCCGCTGGCCCATCCCGAGGATCTGGCGCATCACACATTGTGCGTCGCCGGGGGCATCAAGCAGGACGGATGGGTACTTTTCAACGGCGCGGACAGCATGGCTGTGCCGATCGCGTCGCGCTTCAGGTTGAACAGCATGGGGCTGAGCCGCGCGCTGGCGGCCCAGGGGGTCGGCATCGCAGTCCTCGACAACATGATCGCGCGCGCGGAACTGGCGTCAGGGCTGCTGCAGCGGGTGCTGCCGCAATGGAGCCTGGCGCCGATCCCGGTACACGCCATTACCGATACGCGCCTGCTGTCGGCGCGCACGCGGCTGTTCGTCGACTTCCTGAAGGCGCGTCTCGGCGGGCAGGACTCAGTGGTGCGGCGCTAGCACCCGTGCAGGGTTGCCGACCGCCGTGGCACCGGCTGGCACATCGCGTGTAACCACGCTGCCGGCGCCGATGATGGCATCGTCACCGATGGTCACGCCGGGCAGGATGATGGCGCCACCGCCGATCCACACATTGCGGCCGATGCTGACCGGACGGCCGAACACCAGGCCCGCGCTGCGCTGCGCCGGGTCGCGCGGATGGTCCGCCGTGTAGATCTGCACGGCCGGCCCGATCTGCGTGCCGTCACCGATGGTCACGCCGGCGACATCAAGAATCACACAGTTGAAGTTCAGGAAAACGCCTTTGCCGAGGCGGATGTTGTAGCCGTAATCACAGTGGAACGGAGGACGGATCACCGCACCCTCGCCCACCGCGCCGAGCTGCTCGGCCAGCAGAACGCGGCGCGCCGACGCCGGCTCGGCCAGCGCCGCGTTGAAGCGCACCATCCACGCCCTAGCCGCCGCGTCGTCGGCCTGGATTTCCGGGTCGCCGAAGCTGAACGCCTCGCCAGCCAGCATTTTCTGTTTTTCGCTCAGACTCACTTGGCGCTCCTATTGGCCGGGATGGTATTTGCGTTCGAGCTGCTTCTCGATATCCGCCTTGTAGAACAGCACGTCCTTGAACTGGCCCTTGCTGTACATCTCGGCCTGGTCGCTGAAATGCGGCGAGGCCGGATTGCTGCTGTTGCCACCCGCCAGAATGCTCTTGGCGCGCACGCGCGGCCCAAATTCCACCGCCGCCACGAAGCTGTTGCCACGGTCGCCGTAAATGCGTTTGGTCTTTTGCGGCGCCACCATCCCGAAAGCCGCCAGCGAACCCCAGCTGGCCGACGCGAACGCCACCGGATAACTCGGCTTGGCGTCGTCGTACTGCTGCCTGACGTCGCCGCTGATGCGCTGGAAGCGGTTGATGTCGCCCCAGGGCGTCTGCCAAGTGCCGAAATCGGCTTCCAGCTTCGCCGTGGCGCGCACCAGCGCCTGCAGGCGCTCGGCCGGCGCGAGGCTGTCGCGGATGTAGTCGACCGTCGGCACACCCTTCGCCTTGGCCGCGCCTGACGCCTTCTCGACCATGTCCTGGCCCCAGTAAACGGCCAGCGAGGTCGGTACCGATGACACGCCGTAGCGCCGGTCCCACGCGCGCAGGGCGGCCATCTGCGGCGCCAGCTGCGCTTTAAGCGGGTCGCTCTCCAGCAGTTCGTCATACGCCGCGGACAGGGAGGCGATCAGCGGATCGAAGGCGGTCAGGTGGCTGTCGTACGCGGCGGCGATCAGACTGTCGAGGGTGAAGTCCTTGCGTTCTTCCAGCACGGCCACGGCATGCAGGCCGCGCGCGTTTTCCGGCAGCGTCCACATATACAAGGGATAGTCCTGCTGGCGCGGGCTGCTGGCGCCCGAGGCGGCGAACGGCCAGTTGTTGGTGTTCTGGATCCAGCCGCTGGCGGGATTGAACAGCGTGATGGTCTCGTCGATGGCGTGCAAGCCTTGCCATTCGGTGGCCGGATTGCTGCCGTCGACCGGCTTTTTCCAGTCGAAGGCGGTATCGCGCCGGGGCAGGAAGTTCCCGTGGAAGTAGGCGATGTTGCCGTCGCCGTCCGCATACACGGTATTGTTCGACGAGTTGGTGCGCAGTTCCATCGACTTGCGGAACTGCTTGTAGTTTCGGGCCTTGGTGCGCGTGTACGACTGCATCAGCGCCTTGAGCGGCTCCTCCATCAGCTTGACCGACACCCACTTGCCGCCCTCCTCGCGCACCACCGGGCCGTGGTGGCTGAAGTAGGCGGTGACGGTCTTGCTGGCCATGCCGCCGTCGGTCTTGTAAGGCAGCGTTACCTTCACTTCGCGCAGCGCGCGCTCGCCGCTGCCGTATTTGTAGACGTACTTGCCGTCTTTTTCGGTCACCGTTTCGAGATACTCGTCGATCACGTCGCCGCCGCCCGAGGTGTGCATCCAGCCTGCCTTGTCGTTGAAGCCCTGGTAGACGAAGAACTGGCCCCAGGTTACGGCGCCGTACGCGTTCAGGCCCTCGTCGCTGACGACGTGGACCTCGGGGCGGAAATAGAACGAGGTATGGGGGTTAATCAGCAGGAGCGCGCGCCCGGACGCGCTCAGTTTCGGCGCGATGGCGAAGCCGTTCGAGCCGCGCGGTTCCTTGTCCAGTACATTGGATGCGTCGGCCAGCGCCAGCGCGGGCTTCTTGCCGTAGAACTGTTCCAGGTCCTTGAGGTTGATCGATTCGATGTCGCCGCCGATACTGCCTTCGCTGAACGCGAGCGCCATCCACGGCTCGAAATGCGTGATCAGACGCGGCTTGACCTCGGGATGGGTGTGCAGGTAAAAGTTCAGGCCATCGGCAAAGGCGACCATGAGCTTCTTGAGCCACGCCGGACTAGCCGCGTATTTGGCCTTCATGTCCTGCGGCGTGATGTACATCTTCATGCGCAGGTCGCGCCAGATTTCGGCCTCGCCTTCGACTTCCGCCAGGCGGCCCAGCGCGTTGATGTAATTGAGTTCGACCCGGTTGAAATCGTCCTCCGCCTGCGCGTACAGCAGGCCGAAGACGGCGTCGGCATCGGTCTTGCCGAACACGTGGGGAATACCCCACTTGTCGCGCATGATGGTCACGCGCTTGGCGGTCTTGTTCCAGCGCGCCTGTTCGGACGAAACGCTGGCGCGGGTATCAGGCGCGGCGCCGGCCGGCAGCGTGGCGCCGAGGGTGGCGCAGCCTAGCAGTGTCGAGACGAGAATGGGTCGAAACATCGATGAATCTCCTGACGAAAATGGGAATGCGAGGCTGCCGCCCGCGCTGCTACTCGCTGCTGTCGCCCAGGGCCGCGAGGCGCTCCTTGAGGGCCTGGTTCTCGGCGCTCAGAGCGTCGACCTTACCGCGCAGGGTAGCTACCTGGGCGCGCAGTTCGGTCTCGGCATCGGCTGCCGGCTCTTTCGGCGGACGGCTCGAAGCCTTTTGCTCGCGCACCTGGCGCGCTGCCTGCTGCAGTTCCTTGCGGCCGCCGGCGACGGCCGCGATCTGCACCGATTCGGGCAGCGAAGCCACGTTGGCGGCGGCGTTGATCGAGATGGTCCCCGAGCGCACCGCTTCGACCAGCTGCGGCGTGGCCGCCTTCTGGATACGTTCGATCTGGCTGATGGTATTGCTCGACACGCGCGCGGCCTTGGCCACGTCTTCACGCGTGTTCCAGGGCGGCGATTCGGGCACCTTCGGCGCATCCGCCGCGTCCTGCGTGGCAGCCTTCTGCTCCGGTTCGGCGGCGCGCTGCGCCACGCGGGCGGCGACGATATCCTTCTTGCGCAGGGCGAGCACGCCGCGCTGGTAGTCCGACACGCTGCGGCGCGCCAGGTGGTTATCGATCATCCACAGCATCACGTCGTCGAGCGTGGCGAAAGTCGCGTTCTGCACGGTTTTGAATTCGATGTTGTGCTTCTGGCAGATTTCGTAGCGATTGTGGCCGTCGATGAGCACATCGTTCCACAAAACCAGGGCGTCGCGGCAGCCCTCGGCCAGCAGGCTGCGTTCGAGCGCGGCGTATTCGTTGGCGGTGAGCGGGTCGATGAAGGAACGCAGTTCCTCGTTGATAGTGATGTTCAATTCGTGTCCTTGTAAGTACTGCGGCGGCCGGACTGCGGCGCGCCGCCACGAATGCTACACCATCCCGTGGGCCAGGGGAATGCGAAGCGGATCGTTCAGGATCCGGCGGCGTCAGCCAGCTGGGCGCAGTACCAGCGCCGCGCGACGGCGGCGATTGGCTCGCCCAGTTTGCGCGCGTCGAAACCATTTGCGCTGATCGTGTCCGCCTCCTCCTTCATCACGTCGCCGACCACCCAGCGAATGAAATCGGCCATGCCGGACATATCGAACGGCTTGCGCTGCTCATAAATGAGGTTGTGCAGACCCTGGCTCAGGCGCGCCTCGCTCACTGCCATGGCGACGAAGTCCGATGTCTTGGCGATCTTCTCCACGCTGACGGCCGCCAGCTTGGTCACGCGCGAGGCGGAATGCTTCTGGCCCTTGACCTTGAACCAGTAGTCCGAGCCCGGTTCATCGAGGCACCGCCATACGACGCCCTCGCCCACGCCCTCCCGGCCGAGCGCCAGTCCTGCCGGGCAGCGCAGCTCGACGGCCCGGGTGATGTCACCCAACATGCCCTGGGCCAGGGCCGGCTGCGCGAAGTCGATCACCATGTCGTACTGGGGAAAGTCGGCGATGCTGCGGATACGCGCAGGCTCGCTGAACAAGCAGTCCAGTGTATCGACGTCGTACCAGTTGCCGTTAATCCACACCGCGGAAACGACGAACATGGTTGGCAGCCCGGTCAGGGCGACTTTGTTCTGAATCGTGCCGCCGCACCACTCGCCGTACATGACCATCTGCGTGTCTGGCTAAGGCGACACCTGCGCCTGTGTCGCGATGAGGCCGGCGATACGCCGCAGCTCGTCCATGTGCCCACTCATATGAGCATGGAAGCCGAAGTTGTCGTCCTCCAGCGTCAGCAGCCGCTCGCGCGACTGGAAGCCGATGCCGTTTGGCCCGAACACGACAGCGGCATTACTGCCGTGCAACTTCACCGAGCCGCGAAAACGCAAGGCCGGAACAGGCCGCCGGTTGTCGTAGATGGGCTCGCCCGCCGAATCGAGCCCGACAAAGTGGGCTTTGTTGTGCACATTCCGGATGACATCACGAAACTGCTTAATCGATGGGAATGGGATCATTGTTGTGTTTACACCAACTGGTAGTTCGAAGTCGACCTCGGGCGGCAGCACAGCTCACCACGGATGGCGCCAGAGCGGCGAATCGGTCAGGGATAAAAAGGAGATTTTGCGGAACAGACCTGCATTTGCGGAATAGGTGGCGGGGCTTCGAAAACTTCAAAACCCCGCCATTGCTGGTGCCCGGAGCCGGAATCGAACCGGCACGCCCTTACGAGCACGAGATTTTAAGTCTCGGGTGTCTACCAGTTTCACCATCCGGGCAGCGGGCGAGATTCTAGCACAGGATGTGGTCGATACCGCTACTTTTGCCGGGAATGGGCGGGCAATGCGCTCGCGTCACCGGCTGCAGCTGTCCAATCACCGTCGGCCCGAGCGGCAAATGTGCACTCGGCGGGAGAATTTTATATTTCCGTCAATACATAGTTACCTATTATGCAAGTCATCTGATAACATACAATTTATCTTTGAATAACACTAGGGAGACACATGACGAACTTCATTCGCAAAACCTTCATCGCCAGCGCCACCGCGTTGCTGGCCTGTGGCGCTTCAACACAGGTGTTCGCCGCCGATTGGCCAAGCGGTTACACCAAGTGCGCCGCCGAGAACGGAACCTGTGTTGTCGGCGCCAGCAAGCGCTCCGTTTCTTACGGCGCCAGCAACAAGTGGGTCACCAAGAGCCTGTCCGGCAATGTGGCGTGCACCAACGCGACCTTTGGCGATCCGATCGTGGGTAAAAAGAAGTACTGTGCGATTGGTCCGGTAACGCCGACGCCCACTCCGACTCCGACGCCCACTCCGACTCCAACGCCGACACCCACTCCGACTCCAACGCCAACGCCTACACCAACTCCGACACCGACGCCAACGCCGGTCGTCGATGCGGGCACCACGACGACCGTCTGGGCCACCGGCTGCGACACCGGCAAGCCCGCCACCACACCGGGCACCTGGACGGCGGGCGGCCCCTCCCCCGACCGCGCCAACTACCGGCTGGTCAAGGAATCGGCGCACTTTGCCTTCTACTCCGACGAAACAGTGTCCGACGCCGACCTCAATCTGGCGGTGAACACGCTCGAAAACACGGTGTGGCAGAACCTCTTCAACAGCAACCTGTACATGCCCGAGCCGTTCTACAACACGGCCAACAAGATCAAGCCGTCGATCCACATCCATTCAACCGACGGCCTGACCGCCGGTGGCTGGGCGCGCGACCGGGTCGGCATGTGGATCGGCCCTGGCGCCTTGAAGGACCACTGGGGCCTGACCCACGAGTTCACCCACGCCTGGCAGTTCTGGATGGCCTACAACGGCGGCCTTGGCTGCCCGGACTCGAACACCTGCGGCTGGATCGCCGAGAGCCACGCGAACTACACGCCGCACCAGCTCCCTGAATACAAGAACGAGACTCACTGCTCCGAGATGCTGGTCAACGCGCCGCACCTGTATCTCGGATCGACCCGCGACCGCTACTGCAACTGGCAGTTCATGGAGTACCTGAAGGACAAGCAGTGCCCGGCCGCGACCAACCAGATCTTCACCACCCCGGGCCCGGACCCGTTCACCAACATCCAGAAGTCGCGCGGATGGAGCATCTCGCAGCTCAACGACTTCTTCGGCGACTGGGCCATGCACAACGTAACGTGGGACTACAAGTCCACGCCCGACGCCTTCCGCAACGCCTACGGCAATATCACCCAGACCGACAAGTCCGAGCGCTTGCACCGCCTGATGCCGCTCGAATCGCTCGACACCAACTGGACCAGCAACCGCCGCTTCGTCTCGCCGCACTACGGCGCGCCGCAGCGTTTCGGCTACAACGTGGTGCGCCTGTATCCGGCCAGCGGCGCCACCACGGTTACCGTCAAGTTCCGCGGCGTGAACCAGCCCGGATCAGACGCCGATTTCCGCTGGGGCCTGGTGGCCACCAACGCGCAGTTCACCGCGCCGCGCTACAGCGCCTTGCAGAAGGGCCTCGACGCCAACCTGACCTACAAGGTCAATGCGGGCGAGCCGCTGTTCCTGGTGGTGACGGCCACGCCGGCGGTGTTCAAGACCATCGTCGCAGAACAGGAGTACGGGAGCATCTGGCGCTACCCCTACATGATCGAACTGGCCAACGCCTGGCCGCAGGGCTTCCAGAACGGCCAGCGCGACCCCTGCCCATCGGGCACGGCGCGTCATGCCAACGGCGGCGGCTGCGCGCCGTCCACGACGCCGGCGAGCGTTTATGTCGGCCCGTATGCCACGGTACTTGCGGGGAACTCGGTGACTGGCAATGCCCGCATCGAAGACCAGGCCATCATTGCCAACGGCACGGTATCGGGTGGGACGGTGGGCGGCTTGAGCGTGATCGGCGAGAGGGGCAACAATGGCGACAACGCCTTTATCGTGGGCGGCTCGGCCCAGGTACGCACCACGTTCTATCCGCTCGGTTTCTTCGAGCGCGCCCAGGTCGCATCCGGCACCTTGAACCTGTACGGCGATGTGGAGTACCGCGGAACGGGCCTCAATCTGAGTTCAGGGAACCGGTCGGGCTTCGTCGACGCCACCTCCAATGTGGGATCGGCTACCGACATCAACACCAAGGCCCGGCCGGTCTGGCGGCCATGATCGGCGCCTCGCGGCATCTGTAATACGAAGCCCAGCCTCATCGCCGCAGCCGGCGGTGAGGCTGGCACCTCGCGCCCACATCGCTGTGCGGGCAGGGCAAATATCGTCACCTGATGCGCCATATTCGCCGGCACCTTTCTGTCCAGATACAGCGGTGCGATATCCGCAGCCAATTTCATAACGACGACCAATCTGCAGTCAATGCCTTCCCAACATAATTGTTGAACTTACTCAATTGTTGAGATAGCATGGGCTCGCCCTTTTCTGAAACTTTACTACGCAATTTTTGCTGGGGCAAACAAGCAGCGCGAGGACCACACTCGCGCGCACACGACAACAAGAACGAGACAGTCCCATGCACACAACAATGAACACGACGGAGATCTTTCTCCTCGCGATGCTCCTTATTTTCTCCATTCCCTATCTCGTCTGGCGGGTCTGCAAGACCGACTATTACGCGCCGCTGGTGGTGGTGCAGATCATCACGGGTGTGCTGCTCGGGCCGGGCGTGATGGGGGCGATTTATCCGGATTACTACAAATTCATCTTCAACCCTTCCGTCATGCTGGCCATGAACGGGATCGCGTGGTGGGCGGTGATGATCTTCGTGATGATCGCCGGCATCGAGCTCGACCTCAAGCAAGCCTGGGCCCACCGCCGCGAAACCACGATTACCTCGGCCTTGGCGCTGGGCGTGCCGCTGGCCTTCGGCGCGGCGGTCGCGGCCGGGATGCTCGGCTACGCAGGCTGGATCGGGCCCAAGGCGATGACCTGGCAGTTCGTGGTCGGCGTCGGCATGGCATGCGCGGTCACGGCGCTGCCGATCCTGATCCTGCTGATGGAAAAGCTCGACATCCTGCGCCAGCCGATCGGCCAGCGCATCCTGCGCTACGCCAGCCTGGACGACATCGCCATCTGGGGCGTGCTGGCCCTGATCCTGCTCGACTGGGACCGGGTCGGGCGCCAGCTGGGCTTTTTGCTCGCCTTCGGCATCGCCACGGTCGGCTACCGCCGCCTGATGGTCTGGCTGGCGGAACGCGACCGCTGGTATGTCGGCCTGATCTGGCTCGCACTGTGCGGCTTCGGCGCCGACTGGGCCGGCCTGCACTTCATGGTCGGCGCCTTCCTGGCCGGCGCGGTGATGGACGCGCACTGGTTCGACCAGGCCAAGATGGACCTGATGCGCCACCACGTGCTGCTGGCGATCATGCCGGTGTACTTTCTCAGCACCGGGCTGCGCACCAACTGGGACATGGGCAGCGCCGCGGTCTTCATCGCGGCCGGGGCGCTGCTGGTGGCCTCGGTCGGCGGCAAACTGATTGGCGCCCATATCGCGGGGCGCATCCTCAATTGGAAAAAGGGCGAAGCGGGCATCATCGGCTGGCTGCTGCAGACCAAGGCGCTGATCATGATCATCTTCGTCAACATCCTGCTCGACAAACAGATCATCACCAGCGAAACCTTCACCGCCCTGCTCCTGATGGCGATTGCCAGCACCATGCTGACGGTGCCGGTGGTCTACCCGCGCCTGCAGCGGATGAAGGAAATCATCTTCCGCAATACCTGACGGCGCGTCCTCAGAAGGTCGTGCGCAGGCTCGCGCACGCTGAGCGGCTCGATCGGGTGCACCAGGCGTGCGTCGATGCCGCCGCCACTGCCGTCGCGCCGTTCGGCGCGCGTGCGGGCGCCGCCCCATTACTCGACGTCATAATTTCCCAACCGGGGTCAGACCTCTGACTCGAAACATTTCCCGCGCGACGACGAACAATCCGGGCCTTCCCCAAATTTTGTTCACTCAATCGCCATCGCGCCTTACAAAAACGGGATTCATTGCCGATTCGGCAATTAGTTTCTAATTAGAGCTCTGACCCCGGTTGGGCGTTGGCGTGCGAACGCGCACGCGCGCATGGCCAGACACGCGAGCCGGCGCGCCGTAGCTAGGCAATGCATCGATGTCGGCAACAAATGAACAAAACCACGCCATGCCGCTGGGAACGCCAGGCGGGGAAATATGATTTAAGATGCAGCACTTCCCCCACGTCGCCCCGCCTGGCCCTTGCCGCACCATGAAACTTTACGAAGCGCTCGCGCGCGATATCTCCGAATCGATCCTCAGCGGCGTGCTGCAGCCGGGCGACCGCTTGCCGTCGGTACGCAAGACCAGCGCCAGCCGCGGCGTGAGTCCGGCCACCGTCTTCGAAGCCTATTACACGCTCGAGGCCCAGGGCCTGGTGCAGGCCCGCGAGCGCTCGGGTTATTTCGTCAGCGTCGGCGCCGCGCGGCTGCCGCCGGAACCGGATACGGCCTCGCGTCCGGCCGAAGATGCGCTGCCGATCGCCATGAGCGAACGCGTGTTCGACCTGCTCGAAACCACCATGCGGCGCGATGTGGTGCCGTTCGGCTCGGCCTTTCCCAGCCCGCTGCTGTTCCCGCTGGCGCGCCTGGCGCGGATGATGAGCACCAGCGTGCAGCAGCTCGACCCGTGGGCCAGCGTCGACGATCTCACGCCGGGCAACGCGCGCCTGCGGCGCCAGATCTCGCTGCGCTACCTGATCGACGGGATGACCGTGCACGCCGACGATATCGTCGTCACCAACGGCGCGCTCGAAGCACTGAGCTTGTGCCTGATGGCGTTGGCGCGTCCGGGCGATGCGGTGCTGATCGAGTCGCCGGCCTTTTACGGCTCGCTGCAGGCGATCGAGCGCCAGGGCCTGGAAGCGATCGCGGTGCCGACCCACCCGCGCGACGGGATGGACCTGGCCGCGGCCGAACGCGCGCTCGAACGGCACCGCCCCAAAGCCTGCTGGCTGATGACGAACTTCCAGAATCCCCTCGGCAGCCTGATGCCCGACGAGAAAAAGCGCGACCTGGTGCGCCTGCTGGCGCGCTACCAGGTGCCGCTGATCGAGGATGATGTCTTCGGCGAGCTCTATTTCGGCGACAAGCGCCCGCTGCCGGCCAAGGCCTTCGATACCGGGGGCCTGGTGATGCACTGTTCATCGTTCTCGAAATGCCTGGCGCCCGGCTACCGGGTCGGCTGGGTGGCGGGCGGACGCTTCACGCGCCAGCTGGCGCGCCAGAAGCTGGCCAGCACCCTGACCACCTGCGCCCCGGCCCAGGGCGCGCTGGCGCTGTACCTGGAAAAAGGCGGCTACGACCGCCATCTGCGCCTGCTGCGCCACACGCTGGCCTCGCAGCAGGCGCTGTTCATGGAAGCCGTGCGGCGCCACTTCCCCGAGGGCACGCGCGTCACGCGCCCCAAGGGCGGCTATCTGTTATGGCTGGAGCTGCCGGGCGCGGTCGATGCGCTGGCGGTGCACGCGGCCGCGCTGGCGCAGGGCATCAGCGTCGCGCCGGGACCGATCTTTTCGCCGCAGCCGGGGTTTGAAAACTGCCTGCGCCTGAACTACGGCCATGCGTGGGACGCGCGCGCCGAGGCGGCACTGGCCACCGTCGGGGGCATCGTGCAGGCGCAGATGGGGAAACAGAACGCTTAGTCGCGCCCGTCCTTGGTCTGGGTCTGCTGCAGGGTAAAGCCGATCAGGCGCGAGACCACCGCCGCCAGGTAAATCAGGCCGACGAACATTTCGACGCTGGCCAGCGCGCGCGCATGCGCCGTGAGCGGAATCACGTCGCCGATGCCGGTGCTCGATAACAGCGCGAAGCTGAGGTAATTGAGTTCGGTCCAGGTGCGCGCGTCGGCCGCGTTGACGGCGGCGGCGTAGGCCCCGGGATGCATGGCCTGCACCAGCACGAACAGGTGGGTGAAGCCCCAGGCGATCAGGGTGAAGGTGGCGCCGGCGGCGAACAGTTCGTCGGTGGTCGCGAGGCGGTCTTCCATCATGTAGGCAATCAGGCTGGCCGCGGCGTAGAAGTAGAACAGCGCTTCGAGCGCCGACGACCATGGCAGCAGGTCCGCGCGCCCGAATAGCATCTGCAGCACCAGCAGCACGATGATCGGCAAGGCGATGCCGGCGCTGATCCAGGCGTGGCCGGGCGTGCGCCGCACCATGCGCGTGGTGAAGCCGAGCACGACGATGCCGAAGGCGTTGAACACCACCAGCCCGCTCGGCGTCGATTCGATGAAGGGATACAGAAGCATGCCGAGCAGTTGCACCATCAGCAGGATGGCGGACGGGTGGCGGTGGGTGCTGCGCATCAGGTTGAAAGCGTTCATGGTCGAAAAAGTCGTACGGAAAGACGGCATTGTAGACCAGTCAATACGCGCGCTGTCGACCACGTGTACGAAATTTCTGAAAGGCAACATGCGCGGCGAACGCGGGCTACAACGGTTCAGGAAGCGAGCGCCAGCGGCTCCTGGTCGGCCTCGGTCGCCGGCGCGGGCTTGAGCAGCAACAGCTGCCCTTCCAGCACCCGGAACACCAGCGGCGCGTTCAGATGCGTGACCTCGCCATCGATGGCGACCTTGATCCGGCGCCGCCCAACCAGCCCGCGCTGCTTGACCGTCATGCTGGTCAGGCCGAAGGCGTGCAGATCGGGCGAGTCGCCCAGGCGCCCGAGCGCGCCGCGCAGCAGCAGGGCCAGCATGCCGAACTTGCCCACCACCTGGGGCGCCAGCGCGGCCAGCTTGCCATCCTCGATGCGCTCGGCCAGCGGCGCAATGCCGACCTGCTCCATCTGCAAACGGTTATTGCCGACGAACAGGGTGGAGGTGCGCAGAGTGCGCGTCTTGCCGTTGAGCTCGACGGTGATGTGCAAATGCCGGTAGGAACCGAGCACCGTCTTGAGGGCCGACAGCAGGGCCACCAGCCGGCTGCGTCCGTACTGTTTCTTGTCGATCTCGCGCTCTTCGAGCAGCTTGGGATACAGGCCGATGCTGGCGTTGACCAGGAAAACCTTGTCGTTGACCAGCCCCACCTGCACCGGCTCCACGCGCGCCGTCAGCAGCGCCTGCACGGCCTCGGCCAGGTCTTCCGGAATCTGGTGGGTGCGGCCGAAATAGTTGAAGGTGCCCTGCGGCAGCACGCCGAACTGGCAGCCGCTGTCCACCGCCGCGCGCGCGACGGTGTTGATGGTGCCGTCCCCGCCGGCGGCGACCAGCACGCCCCCGGTGTCGCGTGCGCGCGCGGCCATGTGCTTCGCGATGCCGGCCAGCTCGCTGGCCTGCTCGAGCACGGCCAGTTCAAACTCGCGTCCGGCGGCGGTGAGCAGGTCTTCGATGGTTGTACGCTGGAGTTCCGTTTCCGCGTGACCAGATCCGGCATTGAGAATGATAAAAAGCGGCGCGGGCATGTGGGCTGACTGTGAGATGGACGAAGCCAAACTTTACCATCGCGCTTGCGATGTTGCGCTTTCGATACGCCAAATGGCGCGTCGCGCGCGGCCTTTACCCACGTCGCATGCGCGCCGTCAGCCGTGCGCTCCGGCCTCGGCCGGCATCGCCTGGTTGGCGCTGGCAACCGGCTTGATCCGGGCCAGTACGCCGATCAGCTCGGCCGTATTGGCCGGCTTGACGAAATAATGGTCGAAACCGGCCTGCACCGCGCTGGCTTTGTCGTATTTGTTGCCGTAGCCGGTCACGGCGATCAGGGTGGCGCCGCGCGCGTGCGTGCTGGCCCTGAGCCGGCGCGCCAATTCGTTGCCGTCCATGCCGGGCAGGCCGATGTCGAGCAGGCAGGCGTCCGGCCCGAAGCTGCCCACGCTTTCCAGCGCCCGATGCGGATCATGCTCGACCATCACCACGTGGCCGGCCGACTCCAGCACCATGGCCATGGCGTTCGCGGCATCCTTGTTGTCGTCGACCAGCATCAGGCGCAGCCCTTCGCCCTCGTGGTGGCGGGGTCCGCGGCCTGAACCGCCGGCCCCGCCGGGCGCGGCGTGCTTTTGCAGGTACACCGAGAAGGTCGCGCCCTCCCCCGGCCCCGGGCTGGCCGCCGTCACATGGCCGCCATGCAGCGATACCAGGCTGCGCACCAGCGCCAGTCCCAGGCCCAGCCCGCCCTGGGAACGGTCGGACGAGCGTTTTTCTTGCGTGAACAGGTCGAAAATGTGCGGCATCAGCATGGCATCGAGGCCAATGCCGTTGTCGCGCACGTGCAGCTCGACCGTGTCGGCGTGATGGCTGATCTCGAGCATGATGCGCCCACCCGGCTGCGTGTACTTGGCCGCGTTGTGCAGCAGGTTGGTCAGCACCTGCACCAGCCGCTTGCGGTCGCCCCACACGGCAACCTCGCCTTCGCCGGGCACGTCGAGGCTGAGCGTATGGCCGCGCTCGGAAATGAGCGGCTGGGTTTGCTCGACCGACTCCAGCACCACCTGGTGCAGGTCGATCGGCTGCTTGTCGAGCACCACCAGCCCCGTGTTCACGCGCGACACGTCCAGCAGATCGTTGATCAAACTGGTCATATGGTTGACCTGGCGCTCAATGATGACGCTCGACATCTTCACGCGCGAGGCATTGTCTGGCGCCATGGCCAGCAAGTGCGCGGCCGAACGGATCGGCGCGAGCGGATTGCGCAGCTCGTGCGACAGCATCGCCAGGAATTCATCCTTGTGGCGCCCCGCCTCGCGCAACGATTCCTCGGCGCGCTTGCGGGCGCTGACATCGATCGACACGCCGCGTATGCACCTTGCATTGCCGGCCTCGTCCGGCACCACGGTGGCGTACACCTGCAGCCAGACGGTCTGGCCATTGTCGGGCCGGCGCAGGCGCACTACCTCGCCGTAGCTGCCATTCGATTTGATCGCCTCGCTGCGCGCAAGTTCCATCCTTTGCAGATCGGCGGGATCGAGAAAATCCCACAGACTGCGCATGTCGGTCCAGTTTTCGCCGAACAGTTCGGGCGCGTTATCGGAGAACAAGACCTCATTGCTGGCCAGGTCCCAGTCCCACACCACCATGCGCGCCACTTTCATGCCTTCTTTCAGGCGCAGTTCGCTGCGCTGCAGCGCCTGGCGCCCCATGGTGCGGTCGGTGACGTCGAAGCCCTGCACGAAAATGCCGCTCACGCTGCCGTCTTCGATGATCGGCTGGTACACGAAGTCGATGTAGGCCTGGACCGGCCCGCTGTCGGGCGTGGTGCGCAGTTCGATGCGCAGGTCGCCCGCCTTGTACGGCTTGCCGCTGGCATACACCGCATCGAGCAGCTCGAAAAATCCCTGGCCGACGATGTCGGGCAGCGCCTCGCGCACGCTCTTGCCGATCAGCGGACGCTCGCCCACCAGGCGCAGGTAGGCCGAATTGGCAAATTCAAAGACATGCTCCGGCCCGCGCAGGATGCACATGAAGCCGTGCGCCTGCTCGAACAGCGAACGCAGGCGCGTGGTTTCGGCTTCGCGCTGCTCGCGCAGGGCCTGTTCGGCGCGCAGGCGCTGTCCGGTCTGGATGGCTTCGAGCCGCTGCGCCTGCTCGCGCTGGGCGATCTGTTCGGTCAGGGCCAGGTTCATCCGTTCCAGCGCCGCCTTGGCATTGTGCTGGGCCGTGACGTCGTTGCACACCACCAGCACCCCGTGCACGCCATCGTGGTCTTCGATCGGGCTGTAGCCGTAGGTCCACCAGACATCCTCGCGCTTGCCGTGGCGCGTGACCGGCACCAGCTGGTCTTCGTGCCAGGTGCTGCCGCCGCCGGCCATGACCGTCTCGATCTGCGGGCCGATGATGGGCCAGATTTCTTCCCAGCAGTCGCGCCCGCGCTGGCCCAGCGCACACGGATGGCGCTCCGGACCCATGGTCAGCCGGTAGGCGTCGTTATAGAACTGCACCAGCTCGCCGCCCCACCACAGGAACATCGGATGGCGGGAGGTGAGGATCAGGCGGATCGTGCTCTTGAGCAGCGTTGGCCAGTGTTCGGGGGGACCGAGGGGCGTGGTGCTCCAGTCCTTGGCGCGCATCAGGGCGCCGAGTTCTCCGCCGTTGGAGAGGAAATCAAATGTCAGACGCATCCAGTGCCCGAGTTGTTGTCGCCGATAATGAAAGCACGCACACGGTAAAGCGGTGGCGCGTGCGTAATCGTATCATTATGTAACGACATGCGACGTACGGTTTGTCCAACGTCGGCGGATGACAACACGCGCGCGCAATCAGCCCGGCAGATCATTGCGTGCGGCGCGCGCCGCGGGCAGCAGCGCCGCCACCGGCGCCAGGGGGGCGCCGGAATTGAAGTACGCGGACAGCGCATGGCGCGACCAGCCGCCGGCGGCCCGGCGCAGCGGCCGCGCGCGCAGGGTCGGCACGTTCGGACGCTTGCGAAACGCAGGCTCGGGCGGCGGCGGCAACAGCACGGGAACGTCGTGCGCCATGCCCCTGGCGCCCGCCAGGAAGCCGAGGATGCGGTTCTCGACATCGTAGAACACGCCATCCTCGAACCAGCCGATGTGCTCGCCCTTGAGCGAAAACGCGCTCAGGCCGAACACGAAACCAGCCGGCTCCCCGCCGATGGTGCGCAAGCAGAATTCGTCCAGGATGGCGGACGCCCTGCCCGCCTCGTCATATAGCCAAGTAACCAAAAATCATCCCCTCAATGCGCCATGTTGTTCCTTCCACTGATTTTAACTTGTAATATTCGCAACTTGGCGCACCGTTGAAACGATCGCGGAATCAGGTCCAGCCGGCGTCGACGACAAATTCCTGGGCCGTCATCATGCGGCTGTCGTGCGCGCCCAGGAACAGCGCCATGCTGGCCACATCCTGTCCGACGATGCGTCCCGGCAGGCACTGGTGTTCATCCATGGCGCGCTCGCCGGCCGGGTCGACCCATGTGTCGAGCTGGCGCGGAGTCATGACCCAGCCCGGCGTGAGCGTGTTGACGCGGATGCCGCTCTTGCCGAATTCGCGCGCCAGGCTGCGCGTGAGGCCGTTCACGGCCGATTTGCTTGCCGCGTACACCGGATAGCCGGCCACCTTGTTCTTCCAGCCGGTCGAGCCGAGGTTGATGATGGCCCCGCCGCCGCGCCGCTGCATGCCTTCCATCACCGCCTGGGCCGCGAAAAACGCGACCTTGAGGTTGATCGCGACCTTGTCGTCGAAGTACTCTGGACTGACCTGCAGGAAATCGTGGCGCTCGTCGTTGGCGGTATTGTTGACCAGCACATCGAAGTCGCCCAGCTTTTCGCCGGCCGCCTTCACGCTGGCGCGCAGCGCATCGATATCGGACAGGTCGCAGCCGATGAAGTACGGCGTGTGCGCCACCGTGCCGGCCAGGCCGTCGACCAGCTCGGTGGACGAGGCGATATCGCGGTCGGCGAACGCCACGCGCGCGCCCTGGCGCGCAAAGGCGGCCACGATATCGGCCCCGATGCCCGAACCGCCGCCGGTCACGAAGACGGCCTTGCCGGCCAGGCTCGGGTAATTCGCAAATTCCATGGTATTTCCTTTTTCTTGTTGTTGAGCGCTGCTTCTGCCTATGCGGCTGCTGATGCACTTCGACTGTTCATGCACGCGGCATGTCGACCGCTGCTGCTAGCTGGCCCGGGTGGCCTGCCACGCGGCGACGAACGCCGCGGCCCGCGCACCCAGTTCGCCCGGCGTCACGCCCGGTGCATACAAGGCGCCGCCGATGCCGAAGCCGGTGGCCCCGGCCGCGACCCAGGCGGGCATGGTTTCCGGCGACACGCCGCCGACCGGCCACAGGGGCGTGCCCGGCGGGAGCACGGTCTTGAAGGCTTTCAGGCCGGCGTAGCCGACCATCTCGGCCGGGAAAATCTTGAGCGCGTGGGCGCCGGCGCCGAGCGCGTCGAACGCTTCGGTCGGCGTTGCCACGCCGGGCGCGCACAGCATGCCCAATGCTGCCGCACGCGCGATCACGGCCGTGTTGCAATTCGGCGCGACCAGCATGCGTCCGCCGGCCGCATGCACGGCGTCCACATCGGCCACGCTGAGCATGGTGCCGCCGCCGACGATGGCGCCGGCCGGCGCCATGCGCGCGAGCAGCGCGATCGATTCGAGCGCGCCGGGGCGGTTGAGGGGCACTTCGAGCAGGCGAAAGCCGGCCCCGAACAGGGCTGCGCCGGCCGCCTCGGCGTCACGCGCTTGCAGGCCGCGCAAGATGGCGACCAGCGGCGGATTGAAGTGGGTCAGGTCCATGATCAGAGCCTTTCAAAAAAGTGGGCCAGCGCGGCCAGGTAGACTTCGTCCGGATCGTGCGCGCGCGCCGGCATGCCGTAGTGCTCGGCCGCGCGCTCGTAACGCGCACTGAGCGCGGGCGAAGCGATGATGTCGATGGCGCTGTCGGCATGGCCCTGCGCCGCCACGAACTCGGTGCCGATCAGCAGGCCGCTGACGAACGAGCGCGCCTGCGCCGCCGCCATGGTCTTCGACACCACGCGCGCGCGCACGCCGAACAGCGCGTTCGACAGCGGCCGCGCGCGCCGCGCTTCCTGCAGGCCGGCGGCAAAGGCGCTGGCGTCGTCCGGGCCGCCGGCCATCAGCGCGGCCAGGGTACCGCCGGCGGCCAGCATCGCAAACAGTTCGCCGGTCATGTAGGTCACCAGCTGGTCGACGCGGCCGCCGCGCAGGAAGACCCACTTGCTGTGGGTCCCCGGCAGCACCACCCAGCCGTCGCTCAGGCCGCGCCCGGCGGCGCCGAGCAGTTGCGTCTCTTCGCCGCGCATCACATCGACCGCGCCATCGCGCGTGCAGTAGCCGGGCACGATGAAGCAGCCGGGGTGGCCCGCCACAGGCGCCAGATGGGCCGGCAGCGCGGTCAGCGGCACGCCGGTATCCAGATAAGGTACTTCCTGCCAGCCGCTGGCCGAACCGACCATGCCGGACATGACCACCGGGATGGCGGCGCCGACGCCCATGCTGGCGCGCAGCGCCGCCAGCGAGCCGGCGAAGTCGCCGCCGACGGCCAGCATGCCCTGGTCGTCCGCATGGCGCGCGAGACACTTGCCGTCGCGTCCGACCAGATAGGCGCGGCGGTTGCTGGTTCCCCAGTCGATACCAAGTAATTGCGTATGCATGGTTCCTCTCATAGTTTGTACGATAAGCCGAGATTGAAGCGGCGCCCGAACTCCGTCACTTCCTGCTCGTACGGATTGTTCGCGCTGGTGTAGACCACCTTCTGGTTGGTCACGTTATCGACACCAAAACGCAGCTGAAGTTTCGGCGTGAGGTGCTTGGCGAATGACAGCGCGACATAGGTTTCGGCGTCGTTGTCGACCAGCTGGCCCGCGCCCCAGGTCGGGTTGCGCACAAAAGCGCTGTGATAGTTGGCCGACATGCGTGCCTCGTAGCCGGCTTTTTCGTACCAGACGGTCAGGCCGCCGTTGTGCTTCATCAGCCCTTCGATCGGGAACGGTTTGGCGGCCGGGATATTTTCGTGGATGTTACTGGCAGTGTAGGCGTAGTTTCCGGAGAGTCCAAGGCCGTTGGCGAAGGATTGCTGGTACACCAGCTCGACCCCGCGGATATTGCCGCCCTTGCCGTTGACCGAACGTGTCACCAGCGCGCCGCGCCCGTCCAGCGTGGTCTTGTCGCTGGTGATGCCGATGTAGCGGCTGATATCCTTGTAGAACAGGCCCGCCGACAGCAGCGCGCCTTTGTCGAAGTACCACTGGTAAGCCAGGTCGATCTGGTCGGCCAGCATGGGTTTCAACTGCGGATTGCCGGCGCCGCCGGTCAGCGGCTGGGTGGGATTGGCGTCCACGTTCAGGTTGCGCGAGGCGCGCATTTCGTCGAGCGGCGCGCGCGACATGGCGCGGGCGATGGAGAAGCGCACCTGGCGTTCCTGCGTCTCGTCCACATTGAAAATCAGGTTCACGCTCGGCAGCACTTCGGTGTAGGAAGTGCCGTCGCCGACCGCCGTGGGTGCGGCACCGTTGAGCGCCTGCATGCCCTCGCCGGTCTGTGTGGTGTGGACCACGCGCAGGCCGGCATTGCCACGGAAGGTTTTGCCGAACAGCGTGCCATCGAGGTCGGCCTGGCCGTACAGCGAGGCGCCGCGCTCGCGCACCTTCCAGCCCGACAGAAGGTCGTTCTGGGTGCGCGGGCGGCCCGCCGCGTCGAAAGCGCCCGGCCCGAAGGCGGCCGCCGTGCTGGCGCCGAAGTCGCGCAGGGCGATGTAGGGCGCCATGCCGGCCACGTTGACGGTCTCGTAGTCCGCGTCGGGAATCGCCGCGATCGGGGCGACCTGCCACGTGGTCTGGCCGTACGATTTTTCGCGGTGGGTGGCGCGCGCGCCGAACTTGAGGCGCTTGACCGGGCCGAGCTCGATATCGCGCGCCGCGTTCAGGTGCAGCGCGCCCAGTTCGTCCTTGAGGCGGCCGTCGGTATCGATGTGCATGGTCGGCCCCCAGAAATTGGCCGGGTTGCCGCTGTCCTGGCCGAGCGAGAACGATTGCTGCTCGCCGCCGGTGAAGGCCCAGCTGAGGGTGCCTGTGCCGCGGCTGAACTGGCGCAGGTCGCGCCACTGGCTGTCGCGCTGCGCGCGCGAGGTGGACAGGTCCGCCTCGAGCTTCCAGGCGCCGGCCGTGGTTTTGCCGTTCACGCCCAGCGCCAGGGTGCTGGTGTCCTGCACCCACAGCGTATCGTGGTTGCTGAAGCCCATATCGGCCACGCTGGCGCCGGCCACGTAACCGTTTCGGATATCGAGCTTGCTGTAGCGGCCCTTCTGGCCGTTGTCCCAGTTGCCGATGTCGCCGCTCCAGTGCTGCAGGCCCGGCTCGCGGATCCTGGCCAGGGCGTAGTAGGCGTCGGCGGTGAGCAGGCTCTCGCCGCTCTTCCATTCGACTTTCCCCAGCACGCTGGAGCGTTCGTCGGTGCCGCGCAAGACCTTGTCCTGGAAGCCCCACGGCGTTTTGTCGACCTTGCCGTCGCCATCGATGTCGCCCGCATTGTTTTCGTTGAAGCCCCAGTGATCCTTGTTTTTTTGCAGCGATGGCTGGTCCTGGTAGCTGAACGCCAGCGCCACGCCGAGCGACTTGTCGACGAACTGGTCGAGGTAGATGCCGCCCACGCGCGGCGCGGTTTTCTTCGCGCCCGGGATATCGCGCCCCAGCGCGTAGTACAGCGCATCGGCGCGCAGCGAAGCCTGGCGGCCGCTGTATTTGAGCGGCTGCACGGTTTTCAGGTCGATCGTGGTGGCCACGCCGCCTTCCACCAGTTCGGCCGACTGGGTCTTGTAGACGGTGGCGCCGCTGAGCGACTCGGACGGAAACTGCTCGAAACGCACCGAACGATCCGGTTCCGACGTGGCCAGTTCGCGCCCGTTGAGGGTGGCGCCGATGAAGCGCGGGCCGAGGCCGCGCGCCACCACCTGGCTGGCATTGCCGCGGTCGATGCCGGACGACAGGCCGGGCAGGCGCGCAAGCGATTCGGCGATGGTGGTGTCGGGCAGCTTGCCGATGTCTTCGGAGGCGATCACTTCGACCATGCTGTCCGACGCTTCCTTGACCGCCAGCGCATTGCGCACCGACGAACGGATACCGGACACCGTCACTTGCTGTACCTCGTCGGCTTGGGCGCGGGCGTCCGCCGCGGCGAGCGGCAAGGCGAACAGGCTCGCGATCAGCCAACTGAGTTTCTTCTGTTTCATACGGGTCTCCTGGGTTGTATGGTGCTGCCACGCCCAGTTCGCTTTGCTGTCCGCGAATCCGGGTCATGGTCAGGATCGTACGGACTCCAGGGATATGATTCCAATTGCTTATTTACAAAAAAGCATGCTTAAATCATATAGCTTGGGACGGTGGATAGCGCAGGGCCGCCACTTCGCGCATCGTGGCCAGCATGCTCTCGGCGCCGGGCGAGAGCTGGTGGTGGCGGCGCGTGATGATGCCGTACATGTCCATGCGAATGTTCAGGTCGAACGGCAGCACGGTCAGCAGGCCCGTTTGCAGGTAGGGCTGCGCCAGTTCCAGCGGAAGCGCTACCACCATGTCGCTGCCGGTCAGCAGGTGCGCGATCACGGGAAGGGCCAGCGTTTCGACCGTTTCGGCCGGCGGTTCCAGGCCGCGCGCGAGGAACAAGGCGGTCAGACGGTCGCGCAGGATGCTGCCGTTGGGCGGCAAGATCCAGCCCTGGCGCGCCAGTTCGTCGAGCGTGAGATCGGTGCGCTCAGCCAGCGGATGGCCGGCGCGCACGATCAGGCTGTGGGGTTCATCGGTGACCGGCTCGAAATACAGTTCGGAGGCGGCGCCCGTGTCGAGAATGCGTCCGACGACCAGATCGAGTTCGCCGGCGCGCAGGCGCTGCACCAGGATCTTGCTGGTATCGACGGTGATCGACACGTGCACGCGCGCGTGGCGCGATTTGAGCAGGTTGACCGCCTCGGGCACCAGGCTGGTGGACGGCGTGAGCACGGTGCCCACATCGACCCGGCCGCGCAGGCCGGAGAGCAGTTCCATCACTTCCTGGTGGGCGGCGTCCATCTCGGCCAGGGCCGCGCCGGCGCGGCGGATCAGCACCTGGCCGTACCAGGTGGGCGCCACGCCGCGCGGCAGGCGCTCGAACAGCTGCACGCCGAGCGCGTGCTCGAGTTCGCCGAGCAGCTTGGAGGCGGCGGGCTGGGTCAGGTTCGCGGCTTGCGCCGCGTGCATGATGGAGCCGTGCCGGCCCAGTTCGACCAGCAGCACCAGGTGGCGGGTCTTGAGGTGCGAGCGGACAAATCGGTCGGAGCGTGGATCAGGCATAGGTGTCTGTCGGAAATCAGGGATGCCGATGATATATGTACAGTAAGCAAAACGTCAACACATATGACATCTGACGTTCCGACAACCATTATCCTCGCTTATGTGCGGCGCTCGCCCCGTGCCTTGAGCTGATCGAGCAGCACGGCGGCCAGCAGGATCGAGCCGCGTACCAGATACTGGTAGAACGAGTCGACGTTCAGCAGATTCATCACGTTCTCCACGGTCCCCATGATCAGTACCCCGATCAGCACACCGAAGATGCGCGCCTTGCCGCCCTGGAGCGAGACGCCACCGAGCACGCACGCCGAAATCACATCGAGTTCGAACCCCTGGGCCGCATTCGGCTGGCCGCTGGTGATGCGCGACGCCAGGATCAGCCCCGCCAGCGCCGTCACCAGCCCTTGCAGCAGAAAGATCCACACGCGCAGCTTCTCGACCTTGACGCCGGCCAGGCGCGCCGCTTCCGGGTTGCCGCCGATGGCCAGGGTGTTGCGCCCGAAGACCGTATGATTGAGCAGCACGCCGAAAATCAGGAAGCAGGCGCCGGCCACCAGCACCGGCAGCGGCAGCCCGAACACCTGGGCATCGCCGAACGCGATGAAGGCGTCGGAGTTGATGCCCACCGCCTGCCCTTGCGAGGCGATGAACGCCAGTCCGCGCACCATCAGCATGGTGGCCAGGGTGGCGATCAGCGCATTGACGCGCAGGTACGCAATCAGCACGCCGTTGCCGGCGCCGATCAGTGCCCCCGCGCCCAGGCCGGCGCCCACCGCCAGCGCCACGCTGCCGGTGCGCTCCAGGACCATGGCCCCGAGCACGCCGGCAAAGGCGATGGTGGAGCCGACCGACAGGTCGAAGTCGCGCGAGGCCAGGCACAGCATCATGGTGCAGGCGACCATGCCGATCTGCGCCACCGACAGCATCAGGCCGACCACGTTGGCGACCGAGAAGAAGTTATCGACCGTGGCCGCCAGCACGGCGAACAGCACCGCGTACGCCAGCGGCATGCTGTATTCGATCAGGAGCGCGCGCTGGCGGCCTGCCGGCGCGGGGGCGCCGGTGTGGGTGACTGGGATGGTGCTCATGCGGTTCTCCGGGAGGTGTTATCGGCGTTGTCGCCGTCGTTATCGTTATCGTTGTCGTTGCCGGTGTCAGGCAGCGCCAGGCGCAGCACCGCTTGTTCGTCGGCGTCGGCCCGCGCCAGCTCGCCGACGATGCGGCCGTCGCGCATCACCGCCACGCGGTCGGAAATGCCCAGCACTTCGGGCAGTTCGCTCGAGACCACGATCACGCAGCAGCCGCGCGCGGCCACTTCGTGGATGATGCGGTAAATGTCGTTCTTGGCGCCGACGTCGATGCCGCGCGTCGGCTCATCGAGCACCAGCACTTTCAGGCCCGGTTCGGCCAGCCAGCGCGCCAGGATCACCTTCTGCTGGTTGCCGCCCGAGAGCAGGCGGATTTCCTGCTCTCGGCTGGGGGTCTTGATGCGCAGGCGGGCGATGAATTCGTCGGCCAGCGCCGCCTCGCGCGCGTGGCGCAGGAACACGCCGCCCAGCAGCGCGTGGCGACGGCAGCTGACGTTGATGTTCTCGGCCACCGAGGACTGGGCCAGGATGCCCTGCTCCTTGCGGTCTTCGGGACACAGCACGATCCCGGCCGCGATAGCCGCCGAGGGGCCGCCCATCGCTACCGGCGCGCCGTCGAGCATCACGGTGCCGGGTGCGCGCTTGTCGGCGCCGTACATCTGGCGCATCAATTCGCTGCGCCCGGCCCCCACCAGGCCGAAAAAGCCCAGCACTTCGCCCGCGCGCACGGAAAAATCGCAGCCATCGGCCATGCCGCGCACCGCCAGGCGTTCGGCGCCCAGTTCACGTTCGCGGTAGTCGTAGATGTCGCTCAGCTCGCGCCCGACCATGTCGCTGATCAAACGGTCGCGCGGCACCTCGGCCATCACCGGGTGGGTGGCGACCTTGCGCCCGTCGCGGAAGATGGTGCAGGCGTCGCACAGCGCGTACAGTTCTTCCAGCCGGTGCGAGATGTAGATCAGCGTGCGCCCTTCGGCGCGCAGGTCGCGCACCAGCCGGAACAGGATTTCCGTTTCGCGGTGCGACAGGCTGCTGGTCGGCTCGTCGAACGCGATGACCTGCGCGTCCTGCATCACCGCCTTGCAGATCTCGACCATCTGGCGCTGCGCGATCGACAGGTCGGCCAGGCGCGCGTTCGGATCGAGGTCCACGCCGATCTTCGCAAGGCGCTCGGACACCAGCTTGTTGGCGGCGCCCTTGTCGAGAAAGCCCATGCGGGTCGGCATGCGGCCCAGCAGGACGTTCTCGGCCACCGTCAGCTCCGGAACGTACTGCAGTTCCTGGTGAATGATCGACACGCCGGCGGCGATGGCGTCGCTGGCCGAACCGAAGCGCACTTCGCGCCCGTCCAGCAGCAGGCGCCCGCCGTCCGGGCGGTATTGCCCGCCCAGGATCTTGAGCAGGGTCGACTTGCCGGCGCCGTTTTCGCCCAGCAGGCCGTGCACGGTGCCGGCATGGGCCTCGAAGCTGACGCCCCCGAGCGCGATCACGCCGGGGAAGTGCTTGGAGACCTGGTCAAACTGGAGGTAAGCGGACATCGTGGATCACTTCTCCATTTCGGCGTGCACTTTGGCGGCATTAGCGCGCGTCATCAACGTGCCGGCGGTCAGCGTTTCGGCAGCCGGGACCTTGTTGGTGGCGATCCAGTCGTACAGATTGGCGGTGGTCTCGTAACCGTGGCGTTTCGGGCTGATCATCACGGTGCCGAAGAAACCGGTCGGCTGCGGCTTGGCGAATTCGTTCAGGGCCGTCTTGCTGCCGCCGATGCCGATGCCGATCATGGCGTCGGCGCGCATGCCGCGTCCTTCGGCGGCGCGCACGGCGCCGAGCACCGCTTCATCGTTCAGGCCCACCGCTACCCAGCGCTTGAAGCGCTGCTGCTTGGTGTAGGCGATGTTGGCGGCGTTGAAGGCCGATTCGGTATCGGTCTTCGATTGGGCCGCATCGACCACGTTCGCGGCCGGTACGCCGGCCGCTTTCAAGGTGTCGACCGCGCCCATGGTGCGCTCGCGCGCGGTCGGCAACTGGTCGTACGACACGCGCAGGATGCCGACTTCGGCCAGGTTCCAGCCGCGCGCCTTGATTTCGGCGGCCAGTCCGGCGCCCACCTGCTTGCCGATTTCGTAGCCCGAAATGCCCATGTGCGGCACCGATGCCAGCGGCTTGCCGGCGCCATCGAGCAGGCGGTCGTCGACCGAGATCACTTTCATGTTATTGCGCTTGGCGGCGCGTTCGACCGCCTTGCCCAGCTTGACGTCCGGCGCGCAGATGACGAAGCCCTGCGCCTTTTGCGCGGCCAGGTTGTCGATCGCGGCGATCATTTTTTCGCCGTTCGGGATACCGATCTTGATCAGGGTGAAGCCCTTGTCTTTGGCGGCTTGCTCGGCGAAGCGCCATTCGTCCTGAAACCACGGTTCCTCGGCCTGCTTGACCAGGAAGCCGATCTTGACCGGGTCGGCCGCCTGGACGGCGCCGAAAGCGCATGCCACGACAGCGGCTGCCGCCAGTTTTGCGAGAGTAGGGAAGGTTTTCATGGTGGTCTCCTGTTCAATTATTGTGATGGATGATCGTCGAATGGACTGTCTGGCTGGCCCGCGACGCCGGGAACAGAGACGGTGAACAAACCGCCCTCGCCTACTGCGGCGAGCTGCGTAAGGCCAGCACCGCCAAAGGCGATGCTGCTGCAATCGAGCGCGATGCGCCGTAACACCTTGCCGTCGGGCGCGTACTGGACCAACTGGCCCGCCTGGGCGTTCCACAGGCAGCCGGCGGCGTCCAGCACCGCGCCGCGCGGCGTGGCACCGGCATCGAGCTGCGCGAACACCGTGACGCCGCCGACGTGGCCACGCTCGGCGTCGTAGTCGCAAGCGAGCAGCTGGCTGGCGCGCGCATCGGCGAAAAACATGCGCTTGCCGTCGGCGCTGAAGCAGATCGCGCTCGCTTCGGCCACCACCGGCAAGGCCAGCCGGCGCAAGCCGTACTTGCCCGAAAACTGATAAAAACTGCCGATCGCGCGCCCGTCCTTGGCCACGTTGCGGGTTCCGAACACCAGAAAGCCGCGGCGGTCGGTGCAACCGTCGCTGATCGCCGTGCGCGGTTCGGCGGCGTCCACCGCCACCAGCGGCTGCACGCGCAGCTGGCGCGGGCCGGTGTCGCGGCCCGGCTCGGAGAAACCGAGGCGCTTGCTCAGCCCAAACAGCACGCGCCCGGACGCGCAGTGCGCCAGCAGGCCGGCGGCGTCGGGCAGGCGGCAGGCCAGCGGCGCCGGATCCCGCTCCGCCAGGGCGTGCACCGCATGCGCGCCGCTGCCCGCCCACCACCAGCGGTGGCCGCGCGCATCCCAGCGCAGGCAGCGCCCGGGATGGTGCGACAAACGTGACGATGGCGCCGTCATCGTCACGGCTTCACGTCGAGACGGTAGATCGGGGTCACGCGCACGGCGCGCAGTTCGGCGATCTGCTCCTTGCCGCCGAAGTCCGGGCGGCCTTCTGTCGGAATGTAGACCGGGGCGTCGGCGCGCAGCGGCAGCACCGACAGGGTCAGCGGGCCGCTGCCCGCATGGCGCGCCGCGAACTGCCAGCCGTAGCCGCTGTAGTACCAATCGTCGAGCATGCGGGTGCCGTTGAACAGACGTCCGATGTCGCCGACGAAATCGAGTTCGACCAGCGCATCGAGCTTGTTTTTGATTCGTGGCAGCTCGATCGACCAGGCCGCGGCGGCGCTGAAGCTCTCGGGCAGCGGTTGCAGCGCGGCGTTGGCCAGGCCGCCGATCATCACCGGGCGCACCATGCGCGCCGCGCGCACCGGCTTGAACGCCGCCTCATGGCTGCGCGCGGGCAGCGTAACGGCGAACGACTGGAACATCCCGTCCTGGCCGGCGATAAGTGGCATGCCGGCCTTCGGGGTGCGCGGCAGCGCCGGATAGACGGCGAAGCGGAAGGCCGGATTGCCGTCCGAGCGCATGCGCAGGCCGCCGTCGGCAAACCAGGTCTGCTGGGCGCCGATGACAAGGCGGCGCTGGCCGGCCAGCTGGCCGATGGCCAGTTGCTGCGATTGTTCTGGCGTGAGCACCAGCAGCGTCACGGGCGCCTTGCCGGCGCGCCGGATCGTCACCGCCGCCTGCGTGCCGGGGGTGATGCCGTCGATGACGGTCTTGCCGCCCTCCTGGTTGACGCGCGCGCCGGGGGCTGTCAGGCTGCTTGCGGCGGCGGCGTCGAAACCCAGTTCGACCGGAATGCCGGCGCTGGCCGCGAACACGTACACGACGCCGGCCGTGCCGTTGTCGAGCCGCGCCACCGGCTGCGCCGTGGCATAGGCCAGGCGCGTGCCGTCCAGGTCCATGTTGAGCGGCCAGATAAAGTAGGCGCCGTCGGCCAGGTCGACCGGCTGGCGCGGGAACTCCACGGTCCGGCCGGGCAGCTTGACCGAGAAGCGCACCTGGCGCTGCAGCGGCATCGGATACTGGCGCACGTGGTTGCTCACGAACAGAAAGGCGCTGTCGCCCTGGCTGCGCACGGACAAGCGCGGCGTTGTCAGGTCCTCCGGGCCGGTCGGCACGACATCGGGCTTACGCACCGTCATGGGCGCGAGACGGTCGCCGAAGTCGCGCATGAACAGGTGGAACGGCCGCAGGCGCGTGAGCACGGGGCGCTGCTGGCCGTCCGGGCCCAGTGGCGCCTGGAAGTCGTAGCTGATCATCGGCGTGTCGTTGTAGCCGCCCGTGAGCGTGCTCTCTTCCAGCGTGGTCATGCCGACCGGATTGCGCCCGCCGTGGAACATGTAGTAGCCGACCAGGTTCACGCCGGACCCCAGCTGCACCGGCAGCATCGAGGCGATGTCGTCGCTCGATACCACCGGACGGCGGCGGTACATGAAAGGCAGGCCCGCGCCGTATTCGGCGCCCAGGAACGGGGTTTTATCGATATCGGTGTCGGCGGTGCCGCGCGTGCTTGCGCGGGTCTGCGCACCGAGGTCGCCGCTCACGCGGCTGTCGAAGCGGAAGGCGTAGGTTTCTTTCGGCGCCAGCTCGGTGGTACTGCGCGCCCATGGCTCGTCGGGATAGCCGCCGAACACCGGTGTCACTTCGCCCGACGGATACACGGTCTGGTCCCAGCCGGTGACGGTGTACAGCGGCACATCCATGCCGGCCTCGCGCGCCATGCGCTTGAGGGTGCTGATATGGCCGGCGCCTTCGCCCGGCCCATTGAGGTTGTATTCGTTTTCGATCTGCACGCCGATCACGCGCCCGCCATCCTTCCACAGCAAGCCCTTGAGCTGGCGGCCGATCTGGCCGTACAGGCGCGCGACGTGGCGCAGATACTGCGGGTCGTCACCGCGCGTGGGCATGGCGCCCACCACCCAGTCGGGAATGCCGCCGTAGCGCACTTCCGCGTGCACCCACGGGCCGACCCGCACCATCACGTCCAGGCCCGCGCCAGCTGCCAGCTGCACGAAGCGGCGCAGGTCGCGCTGGCCGTTCCAGACGTACGTGCCCTGCTGCTCTTCGTGGTGGTTCCACATGATGTATGTGGCCACGATGTCGATGCCGGCGGCCTTCATCTTGCGCAGTTCCGCTTCCCATTCGTCGGCCGGAGTGCGGCTGTAGTGGAACTCGCCCATCACCGGCATCCATGGCTTGCCGTTGCGGGTCAGGTACTGGCTGTTGGCGCCGATGCGCTCGCCCGAAGGCGACACCGAGGCGCCCATCTGCAGCTGGTTTTCGAGCGGCGCCCTGGCCGGCGCGCTGGCGTCGATGCGCAGCAGGGCCTGGCCGCACGCGGTGCTGGCAAAGGCGCCTGCCACCAGCAGCGGCAGGCATTTGACGATCAGGTGCATCTTGTCTCCGTTATTACTGTTCTTATTTTTTATGGTGCTGCCGGGGCGAAGCCCCTTATGTCTTGATTCTGTTTACCGCTACCACTCGGCGACGCTGCCATCCTCATGGCGCCACAGCGGATTGCGCCAGTCGGGCGCGTTCTTGCTGGCCTCGATCACGCGTTCTTCGTCGACCTCGACGCCCAGGCCCGGCTTGGTCAAGGCCGCGATATAGCCGCCTTCCATGCGGAAGTCGTCCTTGTTCTTGACGTAGTCGAGCAGTTCGGCGCCCTGGTTGTAATGGATGCCCATGCTCTGTTCCTGCAGCACCGCATTGTGCGAGACGAAGTCGAGGTGCAGGCAGGCCGCCAGCGCGACGGGGCCGAGCGGGCAATGCGGCGCCACGGCGACGTCGTAGGCTTCGGCCATGGCCGCGATCTTGACGCATTCGGTGATGCCGCCCGCGTGCGACAGGTCCGGCTGCAGGATCGCCAGGCCACCCTGTTCGAGCACGCGCTTGAATTCGAAGCGCGAGTACATGCGCTCACCGGCTGCCAGCGGGATCGAGGTCGATTCGGCCAGGCGCGGATAATACTCGGCCTGTTCGGCCAGCACCGGCTCTTCGACAAACAAGGGCCGGTACGGCTCGAGGGCGCGCAGCAGCACCTTGGCCATCGGGGCGGCCACGCGGCCGTGGAAGTCGATGCCGAATTCGATCTCGTTGCCGAAGGCTTCGCGGATTTCGGCGATGCGCCCGACCGCCTGGTCCACCGCGCGGGCGCTGTCGAGCATGCGCATTTCTTCGGTGCCGTTCATCTTGAAGGTGTCGATGCCGACCGCGCGCAGCTTGCGGATGCCGGCGATGACGTCGGACGGACGGTCGCCGCCCACCCAGCTGTACATCTTCATCTTGTCGCGTACCCGGCCGCCCAGCAGGTCGTAAACCGGCACGCCGAGCAGCTTGCCCTTGATGTCCCACAAGGCCTGGTCGATGCCGGCAATGGCGCTCATCAGAATCGCGCCGCCGCGGTAGAAGCCGCCGCGGTACATGGCTTGCCACAGGTCGTTGATGCGGCCCGGGTCCTGGCCGATCAGGAACGGCGTCATCTCGTGGACCGCCGCTTCGACCGTGCGCGCGCGGCCTTCGATCACCGGTTCGCCCCAGCCGACGATGCCTTCGTCGGTCTCGATCTTCAACAGCATCCAGCGCGGCGGAACCCGGTACGTCGTCAGTTTGATGATTTTCATCGCTTAGCCATTAGTCAAGAATGACAAGCAGTCTAAGCCTGCGATCTAGGCATGAAATATGAATATTCGACAAAAAGCTATACTCAAATCGCATAGCTTACGTGCCTTCCGCTGCACGCTATGATGGATATTCTCCGTAGTACTTTACTGACGGCAATATCACATGCTTTTGCAGGGAGCACGCGCATGACATTCCGCATGACATTCTGTTCTCAACTGATCGGCGGCACCGTGGCACTGGCCGGGCTGCTGGCACCCGGCGCGGCGTTCGCCATTCCGATCGCTTCACCCGGCACCGAGGGGCTGGCCGTGCTCGCCGCGAACGCGGGCGCCATCGTGGCAACCTACCAGGGCAGCTCGGCCGACTATGCCAACGACCTGTATTTGTTTACCGATGACGGGGTCGACAACAACGATGTGTTCATGTTCAGTAATCGCGACACCCCGGTCGGCGGCATCTTCAACCTCGGGCGGTTCGTGGTGGGCAGCGAACTGATGTTCCGCCTGCACGTGAATACGACCGGGCGCGATTTCTTCAGCGGCCCCGGCAGCCGTAATCCGGACCGGCGCGCCCATGCGCGCGTGCAGCAGGACTGGACGCCCGGAACCGCACTCGTCAGTTTTGAGGATTTGCGCGGCGGTCCCTACAAGTTCAACGATCTGAGTTTCTCGCTGAGCAATGCGGCGACCACGGTGCCGCCCGTGCCCGTTCCCGCGCCGGCCTCGCTCGGCTTGATCGGCATCGGCATCGCCGGCCTGCTGGCCGCACGGCGGCGCCGCGCCGGTTGATGCGCGCGCACAAACCGGCCGGGAACCTTAGTTGGTGCACTGTTGTCCAATCAGTCATCACTTCAGTGGAGACTTGCCATGACCAACAGCAACCCTCATGAAAACGACCAGCTGGACCAACTGCCCGGCGCCACGCCGTCAACCGCGTCGCGCCGCCCCGGCGTGCCGGATGAGGGCATCACACCACCGGACGACGAGCTGAAAGCGCCGGACTATCCCGATGACGACGAACTCGATGACGACGATCTGCGGCTGATGGATGACACCATGCCCGGCGAGGGGCCGGGTGACGACTAGGGACGCCGCCAGCGCCAGCGCCAGCGCCAGCGCCGCAGGCAAAGCGATCCATTTCCAGGTCGCAAGCTATCGCTTGGGCTTTTCAGATTGGTATTTTTATTCCCGCATCCGGAAAAGGAAGCGCCGCCCTTGCACATCCATCAAAAGTTCCCCTTTGGTATGCGTCGATAATTTATACAGGCCTGCGCGCGTACGCCGTTGGCACGGCGCCGTGCAGGAAGACGATCAACGAACCGGAAGGGAAACAGCATGAAATCGATGCAATCGGAAATTGCGGATTCAGTCACCAGCGGCGGGATGTCGGACGCCGGCAGCGCCAGCGCGCACGACATGCCGGGCGCTCAGATGATGAGCCAGCCTGCCGCGGCGGCCGCGGCGGAGGACGACACGCCCGACGCGCAAGCACTGGCTGTGCAGCCGGGCCCGCGCCGGCCAAGTTCGTCTCCCGTCGTGTCGTGGGGTCCGAACCGGCTCGACGTGTTCGCGCTGGGAACGGGCCGCGCGATACATCACAAATGGTGGAACGGTTCGAGCTGGAATCCGTCGGTGACCGGCTACGAATTCATGGGCGGGATCGGCACCAGCGCGCCACAGGCCATCTCGACCCAAGCTAACCGCCTGGACGTGTTCGTGACCGGCACCGACAGCGCGCTGTATCACAAGCAGTGGAACGGCAGCAACTGGTTGCCTTCGCTCACCGGCTACACCAACCTGGGCGGCCTGTGCATCGGCGACCCGCGTGCCATCTCGTGGGGCCCCAACCGGCTCGATGTGTTTGTCATCGGCACCGACCGCGCGCTGTATCACAAGTGGCGCAGCGGATCGACCTGGGGACCATCGCTGACCGGCTACGAAAACATGGGCGGCATCATCATGGAGCAGCCTGAAGTTGTCTCCTGGGGTCCGAACCGGCTCGATGTGTTCGTCATCGGCACCGACCGCGCGTTGTACCACAAGTGGTGGAACGGCAGCAGCTGGGGTCCATCGCTGACCGGTTACGAAAAACTGGGCGGCGTGTGCATGTCGGCGCCGCGCGCGGTAGCGTGGGGCACCAACCGCCTCGATGTGTTCGTCACCGGTACCGATGGCGCGCTGTATCACAAATGGTGGAACGGCAGTACTTGGCTACCCGCCGGCGGTAACCTGGAAAAACTCGGCGGCGTGTGCGTCGGCATGCCCGAGGCAGTGTCGTGGGGGCCTAACCGTATCGATGTGTTCGTGGTCGGCACCGACAGCGCCCTGTATCACAAATGGTGGAACGGAAGCAGCTGGGGCCCGTCGTTACTCGGTTACGAAGCCATGGGCGGCATCCTGTCTTCGCAACCGCGGGTGGTGGCTTGGGGTCCGAACCGCCTCGATGTGTTCGCCACGGGTTCGGACAGCGCGCTGTACCACAAATGGTGGAATGGCTCGAGTTGGGGACCGTCGCTCACGGGGTACGAATTTATGGGAGGTGTCATCCAGAATTTCGGACAGTCTCCCGTCGGCGCTTCCGACCCGGCGGACAGTAGTGGCGACGCCTCCGGCCAGAGCGCGCAGATGAGCAACGATATGGATAGCTGACTTTTTCCCGTCCGCGGCAGCGCGGCGCCGGTGAACCTGACGCCGGTGCCGCTCTCTCCGCCCCTTGGCTGGAGCGGCGCTCGCGCCCTCGCCCAGCCAGGAAACAGCCCACATGCGTGGGCTTTTCTTTGCCACCCATGCCTCCAGTCGGGCACCTGACCGCTGCAGGAAATGGCAACGCCCCCTGCGCTGTCGTGGCGGCGATCATGCCCACGCCATGCCGTCCGCATCCGCGCACGACACGCCAATCGACCTGTTGGGCATGGATACCGCAGTGGTCTCGGCGTTGCTGGCCTGACCCGCGTGCACGCGGGCGCGCCGCGCTAGTGCGAACCTGGGCCCTGCTCCGGGCCGTCCGCGCGAAGGTGTTTGCGGAAGCCATGACCAGGACGACCGGACCGGCAGACCTGCTGGCGACCGGCGAGCTTGATGCAAGCCTCATCTCGCATCATCCAGAGCACCGTTGACACAGTGCAATTCGCATGGGTCTCGACCTTGACGACTGTCGACGCTTTTTACAACTCAGCCTGCCGCGTTTTTGTAAGCAATTGACTCATATGAGGTTTGAATAACTGGACCAGATTTTGCTTTCCCGATCGGTGTCTTTAACCTGGGGAAAAATGATGTCAACAAAATCTGTTTGTGCAATGTTCAGTCTTCTGGTGCTCGCGAGCCAGGCCCACGCGGGCTTGACCATTATTGCCGAGGCGGAAGTGCCGACCCATCGCGTGAAGGACTACCGTACCGATATCGACCGTGAATTCGGGGAGCCGTCGCTTGAATTGACCCAGTCGGCCTCCAGCATTTATTCGGCCGCCAACGCCTATGGCTATGCGCGCCCGGGTGTGCTGAAGGCGTATGCGCACGCGGCAACCAGTTCGGAATTATCCTCAAGCGCATCCGCGAGCGCATTTGCGATGTGGGAATTTTCCGCCACCCTGTCGAACGCCGCGCTGGCAGGGAAAAAGGGACAATTCACTATCCGCAACCATTTCGATTACGCGCCGAGCACGTCGATCGGGACCTACCCGGGTAGCGGCACATTGGCAGCCTCTGGCCACTTTCAATTCGACAGTATTTTCGGGGCGCGCACTTCGCTCGGACTGAGCTACGCCGATTTCCTGCAAACGTACTCCTGGGACAACCAGGGCAATGCCACCTGGCTGACCAGCCACGTGGTGGACGACGCCAACGGCGTCCGCCAGGAGCCAGGTTTTGGAATGCAGGAGCTGGTGGTCGATTTCGTGTGGGGCGAGCCGATCCTGTTTCACCAGATGGTGGGCGCCGCATGCTCGGTGTACGAAACCGATGAAATCGACTCCACCGCCGGGTGCTTCGTCGATTCGACACATTCAAGCTACTGGGGCGGGCTGTCCAATGTCACCGCCAATGGCGTGGCCGTGCCGGATTACGCCATCGTGACCGATGCCGGCATCGACTTGCGCCAGTCGCTCCTGCCTGTTCCGGAGCCCGAGTCCTGGGCGATGATGGTACTGGGCGGCTTGCTGATAGCCGGTGTGGGCGGCCATCGCCGCAAGAAGGATTCGTTGATTGCTGCTTCCTGCTGATCCGGCCTGGCGCGCGCTGCGGCGACATGGTCGAGGTCATGCACGATCGCGCGAGCCCGAACCTGCGCAACGATGTGCGCATGGCCTGGTCAACGAAGACGCGTGCGAATCGCCGCGCCGGTGCCGGAAACCTGGCGGTGCGGGCACTGGCCGACCCACCAGGCCCAGGTCCAGGCACGATACCCATACCGCCGCCAAGCGCCGCTTATTGCGCCACGATGCGCAGCAACTGGCCGTTGTCTTCATCGGTAATCACGTACAGATGCCCGTCAGGCCCCTGGCGCACATCGCGCACGCGTTTGCCGATCTCCAGCCGTTCCTGCGACACCACATTGCCCTCCTTGTCCAGCACGATGCGCCGCACGTCCGTGGTGGCCAGCCCGCCGCTGAACAGGCTGCCGCGCCATTGCGGGAACTGGCTGCCGCTGTACTGCGTCAGGCCGGAGGCACCCGGCGACGGTACCCATGCAATCTTCGGTTGCGTCATGCCGGGCACGACCGGCTGGCCGACCGGTTCGCCCGTGCGGTAATCGCGCCCGTAGCTTTGCAGCGGCCAACCATAATTTTGACCCGCTTCGACCAGATTAAGTTCATCGCCGCCGCGCGGTCCGTGTTCGGTGGCCCACACGCGGCCGCCGGCATCGAGCGCCATGCCCTGGATGTTGCGGTGGCCGTAGCTCCAGATTTCCGGCAACGCTCCGGGGCGCGCAGCCAGCGGATTGCCGGGCGCGGCCTTGCCTGCATCGGTCAGGCGCAGGATGGCGCCTTGATGGCTGCCCAGGTTCTGGGCCTGGTCGCGCGCCAGCATGCCGCCGATTTTCTGCGGCGGATTGCCGCCGTCGCCGACGCTCATCAACAAGGTGCCGTCCTTGTGCCACAGCAGGCGCGAGCCGAAATGCTGTCCGCCGCTCTTGTCGGGCTGGACGCGGAACAGCGTCTTGATGGCGTGTACGCGCTTGCCGTCGAACACGCCTTGTACCAGGGTGGTGCGGTTAGCCTCATCGGTACCGGTGGCCATGGTCATGTAAATGCGCGGATTTTTCTTGTCGCCCGGATGGATGGCAATGTCGAGCAGGCCGCCCTGCCCGTTGGTGAAGACTGGCGGCATGCCCTCCAGCGCGACTGGCTCGAAGCGCTTGCCCTTGAGCAGATGCAGCTTGCCTTCCTTGGTACTGACCAGCAGGCGCCCGTCCGGCAACCACGCCATCGACCAGGGATGGGACAAACCTTCGCTGACCACTTCCGCGCGCCAGCCTTTGGCGGGCGGCGGCGCATCGCTGGTGGGCAACTGGGCCAGCGCGCCAGGCAGCGCCAGCATCATCGCCGCGATGCTCAGGGAGTGGGACAAGGGAATGGGCAACATCGGATATCTCCTTCAACAATGGGGTTCGCCCTTCATCGTACCGGATCGCTGCCGGATGCGCACGCCCGGCATCGGCACCGGGCGTGGCGTATTGACGATGCGCCGGCCGTGACGGGCCGGCGCATCGGGTGCTGTTACTCCTGCGTCGACGGAGCCTGGAACTGATAGGCGCCAATGTCATACCCGGTTTTGGCGTTGCGCGGGTTTTCCAGGTAGTCGAATTCGAGCGCCTCGGTGGCCGTGCCGCGTCCGATCGCAGGCGAGCTGCTGGTCAGGCGCAGGTCCGGCGTGCCGGTCCGCTTGTAGTCCACGAACAAGGGGTCGGAGGTCACGGTTTCGGTGTGCTTCAGGCCGTTTTTTAGCCTGAAGTTGTACGTCGAATTCTGGAACACCAGATTGTTGCGGTAGGTGTTGTTCTTGCCCGTCTGGCCCTGCTCCGACACGCCCATCTTGTTGTCGTACACGATGTTGCTGTACACGGCCGTGTAATCGTTCGGTCCCTTGGTGTGATAGTAGTCACCGCCGCCGACAATGATGCCGGTGCTCGAGGTCGTCACCGTGTTGTTGGTGATGATAACGCGGTTGGCATCGTGCCACAGGTGGATCGCGCCTTCCGACACGCGGTAGACCACGTTGTTCTTCACGCTGCCCGAGGTGCTGACATAAATGCCCTGGATAAAGCGGCAGCCGACAGGACCGATGTCGTGCACGAGGTTGCCCACCACATCCGACTTGATGCCCTTGTAGTAGCTGTCCACGCCGATGGCCGAGCCGCCGCCGCCGTTGCAGCCGACACCCTTGGCGACGTCGTGCACATGGTTGGCGCGGATCATGGCGTAGGAGCCGCCGTTGTAGATGCCGTTGGTCCACTTGCTGCCGCTGCCATCGACGTGAAAGCCGATGATGTCCACATAGCTGCCGCGGTTATCCCAGGCCGCCTTGCCGCTGGAACCGGGGGCGACGATCTTGGCACCCCATTTGGTGCTCGACACGTAATAGATACGCCCGCTCGCGGAACCGCTGACGGTGGTCTTGATGCCGCCGGTGTAGGTGCCGGGGGCCACGAACACGGTGGTGCTCGGCTTAGCCGCTTTCGACGCACGCGCCAGCGTCTTGAACGGTGCGGCAGCGGTGCCGGCGTTTTTGTCGTTGCCGTTCGGTGCAACGTAAAAGTTATAGGTGGTGGAAGGAACGGCAGGCGCCAAGGCCGCCGGGGCAGGCGCCACTGCCTGCTGCCCCCTGGCCTCGGCCAGGGCGGCGGCATCGGTGGCGCCGTACGCGGTCGTGGTGGCCCGGGGCGGCATGGCGTCGGCGGCGCCATAGCCGGTCAGGGCGAAATCTTTCTCGGTGTAAGGCGTTGCACTGCTGGGCGCGGCATCGGCGCCCTTGTCCTGGGGAGTAATGGCGGCGGGTCCGGCCTGATCGCCATCGGCGCGCACTGCCGTCAGCGCATCGACCGGCATCGTGGCGGCAGTGGTCGATTCGGTGCTGACGATATAGCCGGCCGTCTGCGTTTGCTGCTTAGCCTGGGACAAGTCCTGTTGGTCAGCAGCACCACCGCAGGCGGTCAGCAAGACCGTCATGCTGCTGCATAGCAACGCACTGACACGGATGTCCGAAACAAAAGTGACAAATTTATTCATTACAGGTTCCTAACTTTGTGACGTGAATGAGTAAGGTTTGAGCCGGATCAAGTGTTTAGGTTCAACTATTTGCTAGGAAAATTTCTGTCAAGTATGAGAACCACATTCTTAATTCCCGTATAGAAATCAAACACTTAACTGCAACTTGGCTTCGCCGGGCCGCTCTAAGCAAGACATTCAACCTGACGGAGAACCCATGCGCGACTACACGGATGTCAAACACGCCCTTCCCGCCGGCGAGCACTATGCCGGTCTGATTCTTGGAAAAGACAATTGCCGCGACCACCATCTGGTGCTGCTTCCCGACGAGCTGGAAGAGGTTCCGTGGGCACTTGCGCGCGACTGGGCAGCGCAGTGCGGGGGCGAATTGCCGACCCGGCGTGAGCTGGCGCTGCTGTATGCCAACCTGCGCGAGCATTTCCAGCGCATGTGGTATTGGTCATGCGAAACGCAGGAACCGCGCGCGCACTTGGTGTGGGGGCAAAATTTCACCAGCGGTATCCAGACCATGTACGGCCGGCCCTATCGCGGCCGGGCGCGCGCCATTCGCCGCCTGCCGATCGATTGATGTCGGCCACACGGGCGCTACTGAGCATGCGCTATGTGCCCTACCGAACGGATCGGCAGATGCTTTTCCGATATCGTCCGTTCTGTCTACTCCGAAGCACTTAAATAACAACAGCCGTATTGGAAAACACCATGAATATCCTCATCAGCCTCATCGTCTACCTGGTCGTCTTCGGACTGATCTGGTGGCTCGTCAGCATGCTGCCGCTGCCGTCGCCAGTAGCACAAATCGTCCGCGTGCTGTTCATCATTCTCCTGATCCTGATCGTCCTGTCGGTCTTCGGCATCATCCCGGGTAACTTCCTGCCGCGACTAAATTTCTAGTCCCGCAACAGCTCGACCGGCCCGGCCAGTTCCCAAAGGAACCGCCGGGCTTTTTTACGTCTCGTGGGAATATAATCAGGCAACCATGACAGCCTCATTACCCATGCAAGCACAGATCCAGGCCTTTTTCGACGACGCCACCGCCACCATCACCTACGTGGTGTTCGCCGGCCCGGGCACGCCCTGCGCGATCATCGATCCGGTGCTCGATTTCGATCCCAAGTCGGGCCGCACCGCCACCGCATCGGCCGACCGGGTCATCGAATTCGTGCGCGCCAATGCGCTCAGCGTGGCCTGGCTGCTCGAAACCCACGCCCACGCCGACCACCTGTCGGCAGCGCCCTGGCTAGCCGCGCAACTGGGCGGGAAAACCGCCATCGGCGCCGGCATCCGCAGCGTGCAGCGCGCCTTTTCCGCGCTGTTCGCCGATCCGGGCGAAACGACCCGCTTCGACCACCTGTTCGAGCCCGACGACACCTTTGCCATCGGCGCACTGCAGGCACGCGCGCTGCACGTGCCCGGGCACACGCCGGCCGACATGGCGTACGCGATCGGCGACGCCGTCTTCGTTGGCGACACATTGTTCATGCCCGACGTGGGCACCGCGCGCTGCGATTTCCCCGGCGGCAGCGCGGCGCTGCTGTACCGGTCGGTGCGGCGCATCCTCGCGCTGCCGGCCGCCACGCGCCTGTTCATGTGCCACGACTATCCACCCGGCGGGCGCACACCCGCATGGGAGACTACCGTTGCAGAGCAGCGCGCGCACAACATCCATGTGCACGAAGGCGTGAGCGAAACCGATTTCGTGGCGATGCGCAGCGCGCGCGACGCCACGCTCGCCATGCCGACCCTGATCCTGCCCGCGATCCAGGTCAACCTGCATGCCGGCCAGCTGCCGCCGCCCGAGGAGAACGGCGTGCGCTACCTGAAGATACCGCTCAACGCTTTCTAAGCCGGCTTTTACTGTTTGGCGGCGTCGACCCAGCGCGCCACCGGCTTGTCGGTATTGGCCAGGAACCAGGTGGTGGCCGCCATCAGCGCCACGTGGCGGCGCAGGTTTTCCGGATCGACCTTGTCGAGCGTATCGGCCGCGGTATGGTGGTAATGGAAGTAGCTGGACGTGTCGATCAGCGGCGAGAAGCTCGGCACCCCGGCCTGTTCGAGTTCGTGCAGGTCGCCGGTGCTGAGCGCATCGCTGCGCTGGAAGGCGCCGGCGCCCATCGGTTCGAGCGCGGCCTGCAGCGGCGCGAACTGCGCCACGTCGCGCGCCAGCACGCTGGCGCGCAGCCCGAACGGCCGCCCTGCCCCGCTGTCGCTCTCGATGGCGGCAATCTGCTTGCCCAGCGTCGTCTTGTTCGCCTCGAAATACGCTTGCGCGCCGCGCCCGCCGTTTTCCTCGTTGGCCCAGGCGATCACGCGGATCGTGCGGCGCGGCCGGTAGTCGAGCTTTTTCAGCGTCTCGATCACGGCCATCGCGCTGGCGACCCCGGCGCCGTCGTCGTTGGCGCCGGTGGCCAGGTCCCAGGAATCGAGGTGGCCGGAGACAATCACGAATTCGTCGGCCTTGTCGGTGCCCGGCCAGTCGGCGATGACGTTGAAACTGTCGGCGTCGGGCAGGATTTGCGGCGTGAGCGTCAGGCGCATGCTCAGCGGGCCGCGCGCGGCCAGGCGCACCATCAGCATGGCGTCTTCGGCACTGACGGCGGCCGCCGGAATGCGCGCGCCGTCCTGCATGCCGCCGGTGCCGGTGTGCGGCAGGCGGAAATCGGCGCCGCCGACCGAACGTACCAGCGCCGCGGCGGCGCCCAGTTCGGCCGCCATGCGCGGTCCGCCGACCCGGTATTTCGCGCCCTGGCGGTAAGCCTGCGACGCCATGCCCCGCTCGGCCATGCCCTGGTCGAAGGCCACGTCGAACAGCACGATGCGGCCCTTCACCTCGGCACTGCGCGCCTTGAGTTCATCGAAGCTGCGCACCACCATCACCGGCGCCACCAGCCCCGCCGCCGGCGTGGCGGACGATCCGCCCAAGGCGGTGAGCACCACGCGCTGGGTCACGCCGGCCGGCCGTCCGCGATAATCCACCAGCTCGCCCTTTTCTTCGCCACGCACCCAGTGCGGCACCTTGACCGGCTGCAGCGTCACGGTGGCGCCCAGCTTGCGCATGGCGTCGGCCACCTGGGTGACAGCGGCGGCGCCGCCGGCAGACCCGGACAGGCGCGGCCCGATCAGGTCCGTCATGTCGGCCAGGCGCTCGTAGGCCCAGTCGCTTTTGAGCGCGGTATCGCGGATTTTCGCCAGGGCGGCAGGGTCGTTGCCGGGAGCGGCGGCAAACGCGCCGCCACTGACGATGCTGGCGGCGAGAAGGGACAACACAGGCGTGTGGAACGTGCGTGACATGCGTTCAATCCTAGAAGTGGGCAGAAGGATTCCAACGATAGCGCATTTACGCCGGGCGTGCCGGGATGATGCCGGTCAAAGGCGGGTCGGCAGCGCGTCCCCCCCGCTCATGCCGCCACCAGCCGCACCCGCGTGATCTCGGACGGGGCGCCGAAACGCTTCGGCGGGCCCCAGTAACCGGTGCCGCGGCTGGTGTAGACCCACAGTTCGCTCATGCGGTTCAGGCCCGCGGTGAACGGCTGCTGCAGGGGTACGAACAGGTTCCAGGGGAAGAACTGGCCGCCGTGCGTGTGGCCCGAGAGCTGCAGGTGAAAGCCCGCGTCGGCCGCGGCGGGCGCGCTGCGCGGCTGGTGCGCCAGCAGGATGCGCACGGTTACGTGGTCCGGCGCGCCCGCGGCCGCCGCGCGCGGATTGCTGCGGTGCGTTTCGTCGAAATGGTGCGCGGTGAAGTCGGTCACGCCGGCGATCATCAGGGCCGCGTCGCCACGCTCGCAGACCACGTGCTGGTTCATCAGCACCGTCAGGCCGAGGCGGCGCATTTCGGCGATCCACTCGTCGGCGCCGGAATAGTATTCATGGTTGCCGGTGACGAAAAAGGTGCCGTCGCGGGCCGACAGGCGCGCCAGCGGCTCGGTGTGCATGCGCAGGCGCCGCACGCTGCCGTCGACCAGGTCGCCCGTGATGGCGATGGCGTCCGGCTTGAGCGCGTTGACCCGGGTGACGATGGCGTTCAGGTAGCCGCGCTTGATGGTCGGGCCCACGTGAACGTCGGAAATCTGCACGATCGAGTACCCGTGCAGCGCGGCCGGCAGGCCGGCGATGGGCACGTCCACATCGACCACGCGCGCCACGCGGCGGGCGTTGACCAGGCCAATCAGGGTCACGCCCAGCGCCAGCAGCGGTACCGCCATGGCCGTGCCGCGCACGATGGCCTGGCCGGCGCCGCCGGCCATTTCAAACGCCAGCAAGCCAAGGTCGCGCACGAGGGTCAGGACCAGCAGCGAGGAAAAAAAGCCCATCGTCAGCATCCCTGCCCACGCCAGCTGGTCGGCCCAGCGCCAGCGCTTGAAGCGCACCGACAGCAGCCCGGCCGGCATCAAGAGAGTCGACGCGGCCAGCAAGGCGACCGCCAGGGCCACGCCCAGCGGGCCGGGATCGATGGCCGGCACCAGCCGCATGCCTATATAGACATGCAACATTGACAGAAGGGCCAGGACGATGAAAACGGCGCGCGCGGGCATGGGCAGGTCCGGAAAAGGAGGGGTAACCGAAGGCAGATGGGGCGGCATTCGGCTTACGCAAGGGCAAAGATCGCACGCGACCGTTGTTACAGTACGCACGCATTTGTAAGATTCTGTATTACCAATGGAGTTCCCATGGAGTACCGCTATAGTGGAGTCATGCCCCAGCGCTTGCGTGATCATCCCGATCTCGGTTGAGGCCAAAGGAAACGCTATGTTGAACACACAATTTGTTGGTGCGGTGATTCTGGCTGCAGCGGCCATCTCATCCACCGCAATGGCTAGCGACCGCGGCGTCAATACGGCGATCGGCGCCGTCGCCGGCGCAGCAATCGGCAACAGCACCGGATCGCGCAACGGCGCGCTGGTTGGTGGCGTCATCGGTGCGGTGGTCGGCAATTCGATCAGCACCCGTGACCGTGCTTACAACTCCGGAAACTACAACGACAGCCGTTACGACAGCCGTTACGACAACCGCTATGAAACCCGCTACGAAGAGCGCCGCTACGAGCGCCCGTACCGCGAGCCGGCACGCGTGTATGTCGAATCGCGCAGCTACTACCAGCCAGCCCCGGTGTATTACGCGCCGCCTCCGCGCTACTACGGCCCTCCGGCGGTCGTGTATGTTGAGCGCGGCCGCGGATATCGTCACGGGTACGGACATGGTCATGGCCGCGGCCACGGTCGTGGTCACGGACACGGTCACGGATACGGATACGGATACGACCGTTAATAACAGCTAGTTCCCCCCAGATTTGCCCGGGCACGAGTTTCTCGTGCCTTTTTTTCGTCTCGACACCCTTTCCCACGCCCCCGACTATGGCTTGCTGACGGCACGTGCCGGCACCTGAGGGGGAAGCATGGAAACAGCGGACGCAATCATCGCGCTTGGGGCGGGCCAATACCGCCTGTGCGGCCAGCTGGGCGGCTCCGCCTACGGCGTGGTGTGGCGTGCGATGGGGCCGCGCGGCGAGGTGGCGCTCAAGCTGGTCAACCGCGACCAGATGGCGCGCGCCCATCCCCTGCAGCGGGAGCGCTGGGTGACCAGCGCCCGCAACGAAATCGCCTTCCTGCAATCGCTCGCCCCGTGGGACGAGCGCCACGTGGTGCGCCTGCTCGACAGCGGCGAGCACGATGGCTTGCCCGTCATGGCGCTCGAACTGCTCGACACCGACCTTGGCCGCCACATCGCCATCGAACGCGATGCCGGGCGCCCGCTCGCCACCAGTCAGCTGCTCGACTGGCTCGGGCAGATCAACCAGGCGCTGGCCAAGGTTCACCAGTACGGCTGGTCGTATCTGGACTTAAAGCCGGCCAATGTGCTGCTCTCGCGCCGTCACGGCAGCGTCAAGCTGGCCGATTTCGGCACCAGCCGCCCGCTGGCCGACGGCCATGCCCGCGCCTACGCCGGCACGGCCAGCTGGCAGGCGCCGGAACAGTTTTTCCCGGACCGCGCCGGCTGCTACGATACCGATACGCGTACCGACTATTTTGCCCTCGGGGCGCTGTTTTATTATCTGGTGACGGGCGGCCTGCCGCTGCGCTTTTGCAGCGACTGCGGCCAGGCATACCGCGAGCACCGCAACGAGGGCGCGGCCATGCTGCTGGCGCGCCACGGAAACCGCCCTCCTCCCACCCTGCACGCCGATGAAGCGGCCCATTTCGTGCGCGCCTTCGGGCGCCAGGCCGACGCCGGCACCTGGAGCCCGGCGGCCGATGTCCCATCGAGCGGCGCGGACGAGGCGCTGCTCCTGCTGCGCGCCCTGCTCGGCGCCGACCGCGCGCAGCGGCCGCGCCACGCCATGCAGATCAGCCGCATGATCGGCGCCATCCGCGCCGCCCTGCCCGCGAGCGTCCAGCCATGATGCGCTTTCAGCTTGCGGACCGTTCGCCGGGCTTCATCCTGACCGCCAGCCTGCTCGCGGTCCTGTGCCTGCTGCAGCTGGTGTGCCTGTGGCGCGCGCCGCCGGCATGGTCGCCCGAGCGCATTTCGGTGTCGCTGCCGCCGGGCGAATCGCTCACCTTGGGCGACGCCGAACTGGCCGCTCCCCAGGCCGACAGCGCCCACCTGGCAGTGCGCCGCGCGAATGACGGCAGCTGGTGGGCCAGCAACGTCAGCGCCGGCAAGCAGGTGCTGCTTCAGCGCGATGGGTTTGATCGCCGCATGGGCTCAAGCGCCCTGCGCGCCGGCCAGTCGTTCCGCATCGGCGCCGCGCGTTTCGATGTCGCCGACGCCAGTGCCAGGCAAGTCGCGTTCTCCGGCCCCGGCGCCGCATGGCGCTACGACGGCGCCACCCTCTACCGCAACGACAGCGCCCAGCCCGCGTGCCCGGACGCCGGCGTCGCCGCGCGCGCCATCGCGCTCTGGAACCGCGCCATGCCGCAAGCGCTGACGGTGGCGCGTCCGCTTACCTTCGGCGGCAATCTGTACTGCGGCAACCGGCTCGGCATCGCCTATGTGGAGGGCGCCAGCGCCACCATCGCCCGCGCCCGCGACGGCCTGCTGCTCTCGGGCGCCGCCGAACGCGCACCGCTCCTGATTTCGTCCGCCGCCGGAACCGTCGACCTGGCGCGCAGCGCCGAACCGCTGGCCGGCGTGCAGACGCTGGTGGCCGGGCGTACCCGGCTCGGCGTGCGGATTAGCGACGGCGTGCTGCACCTGCTGCCGCAACGCCACGTGGCGCTGTACGCCGAAGCCGACGCCCTGCTGCCGGCCCAGGTGGCGTGGCAGTGGAAGAAACGCGGCCTGTGGACGCTGCCCGCCGGGCGTCCTTGGTACGTTGCTCTGGGCCTGTGCATCTTGCTGGCCGCGGCGGCGGCCGTGCAATGGCAGCGCGGCGCCTGGCCTTTTACACGCGATACCGGCCGCGCGCTGCGCGCGGCGGCCATCGGCAGTGCGTTGCTGGCCATTGCCGGCGTGGCCGCGCTGCTGTTCCAGCGCTCCGGCAGCGCGCCGGGCGTGGGCTGGTCGATGCTGCTGGCATGGACAGCGCTGTGGGGCTGCCTGCTGGTGCCGGCGCGCCTGACCTTGGCCACGGCGGCGGGCGTGCTGCTGCTGGCGGTCGGCCTGCTGGCGCAGCTCGAACTGGGCTTCGGCGGTGCCGAATCGGCCGCGCTGCGCCATTTCCAGAAATCGGTGGCGCTGCTGGCGATCGGCCTTGGCATCGGAGCGCACCTGCGCCTGCGTGTACGCTCCGGCACGCCGGTCGTGCCGCAGACCAGCCTCGAATGGGTGCTCGCCCTGTTTGCGCTGGCGGCCCTGGCGGCGCTCCTGATGCAGGTGGTCTTCGGCGACGAAACCGGCGTGTTCGACCTGCAGCCGGTCGAATTCGCCAAGCTGGCGCTGACCGCGCTAACCGCGCACTGCCTCGCCATCGGCCTTGGCCGGCATGCGGACATGCCGGAACAATCGAGCCCCGCGCGGCGCTGGCTGCGCCTGGCGGCCCCGGTCCTGCTGTTCGCCGCCCTGCTCGGGCTGGCCCTGGTCCAGGTCGACGATTATTCGCCACTGATCCTGCTGCTGGTGTGGTGCATGGCGATGGCGCTGGCGTGGGCGCTGGCCACCCGCACCCACGCCGCCACCGCGGCCTTATTCGGCGTGGCGTGCGTGGCCGCAGGCAGCATCGCCTGGCTGCGCAGCGCCGGCGTGGCGGAAGTGGCGCAGTGGGGCTTTTATGCCGACCGTTTCCTGGTGTGGCTGGACCCGGCCCAGCATCCGCATACCGGCCAGCAGTTGCTGCTGGCGGCGCGCGCCATCGCCGAAGGCGCGTGGTGGGGCGCCGACAACGTGCTGGGACTGGGCGCCATGGGTCAGATCGGCGGCAGCGCGCTGCATATTCCGGCGGTGCAGGATGACTTTGCGCCGTCCTTCTTCCTGAACCGCCACGGCCTGCTGGGCGCACTGGCGCTGTGGGCGCTGCAGGCGCTGTTCCTGGTCGGCGTGCTGCAGACGGCGGCGCGCGCTTTTGGGGCCAGCGAGCAGACGCGCGACTTCCGCCAGGCCTGGCTGTGGCGCTTCCGCTGCTTCGCCCTGTGCGGCGGGGCCGCCTTCGTGCTGGGCCACTTCCTGCTGTCGTGGGGGACCAACCTGGCGATCTTCCCGATCATGGGCCAGCCCATGAGTTTTCTGTCGGCCGGCGGCAGCCACCTGCTGTTTTTCATCTGCCCCCTGCTAGCGTTCAGTGCAATCAGTGCGCAATCAATCGAGGAGAATCAACCATGCCGGTCTACGTCCAACATGAAGTCCTGGGCAAGGTGAACGATGTGTTCAACGCCGAAACCCTGTGGCAGGCGCCCGGTCTGGCCCTGTTCTCGCGCCGCCCGCTGCTGCGCGACCTGCTCGAACGCTCGCCGCGCGAACACCGCGGCCGCGCGCCCACCCGCTGCTTCTCGCATATCACCCTGATGCTGGCGCAGGATGAAGTCGACGACGACCGCCACCTGACGCGCGGCGCCCGCGTGCGCGACCTGGCGCAATCGCTCACGGCCCTGCACCAGAAAGACTTCGGCGACCTGCTCGGCAGCGACGACGTGCGCTACGACGTGATCGGCACCGACGCGCTGGAACCGGGCCAGGTCGAGGTCAAGTTCGGCCACGCGGTGTACCTGCCCGCCGCCGGCGAGCAGCCCTTGTATACAGTGGAAACCTCGCGCGACAGCGCCATCTGGCAGGCGGTGTGCCCGATCTTCCCGCAACAGCGCCTGGCCCTGATCGGCCACGATGCCGACCTGGCCAGCCACGCGGTGCCGGCCTGGCCGTTCGGCACGGTGGGTGCCATTTTGCTCATTAACGATGGTCCCGACGCCCCGATCGAGGTGCAGGTGCGGCCCAAGGGCGCATTCGACTGCGTGCTCGACCCGCTGAGCGGCCATTACGTCGTCAGCGCCAAGGGCGACAGCGCCGGCGCGCGCCTGCTGATGCGCGTGCGCCGCGCCGGTGCGGCCCCGATCCCCGCTCCCTCGGGCAAACCGGCGGCGGTCTGGAAGGCGCGCGCGCCGGCCGGCCTGGATGCCGGCGACACCGCCGTGCCGTTCAGCCACCGTCCCGCCGCCGCGCCGGTCGAGAGCGACGCGACTTACGCCCCGCTCGCGCAGCAGCGCGTCAGCCTGGTCGGCTTGGCGCTGCCCTGCCTGAGCCGCTATCACGATACCGGCGCCGTCTCGATGGAGATTGGCCTGGCGCCCTCGCTGCAGCTGGCCGCCGACGGTGAAGCGGCCGCCATCGGTTTCGCCGTCGACGCGGCCGACCAGCTGTTCGCGGTCACCGGCGCCGGACGCCAGCCGATCGAGGCGCCCGCCACCTTCACCCCGGTCGACGCGCGCGCGGTGGAACTGCTGGCGGTCGCCCCGGCCATGGCGGAGCGCTATCGCGCCCTGCTGCGCCTGCCGCATCCGATCGCCGCTCCCGTGGCCAGCGGCGCACGCTTTGCCTTCGGACGCAGCGCGCCCATGCTGGCGGCGCTGCGGGTGCTCGATTCGGCGCGCTTCCTGCGCCTTGCCGGCGGCGCCGACAGCGCCAGCGCCGACCGTATCGGGCTGTCGCGCAGCGCGTTCAGCTTCGAGGCGGGACCAGGCGGTTACCGGATCGGGCGCCTGAGCGCGACCCAGGCGCTGTACCACCTTGACGACCAGCTGGTTTTCGTGGCCAGCATCGGCGAGGCCAGCGCCGACAAGCCCTATATGCTGCCATCCGGTCATCATCTGGTGGCCGGCCACTACGTGCTGCGTTTCGACGCGTAAGGAGAGCGCCATGCCAAGCGCAAGTTATCTGACCATGGCCGCCTACGCGGCGGGCCTGGTCGCCACCCTGGTGCTGGCGGCGTGGCTGACACCTGCGCGCTGGTGGCGCCGGCCGAACCTGCGCGCGGCTGGCATCCTGGTGGCCGGCACCTGGGGACTGGGCGCCCTTCTGATGTCGCTGCTGCCGGCGGCCTTGCCGGCGCTGGCGGCCGCACCGTCCAACGCCGGCATCAGCTACACCGTCTACGACGATCTGAACCTGCGCGCGGACAAAGGCATCGGCGCCCAGCGCATCGCCGTGGCGCCGGCGGGAACCGTGGTAACCACGACCGGCCTGCGCGACGGCGACTGGTGGCAGGTCAGCGCGCGCATCGACGGCAAGATTGTACGCGGCTGGTCGAGCAGCCTGTGGCTGCGGCGCGCCGAGGAAGCGCGGCGCTGAGGGTGGTCAGGCGGGCAGCTTCATCGGGTTGAAATGCAGGCCATTGACACTCTGCATGGGCGAGGCACGCTCGAAACCCATGGCCTGGTAGACCGGCAGCGCGTAATTGGAGGAATTGACGGTAAAGCTGCCATCGCCACCGCCATCGATCGCTTCGCGCCGGGCCACGTCCCACATGGCGCGCGCCACGCCGCGTCCGTGGAAGTTCTTACCGACGAACATGTGATACAGATGCCTGCGTTCGCGTACGGCGATAAAACCCGCCAGTTCGCCGTCGATCTCGGCCACGTGATACACATAGCCCTTTGCCAGAAAACCCTGGAAACCCTGTTCGTCATTGTCACGCAGGAAGGTGGCGACCACCTCCGGCGGCGATTCGTGCACGATGAACTCGGTGGCCAGCGCGCGGAACAGCGCGACGACGGCGGGGATGTCGCTGGGCTCGATGGGACGGATACGCATTGTCGGTTTAATGAGGTTGGCAGAGCACTATTGTGCACGTTTGGCCGCGATTGTGCAGGCCATTTGCGCCCGCATGTTGACGCCCGGCACTAGCGCGCCGTAGACTGGAACGATCATGTCCAAACCGAGCCTGTCCGTTCCCCTGCCGGTGCCGTCGCTGTGCGCCAAGGTGCCCTTGTCCAAGCCGCTGCGCCACGCGCGCTTCCGGCATTTGTGGACCGCCAACCTGATATCGAACCTCGGTACCTGGACCCAGACCTTCGCCTCGGCCTGGCTGATTGCCTGTGTGGCAAGCTCGGCTTCGACGGCGAGCCTGGTCCAGACCGCGAGCTACATTCCCATTTTTCTGTTTGCGCTGTTCGCCGGCGTGATTGCGGACGCGGTGGACCGGCCCAAATTTTTGTTCTTCTGTAATCTGTTCATGGCCCTGTGCGCCTGCGCCATGGCCGCGCTGGCCATCAGTGGCCGGGTGTCGACCGCGCCCGTGCTGGCGTTGACGTTCTGCATGGGCGCCGGCGCGGCCTTCATGTGGCCGGCCTGGCAAGCGTCGATGTCGGGCCTGGTCGAACCGGACGAGGTCGAAGCGGCCGCCACCCTCAACAATCTCAGCTACAACGTCGCGGCCATCGTCGGGCCGGCGCTGGGCGGGCTGCTGTTCAACTGGGTCGGCGCCGGCGCGCTGTTCCTGGTCAACGCGCTTTCCTTCATCGGTTTGCTGACCGTGTACTGGTCGTGGTGGCGCGACGGCGTGCCCGAGCCGCGCGCCCGGGTCGATTTTGCAAGCAGCCTCAAGCTCGGCGTGCGCACCGCGCTCGGCTGCGGGCGCTACCGGCGCATCCTGCTCAATGTGTGCACCGTGTTTTTCGCGACGATTGCGTTCGCGGCGCTGCTGCCGGTGTTCGTGCGCCAGGTGCTGGACATGGATTCGAGCGTGTTCGGCATCCTGATGGGCAGCCTGGGCGCGGGCGCCGTGTGCGGCGCCTTCCTGCTGCCTTCGCTGCGCACACGGGCCGGCAAGACGCGCCTGCTGAGCGGCTCGCTACTGGTCTACGGCGCCATGCTGTGCCTGCTGCCATTCATCCGCTCGCTGGCGTTGCTGGTGCCGCTCATTGTGGCGGCCGGCATGGCGTGGTCTGCCACCGTCTCGACCCTGAACGCGGCGGCCCAGCTGGCTTTTCCGGCCAGCATACGCGCACGCACCCTGTCGATCTATCTGTTCGTGATGGCAGGCGGCTATACCGTGGGCAGCGTGGTCTGGGGGGCGCTGGCCGACCGGGTCGGCGTGCAGGCCGCGCTGGCCACCGCCGGCGCCTGCGTGATCGTCAATGCCATTGCACTCGCGACAGGAAAGCGGGAAACATCCATCTGATCGTCGTTTTGGCGCGGCACCGTTTCGGATAAGCTGTCAGGATTGCATCTGTGCAAAACAAATCCGCCCAGCCCCATGACCACAGCAGCCCCCAGCCTGGATTTTGGCCCCTATCTCGACGTGTCGGTGCACTCTAGCGCCGGCGCCAATGCGCCGCCGCGCCTCGAGAACCAGGACAATTACCTGGTGATCGACAGCACCGGCAGCGCCGTCTTCCTGCGCGAACAAGCCGGGCAGCGCGAGCAGGTGGCCGACTGGCCCGCCGGGCACATGCGCGTGGCGGTGCTCGACGGCATGGGCGGCCACGGGCGTGGACGCGAGGCGGCCGAAGCGGTCGTGGCCGGCTTGCTGGAGATGCCCGCATGCCACACGCTGGGCGATCTGTCGGCCCGGCTCGACCTGCTGCATGGGCAATTGCAGCGGCGATTCGGCTGCGACCCCACTACCGGCAAGCGGCCCGGCACCACCCTGACGATGCTGGAACTGCGCCCCGACGCGCCGGCGCTGCTGTACCACGTGGGCGATTCGCGTCTGTATGAAATCATCGGCGCGCACGTCACCCCGATGACGGTCGACCACGTTCCCGCGACCGCCTTTGCGATGGGCGGCTTGCTGGGAGAGCACGAATGGTGGCAACAGGTACATGGCGAGCACCGCTCCCAGATTTCGCAAGCTTTCATTCTAGGCAACGCGTTTTCCAATCCAGCCGAGCTGGCCGATGAGCTGTGTGAGCTATCGCCCCGCAACTTGCCGTCGTATCTGTACCACTTGCCGGACCGGCGCGCGCTGGAACTCGATCCGCGCGCGGTGTACTTGCTGGCCAGCGACGGTTTCTGGGCCTGCGCCGACCCCTGCGCGTGGCTGGCCCGCTGGCCGGCGCTGTTCGAAGGGCGCGACAACGCCCGCGCCATCAGCGACGCCCTGTTTGCGGAAATGCGCAGCAATCCACCGCCCGAGCTGCATATCGACAACCTGACGGCCATCGTGCTGCGGCCCCTGGTCCACGATGAGACGGCGGCACCGATATCGACCCAACAACTTTATGCGGGCGAGCCTTGATGACCCGACAACACTCTGTTTCAAAACACAAATATTGTTGTGAGGCACATACATTCCGCGTGCCACACATCCATAAAAGCGCGTAAGCTTTGACACTCATGAACGGCGAGTATTGCCATGAAAAAATGCAACAATCCTCTTCATCCGCACTGCACCTTCTGGGTCATGCCAGGGGAAAGCGCCTGTTCAAACGGCCATGCCCAATCGGGCGTACCGGCCCCGGCGGCGCCCGCGAATTCCAGTTATGAACTGATCAGCGCCCTGCGCAGTTCGCGTCCCACGGCCAAGCCAGGAGCGGCGCCGTTTTCCTACCCTGAGGAGGCGCCACCCGCGCTGCAGCGCCCTCACCTGCACATCAGCGGTTTCGATCCGCGCGCGGCGGGCGGGCGCCAGGCCATCAAGGTCGAGCTGCGCGGCATGCCGCCCGACAGCGCCCCCTTGGTGACCATGCAATTGCAGTCGGCACTCATCGCGCAGGGCAACGCGCGCCATTCCTTCGTGCGCACCCTGCGCGGCGACTGGCGCCCGCTGTTCATCGAATTTTCGTCGCGTAACAAGGAACACGGGCAGTACCGCATCGAGGTGGAGCTGTTCAACCTGCATGACAGCCGCATCCGCCATAAATGGGTGTGCACCCTGGTGATCCTGGTGCCGCGGCCCGATGCCACCCTGACGGAAATCCACCAAACCTTCCTGTCGACCCATAAAAACGTGCGCGTGATGGCGGACGACGCTTCCATCGCCCGGGTCAATGCCCAGGCCGGCGGCGGACGCCTCGATATCGACGTGCACGCCCGCAACGCGTCGATCGCCAACCTGAATCTCGACGCCAAGGCCGGCAAGGTCGACCTGGGCTTTTCGACCATTGCCTGGGACGAAGACCTGATCGAAATCGACGTGCCCGCACATTCCGATCCGCACCCGCACCCGACCGCCTGCGCCTGCCTGGTCAACGCCGCGCCCGAAGCCGGGGCGCAGCGCCAGGTGCGCCTGTTCGCAATGGCGGAATGCGTGCTGGGCCGGTTCGAACTGTACGACCCCGAGGCGGACGTGCTGCTGACCCACTTCGGCGACGATGGCCAGGACCGCGACGGCCTCACGCGCCGCCTGTCGGGGCGCCACGCGGTGATCCGCCCGGGCGTCAACGGCTTTGAGATCGAAGATGTGTCGCGCTACGGCATCCTGCTCGACGGCGTGTGGCCGGGCAAGAACAAGCCGGTGCCGCTGCGGCTGGGCATGCGCATCGAGCTGTCGGCCAGCATCAAGGGGATTGTGGAGCTGAATGTGACCGCCATCATGCCGCATGGCGTGATCGTGCACCGCATCGACCAGGGTGCGCATGCGGAGTGTTTCTATTTTCTGGAACCGGGGCGGCATCCGGGCTTCCCGCTGGCGCCGTTTGGCGCGGCGCCGAGAGCGTCGGTGATGCCGGTGATTTATCACCAAAATGGCGGTTTCTGGCATCTGGACCCGGCTTCCGGCAAGGAAACAGCACTCAGCCCCGGGGCGGCGCTGGACCGGCTGGCCCAGTTTCCCCGCCATACGCGCTTTGCCAGCGAGTCGTACCCGGAATGTTGGATCGTGCGCTCGGCGTTGAAATCGACACACGGCGTGGCGGACATGCAGACCGCCTGACGCTTGTCCCGGCGGTTCGCTAGCCGCGTTCCTTGATGCGGCGTAGCTGCGCGGCCTGATAGGCGCCGAAGACATCGTTAAACAGGCAGCGGATCAAGGGATCGTCCACCAGTTCGGCACCCTGCAGATCGGCTTCGGTCCGGGCGTCGAATACCGCGTCATTCATCCGCATGTACATCGACGTCAGTGCCTCGCCCAGTTCCAGCGCTGCATATAATCTCGCGACCGGCACTTCGGTGGTCCACGACAAGGCATCCGGCACGCCGGCGAGCTGCTCGATATTGTCGCCAACAATGCGGTAATGGAAATGCGTGCCCTGCCCTTCATGGTCGAAAACCGATAAACGCCACACGCGCGGCGTCTCGAAAAAACTCTCTTCCGGCAATTCCATATCCCGGTATTTGTCCAGCAGGCCCGCTTCGCAATAGTTAATCACACGCTCGTGCTGTGCCGCGGTCAAGGGCGGAAAATGGCGCGCGATATCGGCCGTGCGCGGCGCCTGCGCGTGCCCCTCGTACTGGTAATCGACATTCTGGTCGCCCACCGGCACCACCCAGCTTAACGGCGGCGCGGCGCTGAGCGAATCATGGCCAAGCACGAACGACACCGATGGATTCATTCTGACGATGCGCGCGCTTGGTAAGGCCGCGCCCACCTCGTCCTCGAACTGGCGGTACGTAATCGGGAAAAACGCGTGGTTATACCAGGACCATGGCTCCTGCACGAACTGGCAGGAGCTGGGCACGACATAGCGCGGCCTGAGCGCGGTCAGTTGTTCGATCCACTCTTCCGGCAGCCGGGGTGGCGCGGGAGCGGCGCGCGACGGCGACAATACCTCGATTTCGCGCATGGTCTGGAATGGCCACAGCACCATGTCCCACGGCGCGAAGCGCGCCAGCGCCGGCAGCGTCGCCGGATCGATCCACGAATCGACGACATTGAGCACATTCAGGCCGCCGGCCTGGATGTGGAACATCGAATCGACGTCCGCATCCATGGCCTCGCGCGGCGTCACCGCAAAGGTGCCGATGTGCACCGGCGCGTCGACGCGCAGCTGGTGAACGTGAACGAAGCCCAGCTCCCGCACCATGGCGAACAATTCGTCGAACAGGCAGTAGATGTAGATGGGCGTGGCGCGGTCCAGTAAATCCAGGCTGTCGAACGAACAGTGGTCGTCATGGAAATGCGAAATGAAGACGGCATCGAAGCGCACATCGCGGATCTGCGCGTGGTCGAAGCGGACGTCGGGAAAAGCGTGGCAGTTGCGGCTGAAGGGATTTTCAAAGACCGGATCGAAAGCGATCAGTGTGCCCTCGCATTCGAATACATAGCCGGCGTGAAGAATCCTGGAGATTGTGAGCGTCATGCCGGCCATTATCTCACGCGGGCGGTCATCCCAAAACGCTCGGCCATACCCCGGATCGCCTATCATGGCGGTATTGACCGGCATCCGGTCGCCGAACTCCTGTAAGTGGACAAACAATGACGATCATCGAACTCCCGTTTCGGGCGACAACAGAACAAGCCTGTGCGTGGCTGGAACAGCAAACCGGCTCGCCCTGGACCCTGGCGCGGCTGATAGAACAGACGCTCACGCCCTATGTGTGGCTCGATTACGACGCCAGTTATCCCGATTTGTTCGGCGACGCCAATGGCGGTTATGCGGCGCCGATCTTCTTCGAAGGCGACACCGCGCGCCTGGCGGCCGGCAGCGACGATGTGCTGATCACGATCACCAAGGACGCGTACAAGATCGTGGTTCAGCTGCCGCCACCGGGTTTCCGGCGCGAGCTGCACGAACTGCGCTTTCTCAAGAAGGAGCTGGAAAAACTGGTCGCCAGGCACAAACGCGAGGCGGAACCCAAGCCGGTGGTAGTGGAAACGGCGCATGAGGCGCGGGTGGGCATCAGCAGGGACGAAGTGATCGCCGCTTTCGCGGGCATGCTGCGGATCGATATCGGCAAGGCGCTCGACGACGCCGGCGGCATCTTCGGCGATGAAGGCGCGCGCATCAAAGGCAGCGCCAGGAAGTCGAAGAAGCACGCCATGTGGAATCCGGTGACGCTGGCGCTGGGAATGAACGATCTGTACCGGGTGCCGGTATCGCAACTGAAACGGGCATTCCAGGGCCACGATTTCCTGCATCCGTGGCTGGGGCAATGGAATGCATCGCTTGCGCTGCTTGGCAAGTGAGCGATAGGTTAAACTACGCCCTACCACCTAAGACTATGAAGCACTGACACTATGACCACCAAAAAACAGCCTGCGGTAAAACGCGCACCCGAGGAACCAGTCGGCCGGCCTGAAAATCCGTTCATCAGTACCGAATTTTTCGCCCGGATGCGCGATTACACCGAACGCGATGCAGCCTTTTCCAAGGAAATCAAGGCGATCGGGGAACGCGGCGCGGGCAAGCTGTCGACCGACGCGCGCACGGCGCCGTCGCTTGAACCGCTGCGTGGCGTCATCAAGAAAGGCTTGCCGCTCAAGGATATGTTGGGCCGCATCGTGCAGGGAGTGGAATCGGGTCTGTGGGAGCCATGGCTGACCTCCTACGGCTTTGAACTGCGCGGCGTGAATTACGCCAAAATGGGGGCGCGCAATGCCCGCCTGGCGCTCGATATCAGTCTCGCGTCGAAAGCCACCACGGTATTTGCCAACGCCGGCATTCCCAACTGGCGCAGCCTGGTTGCGGAAGACTGCGCCCAGATCCAGATCGAAAAGCCGACAGAAAAAACGCCTGCCAAGGCCTATGCCATTTTCTGGCTCGACGCCGCGGACTGAGACTTCAGCGCACAGGCACTGGGCCGTATCGCGATGGTACGCCAGATTTCGTAACACCAATCTCAAGTGCTTCGCGGGTGGCACGCTGCATGGCGCCTGGAAGCGCAACGAGCATATGCAGCGCGGCGCAGAGGAATTGCTTTGATTACATTCGTCAATCGGGCGTAAAGCTTAAAGGACGATAGCCGGTTGGGAATTGCTTCATAGAGAAGATTTGCTGACAAGCAACTTCTACACGATTCGCGCTACTTCGTATTTTCAATCTCAAAAGAGGTGTTTCTTTGAAAACCAACACGCAACGAATGGCATTCGCCTCCTGCGCGCCGCTGGGTGGCATAGCGCGCCCCGTCTTTACCGCTTTGCTGGGCCTGGCTGCGGCCACGATGTCGGCCGGCGCACTTGCCGATGCTAACACTGCGAAAACTAATTTCTTCGCAAATATGGACCGGGCGGGCGTGACATTCCCAGGCGTGAACGCGTCGACTGCCAAGATGGTCCCGGCGCAAGTGAAAGGCTTGTACGGCATTTACAGCCCGAAAGGGAACCTGATCTCGGTCACCAATGAGGCGGGAACCCTGACCGGCAAGGCTGGCGGGTTCAGCAGCGTCGGGCTGGAACCCGGCAAACCACGCCCGATGTCCCCACAGCAAGTGGCCGGGCTGCGCGCCGAGATCATGGCCAACATCGATTACGACAAACTGATCAAGACCTCGTATGGAAATGGCGGAGGACGCAAAATCCTGATGTTCTCGGCTCTCGATTGTCCGGGCTGCAATCAGCTGGAAAAGGCCTTGCACAAGGCAGCGCCGACTCTGAACACGACGTTCTACATCGTCCCCGGCTCGTTGCGGGATAGCTCGAGTGGCGGCATCCCCTGGCTGGAAAAAGTTGCCCGCATAAGGTGCGACGACAATGCCGGCCAGGCATGGCAAACATACTGGACGAAACGCACCTTGCCGGCCGCCCGCGCATGCGCCCTGACGCCTGAACGCGTGGAGCTGGATAATTACCTGATGTCGCACATCATGGATGGCATCAAGGTCATGAAACCGGCCTATCCCATGCTCGTTTCCGAAGATGGCAAGTGGCTTCCCCTGCCACGTGGAATGACATCAGCCTCGATCTCAGCCGTGTTCGGTCCCGAGAGCAAGCCGGCGGCGGTTCAGGCACCGGCACAATGGCTCGCCGCGGCGCCGGTCGCCGGCAAGAGCAAGTAAAAAGACGCAAGGCGTCGCAAGCTCTGCGAACGCCCTGCTGTCTGCGCGCTTGCGCGATTACTTCATCGTGAAGGTTTGCTGGGCAGTATCGACCGCATAATTGCGCGTGGTATCCCAGTAGGTAAAGCTGTACTTGACCACGTCGCCAGCTTTCAGGCCACCTGCCGCGTAGGTATTATTGCCGGCATCCTGGCGCATGCGCAGGTTTTGCTGGCCACCGGAGTTGACCGTGTAATGCACGTCCGCCCAGCTCGACGTGCGCACTGCGAACTGCAGCGTTGTCGGGCCGGTCTGGGTGGCGCTGACCGACACCGGGGTCGGCGTTGGGGTCGGGGTCGGCGTTGGCGTTGGCGTCGGGGTCGGCGTTGGTGTCGGCGTTGGGGTTGGCGTCGGCGTCGGCGTCGGCGTCGGCGTTGGCGTCGGTGTCGGTGTCGGTGTCGGCGTACCTGACTCCCACACAATATCGTCAATCGCCATCTGGAACGGCGCGCCCGGCAATTGCGTCGCTTCGCTCGAAAACTGGAACAGATCCAGCATCGACTGCAACGCGACTTTCGGCCCTACCAGTGTCGATACCGGAATCGTCGCCGTCGCCCACTCACCGTTACGCACCAGGCCATAGGTGGTTGCATTGGCCGGGAACTTGACCGCGTTCTGGTTGGTGTAGGTATCCTGGATACTCACATTGAACGCGACATTGGCAGGGATCTTGATCCGGAACTTCAGATTGCCGTTCCTGAAATTGCTCATGTCATGTGCCTGGCGCGATTGCACGCTGCCGCCGAACCACTGGTTTGGCGCGGTGTAGTTCAGGGCCATGACATTGCTGCCCTCGAACGGCGGGATATTACCGGCGGACATGGACGCGGTATTCCACACGAAGACATCGGAGCTGGTGCCGGCGACCTGCTTGTTATTGACCGCGGTGGTATCGGTGAACACGCCGAACTTGCCCACTTCCGGCGTCGACTGGCTGCCCAGCTTGACCGATCCCTTGCCATCGAGCTGATACACGCGCACGTAATCGACATACATGGTGCCCGGCAGGGGCGCGGTGACTTGTCCCGGCGAAGCGGCATCGGTAAAGTTACCGCCCACCGCCATGTTCAGCAGCAGGTAGAACGGCGCTTGCAGCGCGGTCGAATTGACCGGCAGCGGGTTGTCGTACATATTGTGCTCGACGCCGTTATCGACGATCGTGAAGCGCATTTGCGACTCGGTCCAGTACAGACGGTAGGTAACGAACCGGTTCGCCATCGAGGTCGGTGCGATATACCAGTTCTTGGTTTGCCACGCCGTCGACGCGGCGCAGCTTTCGTTGCCCGGCACGCAGGCGGCTTGCTGCCAGGTGATGACGTTCGAGCCGACGAAGTTATCGATGCCTGCGCCCCCGTTTCGATAGGCGGCCCGATGGCCCATCTCGAGAATATCGATCTCGCCATTGCGCGGCCAGGTTTGCGGGCTGGAACCGAGCAACCATCCGGCCGGCCACAAACCGGTGCCGAGCGGCGGCGTGCTCACGCGCATCTCGATCATGCCGTACTGCACCTGTACCTTGCCGGCCGATGTCACTTTGCCGGACGTAAAGGAATTGCTACCGACCGTTTGCCGCTGGGCCTTGATGGCAAGCGCGCGCGAGTTCGACTCGAACGGCACGTTCACGATGGACAGGTTATTGGGGCTGTAGTACTGCAATTCCTGGTTGCCGTAGCCACACAGATTGATCTGGCAACCGTTGCCATCGTCCGGCGTCCAGAAAGAGGTATTGAGGCTTGGGCCGTTGAACTCTTCCGACCACAGCAGCTGGCCGATCACCGGATTGGTCACGCTGGCGCCCGCGCTGGCGCCGTAAATGGCCAGAATACTGCCCGCGATGGCGGACAGCACGAATGTGCGTTTGCGGCTGACCAGCTGGTTGTTTTGATTTTTCACAATGTCTCCTCGTAACTACTCTTCATAAAATGCGGCACCGTGCCGGAAGCCCTTTGGTAGCGCTTCCATCAGCGTCGGCATCGCGCTGTGCCAGGCTGCGCAAGCTGCAAGCGCGGTCGGACAAGATGCGGGTGGAACGTGCAGCCGGCGCCCAGCGATGCGCGCGGCCCGGGCTGCATCGGGCGGGAAAGCCGAGGCGCCGTCATGCCTGTGGCGTGAATGGTGCACGCCGGACATCGGTCTCCTTGCGGGCCGGGCCGCATGCCTGTGCACACGGTTTTTCGGATGTATTGGAGAGCGGTAACTTACCGTTCTCCTGGTTATGGAAACGCTTCCAAATACGGAATGTGAAATATATGCCGATTGAATTTTGATGTCAAGATAAAAAGATATGCATGTTGCGCCCCTGGCGCAGCCTTCGGGCCGGCTGGGCCGACGCTGCAACGCGTGCAAGCGGAATGAGCGTTGCGGTCGGCAACCCGATGCCTGGTTCAGGCGCAGCTCGTCGTTACATCAGTGTCAGGCGCGTTGCCGGACCCGGTGCGGGCATCGCCCCGTATGCGGGCCACGATACGTAAACCGGACGTCACCAAAGATTGATTTCTGCAACAATGCTCCATGATCAAAGACCTCGACTACGCGGCCTTATTCCAGGCTTCGCCCTATCCTTACTTGCTGATTTCACCCGATTTCACATTGGTCGGCGCAAACGCGGCCTATCTCAAGGCCACTGGCACGACCGCCGATACGCTCCTCGGAAAGAAAATCTTCGACGCCTTCCCGGCCAACCCTGCCGATCCGGCGTCGACCAATCTCGACGAGGTACGCAAATCGATCGAGCTCGCGGTTGCAACGCATCAGCCGCACACAAGTCCACTGCTGCGCTACGCGATTCCACTGTCCACCCTGGAACACGGGCCGTTCGAAACGCGCCTCTGGAGCGCGGTGCATACGCCGGTGATAGACACGCATGGCGAGGTCGTCTTCATCGCGCAAACCGCGATCGATGTCACCGACCTGTACCGTTTCGATAAACCAAAAAATCGCTATTTCCTTAAAGAAAGCGTACAGACGGTTCCCGATATCGCAGAGCGCACCCGCCTTCAGTTGCATGAGGCATTGACCCGGGTCCTGAATGCCGAGCGCACCGAGCTGCAGACGCTGTTCGACCAGGCGCCGGGTTTCATTGCCGTGCTGAGCGAGGCCAACCATGTATTCATGATGGTCAACGATGCTTTTTACCACTTGGTCGGACGGCGCAATCTGATTGGAAATTCCCTGTGGGAAGCCTTGCCGGAACTGGTCGGGCAAGGTCTTGAGCCGATCCTGGACGAGGTCGCGCGCAGCGGCAAGCCAATCGTGCTGCACGACCGGCGTCTGACCTTAAGGGGCGAGCAGGATGGGGCTCAGGCGGAGCGTTACGTCGACCTTGTGTTCCAGCCAGTCCTGGATGCGGACGGCACCGTGTCCGCCGTGTTCGCGCAGGGACATGACGTGACGGGCGCTTATCTCGCCAGTGCAGCCTTGAAAGAAAAGGTGCGCGAGCTCGAAGCGGCCAAGGCGCGGCAGACAGTGCTGCTAAAGCTGGGCGAGCGTTTGCGCAGCCTGTCGGACAACCCCGACGCGATGATGCTGGCCGCCAGCGAAGAACTGGCCGCGTTCCTCGGCGTTCCGCGCACCGGGTACGTCACCTTCGAGAAAAATTCCAATCGGGCCGTGGTGATCACCACGTATGCCGACCCGGACCGCGTGCCGCCGCTGTCGGCCATCGTCGCCGAGCCCGACGAATATGGACAATCGGTGATGAACGAGCTTCGCTCCGGACGCCATATTGTCGTGCACGACATGGATACCGACCCGCGCACAGCCGGTGCGGTCGCGCAGGCACACGCGGCCATTGGCGCCCGGGCCTCGCTTGCGGTGCCTATCCGGCGCCAGGATCAGTCGGTCGGTTTCATGTTTGCGCATGACGACCAGCCGAGGCAATGGCTGGACGAGGACATCGAGCTGATGTACCAGACTACCGACCGTACCTGGGAAGCGGTCGAGCGTGCGCACGCCCTGTTGGCCATGCGCGAGGCGGACCGCCGCAAGGACGAATTTTTGGCCATGCTCGCCCACGAATTGCGCAACCCGTTGGCGCCGATCGGTGCGGCTGCGCAGTTGCTGCAAGTGATCAAGCCTGACGAGGCGCGCCTGCGTCAGACAAGCGAAGTGATCAGCCGCCAGGTTCGCCACATGACCGCGCTGATCGACGACTTGCTGGACGTGTCGCGCGTGACGAGCGGGCGCATCAAGCTGCACACCGCCCTCCTGGAGGTGCGCGATATCGTGGTCGAAGCCGTCGAGCAGGTTCAACCGCTTATAACGAGCCGCAAGCAGAACCTCACGCTCGATCTGGCGCAGCAAGCAACCCTGGTAGAGGGCGACCGGAAGCGGCTGGTCCAAGTTGTTGGCAATATTCTCGGCAATGCCGCCAAGTATACCCACGATCGCGGGCATCTGGTGGTGAGAACGAGCGTCGTGGAGGGAAATGTCGTCATCGAAGTGCGCGACAACGGGATAGGCATGACGGCGGCGCTGTCCATGCGTGTGTTCGACCTGTTTTCCCAGGCTGAACGCACTTCTGACCGCACTTCCGGTGGCCTGGGCCTGGGTTTGGCGCTTGTCAAGAGCCTGGTCGAACTGCATGGCGGAAGTGTGACCTGCGCGAGCGAAGGCGCCGGTAACGGCAGCACGTTTCGCGTGCAGCTGCCGCACGTGCCGGATTCATTGCAGGCCGGCGAGGAACCGATGCCAGACAGGTACCCGCACAAAGCGCCGGCCGCATTGCGCATCCTGGTCGTGGACGACAACACCGACGCTGCCGACATGCTGGGCATGCTCCTCGACGCGATGGGTTACGAGGTGCAGCTTGCATACAGCTCGCTACGGGCCCTGGAATGCGCCAAGGAATGCAAACCGGATGTCTGCCTGCTCGATATCGGATTACCCGACATCGATGGCAACGAACTGGCACGGCGCCTGCGCGACTTGCCGCAGACGCGACATGCAAGGCTCATAGCCGTGACCGGCTACAGCCAGCACAGCGATAAGGAAAACACGTCGGCGGCCGGCTTTGCCCACCATCTTGTCAAGCCGGTTGACATCGACAGGCTCGCCGCTATCTTAAAAGACATCGCCGCAGTATGACGGGCCGCCATCGTCCGATGACGAAACGACACGGGGTGGCACGCGCACTGAGCTCAACCGGGGGCAAGCCCGGCACAGTGCCCGCGCGTCCGCTCCTTATTATCCCTGCGCAACATGCGCCGACGCGCCCTACCAGCGCGAGGCGTGGTCTTCGGTCACCCCGGCCAGGCGCGTCACGGCACGGCGCGGCCCATCCGCGCCCGCCCTCACCCACCCGGAAAAGGTGCCGATCGGCTGCACATAGCGGCTTGCCGCCACCAGCAGGTTCTTGTCCTCGCGGCGTGCCCCTTCCGGCGTGAAATGCAGGTCGAGCAAGCCATCGTCGGTGAACACGTGCCACGGGGCAGCCGGATCGCCCTCGGTGAACTCGAACGTGGCGGCGCCGAGTCCGATCAACTGCCCGTCCAGCCACAAAGCGTTTTCGTGCGCGCCAAAATAGCCGGCCTGCAGGTTGAAGCCCAGTTCCAGGCTATGCGCCGAGGCCCAGCGCCACGCCGTATTGCGGGCCAGCAAACCGTTTGAATAGTCGAAACTGGCAACGCCGCCATCGAGCCGGTACGCGCGCGCGCCGACGCGCACCGTGCCCGTGAGCGCGAGGCCGGATGATTTCTGCGTCGCATGCACCGCCCCGCCCTGCACCGGCCCCACCGCCAGCAACAGCGGCGCGCCCGGCGCCGCCATGGCAGCATCGATCCGCAAGCCCTTGCAGCGCAGCGACAGCTGGCTTGCCGACATGTCGACGCGGCTGCCGGCAAAGCTGAAGCGGCTCTGCCCGCCCGCATGATCGGCAAGGTGCGCCGTCAGCCCCGGAATGCCGTCGCGCGAAAAACCGGCGACGACTTCGCGCTGGCCGCGCTCGAACACATACGCAAAGGCCGTGTTGGTCCAGCCGACATCGACAATGGCAATGCCGCAAAACAATTCATCAGTCGCGAGCGCGGTGTAGTGCCAGCGCTTGTGGTGGAAGCGCCGCCACCAGCGGCTGCGCGCGTGCGGCGCGGACAGGCGGGCCCAGTCGAAGCGCGCGGCGGCGCCGGCAAAGCGGCCGAAGGCAGGCACGCCGTCCGGTGCGGGAATGGTCGGGGGCGCGGCGGGAAGTGGCGTCATCGGATGGGTGTGGAGAGCGGCGTGCCGCGGTCGCCCAGCCTAGCAGATACGCGCGTGCGCCGGCAAATTTCCGCACCAGAAACGACAAAGCCCTGCCGGACGACGCAAGGGCCTTGTGCCTGTGCTGCCGCGCGCCGGGGCAAGCCCCGGCCCGTGGATGCTTACTGCACCGTGAGGATGACTTTCACGGTATCGTCCACAGCCGACTTGTCGATGTAGCCGATGGCGCTCACATCGGCCGCGACCGCTTTCTTCACCTCGGCTGCCGAGTTGTATTCCTTCGGCGCCGTGCCCTTGCCGGTAAACACCAGCTTGGACCAGATGGCTTTGACCTGGGCCGGTTCCTTCTGCAGCACCTTGCTGTAGAACTCGGTGCGGATGGCCGCGCCTTCGTTGAATTCCACCGGCGTGAACAGCGATGACTTGCCGATAAAAAACTGTGCCGCCTGCTCGCTGAACATGCGCGTGGCTGGATTCTTTGGATTGACGATGACGACGATTTCCGCTAAGGCGGGCACCGCTGCCACAAACAAGCCTGCCGCAAGCAGCATCTTGCCGATTGTTGTCTTCATGCTGCTCTCCTTAAAATACAAAGTCGATGCCGGCGGCGTACACGTTGACCGTGTCCTTAAACCCTGGCTTGGCCCTCAGGAACGTGCCGGCGCCATCACGTGGTTTGATGTGGTCGACCTGGACCTTCAACGCGGCGGACTTGTGGAAGTCCCAGCGCACGCCGACCGCGTTGGTCGATTGCTGCGCCGCCTTGACCACGCCGTTCACGCCAGCGGCCAGGGGCGCCAGCGGACCGCTGGTCGGCAAGCCGGCATACGTGCGGGGGCTGTCCTGCTTGGTGTCGCCATAGAAGTAGTACGGGGTCACCTTGCCGAATCGATAGCCGAACATGGCGTAGTACGAATTGGTGTCGACGATGATGCGTGAATCGGTGCGGCGCATCGCGTATTCGCTCTGCACCAGGATGTTCTTGTAATCCATTGTGAAGCCGACCGAGGTGAACGAACCATCGACATCGGTAATGCTCAGGTCTTGTGCGACCTGGGTCAGGCCAACCCGGCGCAAGGTGGCCAGCAGGCCATCGAGCGCCTTGTTGTCTTCCACGGTCACCTTGGCATCGGCACGGCCGAAGCGCAGGGTGAACGGACCGTTTTCGGCCACGATGTGAATCGCCGTCGCCGGCTTGTACGTGACCTTGGCACCATCGACTACCTTCGCCTTCATATTGCCAATGCCAGCCTGCGCCGTCAACGTGGTGTCGCCAAAACTGTGTTGATACACCAGATCGACGCCGTCGAACGAATCACCGTTAACCTGGCGATACACTTCGGTGGGTGGACGGATCATGGTGTTGGCGTAGCCGACCTGGCGGAAGTCCGAAATCATGTAGATCGGCATGCCAATGCGGCCGACGCGAATCGCCATCTCGTCATTGATCTTGAACTTGGCGAACGCCCAGCTCAGTTCAGCACCCCACGAATCAGTGGCATTCTTGCGGGCCAGACCCTGCACGGTGAACGACAGCCAGTTGTTCATCTTGGCCGTGCCCTGGATGCCCAAATTAGAATCGACACCGGGACGCGGGCTCTTGCGCACACCCGCTTGTTGATTCGGCCGCGAAAATTCGACGTCATCGGTATCGGTCGCGGTCAGGGCCGCGGTGCCGAATCCGCTGATCGTCACGGTCGGGCCATCGGCCGCATGCGACGACATGCTGAAGCCTGCAAGGATTGCTGAGACCAGGGCAAGGCGCAGTGGTTGATTCATTCTATCTCCTCAAGTGTTCGCTAGTGCTGAAGCTCTAGTGTGGGCCACGAGTAACAGTTTGTGTACCGCGATCACGGCTAAATTAACGAAATCGTTGTATTGAAGGAACACAGGCAGGCATTGGTGCGCTTTAATCTAGCATAACGAATAACACTCTTCGCGAAAGGTATTTTTATGGCATGCCAAATGGAAAAGTTTTAGACATAACGGTGCGCAAGCGTGCATTACGCCTGGCAATCAAATGCGAGAGATGGGGGGAAGATGATTACTGCAGAGATGCAGCGAGAGGAGATGCGCCGGCCGGAACGACCGGCGCAATCGGGAACGCCATGCGACTGCGCGCCGGGCGCACAGGCCCGGGCTGCAATGGCTTACTGCACCGTGAGGATGACTTTCACGCTATCGTCCACGGCCGACTTCTCGATGTAGCCGATGGCGCTCACGTCGGCCGCGACCGCCTTCTTCACCTCGGCTGCCGAGTTGTATTCCTTCGGTGCCGTGCCCTTGCCGGTAAACACCAGCTTGGACCAGATCGCCTTGACCTGCGCTGGTTCCTTCTGCAGCACCTTGCTGTAGAACTCGGTGCGGATGGCCGCGCCTTCATTGAACTCGACCGGGGTGAACAAGGCCGATTTGCCGACGAAGAACTGGGCAGCCTGCTCGCTGAACATGCGCGTGGCCGGGTTCTTTGGGTTGACGATGACCACGATTTCCGCAAAGGCGGGCAGCGTCGCCGCGCACAAGCCAGCTGCAAGCAGCATCTTGCCGATGATTGTCTTCATGCTGCTCTCCTTAGAATACAAAATCGATGCCGGCGGCGTACACGTTGACCGTGTCGTTGAAACCTGGCTTGGCCTTCAGGAAGGCGCCAGTGCCATCGCGTGGTTTGATGTGGTCGATCTGCACCTTGAGCGCGGCCGACTTGTGGAAGTCCCAGCGCACGCCGACCGCATTGGTCGACTGCAGGCCGGCCTTCATGGCCGAATTCACGCCAGCCGACAGTGCCGCCAGCGGGCCGGTGCTCGGCAAGCCGGCGTAGGACCGGTCGCTGTCCTGCTTGATGTTGCCATAATAGTAGTACGGCGTGATCTTGCCGAAGCGGTAGCCGAGCATCGTGTAATACGAGCTCGTGTCATGGATCACCAGCGAGTCGGTCTTGCGCACGGCGTATTCGCTCTGGACCAGGAAGTTCTTGTAGTCCATGGTAAAGCCGAGCGAAGTGAACGAACCGTCGACGTCGGTGATCGCCAGGTCGTTGGCGACATTGCTCATGCCGACCCGGCGCAGGGTGGCCAGCAAGCCGTCGAGCGACTCGCTGCCTTCCACGCTGACCTTGGCGTCGGCACGGCCGAAGCGCACGGTGAACGGACCATTTTCCGCCACGATGTGAATCGTCGTTGCCGGCTTGTACTGTACGCGGTTATCGTCGGTAATCTTGGTCGACATCTTGCCGATGCCAACTTGCGCGGTCACGGTGGTATCGCCGAAGTTGTGCTGATACATCGCATCGACGCCGTCGTACGAATCGCCGTAAATCTGGCGGTACACTTCCTGGGCCGGACGGATCATGGTGTTGGCGTAACCCACCTGGCGGAAATCGGAAATCATGTAGATCGGCATGCCGATGCGGCCGACGCGGATCGACATCTCGTCGCTGACCTTGAACTTGGCGAACGCCCAGCTCAGTTCGGCGCCGTAGGCATCGCGTGCATTCTTGCGGGCCAGGCCCTGTGCGGTAAACGACAGCCAGTCGTTCATCTTGGCCGTGCCCTGGATGCCGAAATTGGAATCGACGCCCGGACGCGGGCTCTTGCCCACGCCGGCGGCCTGGTTGAAACGTGCGTATTCGACATCATCCGTATCGATGGCCGTCAGGGCGGCAGTGCCGAACCCGCTGATCGTCACGGTAGGTGCATCGGCGGCGTGCGACGCCGCGCTGAAGGCTGCCAGGATCGCTGTGACCAGGGCCAGGCGCAGTGGTTGATTCATTCGTTTTCCTCAATAGGTTGCTTAATTCAGGGAACGAATTGTGGACTACGGGCAACTATTTAGATACCGAGTATCTCTTCAAGTTCACAAAAACGTTGTTTTGGGGAAACACAAGCAGGCATTGGTGCGCTTGACTATGGCGTAACAAATAAGCTTCCTCGGGAACCTTATTTCTCTTGCATGCAAAATAGAATATGCATTCTCACAACGATGCGCGTGGGGGCGCATTTGCCGGGAAATGTGCAGCGGTCAAGGAAGAAAAAGAGGATGTTCTGTAAAAGAAAAGGATGCCGGCAGCGGCATGCGGCCCCACTGCCGGTATGGCAGGCTCAGCCGCCGGGGAGAAGTACCCGGAACACCATGGCCACGCCGAACAGCAGCGCCGCTTGCAATGTAAAAACGATGGCAGGAATTTGCAGCTCATCAGGAATCTTCACGATCGCCTCCACGGTTTGTTGACGTGAAGGCTTAGACCACTGTTACGCCGCAATATTCCCGTTAGCGCTTGGGCAAGGGAATGCATTCGGTCTCGCCGGGCACCTTGTCGAAGCGCTGCCGCTCCCAATCGTCGCACGCGCGCGCGATGCGCTCCTTGCTCGACGAGACGAAGTTCCAGACCATGTGGCGATGGCCGTCCAGCGGCGCGCCGCCGATGACCACGAACTGCGCGCCGGCGCTGCTGTACACGCTCGTGCCGGTGCCGGCGTCGAGATACGCCATCGTGTGCGGCGCCAGCAGCTCGCCGTCGATGGCGATCTCGCCGGAGACCGGATAGATCGCCGCTTCCGGCGGCAGGTCGTCGAGTTCGATGCTGCGGCCCGCGTCGAGCGCAATGTCGAGGTACAGCGTTTCGCTGAAGGTCGCCACCGGCGAGGTCTGGCCGAAGGCGCTGCCGATCAGCACGCGCACCAGCGCGCCGTCGAGCTGCGCCAGCGGGATGCTGCTGGCCGGCGTGTGCGAAAAGCTCGGCGCGTCTTCCTCGTGCGCGCGCGGCAGCGCGGCCCACAGCTGCAGGCCGTGCGAGCGGCGCGGCTTGCCGGCCAGGTCAAGCGGGGTGCGTTCGGAATGGACGATGCCGCTGCCGGCCGTCATCCAGTTGATCGCGCCCGGCTCGATGCGCTGCACCGAACCGACGCTGTCGCGGTGCTCCATCGCGCCTTCGTACAGATAGGTCACCGTGGCCAGCCCGATGTGGGGATGCGGGCGCACATCGTGATTGGCCTCGGCCGGCGCATCGATGGGACCGAAGTGGTCGAAAAAAATGAACGGCCCGACCGCCTGCTTGGCCGCCGCCGGCAGCACGCGGCGCACGCGAAAGCCGCCGCCGATATCCTTCTCGTGCGGCTTGAAAAAGTAGGCGATGCTCATGGCTGCACCTGGGTGGTGGTGATCTCGGTGGTGACGCCGGTCATCAGCTTTTGAATGGGGCATTTTTCGGCGGCGGCCATCAGGTCGGCGCGCTGTTCGTCGGACAGCTCGCCACCGAATTGCAGCGCGGCCGACAGGCGGTACACGCCCTTGCGCTCTTCGCTGGCATCGCGCTCGATGCTCACTTCGATATCCTCGACCGGAATGCCCTTGCGCTTCGCGTACCAAACCACGGTGAGGGCTTTGCAGGCGCCCAGCGCCGCGTCGTACAGGTCGTGCGGGGACGGACCGGCATCGGCGCCGCCCTCCTCGACCGAGCCATCGGCCGGGATTAGGTGGTTGCGCACGTGGACGATATGGCGCATCGCTTGCGACAAATCGCGCTTGACAGTAATGGACATGAGGTTCCTTCTTGATGAGGGGGGATGTTGGGGGAATTTACACCCTTTCGCGGCAGCGCGCATCCCACGAAATGGGGGGCCATGGCGCTGTTTCAGGGCCGGGAAGTGCCATGTCTGCGCCCGAAGCGCAGGCGCGCACCGTCTCGATGCGCAAGCATCGAAATAATATCTTTAAGTCAATTTTAAGTATAATGAACAACCACCCATTCGTACCGTCCCGGAGCCACCTGAATGTACAAATCCGCTCTTGCTTTACCGTTGGCCGCCCTGCTCGCCGCCCTCCCCGCCCAAGCCCAATCGACGTCGACGTCCACCTCCTCGATCTCGAACATTCGCTACACGCTGATCGACCTTGACTTGACTGACGGCGACTCGCCTTCCTTCACGCCCGGTTACTGGGAACCACAAGGGAGCGGGTTGAGCGTCGGCGTCCGGGACCATGACTCCGGCCACGAACAATACGACTCCCGGCACAGCCCCGATGTGGATTTCTTCGACCAGCAATCGATTGTCTTCAATACTGTAACGCCAGGATCACAGCCCAAGCATGTGCAAGTGGGCGCCGGCATCAGCGGCACTTCCCTGGACAGTTTTGCGATCATCGCGAATGCCAACATAAACGGCAGCGGCCGCGGCTCCGGCACCTCGCACGTTGATCTGTACCGGACATTCTATCTCTCGCCAAATACGTTACTGAGCATCTCGTTTGACATCAATACCGTCGCCACCCACACCGGCCCCGCGCTCCATGGCTGGGCCAGCTCATACGCCTCGGTATGGATCGGCAAGCAAAACGCGCACTTCCAACACAATGCCGAGGTACCAGGAGAACTACCGGGACAGGGAGGCCTGCAGACCTTCACCATCACCGTTCAAAGCGACAATTCGGAACGTCTCGTGAATATCGGCATGGAGGCGCGCTCGACTTCGGTATTACACGATATCTCTCCGGTTCCGGAACCGGAAACCTATGCCATGCTGCTCGCTGGCCTGGGATTGATTGGATGGCGCAGAGCGCGCCGCATCGCGGCCCGGTAGTCAGGGCGTCACGAGCTTGCGCGCGACCCGAAATCCGACGATGTCGTTGCTCAGCTGCGCCGAGAAGCCATTGCGCAGCGCTGAACGCAGATAGCGCGGGTTGTACAGCCACGAGCCGCCGCGCAAGATGCGCCGGCTCTGGTCCCCGCCCTGCTCCCACGCCTCGCCGGTGGGCGGCGCGCCCTCGTAATTGTCGTGCACCGTGTCCTGCACCCATTCCCACACATTGCCGTGCATGTCGTACAGCCCCCACGGATTGGGCGAGAACAGCCCGGCGCGCGTGGTGCCCTGGCGGTACTCGCCCTTGGGACTGCCGTTATAGGTGTAGTTGCCGTCGTAGTTGGCCAGGCTGGTATCGATCTCGTCGCCGAAGCTGAACGCGGTTTTGGTGCCGGCGCGGCAAGCGTACTCCCACTCCGCTTCGCTCGGCAGCCGGTACGTCTGCCCGGTCTTCTCGCTCAGCCAGCGTACGTACTTTTGCGCATCGTGCCAGGTCACGCCCACCACCGGATGGTCGTCGGTCTGGGCGAACCCCGGCTCGGCCCAATTGACCTCGCCGTGCGGCTGCCAGCCGGTGGCGCGCACGAACTGGCGCCACTCGCCCACCGTGACGGGAAAGCGCCCCATCGCCAGCGGCTGCTCGATGCCGACCCAGTGCTGCGGCGTTTCGCGCTCCACCCACGCTTGCTGCGAGCCGGCCCGCATCGCGATCTTGCGTTCGTGTTCCGGAGAGCCCATCTGGAAGCGCCCGGTCGGCAGCAGCACCAGCTCCGGCCCCTTGCCCGTCCCGTCCAGGAAGCGGTCGCGCAGCACGCCCTCGGTGTCGGCAACGGGGCTGCCTGTTTCCGATAACTGGGGCGCGGGTTCGGCCGCCACTTCGGCCACGCTGCGTTCGGCCATCTCTTCGCGCGCGCGCTGCTGCTCGGCGCGATATGCCGCCACCGCCTTGGCCTGCATGGCCTTGCGCTGCTGTTCCTCGCGCGCCTTGCGCTCTTTTTCGGCATCGGCCTCGCGCCGCTCGCGCAACTGCTGGCGCAGCGCCTCCTTGCGGTCGCGCTTGGCCGCATCGGCTTCGGCGCGTTCGATCGCCTCCTGCTCCTTGCGCTGCTTTTCCTTGAGCAGATTGGCTGCCGCGGCGGCTTCCGCCTCGGCCTTGCGCTGTACCGCCAGCTGCCTGGCGCGCTGCTCTTCCTGCAAACGCAGCGCCGCCTGCTGCGCCGCGTGCGCGACCTGTTCCTGCGCCTGTTGCGCGGCCTGCTGCGCCGCCAGTTCCTGCGGCGACGGCCCCACCGCCCCGCGCAGGGAGGCCAGCAAGTCCGGCACGGTGGCCGGACGCAGGTCCGGATCGAAGGCAAAGCCGCTGCGCAGCGCATCCCATTCGCGCGCCGACAGCGCCTCGGGGCGCGGCGGCTCGTGACCGGCGCTGCGCGGCCCGTCGAACGGCATGTGACCTTCCACCATCTGGTAGATCATCACCGCCACCGCATACACGTCGAGCGAGCGGCTCGGCTGGCGTTGCAGGGTGCCCGCTTCCGGCGCGCGGTAGCCCGCCGTGCCCGAGTTGCCTGGCGCCTCCAGGCCGATGCTGCTTGCGCTGCTGCGCGCGCGCGCGGCGATGCCGAAGTCGAGCAGCTTGACCTCGCCCTTTTTGGTAAGGAACACATTGCCCGGCTTGATGTCGCGGTGCACCAGCTTGTGCTTTTCCCACGCGTACTGCAAGGCGTCGGAAATCGGCGCCAGCAGCTCCTGCACGCGCGCCAGGCTTAGAGGGCCTTCGCGCGCCAGCAGGCTGTCGAGGTCTTCGCCTTCGAGGCATTCCATGATGATGAAATAGCTCGACGTGGCCGGATCCTGGGCCCACTCGTAGACCCGCACGATGTGTTCATGCGCCAGGCGGCGCGCCTGCGTCGCTTCTTCGATCAGCAGCTTGGCGTGGGTGGCGCTCTGGGTCAGCTGCGGCGGCAGGATCTTGAGCGCGACCATCGCGCTATGACCAAGTTCGGCGTGGGTCGCCAGGTCGATCGCCTGCCACACCTGGCCCATGCCGCCCTGCGCGATCAGCTGTTCCAGGCGGTAGCGGCGGTTTTGCGGGCCGATCTCCTGGCCCACCATCAGTCCGATCTCGGTGCCCTGGCGGATGTGTATCGCCGGCGGCGCCATGGGCGTGCCGCTGCCGCCGGGCGGCGCGTACTCCGCGTCCAGGATGGCGTTCTTGCGGCTGTCGAATTCCTGCTGGCTTAACAGGCCGTCTTCGTGCAGGCTGCGCAGTTCGCGGATCTTGTCTCTTGCCGTTTGCATCTGTCCTGTCAAGGTTGGATCGCCGCGCCGCATTCGGCACAGAATTTATCGTTAGGACCGGCCCGGTGCCCGTTGGGGCACATGCGCACCAGCGGGCGCGGGGCCTGATCATAGCGCACCTGGGCGCCACCCTGCGCCACACCGGTGCCGAGCGCCGACTGCGAGGCCAGCGCCGCCTTGTTCACATCGTTCTGCATCCCCAGCAAATCGAGCTGGTGGCGCCGGTCCTTGTCCACTTCGGCGTCGCGTAGCGCGCGTTCGCGGTCGACCCGCTCCTGCGCGCCACGCGCCGCTTCAGCCGGCGTGACGCTGTACGTCGCCGCCACCACCGACGCCAGCGCCGCCAGCTGGTGCGGCGTCATGCTGGCGTGGACCTGGGTTTTCATCACATCGGCCAGCGCTTGCGCGTTGGGCCCGGCCGCCAGCGCCACCTTGCCGGTGTCGCTCAGGTTACCGATGGTCGACACGCGCGAGATTTCGATGCGCGCCAGTTCCGCTTCGTGCGCCTGCTGCGCGAACTGCGTTTCGCGCTCGTGGCCAAGGCGCTTGAGTTCCTGCTGCCAGGCCGCCTCCTGCTCCTGCTGACGCAAAGCGTGGCGCCGCTCTTCCGCTTCCAGTTCGATCTGCTGCGACTGGCGCGTGTGGCGTCCGTCGGCATCGATCGTGCGCAGCAGCTTTTCGTGCTGGGCGATGGAATCCTGCTGCGCGCCGCCGCGGCGCAGGGTCTCGATCTTCTGGTTGATTTCCTCGGCGTCCGCCTTCGCGCCGGTATCCTTGAGCATGTCGGTGCGCAGCAGGTCGCGCTTGCGGTCCAGCGCCAGTTGTTCTTCCCATTCCGCGATGCGCTCGGCCTCGCGCTTGTGGGCCGCGTTGGCCAGCGTCAGCGACTGCCACTGGGCCTTGTGCTGCTCCGCTTCCATGGCCGCCTGGCGCTCGTTGGCCGCTTGCTGCGCCTGATGCAGGCGCGCCAGCTCGGCACGTTTGCGCGATTCATCCTCGATGCCCAGCGCCTGCGCGATCTTGTTCTGGATCTGCTGCTGCAGCAGCTGGTGCGAAAAGCGCTGCTGCGCGAGCTGACGCATCTCCAGCGCGCCCTGCTGCGCCACCTCAAGTTCGGTGCGCATGCGAAGCTGGGCCAGGTGGCGCAGGTGCGCCCACTCGGTCGACTCGTCCTCGCGCGCCGCCCCCTTCTTGGCCAGTTCGTGCTCCAGCTCATTGACGATATCGCCGGCGCCCCGTTCGAGCGCCTGCTTGCGGCTCTTGGAGTCGACGATGCGTCCATACAGGTCGATCTCGCGCGCGCGCAGCGATTGCAGGCGCTCGGCGTTCTGCAAGGTCAGCTCGGCTTTTTCGATGCTGTCGTCCTGGCGCAGTTCCTGGCGGCGGTAGCGCAGGCGGTTTTCCTGCTCCTCGCGCCGGATGCGCTGCCATTCCTCGTCGTTATACAACTCGTCGAGCTGCTTGGCGTGTTCCAGCTTCACGTGGCGTTCGTCAGCCACCAGCCACAGGGTGCCGATGCGGGCCTGGTGCGCGTCGAATTTATCGTGGCGCAGGGCCAGCGTGTCCACCTGCACCACCGCCAGCCCGTACTGCGCCAGGCGCAGCTTGAGCGAGCCTTGCAGGCGCTCGTCGAGCTGGGGCCGCAGGTCGCGGTTGCCCGACATGTCGCGGATCGACTGGCCGGCGATGAATTCGGCCGCCAGCTGGCGCACCGACGGCTCCAATAGTTCGCGCAAATGGCTAGAGGTTACCGCGCCCGGCATCGTCATGAAGTGCTGGGCAAAAGCGCTGACCTGTTCGATCTTGACGCTGACCGTGAAGCGCGCTCCGATGGCCAGGTGTTCGGCCGTCAGCAGATCGTCGAGCGAAAACTCGACCGGCATCGCGGCGGTGCGCGTGATGAGGATTTCGGCATGCTGGTTGCGCAGCAGGTGATTGAGGCGCGTGAAAAAGCCCTCGATCTCGTACTCGCCCTGCGGCACCTCGGTCGCCTGGCCCGCCTGGAGGATGTAGGCGCGCGTGGTGGCCGGCACCCGCAAAGTCTTCACAAACAGGCCGGAAAGCTGCTCGACACCGAAAAACACAGCCAGATCGTCCGGACCGGGAATCCAGCGGTTCTCGCGGAACACCGGCTCGTTGCGCGGCGCGCCCAAGGTCAGGCCGCACTGAGCGCAATAGCCGGAATCGCCGGCATTCTGATGCTCGCAACGCGGGCAGGCCACGCCGCCAAAACCAAACATCTGGAACATATCGACTCCTGGTTGTTCAACTTGCACCACTTTTTACCAAACCCACCCGGCCCGTTCGATTTTAGCAGGGGACGAGGCGCACGACCGTCGCGCACGCCGGTAGACGCTTTACTATTAAACGCATGTTCAGATAATCCCGATCCGCTCGACCAGCGCCACGCTAGCGCCGCGCGCGCGCACGGCATCAAGGAACTCCTGCGCCAGCGCGCCTTCCCATGCCTTGGGCAGCAAAATCCGGTCGCCGGCGACGGCCTGCTGCAAGATCAGCGCGCATTTCGGCGCGCAGCCTTCGACGGAATCGACCCGCCCCGCATGCCAGGCGCCCGAGCAGCCGCTCGCGATGACCCGGCCGCGCGCCAGAAACTCGCGTCCGCGCGCCATGCGGTCGGCCATCACCAGCGCCAGCTCGAAGGAATTGCCCTGGAAGCGCGCCTGGGCGAAGCGCACGACCGTGCGCCAGCGCCCCAGCGCACGGCCGTCGAAATGGCGTGCCCCGGCCAGCGCCTGGCGCACCGCCAGCAGCTGTACCGGGTCGAGCCCGGGCGCGGCGATCGTTTCCTCTTCCTCGCCGTCCGCTCCGGCCAGCGGATGGACATTCACCTCGACCCAGCACAAGCTGTCGTTGATGCCGCCGCAGTGCAGCGGGAACCAGGCGCGCGCCGAGGCCACGCTGGCCGCGCTGTCGGGCTGCCCGGTCAGGGCGCCCAGCCAACCCAGCCCCTGCGGCCCGCCCAAGAGTGCATGTGCGGGAGCGTTGGCCACGTCATGGCCGTCGACGCGGCCCAGCTGCCATTGCTCGGACCAGCCGTTGGCCAGCACCGGGCCGACGGGCTGCCACACCCCGCGCACCATGCGGTCGGCCAGCACCACGGCCAGTTCCCAGTCGCGCTCATGGCGCCCGGGAGCGCGGTCGATGCTGATGACCACCTGTTCGCGGCTGTCGAAACAGCCTTCGGTCAGGCGCGCCAGACGCACCACCTGCTGCATGCGCTCGGCCACAGCGGCGTCGCCGGCGCCGCTGCATTTGACATCGGCACGGCCGGCGCGCGGGCGCACGGTGGCGCTGACGGTCAGCAGCGCGCCGCCGGCCAGCACGCTGCGGACTTCGGCGCCGTGACGCTTTTCGGTCGGGACGCTCATGCCGGCTCGCTCTCGGGAACCAGGACCGCCACGCGGCGCGCCGCGCACTCGTGTTCGAGGTTGGCGATGATGCGGTCGGCGTCATCGAACAGCGGCGCAAGATCGGCATCGGCCGCCAGTCCCAGGCGCGCCAGCAAGGCCCAGGCTTCGTCCAGCGCGGCACTGGCGCGCAGGCTGTGGTGAGTACGCGTTAGCTGACGGTCGGCCGGCAGCGTTTCGCCCGGCGCGGCCAGGGCCAAGGCCGGCATGGCGTTGACCGACAGGCTCACGTTGTCGAGCCGCTGCAGCAGCGCCATATGCTGCTGGAACAGTGCCTGGCCGGGCGGCAGCACCGCCATGCGCAAGCCGTGCATCACGCAGGGCAGTTCCAGGAACAGGCGGCGCAGCGCCCTGGCGTCGGCAGCAGCGGCGTCAAACGGCATGGCGGCGCATACCTGCAACGGCTGCGGCTGCGGCGCCCGCACTTCCGGCATGCTGACCGCACGCGCCAGCAACAGTGCGGCGTAGTCGACACGCTCGCCCAGGTCGACCGGTATGCAATCGTCGACACTGATGCCGAAGCGGGTATATAACAGTTGGTTGAAGCCGGCGCGGAAGGCATTCCATTCGTCCAGCGTGGTGCACGGCGGCAGGGCCAGATGGCCCAGCCCCAGTTCCTGCTGGAGCGCGGCTTCGATGGCGGCCGCAAAGTCGCCCAGGCCGAGCGTGTCGCCCGCTTCGCTGGCCAGGTACAGGTCGAAGCGCTGCTGCGCCACGCGCGGATCGGGCCCGTCGACCGCGAACGACAGGCGCAGTCCCAGTTCCGGAGCCGCGGCGAACGGCAGCAGGTCGACGCCGTACGGCCCCGGATGAAAGCAGAACGCGGTTTCAATCTCGGCCAGGACGATGCGGCTGGCCTCCGCCACGCGGCGCGTATGGCCGCCCGTATCGGCCACCACGCCGATGCAGCCCTTCGGTACCGTGCAGCCGGAGTCCATGCGCAGCGCCAGCGTGGCCGCGCCCAGCGCCGAGGTATCGGGCGGCGTGGCCCTTGCCGGGCGCTTGAACAGACCGATCATCGCATTCCTCACACGTGCACCGGTTCGACCGCGAAGCGCGCGCCGAACTGCTGGAAGTGCGGTGCGGGTGCGCTGTCGAAGGGCCAGCCGCATTCCACTTCGCCGTCGGCGTCGAGCCGCCCTTGCAGCAGGATGGCGCCGCCGCCGTCGACCACGCGCAGCATCGGCTGTTCGCGCAGCAGACGCGCGGCGAACGGCGCGGCGGCATCGAGCGACAGGATCAGACGCCAGGCATCATCCTGCGCCACGAAATGCAGCGTCCAGTGGCCGTCGTCGGTCAGCAGGCGGGCCAGATCGGCGCCGTCGGAGGCGGCGCGCAGCATGCCGGCGCTGCCGCTCCAGGCGTCGTCGTTGGCCGCGCGCGCGCCGCCGCGCTCGATGGCCAACTGACGGAAGCGGCGCAGGGTCAGGGGCGAGGCGCGCAAGGCGGCCAGTTCGGCGCTGTTCAAGGGGTGGTTCCCATTGATCGCGGCAAGCAGCACGGAATCGCCCAGCATCAGGCGGTCGCCCTCCACGCGGCGCGACAGCAGCAGGCGCTCGATCAGCTTGCGGTCGGGTTCCTGGTTCGTTTTCACATCATTCTCCTTCATGGAACTGCCTCCAGCAGGCTGGCGATGGCGGCGTCGCGGCGCTTGCGCAGGGTCGGCAGCGAAATCTGGTCCAGCACCGCCAGTTGCTGCATGGTCGGCAGCTCGCCGGTGGCCGGGTCCAGCCATTCGCCGGGATAGCTGTCGTCCAGCCCACCCAGCATTTTCAGGTACACCGCCAGCCGCACCGGCAGCGAACAGGCGGCCAGTTTCCGCGCGCTCCAGCTGCCGTGGTCTTGCGCCGCCCACGCCAGTTCCATGAAGCGGGGGGGCAGTGAAAGGCTGACGGCAATCGCGCTGTCATACGGCGCCGGCTCGGGCGCGTCGTGCGGGGCCGGATCGGGGTCCTGGGCGTCGGCATCGTCTTCGCTGTCCGGCGCCGGCAGGATGCGGCTTTCGGCCTCGTCCACCGCGGCGTCGCTCACGCGCCACAGGTCTTCGAGCCAGTTGGCCGCCTCGCCGGCGTCGTGCAGCCAGTCGCGGTCGCGGTTGGACGACAATTCTTCGTAGTCGCCGATTTCGGCGAGCATCTCGGTGATCTTTGCGTCGTTGTTTTTCAGGTTCGCGAAGCGTTTCGATCTGGTGTGCAGGGGACCGGCGCCGCCGCCGAAGCGCTCCAGCGACTCGCTCCAGCGCAGCACCCACTCCGCCTTGCAGGTGCCGATGGAGCGCATCTGGCGCACCTCGATCGGCATCGCCACCACGTCGCGCCCCAGGATGGCGGCCACCTGCCCTGCATGCTCGCGCCAGGCGCCGAACAGGCGCGCGATGTCGCTGTACGCGGTATCGAGCATGCGGTACGCATACATCTTATTAGGACTACAACTACGACCGCACGCGGCCTGGTAATTATCCGAATCGACCTTGTCGCGCACGCCCGCGTACATATCGTTGATCTTCTTGCGCAGGATGGCGTCGCCGCCCGGCGTGATCCAGAACGCGCCGATTTTCTGGTGTTCGTTGGCCACGGCGGCGCACAGGGCGGCCCAATCGGCGGGGCGCGCCTGCAGCTCGTACAAAAGACTCAGTGACAGTTCCAGCGCGCTCTCGCCATAGCTGTTGGCCGGGGCCTCGGCGCGCGCCGTGCGGGCGCACGCGTGCAGTGCCTCCGCCGTCAGGTCCACATAATCGGCCAGCGTATCGACCAGCGTCCCGGGCGCATCCAGCAGGCGTGCCGGCGAACTGGCGGCGAACGCCTGCAGGGAGCAGTGCCCAAGCAGTTTGCGCACCTGTTCCCAGCCCTGTTCCTGATACCGGGTTCCCGGCAAGCGCATACCATCCCCATCGTTGTGTCAGCATCAAAATGATGCCATAGACCGGGAATCGGCAAGGCGCGCTTGAAACCCCTGTTTACCCTTCTGTTCCGGATTCTGGGCCGCCATCGCCCCCAGTACGGCGGCTACGATGGGCGCCGCGTGCTCGCCCCCGGTCGCGTCGGAATGGCTGACAAAAGCCGCCACCGCCAGGCGCCGGGTCTGGCCCGGCAGGCTGCCCGGCTCCAGCCAGCCGGTGAACCACACCGTAGCCAGTTCGCGCCCATCGACCACCGACGGCGAGGTGCCGGTCTTGCCAGACAAGCCACGCCGCACGGCATCGAACCCGGCCCCGCGAAAGGCGCCGGCCGCCGTGCCGCTGTCGACCACGCCCTTCATTCCGGCCCGTACCCGGTCGACCCGCACGCCCAGGGCCGTCCGCTCGCCAGGCAGGGCATCGCGACCGTCGAGCGAGAGCAGCAGGCGCGGCGCGATCATCCTGCCCTCGCCCACCGCGCCGGCCACCAGCGCCATTTGCAGCGGCGTGACCTGCATGCGCAGGCCGATCGCCATCTGGCGCAGCTCGTGGCGCGTGTGAATCGGGTCGATGTGGGCGGGACTGGCCTGCAGCGCGTCCCAGGTCGACCATGCGAAGCCTGGCGGCAGCAAGCCGCCATCGAGACGCGCGGCCTGCTCGAAGCCGAGGCGATGCGCCATCGCCACGATCGGACGCACGCTGTCCAGGGCACCGCCATCGAGCGCCTGCAGGTCCGGGGCGCCGCCATCGGGGCGGCCGAACAGGCTTCTGTCGCTCAGTTCACCGGACCAGGCAAACCAGGTATTGAGGCTGTAGGTCAGGGCCTGGGACAGTCCCAGGCGGCCGTCCTGCGCGCGCCGGTCGAGGTGCTGGTCCTTGTAATTGGTGATGTGGGCCAGCTTGGTGTCGAGCGGATAGCTGGCCGCGTTGGTCTGGAAGGCGAAGCCTTTCGAGTGCGCCATGCGGTTAATCGCCGGCAGCGGCAAGCCGGCCAGCAGCGCTTCGAGCTGCGGATCGCGTCTGGCGGCCAGTTCCAGGCCCAGCGCGCTGATCACCTTGAAGGTCGATCCGGGACTGCGGTGCGCGCCGCCATCGTGCTGGAGTGCCGGCAGACGCAAAGGGCTGCGGGCCGGATTGGCGCGATCGAAATCGCGCACCTCGTTCCAGTTACCCGGGGTGACGGCGCCACTGCCGGCGCCCGCCGCCGCCAGCACGTCGCCGGTGGCGGTATCGAGGATGACCATACCCGCCTGGCGGCCAGGCACCACGGCCTGCGCCGCGCTGCAGGTGGCGCCGTTCCAGCGGCCGCGCCGCATGCCGACGCAATCGAGGGCCTGCTGGCTGGCCGTCTGCAACGCCAGGTCGAGCGTCAGCCGCGCGCTGTGCGCGACGCCATCGGGCGCCGGCACGCGGGCCAGCATGCCGGCCACGCTGTTGGCGTGGGCCGCGCGGATGCCCAGCAGCGGCGCGAGACCGGCATCGACCGCCGCCCGGGTTGGCTCGCCGCCGCTCCACACCACCGTGCCATGGCGGTCGGCCAGCGTCACGCCCGCGAGCGGCGCGGCGCGCGCCGTGGCGCTGTTCGCCGCCAGCGGCTGCCATGCAAGCCGGCCACCAGCCAGGCGCAGATGGCGATATTGCTGGTCGCCCGCCAACCCCGCCATGCGCAGGGGCGCGGCCGTCAGGGTGATTGCGCGCGCGCCCGGTTGCAGGTCGAGTACCAGCGACTGGACCGATGCAGGCGACGGACAATCGCGCCCGCTGCAGGCATCGCGTGGCTGGCCGCGCAGCTGCGCGCCGTCGAGCGAGAGCAGGCGTCCGACCAGCATCAATTCGATCGACTGGCCGGCTTGCGCCGCGCGCGGCAGGGCCAGGGTCAGGCGCGCGGGTGCGCCGGCGGCGGCGTCCGGCCAGGCGCCAACCCGGGTCCACGGCGCCCAGCCTTGCGGCACATCGGCGAACAGGCGCGCGGCGGCGGGCGGCATCGCCGCCGTGGTGGATGCAGGCGCCGAGGCGACGCTGGCCTGCCATTCGCCGGTTTGATTCGGTTTGAGGCGCCATGCAAGCAGGCGCCGTTCGCTGTTGAACACCTGGACCTGCTCGCGCACATAGTCGCCGTCGGCCATGCGGTACAGGCGCTTGAGCAGCTTCAATGCGGCGGCATCGAGACGCGCGCCGGGCCAGCCCGCCGGTTGCGCGGCGCGCGCGGCGTCGCCGGCCGCCTGCCAGGCCGCCAGGTCGCGCGGCGCCAGTTCCGCCAGTCCGCTGGCGCCAAGGCGCACCAGGCCATGCTGCTGCAGGGCCAGGAACAGCGCCTGGTCTTCCAGGCTGGCGCGCGGCAGTACCGGCACCTGATAGCGCCCCGGCGACAGCCATGCCGACAACGCCGGGCCGTGAGCCGGAAATGCCACCACCAGCGCCTTGGCGGCGGGCGCCGCCTCGCCGCTGCGAAACAGCTGGACCAGCAGCTCGCCGGCTTGGGGGCAGCGGTTGCTGGCGCGGCGCTGGAAGCGCAAGGCGGTGTCTTTCCATACCAGCCAGCCCTCGCGGTGCAGCCCGACCGAACCGCGCGGGCCGCGTACGGTGCCGCTGGACTCGCCCAGCCAGCGCGCGCCGGCTTCGGCCCCGGCCCAGTCGAGGCGCAATGCCGAACCGCGCGCATCGGCGAAATCGGGCAGCGCCATGCCGCTCAGCTGAACCTGCGGCATGTTTGCCACGTCGGGCCCCGCCAGGGCGATGTTACGCAGCGTGACCGGACTGGCCGAGGCGTCATTGCGCGCGACCCAGCGCGCAACGTCGGCGAAGCGGTAACCGACGCGCAGCGGGAGCAGGCGCGGATTGCCGGTGTCGAGCATCTGCGTGCACAGGTCGATGCGCACAGGCGGCGCACTACGCAGGCTTGATGCGATCAGCAGGGTTGCGTCGCCATGGGCAGCCACGCCGATGCCGGATGTGCGCGGCACGCTGAACTGCGCCCCGGGCGCGGCTGGCTGCAAGGCGTCAACCGACACCGGCAAGCCGGCGCCGTGCAGGACGGCGGCGCCGGGGTCGGACGACGCGGCCAGATGACGGGCGTGGGCGGCGATCAGCAGCGCGCCCGCGGCGGCGGCGACAACCCCGGCGGCGCCGATCCAGTGCGCGCAAGTCAGCGTGAACGAGTGTGGCGCGGAAGACACGCGCGAACCCTGGCGCAGATGGCGGGCGCGCCGCCGTGCCGTCCAGCGCCGTGACCACGCCTGCACAACCGTTTCGAGCCAGCCTCTCATTATTTCTCCGCAAATAAGGTGGCACGCCTCGCGCGTGGCCTGCCCAGCACTAGCGGGGGGCCGAGCGAAACCGGGCAACGTTATCAACTGCGCAAGGTTGCCGGCCAAAGTTACGGAACTTACGTCTGCCCCCGATTCTGTTTCATTTGTAAGCAGGTGAATCAATCTTCCTGAACCACCACATCGCTTGCTATATTGAATTCATAGGATTTCACAAGGAGAAGTAAAAATGAAGCGCACCCTGACCTTTGCAGCACTGATCACCCTCGGCGCCGCCGGTTTCATGCCTCTGCCGTCGGTCGCTCAAACTGATTTCCGCGTGATTATCAATACCGCTCCACCCGCACCGCGCTTCGAGAGCGTGCCAGCTCCCCGCCGCGGCTATGTGTGGGCGCCAGGCTTCTGGAACTGGGAAAACAACCGCCACGTCTGGACCGCCGGCCGCTGGGAAAGCGCGCGCGACGGCTACGAATACCGCCGCAGCGAATGGATCCGCGATAACGACAGCTATCGCCTCAACCGCGGCGGCTGGCAGCAAGTGTCGCAGCGCGACTACGCGGTAGTGCGCGTGGCCCCGCCGGCGCCACGCTACGAACGCGTACCGCGTCCGCGCGCCGGCCATGTATGGGTGCCCGGTCACTGGGAGTGGCGCGGCAACCGCCACGCGTGGATCGGCGGCCAATGGATGCGCGAACGCGCGGGCTATGTGTACTCGCAGCCGGCCTGGGTCCAGCGCGATGGCCACTGGTTCATGGAACCGGCACGCTGGAGCCGCCATGGCGAAGGCCGTGACCGCGACCGTGACGGCGTCCCCGATCGCTTTGAAGGCCGCGACCGTGACCGCGACGGCATCCCCGACCGCTTTGAAGGCCGCGACCGCGACCGCGACGGCATCCCCGACCGCTTTGAAGGCCGCGACCGCGACCGCGATGGGGTCCCGGATCGCCTGGAACACCGTGACCGCGACCGTGACGGCGTGCCCGATGCCTACGACCGCGACCGCGATAACGACGGCGTGCCGAACCGCGCCGACCGCGACCGCGATGGCGACGGCGTCCCGAACCGCCACGACAACCGCCCCGATAATCCACGCCGCGATTAAACTGTCATCAAGCTTGACCAAGCGCCAGCCCGGCTCCCCCGGCTGGCGCTTTTTTCATTTGTCCTCCAACGCCATCCGCGCCAGGTACGCGGCCCTGCCCTCCTCCCCGCGCAGGTCGCAGGCGACCTTGCCCTCTTCAAGCACGATAATGCGTTCGGCCGAGAGAATGGTTTCGCGCCGGTGCGCCACGATGATGCGGGTCATCGGCAAGGCGTGGATGGCCGCGTTGACGGCCTGCTCTCGCGTCACGTCCAGGTGGCTGGTGGCCTCGTCGAGCAGCAGCAGGACCGGCTCGCGGTACAGCGCGCGCGCAATCAGAATGCGCTGCTTCTGGCCTCCGGAGAGCACCGTGCCCATGTCGCCGATCAGCGTATGGAAACCCATCGGCATCGCATTCACATCGTCCTCCACCGCCGCGCGCCGCGCGCATTCGCGGATGCGCTCCATCGACGGGGCATCGGCAAAGAAGCTGATGTTGTCGGCGATCGAGCCGGCGAACAGCTGGTCGTCCTGCAGCACCACGCCGATCTGCGCGCGGTATTCGCCAAGGCCGCTCTGGTTCAGCGCGCGCCCGTCGACTTCGATCTCGCCCGATACCGGTTCGAGCAAACTGGCCAGCAGGCGCAGCAAGGTGGTCTTGCCGCATCCGGAAGGTCCGACGATGGCGACCGATTCGCCGGCCTCGATCTGCAGGTCGATCCCGTCGAGCACCCAGGGATCGCTGGCGCCGTAGCGAAAGCGCAGGCCGCGCAGACGGATCGCCATCGGCTTGCGCTGCTCGTCCGAGGCGAGCGGCAAATGGCACACCTCCGGTGGCGTCAGGGCGATATCGGCCAGGCGCTCGGCGTGCAGACGCAGCATGAACAGGTCGAGCGTCTTGTTGATCAAGGCGCTGACCCGGCCCATGAACTGGTCCTTGTAGCTGATGAAGGCGAGCAGCATCCCGACCGAGAACGTATTGTTCAACACCCGCTCGGCCCCCAGCCACACCACCAGGATCGCGATGATGCCGATCAGGAGCGAGTTCACGGTGCGGAACATCAATCCCAGTTTTTGCGTCGTCACCTGGCGATTGACGGTTTCCACCAGCAGGTTGAGCCAGTGGGCCTGGCGCGAAGCCTGGGCGTTGAACAGTTTGATGGTGCGCATGCCGCGCAGCGTTTCGAGGAAGTGGCTGTCGCGCTTTGCGCCCCACACGATCGCTTCGACCGACGCATTGCGTAGCGCCGTGTACGAGGCCGCGCGCACCAGCGCGTACAGCACGCTGCCGCCGACGACCAGCATGGCCAGTTCGGGCGCGTAGAACAGCATCACGCACAGGGTGATGGCAGCCATCAGGCCGTCGAGCAGGATTTCCACCATGTCGGTGGTGATGGCCTGCAGGATCACTTCCTGGGAGCCGAAACGCGACATGATGTCGCCCAGGTGGCGGCTTTCAAAGTAGGCCGCGGGCAGGCTGACCAGATGGCCGAACAGGCTGGCGCGCCCGGCCACCTTGATGGTGCTGGAGACGGCGATCAGGGTGGCGCCGCGCGCGGCCGTCACCGCCACCCGGATGATCAGCAGGAACGCAAACCCCAGCGCGAGCGTGAGCAGCAGGTCGCGGTCGGCGCTGACCAGCGCTTCGTCGATTACCCACTGCATGAAGAACGGGCTGACCACGGCCAGCACTTCGATCGCCAGCGCCATGGCGGCCAGCGCGCACAGCGACTGTTTGATGCCCGACATGCGCCCGAGCAGTGCGCTGAGCCGCACGCGCGGTGCCGCCTGGCCCGATTCGAACGACGCCGTGGGACTCAGTTCGAGCGCCACGCCGGTGAAGTGTTTAAGCACGGTGGCGCGCGGCAAACGGCGCACGCCCACCGCCGGATCGTGAATCACGACGCCCTTGGCGGTGACCTGCTTGAGCACGACGAAGTGGTTCAGGTCCCAGTGCAGGATGCACGGAGTGGCCAGCAGGTCCAGTTCCTCGGGTTCGAGCCGCAGGGGGCGCGAGGCCAGGCCGAGGTGGACGGCGATGCCGACCAGGTCCTTGAGTGTGGCGCCGCGCAGCGACATGCCGAAACGGCGGCGCAGGTGCGCCAGGTCGGTGCCGTTGCCGTGGTAGGCGGCGATCATGGCCAGGCAGGCCAGCCCGCATTCGGCGGCTTCGGTCTGCAGGATCGACGGCAGGCGTACCCCCAGGCCGGCGGTGGCGTCCATTGGTTTGCTCATCGTCCCAGCCTCCCGGTGATGGTGTAGACCGGATCAAGCACCCATTCATAAAGACGGCGCCGCTCCAGGAGAATATCGGCCTCCAGCTGCATGCCCGGGGCCAGCGGCACGCGCGCGCCGTAGGCCGCCACGTCCTGGCGCGCCAGGGTCACGGTGATGCGGTACAGCGCCTCGCCCGGCTTGCCGGCGCCCGCCGCCGCCCCGAACTGGGCCGGCAGCTCGGCCGGCTCGATGCCGGTGCGCGAAATACTCTTGATGGTGCCCTTGTAGTGGCCGAATTTTTGATACGGGTAGGCCAGGTAGCGCAGGTGCACCGGCTGTTGCGCGCGCACGAAGCCGATCGCGCGGCTCGACGCATACAGGTGCGCTTCCAGGGTGGCGCCGCGCGGCACGATGCTGAGGATCGCCGTGCCGGTGCCGACCGCCGCGCCGCGCGAGGCATGGATCGCCGTGACGGTGCCTGCCTGCGGGGCCGTGATGAGCAGTTCGCGCCTGGCCGCCACCTCGGCCAGTTCGCGGTCGATGGCGCTGGTGTTGCGCGCCACCAGCGCGTTTTGCGTGGCCAGCTTGAGCGGCATGTCGTTCAGTTCCGCCTCCAGCGCCATGCGTTCGCGCCCGAGCGACGACAGGGCCCGTTCCAGGGAGCGCAGCTTGCCCGCCTGGTCGAGCGTCGCCTCGGACGTGGTCTGCACCTGCTGCGCTGAGATGAAGCCGCGTGCCTTGAGTTCGTCGAGCCGCTTTTCGGACTTGCGCGCCAGCGCCACGCGGCGCTTTTGCAGGGCGATTTCCTGCACCATGTTGTCCTGCTCGGCGCGGGCGGCGGCGATGCGCTCGGCCAGCATGGCGCGCTGCTGGTCGAACGACTGCGCCGCGCGCGCCTGCTCCGCATCCAGGCTGGCGCGCTGGGCCTGCAGTTCGCGCGCCGCCCGGGCATTGGTCTCGCCCACAGCCACGCTGCGCTCTTCGCCCGACAGCGCCACCAGCGCCTGGCCGGCGGTCACAGTGTCGCCCTCGCGCACCATCAGGCGCGTGGCCACGCCCACGCGCGGCGAATACACACGGATCATGCCCTGCTCGGGTACCAGCCAGCCGGCCACGCGCGCCTTGCGGGTGTAGCTGGCCATGAACAGCGTGGCGGTGATGGCAACGATGATCAGCAGCGAAAAGGCGGCGTACCAGCGGTGCGCCAGGCGCGGCCTGATCGCCACCGTGCCGAGCCAGCGCGTTTGCTGTTCGCTCAGCACCTGCGGCCGGAACAGGGCCTGCTCCGCCGCCTCGTCCGGCGCGCCGGCCTCACTCTTCGATGAAGTAGTCGCGGACATCGTAACTGACCTCGATCATGCGCGCGATTCTTTTGATGCGCAGCACTTTACGGATACGTGGATCGGCGAAGTCGCGCATCAGCGGCGGGCGTGGCGCGTTGAAGAAGTAGCCCGGGTCGGTGGCGACGATCGACTTGGCCACCAGATCGAGTTCGTCGCGCGAGCTGACGGTCTGGATGACGCACGGCGCGTGCGTGATGCCCAGTTCGAGCAGGGCGCAGGTGCGGTGGTAGCCGTTATTGAGCACCAGGCGCCCGCTGTCGTCGTCGCACACGGCGTTGAGAATGTTGGCGCTGTAGCCGACCACCAGACCGACCACGCCGGCCACGGTGCCGGAAGCGCGGTAATCGTTCAGCTGGTCCGGGCGCAGCAGCACCGGTTCGTGAAAGCGGAAATCGGTCGATTCGGACCGGAATACAAAGCGCTTCGAGCCGGCCTCGCGGATATGGACCGGGGCGCGCACTTCGTCGGGCGGAAAGCAGAAGCGGAACAATGCGGCGGGATCGGGATTGGGGCCCAATTGCGCCTTGAGTTCATCGACGAAGCTGCGCGTGACGTGGTTCTGGCACACCACCATGCGCCCCAGTTCGACCATCGCGATCCGGGTCGGCAGGCTGTTGAAGGTGCGCGTGTACTGCGAGCTGGCGCACACCTGCTCGGCCAGCGGCAGCATGGCGGCCGGCAGCGCGGCGCAGTCCAGATGATCGGCGACGCCGGCCTCGGTGCGGGCCAGCTCTTCGTAATACAGGTTGGCAGCGCCCCATTCGCGAATCAGGGCGGGGCGGATGGCCTCGGGCGATTCGGCGCACAGGTCGTCGGCGAAATCGAGATACTTCTGCAGCGGCGCCTGGCCGAGCAGCCAGAGTTCCTCATGCGTGGGACGTTCCGGCTTGGCAATAGCTGTCGATGTGTCGAGATTCTGCATTTTGCAACCTCACTTGAGAATTCAGTCCGCCGCCGCGTCCGACGGCGGCCTGAAGAAGCAGTTCCGCCAACTAGCGGAACAATTGCCCGGCAAAGCGTTCAAGCAGGGAACGCTTTACAGCAGCCATCCGAGCAGACCGCCGCGGTTGCGCGACTTGCTGTCGCAACGGCGGGTTTTGCACTTGTCTTTGCTTTTGCTTTTGCTCTTGCTCTTGCAACGGCTTTTGCTCTTGCTCTTGCTGTGGCATTTCGTGTCGCAATGCGATTTGCCACCGCCATACACGTGTTGCAATTCAGTGCTGGTCAGGTTACGCATGATGTTCTCCTTTAACAAATTGAAACTGGACCAGTGGCAATTCCCACTCGTCCTCGTGCGGACCGCTACGGCCATACTAGGCACTGACGGACTCTGCAGTTTGATGCGTCACAATCGTGCGGATGAGTGGTTTCAGTCCTTCCCGACGCACAATTTTGGCAATATATTGCCGCTACGGTCATTCAGTCGCGGCGGCGTTCAAGTCCGAATGCAACGCCAGCCGCAAACTTTCCGCACGCGCCAACATCAGCGAGGAACAGGCCTTGCGCGGCACGCTCGAACAGCGCGCCGTGGCCCGCTTGAGCGGCATGTCGTTCAGCTCGCCCTCCAGCGCCATGCGCTCGCGGCCCAGCGCCGACAGGGCCCGTTCCAGCGTGCGCAGCTTGCCGGCCTGGTCGAGCGTCGCTTCGGCGGCGCTTTGCACCTGCTGGGCCGAGATGAAGCCGCGCGCCTTGAGTTCCTCGAGGCGTTTTTCAGATTCGCCGGCCAGGGCCAAGCGGCGCTTCTGCAGGGCGATTTCCTGGACCATGCTGTCCTGCTCGGCGCGGGCGGCGGCGATGCGTTCGCTCAGCGCGGCGCGCTGCTGCGCAAACGATTCGGCGGCGCGCGCATGTTCGGCATCGAGGCTGGCGCGCTGCGCTTCCAGTTCAAGCGCCAGCTGGGCATTGGTCTCGCCCACGGCCACGCTGCGCTCTTCGCCCGACAGCGCCACCAGCGCCTGCCCGGCGGCCACTTCGTCGCCCTCGCGCACCATGAGCCGGGTGGCCACGCCGACGCGCGGCGAGAATACGCGGATCATGCCCTGCTCGGGGATCAGCCAGCCGGCCACCCGCGCCTTCCTGGTGTAGCTGGCCATGACCAGCGCGCCCACGATGGCGGCGACGATCAGCAGCGAGGCGGCGGCGAACAGGCGGTGGGACAGGCGCGGCCTGATCGCGACCGTGCCTAGCCAGCGCGTCTGCTGTTCGCTCAGCACCTGCGGCCGGAACAGCGGCCGCTCCGCCACGGTCGGCACCCGGTCGGTGTCGGCGCTCATCCTGCTCTTCGATGAAGTAGTCGCGCACGTCGACACTGACTTCGATCACCCGCGCGACCTTTTTGATGCGCATCTGCTTGCGAATGCGCGGCCCTGTCCAGAATCTCGACGGGACCTGTAGGCTTGAGTTCGTGCATGTTGCAACCTCATCTAAGGAATCAGCCAGCCGCCGCGTCCGACGGCGGGCTGAACGAATCGGCTCCGCTAACTGACGGAGCGTCTATCCGGCATGGCGTTCAGCCAGGCTGCAAATTACTTGCAGCTGTGGCTTTTGCTATGCGATTTGCTGCAGCTTTTGCTCTTGCTCTTGCTCTTGCAGGGGCCTTTACCCTTGCCTTTGCTCTTGCTGCATTGGTCTTTGCCACCGCCATAAACGTGCTGCAGTTCAGTGCTGATTAAGTTACGCATGGTGCTCTCCTTTGCTAGATTTAAACTGAGTAAAGGGCAAAGCCCCTCACCCGCTTGCGGACCGCTTAAACCATACTAGGTAGCGATAATGGGCCGGGTTTGATGTGTCACAAGGGTGGCGGCGAGTGCGCGCGCATCGCCCGCGCCGCCGCTTTGTTCAAAAACAGGGCGATTGCGGTTATGCTGTCACCATGATTGACATGACTCAATTGCTTGCCGCCGCATACAAGTCCGAACTGGCCCTCAGCCGCAAGCTCGCCATGCGCAACGGAATCAGCGACGAACTGGCCTTGCGCGCAACGCTGGAGCAGCGCGCCGGCGCGCAGGGCCTGCCGCATTTGCTCAACGAGCGCGCCGCGCTGCGGGCCGCCGAACAGTCACGCGCAGCCGCACGCGCCGCACAGCAGGCCAGCGCGCGCCGCGTGCGCATGGCCAGGCACGACGGCCCGCCGAGCCCCTGGCGCGCCTGGTTCGACGGTTCGGCCCATCCCAATCCGGGACGCTGCGGCATCGGCGCCGTGCTGACCGGCCCCGTTGGTGAGCGCGTCGAGATTTCGCGGGCGGCCGGCTACGGCAACAGCAGCGAAGCCGAATACCGCGCACTGATCGCGGTGCTCGAAGCGGCGCTGCACGCCGGCGCGCGCGGACTGACGGTGCATGGCGACAGCCGGGTCGTGATCGACGACGTCAACGGCCCGGACGGGGCGGCGGCATCCTCGCTGCGGGCCTACCGCGCGCAGGCGCTGGACCTGCTCGGCCAGTTGGACGAGGTCTGCGTGCGCTGGCTGCCGCGCCAGAAAAACCAGGCCGCCGACGCCCTGTCGCAGCGCGCCGCCGCAGCCTGCCTGGCGCCGGAAGTGGCATAATCGCGCTCCCACAAGTAACCCATGCCCATGCGATGACCGACGACGAACTCACTCTTTGGCAGCCACGCCTGCAGGCCCTGGCCGGCGCCGCCTGCGGCGACGACGGCGCCCACGACATCAATCACCTGCACCGCGTGTGGCGCAATGCGCAGGCGCTGCTGGCCAGCCACCCGGAAGCCGATGCGCTGGCCGTGATGGCGGCATGCTATCTGCATGACCTGGTCAACCTGCCCAAGAATCACCCGGAGCGCAGCATGGCGTCGCGCCGCTCGGCCGAACTGGCGCGGCGCGAGCTGGCCGCCCTCGACTTCCCGGCCGCGAAGCTGGACGCGGTGGCGCACGCCATTGAAACGCACAGTTTCTCGGCGGCGCTGCCGCCCCACAGCATCGAAGCGAAGCTGGTGCAGGATGCCGACCGCCTCGACGCCCTCGGCGCCGTGGGCCTGGCGCGCCTGTTTTACATCGCCGGCCAGATGGGCAGCGCGCTGGCCCACCCCAGCGACCCGCTGCCCGGAACGCGCGAACTCGACGACCGCGCATACGCGCTCGACCATATAGAAGTCAAGCTGGCCAAACTGCCAGCCATGATGCAGACCGCCGCCGGCCGCGCGCTGGGGGAAGCGCGCATGGCGCAGCTGACCACCTTCCGCGCCGCCTTCGCGCAGGAATGGGCACTGTAGGAACTGCCGCGTTCGTACGGGGGGCGTAGTGCGTTAAGATAGGGCATCGCCCATTCGCGCCCGGCCCCGGGCTTTTCTCCATGAGCAGCAGCCCCGCCGCCGCACCCGCCTCCCCCGCTTCTCCGGGCAACCTCAATTTCGTGCTGGTCGCCGTCTTCATCGACATGCTCGGCATCGGCATGATCGTGCCCGTCATGCCGGCGCTGGTGGGCCAGTTCGTCAATGGGCGCGACGAGCAGGCGTTCTGGTTCGGCGTGCTGGCGACGCTGTTCGGGCTGTTGCAGTTCATCTTCATGCCCATGCTCGGCGCCATCAGCGACCGTGTGGGGCGCCGTCCGGTAATGCTCTATTCGATGGCCGGGATGTGCCTCAATTTCCTGGCCACCGCCTGGGCGCCGAGCCTGGCCTTCCTGTTCATCGGCCGCGTGATCGGCGGCGTATCCTCGGCCAGCATGTCGGTCGCCTCGGCCTATGCTTCCGACATATCGACCCCCGAGACGCGCGCCAAAAGCTTCGGCAAGGTGGGCGCCGCCTTCGGCCTGGGGTTCATCGGCGGTCCGGCGCTGGGCGGCGCGTTGGGCGAAATTAACCTGCAACTGCCGTTCTACGTGGCCGCCGCCCTGTGCGCCGCCAACTTCGTCTACGGTTACATCGCCGTGCCCGAATCGCTGCCGCTGTCGCGCCGGTCGGCGTTTTCGATCGCCAAGATCAATCCTTTCTCATCCCTGCGCAGACTGTTGCGCCGCACCGACATCCGCGGCGTGGTGATCGTCTATGCCCTGTCCACCTTCGCCCATATGATGCTGCAGTCGACCTGGGTGCTGTACACCACCTTCCGCTTCAACTGGAGCCCGGGCGACAACGGCGCCGCCATGTTCTGCGTGGGCCTGGCGGCGGCCGTGGTGCAGGCCGGCCTGCTGGGCATGCTGATGAAGCGCTTCGGCGAGGTGCGCCTGACGCTGCTCGGCCTGGCGTCGGGCTGCATCACCTACGTGCTGTACGGCCTGGCCACCCAGGGCTGGATGATGTATGTATTTATTTTGTGCAACTTGTTGGCGTTTACCACCGCACCTGCGCTGCAGAGCATCATTTCGCGCGGGTCGGACGTGAATGGCCAGGGTGAACTGATGGGTTCGCTTCAATCGATCAGCAGCCTGGGCGTCGTGTTCATGCCGCTGCTGGGCACGGCCATCCTGGGCCTGGCGAGCCACCTGCCGCCGCAGGACTGGCGCATCGGCAGCACCTTTTTCCTGTGCGCGGCGATGCAGGCGGTGGCGATCGGCGTTGCACTTTTCTATTTCAAATCACATCGGATGCGCACGTGAGGCAGGCATGCGCTAGAATTGGCCAATGGGCAAAACCTCTATTCGCAGCGCGACGCGCGCAGCCGCGTTTGTCATTGCCGTCCTCGCAGCCGGTGCCAGCGCGCCTGCGCTGGCCAACTGCGAGCAACCGTTCCTGGCGCCGGTCGCGCCCACGGGACTGAGCGTGAGCATCAGCGGCGAGTCGATCAGCGGCATCTATCCGGACCTGCTGCGCAGCGTCAGTGCGAAAAGCCCCTGCAAGTTCACGTTTTCGGTGGTGCCGCGGGCGCGCCAGGAAGCCATGTTCGAAGCCGGCAAATCGCACCTGCTGATGCCCGCCGTGCGCACCCCGCGCCGCGACCAGCTCGGCTACTTCGTCCCCGTGATCGGCACCCGCGCCACCCTGCTGTCGATCGACAGCAAGCGCGCGCCGGTGCGCTCGATCCGTGACCTGCTCGCGCGCAAGGAGCTGCGCGTGGTGCTGGTGCGCGGTTTCGACTACGGCGACGCCTACCTGGACATGATCGATCAATTGTCGGCCCAGGGCCGCCTGCTGCTGGAAAAGGACGCCGCCGCGGTGGCGCGCGTGCTCGACGCCGGCTTTGCCGACGTGACGCTGATGGCGCCGACCGTGCTTGCCGGCGCCATCCTGGAAGACAAGCGCTTTACGTGGATGATGCCCAAGCTGCGCATCGAGCCGCTCGAGGAGCTGCCGTGGGGCGAAAGCGGCATCTACATCTCCAGGCAGACCGTCACGGCGAGCGACCGCAACGCGCTCCAGAACCTGTTCGCGGCCGCCGTCAAATCGGGCGCCGTGTACGAGAGCCTCAAGCGCTACTACCCGGCCGCCATCCTGGCTGGCGGCGTGCGCCCGCGCTGAGCCGCGCCGCCAGGCCGACTATTTTTTAGCGCATTGACCATCCGGGCGACGGAAAGCGCTGCACAGGCGCAGCGCGCCGTTATAATTGCCCATCGTTTTTAAAACAGGTTGAAGCCCGTGTCCGATCGCATAAAAGTCATTCCCCAGTATTTCATTCCGAAGCAAGGCCTGACCCGGTTCGCGGGCCGCGTCGCCGGCCATCAGGGCGGCCAGTACACGACCACCCTGATCCGCTGGTTCGTGGGCCAGTACGGCGTGAACATGGAGGAAGCGGCCAATCCGGACATCGCCAGCTACGCCAGCTTCAACGAATTTTTCACCCGTCCGCTGCGCCCGGGCGCGCGCCCGCTGGCCAAGGCCGATTTCGTGTGCCCGGTGGACGGCGCGATCAGCCAGTTCGGCAGCATCGACGACGACCAGATCTTCCAGGCCAAGGGCCACAAGTTCAGCACCACGGCCCTGGTCGGGGGCGACGCGGCGCTGGCGGCCGAGTTTCAGCACGGCAGTTTCGCCAACCTGTACCTGAGTCCCAAGGATTACCACCGCCTGCACATGCCGTGCGACGGGCGCCTCACGCGCATGATCTACGTTCCCGGCGCGCTGTTTTCGGTGAACCCGACCACCGCGCGCGGCATTCCCGGCCTGTTCGCGCGCAATGAGCGCGTGGTGTGCGTGTTCGATTCAAAAGTGCATGGCACCTTCGTGCTCACCTTGGTGGGCGCCACCATCGTCGGCAGCATGGCCACGGTGTGGCACGGGCTGGTGAACCCGCCGCGTCCGGGCGTGGTCAAGGAATGGCGTTACGACGACCAGAACATCGTGCTCAAGAAAGGCGACGAGATGGGCCGCTTCCTGCTTGGCTCGACCATCGTCATGCTGTTCAAGAAAGACACCATCGCCTTCAATCCCGAATGGGCGCCCGAGCGCTCCGTGCGGCTGGGTGAAGCGATGGGCAACAAGCCGGCCGCCAAACGCGCCTGATTTCACGAGAGAGCGCCATGAGCGAAGCAGTGGACGACCTGGTCGGCCCGCCGGCCCCGGTGGCGGAACCGGAACCGGGACCGGGACCGATGCCCGATCCTGTGGCTGCCGCCTCGCCGGCCCCGCGCCCAAGCGTGCTGACGGCCTGCGACTGGCTCGGCGAAGGCGCGCGCTCGATGCTGCTGCTCGCCCCACGCTGGGAACGGCTGGTGGCGTCGCCGTGGCAGATGGCGTTCCAGATGCTTCTCCAGGTGGGCCTGGGCGTGCTGATGCACCGCATAATGATCGAGGGCGATGCCATCTTCATTTGGCGCGCGCTGCTTGCCGGATGGTCAACTGCCCTGTTGACCGTGTGGCTGTGCTACCTGATTCAGCCCGACCCGCGACTGCGGCGCAGCCCCCATGGCGCGCCCGGCGCCGCGCATTTGTACACGCTGCTGATCGCCCAATCGACACTGTTTGCGATGCTGGCCTGGGGGCTCTATTTTCTCCTGATCCGTACCGATGTCGTCCCCGCGGCCAGCATGGAGGCGCAATGGGCTCTCTGGTTCGTACCGATGCTCTGGTCGGTGCTGGCAAAGCTCACGGTGCTGATTCGCGCCGCCCGTCCGCTGGCGCCGCAGCGCGCCATCGTCACGATCGCGGTGGTCGCGCTCACCACGGCCTTGGGCCACTATATCGCGCCGCCGCCGCCGACATGGCGCGCCGCGCCCCAACCCGAGGTGCCCGAGGAAGAGCCGTTCGAGGTGAGCCAGGAGATGATGGAAGCGCAGCTGCCCCTGCTGGGCGAGCAGATCGACGCCCTCAAGCCGCAGCGCCCGGGCTTGATCGACATGTACACGATCACTTTCGCGCCGTACGAAGGCGAAGAGGTATTCCGGCGCGAGAGCGCCATGGTGTCCGACGTCATGGCGCGCCGTTTCGACGCCGCCGGCCGCGGCCTGCAGCTGATCAACCACCACAAGACCGCCGACACGCTGCCGTGGGCCACGCCGCTGAACCTGGAGCGCGCCATCGAAGGCATCGCCGGGATCATGGACCGCGACGAGGATGTGCTGTTCATTCACCTGACCTCGCACGGAGCGTCGGACGGCGAGCTGGCGGCCAGTTTCTGGCCGATCGATGTGGCGCCGGTGCTGCCGCCCGCGCTCAAGGGATGGCTCGACCAGGCCGGCGTCCGCTACCGCGTGCTGTCGATCTCGGCCTGCTACGCGGGCAACTGGATCGCGCCGCTGGCGGCCGACGGCACCCTGGTGATGACGGCGTCCGACGCCGACCACACGTCCTACGGCTGCGGCAAGAAGTCGCCGCTGACGTTTTTCGGCCGCGCCATGTACGACGAACAGCTGCGCACCACGACGCGCTCGTTCACCGAAGCGCATGCCGCGGCGCGCAAGGTCATCCTGCAGCGCGAAACGGAAGCCGGCAAGGACGATGGCTATTCGAACCCGCAGATCAAGGTGGGCAGCAAGATCGTGCCGGTGCTGGAACAGCTGAACCAGCGGCTGGTGAACAAGCCGTGAGCGGGTAGCGCTGCTCGCGTCACGCGTTTGAGTTTGACGCTCAATGCGCGTTAATTGATGAAGCTATCAAATCCGCTGTTATTCCGAACAGGCGTGCGCGCGGTCAAACAATGACCGCTGCGTCAATCGCTTGATTTACGCCACTTTCGTGATGAACTGTTCGCTCGGACGACGCACTTTTTTCAAGTCGACCAGCCAGTCGCCCGCGGCTTCGCGGTACCCGAGCGCCATGATCGCCACCGAGCGCAAGCCACGCGCGCGCAGGCCGAGCAATTCGTCGAGCTGGTCGGGATTGAAGCCTTCCATCGGGGTCGCATCGACCTGCTCGAAGGCGGCGGCGGTCAAGCCGATGCCCAGGCCGATATACGCCTGACGCGCGGCGTGCTGGTAGTTGACCTCGGGGTCGCGCGGCGGGTACGTCGACAGAATGAACTTGCGGTAGGCTTCCCATCCTTCGTTGACCAGGCCGCGCTCTTCGTTGACGAGGTCGAACATCATGTTGATGCGCTCTTCGGTGTAGTTGTCCCACGCCGCGAAGACGACCATGTGCGACCCATCGACCACCTGGCCCTGGTTGCTGGCAATCGGTTTCATCTTTTCGCGCAGCTCGGCATTGCTGACCACGATCAGCTCAAACGGCTGCAGACCGCTCGATGTCGGCGCCAGGCGCACGGCTTCGAGAATGCGGTCGACTTTGTCTTCCGAAACAACCTTGGTGGCATCGAATTTCTTGGTGGCGTAGCGCCAGTGTAATTTTTCAAGCAGCATGGAATTTCCTTCAGTTTGATGGGTGAACTTCTCGGCCAGGGCGATCTCAGGATAGGCGCCCCGACGAGTTCATTATCAACGATTCCGCCATCCCGCGTATCCGGACGGAAAATTCTTGCTCTACACCATCCCCATGCGCTTGCGCGCTTCGGCGCAGCACAGCCCTTCCATCATGTCGAGGAAAGCACGCGTCTTGGCCGGCATCAGGCGGCGCCCCGGGAACACGGCCCACCCGGTCACCAGCGGCAAATTCCATTCCGGCAGCACCCGCACCAGCTCTCCGCTGGCCACATAGGGCGCCGCGAACAGGTCGGAACTGGCCGCGATGCCCGCGCCGGTGCAGGCAACGCGCGTGAGCAGGTCGGGCGAATTGGCCGTGAGCCGGCCCGGCAGCGCGCGCTCCCACACCGTTTTGCCGCGCGTGAGCTTCCAGGGCAACGGCCCGCTGCCGTGGCTCAGGAGGCACAGCAGATCGTGCTTCAGCAGCTCGTCCGGATGCTGCGGCATCCCGCGCAGCGCGATGTACGACGGCGCCGCGTACAGCGCCATTTGTTCGAGCGCGACGCGGCGTGCGTTGAGGGACGCGTCATCCGGCAGGTCGCCCATGCGGATCGCGATGTCGAAGTTCTCGCTTACCAGATCGACCCGGCGCGGCGACAGGTCCAGTTCCAGGGTGATGGCCGGGTACTGCGCCATGAAGTGCGTTATCACCTGCGTCATGCCAAGGCTGGCGAAATCGGCCGGCATCGAAATGCGCAGGCGCCCGCTCGGGGCCTGCTGGCGGTGCTGCACCAGCGCGCCGGCCGCCTCGACCTCCTCGACCACCTTGCGCGCGTGATCGAGCAGGCTGGCGCCGAATTCGGTGAGCATCAGCTTGCGCGTGGTCCGCTGCAGCAGGCGCTCGCCCAGTTTCGCTTCCAGCAGCGCAATCCGGCGCGAGACGGTCGACTTGGGCAAATCCACCCGCAGCGCGGCCTGGCTGAAGCTGCCCGCCTCCACGATTCGCGCGAACAAAAGCAGGTCATTCGGTTCCACATTCATTTGATTGTCCCACTGACTGAATAATGATATCCATTTTAACGCCTTCCGCATTGATTTTGGAACGCGTAAAGTCACACCATCGCAGTTCAACTCATAAAAAGGAAATAAAATGAACATCTTGCAAATCAATTCCAGCGCCCGTTCGACCGGTTCTGAGTCCACCCGCATGGCCGACGCCATCGTCGCCAAGCTGCAAGCGGCCAACCCCGGCGCCCAACTGACCCGGCGCGACCTGGCCAGCAACCCGCATCCCGCGCTCGACGAGCCGACCCTGGGCGCCCTGTTCACGCCAGCCGACCAGCGCAGCGCCGAACAAGCGGCCCGCGTGGCCCTTGACGACGCCCTGATCGCCCAGGTGCAGGCAGCCGACGTGCTGGTGATCGGCGCCCCGATGTACAACTTCGGCAGCTCGGTGCAGCTCAAAGGCTGGTTCGACGCGATTGCCCGCGCCGGCGTCACCTTCGCCTACACCGCCACCGGCCCGGTCGGCAAACTGACCGGCAAAAAAGTCTACGTGGCGTTTGCCCGCGGCGGCATGTACCGCGACACCCCGAACGATACCCAGACACCGCACCTGAAAATGCTGCTCGGCTTCCTCGGCATGACCGACGTGACGTTCGTGTACTCAGAAGGCATGGCCATGGGCCCGGAAGCGGTGACCAAGGCGCAGTCCCAGGCGAATGCCGAGATCGAGGCCGCACTGGCCTGAGTCATCCCGGACGACGCTGTATCTGTATAAAGGAGAGAAAAATGACACACGAGTTGATGAAATCGGATGTCGCGGTGCGCCAGCCGCGCGCCGTCGAGCGCCTGATCAACGGGCAGTTCGTGACGGATGGGGCCGGCGTCAAGATCAACCGCGTGCTCACGCAAAACCTGCAGCGTCGCCTGGACCCGTTTCTGATGCTCGATGCCTTCGGCAGCGACAAGCCGGGCGACTACATCGCCGGCTTTCCGGAACACCCGCACCGCGGCTTCGAGACGATTTCGTACATGATCGCCGGCAGCATGCGCCACCGCGACAGCGCCGGCAACGAAGGCCTGATCACCGACGGCGGCGTGCAGTGGATGACGACCGGGCGCGGCGTGGCCCACTCCGAAATGCCGGAGCAGACCGACGGCATGATGGAAGGCTTCCAGCTGTGGCTTAACCTGCCGGCCAGGGACAAGATGACCGCGCCGTGGTACCGCGACATTCCGAACACCGAGATCCCCCGCTTCACCACCGGGGCGGGGGTAACGGTGCAAGTGATCGCCGGCGCCAGCCACGGCGTGCAGGGCGCGATGCAGCGCGCAGGCACCGAGCCGCTGTACCTCGATATCGAACTGCCGGCCAACGCCACCTTTGAACAGGTGCTGCCGCCGGGGCACAACGCCTTTGTGTACGTGTTCCGCGGCCAGGTGCTGATCGACGACAAGCCGGTACCGGTGTCGCGCATGGCGATCCTGGCCAACGACCCGCAGGCGGACGGGGTGCGCATCATGGCCGCCCAGGACAGCCGCCTGATACTGATTGCCGGGCGCCCGCTGAACGAACCGATTGCCCAATACGGCCCGTTCGTGATGAACACCCAGGCCGAGGTATTCCAGGCCGTCGAGGACTTTCGCGCCGGCCGTTTCGGCGCCTGATGCACACGTCCCGCCGCCGGCTTCGAAGGCTTGGCGGGGGGCCTGCAACCACAAGGAGAACATCTTGCGCTACACTGGGGGCATGTTCCCAATCCTGACCCAGGCCCTGGCCTACGTTAGCCGCGTATGCGGCTTTGAAACCGTCGATTCCTTCCCTCCCGGGCACGCCCATGCGCGCACTCACTGGAGCGGAGCTCATTTCGACATCGCCTCAGACCTCAAGCCCGACCAGATCGAGCGCGCGCTGTGTGAGAAAATCGCCAACACGCCGCTCATTTTCGCCAACATCGCCAACCCGACGCCGGCCATGCAGCGCGTGCTGCTCGACCTGATCGGCACCCGCATGCGCCATTCGGGCGGCCAGCCGGTCGATCTGGTTTCGCTGCTGGCCAATGCCTACCGCAGTCCGTACACCCAGGAAGCGGTGCCCGGCCTGCGCGCAGCCATCGAAGAGAGCGGCGGCGACGCCCGCAGCGTACTCGCCTTCCTCAGCGAGATGCCGGCCGCCTTCGACGTGATCGACGCCAGTCCGCGTCAACGCGGCTTGAAATTGGTCGGCAGGTAGCGCTGGCGCAGCTGCATGAAGGGCCGCTCGACGCAGCGGTACAGCACCCAGCCCGACAAAACGCTCAGCGACAGCATCGCCGCGATCGCGACCGGCGAGCCGGGGCCGTAGCCGTGCGCCGCCAGCGGCCTGGCGGCCAGGATGCACACCTGCTTGTGCGTCAGGTAGATCGAATACGACCATAGCGCCATGCTGGCGGCGCCCGGAATACGCGTCGTGCGCAGCAGCGACCTGTCGCTCAGCGCCGCCACGATCAGCAGTGAAAATCCCAGCGCCAGCATCGGATACCCCAGCACGGTGGCGCCGAAGCCCTGGCGCTCGTCGAGGAACAGCCAGATCGCCAGGCCGGCGAGCCCCAGGCCGGCGCCCAGGGCCAGGTTGCCGCGCGACGTAAGCACGCGCCACTGGCGCGGGTGAAAATTCTTCAGCAGCGCCAGCGCCACGCCGGCCACCAGTTCATCGAAACGGCACAAGGTCGAGTAATAAATATACTGGTAATAGTTACGCGAGCCACGCGGATTGGCGTGCACCAGTTCCTGCCAGGTATAGGCACGCACCAGCATCCCGGCCACGATGGCCAGCGCGATGGCGGCCCAGCTCCAGCGCAGCGAACGGCGCAGCGATGCAATCGCCAGCGCCAGCGCCGGCAGCACCAGGTAAAACTGCTCCTCGATGCATAGCGACCAGGCATGCGAAAACGCGGTGCCCGGCTCCAGGCTGATATTTTGCGTGAAGGTGAGGAAGCGCCACAGCGGCGGCAGTTCGAGCCCGGCGCGAAACCATGGCCAGAACCAGTACAGCGCCAGCATGGCGTGGAACACCGGCAGCGTGCGCAGCGCGCGCCGTCCGTAAAAGCGGGCCAGCGAAAATTCGCCTCGCGAGCGCATGGCGGCGAAGATCTGGTTGCCGATCAGGTAGCCGGACAAGGCAAAAAACAGGTCCACCCCGATCCAGCCCACCTCCCCTATCCAGCCGAAGGTATCGGCACGGCTGACGAACAGCACATAGTGGTGCAGTACGACCAGGGTGACGGCCAGCCCACGCAGGGTGTCGAGACCTTCGATGCGGGCGCTGGAGACAGGATTTTTCATGCGCCACATGATGACATGGGGCTTCGGCAGGCGCCAGCGATGTCCGATAAAATAGACGATCCACCAATCGTCCAGGCTACCTCCGACCATGACCACCGCACGCGAGCTGCAATTCAAATCGATCAACTACACCGGCCTTGGCACCGGTCCGCGCCTGATCGTCACCGGCGCCGTGCATGGCAACGAGACCTGCGGCACCAAGGCGATCCTGCGCGTGATCGGCGAGATCGACAGCGGCGCGCTGCACGTGGCGGCCGGCAGCGTGACCTTCGTCCCGGTGACCAACCCGCTGGCCTACGCGCTCAAGCAGCGCTCGGGCGAACGTAACCTGAACCGCAACCTGTTCCCCAACCCGCAGCCGCAGGACTTCGAGGACCGCGTCGCCAACTGGCTGTGCCCCTTGCTGGCGCAGCACGAGGTGCTGCTCGACCTGCACTCCTTCAATGCGCAAAGCCAGCCCTTCGTCATGGTCGGACCGCGCAATAACGATGGCACCCTGCAGCCGTTCCGGCACGCCGAAAAAGAACGCGCGCTGGCGCGCCGCCTGGGAGTGCGCCGCTTCGTCGACGGCTGGCTGGCAACCTACGGCCAGGGCGTGCAGCGCCGCATGAAGAGCGGCGACGAGTCCACCCTGAACCTGGTACTGCGCTACGGGATGGGCACCACCGAATACATGCGCAGCACCGGCGGCTACGCGCTCACGCTCGAATGCGGCCAGCACCTTGATCCGGCCGCGCCCGACGTGGCTTACCGCGCGATCGTCAATACGCTGGCTTTCCTCGGCCTGATCGAGGCGCCGCAGCCCGAGCCGATCGCGCTGGACCAGATGGAAGCGCTGTCGATGGTGGTGGTGCACGACAAGCTCGATGCGGGCGACCAGTTCAGCCGCGTGTGGTCCAGCTTCGATGCGGTGGCCAAGGGCGACCGGATCGGCACGCGCGCCGACGGCACGCCTGTGACGGCCGACTTCGACGGCAAGATCCTGTTCCCCGATGTGAACGCGGGGCCGAATCAGGAATGGTACTACCTGACCCGCGCCAATCCGGATTTCGAGCGCTTTGCCGAGTAGGCGCGCGCGCCGTGGCGCAGCTCAGGGAATGCCCCACACAAACGGGTCGCTCTCGTCGAAAATCAGCTGCGCCCGGGCATTCACCCAGGCCTTGCCGCGAATGCTGGGCATGATGCGTTCGCCGTCGCGGCGGTACGAGGCGTCGAACACGCTGCCGATGATGCTCTCCTGGCGCCATTGGGCGTGTTCGGCCAGTTTGCCGTCGGCCGCAAGGCACGCCAGCTTGGCGCTGGTGCCGGTGCCGCAGGGCGAACGGTCGTAGGCCTTGCCGGGACAGAGGACGAAACTCTGGCTGTCGGCACCCGTGCTTGACGCCGCGAACAGTTCGATATGGTCGATCACGGCGCCGTCGTCGCCGGTGATGCCGTGCGCCTCGAGCGCATCGCGCAGCGCCACCGCGTACGCGGTCAGGGCGTCGACGTTGGCGCGCCGCAGCGCCAGGCCGTGGCCGGAAACCAGGAAAAACCAGTTGCCGCCCCACGCCACGTCGCCGGTCACGGCGCCCACGCCATCCACCTGCACCGTCACCGCGTGCCGCGTGCGGTAGGACGCCACGTTATCGATAGTGACCGCGCCGTCGTCGTGCAGCTCGGCTTCGACCACGCCGACCGGCGTATCGATGCGGTGGCGCCCGGGCCCGATGCGGCCCATGAACGCGAGCGAGACCACCACCCCGATCATGCCATGGCCGCACATGCCGAGGTAGGACACATTGTTAAAGAAGATGACGCCGGCGGCGCAGCCCGGCGCGAACGGTTCGCACAGCAGCGCGCCGACCAGAACATCGGAGCCGCGCGGCTCGCAGACGACGGCCGAACGCACGTGGTCGAAGTCGCACCGGAAGCGCTCGCGCCGTTCGGCCAGTGGCCCGCCGCCCAAATCGGGGCCGCCGTCGATGATCAGGCGAGTCGGTTCGCCGCCGGTGTGGGAGTCGATGATGGATATGGTCTTCATGCTTCCAGCATACGCCCGGCTAGCGCGATTGTCTTGCATACTCACTGGCATGGTGCGACGAAATTGGCACAATCGGGCGCAGGTCCCGGCACCGTGTCAGCCCGGCGCGAGCAGCTTCAATCCGAGGATGCCGGCCACGATCAGGGCGATGCAGGCCAGCCGCATGGCGCCCGCCGGTTCACCCAGCACCAGCATGCCGAAAACGGCCGTGCCGACCGTGCCGATGCCGGTCCAGATGGCGTACGCGGTCCCCAGCGGCAGGTGGCGCAATGCCAGTCCGAGCAAACCGACGCTGCCGGCCATCGCGGCCAGCGTCAATACGGAAGGAACGAGACGCGAAAATCCGTGGGTGTATTTCAGCCCGACGGCCCAGCCGACTTCAAGCAAACCGGCGACGAACAGATAGATCCATGCCATGACAACCTCCTGAATTGGCAAGGTCGTCCATGCCTGGCTCCGTGTGCGGCGGGGTCGTCCCCGCCGGAGAAAAAGGTGGCTCAAGTATACCATCGGCCGCGCCGATGCGTGAAGCCTGGCCTACGCAGGTATTCGCAGGAATGCGATCAGACCACCAAAGCCGCCGCGCGCCGGTACGCGGCCTTGTAGGACGGCTCGTGCGCCGCCAGAACCCCAAGCAGCGCCGCATGCCCTTCCCTGAACGGATCGAGCACGCCCGCGTCTTCCGCAGGACCGGCCAGCGCCAGCGCCTTGTCGATCAGGGCCAGGTCGGCTTCCAGTTCGGCGAGCGGCAGGCCATCGCGCTCGCGCATCGTCCCCAGGCGGAAGTAGCACGAGCGCAGGGTGTGGCGGATCACGTCGTGTTCGGGAAGATAACACCACAGCGTTTCCCGCTCCAGATGCGCGATGGCGGCGCGGCAGGCCGCTTCGTTCACGTCCAGCAGGCCAAGTTCGAGCGAGACGAAGCGTTTTTTATCGAGCACGTGCGCCCATTTGACGGCGTCGCCGCAGCCTGCCTGCGCCAGCATGCGCTCCGCCTCGTCCACCTGCGCCATGGCGCTGCGGTAGTCGCGCCGCTGCACCAGCGTGTCCAGGTCTTCCATCAGGCCGTCGAAGCGGTGGCTGTCGAAATCGACCGGTTCGAGCGGCTCCGCAAAATACTGCATCTCGTCGTTCGCCCATTGTTCGGGCGTTTGCGGCCACAGCGCCGCCAGCGCCATGTCGCCGCGCAGATAATGACACAGCGCCAGCGCGTGCCGGGCGTGCGCAAGGTCGTCCTCGTCCACCTCCTCATTGGCGTGGGCGTCGAGCACGAACTGGCAATCTTCCATGGCCAGCTCGATCCGGCGCGGCGTGGCGCGCATTGCGCCCTCGGCCCGGTTCAGGTACAGCCAGCCCAGGTCGAACTGCTTGCGGTGCCTGGCGATCAGGGTATCGAACACCTCGTAATAGACCGCACCCGGCACCAGGCGCTGGTCGCCATCGTCCAGCAGCGCGGCGACGCACACCTTGACGCTGCGCAGCGCGAGCGGCACCAGCGCCAGGTTCTTTGCCGCGTCGTCCTTGATGGCGCGCGTGCAAATCGCCTTGCTGCGCTGCGCGACCGGAATATGCTCGATCTGGTCCGGGTCGATCTGGCTGGCCGTGTCGCTCATGGCCTGGGTCACGAAGCGCTTGGGAATGCAGTAGAAATAGACCGGATGGCGCTTGAAGCATGCCTCGGCCACCGCCTGCGTGAAGCAGGCGTCGGGGATTTCGTAGGGCGCGAGATAGTCGTCCTCCCTGGCGATCTGCGCCAGCATGAAGGGTTCGGTCCAGAACACGCTCCAACACTCGGTCACGCACTTGGCGGGCGGATCGCGCTCGATGGCGCCGCGGTCGTGGCGCGCGACGATTGCGGGCCAGTCGGCATCCTGGCCGTAGCGTTGTTCGGCATACGCGAACAGCGCGGCATCGACGCGGTAGCCGGGTATCGCATCGAGGGCGCATTTGTACTGGCCGATCGCCAGTTCCAGCAAGGGGCGCGTCTTGTACATGCCCGGCAGGCAGTTGTCGAAGCCGTAGTCGTCGCCGTGGGCGATGGCGGCCGCGATCAGGTCGTCGTCGATCAGTTCCGGCGGCACTTCTTCCAGCCGGCGCGCGTGGGCAGTCACGCACGCCAGGCACAGGGCCTTGTTCACATGCTGCGGCGGCACGCTGGCAATCGACTCGCCGCACTGCACCGCCCTGACACAAACGTCGAAGTCGACGATAGGGCCCGGTACATGCGCCAGCGCGAAGCCGTGCGTGCCGGGACGGGCCAGCAGCATCAGCGCCTTGTCGATGAAGCGCGGCGGGATGTTCTCCAGCCAACCGGGCGACGACGCGATCAGGGTTTCGGCAATCTCGCGCGTGAACGCGCTGTCGGGAAGATGTTTGGCGTAACCCAGCTTATCCGGCCCGCTGGCGCGCACCACTTCGCGGCACAAGGCGTCGGTGCGGTACTCGTCCGGCACCCTTCCGAGCGAGGCCGATTCGACGTGCAGCATGTAATTGAGCCAGTACGCCTCGTCCCTGGCGGGCAAGCCGACGGCGCCGGCGTCGATCTGGTCCCAGTCGACGCGGTTGTCGGCGCAGTACAGGAAACCGGTGTCGCCATGGGTGTCGTAGGACACGGCGTAGCGTTTGTCGTAGCGGCAGGCCGCGGCGTGATCGGCGTTTGCCTGTTCAAGTTCATTGCGCTGGAAATGCGCAAGGCCCTTGAGCCAGCGCGCCGATTCGAGGTGCCGATCGAGTTCCAGCGCCCGCTCCAGGTCGGCCATGGCGGCACCGACCTGGCCCGACAACAGATACGCTTCGGCGCGGTAGCAATATGCCTGCCCCGCTTCGCTTTCCTTGTACTCGGACTCCTGATTGTGCTCGATCGACATGCTAGCCAGCTCGATCGCCAAGCCAAGCTGGCGCGTGTGAACCGCGCACAGGGCCGCGTGGTTCAGCGCCGGATTGACCATGCCGGTCTGCTCCTTCGGGAACAGCGCGGCGGCCTTGCGGTACACGCCCAGCGCCTGTTCCCATGCGCCCTCGCGCAGTAGCGCGTACGCCATGCCGAACCAGGCTTCGTAGTAGGCCGGCGCGATGGCGGCCGATTTTTTATGCAGCAGATAGGCGTCCCGATGGTCGTCCGCGGCCATGGCGGCCTGCGCGGCCTGGTGGAAGGGATAGCAGGCGATGTCGTAGCCATCCTTGAAAATGGTGCGTCCGCGCTTCAGTGCGGAGATGATGGACGGGCTATGCCATGAAAAGTCGTCCGAACCGTCACGCACGACGTAGGCGACGAAGCGTTCGTCGAGCACATGCACCGCATCGTGCCACGAGAACACCGGATTGGGCAGGTCGAGGTTGGCGCAGTAGTCGCCGTCACCCAGAATGAAAATGACCGCGCCGGGGTTGAGTGTGAGCTGGTCGATCCGGTAAAACCAGGCGAACAGAAATTGCGTGTCGAGGCGCAGTGCGGGCGGGCGGCGCATGGCGCAATCGTCCTCCGCAAGCAGCCAGGCGGATTTGGCCACGACGCGGCCGCCGACCGCGTTGCTCTGCATGGCGTCGAGCCGGATCGCGTCCATATACACGTCGCCGCTGACAAAGCCCACCTGGCCGAGCGGGTCGCCCCACCCCAGATCGCCGCCGCCATCGTCGATATGCAGGTCGCCGTCGACGACGATCCGGCTCCAGGCCTGGCCCCCGGCCGCCTCCAGCATCTGCTTGCCGATGCTGACATTGCCGGTAACGAGCAACCACGGCAAATCGCTATCGTCTTCGGGCGCGTCATCCTCATCGTCCTCGCTGGCACCGGGAAAGCGTTCGCGAAAACCGGCATGCGAGAGAAGCGTGTAGCCGTCCCACGTCGTCAAGGGAATGATGTTCTTTGTCATGGAAGCCTGAAAAGTGGACAGCGAGAGAAAGCAGGATATGTGAAGAACATTATTATAACGTTAACATCCCTTTCCTCCCGCAGGCGACCCCACCCATCCATTCGCCACGCAGCTTGCACGCGGTTACACTGTCTATCCCACCATCCATAACAAGGAGCCATCAATGGCCATCGCCGCAAAAGTGTTGATCGGTTTGATTTTGCTGTTGCACGTGTACTTCGTCCTGCTCGAAACGGTTCTCTTCAAGACGCGCGGGCGCCGCGTGTTCGGCCTGACGGCCGAAAAAGCCGAGATCATGGCGCCCGCCATGTCCAACCAGGGCTGCTACAACGGTTTCCTGGTAGCGGCGCTGGCGGTCGGCCTGTTTCATCCCAATGCCGAGATCGCGCATGCCTTCGTGATGTACGGACTGGCCTGCATCATGGTGGCCGGCATCTGGGGTGCGCTGACGGTCAAGAAGACCATCCTGTTCTTCCAGACCGTGCCCGCCGCGCTCGCGCTGGCCCTGGTCTATCTGTCGCACTGAGCCCCCGCAGTCCCTCGTTTTAGTCCCTGCCCAGCAGGAATTTTTTACATATCGTAATATGACGATATTAGATTCGGAAAAACCCGATATGCAAATCGACGCCATTCACAAGGCATTGGCCAACCCGATGCGCCGCCAGATTCTTGGCTGGCTCAAGGAACCGCATGTGCACTTCGCACATCAGGTACACAACCTCGACGTCGGGGTGTGCGCCGGCCTGATCGACGCGCGGACGGGGCTTGCGCAATCGACCGTATCGGCCCATCTGGCAGCGCTGCAGCGCGCCGGGCTGATTACCTCGCGCAAGGTAGGCCAGTGGATCTATTACAAGCGTAACGAGGAAGCCATCAAGGCTTTCCTCGACCATATGAACGAGGGACTTTAGGAGTTAAGCATGACGACATTATTCGACCCCATCACCATCGGCGATCTCACGCTGCAAAACCGCATCATTATGGCGCCGCTGACGCGCGCCCGGGCCATCGGCGGCGGCCGCGTGCCGAACGCGCTCATGGCCGAGTACTACGTGCAGCGCGCCTCCGCCGGCCTGATCCTGAGCGAGGCGACCTCGGTCACGGCGCAGGGCGTGGGCTACGCCGACACGCCGGGCATCTGGTCCGACGAGCAGGTCGAAGGCTGGAAGCTGGTGACCGACGCCGTGCACAAGGCCGGCGGCAAGATCATGCTGCAACTGTGGCACGTCGGCCGCATTTCCGACCCTGAACTGCTGGACGGCGACGCGCCGGTGGCGCCGAGCGCGATCGCGGCCAAGGGCCATGTCAGCCTGCTGCGCCCTTTGCGCGACTATCCGGTGCCGCGCGCGCTCGAGCTGGAAGAAATCCCGGGCATCGTGGCCGCTTACCGCAAGGGCGCCGAGAATGCCAAACTGGCCGGTTTCGATGGCGTGGAAGTGCACGGCGCCAACGGCTACCTGCTCGACCAGTTCCTGCAGGACAGCACCAACCAGCGCACCGACATTTACGGCGGCCCGGTCGAAAACCGCGCCCGCCTGATGCTCGAGGTGACCGACGCTTGCATCGAGGTATGGGGCGCCGGTAAAGTGGGCATGCACCTGGCGCCACGGCGCGACGCGCACGACATGGGCGACTCCGATCCGAAGGCGACCTTCGGCTACGTGGCGCGCGAGCTGGGCAAACGCGGCATCGCGTTCATCTGCGCGCGCGAAGGCCTGGGCGAGGACCGTCTCGGTCCTTACCTGAAGCAGGAATTCGGCGGCGTGTACATCGCCAACGAAAAGCTGACCAAGGACAGCGCCGAACAGCTGGTGGCCGCCGGCGAAGCCGATGCCGTCGCCTTCGGCCAGTGGTTCATCGCCAACCCCGACCTGCCGCGCCGCCTGCAGCTCGACGCGCCGCTGAACCCGGTCCGCGCCGACAAGTTCTACGCCTCGAACGAAGAAGGCTACACCGACTACCCTGCCCTGCAGGCGTAATTACTCGGCCACGGCTTCCACCTGGATGCGCAGGTCGACATCCATCTTGAAGCCGTAATCCTTGCCGGCGGTCAGGCCGAATTCATCGCGCTTGAAGCTGCCGTAGGCATCCGCACCGCACATCTCGCGTTTGAGCATGGGGTGCTGGATGCATTTGAAGCTCTTGATCTGCAGATTGACCGGCCTGGTCACGCCGTGCAAGGTCAGTTCGCCCTGCAGCTGGGACGGCGCGCCATCCTTGAAGCCGGTCAGCTTGCCTTTGTAGCGCGCCGCGCCGAACTTCGCCACATCGAACAGATCCGGGCCGGCCGCCCATTTATTCAGTACCTCCTGGCCGAAGTCGATGCTGGCCGGGTCGATGCTGATATCGACCAGGCCGTAGCCGGCCGCCTTGTCCAGGGTGACCTTGCCCGAGTTGCTGTTGAATTTCCCGCGCCAGACGGACACGCCCATGTGGTCGGCCTCGAAGCTGGGGAACGTGTGGTCCGGATCGATCTTGTAAGTGACCGGCGCTGCCAGCGCGGCGCCGCTGACGCCGGCCAGCAGGAAAAAGAGAACGTGTTTTTTCATGGTGAGTATCGGTTGATTCGCGTTGCGGGAGATCCCGGAAACTGTCCTGACCGAGGCCTGACCCCGGTTAGGAAACGTTAGCTAAGCCTGCGCTGCTTTGACGACCGTCGCCAGGTATTTTTCGTATTCGTCGTACATGCCGCCAAAGCCCTGCTGCATGGAGGCATGGCCGGACTTGAACGTCTCGATTTCGATGGCGCTGGCGTTGACCGGCGTCGAATGCAAACTGAGCGTGGTCTTGCCGTCGGCCTCGGTCAGGGTGCTCGTGTTGAGCACTTCCAGCGGCCACGTCGGGCTCATCGCGTGATGGATGCGATTGCCCTGCGCATCGGCAAAGCCGTTGACGAACACGAGGCGCTCGGGCGGCGTGATCTCGCGGTAATCGAATTTTCCGTACATTTCCACGCCCGGTCCGAAACGCATGCAGTAATGGAACACGCCGCCCGCCTGCGGCTCGTGGCGGATCACCTCGATGGTGCAGCCCTGCGGCCCCCACCATTTTTGCAGGTGTTCGGTGTCGATCATGGTCTTGAACACGAGTTCGCGCGGCGCGTTGAAGACCCGCGTCAGTACGAAATCGACGCTGGAATCAGGGTTGGTCATCGTGGTGCTCCTTTGCTTGCAGGTTGGTGAGATAGTCGTCGAGCCGGTCGAGGCTGCCCTCCCAGAACTGGCGGTAATGCGCCATCCAGTCGGCTGCCTCGCGCAGCGGTTGCGCGTCGAGTTTGCAGGGCCGCCATTGTGCCTGCCGTCCGCGGGTGATCAAGCCGGCACGCTCGAGTACCTTGAGGTGCTTGGTCACGGCCGGCAAACTCATCTGGAACGGAGCGGCCAGCGCGGTCACCGAGGCTTCCCCATCCGCCAGGCGGGCCAGGATGGCGCGCCGGGTCGGATCGGCCAGAGCCGCGAAGGTGGTGCTGAGATGGTCTTGCCGCATACTAAACCCGGTGGTTAATTAACCTGACGGTAAATTATCAGCTGTTGAGGCGATCGTCAAGCGCCGCCCGTGAGGGCCGTCGCCGGCAGCCCGAGCGCCGTCGAAATTTTTTACTCCGGTAACTTTGACATTCCTGAAATCGTTGCTATAATCTTGTCTTTCGCGGCTGTAGCTCAGTTGGATAGAGTACTTGGCTACGAACCAAGGGGTCGTGGGTTCAATTCCTGCCAGCCGCACCATTATTCGTAAGATCGAAGGCCTGAAGAGCAATCTTCAGGCCTTTTTTCTTTTTTTACAACATTTTGTTGTAGTGTCACATTCTCTTACACTTTAGCCTCCGCGCGGATTCTGGCGTTTTACGCGAAGAAGCGCCCTCTTCCAAGGAATTAAACGCGTGTTAGTGTAGGTATTAACCTACAGATAATACGTTGGCTTGGTAATCTTTGTAAATATGCATTAGAATCGGACGCGCTCCCCTATGAAAATGTAAAAATGGACTTATAGGGGAGCAATTAATTTGCCGGTGCAAGAATGCAGCGGCGTTGCGCGCACGTCGCGTCGTATCGCCGATGTTGAACGCGCCTTTGCTAGCATTAAGCTCCCCGATTCTTGATAACCAGGCCGTCTTGCACGGCTGATTTTTTCTTACGAGGTAACACCTATGAAACATATGAAATCCCTGATTGCTGCTGCTGTCCTGGCAACTGCAACGCTTGGTTCGTCCGCAGTCTTCGCTGCTGACATTTCCCATACCACGCAAGCGTTGCCTGTCATCGACAACAGCGCCAATTTCGGCAGCTCCTTCGCTCAGAACAACCAGAACAACACGTTCATGGACAAGTTCAGCTTTTCGGTCACCCGCGTGGCGCATGACTTCGACGCCATCGTGACCTCGTTCACGCGCAATGCCACGACCGGCATGGACGTCACCGGTCTGAGCTTGTTCAGCAACAACGGCACCCTGATCACCACCGGGTTCCAGGAAAGCACCGGCGCCACCGATATCTGGAGCCTGCGCGCGGACAGCCTGGGCCTGGGTAACTACTACCTGCAGGTCAGCGGCAAGATGGTTTCGGGCACCGCAGGCAGCTTCGGCGGCACCGTGATGCTGGCACCAGTACCAGAACCAGAAACCTACGGCATGATGCTGGCAGGCCTGGGCGTGGTCGGTTTCCTGGCCCGTCGTCGCAAGGCAGCCAAGCAAGCGTAAGTTGTTGCTTGTTGCATAAAAAAACGGAAGCCTCGGCTTCCGTTTTTTTTCGTCCGAACAAAGCGCCCTACCCGCGCACTTTCTTGATCACGCTGCGGTTGCTCAGAATTTCCTCGATCTGCTCGAAGCGCACCGGCTTGACCATATGATGGTCGAACCCGGCCTCGAAGGCCAGCTGGCGATCCTTTTCCTGGCCCCAGCCGGTCACCGCGATCAGCAAGGTCATTTGCCCGCACGACAGGCGCCTGATACCGCGCGCCAGGTCGTAGCCCGACATTTGCGGCAGGCCAATATCGAGAAACGCATAATCGGGGCAAAAGCGCGCCGCCGCCGTCAGCGCATCGGGCCCGTTGTGGGTGATCACCACGCTGTGCCCCATGGCCGAGAGCAAGGCGCCGATGCTGTTGACGAAGTCGACGTTGTCGTCGGCCAGCAGGATCCGGTAGGTTTCCGAGGTCATGAAGGCGGCCGGGCTGGTCTTGGTCGGCATTTCCGGCTCGACCACGATCGGCAGGCGCACCACGAATTCGCTGCCGCGGTTGATGCCGGCGCTGTGCGCTTCGATGCTGCCGCCATGCAGTTCGACCAGGCGGCGCGCCAGCGACAGGCCCACGCCCAGCCCCGCGTTGGTGCGCTCCAGGGTCGAATCGACCTGCACGAACATTTCGAACACGTGATTGAGCATGTCGGGCGCGATGCCGATGCCGTTGTCGGCCACCTGGATCACCAGGTCGCGCTCTTCCACCCGCGCCGTCAGGCTGACCCGGCCGCCGCGGTTGGTGTACTTGGCCGCATTATTGAGCAGGTTCGACAAAATCTGCGCCAGCCGCGTGGCGTCGCCATGCAGGAACACCGGCCGGTCGGGCAGATCGATGGCCAGCTCGTGGCCATGCAGCTCGATGTAGGAACGCACCACTTCGAGCGCATCGTTGACCACCGCCTTGAGTTCGACCCGGCCCATCTTGATGGCAAACTTGCCGGTATTGATGCGCGACACGTCCAGCAAATCGTCCACCAGCCGGACCATCTGGCGCAGCTGGCGTTCCATGATATCGGTGGCGCGCTGGGTGGCCTGGGCGTCGCCGCTGCGGATGCGCAGGATGTCGAGCCCGGTGCGGATCGGCGCCAGCGGATTGCGCAGTTCGTGCGCCAGGGTCGCCAGGAACTCATCCTTGCGGCGGTCGGCCACCAGCAACGCTTCCTCGGCCCGGTGGCGCACCTGCATTTCGTGCTCCAGGGTCAGGTTGGCTTCCTGCAGGGCGTGCGAGCGGCGTCCGATTTCGGCCAGCATGTCGTTAAAGGCCGCCACCAGCACCCCGATTTCACCCGGGTTATTGCCCGGCACGCGCAGGCTGAAGTCGCGCCGCTGCATCACTTCGCGCGCCACGTTGGTCACCGCCAGCAGCGGACGCGTGATGCCCTGCTGCAGGCGCGACGCCACCAGGGCCGCGATCACCAGCGAAATGAGCAGCACGATGCCGAGGATCGCCGCGTAATTGAGCATGCGCTCGACCAGGCCGAAACGCGCGCGCAGGTACACCGTGCCCAGCACTTCGCCATTGTCGACAATGTTGTGGTACACCACCAGCTCGCCACGGTCGATGGTGTAGCCGGGCCGGCCCGGCTTGACCGGATACGCCGGCTCCAGCGTACCCTGGGTATAGGAGGCAAAGCGCACACCGCTGCTGGTGTACACCGCGCCCGACAGGATCTGCGGGCGCACCCTGAGCACGGCCAGGTTCTGCTGCGCGCTCCTGGCGTCGTTGAACGAGAGCGCCGGCGCGCTGACGCTGGCGATGATGTCGGCCTGGGTCATCAGGTCGTCGACCCAGTATCGCTGGAACGTCCGCAGGTCGTACAGCAGCATGGCGATCGAGGCCGACAGCAGCGCCACGAAAGTGGTCGAGACAGCCATGAGGATGAGTTTGCTACGGACGGAGCCGCTATCGTGTTGCATCACGGTGCTCCCTTGTGAACGTGATTGGCCACTGTCAGCAGGCGCGAACTGAGCTTGACGCTGTTCCGGTCGGCCGCTTCGAGCGAGACGTCGAAGCGCACGCGCTCTTCGACGATCCTGAAATTGATAACACTGCCTTGCTGCAGCCCCTGCTGCGATTCGGTCACCACCAGGGTCGGCCCGGCGCCGATCGCGCGCAGCGCATGGCGCAGGCGCACCGGATCGTCGCCGCCGACGAACAGCAGATGCACCCCGGCCGGCGCATCCTGCTCGCGCAAGGTGCGCACCGCTACCGGCCGCCCCTGCACCACGCGACCGGCCACGATGCGGGCCAGGTCGGCCGCCAGGTCGTCGGCCCCGGTCACGCCGATCACCAGCGGCGCGGCGCCATCGGCGAAAGCCGCGGCCGGAAACTCCGCGTAGCCCAGGAACTTATACAGGAAAGCGGCCTTGATGCTGCGCTCGAGTGACGCGGCGCCGCCCGCCGGCAGGGCCGCCTGTGCTCCGGACAGGCCCGGCAGGGCGGCCAGGAAGCAGGCCGCCATGCCGCGCAACAGTGCGCGGCGCGGCGGAGGAGGTGCGCGGCCGGGCATGAGAGACGCCGCGCTCAAAACCGCGCGCTCAGCTGGAGCGACACGGCGCGCTCGATCGGGCGGCGCGTGGCGGCCGGCCCGAATTCGGCGTGCGAGCGATGCAGCAGATTGTGGCCGGCCAGCGCCACCTCCACGTTCCGATGCGGCTGCCAGGCCATTCTCAGGTCGAGCTCGTAATAGGCCGGCACCAGCGGCTGCGGCAGCTGGCCGACCCGGCGCAGGGCCAGCTCGGCCTGCCACTGATCGGACAGCTCGTGCGACGATCGCAGCGACCAGTAGCTGGCCGGATCGTTGGTGCCGATGCCGGCCGCGGCAGAGACATCGCGGCTGCCGGCCACGAGGCCGGCGTCGATATCCTGCAGCACCATACCGGCCACCAGGCGCCAGCGCGGCGCGGCCTGCCAGCGGCTCCAGAACTCCAGTCCGCGCGTGTTCGCCTCGCCCATGTTGGCGAACTGGGCGCCCGGTACAGGGACGCCCGGTATAGGGGCGCCCGGCATAGGGGCGCGCGGCTCCAGGGTGCGCAAGCGGTCGTAATCGCTGGCGAACACGGTCAGCGAATACGAGACGCTGGGCAGCGGCTGGGCGCGAAAACCGGCTTCCAGCACGCGCACCGTTTCGGCGACAAAGTCCGGGCCGCCCTCGATGCTGTAGCCGCCGCGCGCGCTGCGCAGGTACATGTCGCGGTCCAGGCGGGACGGCGCGCGCACGCTGCGCGAGGCGGCCGCCCACAGCACGCTGGTCGGACTGGCGTTCCAGACCATGCGCATGCTGGGCAGCTTTTCCAAGCCGGTGTAGGTGTTGTGTTCCAGTTTGACTCCGATACTCATCCGCAAAGTACTGCTCAGTTGTATCTTATCTTGCGCGAACACATTCGCCCAGCGCAGATTCTTGTCCGCCGGGAAAAAAGCCAGCAAGCTGCCGCCGCTGACCCGGTCCCAGGCGTGGCGGTAGCCGCCGCCCCAGACCAGGCTGTGCGACGCGCCCAGACGCATGCCGTGCTGCATGTCGAGGTCGACCATGTCGAGCCGCTGCGACCCGGTGCCGGACTGGACCCGTTCGGTATGGTCGAGCGAGGCCTGGATGCGCCAGTCGCTGCCGCCGGCCAGGATGCCGCTGGCGCGTCCCAGCAGGTTGGCGCCGGTCGCGCGCGTTTCGCCGCCGCCGCGCCGGTGCAAGCTGCTGCGGTATGCATCGGCACTGAGGCTGGCGGCGCTCGTGCCGCTTTTCCAGTCGCTGCGAAAGCCGGCCTGGCGCCGCTCCAGGCCGCCGCCCGGCGCGTCCGCAAAGTCATCGATGTCGCTGGCCTTGACATACACGCGGTACAGGCCGCCGCCGTCGAGCTTGCCGCCCTGGCGCGCGGTCACGCCGCGCTCGCGCCGGCCGGCATCCAGCGACAGCAGCGCGCCCTGGCTGTTGGCGGCATTGCGGGTGATGATGTTGATCACGCCGTTGACCGCGTTGGCGCCCCAGATGGTCGCGCCCGGCCCGCTGATGACTTCGATGCGTTCGATGTCTTCCATCACCACGTCCTGGGTGTCCCAGAACACGCCGGAAAACAGCGGCGAGTACACGCTGCGCCCGTCGATCATCACCAGCAGCTTGTTTTCGATGGTGGAGGCAAAGCCGCGCGCGGCGATCGCGTAGGTGCCGCCATCGCTGCGCGCCACCTGCAGATTGGGCGCCAGGCGCAGCGCTTCGGGCAGGCTGCGCGCGCCGGCGCGGGCGATGTCGGCGCCGGCGATCACATACAGCGACACCGGCGCATCGGCCAGGCGGGCCGGCTGGCGCGACACCGAGCTGACCACGATGTCGGAGAGCTGTTCCAGCGAAAAATCGAGCAGGGACGTCTGATCCACATTTGCACGCGCGCCGGCGCCATGCAACAGGCCCGCGCATGCGATGAATTGGATCAGAAATAGCTGTTTACGCATGCTTGCTATCGTAGAACATTTTCTGTCATGAACAAAGCAGCGCACGTTAACAGCTATTTGCAAGCGTTGGTTTATTGTTGGTCGTGGCAGTTTGCCTACAACAAGTTGCGCCAGCGCGACGCAAAGCGCCTGCTAGACGCTAATGGCGTTATGTTAAGCCGTTTTCTAACCACAAACTTCAAAACCGTCATTCCCGCGCCAAGGCGGCACTCGGCGGGAATCCAATTCCGTAGCGCAGTCACAGGCGGCTCGACGAACTTGGATTCCCGCCTGCGCGGGAATGACGGAGCTTAAGTTAGCGGCATTACATGCTAGACGCCGAATTCGGCCGCGGCCTTGGCGGCCCACAAGGCTTCCTGATAGCTCGGGTAGGGAATGTCATAACTGTCGATCACCCCATCCTCGCCGATGAAACTGGTCCACCAGCCGTCGGCCGCCGCAGCGATGGCGATATCGCCCGGCTTGCAATGCTCGCCGATGGCTTCATCCTGTGCGAGCACGACGATGTTGACCTTCCTGTGCTTGACAATACTTGCCATGAATCACTCCTTGTTTATTATGAGCTATAAATAAAATAGATAACTGACATCACAAACATCAATTAGATTTATTTTCCGCGGTGCAGCATACTGCATCTGTCTCCTCTATTCTCCTCCAAGAAAATAGATTCAGCCCGCTCTCTGAGCGGGCTTTTTTTTGCCTGGAGACTCGAACCGATCGACCATTCCTGCCCTTCCCAACAGCGCCCAAGGACCGGCACAGCGTGCCACCAGGCCCATCCTATTGGTAAATTAGTGACGCTGGGCTAGTGACGCTGGGCGCGACGCGATCGACGCGCTCTCGCCAGGGTAGCCCTGCAAAAAGGCCGATTCCCGCCTGTTTGGTGTACGATTCGCTCATGTTTTCGTTTCCACAACTTCGCATCGTCAATTTTTCATGAAACAGGCTTCTCATGCACGAAACTGGTAACGCCGCCGGAGTGGCCAGCGCCGACTGGAGCACCACCGAGCTGGGCGATCCGCTCGCCTGGCCCGGCACCCTGCGCCTGTGCGTCGACATCGTCCTCAATACCCCGCTGCCGATGCTGCTGCTGTGGGGTCCGCGCCGCATCGTGGTATTCAATAATGCCTACGCCGACCTGGCCGGTCCGCGCCACCCGCGCGCTCCGGGCGGCCGGGTTCCCGCGGTCTGGCCCGCCCCGCTCGCGGCCAGTGCGGCGGCGCTCGAACGCGCGCTCGGCGGCGACGTGGTCCGGCTCGAGCGCCAGCGCCTGAGCTTTTTGCGCAACAGCGCCATGGAAAGCGCCGACTACGACCTGTTCTACACTCCTGTGCGCGATGGCGGCGCGGTCGGCGGCGTGCTGTGCGCGGTGGCGCCGAGCGCGCCCCCGGCCAGCATGCCGGCGCCCGCCGACGGCTTGCGCATCCTGGTGGTCGAGGACAATCTGGACTCGCAATACCTGGTGGTCGAGATGCTGCGCGCCTTCGGCCACGAAGCCGACGGCGTGGGCGACGCCGAAAACGCGCTGGCGCTGATGGCGCAGAACAGCTACAACGTGCTGTTCTCCGACGTCAGCCTGCCCGGCATGTCCGGGGTCGACATGGCGCGCGAAGCGCTGCGCCTGCAAGGCGGCCTGAACGTCATCTTCGCGTCCGGTTACGGCGATGCCCTGCTGCGCCACGTGGAGTTCGCCCACCAGTCGCTGCAAAAGCCCTATGAACTTGAACAGCTGCAAGCTGCACTCGCCGCAGTTTCCAAGCAGCTCGGTAGCGGAGTATGATCGGTTCAAGTGTGTGGTTCGATGCGGCGCCGGTCGGCTAGAATCGTCGTCGCGCCGCCCGCCGCAGTAGTGCGCAGGAGACGTCGCGGGGCTGTCCCCGCCCATTCCTTCACGATTGCCCAAAGCCAGATGATGATTCCCACCGAGCCAATCGGCAGCATTCCGCGCCCCCCAGCCCTGATGGCCGCGGTCGAAAACGGCAACCTCAGCGACAGCGAGCTCGACGCGCTGTACGAGGACGCCGTGCGCGATACCGTCGCCCGCATGGAAGCGACCGGCTCGACCGTCATCAGCGATGGCGAGCAGCGCAAGTACCATAACTTCCTGACCTACTGCGTGCACGGTTCGCACAATACCGCGCCGGACGGCTTCCAGATCCCGTTCGCTGACGGCCATATGCGCCGCATGCCGCGCCTGATGCGCGCTCCGTTCCACTACGAACGCTACGCCGACAGCTACCTGGCCGTGGCCCAGCGCTATGCCACGGTGGCGGTCAAGCAGGCCGTCATTTCGCCCTCGGCCCTGTCGCTCATGTACCCGCCCGAAGGTTTGCCCGGCTACTCGCGCGACCAGTTCATCGACGACCTGCTGGCCGAGCACGAAACCGAAATCCGGCGCTGCCTCGCGCAAGGGGCGCACAAGGTGCAGGTCGATTTCACCGAAGGCCGGCTGGCCGTCAAGCTCGACCCCAGCGGCGAGCTGCTGTCGAGCTTCATCGACCTGAACAATCTGGCCCTGAACCGCTTTTCCAGCGCCGAACGCGCGCTGATCGGCGTGCATACCTGCCCCGGCGCCGACCGCGATTCGACCCACAGCCTCGACGTCGACTACGCCGAGCTTCTGCCCAGCCTGTTTGAACTGCAGGTCGGCCATTTCTACATCGCGCTCGCGAGCGAACCGGACCCGGCGCGCGTACTGAAGATCATCGCCAGGCACCTCAAGCCCGGACAGCGCGTGTTCGTCGGCGTGATCGACCCCATCGATCCGGTCATCGAAACGCCGGAACTGGTGCGCGACCGGATCCTGCATGCGGCCCGGTTCATCGCCCCCGGCCAGCTCGGCAGCACCGACGATTGCGGCTTTTCGCCGTTCTGCGACGACCGCTCGACCAGCCGCGACACCGCCTTTGCCAAGATCGCCGCGCGCGTGGCCGGCACCGCGCTGGCCAGCGCCATTCTGCGGGAGCGTGCGTGAGCGAAGAACACGATGAAACAGAACTGATGCGCGCGGTGGCCCTGCGCAACGCCAACAGCGTGCTGGCGGCGCGCCAGCGCGCCCAGCAGGAACTGATGGAAACCAAGGATGCCTTGCGCCACGCCAACACGCGCATGGAAAACATGCTTGAAAGCCTGACCGATGGCTTTTGCGCGGTCGACCGCAGCTGGCGCATCACCTACATCAACGCGCGCGCGCTGCAACTGCTGTCGGCGCGCGGCAAAACCCGCGAAGCCCTGCTCGGCCGCATCATCTGGGATGAATTCCCCGAACTGCGCAACAGCGCCATGGAAGAGCAGTACCGGCGCGCCATGGATTCGCAGGAAACGGTCAGCTTCGAATTCTTTTACCCCAGCCTGGGCAGCTGGTTCGACCTGCGCGCCTACCCGTCCGACGGCGGCCTGACCGTCTACTTCCAGGACATCAGCAAGCGCAAGGCTGACGAACAGGCCCTGCTCGACGGCAGCAGCCGCCTCCAGGTGGCGCTCTCGGCCGGGCGCCTGGGCGACTGGCGCTGGGACGCCGGCGCCGACCGCGTGACCCTGGGGGCGCGCGCGGCCGAAATTTTCGGCTTGCCGCCTGAGACCCCGCTGCCCTGGGACAGCCTGCGCGAGCGCCTGCACGACGGCGACAAGGACATGGCGCGCACCGAATTCCTGCAGGCGTTCGCCCAGCACACCGACCTGAACATCGAGTGCCGGGTCGACCGGCCCGACGGCGAGCAGTGCTGGATCGGCGTGGTCGGCCGCGCCGATTACGACCGCGACGGCGCCGTGCTCGGCATGACCGGCGTGGTGCAGGACATCAGCACCCGCAAAAGCGCCGAAGACACCCTGCGCGAGAGCGAGGAAGTGCTGCGCGCGCTGGCCAATTCGATTCCCCAGCTGGCCTGGATGGCCCAGGCCGACGGCGCCATCGTCTGGTTCAACAAGCGCTGGTACGAGTACACCGGCACCACGCCCGACCAGATGGTCGGCTGGGGCTGGCAATCGACGCACGACCCGGACGTCCTGCCGCAAATGCTGCTGCGCTGGCATGAATCCATCCGCACCGGCAACCCGTTCGAGATGGAGTTTCCCATCCGCGGCGCCGACGGCGACTACCGCTGGTTCCTCACCCGCGTGAACGCCGTGCGCGACCGGCTCGGCCACGTGGTGCGCTGGTTCGGCACCAATACCGACGTCGACCAGGTCAAGCGCGTGCAGCAAGCCTTGCGCGACGAATCGAACGTGCTCGAATTGCTCAACAGCACCGGCAGCGCGCTCGCTTCCCAGCGCGACCTGCGCTCGCTGCTGCAAACCGTGACCGACGCCGCCACCGGCATCAGCGGCGCCCGCTTCGGCGCCTTCTTTTACCATGGCAAGGATGGCGATGGCGACCTGTTTACCCTGCACACCGTGGCCGGCGCCGCCCCGCCCGAGTTCGAGACCGACGGCGAGCTGCGCACCAGTGCGCTGTTCGGGCCGAATCTGCGCGCCGTCAGCGTGCTGCGCTCGGACGATATCGGCGCCGACCCGCGCTATGCGCCGCTGCACGCGCACGGCGCCACGCCCGACGACCAGAGCGGGGTGCGCAGCTACCTGGCGGTGCCGGTCATCGCGCGTTCCGGCGAAGTGCTGGGCAGCCTGTTCTTCAGCCACCCGGAAACCGGCATTTTCAGCGAACGCACCGAGCGCATCGTGGGCGGCATCGCGGCCCAGGCCGCCGTGGCGATCGACAATACGCGCCTGTACGAAGCGGCCCAGCACGCGGCCGAAGAGCGCAAGGTGCTGCTGGAAAGCGAACGCTCGGCGCGCGCCGAAGCCGAACGCACCAGCCAGATGAAGGATGAATTCCTGGCCACCCTGTCGCACGAACTGCGCACGCCGCTCTCGGCCATCCTGGGCTGGGCCCAGGTGCTGCGCCGCGGCAGCCGCGACCAGGCCGACCTGCAGCGCGGCCTGCAAACCATCGAGCGCAATGCGCGCGCCCAGGCCCAGCTGATCGAAGACTTGCTCGACATGAGCCGCATCACGTCCGGCAAGGTGCTGCTCGACATGCAGACCGTCGCGCCGGCCGGCTTCATCGACGCCGCCATCGAGACGGTGCGTCCGGCCGCCGACGCCAAGAACATCCGCCTCGAGAAATTCTACGCTCCGGGCGTGGGCATGATCGCCGGCGACCCGGCCCGCCTGCAGCAGGTGATCTGGAACCTGCTCTCGAACGCCATCAAGTTCACCGCGCGCGACGGCATGGTCTGCATTGCCCTGCGCAACGTCGACGGCCATGTCGAGATCGCCGTCAACGATACCGGGGTCGGCATCAAGCCCGAATTCATGGCCCACGTGTTCGAACGCTTCCGCCAGGGCGACGCCTCCACCACGCGCAAGCACGGCGGACTGGGGCTGGGGCTGTCGATCGTCAAGCACCTGATCGAGCAGCACGGCGGCACGGTGCGCGCCGACAGCCCCGGCGAGGGCCATGGCGCCACGTTCACGATCGAGCTGCCGGCGGCCAACCGCCAGAGCCAGGCGTCGCGCGCCGGCCGCCCCCCTTCTCTGCAGATGGCGCCGCTGACTCCCGAGATCCTGCTGCGCGACCTGTCGCACCTGAACGTGCTGGTGGTGGACGACGAACCGGACGCGCGCGACCTGATCCGGCGTATATTGTCCGATTGCAACGCCACCGTGCGTACGGCGGCCAGCGCGGCCGATGCCCTGGCCGAGTTCAGGACGGCGCCGCCGGACGTGCTGGTGAGCGACCTGGGCATGCCGGACGTGGACGGTTTCGAGCTGCTGGCGCAGGTGCGCGCGCTCGGCCATGCGGGCGGCGGCGACGTGCCGGCGGTGGCGCTGACGGCCTTTGCGCGCTCGGAAGACCGCCTGCGCGCGCTGGAAGCGGGATTCATGGCGCATATCGCCAAACCGGTCGAGCCTAGCGAGCTGATCGCTACGGTGGCATCGATGGGGGAGAGCCGGCCGCGCTGACATACAATGGGATTCCTACCGCCGCACGCGGCGCTGTCCTACAAGAAATGTTCGATACACTGTTACACTAGCAACACATTAAAATCGCGCGTGCGCTCTTTGCCGCACGCCCCTCCGCCTTGACCGAGACAACGCATGCCAAGCCGAGAAGACATACTGAACGCAAAAATCCTCGTCGTCGATGATTCGTCAGACAATATCGAACTGATGGAAGAGATATTGCGCGAAGAAGGCTACAACTGCGTCAGCTCGACCATGCTCCCGGAACAAGTCTGTCCGCTGCACCGCCAGCACTGCTACGACCTGATCCTGCTCGACCTGCAAATGCCCGGCATGAACGGCTTCCAAGTCATGAAGGGCCTGAAGGAAATTGAACAGGGTGGCTATCTGCCGGTGCTGGCGCTCACGGCCCAGCCGAGTTTCAAGATCGCCGCGCTCGAAGCCGGCGCGCGCGACTTCATCAGCAAACCGTTCGACCTGCTCGAAGTACACAAGCGCATCCATAACATGCTGGAAGTGCGCCTGCTGTACAAGGAGCTGGCGCAGTACAGCAAGGCCCAGCAAGAGCTGGCGCTGCACGATCCGCTGACCGGGCTGCCGAACCGGCGCCTGCTGGAAGACCGCATCGAAACCACCTTGCAGCACGCCAACCGGAATCACCACAAGGCCGCGATCATGTATCTCGACCTCGATGGCTTCAAGGCGATCAACGATACCTATGGCCATTCCTACGGCGACGAGGTGCTCAAGATTGTGGCGCAGCGCCTGGTGGCATCCTCGCGCAAGGAAGATACCGTGGCGCGCCTGGGTGGCGACGAATTCATGGTGGTGCTGGGAGAAGTGTCGGGCCTGGCCGATGCGCACGGGCCGGCGGCCAAGCTGGTCGAGGCCGTGTCCGAACCGTTTTTCATCAACGACCTGACCTTGCGGCTGTCGACCAGTATCGGCATCAGCATCTATCCGGATGACGCCGAGACGGTGGAAGCGCTGATCAGCATTGCCGATTACGCGCTGTACGAGGCCAAGCGCGGCGGTAAAAACCGCTTCTGCGCAACCTCGGCCACGCCAGCCGCACCGCTGGCGCAAGATGCGCTGGTCGTGGCGCCGCGGCGTTGAGATTGCATATTCATATGCAATCCCCAGGAAACCTCAGAGCCTGAAAAAAACCGTCGTTCACGCGCAGGCGGGAACGACGGCTTGGAACGACGGGTTCAGGTTACGAGCTACAAACCCGCACGAGGAAGGCGTCATGCCCTCCTCCGTGCCCTAATTACTTGGCGCCCTTGCCCGCCTGCTTGGTACTGGCCTCGATCGACTTCGCATGCTGGTGATCGGTGCTGGCGTTGACCATATCAGGCGGCACTTCAATGCGCGTGATGCCCGCATCGACCGAGATCGGATCGCTGGCCGGGAACGTCATCTCGACTGCATCGTCGAGCAAGGTTTCCTTGGCGGTCTGTTCGTCGGTATCGCACTCTTCGTCGGCCAGCACGTTGATCGCGCTGGCCCACTTGACGAACTTGAGGTTCGCCAGATCGCCGATGGTGGTGATATTAAAGGCTTCGTGCAGTGCCTTGGCGTCCTTGGTGCTCAGGCCACGCATGGCCGAAAGCGGCGCGTTGCGCAGGTCACGGAAGCATTTGCCGGTAAATTCGGCGTCGACGATGGTGTTGATATTCATGGCTTACCCTTTCAATGTGCCACGCCACGATGGTGGCGATGAACCGTGCCGCATAGACTTGCCATTCGGCAGCGGTTGTCCTGATGTCACTATCGCATACGCCCCCACTCAAGTATGTGCGTTAGCGTACCTTGTATTCTGAATGCCACCTATCCGCTTGCTTTTTGACATTGGATTACCCGATTGATATGATGAACACCGCCCCCTCAAGACAGCCGCGTTCGCTATTACCAGGGGCAAATTTCCGGTTCTGCTATCCTGTCGGCAGTAATGCTCCAGACGTGCTTCAACCACCACCGCAGCGCAGGAATGACGTGACAACAATAGAAAAACCGAAGATTCTCGTCGTTAACGATGACCCGGCCAGCCTGCTTGCATTGACCAGTCTGCTGGACCAGTGGGCCGACGAATCGGGCTATTCCGTCCTGTCGGCCCGCTCGGGCCAGGAAGCCTTGCGCCAGGTCCTCCTGCATGACTTCGCCGTGATCCTTCTCGACGTCAACATGCCCGGCATGGATGGCTTTGAAACGGCCGAAGCCATCCATCAGCGCGCGCGCTCGGCCGACATTCCGATCATCTTCGTCACCGCCTTCCTGGCCGACGAAATCGACCGCCTGAAAGCCTACCAGCGCGGCGCCGCCGATTTCCTGTTCACCCCGGTCATCCCGCAGATCCTGCATGCCAAGGTCCAGGTGTTCGTGGCGCTGGCCACCAAGAACGAGGAACTCAAGCGCCAGACGCACAAGCTGAGCCAGCGCACCACCGAGCTGACCGCCACCAACAAGCGCCTCACCCGCGAAATGGAAGAGCGCCAGGCGGCCGAAGCGAAAAGCCACGCCAAGGATGAATTCCTGGCCATGCTCGGGCACGAACTGCGCAACCCGCTGAGCGCCATCAGCAGCGCCGCCTCGCTGATCGGCCTGCCGGGCGCGCCCGCCGACACCGTCGGCCGCGCCAAGCAGATCATCCAGCGCCAGAGCCAGCACCTCTCGCGCATCGTCGACGACCTGCTCGACCTGTCGCGTGCCATGTCCGGCAAGATCTTGCTCGACAAGCAAACCCTGGACGTCTCCGCCCTCGTCTCCGCCTGCCTGGAAACGTTCAAGGCCACCGGCCGCACCGGCAATTACCTGGTCAATGTCGACATGGAACCGGGCTGGGTCGACGGCGACCCGACCCGCCTCGAACAGATCGCCACCAACCTGATCGACAACGCCCTCAAGTACACCCCGCCCGGCGGCACCATCGACATTGCGGTGACCGACAGCGGCCAGGAAATCGTGCTCGAAGTGCGCGATACGGGGGTGGGCATTTCGGCCGAACTGCTGCCCCATGTGTTCGACGTCTTCGTACAGGGCAGCATCACGCTCGACCGCGCGCAAGGCGGCCTGGGCATCGGCCTGGCCCTGGTGCGGCGCCTGGTCGAGCTGCACGGCGGCAAGGTTTCAGCCCACAGCGAGGGCGCCAGCGCCGGCTCCACCTTCGTCATCCGCCTGCCGCGCGCGGCTCCCGTGGCGCCAAGCGCCAGTCCGGCCCCGGCCGCCTTGCCGCTTGACAGCAAGCCCGCCATCCTGTTGATCGAAGACAACGACGACGGCCGCGAAATGATGGCCACCATGCTCGGCGCCTACGGCTACCCGGTGCGCCATGCGGCCGACGGCGTGCAGGGCGTGCAGATGGCGCGCAGCTTCCTGCCCGACGTCGCCCTGGTCGACATCGGCCTGCCCGGCATCGATGGCTATGAAGTGGCACGCCGCCTGCGCCAGGGCAGCGACACCCGCCACATCAAGCTGATCGCGCTGACCGGCTACGGCCTGGCCGACGACCAGCGGCGCGTGCTCGAAGCGGGCTTCGACAAGCACCTCGTCAAGCCGGTCGACATCGCCCACCTGCTCGACGCCATCGGCCAGTGCGCGGCCACTGCGGCCGAATAAATTCCGGCCAGGCGCGGCGGCAGCCCTACATGGTTGCCGCCACCTCATCCTCGCGCAGCGCCATTTCCTCGGCCAGGGCGGCCAGGTCCAGCTTGTTTTTCTTCGCCTTCGGAAACATTTCCTTCTCCTCTTCCTGGACGTGGTGCGCGATCTGTTCCGACAGCACCTTCACCTTGGCGTCGTACAGTTCGTCTTCCGGGTCCATTTCCTGCAGCTGCGCGATCAGGTCTTTCGCGCTGGCATGCTCGACGATGGCCTCATCGACCAGTTCTTCATTGTCGCCGCTGGCCTCGCGTACGGCCGGATAGAAAATCTCTTCCTCGATCGTGGCGTGCAGGGTCAGCGCGGTGCAAATCTGGTCGGCAATCTTTTTCTTGCGGTCATTGTCGTCCTCGCCCAGTGCCTCGTACTGCTTGAACAATTCTTCCACCTCGCGATGATCCTCGGTCAGCATTGCGATGGCATCCTTCTTTGTCGTGTTCATGGAAAACTCCCTCATCTGATGAAAAAAGTGGCAGACAACCGAAGCGCCAGATTGTCTAAAAAGCCGGGCCCCGTATGTGCGGCACTTCACCGTCCGGGCCCGCGCGACGCCGCGACAAGCGCGCGCAAGCTGTTGTATGATTTGGGAAACATTCTTAGAGCCCAGCATGACCTTACCGCCCTCCCCCCAGACCGACACCGGACCGGACCCCCAGCCTGACCGGCGCAGTGCCGACCTGACCGAACTGCTCGGCCACCTGACGACTTGCTGGGATGACGAACGACGCCTGCTGGCGCGCAAGCTGCACGACAGCCTGGGCTCATCGATGACGGCCCTGACCATGCACCTGGCCCTGCTGACCCAGCAACTGCCCAAGGAAAAGGCGCTGCAGGACCGCACCGCCCAGATGAAGCAGCTCCTGATGACCATCATCAACACCAACCGCGACATGCAGTTATCGCTGTGGAACGATAAGCTGGAGTTTCTTGGAATTAAATCGGCCATTGCCGAGCTGGTCAGCGATTTCGGCAAGGAGCACCACCTGGTGGCGCGCTGCAGCCTGCCCGACGACGATGAAACCTATCCGCGCGAGCATGGCGTGGCCCTGCTGCGCGCCCTGGAAGAAGGTTTGCGCAATATTGCCGCGCATGCGAGTGCGACCGAAATCGATGTCATTCTTGACGATGGCGGCGACGAGATCATGCTCACGGTGCGCGACAATGGCGTGGGACTGGGCGATCGCTCGGGCGAGTCGTCCGGCTGCCACGGACTGCGCCTGCTGCGCGAGCGGGCCGCCTATCTGGGTGGCGCGCTGTCGGTGATGCCGGCCCAGCAGCGCGGCACGGTCATGACCCTGACCCTGCCCAAGGCGCCGGTTCCGCAAACGGCCGTCAGCCGATGATGCCGTCAATTTGAGACGTGTCATTTTCGCCAGTGGCGGGAATGACAGGAACCGATGTTTAAACGCGTTCTTTTTGCGGGCGATAACCCTGTTACGCCTTGCGCGAGCGCCGACGTTTCGCCGCACCGAGCAGTGCAATGCCGGCGCCCATCATCAGCCAGGTTTGCGGTTCCGGAACGGCGCTGATGGCAAACTTGGTCTCAGGGGTAAAGTGATACGTGTACACGGCCCCTCCCTGCGACGACCAATCGTTTTCATACACGGAATAGAACGAGCCGCCAGCCCGGTACGAATGCGTCGTCCGCGACCACCCACTGCCGTATTGCCCATATTCAGTCACACTATAGGTGTCGAAAGCCAGTGCGGAACCGGGCGTAAAGGACACGTTGCTCAATCCACAGCGGCGAGCGCCTGTGCAATTCATGAAGGAACTGCCGTCAATGGTAAAGGAGGTCACTTCATTGCCGGAAAAGGTCCCGTTATGATCCAGATCCTCGGCGTAGAAGCGTCCCTTGAGCACGCGGTCTGGATCGAAGTCACCATATTGCGGATAGGGATTCATCTCGGTGGCGTAGGATGGCAGAAACCCCGAATACGCCCAGTCGAATCCCTGCACTTCGGCGTTAGCCGACAGCGCGCACCCCATCAAAGCCAACCCACACATCATTTTCTGAATCATTGCGTCGCTCTTTCTTCAGTTATTTTACAAGTTGCAATATTATTATTGAACAACGGAGACGTATTGACGTTTTTGCAGCAATGGTGCGGCAAGCCGGCAGAGGTAAGTTGCGGGAAGAAGGCTTGCACAATACGGCCACGCTCGCCGGCGCGACCGACATCAACCTGAGCCGATACTACCGTTGGCTTGAGACGTGTCATTTTCGCCACTGGCAGAAATGACGGGGAGCCGACCTGTAAACGGGACCTTTGTTGCGGCGTCTGCCCGATTATGCGTTACGGGAGCGGCGGCGTTTGGCCGCGCCGAGCAGCGCAATGCCGGCGCCCAGCATCAGCCAGGTTTGCGGTTCCGGAACAGCGCTGATGGCAAACTTGGTCTCGGACGTAAAGTTATGCCTGTAGACGGATCCTCCGTTCGGATTCCAATCGGTTTCGTACACAGAATAGAACGAATCGTTAGCGCGGTACGAATGCACCGTCTGTTCCCACCATCCGGTGCCCCATTGCCCGGTTTGAGTCACACTATAGGTGTCGAAATTCAACACGGAACCGGGCGTATACGAAAAGCCGCTCATTCCACAGCGGACCGAGCCTGTGCAGTTCAAGAAGGAGTTACCGTAAATGGTAAAGGAGATCAGTTCAGAGCCGGAAAAAGTTCCGTTGTGATCCCGATCCTCGGCGTAAAAGCGTCCCTTGAGCACGTAGTCCGGATCGAAAGGGCCATATTGTGGCTGAGGGCTACTCGCGGTAGAGAAAACCGGCACAAATCCCGAGTAGGACCAGTCGAATCCCTGCACTTGGGCGTGACTCGACAGGGCGCACCCCATCAGTGCCAAACCACACATCATTTTCTTCATCATTTCCATCCCTTGACATTTATTTTACAAATAGAAATCGTATCAATAAAAGAAAAGGCTGTAATGGCTTTTTTTGTAACATTGCAATGATGTGCGCGATGGACAGCCACGCCGCCCCCCCATGTTGGTACAGGACGATAACGCGCAGGCGCGCTTCGCGCCGCCTGGGGCCTGCCGCATGGCGGCGCCAGGCGCGACTTGCTGTATTACGCCTTGCGCGAGCGGCGTTTGGCCGCGCCGAGCAGCGCAATGCCCGCGCCCATCATCAGCCAGGTTTGCGGTTCCGGAACAGCGCTGATGGCAAACTTGGTCTGGGCGGTGACGCCATAGTCTTGCACCCTCCCGACAGACCAGTCGCTTTCGTAGGAAGTATAGAAGCGGCGGCCTGCCTCGAATCCGCGCGACGTACGCGACCAGCCCTCGCGCCATACGCCGTACTCGACGGAGTCGTAGGCGTAAAAGCTCAACGCGCCACCCGGCGTGAACGAAAACTCGCTCAGCCCACAGCGGCGCACACCCGTGCAGTTCATGAACGATTCACCGTAAATGGTGAAGGAGGTCACTTCCGCGGCGGAAAACACGCCATTCAGATCGCGGTCCTCGGCGAAGAAACGCCCCTTGAGCACGTGGTCGGGATTGAATTCGCCATACTTGGGCTCAGGATTCGTCTCCGACCCCCACGACGGTAAAAATCCGGTATACGCCCAGTCGAAGCCCTGCACCTCGGCATGGCTCGACAGCGCGCATCCCATCAGTGCCAGCCCACACATCAGTTTCTTGATCATTTGCATCCCTCGTTTGATTGATTTTACAAAATTGCAAGCGTATCAATAAAGCAAGGTGACTGCAATGGCTTTTCATGTGATAGTGCGACGCCCGTACGACAGCGCTTCAGGGCAGCGTTAGCTGGGGCGGTGGCAGGGACGGCATCAGGCCGACATTGCGCGAGAACGACCTGGGGCCTGGGGAAGAACCGGGCGCACCGTCCGGCCGCCACGGCCTGCACCTGCTGCGCGAGCGCGCCCGCGACTTGAGCGGGGCGCTGTCGGCGATGCCGGGCAGCCACGTGGCACGGCAATGACGCCCGGCCCGAGACGCGCCCGGCGGCAGGCAGGTCCGTTGACCTGCCCAGGAACGCAACTACCCGGTCACGCCTTGCGCGAGCGGCGCCGCTTTGCCGCGCCGAGCAGCGCAATGCCGGCACCCATCATCAGCCAGGTTTGCGGCTCCGGAACGGCGCTGATGGCACTGATGGCAAACTTGGTCTCGGGTTTAAACACATAGCTGTACGAGCGCGCCCCGGACATCGACCAATCGTTTTCGGTCACGGAATAGAATTCGGATCCAGTCCGGTACGAATTCGTATATCGCGACCACCCGCTGCCCCATTGCCCATATTCAGAGGTGTCAAAGGCATCGAAATTCAATACCGAACCGGGGGTATACGAAAACGTGGTCAGTCCGCAGCGTTCTGGCGCTTTGCAGTCCAGCTTGGATTGCCCGCCGATCGAAAAGGACGTCACTTCCGACAGTGAAAAACTGCCGTTCTTGTCGAGATCCTCGGCAAAGAAGCGCCCAGTGAACGTGGTGCTCGGATCAAAGTCGCCATCTTCTCCCCAAGGAGTCATCTCGCTGGACCAGTGCGGCGTAAAGCCCGAAAACGTCCAGTCGAATCCCTGCACCGCGGCCTGGCTCGACATCGCACATCCCATCAACGCCAGCCCGCACATCAGTTTCTTCACCATTTTCATCCCTATATCTACCGTTATTTTACAAAGTTGTAATTATATCAATATAAGAGAAAAGATACAATGGCGCTTTTTTTAACAGCGGCGCGCTGCGCCGCCACGGCTTCAGCGCCGCTTCCCGTGAGGCGCTGGGCGCAACGACATCATGCCGGGACCTTGCGCGGCAACGGCAGGCGCTACCGGCGATGCCGGCCCGGCAAGACCCTGTCAAACCTTGCGCGAGCGGCGGCGTTTTACCGCACCGAGCAGCGCAATGCCGGCACCGAGCATCAGCCAGGTTTGCGGTTCCGGAACCGCGCTGATGGCAAATTTGGTCTGCTCGGTGATGTGATGGGAGTACCCGTCCGCGCCCGACCCGCTTTCGCGGTAGGTGTAGAAGCCTCTAGCTGTCCGGAAACCGCGCGTGGTGATGCTTCGTACGCCGTTGTCGTGCCGGTAGTCAACGGTGTCGAAGGCCGAAAAGGTCAACGCGCCACCAAGGGTGAACGAAAAATTGTCGACGAAACATGTGCGCTCACCCGTGCAGTCCATGAACGATTGACCGTCAATGGTAAAGGAAGTAAGTTCCGCGACCGAAAAAACGCCATTCTTATCGCGGTCGTCGGCGAGGAATCGGCCCTTGAGCACGAGATTGGGATCGAATTCGCCATACTCGGGCTGAGGATTGGACGACGACGAATACGATGGCAAGAAGCCGGTATACGACCAGTCGAATCCCTGTACTTCGGCCTGGCTCGACAGCGCGCATCCCATGAGCGCAAGTCCACACATCATTTTCTTGATCATTTGCATTCCTTTATTTTCAACGATTTAACAAAGTTACAAACATATCAACCAAACAATGGCGGCGCCATGGCTTTTCGCACAATGTTACGGGCGTTATGCCGCAGCGCTTCAGTGCAGCTTGACTTGAGGCGTGCTGCGCTTGATCAGGAAGCGCGCCAGCGCCAGCACGCCGGTCCGCACATGACCGAGCACGGCTGCGTGATGCATCAGGTGCAGGCTCACATACATCATGCGCGCAAAAAAGCCTTCGACGAACCAGCTCAAGCCCTTGAGCGAGCCCATCAGACTGCCCACGGTGGTGGTCTGGCCGAACGACACCAGCGAGCCGTAATCCTTGTATTCGTAGGGCTTCGTTTGCGGCGCCTTGCCGGCCTGCTGGCGCAGGAAAGTCGCGAGCAGATAGTCGGCCTGCTGGTGCGCTGCCTGCGCGCGCGGCGGCACCATCTTGCCCTCGGCATCGACGCAGGCGGCGCAGTCGCCCATGGCGTAGATGCCGGGCGCATCCTTCACGCGCAGGAAGCCGTCGACCTCGATCTGCCCGCCCTTGGCCAGCGGCAAGCCGAGCGTGGCCAGGAATTCCGGCGCGCGGATGCCGGCCGCCCACACGCACAGGTCGGACGGGTACACATTGCCGTTCTTGTCGGTCACCTGGCCGGGCGCGATGCCCGTCACGCGGCATTCGTTGACCACCTTGATGCCGCGTTCGTGCAGCAGCTTGAGGGCCGCGCTGGACACCCTTTCGGGCAGCGGAGCGAGAATGCGCGGCGCGCCTTCGAGCAAGGTGATGCGCACGTCCTGCTGCGGTTTGAGGTGCTGGAAGCCGTAAGTGGTGTACACCGCGCTCGCTTCGCGCAGCTCGGCCGCCAGTTCGACGCCGGTGGCGCCGCCGCCGATGATGACGATATCGACCCCGGCCGCCGGCTCGACTGCCTTGCGCGCGTCGGCCCGGGCCAGCAGTTTGAGCAACTGCAGGCGGAAGCGCTCGGCGTCTTCGGTCGCGTTCAGGGAAATCGTGTATTCCTTGGCCCCGGGCACGCCGAAATAATTCGAGGTGCTGCCGACGGCGATCACCAGCGAGCCGAACTCGAGCGTGCGCTCGGGCAGGACTTCCTCGTCCTGGGGCGTGCGGATGGGGCCGATGGTCAGGCGCCTGGCGGCGGCATCGAGTCCGGTCAGGGCGCCGTAGACGAAGCTGAAGCCGTTATCGTGGGCCAGCATCTGGTAGGACAAGCCTTCCTGGTGGATATCGAGGGTGCCGGCGGCGACTTCATGCAGCGAGGGCTTCCAGATGTGCGACAAGCGGCTATCGACGAGAAAGACCTTGGACGGGCCCAGCTTGCGGCCCAGTTTGCTGGCCAGTTCCAGGCCGCCCGCCCCACCACCGACAATCACTATTTCGCCGCGCAAGAGTACCTCCCTGGATTAATTGACACCGCCAGTTTACCGCGATCCGGCGTGGCATGCCCACGCGGCATGGCTGGTGACCGGCGCGTCGCAGAAAACCAGGCGCGTGCTGCTTGAGGCTCGGTGGCGCTTATTGAGGCTTATTGGTGCCTATTTGTGTTTGTCGTGCTTGTCGTGCTTACTGTGTTTCTCGTGCTTATCGTGCTTGTCATGTTTCTCGTGCTTGTCATGTTTCTCGTGCTTATCGCGCCCGTGACCATTGCCATGCTCGCGCTCCTGCCCGTGCTCCCGCTCGCGCCCGCCGCCGCGCATCTCGCGGTAACGCGGCGCATAGGTATTGGTGTACCAGTCGTCGCGCACGAAATACACCTGGCGTCCGCATGCGTCGTAGCGCGCGCAATGCTTGCTCCATTTTTTCATGTGCCCTGGCGGCACCCGCAAATACATCGGCTCCGGCGCCGCGCGCACATGCCGTTCGACCAGCACCGGCTGCGTATAGACCACGGGCGGCCGACCGAAATCGCCCAGCTCGATGCGTCCGTAATACGCCGGTTGCCCGATATGGATGCTGATATTGGTCTGGGCCTGCCCGGACAGGCTCGCGCCCAGCAGGACGGCGGCGATGATCACGCTTTTCATGGTTGCCTCGCAAAGAAAGTCAACGCGCCCGGCAGGCGCGCCGTCAGCCGCCGGCGCCGCGCGCCTTGCTGCTCACATCCATGAGTTTAACAAAAGCAACAGCCAGGTCGGTACGCAAACGCACACAGCCTGGCTCACATGGCCCGGAACAAGGCCATGAACGGCTGGCTCACGGCCAGCGTCTCGGGCCGGGTGCGCAGGCGCAGCACCCCGCGCCCGGTCTCGTCGCGCGCCACCGAGGCGATCGCCTTGAGGTTGACGATGGTCGAGCGGTGAATCTGGCGGAACATGGCCGGATCGAGCACCTCGAGCAGTTCGCGGATGGGTTTGCGCAGCAGCGCCTCGCCCTGGGCCGTCATCACCACCGTGTACTTGCTGTCGGCTTGAAAATACGCGACATCCTCGACCATGATCAGGCGCGTTTCCGCTCCCGTGCTGGCGGTCAGCCATACCAGCGGCTCCGGCCTGGCCGGCTGCGGCAGCGCGCGCCCCAGCTGGCGCAGCAGGGCCGCCAGCATGCCGGCGTCCGCGGTGCCGCTGGCCAGGCGCGCCTTGACCCGCTGCACCGTGGCGGCCAGGCGCGCCGGCGCCACCGGCTTGAGCAGGTAGTCGACCGCACCGCGCTCGAACGCATCGATCGCGTACTGGTCGTAGGCGGTCACGAACACCACTTGCGTGGCCGGGCTGACCTCGGCCAGCACGCCGGCCACGTCCAGCCCGCTCAGCCCCGGCATGCGGATGTCGAGGAATGCCACCTGCGGCTGGTGCGCGGCAATCGCTTCGAGCGCGCTGCCGCCATCGTCGCAGGCGGCCACGATGCGCAGCTCCGGCCAGGCGCTGGCGAGCAGCTGCACCAGCGCATCGCGCAGCAGCGGCTCATCTTCGGCAATGACGCAATCAGCCATGCAGCTTCTCCTCCACCAGTGCCGTGCCTGCGGCGCGGTACGGCACGCTGATCGTCGCCGCCACCCCGCACGGATAGTTCGACACGATGGTAAAGGCCGCGCCGCTGCCGTACGCCAGGCGCAGCCGCTCGCGCACATTGCGCAGGCCGATCCCGGTGCCGCCTCCTTCGGCGGAAAAGCCGCGTCCATCGTCGGCCACCGTCACTGTCAGCGCGCCGTCGTGCACGCGCGCGATGATCCATACCGTGCCGCCGCCCGGTTTCGGCTCCAATCCGTGCTTGATGGCGTTTTCGACCAGGGTCTGCAGCATCATGGCGGGAAACGGCGCCCCGTGCAATGGCGCCGCCACCTCGACCTGCAGGCGCAGGCGCGGCCCCATGCGGATGGCCAGGATGTCGAGATAGGCGCGCACGCGCTCGAGTTCATGGCCCAGGGTCGCGAGCGCATCGTCGGTGCGCGGCAGCGAGTTGCGCAGGTAGGTGATCAGGTTGCCCAGCATCTCGTCGGCGCGGGCCGGATCGCTGCGGGTCAGCAATTGCGCATTGGCCAGCGTGTTGTATAGAAAATGCGGTTCGACCTGCGCATGCAGCAAGCTCAGCTTGGCGACGGTCAGTTCCTTCTCGGTCGCCGTCTGGATCGCCGCCGCCTGCTCGCTGCGGCGCCGCTCGGCCACCCGGCGCGCCACGGCGCGGCCGATGGCGTCGGCGTTTTCGAGGTTGGCGCCGGCGTCGAGCAGGAACCAGTCGGTCCAGGCCCACCGTTCCGGCTCGCAGATCAGGGTCACGCTGCCGGCGTCGCCGTTTGGCGTGACGGTGACGATGACCTGGTTGCCGCTCGGCCCGCTGTGGCCGGTCATTTGAAACAGCAAGCCGCCGCGGTAAGGATGCAGATAACGGATCTTGGCGCGCACCTGCAGGCTGTCGCGCGCGCTGTCGACCTGCTCGGCGCCGGGCAATTCGCGGATCGCGGCATCGATGATGTCGAACGTCTCGCCGGCCTCGAACGGCACTTCGATCTGGCGCCGCTGGCGGCTGGCCAGGGTGCCGGGATTGACCTCGCCGGTGAGCAGGCGCACCCGCCGCACATGCGAAAACGCGGTCACCGCGGCCAATCCCGCCGCGCCCAGCACCAGCAGCAACAGGCCGCCACCGCTGTCGCGGTCGTGCAGCAGCGTTTGCGCCACCGTGATCGCCAGTATCGTATTGGCGATAGTCCACGCCAGGGTCACGCGGAAGATAAAAAAGAAACTCGTCATTATGAGCAATTCCAGTCAGGGAGGGGTGAAACGACTATAGCAAGCGCTCCCTGGCGGGCGGGACCGAATCCGACGAAACCGCGCCGGCGCCGACGAACGCCCGCTTTACGTGTCCGTTCGCCAGTGTTTGCGGAACGCAAGATAGCACACCGGACAAGCTTGTCTCAAGCCGCCCTATCTGTACCACCCACGCCACCACCGCGCGGCAATTGCGCAACATCCGCAAGCCAATCGGCACAGGGCTTTAGATGCATATCAAGCTTTGCTCCAAGGCGCGGCGGGCGCTGTTTTTCCATGAAAAATCGCAGGTACTATTCCCTTGCAGAAAGAGCTTCTGCAAAGAAAAACCCCAACCGAAGAAACTAAGGAGCTGGAATGAACACAACGATCAAGCAGCAGCGCACCCTGTCCACCCTGGCCGTACTCGCCGTCGTCGCCGCCGGCCTGGGCCTGGGCGCGCCAGCGTACGCCGCGCAAGCGACGGCCACCGCCGGCGGCACCGTGGTCACCCCGATCGCCGTCGTCGTCGGCACCAACCTGGCGTTCGGCACCTTTGCCGCCGCGGCCGGCGGCACCATCACCGTCAGCACCAGCGGCGTGCGCGCCGTCAGCGGCGTGGTGGCGATGGGCGCGTCGGCCACCTCGGCGGCCAAGTTCGACATCACGGGCGAGCCGGGCAGCACCTACGCCATCACCCACTCCGGCACGGCCGTGCTGACCAACACCGGCGGTGGCGGCGAAACGATGGCCCTGGCCAAATTCAGCGACCTGACCGGCGCCAACGCCACCTCGGGCGATGTCTCCACCGGCACCCTGTCGGCCGGCGGCACCCAGTCGCTGTATGTGGGCGGCACCCTGACCGTGGCCGCCAACCAGGCTCCTGGCACCTATGCCGGCAATGTCATCGCCACCGTTGAATACAACTGACGCGTGTCTGCGCTGCGCCCGCTTGCTGCGGCGCAGCGGCACGCTCGGCGTGATTGCCTGCCTGCTGGCAGCCATGCCGGCGCGCGCCCAGCTGAAGGCGGTGGCCGCCGGCGATCTCGCCTTCGGCCGCTTCGCCGCCATCTCCACCGGCTTTGTCAGCGTCGGCACGAACGGGGCAAGATCGTCCGGCGGCGGCGTGGTGCTGCTGACATCGGCGGGCGCGCCGGCCAGGTTCACCATCAGCGACAAAAAGCCGGCCAACGCCAACCTGGTCTACATCGTCAGCCTGCCGGCCAGCGCCACCATCAGCAACGGCGCCTCAAGCATGACCCTGACCGATTTCGTCAGCTCCCCGGCCGGCGGCGGCGTGCTCTCCGGCGGCACCCAGGTGCTCGCGGTCGGCGCCACGCTGCAGGTCGCGGCGGGCCAGAGACGCGGCAACTACAACGGCAACTTCAACATCACCATCGAATATCAATAGCCGATCATCATCCCGCGAGGCCCATCATGCACTCCACCTTCTCCTTCACGCGCACCGTACGGCTGCTTACGGCAGCGATCCTGATGGCCGCCCTGCCCTTGCAGGCGCTGGCCGGCCTGATGCTCAACCCGACCCGCGTCGTATTCACCAAGAACCAGCGCGCCGCCCAGGTCGAACTGATCAACAGCGACAGCACGCCCGCCACCTACCGTATCAGCCTGGTCAACCGGCGCATGACCGAGAACGGCGAATTCACCGGCGCCGACACGGCCGGGCCGGACGACCGCTTCGCCGATACGATGCTGAGCTTCTCGCCGCGCCAGGTCACCCTGCTGCCCAGCACCGCGCAAGTGGTGCGCGTCATGCTGCGCAAACCGGCCACCCTGGCCGCCGGCGAATACCGCTCGCACCTGCACTTCGAAAAACTGGCCGACACCGGCGCCGCCAGCAGCGTGGAGACGCAAGCAGCCAGCGCCCAGCAAATCGGAGTGGTCCTCAACACCCTGATCGGCGCCTCGATTCCCGTCATCGTGCGACACCAGACCGAGGGCGCCAGCGTCACCCTGAGCGCGCTCGACGTGCAGCGCGGCGCCAAGGGCGCGCAGCTGTCGTTCCAGATCGGGCGCAGCGGCGACAGCTCGGTGTACGGCGACGTCAGCGCCACCTTCGTGCCGCAGGGCGGCTCCGAGCAGGTGCTGGCCAAGGCCGCCGGCGTGGCCATCTACACCCCCAACCCCATGCGCAAGGCCAGCCTGAACCTGACCATGCCGCCCGGCGTGACGCTGGCGCGCGGCACCCTGCACCTACGCTTTCGCGAGCGTGCCGAAGCCGGCGGCGCCGTACTGGCCGAAGCCACGCTCGCCCTGCCCTGACCGGTGCGCGGCCGAGCGCGTCGCCATGCGCCCCCACCGCCTCTGCCTGCGCACCTGCCGGCTCTGCATGCTGCTGTTGCTGCCCGTGCTGGCACTGCTGGCGCCCGCGCGCGCGGCCGACGCCGACGGGCCCGACCTGGTGCTCGAAGTGCGGCTCGGCGAGCATCTGGTGTCCGACGCGCTGGGCGCCTACCAGCATGGCGACGACGTCTACCTGCCGCTCGGCGAACTGGCGCGCATGCTCACCATTGCGATCCGCACCGACGCGGCCGAGGGCCTGGCCAGCGGCTACATCCTCGACGAACAGCGCGGCTTCCGGCTCGACCTGGCGCAACGCCTCGTGATCGAAGGCGAGCGGCGCGCCACGTTCGACCCGGCGCGGGTAAAACGCCAGGCCGACGACCTGTACGTCGCCAGCCGCCTGCTGGCCCAATGGCTGCCGGTCGACCTCGACATCGACATGGCCAGCCTGGTGCTGCGCGTGCGCGCGCGCGAAAAACTGCCGCTGCAGGCGCGCCTGGAACGCCAGTCGCGCGGCGGCACGGCGCAGCACCATGACGGCGGCCCGGCGAGCGTCTACGCGCGCCACGACACCCCCTACGCCCTGGCCGGCATGCCCTTCATCGACCAGACCGTGGCCCTCGACGCGCGCCGCCGCGGCACCACGCTCGACTACACCGCCTACCTCACGGCCGACCTGGCGGGCATGGAGGCCGCGCTCTACCTCAACGCCGGCAAGGCTGCCGGCGGCGCCACCGCGCGCCTGACCCTGGCGCGCAACGATCCGGACGCCGGCCTGCTCGGCCCCCTGCGCGCGCGCACCCTGCAAATCGGCAGCGTGCTTGCGCCGGGCGTGGGCGACATCGCGCTGGCCAGCACCAACGGCACCGGCGTGGCCGTCTCCAACCGCGCGCTCGGCCAGCCGGCGCGTACCGACCGCCACACGCTGCAAGGCGACCTGCCGCCCGGCTGGGATGTGGAACTGTACTTCAACGACGCACTGATCGGCTTCCAGCAGGCGCGCCCCGATGGCCGCTACCGCTTCGACGACCAGCCGCTCATCTACGGCAGCAACGAATTTCGCCTGGTGTTCCATGGCCCGCTGGGGCAATTGCGCATCGAGCGCCACAGCTTCCTGATCGACCAGGCCGTGCTGGCCCCGGGCGCCGTCGCCTACAGCGCCAGCCTCCAGGGCGACCAGCGTGGCGGCGCGCGCGCACTGGTCCAGGCCGAAGTGGGCCTGGCGTCCCAGCTCAGCGCCAGCGGCGGGGTGGTGCGCCTGGCGCTGGACGGCCAGGACAAGCGCTACGCCAACCTCGGCCTGCACGGCTACTGGCGCGCCCTGCTGGTCGACGCCGCCCTGGCGCGCGCCGACGACGGCGGCAAGCTGGCCCGCATCGGCCTCAAGACCCGGGTCGGCGGCATGGCCCTCGGCGCCAGCCACGCGCGCCTGGACGGCTTTGTCAGCGAACTGTTTTTGCCGGGGGCCGACCCGCTGCGCAGCCGCGACGAACTGCGCCTGGACGGGCTGCTGCCCGGCGGCGGTCCGGTGCCCATGCCGCTGTCGCTACAGGTGCGGCGCGAGCGGCTGGTGTCCGGCGCCACCCGGCACGAAGCCGGCGCGCGCCTGTCGGCCTACCGCCAGGGCACGGCGGTGAGCGCCGGCGCGCTGTGGCGCGAAGTGGACGGCGTGCGGCGTGCCGACGGCAGCGTGCAGGCCAGCCGGCGCGTGGCCGGCATCGGCGTGAGCGGGCAGCTGCAAGTGGCGATCGTGCCCGATGCCGCCGTCTCGGCGCTGGCGCTGGCGGCCGACAAATTCGTCGGCGACGGCTATCTCCTCAACGCCGCCGTTACCCGCACCTTCGCCGACCGGGAACTGCGCTGGAGCGCGTCCCTCAACAAGGGCGTCGGCAGCGTCGGCGTCGGCCTGAATGCGTTCTACACCAGCCGCGGCGACTACGGTGCCGGGGTGCAGCTGTTCATGGCGATCGGCCAGGAACCGAGGAGCGGGCGCTGGCTGCACGACGCCGTGCCGATGGCGGCCACCGGTGCCGCCTCGGTGCGCGTCTTTCTCGACAAGAACCGCAATGGCGTCATGGATGGCGACGACGAACCGATCAAGGGAGCCGGCTTCGCCGTCAACGGCGGCACCCACCTGGCGCGCAGCGGCGCCGACGGCGTGGTCTACCTTAACCGCCTGCCGGCGCACCAGCACGTCGCCATCGCGGTCGATCCCGCCACGCTGGAAGACCCGCAATGGCAGGCGCGCGAACCGGGACGGCGGCTGGTGCCGCGCCCGGGCAAGGTCAGCCGGCTGGAAATCGCGATCGGCATCACCGGCGAAATCGACGGCACCACCTATCTGATGGGTGCGGGCGGCAAGCGCGGCATGGGCGACTTCGAGCTCGAACTGCTCGACCGGCGCGGCACGCTCGTGGGCAAGACCACCAGCACGGCCGATGGCTACTACGTGCTGGGCGGCGTGGCGCCGGGCGACTACCTGCTGCGCCTTGCCCCGGCCCAACTGGCCAGGCTTGGCCTGCAAGACAGCGGCATGCACCTGATCACCATCGACCCGGCCGGCAACATCGTCAACGGCAAAGACTTCCACGTCACCAAATAATGCTCAACCGGGGTCAGAGCTCCGACTCGAAACATTTCCGTCCCCCCAAACCGGGGTCAGAGCTTTAATTAGCAACATTTAACAAATAACGCGCAAATCAATATCACCCCGGCTGTTTCTTTCTGACGGACTAGCGCTCCCGATGTCCGCCAAGCGGACGGGCGATGGCGCTCAAGCCGGCCTCGGTCAGGCCAGCCTCCCAGGATTTAACAATGTTTCGAGTCAGAGCTCTGACCCCGGTTGTGGGGGGTGACTGGCCCCGATTAGGAAAAGTTCAGGTCGCGGCGGGCTTGGATTGGTCGGCGATCCATTGGTCGATTATCTTGCCGAGCACGTCCAGCGGCACCGAGCCGTTCTTGAGGATGACGTCGTGGAACGCCGGCAAGGTGAAGCGCTCGCCCAGCGCCAGCCGCGCTTTCTCGCGCAGTTCGAGGATGCGCAGCATGCCCAGCATGTAGGCGCAGGCCTGGCCCGGCCACACCACGTAGCGCTCCACCTCGGCCGCGCCAATGCCGTAGTCGATCGCTTGTTGGCGCGTCCAGCCCTTGCTGTGCAAGCCGGTGTCGACCACCAGCCGGCGCGCGCGGAACAGTTCCGAACCGAGCGCCCCCAGCAAACCCGGCACGTCGCCTTCGTACCAGCCCTGCTCCACCGCCAGCCGCTCGGTGTACAGCGCCCACCCTTCGGAGTGCGCGCTGCCGCCGCCAAAAATGCGCTGCCTGCGCCAGGCCGGCAGGCCGCTCAGTTCCTGCTGGATGGCGAGCTGGAAGTGGTGCCCCGGCACCGCTTCGTGATACGCCAGGCTGCGCATGCGGATCATGTCGAACGCCGGCCCGCGCAGCGGCACCCAGAAGATGCCGGGCAGGCTGCCGTCCGGCGCCGGCACGCTGTAGTGCGCCGAGGCGCTGCCCTCGGTCAGCGGCGGTTCGCGCCGCACCTCGACCGGCGCGCGCGGCTTGAGGTTGAACAGCCTGGCGCTGCGCTGTTCGGCGTCGCGCACCATGGCCGCGTAACCGGCCAGGATCGCCGCGCGCGGATCGGGTTCGGCCGCCGGCTGGAAGGTTTTGTCGAGCGCTTTCATGCGCGCGTCGATGCTGCCGTCGGTGAATCCCAGTTGGCGCAGGTGGCGGTCCATCTCGCCCTCGATGCGCGCCACTTCACGCAGGCCGATCGCGTGGATATGGGCCGCGTTCAGGGTGGTGCCGGTGAAGCTGGCCAGCGCATGGCTGTACGCGGCGGCGCCGTCGGGCAGGCGCGCAATGCCGGCGGCGTCGCCGGTCTTGGGGTGCAGCTCGGCCAGCAGCGCCTGGCTCCTGGCGTAGGCCGGCAGGACGCTCTTGCCGACGATGGCCGCCGCTTTGTCGATGGCGGCGGCGCGCGCCGCCGGCGTCAGGTCGGCCAGGGCGGCGCTGCGCTCGGCCAGCGCGAGCACCAGCACGTTCTTGTCGGCGGCCGGCTTGAGGAAGGCGTCGACCTGCCCCTGCGCGCGTTCGAGGATGAAGCGCGGCGGCAGCAGGCCGCGCGCGGCGGCGGCGCGGGTGCGCGCGTTGGCCTGGTCCATGCGTTCGCCAATCTGCGCCAGGCGCGCCAGGTAGCTGTCGACATCGGCCGCGCGCCGCATCGGGTGCGCCGCGCTCATGAAGCTGACCAGCGCGATGTGGGTGCCGCCAAATTGCGAGAACACGAAGGCGTGGTCTTCGAAACGCTCGCCGGCCAGGTGGTTGGCCAGCGACCAGCGCATGGTCTCGGCCGACACGCGCTGGGTGCTGTCGAGGGACCCGGCCAGGAAGCGGTCGAGCCGCGCGACACCAGCCCTGGCCAGCGCCGCATACCTGGCGCGGTGCGCCACAGTGATGGGCGTGAGCTGGCGGTCCAGCGCTTGCTGTTCGGCGCCGCGGAAATACTGGTCGACCGTGGCGCGCTGGGGCGACAGCCGCACCCAGTCGGCGGCAAAGCCATCGGCCCATTTGTCGAAGGCGGCGTCGCGCTTGTCCACCGCGGCCGCGGCACCGGCACCGGCGCCAGGCGTGGCAGCGAGCACCGGCACGGCGGCGCCGCCAAGCGACAAGGCCACCAGGGCGGCGATCAGACGGGGCGCGACGGCGCGCTGGAACGGGGTAGGCATGCGGGAATCTCCGGAAAATCGGTTGGTGGGGCGTGTTGCGGACGATCTGCAGCCGGCCGCCACAGAATTTATCATGGATCGGGCCCGGAAACCACCATCCCGGCACGCAACGGCGCCCGTCAATACAGGCGAAACGCCATTCCCAGGCGATCCGCGCCGGGCCGGCCGGGCGACAAAAAACGACAATTGCTTACCTTTCGGGACTGGCTTGGCAGCCCCGACTGGAGTAGCATGGCGGGCCACGATGCCAGAGCATGTCGCCGGCGGCCTGAGCCGGTACAATGCCGCCATCCCCCAGTCATTCGTCAAAGGTCATTGCATGTACATCAAGAATACCGTCCTGGCGGCCGCCGCCCTGTTGCTGGCCGCCAGCGCGCAAGCCCAGATCGCCGTTACCGCAGAAGTCGGCACCACGGGCGTCGGCGCCCATCTGATTTTCCCAATGGAAAAAACGCTGAATGCCCGTTTCGGCGCCAGCTATTTCCAGTACAAGTACAACGATACCGCCAGCACCGTCCACTACACGATGAAGGCCAAGCTGCAAAACATCGACGTGCTGTTCGACTGGCACCTGATCGATAACAGCCCGTTCCGCCTGACCGGCGGCGTGGTGTACAACGGCAACAAGGTCAGCATGGTGGCGCGCCAGGATTCCAACGGCAACTACAACATCAACGGCAAGACTTACGCGGCGAGCCAGGTCGGCATCCTCAACGGCGGCATCGAGTACAACAAGGGCGCGCCCTACCTCGGCGTGGGCTGGGGCAATGCCTTGAGCACCGACAAGAAGTGGCAATTCAGCGCCGATGTGGGCGCTCTGTGGCAGGGCCATCCGAACGGCCGTCTGGTGCAGTCGGGCTGCACGGCCACCAGCGCCGCCTGCACCCAGCTGGCGCGCGACGTGGCGGTCGAGCGCGTGAAGATGGAAGCCGACGTCCAGGCCTACAAGGTGTATCCGGTGCTGCGCGCCGGCGTGAGCTACCGCTTCTGACAGCGCGTCGCGATAGCGCGTCGCGATAGCGCGTTGCAATAGCGCGCCGTCCGGGCGTGGTTTTGGGTAGCATTGGCTTTTTAACAGGGGTGCGCCATGAAACCACGCTTTCACCCGCTCGCGGCCCTTGCCGCCTGCTGCATGCTCGTGCTCTCCGTGGCCGCCTGCGGCGACAAGCACGAGCCGACCAAGCCGACCGTCTCGGCAGCTGTGAGCGCCACGCGCTAGGGGTTTTGCGCCCCGGCCGGCGCCGGACAGAGTAAACTACGCCCTTGTTCTTTTGCTGCAAGGTCGCTTCCCCATGTCTTTTGATTCCCTCGGTCTGATCGATCCCCTCGTGCGCACACTGGACGCGCTCGGCTACAGCACCCCCACCCCGGTGCAGGCGCAAGCCATTCCGGCCGTGCTGGCCGGACGCGACATGATGGCGGCCGCCCAGACCGGCACCGGCAAGACCGCCGGCTTCGCCCTGCCCCTGCTGCAGCGCCTGACCCTGCAGGGCCAGGTCGGCGCCAACGCGGTGCGCGTGCTGGTGCTGGTGCCCACCCGCGAGCTGGCCGAACAGGTGCACGAAAGTTTCCGTGCCTACGGGGCCGGCTTGCCGCTGCGGACCCACGTCGCCTACGGCGGCGTCAGCATCAATCCGCAGATGATGAAGCTGCGCAAGGGCCTCGATGTGCTGGTGGCCACGCCCGGCCGCCTGCTCGACCTGTACCGCCAGAACGCGGTCAAGTTCGACCAGCTCGAAACGCTGGTGCTCGATGAAGCGGACCGCATGCTGGACCTGGGCTTTTCGCGCGAGCTCGACGCCGTGTTCGCCGCGCTCCCGAAAAAACGCCAGACCCTGCTGTTTTCGGCCACCTTTTCGGACGAGATCCGCGCGCTGGCCGGCAAGCTGCTGATCGACCCGCTGAGCATCGAGGTCAGTCCGCGCAACAGCACCGTCAAGCGCATCCGCCAGTGGGTGGTGCCGGTCGACAAGAAGCGCAAGCCGGAACTGTTCCTGTATCTGCTGAAAAAGCACCGCTGGGGCCAGGTGCTGGTGTTCGTCAAGACGCGCAAGGGCGTGGACCAGCTGGTCGAGACCCTGCAGGCGCAGGGCATCGCGGCCGATTCGATCCATGGCGACAAGCCGCAGCCGGCCAGATTGCGCGCGCTCGACCGTTTCAAGGCGGGCGAAGCGAAGATCCTGGTGGCCACCGACGTGGCCGCGCGCGGACTGGACATCGACGACTTGCCGCAGGTGGTCAATTTCGACCTGCCGATCGTGGCCGAGGATTATATTCACCGCACCGGCCGCACCGGCCGCGCGGGCGCCTCGGGCGAGGCGGTGTCGCTGGTGTGCGCGGACGAAGTGCAGTTGCTTGCCGCCATCGAAATCCTCACCAAACAGACCCTGGAGCGGATCGAGGAGCCTGGTTTCTCGCCCGAACACCGGGTGCCGGTGACCAACACCGCCGGCGAGGTGCTGAAAAAGCCCAAGAAGCCGAAGAAAGCCAAGATCACGGGCGAGGTCTCGACCGTCGACGTGCGTTTCCGCCCGCGCTAAGTAGCCGATCCCGGCACGCTCGTGCCACATCAAGCCTTGCTGGTAAGTCATTGATATCTTGAACGATCCGCCTCGCCGCGGACGGCCCCAACGCGCTGCCGGCCGCCTGCCGCCCTGGCCTTCTCCAACGGGCATGGAACGCCGCGCGCCAACCCATGTTCCTGCTGCCGCCTCGCCGCCCCGACGCGCCCCTCATCGGCGGCGCCGGCCCAACCGGGTGCGGTGGATGATCGCCGCGAACGCCCTCGCCGCGCTGCTGGTCGTGATCTGCGTGCCCGGGCTGGCGGCCGTGTTTCATTTCACGCCATTAAGTGCCGCACAACTGGTATCGGCGGGCGCTATTGGTCTTTCCCTTGTTCTTTGGTCGGCGCTGTTGGGACTTGCACAACGCCTGCGCAGATAATGCAACGCCACCATGGCCATTCGGGCATCTGTACTGGGGAAAATGCCGCAGCTGCGCCGCTATTAGCCTGCCTGCCATGGTTCCACTGGGGTATCATACGGCTCAAGCCACAAACCGTCAGACCCCTATGCCCCAGCCTCTTCCATTCGTTCCCGCAGCCATTTTGAACGTCGCCGCGCTCAAGGCCAGCTGCGCGGGATGCAGCATGCACCAGCTGTGCCTGCCGATGGGACTCGAAAACGACGATATCACCCGACTCGACAACATCATCGGCAAGCGTCGCCGCGTCTTGCGCGACGAGCGCCTGTACCAGATGGACGAGCCGTTCCGCAACCTGTACGCCATCCGCTTCGGCCACTTCAAGACCTACCAGGTCAATGCGGGCGGCGAGCAGCAGATCACGGGTTTCCAGATGGCCGGCGAACTGCTGGGCATGGACGCCATCAGCGGCGACCGCCACCATTGCGACGCGGTCGCGCTCGAAGACAGCGAAGTGTGCGAGATTCCATTCGAACGCCTGGAAGAACTGTTCGGCGAGGTGCCCACCCTGCTGCGCCATTTCCACCGCATCATGAGCCAGGAAATCACGCGCGAGCAAAATGTGATGCTGTTGCTGGGAAATATGCGGGCCGAGCAGCGCTTTGCGGTGTTCCTGGTCAACCTGTCGGCACGCTACGCGGCGCGCGGCTACTCGGCCACCAGTTTCCAGCTGCGCATGTCGCGCGAAGATATCGGCAACTACCTCGGCCTGACCATCGAAAGCATCAGCCGCCTGCTGTCGCGCTTCAAGAAACAGGGCTGGATCGGCGTCGACAAGCGCGAAATGACCCTGCTCGACCCGGCCATGCTCAAGGCGCTGGCCGCCGGCACCGAGCAGTGCAGCCCGATGGCGTAAGTCGCAACAAGCCTGCGGGAATCAGTTTTCCAACAGGCGATAATAATGTTCACAGGTAATTATCAGGACATAATTACGGGCTTTCCTCTTCCCCGCGCGCCACATCCTGCTACCTGCCTTATCCTTCCGGCCTGTACGCCGCCGCGCACGCGTGAGGCAGCGCAAAGGCGGGGCATGGGCGCTCGCCACAATGCGCGATGCCCGCCCTCACGACCTCGGATACCGCTCGCTGTTCGCCCACCCGGAACGGGTGCGCGAACTGGTCACGGATTTCACTTCCTTCAAGCTGCTCGATGAAGTCGCCCTGTCGGCCTTCGAGCGGGTGCTGGCGCTGCTGTTCCGGCTTGAACTTTCACTCTTGCCCGAGGTCTCAACAGACGTCTTGCCGGCGCTGACGACGTGGTTCAAGGAATCACCCCAGGCCAGCCTGCGGCGCTCGATTCAGGTATGGGTAAACGGTTTGCTGGCACGCGGAACCGGCAATTCGGAATTGTTTATGGTTGATAGCGCGGAGGAGGATGCCGACATGGGAGGCAAACTTGCAACGTGCGCCGAGCAGATCGAGGAGATCGGCTTTCAAAACGGGTGTGCGGAAGGTAAGGCGGAAGGACAAGTCATTGCCCTACGCGGGGCGCTGGGCAGCCTGTTGCGCAAGCGGTTCGGCGAATTGCCGGGGCCGGCAACGCAACGCATCGGTCAGGCCACTCAGGCAGAGCTTGAACAGTGGTTCGAGCGCAGCCTCAACGCGCCCAGCCTGCAGGCGGTGTTTGACGATGGCGCGGCATCCACTTGACCCGAACTCTCTCGCGCTCCTTGGCACGGCGCACAAAATATCCAGGCTAAAACGGCGGATGCGGATCGTCCGGCACCACGACCAGATAGTAGGTCAGCATGCTGGCCAGCGCGCAAAAAGTCCAGAAGAAGAAAAAGCCGATGGTGTACGCCGCCATCGGCGAGAGCGTGATGTCGCCCACATGCAGCGCCTCGCGCGGATCGAACAGCGCAAAAAAGCAGCCTTCGGCCAGCATCGCCGCCAGGAAGGCGGGCCACAACACTTTCATCGCAAGTCGCATCTGCACTCCCCCGGTCAGTGAGCAAGGTCCGCAGCGTCGGCCTTGATCGCCAGCGCCTGCTCGCGCGGCCAGTGCCAGGCCGCAGCCAGACGCCAGTCACGCTTACCGCCTTCAACCACCACCTGCCAGCGCGCCCGTTCCAGCAGCGGCAACGCCACCGAAAAACGCCCAGCCGCATCCGGAATCACGTCCAGCTTGCGGTCCTTCTGCGGCTGGGTGGCGTGCGCCAGGTGGATGCTGAACGGCGCGCTCAAGGCCTGTCCGCCGCTGGTCAGGGTACCGGCCAGCCTTTCCGTGGCCGGATCATAGCGCGCGTCGAACCCCAGGCGCATGGCGCTGGCCACGCGGTCGCGCCGCAAGTCCTGGTTGATCGCCTTGCCCTTCGTGTAGTAGTCGTCGACCACCATCGCATCCTGGCCGCGGTAGGCGACGAAACCAAGGTTCACGCCGGCCACCACCACGATGGCGGGGCCGAGCATCAGGAGCCATGGCCAGCGGTGCTTGTACCACGGGCCGATGGAGGGAATCAGAGGTGAGGCGGTTTGCATGCGGGTCTCCTTGTTTGCTTTATTTTGGCACGATGAACACGGCTTTTTCACGCACGCTGAGCGACGGGTCGTCCACCGCCGTCAGTTCGAACTCGATGTGGTTCGATCCGGGCGCCGCCGCGCCGCGCGCCGCCGCGCTGCGTTCGACCTGCACCCGCACCGGCACCGCGCGCGTGCTGGCGCCATCGAGCACGGCCTGGTCGGTCGTGGCCAGGCGCACCGAATCGATGCCCGACACCTTGATGCGGAAGGTATGCCCGGTTTCGGCGGTATTCATGATCTGCAGGCGGTACACGTTTTCGATCATGCCGTCGCCCACTTCGCGCCCCATCGAGCCGCGGTCACGGATCACATCGAGCTTGAGCGGCGTGCGCAGCGCCAGCGCGGTGCCGAAACCGGCCACGATCAGCACCAGCAGCGCGGTGTAGATCAGCACCCGGGTGCGCAAGATGCGCTGGCCGATGCGCCTGGCCGACCACTTGTTGTCCATTGCGTTGTCGGTCGAGTAGCGAATCAGCCCGCGCGACAGGTCGATCTTGTCCATCACGCCGTTGCAGGCGTCCACGCATGCGGCGCAGCCGATGCATTCGTACTGCAAGCCCTTGCGGATGTCGATCCCGGTCGGGCACACCTGCACGCACATATTGCAGTCGATGCAATCGCCCTTCTTTTTCGCGTCCTGCGGCGTGGCCTTGGGATTGAGCGCGCCGCGCGGTTCGCCCCGTTCCTGGTCGTAGGTGACGATCAGGGTGTCCTTGTCGAACATGGCGCTCTGGAAGCGCGCGTACGGACACATATATTTGCACACCTGCTCGCGCAGCCAGCCGGCGTTGCCGTAGGTGGCGAACGCGTAGAAGCCGATCCAGAACCATTCCCACGGTCCCAGCGCAAAGGCGCCGATATTCGACAGGAGCGAACGCACCGGGGCAAAGTACGCCACGAAACTAAAGCCCGTAAACAGCGCCACCACACCCCAGGCCAGATGCTTGGCGGTTTTGCGTGCCAGCTTGTCGGCGGTCCAGGGCTGGCGGTCGAGGCGGATGCGGGCGCTGCGCGCGCCTTCGATTTTGCGCTCGATCCACATGAAGATCTCGGTGTAGACCGTCTGCGGACAGGCAAAGCCGCACCACACCCGCCCCGCGATGGCGGTGACGAGAAACAGAAGGTAGGCGGCGATGATCAGCAGCGCCGCCAGGTAGATGAAGTCCTGCGGCCACAACACCATGCCGAAGATGTAGAACTTGCGCGCCCCGAGGTCGAACAGGACGGCCTGGCGGCCGTTCCAGTTCAGCCAGGGCAAGCCGTAGAACACCAACTGGGTGATCCACACGCACGCCCAGCGCAAGCTGGCATAGCGCCCCTTCGCTTCGCGCGGATAGATTTCCTCGCGCGCGGCATACATCCGGATCACAACCGGCTTGGCGGCGGCCTCTGTCATTTTTGCGCCACCCCGGGCGCCGCCGCCAGGCTCGCCGGCGCCGGATCGTTGGACAGGCTCCATACATAGGCGGCCAGCACGTGGACCTTGGATTCGCCCAGGAACTCGTGGAAGGACGGCATGGTGTTGGTGCGGCCCTTGCGGATCGTTTCCATGATCGTCTCGGCGCTGCCGCCGTACAGCCAGACCTTGTCGGACAGGTTGGGCGCGCCCAGTGCCTGGTTGCCGACGCCGCCGGCGCCGTGGCAGGCGATGCAGGCGCCGAACTTCGTCTTGCCGAAGGAGACCTTGATCGGATCGGCGGTCAGCCCGGACAGGCTCTTGACGTAGTGCGCCACGTTCTCGATATCGGCTTCCGAGCCGACCGCCGCGCCCATCGGCGGCATCATGCCGTTACGGCCCTTCATGATGGTCGCCTTGATCACCGAAGGCTCGCCGCCGTACAGCCAGTCCTTGTCGGTCAGGTCGGGATAGCCCTTGTTGCCGCGCGCGTCGGAGCCGTGGCACTGCGCGCAGTAGGTCAGGAACATGCGCTCGCCGATCGCGTGCGCCTGCGGGTCGGCCGCCACCGCTTTCAGATCCTGGCTGGCGTATTTGGCGAACAGGGGACCGTAGTCGGCATCGGCCTTGACCAGTTCTTCCTGGTAGGCGCCGCTCGACTTCCAGCCCAATTTGCCGGCGTAGCTGCCCAGCCCCGGGTACAGCACCAGGTACACCAGCGCGAACACGATGGTGATGTAGAACAGCCACATCCACCAGCGCGGCAGCGGCGTATTGAGTTCGGTCAGGTCTTCGTCCCACACGTGGCCGGTGGTGCCGTCGCTGCCCGGTTCGACCTTGTGGGTCGACTGGGACCACAGCAGCACGCCGCAGCCAAGGATTGCCAGCACCGTGATGACGATGATGTACAGGTCCCAGAAACCGCTGGTGAAATCAGCCATGACCGCTCTCCCCCGCGTTGTCGCCGGCATCGCCCGCAAACGGCAGCGCCGCCTGCGTCTCGAAGTCCTTGCCGCCCTTGAGGACGAAGGTCCACAGCAAGATGCCGAGGAAGGTGGTGAAGCTGATGACGGTCATGATGCTGCTCGCGCTGTCAAAAATATGTTCGATTGCCATGTCAGTTCCTCGTCTTGATCTGGATGCCGAGGCCCTGCAAATAGGCGATCAGGGCATCCTGCTCGGTCTTGTCGGCCAGCGTGGCCGGGGCCTGGGCGATGTCTTGTTCCGAGTACGGCGTCGACAGACGCTGCAGGGCGCGCATTTTCGGAATCACCTCGGCCGGCACCAGCCGGGTCTTGGCCAGCCACGGATAGCCGGGCATGTTTGACTCCGGCACCACGTCGCGCGGGTTGTCCAGGTGGGTGCGGTGCCATTCGTCGCTGTAGCGGCCACCGACGCGCGCCAGGTCGGGACCGGTGCGCTTGGAACCCCACTGGAACGGCCGGTCGTAGACGAATTCGCCGGCCACCGAGTAGTGGCCATAGCGCTCGGTCTCGGCGCGGAACGGACGGATCATCTGCGAGTGGCAGTTGTAGCAGCCTTCGCGCACGTAGATGTCGCGGCCCACCAGGCGCAGCGCCGAATACGGTTTCAGTCCGGCCACCGGCTCGGTGGTCGATTTCTGGAAGAACAGGGGAACGATTTCCACCAGGCCGCCGAAGGAAACGACCAGTAAAACCAGTCCGATCAGCAGCCAGGGATTCTTCTCGATCAATTCATGTGAAAATTTCATTGCAAGCTCCGGATTCAGGCGTGTGCAGGTAAAAGGGTGGGAATGCGCGCGTCTTCGCTGACGGTATTGCGCATCGTCCGGTACGTGTTATAGGCCATCAGCAGCATGCCGGTCAGGTACAGCAGGCCGCCGCCGACGCGGATCACGTAGTACGGATAGGTCGCCTTGACCCCTTCGACGAAGGTGTACGTCAAGGTGCCGTCGCTATTGACCGCGCGCCACATCAGGCCCTGCATCACGCCGGCGATCCACATCGAGGAGATGTACAGCACGATGCCGATGGTCGCGACCCAGAAGTGGGTGTCGATCAGGCGCACGCTCCACATTTCCGTCTTGCCGGCCAGGCGCGGGATCAGGTAGTAGATCGAACCCATGGTGATGAATCCGACCCAGCCCAGGGCGCCGGCGTGCACGTGGGCGACGGTCCAGTCGGTGTAGTGCGACAGCGCGTTGATGGTCTTGATCGACATCATCGGGCCTTCGAAGGTGGCGATACCGTAGAACGACAGCGACACGATCAGGAATTTGAGGATCGGGTCCGAGCGCAGCTTGTGCCAGGCGCCCGACAGGGTCATGATCCCGTTGATCATTCCGCCCCACGATGGCGCCAACAGGATCAGCGAGAACACCATGCCGATCGACTGGGTCCAGTCGGGCAGCGCGGTGTAGTGCAGGTGGTGCGGTCCCGCCCACATATAGGTGAAGATCAGGGCCCAGAAGTGGACGATCGACAGGCGGTACGAGTACACCGGGCGCTCGGCCTGTTTCGGAATGAAGTAGTAGACCATGCCCAGGTAGCCGGCGGTGAGGATGAAGCCGACCGCATTGTGGCCGTACCACCATTGAATCATCGCGTCCTGCACGCCGGCGTAGGCCGAGTAGGACTTCCAGAACGAGGCCGGCATGACCGCGCCGTTGACGATGTGGAGAATCGCCACGGCCAGGATATACCCGCCGAAGAACCAGTTGGCCACGTAGATGTGCTTGACCTTGCGCTTGACGATGGTGCCGAAGAAGACGATCGCGTAGATCACCCAGACCACCGTGATCAGCAGCGCGATGGGCCATTCCAGCTCGGCGTATTCCTTGCCGCGCGTGAAACCCATCGGCAGCGTGATGGTGGCCAGCACCAGGATCGCCTGCCAGCCCCAGAAGGTCATCATCGACAGCGTGTCCGAGAACAGGCGCACCTGGCAGGTGCGCTGCACCACCCAGTACGAGGTCGCAAACAAACCGTTGATGCCGAATGCGAAAATGACGGCGTTGGTATGCAGCGGACGCAGACGCCCGTAGCTTAACCAGGCGATGTCGAAATTGAGGGCCGGCCAGGCCAGCTGCGCGGCGATGAACACGCCGACCAGCATGCCGATCACGCCCCAAAAGACGGTGGCGATCGTGAAGTACCTGACGATCTTGTTGTTGTAATTTAAAGCTCTGTCCACAAAGGCTCTCCTGAGAATGCAACGATGACAGCAGAAGAGTAAATTTCTGGAGATCAAAAATCCTTGATGTGAATCAAAAACGCCGGAATCACGCAAGATCGTTGCGTGGCGCTTTCTCAACCGGCTCGTCGTCGTCGAGCAGGATGCGCATGCCGGGACCATCGAGGTCGTCGAACTGGCCGCTGTCGGCCGCGCCAAAAAACACCCACACCGCCAGCACGACGATGAAGACGCTCAGGGGGACCAATAGATACAAGGATTCCATTCAACCGGCTTTCATGCGCCGCAGGCGCAGGGCGTTAATGACGACCACCGCGGAACTGAGCGACATGCCCGCCGCCGACAGCCACGGATTGATCAGGCCAAAGGCGGCCGCGGGGATCGCCACGCAGTTGTAGATGCTGGCCCAGGCCAGGTTCTGGCGGATGATCCTGAGCGCGCGCGCCGCGCCGGTGGCGGCTTCGTCGAGCGCCGATAATCGGCTGGAGAGCAGCACGCAGTCGGCGCTCAGTTGCGCCAGCGCCGCCCCGCCGCCCATGGCGAACGACACATCGGCCGCGCGCAGCACGGCGGCGTCGTTGATGCCGTCGCCAACCATCGCCACCACCGCACCCCGCGCCTGCAACTGCTTCACGAAAGCGAGCTTCTGCTCCGGCAGCTGCTGGCCGATGGCGATATTGATACCGAGCGCCGCGCCGGTACGGCTGACAACACTCTGGTCGTCGCCGCTTAAAAGAATGACAGTCTGGCCACGCGCCTTGAAGCGGCGCACCACGTCAACCGCATCGGCGCGCAGCGCGTCGGCCAGTTCGAAGCGCGCCAGCACGATGCCGTTGGCACCCAGGTAGACGTTGCTGACGTCAGGCCCGGCCGCCGCTGGCGCGGCACCGGCGTAGCCGTCGCGCCCGAGGCGATAACGCACGCCGTCGATCACGCCTTCCACGCCCTGCCCCGCCTCGCTATGCAGCTCCCCGGCGTGCAGTTCCGCGCCAGGTGCCGCATTGCGGATCGCCAGCGCCAGCGGATGGGCGCTGCCCGCCTCCAGTGCCGCCGCCAGTTGCAGGCAACGCTCCCGGTCAAGACTGGCCAGCGGCTCCACGTGGCGCAACAGCGGCCGGCCTTCGGTGAGGGTGCCGGTCTTGTCGAAAACGATATGGGTGGCGCGCTGCAGGGTTTCCAGCACGTGCGGCTGCACCACCAGCACGCCGCGCCGCACCAGCGCGTCGGTGGCGGCGGCCAGCGCGGTCGGCGTGGCCAGCGACAGCGCGCACGGGCACGACACCACCAGCACCGCAATGGCCACCTGCCAGGCGCGCGCCGGGTCGACCATCTGCCAGCCGACGAATACCGCCACCGTCAGCAGCAGCAAGCCCGCCACGAACCAGGCGGCCACCTTGTCGGCCCACTGCGCGATCTGCGGCTTGCCCTGGCCGGCTTTCTCCACCAGCTTGACCAGGCGCGCCAGCGTGCTGTCGCTGGCCACGCGGGTCACGCGCAGCACGATGGCCTGGGTGGTGTTAATCGCCCCGCCGGGCAGTTCGTCGCCCGGCACGCGCGCCTGGGCGCGGCTTTCGCCCGTTAACAGGGCCAGGTCGACATCCGACTGCCCTTCGAGGATGATGCCGTCGGCCGCGACCGCGCTGCCCGGTTCGACCAGGATCACATCGCCCTCGGCCAGGCTGGCGGCGGCGACCATGGTGGCCTGGCGCGAATCGGGCCAGGCGGCCAGGCGCTGCGCCGCCGCCGGCAAGGCGCGCTGCAGGTCTTCCAGTGCGCGCGCCGCTTTGCGGCGCGCCATCAGTTCGAGGTAGCGGCTGGCCAGCAGCAGGAAGATGAACATCGTCACCGAGTCGTAATACACTTCGCCGCTGCCGCGCAGGGTGGCCACGACGCTGGAGCCAAAAGCGGCGCCGATGCCGATGGCGACCGGCAGGTCCATGCCCGGCATGCGTGCGCGCAGGCTGGCCCACGCGCCTTTGAAAAACGGCTGGGCCGAGTACAGCACGGCCGGAATGGTCAGCAGCAGCGAGGCCCACTGCATCAGGGCGGCCATCGGCGCGTCCATGGTGCCGTCTTCGGCAATGTAGGCCGGCAGCGCGTACATCATCACCTGCATCATCGACAGCCCGGCCACGAACAATTGGCGGAACTGCTTCTTGCGGTTGCGTTCGAGCTGGGCGCCATGCTGCGCCGCTTCGTACGGGTAGGCGGTGTAGCCGATGCCGCGCAAGGCCTGGACGATGTCGCTCGGCTTGCAGGCGGCGGCGTCCCACGTCATGTGCAGGCGCTCGGTGGCCACGTTGACCTGGGCCTCGCGCACGCCCGGCAGGCGCGCCAGGCGCCGTTCGATCAGCCACACGCAGGCGGCGCAGCGGATGCCGTCGAGCGAAAACACGCCTTCACGCCCCTCCCCCGCCGTGGCGGGAGCGGCGCTGTCGTACAGCGCCAGTTCGGGCGGCACCAGGTCGACGCCCTCGGCCCGGTCGGCGAACACGCTGCGGGTGCGGTAGTAGTCGGCCAGGCCGCTGTCGACAATGCCTTGCGCGACCGCTTCGCAGCCAGGGCAGCACATCGGACGCGGCTCGCCGTCGATGCGCACCGACCAGCTGGCGCCCAGCGCCACCGGCAGCCCGCAGTGGTAACAGGCGGCGCTGAATGGCTGCGCGCTCAATGCACGCCTCCCGTGATGCACAGCGCGTCGAGCCAGCTGCCCTGGCCACCGGTGGCGGCGCGCACGAGGCCCAGCAGGCCGAATGCCAGCACGATCAAGCCGGCGCCGACGCGCACCGCGCGCGTTTGCAGCGCCGCGCGCAGGCGCTCGCCCGCCATGCCCATGGCCAGCAGCATCGGCAAGGTACCCAGGCCGAAGGCCAGCATGACAATCGCACCCTCGGCTTTGGTCCCGGTGAACATGGCCGTCATCAGCACGCTGTAGACCATCCCGCACGGCAGCCAGCCCCACAGTGCACCCAGCGCCAGCATCTTGAGCGGACGATCGATCGGCACGATGAAGCGCATCAGGGGCCGCGCGCGCTGCCACAGGCCCTGCCCCAGCGCTTCCAGCTTCGCCAGGCCGCGCCAGGCGTCCATCAGGTACAGGCCGAGGATCACCAGCATCAGGTTGGCCAGCCAGTAGCCGCCCGCCTGCACGGCGGTCAGCCCGGCGAGGGTGCGCGCGCCGCCGGCAAGGCCGCCGGCCAGCGCGCCTGCCGTCATGTAGCTGGCGATGCGGCCGGTGTTATAAGCCAGTACGCGCGCCATGCCATCCGTTGCCGCGCGCTGTGTCATGACGGCCACCGGAAACGGCCGCGCCGCCACAGGCGCCGCCGAAAACGCGCTCACGATCCCGCCGCACATGCCGACGCAGTGGACGCTGCCGAGCAGGCCCACCATGAATACCGGGATCAGGTTCAATGCGCTCACCCGTGCCCCATCAGATCGTGCGCGAATATGAGGTCGACCCGCGTGGCGCCGGGGCGGCCTGCTGAAGATAGCGGTCGAACACCATGCACACGTTGCGGATCAGGAGGCGCCCTTTCGGCGTCACGCTCAGCCACTCGGGACCGATGGTCACCAGGCCGTCGCTTTCCAGCACCTTGAGGCGTTCCAGTTCGGGCGCGAAGTAGGCGGCAAAGGCGATCGGGTAGCCCTGCTCGATGGACGGCATCGACAGCTCGAAATGGCACATCAGCGTCTGGATGATGGTGCGGCGCAGGGCGTCGTCCATGCCCAGGCGGATGCCGCGCGCGACCGGCAGCTCGTTCTTGTCGATCAGGTCATAGTAGGCGTCGAGCGTCTTGACGTTCTGGCTGTAGGTGGCCGCCACCGCGCTGATGGCCGACACGCCGCACGACACCAGGTCCATGTCGGCATGGGTCGAATAGCCCTGGAAGTTGCGGTGCAGCCGGCCCTGGCGCTGGGCCACGGCCAGGTCGTCGTCCGGCTTGGCGAAATGGTCCATGCCGATGTAGACATAACCGGCCTGCTCCAGCCGGCGGATGGCCAGGCCCAGCATGTCGAGCCGCTCGTCGGGACTCGGCATGTCCGCCTCGTTGATGCGGCGCTGCGGCTTGAACAGGTGCGGCATGTGGGCATAGTTATAGATGGCGATGCGGTCCGGATCGGCCTTGATCACCTTCTCGATGGTCTGCGCCATCGTAAACACGTTCTGCTTGGGCAGGCCGTAAATGAGGTCGATGCTCACCGAGCGAAAGCCCGCTTCGCGCGCCGCATCGATGACGGCCTGGGTTTCGGCCTCGGGCTGGATGCGGTTGACCGCCGCCTGCACCGCCGGATCGTAATCCTGCACGCCCAGGCTGACCCGGTTGAAGCCCTGGCGCCGCAGGCTGAGCACGCGCTCGCGCGAGACCGTGCGCGGATCGATTTCGATCGAATACTCCCCCGTGCCGTCGGGGGCGAACTGGAACCAGCGGCGCAGGTGCTCCATCAGTTCTTCCATCTGGGCGTCGGTGAAGTAGGTCGGCGTGCCGCCGCCCAGGTGCAGCTGCTCGACCTGGTTCATGCCGGCGAACAGCCTGCCCTGCATTTCGATTTCGCGTTTCAGGTAGCCCAGGTAAGTCACCGCCTTGTCGTGGTTCTTGGTGACGATCTTGTTGCAGGCGCAGTAGTAGCACACCGATTCGCAGAACGGAATGTGCAGGTACAGCGAGAGCGGCTTGAGCGAGCCGCGCGTGCGCAGTCCGGCCACCGCCTGCAGGTAGTCGCGGTAGCCGAAGGCCTCGCTGAAACGGTCGGCGGTCGGATACGAGGTATAGCGCGGGCCGTTCTGGCTCAGTTTGCGGATCAGCGCGGCATCGAAATCGAGGGGACGCGGGTTGGCGATGGGGATAACGGTATGCGGCATGGTGGTAGGCTCCTGGCTATGGGGACCGAGTGTAGGGATCAGGGCTCGCGAAATCCTTGACCTGCATCAAAAACGGCTGAGTCGGCCCGGCTTGGCCGATTCGCACGCACGCCCCTCACCCGGCTCTCGCCACCGAACTTGAACACCGAGATCGCCTGCGCCAGTTGCCCGGCCTGTTCGGCCACGCTGGCGGCGGCGCCGGCCGATTCCTCGACCAGCGCGGCGTTCTGCCGGGTGATCCGGTCCAGCTGCGCCACCGCCTCGTTGACCTGGGCGATGCCGCTCTTTTGCTCCACGCTGGCGCGCGTGATGTCGCTCATGATGGTGGTGGCGCGCCGCACCGATTCGACCACGCCGGCCATGGTGCCGCCGGCTTCCTCGACCAGGCGGTCGCCGTTCCTGACCTTGGCGACCGAGTCCTCGATCAGGTGCTTGATGTCGCTGGCGGCGGCCGCCGAGCGCTGGGCCAGCGCGCGCACCTCGCCCGCCACCACCGCGAAGCCGCGTCCCTGCTCGCCGGCGCGCGCCGCTTCCACCGCGGCGTTCAACGCCAGGATGTTGGTCTGGAAGGCGATCCCGTTAATCAAACTGATGATATCGACAATCCTGGCAGCCGAATCACTGATCTGGCCCATCGTCGCGCCCACCTGGGCCACCGCCTGGCCGCCCTTGCCGGCGACGCTGGACGCCGACAGCACCAGCTGGTCGGCCTGCAGCGCGCGCTCGGCGTTGTCGCCCACGGTGACGGCGAACTGCTCCATGCTGGAGGCGGTTTGTTCCAGGCTGGACGCCTGCGACCCGGTGCGCGCGGCCAGATCGGCGTTGCCGGCCGCGATGTCGCGCGTGGCCGTGCCGATCGAAGCCACGTTGGTGCGCACGTCGCCGATGATGGCGCGCAGGTTGAGCGTCACCTGGCGCAGGCCGCGCAGCAGCTGGCCCATGTCGTCGGTGCGCTCGTTGGCGCAGGCGAACGACAGGTCGCCCCCGGCCAGCGCCTGCACCGCCTCGGCGGCCTGCCGCATCGGTACCACGATGGCGCGCCGCAGGGCCACCCAGCCGCCCAGCGCCAGCAGCGCGCCGAACGCGCCCAGGCCGGCCAGCATGACGCTGCCGGACGCCGCGCCCAGGCCCGCTAGCAGCATCGCCAGAGACGCCATCAGGATGCCGATCCGAACGCCGATCGGCAGATGGAAGGCGGCGCGCACGCGCGCGGCGATGCCGGTGCGCGCCGCGGCGCCGTCGACAATGGCCAGGCCATCGGCACGCCCTTCCTTGAAGCGCTGGTACAACTCGCCGGCGCCCTCGATCTGCGCGCGCGTGGGACGCGTGCGCACCGACATGAAGCCGGCCACCTGGCCGTTTTCCTTGACCGGGGTGACATTTGCCACCACCCAGTAAAAGTCGCCGTTCTTGCGCCGGTTTTTCACCACGCCGGTCCAGGGACGGCCTGCCTTCATGCTGCGCCAAAGGTCGGCGAAGGCGTCGGCCGGCATGTCGGGATGGCGCACCAGGTTATGCGGCTTGCCCAGCAATTCGTCCCCGGCGAAGCCGCTGACCTCGATGAAGGACGCATTGACGTAGGTGATGATGCCCTTGGTGTCCGTTTTCGAGACGATGGACTGGCCTTCGCGCAGCGCGTATTCGATCCCTGTCACCGGCAGATTATTGCGCATGGAGATACTCCTTTTGCCCTGAAGCATTAATTCGACAGGGGGAGTCTAGAGAGCTTGGTGACCGAAATCCTTGATTTGCATCAAAAACGCCCGGGCGGCCGGGGTACCGGCAGTCTACAAGGGTAGCCGCATATGCACCGAGCCATCTTCGGCCGCCTTGCTGATCTCGAACCCGAGCTTGCGCGCCAGTTTGGTGATGCGGGTGTTTTGCGGCAGCGCCTCGCCCACGATCTCGCGCGTGCCGCGGCTGCGGCAGTAGGCGATCAGTTTTTCCATCAGCGCCCGGCCCAGTCCCTGCCCTTTCAGGTCGGAGCGCACCGTCACCGCGAATTCGGCGGCGACGTTATCGGGGTCGCACACCACGCGCGCCACGCCGAGCGTTTCGTTCACCCCATCCGGCCCCGGGCGCGTGGCGATGAACGCCATCTCGCGGTCGTAGTCGATCTGGGTGAAGCGCGCCAGCTGCGAGGCATTGAGTTCGCGCACGCGCACGAACATGCGGTAGCGCACATCGTCGTCGCTCAGGGCATTGAAGAAGCTCACGTGGGCCGGGCCATCCTCGGGCTGGATGGGGCGCAGCAGCAGCGGCGCGCCCTGCCAGTCGATGCGCTCTTCCAGCTCGTGCGGATAGGGCCGGATCGCCAGCCGGTCCAGGGTGCTGGCCGACTGGCCGGCAATCGCCACCCGCATGCGCGCGTCGAGCGCCAGCGCGCCGTCGCTGTCGACCAGCAGCGGATTGATGTCCAGCTCCACCAGCTCGGGCAGGTCGGCCACCATGTGCGAAATGCGCATCAGGGTGGCGATGATGGCGTCCATGTTGGCGGGCGGGCGGTTGCGGTAGCCGGCCAGCAGCCTGGCCACGCGGGTGCGCGAAATCAGGTCGCGCGCCAGCACCACGTTCAGCGGCGGCAGCGCCACCGCATGGTCGGCCGTCACCTCCACCGCGATGCCGCCCTGCCCGAACAGGATCACGGGGCCGAACACCGGGTCGGTGGCCACGCCGATGATCAATTCGTGGGCTTCGGGACGGCGCGCCATCTGCTGCACCGAAAAGCCTTCCAGGCGCGCCTGCGGCTGCAGTTCGGCCAGGCGCTTGTTCATGCGCTGCGCCACCGCGCGCACCGCGTCGGCGTCTTCCAGGTCGAGCGCCACGCCGCCCATGTCGCTCTTGTGGGTGATGTCGGGCGAGAGGATCTTGAGCGCGACCGGAAAGCCGATCTCGCACGCCGCCGCCATCGCTTCCTCGACCGAGGCCGTGCTGCGCGTCTGCACCACGGCCACGCCGTAGGCGGCCAGCACCGCCTTGGTTTCCGGCTCGCTGAGCAAGGTGCGCCCGGCCGCCAGCGCGGCGCGCACCAGCGCGCGCGCCGAAGTCGGATCGGCCGCGCCATCGGCCACCGCGTCGTCGCAGGCGGCCGGCGGCACCTGCATCAGCAGGTTCTGGTTGCGCCGGTACTGCACGATCTGCAGATAGGCGCTGACCGCTTCCTCCGGCGTGCCGAAGCTGGGAATGCCGGCCTCGGTGAAAATCGCGCGCGCTTCTGCCACGGCATCGCCGCCCAGCCAGCACGCCAGGATGTTGCGCGACGATGCCTTGGCCAGCGGCGCGATCGCGCGCGCGATGTCGGCACTGGGCACGATCGCCGTCGGCGCGTGAATGAACAGGATGGCGTCGGCCTGCGGGTCCTGCAGCACGATGTTCAGGGCGTCGACGTAGCGCTGGGCCGGGGCGTCGCCGATGATGTCGACCGGGTTGGCGCCCGACCAGGTGGACGGCAGCACGGCGTCCAGCCTGGCGACGGTGTCCGGCGCGAGCTGCGCCATGCTGCCTTTGCCGCTCACCACGGCGTCGGTCGCCATCACGCCGGGGCCGCCGCCATTGGTGAGGATCACCAGGCGCTCGCCGAACAGCGGCCGCGCGTGCGCCAGCGTCGCCACGGCGGCGAACAGGTCTTCGGTAGTGAGCACGCGCAGCATGCCGGCGCGGCGGATGGCGGCGTCGTACACGTCGTCGGAGCCGGCCAGCGCGCCGGTGTGCGAGGCGGCAGCCTTGGCGCCCTCGGCCACCCGGCCCGCCTTGAGCACCAGGGTCGGTTTGCTGCGCGCGGCGGCGCGCGCGGCCGACATGAACTTGCGCGCATGGCGCACGTCTTCCATGTACAGCAGGATGGCGCTGGTGTGCGGGTCGCTGGCCAGGTAGTCGAGCAGGTCGCCGAAATCGATGTCGGCGCTGTCGCCCAGCGAAATGAACTTGGAAAAGCCGATCCCGCGCGACTTGGCCCAATCGAGCACGCCCGTCACCAGCGCCCCCGATTGCGACACGAAGGCGATTTTTCCGGGCAGCGCGCCGGTATGCGCGAAGCTGGCATTGAGGCCAATGCCAGGCACCAGCAGGCCGACGCAGTTCGGCCCCAGGAGGCGCAAGGTGTAGGGCCGGGCCGCGTCCAGCGCGGCCTGCCTGAGCGTGCGCCCCTGGCTGTCGTGCAGCGCGCTCAGGCCCGCGGTCAGGATGATGGCAGCGCGCGTGCCCGCTTCGCCCAGCTGGCGCACCAGGCCCGGCACGGTGGCCGGCGGCGTGCAGATGATGGCCAGGTCCGGCGCCGCGGGCAAGGCCGACACGCGCGCGTACACGGGCAGCCCGGAGAGGGTGTCGTACTTGGGATTGACCGGATAGACCGCGCCGGTAAAGCCGCCCTCGATGACGTTGCGCAGCACGGTCGCGCCCACGCTGTTCGGGCGCGCCGAGGCGCCGATGATGGCCACCGACCGCGGTGCGAACAAGTGCTGCAGATTCCTGACGCTCATGGCGATCCCTTTTGATTGAGCCTGACGATGGGCGCACAGCGTAGACGGCCACGCCGGGGCCGCGCTTGATGTGCATCAAATATAACAAAACAAAGGTTTGCGCAGGCCGAACAACGCTGGACTGCGGCCGTGGCAGGGCCTACGCTGAAGTTTCCAAGCCAACAGGAGCTGCCATGCCGTACAAGACCATCCTCGTTCACGCCGATCATTCGCGCCACGCCGAAGCGCGCCTGCAGGCCGCCACCGCGGTGGCGGCGGACTGCAACGCCCATCTGGTGGGCGCGGCCATGAGCGGCGTCTCGCGCTATATCTACCAGGATGGCGGCACGGACCTGATGCAGACGGTGCTGGCCACTCACATGGAAGAACTGAACCGGCGCGCCAACGCCGCCCTCGACCACTTCGAGCGGGTCGCCGCCGGCGCCGCCGTGCGCTCGTTCGAGCGGCGCCTGGTCGACGACGAACCGGGCGCCGCGCTGGCGCTGCAGGCGCGCTATGCCGACCTGGTGGTGATGAGCCAGTCCGACCCGGACGATCCGGTCGCCCGCATGACGCCCGGCCTGCCCGAATACGTCATGCTGGCCAGCGCCCGCCCGGTGCTGGTGGTGCCGCACGCCGGCCGCTTTCCCGTCATCGGCAGCGAAGTGCTGGTGGCGTGGGACGCCAGCACCGCGGCCACACGCGCGCTGGCCAACGCCCTGCCGCTGCTCAAGCGCGCGCGCCGCGTCACGGTGGCGGTGTTCAATCCCGACGAAGCGCACGGCCAGCAGCCCGGCGCCGACATCGCCCTGTACCTGGCGCGCCACGCCATCAACGCCGAGGTCATGGCCCAGCACACCAGCATCGATGTCGGCGAAGCGCTGCTGTCGCTGGCGGCCGATGTCGACGCCAACCTGATCGTCATGGGCTGCTATGGCCATGCGCGGGTGCGCGAACTGCTGCTGGGCGGGGTGACCGCCACCATCCTCAAGTCGATGACGGCGCCGGTGCTGATGTCGCACTAGCACCAGCGGCGGCATCCTGCTGCGCCAGCCACTCGCGGGCCGCGTCCACCGCCGCATCGAGTTCGCGCGCGGCGCACAGGAACAGGGCCGCGGTGTCGCCGGCCGGCTCGCCCTTGAGCGACTGCTCCAGCTCCAGCGAGGCAGCCGCAAAGCGCTTGGCGCCGACGCTGCCGATCCCGCCGCGCAGCGAATGGAGCGCCATGGCCGCATCAAGGTCGCGCCCGGCGTCCCAGTGCACCCGCGCCTGGTCGAACTGATGGTGGCCCTCGCCCACCACGCGCCGCACCAGGCTGGCGACCGCCGCCAGGTGCTCCGGATTGCCTCTGGCGATCTCGATCAGTGGGCCGAGGCGCAGCACCGGCAAGGCAGGCGTCGCCGGCGCCGCCACCACCACCGCCGCTGCCGGCGCGCCCCCGCGCTCCAGCCCGGGCAGGTGGCGCACGATCGCCCTGAGCATCTCGTCGACCTCGATCGGCTTGGCGATGACGTCGTTCATGCCGGCGTCGGCGCAGGCGCGCCGCTCCGACTCGGTCACGCCGGCCGTCAATGCCAGCACCGGCAAGGTCAGGCGCAGGCCGGCGCGGATGCGGCGCGCCGCCGCGAAGCCATCCATCACCGGCATCTGGATATCCATCAGCACCAGGTCGTAGGCGCCCGGATTGGCGGCCAGCCGCGCCAGCGCCAGCTGGCCGTTGCCGACGATGTCGAGGCGCGCGCCCACGCTCTCGAGAATGCCGCGCGCGACCACCTGGTTCAGTTCATTGTCTTCGGCCAGCAGCAGGCGCACGCCATCGAGGCGCACCGTGCTGCCGGCGCCGTGCAGGGCCGTCAGCGCGCCGGCCGGACGCGCCGCGGCCTGGGCGCGCTGCACCAGCACTTCGTGCACGGTATCGAACAGGCTCGACCCGGTCACCGGTTTGCTGAGGATGGCGTCGGCCTGGCCGGCGGCGCCGCTGTCCATCAGCTTGCCGCGCCCGTAGGCGTTGACCATCAGGGCGATCGGCAGGCGCGCGGCCGGCATGCGTTCGCGCAGCGCGCGCATGGTGGCCGCGCCGTCCATGTCGGGCATCTGCCAGTCGAGCAGCACCACGTCGTAGTGGCGCTGCACGGCGGCGGCGCGCGCCACCATCTCGAGCGCTTCGGCGCCCGAGCCGGCCACCTCGGCTTCCCAGCGCCAGCCGGCGATGGTCTTGGACAGGTAGTCGCGGCTGGTGGCATTGTCGTCCACCACCAGCAGGCGCAGGCTGCCCAGCGGCGCCTCGGGGGCGCTGGCGTCATCCTGGTCGGGCGCCACGCGCAGCGGCAGGCTGACGGTGAATTCGCTGCCGCGCCCCGCCGCGCTATCGAGTTCGATGGTCCCTTTCATCATTTCGGCCAGGTGCTTGGAAATGGTCAGCCCCAGGCCGGTGCCGCCGAAACGCCGCGTGGTCGACGAATCGCCCTGGGTGAACGGCGAAAACAGGCGCGCCTGCTGCGCTTGATCCATGCCGATGCCGGTGTCGCGCACGCGGATGCGCAGGGTCAGGCGGTCGTCCTCGCGCGCGCTGGCGTCGACCAGCACGCTCACTTCGCCGTGCTCGGTGAATTTGATGGCGTTGCCGGCCAGGTTGACCAGCACCTGCTGCAGGCGCAGCGCGTCGCCCACCAGCGCGCGCGGCACGTCCGGCTCGACCCCGATCGCCAGGTCCAGGTCCTTGTCGCCGGCCGACACGCTCATGATGTCGGCCACCGCCGCCAGCACGTCGCCCAGGTCGAAGCGCGCTTCGGCCAGTTCCATGCGCCCGCCTTCGATCTTGGAAAAGTCGAGGATGTCGTTCATGATCCCCATCAGCGACTGGCCCGAGCTGCGGATCATGTCGAGGTATTTGCGCTGCTCGGGCTTGAGGTCCGTGTGCCCCAGCAGGTAGGTCATGCCGAGCACCGCGTTCATCGGGGTGCGCAGTTCGTGGCTCATGTTGGCCACGAATTCGCCCTTGGCGCGGCTGGCGGCCTGGGCGCGGTCGCGCTCGTGTTCGAGTTCGGTGGCGCGTGCCGCAATCTCGCCGGCCAGGCGGCGCCGCTCGCTGATGTCGCGCACGAACGCGTTGGCCACGTAGCCGTCGGCGGTATGGAAGGCGGCCACCGACATTTCGATCGGGATTTCACGCCCGTCGCGGCACAGGGCGGTCACTTCGAGCCGGTTGTTGATGACCGGTCCGGTGCCGCTGCGGGTGAACTGCAGGAAGCCCGCTTCGTGGGCGGCGCGCTGGGCCGGCGGGATGATCAGTTCCGACAGGCGGCGGCCGATGGCCTCGGCCGCGCTCCATCCGAAGGTGCGCTCGGCCTCGGTATTCCAGTCGGTGATGCAGCCATCGACGCCGATCGCGATGAAGGCGTCGTTCGAGTTCTCCAGAATCACCTTGATGCGGCGCTGCTCGCGCACCAGCTGGGCCAGCAGCGGACGCACCTGGATCAGCAGCATCGACGCGCCCAGCCCCACCAGCGCGATGAGCATGAGCATCAGGGTGTTGGCCTTGTTGCGCAGCGGCAGGTAGACGGTATCGAGGTTGCTCTTGACCACCACGCCCAGGCCGAACTCGCGGATCGGGGTGTAGGCGGCGAACACGGCCACGCCGCGCAGGTCGCGCGTGACCGTCACCCCCGTATTGCCCAGCAGCGCGTGATTGATCGGCAGGTTGACCTTGCCGTCGGGCTTGAGCATGGGAATGCGGAAGGTGTTCGGGTAAAAACGGGTGGGCGCGCACAGCGCATCCTTGCCGTCCAGGCTGCACAGCAGCACGTCGGACGAGGGACTGCTGGCGCGGATACCGGCCAGCAGGCGGTCCACGATCGGCAATTGCTGTTCGGCCAGCATGCGCCCGACCACGCGCCCGCCGTCGCGCACCTCGTTCTCGGTGGCCAGCACGTAGTGGCCGGGCCACAGCAGGCGGGCGCGCTGGCCGCCGGTGAGCAGCGGCTGCCCCGCACCCGTGCCAGGGTCGGTGAACACGCCGATGGAGGCGAGCACCCTGCCGTCGAGGCTCTCGAAACGCAGCGCGCTGATGCCGGCGTTCATGAAACTGCCGGCCGCCTGCAGCAGGGCGGCGCGCGCGGGGGCATCGTCGGCGCCGGCGGCCAGGCGCGCCACCGGCCCCGTGACCGGGGGCCGGCTGGCGATGGTGCGCGGGAACCACAGGCTGGTTTCGAGCGAGTTGCCGACGGTGGCGGCGCTGCTGACGGCCGACAGGCGCATATTGTCGGCAATCGATTCTTCGTAGCTATCGCGCATGGCGGCAAAACCGGCCGCGCCGGCGCTCACGGCCACCAGCGCCACCACCGCGATGGCGCGTGCGGTGATGCGGTTTTCCTTGTCCAGGACGTCGCCGCGCACGGTGACGGAATTGCGCAGCGACCACAGGCCCAGCCCCAGCACGCTCATCCCGACGGCGGTGGGCGTGACCATGGCGTTGTAGGCGGCCATCCGGTACAGCACTTCGAGCTTGAGGAAGTAGCCGGCCAGGGCCGCCAGGCCGAGCCCGGTCACGCCGGCCGCGCAGAAAGTCAGCAGGCCGGCCTGGCGCCGGCTGCGCCGCGGCAGGCGGATCAGGCGCAGGGCAATCCCGGCCAGCAGGAAGCCGATGCAGGTGTTCGGCGCCATGCGCCCGGGATGCGGGGTGCTGGCGGTGGGCGCGGTGGGCACGCGCACGAAGTCGATTCCCAGGTTCAGGCCGGTGATGTGCTCGACCAGCACCAGCGCGGGCAGCACCAGCAGCAGCAGCGCACAGGCGTGCCACAGCGGCCCGTGCCAGCGCTTCGGGCGGACCCGCGGCAGCACCAGGCAGCAGCACACGCCGGCGGCGATGAACAGAATCGGGCTGTTGATGCCCATCTGGGCCGAACCGGGGATCAGGGTGCCGATGGTGTTGCTGTTGAAAATCCAGCGCACCGCCACAAGCGTGCCCAGCAGGCCGACAAACAGGCCGGCGGTTTGTTCGGCCGAGAAGACGAATTTTTTCATGGGGAAGCCAGGGTGCGGACTGGTAAAGGTTACCACAGGAAAATGAGCGTAGCCACCGGCTCCGAGCGTTGTATTCCAGCCACGCGTATTGATGAGATCGTACTGTCGAGCTTGGTGGTTGTCTCTGGGCATCACGCCGGCGCCGGAACCCGGTTAAACTGATGCTTATGAACAATTCTCGAAAAGTCGCCGGCGTGGCCGGCATCGTCAGCGTGCTGTGGGTGGGCGTGACGGCGGCCATTGCCGCCAGCCAGCGCCGGCTGGTCTTCAATCCGACCGTCAAGCGCGAAGTCGACAATCCGCGCAGCAGCGGCCACCGCACGCGCGCCATCGTGCTGCGCGCGCGCGACGGCACCAAGCTGTCGGGCTGGCTGATGACGCCCCAGATTCCGGGTCCGCACCCGGCCGTGGTGTATTTCGGCGGCCGCTCGGAAGAAGTGTCCTGGGTGGTGCGCGATGCCGGCAAGCTGTTTCCCGGCATGGCAGTGCTGGCCGTCAATTATCGCGGTTACGGCAATTCGCATGGCGAGCCGGCCGAAGCCCACATGGTCGAAGATGGCCGCCTGCTGTTCGACTGGCTGGCCGAGCGCCCCCACGTCGATCCGCAGCGGGTGGCGGTGGTCGGGCGCAGCCTCGGTTCCGGGGTGGCGGTGCAGGTGGCGCTGGAGCGCCCGGCGCATTCGCTGGTGCTGATCACGCCCTACGATTCCATTCTGGCCATTGCCAAGCGCAAGTTCCGCGCGGTGCCGGTCGAGTACGTACTGCGCCACCGTTTCGAGTCGGTCAAGTACGCGTCCTCGCTGACCGCACCGACCTATGTGCTGCGCGCCGCCTTCGACGACATCGTGCCGCATTCGCATACCGACCTGCTGGTGGCCCAGCTGGGCAAGCTGCACCTGGACGAAACCGTGCCCGACTCGGACCACATGAACATTCCCTACCTGGAAGCGACCCAGGAGCGCATCGCCGCGTTCCTGAGCACCCGATTTGCCCAGCCGATCGGGGACATTCCACTGGCTACCGCCCTGCCCGCGCAAGCCGTCAGCGCCGGCAAGACGCTGTAAGGCGCGTCCGCTTCAGCGCTGGCGGCGCCGCGCCAGTACCAGTCCCAGCACCGCGGTCCCGGCCAGGGTCAGGGTCAGGCTGCCCGGTTCCGGCACCGGGCTGGGCGGAACGACATTTTCGAAGCGCAGATTGTCGAGCGCCAGCGCACCGTTGACGACCGGCAGGGTGCGAAACACCACGCGGTCGAAGCCGGACAAAAATTCGATGCCGATGAAGGACCCATCGATACCGTCGCCACCGGTGTCGAAGAAGGTGCTGCCGACCAGGGTATTGCCGAGGTAGGCGTCGACGAAGGTGTCATCCTCCGGATTGGTGCTCGCGTCCGCGCCGAGCCGCGTGATCACCGACGAAAACACGATGCTGCCGTCGATCTCGGGCGAGCCGTCGATGAACTTGATCGCCACCCGGCTCGGCGGCGCCGGCGAGGTCGCATACACGTCGAGGTCGAAATTGACGAAGGTCGCGCCGAGCGCCGCGTACTGGCTGCCGATCGGACCGGCAACGGCATCCTCGAAATCGATCAGGGTCGGTGCGGTGAAGCCGCCGGCGCCGATCACGCCGGCCTGCGCCGTTCCGGCCAGCAATAGCGCCGCGCAAGCCGCGGCGGTCATTTTACCTATCATATATTCTCCTTATTCTGATGAGCAAACCTGTAACCATGCGAAGCAATATGCGTACCCGCAACAAGTAGTCAATCTTTTCAGCGACTTAGCGCAACACAAACGGTTTCTCTTAGCTCGGCTGTAAAGAATGCCGACATGGCCGGTGATATAATCTTGTCTTCCGGACAGCTTCCCCAGCCGCCGGATTCGACAACCTACTCCCAGCGCCCATGCCTGTCCTGCTCAACGACCTGCCCCGGCAACGCATCCTGTCGGTCGACGCCTTTCGTGGCCTCACCTTCGTTCTCATGCTTTTCGTCAATTACCTGGCCGGTGCGCGCGGCGTGCCGGCCTGGCTGCTGCACGTGGACGGCGCGGCCGACGGCATGGGCCTGGCCGATATCGTGTTTCCCGGCTTCCTGTTTGCCGTGGGCATGTCGATTCCCTTCGGCGTGAACAGCCGCATCGCGCGCGGCGACGCCGCGCTGCGGGTGTTCGGCCATACGGCTTATCGCGCGCTGGCGCTGATCGTGATGGGCGTGTTCATGGTCAATGCCGAGTCCGGTTATAGCGAGCAAGCCATGCGCATGCCGATCGCGGCCTGGTCGCTGGCGTTCTACGCGGCCGTGCTGCTGGTGTGGGGCGTGTACCGTTTCGACCACGCCCTGCTCAACCGCTGCCTGCGCGCGCTCGGCGTGGCGCTGCTGGCGGCGCTGGCCCTCGTCTGGCGCGGCGCCGACGGCACCAGCATGATGACGCCGCAGTGGTGGGGCATCCTCGGCCTGATCGGCTGGGCCTACCTGGCCGGCGCCGTGCTGTACCAGCTGGCGCGCGGGCAACTGACGCTGCTGCTGGGCGCCATGCTGGCCTGCCTGAGCCTGTACATGCTCACCACCCGCAGCGGGGTCGGCACGGCGCTGGCCGGCCATGCCATCCACAGCCTCATCGTGCTGGCCGGGCTGGTATGCGCGCTGCTGTTTTTCGACGGCCAACGCCCTGCCGCGCCGCGCCTGCGCCATGGCGCCGCCTTCGCGGCCGTGCTGGCGGCGGCGGCCTGGGTGCTGCACCGCTGGTACCCGGTCTCGAAGATCGGCGCCACCCCGCCCTGGGCTTTGTATTGCGGCGCACTGTGCGTGGCGCTGTTCGCGCTGCTCTACTGGCTGGTGGAAGTGCGCGCGGCGCGGCGCTGGACGGTGCTGGTCGAACCGGCCGCGACCAGTCCGCTGATCACCTATCTGCTGCCGTTCGCCATCGGCGCCGTCATCAGCCTGGCCGGAGCCCACTTCCGGCCCGCCCTGGTCGAAGGCAACAGCGCATTGCTGGCCGCGGCCGTGTTTACAGCCACGATGGTGCTGGTGGTTGCGCGCCTGAACATACATAATTGCAAGCTCAAGATTTAAGCATGGAGGAACGATGTCGCACACAATCCGCATGAACAAGCTCAGCCGGGCCCTGGCCCTGGCGGCGGCCGTCGGCGCCGGCGCGGCGCATGCCGCCGGACCGGTCCAGGTCGGCTCGTACTACACGGCCTGGAGCACCGAACAAGGCTTTCGCCTGAAACAGCTCGACCAGGCCGGCGTGGCCGCCCGCTTCACGTTCCTGAACTACGCCTTCGCCAATCTGTACAAGATGCCGGACGACACCTACCGCTGCGACAGCGGGCGCGACATCAAGGATGCGGCCGACGGCGCCGGCATGCGCGCCACGCTCGACTACGCGCACCACTTCAGCGCCAGCGAATCGGTCGACGGCAGCGCCGACGGTCCATCCCAGCCGCTGGCGGGCAACTTCAACCAGTTGCGCCAGCTCAAGGCCAAGCATCCCAAGCTGAAAGTGATGCTGGCCATCGGCGGCGCCGAATGGTCGCGCTGGTTCTCGGCCGGCGCCGCCACCGCGCCGCTGCGGCGCGCGCTGGTATCGTCCTGCATCGACATGTACATCAAGGGCGACTTGCCGCTGCTCAACGGCCATGGCGGCAAGGGCGCCGCGGCCGGCCTGTTCGACGGCTTCGACATCGACTGGGAGTACCCGGGCGTGCCGCTGATGGCGTACAACACCATCAGCCCGGCGGACAAGCAGAATTTCACGCTGCTGCTGGCGGAGTTCCGCAGCCAGCTCAATGCGCTGGGCAAGAAGCAGCGCAAGAAATACTACCTGACGGCGGCCGTCAACAGCGGCGCGAAAACCACCGATGCCGCCGAGCCGGACAAGTACAGCAAGTCGCTCGACTGGATCAACCTGATGACCTACGACTTCACCGGCGGCTGGAACAAGCAGGGCCCGACCGGCTTTCACTCGAACCTGTACGCCGACCCGGGCAGCCCCGACACCGACAAGCAGAGCGTCCACACCGGCGTGCAGCGCTTTTTGAAGGCTGGCGTGCCGGCCAAAAAACTGGTCATCGGCGTGCCCTTCTACGCGCGCGGCTGGAGCGGCGTGCCGCCGGCGCGCTACGGCCTGTACCAGAGCGCGGGCGCCCCGGCGCGGGGATTCGAGGAAGGCACCGAGAAATACTCGACCCTGGCCCCGCGCAAGACGCCCAAGTTCTACCATCCGATCAGCAAGCAGCTGTGGACCTACGATAACGGCATTTTCTGGACCTATGACGATCCGCTGGTGATCAAGGAAAAGGCCGCCTACGTGCGCGACAACCGCCTGGGCGGCATGATGTCGTGGGCGCTGGACCAGGACGACACCGAGTTTTCGCTGTCCAAAGCCATGCTCGAGGCGCAGTGACGGCCGGCCCTCCGGCGCGCGTGCGCGAGGTCGTGGTCCTGTTCGCGCACGCGGCGCCGCAGCGCTCGCGCGTGAACCGCCGCCTGGCCGAGGCCGCGCGCAGCGTGCCCGGGGTCGAACTGGTCGACCTGTACGGCACCTACCCCGACTTTTACATCGACGTGGCGGCCGAGCAGGACAACCTGGCCGATGCCAGCGCCCTGGTGTTCCTGCAGCCGATCCAGTGGTACGGCATGCCGGCCCTGCTCAAGGAATGGGTCGACATGGTGCTGGTGCCCGGCTGGGCCTACGGCGCCGGCGCCAGCGCGCTGCAGGGCAAGGGTTTCTGGCTGGTGGCCTCGACCGGCAGCCCGCTTGATGCCTACGCGCCGGGCGCCACCCACGGCTACCCGTTCGAGGCGTTCCTGCCCCCCTATCGCCAGATTGCCGCCCTGTGCGGCATGGACTGGATCGACCCGCACATCCTGCACGCCGCGCACCGGGTCAGCGACGAGGCGCTGGACGCCCACGTCGACGCCTTTACCGCCCGCCTGACGGCGCTGGCCAGCGCCTGAATCCCCCTTAGAAAGCTTTGCGACGATGGAACACGGTTTGCTGCTTAACGCACTGATCTACCTGGCGGCGGCGGTGATTGCCGTACCGATCGCCAAAAAACTTGGCCTGGGCGCCGTCCTCGGCTACCTGCTGGCCGGCATCGCCATCGGCCCATGGGGGCTGGGCCTGATCGGCGAGGTCGAAGACATCCTGCACATTTCCGAATTCGGCGTGGTGCTGCTGCTGTTCGTGATCGGCCTCGAACTCGAACCGAAGCGCCTGTGGGCCATGCGGCGCGCCATTTTCGGACGCGGCGCGGCCCAGGTGCTGGGCGTGAGCGGCGCCCTGTGCGCGGCCGCCATGCTGGCCGGCATCGACTGGAAGGTGGCGCTGATTGCCTCCCTCGGGCTGTCGCTGTCGTCGACCGCGATCGCGCTGGCCACCCTGGACGAGCGCAACCTGATGACCACCCCGACCGGCTCGGCCAGCTTCGCCATTTTGCTGTTCCAGGACATGGCCGCCATTCCCATGATCGCCGTGGTGCCGCTCCTGGGCGTGGCCGCCGCCGAAGGGTCCGAACAGGGCTGGCTGGGCGCGCTCAAGGTGGTCGCCGTCATCGGCGGCCTGATCTTCGCCGGACGCCACCTGGTGCGTCCGCTGCTGCGCATCATCGTCAAGACCGGCCTGCGCGAGATCTTTACCGCGTTTGCGCTGCTGCTGGTCATTGCCATTGCGCTCCTGATGCAGTGGGTCGGCATGTCGATGGCGCTGGGCGCCTTCATGGCCGGCATGCTGCTGGCCGACTCCGAATACCGCCACGCGCTCGAGACCGACCTGGAGCCGTTCAAGGGCTTGCTGCTGGGGCTGTTTTTCATCGCGGTCGGCATGTCGGTCGACTTCGGCGTGTTCATGGCGCAGCCATGGCTGATCCTGGGGCTGGTGGCGGCCTTCTTGTGCATCAAGATCGCGGTGCTGTACGGGATCAGCAAGCTGGCCGAGATTCCGCGCAGCCAGCAGGCGCTGTTCGCCTTCATCTTGTCGCAGGGCGGGGAGTTTGCCTTCGTCGTGTTCGGCGCGGCCGAGGCGGCCAAGGTATTCAGCGCCGAGGTGGCGTCCATCCTGGTGGTCGTGGTGGCGCTGTCGATGGTGGTCACGCCGCTGCTGCTGATCGCGCACGACCGCCTGATCGCGCCGCGCTACCGCGCCGACAAGAAGCGCCAGGCCGACAAGATCGTCCCCAACGACGAGCATGTGATCATTGCCGGCTTCGGGCGCTTCGGCCAGATCGTCGGGCGCCTGCTGACCGCCAACGGCGTCAAGCTGACCGTGCTCGACCACGACCCGGACCAGATCGACCTGGTGCGCCGCTTCGGCAGCGAAGTCTTTTACGGCGACGTGACCCGCATCGACCTGCTGCACGCGGCCGGCGCGGCAAGGGCCCGCGCGCTGGTGGTGGCGGTCGACGATATCGACGACAGCCTGAAGCTGGTCGATGCGGTGCGGCGCGAGTTTCCCACCTTGAAAATCATGGCGCGGGCGCGCAACGTGACCCATTATTTCGACCTGCGCGACCGCGGCGTGACCATCATCCAGCGCGAGACGTTCGAAGCGGCGCTGATGCTGGGGCGCGATGTGCTGCACGAGCTCGGATTCGGCGCTTACCAGGCGCGCCAGGCGGCCAGCAAGTTCCGCATGTTCAACCTGCGCAGCCTGGACAAGATATATCCGTATTACAAGGACAAGGAACAGTTCCTGTCGGTGGCCAAGCAGGCGCGCGAGGAACTCGAAGCCATGTTCGCGCTCGATGCCGAACTGACCGCCGAGGAAAACAAGAATGGGTGGGATGGGACGTAGCCAGTGCCGGTCGCGCAGGAAAGGTCCTGGCACTGGTCGCCAATCTTCCACGGCCGCTCGCAGTGGCCAGCCATCTTGCAGGGAAATCGCGTCGATATTGAACCAGACCGGATGGACGTGGTCAAACGATGTAACAAGCCGCTCGCTGCCTGGGAAGGATCGCCCATGACTTGAGGTGCGCCTCTCTCGCACAGGACCGGCGGAATGGCTCGACTATCCCCGATAAAAAGGTGCACCATGGCATTCGTTATGGATAGAAAAACGCTGTTGGCAATCAACCGCCGTGCGGCCGAAATGCTACGCGAGATGGACAGGCGCGGCGACGTTTTCACATCCCCCGGGAAAGCGCCGCCCGGGCCATGCGATTCCGAGGCCGTCGCGGCGGACGCCGATCTGTGGCCGTCGCCAACGACCCAGTTCAGCCTTGAAGAAATACGGGAAGCGTTCAGGATTGCGAACAAAAGGCTCAACAGCATCTACGCAAGCGAGACCATCAAGGCCCGGGCGCTGCCGGACGACAGCGACGGATCGACATGACTACCCGCCAAAGCGTGTACAGCCTGCTGGTACCGGATCCGGGCGATACGCTTGCTTACACGCAATACAAGCAGCATAAGGTGGAAACCTGTTCAGAGATCGCGTCGTCCACGGGACGCGCACCCACGTCGGACGAGATGAGCGCCTTTGAACGCGCGGCGAAGACGCCGATGGGAATTGCCATGTATCAGCGACGGGCGGTGACCTTGGCAAATGCATTTCTTGACGCAACGCTTGAATCGAGAAAGGCGAGGCTGGAAGCCGAATTCATGACAACGGCGATTGGTCAACAGTTGGCCACGATCCTTGCCCATCAACGTGCACGCAAAGGCCTCATCGGCTGGCTCAAGGACGTGAGCGCCAATCTGAGCGTGAATGTCCTGACGATCCTGTTCATTGCAGCGCTGGTTTTCGGCTACCGTCTCCTTGATGGCTGGCTGAACCATCTGAGCACGCTCACAGGTGTCAGTTCCACTGAAAAATCCGGTCGGCCCGCGCTTGCCGACTGGGCCGGCGACCCTGTCATCGCCGCGTTGACCGGTACATAACGGCCCGACACTGCCCGCCGCGACGGCGGGCAGTAGCCCGCTGGCCCGCTTGCGGCCGATCACGTGTTGACGGCCCTGCCCCCTGCTTCATCCGTGCCAGCCTCGCTGTACTTACCGCTGTCGCCGCCAGCGCTGTAGAATCGCGCTCACCGGCATTTCAATAACGATAACAACACCACGTCCATGAACATCCCTGAAAAACTCCGCTCCATCAAAGCCTCGCTCTCCGAACGCAGCCGCGAACGCAAGCGTCTGCGCGGCCCCGCCGACCTGAACTACGCCATCGCCGATTCGATCGAACTGCTCGACGCCGGCGCCTGGCAGGCTTTGGCGGACCACGCCGGCTTCTTCATGTCCTTCGCCTACCTCAAGTCGCTCGAACAGGTGCTGCCGCACAATCTGTCGCCGCGCTACGCCCTGATTTACAGCGGCGCCGGCGCCGAGCGCATGCCGGTCGCGGCCGTGTACATGCAGATTGCCGACCTCAACCTGGCGCAGGCGCGCCCGGCCAAGAGCCAGGCTGCCTCCACGCGCCCCGCCCCGCTCGACGAGCTGGCGAAAAAGACCACCCAGCGCATCCTCAGCTGCGGCAACCTGCTGACCTTCGGCCAGCACGGCATCGCCATGGCGCCCGGCGCCGATCCCAAGCTGGCCTGGCATGGCGTAGCCGAAGTGCTGTACCGCGTGCGCCAAGCCGACAAGCTGGTCGGCAAGACCCACTTCATCATGATCAAGGACTTGCACGCGCCCCACACCGATCACGCGGCGCACCTCGAACACCTGAGCTACCGTTACGTGGAAACGGAACCGAACATGGTGCTGGCCCTGCAGGACGACTGGAAGCACTACGACGACTACCTGGCCAGCCTGGCCTCCAAATACCGCAGCGGCGTGCGCAACGCCGTCTTCAAGACCTTGGACGAGGCGGCCTGCACGCTCGAACAGTTAAGCGACCTGGACGCCGTGCGCGAGCAGATTCACGGGCTCTACAAGGAAGTGCAGGTCAACGCCGGATTCCGCCCGTTCGAGCTGCGAGCCGAGTATTTCCCGGCGCTGCAAAAGGCGGCCGGCGAGCGCTTCCGCTGCAGCGTACTCAAGCGCGATGGAGAGATGCTCGGTTTCCTGATCTCGGTGGCCGATGGCGACACCTCGATCGCCTACCACATCGGTTTCAACCGCGCGGCGGCGGCCGACCTGCCGATCTATCTGCGGCTGCTGCACGCCGGCATCGCCGACGCCTTGTCGATGGGCTGCAAACAGGTGTCGTTCGGCCGCACCGCACTCGAACCGAAAGCGGCCCTGGGCGCCAAGCCGCAGACCTTCGGCATCCTGGTGCGCCACCGCCAGCCGGTGCTCAACAAGATGATCAAGCATCTGCTGCTGGGCATCGAGCATGATGACGCGCCCGAACGCAGTCCGTTCAAGAAGCCTGCCAAGGTTGCCTGATGTGGAGGCATGACGCCCCCCATCGTGCCTGATGAAACGCCCCTCTTCACGCAGGGAATGTCGTAGGGGATAACGCTGCCCGTCAGGCGAGGTTCGCGGGAGGATTCGGTTTTGCCCCGATTTCAGTCGACGACCATCCTTGCCCCGGGCCACAAGCTGCGGCGTGCGCCAGGCAGTCAGCCCCGGCGGCGCAAGCGACACGCGCCGATGGCGGCAAGGCCGGCCAGCAGCATGGCGTAGCTTGCCGGCTCCGGCACGGGCGCGGCGCGTCCCTGGGCGTAGCTGTAGGCGGCCCAGCCGATGGTGCCAGATCCAGCCGATTGCCCGGTGCTGAGCGTCGAGCGGTAATCGACCGTGCGCGCGCCGGAAACGTTCTGGAGTCTGTCTTCGAAATGTTCGGGCGTGCCCGACTGGTCGAAGGCGCTGACGTCGCCGTAGATCGACGCCACTGCGCGGCTGCTCTCGCCCTGGCCGTGGTCAGCTTGCAGCGATACCGACAAGGTCAGCCTGAGCTGCGTGTTGGGCGAGAGCGCGAACGTGCGCCAGTCCGAACCGATCGCCGAGAAATGGTCGCCGCCCGCCTGGCCCGAATAGCTGATTTGCACGCTCGAGCGCATCATGCCGTCCGACACCATGGCCGCCGCCTCGCCATAGGGTTTGCTCAGCAGCACGCTGCCCGGCCAGTAAATTTCCTGGAATTCCTGGCCATCGTTCAGCATGGCGTTCATGGCATAGTCACGGTAGCCGTATTGAATCCACGGCGTGATCTGGTCGTTGAGATCGAGGTCGATCAGTTCGATACGGACATTGCTGATCTGGGCGGACGCGCTGGCGGCGCAGCTCTGGCCGGCAACGCCGCTGAGCGCGGCAGCCAGCGCGCAGGCGGTGAAGTGAGACTTGGATACGAGCATCGGAATTCTCCCCAAGAGTAATCGACTTCTCAGCAGGGCGGATGCACCTGCCCAGGCAAGCTTACCAGCTAACACTACCAAAAATGCACGATTGCCAGCATTTTCGTGGGCAGCGCCACAGCTGCATCCACTTTCGGGTGACGCTACATGAAGTTACGCGTATGCAGGGCCGACAACTGCTGCGCCTCGGTTTTTGAGAAACCCAGCCGCTCCAGGCGCGACTGGCGCCCCTCGGCCATGTCCACCATCAGCTGCTGCACGCGCAGGTAGCCGGCCGCGACCGCCGCCGGCGTCAGTTCGCCCGCCGCCAGCAGGATCAGCGCGTCGAACACCTCTTCGTTCAAGCCCGAACTGGCCGCCAGCGCATCGTTGCGCGACTGGACCGCGTTGGCCAGGCGTGTGCGAAAGGCAGGCTCGCGTTCGAGCCGCGCCGCCAGGTGCGTCATGCCGAAGGCGACATGGCGCGCTTCATCGCGCGCGGCCAGGCGCGCGATCTGGCGCGTGACCGGATCGGGCGCGTACGCGTGCAGGAAATGCAGCAGGCTGACAAAGGTCCCCTCCCCCAGCACCGACAGCAAAAACTCGGCCACCGAAAAATCCTGCTCATCGAGCAGCGTCTTGAGCGAGCTTTGTCCGCCCGCCGTCGACAGGCCCGGCTCGCGGCCCTTGAGGCGCACGCGGCGCGTGAACACCTCGATGTGGCGCGCTTCGTCGGCCACCTGGATCGCCAGCACCGCCTGCACTTCGCGGTAGTGCGGGTGCACCTGTCCCAAAAAGCGCGCCGGCACCACCAGCGCCGCCACTTCATTTTCGATCATGTAGGTCAGCACCTGCACCACCGCGTCTTCGACGATGTCGGGCAAGGTGAACTCGGCCCTCCAGTCGATCGCCGTCTCCGGGTCCCACTGCGCCGCCGCGGCCTGCGCATACAAATCGGCAGCCCGTTCGGCCCACACTTCCTCTTTCTGATCGAGGCGGAATTGCATGGCCGGCGAACCCGCCTCCACCGTCGCGCCGCGTGCCGCCAGGCCCCACTGGGCCTTGGCCTGATCGGCGATGGCGCCGTCGGCGCGCGGATCGGCGTGGCCGCTGTGCAGCGCCGCGCGCCAGCGGCCCGCCGACGCGCCGCCGCGCGTCACGCGCACCAATCTGCGCCCGTCCACGTCAAGCGCCGTGCACGGGTGCCCCTGGCTGCGGCACCATGCGCTCAGCTGCCCGTCCCAGCCAGCACCAGCGCCGGTAACATCCAGGGTCTCGCCGGGCGCCAGCTGCTGCAAGCCGTGCTTGACCAGCAGATGGGCGCCGGCGTCGAAACCGAGACCCTCAATATCGATAGTCGGCAGCAAGGATCTTCCCTTCCGCATCGTAGAAGCGCTCGTCGTCCACCGCGCGCACCAGCGCGTCGTAGCCGCTTACGCGCCCCGGCAGCCAGGTTTTCAGGCCTTCCAGTTCGAGCAGCGGGCGCACTTCCGGGTCGTCCCAGCTCATGGCCAGCAGCAGTTCGCCGAAGCGTGCAATCTGCGCCGCGGGCGCGCCAGGGCTGACCGTGAAATTGCAATGGTCGAACGGCGCCGTGCGCGCCATGATCGCGGTGGCGCCGGCCGGCAGCAGGCCTTCGCGCGAGAAGGCCATGTGATTACTGTCGATCATCCAGGCGGCATCGATCTCGCCGGCCATCAGCGCCAGCGCGGCATCGCGTTCGCCGCCGATATGGTCGCCGTGCTTGCCCCCCAAAACGTCGAAGCGGCGCGCCGTGTAATCGCGCCCGGCCAGCATGCCGTGCTGGCGCAGCAGGTCGAGCGGAATCAGGTGCGCCTGGGGCGAGTCGATGGCGCCAAAGCCGATCGTCTTGCCCTTGAGCTGTTCCAGCGTGACCAGCGGGCCGGTACGCGTGACCAGCACCGACGTCAGGTCGCAATCGCTGTCGCGCATGGCCAGCGCCGCCACCTCCTGGCCGCGGGCGCGCGCCATGCGCTCGGCCCGTACCCAGGCCAGCGGCGAATTCCACGCCAGCGCAATGCTGCCGTTGAACTGCGCTTCGACCTGGCGCTCGTAGTTGGAGTACAGGATGTAGTCGAATTCAAAGTCGTGGCGCCGGAAGTACTCCTTGAAGCCTTCCCAGATCGTCACGACTTTCGGTGCGTAGGCCACCGCGCCCATCATCAATGGTGTATTCATCGCGCGCCCCTTAACCGAACACCGGCATGCCGCAAACGGCCTTGCCAATGAAGTCGAACAGCACGTCGGAGGTCGGTGCCATGACCGATGCGGCGCGCGCATCGCGGAAGTAGCGTTCGATGCCGACATCCTTGCGGAAGGCCGCGCCGCCGCACACGCGCATGGCGGTGTCGGTCACTTCCAGCGCCGCTTCGGCCGCTGCCGCCTTGACCTGCATCACGCGCAGCATGGCGTCCGGACGGTTGGCCGCCAGCGCGGCGAGCGTGTCGTCGCGCAGCGTGCGCACCATGTCGGCCTGGATGCGGGCCCGTGCCAGGTAGGCGCGGATGGTCGGCAGTTCGGCCAGCGAGCTGCCCAGGTGTTCGAGCTTGCTGCCGGCGGCGTGCGCGCATGCCGCTTCCAGCACGGCGTCCATCTGGCCCAGCGAGGACGAGGCGACCAGGGTCGAGAACACCGGCAGCACGGCGCCGATCATGATGTCGAAGCCGCCGCCGTCAACGCCCAGCATCGCGGCCGGCGCGACGCGCACGCCCGCCGCGCTCAGTGGCGATGAACGGTTGCCGCGCAAGCCCATGCCGTCGAACGCTTTCGGTTCGCTCAGGCCGGCGCTCTTGCTGTCGACCAGCCACAGGGTGCTGGCGCCCGCCAAGGCCACCGGCGCGGTCGACCACACGTACGAATCGGCTTCGCCGGCGGCGGTGACCATCGATTTGCTGCCGTCGATGACGATGCTGTCGCCATCCTGGCGCGCCGTGCCGACCGGGGCCCAGAAGTGGCTGCGCGAGCCGTTGTCGGACCAGGCCAGGGTGCTCAGGTGGCGGCCGCAAGCGACGTCGCGGCGCACGTTCTCGCTGGCGAATTTTTCCAGCACGGTGGCCGCGCACAGGTGCATGCAGACGACCATCGCCGTCGACGGGCAGGCCTTGGCCAGGCGCTCGACCAGCTGCGCTGCCTCGGGCAGGCCCAGGCCCATGCCGCCCACGTCCTTGCTGCTGACAAGGCCGAGCAGGCCGGCCTGGCCCAGCGCATCGATGGCGGCGCGCGGAAACCGGGCATCGCGGTCGGTGGCGGGAGCTGCCGGCTGGACAATGGTGGTGACTATGGTATCGAGTGTTTGGAGGTAAGACATGGCATCCCTGTGAAAATGGCGGATCAATGCCACCAGCAGGTCGCGTACAGGGCAAGGCAAGGGAGACTCCGGACCGGAGCCGGGCATTGAGCACCTCGACAAGTTCTGCTCGACCTGCCTGGCGGCAGCGCTTGGAAACGGTACTTTTGCCGCGTTTGCACCTCGACCCCGCCACACGCGGGCCGTCGGACCCGGTTCAGCGTTCCAGGGGAACTGACATCGGCGTTACGGCGGGCGGGTTCAAGACAAACACAACAGTCGCCGCAGTTTATCAGAGTCGCGCCGCCGGCAGGCCCCTTGCGCCCCGTGCGGCGCGCCCGGCCGCTGAAAAATTTCTTGACTGCCTGTCACGTGTCAGATAATCTTTACAGGTGAAAGAAAATAAACCACCAATCGAAGGAGACCAGTTGCTGACGATCCTGTCCGCGCTTGCCAATCCGCACCGGCTGCGCATCATCGCGGCCCTCGCATCGGGCGGACGCAATTACGTCAGCCAGCTTGCACGCGACATTGGCATCAGCCGGCCGCTGCTGCACCTGCATCTCCAGAAGCTCGAACAAGCCGGCCTCGTTACCAGCTGTCTCGAACTCTCGCACGACGGCAAAGCGCTCAATTATTTTGAAGCGGGCAGCTTTGCGGTAGCGCTGACCCCGGAAGCGATTGCCGAGGCAGTCAAGTCCCTCACCATCAACCTTGAGAAGTAGACCAACACCATGTCCGAACACGTTTATTTGATCACCATCGGCCTGCCGCTCGCCACCGTCCTGCTCATTTTCGGCATGAAGTATTTTGCCGCCATCCAGCAGGCCAAGGCGCGCCTGGCCAGCGACGAGGCGTACCGCCAGCTCGCGGCGCAGGCAGCGGCGGCCCAGATCGAAACGGCCGCCGCGCTGGCAGCCATCCACGGCCACCTGGCGGAAGTGAAAACGCGCGTGGCCGCCGTCGAGAAAGTGCTGCGCGACGTCGAGTAAAGCGCCGCCGCCAGCCCGGATACACACTAGCCGCACCGATCGATTGCCTGCCTCACCAAGGGAGAACACCATGCCGGACCATCATCAGAATGCCATCGGCGGCAAGGATGCGCAGCGTACCGCGCGCATCGCCGGCGCGCTGTACCTCGTCATCATCGTCATCGGCCTGCTGGGCGAGACGGTCATCCGTAACAGCCTGGTCGTGGCCGGCAACGCGGCCGAGACGGCCCAGCGCATCGTAGCCTCGGAATGGCTGTGGCGGGTGGGCATCGCCGGCCAGTTGCTGCTGCTGCTGTGCGCGGTCGCGATGTCGCTGACCTGGTACGTACTGCTGCGCCCGGTGAACAAACACCTGACCCTGCTGGCCATGTTCTTCGCGCTGGTGTCGCTGGCGGTCGAAAGCGTCAGCACCCTGCAGCTGCAAGGCGCCCTGACGCCGCTGCTGTCCGGCGCCACGCTCGGGATGGACTTGCAACAGGCGCAGGCGACGGCTTACCTGGCCATTGTCGGGCACTCGCATGCGTTCGCGGTGGCGTTGATGTTCTTCGGGGTCGAATGCATCATCATCGGCCACCTGATCCGCAAGTCCGGCTATTTCCCGCCGCTGATCGGCGCGATGATGCAGCTTGCCGGCCTGTGCTACCTGGTCAACACCTTCATCATGGTGCTCTCGCCTTCCCTGCACGCCGCCGTGTTCCCGGCGATCCTGGTGCCATCGTTTTTCGGCGAAAGCGCATTCTGCCTGTGCCTGCTGTTCAAGGGCATCGACATCCCGGCATGGGAGCGCATGGCCGCGCCCTCGCCCTCACTCAATTCGCACTGACGTTTCACCACCCACCAACCCATAAGGAGCCGCACCATGAACGACATCAGCACCCTGAGACTGTCCCTGTTAAGAGCAATGTACCTGCTGCTGGTGTTGGGGCTGGGCGTGACCATGTGGCCGACCATCATTGCCCCGTCAAGCGTGGCGGCCAATGCCAGCACCGTGGTGCGCTCGCTGCTCGGCGCCCTGTGCCTGCTGTCGCTACTGGGGTTGCGCTATCCGCTGCGCATGCTGCCGCTGCTCCTGTTCGAGCTGGCCTGGAAAATCATCTGGGTCGTCGCCTTCGCCCTGCCGATGTGGATGGGGCCGGGCCTGGACGAGTATGCCGCCGAGACGCTGTTCGCCTGCGCGGCCGGCATCGTGCTGGTGGTGCTGGTGCTGCCATGGGGGTATGTGGCGCGCGAATACCTGCGGGCGCCGGGCACGCCGTGGTCGAAGGGTGCACAGGCCGGCGTGCACTGAGGACCGGCGCACGCGGCATCTTGCGCCAGTCCGGCCGCAAGATGCCGCGCCACCCCTTACAGCAGCATGCCCAGGCTTTCGGTATGGCCGTAGGCGTCGTACCACAGGGCCGCATTGCTGCCGGTGATGTCGATGCCGCCAGGATTGACTGCATACAGCTGTGCCAGGTCTCCGCCGAGCGGGCTGTCGCCGGTCTCCAGGCGAGCCTGATCGAGCTGCGCGGCAAAATACCATGCGCCGGTTGCGGGATCGGCGCCGTACATCGCATCGAAGGCGGCGATCAACGGCAGCATGTCGTAGAGCCCGCTCAAGGCGCCCTCCCCGCCGGCGTCATCGAGCACCTGTAGCCGGAAGCCGTCCGGCGCGGGATTGTCGTACCAGCCGGCAAACGCCATGCCTTCCGTCGCGCTGGTCATAAGCATCAGATCGCTGCCCGAGCGGGCAAGGAACATCTCCGGCTCGCGGATGCCGCCGCCCACCGAAACGGCGGCAGCGCCGCGGGCGCACAAGGTGACGGTATCGAGCCCGTCACCCGCGTTGAAGGCGATCGTGAAATCGGCACCCCACGCGGTGATGTTGTCATTGCCCGTCCCGCCGACGTACAAGCTCTGCCCCGCCCCTTCGATCAGGTCGTCGCCAGCGCCACCGTGCAACAGATTATTGCCATGCACATCCTGGAGGATATCGTTGCCATCCTGGCCGAACAGCAGGTCGGCGCCGTCGCGGCCGTGCATGATGTCGTTGTCCTCGCCGCCGATGAGTACCTCGTAGGCGCTGCCCTCCTCCGGGGCCTCGCCCGTCCACATGGTGTGCAGAAATTCATTTTCCGGAAACCAGTACGCGGTACTGCCATCGTCGCCGCTCAGGATCATGGCTTCCATGTCGAAGTCGGCCGACACGTGCGACAGGGTGGCAAAGGTGGCGGACACGTCGTCGCCCAGGTCCATGTCCCAAAGTACGAACATGCAGTAATCGGGGTCGCCTGCATGCAGGGCGTCGAGAGGGCTGCGTACGGTGGTGGTCATGAGTTCTCCAGAAAAGGGCGACGCTGGGTCGCGGGCAGCCGGGCCGGCCGGCACCCGGCATCAGCTTGACACCCGATAAATATAACTTTTCTTAGGGAAACTTTATGAACGCAGGTCACGGATGTGCTGCGAGAATGTTGACCACGGACAACTACTTCATTAGACCCGGCGGCGCCCAGTATTGCCGGTGCTGGCGAGCCGGCATGCCGTCTGGGCGTTGGCCCTATTTTTTGAAGATATCCGTGTAAAAGCCGCTGGCCTGCAGCACCACCGTCACCGGTTCGTCGGTCTTGTTCTTCCAGTACCAGCCGTGCACCCCCGTGAACGGTGCGATCAGGGCGCCGCTGGACTGGCTGACGTCGTTCTCGAGGATGAAGCTTTCGAACTCGTCGCCCTTGGCATTGACCGGCTCGCCATGAAAGTCATGGTTGAGCGCTTCGCCTTTCGTCGTTTTCCAGGAAAAGATCAAGGTCGCGCCTTTCGCAAGATGGGTCTTCACCTCCACGCCTTTGCCGGGAGGCAAGGTAATCTCCTGCGTGTCGGCCCGGTAAGCAACCGTCTGCTTCGACGCGATGGTGAGAGCGCGTACTTCACCCGGGGCCGAGACAGTCGATCCTTTTGGCGCTGGCGCCGGCGTGGCCGCACTCTTAGCCGCTTCGACAGGGGGCGCTGCGGCACTGTGCAGCTTGGTCAGGCCGAGCGCCCTCCCCGCACCAGTCGGATCAATCCCGTACTCGGCAGGCAGGACAGCGACGGTGAGCAGCACGGCGGCCACCGCAGCGGCGACGAGACAGCCGCGCAAGAGTTCTTTTTTAGGCGCGACAACGCCGGCGTTCGATGAAGGCAAGGACATGGACTTTCCTATTGACTGATATAGCCGGTGAACTGGAGGCCGGCAAGAACAAAGCCGGCGCTCATGAGCGCAAAATTGCTGGTCAAGGCGTGCCGGGCGAAACTGGCGGTTGTGCGCCAGTAGCGCACCACGATCAAAATCATGCCGAGCGCGAGCAGCTGGCCGAGCTCCACCCCGAGGTTGAAAGCGATCATGTTCGGTACCAGGCCGTCGGGCGACAGGGAAAAATCCTGCAGCTTGGTCGCCAGCCCCAGGCCGTGGAAGAAACCGAAGATCAGCACCGCCGCCTTTTTGTTCGGCTGAAACCCGAACACGGTCTTGAAGCCGCCCAGGTTATCGAAGGCGCGGTAGACGATCGACAGGCCGATGATGGCGTCCACCAGGTAGGCGTTGATATGCCAGCCGTTGAGCACCCCAAGCAGCAAGGTGGTGCTGTGGCCGAGCGCGAACAGGGTCACATACACGCCGATATCCTTCATCCGGTACAGGAAGAAGATCACGCCGCACAGGAACAGCAGATGGTCGTAGCCGGTCACCATGTGCTTGGCGCCCAGGTACAGATAGGGCAGGAAGTGCACGCCGGTGGCACCTTGCAGGAAACTCTGGTCCGACTCGGAGACGCCGTGCGCAAACGCTCCGGCCGTCACAAGGCACAGCAGCATGCCCAACAGCCATCCACGGGCGGCGCCGCCCGTACCATTTATCAACATACGCTATGCTCCTGATTGTCTGAAAACACTTGCCGCCCCTTCAGGAGCCGGCTTGCCATGCAAAATCGCACGGCCACGCTGCTGGATCGGCTGCGCCAGGAACATGCCGCCGGCGAGCGCACGACCGCCGACGCGGCCCACCCGCGATGGCAGCCGTAGCGATGCGGGCTGATCAGTCTTTTTTCTTCATCAGCCCCGCCAAGGCGGCGAACGGGTTGTGCGTGGCCGGCGCCACCTCGGCCGACAGCAGCCCGGCACCGCGGTCCGCTTCCAGGTAGCGCGAGTGCTCGTTGTCGTGGCAGTACAGGCACAGCAGCTCCCAGTTGCTGCCATCGGGCGGATTGTTGTCGTGGTTGTGGTCGCGATGGTGCACCGTCAGCTGCGACACGTTCGCGTTGGTGAATTCGCGCATGCAGCGGCCGCAAATCCAGGGATACATTTTCAGGGAACGCGCCCGGTAGCCGGATTCGCGCGTTTCCGCAGCCTTGCGGGCATCGGCCACGATCTTGTCGAGACGGGCGGCGTCGGGTTTTTTAGGCAGTGTCATACACGGTGGCTTTCTATCACGTTGCCGCATGGCGCGGCAGAAAGCGGATTGTCGCAGAGTTTGTGGTGGTGGTCGAGTGATGCGCGCCCGGCAAGCCCCTTCAGCGCTGAATCCGAGGCTCATCGCAAGGCCGACTTCTCCGGTCGTACCTGACGGCAAGCGAGCTTCACATCTGGCGAAAGCGCCGCACGAACGACTCTGCCACCGGCAGCAATTCGCGCCGGCTCTTCAGTTTCAAGGTCAGCTGTCCGGCCATGTTCGGCTCGATGCTGGCGATCTCCATCGCATTGACGACGGTCGAGCGGTGGGTCTGCCAGAATTGATCCGGGTCGAGCTCGCTCATCAGTTCCTTGAGGGTTTTCTTGATCAGCACTTCGGAATCGGCCAGCACGACCCGCGTATATTTTTGATCCGACTGAAAAAAGACGACTTCATCAATCGTAATCAGGCGGATCGCGTTGCCCACGGATGCGGTGATCCAGCGCAAATACGATGCCGTCACCTGTCGCGGCGCGAGGTTCTCGAGCACATCCGTCAGGTCGAGCGGCTTGCTTGCGATACGCTGCTTGAGCCGCCGCACGGTCAGCGCGATCCGTGCGGGATCGATTGGCTTGAGGATGTAATCCACGGCACCGTTGTCGAACGCATCGATGGCATGGGCGTCGAAGGCCGTCACAAACACGACATGGCAGCGGTCGCGCAAGGTGCGGGCAATGTCGAGGCGGTTGGGATCTGGAATCTGAATGTCGAGAAAGACGATATCCGGCGCGTGCTGCGCGATCTGGCGCAGCGCATCGCAGCCATCGGCGGCATGCCCGACGATTGTCAGCGCCGGCCACAAGGCAACCAGCAATTCGCGCAATTCGTCGTGCATTGCCGGCTCGTCTTCGACAATCAGCGCCCTCGGTGCCGCTTCACTGGCAGACATGCTTGACCACATACTCATTCGCTCCCGCGTTGAAAATTCCTTGCAATCGAGACCTTCCGGCCGGCAGCAGTTTGGCCACGGCATCGGCCAGCGCGACCGTCCGCACTGGCGTGATGCTGATCGTGCCGATGGCAAGCGCCACACCGACATGATCATCCCACGCTGCCAGCGTCAGCGTCACCGCGCGCGCGCCTGCGCTGATCGCCTCGTCCAGCAAGGCGGACACCGTCAGAAACAGCGGGCCTGAACGCGCGTGCGACCTGGCGTCCGGGATCAGTACGTCCATGTCGATCGACATCCCGTGCTCGGCTTCGCGCAAGGCTACCAGAGCCCGGATCAGCGCTAGCTCGCCGGCAAGGCCGGGCAGGTCGCTCTGTCCGCGGTTCATCGCCAGCCGCAAATAGCTGATCAGGTGGTCGAGCAAGGCCGATGCCTTGGCGGCCTGTCGCGGTATCGGCCATGAACTTCGCTTAACACGCGCGCCACCATGGCCGGGTCGACCTGGGCGCGGGCGGCACGCAGGCGCGACCGGGCAAGCTGGCGCGCAAGAAGCGCTTGTTTACCCAGCAGCGCGGTGAACCCGGCATGGTCTTCGGCACGCTGGAGGGAAAGCAGGTACACCCATCCGATGAGGCCGCCCCACAGGAGCGACTGCATCCAGAAATTGACGAGCTCGCCGGGGCGATCGGCGATATCGGCGAGGCGGCCATGACTGAGCATCAGGTCAAGCCACGCGGCGAGCACCGTGGCGACCGCCGTGCCCACCGTCAGCATGATCAGGAACTTCGAGGGCCGGCGGATCAGGTCCGATCCTTTTTCCGTGCATAGCCGGAGAGAAAAACCGACGATGAGGGCGGCGAGCGCGCAAGCCACCGTTTCACGCAAAAACGCGTCCAGAAAGATGGCCCAACCGTCGCGTTCGATGCGCTCGAACCACGACGGCACCTGCGTCAATCTCTCGGTGACCGTACCGATGGCGGCAAACACAAGGGTCTGGCGGTAGTTGGCGCGCAAGCGCCTGCATGCGGCCATGCGCAGGTACCGCAACCGCTCAAGCATGTCCACTCCCGATGGCAATGCGGATGGTTGCGCACACGCCGCCGCTGGTGCCTGGAGCCACCAGAAGACTGGCGCCGGCGCCGAACGTCCCGCGCAGCCGTGCGCGCACGGTCGCAAGGCCAAGGCCGTTTCCGGACGACAGGCGCAAGCCGACCCCATCGTCACTGACGACGATCGATAATTCGCGCCCGGTCAGCGTCACGGCAATCAGAATCATCCCGCTGCCCGCTTTCGGCCCCACCCCATGGCGCACGGCATTTTCGACAAGGGTGGCGATAGTCAGTGCCGGCAGTTGGCGCGTCGTCGACGGCGGCGATACGCTCACCTTGTAGCGCAGGCGGCCGCCGGAACGCTGTTCGATCAGATTGAGGTACAGGACGACCAGCTCGATCTCGTCGCCGACGCTCCAGTCTGCCTTGCGCAACGCAGGCAGCGCACGCTCGAAGTACGCGATCAGGTTTTTCAGCACCTCATCGGCCGCGGCGTCGTCCATGCGGTACAGACGCTTCACATGTGCCAGCGTATTGAACAGAAAGTGCGGCTCGATCTGCGCCTCCAGCATCGCCAGCTCGCTGCGGTCGACGTCGGTCGCCAGCGCGTCGGTCTTCAGTTGCAGGCTCAACGCACGCGCGGCCTGGGCATTCGCATAGTCACGCATCAGCAACCAGCCATAGATGAATATCGAGACCATCAATGCGCGGTAAGCGTCCATATACTGGCCGGCGAGCTGGACAGGACGGCCCGTCACAGCCGGGAACAGATACAGATAGACCGCAATGATGATCAATACCACTCCGGACAGAACCACCAGCAAGCCAACCACCATGCGCGGTGCCAGATCAAGCGGGTAGCGCCGTTCCAGGAATGGGCTCAGCCAAATCGCGCACGCCCACACGAACAAGGCGTCAAGGGTATGCAAGACGACCAGTACGGTGTGGACCGGCGCGAGCAACGCTGGTTTATCCGCGAGTATCCAGGCGGGCAAAATCGCGTGAACCGATAGCACGCACACCGCGAGAAACACCCACGCGAAACCGGGAAGCTGCCATTGCCGCAAGCGTCGGTATTGCTCATGCATGCTGAATGGCCAATTGTCGTCGATGGCGGAGTATAAACGCTGCCTCCGATTGCCCCGCCCTCTTTCCGACGCAGCTCCAGATTCGGTCGCGGCAAACCCGGTCCGACGCTACGCCCATCGTCCGGCGGTACAGGCTGCGCCGCATGATGAATAAACCGTCGGCCTCGTCCCGGGTCACAACCATCCCTGATATCTGTTTGCGATCCAGCCGGCAGCTTCGTCGTATTGCTGCCACTGCATATAGGCCACCAGTATCAATGTCGCGATACCAAAGCCACGCCGCAGCGCTGCGCCTTTGCGGGCCAGGATGGGAAGGCGCGTATTAATCGTTTTACCGCCATAGGCAATCAGCAGCATCGGCAGGCCGCTCCCGAGGCCAAATGCCACCAGTAGGACCAGGCCCCAGCCACGGCTCGCGGAGCCCGCCACCAGGGCGATGATGGAGGCCAGGACCGGTCCGGAGCAAGGCGTCCAGACCGCCCCAAGGCTCAAACCCAAAATAAATCCCCCCGCTTTCCCCGCACCCGGGTTAGGAGTCAATCTTACCCCCAGATCTGAAACACTTTGCAGCCTGGCACTCACCCGTGCATATAGACTCGGCGAAAGCAGCACTATGGAAAAACCTGCGAGCAAAATAATGGCGACCTGACGTATCAGGACTGGCGACGCGCCTGACAAGCTGGCCCCTGTTGCAAAAGCGAGAGCTACCAAGGTAAACGCGGTGACAAAACCGAGCACGATGAAAATCGGCCGGCTGCTTCGCTCCAGCGTTGCGCCTAGCAAAATTGGCAACACCATCAGTATGCAGGGGCTGGCAATCATCGCCAAACCCGCCAGGAAAGCAAATCCCAATTCCATTATGTTCATTCTTAGTCCATGTTTGATTGTTGGAGCGTCCATGCGGAGCAGGTACACGACGACCACGGCGCGGCGCGAGGTCGCATCAATCGGTCGTCCGTACGTGACCAGGAGCATAGGGTGGCGATGGCGAGACGTGTCGACCATGAGGACGAAGGCGGCGATTCCGGGGATGGACGCGCTTATTTCACCGATGCAGGCCAATTCAGCCGGTCAAAGGACGGGCGTTTGTTCTCGATGAAAGCGCTGGTTTGTTTTCCCCTGGTGCCGGCGACAGGCGATGGGGCGAAACACAGCCGATGGCGTGGGCCATGCGACTGGGGAGATAATTCACTTTACAGGTTGCCGTCCGAGGTGGCAGGGAAAGGCATCTGCTGGTGACCTCCAAAAACGTAGCGAGCGGCGCAAATTTCATTCGCGAAGCGTAGTCGTACGAAGGTACGGTGAGCATCGCGCGACGACAACTGCGCCGCGCAGCCGCTTTTTCGAGGTCCTCTGCTATAGCTTTGGCCGAACGGCCATTAGCCGCACAAACCGCTTTTCGCCGTCCGTTCGCTCCGCCTGCAGCCTGACGGTGACAAACCCGTTTGAATTGACATCCCAGTTGTTTGAAAAAGTGCCAATGGGCGAATATTCCTCGATACGTTTGAGATCGAGATTCATAGGAACTTCCATCTCTACAATACAGTTAATAACAGGGCACAAGGGTTTTTCAAGCGTCCATAACTGAGCCGGCAATGCCGAATATTCCTGCAAAACAAAATCCGACTCATACATTAACGCGCCGCGCTGGCCTTTATTTTTATCGAACACGTCCAGCGACACCTCGGAATAGCCCGTGCCCGATGGACTGATCTTGTACACCTCCTTGATCGTATATTTGTCGGCAGGTCCCGCCAGGTTTTTTTGACGCGCCGGTCCGGCCGGCACCCATCGCCGGTCCCCCACCTGCGCTATCGGGTGCGCAATCAGCTTATCAAGACTGCGGGTGCAGTTAACCCTGTCCGCATCCGAAGTGGAACTGGTGCAATCCGCTGGCGAAGCAATAATGCTGAGTGTGAATGAATCCCCGGGCACATTCGTCCACGCAAAGGCCGGAATCGATCCACTCAGCCGAATACGGCTGGGAGAATCTGCGGGAACGGGTGGATGGGTACCTCCAGCAATAATCTCCTGATAAAAACGGCGAAGACGCGTATGTACTCGGGCGTCACTATTCTCCGGCTTCACGACGGTAAAATGATTTGTGTCTGCAATTACCTCAGGAGCGCCGAAGTAGCCGCCAGCATCTTGAGCTGTGACGACGCTTGGGATGAGGGTCTCAATGGCGTCGCAAGCCCGACCAAACAAGTTACATTTTTCCGTAACAAATTTATTCTCAAAAACTTCAAGGCCTTTTAACTTAGTAGCAGTTGAATCACGAGCAAGATTCAGGAAATCGTCGTGGATATCTTGCAAAATAGGATTGGTGGGCTCCAGTTCCCGCGCCATGTCGTTCTTGAATAACATTGACACCGTTTTCATGCGCGCCGCCCATTGCGAGCCTCTCGCAGGGGATGCAATTAAAACGAGCCCGACACTTTTCTTTTCAAAAAATTTCCACTTTTTGGCCATCATCCTCTTCACAACAAGGCCGCCTGTCGAGTGAGCGATAATAAGTATTTTCGGAAAATGCAGAGGCGAAAGCAAGCCTGCGTTGACTGGAACGCTGAGATTGGTGAACAGTTCATCCGCTGCGTTACGAATGTCATATGTTCCCGCCGAAAAGGACGTGTAGTAACTGGAAAGAAATATTCCGGTGCCATTGAATACGGGATCGTTTTGAATAATTCGAGGCCAATAAGGGCATTGCCAGTTCTGGTCGTTACGCAACCAGGCACTCACATTGTTGGAAAAAATCCCGTGCACCATGACGATCACTGTATCGGACCCCGGTTTTCTGTACCAGGCGGCGCTTTTTACTCCATCGCCGTTGAGCAATTCTGTGTTTTCCGGAGCGTTTCTGAATTGGTCATGGCAACTGGTGACGGGAACTTGGGCGACGGAAGTTTGCGGAAGCAAATTAAGAAAAGTCGCTACGGCGATACCCACAACGAAGTGGAGTACAGAACGGTGATGTCTCATTTGCGATCCCTGTTGGGTTGGCAACTCTCCACATGAGCGTACTTATGTGCAAGAGACTCGTGCATTTACACTATCCGCAATTCAGCACCTTGGTCGCGTTATGGCTGGGCCCTCAACAGCAATCCGATTACCGTAGGCGATAACCTTCCCTGCATCCCCAGACCGGTGCATCTCGAACTAAATAACTTCGTATTTACAAGATTAGTAGCGATGGCATCGCGAAGTCAATAACGTTATGCAAAATCTACATTCGCTGTCGTTTTATAACGATTCTGGCGACGAAACGGGCGGCTGACATTATTGCCCGGACGCATATTATTACCCGAGCGCTGACTGCCGAAGCTAGCCGAATACAACGCAGAAACAGTCAAACGGCGTCTGCCTTGCCCATGCACCGGCTCCACTGGGCTACCCCGGCGCTGCCACGCCAGGCAGCCTGTTTTCAACGCATGCACAGTGCGGCGCCGAACAGGAAGGCACATGAAAACCACAGCAACTTCGTTGTAGGCCAAAAAATATTTTTGCTCTTTTTAAGCGATTGAAGGTCATCCGGCGACCGCCTGCACCATGTTTAACTTATTTCACACACGCAATAGATCACTATTTATATTTCAATAAAGAAATAAGTGGTATCTGAGGATGGATGGTCCAGACCGACGAATGGCGCCTCTGATCGCGCAGCCTCGGCCATTTGAACCCGAAAATTGGTACTGTCGTTATGTTTTCCGCCGCACAATCGTATCGATTTCGCGCAACTTTTAACATGCCAATAACCGATTCCCCTAACCCACTTACCCTTTCCAATTCTCAATGCATATTGCGTTTCACCTCTGTTGACCTCGCTTTAATACGCGGTAATACTGCGACAACCCTGAGGATCCGTTCAAGATCCCGTCCATCAACCCAACACACGTCCTGAGTGAAATGTTCGCTTCCAGCGATATTTCAAAGGCCAAAAAATCATCGAATGTGGAAGCGCTCCCACGACAGGCACCGACTGCAACACCGAACAGCTTACCCAACGTCCTCCCTTTGTGACCGCCCTATCCGGGTGGGAACACCGGGTTTTCGCAGGAGCCGGCCCGGCCGGCTCCGACCAATGCGCACCGCGCATCCAACCACAAAGGCCGCCGTCATGCATCATCGTCCAGCGCAGGCAACGGCCACTTTCCACGAGGTGACCGCACCATGAAAAAACTGCTTCAATTCCTCTCTTTGAGCATGCTCGGCATCGGTTTGCTGAGCGGCTGCGGTGGCTCGTCGTCGAACAGCGACGCGACACCACAGCCGACGATCTCCGCCACCACCACGGTGCGCTCGAACGCCATCGGCACGCCCGAGTCCGCCACATTGGCGGCAACCCTGGCCTCCTCCTCTGCGCCCTCGACCACCGAATGGACGTTCTGCGCCAACGAGAACGGCGAATGCATCTTCACCGGCAACCAGACCGTGCGCTACGGCGCCGGTTCCAGCTTCACCAGCAAGAGATTCGACTGGGCCGCTAGCTGCAACAACGCCACCTTCGGCACCGATCCGGCACCGGGCGTGGCCAAGCACTGCGAAATCACCAGCAGCTTCGCCTTCTGCGCCAACGAAAACGGCCAGTGCGGCTTCGGCGACACGCAGACCGTGCGCTTCGGCGCCGGCAGTACCTACGTCACGCAAACCGTGACCGGCGGCGCGGCCTGCACCACCGGCGTGTTCGGCGACCCGCTGCCGGGCAGCGCCAAGCACTGCGACCGCGCGCCCGCCACCTGGACCCGCTGCGCCTATGAGAACGGCCGCTGCACTTTCAGCGGCACGCAAGTGCTGCTGTACGGCGCCAACGGCAGCTTCTTCACCAAAACCCTCAGCAACGGCGCCGACTGCAACAGCGGCGTGTTCGGCGACCCGATTCCCGGCGTCCCCAAGCGCTGCTACCTGCCGGGCGTGCCGATGCCGTCCGGCACCACTCCGCCGCCAACCGATCCGGGCACCTGGAACCAGCTGACCACCTTCAAGCTGGTCAACGGCACGCGCGGACAATATGCCGACAGCCAGGTCTACTGGGCCATCATCGGCAAGGACTGGGGCACCGGCAAATACGTCCACGTCGATGCGGGCGGGCGCTTCATTCCCATGGCCCTGAGCGATAACGGCGCGCTGAGCAAGGACGGCAAGCCCTACACCAACTACTTCCACACCCTGGCCCAGCTCAAGTCGATCACCATTCCGCCGCTCAATTCGGCGCGCCTGTTCCTGAGCGTCGGCAGCCCGATGTACCTGCAGGTCAATGCCGACGCCAACGGCAACCTCGGCTACGCAGGCGCCAATATCGAAAATCCATCCGATCCGAACATCGATGTCTACTTCGACTTCATCGAAATGTCGATCGGGGCCAAGGACGGCTTCTTCGGCAACACGACCCGGGTCGACCACTTCGGCTTTCCCTTGACCTTGCGCCTGCAGGGCCTGGGCGGCTACGACCAGACCGTGGGCGAAACCGAAACACGCGCATCGCTGATCTCGCAATTCGTCGCCAGCGTGCCGGCCCAGTTCAAGGGCCTGGCCCAAGCGCCGTACGCGCCCTACCGCATCATCGCCCCGGCCCACGCCAGCTTCCAGAACAACGGCGCCAACGCCACCTACCTGGACGGCTACATCAACCATATCTGGAACAAATACACCAGCCAGAAACTGGTCTTCACCAACCAGCAGGGCACCTTCAGCGGCCAGGTGGTGAACGGCGTGTTCCAGTTCACCGACGGCGCCGGCACCTACAAGGTGCGCAGGCCCACCACTGCCATGGCACTGCTCGGCAATGGCGCCCTCGACGACCCCAGCGGCACGGTCGGCGGCACGCCCGCCTACCACAAGCAATTGCAGATCCAGGCGCAGCTGTGCGCGGCCCTCAACCGCCATGTGGTGGAAGACCCGGCGCGCTGGTCCGACTCGGCATATTTCTACCCGGCGGGCCAGCCGGCCAACTGGTACGCCAAGTTCTGGCATGACCACAGCATCAACAAGCTGGCCTACGGCTTCGCCTACGACGACGTATGGAATTACAGCTCGTCGGTGCACTCCACCGCGCCAACCACGGCCACGGTGACCATCGGCTGGTAATGCACCCGGGGCCGCCGCTGGCGGTCCCTACTCATTTTTTTGACAGGAGTCGACATGAAGAAACTACTGAAATACCTGGGCATGGCCGCTATCGGCGGCGCCATCCTGAGCGGATGCGGCGGCGGATCGTCCGACAGCGCACCCACCGCCGCCAGCCCCGCACGGATGAACGCCGCCGTCACGGCGGAGCCGCTGCTGCCGCTGGCGGCATCCGTCGCGCCCGGCTCCACCGGCAGTGCCGCAATCGATGGGGTCGGCACAGACTCGGGATCGTCGGCCGCGCTCGCGCCTTGCGCCGCCGTTACCTGGCGCGCCGGCGTCAATTACCCGCTTGGGACCGTCGTGCTGTACACGCCGAACGGGCTGTACTACAAGGTGGTGCAGGTCGCCGGCAACGGCAGCGACGGCACCACCCCGACCATCAGCACCTGGTACTGGGCGCAAACCACCTGCGCGCTGCCAGCGGCGAAGAAAATCGTCGGCGGCTACTATCCGAACTGGACGCCCTCCCCGGTGCGCATCCGTGACGTCAATGCGCGCTACAACCTGATCTACCTGTTCCACGCCGTGCCGGTGGGCGGCTCGCCGGGCACCACCGGAGCGGTCACCTTCAGCGCGCCGGGCAACGGACGCGGTGCGGCCACCAATCTGAAAGCCGACATCCAGTACGCGCGCAGCACCCAGGGCCGCAAGATCATCCTGTCGGTGGGCGGCGCGGGGAATGGCATGAGTTTTCCGAACCGGACCAAATCGCAGACGTTTGTGAACAGCATCGCCTCGATCTATACGCAATTGGGCGGCATCGACGGCATGGACTGGAATACCTTCGAAGCGGACCAGCGGCCAGATACCGCCGAAATGATCTGGATCAGCCTGGAACTGAAGAAGCGCTACCCGGGCTTCATCATTTCCGCGCCGCCGGCACCGTGGAACCAGATCGACAAGGAATTCTGCCGTGCGATGGTCGCTGCCGGAGCGATGGATTACGCCGCGCCGCAGTATTACGACGGGCCTGGCCTGAACGATCCGGCCTATGTGGCCGATAATGTCAAACAGTGGGTCAGCTTGCTCGGCGCGAACCGGGTGGTGGTCGGCTTCGGCATCAGCAACGCGGCCAATTACATGAGCCGGGATCAGGCGGTCAGCGCGTGGAACCAGGTCAAGGCCAACCATCCGGACATTCGCGGCGGCTTCAACTGGCAGATTCACACGGATGAAGAACAGGGCTGGGTGTTCGCCAACAGCGTTGCACCGCTGATTAACCCGTAACAGGCAAAGCTGCCGGTCCCCCCATCGGCGGGACCGGCAGCGCTTATTGTTGACCGACAGGTGGGCGAGCCATATCGACCCGCGACAGCCACCATGCGCCACGCTGGAACGTGTAGTCGAATGGACCGCTGCGCACCACACTATCTTCCTTGGGCGCACCCGCGCCTTGCTTGCCGGCGGCGATCGCCGGCAAGCCTTTTTTGGCCGCCCCGGCCTTGAAGTAGGTATCGTGCAAGGTCTTTACCAGCGCCGGCAAGCGCGCATCGTCTTGCGCGTACGGCACGCATGCACCCTGCTTGACGCACACCGTTACAGGAAACGCGACAAAGCGCGCGAACCGGTCCGCCTGCTGCTCTTCCACGTAGATGTTGACCCAGCCCGATGCATCGGCAACGTCGCGCGCAGCCTTGGAAATCGCTACGATCTCGTGCAGAATGCCCTGGCGCATGCTGTTCCTGGCCGCCTGCGCGCCCTTGACCGGATACAGCACATCATCGACGCGCCACTGGCCGCCTTCACGCACCAGCACGTAGCGCATCGTTGTGCGCTGCGAACTGGCGTCCTTGGGAAACACCTTGAACGCCACATCGACCGCGTTCGCCCCCACCGGCCTGGCCGTGAAGCCGGACGACGCCAGCGTCAATTCCGGATCGCTGTCCTGGGCATCCAAAAACATGTCCGCCTCGGCGCCATAGCCGCACATATCGTCCCCGCGCGCCACTTTTCGGCACGCAAAGTCGTTTTCCGCCAGCAGCTTGCGCGCGCCAGCCGAATAGAAGGCGCCGCTGTCCAGATAACGTTTCCTTGCCGCCGCTTCATCGGCGAAGTAATCGCGGTAAAACGCCGTGATCAGCGCGGCCGGCGAGCTTGCCGCCGGCACGGTGGCGGCCGGCGCGGCCAGCACGCCGGCGCTGTGGACGAGTCCTGCACACAGCACCGCCGCAAGCACAAGGTTCTTGTGCTCTCGCATGTCAGCGGGCCAGGTGACGGTCGAGCCACTGCTTGACCGTGTTATGCCACAGCACGGAATTAGCCGGTTTCAAGACCCAGTGATTCTCGTCCGGGAACACCAGCAGCTTGCTCTCGACACCCTGGCGCTGCAGCGCGGTAAAGGTACCGAGCGCCTGCGAGGTTGGAATGCGGAAGTCCAGGTCGCCCTGCACCACCAGCATCGGCGTCTTCCAGTTCTTCACGAAATGGACCGGGTTGAATTTTTCGTACAGCGCGGCGTTGTCCAGGTAAGTTCCCTTGTTTTCCCACTCGGTGAACCACAATTCTTCAGTCGCGTACGCCATGCCGCGGGTATCGAACACGCCGTCATGATTGACCAGGCAACGGAAGCCGTCCGACCAGTTGCCGGCGATCCAGTTCATCATGTAGCCGCCGTACGACGCGCCCAGCGCGCAGCTGCGTTCGCGGTCCAGCCATGGGAATTTCTTCACGGCCGCGTCCAAGCCCTTTTTCAGGTCTTCCAGCGGCGCGCCGCCCCAGTCGCCGCTGATCGAATCGGTGAACGCCTGGCCGTAGCCGGTGGAGCCGTGGAAATCGATGAATACGGTTGCGTAGCCGGCGCCGGCGTAGGTCTGCGGATTCCAGCGGTAGCTCCACGAATTGCCGAAACTGCCCTGCGGGCCGCCGTGGACCAGGAAGGCCAGCGGATACTTGGCGCCGGGCGTCGCATTCCATGGTTTCATCACGTGGCCGTAGACGGTCTCGCCCTTGGCGCCGGTGAATGAAAACTGCTCGTACTCGCCGAAGCGCACGTCGGCCAGCAGTTCGCTGTTCAACTGCGTCAGCTGGACCGGGGCGCCGCCATTGGTGCTCTTGAACAATTGCGCGCCCGATTGCAGATTGGCCTGGGCCATCACCACTGTCTTGCCGCGCGCGTCGAAGGCGCTGACGTAACCCTTCTCGCTCAGTGGCGCGACCTTGCCGCTGGCGGCGTCGATCGAGAACAGGCGGTGCTGGCCCAGGTCGTCGGCGGTGGCCAGCAGGGATTTGCCATCGTCGCGCCATTTGTAGTCGCCAATCGAGCGGTCCCAGCTCTCCGCCACGACGCGCTTCTTGCCGCTGGCGACATCCATCAGCACCAGGCGGAAGCAGTCGGCTTCGAAGCCGGGCCGGCTCATGGCCAGGTAAGCGAGGGTCTTGCCGTCCGGCGAAAACGCCGGCTTGCTGTCCCAGGCCGGATTGTCGGCGGTCAGGTTGCGCGGCGCGGCGCCGCCGGTGGCGCTGGTTTGGTAGATATCGAAATTGGTGGACCACGATTCGGTCTTGCCGGCCACGCGTACGTTGAACACGACGCTCTTGCCGTCCGGGCTGAAGCGGTATTCCTCGCGGTCGCCGAACGGTTTCGACGGCACGTCGCCATCGATGCTGCCCGACAGGCTGACCGGCGCGGCGCTGACCTTGCCGGCGGCGTCGATCGGCGCGGTGTACAGCACGCTGTTGCGCCCATCCTTCCAGGTATCCCAGTGGCGCACGAACAGGCGGTCGTAGACCTTGCCGCTGGCCTTGTCCTTGGCCTTGTCGTCCATGCGCGTTCTGGTGCAGGCCAGGTCGGTGCAATCGCGGAACACGGCCAGGCCCATCGCCAGACGGTCGCCGGCCGGCGAGAGACGGAAATTATCGACGTCGAGCGGCAGGTCGGTGACCTTGACGGCCTCCCCACCGGCCACCGGCTGGCGCCACACCTGCGACGAGCCCGAGCGGGCCGACAAAAAATAGATGGCGTCGCCCTTGGGCGACCATTCCGGATCGGTGCTGTTGGCGTCGCCGCTGGTCAGCTTGACCGGGGTCGGTTTGGCGCTGCGCAGGTCGATCATCCACAGCTGGGTGTTGCCGCGGTTCTTTTCCATATTGGTGCTGCGCACCGTGTAGACCACGCGCGACGCGTCCGGCGAGAGGGCCGGCGCGCCGACGCGTTCCATCCTCACCAGATCCTCGACCGTGAACCCGCGCGGCGCGGCCAGCGCGCTACCGGCAGCCAGTGTAGCTGCCCCCAAAATGAACAGACGTCCCATCATTGCATCATCCCCAAGAGTCATGAAAGTGCCAGCAGAACCAAATGGCCCCGGCATCATACCAAGTTCGACTACGCTGGGCAGCTAAAAACGTGTATTCCATCCAACCGCCGACCTGAAGCCGGGGCCGCGAAGCCCTCCTACAGCCGCAGCGAACCCTCCTACAACCGGGGTCAGAGCTTTAATCAGCAACAATGACGTCGCGAATGACGGCTGCGACCCCGAATCGCGGCCCCCCGTCGTTTCGCCGCATCAGCGCGTGCCGCATTCGCGGCCAAGCCATCGCGTTAACGCAAAAACCGAACCGGGGTCAGAGCTTTAATTAGAAATCTTTCTAATTAAAGCTCTGACCCCGGTTCGGCTGTTGAGATGCTCCGACCTTGGCCGGAAGCACTTCCTCTTATCGCTTGATGCCGGTCACTTCGACTTCGACGCGGCGGTTCGGCTGCAGGCAGCCAATCAATGCAGCGCGTGGCGCAACGCCGGTGCACGCCTCGACCTGGTCCGCTTCGCCCTTGCCGGAACTGACGATTTCGCCCACAAAACCCTTGCTCACCAGGTACTCGCGCACCGTGGCCGCGCGGCGCTCCGACAGCGGCTGGTTGTACGCTTCCGTCCCCATGCGGTCGGTGTAGCCGGTCAGCTTGATGCCGGAAATCTGCGCATACACACCATCGAGCTTGATCATCATGCTGTCGATGCGCGCGCGTCCCGCCGGCAGCAAATCAGGCAGGCCCGATTTGTCGAAGCGGAACAGCGCGTCGGCCGCCAGGGTCAGCTTTTCGACCACCACCGTCGGCCCCTTACCCTGCTCCGTCTTGACCACTGCCGCCACCGGCGCACCGCCGCAAGCGGCAGCCGACGCCTGCGCCGCCTGCAGATTGTCTTCGGCGATCTGGATGTACGGGTTGGCATGGCGCCAGCCCTGCTGATTGAATTCATTCCCGGCATGCACCAGCTCGACTTCGCCGCAAGCGACCTTCTGCGCCGCGCAGCTGAAGCCCGCACCGCTCTTGACGCCACCGAAGCGCGCCCACAGGTCGTCGCGCAGCTTGGCCGCGTCGTTCACCAGCGGCGTCTGGTCGCCCGGATTGGGCGTGGCGCCCGTTTCCAGCGCGCCCACGATCGCGGCGCCCTGCTCCAACGCCTTTTGCGGGAAGGCGGAACGGTCGTTGCGGGTGTATTCATGCAACGACACGTCAAGCCAGCACTGCGCCTTCGACAGATAGTAATTGCTGACTGGCACGCCCTTGTCGTTGAGCGCTTTCACGCGCTGCTGCAAGGCCTTGTACCCGGCCTGGTCGGCCACGATCGCCTGGTCGGAGATGCGCTCCGCCGGCGCATTGAGCGTTTGCGCAAAGGCGCCTTGAACGGCAAGGGCCATGGCGGCGAACAGCACAACGCGCGGGCGGGAAATAATGGTTGGTTTCATCGTCATTCTCATTTCAGGAAATTAGCGGGCCAGCGCGCGATTCGCTTCTGGGTCCTTGCCTTTGAATACATTCTCGTCAAACTTGAAGCGCAGGCGCACGAACCACCCCTTGGAGGTGTAGTCCGCGGCACTCAGATCGCGTTCGCGGAAGCCGCTCACGTTGTAGCCGGCCGACAGCCACAGGTTTTCCTTGACCAGGTAGCCGACCTCGACCCCGCGCGCATACTGGCTGCTGCCCTTGTTCTGCGGGCTGTGCAGGTAGGCGGCGAGCACGCCGATGTCCCAGTTCTCGGTGATGTCGTACACCACGCGGCCCGATGCCATCCAGGCGCTGTAGCTCTGCTGGCCCTGCGGCAGGTTGCGTTCCTTGCTGGTCTTGGCGGCCAGGCGGCCGGTGCTCCACCACGGACGGCTCGGATGGTAGTCGAGGTGGGTCGAGACGATGTGCGCGGCATAGTTGTCGCCGTCGACACGGGCACCGTCGCGCACGTTCTTGTACTCGTAGCGCGCCAGACCGTTGAACTGGTTGCGGTCGACCGGACGCCAGGCGAATCCGAGCTGCGCGCGTTCCTGCAGGCTGTTGGCCAGCGGCTTGCCGCTCAGGTCGTCGTTGTTGCGCGACAGCAGGGCGTAGTTGCGGGCCAGGACGGTCCAGTCGCGGTCGAGCTTGCGCACGAACGAGAGCGTATTAAGCCACTGGTCCTGCGACTGGTTGCCGATGTCGCCCGGGCTGTCGAACAGGCGGCGCCATTCGAGCTTGACCGAGGCTTTCCACAGCGGGTTGGCGGTGTAGTCGAGCGCCGTCGCCAGGGCCACGCCCTTTTGCTGGCGGCCGTCGAACACGTGCAGGTATTCCGCATTGGTGCTCACCGCGACGCCTTCGGACAGGTTCCAGGTGTTGCGTGCGCCGCTGGCCAGCTGCAGGTCGCGCCCGTCGGCCAGTTCGGTGTCGATCGAGTCGCGCAGGCGGTACTCGGAGAAGATGCTGGCGCCCGGCAGGTAGGTCGATTCGACACCGGCCACAAAGGCATTGCTCTTCTCCGCAGGATTGAGCGAGTAGCGCGATGCGAGACCGGTCTGGTTCTCGTAGCGCGCATACGCACGGCTGCGCTCGGACAATTGATACTGCGCACCCAGTTCGTAACGCTTCTGGTTGCTGTCGGAAATGCCATGCTCGATCACGCCGGTCAGGCTCAGCAAATCGGTCGCCTTGTACTGCGCGCCGATGGCCACCGTGTTGGCGTCCAGGGTGCCGCGCGTACCCGGGGTGGTGGTCGCGCCGACCGGTGCGAAGGCGGTGATGGTGCTGCCGTTGACCGGGCTGATGGCGCTGTTGGTGTGGCCGAAGCCGAAGAAGCCGCCGCTCGGGTTCAGTCCGTTCGGGTTCGAGACCACGCCGGTGTTGCTGGCCATGCCGACCTGATTGCGCAGCTCGCCCTCTTCCTTCATGTGCTGCAGGGAGAAGTCCAGGGTCAGGCGCGGATCGGCTTTCCACAGCATGCCGACACGTACGGCATCGCGCTGGGCCACAACCTGCTGGTCCTTGCTTTGCAGCGCGCTGCCGTACACCGTGGTGGTGGACGTGAACCTGGCGCTGACGTTCACGCCGGCGTCGCTGTGGCCGGGGCTGATGCCGGCCGCGGTATTGTTGAATTCATCGTCGGCACGCTGCCAGTAGGCACGCATGTCGAAGGCGTCGCTCTTGTGCGACAGCGCCACGCGCGCAGCCTGGCCCGATGCCGAACTCGACAGCTCGCCCGCCTGCCCGCTCGGGGTGGTGAATACCTGGCCGTTGGACGTGTAGCTGGTCGATTCGCTCTGCGCGAATTCGGCCACTAAACTGGTCTTCGGCGCCAGTTGCACGCTCGCGTTGACGCTGTGCAGGCGGTACGGCGATTGCGGATTCTTGTCGTCCACCGCGGCCATGCCGACGCTGATGCTGTCGGTCAGGCGGTATTCGCCGTTCACGCCCATCACCCAGAACTCGTCGCCGCCCTGCTCCACTTCGTACGTCACGCGGATCGATTGCGGATCGCCTTCAGGCGTGAGCGATGGAACCGCCTGCTTGAACAGGATGCGGCCCGAAAACGGCTCGAAGCTGTAGTCTTCCAGGCGGCGCAATGGCGTCACCTGCTTGACCAGGTCGGTCTGGTTCTTGTCGCGCACGATCAGTTCGACGCGCTCGGAATTGGTCAGCGCGCCATTGTTGCGCACGGCGAAGGGTCCGGAGCTGCCGTTGGCGCGGTACTCTTCGATGACCTGCTTGGCGTTGTCGTGGAAGGCAAAGCCGCCCAGGTTGCCGCGTTTCAAGTCCCAGTTGCCGCGCAGGCCGGTGGCGGTGCGCTGGTACTGGCCGAGCTTGCGTGCTTCCATGCCCGTGTTCGGGCCGGGTACCGACGACATCGTGCCTTCGCTGGTCGAAAAGTCGCCGTACAGCACATAGCTTTTCTTGTCGTCGACGCGCACGTACAGGCGGCCGGCCGAGCGGGCGTCGAACGCGGTGCTGGCGCTGTCGCCGTACACCGGATAGAACTCGTTCGGGTTGATGTCGCGCTGCAGCTTTTCCTTGGTCTGCTGGTCCGAATCGTAGGCGGCCGTCAACAGCTTGCTGCCGAGGATGGTGCCCTTGACGAAGAACGCGGTACGGGCGCTGGCGTTGGCCTTGCCGCTGTTGAACTGGCGGCTCCAGCGCGTGATGTCTTGTTCGAAGCCATCGTTAAAGCGTGCTGGCGCCAGGTCGCCTGCGTTCAGGCGGCGCTTGCTGATGACGCCTTCGATCAGGCCCACGGCCAGCATCTGGCGCAGTTCCGGAACGAAGGTGATCACGCCCTGGGTGCTGATCTTGCCGCCGTCAACGCGCAGCAAGACTTCCTGCGCGGCAGCCGGGGCCAGCAGGCGGAATTGCGCCTTGCCGTTTTTCACGCGCAGCTGCACGCCAGGGGTGACCTTGTCGGCATCGCCGCTTTGTGGGCCCAGCGCATCGGTGGCGCTGCCATCGAGCAGGATGCGTCCGGCCGACGCTTCCAGCGTCAGCAGCACGTCATCCGCCAGCGGCTGGCCATCTTCGCCCAGCACCTGCACGCTCACGCGCACCGGCGACTGGCCGTCGGCCGGCACGCCATCGCGGTCGGTTTCGACCAGGATGCGTGCCACCTTGGCGCTGGCGTCAAGACGCCCGCTCCAGAGCTGCGGCGCCGCCATCTGGGCACGCAGGCCGGCGTCGGCCGGGGCCGATGGCAGCGCTTGCGCGCCGGCATTCGGGAAAGCGCAGGCAACCGCCAGCGCGCCCGCCAGCAGGCGGACAGTGCCGCGGCGTTGAATAAGAAGAAGTTGTTTGTTCGTCATGGTGTTCATCTGGGCCAGGCGGGATGGTTGCTTATTGCGCACGGGCTTCTCCCGCGCCGGCAGGGATTGCTCCCTGGCGTGGCTTGACCAGTTCCTGGTTGGCGCTGTCGGTCGCCTGCCGCGGCGCGGCAGGTGCTTTGCTGTCGAACTTCAGGCCTGGCAGGCGCTGCGCTTCCGTTTCCGGCGCGCGTCCCCCACCCTGGCTGCGGCGGGCTTTCACCTGCTCGATGACCGGCGCCGAGCACGAACCCTCGGCAAAGTCGCCGCGCAGCAGTTCGCCATTCTTCGCGTCCAGCCAGATGCTGTTGGCATCGCCCAGGTTGCGGTTGCTGGTCGTCGTCAAACGGCTGCCGCGTGGCAGGGTCAGGCTGTCGGCCTTGATCACGTGCGATTTAGGCGTCAGGCCGCAGTAGCTGTACTTGCCTTCCACATCGGTGGTGAACGAGGTGCCGTCTTCCAGGTACAGACGCACACCCGGCACGCCCAGCTCTTCGCTGTCCTGCACCGAGTTACCGTTGCAATCGACGAAGACCTTGCCGGCCACGCAGGCTTGCTCGGTGAACACGCCACCGGTCAGGCGCACCTTGTACTCGGCGTTGTTCGACGGGTACGCGGCAGGAACAGGCTGGTACGAACCCGGCGTGACGCAACCGCTGGCCACGTTACAGGCGTAGGCAATCGCACGGTTGATGCCATCGCCCTGCAGGCTGCCGACACCGGCACGCAGACGGTAGGTCAGCACGGCTTGCTTGTTGCTTGCCAGCGGACCCAGGTTGAAGGCCAGTACCGGGCCAACCGCGGGCACCGGATCGGCGACCGGCTTGCCATCGACTTTCACGGTGCCAGGCACCAGCGAGAAGCCGGCCGGCAGGCTGTCGCGCACCGTTGCCTGTGCTACCGCGCTGCCGCTGGTCTGGCGCACGGTCAGCGTGTACAGCAGGCTTTCGCCAAATTCGAGCTGCTGCTTGTCGCCGGTTTTGGTCAGCGCCAGGCCAGCCGCTTCGATCTTGTCGATCGGCAGGTGGTTGTTCACCACCGGGGCGCCATTCGTGCCCACGGTGAACGTGTAGTAATACTGGGTGGTGTCCGCACCGCCCGGTACCGCGCCGACGCAAGCGTTCGGCTTGTGCAGGTTCACGCTCGACGCCGGAGCGCCGTCGGACTTCTGGATCAGCGCCGCATTGGCACTGGCCATCACGCTGGCGGCACCCTGGCAAGCCGGGATCTTCGCCGATTCCGCCGGAACATAACCGACTGGATAGCTGGTGATCGCCAGTTTGTAGACGCCGGCCGGGAAATCGTTCAGCAAGCCGAACTGGTACACGCCATCGCTGCCGGTGGTCTGGTTGACCGCTTCCACGCCGCCCAGCAGGTGACGCGTTGGATTGAAGCCTGCCGGACCAGTCACGGTCACGACCGCGCCACGCACCGGTTGACGGGTGGCGCTGTCGTACACGACGCCAGACGGAGTGAGCGGCAAGTTCTGCTCGGTGATGTCGCTGTCATCAAGCAGGGTGATGCCGGTGATCCTGCCTACAACCGGCGTGCCCGCGTTACCGGCCGAGGTCGGGACGATCGGCATGCCGTTGCCATCCTTGGTGAACACGATCTCGAAGCCCGGACCGGTCGGCAAGCCCGTGCCTTCGTAGCCGGCGCAACGCAGGCTGTCGAACTGGTAGTAGCCCTTGGCGTCGCTCTTGACGGTGCAAACCGGTTTGCCGTTCTGGGTCAGGACCACGGTCCAATCCTTCACGCCTTCATGGTTCTCGGGACGGGTGCGGGTGTGGCCGCGGTCCATCCAGACATAGCCGCTGATGATCGGGGCACGGGTTTCCGGACCCGGACGCACGCGCTCGCCGAACAGGTAACCGCCGACCACGCCGCCATTGGCTGCGATGATCTCGCTGGTCACGTCGAACTGGGCGATCGTGTTTTGCGACGGCGCGGTGCCGAAGCTGCTGTTGTCGACCTTGCCGCCTGCAACGCCGGCGGTTTCCTTGCCATCCATGTATTTCGAGGTCGGCAGGTCGGTCTGGGACTCGACCAGGGTGTAGCGGCCGGGAACCAGGTTCTCGAACACATACTTGCCATCGGCACCGGTGACGGCCACGCAGCCCATGGTGCAGGCGTCTACGCCCGTCATGGTCACGTGCACGCCCGGCAGCGGAATTTCACCCGCATTCATCTGGCCGTTGTGGTTGGCGTCGACGTACACATAGCCTTCCAGACGCGCGCGGCGTTCGCCGAACAGGTAGTCGGTGCCATCCTGGGCCACGCCCAGCTTGATGGCCGAGGTGGTGTTCTTCGGCGCCGTGCTGTTGAAGGCGCTGTTGTCGACCGATCCGGCAACGGTACCGGCGACCTTGCCCGGAGTTTCCTTGCCGTCGGTGTAGCCAGCCGGCTGGGTTTCCACCAGGCTGTAGGTGTCGGCCGGCAGGCCGACGATCAGGAAGCGGCCATCCGCATCGGTGGTGGCACGGCCTGCTTCGCCCTTGCCGCCGATGGCGCTGACCGGCACGCCGGCAATGCCAGGCTCGCCGGCGTCTTGCACGCCGTTGTGGTTATCGTCGCGATACACCACGCCAGCCAGGCTGCTGCCCGCTTCGCGGAAATCGTAGTCGCGCGCTTCGGTACCCGCCGCCAGCACGATGGCGGTGGTTTTGTTCGGGCCCTTGTCGAGCGTGCCGCCGACGTTGCCGAGGGCGCTGCCGGTGTTGGTCGGAAAGTCGCCGTAGGCTACCGGCTGGGTTTCGACCACGGTGTAGGTGCCCGGGACCAGGTCGACGAACAGATAGCTGCCGTCGGCGCCGGTCACGGTGGTGCGTGCAGGAATGGCCACGCCGTTCGCATCGACACCGGTCAGGGTGACGCTTACGCCAGGCAATGCTTCGCCAGGCTCGCGCTTGGCGTTTTTGTTGCCGTCGACGTACACAGTACCGCCGAGCTTGGCCAAGCCATTGCTGACCGGATTGATTTCACGGAAATCGTAGCCGGTCGCCGCGCCGCCCGCTGGCGGAATGACGATGGTGGCAACCGTGTTCAGGCCGGCGGTGCCGCCGCCCAGGGTACCGATCCTGGTGCCGGTAGCGGCCTCGAAATCGGACAGGCCGGCTGGCTGGGTTTCAGTCAGGGTGTAGGTGCCTGGTGCGAGCACCGGGAACAGGTAATTACCATTGGTATCGGTCTGCACGGTACGTACCGTGCCGTCGGTACCCTTGAGGGTCAGGGTGACGCCGTTGAGCAATTGCTCGGTGGTGTCGCGCTTGCCATCCTTGTTGCTGTCGACATACACGGTACCTGCCAGCGAACCGGTGTTCGGTGCGCCGCGCTCGCCGAACAGATAGTTCACGGCGGCCGTGCCCGGCATCACATTGATGCCGGTGATGCTGTTTTTCGGGGCATTGATGGCGCCGCCCACGGAACCGGCGGCGTCGACGCCGTCCGATACGCCACCCGGCTGGGTTTCGACCAGGGTGTAGTTGCCAGCCATCAGGCCGGTGAACAGGAAGGTGCCATCGGCGCCGGTCGCCATGGTGCGCGGCACGGGGCCGTTCAGGCGCACCACCACGCCCGCCAGCGGCGTATCGCCGGTGTCGCGCACGCCGTTGTCGTTGGCATCGAAATACACGGCGCCGGCGATGCTGGCGCCGATTTCGCGGAAATTGTAGTTCACGGCGTTGTCGCCCTGCACCAGCGGCAAGCCGCCGATGCTGTTCGGTACGGCCACGCCGGTCGTGATGCCGCCGATGGTGCCCGGCTGGCTGCCGGTGTTACCCGGGAAATCGTTGTAGCCGGCCGGATGGGTTTCGGTCACGGTGTAACCGGCGCCGCTGCTCGGACGCAGCTTGTCGAAGCGGTAAGTGCCGTTGGCGGCGGTGGTCGTGGTCAGGCTGACGGCCGCGCCGCGGTCGTCGTTGCCGGTCAGGGTGACGGTCACGCCGGCGATCTGCTCGCCCGTGTTGACGCTGGCATCCTGGTTGCTGTCCGCATACACGGTGCCGCTGACGCTGGCCGGCACCACTTCGCCGAAGTTGAAGTCGGTGTGGGTACTGGCGACGGCATACGCGATGGTGCCGATCACGTTGGCCACATTGTCGACGCAGCCCGCGCAGGCGGCGCCGCCGACATTCCCCTTGCGGGTGATGCCGTCGAGGTAAGCGGCCGGCTGGGTTTCGGTGACGGTGTAGCCGGCGCCATTCGCATTGCGCAGGAAGCTGAAGGTATATGCGCCATCAGGGCCGGTGGTGGCGACGCAGGTCGGCGCGCCGCAGGCGTTGCCGCCGCTCGCTGCCGTGCCGGTCAGGGTCAGGCTCACGCCGGCAATACCGGTTTCGCCCGCATCCATCGTGCCGTTGTTGTTCTTGTCGGCATACACAAAGCCGCTCAGTTTGCCGGTGGCTTCGCCGAACAGGTAATCGATGCCCTTCTGGCCCGCGCTCAGCACAACGCCGCTGAACACGCTGTTGCCGCCCGCCAGGCCGAGGTTGCCAGGCGTGGTGGCGCCGGTGCCCAGGGTGTTGGTGGCGTCGATGAAGTCGACCGGCTGGGTTTCGGTCACGCTGTAGCCGCCGCCATTGCTGGCCGGCAGGCCGGTGAAGCTATAGTTGCCGTTCGCGTCGGTGGTGCCCACGCAGGTGCTCACGATGGTGCACACATTGGCGCCGGTCGCGGTGGTGCCCGACAGGGTCACGGTCACGCCAGGCAGCAGGGTGTCGCCGCCATTCAAGGTATTGCTGCGGTCGACGTCGAGGTAGACCTTGCCCGCCAGGCTGGCGGACGATTCGCCGAAGTTGTAATTGCTGCCGAACTGGCCGGTGCCGATCACGATGCCGCTGAAGCGGTCATTGGTCTTGGTGCCGCGCACCACGCCATTGACGGTGCCGACCGTGTCGATGCCGTCGGCATAGCTCGACAGTGGCGCGCTGGCCTGGCTCTGCTCGGTCAGCACGTAGCCGGTGGCGTCGCTCGCCGGCAAGCCGGCGAAGCCGTAGCCGCCGCTGCTGTCGGTGAGGATGGTGCACGGGTTCGGCGAAATCGCCACGCACACGCTGGTGCCGTTCGAGGTATTGCCCGACAGGGTGATCGAGACGCCGGCAATGCCAGGCTCGCCCGCATCCTTCACGCCATTGTTGTTCAGGTCGGCATAGACGATACCGCCCAGGCCCTGCCCGCTTTCGCCGAAGTTGTAGTTCACGGCGGCGTCGCCCGCCACCAGCGGCACATTGCCGATGGTGCGCTTGGTGGCGCCGACGACCGGGGTGTTGGCGGCCAGCGCGGTCGCGCCATCATTGCCGCCCTTGCTGCCGATGGTCATGCCGGTGTGGGTCACGCCCGGCAGGGTGGCCTGCACCACCTGATACGTACCAGGACGCAGATTGGTGAAGCTGTACGAACCGTTGGCGCCGGTCGGCACGGTGGCGTTCACCGGACCGAGGTCGTCGGTGCCGGTCAGGGTCATGGTGACGCTGGTCACGCCCGCGCTTTCGTCGGTGGCCGGCACGTTCGTCACGTCGCGCACGGCGTCGGTGTCGAGGTCGACGAAGACGAAGCCCGACAGGGTCGCCGGCTTCAGTTCGCCGAACAGGTAGCCGGTGGCGTTGGTCGACGCCGGCAGGACGATGTTGCTGATCTCGTCGCCGCTGGCGTCGGTGGCGGTACCGGCAACGCTGCCGGCCGCTTCCTTGCCATCGAGGTAGGTGGCGGGCTGCACTTCGGTCACTTTATAGGTGCCTGGCGAGCGGTTGTCGAACAGATAGGCGCCGCCGGCGGTGGTCGTGGTGGTGACATTGGTCACGGTATTGCCGTAGATATCGACACCGTCCAGGCGCAGGGTCACGCCGGTGATGCCGTTTTCGCCCGCGCCTTTGGCCGCGTCGTTGTTGCCGTCTTCATACACGAAGCCGGCGATCGAGGAACGCTGCACCGCCACGGTGGCGCAACCACGGTTATCGACCGCGCTGCGCTCGACATCGTTGGTGGTGGCGTTGCCGCAGTTTTCCAGCGCCGCGTTGACCGCGGTGGCGATCACGGGAATGCGCACGGTGGCCGCCTTGCCGCTTTCCAGCAGGCCGACGTTACAGCTGATCGTGGCGCCTGCGCTGCAAGTGCCGCTGGTCGGGGCACCGTTGTTGGTGCTCCAGGTCAGGCCGGCGTTGTACGGCGCCGCGTTGTACGGCGCGAGCGTGCCGCCGGTGTAGAGCGTCAGGCCGGCTGGCAGGCTGTCGGTGATGACGGTGCCCTGGCTGTTGCCGGGACCGGCGTTGTTCAGGGTCAGGACCCAGAAGAACGGCTCGCGCAGCTGCACCGCGGCGGCAAGCGCGTTGGTGTTGCCGTTATAGGCGAACGCGGCTTTGGTCAGCTTGAGGTCGACGCGCATCTTGATGGTGGTGCTTTGGTCGGCCGTGTTGTTCGGCGTCAGTTGTTCCGGCTCGCGCGAGGACACGGTGACGGTCGACTGGTAGGTGTCGCCCGAACCGGTCGGCTGGGTAACGACCTGGAAGTCGAGATACAGGTCGGTGCTGGCGTTGTTGCCCATCAGGATGTCGGTGGTCGGGAAGTTGCAGGTGATGCTCATCTGCGCCGGCCCCGTGACCGTGTTGCCGACCTGGGTACAGTAATTGGTATACGCCTCGCCGTCCGGCAGCAGTTTGCCGCCTTTGAAGGTCATGCTCTTGCCGACAGGCGGCTTCATCAGATAGGTCAGGACCAGGTGGGTGGCCACCGATGGACCGCGGTTGGTGATGGTGTTGCGGTAGGTGACCACATTGTCCGGGAAGACCGGACCGGCGCCGGCCGGCACAAAGCCCATCGGATCGACGTTGTCGGTGTTGTTGACCAGCAGGTCGAGCGTGGCGGGAGTGACCGCCAAGGCATTGGTGCCGCTGTTGTTGGCGTAGTCGCTTTCGTTGCTGCTGGTGGCCACCGTGGCCGTGCTGCCGATATTGCGCGGATCCGGCGCGTTAGCCATGTAGTCGGGACGCACGGTGATGGTGACGGTGCGGGTCGCGCCCGACGCCATGTTGCCGATGGTGCAGTTCAGGGTCTTGGCCGCGCTGTCATAGGCGCAGGTGCCGCCATTGCTGGCGACGGCCGAGATGAAGGTCATCGAGCCTTCCGGAATATTGAACACATCGACCACGGTCACGCCATTCGCCGTCGACGGGCCGTTGTTATTGATGGTCAGCACGTAGGTGGCGTTGGTGCCGGCAGGCACCGAGCCTGGGGTCACGGTATTGGTGATGGTCACGTCGGCGACCGGATCGACCTGCACATCGGCGGTGGCGACGTTGTTGGCCGGCACCGGGTCGCCTTGGGCGTTGGAGCGCACGCTGGCCGAGTTCACCCATTTATTGCCGGCCTGGCCGCTGCTGTCGAGCAGCGGACGGGTCACCGTCACGGTGATTTCCGCCGTGGCGCCGAGCGCCATCGTGCCGCTGCTCATGAAACAGGTCACTGTCGCGCCCGGGGTGCAGGTGAACAAGGCCGGGGTCGTGCCGCCGGTCTTCGATGCGTTCACCACGGTCTTGCCGGAGATGAAGCCAGGGATCGGGTCCGACAGGATCACGCTGGTCGATTCGCCCGGACCGGCATTGGTGATCGTCAGGACGTAGGTGATGGTCGGCGCGTTCCAGTCCAGGGTGCCCGGAGCGGCGCTCTTTGTCAGCTGCAGGTCGGCAGCGTTCGGGGTCTGGGTCGATTCCGAGGTGGCGCTGGCGCAGTTATTGCCCGGCACCGGATCGGCCTGCACGCCGCCGCTATCGGTAAAGACGGCGCAGGCGGTATTGGTCAGGGTGCCGGACAAAGCGGCGGTGGTGGTCAGGCCCAGGTTCGGGGTCGAGGCATTGAGCGCCAGCGCCGCGTTATAGGTACAGGTGATGTCCTGGCCGACTTGCGGTGCGCAGGTCCAGTTGGCGCCGCTGGCGCTGACGAAGGTTTCGCCGATCGGCAAGGTTTCGACGATCTTGACTTCGCCGATGGCCGCCGCACGCGGGCCGTGATTGGTCACGCGCATGGTGCTGACCATATTGCTGCCCTGCGCGACCGGGTTCGGGGTCTTGGTTTTGGTGATCGACAGATCGACCCCGTCCGGCACGATGCTGACGTTGGCCGAGCCGCTGTTGTTGGCCAGGTCGCCATCCGGCGTAGCGCTGCCGATGGTGGCGGTGTTGGTGGCAGCGGTTTGCGCAGCAACCACCGGCGCGGTGGCGCTGATGACGATGTCCTGCGCAGTGCCGACCGCGAAACTGGCGCGCGTGCAGCTGACATTCTGGCCGTTGGTGGTGCAAGTCCAGCCGGTGCCGCTCGCGCTCACAATGGCGAAGCCGGCAGGCACGCTGTCGCTGACCACCACGTTGGTGGCCGGCATCGGGCCCAGGTTGCGTGGCGCCAGGGTGAAGCTGACCGGCTGGCCGCTGCCGACCAGGGCCTGGGAGACGGTCTTGGTCACGGCCAGGTCGGTGCCGACGGTGATCGTGGTATTCGCCGACGAGGCATCGTTGGCGTTATTGAAGTCGGTCGCGCTGCCGCTGATGGTGACCACGCCGGTGCTGGTGATGGTGCCGGTGGTGGTGCCGGTGGCCTTGGTGTTGATGACGATGTTCGGCAAAGCGCCCTTGGGCGCGCTCGGACGGTTACACGTCACCACCTGCCCCGCCGCCCCGCACGACCAGCCGGAACCGGCCGCAGACTGGTAGGTCAGGTTCGGGCTCAGGGTGAAGGTGGCCTTGGTGGCGCCGGCCGCATCGGGACCGTTGTTGTTCAGGTTAGCCGTGTACACCAGGGTGCCGCTGGCCATCAGGCTGGCCGGCGAGCCGTTCAGCACCAGCGACAGGTCGGCGCCGTTGTCGATCGTGGTCAGCTGCGACAGCGAGTTGTTGCCGGCGTTGCTGTCGGCATCGGTCGTGGTGACCGCCGCCAGCAGGTTGACGGTCTGGCCGGCCGCGGCCAGGGTGCGCACGGTGAGATCGATGTCGAGCAGGTCGGCGGTGCCGGCGCCGGCGCCGTCGCCCGCGACCGTGGCGTAGCTGCAGGTGACCTTGTTGGTGCCCGCATCGTGCACGCAGGCCGGGTCGGACACCGACACGAAGCTGGTCTGCGGATCGAGCGTGAACACCACCTGGACGTTATTGGCGACGTCGCTGGTGTTGTTGGTGACCGAAGCGGAATACAGAATCGTGCCGCCGCGCACGGCCGGATCCGGCGTGTCGGTCAATTGCGATACCAGCATGTCGACCGCGGCTGCCTGCAGAGGCAGCCCCAGCAAGGCAATCGCTGTTACCCGGAGCAAGCATGCAAACACACGCGAGGATCGGGACTTCACCACTGGTAAGGCGCTTTTGAACATTATTGGCTTCATCAATTAAGAATGCGGACGACAAATCGCCCGCCATGCACACGGCATCGCTTTTGCGATTGGGAATTTAAGCTGGAACTACGCGGAGGAAAGGCACACTGCGGACATGGATGCATCGACAACACTTTTCTTGCGCGACGACATTATATTCATACAAACAACATCTTACAAAGTTCTTAATGGAAATGATGCAAATATGCAACGCTGACAACTCAATGCACAGAGTAATAACAATCTAGAGGTTTCATTATGGAAATTTTGACCCGGAATGGCGTGCTTCATAGGAGCGTCAATACCCCGCTGTGGGGAACGGCGCGGGACCGTGTTGACGCTGGCTTTCCCTATGACGGGCTGCCCGGTCGGCAAGGCCATACAACGGCGACAACACAAGCTGCCAGCTTGAAATTTCTTATGAGCAACATGCGCCTATGACGAAAAACATGTTTTTCGTCATAATTTATGTTTTTATAGAAATTGACAGAAAAATCTTATTGCTATAAGTGCAGGATTGCCTAGCGCTTCGCAGGGCGCTCAAGCAGCAAGCTGCGGATGTCGTTCAGCACCACATCGGGCTGAAGAAAGGAAGTGGAATAGATTTCGCGCACGCTGCCGGAGGCGTCGATCAGATAGACCTTGAGCAGGTGGCTCAAGGTCGGCAGGCGCTGTCCCGGAGCGCGTTCGCTGGCGACCGACACATCCTGGCCGAAGCCGTCGAGCAGCGGCGCCAGTTCGGCGTTGGAGCCGCTGGTGAGGAAACGCCACTCCACGCTGCCGCGGTCGCGCGCATCCTCGCCGCCATAGCTGCGCATGGCCGGCGGCGTATCGTAGGTGGGATCGAAACTCATGCTCACAAAGCGCACACGGTCGCGCGTGCGCGCATCCTTGCCGAGGGTTTTCTTGAGGGTGTGCAGGGTCGCGTACGCGAGCGGGCAGCCGCGCGAGTCGGTGCAGTAGGTGTAGATGAAGGAAAACAGCGTGACTTTACCGGTGGTAAACTCCGACAGCCGGTGGCGGCTGCCGTCGCTGTCGAGCACCACGCCGTCGGGCACCTTGAGGATGCGTTCGAGCTTGTAGGCGCCCGGCGCCGGCAGCGCCAGCGGGCGTGCCGGCGCCGCCTGGGCGCACGGCACCAGCGCCATCAGCGCCGCCAGCGCGCCCGCGTGCAGACGGGACAAGTCAGCGGCCCGCCACGCGCGGCGCGCCCTGCCCCGCGTCGGCGCTGGCCTTGGCGCCCGCCTTGGCGCTCGCGGCGCCGAACTTCATGTGGTGCGCGCGGCCCAGTTTCAGCTTGGCGAAGTCGGCCTTGAAAGTTTCCTTGAGTTCCTTGCCATCCCATGCGAACAGCTTGACGAACTGCTCGTCGTCGGCGCCCTTCTTGTCCCAGTTGGCCAGCAGCGAACTGCTGATGTACAGGCGCTTGCCGTCCCAGCTTTGCGAGACCATGTTCACCTGCGCACCGGTGCGCTTGGAATAGGTTTCCTTGGGCGCTTCCGGATTGCTGATGTCAAAGTAATGCGTGGTGCCATCCATGAAGGTATTCACCCACAAGCCCTTGCCGTCGGCCGTGATCGACAGGTCGACCGGCAGCGGCACCTTGGCCGGGTCGCCGATGGTGGCCACTTCCTTCGCTTGCCAGGCGCCGCCGGCATCCTTCTTGACCAGCCAGATTTTCGAGGTCAGCGCGGTGGCCGTGATGGCCCACTCGTCGCCCTCGTTCAACGACCAGCGGATTTCCAGCGGCGCACCGGGCACATTGAGCACTTTTTCCGGCTGCATCGACTTCAGGTTCCACATGACCATGGTGTTGCCGAACTGTTTCATGGCGGCCGGGTCCTTGATCAGCTTGCCCAGATCGGTCATGTAATTCACCGCGCCGGTAAAGCTCGATGTCAGCATCGCGTTCTTGCTGGGACTGATGGCGATATCGTAGCCGTAGCCGTCGCCGCCGTTGGTGGTCGGCATCGCGTGTTTGGCGATGAAGTCGCCTTTGGTGTTGTAGACCGCCATGCCGGTGACGCCGCCGCGATCCTTGTCGTTCGACAGCGCGCCGATCAGCATGCGTCCCGGCAGCGCATAAAAGGTGTGCGGGCCGACCAAACCTGTGCGCTTGGCGAAGTCGTCGATGGTCTTGACCAGTTTCGGCTTGGCCGGGTTGGTGTGCACATCGAACACATAGATCTTGCTGTCGTCCAGGCCGCCCGCCCACAGGAAGCGGCGGTCGTCGGTAAAGCCCATGTGATGCGCCTCGCCGCGCTTGCCGACCGACACGTGGCCGATCACCTGGCCGAATTTTTTCGAGGCCGGATTGACGTCCATGGTCACCAGTTTGTCGAAGCCGTCGCCGACGCCCTTCACGCCGAGGGTCCACACGTACAGAAAATCTTCCTGCCCCTTGATCAGGCCCGACATATACGGCGAATTGCAGGTTTCGTCAGCGCGCGAGGCGAGCGGAACGGCGGTGACGCCCAGGGCGACAGCTACAAGCAAACTCAAGCGCATCAATTTACTGGAACCCATTGCTGATCTCCTGATCAAGCTTATGAAGACGCTAATGTACGCCTGTTTGACCTTGCTCCGCAATGGGTGAAAAACATATCGCCTGGGCTTGCGCCAGATCAAACTACGCAGCCAGGGTTTTGCTGTATGCGTAGAAAATATCGTCGCGCTGCCAGCCGAGCGCCGTGTACAGGCTTTGCGCCGCCAGGTTGGTTTTGGCGGTGGTCAGGTCGAGCCGCAGGGCGCCGTTGCGCAGCGCGTGCGCCTCGGCCGCCAGCAACAGCGCGCGCCCGGCGCCGAGCTTGCGCGCTTCGGGCCGCACGTACAGGTCGTACAGCGCGTAGATGGGCGCGGCGGCGAGCGAGCAAAAGGTCGGATAGAGCTGGCAGAAACCGGCGGAGGCGCCCTCTTCATCTTCGGCCAGGATCAAGACCGATTCGCTGCCGAGCATGCGGTCGCGGATGAACTGGCGCGACAGGGCAAGGTCCGGCGCGAGTTCGTAGAACTGGCGGTAGGCGTCGAACATGTCGGCGAGCTGGTCGATGTCATCCATCGTCGCCAGCCGGGTGGTAATTTTTTTCATGTGCATTTTCTGGTTGGTGGCTGTTGCTGACACGGAGCGTGCGGCTCCAGCGTCATCATAACCACGAACGCGCGCGCCGTGTTTTTGCTGGCCCCCGCGGTTCAAAGAGCGCATCGCGCCACGGCTGCCGGCAACGCGGCCGGCTTTCAAGAGTAGGCGGCCACGGATGGGCTCACAATCGCGTGGGCCAGTCTTTAGCGGGAGGCGCGGCGCCGTGCCATCCCTGCCAGCGCCAGCATGCCCACGCCGAACATCAAATAGGTTTGCGGTTCAGGAACGGCGCTCACTTCCGAAATGGAAAACCGGGTTTCCTCGGTCGATTGGAATTGGGTTTCGGACCACCAGTCGTCCATGCGCATGTGCTCGAATATGCCAGCCTGGCCATCGATGGAAATGAGCCCCAGGTAATGCGCCGTGGAGCCGCCGAAGTAGCCGACGGAGACGTTGAAATTGGGTTGTTTGCCGGGTGCATATGAAAAACCGGATACTTCGCACTTTTCGCCCGGGCCCGGCGCGCACTTCATGAAATCGGTACCCGAGTAAACGAAGGAGCGCAGCTCGGACGCGGCGAACTGTCCATCGAGATTGACATCGTCGACCACGAAGCGGCCTGAGGCCGATTTATCGGCCTCGAATGTGCCGTACCGGGTGTTATAAAAACCATCGAAAGACCAGTCGAAGGTGTGTGTTGCCGCTTGCGCGGACACGGCAAACGCTCCCAGCGCGAGAGCGCCGGCTAATTTCTTCATCATCAGCTTTTCCTTTAATCAGATTGATTGCGAATCCGGACAATACGCATTCGGCCGTCCGCCGCCATGCCGTGATACCCGACGCCGCGCCATGGTACGGTGCGCGGCTTGTGCGGCAATACTTGCCGGGCCTCATTCCAATTAAACAAGCTAACATAAATTGACAACATTTACATATTCACACAATCGGAGCGTCGGCACTCCGGCTCAGCTGCTGCAGGCCAGTGCGTGCAACTGCCAACGCGCTTCGTTCCAGGCAAGGCTGTGCGTCAGGCCCAGACTGGCGAGGAAGCGAGGTGATTGGTGGGTTCGTCGAGCAGCAGCAGACGCGCTGGTTCGCGCCCTTGCCTGCGCCGTTGCTGCCAGCCACGCCGGTCAGGCCGGCATGAAACTCCTGGCTGGCATCGTTGAGCAAAAGACGGTCCGGTCGCCGGCGTACAAAGGCAGGCCGGGCGGGTATGGCGAACGAAGACGAAGGAACTTAAAGGGTCATTTGGGGGAGGTGCTCCAGGCGGACTGGTTCAGGAAAAATTGGCCGCATGCTGATGCGGCCAACTTAGCTTAACGCAAAAGCGGCGCGCCTGTCCAGCCGCGCACGCGCCATGCCAGCACGCCCAAGCCGAGCAGCAGCAAGGCTATGCCGCCCGGCTCCGGCACCGCCGTGCGCATGCTGCCCAAGGCGACGTTGGTGATGCCGGCCAGGTAGCCCTCGCCCATGCTGCGCAATTCGAAGCCCGTGAAATACTCGCCGCCGGTAGCCTGGAACCCCAGGAAATCCAGGCTGCGCGACCCATCGTGCAGGGCGATGCCGTCGAAGCGGTAGCTGCCCAGGTTGGTCGCCACGATCAGCTCGACCGTGCCCTGCGTGACCGCCGCATCGAAGCCGAACAGCGTGTACGGAACGTCGCTGGCGATGCTGCCGCTGATCGGCGACCAGTACTCGTTCGACATCACGGGCCGCCGCTGGCCGATGGACAGGCCGCTGCCAGCGCCCACCACCAGGTTTTCGGCGGAGGTGTAGCGCACCCCGCCGCGCTCGAAAGCGCTGCCGGGAAAGTGAAAGCCCGCGCCGAAGTCGTCGAAGTCGCTGCGCTGCAAAATCTGCCCCGCCTGTTCCAGGCTGCTGCGCTGGTCGATGCGCAGCACGCCCGCGCTGGCACTGGCCGCACATAGCGCCAGCAAGGCGATGGCGTACTGTTTGTATGGCTTGAACATGTTCGTTGTCCGGTGAAGTGAAGGGATCATGCGACGCTGACGGCCAGCGGCCCGCCCAGCACGCCATAGCCGTCGTTGTGCAGCAGCCAGACGCTGTAGGTGCCTGGGGTCAGGCTGCTGCTGTCAAACGTGACGGTGGCCCCGGCCTGCGCCGTGTACTGCCAGATGGCCGAGCTGCCCGCCCCCGGCGAGGTGCCGGCGCGGTAGACGCCGACCCAGTTTTTGGCGGCCACGCGGCTGGCCGGCATCGCCAAGGTGAACACGAGTGGCGCGCCGCGCTTGACCGCCGGCGTGCTGGTGGCAAACTGCGTCACGCTCACGGTCACCGCCTCGCCCAGGGCCGTGTAGCCGCCCTGGTGGAAATACCAGACGGCGTAGTCGCCCACCGCCAGCGCCGCCGTGCTGAAGGTGTGGGTGCCGTTCGCCGCCGGCACGTAGGCCCATTGCAGCGCGCCCTGCCCGGCGGCGCCCGGCTTGGCGCTGGCGGGAAACAGGCCGACCCAGTTTTTCGGATCGAGCTTGCCCGCCGGCGCGGCGTAGGTCACGCTCAGGCTGGCGCCACGCTGCAGCACCGATGCGCTGGCCGTCAGCACCACGCGGCGCCGGTTGGCGCCGATCGCCGGATCGGTACGGCCCGGCGCTCCGGTCTCCACGTGGCCCGCGACGCGGCGCAGGAAGCGCGGATCGGCATCGCAGCCGATGCTGTAGTCGTACCAGCCGAAGCTGCCCGCCAGCAGGCATTGCACCGCTTGCTGCTGGCCGGCCGCCACGGTGTAAGTGGTAGCGGCAGCGCCGTAGGCGTTGTCCAGCATGGTGAAGGTGCAGGCCGCCGTAGCGCCCGCGTTCGACAGCAGCAATTGCACGTTGCCCCCGGCCAGGTCGTAGTTGACCTGCACTTCCGGGCGCGCACCGGTCGCCGCCAGGTTGCCGGCCAGCTCGCGCAGAAAACCGTTCGGGCCGGTCACGCTCAGGTGATACTGGCCGCCGGTCCAGTTCCACACTTCCCGGTCGATGCGCTTGCCCGCTTCGACCGTGTAGTACCACGGCCCGTCGGTGCGCACGCTGGAATACACGATGAAGGCGGCGCCGGCCTTGCCGCTGTTGTGCAGCGACAGTTCGAGCTGCTTGCCGGGATTGACCGCCGCGTGCGCGCTCAGCACATACGGCAGCGCGCAGGCATGACGCGTGCGCGTGACCGTCTTGCACGGTTCCTGCAAAGGCAAGGTTTGCTGCGCCGGCGGCGTTGGATACGGCTTGCCGGACACCAGCTGGTACTGGGTCGACTTCGGTACGCTGGCCGGCCAGGCGCTGTTGGGCGACTTGAAATCGAAGGCCGACGTCAGGTCGCCGCACACCACGCGCCGCCACGGCGAGATATTTTCCAAGGTAACGCTGGCGCGGTTCTTTTTCAGGCCGAGCGTGAGCCATTCTTCCAGGAAGCGCAGCTTGGAGGTGTGATCGAACACCTGCGAGCACACGCGCCCGCCCTTGCTCCATGGTGAAATGACCAGCATCGGCACGCGCGGCCCCAACCCGACCGGCACGCCGGCCAGGTTTTCATCGGCCCCGATCTCGGCCAGCGTGGTGCGGCCCATGGCCGGGTCGAGCGGCGGGATGTTGGGCGGCACATGGTCGAAGAAGCCGTCGTTCTCGTCGTAGGTGAGCAGGAAAACCGTCTTCGACCACACCGCCGGATTGGCCACCAGCGCGGCCAGCAGGCGCGCCGTCAGGTTTTCGCCGGCGTTCGGCGAATTGGGCGAGTGCTCGGTGTAGTCGTTGGGCGCGACGATCCACGACACCTTGGGCAGGCGGTTGTCGCGCACGTCGTTGGCAAAGTCGGCGACCAGCCAGTCGCCCTTGGTGCCGCGCGAGTTGGCCTCGGTCGAGCCGGGCGCCAGCACCCTCCCCTTGCGCGCCAGCGGGCTGTCGGGCGCGAGCCGGCTGCCGTCCGGATTGACGCGGAACTGGCGGAAGTAGGCCAGGTAATTGTCGCCGTAGTTATCCCATTCCTGGTAGACCTTCCAGCTGACGTCGTTCGCTTCGAGGATCTCGGCATAGGTGCGCCAGGTCGGCGCGCTGGCGGTGACGGCGGGCGACAGATTGTCGTACTTGGGATCGTTGTTGTAGTAGCCCGCGCCGCTGATGTTGTACAGGCCGCCCAGGGCGCCCATGCGCCCGCGGCTGGTGCCCGACAGCGAATAGAAGCGGTTCGGATCGGTGGGGCCGAAAATCGAACAGTGATAAGCGTCGCAGATGCTGAAGGCGTCCGCCAGCGCGTAGTAGAACGGCAGGTCGCCGCGGTCGAAGTAGCCCATGCACTGGGGCGATTTTTTCTTCACCCAGGCGTCCCAGCCCTGCCAGCTCGCCTGCGAGCCCTTCCACGAATGATCGGTGCCGAGCGAGAGCGCGCTGGTGTTTTTGGCGTCGAAGTGAAACGGCAGCACATGGCCGCCGGCGGCATCGGGCTGGTACCAGACCGGCCTGCCGCCGGGGAGCGTGATCGCGCGCGGATCGTCGAAGCCGCGCACGCCGGGAAAGCTGCCGAAATAGTGGTCGAAGGAGCGGTTTTCCTGCATGAAGATGACCACGTGCTCGACGTCGGCGATGGTGCCGGTGACGTTATTGGCCGGCACGGCGAGCGCGTCGCGGATCAGGTCGGGGAACAGGGTACTGGCGGCGCCGGCCGAAGCCAGGCTGAGAAAGGTGCGTCTGCTGGTGGACATCGGTGCTCCTTGAGTGCGCTGGAAAGTTGTCGATCATATATGTTGAATATGACCGTACCATGTCAGTGCGGCGCCGCCGCCCGCCGTGTCATCGGCTTGTCATGCCGTCCGGCTATATTCCCGGCTTCCTTGCCACCGGACCGACCACACCATGCTCAACAACGCCGCGCAGCGCCGCCTTCCCCTCGTCATCGCCATCGGCGCCGCACTAGCGCTGGCCGCCTGCGGCAGCGACGATCCGGCCGATCCGCCGCTGCATATTCCGGCGCCGCCGGCCGACCAGGGCGCACCCGACAGCGTGCCCGTGCCCGCCGCCGTCGCCTTTGTCGACACGGCCGCCACCAACCAGCGCGGCGACGCCCGCTACGCCACCATCGCCACCAACGCCGGCGTGCGCGTGCTGGCCGGCTTCAAGGAAATCTGGCAGCCGCTGAGCGAGACGGTCGACGCGGGCGCGGCCGCGCCGGCCGTGGACGGCTTTGCGGCGGTGGCGGCCTCCGGCTGGAGCGGCGTGCCGAACGACGGCACGCCCGACGGCAGCGTGCGCAACCAGGCCATCCACAACGCCAATATAGAGTACGTGGTGCAGGCAACCAGAAACCGCACGCCGGCCCAGGCGCTGGCCGCCTACATGGACGACCGCCGCGGCAAGGGCTACAGCATGACCGAAGGCCTCGGCCCCCTCACCGGCGCCTGGCGCGAAGCGGCCCGGCAGACGACCACCATCAACGGCGTGCCGGCGGATGCCATCACGGTGCTGTACAACGATGCGGGCAACAACCGCGGCGTGGGCGGCAGCGCCAATGCCGCCTTCGGCGGCGTGGTCGACCTGATCGGCGCGATGGGCAACAACGGCTCCACCGAACCGGCCAAGCGCTTCTACAAATACGCCCGCCCGTACCGCTGGAGCGCCAGCGTGGTGGTGCTGCCGGCGCTGGAGCCGGCCAAGAGCAAGACGCCGACCACCGACGGCGGCTTTACCAGCGGCCACTCGGCCGAAGCCATGCGCGACGCCCTCGGGATGGCTTACGTTTTGCCCGAGCGTTACCAGGAAATCCTCAGCCGCGCGCTGGAAATGGGCGAAACGCGCATCTGGGCCGGCATGCATTCGCCGCTCGACGTGCTCAGCGGAAGGGTGCAGGCGCAAGCCGTGGCCGCCGCCAACCTGCTCGATCCGGCCAACGCCGCCAGCAAGAGCGCCGCCTACACCCAGGCTCACACGACCCTGATGACTCTGACCGGCACGACGGCCGAGACCTTGCGCGCCCTGGCCCAGTCGGGCACGCCGGCCGGCGACCGCTTCGCCGACCATGCCGTCAACAAGGCCAACTACCTGCGCCGCCTGACCTACGGCTTTCCGCAAATCGCCGCCGGCAATGTACCGGCGGCGGTGCCGAAAGGCGCCGAAGTGCTGCTGGAGACGCGATTGCCCTACCTCAGCGCGGCCCAGCGCCGGGCGGTACTGAAAACCACGGCGCTCGCGTCGGGCTACCCGGTGATGGACGATCCCGAGGGCTGGGGCCGCTTAAACCTGTTCAATGCGGCCGACGGTTACGGCGTCCTGAGCGGCAACGTGGTACTGGTGATGGATGCGGCCAGGGGTGGCTTCCACGCGAGCGACAGCTGGCGCAACGATATTACCGGCAGCGGCAAGCTGGTCAAGCAAGGCAGCGGCGCCCTGGCGCTCACCGGCAACAACAGCTGGAGCGGCGGCACCCAACTCGAAGCGGGCGCGCTGGAAGCCCGGTCGGGCACGGCCTTCGGTACTGGGGACGTGTATGTGAGCGGCGGCACGCTGATCGCCAGCGCGGCGGCGCCGGTCGCGCTGCGCGGACAGTACACCCAGCTGGCGGGAGCCAACTTGCAGCTGACGCTGGCCAGCGGCGCCTACAGCGCCTTGACGGTGGGCGGCACGGCCACCATCGGCGGCGGCACCCTGCGCGTGACGTTTCAGAACGGCTACAAGCCGGCCGCCGGCACGGTGCTGACGGTGATGAGCGCGGCCAGCCTGAAAGGGAAGTTCGACACCATCACGGTCGATGGCATGACGGTCACGCCAAGCTATACCGACCGCGCCCTCAACCTGCGCGTGGGTGGGTGAGACGCGATAAGTTCCGTCCACTCAGCAACCAGACAGGAACCGCAGCGTGAATGCCACTGTGCACACGCTGTTAAGCGACAGCGAACGTTTTGGCGAGAAAAACGACGCGCCCTGCCGTTGGCGGGCAGGACGTCGGCGAGTCGCCATGCGCGTCATGCCCGCCCGACGGCGAAACGAACCGCCGTCGCCCCCTTGAAAGTGCCCGTGTTGAAGGCTCTTTTCGAAAGGGGCAGTCTTTCAGACTATCGAATAGACGCGATTTTTACGGCCATTTGCGCAAGGTTTTCCATGGTTATTTCCGCACACTTCTTTGCGCACAACGCCGAGCCCTCAACTGCGGGCAACTGCTTGAGCTTGCACGTGAGATCTCGACCATTCGAAATAGTGCACGCTCCCCCCTACAGCTTGGTTTGGCCCCACACCACAAAGTCGAGTTAGCGGCGGAAGTAAGCTCATACGACAAAAATATTTTGAACTTTACTTTAACGCGTGGCGTCTATAACCACGTTGATATTCTTGTAGTGCGTGCCTCAAGAGCTAGCTCTCAGCTTGTCTGCAGATGTGCGCCATGCGACACCAATCACACCTCTAACGCTGCTCATCCAATGGGCTGGCTATATAGGAGATTCATTTGGATCTTGTGCCGATACGGGTTGAAGTAATCGAGGCCCGCCGTAGCCGCAAAGCTGGCGCGATCGTGTTGGCCCGCCCCGTGCCAATGAAGGTCGCTGCCGCGTGCGGGGCCGCAGTCGTGCTTGCGCTAGGGCTGCTTCTCACATTCGGCGAATACAGCAGCAAAGTCCGGGTGTCTGGCCAGTTGGTCTATGCCGGCGGCGCCATCAAGGCGGTCACCCCACAATTTGGACGCATCGTCGCGCGCCACGTCCAGGAGGGCCAGGTGGTCAGGCCAGGGCAGGTGCTGTTCGATCTGTCAGCCGAGCGAATTGGGGGGACTGGTTCGATCGATGCGCGCATCGGCGCCTCACTCTCCCTGCGCCGGGAGCAGATCGCCAAGCATCGCGACGCCACGCTCCAGCAACTGGCGTTGCGCGGCAGTGCCCTCGCCGATCAGCAGCGACTGCTGCGGGCCGAACTAACAACGCATCTTGGCGCGATCACCATCGGTGACGAACTGGTCAAGAGCGCCCAGACTTCATACGACCGACAACAGACCCTTGCTCAACAGGGCTTTGTGTCGCCGGCCACACTTGCGCAGTACAAGAACGCCCTGAATGTCGAGCTGGCCAAACGCAATGCGCTCAAGGTCAACCTCGGCAACGCACGCGGCACCTTGCTTCAAGTGCGAAATGAAGCAGACTCACTCGCCGGACGTGAAAAAATCGCTATCACCGAAGCCGAACAAAGTCTCGCCGCAATCGAGCAAGAGGCGGCGGAGCACGAAGGACGAAGCACACTACGGGTCACGGCACCCTCCGCAGGTGCTATTACAGCATTGGGCTACGACGTAGGGCAGTCGGTGCAACCGGGGGCGGTACTAGCCACCATTCTCCCGACGGATAGCGTGCTTGAGGCAACGCTGCTCATACCTTCACAAGCAAAATCGTCTATCGCCGTGGGCCAGCTGGTCCAAATGCGCATAGATGCCTTCCCGTATCAGAAGTACGGTTTGGTGACAGGCACAATTAAGCAGGTTGAGCTTAACCCTATTAATGACAGCGCCAGGACGCCAGATACCCCAAACATCCGCGATATTCCGATGTATCGGGCAACTGTCGCCTTGGCGACCAACTCGCTAATGATGTACGGCAAACCCAAGCCCTTTGAGCCGGGCCTGACATTAGAGGCGGACATATTCAATGATCGTCGTACATTGATCGAGTGGATTGTTGACCCTCTCATTAGTGCGGCAAAGGACCGTATGCCACTCGAACGGAAATGAAAGAAAAGAAGTGCTGACACTTGGCGCCGCGCTATGACCAACGCCAAATCTTATCGTGCATGCGCGGAGTACGATAAAAATCATCTGATGGAGAATGTCATGGAAGTGCTGGATAAACATTTGTTAAGCCAACTCGTTGGCGGACTGGAAGTTGACGGCGGTGGTGGTGGCACCGATAGCGGCGGGTGGGGCACCCCGGGCTCGATTGCGGGCCTCCCTGCTGGCGCAGTGGAATACGACCTTTTCGCAGTCGGTATTCAAGGCATTCAAGATGCCGTCGTAAAGATTCAAGGCGTCACCCCGATTCTCGAAAACCCACTTCCTGAAATCGATCCAATCCGGCCCGGCGATAACGTATGGGAAGGTCCAATCACCGGGGTTTGGGTCGAGCCCGTGATTACCACGTTCGAGACTAGGCTAGAAACGGGCATCGCAGGAATGACCGGCGCGGTTGCCGGCGTAGCTGCGACCACATTCCTTACTGCCGCCATTCAAGGGGCGGGATACGGCTCCCTCCTCGGCCCACTAGGCACTTTAGTCGGGGGCGCTATCGGTGTTGGCGTTGGGATCGGCGCCCTCTATTTGATGGAGCGGCATCACCAAGGCCATTTCACGGAGAAGATTGATCAGACCTATATCGACAAAGATGGCGTGAGGCACATGAAACCGGTGACGACGCCTGGCGACGATAGCCCTTTATGTTACGTTGGACCTGCTGGGGGAAAAGTAATGCAAATGATGGCGTAATGCGCTAAACCGACGTGGCCGCGAGAACTTTCCGGCCACATTTTAGGAGTTCGATATGTCGATTTCTCAAGATATCCCCGCCCGTCTTAAATCAAAGACCAACCCGCGTTTTACAATCTCCGCTACAAAACGTGTACACCAAATTTGGCGGTATCTGTGGCCGTTTCAATCCCTGACGCAGTTAAAAGGGTTCGCCGTTTTATGTGCACTCGGCGCATTGTTCGGTTCACTATTGATTTATCTGTGGACTGATGTAGCCCATCTGGAAATTCTCATTCCTACATATTTTTGCATGTTCCTAGTGATAGGCCCCTACCGGGATTTGCCCGCTAAAATGAACATTTTCACCCGAGATGCCGCCCGCGGGTTTTTACCGGAACTTCATCAGGTGATGTTGAAGATAGGCTATGAGATGGGCCCTTCTTCTGCAAAGCTTGACTGTGTTTGTTTTCAAATGGGATGGGGCTCGCGGGTCAAATGGCTATACGGAATGCCGCAAGTTGTCGAGGTATGCAAAATCGGCGAAAAGACGATTGAGGTGCGTGGCCCTGTACGCAGTCTTAATACGGTACATATGTTCCTTCGCTGGAAGTTAGGGGAATGACGTGGCTACGGCACCATTCTTTCGCGGCGGACGCCTTCCGCTAATTCTTCAGACGGAGGTGGCCGAATGCGGCCTCGCATGTCTGGCCATGGTCGCCTCCTACCTCGGCTTGCGGACCGATCTGGCAGCTCTGCGCGCGCGCTTCTCTATATCACTCAACGGGATCAGTATGCTTAGCTTGGTGGAGTACGCTGATCGCCTGCGTCTGTCCAGCCGGCCAGTATTGTTGACCCTGGAAGAGTTGCCTCATTTACGGACCCCGGCCATCCTGCACTGGGGCGAAAACCATTTTGTCGTGTTAAGTCGAGCCACGGCCAAGGAAGTGCTGATTCACGACCCTGCGGTCGGCTTGCGCCGCTTGTCCTACGAGGAAACCAGCCGCAAATTCACCGGCAGCGCCCTGGAATTGGCCCCCACGACAGATTTCGCTCCCTCCGATGAGCGGCGCAAAATATCCGTCAAGGCGTTGATGGGCAAGCTTGATGGCTGGTGGCAGTCGGTCAGTCTGCTGTTTGTCATGGCGCTAGCCCGGATATTTCGTGAGTAGAGGTCGGCGATCCCGTGCCGAAGCGCGTTGTTACTGGTATCTGACGCCAATCACAACCGGGGACCGCCGATGCCAAATTGTACCAATGAACCGATCAAGTTGGGGAGGGTTGGACGGCGCGTCGTTGAGGCGTCATTCGACGGCGGCGACATCGTCAGCGACGGCGGGGTTCTGCTGCTGCGCCAAGTGGATCAGCGCATCGGCTTAAGCAAAGCGATTGCGCGCGTATTCGAGGATCGACGCCGTCGTGCCAGCGTTTCGCACAGCATGCGCGACTTGCTCGCGCAGCGCGTGTACGGCCTGTGCTGTGGCTGGGAGGACGTCTGTGACCACAATGTGCTGCGCCGCGACTTGGCCATGCAAACGGCAGTGGGCCGGGCCGATGACTTGGCCTCGGCGCCGACGCTGAGCCGGCTTGAAACGTCCTCCACGCGCGCGCAGGCGGCCGCCCTGCATGGCGTTCTGCTCGATCAGTTCATCGCCAGCAAAGCTAAGCGGCCCAAGGAACTGGTGCTCGACATCGATGCCACCCACATGCCGCTGCATGGAGAGCAAGAGAAGTCCCACTTCCACCGCTACTACGACAATTACTGTTACTTGCCGCTGTACGTCTTTTGTGGCCAGGATATCCTCGCCTGCGTCTTGCGGCCCAGCAGCCGCGATCCGGCCGGTATCCTCAGCGCATTAATCAAATTGATCTCCCGGCGCTTGCGCCAGGCTTGGCCACGCATCCGCATCATCGTGCGCGGCGATTCCGGGTTCTGCCGTCATCAAGCTCTGCGCCGCTTCGAGAAATGGGGGCTGCACTATATCGTCGGCTTGCAAAAGAACTCAGCGTTGCTGCAACGAGTAGAGTTGGCCGAACTGGCACTGGCCGAGATGTATCAGAAGGCCGGTTCCAAGCAGCGCATGATTGGAGAATTCACTTATGCGGCGGGGACGTGGGATCGGCAACGGCGCGTCATCGCGCGGCTGGAACACGATGCGCGCGGCGCCAACCCGCGTTTCATCGTCACCAACCTGACTGGGGGTCCCAAGGCACTGTACGAACGCGTGTATTGCGCCCGTGGCGAAGCAGAGAACCGTATCAAGGAGGCGCAGCTCGATTTGTTCGGACGCCGTGCGAGCTGCCATAAATTCCAGGCCAACCAACTGCGGCTGCTACTGGCAGCGTTCGCCTATACCCTGATGATCAATTTGCGCCGCCTGGCTTTGGTTGGCACGGAACTGGCACGCGCCTGCACGGCGACGATCCGCATCAAACTGCTCAAGATCGGCGCGGCCGTCGTGCGCAACACGCGGCGCGTGCGCGTCATGCTCGCATCCCAACATCCACTCAAGCACGTCTTCCTCACTGCCGCCCGCGCGCTGGCACCATAAGCCCGCCAAGTGCTGTCCCCGGCACGCTATAAAGCAACGGGGGTAGGGGGAGTTACGTCTGCAATCAGGCCGCGCGGCAGAACCGACACCAGGAAGCGAGCAATCAACATGCCGCAGCCATGTTCGGCGCACCCCGGCCCTCAGATTGGCAGACTCATGAAATATCCGGGCTAGGACTCGAACTCCTGATGTTGGCCGCTCCACGGATCAACCAGTTCATGATCGACAACGTACTAATGTCCAACGACAAGAGCTTGCGTAATGTGCTTATGCTTGGGCTTCTTCTACTGGTGCTCGCACAATGGGCTCTGTCACAGATGCGCGGAATTACGATTCTTTACCTGACCACACACTTAAACCTTCAATGGGTCAGCGATGTATTCGGCCAAATGGTCCGTCTCCCCATGCACTGGTTCGAGAAACGTCAGCTCGGTGATGTCATGTCGCGCTTCGGTTCGGTCGGCCCGATCCAGGACCTGTTGACCACGCGTGCTGTGGCCGCAGTCCTCGATGGCATCATGGCGATCCTGACGATGGTAATGATGATATTTTATAGTGCTCTGCTGGCGGGCGTGGCGGCCGCCACCGTCCTCCTCTACGCTCTTGTTCGTGGGGTGTCGTATCGCCCCCTGCGGGACGCGAGTCTGGAAGGCATGACGCTCGCGGCCAGGGAGCAAACCTGTCTGATGGAAACAATACGGGCAATGGGCCCAATCAAACTGTTCGGGCGTGAACTCGACCGGCGCGCACGTTGGTTGGCGATGAAAACCGATACGATGAATCGCAGCGCCCGTACGCAGTCAATGGGGCTATGGTTCAGTAATATCAACATGACGATTGGCGCACTTTCGGCTGCAATGGTGTTATGGCTCGGCGCCGGACTGGTCATGGATGGGTCATTTACGGTCGGCATGCTGATAGCGGTAACCGTCTATAGCGCGATGTTCACTACGCGCATGATGGCCCTGATCAACGTGTTCATCGATTTCAAAATGCTCTCATTGCATTGCGAACGGCTGGCAGATATTGTGCTTGAGCAGGGGGAATCTGAGGTAGAGAGTTCGCACGACGTGGACCAGATAGTACCTAAGCTGGAATTGACCCAGGTCAGCTTCCGCTACAGCGACACCGACCCATGGGTGCTTCGCAATATCAACCTTACCATCGAGCCAGGTGACTCCGTGGCGATCGTCGGACCTTCCGGCTGCGGCAAGACAACGCTCGTAAAGCTGATGCTGGGAAATCTGAAACCAACGCACGGGGAGATTCGCTACGGAGGAATGCCGATCTCCCAGCTTGGCGTTCGCGCCTACCGCCGCGCCCTTGCGGCCGTGATGCAGGATGATGTGTTGTTGGCCGGCTCGCTCAAGGAAAACATCTGCTTCTACGACGAACGTTACGAAATGGAAGACATCAAACGCTGTGCGCGCCTTGCACAGGTGGATGCGGACATTGATGCTATGCGAATGGGCTACGAAACGCTCGTTGCAGATATGGGAAGCAGCCTGTCCGGCGGCCAGAAGCAGCGCGTGCTTTTGGCAAGAGCTTTGTATAAACGTCCAAAGATCTTGGTGATGGACGAGGCGACAAGTGCTCTCGACGTGGTACGGGAGAGTATGGTTAACAAGGCAATCAGCACGTTGAACATGACAAGGATCATCGTCGCACACCGGGCGGAAACGATTGCGAGCGCGCGCCGCCTTGTCGCCCTGCAAGATGGAACAATTGTGTACGACAACCCGCTTCCAGAGAACAATCCGGCCCCACCAGCTAAAAATGCATCGCTATAAAATAAAGGCTAAGTAGTTCGTTAATTTTTGCTGTCAAAGTTTAAAAGAGGCCGACGCAAGAGTTGATGTAATGTAATTACCAATACTGACGGAAGTTGAGCAACGGAAATTTCTAGAAATGGGCGTGTTTCATCCGCATCCACGTGCCCGGAAAGAGCACAAGCGATAGTGCGGTTGAGCCAAGGGCTGACATTGCAACAAGCCGCGGACAAAATTCCATGCTCATCTCAACAGTGTCGAGGCATGGCGGCACCGCTGGAACAAGCAAGGCCAAATAGGCATGCATGAAGGGCGTCATACAGGTCGCAAGCGCAAGTGGACAGCCGAACAGCAAGAGACGTTACGCGCAATGGCCCAAGCCTAGGGCAGTAGTGCCAACAGCCTGTTGCGCAGCATCGCACCATTGGATTTCCTGCCATCAGCGAAGGAACTGCAATGCGCTACCGGCACGAAATGCCTTTCAGTTACAAACGCTATCGCTACAGTTTAAAAAAGCATCCGGAAGAAGCCTTCGGCAAGGCCGCACGCATAATCGACGAGCTCATGCAATTGTGCAAGCGTGGGCCCATTCGGGAAGCGCAAAAAACGTTGACCGTGCGGGATATCTACAGGGCACCTCGAAAAACCCTCGTGAATCTGGCATGATATCGGTGCCTCGACTCTGACGTAATTTTTCATGATCAAGACCAGTCTGTTTGCTGACCAAGAGCGCGAAGCCAAGCTGAACAAGCTCGGCGATGCACTGGTGGTGATGGAGCGGCATGTCGACTTCGCCGCCCTGGCTGCCGAGGTCGACCTTGCGGCACCACGCCCTAGCCGCGAGCGCGGCGGCCGTCCGCCTTTCCCCACCGAATTGATGGTGCGCGTACTGTTGATCCAACAGCTGTTCAACTTGAGCGATGAGCAGATGAAATTCCAGCTGCTCGATCGCTTGAGCTTCCAGCGCTTTGCCGGCTTGCGCGCGAGTAGTCAGATCCCGGATCGGACGACGATCTGGACTTTCAAGGAGCGCTTGATCCAGGCCGGCGCCAGCGAGAGCGTATTCGATGCGGTCAATCGCCAACTGTCCCAGCACGGCTACATTGCGCGCGGCGGGCAGATGATCGACGCGAGCATTGTGCAGGCGCCGAAACAGTCGCTGAACAAGGAAGAGAAAACCCTGGTCATGCAAGGCGCGATACCGGCCGGCTGGAAGCCGGCCAAGCGGCGTCAGAAGGATACGCAAGCGCGCTGGACGAAGAAACACGGCAAGTCCTACTTCGGCTATAAGGTCTCGGTCAACGCCGACAAACGCTACAAGCTGGTGCGCAAGATCAAGGTCAGCACGGCCAGCGAACATGACACCACGCATTTCGAGGAGGTGCTCGATCCCTCCAACACGAATCGCAACATCCTGGCCGACAAGGGTTACGTCGACGGCGAGCGCGAAGCGCGGTTGAACAAGCAGGGCTGGCGCATGCACATCCAGCGCAAAGGTAGCAAGGACAAGCCGATTTCCGATGCCCAGCAGCGCCGCAACCATCGCATCGCCAAGACACGCGCACGCGTCGAACACGTGTTCGCGGGCATGGCCCAGATGGGCGGCAAGGCGTTGCGCTCCATTGGCCTGGCGCGCGCCACGCTGCACCTGAACTGGAAGGTCGCTGCCTACAACTTGCAGCGCCTCGTCTACTTGAAGGAGGCAGGTATCGAGGCGTTCTAACGCCCGAGGTCCGTTCGGGCCGCCGAATTTGAGCAACGTAGCCTGAAAAAGAGGTCGGGAAACAACGTCGCTCGCGCAATGCGGGCCACATTCAAACACCCCCGTTCGCAGGCAACCGCGAAATCACGGGTTATTCGAGGTGCCCGACAGTTGATTGTTGCTTCCAAAACGAAAAGGGCTGGGTTCTCCCGGCCCTTTGCGTTTAGCTGCTCATCCCGCCCTACGGCTTCCGGTAGTCAATTACCATCCTGCCCTTTCCCATCACCACGCCAACTTCGTCAACTTCGCGTAGGACCTTGATTAATAAACTCATGGTCGGGCAATTGGCTGGGTTCCTCGGCGGTCAAGCACACATCAGATTGCCCATCGGTCCGGAACGCTGCACGAACGATTCGGCCACCTCGTGTATGTGAGCGGCGGCACGGTGCTGAGGATGATGAGCGCGGTCAGCCTTAACGGCAGGTTTAGCACCATCACGGTCGATGGCGTGACGGTCACGCCAAGCTATACCGACCGCGCCCCGCACCTGCGCGTGGATGGCTGAGATGCGATAATTTCCATCCACTCAGCAACCGGACAGGAACCGCACCGTGAATGCCACTCTGCACAAGCTGCTAAGCGACATCGAACGCTTCGGCGAGGAAAACGACGCCGCCAACGACGAGCGCGGGCGCCGCATGCTCAACATCACGCGCGGCACCGGGCAGTTCCTGGCGCACGTCATCGGCGTCATGGGCGCGCGCGACATCCTGGAAATCGGCACCTCGAACGGTTACTCGACCCTGTGGCTGGCCGATGCCGTGGCACCGAACGGCGGCAAGGTCACCACGGTCGAGATGGCGCCGGCGAAGCTGCGCATGGCGCGCGAGAATTTCGCGGCATCCGGCCTGGGCCGCTACATCGATCAGGTCGAGGGCGATGCCGGCCAGCTGCTGGCGCGCTCGGGCGACAGCAGCTGCGATGTGCTGTTCCTCGATTCCGAGCGCACCGAATATGTCGGCTGGTGGCCCGACATCCGGCGCGTGCTGCGCCCGCACGGCATGCTGATCGTCGACAACGCCACCTCGCACGCGGCGGAGATGGCGCCCTTCATGCAGGCCGTCGCGGCCGAACCGGGTTTTTCCACCAGTCTCGTGACCGTCGGCAAGGGGGAATTTTTGGCCAGCCGCGAGGCGGACATGGCGCGCTACTGGGCCGGCTGGCGCGAACGCTGATCGTCGGGCGCGACCAGCCCATGCCCGGACACGTAGTCGGCCACGCGGCGCCCCACCGCCGATCCGGCGCGCTTGTCGAACTGCCAGTGCACGTCCAGGACGACTTGCTTGCGCTGCCCGCCTTGCAGTTTGAGCTTCGCCCCACTTTCTTCTTCGGCGCGTCGATGGCGCCGTCTACTTTCGTTGTCATACTTTGTCACATAAGCTGTACATCATGTCTTGCGCGGCAGCTTCGACCAGCAGAAGCGGATCGACGAAAGCGCCTCCCTCGCGCGGATCATGCCGGGCTGATTTGCGCACACTTCTTTGCGCACCGCACAGAGCCCTTGACCACAGGCGTTTGCATGCACCGTACGTACGCATGCGGGCGTGTATCAAGGTCCTGATCCGGGTCTACATGCTGTAGTCGCACCGCCCCTGTTTCCGAGCACGCGGTTGCCGCCGATACTCCAAACAGAAGCAGTCGAGTGCGGGCTTGCCTGTCTGGCCCTGGCCGCATCCTGCCTTGGGTATCGTACCGACCTGTCCACCCTGCGCGGACGCTTCCCCATCTCCCTCAACGGCACCAGCATGGTGAACCTGGCGGAGTATGCCCGGCGGCTGCACCTCTCCCATGCGCCCCCCTCACGCTGGAGGAACTGCCACAACTCAAGACCCCCGCTATCGTGCACTGGAATCTGAACCACTTCGTCGTCCTCAGTCGGGCCACCGGGAAGGCAGCGGTGACTCACGACCGAGCGCTCGGTGTGCGCCACCTGTCCTACGCCGAGGTGAGCCGGGAATTCACGGGCAACGCCCTTCAGCTTGAGCGTGCTATAGATTTCACTCCGGCCGACGAGCGGCGCGAGGTGTCGGTCAAGGCGCTGATAGGCACGCTGGACGGCTGGCGGCAATCCTTCGCCTTCCCGTCTGCCATCGCACTCACACTCGAACTGATCACTCTGGCCGCCCCACGCGTCAGCCAATTCATGATCGCCAACGTACTCATGTCCAACGACACCAGCTTGCACAACGCCGGACAACATTCACCCTTAGTACCTGAGAACACATATCCGCCACGTCGCCATTCGCCACCGACGAGCGCGGGCGCCGCATGCTCAACATCACGCGCGTCACGGCGCAGTTCATGGCGCACATGATCGGCGCCGTGGGCGCGCGCGACATCCCGGAAACCGGCACCGCGAACGCTTGCTCGACCCTGTCGCTGGCCGATGCGGTGGCACTGAACGGCGGCCAGGCCAGCACGGTCGGGATGGCGCCCTTCATGCAGGCCGTTGCCGCCAAGCCAGGCATTAACCCCAGCCGGCCCCCCGTCTACTGATGCACCCCTTTTTTGTCGGAACGCAGGTGTCCGCTGCGGTGGTTGCGCAAAAAGGAGTCGACGATCTCGCGCAGGATGTGCTGCGTGGAAGCCGGCAAGGAAACGATATCCTTGATCAGGGCCAGATTGGCGGTCGACAACAGCACTTCCGGGATAACGGAAATGACCATGTCGGCGTTTTCGGCTTCGCCGTAGCGCAGCCAGGCGGCATGCACTCTGAGCCAATTGGCCAGGATCAGCACCTTTTCCTGGGTGGGAATGGCTTCACCGTTGAGCCATTTGCGCGCCGCGTGCACCGTCACCGCAGAGCCATCGGCACGCAAGTTAAACGCGTACACGAACGCTGCGGGTGCGGTCGGCACGCCTGCCGCCAGCAGCGCGGTTTTGAGCCGGTCGCTGAAATTGATGCGCTCGTCGTTGGCAATTTTTGAAGTCATTTCTCATCGTAATGGAACGTCGGCCGGCAGTGCGCACGATTGCCCCTTCATGACAGCACGGCGCGCACGATGGCGGAACCTCTGGCGGGGCGCTCTGTCCAATCAGGGAGCATGGCCGTGTAGGAGTTCCGCTTGCAGCGCAACGAGGGGGCAGGAGTCATGTCGCCAGCCAGGGAGCCGTGGAACCATCATGACCCGCCAGATTGCCATGCAACATCAATATTCTTACGCGGTTCTCACGGCCCACTGCGCGAACCAGATCGCGCAGTTCATGGCCGAGTCGCGCCGCCAGAGCGGCGCGGAATCACGCTACCGGCGCGAACGCGCTTACGGGCTCTATCTTGGCTGGCGCTCGCTGGCCGGAGGGCACGCCGACCATGCCCTCTTCCTGCGCGACGACCGGCGCCTTGAAGCCCTGCTGAGCATGAGGCAGGCGCGCCAGCCATGAGTGGCGACAGCGCGTCTGGCCGCTCATGGGCTGTTCGGCATGCCGGCTCGGGACGAAGGGGGCAGCAAGCCCTGGTCGTACACGTAGTCGGCCACGCGCCGCCCCACCGCCGATCCGGCGCGATTGTCGAACTGCCAGTGCACGCCCAGGTAAATGCGGCTCTGGCCGTTTTCTTCTTCGGCCTGGCTCAGGTTGGCGAAGCTGCGCACCAGGCGCGGGCGCACCTGGCCGCTATTGTCGCGCGTGATGCCATTGAATTCATCGGACATGAAACTGAAGGCGATCGCGTCGGTGCCGTAAAAGCGGCGCAGGGTCTGGAACAGCGCGCTGCCCAAGCTGGCGTGGCCGGACGGGTAGGCGGGAAACGGCGGCGTGAAATCCGGGGCCGAGGTGTTGCTCGCCGGCGCGCCCAGCGGCGTCCATTGCGGATCGCCCCTGGTGGCCGGATTGCCGTGGCCCAGGCCGCTCGGGCCGCTGCCGGCCGACGCTTCGCGGATGCCGGTCACCGGACGCCAGAATTGCTCGGTGTACTTGGTGCCCCACACCGTCAGGCAGGTATCGGCCAGCGCCACGTTGACCAGGGCCAGCATGCGCGCCATCCGCATGCCGCCCAGGGCGCGCCGCTCGCCGATCTCGAGCGCGATCTGGTTGTACAGGCGCGGAGCCGTGCCGATCCGGGGCGAGCCGTCGTACGACCAGAAAATGCCGGCCACGGTTTGCGCCGGGGTGCGCCGGGTGGGCGTGGTCACGCCATCGCCGCCGAGCTGCCTGACTTCCTCGAACGCGGCGGCGTAGGCGCTGCTGGTGAGCGGCGGCGGCGGGCCGGGCCGGAAAGCGAGGGCCGCGGGCAGCACGAATGGGCGCACCGGCTGCCATACGGCGCCCAGCGCCAGCGGGTCGCGGCTGACCGGGTCGGGCCGCCATTTGCCGGGCGCATTGCTCGGAAAAAAGTCGACGCCGACGCTGCGGTCTTCGTAGGTGGCCGTACGCGACGGGTGCAGCGCCAGCACGGCGGCGGCCGCACGCCGGCCCGTCTCGGCGCCGTTGTCGCGCGCGCGCCCCGCCTGCACCCGGGCCATGCCGCGCTCGTAAGCATGCTCGAAGGTCGCCGCTTGCGCCGGGTACAGTGCCGCCAGGGTATCGCGCGCGGCACGCGCCAGCGCGGCGTCGGGCGCGCTGGCGGCCGGCGCCGGATGCATGCCGGTGTAGCTCGGATAGGCGCGTCCGATGGCGTTGAGGGCTTCGTACAGGGCCAGATGGAAGATCGCCAGCGCCCGCGCACTGCGCGCCGGCCCAAATTGCTCACGGTACGCGCGCATGGAACCGGGCGGCGGCGGGGTGTGGTCGAGCGCATTGGCGCGCAGCGCCGCCTCGCTCCACTGGCGCACATGCAGCGCCAGCCCTAGCGAGCTAAGCTGAGCCAGATGCGCCGGATCCGCGCCCGGCTGCGCACGGGGCGCGGACACGGCGCGCGCGTCCGGCTGCGCGGGCGCGGCCGGCACATGCCAGGCCAGCGCGGCCGTGAGAACAGCGCACATGGTGCGCCTGAACAAGGGTTGCATGGTGTCCTCCTTGAAATGGGTATAGGGGCACACGAACGGGTCCGAGCCCGGCGACAGCGCCGCGCCGCCCGAACGCCTGACGAATCCGTCAATGGGCCGGCGCTAGTGGACCAGGCGCGGGACCGGCGAAAGCTGTGCAAGCCAGTCCAGCACGCGCGGCCACACGACCAGATGCGCGCTGTCGCCCACCAGCGGACCAACGTGCTGCAGCGCCACCCCGACATCACCCAGGTACGGCAGCAGCACCTTGTGCGCGCTGCCGGCGGCGCCATGGAAGCCGAGCACGGTATCGGGCGGCGCGAGTGAACTGAACGGGCGGTAGAGCGTCAACAGGGGGGCCGTGACCTGGTGCGGGGCCAGCCTGACCCCGCCGAGCACCAGTTCTCCACGCATGAAACTGTTTTGAGCGAACAGCAGCGCGACCGCCTCGTCGAACAAGAGGCGCGGCATGGGCAATTCATCGAGCGCCCAGCGCTGCACGCGCAGATGGGTCGCCAGATGGTTGGGAGAGACAGCGCTGGCCAGGAAGTCGATACCGGGACCGGCATAGAAGGCGCCCGGCGCGGCGTTGGCGAAGATGGCGCTCAGGACCGAACCCGGAATCCGGCGCGACCGGTCGCGCGGCACGCTGGCCAGCAACGCCGTCCCGGCGATGCGCCGCACGACCGGCGCGGTCGAATTGAAGTTGACGGGCGCCTCGAACAGGGCCAGCGCGGCCACGCGTTCCGGCCGCCAGGCACTGTACAGCGCGGCAAGGATGCCGCCCAGCGAGTGGCCGCACAGGAATACCCGGCGGCACGCGCTGATCCGGGCGATGGCGTCGACGCAGGCATCGATCATCGGTCCCGAATAATCTGCCAGCCCGAGCGTGCCGCCGGTGCGCGGCGGCGCGCTCCACTCGATCACGTACACGCCGAACCCTTGCGCGAGCGCCTTGCGCACCACGCTGCGCTCGGGCGAGAGGTCCCAGATGTACCAGCGCTTGATCGGCGCCGGCACGATCAGCAACGGCGGACAGTGCGCCGTGCCCGCGCCATAACAGCGCAGGCGCAGCCCGGGGGCGCTGGCGACGACGTGCGACGGCGTCACGCGCGCCCCGAGGCCGAGGCGGTCCATGGCATTTCCTTGCCGCTGACGCAGGCGGTCGATGCCTTCAAACCAGTCTGACGTATTCATGCTCGCGATCCTCCTCACGTGGTTGTCGCGCTGCGCGGCGTGGCCAGCGATGGGAACAGTACGACTCCGACCATAACGCCGCTGGCCCGCGGCGTCCCACGATCCCGTCAATGGCAGGAGGCCGCAATCCCGGCGGAAATAGTTACCCTGTTTGCAGAACTTATGCGCGGCATGCTTGTCCAAACTGTTTCCGCGATCGTATGAGAAGCCATGAACGAGCCACTACACAAGCCCGAAGCGCGCATTGCACGTTTCATTCGCACCAACCTGCCGGCCATCCTGCAGCATTGGGACGAGTTTGCACGCACCATTCCGGCGGCGCGCCACATGCCGGCGGAGCGCCTGCGCGACCACGCCGCCGGCATCCTGGCGGCCATCGCCGACGATCTCGACCAGCCCCAGTCCGCGTCCGAGCAGGCCGACAAGGCACGCGGCCACGCCAAGCTCCATCAAGCCGACACCCAGGCCGAGCTGCACGGCACCGGCCGCATGAACGACGGCTTCAGCGCCAACGACACCGTTGCCGAGTTCCGCGCGCTGCGCGCCAGCGTCATGCGCCTGTGGGCCGATGCCGATCATGCCGCGGCTGAACTGGCCAACGACGACCTGATCCGTTTCAACGAATCCATCGACCAGGCCCTGAGCGAGTCGCTGCAAGCGTATTTCATCGAAAAAGATGAAGTCACGCATCGCTTCGACACCCTGCTCTCGTCCACTCCCGACCTGCAATACATCGTCGATGTCGACGGCAATATCCTGTATGCCAACCAGGCGCTGGCCCGGCTGCTCGGCACGCCCGCGAGCGAGCATCGGCTGGCCGATTTCTGCCCCGGCTACGCGGCCCAGCTCGGGCGCGACCTGCACGCCGTGGCCGAGACGCGCGCGACCGGCCGCGGCGAACTGGAGTGCATCCTGGCCGACGGCACAACGCACACCTACCGCTACATCCTGATGCCGGTCATCAACCAGGATGGGACGGTCGATGCGCTCACCGGCACGGCGCGCAACATTTCCGAACTCAAGGCGTCGGAAGCGCAAATCCTGCGCAACGCCTATTACGACAGCCTGACCGGCCTGCCCAACCGCATCCTGTTCCGCGAACGGCTCGAGCACGACGTGCGGCGCGCGGCCCGCACCGAATTCGCGCTGGCCCTGCTCTTCATCGACCTCGACGGCTTCAAGGAAGTCAACGACCGCTTCGGCCACGATACCGGCGACCTGCTGCTGCAACAGTGCGCGCAGCGCCTGCAGGCGTGCGTGCGCGCGACCGACACGGTGGCGCGCATCGGCGGCGACGAATTTACCGTCATTCTCAATGAAGTGAGCCGGATCGCGTTTGTCGAGGTGCTGGTGTGCCAGATCCTGGCCGAGCTGGCGCGCCCCTTCTCCATCGCGGGCAAGGAGGTGCGCGTGTCGGGCAGCATCGGCATCACCGTCTGTCCGCAGGATGCGCACCAGAGCGAGGACCTGCTGCGCAATGCCGACCAGGCCATGTTCGTGGCCAAGCACGCCGGGCGCAACCGCTTCAGCTACTTCACGCCCGACATCCGCGACTCGGCCTGGGCCCGGCTGCGGGTGATCGACGAGCTGCGCCAGGCGCTGGCGCGCTGCGAGCTGCAGGTGCATTACCAGCCGATCGTGGACCTGGCCAGCAACGCGATCGTCAAGGCCGAGGCGCTGGTGCGCTGGCGCCGGCCGGACGGCACTCTGGTGCTGCCGCAGCAGTTCATCGGGGTGGCCGAGGAAACCGGGCTGATCGGCGAGATCGATGCCTGGGTACTGTCGCAGGCGGTCCCCTGCGCGATGCGCCTGGGCGAACTGACGGGCGCGCCCTTCCAGATCAGCGTGAACAAGTCGCCGGCCGGCTTCATGAGCCGCCTGATCGGGCATACCTGGGACGAGGACATGGCCCTGCTCGACCGCGTCGGCGCGCGTATCGCGGTCGAAATCACCGAGGGCGTCTTGCTGGACGACTCGCCCGGCGTGCGCGACAAGCTGGCCCGGCTGCAGCGGGCCGGGGTCCAGTTCACGATCGACGACTTCGGCATCGGTTACTCGTCGATGGCCTACCTGAACAAGTTCAAGGTCGACTTCCTGAAAATCGACCAATCCTTCGTCAAGGACATGCTCACCACCAACCCCAACAGCCAGATCTTCGCCGAAACCATCATCGCGATGGCCCACAGGCTGGGCCTGAAAGTGATTGCCGAAGGCGTCGAGACGGTCGGCCAGCGCGACTGGCTCAGGCAAGCCGGCTGCGACTACGCGCAGGGTTTCCTGTTCTCGCCGGCCACCACCGAAGAGCGTTTCGCGCAGCTGCTGCAAGCCGGCGCGGCGTGAACCCGGCGCGCCGTCAGTGGACCGCTGGCAGCGGGTCGTGGCCGTGCTGCTGCGCGTGCGCAAGGGCCAGGTCGAGCGCCTCCATGAATTCGGCGATCTGGATGGGTTTGGTCAGATAGCGGAAAAATCCGGCATCCATGCCGCGCGCGATATCGCGCGGCATGGCATTGGCCGACAGGGCCAGCACCGGAATATGCGCGGTCTCGGGGTAGCCGCGCAACATGCGCAGGGCGCCGAAGCCGCTCAGATTGGGCAGGTTGATGTCCATCAGGATCACCGAGGGCTGGTAGGCGCGCGCCAGGGCAATGCCCAGATGGGCGTCGATGGCGGTGAGCAGTTTCAGGTCGGGACGGCGATCCATCAGCTGCTCGACCAGCAGCAGGTTGGCGGGATTGTCTTCCACATACAGCAGGGTGCGCAGCGCCACGCCGGGCGCCGGGCGGGCGCGCGCCAGCGCGGCGGCGTCGGACGCCGACAGCGGCGGCATGGCCGCGGGCGCGGCGCAGGCGGCGAACTCGACCCAAAAGCGCGAGCCGCGCCCGGGATCGCTCTCGACCCCGATGGTGCCGCCCATCAGCTCGACCAGCTGCTTGGTCACGACCAGGCCGATGCCGGTGCCCTCTTCCGCCCCGCTTTCCTGCCCCAGGCGATTAAACGGCTGGAACAGTTGCGCCATCTGTTCGCGGCCCAGCCCGGCGCCGGTATCGGTCACGGCAACCCTCACCATGCCGCCGGCGCGCGAGGAACAGTCCACATGGACCGAGCCCTCGGCGCTGTTGTACTTGATCGCGTTCGACAGCAGATTGATCAGCACCTGCTTGACGCGCACCCGGTCGGCGTTGATGTAGAACGGCGTGCCGGGCGTGGGGAACAGCAGGAAGATGCCGCGCGCGGCCGCTTGCGGCCCGACCAGCTCGTAGCAATCGTCGAGTACGTCGGTGAGCGACATCGGCTCGGTCGAAATCGATACCTTGCCCGACTCGATCTGGGCCAGGTCGAGGATTTCATTGATCAAGCGCAGCAGATACCAGCCACCCTTGAGGATCTGGTTGATCGAGCGCTGCTGCTTGACCGAGGGTGCCGGATCGTCCGAGGCCATCAGCTGGGCAAACCCGAGCACGCCGTTGAGCGGGGTGCGCAGTTCGTGGCTCATGCTCGACAGGAAATCGGATTTGGCCTGGTTGGCTTTTTCGGCGGCGGCCCTGGCCGCTTCCAGTTCGACATTGTTGGCCTGCATGGCTTGCTCGAAATGCTGGCGCTCGGTGACGTCGCGCGCGGCGGCGAACACGCCGCGCAGCTTGCGGTCGCGGTCGTGGAAGGTGGTGGCGTTGTACGATACCACCGTTTCCTTGCCGTCGCGGGCGCGCGCGGTCAGTTCGTAGTTAGTGACCTTGCCGGCCGCCAGCACCCGCTTGATGCCGGCCTCGGCGCGTCCCGGATCGGTGAAATAGTTCTTGAACGGCGCGCCGATCAGCTCGTCGCGGGTGCAGCCAGTCAATTTTTCCATTTGATGGTTCACATCGCTGATGATGCCGTGCGGATCGGTGGTCATCAGGGCATCGATATTCGATTCGATCAGCGAACGGGTGTAGAACTGCTGGTCGCGCAGGCTCTGGTCGAGCAGCGCCTGTTCGGCTTCGACCCGCTTGCGCGCGGTATTGTCGGTGCCGATCAGCAGATAGCCGATGATGGCGCCGTCGGCGTCGCGCAGGGCCGTCACCGACACCACGGCCGGGAAGCGGCTGCCATCCTTGCGGATGTAGGTCAGTTCGTAAATATCCTCGATCCCACGCGAGGCCTTGAACACCAGCGCCTCGAAACCGGGGGCGATCGGGGTGTCGAGTTCGTCGCTGAGGCTGGCGGCACGCGCCACCACTTCGTCCGGCTCGGAAATATCGGCCGGGGTGATGCGGTCGACCACGTCGGCGGCGGCGTAGCCGAGCATCTTTTCGGCACCGACATTGAAAATCTGGATCACGCCGCGCGCATCGGTGGCGATGCTGGAAAAATTGGCACTGTTAAAAATGGCGGCCTGCAGGGCGCCCGCCCGCACCAGGGCCTGCTCGGCATTCTTGCGCGCCGTATTGTCGGTACCGATCAGCAAATAGCCGATGATGGCGCCGCCGGCGTCGCGCAGGGCGGTCACCGACACCACCGCCGGCTGGCGGTTGCCGTTCTTGCAGATGTAGGTCAGCTCGTAAATGTCTTCGATGCCGCGCGAGGCCTTGAACACCAGGGCCTCGAAGCCGGGCGCGATCGGGGTGTCGAGCTCGGCGCTGAGGGCGGCGGCGCGCGCGATCACTTCCTGCGGATCGGAAAACGCGGCCGGGGTGATCAGATCGACCACGTCGGCCGCCGCGTAACCGAGCATGCGCTCGGCGCCGACATTGAAAATCTGGATCACGCCCTGGGCATCGGTGGCGATGCTGGAAAAATTGGCGCTGTTGAAAATGGCGTCCTGCAGCGCTTCCGACTTGATCAGGCGCTGCACCAGCGCGCGGCCGCTGTCGGGCCCAGGCTTGAGCACGGGCGGAAGGACGCGGCTGGGCCGGCGGCACAGCCACAGGCACAGCATCGTGAGCAGCGCGGCCGGGCCGAAGATCATGGCCGGATCGATCGACCGGGTCGGGCTGGCCAGCGCCAGCGCCCCGGCCGTGTACAAGGTCAGCAGCGCGAAACCGAAGCCGGTCAGCGCCAGATGGCGCTGCCATGCGGAAGGAGGAGAGAACATGATGACACCTTGAGCAAAAAACTATGAGCGCAAAACCCGGCTCATCAAGGTAGCGGCGAAGCCGCTGTGGTAGTTGCGCGCCGCCCTGGCCTAGCGCGGCCGCGCGGCGGCGGCGATGAAGCGGGAGACGGCGCTTGATGACACCAGCGCCAGCAAGGCGTCGGCGTCGAGCGGCTTGACCAGATACTGGCCGAAGCCGGCCGCGATGGCGCGCATGCGGTCTTCCACCTGGCCATAGCCGGAAATGGCGATGGCGAAGGGAATGTGCGCGCCCGAGGTCTTGCGCAGTTGCGTGATCAGCTGGTAGCCGTCCAGCCCGGGCAAGCCGATGTCGCAGATGAGCACGTCGAAGGCGCTCGCGCGCGCCAGCGCCAGCCCGGCCACGCCATCGTAGGCCGAGGTCACCAGGTGGCCCTCGCCCAGCAGCAGGCGGGTGAGCGTGTCGTTGGCGTCCGGATTATCTTCCACCAGCAGGATGCGGCGGCTGGCCGGCATCGGGCTGGGGCCCGGCAGCACGGCCACGACACCGTCCTCGGCCGCCAGCGGCAACGTCACGGTAAACACGCTGCCCAGTCCCAGGCCATCGCTGCTGCCGACCACCGTGCCGCCATGCAGCTCGACGATGTTGCGCACCACGTTCAGGCCGACCCCGAGCCCGCCCTCGGCCCGTGCCAGCGCGCGCGGCCCCTGGGTAAACAAGTCGAATACGCTGGCCAGCACGTCGGCGTCCATGCCGGCGCCATTGTCGCTGACGGTGACCACCGCAACACCGTCGTGGGCGCGCGCTGCCACCCGGATCAGGCCATGGTCGCCCGTGTACTTGGAGGCGTTGACCAGCAGGTTGGAAAACACTTGCGCCAGGCGCACCGCGTCGCCATCGACGATCAGTTGTTCCGGCAAGTCCAGCTGCACCTGCTGGTGCCGTTCCAGCAGCCTGACCTGGACCGTCTGCACGGAACGGCGCAGCAAGTCGACCAGCGGCGTCGGGCTGCGCAGCAGCGAAATCTTGCCGCTGCTGATGCGCGCCGCGTCGAGCAAGTCGTCCAGCAGGCGGGTCAGGTGCAGCACCTGGCGCTGGATGATCGCATGCAGGTTCAGCAGTTCGATGGATGGTTCGGGCAGCCGCACCAGCATGGCGTTGGCCAGGCTGATGGGCGCCAGCGGATTGCGCAACTCGTGCGCCAGCATGGCCAGGAATTCATTCTGGCGCCGGTGCGCTCCCTCGGCCGCGTCGCGCAGGGTGCGCGCCTCGAGCGTGGCCAGCACCAGGCTGCCGTTCGCTTCGCGCAGTTCATCGCCCAAGGCGGTCTGGACCAGCACAGCGGCGCGCAGGCTGGCCATCTCGCCGCTCAGTTGCGCCAGCATCGCGCGCAGGGTCGCCGGGTCGGCGCAATCGCCGTGCAGCGCCGCCTCAATGGTTGGCAGCAATGTCGGCGATCCTTCGGTACTGTCATGAATCGCCATCTGTCCCCCTATCCGGGTGGCATGATTGCCACGGCACATCCCGACAAGGAACCCTTGTACGGCAGCGCGCCGGGCTCGATGCGCAAGCCGCCGGCGTCGATGGTGTAGCGGCGCAGGTCGGTGCTGTGGGCGCTGCCGCGCACCTTGACTACCGTCATCACCTTGGCCAGGGTACCGTCCAGCTCCACATAACGCATGGCGACGATGGCATCGGCCAGGAACGCGGTGTCGGCCTGGCTGAAGCGCAGCTCGGTGAAGCGGTCGTCCAGACCCATCGTCACCACCACCGTCACGCCCAGGCGCGCCAGGCCGGCCAGGATGCGGAACACAGAGGACCGGTAGTCACTCTGGAACTCGGGCGCCAGATACAGGCCGACCTCGGACAGCGAATCGATCACCACGCGCGTGGCGCCGCTGCGTTCGACCGCGGCGATGAGGTCGTCCAGCACTTCCTCGACCGACAGGTCGAGCGAGCGGCTCTGGACCAGGGTCACGTCGCCGTTGCGGATCAGGGTATCGAGTTCGGCGTTGCGCAAATGCGCCGCCCCCTTCTCGAAGCAGGCGATCACGCCGCGTTCGCCCTGGCGCGCGCCGTGCGCCAGGAACGCCGTGCCGAGGATGGTCTTGCCCGAGCCGGAGGGACCGACCACCATCGCCGCGTGTCCGCGCGGCAAGCCGCCGCCCAGCAGGGCGTCGAGTTCCGCATTCCCCATGGCGACCCGTTCCCCTGCGCTGGCCTGGGCCGGCGTGGCGGCCAGCGGCGGCAGCATGCGCGGATAGACTTTCAGCCCGCGAGCGTCGATGCGGAAGGTGTGCGCGCCCAGCAAGTGCGCCTGGCCACGCATCTTGACCACGCGGATCTTGCGCACCGACGAGTTGCCGGCGATGTCGTTGCTCAGCGAAAGCATGCCATCGGCCACCGTCATGATCGGATTGGCTTCGATCTCGGCGTTGGCGTATTCGCCGATCAGAAACGTGGTCGCCTGCCAGCTGGTCATGCGGGTGCCAAGTTCCTGGATGAAATACTGAAGGTCGCTGACACCCTCATTGCCGTTTTTCGCCATCTGCACCACCGAGCGGAACGAATCGACGAACACCAGGCCGGGCGAAAACGCTTCGACTTCGCGCGTGATGCGTTCGAGCACGCCGCTGAAGTCGCCGGCGCGCAGGTCGTCGGCCAGGTTCACATAGCGGATGCTGTCGTCGATCTTGTCGATATCGAAAAAGTCGTACTGCTGCTGGTAGCGCAGCATTTTCAGGGGCGGTTCGCCAAGCACGGTGAAGAACAGGGCTTTTTTGTGCGGGCCGGCCAGCGCGAACATCATCTGATGGGCGAGCGTGGTTTTGCCGCTCCCCGGCGCGCCGGCGATGACGTTGAAGGAAAACTCGCTCAGCCCCCCGCCCAGCAGGGTGTCGAGCCCGGGCACGCCGGTCGGCTGGAGGCCCAGCTGCACTTTCAGATTCATGTACTCTTTCCGCCGGACCGCTCGGTCCATGCTGTATTCATCAGACGGACCGTGAGGGCCTCGCCTATCAGGCCCGACAGCAGCCTGGTAAAACTCTGGAGCATCGCCCGGTTGAAATCGGCACCCGCCTGGGGCGCCATCGATGCCAGCTGCGTGGCGAGTTGATCGAGCAGGTGGGCGGTCGAGCGCAACTCGTGCATGGCCGGGCTCGGATGCATGTCGGGAAACGTCACATGCCGGGCGCGGGCGTACATCGCGCACAGCGCGGTTTCGCCGATCAAGGGGCTGAGGTGGTTCGCCAGCCGCTCCCAGGCGCGCAGCGCAGCCTCGCGCGCCACGGCATCGCCGCCTGGCGGCGCGGCAAGCACCTCATCGATCATTTTTTGCCGCATCGCGTCGCTGGTTTCCATCGAAGGCCGAGTAAGTATTGGTAGTGTGCACATTTACGACTGGGCGTGACGCAGTATGGACGTTTCTGGGTTTCCGCGCAGGTTTATTAAGTTGCCTTATTCATATGCCATAAAAACAACAATGGCAAGCGCCGCTGTACGGTGCATGGCGCCGCCGCGCATTGTGCTAGGCTCGGACAGGCACCCGGAGGTCGCAACCCGGTGACGCGCCCGTGCCCGCCCTGCACCAGCCGGCGCCCCGCGCGCCGGCGCGACAGCACGGTCTTCCCGACTCACCGAAAGGACATTCCATGACATCACTTCCCCCCGGAGCGCAAGAACTGGCCGGCAAGATCCTTGCCGCCGCGACCGACCTGACCCTGGCCTCGATCCGCGACGATGGGTCGCCGCACGCCTCCACGGTGAGCTTCGCCGCCGATGGGCTGGTGCTGTACGTCGCCATTGCGCTCGACAGCCAGAAGGCGCACAACCTGCGCACCCATCCGCGCGTGGCGCTGACGGTCAACGCGCCCTATCGCAGCTGGAACGAGATCCGGGGCTTGTCGATCGATGCCGTGGCCGAGATGATTCACGAACCGGTGGAGGCGCAGCGCGCCGCTGCCGCCCTGCTCGCCAGATTCCCGGCATTCGCCAACGTGGTGGCCGATACGGCCGCGCTGCCGTGGCCGGGCATGCTGTTCGTGCGCATCACGCCGCTGGTGGTCGGCCTGCTCGACTACACGAAGGGATTCGGCCATACCGACTTTTTCGACCTGCGCGACGTACGCGACAAGGCGGGCAGCGCCTGAGCCAGGGGCGCCACCCCGGCCCTTGCGCGCGCGCCTACCTGGCGTTGCCGGCGGCCGCGATGAAGCGCGTGACCGCCTCCGAGGCGACCAGCGCCAGCAAGGCGTCGATGTCGAGCGGCTTGACCACGTACTGGCCGAAGCCGGCCGCGATGGCGCGCGTGCGGTTGTCCGGCCGGGCATAGCCGGAAATGGCGATCGCAAACGGGATGTGCGCCCCCGCCGTGCGGCGCAGCTGCGTGATCAGCTCGTAACCGTCCAGGCCGGGCAGGTTGATGTCGCAGATCAGCACATCGAAGACCTGGGTGCGCGCCAGCGACAGCCCGGCGATGCCGTCGTACGCGGCGGTGACGCTGTGGCCTTCGGCCAGCAGCAGCTGGCCCAGGGTATCGTTGGCGTCGAGATTGTCTTCGACCAGCAGGATGCGGCGGCTGGGCGGTGCCGCACGGCCGGCCGCCGCGGCCGTCCCGTCGGCGCCGCTCCACAGCGGCAGCGACACGGTAAACACGCTGCCCCGTCCCGGCCCGTCGCTGGCGCCCACGATCTTGCCTCCATGCAACTCCACGATATTGCGGGCCACGTTCAGGCCCACGCCCAGCCCGCCTTCGGCGCGGGCCGGCGCGCGCGCTCCCTGGGTGAACAGATCGAACATGGCGGCCAGTACTTCCGGCGCCATGCCGGCGCCGTTGTCGGCCACGGTCACCACGGCCCTGCCCTCATGGGCGCGCGCGGCCATGCGGATGATGCCGCCGTCGGCGGTGTACCTGGACGCGTTGACCAGCAGATTGGCGAACGCCTGCGCCAGCCGCGCCGGATCGGCGTGGACCGTGAGTTCTTCCGGCATGTCCAGCTGCAGCTGCTGGTGCCGTTCCAGGATGCGCACCTGCACCGTCTGCAGCGCGCGCCGCAGCAGCGCCACCAGCGGCGCCGGGCTGCGCGCGAGCGTCATGGTGCCGTCATTGAGGCTGGCGGCATCGAGCAGTTCGTCGAGCAGGTGGCTCAGGTGCTGTACCTGGCGGTGGATCACCGCGTGCACATTGAGCAGCCCGGCCGACGGCTCGGGCAGCTTGGCCAGCATGGTGTTGGCCAGGCTGACGGGGGCGAGCGGATTGCGCAGTTCGCGCACCAGCAGGGCCAGGAAGGTGTGCTGGCGCGCCGCGGCGCGCGCGGCCTCATCGCGCATGGTGGCGATCTCGGCGTCGCGCTGGCCCAGCAGAAGGCGCAAGTCGGCCACCTCGGCGGCAAGGGAGTGTGCCGCGGGTAGGGGCGATTCTGTGGTGCTGTGCTGCTTCGCCATGGCGTCCTTTTTTGCAAGCCGACATTGACGGCGGCAAGTCCGAGCAGTATGGCGGCAAAACGCCAAGCGCGTCGGCTTAATTGCACTATGCGGTGCGAACGCGGCGGGAATGACACCGCGCTCGCAGCCGGCGCCGACCTTAGGGATTTTTCCTGGCGGGACTGAGCGTTGGAAACAACTTGCCGAAGATGCCGTTCAAGACCTTGTCCGCACCCATGTCCTCGGCGGCGTTGGCGACCACCAGCGCGCCGCTGCCCCGCTCCGGGAACAGCACGGCGATGGCCAGCCAGTTGCCGTCCGAGCCCTGGTGGACCAGCGCCGGGCCCTGGCGGCCGGCGATCGACGCTTGCACGCCCCAGTCCAGGCCGGCGGGGCTGTCCGGCTGCGCGGTTTGCATCAGCTGGTAGGATGCGGGCGCAAGCAGCTTGCCCTGCCCCCTGGCGCCGGCCAGCTGGTCGAGATTGAAGCGTGCCCAGTCGGCCAGGCTCATATGCAGGAAACCGGCCGGCGCGAACATGGCCGGTGCGCCGTCATCGAACTTGGCCATGTCGAGCATCGGCTTGCCGTGCCGGTGGCCGCGGTTCTGGCCATTGCCGGTGTTGCCGAAGCCGGCGTGCCGCATCGCCAGCGGATCAAACACTTCCTTGCGCATCAGCGCTTCGTAGGTCTCGCCGGTGACTTTTTCAGCGATCGCGGCGGCAATCAGAAAGCCGGTATTGCTGTAAGCGAAGGCGGTGCCCGGGGCGGCTTCCGGTTTGTCCCTGAGCGCTTCGGCGATGTAGGCAAGGCGTTGTTGCCCGCTCGGGCGGGTGTCGGTGAAGAAATGTTCCACCCCTTTGAGATTGAGCAGGTCGCGCGGCAATCCGGCGCGATGGGACAGCAATTGCAGCAGCGTGACCTGGCGGTAGTCGGGCAGCATGTCCGCGGCCAGATCGGGCAGCATCTTCTCGAGCGGCGCATCCCACGCCAGCACGGCGCGCTCGGCCAGCCGCGCGATCATGGCCACCGTCATGACCTTGCCGGTGGAGCCGATCAGCCAGACATCGTCGGTGCCGGCGCGGCGCTGCCGGTCGTTGCGCTGCCGGCCGTGCACCGTTTGCGCGCTGATGGCGCAGTCGCGCAGGATGACGGCGCCGACCGCCGGCACCTTGCTGCCGGCCATGGCCGACTTGACGATGGCGTCGAGCTTGTCGGGCGCGGCCGCGCAAGCCGCGCTGGCGAGGGTCAATGCGGCGATAACGGCAATTTGTCGAAACAGCATAGGAGGCTCCACATTCTGGTGCGCCGCCGCGATGGGCCGCGCAGGGTGTTGATATCTGCCTGCCATGCAGGAGGAGTACGCAGATTACATTGCCACGAAGGAAATGGGCGGTGGCGGGCGACAGGCTGCTGTTTCAGAGGAACAGAGCGTCACGACGGCGCCGTGGAAATGGCCCCTTGGCCTGCCGGCCGGCGCCGCCATCGGTTAAACTGCGGGCATGAAAAATTTTGAACTCCGGCGCGACCGCTATGAGGTTTTCCGCCAATTCGACAATCCCCTGCTCAATATCAGCCTGACGCTGGAACTGCCGGATTTCCGTCCGTTTTGCAAACAGCGCGGCCTGCCGCCGTTTCACTTCTTCCTGTATTGCGTGCTGTCCGCGATCGAGACGGTCGATAACTTCATGTACCGCGTGCATGAAGATCAGGTCATCAAGATCGACGATTTCATCGGCTCGTTCACGGTGATCAATGAGGACAACAATCTCAATTTCGCGCGCTTTACCCGAAGCACCGACCTGCGCGAATTCATCGCGCGCAGCGTACGCGCCGGCCAGGAAGCGAAGGCCAGCCGCGCCTTGATCAATACCAACGCCGACCTGACCCCGCGCCAGGCCAGGGACAATATTTATATCACCTGCATGCCATGGTTCGAGATGCGCGCGATCGAGCATCCGATTTTCTGCCATCGCAGCACCGATATTCCCTCGCTCGCCTGGGGCAAGTTCAGCGCGCCGGCGGGAGACACGATGACGATGCCGTTTTCGGTGCAGGCGCATCACGGCTTTGTCGACGGCTATCACGTGCATGTGCTGGCGCAGGCCATCGCGAGCCGGGTTGCGGCGGTGATGGCCGCCGACGCAGGGGCGTGAGCACTTGGGACAATAAGGCGCCTGGACATCAGAGTTGAAGATGCCACCGAACGGGAATTCGCCACCCGCGCAGCAGGAGGCCATCGCCAGCCGATGGCCTCTTGAACCGCCAGGCTGTTACAGCTTGGTGTTGCCGCGATACCAGTCAAATCCGACCAGCCGCAGATCGGCCGTCTGCACCGCGCCCAGCGCGCCCGAACCGCTGCGGCTTTCGTCGATACTCTGGATGTTATCGATCGCCACAGTGTTATCGCGGTTATACACCGTGCTATGCAGGAGCACCGTGCCCGTATTCCAGTCGACACTGGTCAGGGTTCCCTGCTCGATCCTGTAGTTGCTCGAACCATACGGCACATAGATCATCAGGTATTTGCCTTTCTGGATCTGCAGCAGCTGGCGCCGGATTTGCTCTTTCCAGCCATCGAAAGGCGGTTCGGCATTCAGGTTGGCGCTTTCAGTTTTACTCCATTCCTCGGCCGCCGATAGCATGCCGGCATATTTGGAGCGGTCGATCGTGCGCAGCACTTCATCGGCAATGCGCACCTGCTCCGTGTAGGGCAGGTAGGGGGGAATATTGAACTCGTTGCGCCACTGCTCGGTGCGCACAATGTAATCGGCGTGCGTGCTGAACGTCGGCAGCGCTTCGCCCAGGCGGGTACGTTCCTGTTCGATCCAGTCCTCGGCTTCCTCGGCGATCTGCTCGTATTGATCGGTACCGGTATCGAACAGGGCGCGGTCCGCGATCTCCACCTTCAAATCGTAGGGAAAGTCTTCCGGAATATTGAACTCCGCGCACCACCTGGCCGACTGCGCCACGAAATCAGAAACCGACAGATCGAATGGATTGATATTCATGTACATGCTCTCCTGTTAGTGTAGTCAGTGTCATTTACCTGCTTCTACCCTTGTTTGACGCCGAGCTGTCATATCAGCTTCTTCCGTACTTGAAAAACTGCCGTAGATCGATTTACATTAAAAACAAGCTTACTCTTGAATTAACAATAAAACAAAGGCAATTTAACAAGCGGCCGGGCCAGCGCTTACAATCGCGCAAACCTCCTGGAGTCCCCTGAGGAATTGACCTGCAAGCTGTGCCGCCCGGCCCTGGCCTTGGCACTGGCCCTGCCGTCCGCGATGGCCACGGAAATAGCGTCGCCGGCCGGCGGATGGAACCGCTCGGGACTGGTAGACAAGAGCGATCAGGCAACGGTGGCCTACCCCAACTCACCCATCGACCGCGGCGCCCAGAGCAAACGCGGCATGATCAAGGGGCGCATCGCGGCCGCCGCCGGCAAGCGCGAGGCGCACCAGCGGGTGGTCAACGGCAATCCCCTGCGCCTGATGACGGATGAGCAGGGCCATTACGCGCGCCCTTACCTGTTCGGCGCCGGGTCGAACAGCGTGGAAGTCAAATCGCCCCAGGGCAAATCGTTCAGGCGCGTGCAGTTCTACGACATCAGCTCGGGCCGGCCCCTGCCGGCGTGCGCATTATCTGCGCCTGGGACGATACCGAAGCCGAGATCGACATGCACATCGTCACGCCCGACGGCCAGCACGCTTACTTCGGCCACCCGGTATTGACCAACGGCGGCGGCCTGGACGTCGACAGCGTGGATGGCCCCGGCCCCGAGATGTACACCATGACCGCGCCCTTGCGCGGGAACTACGACGTATATATCAATTACTGGGGCAAGCTGGGCGCGAACGGCTACCACTTCGACGAAAGCAAGCGCCAGATGCAGATGATCACCGCGCGCGTGACGCTGGTGTATAACGAAAACACCCCGCGCGAGAAACGCGAAGAGTTCGTGCTGCCCATGCGCAGCATCGGCGAACTGACGCTGGTCAAGTCGTTCAGAGCCTGATCTCGGTCCCGAGCAGCCTGAGAAATTGCGCCAGCCACTGCGGGTGCGCCGGCCATGCTGGCGCCGTGACGAAATTACCGTCCGTGACCGCCTGGTCGACCTCGATCTGCGCATACTCGCCGCCGGCCATGCGCACTTCCGGCGAACATGCGGGATAGGCGGAAATGCGCTTGCCGCGAATCACATCCGCGGCCGCCAGCAACTGCGCCCCATGGCAGACCGCCGCGATCGGCTTGTTCGCCTGCGCGAACTGCCTGACCAGTTCGATCACCCGCTCATTGAGGCGCAGGTATTCCGGGGCGCGTCCGCCGGCGATCATCAAGGCATCATAGTTGCCGGCGTCGGCCTCATCGAAGCTGGCGTTGAGCGCGAACAGATGGCCGGGTTTTTCCGTGTAGGTCTGGTCGCCCTCGAAATCGTGGATCGCGGTCTTGATCTTCTCGCCCGCTTTCTTGCCCGGACAAACCGCGTGCACGGTATGGCCGACCATCTGCAGCGCCTGGAACGGCACCATGGTCTCGTAATCTTCCGCAAAATCGCCCGTCAGAAACAAAATCTTCTTTCCAGCCATGCTTGTTCTCCTTGGTCAGTGGTGAAGTGATGTCTTGCCTGCTGTTTGCTTAATATCCAGATAATACGCCGGAATGCTGTGGTCTAATTTGCCCGGACACCTCAATAGGTGGAAAATCCACCATCTGAGGAGTAATACATGGCAACAAGAAAACGGAAGACATTCGATCCCAGCCTGAAGCTGGAAGTGGTTCGAATGATCAAAGAGCAGGGACAGAGCATTCAGAACGTCAGCGAGAGCATGAGCATCGGCCAGACCGCGATTCGCCGCTGGCTGACCCAGTACGGTGCTGAGCAGAGCGGCCAGCCGGGCATCGGCAAGCCACTCACTGCCGAGCAGCAGAGGATCCGGCAATTGGAGGCGGAAAATCTGCAGCTGAGACAGGATGTGACTATCTTAAAAAAGGCCTCGGCCTTCTTTGCCCGCGAAATGAAATGATGCATCAGCTCATTGTTCAACTGCAAAAGGAGGCCATTCCGGTTCAGAGCAGCTGCCGCATCCTCGACGTCAGCCGGTCCGGTTTTTACGCGTCGCAGCGCCGCTCCATCAAGCCAGTCGTCTGCAAGGAAACCGTGCACCTGAAGGCTTTGTTCATGGCAAGCCATCAGAGCTACGGCAGCCGTCGGTTGGTCACGGCCATGGCTGGCGAAGGCTTCCAAATCGGGCGTTACAAGGTGCGCAGTTTGATGCGTAAGGCGGCCTTGAAGCCCGTCTGGAAGCGAAAATTCGTTCACACGACAGACAGCAAGCACGACCTGCCTATTGCCGCCAATGTGCTCAATCGGCAGTTCAATCCAACGGCCCCAAATCTGGCATACGTCAGCGATATCACGTACATTCGCACCGCCGCAGGATGGTTGTACCTGGCCACAGTCCTGGACTTGTACGCGCGCAAGGTGGTCGGCTGGGCCATGGCACCGAGCATGCCTGCTAAGCTGGTCTGCGACGCATTGAACATGGCCATTCAACAGCGGCAACCGGCACCGGGACTCGTCGTCCATTCGGACCGAGGCAGCCAGTACGCGAGCGAGCTTTACCAGGATCTGCTGGCAGAACACGGCTTCGTTTGCAGCATGAGTCGTAAGGGAAATTGTTGGGACAACGCCGTTGCAGAGCGCTTCTTCTTGAACCTCAAGATGGAGCGTGTCTGGCAGCGCCAATATGCCAATCATGCCGAGGCCAAGGCCGACATCACCGACTACATCGTCGGCTTTTACAACTGCAAACGCATCAATTCAGCATTGGGCAATCTGTCGCCCGCCGTCTACGAACGGAAAATGGCAGTACGCGAACCTATCGTTGTGTCCGAAATAACTTGACCACAGCAGAATTCGATACGGCGCGGATGCTCAAGTGGCCCCATACTCCGGTATCGCCGCCGACATCGGCACAGCGGCGAGCTACGTGGCCGGCACCCTCCCATCGAATGAAGTGCTACAGTAAAATACGATATTCTGTTCAAGAGAGAATCCCATGACCCACCCAACTTCGTCGCCCACCAGCGGCACGCTCTCCCAAAGCGAACTCGCGGCCTTTGCCGACCGCGTCTGGGATGAAGAAATCGTTCCGGCTCTGGTCTCGTACATCGCCGTGCCGGCCAAAAGCCCCGCCTTCGATGCCCAGTGGGAAGCCAACGGCTATCTCGATCGGGTCGTGCGCGATGCCGAAGAGTGGATCAGGAGCAAAAAGATTCCAGGGCTGAAACTCGAAGTGCTGCGTGCGCCGAATCGCTCGCCCGTCATTTTCTTCGAGCTGCCGGCCACCAAGGCCGCTTCCAACGACACCATCCTGATCTACGGCCACCTCGACAAGCAGCCCGAATTCGACGGCTGGCGCGGCGACCTGGGTCCATGGACGCCCAAGTACGAAGACGGCAAGCTGTACGGACGCGGCGGTGCCGATGACGGCTACGCCGTATATGCCTCGCTCACGGCGATCATGGCGCTGGACCGTCAGAACATTCCTCGCCCGCGCTGCGTGGGCCTGATCGAAACCTGCGAGGAAAGCGGCTCGTACGACTTGCCGCCCTACCTCGAGATGCTGGGCGACCGCCTGGGCCAGGTGTCGCTGGTGGTCTGCCTCGATTCGGGCGCGGGCAACTACGACCAGTTGTGGCTGACCACGTCGCTGCGCGGCATGGTTTCGGGCACGCTCAAGGTGGAAGTGCTGACCGAGGGTATCCACTCGGGCGCCCATTCGGGTGTGGTGCCGTCGAGTTTCCGCGTCCTGCGCCATCTGCTGGACCGGCTCGAAGATGCGAAGACCGGGCGCCTGCTGCCGGAAAGCTTTCATTGCGAAATTCCGCACGTGCGCATCGAGGAAGCCAAAGCGACCGCCGCCATCTTGAAGGAAGAAGTGTACAAGCGCATGCCGTGGGCCTGCGGCGCCGATGGCGGCTCGGTGCTGCCGGTGACGACCGATCCGCTGGAAGCGATCTTGAACCGCACCTGGCGGCCGACCTTGTCGGTGGTGGGCGCGGAAGGCTTTCCGGAGTTCGCCAATGCCGGCAATGTGCTGCGCCCCTACTCCGCCTTCAAGCTGTCGCTGCGCATTCCGCCCCTGCTCGACGGCAATGCCGCCGCGCTGCAATTGAAAGCCTTGCTGGAGGATAACGCGCCCTACAATGCGCGCGTGTCGTTCGTGCCGGATGGCACGCCGGGATCGTACGGCGCCAGCGGCTGGAATACGCCGGAACTGAGCCCGTGGCTGTCCACCGCCGTGAACGCGGCCAGCGAAAGCCATTTCGGCACGCCGGTCGGCTATCTGGGCGAAGGCGGCACCATTCCACTGATGGGCTTGCTGCAGAAGAGCTTCCCGAAAGCCCAGATGATGGTGTGCGGCGTGTTGGGACCGAAGAGCAATGCGCACGGGCCGAACGAGTTCCTGCATGTGCCGTATGGAAAACGACTGACGGCGGCGGTGGCGCAGGTCATTGCGGCACATCCCTGAATCGTCGCGACGCGCCGGACAATGCGCCGGCGCGTCGTTCTTCCGAAGGCATATCACGGACAATATCGAGTGCGTGACCACGCGCGATCCGGATTGCGAGGTGCATGCCTCCTTCTCGACCGAGTAGACATCAAACCCGCCGGCAGCGAGCCGGCGGAGTCAAAGGCCAGCCCCCGCGGCCAGCGCATGGTGCATGACGCTGGCCGCGGCGATGCGGCTGCCGGGGCGATTAATGCATCGGCCCTGCCCCGCTCTCTTTCGATATCGTGCCGCGCCACGCGCCGGTTTCGCTGCCGCGCTTCTCCAGCATGTCCTTGAAGCGCTGCAGGTTGGAACGCGCCTGCATGCGAACGGCCCCGACCATGTCGCCCATGGTTTCCACCGCATCTTGCGGTTCGTAGTACATCTCGAGCGTGACGTTGGTGCGCCCGCCCGACAGCTCCTTGAACGTCACCGCGCCACCGTTCGGCGTGCCGGAGGTGCTGCGCCAGGCGATTTTTTTGTCCGGAATCTGCTCGGTGATTTCGGCATCCCACTCGATGACCTTGCCGAACACGTCCGCCTTCCAGTGCAGGCGCTTGTCGTCGAGCTGGCGCACTTCATGCACACTTTCCATAAACTGAGGAAATTGCTCGAACTGCGTGAACTGGTCGTAGACAGTGCGCACCGGAAGATCGACATCGATACTGACACGCGATTCACTGCCCTTGCCGCCAGACTTTTGCATTTGCTTGGCCAGCAACGTTCCACCGACCGCAACAGCCACCAACCCGAGAATACGGCTCAACATGGTTTTCCTCCTGATTGTCGATTGAGATAGTCAGCGCAGCCGGAGCAGCGTGTCACCAGGCGTCCTCTTGCGGACGACGCTCGCTGCTGCCAACTTGCGACGACCTTCCATGTTAATCCTGTCACCGGCGCGCATGAATAGGCGTTATCGCAGAACTGGTGTAGGAATACGCCTGCCTCCACTGTTTCATTTTATGCAGCAAGGCACGCCGGCCTAGGCGATGTCGGCGGTAATTTTTTCCGCAAGCAAGGGCATGTCCGGGCGAATCGCTTCGATCAGTTCGCTCAATGACGAACCGCAACCGAAAATGAGCATGTCGCCCGGGCTGCACATGCGCAAGGCAAAGCGGATCGCTTCGTGCGCGTCGAGCTTGCAATGGAGGCGGCCAGGCTCGGGCGACGCGCTCTGTGCGCCCTCCGAAATCAGGCGCGCCGTCTCGCCTTCCGGCCTGCCGCGGCTTTCGGACTCGTACACGACCACCGTATCGAAGCCTGCCGCGCAAACCTGGCCGATCTCGCGCAGGTCCTGGTCGCGCCGGTCGCCCGGCGCCGACACCACGCCCACGATCTGTCCGGCCGCCATGCCGCGCGCCATTTCGGACAAGGCGCCGTAAGCGGCGCAGTTGTGCGCGAAGTCGACTACGACCTGCACGCCGCCGATGTCGAACACGTTCGAGCGCAAGGGATTGTTTTTGCCATCGGATACGAAACTCGACAGGCCGGCGACGATGGTACTGTTGTCGAAGCCGGCAGCGGCGAGCGCGGCGGCGGCGGCGAGCGCATTGGCCACGTTGTAGCGCGCCACGCCGTTCATCGACACCGGCATGGCGCGTTCATCGAGCAGGCGCTGCTCTTCGCCCCCGTTGGCCAGCACCACGCTGCGCTGATGCAGGTACACGGCGCGGCCGCCATCGGCCAGATGCTTGCGCAGCACCGGATGGCTGTCGTCGAGCGAAAAGTACAGGATTTCGACGCTTGGAGCGATGCGGCTGGCCATGTCCACGCACAAAGGATCATGCGCGTTGAGCACCACGGCGCGCGAGGCGACGCGCGCCACCACCTCCTTGACCATGGCCAGCTCGTCCAGCGTGTCCACGCCGTCCAGGCCCAGATGGTCGGCCGAGACATTGAGCACCACGCTGATGTCGCAGCGGTCGAACGCCAGCCCGCGCTTGAGGATGCCGCCGCGCGCCGTTTCCAGCACCGCCAGGTCGACATCGGGCGCGCTCAGGAGCGACAGCGCCGAATGGTAGCCCGTGCAGTCCCCTTCCATGGTCAGCTCGCCGTTGATGTACACGCCTTCGGTCGTGGTCATGCCGGTGGTGAGGCCGGTCTTGCGCGCCGCGTGTTCGATCAGGCGCGTGGTGGTGGTCTTGCCGTTGGTGCCGGTGACGGCGATCAGGGGAATGCGGCCGTCGCTGCCGGCGAACATCGATTCGACGATGGCGTCGCCGGCGTCGCGCGGCGTGCCGGCCGATGGATACTGGTGCATGCGGATGCCGGGCGCGGCGTTGACTTCGATGATGCCGCCGCCCTGCGCGGCCAGCGGCTTGGCGATGTCTTCGCACACGATGTCGATGCCGGCCACGTCCAGGCCAATCGTCCTGGCGGCGCGGATGCAGATCTGGACCGTGGAGCGCGGCAGCAGGTCGGTCACGTCTTCGGCCGTTCCGCCGGTCGACAGATTGGCGTTGCCGCGAAGCTCGACCACGGTGCCGGCGGGGACCACCGAGTCGGCGTCCATGCCCTGCTTGTGCAGGACTTCAAGCGCGATGTCGTCGAGCGGAATCGTGGTCAGGATATTGGTGTGGCCCTCGCCGCGCGCCGGGCTGCTGTTTTCGACAGCGACCAGTTGGCGGATGGTCGACTCGCCGTCGCCCGTGACGTGCGGAGGGCGGCGCCATGAGGCCGCGGCGACCTTGTTGCCGGTCACGAGCACGCGGTAGTCGCGTCCCTTGAGGAAGCGCTCCACGATCACCGTGCGCGCATGTTCACGTGCATGGGCGAATGCCGTGCGTATCTCCTCTTCATTGCAGCAGCGCGTGGTAACGCCCTTGCCCTGATTGGCGTCGAGCGGCTTGACGGTGACCGGGCCCTCGATCCGGCTGGCCACGCGCACGGCGTCGTCGGCGCTGCGCACAGTGTCGCCTTCCGGCACCGGCAGGCCGGCCTGCTCCAGCAAGGTCTTGGTCAGCTGCTTGTCGCTGGCGATATCGACGGCAATGTAGTTGGTGCGGCCCGTGACCGTGGCCTGCAAGCGCTTCTGGCGGCTGCCCCAGCCAAGCTGGAACAGGTTGGCGGTATCAAGCAGGCGGATCAGCGGGATGCCGCGCCGCCTCGCCGCGGCCAGCACGGCGCCGGTACTGGTGCCGATCGCGCAGTCGGCCACGGTGTCCTTCAGTCCGGCCAGGCCGGCCTCGACATCCACGGCCGTCCGATTGAGCAGCGCATCGACCACGCGCAGGGCCAGGTCGAACGCCTGGCTGGCGACGCGCTCGAACTGGTAGCTGCAAACCACGCGGCACTGGCCCGGCTCCTTGCGCACGTTGCGCTTCTCCACGCTGCCGACCTCGCTGCCGGCCAGGCTTTGCAACTCAAGGGTAAGGTGCTCAAGCAGGTCGCCCAGATCGCCGTCCGCCGAATCGCGATAGTCGCGCAGCGATGGCAGCGGCGCCGTCAAGCGCTCATGCAGGCCGGCCATGGCGGCAGGGACGATATTCGCCAGCGGCCCCAGGTCGACCAGGGTGAGCATGCAGGGCGTGTCGGCAAACAGGTTGGGGCCGCGCAGGAAACGTTGTCGCAAAATGGTCATCATGATGGTTCTCGTTGTTCTGGTTGTATAAGGGCGTCGAAGAAATCTTGAAAAGGTGGGGGTACGCGGGTGCCTTCATCGGCTGCCGCATCGAAACGGGTGCCGGCGGGCAGCAGGTGCAGGCGCACGTCGATCAGCCTGGGCACGTCGCCGGTGTCCAGTTCGTCGATATTGCTGATCATGTTCAGGCCGTCGATCAAGGTCACCGCGCCATCGCCGATCACTTCCATGCCGATGCCGGGGCTGATCAGCAGCGCGGTGTCTTCATCGATGCCGACGCCGTACAGATCGGGACGCTCGGCAATGATCGACAGCAGGCGCGGCAGGCGCTTGCGCTGGGCAAAATGCTGGTCGATCACGATGCGCTCGACGAAACCTAGGCCCTCGCCGAGGCGGATCGCCCCTTTTTCGGGTGCGAGCTCGGCCTTGCCTTCGGCCAGCATGAAGCGCGACATGGCCGAGGCCCCGGCGCTGGTGCCGGCGATGCAGGCGCCCCGCGCGAAGGCTGTGGCGATTTCAGTGTGGATAGGCGTGCCGCCGATCATTTCCAACAGGCGTTTCTGGTCGCCGCCGGTCATGAAGATGCCCTTCGCTTCGCGGATGCGCGACAGCAGTTTTTCACTGGCGGCTTCCTTGGGAGAATCGAGATGCACGTGCGTCATGTGCGTCACGCCCAGTTCGGCGAAGGCGGCCCGGTACATCTCGAAGACCTGATCGCCGATCTCGCTGGCCGCCGTCATCACGGCCACTGGCCGCTCGACGCCGCCGCACAGCTCGACGAAGCGCGTGAGCACGCGCATGTCGTGCTGGCGGTCCTCGCTGCCGCCGACGATCAGGAGGTGGCCATGATGCGGCATGTTGGTGGCGTCATCCATGGCGCACCACCGCTTGCGGCATGGGCGCATTGCTGAACGCGCCGGCATCGGTGCGGCTGACCGCAATCAGTCCGACGCTGACATCGTCCGGAAACAGGCCGACCCCGCGCCGCAGCGCTTCGTCCAGCGTGGTACCGGAGGCGATCCAGTGGTAGACCGTGCTGGCCAGCATGTGACGCATGATGTGCTCACCGATGCCGGTGGCCGCCACCGCGCCATGCGGACCGGCGTAGAAGCCGCTGCCGATGATCGGGGTGTCGCCCACCCGCCCGAGCAGCGACGGCGCCGAGCCGCCGGTGGAGCCGGCCACGGCGAAGTGGCCATCCTGGTCGCGCACCACGGCGCCCACCGTGTCGCAACCGCTCCTGGCGGCGAATGCCGGCGAACAGGCATAGTTCCAGAAGCGCGCAAAATCGTTGTTGTCGACGCCGGGCATGGCTTGTCCATCGCCGGCGAGCTGGTCGACCATTTTTTTGTGGGCACGCCGCGCCGTGTCGCTGACCTCGCGATACGGCGCGTGACCCATGGCCCGTGCGAAGCGCTCGGCGCCCTCCCCGCTCAGCAGGCAATGCGGCGTGCGCGCCACGTCGCGCGCGACCAGCACGGGGTTCTTGACCGCGCGCAAGCCGGCCACGGCGCCGAGGCGGCCGCGTGTGTCCATCACGCAGGCGTCCATTTCGATGGTCGTGCCGTCAAGGCCAAGTGCGGCGCCCGTTCCGGCGTTGAAGCGGCTGTCGTTTTCCAGCGAGAGGACGGCGGCGATGGCGGCATCGAGCGCGTCGCCGTCCTGATCAAGCTGTTCGCGCGCAGCCTGGGCTGCCTGTACGCAGCCGTCGTCGAGTTCGCGTCCGGCACCCGCGCCACCGTGGACCACGATGGCACTGCCAGTGTTGATTGCGTTCATGGCTTCCTTTGTCATTTCATCATGTTCAGTTGTTTAACATTATGCAAATGACAAACTGCCGAGCGAAGTGGACGATGACGCGTGCGCATGTAAGAGCATTCCTACAGGCCATCTGGATCGCATGAGCGCGGGCGCTTTGGCGCGGATGAAAGCGGCCTAGGCAGGATGCTCGCGATCTGCGCCGATGCGCACGCGGGTATCGCTCAGGTACTCGTGAGGGGGGATTTCCAGATTGGTGGGCGCGGGAACGTTCTTGAACACGCGGCCCGCAAGGTCGAATCGGGAGCCGTGGCAGGGACAATAAAACCCGCCGTTCCAGCCGCTGCCCAGGTCCGCCGGCGCGACCTCGGGGCGGTACACGGGCACGCAACCGAGGTGGGTACAGATGCCGGTCGCAACCAGGAATGCGGGGCGGATCGAGCGGGTCGGGTTGGCCGCGTACGGCGGTTGCTATGGCCGCTCGGAGCGGGGATCGGCCACGCGCTCATCGTTGCCACGCAGCAGAGTGAGCATGGGCTTGGCCCGGTGCAGTATCCACACCGGCCGGCCGCGCCACTCGGTGGTGAACAAGGCGCCCGGGGCGATCTGCTTAATATCGACCTCGACCGGCGCGCCAGCGGCCTTGGCCGCTTCGCTCGGCGCCAGGCTTTCCATGAAGGGAACCGCGGCGGCAGCCAGCACGGCGCCGCCGCTCACGCCTGTCGCCCTGAGCAGCCATTTTCGACGGTACAGGTTCGCTATCGTCTGCTCGCGCATGGGCCTGGCTGTCGTACCTGCAACGCTTGAGCGTGGATGCGGCGAATCGGCCCACTCACATCCATGCAGCGAGTTGCTGCCTGATCTTCTCGAACCAGCCCATGCCGGACTTGCCGCCAGCGGTTTTCTTCTCAAGTTCGTCGATCTGCTGATACATGGGCTTGTAGTCCTTTTTATCGCCGTAACCAAGCAGCTCGGCAATTTTCAACTGGTCGCGCGCGGCCGCGATGCTCTGGGCGAGCTTGTCGTTTTCTTCCTTGCTGCGGTTGGCTTTTTCGGCAAGCGCCTGGGCGGTCTTGATCTGTTCTTCCGCGCGCAGCTTGGGCAGCGGCACCACCTCGGTGGTGATCACCAAGGTGTTGAGCATGGTGCGCAGCGCCGTTTTTGCTTCCTCGATCTTGCCGGCATCGATCAGTGGCGTGATGGCCTTGATCGCGGCCGGATAGGTTTCGAGGGGGATGTTCAGCGTACGGAACTCGACCTCGCTCGCGAGGCCCTGCATCAGTTGCCGCGCCTTTTGCACCTCGCCATCGCGCAACCGGTCACGCACCTCCTTCACGGCCGCCTTGACGGTGTCGTTCCTGGCCAGCAGATCGTGCGTGAGCACATCGGTGCGGATGGGCGCAAGGGCCAATTTGGGACTGCGCGCCAGGAGCAGCTCCAGCGTGCCGGTGGCGGACGCCAGTGCGGCGAGCGCATCCCGGTTGCGTTTCTCGTCCAGCGCCTTCAGGGCTTTTTCAGTTTGCGCAATCGCGGACTGGGCTTCCGCCATCAGCTCGCGCTGCTTTTGCAGGGCCGCGTCGGCGGTGCGTTTGTCGACCTGCGGCTGCACGGATTGGCTTGCCTGGGTCTGCGGTTCGGCCTTCGGCGGCGGTGCTTGGTTAGCGGCATGGATATACAAAGGAATTAACAGCCCGGCGACCAGCGTTGAGCCGCGCCGGGCAGGTCGATTCTGCGGGTCCATTTTCTCCTCCTTTCTGGAAAAGTGGGCGGATCGGTCGTTTCCGATCCTGGCTAGGTTTAGACCGCAGCGGCGCCCATCGGTTCCAGTCGCAGCATCGGAAAGGCGACGGCGCAGGATACTTTCCTGACAAATGATTGCGTAGAACGGCGCGGCGTTCGAACGGCAACCGAAGGCATGTGGCGAACCACCCGGGCAAATTCCCCGAGCGAGGTCGCTGCCCCGCGAGCGTGGACATTACGATGCCATTGAAATTAGCTAAAGATAACGACTGGCGTCTCGGGCTCAAAGCCCATACGGGATCGATGCGGCATCGGCCTGACGTACACCGACGTCGTCATTGAAGGTAACGTGAGCACGGAGCGTGTCAATGATTTTGAAACACCATATTGAACTTGTGAGAGTCTAAATCTCGGGTTTCAGGCGGCCTTTTTCTCAGTGGCCGGTGGGTTGATCCAGGCTGCAGTTGGCAGTCTTTGCGTCTGCGGCATGCGGTGCTTGAAACGATTCGGCGTGCGCTGGAAGGCGTCCGCCAGAGTGGCTTGGCGTTGTTTGCCCACTTCGGCCGCGCGGCCCGTGTGGACGCTCTCAGGCGTCATCATGGCGATGCCGGAATGGCGATGCTGGTGGTTGTACCACGTAAAGAACGTGGCGCAGTGAACGCGCGCATCGGCCAGCGATCCGAAGCGTGCAGGAAACCCCGGCTGGTACTTCATGGTCTTGAACTGCGCCTCCGAGTACGGATTGTCGTCGGAGACGTAGGGCCTGCTGTGGGACTTGACGATGCCCAGGTCTGACAGCAGCGTCGCTACCGGCTTGGAACGCATGCTGCTGCCCCGGTCGGCATGCAAGGTCAGCGTGCCTGGCATGATGTCTTCCTTCGCGGCGGTGTCGGCAATGAGTTGCTCTGCCAGTTCGGCGGTTTCCTGCTCGGCCACCATCCAGCCGACGACGTAGCGGCTGAAGATGTCGAGGATGACATACAGATGGAAACACGTTCCTCTGACCGGGCCCTTCAGTTTGGTGATATCCCAGCTCCAGACTTGATTGGGCACCACGGCCAGCAGCTCCGGTTTGGCGTATTCAGGATGACGCAACTGGTTGCGGCGCTCGCGCACGGCAGCACATCCTTGCAGCAAGCGGTACATGGTGCGCACCGAAGCCACGTAGCGTCCTTCGTCGAGCAACTGGGCGTGGATCGCTGCCGGCGCGCAATTGGCGAAACGAGGGCTGTTGAGCACGTCGAGCACGACGCGGCGCTCCAGCTCCGATAGCGCCAGCGGTGGCCGCCGCGCGGGTGCTGCGACGCAAGCAAGCGGCAGCGTGCAGACGCGGCGCGCGGCGCGGTCCCGATACAGGGCGCTGCGTGGCAAACGCAAGGCCCGACAGGCAGCGGCGACGCCGACGCGATCAGCCAGGTTGTTGGCGGCGTCGATCACTTCGGCTCGCTCAGTCTGTCGCTGGTACTCAGTCCCAGCAGAGTGGAAAGTTTTTTTTGGACGTCGATGATCAGGTCCGCCTTGACCAGTTTGGCACGCAGGCGCTCGACCTCTTTTTCCAGTTCCAGCACGCGCCGCGTTTGCGCGGCGGCGGGATCTGCTTTCGGCCCGCGCTTGCGCTCCAGTGCTGCCGCTTCTCCGACGGCTTGACGCTGCTTGCGCCATGTCGCCAAATGCGACGAGTAGATGCCCTCACGCCTGAGCAATGCGCCGATGTCACCTGGTGCCGCGCAGGCATCGGCGGCGGCCAGAATGCGCAATTTCTCGGCTGCGGAAAAGGCACGCCGCTTGGCCGTCGGGACTACCTCCGGATCGGGGCGCTGCACTTCGGAGGACGCTACGTCTTTCCTGTCATGGGAAGTTGCTGGGGTGCTGATTTTTTGCTTTCTGTTGTGCATGTTGGGAACCTACCGCTGTACTTTAAATTAATCGGGTAGGTGTCTCAAGTTATATTGACACAGGGGGGCAGCGGCGTGCACGCGCACGAATCGGCACAGTTAAAGCCGGCGATGACCCGGGCATGCGTGCGCACTATGGATGAGATGCCAGCTTGAGATCTTGCGCGAAGTGATAAAACCCTTGCGTGGCATACATTTTTAAGAGCCATTCAATCGGCAAGGCCGTCTCGCCGAAATAGGCTCCGGCCAGTTGCCCGAACACCGCGCCCACTGTATCGGAATCGTCGGCCAGGTTGACCGCGGCGAGAACCCCGTCACCGAAGGTGTCATGGTGGTGGAATGCCCAAAGCGCAGCTTCCAATGTGTGCACAACATATCCGCTGGATGAAATCTCGTTTCTTGACTTGATTTTATATGAACCTAAGGCTACCGCCTCGATGCTGGCTGTTAATGGATGGGCCTCCCAATAACCTTTAACGGGTGAATACAGACCAGTCAGCAAGCGTTCTTTGCTAACACCGTGCAAAGCACCATGAATCAAGGCGCCGAGATAGCGGCAGGCATCAATGGTCTCGGTGGCTTTATGCGTCGTCTGACTGCTCAATCCTGAGTAGTGGACTGCTTTTTCGAAGGAATCGAAATAGAATACCGGCACCGGCGCCAGCCGCATCAGGGAGCCGTTGCCAGCTGACTGGGCGGCGTCGCTGCCCGCATAGGCTTCTCCTGTTTGCAAAAAACGCTCGAGCGCTGCCCTGGTCGCATTTCCAATATCGAAGCAATTACCGGTCGGGCTGTAAGCGCCGTAGCGATACCAATAACTATAGCATTGCATCTGGTGCGCCGGATCGAATCCACGGCACGTAATCAGACTATATGCCAGGCAGCATGCCATGCTCGTATCATCTGTCCAATATCCAGGTGCCAGCTTGAATGGACCGCCGCCTTCTATTCCGCTGACAGTTTTCACATCCCGCTGGGAAAACTCGAGCGGCACACCGAGCGTGTCCCCTAAGGCTAAACCTAACAGCGCGCCACGGCAACGATCGGCCTGATCGCTTGAGTCTGCGCCATCAGCCGCAAGGTAGTCGAGAAATTGTGTGCGAGTTAAATTCTCTTCTCCATGGACATCGCGATAACTTAAGTAATGTGCCAGCCATGGCGCCTTTACTTTAGCGCCTTCGCAAAATTTATCCTGTAACGGGGAAAACCCCATGTCCGACGGGTATTTTTGCTGACGGGCCAGGAGGGCTTCTACTTCGCTTACCAATCTGGCCGATCTTTCCTCCTCTTCCGGCGATTTTAATGTAGTGTTTTTGGTCATTTTAGTATCTCTTCAAGAATGATTGTTGTGTTAGTCCGGGGACGGCATCGATTACCTTGGTTATCGCAAATTTTGTGCCTGGTTTAAACAGCACCTCGGCCTCACTCGCATATTGTGAGAGGGAGTTTACCAAGATGCCTGATTTCCCCTGTAAATAAATGGTTGTATTTCCAGGAAATACCCCAGAGAGTTCCTTCGACGTCGACAAAAAGGCCGGATCCGAAAACTCTCCAGTGCTTTTGAACAATCGATCGATATCCGCTCCGCTGAGCGTCAAATCCCGCCTGACCGTCCCTGCGAATTCATATCCGTTGTGAGCCATCTTGTCCATTCCTTTAGATGCCTCTTCCACGAGCGCTTCCCATTCCCCCGCCACGCCGCTGCGCAGCGCAGGGTTAATCTCGCTGTACAGATGAGAAGTATAGGCACGTATCGATAGATATTCATCATCAGTGAGCAACGCATCAAGCTTTGGATCTGCGCGCTTGGCGTTGAGAGCCTTGTCAACTTCCGCCTTGCCCCATTTACGTTCAAGAAGTTCTCTGAGCATCGCTGAGCGGGATGCTGTCGCTGCCACATGCACGCCACCATCCACAGGTCCGGCAGCAGAGCCGCCCGCTTTTCCCGCACCCGCCGCTTTGGCGGCATTCGCGGCCTTGGCGGCATCAGCGGCCTTGGCGGCATGAGCGGCCTTGGCGGCATGAGCGGCCTTGGCAGCATCGGCCGCCTTGGCGGCTTCAGCTGCCTTCGTTGCTTCGGCAGCCTTGAGCGCTTTGCTGCCCTTGATCCATCCCAGCGCCAGGGTACCGATCTCCGCCACCGCCCGCGTGCCGGCCTCCACATACTGCCCCTTGCCCCAGGGGTCCGTCACCGGCTTGACCATCGCCTCGCCTAAATTCAGCGCCCCCTCCCCCAGTATCCCCGGCGTGACATTGCCCAGTTTAATATTCTCAACCAGAATTTGCGCATCGAGCTGCGTGAGCAGTTTGCCGGCGTCAGTGTGGGTTAGCCGGATCAGCTTGGGGACCGCCTTGACGCCTTCATAGGCGAGCTCGCCGACGCTCATGACGAAATCCTTGCCAAAACCCAATATGCCCCGCGTTGCTTGCGCTGCGTAGTCGCCGACCGTGCCGGGCGTACCGCCGATTTTACCAATGAGGCCGTCCAATCCCGTATTGGCATCTTGGAAATTGACGTACTCGTCCAGTGCATTAAGATCGAGCTGCCCCGACGCAACCTGCGCTCGCGCCGCCTTGAGCTTTTCCAGTTTCTCGCTGGTGCGCTGACCCGGCTGCGCACCTGGATTCGATGCCACACTGCCGCTGCCCGGCGCCATACTCTTTTGCTCGGTGATGAGCTTGCCCATCGCGCCGCCTTTGCCCGATGCGTCGCAATTGATCGTGCAGCGGCTGTCGTGACGCGCGACCGGGATGTTGTTGACCTTGACATTGTCGTGCCCGTCCAGAATCTTGACGTGGCCACTGCCGAGCGAGGTGCCAGCTTCGATGTGTTTGCCCGCGTCGGATTGCACGGTCTTGAACACGTCGCCTAGGCGGTAGACCGGCGTGCTCCGGGCTTTGACATTGGGCGAGGCGTGCAGCTTGTCGTCGAGCGTGGCGAAACTGTCGAAGGCGACGATGGATTTGCCGACCTTGCATAAATCAGGCTCGGTGCAGACTGCTTTCCAGCCTTGCGCATGCGCTACATGACGGGTATGGCCTTGCGCTGCGCTCTTGTCCGGCGTCTTGTTACTTTTTTGTTTTAGCCTTTCCTGGTCGGCGATAAGTTTTTCCAAGTCGGCCTGGTTTTTTTCCAACTCCTTGATGCGCTTTTTGTTTTCGGCCAGTGCTCGGCCTTGAGCAATCTTATCCTCGACGCTGGTTTCTAATGCGGAATTCCCCTTGGGATCCTTGCCGTTGGGTTTCGATAGTTTAAGAACATCTCCGCTCATGCGTCTACCTCCGCTTTCGCAAAATGGCCAGTGAGCGTGCGGATTGTCGCAGCCAGCGAGATTTCCAAGGCGGCATCATCGCGCCGGAAGTGCGCGCGCCAAACCAGCGATGCCTGGCGACGGTCCAAGTCAAAGCGCACCGTGTCCAGTACCGGAAGGCTGACGCTATGTTCGCCACTGGCATAGCGAACCGCAGCCAAAATCTGCCAGCCCGGCAGGCGCATCTCCGCTCTCTCGGGCAACAGTCCCAGCAAGGTCACGCTCTCATCGCCGCGCAGATGCGGCGTCGCAACCAAGTCGGGGTGCGCGCTCTGGTAGTAGCGCGTATCGAAATCGGCCGGCAGCAGCGGATAGCGGGTGCGTCGCCAGAGGTCGTCGTAACGCCCTTGGTAGGCGGCTCTGGGCATCCACCAGCGGGCAAGCGGGCCGAATCCCTGTGCTGCGATGTGCTGTTGGGGATGCTTGATGGGCGCAGTTGCCGATTCGATCTGTGGTGCCTGCAATGTCTGTTGGGCGGCAATCCAGGCGTTGACATGACGCCTGGCCGGCTGGGAGAGATGTTTGAGCAAGGTTGTGTCCGGCAAGCCAGCCGCAACCGGCCGGGTTATCCGGGTGTTTGACGGCATCGGTCTCGCCATCTGGCGTCAGTTCAGCCGGAATATCGATGCATCCGCCATATGCCAGACGGTAGTCCAGCGGTACGTGCGCTACTAGCGTGGCAGTGTCGAGACGCCAGCCGAGCCAGCCCTTCCGGAATTGCCTCGGCCCATGCAAGCGCAGCATTTTGCGCACATGCCCCACTCGCAGGCCGGCAAGCCAGTCAGCTTGGGGGCGTCCGCCGGGTGCGTGCGCGTTGCCCAGAACGAGCAGGTCTGTGCCGGGCTTATAGGGCAGTAAATCGCCGTCTTCCTTGACGATGGCGTGCAGGGGATTGCTTTGCACCGGGCCGGCGAATGCGTCGCCGAAAACGATGGGACCTTGCACGTCGGCCAGGGACATTGCATCGCCGTTGGAAGCCAAGTCGAATGTAGCGCGGATAATAAGGATATCCAGCGGCTGGCCTTCGGGGCCTGTCTTTTCAAACCACAAATGGGGCACGCCGGTATGGTTGTTAATGATGGTCATGGCCATCCCGCTTGCTTTGTCATGTCATACGCCGGGCGTGCTGCGCCTTCCTTGATGGGCTTCATTGGCTTTTGGCCGGCTCGGCGTGAAACAAGACGTTCTCGAACGCCGTCTGACAGCCAGTCTGAGTCTCGCGGGCCAGTTCGTTCGATTGGGAGGTCGGCTATCATCACGGGAAGAAACTCCTTGATTAATACTTAAAATGAGACGAATCAACGTGCGTTGGATGGCACGAGGCGCTCTACAGAGCAAGGATGGCCCTACGAAACGGCGACGCATCCGTTCAATTTCTAATGCAGGTCATCATCCATGACCAAAGGATTGGAGTATTGCTTTTAAGCAAAATGATCAGATTTGTGTTGGGCTCTTGTGACGGCCGATAAATTGCGGCACAAAAAATATGAGCAGGAGAAAAAGGCTGACGTTCTAGGGAGATGATGACGATGACGACAGCTTTCCACGTAGTGATGGAAGGTCGCAAGACCGTCACGGCAGAGAACGTTACGGCGTATTACTAACCATATGGCGATTACGCGACGGAAGTTATACGTTTGGCGACATGATCGAAGTCTACGAAATTGAAGTATTGGCTGCGTTGCAGCCTTAAAGTCACCAAGGTGTGTGTCATTCGGTTTAGTGACATACCTGAAGAGGTATGACGTGGTGAAATTTTTGCCTGTCCCGAGGAATTCAGGGAATGCCACGTGCAGTGTCTGCCGCACCTTGACCTCCACCCCAACATGGAGTTCGTCACTCTGCATTTCCGATTCGTCAACGTTACTGCGGCGCAGCACGAGGATGGCGTGCATGGCAGTCGAGCAAATGGATAGTCAGCTCTGAGGCTGCTAGGTTGACACGGTACTGCCGCGATTTTGTCTGATGACCAACGAAAATGGGACACCTCCGATCTGAGACACTGCCAGCAGTACATTATAAAAAGCAACTTTTCACGATGCACCTCATGTGGTCTAATACTGCATGAGCCCACATCTAGGGAAGCGCTGATCTATTGACGATTCTGGCTGGCGGTGCAAAGTTTTTGATGCCGCGTTTCTGACGAGCCGCATCGGCGATATCTACACAGTTGAGGCGGCCAATTCTTCCGTTTCAAGGGCGTTTTTCTCGCCCTTTCATTGTCAGGACGGAGTTCGGGTTTCCGAGACCGTAAATTGCCGGCCCGCGAGTATCAAGTTCGCGAAGCCGAACAGGGTGAACAGTTGGGCAGTGTTTTTCTTCAAGCCGCGGTAGCGCGCTTTCCGATGACGAAAGAGGTTCTTGACGACATGGAACGGATGCTCAACTTTGGCCCGCACGCTTGCCTTCAAGTGCTCCAGCTTTTCCGTCATGCGGCCGAGTTTGTTGGCAGGCAGCGCCTTGCGTTTGGTTCTCTTCATTGCGACGTGCCAAGTCACTTTCGTTTCAAGATTCTCTTCGCGTTTTTCAACGCCCTGGTATCCCGCATCGCCCAGTACCGCCACTTCATCGCCGTGCAGCAATGCATGTGCCTGCGTCACATCAGCCACATTGGCGGCAGTGGCCACCACCGTGTGTACCAGTCCCGACTTCGCGTCAACACCAATATGCGCTTTGAGCCCGAAGTGCCAGTCGTTCCCCTTCTTCGTCTGGTGCATTTCGGGATCACGTTTTTTGTCCTTGTTCTTGGTCGATGGCGGCGCCGCTATCAGCGTGGCGTCCAGAATCGTGCCTTCGCGCATCATCAAACCCTGGGCCGCCAAATGCCCGTTGATCGTTTCGAAGATCTTGCGTGTGAGCTCGTTCTTCTCCAGCAAGCGGCGAAATTTCAACAGCGTCGTGGCGTCCGGCGCCTGCTCGCGACTGAGGTCGATACCGACGAAGCCACGAATCGCCTGGCTGTCATAGACCGCGTCCTCGATCCCCTCATCGGACAAACCGAAGCACTGCTGGACCACGTACATCCGCAACATGCGCGCCAAGCCGATCGGCGGGCGGCCAGCACCTACAACCTTGGGATAGAACGGTTCGATCAGCGCATGCAACTGCGACCATGGCGTCACACTGTCTATCTTTGCCAGGAACACGTCACGACGTGTCAACTTCTTCTTGGCGGCGTATTCGAGATCGGAAAAACTCTTCTGCATGATCGATTGAGCGGTCGTGGAGGCGCTGTTATTGTCTCAGGTATCGCCCGAGCCCGGCACGGTGTTGGATGAATAAATCAGTGATTCCCTAGTTGAGAGAACACTTCAATTTACCGACGCGCACGGTCCGAATCAAATCCAACAAAGCCAATTGCGAGGTCTGGATAGGCCGCTTGTCATTCTCGGAGAGGCTGGAATGGGTAAGTCAACCTTGCTTGAATGGCTGGCTACTGACCGCTTATACGCACTATGTACCGCCCGCAAACTCATTAATCGCAGCGATCCGCATTCATTGCTTGGCAACGCTACCGTGCTTGTAGTGGATTCATTGGATGAGGTAAACGCTCAGCGCGATGGCGATGCGGTCGATCACGTTCTACGCAAGCTTGGGGAACTGGACTACCCGCTGTTCGTGCTTGCATGCCGAGTGGCCGACTGGCGCAGCGCTACTGGCCGGGAAGCCATTTACGAGCAATACGAACAGGAACCGTACGAACTGCACCTTGATCCACTGCGTGAAGCCGATGCATTTGCACTGCTTCAACAAAACGTTGGCATGGAGCACGCTCGTAGCATCGTCAAGCACTTAAATGAGCGAGGGCTGCAAGGATTTCTCGGAAACCCACAGACGCTGAACCTGGTATCGGAGATCGCCAAGAACGGTCGGCTACCAGACACGAAAGGCGAGCTCTTCGAACAGGCCGTTAATGTGCTTCGCGAGGAGACGCGAGCTTCAAAATCCTCGAAACAGCCGGCCAAGAAGGATATTCTAGACGCGGCTGGGGCTGCATTTGCCTCTATGATCCTGACCGGAAGCGAGGCTATTAGTCGTGTTTCCGGCTCCTTCTCTTCAGAAACGACAATATCAATCACGGAGATTTGCAAACTTCCTGGCGGTGAGTTTCTCGCACAGGCGCTCGACAAAAGACTTTTCAATGGGGCCGGAATTGACCGCTTCACCTATGCGCACCGGAGTATCGGCGAGTTCCTTGGCGCTCGCTGGTTATCCAGTCGTAAGCGTCCGGCCCCTCCACCTATGAATTCCTGATCGCCCAAGCCAAACTATCCGCTCATTCTTTCAGGAGGTGATAGTGTCAAATTCGGAACGTGAGAAGGTATGGGAAGAGCGCGTCGCGCAGTGGCAGGCCAGCGGCCTTTCGCAGCGGGCCTACGCAATCGAGCAAGGCTTTCCGGTACGCCAGGTTGGCTACTGGGTACGGCGTTTGACCAAGCGGGAAGCGATGCCTACACTGCTCCCGGTGCGGGTGGCACAGGCGGGTCCGGTGGCGGTTGCGATCAGCTTGCGCAACGAGCACGGTTGGACCTTGAGCTTGCCGACCGATATGCGGGCCAGTTGGCTGGCGGAATTGATGCGTGCGTTGTGATGCAGCTGTCGGCCGATACGATCTGGCTGGCGACGGCGGCGGTGGACATGCGCACGGGCATCGACGGACTCTCCCTGCACGTGCAGCAGGCGTTAGGGCGAGCGCCGTGCGACGGCACGGCCTACGTGTTTGCCAATCGCCGCCGGACGCGCATGAAGCTGGTGTGCTGGGACGGCACCGGCGTCTGGATGTGCTTGCGCCGGCTGCACCGTGGCCAGTTCGTCTGGCCGCAGGCAGACGAGGCAAGTTGGCAGATGAGTGCCGAGCAATGGCAGTGGTTGGTGGCCGGTGTGGACTGGCAGCGCTTGTCGGCCACAGCGCCGGTGCAGTGGCGCCTGTGAGGACGTAAACTGTTTCGCTTGTAACCATTATCCATGCTCGGTAAACTACCGAGCCATGGATCTGCTTAACGAACTTGCCCTCACTAACATCGACCCAGCTATGCTGGCGCAGGTGCGGGCCTTGTTCGAACAGCAGCGGACGAAGCTGGCCGAGAACGACTTTAAGATCAAGGCGCTGACGTTCGAGCTGGCCTATTACAAACGGGTCCGCTTCGGCAAGGCCAGCGAAGCGCTGGTCGGCGAACAGCGCATGCTATTTGACGAGGCAGTCGATATGGACCTCGCCGCCATCGACGAGGAACTCCACAGTCAGGCGCCGACCAAGCAAGCGCGCAAGCGTGCCGGCCGTCAGCCACTGCCGCCGGAACTGCCGCGCATCGAGCACCGCCATGAGCCGGAATCGTGCCAGTGCGGGCAATGCGGCGCAGGCCTGGTCAAGATCGGCGAGGACGTCAGCGAACAGCTGGACGTGGAACCGGCGCGCTTCTTCGTGCATCGCCATATCAGGCCGCAGTACGCCTGCAGGCCTTGCGAAACGGTGACGGCAGCGCCAATCCCGTCGGCCGTCATCGACGGCGGCCTGGCTGCAGTCGGTCTGCTGGCGTGGATCGCCGTCTGCAAGTACTTGGACCATCTGCCGCTATACCGGATCGAACAGATCGCCGCGCGCCAGGGCGTGCCGCTGGCACGCTCTACGCTGGGCGAATGGATCGGCCGCATCGGCGTGGCCCTGCAGCCGCTGGCCGACCGGCTGGCCGAACTGCTCAGGGAGCGAAGTTGCCTGCATGCTGACGAAACACCAGTACGCCAGCTTGATCCCGGCAGCGGCAAGACCAAGCACGCCTATCTGTGGGCCTACCGTTCGAACGCGCTCGACGACGGGCCGTCAGTGGTCGTGTTTGACTACCGGACGAGTCGTGCTGGCGCGCATGCGCGCGCCTTCCTGCAGGACTGGCGCGGTCACCTGATGGTCGACGACTACGCCGGCTACAAGGCAATGTTTGCCACGGGTCCGACCGAACTCGCATGCCTGGCCCACATCCGCCGCAAGTTCTTCGACGTGCACGCCGCCAGCGGCAGTCCGGTGGCTGAGGAAGCGTTGCGCCGTATCGCCCAGCTGTACGCCATCGAGCAGCAGACAACAGGCATGACGTCGTCGCAGCGCCTCGCCTTGCGCGAGCAGCATGCCATCCCGGCCTTGGCCGAGATGCATACCTGGTTACTGACTACGCAGCGCAGCGTCGCCGCCGGCAGCGGCACTGCCAAGGCCATTGAACATGCCCTCAAACGCTGGCCAGCGCTGCAGCGCTACGCCAGTTCGGGCAGCCTGCCCATCGATAACAACCCGGTCGAGAACGCGATACGGCCGATCGCTATCGGCAAGAAGAACTGGCTGTTTGCCGGGTCGGAACGGGCCGGCCGCCGCGCCGCTGCCATCCAAAGCCTGTTCGCGACCGCCAAACTGAATGGACTCGATCCTGCGCGCTGGCTAGCCGACACACTTGAAAAACTTCCAACCTGCCCGAACAGCAGGATCGACTCGCTGCTACCGTTCGCAAACTCTACACAGGCCTAAGCGCTTACGGAAGGTGGGGCCGCTGGCTGCTTACATCCAGTCTCGCTGTTACGCATAGCAAACGCAGTCGCATCCTATCGCTTTTTCATTGTGGAGGTTTGGTTCCCTCGAGCTTGAGAGGCATGCACGCTTGGCTGGCACGTGATCCGGCTTTTGCGAGCAAGGTGATTGCTGCCGATCCGATGGGGGTGATCGAATATGGTGAAGCCGATAGTTTGTCGTTAGTACAGGCGCACGACGTACTGAACGCGTTGAAATCTGTAGCATCAGTTAATCCGAGATTCAGCAAGTGGGAGCGGTATTCTCCAAAAGGAATCGCGCATCCTGCACTGATTGGCGCATTACGGGAAATCATCGTTACATCCCAAACTCCTGTGGCACTGCGCGTGTTGGTACTCGAAGCAATGAAAGGTTCAGCGATTGCTGCTGACCTATCACACGAATTACACGCCATACTGATCGACGACGAAGCGGCCTACATTGTCCGATATGCTGCAGGTAAGGCACTGACAGCGATACCCAAATGGGATGAATGGCTGACACTCATGCCGACTTGGTTAGAGCGCGGCGACGAAACGTCCGTTCGACTGGCAATCGAATTAATGGACCGGATTGGATATGAACGGTTTGACGACTGCTTAATCGCCCATTTAGTGCTAGCCCACCTCGGCGAAAAAAACCACATCGGAGGCGTATTAATGAATCTGGAGCGAAATCTTCCATTTCATCGCCTTCACCCTGTCTTGGACGTTCTTGCCGATGCCGCTGGCAGTGGTGGAGAAACGACTTTCGAATCCAGCAGTGAACTGGACGACTTTGCCTATAGGCTAGTTGTACGTAGGCTTTCAACTGCCGACGTGACGCCCAACCAACTTTGGTCCTGGCTAGTGCCTTTCAAAAGCCGTGATGGCATCAGCGTCGCAACGGCGGAGCTGGCGCAGTATCTTCGGGCACAGGAATCGCTGCGCAGAGCAATACAACGGCATGCATTATTCGAAGCATCCGGGGATCAATCCCTTTGGGAGCGCGCAATGTTTATGTCCGATCGGTCCGGCGGGCTACGACCTAGCCCGGATATTTCGTGAGTAGAGGTCGGCGATCCCGTGCCGAAGCGCGTTGTTACTGGTATCTGACGCCAATCACAACCGGGGACCGCCGATGCCAAATTGTACCAATGAACCGATCAAGTTGGGGAGGGTTGGACGGCGCGTCGTTGAGGCGTCATTCGACGGCGGCGACATCGTCAGCGACGGCGGGGTTCTGCTGCTGCGCCAAGTGGATCAGCGCATCGGCTTAAGCAAAGCGATTGCGCGCGTATTCGAGGATCGACGCCGTCGTGCCAGCGTTTCGCACAGCATGCGCGACTTGCTCGCGCAGCGCGTGTACGGCCTGTGCTGTGGCTGGGAGGACGTCTGTGACCACAATGTGCTGCGCCGCGACTTGGCCATGCAAACGGCAGTGGGCCGGGCCGATGACTTGGCCTCGGCGCCGACGCTGAGCCGGCTTGAAACGTCCTCCACGCGCGCGCAGGCGGCCGCCCTGCATGGCGTTCTGCTCGATCAGTTCATCGCCAGCAAAGCTAAGCGGCCCAAGGAACTGGTGCTCGACATCGATGCCACCCACATGCCGCTGCATGGAGAGCAAGAGAAGTCCCACTTCCACCGCTACTACGACAATTACTGTTACTTGCCGCTGTACGTCTTTTGTGGCCAGGATATCCTCGCCTGCGTCTTGCGGCCCAGCAGCCGCGATCCGGCCGGTATCCTCAGCGCATTAATCAAATTGATCTCCCGGCGCTTGCGCCAGGCTTGGCCACGCATCCGCATCATCGTGCGCGGCGATTCCGGGTTCTGCCGTCATCAAGCTCTGCGCCGCTTCGAGAAATGGGGGCTGCACTATATCGTCGGCTTGCAAAAGAACTCAGCGTTGCTGCAACGAGTAGAGTTGGCCGAACTGGCACTGGCCGAGATGTATCAGAAGGCCGGTTCCAAGCAGCGCATGATTGGAGAATTCACTTATGCGGCGGGGACGTGGGATCGGCAACGGCGCGTCATCGCGCGGCTGGAACACGATGCGCGCGGCGCCAACCCGCGTTTCATCGTCACCAACCTGACTGGGGGTCCCAAGGCACTGTACGAACGCGTGTATTGCGCCCGTGGCGAAGCAGAGAACCGTATCAAGGAGGCGCAGCTCGATTTGTTCGGACGCCGTGCGAGCTGCCATAAATTCCAGGCCAACCAACTGCGGCTGCTACTGGCAGCGTTCGCCTATACCCTGATGATCAATTTGCGCCGCCTGGCTTTGGTTGGCACGGAACTGGCACGCGCCTGCACGGCGACGATCCGCATCAAACTGCTCAAGATCGGCGCGGCCGTCGTGCGCAACACGCGGCGCGTGCGCGTCATGCTCGCATCCCAACATCCACTCAAGCACGTCTTCCTCACTGCCGCCCGCGCGCTGGCACCATAAGCCCGCCAAGTGCTGTCCCCGGCACGCTATAAAGCAACGGGGGTAGGGGGAGTTACGTCTGCAATCAGGCCGCGCGGCAGAACCGACACCAGGAAGCGAGCAATCAACATGCCGCAGCCATGTTCGGCGCACCCCGGCCCTCAGATTGGCAGACTCATGAAATATCCGGGCTAGCCCATCCGATGTTATCTGTTTGCTCAATTCTCTGCCACCCACATGCACCGACGAGCAATGGCGCGATCTTGTACAGCTCTCACGTCACGATCACATATCGGGGGCCGACGTCCGCATAGCTGCGCGCGTCTATTCACAAGGGCGTGACGACCTGAACAATTGGCTGGACCGCCTCCAGGAGCCTCCCGAATGGCGCACACTGCTTGACTTAGATCTGATTAAGGAACGTGAAGCGCGCATGATACGGCGCGCAGATCATCGAGCGAACTTCACTAGCTACATCGATGCAATACGCGCTGGCGATTACGGGATGGTACAGCTTGCGATGGGCTATCTCGGTCGAAATCAAGACGCAAGTGTCGACGGGGAAAATGCTACCGACCATCTGTCGACGTGGGTGGGTGAAGACGTAGCAAATGCGTCACTAATCGGATTCGAAAACTATCTGAATCGTCCCGATACGCCCCCAACCTGCGATCAGATCGCAAACAGCGCCGCGGAGGGGAGGCACTGGCCCACGGCATATGTGGTGGTGGTCGCACTCGCGGAGCGGTACCGAAACAAGGTTGGTTTTAGCGATGTGGACAGCGAAAGACTCCTCACAGCTCTTTTTCAACTTTGGTATACCCACATTGACGCGCAAGCAAAACTGGATGGGTTGGAGCAAGCAGTCACTGCAGAAATTTGTACCCGTGGACTATGGCCGGAATCAATACAGCGTTTTTACGAACCACAATTGCAAGGTTCAAAAGCCAGTCAAGTAAACTTTTACTGGATGACACGCGAAACATCGCCCGCAACAACGATCCAAAGTTCATGCTTCGCGTCCAAGTGGCTCCAGCAATTTCCAGACCTGTCCGAGCACTCCGAATCTGAATTAATCGTCCAGTTGCTAAAGGCACGTCGTCACGATGAGCTACAATGCCTTGCCGCAAGTAAAATACAAGCTTTGCCTAAGAACCGACGCCCTATCTGGGATGCGGTGTGTCTCATTACAGACTTTAACATCACGACAGCGCGGATTGACGCATCTCCGATTGAACCTGGCCTCCTGTGGCCCGTAAAGGAAGTCCTTACGGAACATCTGGTTGACAACCATGGGCAACTGCTCGTGCCGCAATACGAGTGGCTTATTGCCACTTTTCGGCGAATATGGCTGGCTGCGCAATCCCCTCACGACGGATGGTGCGGAGACAGAAACCCGTGGGATGCCTTTAGCTACATCCTCCATCTGATCAACCGACTCGGCAACGACGCCAGGGACTCTGCAGCTGCCGCCCTTTCGCGTCTCTCAAATTTTCCGCCGGACGAGTCCACCGACCATATTAGGGCGGTTGCTGCGGAACAGCGCAGAATTCGAGTGGAGTCAAATTTTGCGCTTCCTACGCTAGACGCAATTGAAGCAATAATGCGGGACCGCGTCCCCCAAAATGGGGCTGATCTTCAGGTAGTAATCGAGGATGAGCTACAGATAGTTCAGGCGAAAATTCGAAGCGACGATGTCGAATCCTGGCGTGGTTTCTATAGCGAAGAAGGAGAACCTTACGATGAGGAGCGCTGCCGAAACATTCTGTTGGGGCTCTTACGTCAGGGCACCGCAGGCATCACCTACGACTTAGAAACGCACGTCTACGAGGAAAAGAAGGTGGACATTACTTGCTCCGCTGGGCAATTACGGCTCCCCGTCGAGGTCAAGGGCCAATGGCATCGTGACCTCTGGAACGCAGCGGATCAACAACTTGATCGCCTTTACACACCAGACTGGCGTGCAGCAGGACGCGGAATCTACCTTGTACTTTGGTTTGGCCCTCATGTAGCCGAGAATAAGCGGCTGCGCACAGCCGGGCGCGGAGTTGCTTTGCCTCAAACTGCCGCCGATTTGCGCTCCATGCTGTCAGCCAATAGCGCGGCGATTCGCGATGGACGAGTGGTGGCGGTGGTAATGGATATTGAACGTACTCGATAAGCGAAATTTACTAGCTAGACGGTCTGCATGGCAAGTGCTATTGCGCTTACACGGTGCCGGCTCCAAGAAACACCGTTCAAGCCCATTTGGAGTTTCAGATGTGCTAACCTAAGTGGGCCAGCCGATGGCCTAAACGAACAAAAAACCCGCAGCCTCGTGAAGAGCGCTGCGGGTTTTTTGACAGTCCGGGAGCAACCTGGACAGAATTTTGGCGGAGACGGTGAGATTCGAACTCACGATACAGGTTACCCCATATGCGTCCTTAGCAGGGACGTGCCTTCGGCCACTCGGCCACGTCTCCATTCTGGCCTACACGATATTGCTAAGCCAGAAGATCAAGATCATACCGGATTCCAGCGGCGGCGAACAGGGCCGCAGCACCCTTCCCACCGAAAAATTAACGCTTCACCGAAGCATGCCGGGAAGAAAAAACAAAAAACCCGCAGTCTCATGACGAGCGCTGCGGGTTCTTGTCAGTCCAGGAGCAACCTGGACAGGATTCTGGCGGAGATGGTGAGATTCGAACTCACGATACAGGTTACCCCATATGCGTCCTTAGCAGGGACGTGCCTTCGGCCACTCGGCCACATCTCCATTCTGCCCAGTAGGTTTCACCAGATCAGAAGACCAGGATCATACCGGCTGGGCGTGGATTTTGCAATGATGCGCATCCACTTTTTGGAAATATTATGCTTTTTCCAAATCGAACGCCTTATGCAGCGCGCGCACGGCCAGTTCCATGTACTTTTCATCGATCAGCACCGAGATCTTGATCTCCGAGGTCGAGATCATCAGGATGTTGATGCCCTCTTCCGACAGGGTGCGGAACATCTGCGAGGCCACGCCCACGTGGCTGCGCATGCCCACCCCGACGACCGACACTTTCGACACCTTGGCGTCGCCCGAAATGCTGGCCGCGCCGATATCGTTCTTGACGCCTTCGAGCACGCCCATCGCCTTCGCATACTCGCCGCGCGTCACCGTGAACGTGAAGTCGGTCTTGCCTTCCACCGACTGGTTCTGGATGATCATGTCGACTTCGATGTTGGCATCGGCCACCGGCCCCAGGATGTGGTACGCCACGCCCGGCTTGTCCGGCACGCCCAGGATGGTGATTTTGGCCTCATCGCGGTTGAATGCGATGCCGGAGATGACGGCTTGTTCCATATTTGTATCTTCCTCAAACGAAATCAGGGTGCCCGAGTTGGCTTCTTCTTCGAGCGGCATCAGGGGATCGGTCAGCGACGACAACACGCGGGTCGGAACACGGTAATTGCCAGCGAATTCTACGGAGCGGCTCTGCAGCACTTTCGAGCCCAGCGAGGCCAGCTCCAGCATTTCTTCAAACGTAATCGTTTTCAGGCGGCGCGCTTCCGACACCACGCGCGGATCGGTCGTGTAGACGCCGTCGACGTCGGTGTAGATCAGGCATTCCTGCGCCTTCATCGCCGCCGCGATCGCCACCGCCGAGGTATCCGAGCCGCCGCGGCCAAGCGTGGCAATGTTGCCGTTCGCATCGACACCCTGGAAACCGGTGATGATGACGATCTTGCCGGCATCGAGGTCGGCCTTGACCTTGACGTCGTCGATCGACTCGATGCGCGCCTTGGTAAAGGCCGAGTCGGTCTTGATAGCGACTTGCCAGCCTGCATACGAAACAGCCGGCTTGCCGATGGCCAGCAAGGCCATCGCCAGCAAGCCGACGGAAACCTGTTCACCGGTGGAGGCAATCATGTCCAGTTCGCGCGGATCAGGCTGTTCCATCAGTTGCTTTGCCAGGCCGATCAGGCGATTGGTTTCGCCGGACATTGCCGAAGGCACAACAATAATCTGGTGCCCCGCGTCATGCCACTTGGCGACGCGTGCCGCAACGTTCTTGATGCGGTCGGTCGAGCCCATCGACGTTCCGCCATATTTGTGGACGATTAAAGCCATAAGAGTGAAGTTTCCGCTCGGTTAAATGAAAAAGGAGGGCTTTACTCTACATGCTGCGATGCAAAAAAACAAGGCAGTCGGCGGCCAAACCTATACGTAATTGCTATATCGAAATTACTTTTCCGGGTAGTCCTCAGGCCTGACGTGCTTCCCAGCGCAGGCTGATCAGGGAGCCGGGAGCGGCCCCGAAATGATGGCAATCCATGCCGATGCCGGCCGCGAACAGCAAATCCTTGCCGCTGGTCACGACCGGCAAGCGTTCGCGCTCCCAGGCGGGCACGTTGCAGGCCTGGTAGTGATACTTGAGCGGGCGCGTGGGCCGGTTGGCGGCCGGTTTCAGGCGCTCGCCGCCCTTCCGGAAGTCGATCTGCAAGGCTTGCGCGCGCAGCCAGGCGGCATCGAAGCCCTGCTCCGCCACGTCGAAATGCAGCACGCCGCCGTAAGCCGGGAATGCCATGCTCGCTTCACCGGTCCAGGTGAAATGCTCGCCTTCCTTCACAAAAATGCCTTCGTCGTCCGGATCGCGCTGGCCGGCCAGGTCGGCCAGCTTGGGCGTGATGTACAGGCGGTCGCGGTGGCGCCGGATGTGGCAGTCGGGATGCGTCACCAGCAGCTGCGCGTCGTGGCGCGCTTCGACCAGCTGGGTCACCATTTCGGTCAGCCAGGCGGTCGACGGCATGCGCAGCGCGCGCAGGCCGAACCAGTAGCGCAGCATGTTGTAGGCGCGGTCCAGGCTCATCGTGCGCAGCTTGGCGACATCGATGCAATCCTCGATCAGGCAGCCGGCAAGGTCTTGCACGGCCAGTTCGGTCAACAGGCGCTGGGCCGACTGCGCGTGCGCGGCGCTGCGCGCAAAGCGTTCCTGGTAGCCGGGAAAGGCCGTGGCCAGGGCCGGCATCACCTGGTGGCGCAGGGCATTGCGCGCATAGCGCGGGTGGGTGTTCGATTCGTCCTCGACGTAGGCCACCTCGTGCGCGGCCACGTACGCCTCGAGCTGCTGGCGCGAGACCGGCAGCAAGGGACGCGCCATCACCAGGCCGGGATTGCCCAGCAGCTCGGGCGCGGCGTTGGCCGCATCCATGCCGGACAAGCCGGCCGTGCCGGAGCCGCGCAGCAGTTGCAGCAGCACCGTTTCGGCCTGGTCATCGAGATGGTGGGCGGTCAGCATCAGGCGCACGCCGTGCTCAAGGCACAGGGCACCCAGGGCGGCGTAGCGCAGCTTGCGGGCGGCCGCTTCGACACCGGACTTGGTTTTTTCCAGCACCACGCGGCGCGCGGCGAAGCACACGCCGAGACGGGCGCAGGCCGCTTCGCAATGCGCCAGCCAGGCATCGGCGTTGGGGCTGATGCCATGGTGAACGTGGAAAGCAAACAGTTGGACATCATGGGCGGACGCGTACTGGGCCGCCAGGTGCAGCAGGGCCGAGGAATCGAGCCCGCCGCTGTAGGCGATCGCCACCGAAGGGCGGTCGCCTTGCGCACGCAACGCGTCAAGCGCTTGCGCAAACTGCGCTGCAAGCGCTGCGTTGGTGGTCGGGTTCACTCTTCGGCCGGCGTCGTTTCTTTGAATTTGCCGTAGCTCATCAACTTGTTGTGACGGGCTTCGATCAGATCCTTGGTTTTCATGCCCTGGAACTGGCGCAGGGTGTCGGCCAGCGCGCGCTTGAGCATGACGGCCATGTTCTTCGGATCGCGGTGGGCGCCGCCGAGCGGCTCGTTGATGATCTTGTCGATCAGGCCCATCGCTTTCAGGCGGTGCGCGGTCAGGCCCAGCGCATCGGCCGCGTCGGACGCGCGCTCGGAGGTCTTCCAGAGGATCGATGCGCAGCCTTCCGGCGAAATCACCGAGTAGGTCGCGTATTGCAGCATCAGCACGGCGTCGCCCACGGCAATCGCCAGCGCGCCGCCGGAGCCGCCTTCGCCGATGATGGTGGCGATCAGCGGCACTTTGAGTTCGGCCATCACGTACAGATTGTGGCCGATGGCTTCGGACTGGCCACGCTCTTCGGCGTCGATGCCTGGGAACGCGCCCGGGGTGTCGACGAAGGTGAAGATCGGCAAGCCGAATTTTTCGGCCAGCTTCATCAGGCGCATGGCCTTGCGGTAGCCTTCGGGCTTCGGCATGCCGAAGTTGCGCATCGCGCGTTCCTTGGTGTCGCGGCCCTTCTGGTGGCCGATGACCATGCAGGCCTGGCCGTTGAAGCGGGCCAGGCCGCCGACGATCGACAGGTCGTCCGCGTAGGTGCGGTCGCCGTGCAGTTCGTGGAAGTCGGTAAAGATTTCGTTCACGTAGTCCATGGTGTACGGACGCTGCTGATGGCGCGCAATCTGCGACACCTGCCATGGCGTGAGCTTGGCGTAGATATCTTTGGTCAGTTGCTGGCTCTTCTTGGCCAGGCGGTCGATTTCTTCGGAGATGTCGACCGCCGAATCGTCCTGGACGAAGCGCAGCTCTTCAATTTTGGCATCAAGCTCTGCGATTGGCTGCTCAAAACTGAGGAAAGTTTGTTTAATCATTATACCTCCGGGTAAATTCTGGCCGCAGCATACCCCACCGCACGGCCACTTCAGGCGCTATTCTACCGGAACCGGATCGAGGCTACGCCACAAATACCACGTAGCGACCGTTCTCCACGGCTCCCAATTAGCCGATACCTCGCGCGCATCGCTGCGCGATACCGGTTCACCGGAAAAGTAGTTCTGGCTGATACCTTGAATAAGGCCAGGATCGTCGAGCGGCAAGACATTGGGACGCAGCAGATTGAATATCAGAAACATTTCCGCTGTCCAGCGTCCAATGCCGCGAATCTGGACCAGTTCCGCGATGACGGCTTCGTCATCCATTTCGGCCCACTGGTTCGCGTGCACGCGCTTGGCCTTGAAATGGTCGGCCAGGTCGAGGATATACTCGGTCTTGCGCTTGGACAGCCCGCAGGCCGACAATTGCTCGGCGCCGGCCTTGATCACCTGTGCCGGCGTGATCCTGGGACAGGCCGTGAGCAGCTTGTTCCATGCCGCATCGGCAGCCTTGGTGGTGACCTGCTGGCCCACCACCGAGCGCGCCAGCGTCGTAAACGGGTCGCCATGGCCGACCAGATGCAGGTCGCCGAACTGCGGGATCAGCTTTTTCATGATGCGGTCGCGCTTCATGAGTTCGATCTTGGCTTGTTCCCAGTACGCAGGCACCTCTAGCGGCGGCGGAGTGGTCCCCGCCGTTTCCCTGGTTGGCGCCATCATGCGCGGCGCCAGTTGGTCGTGCCGTCCGGCTTGTCCTCGAGGACGATGCCGGCCGCCAGCAACTCGGCGCGAATGGTGTCGGACTCGGCGAAGTTGCGCGCTTTTTTCGCTTCACTGCGCCTTGTGATGGCCGCCACGATTGCCGCTTCGTCCAGACCGCCCTCCTCGCCCCCGGCCTGCAGGAATTCCTGCGGCGCGCGTTCGAGCAGGCCCAGCACGGCAGCGAGCGCCTTGAACTGGCGCGCGTGGGCGACCGACTTGCTTTTGTTCAGCTCAGTGACGAGGTCGAACAGCACGGCGATCGCGATCGGCGTGTTGAAGTCGTCGTCCATCGCTTCGCGGAAACGGATTGCGTGCGCTTCGTTCCAGTCGACTTCCAGCGCATCGGCACCCGAGTCGACACCGGCCAGCGCCGTGTACAGGCGTGTCAGCGCCGCCTTGGCGTCGTCGAGATTGGCGGCGCCATAGTTCAGCGGACTGCGGTAATGCCCGCGCAAGATAAAGAAGCGGATCACTTCGGCGTCGTACAGCTTGAGCACGTCGCGAATCGTGAAGAAATTGTTCAGCGACTTCGACATCTTTTCGGCGACATTGGTCTTTTCGTCGACCACGCGCACGAAGCCGTTATGCACCCAGTAGTTGGCCATCGGATGGCCGAACGCGCCTTCGGACTGGGCGATCTCGTTCTCGTGGTGCGGGAACTGCAGGTCGGCGCCGCCGCCGTGGATGTCGAAGTGTTCGCCCAGGGTCGCGCACGACATGGCCGAGCATTCGATATGCCAGCCCGGGCGGCCGCTGCCCCAGGTCGATTCCCATTTGACTTCGTCCGGCTCGGATTCCTTGGAAGCCTTCCACAGCACGAAGTCGAGCGGATCGCGCTTGCCGGTATTGACGTCAACCCGTTCGCCCGCGCGCAGGTCGTCGAGCGACTTGCCGGAAAGCTTTCCGTATCCGGGAAAATTGCGCACCGCATAGTTCACGTCGCCATCGTCGGACTTGTAGGCCAGGCCCTTTTGTTCGAGCTGCGCGATGATCGACAGCATCTGCGGCACGTAGGCGGTCGCGTGCGGCACCACGTCGGGCGGCAGAATGCCGAGCGCGGTGGTGTCTTCGTCCATATACTTTTCGAAGCGCGAGGTCAGCGAGAAAATCGACTCGCCGTTCTCGACGGCGCGCTTGATGATCTTGTCTTCGATATCGGTAATGTTGCGCACGTACGTGACCTGGTAGCCCGATACCTTGAGCCAGCGATAGATGACGTCGAACGCCATCATCATGCGCGCATGGCCGATATGGCAGTAGTCGTAGATCGTCATCCCGCACACGTACATGCCGGCTTTGCCGGGCTCGATCGGGGTGAATACCTGCTTTTCACGCGCAAGCGTGTTGTAGATCTTTAATTGGCTCATCGGATTCTTACTCGTTACAGCGCGCGCCGCGCTCGGGCAAAACGACAACCGGGCGCGATCGCCGCGGTGGGCGCGCGCCGGTCAGGCGTGGTTTGCATCGAGATCGTCGGAGCCCTCTGTCTTGTTCTTCTTTGATAGAATGGGACGTTCTGTACAAAGTATAGCATTGTTAAAATCCCGGCTGGCCGCATATGGATCAGGTTTATTTTTGCGGTAAAGGCTTGACAGCCTCGCCTCCATATAACAACAAGCACCTCACGTCAAGGATTCTAAATGCAAGATTCGTTATTGTTCCGCATGCCCCTGGTCGCACGTTTTCTCACCCTGTTCTGCGGCCTGACCCTCAGTACCGCCGTTCTCGCCAGCGATACGCCGCAGGTCTCGCTCAAGACCAGCATGGGCGAAATCGTCCTTGAACTGGACCAGGAAAAAGCGCCGAAAACGGTCGCCAATTTCCTGCAGTACGTTAAAAGCGGCCATTACAAGGGATTGATTTTCCACCGCGTCATCAACGACTTCATGATCCAGGGCGGCGGCATGGATGAAAAAATGATCCCGCGCCGCACCAACAAACCGGTCCAGAACGAAGCCAAGAATGGCTTGCTGAACGTGCCCTACTCGGTCGCCATGGCGCGCACCCAGGATCCGAACTCGGCCACCTCGCAATTCTTCATCAACGTCGCCGAAAACACCAATCTCGACTATCCGGGCCGCGACGGCTTCGGCTACACCGTGTTCGGCAAGGTCATTTCGGGTCAGGAAGTGGTCGACAAAATCAAGGGCGTGATGGTCGACGACGTGCGCGGCAACCAGAACGTGCCTGTGATGCCTATCGTCATCAAGTCGGCAACCATCGTGAAGCAGTAAAATAGCGGGCGCCTTTCGTAGCAAACTGAAAGCACCCACACAACAACCTAACCAACAGGACACCAACATGGCCGTACTCATCACCACCAACATGGGCAACATCACCGTCGAACTCGACGCCGAAAAAGCACCGAAATCGGTTGCCAACTTCCTCGACTACGTGGCCAAGGGCCACTACGACAACACGATTTTCCACCGCGTCATCGGCGACTTCATGGTCCAGGGCGGCGGTTTCGAGCCAGGCATGAAGCAAAAGCCAGCCGAACAGACCGTGGAAAACGAAGGCAAGAACGGCCTCAAGAACGAAATGTACACCCTGGCCATGGCCCGCACTTCGGCGCCGCACTCGGCATCGGCCCAGTTCTTCATCAACGTCAAGAACAACAGCTTCCTCGACTATCCAGGCCAGGACGGCTGGGGCTACGCCGTGTTCGGCAAGGTCAGCGAAGGCACCGACGTGGTCGACAAGATCCGCAAGGTCAAGACCGCCAACAGCGGCATGTTCGCCGACGTGCCGGTCGAGCCGGTGATCATCGAAAAAATCACCGTCATCTGAGCATGATGCGCGGGCAAACCACACCGGCAGTGCAGCGATGACCCTGCCCGCGCGAACGCTCGCGCTGTTTATCTCCGACCTGCACTTGCAGGCCGCGCATGCGCGCACCGTGGACGCCTTCTTCGCCTTCCTGGAAGAACGCGCCATGGCCGCGCGCGCGCTGTACATTCTCGGCGACCTGTTCGAGTACTGGGCGGGCGACGACGACCTCGACGCACCCCTGCACCGCCGGATCGCCACGGCCATCCGCGCGGTGAGCGAGGCCGGCATTCCGGTCTACTGGATCGCCGGCAACCGCGACTTTCTGGTCGGCCAGGCTTTCGCCGACGCCGCCGGCATGCAATTGCTGGCCGAGCCGCACATCGCCGACATCGGTGGTCAGAAAATTACGCTCGTGCACGGCGACGCCGAATGCACCGACGACATCAACTACATGGCATTTCGCAAGCAGGTACGCCAGCCGGCGTGGCAGGCGCAATTTCTCGCCATGCCGCTGGCCCAGCGCAAGGCGATCATCGCCAACCTGCGCGAAGGCAGCAAGGAAGCGCACAGCACCAAGACCATGGAAATCATGGACGTCACGCCGCAGGCGATCGACGCGCTGTTCGCCGCCACCGGCACCGACGTGCTGATCCACGGCCACACGCACCGCCCGGCGCTGCACGAGAAGGACGGCAAGCGCCGCTACGTGCTGCCGGACTGGGAACCGGATGGCGAGCCGCCGCGCGGCGGCTGGATCGCCATCGGCGAGGACGGCGCCATCACGCGCCACGACCTCGACGGCAAATTGCTCGGCTGAACCGCCCGGGCGGTCAGTCCGCCGGCAGCGGCGTGTGCAGCACGGCGTAGCCCGTCATGCCGATCAGCATCCCGTTGCCGATGGCGATACCGCCGAGCACGGGTTTCCCCCAGGCCAGCGCCGGGGTCGATACCGTGCCGTCCGGCCTGACCTTGCGCAGCAAGCCCTGCCCGCTCAGATACATGTCGCCATTCGGCGCAAACGCCATTTCCACGGTCCCGTGAAAGCCCAGCATGGCGGTGCGGACCGGGCCGTCACGGTCGCCCATCCAGCCGGGCGAGCCGGCGAACAAGGTCAGCTTGCCGTCCTTGCTGTATTTGTACACGGCCTTGCTGTCGCTGTCGGCCACGTACAGATTGCCAAGGCGGTCATAGGCAATGCTGGCCGGCCGGAAGGAAAAGTCGTTCGGGTCGCGCGGGCCATAGCCGACATCGGTGATCAATTGGGTCACCTTGCCCGAAGACGACACCTGGCTGACAGAATAGTAGCCGGCAATGGCCAGGTTGCCTTCGGCGTCCACAGCAATATCGTACACATCGCTGTCGCCGCCGGCCGGATGCGCCAGCACCGTGGTGGTCGCGCCGCCGTCGATCCGGGAAATCCTCTCGCTATCGACCACATACACGGTGCCGTTCGGGCCTACCGCAATGCTGTAGGGATGCGTGAAGACGGCGCCCTTGACGCCATGGCCTGCAAACACGCTCACGACGCCGTCCGGGCTGACCATGCGCACCAGGTTGGTCTGGTAATCGGCGATGTACAGATTGCCGGCGGCATCGGCGGCGGTGCCATCGCGCCGGTTGAAGCGCGCCGCGCCGCCCTTGCCGTCCACGCTCGCGCTGGTTACCGGCGTGGCGGCCGACGTGGTGACCACCCCGGCCGGCGTGATCGTCCGGATCGCCGGGGCACCGGTATCGAGCGCCAGCACGTTGCCCGATGAATTGATCATCAGCTGGCTGATGAACGAGAAGCGCGCCTGCGCTCCCGTGCCATCGCGTACGTCCCCGTCCTTGCCGTCGCCCGCTACCGTGCTGACCACGCCGCCTGGCGTCATCTTGCGCAAGGTCTTGTAATCGCCGATGTGGACATCGCCCGCCGCATCGACCGCGAGGGCGCGTGGCGACCTGAAAATCACCTCGGCTCCGGTGCCGTCACGCACGCTATCGTCGCTGGCGGCGTTGCCACCGCCGGCGACAAAACTGGCCAGGCCACCGGCGATGCGGTAAATGCGCGCCAGTTGAACCACGTAGAGCGAGCCGTCGCCGGCCACGGCCATGCGTGAGGGCAAGATCAGTGCCTGCTTATTCGCGGGGTCGTTGGCCCAGGTAATACGGCTCACCACGCCGGCCGGGGTCACGCGGCGGATGGCGCGCTGTTCGATCACCAGGTAGTCGCCATTGACGTCGAGCGCAATCTCGGCCGGACGGTTGAACAGCGCTTGCGCGCCCAAGCCGTCACGCGAGATTCCCGTGCCGTTATCGCCCTCGCACGCCGGCTCGGTGACGCCGGCCAGCGTGCTGACGACGCCGCCCGGGGTAATCTTGCGCAGCGTGTTGTTGCACGTATCGGTCACGATCAGGTTGCCCGCCGTGTCGACAATGATGCGCGACTGGTAGTTGAAGTTGAAGCTGGCCGCGCCGCCGGCGCCATCCTGGCTGCCGTAGTTGCCGATCGAACCGGCCAGCACCGACATCGCGCCCGCCGGCGTGAGCTTGAAGATGACCTGCTTGGCGCGGTCGAGGATATAGGTATTACCAGCCTTGTCGAGCGCCATGCCATGCGGGATCTGCAGCACGGTTTCCTTGCCGGCGCGCACGGACTGCACGCAGGTGATGCCGAGCGCGGCCATGTCATCGTCGCCCGCCGCCATGTAGTCGGCTGCGCCGGCGCCGCATGTGGATGCGGGTGGCGCCACGACCGTTGGCGGGGTCGGCGTGGACGAGCCGCCCGATCCCCCGCCGCCGCAGGCCGCGAAAAACAGGCATGCAAGCAGTGCAGCGCCGCGGCGCATGACCGTGGAAGGGGGAAATGGCAGTTGGTCGTGTCGCATTGGATCTTTTAACTATCTGGAAAATATCTGAGAAGGCGGAATATACCCATTTTGCTTGCGCAACACTACTCAAATGTTCGTACCGGGGCGCCGCGCATCCGCCAACAAGGCTGGCAGCGCGCGGCGATACTTACTGCGGCAGCGGGGTCTCGAGGACGGCGAAGGCAGTCATGCCCAGCAACCGTTTCTGGCTGTACACGATGCTGGCCAGGCTGGGGTAACCCCAGGCCAGCACGGGCGTCGATGCCGTGCCGTCCGGCGTGATCTTGCGTACCTTGCCCGAGCCGGTCGGCCAAGGCGGTCAATGCCCCGTTCGACATCGTCCATACCCGGATCGCCAAAGAAGGCAACACGGCGGTTTTCCACATCGCCGTCTCCGGCAAGGCGGGTCAGTCGCATCCTTCCGCGACCGGAAAACTGCCCGCCGGCAGCGTGTTTTCATATGTCTGGCCAACCACGCTCGACCCATCGGTGGTCGGCTTCGACAAGGGCGCCGGCATCCTGGCCCTTGCCGTGACCTCGCACCCCGATTTCGACGATACGCCCCTGTATGACGAAAATGGCGATGGCGACCTGAAAAACGATGGCGACCTCTGGCATTCGCACTGGGTGGTCCTGAAACCGGACGCCGCCTGCGGCAAGGGCGCGCTCAAGGTGGTCGACATTCCCGCCGGGACCACGCCGGCACTGCCGAAAACCTGGCGCGGGCTGCCGCTGCTGATCGATAGCCCGCGTTACAGTCCGGTGTTCAAGGACGCGACGCTGGAAGTGCGGGTGCCGTTCAACGACGCCGGCGTGCTGCCGGACGTCGGTTTCGACGGCGTGACGGCCGCGCTGCGGGTCAACGCCAGCATGCATAGCCCGCTGCTGTGCGTGGCGCACGTGTTCAAGGTCGCCTCGGGTTCGCTGAGCCTGCCCGGAAAGGTCGGCAAGTGGACTCTCCGGCGCGCCCCCCCTCAGGTGGGGTGCGCCGCGTGTCAGGCCCGCTCAGTTGGGCGGCAACACTGTCTGCATCACCGCACCGGCCGTCATGCCGTACAGTTTTCCCTGGCTGTAGACCATGCTGTGGATGTCCACATTGCCCCACCCTAACTGCGGTGTCGACAGCCAGCCATCCGGACTGATCTTGCGCACCTTGCCGTGCCCGCTCATATACAGATCGCCATTCGGCGCGAAGCTCATTTGCACCGGGGAGTAAAAGCCCAGCGCCGTCGAGCGCGCGGGGCCATCTGCACTCCCGTGCCGGCCCGGCACGCCGGCAAAGACCGACAGCACGTCCTGCTTGTCGAGCTTGAGGATGGTCGCACTGACTGTGTCCGCAATGTACAGGTTCCCCGCCGCGTCCAGCGTCAGGCCGGTCGGATTGAATCCATCCGACGGATCGGTCAGGCCGGTGGCTTTGAGCATGCGCTGGACGTCGACCAGCACGCTGACCTGGCCCGATGGCGTGATCCTGACCACTTTTTCCGGCATCGAGGCCAGCACGTTGCCCTGCGCATCGATCCGCATTTCCACGATCCGCGGCAGGGCCGGCGTGGGGGTGATCGCGGTCATTTTCCCGGCCACGATCTTGCCGATCCAGCGCGTGTCGGCCACATACACGGCGCCGGCCGCGTCGAGCGCGACCGCCCTTGGAAAGACGAACTGGATCGGATCGAGGCTGGCGCTCCACGATCCGCGCGAACCGGCGAACGTCGTGACGACACCTTCGGGAATAATCTTGCGCACGACCCTGTAATTGGAATCGGCGAAGTACAGGCTGCCGGCGGCGTCAACCGACAGGCGCGCGGTTTGCAGGAACCTCGCATTCGAGCCCGCGCCGTCGCTGCTACCCATGTAGTACGGCGTTGCAGCCGAGGTAGTCACGACGCCCGACCTGGTGATAGTCTGTAACACATCATCGTCGCCCAGGCGTGCGATATTCCCCGCCGGATCGAATGCCAGCATTCCTGAGAAAGCAAGGCGGGGCCCATTGCCATAGCCCGGTGGTCCGATATTCGAGTCCGCGCCACCGGCCAGCGTACTGACCAGGCCAGCGGGCGTCATCTTGCGTACCATTCCCACATCCGAGAGAAACAGGTCGCCGACCGCATCGACCTTCATCGACGACAGAGCACCGAACACCGCCGACCTGCCCATGCCATCGCTCAACTGTTTCGTATCGTCGCCGTCGCCCGCCAGCAGGGTCGCCACGCCGCCCGCGATCGTGTAGACCTTGCTGTAGTCGGCGGCGTACAGCGTGCCATCTTTTCCCATCGCCACGAGGTGCGGCTGGGTCAGCGGCGCCGCACTGCCGGCCGGGTTGGTCCAGCCGACCGTGGTGACGACGCCGGCCGGGGTCACGCGCCGATAACGCGCGCCCTGCTCCAGCACCAGATAGTCGCCGTTGGTCGCGAGCGCCAGTTCGAAAGGCTGGTCGAACAGCGCCGCCGCGCCGGCACCGTCGCGTATCTCGACCGCTTTTTTGGCGTAGACGCAGACCCGGCGTGGCGTGCCCGCGATCGTGCTGACCAAGCCCGCCGGCGTGATCTTGCGCAGCGTATTGTTACAGGTATCGGCCAGGATCAGGTTACCGACGCCATCGACGATCATGCGCGAGCGGCGGTCGAAATGAAAACTGGCCGCGCCGGCGGCCCCATCCTGGGCGCCGAACACACTGGCCGAACCGGCCAGGGTGGAGATGGCGCCGGCCGGCGTGATTCTGAGCACGACCTGACGCCCGAGATCCATGATGAAGGTATTGCCCGACTTGTCCATCGACATGCCGGACGAGGTGTGCAGCGGCACCGCCGTGCCGGCCAGGATGAGCGGGAAGCAATTGACCCTGATGTTGCTCACGGCGCCCTTGCCGACCGTACCGGCGCCATCGGTGACGCTGCACGAACGCCCCGCAGGCGCGGTCACGGCAACCGCATACGGCGCACCCTCGCGTCCCCGCTGACGAAATTGGAACGTTCCATCGCGGTCCACCACGACGCTGTCGCCACCGTTCGCCAGCGACAGCGGGACGCCCCACTCCAGGCCGGCGACCGTGCCGCCTATCTCGTAGCTCTGGACGCTTGTCGGCGGCGCGGGATTGCCGCCCCCACCACCGCCGCCGCAGGCGGCCAGGGCGGCGCACAGTGCCAGCGAGAGCGAATGGTTCAGGATGACCTGACGGCCCGGTGTAGAAGGTTTGCTTGTCATGGATGGTACGAAGGAAAGTCAGGTTGGTCGGAGAAGCACTCACGCGAGCACGGCGGGCTGCGGCGCGCGGCGAAGCGCGTCATGCGCAGTGGCGGCGGCGCGCAATGACAGCCGTTTTTTCGGAAGGAAAACGCCCGTGAATATAACAGAACACCACTGAATATTTACACAAGGAAAATAATATAGTCACTTTCGGGCAGTACCTGCTCAGTGGCAGCCTGGGTCATTGCTCCTTATTTATTTCACATGCATACGCTTGTCGGCAACAGGATCAGTGTTATAGTTCACTACATCACCAAATCATCACCTCACCAACAGGGAGGACACATGTCTCACCAGGCAGCACCACACCACCGGAAGGGCCCGCCATGACAATCGGCTGGAACGACAACACGCCCATCTACCGCCAGCTCAAGGACAAGGTCATCGGCATGATGCTCGATGGCGCCCTGAAAGCCGGCGACGCCCTGCCCTCGGTCCGCCAGGTGGCGGCCGAATACCAGCTCAATCCGATCACGGTTTCGCGCGCCTACCAGGAATTGGTGGACGAGAACCTTGTAGAAAAACGAAGGGGAATTGGCATGTATGTGACTGAAGGCGCGAGCGAAAAACTGCTCGCCAGCGAACGCGAGCGCTTCGTGCGTGAAGAATGGCCGGCCATGCTCGAACGCATCCGCCGCCTCGGCCTCGACGTCGACCAGCTGCCGCGCGCGCAAGACGGAGGCAAATCATGAGCGCCGTGGCGAAGCCCGTCATGAGCGCGCGCGGCTTGAGCAAGCGCTACGGCAAGTCGGTGGCGATCGACAACATCAGCTTCGATATCCCGGCCGGCAAGATCGTCGGCCTGATCGGCCCCAACGGCTCCGGCAAGACTACTACCCTCAAGGCCGCGCTCGGCCTGACCGCCTTCGAGGGCGAACTGTCGGTGCTCGGCTTGGACCCGCGCACCGAGCGCGATGAACTGATGCAGCAAGTGTGCTTCATCGCCGACGTGGCGATCTTGCCGCGCTGGCTGCGCGTGTCGGAAGCCATCGACTTCGTCGCCGGCGTGCATCCCCGCTTCGACCGCGCCAAGGCCGAACACTATCTGGCCGCGACCAAGCTCAAGCCGGATATGCAGGTCAAGTCCATGTCCAAGGGCATGATCGTGCAGCTGCACCTGGCGCTGGTGATGGCCATCGACGCCAAATTGCTGGTGCTCGACGAACCGACCCTGGGCCTGGACATTTTGTACCGCAAGCAGTTCTACCAAAACTTGCTGGAAGACTATTTTGACGAGAACAAGACCATCATCATCACCACCCACCAGGTCGAGGAAGTCGAGCACATCCTCACCGACCTGATGTTCATCCGCGACGGCAAGATCGTGCTGGCGGCCTCGATGGACGAGGTCGGCGAACGCTTCGTCGAGGTGATGGTCGCGCCCGACAAAGTCATCGCCGCCAATGCCTTGCAGCCGATCGACCAGCGCACCGTGTTCGGCAAGGCCGTCATGCTGTTCGACGGCGTGGCGCGCGAGCAGCTCGCCGTCCTCGGCGAAACCCGCAACCCCAGCGTCGCCGACCTGTTCGTCGCGACCATGAAAGGAAGCTACGCATGAACACACTGACTTGGCTGCTCAAGCGCGAGTACTGGGAGCACAAGGGATCGTTCCTGCGCGCGCCCGCCATTCTGGCCATCGTGATGGTCGCCGTCACGGTCCTGACGGTCGGCTTCGGCATCGGCTCGTCGGACTCGCCGTTCCGGCGCCTGCTGACCGGCACCTTGCAGGGCCAGGCGCTGGTGCCCGGTGCCCTCAAGGGCGTGGCCGACGTCTGGCCATGCTCAGCCTGGTCGGCACCCTGCCGCTGCTGCTGATGCTGACCGCCACCACGTTCTTCTACTGCCTGGGCGCGCTGTACGACGAGCGGCGCGACCGCAGCATCCTGTTCTGGAAGTCGCTGCCGCTCTCGGACACGCACACGGTGCTGTCGAAAGTGATCACGGTGACCATCGTGGCGCCCCTGATCGTCATCGGCGTGAGCACGGCAACCGCGGTGCTGCTGGTGCTGTTCGCCGGCGTGATCGCCGCCCTGAACGGTGTGAACGTGTTCGGCGCCCTGCTGACCAACCCGATTATCCTGCTGGCGCCGCTGCGGGCGCTGGGCATGCTGCCGGTGTACCTGATCTGGGCGCTGCCGACGGTCGGCTGGCTGCTGATGGTGTCGGCCTGGGCCAGGTCCAAGGTGTTTCTGTGGGCGGTGGGCGTGCCGGTGATTGCGCTGGTGCTCGTCAAGTGGATCGTGTACGTGCTGGGCGCCGGGCACGCCGCACTAACGCTGATGGAAACGGTAGTGGTGCGCATCCTGTTCGGCCTGGTGCCCGGCAGCTGGCTGGGCGGTGAGGCGAGCGCCATGGATGGGCGCGGCGGACAGATCACAATCGAACGCGTGAGCAGTCTGCTGTCCGAATCATGGACCAGCCTGGCGACACCGGGCGTGTGGGTCGGGGCGGTTGCGGGGATGGCGATGATTTACGCGGCGATCCGGCTGCGCCGGTTCCGGGACGAAGGCTGACACCCGGGGCCACTGCTGACGTTTCTGCGAGGGCAGAAACGTCAGCGCCAGTTACTCGAACTGCGTCTTGAAGGCGATGAACTGCAGCTTGAGGTCGTCGACCTCGGCGCGCAGCGCTGCAACTTCCTGTTCCAGCTGCGCCACCCTGCTGCCCTGGGCCGGCGCGCTGACCACCCCGAACGACGATTCCTGCTGCGACAGCGCCGCGTCACCGCCCAGGAGCTGGCCATAGCGCGGCTCCTTGGTCCCCGGCGCGAGCGCCAGGCGTGCCACGATCGGCGGGTATTTATCGATCAAAAATTGCAGGCACGCCTCGACATCGGCCACCGACTTGAATTCGTGCAGGCGCCCGCTGCGGGTACGTATCTCGCCTGCCGTCTGCAAGCCGCGCAGCATCAGGATCGTCAGCACGGCCAGCTTGTCCTGCTCCAGCGACCATTTGATGCGCATGCGGTGCTCGTACTTGGTCACGCGCGCGCCGGCCTGGGTGATGCCGTTGACGAACTTGCGCTGCATCAGGCGCTGCAGCACGTCCTGCACCGTTTCGTCGGACAGCTGCATCACCGGATCGCGGCTCGAGAGCTGGTTGCAGCCGTTGGTGATGGCGTTGAGCGACATCGGATAATTGTCCGGCGTGAGGCCTTCTTTTTCGGCCAGCACCGCCAGCACGCGGATTTCGAACGGGTCCAGCAAGGCAGCGCCGTCGGCGCCGCCCGTTGTTTCTAGTGTCATGCGTATGTCCTTACTCGACCAGTTTATTGAGCTTTACCGAATCCAATTTATCACACTCGGGCGTGCTCGGGCAGGCGATTCCGGCCGTCTTCATCAGGGCCATCAGCCGGTCGAGCTGTTCGTCCTGGCGCGCCGCGTGATTGATCAGGCCATGCAAGGCCTTCGAGAGCGGATCGTCGCCGTTCGGGGTAACCCCATAGGCCGAGAACAGATGCGCGCTCGAGCGCGTATCGGCCTCTTTCTGCACGATGTGAGCCGGGTTGCCGACCGCCGTGGCGCCGGCCGGCACCGGCTTGATCACCACCGCGTTCGAGCCGACCTTGGCGTACTCGCCCACCGTAAACGAACCGAGCACCTTGGCGCCGGCGCCGATGATGACGCCGCGTTCCAGCGTCGGATGGCGCTTGGTGCCGCTGTTGAGCGAGGTCCCGCCCAGGGTCACGCCCTGGTAGATGGTGCAGTCGTCGCCGACGATGGCGGTCTCGCCGATGACCACGCCGAAGCCGTGGTCGATGAAGACGCGGCGGCCGATGGTCGCACCCGGGTGGATCTCGATGCCGGTGAGAATGCGCGCCAAATAAGAGATGAAGCGCCCGATCCACTTCAGGTTGCGGGTCCAGCAAGCCTGCGCCCAGCGATGCATCATGATGGCCTGAAAGCCAGGATAACAAGTGAGCACTTCCCATCCGTTACGGGCGGCCGGGTCGCGTTCAATGATGCTCTTGATATCTTCGCGCAGGTGTAAAAACATAAACAGGGACGTGGGGACAGTTGCGATACAGGCATGGTAGCGTATCCGACCGTCTCCCGCTTATGTACGGTCAATTTGCCCGATCCGCATAAACATGCTTGCGAGAATCGCGCACGATGGAAGTGGACTACATTGCCGCGTATACGGACGTGACGGATGCCGGCAAGTTCACGACGGACAGCAGCAACAAGATGAAAACTTGCAAGTGAGAACATGCAAGTAAGGAGGAGATGACACGCCGGCAGGATGTTGCGCGCCGTCGTGCCCGGGTAGTAGCTTTAGCCTTCGCGCGCGATGCGCTGGCGGCGTGCTTCGTACAGGCACACGCCCGATGCGACCGAGACGTTCAGACTCTCGACGGAGCCGAACATCGGGATGCCGACGAGCACGTCGCAGGTTTCGCGGGTGAGGCGGCGCATGCCCTCGCCTTCCGAACCCATGACGAGCGCGGCCGGGCCACTGAAATCGGCTTCGTACAAGCCCTTGTCCGCGTCGTCGGTGGTGCCGATCAGCAGGATGTCGCGCTCTTTGAGCTCGCGCATGGTGCGCGCCAGGTTCGTGACCGTGATGTACGGCACGGTTTCGGCCGCACCGCTGGCGACCTTGGCCGCCGTGGCATTCAAGCCGACCGCGCGGTCCTTCGGCACGATGACCGCGTGCGCGCCGACACCGTCGGCCACGCGCAGGCAGGCGCCCAGGTTGTGCGGATCGGTGATGCCGTCGAGGATCAGCAGCAGCGGCGGACCTTCGATGGCGTCGAGCAGTTCATCCAGGTTGCGCGCCAGCGCCAGCTGGCTGGCAAAGGCAATCACGCCCTGGTGGCGCCGGGTTCCGACGATCTTGTCGAGGCGGGCCGAATCGACCGGCATGACGCGCACGCCCAATGCCTTGGCATTGGCGACGAGATCGTGCATGCGGCGATCCTGGCGGGTCGCATCGACAAAAATTTCTTCCACCGACGAGGCCTCGTGACGCAGACGCGAGGTCACCGCGTGGAACCCGAAAATCATTTTATTCTTCATGTGTTATCGCTTGCTCTTGTTCGATTTGCTTGTTGATTTTGCTGCTGGTTTTGCGGAACGGCTCGGCGCCTTGCTGGCCGTCGAACCGGACTTGCTGCGTTTTGGCTTGCTGCCCGATGCTTCGGCGCCGACGCTCTCGTCGAGTTCGTAGCGCGATGGCGTATTACCCGCGCCGCCGCCCGACGTGCGGCCCGACTTGCCCGACTTGGCCGGCTTGGCATCGAGCGCCTTGTGCGCGGCGCTTTTCGGCTTGCCCGCGCCGCTATCGGCCTGCACGCTGCTACCAGCGAGCACCAGGTCGATCTTGCGCGCTTCCAGATCGACGCGCGAGACTTGCACCGTCACGCGGTCGGTCAGCTGGTAGCGCTTGCCGGTGCGTTCGCCGCGCAGTTCGTGGCGCGCGTCGTCGTACTGGAAGTAATCGGTACCCAGTTCGGTGATGTGCACCAGGCCTTCGACGAACAGCGCGTCGAGCTGCACGAAGATGCCGAAGGTGGTCACGCCCGAGACCACGCCGGTGAATTCTTCACCGAGCTTGTCCTTGATGAAGTAGCACTTGAGCCAGGCTTCGACGTCGCGCGAGGCTTCGTCGGCGCGGCGCTCGTTGGCCGAGCAGTGCACGCCCAGGGCATCCCAGATGGTCAGGTCTTTTTCGTTCTTTTGCTTGCCGTCCGCCTTGTCCTTGGCCTGCTGCTTGCGCGCGGCGTTCGACACGGTCGAATTCAAACCGGTCAGGTCGATGCCCTTCGGCTCATATTTTTTACCGAGCAGGATCGCCTTGATGGCGCGGTGCGTCAGCAAGTCGGGATAGCGGCGGATCGGGCTGGTGAAGTGGGCATAGGCCTCGTACGCCAGGCCGAAGTGGCCGATATTGTCGGGGCTGTAGACCGCTTGCTGCATCGAACGCAGCAGCATGGTTTGCAGCAGCGACGCGTCCGGACGGTCCTTGATCTGCTTCATCAGTTCGGCGTAATCGTTGGCGGTCGGCTTGTCGCCGCCGTTCAGATTCAAGCCGACCTGCTTGAGGAAGGTGCGCACTTGCGTGAGCTTTTCCTTGGTCGGCGAAGCGTGGATGCGGTAGGTGCCCGGATGCTTGTGGCGGATCAGGAGGTCGGCCGCGCAGACGTTGGCGGCCAGCATGCATTCCTCGATCACCTTGTGCGCATCGTTGCGGGTGCGCGGAATGATCTTTTCGATCTTGCCCAGCGCATTGCAGACGATATAGGTTTCGGTGGTTTCGAAGTCGATCGCACCGCGTACCTGGCGCGCCTTGTGCAGCGCGTGGTACACATCGTACAGATTGAGCAGGTGCGGCACGATGGCCGGGCGGCGCGCCGCTTCGGGACCGGCGGTGTTGCCGAGGATATCGGCCACTTCGTTATAGGTCAGGCGCGCAGCCGAGTGGATCACGGCCGGATAGAACTGGTAAGCCTTGATCTCGCCCTTGTCCGAAATGACGGCGTCGCACACCAGCGTGAGGCGGTCGACGGCCGGGTTCAGCGAACACAGGCCGTTCGAGAGCTTCTCGGGCAGCATGGGAATCACGCGGCGCGGGAAATACACCGAAGTGCTGCGTTCGAGCGCATCGGCGTCGAGCGCATCGTTCGGCTTGACATAGTGGCTGACGTCGGCAATGGCCACGATCAGGCGGAAGCAGTTGGCCTTGCCGACCTTGACCGGCTCGCAGTACACCGCATCGTCGAAGTCGCGCGCGTCTTCGCCGTCGATGGTGACCAGCGGCACATCGCGCAGGTCGACCCGGTCTTGCAGGTCGGCTTCGCGTACTTCGCCGGGCAGCTTGGCAGCCGATTTGAGCGCGGCGGCGGAAAAGATATGCGGCACGCCGAACTTGCGCACGGCAATTTCGATTTCCATGCCGGGATCGTCCAGGTCGCCGAGCACTTCGACCACGCGGCCGGCCGGCTGCTTGAAGCGCGACGGCTGCTCGCTCAGCTCGACGCTGACGATCTGCCCTGCCTTGGCCTTGCCCGGCGAACCGGCAACCAGGATGTCCTGGCCGATGCGCTTGTCTTCGGGAGCGACGATCCAGACGCCGTTCTCGTTGAGCAGGCGGCCGATCACATGACTGTTTCCGCGCGTGACGACTTCGACGATGGTGCCTTCAAGGCGGCCGCGGCGATCGGTTCCTGTGACTTTGGCGAGTACACGGTCGCCATGCAGAACTTTCTGCATCTCTTTGTCGGACAGGAACAGGTCTTCGCCCGGTTCGTCGGGAATGACGAAGCCGAAACCGTCGCGGTGCGCGCTGACCTTACCGGCGATAAAGCCGGAATGGTCGGCCAGGGCGTAATTGCCATCGGCGTCGGCATGAATCTGGCCGTCGCGCTGCATGGCATTCAAGCGCCTGGTTAACACCTCCAGCGCGGCTGGCTTGACCTTGAGCGTGCGCGCGATGGCTTCAAGATCAAGCGTCGTGCCCGCGTTGCGGAAAATGCCGAGAATGTCCTCGCGGCTGGGAATGGTATGAGTAATTTGGTTCAAATGGTTTTCTATATTTGTTTTTGGCAGCGCTCACGGGAAATGCCTGACCGGATAGCTGACACAGTGATTATTGACACGGTGATAGGCGTAGTGTAACGGAGTACGGTCCGATTCGCCTAACGAAGCGTGCTTTGAAAGATTCTTCGGCCAGGGCTGTGACATTTCCAAATCTTCGGCTATAATTTTGGTCTTTCGCGGAAACGTAACGTCGAGGCGGAAGAAAAAAGCAGCATATTCGCATGGTGTGGAGCAAAAAGAGTAACGAAAGTTAGTCTGGCGCAAAACTCCGAAAGCGAGTATGATAGCAGAAGTCGGCGGCAACGCCGGTTTGCAGTAAAGAAGCAGGCAACACAATGCCCACGTGGCGGAATTGGTAGACGCGCATGGTTCAGGTCCATGTGCCGCGAGGTGTGGGGGTTCGAGTCCCTCCGTGGGCACCACTCCATGGAAGAGTTTTTCCTAAGAGTACCAAGTAGCAAAGTAGTTGTTGTAGCAGCTGTATCAATGCCCACGTGGCGGAATTGGTAGACGCGCATGGTTCAGGTCCATGTGCCGCGAGGTGTGGGGGTTCGAGTCCCTCCGTGGGCACCACTCCCTGGAAGATGTTTTCCGAGAGTACCAAGTAGTCGGTAGTAACTGTTGTAGTAGCTGTATCAGTGCCCACGTGGCGGAATTGGTAGACGCGCATGGTTCAGGTCCATGTGCCGCGAGGTGTGGGGGTTCGAGTCCCTCCGTGGGCACCACTCTACCGGGTTAGCATATTCCCGCAAAATTCCACAAGCGCCGCAGTCCTTGCATAAAGGCTGCGGCGTTTTGCGTTGTGCGGCCGCTTTCATGCAGCGCACAGATGCTTCATTCAGAAAGACGCCATGCGCTCTCGTTTTCTCGGCCCCCTGTTGGCCGTTGCCGTGTTTGCCTTGTCCGGCGCCGTGCGCGCCGACCCCGTCGACGATATCGTCAACGCCGAAATCGCGCGCCAGCAGATTCCCGGCGCCAGCATTGCCGTCATCAAGAACGGCCAAGTCATCAAGCAAGCCGGTTACGGCATGGCCAACCTGGAGCACCAGGTTGCCGTCACGCCCGACACCGTGTTCCAATCCGGCTCGGTCGGCAAGCAATTTACCGCCGCGCTGGTCTTGCTGCTGGCCGCGGACGGCAAACTGCGGCTCGACGATCCCATCTCGCGCCACCTTGCGGGCACGCCGCCGGCCTGGAAAAAGATCACGGTGCGCCATTTGCTCAATCACACCGCCGGCTTGCGCGATCCGGACGACATCCTCAAGATGAACCAGGATTACACCGATACGCAGTTGCAACGCGCGGGCAGTACGCTGCCGCTGCAGTGGGCGCCGGGCACGAAATGGGCTTACAGTAATTTCGGCTACCAGTTGCTGGGCATCCTGTGCACCCGGGTTGGCGGCAAGTTTTACGGCGAGCAGCTGCGCGAGCGCATCTTTGCACCGGCGGGCATGCAGGCGCGCGTCATCAGCGAACGCGACATCGTGCCGCACCGCGCCGCCGGCTATGACGTGGTCAAGGGCGAATTCAAGAACCAGCAATGGGTGTCGCCCACGCTCAACACCACCGCCGACGGGAGCTTGTACCTGACCGTGCGCGACCTGGCCAAGTGGCATATCGCGCTCGATGGCGACCAGCTGCTGGGCGCGGCAATCAAGCAAGCCATGTGGACGCCCCCCACGCTCAAGAATGGCAGCACGGTGCCCTATGGCTTCGGCTGGGAGACGTCGCCGACCCTGGAGCGGCGCTCGCTCTGGCACGATGGCGCGTGGCAGGGCTTTACCACGCAAGGCACGCGCTTCGTCGACGATGGCCTGGCGGTGGTGGTGCTGACCAACCGCTCGGAAGCGAATGTCGACAAGCTGCTCGAACTGGTCGCCGCACACTACCTGCGCGCGCCGCGCTGACATTTGCGCTGGCGGCGCGGCTTGACTACACTGACAGTCTGTCCGGATGCCATGGTCTGGGTCTGTATGGTGAAGTCGCCGTCCGAAACCGAGTGCAGCAACGTCCCCGTTCCGCCGCCCGATGCGCGCGAGAGCGCCGAATTGCATGTCAACTACCGCGCCATGCTCGCGCGCTTGCCCGATAATGTCATCCTCATCGACGTGGCCAGCGGCTGCCTGGTCGATGCCAATCACGGTGCGTACGAGCTGTTCGGCATGAGCGAACAGATGCTGCTGACGCGCGCATTCGTCGAATTGTGCCCGCCATGCCAGCCGGACGGGCAAGCGTCGGCGCAGCTGCTGGCCACGCAGATCGAACGCGCGCTGGCCGGCCAGGCGGTCCTGTTCGAGGCCCATTTTCTCCCCGCCGACGGGCGCGAGATGAGGTGCGAAGTGCGGCGGCTGCCGCTGCCGCCGCCGCACGCGCACCTGGTGCACGCGCGCTTTGTCGACGTCACGCGCCGCGTTCTCGACGAGGAACTGCGGCGCGGCCAGAATCGCCTGCTCGACATGATCGCGCGCGGCGCCCCGCTCAAGGACATTCTCGACAGCCTGATGCTGCTGATCGAGCGCCAGTGCGACGGCGTGCTGTGCTCGGTGATGCTGCTCGACGACGACAGCGTGACGGTTCATCCGGCATCCGGCCCCAGCCTGCCGGCGGACTACCTGGCCGCGCTCGACGGCGCCATGATCGGGCCCAGCGCGGGTTCCTGCGGCACCGCCATCTACCGCGGGGAAACGGTGATCGTCACCGACGTGATGAGCGCTCCCCTGTGGGACGATTACCGCGCGCTGATCGCGCCGCATGGCTTGCGGGCATGCTGGTCGACCCCGATCCGCCTCGACCGGGACCGGATCCTCGGCTCCTTCACCATGTATTACCGCGATGTGCGCGCCCCCGGCCAGGACGAGCTGCGCCTGATCGGCGTGGCGACCCACCTGGCGGCGATTGCCATCGAACGCACGCGGCGCGAAGCGGAACTGTCCCGGCACCGCGACCACCTGCAGGAACTGGAAGTGCTGACCCATCTGGTGGACAATTGCCTGGTGCATGCTTTTGCCGACGATGCGCGCGGCACCATCGTGATCGGCGCGAGCGCCGGGCCGGAGGCGAGCGTGGTCGTGTCGGTCGCCGACAATGGCGCCGGCATCGCCCCGCCGCTGCTGCCGCGCGTGTACGATCCCTTCGTTACCACCAGGCTCGGCTCGGGCGGATCGGGACTGGGACTGGGACTGCATGTGGTGCACAACATCGTCAGCGGCGTGCTGGGCGGCACCATCGAACTCGATAGCGAACTGGACAAAGGTTCCACCTTCCGCCTGCGCCTGCCTGTGATCGCACCCGCCATGAGCAGGCAGGACAGCGACTGACGGCCGGGTCCGGCACGCGGCACGCTTGACTTGCGGCGCGAAGAGACTATGCTCGCTCTGGCATATGATAACTTTCCGCAAACTCGGTGTAACCGCCCTGCTCGCCTGCGCCTGCGCAGCGCTGCTTGCCGCGCCCGCACCCTGGTTCACCTGGCGCAGCAAGGCCGACGGCAAACTGGTCTGTCACCAGACGCCGCTCGGACCCGGCTGGGAAAAAGCCGGCGGCCCCTATCGAGATAGCCATTGCATGAAGTTGCTTATTGCTAAATAATAGCCAAATGATAGGTAAAAAAACACAGAGGAGAAGACTGAAAGCTGTCCGTTGCATCCATTCCAACTGAGGAGAAGTCAATGTTTACGAATCCCGAACAATTTGCATCCGCCACCAAGACGCTTTTTGAACTCCAGATGATGACCTTTAACGCCCTGACCAGCAAAGCGGTACAGGGCGTGGAACAGGTTGTCTCGCTGAACATGACGACTGCAAAAAATTCGGTGCAAGGCACCATGGCCATGGGCAAGGAAATGAGCCAGGCCAAGGACCCGAAAGCGGCGATGGACGTGGCGGCGGCCCACGCCAAGCCGATGGCGGGCGCGGTGGTGTACGGCGAACAGCTCAAGGTGATCATCGACGACATCCACAGCGAATTCACGCAGGCCGCCGATGCCCATATCGCCGAAGCCAAAAGCACCCTCACGGCGCTGATCTACGACGTGACGCAGAACGTCAAGCCCGGCAGCGAAAATGCGGTGGAAATCATCAAGACCGCGATCGACAATGCGTTCCAGGGCTACGAACAGGTAACCAAGGCAACGCGCCAGGCGGTGCAGGTGGTGGAAGACCAGATTGCCAAGGCCACCGCCCAGGTGGCGCCGGCGGAAAAGAACGCGGCGTAACTAACCTCATTCCGGCCTGTCAATAAAAAAACCGTCGTTGCCGCACTTGCGGTAACGACGGTTTTTTTGTCCGGCAGCGCGTCAGGCCACAACGCCCCCGCATACCACCAAAACCAGCACCAGCAAGGTAATGCGCTTGCGTGTGGCGAGGCGGTCGACCGCCTTGTGTGCAAAATTTCTCAATGTGTTCTCCTGGTGGTGCCGCGCCCTGCGCCGCGGCATGTGCGTGCAAACACCATTATTGGATCAGCGACGCAACCATCGGTTGCGCTTGATCAAGCCACTATTGGTTCCCTTCACAGTGTTGCAAAATCTGCCGACGTTTGATGCAGCTCAAAGGGCATGGCCGCTGGACCCGAAAGCACGACAAATATCAGAAGCATTCCGACCAGAATTGTTTCTAATCGGAATGTCCGTGTTCTCACCTCCAGGAGTTGTCCGTGTCCATTCCCGCCCAAAACAGCAATTCCAACACCGTGTCCGACCAGCGCCTGAGCACCCGGCGGGCCTACGATATCGAGCAGCGAGCCTATGCCGCTGTCGGGCGCAGCTTCGCCGCCGGCAGCGAGGCAAGGAGCCGCCATCTGCGCATCGTCTTCGCCTCGGTGGCGGTGGTGACGATCATGATCCTGATTGCAATGCTGGCCATGCTCACCCAGGAAAACATCAGCTCGCCCCATGCGCTCAAGATCGCCGCCGCCGGCAAAGCCGCGCCCGAGCCGGCCAAGGGCAAGCCGGTGGTGATCATCGATGAAAAGGACGATGCGCCCAAGCGGCCGGTGGTTGCCTCCGGGCCGATTCCACCGCTGGTACTGCTCACGCCCGCCGAGGCGCGCCCTGCCCCGGCGATGGTCCAGGCGCGGCCGGCCGCGGTGGTCAAAACGAGCGTCAAGGTACGCGAACGCGGCAAGCTGGCCGCCGCGACGCTCAAGCATGCCGCCTTGAAGGCGGGAAAAACGGCACATCCGCAGGCCGCGAACAGCGTGGCGGCGCGCAAGGCCGCGCGCAAGACATCCGCACCAGCCCCGGTGAAGCGCAGGGTGTCGGCCTCCGCTGCCGCCAGCCCGGTGCAGCAAGCCCGGCATGCCGACACCGGTGCGCTCGACACCCTGTTCTCCTTCGCCAGCCTGCCGCGGCGCTACCTGGGCCAACCGGTGCCGGTGATGGCGTCCCGGCAGACGCTGTCGCGCCGGCACTACCTGAGCAAACCCTGAAAACCACGGCCAGACGCACGCGAACCGATTTTGCTGGGGTTTGACGGTCACTGACGATATACTGTACATAATTACAGGTATCGGTCGATTGCCCGCAGTGCGATGCGCAAAGTTCTTGAGAATGAGTTCTACTACCTGGACAACTTCCATCAGGTATTGGAATGGATTGCCGGGCGTTACAGCGACTTGCTCACCGATGAGGAGCAAGCGTTCATCGCCACGTTCCCGTCGCTGCCGCAAGCATCGCGCGCGCTGCTGGTGCGCATGGTCATGCGCAAGGGCATGGTCTTCCGCGCGAGCAAGCTGAATTATGCGGAAATCGGCTGCGCGGTCGAGGCCGCGCGCCACCTGCTGCCCACCGGCTGGGTCCAGTGCGACCCGGTGATCACGCTCGACGAACTGTTCGAGCTGCTGCTCAAGGCCGAAATCGGGACCATTTTCAGCCTGTCCCTGCACGAGAAAAACGCGCGCAAGGCCGAGCAGCTGGCCGCCCTGCGCGAGGCGTTCGGCGATGCCCGCGCGTTTTCGGCGTGGTACCGCGATTCGCCCGACACCGTCTACAGCATCCCCGTCAAGGCCCTGTGCGACCGCCTGCGCCTGATCTTCTTCGGCAACCTGCGCCAGGACTGGACCGAATTCGTGCTGTCCGACCTCGGCTTCTTCCAGTACGAAAAGGTCGAGTTTTCGGCCTCCTCGCGCGGATTTCGCACCCGGCGCGATGTCGACGACTACCTGGCGCTACACCAGTGCAAGGAGCGCTTTCGCGCCGGCGACGCCCTGCCCGAGGTGCTGGCCAGCCTGCCGCGCGACCAATTCGACAACGAATGGATCGACAGCCGGCGCGAACGGCTGATGTTCCAGATCGCCCAGCATGTGGAAAAGCAAAAAGACTGGGGCCAGGCGTTCGAGCTCTACGCCTGCTGCAACTATCCCGGTGCGCGGGCGCGCGCCATCCGCGTACTGGAAAAGCACGAGCGCCATGCCGAGGCGCATGCGCTGCTCGAACGGGCCCAGGCCGCCCCCGAAAGCGACGCCGAGCGCCAGCAACTGCTGCGCATCGCGCCGCGCCTGCGCCGCAAACTCGGTCACCAGCCGCTGCCGTCGCGCCGCAATCCGTTCGTCGCGCGGCTCGACCTGAGCCTGCCGATGCCGCCTGAACCCGGCTGGTGGGTCGAAGGCATCGTGCGCGACCACCTGGCGCGCGCCGACGCGCCCGTGTACTACGTCGAGAATGCGCTGATCAATTCCCTGTTCGGCCTGCTGTGCTGGCGCCCGATCTTCAGCGCCATTCCCGGGGCGTTTTTCCACCCGTTCCACCGCGGCCCGGCCGACCTGCACAGCGCCGATTTTTACCGCCGGCGCGAGCGCGAGTTCCGCGCCTGCCTCGACCAGCTCGACGACGGCCGCTACCAGGACACGATCCGCGCCAACTACGACAGCAAGCGCGGTATCCAGTCGCCGTTCGTGGCGTGGGAAGCGCTCAGCGCCGAACTGCTGGACATGGCGCTGGCCTGCATCCCCGCACTGCACCTGAAAAAATGGTGCGAGCGCATCCTGCTCGACATCAAGGCCAACCGCAACGGCTTCCCCGACCTGATCCAGTTCTGGCCCGTCGAGCGGCGCTACAACATGATCGAAGTGAAGGGCCCGGGCGACCGCCTGCAGGACAACCAGCTGCGCTGGATCGAATACTGCGCCGCGCACCAGATGCCCATTTCGGTATGCTACCTGCAGTGGGCGCAGCCGTGTTCGTGAGGCGCGCGTGAGCTACGTTGTGGCGGTGCGCGCCCTGTGCGAATTTTCAGCCAAGCAGGGCGACCTCGATCTGCGCTTCACGCCCTCGCCCACGGCCCAGGAAGGCATCACCGGCCATGCCATGGTGGCCGAGCGGCGCGGCCCGGGCTACCAGAAAGAGGTCAGCCTGTCCGGCGAATACGGCCCGCTGCTGGTGCGCGGACGGGCCGACGGCTACGATCCGGCCCAGAACCTGATCGAAGAAATCAAGACTTACCGCGGCGACCTTGAGCGGATGCCGGCCAACCACCGCCACCTGCACTGGGCGCAGGTGCGCGTGTACGGGCACCTGCTGTGCGCGCAGCTCGGTCTGGACGAGGTGTCGCTGGCCCTGGTGTATTTCGACATCGGCAAGCAGACCGAAACCGTGCTGCGCGAAACCCGCAGCGCCGTCGACCTGCGCACGATGTTCGCCGAACAGTGCGAGCGCTTCGTGGCGTGGGCCGCGCAGGAACTGGCGCACCGCGCAGCGCGCGACGCGGCGCTGGGCGCGCTGCGGTTCCCGCATCCGGATTTTCGTCCAGGCCAGCGCGACTTGGCCGAAACCATCTTCCGCGCCAACAGCAGCGCGCGCTGCGTGCTGGCGCAGGCCCCGACCGGCATCGGCAAGACCGTCGGCACCCTGTTCCCGGTGCTCAAAGCGGCGCCGCTGCATCGCCTGGACAAGGTGTTTTACCTCGCAGCCAAAACCCCCGGGCGCAAGCTGGCGCTCGACGCGGCGCAGGCGATCAAGCGCAGCGCGCCCGGCATGCCGCTGCGCGTACTCGAACTGGTCGCGCGCGACAAGGCGTGCGAGCATCCCGACAAAGCCTGTCACGGCGACTCCTGCCCACTGGCCAAGGGCTTCTACGACCGGCTGCCCGCGGCGCGCAGCGCGGCGCGCGAGGTAACGCTGCTCGACCGCGAAGGCCTGCGCGAAGTCGCGCTGGCGCACCAGGTGTGCCCGTACTACCTGGGCAGCGAAATGGCGCGCTGGAGCGACGTGGTGGTGGGCGACTACAACTACTACTTCGACATGGGCGCGATGCTGTACGGGCTCGCGCTGGCCAACCAGTGGCGGGTCAGCGTGCTGGTGGACGAGGCGCACAACATGGTGTCGCGCGCGCGCAAGATGTATTCGGCCGACCTGGAACGCGGCGCGTTGCGGGCCGCACGCGCGGTAGCACCGGCGCACCTGAAAAAGGCGCTCGACAAGGTGGGCCGCAGCTGGCCGTCCAAGGATGGCGCGGACTACGAGGTGCTTGACGCGCCCCCCGAGAAGCTGCTCGATGCGCTGCAGGGCGCATCGAGCGCGATCACCGATTTTTTGGCGGCGAACCCGGGGCCGATGGAGCCGGACCTGCAGCGCTTTTACTTCAACGCCCTGCACTTCGCCCGGCTGGCCGAGACCTTTGCCGAGCACTCCATGGTCGACTGCACGCGCGATGGTGCGCACGCATCCACGCTCGCGATCCGCAACATCGTGCCGGCGCCGTTTCTGAAACCGCGCTTTGCGCTGGCCCACGCGACGGCCCTGTTTTCGGCCACGCTCAGTCCCTGGAACTATTACAGCGATGCGCTTGGCCTGCCGCCGGACACGGCCTGGGTCGACATCGACTCGCCCTTCGTGGCCGATCAGTTAAGCGTGCATGTGGTGCGCGACATCTCCACGCGCTTTACCCACCGCGCCAGATCGGTGGAGCCGATTGCGGCGCTGATCGCGCGCCAGTACGCGCAGGAACCGGGCAATTACCTGGCGTTTTTCAGCAGCTTCGATTACCTCGACCAGGTGGCCGACCGCGTGGAACGCGATTTTCCCGACATTCCCGTGTTCCGCCAGCCGCGCCGCATGGCCGAAACGGAGCGCGACGCTTTTCTGGGACGCTTCACGCTCGAGAGCCGCGGGGTCGGCTTTGCGGTGCTGGGCGGCTCCTTCGGCGAAGGCATCGACCTGCCGGGTGCGCGCCTGATCGGCGCCTTCATCGCCACGCTCGGGCTGCCGCAAATGAATCCGGTCAATGAGCAGATACGCCAGCGCATGCAGGCGACGTTCGGTGCTGGCTACGACTACACCTATCTGTATCCGGGCATGCAGAAGGTGGTGCAGGCAGCCGGCCGCGTGATCCGCACCGAGGGCGACCGCGGCGTGGTGTACCTGATCGACGACCGTTTCGCCCAGCCCGAGGTGCGCGCACTGCTGCCGCGCTGGTGGCATGTGGACCAGAGCCGCATTGCGTTGACTTGAAAATTCACCCTCGTCGTTTCTGCGCAGGTCCCAGTTTCTAAGAAACTCCTCCAATTCCGTGGAACAAGGCAAGTCCAGGGGTAAATTCCGATAACGCAAGCTCCGTCATTCCTGCCATTGGCAGAAATGACTTCCCGCGCCAAGGCGGCACTCGGCGGGAATCCAAGTTCAATGAGGCGCCTGCAACTGCGCTACGGAATTGGATTCCCGCCTCTCCAGGAGCTGGCCTCTGGACTCGATGGCGTTAGGCTCAGCGTTATTCTGACCACAAACTTCAAAACCGTCTTTCCCGCGCAGGCGGGAATCCAATTTCCCCCGCGTAACTGAGAAACCTTGGATTCCCGCCTGCGCGGGAATGACGGAGCTTAAATCATCGGCATTTTCATCTGGACTTGGCTCGTTCCAAGGAACTGGAGGAGTTTCTGAGAAACTGGAGGCTGCGCGGGAATGACGGTTTTGAAGTTTATGGTCAGAAACCGCTGAGCCTAACGCCATCGAATCGAGCGGCCAGTCCCTGGAGAGGCGGGAAGTCGTTTCTGGCAATGCCAGGAACGACGGGGGCTCAGCCGATCAGCGCCCTGACCTTCTGGTAGCCGCTGCGGCTGACCGGCAGGCGGGTGCCGTCCCTGAGGATCGCGGTGTGGCTGTCCCTGCCCTGCTCGATGCGCTCGATGGCGCCGAGGTTGAGCAGCCGGGAACGGTGGATGCGCACGAAGAGGGCCGGATCGAGCTGGCTTTCGAGTTCCGACAGGCGCTGGTTTTTCAGATAATGCTTGCCTTCCGCGCTGATGCGCACGTAGTCATCCTGCGCTTCGATATAGTCGATCTGGCCGGCGGCGATGATGTGGACGCGCGCTCCGTCGCGAATCAGGACCCGCTCCAGCGGCTTGCTGCGCTGCGCGGCCTCGCGCAGCACGGCGTCGACCCCGACTTTGGCGACACTGGTGCGCGCATGCGCCAGCGCGGCGTCGAGGCGCTGCTGGCTGAAGGGTTTGAGCAGGTAGTCGACGGCGTGGATATCGAAGGCCTTGAGCGCGTACTGGTCGAAAGCGGTAACAAATATATAGCGTGCCTTGGCGCCGGCCAGTTCCACGACCTCGAAACCATTCAGCTTGGGCATCTGGATATCGAGGAAAACCAGGTCCGGTTCCAGTTCGGTAATGGCCTTGACAGCGTCGAAGCCGTTCGCGCATTCGGCCACGATGTCGATATCGGCATGCTTACCCAAAAACTCGCGCACCAGAGCGCGCGCGAGGTCTTCATCGTCGACGATTATGACGCGCATGATGGTTCCAGTTCTTTCGTAAGGGCGGGCAGCGACAGCGCGACCCGGAACAGGCGCGCCTCGCGCGTCCAGTGGATGCCGGCCTCGTGGCCGTAGGCGACGGCGAGGCGCTGGCGTACGTTGGCCAGTCCAATCCCCTTTCCTGCGACCGGCGGATCGTCGTCGATGTCATTTTCCACGACGATTTTCAGGACCGAGCCGGCGCGCTGCGCCGCGATGCGGATGGTGCCGCCGCCGGTCAGGTTGGCGATGCCATGCTTGACCGCGTTTTCGACCAGCGGCTGCAGGATCATTGGCGGCAGCAGGCAATCGAGCGCGCCGGCGTCGATGGCCTGCTCGACGTTCAGGCGCGCGCCGAAGCGCACTTTTTCGATGGCGATGAAGTGCATCACCAACGTCACTTCCGCTTCCAGGGTAACTTTGCGGTTCGCTTCCAGTCCCAGGCTGTGACGGAAAAAGTCCGCAAGGCGCAAGGTCATGTCGCGCGCGCGGGCAGGGTCGATGGACGTGAGTGCGCTGATCGAATTGAGGCTGTTGAACAGAAAGTGCGGATCGATCTGGGTGCGCAGCATGCGCAGCTCGGCGTCCTGCGCCATCAGCGCCGCTTCGAGTCCGCGCCGTTCGGCAGCGCGCGCGCGTTGGAATTCGAGCGCCAGGTAGTGCGCCACCGCGGCCATCGCGTACAAAATCACCCCCAGGCCAACGATCATCGCCTGTAAGGGGGCGGTCATGGGAACGCCGGCCCAGAGCAGGCCAAGCGATTCGCAGGCGCTGTTCCACCCGGCGCACAGCATGGTCCACAGCAAACCGGCAAATAGCGATGCCACGAAAAAGACCAGCAGCACGGAGATGGCGCTGCGTTCGCCCAGCGGATAGGCGCGGCACAGGTAATAGCTGGAAAAGCCGGTGGCACAGGCATATACCAGCGTCACCGGTACAGCAAAGAGCAAGCCGTTGGTCCACGCGGCGCCGGTGGCGGCCACGATCAGGCCCGCGAACACAATCGCCAGCAGCAGCCACGCGAGCAGGTACAGGCCCGCGCCGCGCCGCGTGGAAAACGGCCCCTGCATCAGTTGCGCACTTCCACGCCACCCATGATCGCGTAGCCCCGGATGGTGAGGCGCTTGCCGGTGCCTGGCGCGGGCGAGGTTTTTTCCTCGAAGCCGCCGAGAATCGGCACCCCTTCGAGCACGATGCTCCAGTCAGGCGGGCACTTGATGGTGATGCCGCCCATGACGGCGAACACATTCAGTTCGGCCTCGCCGACGATGGACGATTCGCGCAGGTCCAGCACGCAGTCGCCCATGATGGCGCTGACGTTGCCGCCGCGAAAGGCCGGGGTGCTGATGCGACGCTGGAAGGCGCCCAGAATGGCCGTGATGTCGACGACTGAGTCGGCATCGGCGTCGGCATCCGGCGCGGCCGCGCCGCCGGCCTTGAGCGGTGTGCCCGGCGGCGCGACGCGCTTGCGCATGGCTTTGTGGATCACACCGATGCCGAACAAGATGATCAGCACCGGCCACAGGGTGCGGACGTTGAAAAAGTAACCGTAGCCGAGCCGGTTGAGGGTGAGGACGGCGCCGGCGGCGGCGATCAGGCCGAACACCAGGCGTTCGTGGCGCGATTCGGCGCCGGCAAACTTGACCAGTCCGGCGATGACGACCAGCACCGGCCAGAAGTACAGTACGCGGTGGCGGTCGATGATGTTCAGGTTATCGAGCAGGAACAGCAAGCCGAAGCCGATCACCGCCAGGCCAATCCAGACCTGGTTGGGCACGCCGGAGGTGCGGGGATCATTTTTCATCGTGGGTCTCCTGCTCGGGCGCGAGGCGGCGTTCGATGAACGGTTCGAGGATCATGGTGACGCCGCAGAAAATGACCGGGATCGGCCAGCCGTTGCTGAAGGTCAGTCCGAACAGGTTTTCGAACGTGGACAGCAGCCACAGGCTCAGGAACACCATCCACAGCCCGGTGGTGAAGTCTTTCGCGGTCGGAAAGCCGATCATTTTGTTCAGGCCCATGACCGTCAGCACCAGCGGTGCGTAATGCCAAAGGCCGTCGACGTGAATCACGTCCATCTGCTCGAGCAGGACGATGGTGCCGAAGCCGATCAGCAGCAAGCCCCACATCAATTGCTTGCGCCACTCGTAAGAGGATTTATTGGACACGTTTGCTCCTGTAGTCAGTTCAGGCGCAACGATACAACGGCGCGGCGGCGATGCCCAGCGGATTTCGGCGAATGGCGTATGGCGGCCGGTGAATGACGCTGCCGGCCGTCAGGCGCCGAAGGCAATCGAGGCGGACAGCGCCAGCATCATGGTGCCGGTCAGACCGTCGATCCACTTCCACGCGGCGGGACGGGCAAACAGGCCGGACAGCCGCGTGGCGCCATAACCGAGCGCGCAGAACCACACGGCCGAAGCGCTCATCGCCCCCAGCGCAAAGGCCGGGCGTTCTGGCGGAGTAAAGTTGCCGCCGATGGCACCGAGCAGCACCACCGTATCGAGATAGACATGCGGATTGAGCAGCGACAGCGCCACCACGCTGACCAGGGCCTGGCGCGCGCCGGTGCGGGCAGCCTCGGGCGCCACCGTCAGCGCGGCGCTCGCGAACACGGCGCGCCAGCTGCGCAGGCCGTACCAGAGCAGAAACGCCGCCCCGCCCCAGCGCGCCGCACCCAGGAGCAGCGGCGACGATTGCACCAGGGTCCCGACGCCGGCCACGCCAAGCCCGATCAGCACGGCATCGATGACGATGCAGGCAGCCACGGTCAGACCCACGTGTTCGCGCTTGAGGCCGGTGCGCAGGACGTGCGCGTTCTGCGATCCGATGGCGACGATCAGCCCGGAACACAAGACGAGGCCGTTGAAAAAAGGGGATACGTAGGACATGCACACTCCTGGCGGTAGCTGGATGAGCTGGAAGTTTGCAGCAGAGAAACCCGCAGGTGAAGCAGATTTAATCCAATTACGTATAATTGAATGTTTCTAATCTAGGAGAGGCGTATGCTCGATGCGCGCAAAGGGGAAGCGCTGCTGGCCGTCATCGACAGCGGCAGTTTCGAGCAGGCCGCCGCCCTGCTCCACCTCACGCCGTCGGCCGTATCGCAACGGGTCAGCGCCATGGAGAACGAACTGGGCACGCCGCTGCTGATCCGAAGCAAGCCCTGCCGCGCGACCCCGGCCGGCCAGCGCCTGGTGCAATACCTGCGCCGCAGCCGGCTGCTGGAGGCCGAATTCCTGGCCGAATCGGCCGACAGCGATGCGCATCCGCTGACGATCGCCCTGGCCGTCAACAACGATACCCTGGCCACCTGGCTGCTGCCGGGACTGGCGTCGTTCCTGATCGAGGAACAGATCCTGCTCGACATCGCGCTGGACGACCAGGATCACACCTATACCTTGTTGTCGCAGGGATCGGCGCTGGCCGGGGTGTCGAGCGAAGCGCAGCCGATGCGCGGCTGCACGGTGGAGCGGCTGGGCGCGATGCGCTACCGCCTGCTTGCCACGCCCGCGTTCGTGGCGCGCTGGTTTCCCGACGGCTTGCAGCGCGAGGCGGCGCGGCGCGCACCGCTGATGGTGTTCGACCGCAAGGATGCCTTGCAGTCGGCATTTCTGCTGCGCGAGCTGGGATTGCCGGCCGGGAGCTATCCCTGCCACTACATTCCGTCGAGCGACGCATTCACGCATGCTGTGCGGCTGGGGCTGGGGTATGGCATGGTGCCGGAACAGCAGTTTGGCGACGACATCGACAATGGCACGCTGATCGACCTGGCGCCCGGCAAGCCGACCGACGTGATGCTGTACTGGCATGCGTGGCGGGTTCAGTCGCCCAAGCTGGAGCGGCTCAGTGCGCGCCTGATCGCGGTCACACGGGCGGCCTTGCGGCAGCCTGCGTGAGCGGCGGCACCGGTGTGGCTTACGGGCTGACGTCGCACGCGAACGCCTTGTCGCCCTTGCCGTTCACCTGGAGATTGCTCACCTTACCCTGCGGGTCCAGAAAGACCATGATCGATCTTTCGTCCGGTGTCTGTCCAAGGTAGGACATACGCTTGTCGCTGCCAATGTTCACCGTTTCCATCTTCAGTGTGTTCAGATCATAAGTCTCATCACCGATCTTCAACACGCCTTTCGCCACCTGATAGGCGACGTCGTCGAAGCTGAACGTACCGCTGTTGAGGCACTTGATCGTGGTCTTGGCATCCATCAGGTAGGCATACGAGGCGTACAGACTCTGGCTGGACAGTTTGATCGGTTTGGTGACCTTGCACTGAGTCATGTTGGGTGGAATCCCGAACCCGGCTTGTTTTTTTCCGTCATCGTGCTCCATCAGCGAGAGCATGAATTTGTCATTCTGGACCGTCATCGCCAGCGTCGGGGCAGCGTTTCCCTCGCGCTGGCGCACCAACAGGACTTCCATGTCCGCCGTCAATTCTCCGGCGATACCGGCACCGCTGACCTTGCCATTCGCAGCGACCACGGCCGACCCACCGGCCTTCAAACCCGCTGCAGCCCCCCTACCGATCGCCTCGCACTCGCTGTACGTGCCCTCGGCCGTGGCCAGGATGGGTGCGAAGTAGTCGGCTGTCGGCAATGCCGGTTCATTGTCGGCCACTTCCTCGACGGCGGTCTCGGCCGCCTCCGTATTTTCCGACGCAACTTCCTTGGACTTGTCACTGCACGCGGACAATACCAACGTGGCCGTTAAAAACATCAACAGCGCATGGCGCTGGGGGGACTTGCTCATCGACTTGCTCCGGTTTAAGCTGCAAAATTAACAAATTTGCACTGGCGTGCCGGCGGATTGTACTTGATGAGTGACGGACAACAAAAAACCCGCAGCGTTGCCGGTGCGGGTTGTCGGTGCTGCGGTCAGGCGGCGATCAGGCAGGTGGCAGGAATGCCTCTGGCGCTGGCTGATTGCGGACCTGGTTGCGGTACTTGGAAGCGGCGATTGCTTTCTTGATGGCTTCACGCGCGATGTTGGTGCGCTTGATGTCTTTTTTCTCGGCTTTGCCACGATGCTGGGCTTCGTCTTTGTTACCGATTCGATTTGTCATGTGAGACTCCTGTGTTGATGTTTTTAGGATTATGGTAGAGCGGTGCTACAGAAAAAATAGGACAAAGTGCAAGATTCTTGTAGGACAGGAGGAGGTCAGCTGCGGCGCTGGGCCAGCTTGAAGCCTGGAAGCAGCAAAGACCATCCAAGCTCGCGCCGGATTTCTTCCGGCGATGGCGGCGGTTTGGGATCACACGAGCGGCGCTGAAGGTATTCGCGCACGAGGTGCTTGGGTGGCTGGATAATGGCAGGCATGATGACCTCCGCGTCGTTCTGTTGATCAAGGCCAGCGCGATACTTGGCGCAGGCATGAAGAATTGGTGCCGATCCTCGAGGCGACCGGCTAACCTGCTGAGGAGGTGTCACCTTTGGACTTTGCCGCTGGCCCCTCACTCACACAGCTTCATCTTAAGGGCTGGGCGGCAACTCAACCGTTCGTTGCCGCACACTTGCGCGAAAATTAGCATCAAGATCGTGGCGGCGAATCACAGAGCGCCCGTACCTGAAGGCGCCACGCGATGACGCACTGTTACCGGCTGCGCTATCGCTGCGCTGCAATGAACGGCGCGGGACGCCATTGGTCGCCTCATCCGCGCCATGGTGATGCCAGGTCTGGCGGGCGACGCGCATGATCGTGCGAGTCGATTCAGGCTTTTGCCGCCCCGCTGTCTGCGCCACGCGGTGTCAGCTGATGCCGACCGGTCCTTGCCACGCACCACCGCCGTGGACCCACATTACCTTCACGACGCCATTACCGTCCACGAAGAGCGCGTCGAGCTGATTCGTGCTGCCCTGATAATGCAGGGCCACTGGCGTACCCGGCCGCGCGGTGTCGGTGGGCGTCAGTCCGGCCGGTCCTTGCCACGCACCACCGCCGATCACCCACATCACGTTCACGACGCCATTGCGGTCCACGAACACGGCGTCGAGCTGATTGGCATCGACCTGATAATGCAAGGCCACTGGCGCGCCGGCTGGTGCGGTGTTGGGCGGCGTCAGTCCCACCGGCCCTTGCCACGTGCCACCGCCGATGACCCACATCACGCTCACGACGCCATTGCGGTCCACGAACACGGCGTCGAGCTGATTGCCATCGACCTGATGGTGCAAGGTCACTGGCGCACCCGGTGGGGCGGTGTCGGGAGGCGTCAGTCCCGCCGGTCCTTGCCACGCTCCGCCGCCGATCACCCACATCACGTTCACGACGCCATGGCGCTCCACGAACACGGCGTCGAGCTGATTGCCTCCACATCACGTAAACGGCGCCATCGGTGCCGACGAAGACGCAATCGACCTGCGTGTCGCCCTGGCGTTCGAAGGCCAGCCATGAACCCTCCGGCACGACGGGCGTGATGGGAAATTCGCATCCCACCATCTGCCGCCCTCCGACGCGGCCCACCGCGGAAAAGCATTCGTCGTTCCTGACATTGAAAATGAGGACGTCGTTTTCGTCTGTATGTTCCACGAAGCGCACCGGCGCCACATTGCTCCAGTGCGCCATCGCCGTGGTGATCTGTTGGCGCCCGATCTGGCTGATTGCAGCGTCGATGGAATATGGCACGACGCCATTCGGCCACCGCGTGATACGACGGTCATTACGGATATTTCCCATGATAATTCCTTTGTGTTATTTCCATCTGCAATGACGACGTCGTTCGGTGCGCCTGGATGGTCACTCCAACGTATCGAAGCCATCAGCGACATGCAAGGCAGACCTGAGCGCTAGTTGAGCGCTCTCTAGCGTGTTTCCGTTCTTTGCCGGGCTTTTTCGTTGTGGCATCGGCTTGCCCCATGTTGCGCAGCCGTGTTCCGACAATGACAGGCGGGCCACGACATCGCTGGTGTCATTTCATCTATCAAAGTGGGCAATGCCGGATCGGCAAGCCTGCAATTTCCTTGTGTTCGCGCAACACATTTCCATTGTCAAACACCGTGCCAGAGGTTAGCGTGTCGCTTTAGCGTTCAATATTGGTTTCCAATGCGTCTTGCTCCCCTCGTTTTGCTCAGTGCCGTCCTGGCTGGTTGCGCAAGCGCGCCACCCGCTCCCCCTGTCGTGGCGCCGGTTGCCGTGGCACCGCCGCCGGCTGCACCGGCACCGGTGGCGCTGCCAATACCCGAGCCTGTCGCTGCGGCGCCGCTGGCCCCTGCCGCAGCGCCGTTCGACCTCGCCACCTTGCAGCGCAAGCAGATTTATCAGATGACGCCGGCCGAAGTCGGGCGTTACATCGCTTATATGCATACCGCCGAACCGGACCTGCGCAAGCGCATTGCCGCGATCGGACGCAAGAATATCGGCCAGCCGTATGTGCTCAATCTGTTGGGCGAGTATCCCTATGAGCTGCACGACAACTTGCCGATGTTCAGCCTGCAGGCGAGCGACTGCGTGGTGTTCGCCGAGCACACGTACGCGATGGCGCTGAGCCAGTCGTGGGAAGAATTTTTCTGGATGCTGCAGCGCATCCGCTACAAGGATGGCGTGATCGGCGTGGCAACGCGCAATCATTACACCGAGGTGGACTGGAATATCAATAATGCCTGGCTGGTGTCCGACGTCAGCGTGCTGCTGGCCGGACCCGATGGCCCGGTGTATGACATGAAGATCGACCGCACGGCTTTTCTCAAGATGCGGCATAACACGGCCAGCAATATTCCCGTGCAGCTCAGTCAGGAAGCGTATGTGACCAAGGACAAGGTGGCAAGCGTGGTCGGGCAATTGCAGGATGGCGACCTGGTCAACGTGATATCCACGCGCGGGGGCAAGTTCTGGGCCTCGCACGTCGGCTTCATCGTGGTGGATGCCAGCGGGCAGCGCAATTTCCTGAACTCGGCCGAGCCGCAGGTACGCGAAGAAAGCTTCGAGGCATTTTTTGCGCGGACGGCGGCGCGCGAGGAGCGCAGTGGCAAGAATGGACAAAAGCTGGCGGGGTTCAAGTTCTTGCGCTTGAATGACCATATCGTGGTGCCGCCGGCCGCCCCCCAGCCACGTCCGGGCGCGCCGGTGGCGGCGGTGGCGACCGCCACAACGACGGCGGCCATCAAAGGCCAGCTGGCGCGGTGACGCGCTGATTGTAAAACCGGCGACAGACACGGATGGCCTTGCCGTAAGTGCCAGCGCCCCCGCGCCCGGAGCGTGTCAATGATTTTGAAACACCATATTGAACTTGTGAGAGTCTAAATCTCGGGTTTCAGGCGGCCTTTTTCTCAGTGGCCGGTGGGTTGATCCAGGCTGCAGTTGGCAGTCTTTGCGTCTGCGGCATGCGGTGCTTGAAACGATTCGGCGTGCGCTGGAAGGCGTCCGCCAGAGTGGCTTGGCGTTGTTTGCCCACTTCGGCCGCGCGGCCCGTGTGGACGCTCTCAGGCGTCATCATGGCGATGCCGGAATGGCGATGCTGGTGGTTGTACCACGTAAAGAACGTGGCGCAGTGAACGCGCGCATCGGCCAGCGATCCGAAGCGTGCAGGAAACCCCGGCTGGTACTTCATGGTCTTGAACTGCGCCTCCGAGTACGGATTGTCGTCGGAGACGTAGGGCCTGCTGTGGGACTTGACGATGCCCAGGTCTGACAGCAGCGTCGCTACCGGCTTGGAACGCATGCTGCTGCCCCGGTCGGCATGCAAGGTCAGCGTGCCTGGCATGATGTCTTCCTTCGCGGCGGTGTCGGCAATGAGTTGCTCTGCCAGTTCGGCGGTTTCCTGCTCGGCCACCATCCAGCCGACGACGTAGCGGCTGAAGATGTCGAGGATGACATACAGATGGAAACACGTTCCTCTGACCGGGCCCTTCAGTTTGGTGATATCCCAGCTCCAGACTTGATTGGGCACCACGGCCAGCAGCTCCGGTTTGGCGTATTCAGGATGACGCAACTGGTTGCGGCGCTCGCGCACGGCAGCACATCCTTGCAGCAAGCGGTACATGGTGCGCACCGAAGCCACGTAGCGTCCTTCGTCGAGCAACTGGGCGTGGATCGCTGCCGGCGCGCAATTGGCGAAACGAGGGCTGTTGAGCACGTCGAGCACGACGCGGCGCTCCAGCTCCGATAGCGCCAGCGGTGGCCGCCGCGCGGGTGCTGCGACGCAAGCAAGCGGCAGCGTGCAGACGCGGCGCGCGGCGCGGTCCCGATACAGGGCGCTGCGTGGCAAACGCAAGGCCCGACAGGCAGCGGCGACGCCGACGCGATCAGCCAGGTTGTTGGCGGCGTCGATCACTTCGGCTCGCTCAGTCTGTCGCTGGTACTCAGTCCCAGCAGAGTGGAAAGTTTTTTTTGGACGTCGATGATCAGGTCCGCCTTGACCAGTTTGGCACGCAGGCGCTCGACCTCTTTTTCCAGTTCCAGCACGCGCCGCGTTTGCGCGGCGGCGGGATCTGCTTTCGGCCCGCGCTTGCGCTCCAGTGCTGCCGCTTCTCCGACGGCTTGACGCTGCTTGCGCCATGTCGCCAAATGCGACGAGTAGATGCCCTCACGCCTGAGCAATGCGCCGATGTCACCTGGTGCCGCGCAGGCATCGGCGGCGGCCAGAATGCGCAATTTCTCGGCTGCGGAAAAGGCACGCCGCTTGGCCGTCGGGACTACCTCCGGATCGGGGCGCTGCACTTCGGAGGACGCTACGTCTTTCCTGTCATGGGAAGTTGCTGGGGTGCTGATTTTTTGCTTTCTGTTGTGCATGTTGGGAACCTACCGCTGTACTTTAAATTAATCGGGTAGGTGTCTCAAGTTATATTGACACAGGGGGGCCGAGGCCGCATTCAGCGGGGGCGGCGGCGCCGCGCTGGCGAAAGCCACACTCGGCTCCCGCCCCACTTCAGCCCCGCCACACTGCCCGCGTACGCGCCATCGAGCGGCGGCGCTCGGCCAGTCCCACCGTGCCGCCGTTGATGCGCGTCGTTATCTCCACGATTTAGAGTGCCTAACAAAACCGGTCACTTATCCTGAGAGCAACAACGGCGTACATTGAGCCACTGCGACCTGCCGCTTTCGCTCAGGAGCTGCCATTGCGCTGTTGGAGGCCAAGCCGGATCTCAACTTGGAACTGGAATGATATGACCCAACACATGGCGTGTTTCTCTCAGCATTGTCGCGTTGGACTCGAAGACACCCGACGAGTAATCGCCCCGCCCTTGCAATGCTGCGCAAACAAGGAAAAAAATAAGTGACCGAAGAACAAAATCGCTTGGCATCGCTGCGAGAAATTGTAGACCAACAACTTGAACTCGTTACGCTGAGCCTGCATGTCGCCACACAAGGGCCAACATCCTTCCGGGGTGAGTCATTGGAGTGCCACCTTGGTGAACTGAAGCTCACAACTTCCCAGCACATTGCCATGTGTGCTGGGCAATCCGTGACGACAATCCTGCGGTTTGAACGGGCGCTGGTCCAATGCGAACCTGGAAAAAATCCGCTATCGAGCAGGTATCAACCAACGCTACCCAATGGAGCACTTTCTCGAACTTGAAACATGAGGACAATGCGCTGAGCGGCCGGGTAACGATTCGGTGCTAGAGTGGCCTCCTTCACCACATTGCAAGCATGCGCGGCGCCGGTAAACAGCGCATCCTGCTTGCTACGCCCAATGTTTATGTCGACGACTCGCCGCACTTTCCTAGCCCAGGCATTAGGGTCTGCGGGGCTGCTCTCACTCTGCCACGTTTCGGTGCTGGCCCGTCCTACGTTCCGGATCTCCAATGTCAGCCAGCTGTACCCCGTCGAAGTAGCCCGCATCGTCGTCCCGTTGTCTACCGAAGAAGTGGCGCGTGAAGTCTTGGGATGGACAGGAAAAGTGGCAGTCGGCGGGGGACGATACAGCATGGGCGGCCAGACTGCTGTCGCCCTTGGGTTGCACCTCGACATGCGGCGGATGAATCGGTTACTGCACTTTGACCCGACAGCGCGCACGGCGCGGGTACAGGCAGGCATGACCTGGCGCGACCTGCAAGACACACTCGATCCCGCTGGACTGGCGGTGAAAAGCATGCAAAGCTTTTCGAACTTCACGATTGGCGGCGCCGTCTCCGTCAATGCGCATGGGCGATACACTGATACCGGTCCGGTAGGGAGCACGGTGCGATCGCTGCGCCTTGTGCTGGCCGATGGTTCGATCATCGACGCGAGTGCCAATGAAAACATCGAACTATTTCGCGCCGCTATCGGCGGATATGGCGCTGTCGGCGTCATCACTGAGATTGAACTTGAGTTGACGGAGAACTGCCGTATCGAACGCCTGGTTGTGCCGCTCAAGCTGGCAACCTATCGTGCGTACTTCACCCGTCACGTGCGCGATGCGGCCGATGTCATTATGCATAACGCAGACCTTCTACCGCCTCGTTTCGATCAACCAGTAGCCGTCTCGTGGCGCCGCACCGGCAAAGCGCTGACCGAATCGGCGCGCCTGGTCCCACGCGGCCTGTCCTATCGGCTTAGCCAAAGCGCGCTACAAGTGGCCACCGAGGTGCCGGGTGGTGATCTCTTGGTCCGACACGTATTGCATCCTCTGTTTCGCTCGCAAGGCACGGTAAAGTGGCGTAACCACGAGGCCAGCCTGGACGTGCGCGAACTAGAGCCACCATCCCGCGCAATTTCCACTTATGCCCTGCAGGAATACTTTATCCCAGTAGTTCATTTCGAGTCCTTTACCCGAGCAATGGCAGCGCTGATCCTTCAGCATCGTGCGCAAGTGTTGAGCGTATCTGTGCGACACGCAAACCCTGATCCAGTTCCACTTCTGCCATGGGCTAAAGAGGAAGTATTTTCGTTCGTGGTGTACTACAAGCAAAAGACCAATGCAGCTACATGTGCCGCCGTGGGTGAGTGGACGCGGGCAATGATCGAGATGGCATTGCGCTATGGCGGACGGTACTATCTCCCCTATCAGTTGCACGCTACGAGAGCCCAATTTGCACTCGCATATCCCGAAATTGAAGCGCTCCGACGCTTGAAGCGGACGGTGGACCCTGATGGAAAATTCTCAAACGCGATGTGGGCGAAATATCTCTGATTGGGCGCCGACCGAATCCCTACATATCTCGCTTAGCTTGAGCTATTCCAGCTTGACGATTGAAAGGTGAATTTCTGTTCAGGGCGGTATCGGCCGAGGCTGTCACCGCAGCGCAAGCGTCAAGTACAATTGGCAGGAATCGGCCAATAGAGGACGGTCGTGGGCCAGCGCCCGCTTACGCATCTTCGACAGGAAAACCGTAGTGCGGCAACCTGTCATCCGGCAACCAAGGCCAGTCCGAGCGCCTTGCAATAGCTTGCCTAGCAGCAATGAATTCCTGTTCGGTCAGGAACATCCCGAAAAGATCGTTGCCGCCATTGATTGCGTAAAAATGGTAAGTAGAAGCCTCGAGACTTGCATTCACGATCTGGAAAAAGGCAACCGTGGCACGCTCCCAGCCATCGTTGTTCTGCTTACCGCTCTCCAGCACCTCCCAGATTACAAATTGCCTGCCACCGGCTTCAACGGTGTACCCAAGACCATCGTTGCTTTGGACCTCAGTGACTTTAAGTGGTGCCGCAGAATACTCCTTAAGCCGGGGCAACAACTCACTATAAGAGGTCAGGATACCCTGCTCCGCCAAACTTTCCGCGTCCAAAGTTACTAGCTGCTCGTAGTCCAGTGGGTTTACTGACACAGGCGGGGATGCTGGCTGGCTGACGCCCCACAGGCTTTTCAGGAGATCGACAAGTCGTTTCATACTTTGATTATAACGGGGTGGTTTGCTTATCTGGGCATCGTCCGGCCAAGTAAAAGCCGCCCGAGCAATAGGACTGCTTTGGGGCGGAAACTGTCATACGTGCCCGCGGTCCGCGCTAAGATGACGGCCGTATTCCCAGACAGACGTCGCCTTCACGAATGGATGCGAGCAGGTGTTTGGCAGAGCGTCCACGAGGCGCTCCTGCGGCGGCTCCGAGAGTATGACCAGATGTGGGATCGAGCCTGCATTGACGCAGCCAGCGTGCCGGCACCGGCTGGTGGCGAACATACTGCCCGAAACCCGACTGATCGCGGCAAGCTCGGCTGCAAACACCATTTACTGGTAGATCAGCGTGGACTGCCGCTGGTAGCCCAAATCACAGGGGCGCAGGTCCATGATTCGCGCATGCTCATCCCTCTCCTGGAATCGATTCCGGCTGTTAAAGGGCTATCCGGCCGCGCGCGCAAACGTCCAAGTCAGCTACATGCTGATCGAGCCTACGCTTCAAGAGCACATCGGGCCTGGCTGCGCCGGCGAGGAATCTCAGCACGGATCGCACGCTACGGCGTCGAGTCACGCGAAGGGCTTGGCCGATGGCGTTGGGTTGTTGAACGCACCCTCGGGCGGCTACACCGTTTTTCGCAGACTGCGCATCCGTTATGAACGGCGAGCCGACATCCACCAGGCCTTTCGTTCGCTAGCCTGCTCACTCATCTGTTGGAGGTACGTCGAGAGGTTTTGTTAGGCGCTCTTAGCCCCGCCACACTGCCCGCGTACGCGCCAGCCAGCGGCGGCGCTCGGCCAGTCCCGCCGTGCCGCCGTTGATGCGCCTCGTTATCTCCACGACATCGTCGTCATCCGCCGCCTCGTTGCAGCCTTTCGCGACCCAGATGGCAGCCGCCGCGCCCAGGCACCAGCGGGCCGACAGCACCGCGTCGGGGTCGGCAACAAAATCCGGGGCCGACGGATAGCCCGTTCTCAACGTCGCCGTCGCCTGTGCATAGCTGTCCTTTCCAGTCAGCTGCAACAATCCGCGACCGCGGTACAGGTAGCCGTCGCCGGGAAGGTCGTTACCCAAACGGCCGCCGTACACCGCGTTGGCGAGCCGGACTTCATCGTTGGCGTACAAGGCCGGATCCAGCGGCCCACGCGGCAAGAAACGCTGCGGCCATACCTTGGGCAAACGCTGCGCGCTGTAGCGCAGGTTTTCCACCGCACGCGCGAGGGCGACGGTTTCATGCAGCACCTGCGCCATGAAATGGCTTACCCGCAATGCTGACGCGGCGATGCCGAAATGAACCAGGAAATGTTGCTCCATGCTGAAGGCGGTGCGGTAGACGGGGAGCGCGCGCGGGGCGAGCTGCTCGACCTGGCCGAGCGTGATAACGACGGGCTCGGCCATGGCGGGCTCCTTCGCGGTGCGGTAGCTCCCATCGTATTGACTCTGCCGCCGCCGGACACCAAGCGTATCAAATGATGGGACGTTAGCGCCCAGCCCTTCCTCATCGTCTTCAGCTCCCACCCACCTCCCGGAAATCGGCATCGACCACGTCGTCGCCCCGGCCCGCGCCCGCCTGCCCGGAACCGGCCTGCGCACCGCCCTGCTGTCCCTGCCCCGCCCCGTCGCCTTGCTGCTGGTACAGTTTTTCGCCAATGCCCTGCGCCGCGGTGGAGAAGGCTGCGATGCGTGTGTCTATCTCGTCCTTGCTGCCGGTAAGCAAGGCGGCGTCGAGGCGGTCGATGGCTGCCTGGATGCGCTCGCGCACCGGGGCGTCCAGGCCCGCGCCATGCTCGTCGAGTTGCTTGCGGGTTGCATGGACCAGCGCATCGCCACGGTTGCGGGCGTCGGCCAGTTCGCGCGCGCGGCGGTCTTCGTCGGCGTGGGCCAGCGCGTCCTGCACCATTTTCTGGATCTCGGCTTCGCTCAGCCCCGAATTGGCCTTGATGGTGACCTGGTTGGCCTTGCCGGTAGCCTTGTCCACCGCGCTGACGTGCAGGATGCCGTTGGCGTCGATATCGAAGCTGACCTCGATCTGCGGCATGCCGCGCGGCGCCGGCGCAATGCCGACCAGATTGAATTCGCCCAGCAACTTGTTGCCCGCGACAATTTCGCGTTCGCCCTGGTAGACCTTGACCGTCACGGCCGGCTGGTTGTCGTCGGCGGTCGAGAACACCTGGCTGAATTTGGTGGGAATGGTGGTGTTGCGGGGGATCATTTTGGTCATCACCCCACCCAGGGTTTCAATGCCGAGCGAGAGCGGAGTCACGTCCATCAGCAGCACGTCGGAGCGCTCGCCGGAGAGCACCGCGCCCTGGATGGCCGCGCCTACCGCCACCGCCTCGTCGGGATTGACATCCTTGCGGGCGTCGCGCCCGAAAAATTCGCGCACCTTTTCCTGCACCTTGGGCATGCGCGTCATGCCGCCTACCAGGATGACGTCGCCGATCTGCTCCCTGGCCAGGTTGGCATCCTTGAGCGCAAGCCGGCACGGCGCGATGGTGCGGTCGATCAGCTCGTCGACCAGGGCTTCCAGGGTCGCACGCGACAGACGCAGGTTGAGGTGGGCCGGGGCGCCGCTGGACATGGCAATGTAGGGCTCGTTGATGTCGGTCTGCTGGGTCGAGGACAGTTCGATCTTGGCGCGCTCGGCCGCGCTCTTAATGCGCTGCAATGCAATCGGGTCGCGCCCCAGGTCGATGCCGCTGTGCTTCTTGAATTCGGCGATGATGTGGTCGATCACGCGCTGGTCGAAATCTTCGCCGCCGAGGAAGGTGTCGCCATTGGTGGACAGCACCTCGAACTGCTTGTCGCCTTCCAGCTCGGCGATCTCGATGATGGAGATGTCGAAGGTGCCGCCGCCCAGGTCGTACACGGCCACCTTGCGGTCGCCGCGCGCGGCCTTGTCGAGGCCGAAGGCGAGCGCGGCGGCGGTCGGTTCGTTGATGATGCGGCGCACTTCCAGGCCGGCGATGCGGCCGGCATCTTTCGTGGCCTGGCGCTGGGCGTCATTGAAATAGGCGGGCACCGTGATGACGGCGTCGCCGACGGGCCCGCCCAGATAATCCTCGGCCGTCTTTTTCATCTTGCGCAGCACCTCGGCCGACACCTGCTGGGGCGCCAGGCGCTTGCCGCGCACTTCGACCCAGGCGTCGCCATTATCGGCGCGCACGATCTTGAAAGGCATCAGATGGATGTCTTTCTGCACTTCCGCCTCGTCGAACTTGCGCCCGATCAGGCGCTTGACGGCGAACAGCGTATTTTGCGGATTGGTCACCGCCTGGCGCCTGGCCGGCGCCCCCACCAGAATTTCGCCATGGTCCTGGTAGGCCACCACCGAGGGCGTGGTGCGCGCGCCCTCCGCGTTCTCGATCACCCGGGCCTGGCCGCCTTCCATCACGGCGACGCAGGAGTTGGTGGTGCCGAGATCGATACCGATGATCTTGCTCATGTCCTCCTCCGTGGATGAGTTTGCCAACGCGCCCCCCAGACGTGCGCGCGCGGTCACATATAAATAGACCGCGCGCCCGCCAAAACGCTCCCGCTAACGTTCGCGGACACGATCTATATCAAACTTAGCGGTTTTCACGATAGGCATCTCGGCCGAGTCCGATTGCCTTATGCCGCTCATTCTCGCGCGCTTTCCCACAGGTCGTCGGATAATCCTTCACTTCCCCCTCCAAGCCGCCATTAATAATATTTCCAATTGCAACTGATTCTAAATACCAATCAAATCCGGTTAGCAATTTTTACGCTAAGTCAGCCGTTGACGATTATCAAATCAACCACATCAAGCCGGCAGGATAATAAACTAACACGTGGAAAGTGCTCTAAGCCGCCGCGTGACGCTGATTATAAAGACGTGAATACGTGAATACGCAGCACCAGTATTTCATGATATTCGCCATCTAAACCCAAGCTATTTCATTCTTCAATCCCGCCATGCAGACCCCCATTACAAATCCGCTTAGCCAATTCTGTACCGGATTGGTCACCATGAACCGGACTGCCAAAATCGCGCTGATGGTCATGGTCGATCTGCTCGCCCTGCCGGCGTGCTTTCTGGTGGCCATGCTGCTGCGGCTGGGCGACACCGCATCGGCGCTGCAGTACCCGGCCGCCTATCTGCTGGTGCCGCTGCTGACGGTCGGCGCATTTTCGCTGTCGGACCTGTACCGCGCCGTCATCCGCTTTATCGACCAGCGCATGCTGGCCGTGACCGGCTTCACCCTGGCGCTGGCGACGCTGTCGGTGTACCTGATCATGGTCGGCATCAACTACGACACGTTCCCGCGCAGTGCGCTGGTCATTTACTGGTTTATCGCGTTTTCCTACGTGCTCACCTCGCGCATGACGGTGCGCAATTTCCTGCGCAAGCAGATGAACGACGCGCCCGCGGCCGACCACGCGGTGGCCATCTACGGCGCCGGCGAGCCGGGCGCACAGCTGGCGCTGACAATGCGTACCAGCAATCAATACCGCCCCGTATGCTTTTTCGACGACAAGCGCGCATTCAACGAGCGCACCATCGCCGGCCTGCGCGTGTTCCATACGGAACGCCTGGCGGACGCGGTGCGCAGCCTGGGCGTGCGTTCGGTGATCATCGCCCTGCCCTCGGTATCGCCCCAGCGCCTGCGCGACATCATGGAGCGCCTGGCGCTGGCCGGCGTGAACACGCGCATCCTGTGCCGCCTGCTCGACCTGGCCGACGGCGCCACGCCCCTGCAAGCGGTGCGCGACCTCAAGTTCGAGGACTTGCTGGGCCGCAAACCGGTGCCGCCGCGCACCGACCTGGTCGACCGCTGCGTGCGCGGCAAGCGCGTGCTGGTGACCGGCGCCGGCGGCTCCATCGGAAGCGAGCTGTGCCGCCAGATCGTCACCCTGGCCCCGGCCCACCTGCATCTGGTCGACCATTCCGAATTCGCGCTGTACACCATCCGCCAGGAATTGCTGGGCCGGCATCCGGAGATGCGCATCAGCGCGCACCTGGGCTCGGTATGCAGCGCGCGCCTGGTCGAGCGCATCCTGCAGGAAAACACCATCGACACCATCTACCACGCCGCCGCCTACAAGCATGTACCCCTGGTCGAAAGCAACATCGTCGCCGGCCTGCGCAACAACGTGCTCGGTTCACAAGTGATCGCGGCCGCCGCCGCCAAGTTCAAGGTGCGCACCTGCGTGCTCATTTCCAGCGACAAGGCGGTGCGCCCGACCAACATCATGGGGGCGAGCAAGCGTATCGCCGAACTGATCTTCCAGGCGGCCGCCACCACCCACGGGACGGACACCACCTTTTGCATGGTGCGTTTTGGCAACGTTCTAGGCTCGTCGGGCTCGGTGATTCCCCTGTTCCAGCGCCAGTTGGCGCATGGCGGACCGCTGACGATTACCCATCCGGACGTGTCGCGCTATTTCATGCTGATCGCCGAGGCGGCGCAACTGGTGATCCAGGCCGGCGCCATGGCCGAGGGCGGCGACGTGTTCGTGCTCGATATGGGCGAGCCGGTCCGCATCGTCGATCTGGCGCGCAGCATGATCATGATGTCGGGACTGACCGAAAAGACGGCGCAGAACCCCGAAGGCGACATCGGCCTCAAGTTCGTGGGCCTGTTTCCCGGCGAAAAACTGTACGAGGAATTGCTTACGGAGGGAAAGGTTTTTCCCAGCGACCATCCGCGCATCATGCGCATGAAAGAACACGCGCTCGATCCCGGCGTGCTCGACACTTATATTACCTGCCTGATGCTGGCTTGTAATACCCACGATCGCGGCATGATCGAATCGATGGTCAAGGCAATTGTGTCCGAATATACGCCGCAGCCGCATGGCGCGCCAGTCCAGCGTTCACCGGCGGCGGTGGCCCCGCCCGATAAAAACCGGCCCGCACTATTACGCAGTTTCTCGCCCGACCGCATCGAATAAATAAGGTCCGGCATAACCAAGATCGGCCCGTAACGCTTTCCGGCGCCTGATCCGGATTTACCCAATTTTCAGTACGGAGATAATATCCATGCGCGACCAACATGCAAGCCGCCATTTAGTGCAGTTAATCGAGAAACTCGATCAACGCAGCGCTGTCATCGGCATTATCGGGCTGGGCTATGTGGGCTTGCCGCTCAGCCTGCGCTATGCCCAGGCCGGCTTCCGGGTGCTCGGCATCGATATCGATCCGGCCAAGGTGGCGCGCCTGAACGCCGGCGCCAGCTACATCGAGCATATTTCCGCTACCGCCATCGGGGCGGCGCTGGCGGCCGGCTTCGAGGCCACCAGCGACTTTGCGCGCGCGGCCGAGGCCGACGCCCTGATCATCTGCGTACCGACCCCGCTCAACGCCTACCGCGAACCGGACCTGTCGTTCGTGCTGGCCACGGCCGACGCCCTGCTGCCCCACTTGCACGCCGGCCAGGTGGTTTCGCTCGAAAGCACCACCTACCCCGGCACCACCGACGAGGAACTGCGCCCGCGCATCGCTTCACGCGGCCTGACCGTCGGCGACGACATCTTCCTGGTGTTTTCGCCGGAGCGCGAAGACCCCGGCAACCCCGATTACGAAACGCGCACCATTCCCAAGGTCTGCGGCGGCGACACGCCGGACTGCCTGCGCGCCGGCATCGCGCTCTACAGCCCGGCAATCGACCAGGTGGTGCCGGTCAGTTCCACCCGCGCCGCCGAACTGACCAAGCTGCTCGAAAACATCCACCGCGCCGTCAACATCGGCCTGGTCAATGAAATGAAGATTATCGCCGACAAGATGGATATCGATATCCACGAGGTGATCCGCGCCGCCGCCACCAAGCCGTTCGGCTTCACGCCCTACTATCCGGGGCCCGGCCTGGGCGGGCACTGCATTCCGATCGACCCCTTTTACCTGACCTGGAAGGCGCGCCAGTACGGCCTGCACACCCGTTTCATCGAACTGGCCGGCGAAATCAACAGCGACATGCCGCATTGGGTCATCGGCAAGCTGGCCGACGCGCTCAACGAGCGGTCGCGCTCGATCCGCGGCAGCCGCGTGCTGGTGCTTGGCATCGCCTACAAGAAAAACGTCGAGGACATGCGCGAATCGCCGTCAGTCGAGCTGATGGAAATCCTGCGCGCCAAGGGTGCCCTGGTCGACTATTCCGATCCGCACGTGCCGGTGTTTCCGCCCATGCGAGAACACCATTTCGACCTCGCCAGCGTGCCTCTGACGCCAGCGTCGATCGCGTCCTACGACGTGCTGCTCTTGGCCACCAGCCACAGCGCCTTCGATTACGCGCTGATACAGCAGCACGCCGCCTTGATCATCGACACGCGCGGGGTCTACCTGGACCGGCTGCCGAATGTCGTCAAGGCTTGAACCTTCGATTTGGAGAGTGATCATGCACTATTTCCCGCCCCCCGTTCTCGACCGCCGCATCCGCTTTGCGCTGGTCGGTTGCGGCCGTATTGCCCACAACCATTTCAATGCCATCGTCCAGCACCAGGACCGTTGCGAGCTGACCGGCGTGTGCGACATCGACCCGGTGGCGCTGGCCGCGGCCAGCAAGCGCACCGGCGCGCGGCCCTACCGCGGCCTGGGCGAGATGCTGGCCAAGTGCAATGCCGACGCCTTCATCATCTGCACCCCGTCCGGCCTGCATCCGGAGCAGGCGGTGCAAATCGCCGCCAGCGGGCGCCACGTGATCACCGAAAAACCCATGGCCACGCGCTGGGAAGACGGCAAGCGCATGGTGGCCGCCTGCGACGCGGCGGGTGTGCGCATGTTCGTGGTCAAGCAGAACCGGCGCAACGCCACCTTGCAGCTGCTCAAAAGTGCGGTCGATAAAAGGCGTTTCGGGCGCATCTACATGGTCAACCTGAACGTGTTCTGGACCCGCCCGGACGACTATTACAACAGCGCCAAATGGCGCGGCACCTGGGAATACGATGGCGGCGCCTTCATGAACCAGGCCAGCCACTACGTCGACCTGATCGACTGGATCGTCGGCCCGGTCGAGAGCCTGCAAGCCTACACGGCGACCCTGGCGCGCGATATCGAGGTCGAGGACACCGGCGTCATCAGCCTGCGCTGGCGCAACGGCGCGCTGGGGTCGATGAACGTGACCATGCTGACTTATCCGCGCAACCTGGAAGGCTCGATCACCATCCTGGGCGAACGCGGCACGGTGCGCATCGGCGGCGTGGCGGTCAATGAGGTGCAGCAATGGGAGTTCGCCGAACCGGACGAGGACGATGCGCGGGTGCACGACGCCAGCTACCAGACCACCTCGGTCTACGGCTTCGGCCATCCGCTGTATTACGACAATGTGATCAAGGTGCTGCGCGGCGAAGCCGAGCCGGAAACCGATGGCCGCGAGGGACTCAAGTCGCTCGAAGTGCTTATTGCCGCCTACAAGTCGGCGCGCGACGGCAAGCGCGTGGCCTTGCCGCTGGAGTACTGAACATGGACCAGGCCATCATTGAAGCGAGCGCCATCGTCGACCCCGGCGCCACCCTGGGCGCGGGCACCCGAGTCTGGCACTTCTCCCACGTGTGCGGCGGCGCGCGCATCGGCGCGGGCTGCTCGCTGGGGCAGAACGTGTTCGTCGGTAACGACGTGCTGATCGGCGACCGGGTCAGGATCCAGAACAATGTGTCGGTGTACGACGCCGTAACCATCGAGGACGAGGTGTTCTGCGGCCCCAGCATGGTGTTTACCAACGTCTGGAATCCGCGCGCGGCCATCGTGCGCAAGGATGCCTACCGGCGCACCCTGGTGCGGCGCGGGGCCAGCATCGGCGCCAACGCCACCATCGTGTGCGGCGTCACCATCGGGCGCTATGCATTCATCGGCGCCGGGGCCGTGGTCACGCGCGACGTGCCCGATTTCGCGCTGATGGTGGGCGTGCCGGCGCGCCAGAGCGGCTGGATCGGGCGCCATGGCGAGCGCCTGGCCCTGCCCATGGGACAGGACGGCGAGGCCACCTGCCCCCATACGGGCGAACGCTACCGGGTGCGCGGCGGGGTGTGCACCCTGGCCGGCGAGCGCGCCTCTTTATTGATCGATTGACCTGCCAGCGAACGGACCGACCATCATGGAATTTATCGACCTCAAAGCGCAATACCAGGCTGGACGCGAAAACATCAATGCCCGCATCCAGGCCGTGCTCGACCACGGCCAGTACATCATGGGACCGGAAGTGGACGAGCTCGAAGCGCGCCTGGCCGCGTTTACCGGAGCCAGGCACTGCATCACGGTGTCGTCGGGCACCGAAGCGCTGCTCATTTCGCTGATGGCGCTCGGCGTCAAAGCCGGCGACGAAGTCATCACCACGCCGTTTTCCTTCATCGCCACGGCCGAAGCCATCGTGCTGCTGGGGGCCACGCCGGTGTTCGTGGACATCGATCCGGCCACCTGCAATATCGATCCTACCCTGATCGAAGAAAACATCACGCAGCGCACGCGCGCCATCATGCCGGTATCGCTGTACGGCCAGCCGGCCGACATGGAAGCGATCAATGCGATTGCGTACCGCCATGGCTTGAGCGTGATCGAAGACGCGGCCCAGAGCTTCGGCGCCACCTACGGCGGCAAGCGCAGCTGCAATCTGTCGGCCATCGGCTGCACCAGCTTTTTCCCCAGCAAGCCGCTCGGCTGCTACGGCGACGGCGGCGCCATCTTCACCAGCGATGCCGGGCTGGCCACGGCCATGCGCGAAATCCGCGTCCACGGACAGTCGCAGCGCTACGTGCATACGCGCATCGGCGTGGGCGGACGCATGGATACCTTGCAATGCGCCATCGTGCTGGCCAAGCTCGACAATTTCGACTGGGAACTGAAGCAACGCGCGCGCGCCGCCGCCAGCTACGATGCCCTGCTGTCGGGAAAAATCGGCAAGGTGGCGCGTCCGCGCGACCGCAGCAGCGTGTTTGCCCAGTACACGGTGGTGGTGGACGAGCGCGACCGGGTGCGCGCCGCACTGCACGAGGCCGGCATTCCGACCGCCGTGCATTATCCCGTGCCCATGCATCTGCAGCCGGCCTATGCGCGCTGGAGCGCCCCGGACAGCGCGCCAGTCGCGCAAGCCATGGCCGCCAGGGTGCTCAGCCTGCCGATGGGTCCCTACCTCGACGACGACAGCATCGGCCAGGTGTGCGCGGCGCTGCTGCGCGCCACGGGCAGCGGCGCGGCATCGTGCCGGCAGGATTGACGTGGACACGGCCATGACAGCGCGGCTACCGGCCTACTGGCGCAATGTGATGACCGTGCTCGGCGGCGCGCTCGGGGCCCAGGCCCTGCCGCTGCTGGCGGCGCCCCTCATCACCCGCCTGTGCACGCCGGCCGACGTGGGCGCGTTCAGCGTCTGGCTGGGCGTGGTGGCGGTGGCGGCCATCGGCGCCACGCTGCGGCTGGAAGCGGCGATGATCCTCGACCACGAAAGCGAGGCGCAGCGCACCTGTTTTTCGGTGGTGGCCTACAGCGCCAGCCTCACCGCCATCCTGATGAGCGCGTGCGCGGTACTGGCGCGCCTGCTGGAGCTGCCCATCGCCGCACACCTGTCGTGGCCGGCGCTACTGACCCTCGGCCTGGCCACCTGGATGACGGCCTACATGCAGACCACGTTGGCCTACGCCACCTCGCGCAATGCCTTCGGCAAGGCCGCGCGTGCGCGCATCTGGAGCGCGGGCGGGATCGCCCTGGCGCAGGTGGGCCTGCTGGCGGTGGGCGTGGGCGGCGTGGCCCTGATCGCCGGCCAGCTGATCGGGCTGGCGGCGGGCTTGCTGGCCGCCATCCTGCTGCTGGCGCCGCCCCAGGCATGGCCGGGCTGGCGCCTGGACGATGGGCAGCGCCGCTACCTGCGCCGCCACGACAAGTTCTGGCGCTTCTCGCTGCCCTCGAACCTGCTCAACGTGATCGTCGGACAATTGCCGCTGCTGATGATCGGCGCGCGCCACGGCGCCCTGGCGGCCGGCCTGTTCGCCCTCACCCAGCGCGTGCTGGGCGCGCCGATTGCGCTGCTGGCCTCATCCGTGCTGGAAGTGTTCAAGCGCCAGTCGGTGCATGACTTCCAGACCCAGGGCAATTGCCGCGATGCCTACCGTTACACCTTCAAGGCCCTCGTGCTGCTGGGCATCGGCCCCTCGCTGGTACTGCTGCTGTTCTCGCCGCAACTGTTCGCTTTCGTGTTCGGAGAAAACTGGCGCGCCGCCGGCGAGCTGGCGCAAATCCTGGCGCCGCTGTACTTCCTCAATTTCATCGCCAGCCCGCTGAGCTATGTGTTCTTTGTCGCCGGCAAGCAGAAGATCGACCTGCTGTGGCAGGTGGCGCTGTTCGTGATGACGGTGTCGGTATTCGCCACGCCCGGCACCTTGCAGCAAAGCGTGCTGTGGTATGCGGTCGGCTACTCCCTGCTCTATTTTGTCTACTTGCACATGTCGTACCAGTGCTCGCAAAACCGCATGGCGGCCCTATGAAACCGATCGCGCGCACCACGGGACACGAGCAGTGGGCCGGCATGCTGGCCTTCTTTGCGTTGTTTCCCGGCTTCTTCTTTTATCACACGGCACTGGGGCTGGGAAAGATTCCGGCCGTACTGGGCGGCTATTTCGCGTCGGTATCGCTGCTGCTCTTGCCCATGCTGTTTTTCTTTTACGCGGCCAAGGTCCGGCGCGACTGCGATTACCTGGGCAAGAGCGATGTCGCTTTCTTCCTGTACCTGGCCTACTTCGCGCTGATTGTCGCCGTCAATGCCGTGGCCGGCGGGAATACGCTGATCGTCACCAATCATGTGCTGGGGATCATCTTCATGTTGAACGTGTTCTTCGCCTTCCGCCTGTGCGACCCGGGCCGGCGGCGCTTTCGCCAGATGGCGCTGGGCAGCCTGCTGGGCATGTCGGCCATCGTGTTCACCTACGCCGTCGATGGATCGTTCTACCTGGCGCCGCTCGGCACGGCCAGGAACCCGGAGAGCCTGGCCTCGTACCAGGGGTTTTCGCGCTCGTATTTGTTTACCTTTGCGGTGGCCATCGCGTACACCCGCTCCTTGCCGCTGCGCGTGTTGCTGTATTGCCTGGCCGCGCTGACCCTGTTCATGAATACGGCGCGCAGCGAATTTGCCGCCATGCTGTTCATGATTCCCATCATCGAGCTGTATCACGCGCGCCAGAGGTTGTTAATGACCTGCGTTTTTATCATCCTGTTCCTTGTGATGTTCTCCAATCTGGAGCAACTATTGGCCATGCTGCCCAATAACCGGGTACTCGAACTGCTTGATTTATCACATTCGACCTCGGCCAACAAGCGCCATCATCTGAGCGCGTATGCGATGAATACGATCGCGCAGTTTCCGCTGTTCGGCGACTACGCCAGTTATTCGCCGGGCCTGTATTCGCACAATGTGCTGTCGGCCTGGGTCGATACCGGCCTGTTCGGATTTCTGTTTGTGCTGAGCATATTGATCGTGCCCGCGATTCCCATGTTTTTCAAAGGATATTTCGCACGCCAGCGCTCCGGCGAATTCATTCTGGGTTTTTCCTTTTGCTGCATCACGCTGCTGCTCCTGATTACCTCGCATTATTTTACCGACATGCTCATCGGCGCCACCATGGCGGCGTATTCATCCTACCGGTATGGAATGACACATGCTCTCAATCGCACATCTGACCTCGGCCCATCCGCGCCGTGACACCCGGATCTTCGTCAAGCAATGCCGGACGCTGGCGCGGCAAGGATATAAGGTCACCCTGGTCGTCGCGGACGGCCTCGGGGACGAACGCGACAGCGGCGTCCACATCACCGACGTCGGGCATCACCCGGGCCGCCTGGGACGCATGCTGCTCAGCACGCGCCGCGTCTTGCAGCGCGCGCGCCTGATCGATGCCGACGTTTATCACCTGCACGATCCGGAACTGATTCCCATCGGGCTGCGCCTCAAGCGCCAGGGCAAAATCGTCATTTTCGACGCCCATGAAGATTTGCCGCTGCAAATACTAAGCAAGCCCTACCTCGCGCCATCCCTGCGGGGCTTGCTCGCCAGCACATGCGCCGCCTATGAACGCCACGCCTGCCGCCGTTTCGATGCGATCGTTGCCGCAACGCCGTTTATCCGGGATAAGTTCTTGCAGATCAACCCGAACACGGTCGATGTCAACAATTACCCGATGCCCGCCGAATTCGACGCCGATGCCCCGTGGGGCGAAAAACAGCAGGAGGTGTGCTACGTCGGCGGCCTGTCCGCGATGCGCGGCATCGGCGAGCTGGTCAACGCAGCGCAGTTGCTGCAATCGCCTGCCCGCATCACCGTGGCCGGACGTTTTTCGGAGGAGACGCTGGAAAACGCCCTGAGCGCACTGCCCGGCTGGCAGCGCCTGAATCGTCCGGGCCACCTGGACCGCGACGGCGTGTGCGCGCTCATGGCGCGCAGCCTCGCCGGCCTGGTGACCCTGCATCCCGAACCCAATTACCTTGAGGCCCTGCCCGTCAAGATGTTCGAATATATGGCGGCTGGCATTCCCGTCATCGCCTCCGACATCCCCCTATGGCACGTAATTATCCAAAGTAATCAATGCGGCGTGTGTGTCGATCCGTTCGATCCGGCCGCCATTGCCGCCGCCATCGATTATTTCGTGCGCCATCCGCACATCGCCCGCCGCATGGGACGCAATGGCCGGCGCGCGATTCTCGAAAAATATAACTGGCCGGGCGAGGCGGAAAAACTGATCAGGCTTTATCAGGAGCTGCAAGCGCCGGCGGGGAATCGGCGCATTGCCGACCGCCACGGCGCATCCGGATAGCTCTGCGTGTCTTCACCGAAATAAGAACCTGCAGCACCCCTGATGAATAACAAAGAAGCGCGCTTGCGCCGTATCGACTTACGCAACTTCAAATACCCTCCCGCTTCATCTGGCTACAGTAAGAAAAGCCCGAACCATTTCCGGCCAGGAGGCGCAAGACTTAACGCGCCTGGCACTTAAATCAACCAACAAGAAAAGGCGGTTTCAAGCCGCGACGACTGCTATGAAAAGCCTACTCTCCACCGTTTCGAATCACGTTGCCACCGTCAGGCAAGTGCTGCGGCTTCCTGTCGCGCATTTATATTTCGACCTGGCCATCGCCCCCGTCAATGTGCGCTCGACCTACCGGTATTACACCAAGCGCCATCCACGCTACAAAATCATCCAGCACAAAAGCTGGGGCGCCGCGCTGATCGACCTGCAGCGTTTCCAGGGGCGCAGCGACTATGTCGACAGCATCAAAGGCAAGAACTGGGGCGCCCACCACATCAAGCGGGCGCGCTCGCGCGGCTACACCCTGGCGCGGATCGACCGCAACGACCATGTGGATGCCATCCACGCCATCAACACCTCGGTCGAGGCGCGCCAGGGGCGTCCCATGGACCAGCATTACCTTGCAAAACAGCGCTGCTACGACAAGCTGAGCAACTTCACCTACTACGGCGTGCTCGATTCCGACGGCAAGCTGGTGGCATACGCCAATGTCGGGCACTACGGCAATTTCCATGCATTCGAGCAGCTCATGGGTTACCGCAACAACGACGGCATCATGCATTTGCTGGTGGGCGACATTGCAGCCGAGCTGATCGACCAGGGCCTGGCGCGCTACCTGATGTACGACACCTACTACGGCGCCTTGCCCGGGCTGCGCCAGTTCAAGACCGTGCTCGGCTTCATTCCCCACCGCGCGATTTACCACCTCCGATGAACCAACGTGTCCGACGCCTGTACGGCGATTACCTGATGCCGTCGCGCCTGCCTGAGTCGAGGCCCTGCGCGCGCTGCGGCATCGCCTGCGAAACGCATGACAGTGGTCTCCTCGAACAGGTCGACATGGTCATCGGACCGCCCGCCGCCCCAGCTATGCCACCCGATGGCGCCACGGGGCGCGCTGGGGCGCTACCGCACCATGTGCCGGCTGGCCCATCCGGTCCAGTGGGAAACCAACTGGCGCGAAAACTCGCGCTGCAACATGCGCCGCCTGGCCGAGGGGCTGACATGGTAAGCGCGCACCACCTGTGGGAGATTCCAGCATGAACATTCTCCTCATCAACCACTACGCCGGCTCCCTGCGGCACGGCATGGAATACCGCCCCTTCTACCTGGCGCGCGAATGGGTACGGCTGGGACACACGGTGCGCATCATCGCCTCGTCCCAGTCGCACATCCGGGCCCAGGCGCCGCAGCTGCACGGCCAGCCCCGGCTGGACGAAACCATCGACGGCGTCGGCTACCGCTGGATCGCCACGCCCGCCTACCGCGGCAACGGCGCGGCGCGCGTGATCAATATGCTTGCCTTCGTCGCCCACCTGCAACGGCACGCGCGCCAGCTCGCCGCCGAGTTTGCGCCCGACGTCGTCATTGCCTCAAGTACCTATCCGCTCGACATCTGGCCGGCACACCGCATTGCCCGGCTGGCCGGCGCGCGCCTGCTGTTCGAGCTGCACGACCTGTGGCCGCTCTCGCCCATCGAACTGGGCGGCTATTCGCGCTGGCATCCTTTTATCATGTTGCTGCAGGCGGCAGAAAACTATGCTTGCCACCACGCCTGCGCCATCGTATCGATCCTGCCCAAGGTGCGCGATCATCTGGAAGCGCACGGCATGGCCCCGCATAAACTGCATATCGTGCCCAACGGCGCCGACCCGGCCGAATGGCTGGCCGAGCCGCCGGCCCTTTCGGGGCAGGCCGGCACCGTCCTGGCGGCGCTGCGGCACGAGGGCAAATTCGTCGTCGGCTATGCCGGCACGCATGGCGTCGCCAATGCCCTCGACACCCTGCTCGACGCCGCCGCCCTGGTGGCCGACCAGCGCATCGCCTTCATACTGGCCGGTGGCGGTCCCGACAAGCCCCGGCTGGTGCAACTGGCGCGCGAACGCGGCTTGTACAACATACATTTTCTCGATCCGGTACCCAAGGACCAGGTGCCGGCCTTGCTGGCCTGCTTCGACGTCGCCTACATTGGCTGGCAGCGCCAGCGCCTGTACCGGTATGGCATCGCGCCCAACAAACTGATCGACTACATGATGGCTGGCCGGCCCATCCTGCATTCGGTCGAGGCGGGCAACGATCCGGTGACCGACGCGCGCTGCGGCCTGACCGTTGCGCCGCAGGACCCCGCCGCCGTGGCGCACGGTCTGCTGGCCCTGTTCACGCTCGACCCGTACGAGCGCGAAGCGGCCGGACAACGCGGCCGCGCCTACGCCACGGCTAACCTGAGCTACCCGGTACTGGGGCGGCGCTTTTTGCAGGCGTGCGCATGATGGCTACCGTTCATTCCCAGCGACGATCACAAGACGGCGCTGCCATGTCCGATGCGGGCCGGCGCTGCAGCGCCAATCAGCCACCGCATCTGTGTGCGATGCGCCTGCACAAGCTGCGTGCACCCTCCACCCATACCCGCAGGACGCTGGGTAGTGCCATGTCAGCAGCCACGCGTGCCCTCCTTCCTGCACGATCTACCTGCGGCGCTGCAGCGCAAGGCAAGCAACGCATCGGCGCGCGGAGCACCCGCACGCGGCCACCAACTTCACGGAGCACCCATCATGCCTGAAGACCTGACACCCAAGCCGGACCCGGCCGTGCCCATTGCACCTCCCTTCCTGCCTTTCGCCCTGCCCGACATCGGCGACGAGGAAATCGCCGCCGTGGTCGAGTGCCTGCGCTCGGGCTGGGTCACGACCGGTCCGCGCACGCGCCAGTTCGAGCACGACTTCGCCGCCTACCTCGGCGACGGCGTAGACGCCATTTCGGTCAACTCCGCCACCGCCGGCCTGCACCTGGCGCTTGAAGCGCTCGGCATCGGCCCTGGCGACGAAGTCATCGTGCCGACCCTGACCTTTACCGCCACCGCCGAAGTCGTGCACTACCTCGGCGCGCACCCGGTCCTGGTCGACGCCGACCCGGATACCCTCAATCTCGACCTGGCAGCGGTCGAGGCCGCCATTGGGCCTCGCACCCGCGCCATCATTCCCGTGCATTACGCCGGCCTGGCCTGCGACATGGACGCCGTGCAGGCCCTGGCCGCTACCTACCAGCTCAAAGTCGTGGAAGACGCCGCGCACGCCTTCCCGACGCACTACAAGGGCCGGCTGGTCGGCACCCTGGCGAGCGACGCCACCGTATTCAGCTTCTACGCCAACAAGACCATGACCACCGGCGAAGGCGGCATGGTGGTCACCCGCGACGCCAATCTGGCGCGCCGCGTACGGCTGATGCGCATCCACGGCATCAGCCAGGACGCCTTCGACCGCTACACCTCGCGCACCCCGGCCTGGTTCTACGACGTGGTGGCCGCCGGCTTCAAGTACAACCTGACCGATCTGGCTTCCGCCATGGGCATCGAGCAGTTGCGCAAGATCGACCGTTTCCTTCTGCGCCGCCAGGAACTGGCGCAGGCCTACGCCATCGGCCTGCAAGGCTTGCCGCTGCGCCTGCCCTGCGTGCCCGGCCCGGGCAGCAGCCACGCCTGGCACCTGTACGTGGTGCGGCTGGAAGCTAACGCCCGGTTCGGCCGCGACGAACTGATCGCCCGCCTCTCCGAGCGCGGCATCGGTACCAGCGTGCACTTCATTCCACTGCACCGCCATCCGTTCTGGCGCGACAGCTGCCGCCTGAGCCCGGAACAGTTCCCCGTGGCGGAGGCCAGCTTTGCCTGCATGCTGTCGCTGCCCCTGTACACGCGCATGAGCGACGCCGACCAGCAGCGGATCATCGACACCCTGCGCGAGTTACTGACATGAGCAAGCGCCGTTTCGACATCGTGGCGGCGCTGGCCGGGCTGGTGGTGCTGGCCCCGCTGTTTGCCGTCATCGCCATCTGTATTCGATTGGACTCGCCAGGGCCGGCTTGGTTCCGTCAACAACGCGTCGGGCGTTTCGGCGTGCCGTTCGACATCATCAAATTCCGCACCATGCGCGTCGACAGCGGACACGGCTCCCAGCTCACCGTCGGCGCCGATGCGCGCATTACCCGCATTGGCAAGTTTTTGCGCCGCTACAAGATCGACGAATTGCCGCAGCTAATCAATGTGGTCCTGGGGAGCATGAGCCTGGTTGGGCCGCGTCCCGAAGTGCCGCGCTATGTCGCCTGCTATCCGGCTGAGGTGCGCGCTATCGTGCTCTCGGTCAAGCCTGGCATCACGGACTGGGCGTCGATCTGCTACAAGGACGAGAACGCCATCCTCGGACGCAGCGCCGACCCGGAACGGGCTTACCTCGACATCATCCTTCCGGCCAAGCTCGACTACAACGTGCGCTACGTGCGCGAACGCGGGTTCTGGACCGACCTGCGCATCATTTTCAGCACCTTGGCCGCGCTGACGCGCCAGCGACTGCCATGAACATGCTCACGCCCCTGCTGCACCTTGGCGATCCGCGCCTGGCCATCGCGCTCGGCGCCGCCCTGTTCGCCTGGCTGCTGGCTGCGCGCGCCTGGCGCATGGCATTGTGCTGGGGCGTGCTGCTGTGCGGCGGGCTGGGACTGGTCGCCGCCAGCAAGATCTTGTTTCTCGCCTGGGGAGGCGGTGTGCCGTCGCTCGGCTTCAAGGCGCTCAGCGGCCACGCGGCCGGGGCCAGCGCCGTCTTTCCGATGCTGTTCTGGATGCTCCTGCATGGATGCGCCGCCGGCTGGCGCCGCGCCGGGATCGCGCTCGGCCTCGCCCTCGGCGGCCTGGTCGGCGTGCTGCTGGTCGCCGATGGGCAGCACAGTCTGGCGGAAGCCGTGGCCGGCTGGGTGCTGGGCGCGGCGGTCGGCCTCGCCAGCATCCGGCTCGGCGCCGCCAGCGTGCCGGCCCTGCCGCTGCACGGCCTGCTGTGGGGCGTACTGGCCCTGCTCGCCGCGGCGTGGCTGATGAAGTTCGCCCACCTCGGCTACTGGATGATCCGCGCCGCGCGCCTGCTGTCCGGCAACGCGCGCCTTTATCCGCTCTCAATCGACTAATTCACCGGGATACCGCACCATGAACTCGCATCCGATGCCCAGCATCCGCTTCTTGAAGGAAAGCCAGCTGGGGGAAGATTCCTGGCATTCCTTGCTCATTTCGCTGTTGCGCGGCCTGGCGGCCATCCAGGTGGCCGCCGCCCACCTGCGCAGCGAATTTTTTCCCGGCCTGCGCACCCTGGAAAATCCCGCCTTGTGGTACCAGGGCCTGGCGTTCCTGACCGGCTTCGCGCACCAGGCCGTGGTCGTGTTTTTCCTGATCAGCGGCTGGCTGGTCGGCGGCAGCCTGCTCAACAAGCTGGGCCAGCCGCAAGCCATCAGGCTGTACGCGATCGACCGCATCACGCGCCTTTGGACGGTGCTGCTGCCCACGTTTGTGCTCATTCTTGCCGCCGGTATCGCCAGCGGCGTGATCGATCCGCGTGCGCCCGACTTTTCGCCAGCCAACGACTATTCGGTGGCCGCGCTGGCCGGCAATCTGGTCGGACTACAAACCATTGTCGTTCCTGAATTCGGAGGGAACTTCCCGCTCTGGAGCCTGTCGAACGAAACATGGTACTACGTGATGTTTCCACTGCTGCTCATGTGTGTGGCGGCCAGTTCGGGCGTGCGGCGGGCCCTGGCAGCAAGTTCCTTGCTGTTAGTGGGCGTGCTGTTGCCTGTCGAGATGGTGCTGTATTTTACGATCTGGCTGCTCGGTGCAGCGTTTTCGCGCGTGCGGGTGGAGTGCGGTACGCCCTTGCGCATGATGATGCTGGTGGTGCTGGTGATCGCATCGGTCGTCTTCAGGTTAAAGGGCAGCAATGACGATATGGTGTTCGCGTCGTACCCGCAGGATTTGCTGCTGAGCGTCTTGTTCCTGCTGTTTCTGTCGAGTACGGTGACCCCGCTTCCTAGGGCGCAAAAATTCGTCGGGCCGCTGCAGCGGGTGGCGGTGTTTTTCTCTAACTTTTCGTTCACGCTGTATGTGGTGCACGTGCCTGTACTCGGCATCATTGGCTACGTTGGCATGACCCTGTTCGGTTGCCGGCAGATGGCGGCGAACAGTCTGGCCGACCTGGGCGTTTACCTCGCCATGCTTGCCGTGGTGCTTGCTTCTGCGTACGGCTTTTACCTGATGTTCGAGGCGCGTACGTATGCGGTGCGGCGCTGGGTGAAGAACCTGTTGATGGGCAAGGAGGCGGTAGCGCAGAAAACGGCGCCAGCGAAGCAGTAAACGCCAGGTCGGATTATAACGATTCAATCCGGCCGGCCGATCTGTATGACGTGCGATGCCGAGCGGCGCGACGCTGGCCTGCGTCTTGGGGACGTGGCACGGGCCGTAGACGCTGCGCGGCCCGCGCATGCGGTGCATGTGGCGCAGGCGGCTGATGCAGTTGACTGGGGCCGTCGTCACGGCGTATGAGGAAATCCGACTGAGGAGCATGATCGGCTGTGCGGCAATATCGCGCATGCCGACAGGACGGGCGCAGAGTCGGACGGTCAGGATAACGTCAGGCCGGCTTGCGCGCCATGTAGATGAAGTGCGAGCGCAGCGGCGGCGCCAGCGTGGCAAGCAGTTCGGCCACGATGCGCGGGGCGCCCAGCAGCCGCCGCGCGATAGGCGGCGCCAGCAGCAGGCTGCGATAGTGGCTTTCCTCCCCCGGCCACATCCGGCGCAGTTCGTCGCGCGTCACGCGGCGCACGTTGGGGTTGCGTGGGTTGTTGTAGCGGAAGTCGAACAGCATGCACCAGCCACCGGGCGCCACGCTGCGCCACATGTCGCGCGCCAGCGCCGCTCTGAGGTCCGGGGCGAGGATCGATGAAAAGACGGTATTGGCCACGGCCAGGTCGAAGCTGCCCGGCTCTGCAAAGTCGAGGTCGCCAAGGTGCCAGTGGATGCCCGGCGCGCTGCGCATGCGCGCCAGCACCAGCCGCTGTTCCTGGTACTCGGTGCCCGCCAGCCTGCAGGGGTCGGCGCCCCAGTCGATCAGTTGACGCAGAAAGCCGCCCGAGCCGCAACCGACATCGACCACGCGCAGCTTGCCCAGTTCCGGCCCCAGCGTGCGCGCGAGCAAGGCGCCGGCCACGCGGCGCCGCGCCGCGTCCTGTTCCATGACGTCTTCCCGGTGCCAGGCGTACGAGGAAATGCGCTCGTCCGCCAGCCAGTCGCGGTAGACGGAACGGATACGTTCCTGTTCTGATGAGTGATCGTCAAGAGGGTCCATGTCCACCATCTTAGCCACGAAGGCATGGACCTCCTTGACGCCGACCGCAAGCCGGTCAGTGCTGGTATGCCCCCATGTCAAAGCCGGTGGTCGCATTGCGCGGCTTGCCGTCGAAATCGGTTGGCGGCGCGTTGGTGGGCGTGCCTTTCCCGATGGCGGGAGAGGTAGGCCGCAGATGCAAATCCGGCGTACCGGTGTGCGTATAGGCGACGAATTGCGGGTCGGCACTGATGGTGCCGCTGTGCGTCAATCCGTTCTTGAGGCTGAAGTTGTACGTCGTGTTATTGAACACGAGGTTATTCGTGTAGCGGTTGCGCGTGCCGGTCTGGCCCTGCTCCGAAATTCCCATCGCATTGTCGTACACGATGTTGTTGGCGACGATGGTGTCATTGTTGGGGCCGGTGGTGTGGTAGTAGTCGCCACCGCCGACAATGATGCCGGTGTGCGATGCGGTCACCGTGTTGTTGGTGATGATCACATTGTTCGCATCATGCCAGAGGTGAATCGCCCCTTCGGCAACCCGGTACACCACATTATTCTTGACGGTTCCCGAGGTGCTGACGTAAATCCCCTGAACGAATCGGCAGCCCGCCGGTCCAATATCATGAACGAGGTTGCCCACCACATCGGACTTGATGCCGCGGTAGTAGCTGTCCACCCCAATGCCCGAGCCGCCCGCGCTTGTGCAAGGGACGTTCTTGGCAATATGGTGAACCCAGTTACCGCGCGTCATGTCGTAGGAACCGCCGTTGTAGATGCCATGCGTCCACTTGGTGCCGCTCTGTGACGTCGTGCCGTCGATGTGGAAACCGATGATGTCGGTATAGTTTCCACGGTTGTCCCACGCGGTATCGTTCGAGGAGCTTGCCGGAGGTACGATTTTCGCACCCCATTTGGTGGTTGACACGTAATAGATACGCCCGGCCGCGGTACCGCTGACCGTGGTCTTGAAGCCGCCCGGATAGGTGCCGGCGGCCACATGGATCGTCGTGCTGGGCAACGCGGCGCGCGAAGCCCGTGCGATCGTCTTGAAAGGCGCCGCCTTGGTGCCGGCCGCGGTATCCGAGCCGGTGGTAGTCACGTAATAGTTGTACGTGGTCGGCTCAGGCGTTGGTGTCGGCGTTGGGGTGGGCGTTGGTGTGGGCGTCGGTGTGGGCGTCGGGGTGGGCGTTGGTGTGGGCGTCGGTGTGGGCGTCGGTGTGGGCGTCGGCGTAGGTGTCGGCGTGGTCCCTCCCACATGCTGATAGGCGCCGATATCGATGCCGGTTTCCGCCGTGCGCGGCTTGCCGTCAAGGTCGGTGGCCGGTGCGTCCGCGACCAGTGCCGCGCCCTTGGCAGGCGACGTGGCGGCCGGACGGTAATCGCCGCCCCCGTTGCGCACATAGTTGACGAACTGCGGTTCGGCCGCCACCGTGCCGACCGGCTGCAGGCCGTTGTTCAGCATCACCGGCGTGCCGTTACGGAAAATCAGATTGTTGCTGTAGCGATTGTTCACGCCCGTTGACCCGACTTCCAGCAAGCCATAGCGAGCATTGTCGTAAAGAATATTATTGCTGACCCGGGTGTTGTCGTTGGGCACGCTGCCGTTGTAGCCGCCGTCGCCGCTGATCACAATCCCCGTGCTGGCGTTAAACACGGTGTTGTTGACCACGATTCCCTGCGTGGCGTCATGCCACATGCGGATGCCGGCATCGCTGATGGCGTACACCAGGTTGTTGTCCACCCGGCTGCCAGCCGTGTTGATGAAGATGCCGAGATACGTAGGGCAGCCCGCCGGCCCGACGTCGTGCACGACATTCGCGCTGACATCGTTGGCGGTTCCCTTGTAATAGCTGTCCGATCCGATGCCGCCGCCGCTGCCGGCGCACGGGACCGTGCGCGCGATGTGATGCACGTGATTGTTGCGCACGGTGCTGTAGGAGCCGGCGGTGTACAGGCCGAGCAGCCATTTGGTGCCGGCCTGGGTAGAGCTGCCGTCAACCTCGAAGCCGTCGATCTCCACATAGCTGCCGCGGTTGTCCCAGGCCGAGGTGGTGGCCGAGTTGGCCGGAGGAACGATTTTGGCGCCCCACTTCACTTCGGACACATACCGGATATGCGCTTCGGCCGTACCGCTGGCATTGGTGCGAAAGCCCCCGGCGTAGGTCCCTGGCAGCACGCGAATGGTGACGCCCGGCGTTGCCGCCTGGGCGGCGCGGGCGATGGTCTTGAACGGCGCGGCCTGGGTGCCCGCGTTGCTGTCGGCGCCGCTGGGCGAGACGAACAGGTCGAGCGGCGCCAGCGCGCCATTGTAGGTAACGGCGGCAAACTGTGGAGCCGGGGTCGCATTGTTGCCGTTGTGGCCGGTGCTGCCGCCGCAAGCGGAGAGCAGCACGGCGACACCGCCGCAGATGCTGGCGTTGAAGCGGAAATCAGACGCAAAACTGGATAGCTTATTCATCAAAAGTTCCTCATTCAATCAAGTAAATGAATAAGGTTTGATCTGCGTCAAATGTTTAGGTTCAGAGTTTACCCAAGTAAATTTACCTGAGTAATCAAATGATCAAAGAAGTTTTCCTAGAGGTAATGTAAACGAGAAAAAACGCGACAGGCCGGCGCCGGCATGTCGCGTTTATTAAAAAGAAGACTTGTTAAGTTGGCAGGAAAGAGCCAGCGCTATCCGCTACGGCAACTCAGTGCTCCAGCTGGGGCGCGTGCGTGTATTTGAACTGATACGCATAGCTGCCGACACGCAATGCCATGTCATTGAACAGCACGCCCTGCGGCGCGATGCCGGCATGGTTCAGGCGCTTGATCGATTCGGTGATCTCGCCCTCGGTCGTCACCCCGGCGCGCGCAAGGATGAACACGGCCCCGGCGTGCGCGCCGATAATGAGCGCATCCGACACCGCCAGGATCGGTGGCGTATCGATCAGCACGATGTCGTACTGGCTGCTGACCACGTCGAGCAAGTTGGAAAAATTCAAGTGCTGCAGGAACTCCGACCGGTTCGGCGGCAGTGCGCCGGTCGGAATGAAGTCGAGGTTCTCCAGCACGCCCTGATGAATCACCTGGTCCAGCGGCAGCGAACCGGCAATCGCCTTGGTCAGCCCCTGCTCGCGGCTGACGCCAAAATAGCGGTGCAGGTGGCCGTTGCGCAAATCGGCATCGATCAGCAGCACGCGCTTGCCGCTGGCCGCCATCACGGCAGCGAAATTAACCGACAGAAACGATTTGCCAAGATTCCGGCCCGGCCCGGCCAGCATCACGATGTTGTTCTTGAGGGAAGGCATCGCGTATGTCAGTGCCGCGCGAAAACTGCGCAAGCTCTCGACGGCGATATCTTCCGGCGCCACTTGCGCCAGGATCGGCAGCACGGTGCCGCCGCGGGCCTCGCGCCGCAGGCGCTCCTGATGCGTGCTGTGGGGAATGCTGGCATACACGATCCGCGCGCCCAGCAGCGTTTCGATGCGCTGCGGATTGTCGATGCCGCCGAAAAACGCCTTGCGCGCAAACGCCAGCATCACGCCCAGAAACAGGCCGGTCACCAGCGCCAGCGCCACGATCAGCGGCCGGTTCGGCTTAAGCGCGCGTTCCGGCGCCATCGGTGCATCGATTAGGCGCACGTTGCTGACCCGGCCCACTGAAATCAGGCGCAGTTGCTGGGCCGTGTTCGACAGTGCCGTGTACAGGTCGGTATTGACCTTGATTTCACGCAGCAGACGCGATTCGTCCTGCTCCAGCACCGGCAGGGTGCGGATGCGCCTGGCCACTTCCGCAATCTCGGCGTCCACCTCGCGCCGCTGCTGGTTGATGCCCACGATGATCGGATGGTTCTCGGTGAAGCGCGTCAGCAAGGCGGTCTTGCGCTGCTCCAGTTCGAGACGCCGGGTCTGCGCCGCGGCGGCCTGCTGCAGGCTGATGCGCGCTTCCTCGCGCATGTCGATACTGCCCTTGCTGTTTCGAAAACCGTTGTACTTTTCCTCGGACTCTTCCAGCTGGCGTTTCAGCGTCGGCAACTGCAGGTTCAGGAAGGCCAGCGATTTTTCGGCCTCCTCGGTCTTGCGCGCCAGGTTCTGGCGCATGTACTCGCGCCCGATTTCGCCCAGCAGGCTGTTGATGCGCTGCGCATCCTCGCCCTGCAGCCGCACTTCGATGATGCCCGACTGCTTGCCCTGCTCGGTAATCACCAACGCCGTCTGGATCCGCTCGATCGCCGCCAGGCGCGAGCTGCGCATCAGGCGGAACTGGGCGCCCGGCTGCGCGCGCATCCGGTCCACCCGCAACTCCAGGCTGGCGCCACCCACCCTGGTCCTGAGCGTCGTGCCGACGATGCCTTCATAGGCCGTCGCCAGAGCGCCTCCGGACAGGTGGTAGCGCCCGTTGCCACGCGCGGTCAGCGTGAATTCGCGGTTGTACCACGCTTCCGGGACCTCGAACACCGACACCTCGGCCTTCTCCGGCCCCCACACATAGCCGCCGCGCCCGAAAATGCCCGGTTCGGACAACTCGTTCGACTTGCGGTTGGCAAACCAGAATCCGACCACAGGAAAATACTTGGGCCGCACATTGATAAACAGCTGCAAGTTGTCGACCGCATGCGAAATCACCATGCGCGAGCGCAGCAGCTCCATTTCGGCAATCGCCGCCTTCTTGGTTTCAAACAGGGACGATACTTCGCTGAGGATATTCTTCGATGCGTTCGGACTTTCTTCCTCGACGTGGATCATCAGGTTCGCTTCGTACACCGGGCTGACGACGAGCGCATAGATAATCGCCAGCAAGGTCACCAGCGCGGTCACCCCGCCGATCAGCCAGCGGCTGTCGTACAAGATATTCACGTAGCCCTGCAGGTCCATTTCGTGCGGCTCCGCCTCGCGCCCGGGCGGCGGCGCGGCTGGCGGCAGGCTGGGCATTGGCAAGATGTTGGGGGAAGGTGGCAGCGGTTGAGGTTGGTCGGCATGGTTCATGGCAAGGTCCTTGAAGCGGGGTCAGGGGCGGCTGATATTGACCACTTGCGTCAGCGCGCCCGGGAACAGCATGCTGACGCTGCGGTACCAGTTGGCCAACGGAGAGGCAGCCACATAGATCAGATCGCGCGGTTCGAGCTCGAAGGCCTCGGCCATCGCCAGCGCGCCGGCGCGCCGCGCGTCGAGCTGGTAGACGCGGGTGCCGTCCACCGCCCTGCGGATCACATAGATCTGGCGCGCATCGCCGCTGATCGGACTGATCCCGCCCGACTCGCCCAGCGCTTCGTTCAGGCTCAGGCGGCCGTCGTGCATGGTCAGCGCCTTGGGGGTCACAACCTCGCCCGACACGAACACCTTGCTCTCGTCGCGCGAATGGACGCGCACCACGTCGCCGGGCGCCAGCAGGATGCTGCCCGGATTGATGCCGCGCGCTACCAGGCCGCGCAAGCCGACCTGGTAGCGCGCATCGCCCCGTTCCAGCACGATGCGGCTCTGGTCGGCGCTGGGCAGCATGCCGCCGGCGCGGTTGAGCGCCTCGACCAGGGTCATGGGAATATCGTTAATCGACTGCAAGCCCGGCAAGCGCACCTCGCCATCGATATACACGCGCTTGCTGCGGTAGGACTGTACCCGCAGGGTCACCAGCGGATTGGTGATGTAGCGCGCCAGGCGCTTGGTCAGCAGCGCGCGCGCCTCATCCTCGGTCAGCCCGGCCAGGGTAAGCGCACCGGCGAACGGGAACTGCACGCGCCCGTCGTGGTCCACCACAAAGCCGGCCGGCGGCGCGCTTGGGCTCTGGGCGTCGGCCGCCGTGGCCGAGGCGGCCACGCCCTGGCCCGCCAGTTCCGGATGGTCCCACACCACGATCGACAGGATGTCGCCGCGGCCGATGGCGTACGGCGGCGGATTGCGTACGATCAGATGGGACACGCTTTCGCTGCTGCGCCGGGCGCGCAAGGCTTTCTCGGCTTCTATCAGCTGCGCGGTGATCAGCTGGGTGGGCGGCGCCGGCTCGCTGGCGATGCCCGAACGGGGGTCACCCGTGATGCGGAAGCCGGCGCAGCCGGCCAGGCTGGCCAGCAAAAGCAGGGCTGGCAGCGTTCTCAGGAGGGATTTGTGTGTTTTCATGGTGCTTATCAAAATAAACATTGTCCAGTTCAGAGTAAGTGAGCGCACCCGGCCGGGTCTTGCTGCACATCAAACCCCGGCTGCGAGCATTTTTTTACAGCAGTGGCGACAGGAAAAACCTTTTTCTGGCAAGCTCATGGTTAAATGCGACCGATGTCATCTCCGTACAAAACGAACCATGTCCCAAGCCTTGCCCCCGCCTGACCCGAGCACGTCCAGCGCCGCCGATGAACTGCGCTCCAGCGAGGCGCGCTACCGCTCGCTGGTGCAGGCCAGCAGCACCATCATGTGGCTGGCCTCGGCGGCCGGCCGTCTTGAGGGAGCCCAACCGAGTTGGACTGTATATACCGGGCAGTCCAGCGATCAGCTCGGCGGCTGGGGGTGGCTCGACGCCATCCATCCCGACGACCGCGCCCGCACGGCGGCCGCCTGGCGCGCCGCGCTCGACGCCAGCAGCATGTACCAGATCGAACACCGCCTGCGCCGCGCCGACGGCCAGTACCGCTACATGAATGCGCGCGCGGTGCCGATTTTCGACGCCGCCGGCGCCATCACCGAGTGGGTCGGCATCCATATCGACATCGACGAGCGCAAACGGGTCGAAGAACGCCTGCGCCTGCTCGACGCCATGAGCCAGGCCACCCGCAACGCGGACGACCCCAAGACCATCATGGAGGTCACCACGCGCCTGCTCGGCCAGCACCTGAGCGTCACGCGCTGTCCTTACGCCGACGTGGAAGGCGACAACGACCGCTTCACCATCCGCCACGACTGGACCGCACCGGGCGCCATGAGCACCGTCGGGGTCTACTCGCTCGACCTGTTCGGTGCGCGCGCCGCCAGCGACATGCGCGAGGGCCGCACCCTGCGCATCTGCGACGTCGACCGCGAACTGGACGAAGCCGGCGGCGGCGCCATGTTCAACGCCATCGCTTGCCGCGCCATCATCTGCTGCCCGCTGGTCAAGGAAGGCAAATTGGTAGCGATGATGGCGGTGCACCAGGACCGTCCGCGCCAATGGACCGATGCCGAAGTGGCGCTGGTCGAACAGACCGTCGAACGCTCGTGGGCTCACATCGAACGGGTACGCGCCACCGAGGCGCTGCGCGAGGCCGACCGCCGCAAGACCGAATTTCTGGCCATCCTCGCGCACGAACTGCGCAATCCGCTCGCCCCCATCCGCAACGGCCTGCAGGTCATGCGCATGGCCGAACATGACCAGGCCACTGTGGCGCGCGTGCGCGACATGATGGAACGCCAGGTCACGCAGATGGTCACCCTGGTCAACGACCTGCTCGACATCGCCCGCATCACGCGCGGCAACCTGGAACTGAAGCCGGTGCGCGTCGAGCTGCGCGAATTGATCGCCAGCGCCGTCGAAACGTCCATGCCGCTGATCGACGCCAACCGCCACACGCTGACGGTCGATGTCGCGCCAGAGTCGCTCATGCTCGACGCCGACCCGACCCGCATCGCCCAGGTGATCGGCAACGTGCTCAATAACGCCGCCAAGTACACGCCGGCCGGCGGGCGCATCACGCTGGCGGCGTGGCGCGATGGCGCACAGGCGGTGCTGTCGGTGCGCGATACCGGCATCGGCATCCCGCCCGAAGCGGCGCTGACGGTGTTCGAAATGTTTTCGCAGGTGGGTGCCTCGCTCGACCGCGCCCAGGGCGGACTCGGAATCGGCTTGTCGCTGGCGCGGCGGCTGGTGGAACTCCATGGCGGCACGATCGACCTGGTACGCGACGAGACGGTCAGCGGCAGCCGCTTCGACATCCGCCTGCCGCTCGCGCCCGAAGTGGCGGCGCAGGCGCCCGGCGACGGCTTGATCGCCGATACGCGCTCAAGCGGCCTGCGCGTGCTGGTGGTCGACGACAATCTCGACGCCGCCGACATGCTCTCGGAGCTGATGGACATCATCGGCCACACCAGCCGCGTCGCCAACGACGGCCCGCGCGCATTGGCGCTGGCCGAACAGTTCCGGCCCGAGGTGATTTTTCTCGATATCGGCATGCCCGGCATGAATGGCTATGAAGTCGCGCGAGCGCTGCGCACCATGGCGCACCTGGAACCGCTGGTGCTGGTGGCGCTGACCGGCTGGGGCGACGATAACGACCGCGCGCGCAGCAAGGAAGCAGGCTTCGACCATCACCTCATCAAACCGGCCAACCTGGAAGCGGTCGAACGCCTGCTGGCCGACCTGGTGGCCAGCCGCAAAGGCTAGCGCAGTTCTTCCATCAGCTTGAGGTTCTCGCCGAACTGCCATACGCGGCGGATGTCGATCACGTCGTAGCGCGAGGCGATATTCGGCGGGAACGGCGAGTAGCGCGCGTTGACGCGCACGATGCGCAGCACCGCTTCATCCATATCGGCGCGCCCGCTCGAACGCAGGATCGTCACATCCTGCACGGTGCCGTCGCTGCGCACCGCCACGTTGACCAGTGCGTGGGTATGCTCGACGTCGGCCCAATCGCGTGGATAATTCGCACTGCCATTGCGTTGGATTTTCTGGCGCCAGCTTTCCACGTACATGCGCAGCGGTACATCGCGCTCGGCCGCGCCGACTGCGACACGGCGCTCGTCGCGCATTGGCGGTGGCGGCGTGCCGGAGAGGATATCGAGACCCTTGACCATCTCTCGCGCGCGGTTCGACAGGTCGCTGCCCAGCAGGTTCTTGGGGACGATGATTTTGCCGCCCGCGCCGCTGCCGGCGCCCGCCGCGGTGCCGCCAGGCGGCGTGTTGGCGGCCTGACTGCCGCCGCCTTCGCGTCCGCGTTGCAACGCGGCTTGCTGGGCGGCTTGCGCGGCCTGGGCTGCTTGCGCGGCTTGTTTCTGAGCGGCTTGCTCGGCCAGTTTCTGTGCGGCCTGCTGTTCCGCCAGCTTCTGCGCAGCTTGTTGCTGCGCCAGTTTTTGCGCTGCCTGCTGTTCCGCCAGTTTTTGCGCAGCCTGTTGCTCTGCCAGTTTCTGTGCAGCCTGTTGCTCCGCCAGTTTCTGCGCCGCCTGCTGCTCCGCCAGTTTCTGTGCAGCCTGTTGCTCCGCCAGTTTCTGGGCAGCCAGTTGCTGGGCGGCCAGCTGATCGGCTTTCTGACGGTCCGCCTTGACCTGTTCCGCGCGCAACTGATCGGCTTTCTGGAGCTCCAGCTTCTGCTGGGTTGCCAACTGTTCCGCCTTCTGCTGTTCGACCTTGAGCGCCGCGTCCGCCTCCACCTGCTGCGCCAGCCGCACCTGCTTCTCCTGCTCCTCAGAAGCCTCGGCCGCCGCTTTTTCCTGCTGCTGGCGTACCTGCAGCTCGGCCAGCTTGCGCTCCTTCTCGTCCTCTTCCAGCTTGCGCTGCGCCGCCAGCCGCGCGGCTTCCTCCTCCTGGCGCCGGGTTTCGGCCAGCTGGGCCGCACGCGCCGCCTCCGCAACCTCGGCGGCACTGGTCGCTTCGGTGCCATCGTCGGTGCCGTGCTGGGCTTCCTTGAGATCGATGGTTTTCTGCTCAGCCTCTTCCGGGCGCGGCATCGGCACCGAAAATTCGTTCACGATCACATCCTGGGCGATGACGCGGGTATCCATCGCCAGCGCGTCGCTGGCCGGCAAAGGCGGGCTGATGCGTTTGGCCTTGCGCGGCTTGTCCTTCTTCACAGCCAGGCGCGGCGTGACGGGAGCGGGAACGGGGGCCGGGGCCGGTGCCGGGACCGGATCGACCAGGCGCATGCCGGTCGCCGGCGCGGGTGGCGTCACGGCGTCGGGAAGCGGCAATGGCGGAACCGGGACCGCTGGCGCGACCGGTGCCGGCGGCGTCGGCGCGGGCGGTGTGGCCACATCGGCCAGACGCACCTCGATCGGCGTCGCCGAACCGGGCAAGCCGAGCGCCGGAATGCCGAACTGAAGCGACAGGATCAGTCCGTGCACCAGCAGCGAAACGAGCACGGCGCCAGCCAGGCGGCGCTTGCCCTGGTCGCGCGGCGCACGGCGCTGCCCTACCGCGCCAGGACGCATGCGACCATATCGTTACGCCAAATCGCCGCTGATGCCATACCTGCCCCTGCCTAAAATTCGTTAATAGCCCCCGAATTCTAAGCGAAAAGCCCCTTTTGCTGAGGAATAACCTTGCGTCCCGTGCACACCCCCGGGTTAGGCGGCGAGCGCCGCTTCGGTCACCAGGGCCGCTTGCGGCTGGTCGAGGTAGTAGCCTTGTGCGTACAGCGGCAAACCGGCGATGTCCTCGGCGGAATCAATCGCCGGTGCCGTTTCGACCCGCTTGAAAATCAGTTTCACGCCGGCCGCCCGGGCCGCGTCCAGCAGCGGCGCGAGCGAGACGCCGCCCGACAGATAGCGCGCGTCGAGCTTGATCGCGTGCGGCCTTTGCTCGGCCACCATCGCCTGCGCCTGCGCCACCGAAGCCGCGTTAAGGGCCAGCCGGAAGCCGTTGCGCCGGTAATTGTCGGCCACGTAGTTCAGCAGCCATCCCTGCTGCGGCGTGGTCGTGGGCAGTTGCAGCACGATGCGGCCGAGCGGCAGATCGAGCGCGTCGAGAATGCGCTTGAAGGCATGCCCATGGTTGCTGCTGACCGCGCTGAGCAGCCGGTCGTGCACGTTCAGGTACAGGTCGCTCTGCCCCGCCTCGTCCTGGCGGAAGAAATTGATCGCGTGCAGCATGCGGCACAGCCGGTCGAGCTCGATCGACTCATCGTCGCTGGCCGCATGGTCGAGCAGTTTCCACAGCGACAGGCCGGCATCCCCCGCCGAGGCACTGCGCGCCAGCCCTTCGTAGGCCACGATGCGGCTGCTGCCCAGCGCGCGGATGGGCTGGAAAGCGCTGGTGATGGTGCAGTTGAAATACTTGCCCTGGGCGCGGCCCGCCGAGTCCAGCCACACGCTGCTGGCCGGACGGTTGGGGTCGGACAAATGGGCCAGGTACGTGTTCAAGGTAGGGAAAGGCATTGCATGTCTCGCTATCGGTATAAAGCGGAAAGTCTAGCCTTGCGCGTTTCGCGGGCGAAGGAATCGTTTCGCCAATCGATATGCGGGCGGCGCATATCGCTCCCGGGTTCTTATGCGCAAAATGCATATATCGAAACGCGAAATCATTCGTTTGCAGATGCGCCCGGCCGGACTACGCTGGGGGCGACAGATGCAGAAAGGAATCGACGCCCATGTGTGAATTACTCGGAATGAACAGCAGCAAGCCAGCGGCGCTGAACTTCAGCTTCGCCGGTTTCAGCGAGCGCGGCGGGCGAACCGGCGAGCATCGCGACGGCTGGGGCATCGCCTTCCACGAGCCGGCCGGCTGCCGCCTGATCATCGACGACCGCCCGTCCATCGATTCGCCGCTGGCGCACGCTCTCAAGCACAATCCGGTCAAGGCCAAAAACGTGGTGGCGCATATCCGCAAGGCGACCGAGGGCGAGGTGGCGCCGCAAAACAGCCATCCCTTCACCCGCGTGCTGTGGGGCACGACCTGGTCGTTTGCCCACAACGGCAACCTGAGCACCTTCCGCCCGGCGCCCGATCCGCATTTTGTGCCGGCCGGCGAAACCGACAGCGAGCGCGCCTTTTGCTACCTGCTGGCCGGCCTGCGGCGCCGTTTTCCGGTGCAGCCGCCCTCGCGCGCGGCCCTGTTCATAGCGGTGCAAACCATGGCGGCGGTGATTGCGCGCCACGGCACCTTCAATTTCATCCTCTCGAACGGCGACTTTTTGCTGGCCCACTGCTCGACCCAGCTGCATTACGTGGTGCGGGCTTACCCGTTTGCCAGCGCCAGCCTGGTCGATTGCGACCTGCAGATCGATTTTCGCCAGCATAACCATCTGGACGACCAGATCGTCGTGATCGCCACCCTGCCCCTGACCACGGGCGAGCAATGGCACCGTTTCGAGCCGGGCGAGCTGAAACTGTTTTCCGGCGGCGCGCCGCTGGCGGTCCACCCCGGCCCCGGCAGCGACAGCGGCAGCAAACCGCTGCGCCTGCTCATGAGTTATTAACCATCAGTTACTGAATCACCCTCCCCCCACCAACGTAAAGGAACAGCATGGCTATCTCGGAAATCAATGTACGCAATCAGTTCAGGGGCAAGATCAAGGAAATCATCGCCGGGCCGGTGGTATCGGAAGTCGATGTCGAGACGGCGCACGGCATCGTCACCTCGGTCATCACCAGCCGTTCGATCCATGATCTGGACCTGAAGGTCGGCAGCGAAGTCATCGCCCTGGTCAAATCGACGGAGGTCTCGATCGCCAAGATTCAGTAGGCCGCCCCCGCCCGCCACGGCAAGGTATGATGGCGGCATGAAGATTGGCTTCCTGCTGCTGTCATCCCTGTTTTCCTGTGCCCTGGCGCTGCCCGCGCGTGGCGCCGACCTCGTGTTCGGCGTCTCGACCGGCAGCGCCATGCCCATGACCCGCTTCCACCGCGACGAACTGACCGGCGGCCTGCTCAAGGATGTCGGCGATGCGCTGGCGCATGAACTGAACGTGCGGCCGCGCTACCTGACCTTGCCGCGCAAGCGCGTCGAATCTGCGCTGGAAAACGGCACGGTGGACCTGCTGTGCGACCTGCGTCCCGAATGGCTCGACGGCAAGCGCTGGCAGTGGTCGGACACCGTCTTTTCCAACAAGCAGATCATCGTCGGCCGCGTTGACACCGCGCCCCTGTCCACCCTGCGCGCACTGGCCGGCGCGCGCACCGGCACCATCACCGGCTACCGCTATCCCGCGCTGGAACGCGAACTGGGCCGGCAATTCGTGCGCGACGATACCGCCAGCGACGATCTGAACCTGCGCAAGCTGCTGCGCCGCCGCTTCGATTACATGCTCACCAATTCCCTGTACTACGATTACCAGCGGCGCGCCCATGCCGAGCGCGTGCGCCTGAGCCGCACGGCCCTCACTGTCGAACATTTTGACACGTACTGCGCGCTGCCGCCCAACGGCAAGCTGACCCTGGCGCAAGTAAACCGCGCCCTGCTGGCGCTGCGCAAGAATGGCAAAATGCAAGCCATTCTCGAGAGCTACCAGCCCGCCAACTGAACCGTTCAGGCCGCTTGTGCGGGATCAAGGCCGCGCACCCGACCGCATTTAGTATGACCTGACGTCCATCACGCGCAGGCCAGCCATGCCTTCCCTTTCTCCAAGTGTTCCGTCAACCGCTGTCGACAGCCAGCATTTCCGCCAGGCGCTGTCGCAGTTCGCCACCGGCGTGACCATCGTGACCGCCGCCCTGCCCGGCGGCCGTCTGGTCGGCGTGACCATCAATTCCTTCAATTCGGTATCGCTCGATCCGCCGCTGGTGTTGTGGAGCCTGGCGCACACGGCCAGCAGCATGGCCGCGTTCGAGGCCGCCGCCGGCTACGTCATCAACGTGCTGGCAGACAACCAGGCCGATCTGGCGCAACGCTTCGCCCGATCCGGCGACGACCGCTTCGACGCGGTCGATTTCACGCTCTCGCCGCAAGGCATGCCTGTGCTGGCCGGTACCGTTGCCTCTTTCGAGTGCCGCCCGCGCAGCCGCTATGTCGAGGGCGACCATGTCATTTTCGTCGGCGCGGTCGAGCGCTGCCAGTTTCATCCGCACCGGTCGCTCGGGTTTCACCGCGGCCGGTTTATCGCCATCAGCTGACCGGGTGCCGCCATGAGCCATAACCTGCTAACCTTTGTCAACCACGCCTGCTTCCACCTCGCCAACGACAACACCGTGCTGCTGGCCGATCCCTGGGTCGAGGGCCCGGTCTTCAACAACGGCTGGAGCCTGCTCGACACCAGCACCTCGAACGCGGCGCTGATCAGGGACATCGCCGCGCTCAAGCGCAACACCTTCATCTGGTTTTCGCACGAGCATCCCGACCATTTTTCGGTGCCCTTCGTCAAGCGACTGCGGCGCGACTTTGCCGGCAAGGTGACCATGCTGTTCCAGCACACCAAGGACAAGCGCGTGGTCAACTTCTTGCGCAGCAACGGCTTCGATGTCATCGAATGCCTGCCCGGCGTGCCGGTCGCGCTCGATGCCGACATGCGCATCACCGTGTTTCCCCACGCCGACGGCGATTCGTACTGCCTGGTCAGTTCGGGCGGGCGCCACCTGCTCAACCTGAACGACTGCATCCTGACCAGCGCCGCCCAGTGCGCGCTGGTGAAGTCCAGCATCGCGCTGCTGTGCGACCGGGTCGATGTCTTGACCACCCAGTTCGGCTACGCCAACTGGGTCGGCAACCCCTTCCAGGCCGAACAGCGCTGCGCCGCCGCAGCCGAAAAGCTGCACCGCATCAAGCTGCAGATCGACGCCTTCACGCCCAAAATCACGGTGCCCTTCGCTTCCTTCGTCGCCTTTGCCCACATCGACAATTGCTACATGAACGACCACCAGAACACGCCGCGCCGCGTGGCGCAGTGGGCGCGGCTCGCGCGCACCACCGATTCGGTGCGCTTCCTGCAGCCGGGCGATACCATTGCGCTGGGGGTGGACACGGCCGAAAGCCTGGCCTGGGCCAGCGACGCCGCCGTCGAGCACTGGGAGCGGCTGCTGGCCGTGCCGTGCGACCTGCTGCCGTCCGAGCCGCCCGCCACGCCAGCCCAGGTGCGCGCCGCCGTCGAGAAGTACCGCAAGGGCGCCAACGCCAACCTGCTGGGGCTGCCCTGCCTGCTCGAACTGGTGGGACTGATCAAACCGCTGGTCATCCGCATTCCGGACATCGCCATGACCATCCGCGTATCGTACCTGCGCGGCTGCACCGACCTGCACGACGACGAGTTCGCGGACATTTCAATGACCTCGCCCAGCGCGGTGTTCCTGTTTGCCAATGAATACGGCTTCAACACGACGCACGTCAACGGCCGTTTCCGGGCCAGCGACAGCGGGTCCGTGCAGCGTTTCAGCCGCTTTTTCATGCCGCAGAACCTGGGCCGCCAGGGCTATGGCGTGCAGCATCCGCTGGCCACGCTGCGCTACCTGGCCGCCAGCCTGATAAGCCGGCTGCTGAGGCGCCTGGCCGCCATGCAGCGGCGCGTGGCGAAGTAAGCCACAGCGCTGTAAATACTTCTTCGCAGCAAGTTCGGCCCATGGTACATTTTCTCCAGCGGCTACCCATTTCGGGTGACGATCCACAGGGAGATGACCATGAAAGCCATGATGAGGGCCGTACTTGCCGGCGCCGCGTTCACGCTCACGACGTCCATTGCCGCGCAGGCAGCCGACTCTACCGCCGCGGCGGTCGCCATGGTGGACAAGGGCGTGGTCTTCCTGCAAAAGAACGGCAAGGACGCGCTGATCGCCGCCATCAACAGCAAAAATCCCGAATTCGTCAACGAGACAACCTACCTGACCATGCGTGCCCTCGACGGCACCCAGCTGGCGCACCCGACCAATCCCAAGCTGATCGGCAAGAACATGGTGGTGCTGCCCGATGCGGATGGCAAGCTGTTCCGCAAGGACATCATCGACCAGGCCAAAAAAGTCGGCAAGGGCTGGGTCGATTACCGTTATAACAACCCGACCAACGGCCAGATCGAGAAGAAATCGACGTATTTCCTTAAAAGCGGCGATGTGATTCTTGAGGCGGGGATTTATAAGGGCAAGTGAGGCAAAGTTCACCGCCGTCGTTCCCGCGCAGGCGGGAACCCAAGTTCATAGATCCGCTGCTGGCTTCTGCACAAACTTGGGTTCCCGCCTGCGCGGGAACGACGGATCATATGTTAATGGGATCGCCGCGTAATCCTGGCCCCCATCTCGACTATTTTGGCATGAGCACCTTGCGCGATTGGTCAGACCACTTTAGAATGGCCTGACCAAAAGATGTGCAGGCCTCCATGCTCAAGAACGTCACACTTGCTCCCGACAGCTCCCTCGCGCACGAACCGCGGCTGTACCGCATTGTCGCCGGTCGCATCGAGGAACTGATCCGCGACCAGGCAATCGGCGCCGGCGAACGCCTGCCGCCCGAACGCAAGATGGCAACCCGCCTGGCCGTCAGCCGCGCCTCCCTGCGCGAAGCCCTCATCGCCCTCGAACTGCGCGGCGTCGTCGACGTGCGCGGCGGCTCCGGGGTCTACGTCAGCCGCATCCAGCCACCCCGCGCCGAACTCGACGAAGCCGGTCCCGGCCCGTTCGAGGTGCTGGCCGCGCGCCGCCTGGTCGAAGCCGAGGTGTGCGCCAGCGCCGCCCGCATGGCCAGCGACAGCGCCATCGATGCCATCCGCGCCGCCGTCGTCGACATGGAACGCCAGCACGACAATTACAGCAGCAACGAGCAGCTCGATCGCAACTTCCACCTCGCGATCGCCCGCGCCACCGGCAACAGCGCCATGGTCGGCGCGGTCGACCATCTGTGGAAGCAGCGCGGCCGCCTGTGGCACAAGCTCAAGGAACATTTCCAGACCGAAGAACTGCGCCAGGCGACGCTGCTGGACCACCGCCGCATCCTCGATGCCATCGTGGCGCGCGACCCGGCCGGCGCGCACGCCGCCATGCGTGCCCACCTGGAACGGGTGACGCGCACGTTTTCGCGAGGATAAACACAGAACCAACCATATCAGCAGGCAGCAGGCGCAAAGAACGCCGCGCCACCAGGGAAACCATTATTGACCACGTCGACCCCGGCTCACGCCTTCGTCGCCGTGGCACAGGATACGCGAGGTGTCCTGACCAGCTTCCGCGCCGCGGCCGGGAGCTTCTAATGTCAAACAATAATTCGCCGGAGACCGTCTCACATGAACAAGCAAACCAGCTCGACCCACTCGAAACTCGTATTGTCGTCCATCACCCTTGCGGTGCTGACGATGATGAACCAGGCCGCGGCCCAACAGCTTGACGCCGGCATGCAGCGCGTCGAAGTGACCGGGTCGAGCATCAAGCGCCTGGCGACCGAGATGGCCCTGCCGGTATCGACCATCAAGGCCGAGGAATTCGCCAAGCGCGGCATGACCAGCCTGGCCGACGTGATGATGGCGCTGCCGCAATCGAACTCGCTGGCCCCGTCCAACGCCGGTTCCGGCACCAACATCAACCTGCGCGGCCTGGGCGTGAATCGAACCCTGGTGCTGCTCAACGGCCGCCGCCTGGCCAATGAAGCGATCGCCGACGGCTACGCCAACCTCGACGTCATCCCGATGAGTTCGCTCCTGCGCGTGGAAATCCTGCGCGACGGCGCCTCCTCGATCTACGGCTCGGACGCCATCGGCGGCGTGGTCAACTTCATCACCAAGAGCAGCGTCGAAGGCGGCAGCATCACCGCCCAGTACGTGCAGCCTGAAAAATCGGGCGGCGGCGACGAACAGCGCCTGTCGGCCACCTTCGGCAAGGGCAACCTGGCCACCGACGGCTGGAATCTGTACGCCACCATCGATGGCCGCCAGCGCAGCCGCCTGGCCGCGCGCGACCGCGCCGAGCTGAGCTCGAACGAACTGCTGGCCAGCATCGGACGCGCCCCGACCCTGGGCAGCGGCGGCTACGCTTCCCCGGCCAATTTCACCACCGCCACCAACAAGACCGCCGCCAACCCGTACTACAAGTCCGGCTGCCAGGCGCCCTTCTCGATCCAGGGCGCCAAGAACACCTGCATCATCGACAGCAACGAATACGGCACCGCGCTGCACGAAACCAAGCAGCTGACCTTCTACGCGCGCGGCACCAAACAGATCTCGGACGACCACACGCTGAGCCTGGACTACATGCGCGGCGAGTCGACCATCATCTCGGCCCGCAATCCGACCAACAGCGTGACCGCCAAGGGCGTCACCGCGCGCGTGCCGGCCACCAGCAAATGGTATCCGGGCGGCGCCGGCGGCGTGCCCGCCGTGGCCGGCCTGAAAGGCGAACCGCTGATCGTGACCTGGAGCGTGGCCGACCTGGGCCTGGCCAGCAACAAGGATGTGCAGCTGAACCAGCGCCTGGCACTGGTCGATGAAGGCAAGATCGGCGAGTGGGATTACAAAGCCGGCCTGGTCTACGGCCACAGCGGACGCAAGAACTACTACAACACCGGCTATGTGAGCGGTCCCGGCCTCAACAGCGGCCTGGCCAGCGGCGTGCTCAACCCCTTCGGCGTGCAGGACGAAGCCGGCAAGGGCTACCTGCGCGACATTTCGGTCGACGGCAAGCTGAACCGCGATTCGACCAGCACTTTCGCCGGTGTCGATGCCACCGCCAGCCGCTCGCTGATGCAACTGCCGGGCGGCGCGCTGGCGATGGCGGTCGGCGTCGACATCCACCGCGACACCACCGAAGATACGCGCCTGGGCATCACCAACGAGGTCAGCTACGCGAATGCCTCGTCCTCGCACGGCAGCGGCGCGCGCAACGTCTCGGCCCTGTATGCCGAACTCGATATCCCGATCAGCAAGCAACTGACCGTCAACCTGGCCGCGCGCGACGATTATTTCAGCGACTTCGGCAACACCTTCAACCCGAAAGCGAGCTTCCGCTACGAGCCGTCGAAAACGTTGATGTTCCGCGGTTCGGCCAACACCGGTTTCCGTGCGCCGACCCTGTTCGACCGCTACGGCTACCGCCTGCCCGGCGCCAACGGCAACACCTCCGGCAAATGGGACGATCCGGCCCTCTGCCCCGGCGGCAAACCGGGCGTGGCCGGCAGCGGCACCGCCGTGGCGGGCGCGGTGGCCTCGGAAGTGTGCAACGTGGCCCTGCCCAAGCAGACCGGCAGCAACGACCAGCTGACCCCGGAAACCTCGCGCGGCTGGACCCTGGGCGTGGTGGTGGAACCGGTCAAGAACCTGACCTTGTCCTTCGACTACTGGAACATCCGCATGAAGGACATGCTGGCCAACCTGCCGGAGCAAGTCTACTTCCAGGACCCGGCCAAGTACAAAGAGCTGTTCGTGCGTAATCCCGACGGCACCCTGGCCTACATCAAGAACGTGACGATGAACCTGGGCGGCCAGAAAACCTCCGGTATCGACCTCACCGCCAACTACGCCCTGCCGCGCATGGATATCGGCGAGTTCAAGTTCCAGCTCGACGGCACTTACCTGACCCAGTTCGACAACCAGCTGGAAAAAGACAGCGCATTCGTGTCCAACGTCGGCCGCTTCGGCCTGGCCAGCAACGGCACCACCAGCAGCTTCCCGATCATCACCTACCGCTGGAAGCACACGCTGACAACGAGCTGGAAGCGCGGCGACTGGAGCTCGCAGCTGACCCAGAACTACAACTCGCACTACGACGACCAGAACCTGGTGGCGCCCGAATATCACCGCGAGATCAAGCCGTACTCGGTCTGGAACCTGACCGGTACCTACAGCGGCTTCAAGAATATCAGCATCGTGGCCGGCGTCACCAATATGTTCGATGAAAATCCGCCGGTCACCAACCACAGCGGCTACACCTTCGGCTACCTGAGCAGCGCCGCCAATCCGATCGGCCGCTCGTACAATCTGCGCATGACGTACAGCTTTTAATCGACAACTTCTGATCAGGCAGGAACCTTCATGAACAAGCATTCGATCGACACCCGGCGCCGTGCCCTCCTGCGCGGCGCCGGGGCCGCCGGCCTGGCCCTGGGCGGCGGCGGCATCGCCTTGCCGGCCCTGGCCGAAGACAAGCCGTCCGACCCATGGCAGCAGGCGCACGCCATCGCCAGGCGTTTCAAAACGCCGCTGGTATTTCGCAAGCAGGACTTCCTGATCACCGCGCACGGCGCCAAGCCGTGCAAGGTGAGCACCGTCAAAGGGTTCATCGGCCACCACGAGCCGGGCATGGTCAAAACGCCGGCCGCCGGCGCGCACGACTGCTATCCGGCCATTGCGGCCGCGATTGCCGCCTGCGCCAAGGCAGGCGGCGGACGCGTCATCATTCCCGCCGGCGCCTGGCTGTGCAAGGGCCCGATCGTGCTGCGCTCGAACGTGCATGTGCACCTCAAGTCCGGTGCGCACGTATTCTTCAGCAACGACCCGGACGATTTCGCCAAATACGGCGAAGTCGACTGCGGCGCCAACGGCAAGCTGACCCTGTCGCGCTGGCAGAGCAACGATTGCCTGAACTATTCGCCGCTGGTGTACGCGCACAAGCAGAACAATATCGCCCTGACCGGCGAGGACTGGACCAGCATTCTCGACGGCCAGGGCGGCGTGCCGCTGGGCGGCGGCGACTGCTGGTGGGACTGGAAGGTCAAGCGCAGCGGCGCCAGGGAACTGGCCTCGCAGGTAGCCGTGAACCCGGCCAACCCGCCCAGCATCCTGACCGTGGCACCGAACCTGACCCCGGCCCAGGTCAAGCTGATCGAAGGCGACAGCAGCCGCTGGCGCCACGATGAAGCTTACCTGCCCTCCTTGTCGGAAGCCGGCGTGCCGGTCGGCAAGCGCGTGTTCGGCCGCGGCCACTATCTGCGCCCGTGCATGATCGAATTCATCGACTGCACCAAGGTGCTGCTCAAGGGGTACCAGGTCAACCAGGCGCCGTTCTGGCTGCATCACCCGGTGGCGTGCCGCGACCTGGAAATCCGCAAGGTCCACATGGACAGCATGGGCCCGAACAGCGACGGTTTCGATCCGGAAGCGTGCGATAACGTGCTGGTCGAAGACTGCACCTTCAACACCGGCGACGATTGCATTGCCATCAAGGCCGGCAAGAACCTCGATACCCAGCATGGCCCGACCCGGAACGTGCTGATCCAGAAATGCATCATGAACAGCGGCCACGGCGGCGTGACCCTGGGCAGCGAAATGTCGGGCGGCATCGAGCACGTGTATGCGCAGGATATCGAGTTCCGCAACGTGAACTGGGCCACCAGCCCGCTGAGCACGGCCATCCGCATGAAGACCAATATGAACCGCGGCGGCTTCCTCAAGCATTTTTACGTGCGCAACGTGACGATACCGAACGGAGTGCAGACCACGCCGCATTTCTACAATCCCCTGCCCGGCTCGCCCATCGCCCCAAAAACCGTGTCGTCCTCGGCCGGCGCGGTGGTCACCATCGATTGCGATTACGCGCCCACCGCCGACAACGTGCGCACCCGCCCGCCGGTGGTGTCGAACGTGCACATCTCGAACGTCAAGGTCGGCAACGTGAAAACCAAGGCCGGCACCTTCTCGTGCTACCAGGCCATCATGCTGCTCGGTCCGGTCGCCTTCGATTACAACGGCAACGACCCGTCGCTGATCGTGCCGATCACCGACATCACGATCACCGACTGCGACTTCGGCACCCCGGCCAATGCCGACAATCCCTGGTTCGCCTACAACGTGAAGTCGGCATTCCTGACCAACGTGACCATCGGCGGCAAGGTGTACAACACCACCGTGACGGCGTAAGCAATCCTGTTTTTTGATGAGGAAATAACGATGTAGCCTGCTGTTTCACTTTACTGGACGACAAAAAAATGAAAACAAAAAGAATGTTGGAGACACTCGCGGTCGTGGCACTGACCGCGGGACAAGCAAACGCGGCGCCCCTGCCGCTGCAGCACACCAGCATCAGCGCGACCTATAACGGGTCCGCTGACGGCATGCTGGGACTGGACCAGCTGTTCGCCCCGGGTCCGGGGTCGAACGTCACGGAAATCGACCCCGGCGGCGCCAACGGGGTCGAGTTTCTCAGCGCCGACTTCCTGTTCGGCATCGACTTTGCCGAAGACGGCGTGCTCACGGTGTTTAACAATGGACCGGTGAGCGCGGGGCCGTACAGCATGCGCTTCGATTTCGGTGCCAGCCTGGCCGCCCCATTGACCCGCTTCACGCTGATCGACAGCGCCGCCGTGGGCGGCCTGCCGGTGCTGAACCTGATCGACGGCCACACCATCGGCCTCGATCTGTCCGCGCTCGACTGGGGCGCCGGCTTCAACAGCTTCAGCGCGCGCCTCGAAGCGGCGCCCTCGCCCGTGCCGGAACCGGCCAGCGTCACGCTGATGCTGGCCGGCTTTGCCGCCATCGCGATCGTGCGCCGCCGCGCCCCCAAAGCCTAGTTACCGGAGAATCCAATGAATGAAGCACCGATCAGGGCCGCTGCTCTCAGCGCCGCCCTGCTGATGGCGGCCGCCTGTAGCCAGGCCCAGGCAGCCGTCGATCCCGCGCGCCAGAGCGCTCCCGCCGACGGCTGGGCCAGCCAATCCGGCGGCACCGTGGGCGGCGCCAGCGCCGTTCCCGAACAGATTTACACCGTGGCCGACCGCGCCCAGCTGCTGGCCGCCCTGCGTAACGGCGGCAACACCAGCAAGATCATCAAGCTGACCGGCATGATCGACATGAGCGGCGGCGTACCTTACGTCAGCACCGGCGACCAGGCCGCGCGCGGCGCCATCCGCCTCGGCAGCAACACGACGCTGATCGGCGCCGGGGCCAATGCCGGCATCGTCAACGGCCATATCGCGGTACAAAACGTCGAGCAGGTGATCATCCGCAACCTCAAGATCATGAACCCCTGCGACGCCGGCCCCATCTGGGACCCGCTCGACGGCGCCAGCGGCAACTGGAATTCGGCTTACGACGCGATCGGCATCTCCAACTCGCACCACGTCTGGATCGACCACAACAGCTTTACCGACGCCCCGCTGACCGACGACTTGCAGCCCATCGAAAACGGCAAGCGCAAGCAGTGCCATGACGGCGCGGTCGACATCACCAACGCCTCCGACTTCGTCACGCTGTCGTACAACCATTTCGGCCAGCACAACAAGAACAACCTGATCGGGTCGAGCGACACGGCCACCACCGACGAAGGCAAGCTGCGCATCACGTTCAGCAACAATGTGTTCGCCGATGTCACCCAGCGCTCGCCGCGGGTGCGCTTTGGAATGGTCCATCTGTTCAATAACTACTACGCGGGCAGCAAGTCGGCGCCCGTCTATCCCCATATGTATAGCGTGGGCGTGGGCCAGAGCGCCAAGATCCTGTCGAATAATAATGTCTTCGCCATCACGGGCGCCAGCAGCTGCGCCGATGTCGTCTCCTCGCCGAGCGGCACGGGCGGCACCTTCAGCGACAAGGGCTCGGTGCTGAACGGCGTGGCGCTGCCGACGTGCGCGGTCGCACCGGCCGCCTGGAGCGCGCCGTACGCGTTCACGCCGCGCCCGGTGGCGCTGGTCAAGGCCAACGCCCTGGCGCAAGCCGGCGGCGGCAAGCTGAGCACCAGCATCACGGGCACCGGCGACACCAGCACCGATACCGTGCCGACCCAGTTCTGCCCCGCCAGCGGCCTGTATTTTTGCGACGACTTCCAGGATGGATCGACCGCGCGCTGGAACCTGCTGCCGCTGGCCGGCCCCAACGGCGCTTTTACCGTGCAGCTGGATGCCTCCGGCACCACCAACAAGGTGCTGCAGTACACGGCCGCCAGCACCGGCGGCATTCTGGCGCTGGTCAAGCCGGACGCGTTCAAGGGCGTGCTCTCGGGCGACTATTTCGTCGAAGCACGCATCCGCCCGCTGACCAACAGCACCACCGGCAACAAGCAGCTGTACCTGATCACGCGCTACGTCGACCCGGCCAACTGGTACGGTGCCGGCCTGAACGTGCAGAACGCGACCACCAGCACGCAGGTCGAGATCGCCCGCATGCTGGGCAACAGCTTGAGCAAGATCAAGCAGTCCAAGCGCGCCATCGCCATGGATGCGCAGTTCTACACCGTACGTTTCGAGTTGATCGGCAGCACCCTGACCCTGTATCTCGATGGCGAGAACCTCGGCTCGGTGAGCGACGCCAGCTTTGCCGCGCGCGGCCTGATCGGCCTGTACACGACCAACAAATCGTTCCAGATCGACGATGTGCGGGTGGGCGATCCAAAGATGAAACCGGTGCAGCTGACCCTGAACCCGCATCCGCTGACTTACACGGCCGAAGCGGGCGACGCGCCGCTGCTTGTCAACGTGGGCGCCAAAAAAGGCGACGGCAGCATGGATACCTTCACGGTCGAGTCAAGCAAACCGGGCGTGGTGGGCGTGAGTGTTGACGGCGCCAGGGTCACATTGAGCCCGCTGGCCGCCGGCAGCGCCAAGATCGTGTTTACCAGCGGCGCCGATCCGACCCTGTCGCGCAGCATCGGCGCCACCATTGCGCCGGCCTTCGTGCAGCCGACCCAGACCTACCGGCTGGACGGCGCCAGCTTTCCCGCCGTGGGCGCGCTTGATGAAGCCGTCGACAGTCCGCTCAGCCTGACTTTCGACAGCCCGCCCACCCTGGGCACCGGCGGCACCATCCGCATCTTCCGCAAGAGCGACGATGCGCTGGTCGACGTGATCCGCCTGGCCGACGAAGTCGACACCATCGGCCATGCCGGGCAAGACCGCCTGCGCCGCGTGCGCTACCTGCCGGTGCGCATCGACGGCAGCACGGTGACCATCAAGCCGCACAACAACCGCCTCGCTTACGGCACGGGCTACTACGTGGCCATTGCCGACGGCGTATTCACAAGCGCGACCCTGGGCGGCACGCCGTTTCGCGGCATCGGCAAGGCGGGCGGCTGGAGCTTCACGACCAAGACCGCTGCGCCCACCAGCGCCAGCCTGAGCGTGGACGACGATGGCCCGGCCGATTTCCGCACCGTGCAGGGCGCCATCAACCACGCGAGCGGCGCCTTCGCCAAGGCCGATCCGGTGACGATCAGCGTGCGCAACGGCAGCTACGAAGAATTGCTCTACCTGCGCGGCAAGGACAATCTGACGATCAAGGGCGAAAGCCGCGACGGCGTGGTGATCCACTACACCAACTACGATTCGCTCAACCCCGGCACCGGCGCCAGCGAAGCGCCGGGTAGCAATGGTGCGCCGCTGGGCGGGCGTTCCGTGCTGCTGGTGGAAACGGCCGACATGGTCACGCTCGACACGCTGACCCTGAAAAACACCACCCTGCGCTCGCCGGCCATCTCGTCCCAGGCCGAAGCGCTCTACTTCAACAGCGACGCCCGCCTGGTGGCCACCAACGCCGCCTTCTTCAGCGAACAGGACACCCTGAACCTCAAGGGCTATGCCTGGTTCCACCGTTCGCTGGTGGCCGGCAACGTCGACTTTATCTGGGGCAGCGCGCGCGCCGCCCTGTTCGAGGAAAGCGAAATCCGCAGCGTGGGCGACAGCACCAGCGCGACCGGCGGCGGCTACGTGCTGCAGGCGCGCGTGCCGAACGCGGCCGACAAGGGCTTCGTTTTTCTCAACAGCAGCCTGACCCACGGCCCCGGACCCGGCCCCTTGCACGGCGACATTCCCAACGGCGCCACCTGGCTCGCGCGCAGTCCCGGCGGCACGGCCACCTGGGACAATATCGCCTTCATCAACTGCAAGATGGATGCGCACGTCGCCCCGGCCGGCTGGGCGGGCCTGGGCGTGAACGGCCAGCCGGCGCCCAACCCGGTCCAGCCGAACGCGGTGTCGGGCTGGCGCGAGCACGGCACAATCGACCTGCAGGGCACGCCCTTGAACCTGGCGGCCCGGGTAGGCGGCTACCTGCTGAGCGACGAGGAAGTGGCGGCCGGGTTTGCCACCCGTGCCAAGGTGTTTTCCGCATGGAATAGCGGACTCGGCTGGAATCCATAGAACGCATGGGGAACGCCGCGTCAAGTGGCGTTACCCCATCCAACAACGAACAAATACTAATAGGAATGTTGACCGTAAAGACATGCTAAGCTTAATGGGATGCAACGGCTAAACGAGTGCGTCGCTGAAATGTTTTCCCGAAAGAGTGAACATGAAGATTCGGTCCTTCCTTGCGATGATGATCGTGGCGGCGCTGGCGCCGGTGATCCTGTTTTCCACCGTACCGCTGAGCCGCCTGATCCAGGCCGAGCGCGATGCCGCCGTGCTGTCGATGAAGCTGGCGGCGCGCGCCACCTCGATCGCGGTCGACAGCCAGTGGCACCAGGCCATCGGCCTCATCCGCGGACTGAGCAGCTCGAACAAGCTGGAGTCGGGGCAACTGGCCCAGTTCGGCATCAAGGCGCGTACCATGGCCGGCAACGAAGGCGCCTACATCGAACTGTTCGACGACAGCGGACAGTTGCTCGTAGACACCACCCTGGCACCCGACGCGCCCCTGCCCGACACCCGCGCCCTGCAGCGCGCGCGCGTCGACCGCATGCTCTCCAGCTCGGCGTATGCGATCTCCGATCTGCAGCCCGGCAAACTGCCCGACAGCTACGTGGTGCAGGTCGACTATCCCGTGTTTCTCGACAATGGCGTACGCTACGTGCTCGGCTACGGCTTCGACGTCGACGACCTGATGCGCGCCCTGCCCGCGCCCGATGCCGACGGCACCACCTTCACCGTGTACGACCGCAACGGCCGCCTGCTGGCCAGCAACGGCAAGCACGCCGCCGTGGGCAGCTTCGCGCCGGTACCGCTGCTGGTGGCCATCCGACTGCGCGAAAACGGCCTGGTCAGCACGCCGGGCGGCCGCTATGCGATGCTGACCGCCTCCACCGTGTCGGGCTGGTGGGTGGCGATGTCCTCGCCGCGCGCCACCATCGACGGCACGGCGCGGCGCACGGTGCTCTATTCGGTGTCGGGCCTGATCATCGCCCTGCTGCTGGCCGGGGCCGCCGCCCTGCTGTTCAGCGCGCGCGTGACCAAGGCCATTGCCCGCACCGGCGAGGCGGCGCGCTCGATGGTGGACGGGCCGGCCCGGCTGCCGCTGTATTCCGGCATTACCGAAGTCGACCGGCTCGACCAGAACGTGTACCTGGGCGCCCATCTGCTGGCCAGCGCCTCGGCTGAGCGCGAACGGCTGCTGTCCGAAGCGCAGCAGGCGCGCGAAATCGCCGAAGGCCAGAACCGCTCCAAGGACGAATTCCTCGCCATGCTCGGCCACGAGCTGCGTAATCCGATGGCGCCGATCAGCACCGCCGCCCATCTGCTCAGGATGCCCAACATCTCGCCCGAGCAGATGCGCCAGGCGGGCGACATCATTGCGCGCCAGGTCGACCATATGAACCATCTGGTGAACGACCTGCTGGACGTGTCGCGCGTCACGCGCGGCCTCATCACGCTGGAAAAGAAACCGGTCTCCTTGCGCGCCATCCTAGCCGCCGCCGTCGAACAGACCATGGGCAGCATGCACAAGGGCGGACACCGCTTCGACACCGTCTGCGGCGAGGAGGAATACTGGGTGCGCGGCGACGCCACGCGCCTGATCCAGGTGCTGACCAACCTGCTGGTCAACGCCGCCAAGTATTCGCCGCCGCAGTCCTCCATCAAGGTGACCCTGGCGCGCGACGGCGAGCGCATCAGCATCGAGGTGAGCGACGACGGCAACGGCATCGAGCCGGAATTGCTGCCGCGCATTTTCGAGCTGTTCTCGCAGGGCCGGCGCACGCCGGACCGCGCCACGGGCGGCCTCGGGCTGGGCCTGGCGCTGGTGCGCAAGCTGGTGGAACTGCACGGCGGCAGCGTGATCGCCTACAGCGAGGGGGTCGGTAAAGGCAGCCGCTTCACCATCGAGCTGCCGGCGGCGGACATGCGCGCCGCCGACCTGGCAGCCGACGCGCCCGTTGCGGCGTCCGAGATCGGCTGAAGCGATGGATGACATGGTGGCGGCATGCGCGACTTCATCTTGCTGCTGTCGCCCTCACCCCAATTGATCGATCGCTGTCACAGCGCTGTCGCCCGCCCATCTGACCTGGGGCATCGAATGCTCGCTGCAAAGCTGTGCAATGGGCCGCAGGGCAGCTGCCGGATAGAGCGCGATTTGCCCTGCCACTGCCTCCGCATAGAAAAAATTCCGATGCTTGGCCAAGCGCATGAGCAAGCCCATATCCACCGGCGCGAGCGACAGGATGGCCGATTCGACCACAGCCTCGTCGTCCTCGTTGTCACTGTCGAGCAAAGCATGGAGATAGCTGCCGAGGGCCGCCTGATCGCGATGAAGTGGCGTGGTGGACGGATGGAAATCGGTCAGCCAGGCGTCGTTTTCCCTGGCTTGCCGTGCGGCGTCGAGGAACTCGGCAAGGGAAGCGAACACCACACTCGACGCTTCGCCGTTATGGCAAAGAAAAAGGATGGCGCCGGCGAAGGGCCCGCGGGTCAGGTAGACGTGATGGTCGCTGGTATTGCCGTCATCGAGAACGACGCCGCCGTACGCCCTCATCAAGCTGAGGTCCTGCAAAGCCATTGTTAGCGCATCCGATTCGGCCCGGTCCAGCAGGTTGAGCTCGATGTCGAAGCGACCGACGTTGCCGGGGTCCATGGGCGCGTCGAAGTACGCGGCCAGTTCGGCGATGAAAGGCGCCGCCTCGACGGCATCCTGTGTGTCCGGACCAGAAGGCTCCGACATGTCATTTCTCCTGAAAATAGTGCAGGTCTTATCCGGGCTCCAAGCTTAACACGCCGGACCGGGCCACGGCGTCCCGGGGCTGGGACTACGGGGCCTGGCGTTGCCGTTCCGGCATTGCCGGCGCCGCGCTTTTGAACCCATAGGCATGATAAATCCGCTCGATGCTCTTATCGGCGATCATGGCCCTGATGATGCCATTGAGCCGGGCCACCTCGCTATCGCGCATGCTGGTATTGCACGCAACGAACATGGGGATGGTGGCGAACGTAAGCAGCGGTTCGACGTCGGTCAGTCCCAGATCGCGCATCAGATACCGGGCTGGCAGCTCGGCGCTTGCCCACAGATCGATCCGGCGCCTGAGTAATTTTGGCGGGTTAAGACGGTCTGCGGCGACTTCCGAGACACGAATGTTATTGGCGTTGAGGATGGGGATGGAAAGATCGTCGATGATCGTGCCAACCAGATAAGGGCGGGCATCGTGCAGTTGGCGTAATGTGATCTTGCTGTCGCGCAGACCAAAAAACATCCAGCGGCTGTGGCCGATCGGACCGATCCACTTGAATTTTTTCTCGCGTTCCGGTGTTCTGCCCACCATGAGCTGACAGGTATCCGGGGTAGCGGCAGTCAGTGCCAGACCACGGGCCCAGGGAACCATGTCGACCGAGCCGATCCGCACGCCGGCGCGCCGCATAAGTTCATCGACGATATCGACCGCAATGCCGCCCATCTTGCCGCCGCTGGCGGATTGCCAGCTGTACGGAGCCCACTCCAGGGCATACAGCGTGAGCGCGCCCGCGGCATGGGCGGCCGCGCCCGGCCCGCACAGCAAACAGGCCATCACGCCCTTGAGCGCCACGGCGGCGGCCAACTGGCGCCAGCCGCTCCGGCCTGAGATGCATCGCATGCGACGCTTGACCAGGACCGCCGTTTTTTCCCGGGCAGGCGCACCCGCGGCGTCACTCACGCCGGCCGGCTCTGCGTTTCAGGCAGTTGCGCGGCAGTCTCCGGCAACCTGTCACCCGCGGGACAGGCGCAATGGTTGTCGCCCAGGTCGATGTTATGCAACAGGCCGTAGTGCCGGAATGCCTCGCGCAAGTCCGCGCGCAGCACTGCGTTATCCCATGGCTTGGTATAAAAACGGTAGATCGCGCCCTTGTTCACGGCCTTCATGATGGAGTCAAGGTCGGTGTAGCCCGACAGGACGATACGAAAACTGTCCTGGTACATTTCCTTGACCCGATCGAAGAATTCGGTGCCGCTCATGTCCGGCATGCGCTGGTCGCAGATAATCACCTGCACGCAGTGCTGCGCCAGCAGGTCGAACCCCTCGGCGGCCGAGCCGGCGCACAGGATATGGTAGCCGTCGTCGCGCAGCAGGCGCCGCAAGGATGACAGGACGTGGGCGTCGTCGTCGACCAGCAGCAAGGTCTTGCGGTAGGGCAGGATTGCCGGTGCCGGCAGCTGCATCTGGCGCGCGTTGAGCAGCAGCGCCTCCAGCTCCGGCAGCGCCAGCGGCCGGCTGAAGAAATAGCCCTGCACCTGGTCGCAGCGATTGCGTTTCAAAAAGGCGAGCTGGGCGGCCGTCTCGACGCCTTCGGCGATGACGTGCAGTTTCAGGCTGTGGGCCATGCCCAGGATCGCCTGCACGATGGCGGCGTCGTCCGGATTGCTGGTCACTTCGCGGATAAAGGCGATGTCGATTTTCAGTTTGTCGATCGGGAAGCGGCGCAGGTAGGCCAGGCTCGAATAGCCGGTGCCGAAGTCATCGATCGAAATCTGCACGCCGTGCCATTTCAGGTCCTTGAGCGTCTTGATCGTGCGTTCCGTATTGACCATCAGGGAGCTTTCCGTCAGTTCCAGCTCCAGCAGCTCGGGCGGCACGCCGTGCCGTTCCAGCGCGGCGATGACATCGCCATCGACGTCGCCCTCGGCCAGCTGGCGGCCCGCCACATTGACCGATACCTGCATCGGCCCCACGGGCGAGCGCAGCCATTGACCGATCTGGCGGCAAGCTTCATCGATGACCCAGCTGCCGACCTTCAAGATAAGTCCGGTTTCTTCGAGCGAGGCGATGAACATGTCCGGCCCGATCAAGCCATAGCCCGGCCGCTCCCAGCGCAGCAAGGCTTCCAGGCCGGCCACGCAGCCGCTGTCGAGCGCGACCTTGGGCTGGTAATGCAGGACAAATTCGCCATTCTCGAAGGCCCTGCGCAAGGCTTTCTCCAGATCGAGCCGGGCCAGCACCTCGACATTCATCTGCGCCGTGAAAAAGCGGAAGGTGTCGCGTCCGGCCTGCTTGGCACGGTACATCGCGGTATCGGCGTACTTGATCAGTTCGTCGGGCTGGCTGGCGTCGAGCGGGTGCATGGTGATGCCGATACTGGCCGTCACGTTCAGTTCATGCTGGCCCAGCACGAACGGCACGCGCAGCACTTCGCGGATCTTGCCGGCCACGCCGGCGGCATCGTTCAGTTCATCCTGCATCACCAGGATCACGCCGAATTCGTCGCCGCCCAGGCGCCCGACCGTGTCGCGCGCGCGCACGCAGCCCAACAGGCGATTGGCGAACTGGACCAGCAGGTCGTCGCCCACGCCGTGGCCCAGCGTATCGTTGACGGTCTTGAAGTTGTCGAGATCGAGAAACAGCACCGCGACCGTCCAGTCATGCTGGGTGGCCTGGTGCAGCGTGCGGGTCAGGGTATCGTAGAACAGGGTGCGGTTCGGCAGACCGGTGAGTCCGTCGTGATGGGCCTGGTACTGCAGGCGCAGCGCCGCCTCCTTGCGCTCGCTGATATCGCGCACCACGGCCACGATGATCCAGTCCGGCCCCGACGCCAGGGCTTGCCGGTGAAACTCGACCTGCACCTGCGAGCCATCCTTGCGGATCAGCGCCATCTCGTCCGACAGGCTGCTGCCGCTGTTGGCCATGAGCCGTTCGTACAGCAGCGCCATCTCGGGCCAGGTCGACTCGGCGGTAATATCGCACGGGCCCATGCCCAGCAGTTCCTCGCGCGAATAGCCGAGCATCCTGCTGGCCGCGGCATTCAATTCGACAAAGCGCATGCTGGTGCAGTTGACCAGGAAAATCGCATCATCGGTGCAATCCATCGCCGTGCGAAAGCGCCGCAACTCGTCCTCGCCCCGCTTGCGCTCGCTCACATCCATGTACATCACGACCACGCCGTGCAGGTTCTTGTCGGCCAGCGGGGTGACGGTGAGCAGCAGCCATGACTGGATGCCGGCCGTCCTGCACGCATACTCGAACGACCAATGGCGGGTGCGGCCGTTGAGCACCTGGCCGATGCCGTCGGCCACCTGGCGCGCCTGGTCGGCGCCTTCGCCGACGACCAGCGCGCATTGCTCGAGGACGTTGGTGCCGACCGCATGGCCCGGACCGGCTGCGGCGGCAAGGGCCAGCGGCGTGTCGTATGCCGCCCAGGCCTGGTTGACCGACATGATGACGCCATCGGCGTCGAGGATGGCGATGTAGGCGGGCAGCGAATTGAGGATCGCATCGAGCCGGCTGGCATCGTTCAGGCGCACCTGCGCCTGGGCGCGGCGCAGCAGGAAGGGCTGCCCGTGGGGGTCGGTGATGGTATCGATTTCGCCGCCGGTCAATTCCTCCAGGCGGGCCACGTTGGCATGCAGCGCAGCGATCAGGTCGGTCACCTCGCCGTACCCTGTCTCCAATTCCAGGCTGGTGCTCATGGCAGATGGCCATCGAGCCCGAGGGCCAGCAGGACCGACTGGGTCTGGCTCAGCGTGCCGACGATGCGGCTGACGCTGGCGGGGGCGAGCTTGATCAGGGTCGGGGTCATGAAGATGGCATCCTCCAGCGCCCGCTTCGGTTCGCGAAAGACGTCCAGCACCTCGATCTGATGCTGCTCGGGCAAATAAGTTTCGCACAAGGCGCGCAAGTTGGCCCGGGCCAGCACCGAATTATGGGCTTCCCCCGCCACATACAGGCGGAATATGAAAATGGGCTTGGACTGGCTCATGCCGCACCGGGCCGCGGATGGGCGGCGTCGGCCCCGCGCAGTTCGGCCATCTCGCTGCGCCCGCGCGTCAGTTCGCGGGCCCGGCCCTCGGTGGTGCTGGCGAGCAGGATTTTCTCGGCCTGCTTGGCGATCAGTTCGGCCTGCAGGGACTTGACCCGCACTTCCAGCTCGGCTTCCTCGGCGTCGAGCCGGACTTTCTTGAGCCTGGCGGCCGCCTCGGCCACTTCGGCGGCCACCCGCTCCGCACTCTCCTTTTCCCAGCGCATCGTGCCCATCAGCACTTCGCCGCCGGCGGTATAGGTGTCGGCCAGGGTGACGCCCTTGTCGCTCAGGATCAGTTCGCGCACCTGGTTCGAATGCGAGGTTCCGCGCGACTTGATGATCGACATGCCGCGATTGCGCTCTCCGCCCTGGACCAGGTAGTTCAGGTGAATCCAGGTGTCGGCCAGGGTCGATATCTGCAGCGGCGAGCCGCCCTCGCTCTGGGTCGCCATTTCGTCGAGCAGGCTGGTGCACACGAGCGTGGTGCCGGCCCCCTTGGACCAGTCGATCAGGCGCTCGGCGACGTTGTGCGCGGTCAGTTCGTTACCCGACTTCGACAGGGTCGACACCGGATCGATGACCAGGCAGCGCGCCTCGTGTTCCTCGGCCAGCGCCTTGATGCGCCCCAGGTAGGTTTCGGCGCTGCCGGTGATGGTGCGCGCCGAGATGATGCGCAGCACGCCGCTCTCGAGGTAGGGTGCGAGCCGGATGCCCACCGAATTGAGATTGCGCACGACCTCGGAACCGTCGGAATCGAAGCTGACGAACATCGTGCGCTCGCCGCGCTGACAGGCAGCCTCGGCGAATGCACCGCTCAGGGTGGTCTTGGCGGTGCCGGGAAAACCGGTGATGAGCACGCTCGCGCCGCGGTAATAGCCGCCGCCCAGCATGGTATCGAGGCGCTCCACGCCGCTCGACACCCGCTCGCTCGAGACCAGCGTGTCGAGCCGGCCCAGGGTGCGCGCGACCGCCACTTCGAAACCCTTCTTGCTGATCAAGAAAGGCGACTCGTTCTCGTCGAACACGGCGCCCCGGTATTTCTGAATCCGGATATTGCGCTGTGACACGCCAAGCACCACGCCATGATTGAGCAGAATCGAGCAGTCGACCATGAATTGCATGAACCCGAGCGTCTGCTCGAGCATCGCGCCTGTCGCATCGCCGCCGGCCTTGGCCGTGATTATGGCCGTCAAGCCATTCGCCAGCAGCCAGTCGTGCAGCCGATAAATCTCGCGCCGCTTCGACATGGGATCGGGCAGCAGCGCCAGCACGATATCGAGCGCGTCGACGACCACCCGTTTGGCCTTCAGTGCCTTGACCTGCCCGTCCAGCACCGCCAGCATGCCGCTTAAATCGAAACTGCCGGACAGGACCAGGTCGGGCGCGGGCTGCGCATCGAGGAAGCAGAGCTGATTATTTTTCTGTAATTCGTCGATTCCCCAGCCGAAGCCTTGCGCATTGGCCGCGATGCGTTGCGCCGATTCCTCGAAGGCGACAAAGATGCCCGGCTCGTCGCACTCGCGGGCGCCGTTGACCAGGAACTGCAGCGACACCACGGTCTTGCCGGAGCCGGGACCGCCGGCCAGCAGCGTCGTGCGGCCGCGCGGCAAGCCGCCGCCGGTCATCTCATCGAGTCCGGTAATGCCGGAGCGTGCCTTGGAGGCATCTGGCTGCGGTGGCGACACTGGCGCGTGCTTCATGGCAGGCTCTCTCCTTTGAGAAATGCATCTCAGTCCCAGCGCCGATGAACGACGCGGGGTGGCACCGCAATGTCAACCCAACAATTCAATTACGAATCATTTTCGGTCCAATATGCTTGGAATCCGGAGGACGCGTTGCGAAATGCCATGACAGCTTTCGGAGACACATTGCCGATAAACTATAGCATGAATAAATTCCGAAAATTGCCATAACGATGAATTGCGGAACTTTGTACAACCGCCGCCACAACAGGCTGTTTTCAAGAGGAGGGGCGCGCACCGCACGAGTTCCGGGATCATGAAATCCGACCGTGGCGCCAGCAATGTCGCATTGCCATCGGCATAAGGCATGCGGGCTTCGGTGCTGTCGGATACCGGTGGTTGAAATAATAAAACTACCAACCTTTTACTAATATCATTAAGCGCCAAAATTTAATGTAGGAAGCGGATGCTTTCAGATCAATGGAGTTATCGGGTAGCGAAACCAGTTACTGATGAATACCGTGGTTTATTCGCATTCGGGCCTCGATCGGGACGCCATGTGTTGCGGTGTGGGGTTTTCGCACTGGCGGCGCAAACATTGGTTTAGCTCATGCTCGTTGCAGATTGTTCGCGGTACATTGATCCAAAGAAATATTGTGGCTCCACAATTTCCACAGATCGCGACTGCGAGCACAGCAAGGGGAACGGCATGTCCTACATCGGCCTGGCCATCGAAGCACATAAAAGCGTGTTCGCGCAGGCGCACGACCTCGTGCAGCGGGTGTTGCACCCCGAGCAACCCCGGCGCGCGCCGGTGCAGCAGCGCGCCTGCGCCCCCGACCAGATTGCGTTTCACAGCGCGATGTTGGCCAACAGCCTGCCCTGCCCGCGCACGGCCGCCCTGTTCAATTGCGCCGGCCGCGCGCTGGACGGCGTGCGGTCCCTGCAAGGCGCGGCCGATGCGCGCCGCTACCTGGGCGACGCGGCGGTCTATCCGCTGCTGTTCGTGCCGGCGTGCGGCGACGGTGGCGCGGAGACATTTTCAGCGATCAGTTACGAAAAAAGCAGCGATGCAGCGGTGCTCGGCAACGGCGCGCTGATTGCGCTGGCCGATCTGGTGCAGTTGATTGAACTGCCATGCGCGCGCGGCTACCTGCTGCAGGAACTGACATCGCCGCACCGCCATGGCGGCCTGCGGGTCACCGTGGCCATGTCGGCGCACGGCCCGCACATCCTGCGCGCGGCGTGGAAACAGGCCGGCATGGATGCCGACATCCCGGCACCGCTATGGAAAGCGACGAGCCGCCTGGTTCTGGCGGGCGCCGCCCTGTTTCCCACCCTGAAAACGCAGCACTGGGACATTGCCCTGTGCGGACGCGGCCCGCTGGCCATGGGAATGAGCGCAGCGGACGCGCAGCCTGCTTAAAAAGCGGCGCCGATCCAGACGCCGCCCAAGGCGATCAGCGCGCCGGCGCCACGCAGCCATGCCTGCTGCCGGCGCATCACGGCGCCAGCCAGCATGCCACCGGCCAGCAGCATGGCGCTCGCCGCCAGGATGCCCATGAAATACATCCCGGCGCTGCCCGACGCCGGCATTTCGGCGCCGTGCGCCAGGCCGTGAACGACCGCGAATGCACCGACCATCAATGCGCCGGCCGCCGGCATCGGCTTGACCTGGAAGGCGATCGACAGGCCGAGCACCAGCACCGACGCGATAATCGCGCTTTCCAGCGCGGCGATGCCCACGCCGGCCATGCCCATCATGCCGCCGGCGCCAAGCAAGGCGATGAAACTCGCTGGCAGCAGCCATTTGGCGCGGCCGCCCAGCTGCGCGGCCCAGATGCCGACGGCGACTGCGGCCAGCATGTGGTCCAGTCCCGAAAACGGATGCGCCAGGCCGGCCAGCAGGCCGCCGTCATGACCGGGATGGGCCAGCGCCGCGCCGCAGTAGAACAAGGGCGCCAGCGCCAGGGTACGGATGAATGTCGATTGCATGTGAAGCTCCAAGATAGAAAAATGAATGAATGGTTTATCGCCACGCGGTTCCGGTCAGTTCCGACAGTACCGCCGCAACGCGCGTGCGGCTGGCGTGGTAACCGATGATCACCAGTTCCGAGCGGCGCGCCGCCGGGCGCACCGCGTCGACACTGATCATCACGCGCGAACGCACGCCCTGCACCAGCACCGCCTGACCGGTCTCGCTGGTGCGAATAAAACCCTTGCTGCGCAACACTGGTTCGAGCCGCACCGCCTCCTGCAAGGCGTGGCGCACCTTGTCGGCGCTTTGCGGCGCATCGCTGCGCAGCACGAACGACAGCCAGCCCGGGTCCTGCTCGTGAAAATGCTTGTGCGTGGCCAGCCCGTGCGAGTGCGCGGCCAGGCCCGAATGCGCATGCCCGTTCAGGCGCCCCTGCTCGGCCAGCACGCCGGCGCCGGGACCGGGCATGGTGGCCAGCGGCGTGTAGCTGTGCGCATGCTCGGTGCGGGTCGGCTGGTGCAGGCGCAGGCCGAGCGCGAGGCGGATATCGAGTTGGGCCTTGTGCGCCAGTTCCAGGAAACGCACCTTGGGCGCGCGCTCGCGCACGCGTGTTTCGGCCAGCAGCAGCGCGTCGTCGTCCAGCTCATCGATCTTGTTAAGCACCACCACGTCCGCAAATTCGAGCTGCTGCCCGAACACGGTGGCCGCGGCGTCGCTGCCCGTGCCGGTCTCGAACTGGTCCGACAGCAGCAGCGGCGTATCGACCACGGCCAGCGTGGCGTCGAGGATAAAGTCCTCGGCCAGTTCAGGGCTTTGCAGCATCTCCATGATGGCGGTCGGCAGCGCCAGGCCGGACGTTTCGATCAGCACGTGGTCGACGTTCGCACGGCGCGCGGCGATGGCCTGCATGGTCGGCAAAAACAGTTCGTCATCGCCATAGGCAATCAGCCCATACGGAAAATCGTGGACCCGCACCTGGTCGTCGACACCCGCCTCGCCGCGCACCAGCGCGCCGTCGATCGAAATTTCGCCGAACTCGTTGATCAGCAGTGCCAGGCGGCGGCTCTGGCGCTTTTCGATCAGGCTGCGCAGCAGGGTTGTTTTGCCCGAGCCCAGAAAGCCGGTCACGATCGTGACGGGAATCAGCTGCTTCATGCCAGGTCCAGTGCCGCCAGCTGCGCGATGAGGTCATCCGCGCTGCCGCACATGGCCGGATAGTCGACTGGCGGGCGGCCAATCACCAGCAGGGGGATGCCGAGGGCTTTTGCGGCATGCACCTTGGACGCGTAGCCGCCGGCGTCGCCTGAATCCTTGGTCACCACGCAGTCGATGTGCCAGTCGCGCCACAAGGCCATGTTGAAATCCGCGGAGAACGGCCCCTGCATGGCGCAGATGCGCTCGCGCGCCACGCCCAGCGCCACCGCGCGCTCGATGAATTCCGGTTCGGCCGTCAAGCGCGCGAACCACTGGCGGTCGGCGGCGCCCTCGGCCTGCACGAACGTCGCCAGGTCTTTCGATCCGGTTGAAAGGAAGATGCGCTTGCCCAGCGCAATGGCGCGTTGGGCAGCTTCCTGGGGCGAGGCGCACCAGGTGCCATCAAGCGCACTGAAACTGCTGGGCCGTTCATAGCGCAGGTAAGGGATGCCCAGTTCGCGCGACAGGCCGATCAGCTGCTCCGACATGCTGGTCGCGTAAGGATGGGTGGCGTCCACCAATACCTTTGCGCCGCTGGCCACCAGCGCCTGGCGCCGCGCCTCGATGCCCTGCCGCCCAGCCCAGACGGTGGCGCCGGGACAGGCCTTGATCGCCACGTCGCCGCCATGGTCGGTTGCCGCCGACACCACCACGGGGCGCGATTGGCCGCTTGCCAGCCGCGCCGCCAGCGCATTGCCGTCGCTGGTGCCGGAAAACACCCACACGCCGCCATCGGGCAGTTCCTGGCGCTGCGGCAGCGTGCTGTCCGCCTTTGCATCCCAGTCGTTGTAGCCGCGCGGCGTAAAGATCTGGCCGCGCTTGCGCTGGGTGAAGCGGTTGCCGACCACGATGGTGGTGAGCATGTCGAACTGCAGCGACGGCAACTCGTCGAGCCGGTGGATGCTCACTTCCTGCCCCGGGCGGTATGCGTTCTTGACCACGCCGCACAGGGTATGCGGCGCCTTCGATTCGAGCATCAGCTGGAGCACGCGGTACACGCCCTGCTGGCGGCTGGCGCTTTGCACGTTGTACATCACGCAGGCCAGGTCGGCCTGGGCGATGTGGCGCGCGCGGTGCTCGATCCACTCCCAGGGGCACAGCAAGTCCGACAGACTGAGCGTGGCAAAGTCGTGCGACAGCGGGGAGCCAAGCAGCGAGGCGCAGGCGTTGGCCGACGTGATCCCCGGGATCAGGTTGACCTGGTAGGTATCAATCTCGCTCATCTCTTCGTAGGCCAGCGCCGCCATCGCGTAAATGCCGATGTCGCCGCTGGAAATGAGCGACACGCGCGCGCCGCCACGAGCTTTTTCAATCGCCAGCAAGGCGCGCTCGCGCTCCTGCGTCAGCGGCGGCGTATGGATCTCCTTGCCCTCGACATGCGGCATGATCCAGCGCAAATACAGCTCATACGCCACGATCACGTCGCTGTCCTTCAGCGCCGCAATCGCGCGCGGTGCGATCAGGTCCTCGTAACCGGGACCCACCGACACCAGATTCAGTACACCACTCATCAGATCTCCATCCATTTATCTTCAACCACCGCGACGGCCACGCCGTCCAGGCACGTTTTCGGCACCAGCAGCGCGCCGCGCGGGCTGGCCACCAGCGCGCACGGTTCGCACACGCCATCCAATCCCACATTGCTGCGCACCCAGTCCGACGGCACGCTGACCCACGGGCGCGCCGCCAGCGTGGCGCGCGCGAACACGCGCAGCGGCAGCCCATGCCGGCTGCAAAACTCCAGCAGGCCAGGTTCATTCGCTTTCAGGTCCACGGTCGCCACCTCGCGCACTTCTTCAATGCTGCGCGCGCCCAGCGCATGGCGCAGCGCCGCTTCGATCCGCTCGGCCGGCACGCCCTTGCGGCAGCCGATGCCGGCCACCAGCGGCTTCAACGCCTCGGTGGCGGTGGTTACCACCGGGGTTGCCCCAACCAGCCGCGCGACCGTGTAGGCCAGCGCATTCGCGCCGCCTTCATGCCCGGCCAGCAGCGACACGGCAAAGCGCCCCGCTTCGTCCAGCACCACGACCGCCGGGTCGGTATGTTTATCAATCGGCAAGCCGTCCAGAAAGCGCACCGCAATGCCGGTCGCGCCGATCACGATCCACTGCGCGTGGCGGCGGTAGCATTCGCCGAACTGCGCCTTGTGGCTGACGCCATCGTGGAGCCAAGGGCGATACACCTCGGCTCCCAGCGCCGCTTGCAGCACCGCCGCCAGCTCCTCGCCATGCGCGCGCACCAGCCAGATGGCCGGCGCTACGTTCACGACGCCGCCTCCGCCTTGTTCTTCTTGACGACCCTGAACAGGTGCGTGAAGTCCTTCGAGTACAGGCTCGATTCGACGGCGACGTCCTTGTCGAGCGCCGCGCCGACCAGCATCATGGTGGTCAGGTTCCATTCGCCGCGTTTGGTATCTTCCAGCACCGTACCGAGCGTGCCCTGGTAGATTTTCTGTTCCGGCCAGGTGGCGCGGTAGACCAGGCGCACCGGCGTTTCCTGCGGATAGTGCAGCGACAGGTCGCCGACGATCTTTTTCAGGTGCGGTCCGGACAGGAAGATGCACATGGTGGCGCGGTGTTCGGCCAGGCGCGCGATCGATTCGAGTTCCGGTACGGCCGACGCGCGGCCCGACACGCGCGTGAGGATCACGCTCTGCGACACTTCCGGCTTGGTCAGTTCGGCGCTGATGGCCGCTGCCGCTGCCGTAAACGACGACACGCCCGGCACCACTTCATACGCGATGCCCAGCGCGTCGAGACGGCGCATCTGTTCGGCGGTGGCTCCGTAGATGGCCGGGTCGCCCGAGTGCAGGCGCACCACGTCGATGTCATTTTCCTGAGCGCGCACGTAGCAGGCCTGCTGCTGCTCCAGATCGAGCTTGGCGGTGTCAATGATCTCGGCATCGGGCCGGCAGTGCGTCAGCATCCCGGTGGGCACCAGCGAGCCGGCGTACAGCACCATGTCGACACTGCCGAGCAGGCGCGCGCCGCGCAGGGTGATCAAATCGGCGGCGCCGGGGCCCGCTCCTACGAAGTACACTTTCATCTTATCTCTCCTGCCGTGGTTGACGGCGCACCAGCAAGGTGGCCAGGTAGCCCATCGCATCGTTTGCCACAAGGTCGCCGACGCCTGATGCGAGTAGCTCGCCGGGCAGGCCGATGCGGCGCGCGAAGGCGCAGTGGTCGGCAATGCCCATCTCGCGCAGCAGGTCCAGCACCCAGCCCAGGCGCGCGCCGACCTTCATCAGCACCACGATGTCGTGCGTCAAAATGTCGCTGCGCAGTTCCTCCGCCGTTTCGGGGCATGGCAAGATCAATACCCGTTCCTTGCCCTCCCCCAGCGGCCACGCCAGCGCCGATGCGGCGGCCGCGTAGCTGGTAATGCCCGGGAAGGTGCGCTGCGGCAGATCCGGAATGCGCGCGCGCAGGGCCGCGAGCACATAGCCGTAGGTCGAATAGGTCAGCGAATCGCCGATGGTCAGGTAGGCCACGTCGCGCCCGGCGCGCAGTTCAAGCGCGATGGCGTCGGCCAGTTGCGCGTAATGCTCGCTCAGGACCGAGCGGTCCGGGTCCATGTTGAATTCGATCTCGCGCAGCTTGGCCGGGTCGATGTCGATCCCGGCCAGGCACTGCAGCGCGACCGACAGCTCGGCCCCGCGCGCGCGCGGCGCGTAAATCAGGTCGGCGCGGCGCAGCGCGTCCAGCGCCGCCAGTGGCAGATAGCCGGCCGGGCCCGGGCCGACACCGATGCCCCAGAGAGTGCCGATGCTCATGCGTCCACCCCGAGTGCGTTGCCGGCAAGGTCGAACAGGCGCACTTCGAGGCGCTTGACCGACGGTACGCGCGCGTGCGCGAGCGCACCGATGCGGCGCTCGATCTCGATCCACACCGTTTTGGCGAAAGGCTCACTCTTTAAACGTTCCATTGCTGCTTCCACTGTGTTTGCATTTTCCATATCTTGTACCAGTTGCGCATCGCCGCCCATCTGCGCGACCACGCGCGCGACGCCTGCCATTGCCATGTTGCTCTTGCTCGAATGCGTATCCCAAAACCCGTCGAGCACCTTGGCCAGCTTGCCGGGGTGGCCGGCTAGCCACAGCACATCCAGGCCGCGCTTATCCTCCCGCAGCGCCTTTTCGGTGAAGTCCAGCGCGTCGCCGAGAAAATTTGCGATCTGCACCGAGCGTTCGTCCGGCAATCCAAGCACCCCGCTGGCAAACTCGCGGCCGATCTTGCCGGGCAGGTAAGCCACGCTCTCGGTGCTCGCCGCCAGCGCCACACGCACATACACTTCGACCGAGGCAATCCACGTCGACAGCGACATCGGCTCGACGATCCCCGAGGTGCCGAGTATCGAAATACCACCCACGATGCCCAGGCGCGGGTTGAAGGTCTTGCGCGCGATGACTTCCCCGTTCTCGCAGCCGATGGTCAGGTCGAAGCCGCTGTCGGGCGGCTCCGCCATGGCGTCGTCCAGCATTTCTTCCACCGCGCGCCGCATCATCTGGCGCGGCACGGGGTTGATCGCCGGCTCGCCCACCGCCACGCGCAGGCCGGGGCGGGTCGCCGTGCCCACGCCGCGCCCGGCGAAAAAGCGCACCGCACGCGCATCGTTGCGCCGCACTTCGGCAAAGATGGTGGCGCCGTGCGTATTGTCCGGATCGTCGCCGCCATCCTTGAGCACCTCGGCCCGCACCGCGCCACTATCGGCCCAATCGACCAGTTGGACCGGCACGTCGAGATAATGCACACCGTCGGGCAGGCTGACCCTGACCATGTCGACGCGCGCGCCGTGCAGCAGTAACCCAAGTGCTGCCTTAACCGCCGCCGTGGCGCAACTGCCTGTTGTGCGGCCACGCCTTAGCCCATTTAACGCCGGGATGGCAAGATCGAACTGAACCCGTTCAACGTGCTTCATACCCTGCAAGCTGATTGAGCGCGTCAATCATCAGGCCATTGACCACGCTCGCCGCCCACGGCGACCCGCCGCGCGTGCCGCTGTTGGTAATGCGCGGCACCTGCAGGCAGCGCCGCAGTTCATCCTTGGTTTCGCGCGTGCCGACAAAGCCGACCGGTAGTCCAATCACGAGCTGCGGGCGCCAGCCATGGTCGCGGATCAGCCGCACCGCTTCGGCGATGGCCGTTGGCGCGTCGCCGATCGACAGCACCACGTCGTTGCCGAATTTTTGCCAACCGCGCCGGATGCCCGCCGCCGAGCGCGTAATGCCTTCCGCCGCCGACATCAGGTGCGTTTCGCGGTCATGCACGCCGCACCAGGTGTCGATGCCAAGTGTTTCGAGCAGTTGGCGCTTGAGGCCCGTCTGCACCATGGTCACATCGGTCAGCACGCGCTTGCAGCGCAACAGCGCCAGAATCCCGCTTTCGACCGCGCCCGGCGAAAAGTACATGTCGTCCACGGCCCCGAAGTCGCCGCTGGTGTGCACCAGCCGTTGGAGGATTGTCATGTGCGATGCCGGGAATCCCGACCAGTCGCGCCCCGCGGCGATGATCTGGAAGCTCTCCGCCTCGATCGGATGCGGCTCGTACGGGGCGTACGTTGGCGTGGCCACCACTGCCGGTTCCTGCGCCAGCAAGCCGCGCACGGCCAGATGGTGGGCCTGCTGTGGCTCACCCACCTGCTGCTCGAAGCCGACGATCTGCACGCGGTATTTGCACAGCGAGCAGTTCATGGCGGCGCGCCCGGCCACCGCCTCGCGCGCGCGCTCGATGATCACGTCGGCCACATGCGAATGCACGCCGAAGTAGCCGGCCTTGAGCACTTCCAGGCCCGGCTCGCGCTCGCGCAAGTCGTCGGCGGCCGCGTAGATGCGCTTGACCAGTACGCCGTCGAACAAAAAGAAAGGCAAGACAACCAGGCGCTGGTAGCCCATGCGGGCCGCGGCGCGCAAGCCGTCCGCCACCAGCGGCGTGGCCGTGCCCGAATAGCATACGTACACGCCGCCGAAGCCCATGCCCTCTTCCAGCATGCGCGCCAGCTTGGCCACTTCGCCGTTGGCGTCGGGGTCGGTGGTGCCACGTCCGACCAGCACCAGGCAGGTGTCGGAGCGGCGCACCGTCAGCGGCGACGTGGCCTCCGCTTCGACGATGCGTTCCTGCGCCAGTTGCAGCAGTTGCGGGTGCAGGTTCATCGGCGCGCCGAAATGGAAATCGATGTCCGGATAGTCGCGCGCCATGGCCTGCACTTCAGCCGGCATGTCGTTCTTGGCGTGGCGGGCGGCCAGCAGCACGCCGGGCACCACCGCCACCTGGCGCGTCCCGGTGACTAAATTGGCTTGTACCGCCTCGGCGATGGTCGGGCTGGAGAATTCCAGGTAGCCGTGCGTGACGATATCGTCGGGCGCACGCGCGCGTACCAGTTCGACCAGTGCTTCGAATTCGCGCACGGCGTCGGGATCGCGGCTGCCATGGCCCGCCACGACGATGCCGAATTTTTCTGTTTGGGTCATGGTGCGGGTGCCGCCTCGATCTGGCTGGCCATCGGCGCGAGCGTGCGAATCAGCATGATGCTCATGTCGGAACAGGTATGGCTGGCGCATTCCAGCAGGCTGCCATGCCATTCCGCTTCGCCGCGTGTCAGGTTCTCCCACACTTCGGTCGGATGATCGGGCGAGATGCCGTTTTCCAGAAGGTAGGCTGCGATATGCCACGGCATGAAGGAGCGCGCCGCGTCCCACGGACACGGAATCACAATCGCGTTGCGCTGGTCCTGCAGCACATGCACCAGATGGCGCTTGAAGGGATCGAGGTCGCCACGCCGGTGGAAGGTGATGAAGGTCGTCTCGTCGAAACAGACCTTGGCGCGCGAGGCCAGGATCTGGGCCGACGAAATGCCAGGCAGCGATTCGACCGGGTGGCCGCACGCGCGTTCGACCCGTTCCAGGTACTGGAAGCCGCTGAAATGGATATCTCCCATGAAGACGACCACGCAGCGCTTGCCCGCGTGGTGCAGGCGCGCCACTTCGTCGAGCTGCGCGACCTGATCGCGGTAAGCCATGCCGATGACCTGGGCCTCGGCCGGAATCAGGCTTTGGACCACGTTCAACACCGCGTCGAAGCCGGCGACGACGTCGGCCTCGCGAATGAGCTGCGCGCCGCGCTGCGTCAGGTAGCCGACGTCGCCGGGTCCCGCGCCTATGCAAATGATCATGTCAAGGTGCTCCTAAATATGCGTATTGTCAGGTTGGTGCCAGGCGCGCACGAATCGTCAGCGCCAGGTTGTCGGTCGATAGCTGCTCGAGGGTCAGGCACTCGGCGCCCAGGGTCTGCGCCAGTTGCGCAGCCCGTCCAAGGCGCAGATAGCCGCTCTCGGTATCGAGCACCAGCGCCGGCACGCCACGTTCCGCCAGCTTGCCGGCCAGGTCGAGCGATTCGCGCCATGGGTCGCCATCGGCGGCCAGCGGCACATTGGCCTTGCCGTCGGTGAGCAGCACCATCAGCGCCGGCGCGCGATGCGCCGATTTTTCAAGCGTTTCCAGCGCCAGGTGCAGGGCATGCGGCAAGGGTGTGCGCCCGCCGGTCGGCAATTCCGACAGGCCCTGCTCGGCGCGGTCCACGCTGCCCGTCGGCGCCAGCAACAGATGTGCCGACTGGCCGCGGAAGGAGATCACGGCCACCGTATCGCGCCGCTGGTAGGCGTCCGTCAGCAACGCCAGCACGGCGCCCTTGACCGCTTCCATGCGGCGCTGCGCGGCCATTGAGCCAGAGGCGTCGACCACGAAGAGGATCAGGTTCGCGCTTTTACCGACCCGGATCTGCTGGTGCAGGTCGGCCCGCGTGACCTGTACGTGGCCCGGCTCGCGCGTCGCGGCGCTGAGCAAGGTCGCGCCGATGGCGATGCTGGTCGGCTTTTCGTCGGGCACGGCGCGCACCACGCGTCCGCGCGCGGCGCCCATCGCCTCGCTGCGGCGGCCCGCGCTGCTGTGGCCCGCTGTCGATTCGACCACGATGCGCGGCGCGCTAGCGCTGGCGGCGGCCGCGAACACCTGTTCCTCGCCCTGCTCGCCGGACGGCGTTTGCTCGCCATCTTCCGCTTCGCCGGCGTCGTCCTGCGCCGGTGGCGGAGGGGCCGCCTCGCGCATCAGTTCATCGAGGCGATCATGATCGAGGCCGGGCTGCTCGAACGGCTTGCGGCGGCGCCGGTGCGGCAGCACCAGTTCGGCCGCGCTGCGCAGGTCGGCCGGCGTGACCTGCAACCGTCCGTCGAGCGCCGCCAGTGCGCGCGATGCTTTGTGCATGACGATGTCCGCACGAAGGCTGGCCACCTCGAACTCGCAGCACAAATGGCTGATCAGGTCCAGCATGGCGTCATCCAGCGTCACTTGCGGCAGCAGGCGCTGGGCTTCAACAAGCTGGCGGTGCAATGCCTGCTGCTGGTCGTCCCACGCTGCGCTGAAACCGGCCGGATCGGCCTCGAAGGCGATCCGCCGGCGTACCACTTCCGAGCGCACCTTCTTGTCGCGCGGCGCCGCCACTTCGACCATCAGGGCGAAGCGGTCCAGCAGTTGCGGGCGCAGGTCGCCCTCTTCCAGATTCATCGTGCCAACGAGCGTGAAACGCGCCGGGTGGCGGATCGACAGCCCTTCGCGCTGAACAGAATTGACGCCCATGGCCGCCACGTCGAGCAGCACGTCGACCAGGTGATCGGCCAGCAGGTTGACTTCATCGATATACAGCACGCCCCTGTGCGCTGCCGCCAGCAGGCCTGGCTGGAAAACGCGCTGACCGCCCTGCAACGCGCGGGCCAGGTCGACGCTGCCGATCACCCGGTCTTCGGTCGCGCCCAGAGGCAGGGTCACAAAGGGCACGGGCCCCAGGCGTGGCGTACCGGTGGCGCAAGCCTCGCAGTGTTCCGAAACCGCACCGGCGCTGCAGTTGTAGGCGCAGCCGGCCACGGTGTCGATCTGCGGCAGCACGTCGGCCAACGCGCGCGCCGCCGTGCTCTTGGCGGTGCCCTTGTCGCCGCGGATCAGCACACCGCCCATGCCGGGATCGACCGCGCACAGCATCAGCGCACGCTGCAACTGGGGCTGGCCGACGATGGCCGAGAACGGAAAATTCGTGATCTTCATCTTATCCATTACGTGCCGTTTCGCCGCGTGCTTCGAGCAGGGTTTCGCTATCGAGATACAGTTCGCGCAGTTTGGCCAGCGTTTCCGGGCGCGGCTCGGCCCACATGCCGCGGCTGGCCGCTTCCAGCAGGCGCTCGGCGATGGCGTTCTGCGCCCACGGATTGGCTTCTTCCAGAAAGCGCTGCATGTCGTCGTCGAAGCCGTAGGCCTGGGCCACGTCTTCGTACATCCAGTCGTCCATTACCTGCGCCGTGGCGTCGTAGCCGAACAGGTAGTCGACGGTGGCCGTCAATTCCAGCCCGCCCTTGTAGCCGTGGCGCTGGATGCTGGCCAGCCATTTGGGATTGACCACGCGCGAGCGGAACACGCGCAAGGTTTCTTCTTTCAGGTCGCGCACCTGCGCCCGCGCCGGGTCGTGGCTGTCGCCGAAATAGTGGCGCGGCTGCTGGCCGGTCAGTGCGCGGATGGTGGCGATCATCCCGCCATGGAATTGCAGGTAATCGTCGCTGTCGAAGATATCGTGTTCGCGGTTGTCCTGGTTGTGCAGGGCCACCTGCACGCCGGAGAGGCGCACCTTGAAGGCGTCGCGCTGGTCGGCGCCCTGTTCGCCACGCGCATAGGCGTAGCCGCCCCAGTTGACGTAGGCCTCGGCGAAATCGGCGTCCGCTTCCCAGTTCTTGTGCTGGATCAGCGGCAGAATGCCGGCGCCGTAGCTGCCCGGCTTGGCGCCGAACACGCGGTACGAGGCGCGCCGCGCGCCCTCTTCCTGCGTCAGGCCCTGTTCGATCCAGCCACCGAGTTCGGCCAGGTAGTGCTTGCGCACGAAATTGTGGGTGAGCGGTTCGTCCAGCTGGATGACGGTGTTGACAGCGTCGTCAATCAGATCGATCAACTGCGGGAACGCGTCGCGGAAAAAGCCGCTGATACGCGTCGTGACGTCGATGCGCGGGCGCTTGAGTTCTTCGAGCGGGATCACTTCGACGCCGCTCACCTGGCGGCTTTCAGCGCGCCACACCGGCCGCACGCCGAGCAGCGCCAGGATCTGGGCCACGTCGTCGCCGTGGGTACGCATCGCGCTGGTGCCCCAGATGCTAATCGCGACGCTCTCGGGATACTCGCCGGTTTCGCGTTCGTGACGCGTCAATACCTCGTGTGCCAGTTGCAGGCCGACGCGCCATGCCGATTGCGACGGCACGCTGCGCGGGTCCACCGAGTAGAAATTGCGCCCGGTCGGCAGGATGTGCGCCATGCCGCGCGTGGGCGAGCCGCTCGGACCGGCCGGTACATACTGTCCGGACAGGCCGTTGATCAGATTATCGATTTCGTCGGTAGCGCGCGCCAGGTTTGGTACCAGCTGGATGCAGGCGAAACCGAGCACCTTGCGCAGCGCGTCAAAGCGATTCAATGCTGGCTTGACGGTAGCGGCAGGCGCGCGCGCCGGTGCCGGACGCGGCTTGCCCATTTGCGACAGCATGCTCGCCTTTGCGCGTTGGGCGGGTTGGAGCAGCGGCGCGGCGACCGCGTCCCCGTCGATATCGGCGAAGACGAGGTTGAGCACTTCATCGATGGCGGCCGGCCTGTAATCGCGTGCCGACAGTTCGGTAAACAGGCGCAGACACAGCGCATCGATGGCGTCGAGCGCGTCCGAACGCGTGACGACGGCACACTGTGCGAGGCGCGCCAGTGCAGGCACGACATTGATGCGGCGGCCCTTCTGGTCCAGCAGCAGGTCCATCGTCAGGCCGAACAGCGCCGACACTTCGGCCTGCAGGCCCGGAATATCGAGGTTGGGCAAGCGCGTTAGCGATACCAGCATGGCCGGCATCTGCTGCGCGTCAGGGCCACCGCCGAGGATGTGCAGGCCATCGCGGATCTGGGCCGAACCCAGTTCGCACAGGTAGCCATCGAGGTCCTCGATCAGATGAGCCACGTCGGAGCCGCCCATCGACGCCAGCGCGGCAGGGAGTTCGCCGTCTTCTTCGTGGTGATGATCATGATCGTGGTCATGGTCGTGATGATGGTGATGGCCGTGCCCATGATCGTGGTCATGGTCATGGTCGTGGTGCAGCAGGCGCGCCTGCAGGTCCGCATTCAGGTTGGTCTGCTTGACCAGTTCCCATATCTGCTGCTGGAGCAGCGGCAGTTTGGCCGGATCCAGCACTTCGACCTGATAATACTCGTCGACCAGCTGCGTCAGCTGCGCCAGTGCACCGTAGGTGTCGGCAGTGGTCATCGGCGGCGTCAGGTGGTCCACCACCACGGCGTGCGCGCGGCGCTTGGCCTGCGAACCCTCGCCCGGGTCGTTGATGATGAACGGGTAAAACAGCGGCAGGTCGCCGAGCAAGGCGTCAGGGAAGCAGTTCTGCGACAGTCCCACCCCTTTACCGGGCAGCCATTCCATCGTGCCGTGCTTACCGACGTGGACGATGGCGTCGGCGCGCCAGACGTCGCGCAGCCAGCGGTACAGCGCATAGTAATGATGGGTCGGCGGCAGGTCGCTCTGGTGATAGATCGCATCCGGGTCCATGCCGTAGCCGCGCGGCGGCTGCAGGGCGACGAAGGTATTACCCAATTCGATGCCGGCCAGCGCCAGGTGGCCGTCGCACACGTAGGCTTCTCCGGGAGCGGCGCCCCACTGGGAGCTCATCTTTTCCTGCATGTCGGGCGTGAGTTCGGCGAACCACGTGGCGTATTGCGCGGCGGGCACGCGGCCGGCGGCATTGCGCAACTGCTCCGTTGTCACGTAGATCTGGTCGTACGAACAGCGCGCCACCAGGTCGTGAATCAGCGTGGTACCGTCGGCGGGCGGCTGGCCGACGTCGTAGCCGGCGGCGCGCATGGCGTCGAGAATGCGCATCAGCGATGCCGGGGCATCCAGCCCGACCGCGTTACCGATCTGCGAAGCCTTGCTGCTCGAATTGGTGAACATGAATGCGACGCGCTTCTCGGCGTTCGGCACGTGCTTGAGGCGTGCGAAGCGCGCTGCGATGCCAGCCACGCGCGCCACGCGGTCCGGCACCGGTTCGTATTCGACCGCGTCGCCCTGTAAACCGGCCGCGCGCGACTTGAACGACACCGGCGCGGTGATGATGCGCCCGTCAAATTCCGGCAGCACCACGTTCATGGCCGTGTCGAGCGGATTAAGCCCGCGCGCGGACTGCTCCCACTGCGGCAGCGTCATGCCGCTGGTAATGGCCTGCAGCACCGGCACGTTCAGCGTTTCCAGTACGCCGACCGACCATCCGGCAGGCGTGGGTCCACCCGGCGTGATCTCGCCCATCGCGAACGAGGTGGTGTTGATCAGCACATCGATATGCACGCCGCGCGCGTCGCTGAAGTAGCGCAGCGCGTCGGGCAGTGCCCCGGCGCCGGCGCCGCTGCGCAGCGAGGCGGTAAACACCGGCAGCACGTTCATGCCGCGCTTTTCCAGTGCGTCCAGCAGCGCATCGATGAAGCGCGTGTTCCCGCTCATCCAATGCGCGCGGTAAAACACGATGCCGGCACTCGGCGCGTCAGGTTTGCGCAGCGCCAGCCAGTCGTCGATGCCGGCGCCCTGCGCCAGGTCAGGATGATAAATGCCGTGTTCGGGCAGCGGCAGCGCGCTCTCGTAGCCAAAACCGGTAAGCAGCAGATGGTCGGACAAATAGCGCAGCAATTGCGCCAGATTGCCGCTGCCGCCGCAATGAAAGTAGTTCAGTGTCTGTTGCAGCACATCGGGAGCGACGGTCGAAACCGCGGCCAGCTCGGGATCGGGCTCGCCCGTGCCGCTGATCGCAATCAGGTGCTGGCCGTGGCGGCGTGCGTGGCTTACCAGATCGGCAAAACCGGGCACGCTGCCGAGACGGCCCAGCACGCGCAGGATGATGATGCGCGCGCCCTGCACCTCGCGCGAGAGCAGCGTCGTGGCGCCGCCGTCGGCGTCGAGTCCCTGCAAGCTTACGCCCGCCACCGCGCGGAACTCCGGCGGCAGCTGGCTCACTGCGTGGTGCAGGACCGTCAGGTCGTTCGATGCATGGGTAAGCAGCGCGATGTGCGCCGGGCCTTGAGGAAAATCAGGTGATGTCATGGTCCGCCACAATTGTGTCGCCTTCGCCGATGCGATGGAAAATCAGGTCGCTCACTTCGGCGCCGCCGATCAGGTGCTCGGCGACGATGCGCCCTGCTGCCGCTTCGTCGACGCGCCGGTACCACACGCCTTCCGGGTACACCACCACGATCGGCCCTTCATTGCGGCACGCGACCATGCAGTGCGTGCGGGTGCGCTTGACGCAGAGGTCCGGATGGGCGTCGATCTCGCGCCCCATGTGTTCGAACACGGCCTGCGCCTGCACGCCGTTTTCGGTGCAGCGCGGGCCGACGCACATGAACACGTGCCGGTCATGGGTGCGCATCGGTCAGCCGAATTTCTTGTAGAAGTAGCCCGCCAGCGCGCCCATGGCCACCCAGAAGACGGCATTGGCCAGCAAGGTCGCGTACAGGAAGCTCAGCGCCAGCTCGGGCGGTGCGCTGCTCGAATGAATTTTCGGCTGGGGCGAACCGACCAGATGCGGCACGAACAGCAGCAAGGCGCCGGCGATCCTGAGCGGCCAGTTTTTGGCGAAGACCAGCAGCGCCAGCCCGCCTGCGCTGGCCATGACGGTGGCGGTCCACCACAACTGGCGCGCCAGCAGCGGCGCCGCGACGGTGCCCGGCAGCTCGGGCGGCAGGCCGACCGAGGGCGCCACGAAAAAGACCGTGTAGCCGGCCGCGCCCCACAGCAGGCCCACGCGCCAGCCGCTTGCGCCGCCATGCAGGCTGATTGCCGCTGCCAGCAGCAGCGCGAAGCCGACGCCGGCGCTGATGTTGGCCACCGCCGTGTAGAAGGTGCGTTCAAAGCCGTCGTCCGGCTGCCAGCCGCCGTGTTCATGGGCGCCCTCTTCCGCGTGCTCGTGCGGCTTTGCATCGTGACTATGCTCGTGCGGCGTGGCGTCGGCGTGGCTGTGCGGCGCGGCCTGCTCCAGTGCCTTCGGCGCGGCGCTCTCGAACACCTCCGCCTGCAAGATGATGGGCGCCACTTGCAGCTGCTGCACGCCGGTCAGCAGCAGGCCGGCCAGGATGCCGGCCGCCGCCGCGCTGGCAATGATGCGGTTGAAGGTGCCCAGGCTTGCCGCGGGCGCGGTGCGGATCAGTGGCATGGGAAGCCGGCCGAGTGGCGGCTGTCATGCGCCGCGTTGTGCAGCGCTTCCATCGAGGCGAAACCGGCACCGTACAGCAGCACGATGCCAAGGCTGGCGGCGCACATGGCCTGCACAATGCGCTCTTTGACGGAGACAAACGGGACTTGTTCATCGGCGGTGGTGATGAAGCTACGGATCGGCGACATGGCATTCCTTCCTAAAGCATTTCGCATAAAGCCAGGCAAATGCAGACGCGCGCGTCTTGCCTTGTCCGGCAACCGGGGCTTGTACGGGGAGAAGGAACGTGAGATGGGGGTGCGGAACGCAGCGATCCACCTGGATCGCCCTCCGCGATACAAACGACTTACCGCTTCGGCTGGTTTCCGGGCTGGCGAGTGGCGGGGCAATAAACCCTTCCCGGATATGCGCCTTCCCATGCTGACTAGGCACAGTGGCGTGATGCACATCCTTGACTCGCTTACCGTTGCGGGGGCAGCGCCGGCTTTGCCCCCCGTTGAGAGGGCGCACCGGCTTCCCATTTAATCCGGCAAACGATCGTTTGCCAGAACCAGAAGCTTGACTACCGGCGAAGTATAGGTCTGGACTATATAAATTGCAAGGTTGCGCGGGCCGGCGTGTGCGCGGCGGGCGAATTTACCAGTCGCGCCATTGTTCGGTGATGTCTTCGTCGGCTTCCAGGCCGGCATCCTTGGCGATCAGGTAGATAATGTCGCACAGTCTTTCGCGCTCTTCGGTCTCGATCACGCCGCCGGCACGGTCATCGAACTCATTGAGAGCCACGACGACGCGTTCAACTTCTTTCATGATCGCTGCGCGGTCGGCAGGCTTGGGAAGGTTGTCGATGGCGGCGGCGTAAGCGTCGAGGATTCGCGCGCACTCGTCGATCTCGGCCTTGCCGTACGGGGGCTCGCTGTCCGGATCTTCGGCGCAGCGCTCCATGTAGGCAGCCATCTCGTCGAGCAGGCCGGCGCGGATCGAGGCGATGCTGGGATTGGGTGGCATGGGTGACACTCCTTCAAATTTCAGGGGTGCCAATGTAGCATGAAGCCGCGCTACCTTACTCGCTGAATTCGATATCCATTTGCTCGCCGTTGTAGCAGAAGGTCATCTGCTCGCCCTCTTCATCGCGGATCTCCAGCACGCCGCCGGCTTCGACGAAGGGCCCGAGCGTGTCGAACAGGCGAATGAGCCAATTGGTGATGATGTCGATGTCGCCGCCGTCGATCAGCAGCGCGCCTTCCTGGCGCTGACTGGTGAAGCCGATCGACTCAAGGAATGCCGGGAAATCGCGTTCCGCGCGCGCGCGCTCGGCGAAAAAGGAGTCGCAACCTTCAAACGATGTGCGAATCGCGCTAAACGCCGCCGGTTGCCTGGCGTTCCTGATAACGATGCTGGCCTCGTAGATCCATGCTGCAGTACTCACTTGCACTCCCATTTCGTCAGAACGGCTGTCGCGGTCGTGCGCAGCCAGGATCGTATTTCCTGTCGACAGTTTTACATGCCGTTCAAAAACTGTCAAAGCGCCGATGACGAGCGTTGTTTTTCGCAGCATGGCAAAGCAATCCATATTATGCATGACGGTTAATTCTGTCGCCCCAAGCGCGCCTGAATGAACAAAGGGGCGGGCGACCTCGTGATCACCCGCCCCTGTTGAACGCTTGTTGACTCTTAGCGCAAGTTGACCGCGACCAGCGCTGTTGCTTCGCCCGGGTTACCGTAATTACCGCCGACGAACAGCAAACCTTTTGATGAGATCGCCAGGGTGCCGCCATGACCGAAACTCCACACCACCTTGCGCGTCGCCAGGTCGACCGCCATGGTCGCATCGGTATTGCTGACGAACAGAAGGTTGTCCGTCAACACCACATGATGGGAGTTCGTCATCGGCATCTCTTTCGTACCCAGTTCGAGTGACCAGGCGTTGCGGCCATCGGACATGTTTGTGGCATCCAACCGGCTGCCGCTCACCGAATACATCAAGCCGGCCGCTGCCGCATTGTTCGACGTCCCCGGGTCACCACCGCGCCAGCGGTAACTATTTTTAACAGTGTCGAAAGCGAAACGCGAGACGAATCCCCCCAACGTACACCGGCCGTAAAGTATGCCAGCGGCATCGGCCAAGATGGAAGAACCGGGCCACGGGCCGCACCCTCCAGCGCCCAATCCAGCGCCAGCGACGCTGCCGTCCAAGAGTTTGAGCACGGCAAAATTGCTTTCGTAAGAGAGGTACACGTGCTGCTGATCGGCCGCGAGGGCACGGGCCGGCGACAACAAGCCAGATAGCTGCGGCTGGACTGGTACGCCTGCAACAGCGGTCCGCCACTCCGTCCGCCCGGTCACCACGCTGATTTTTCGGATGCTGTGATCGCTGCCGTTATCACCGTGGGCGAAGATGCCGTCGCCCACAGTCACGATCGCGTTCAAGCGCCCGAGCTCGTCCCCGGTAATTTCATGAAGTAGATTCCCATTTTTTTGATCGAAGACGCGGACGGTGCCAGTCGGAATCTGGCCAAGCACCCCAGAATACAGATTGGAACCGACAAAAACCTTACCGTTCGCAACTACCGGCTCCAAACGGTAGGACATTGTTCCGGAAAGACGTTTTTCCCACAGCATGGCACCGCTTGACTCATCCACGGCCCGCACGGTGAAGATGCCGCGTTCCCCATTGCTGATGAGGACGAAGGCGATGCCATTGTCATGGGCGCTGCCCGTCACCGTAAGCGCACTAGGCTGGGCGCTATATTGGTGAATCCAGCGCCGTGAAAAGTTTGCCGGTTCAAAGCGCGCAGGCACATACGTGTTGTGACGCGCATCGCCATCGGTGTTCCATGCACCCAGCAGCGGCAGATCCGTCAGGGCCGTTGAGTTACTCCAAGGCTTCACGACCACCGTCATTGGAAGATGCCAGGGCGAGCCATTGACCGGTTTGCGGCACTCGACAGGATCGTCCTCGCACACGCGAATCTCGAGCTGTGTGCTGTGCGTGCCGGGAGCAAGCTTTTTTGAGACATTCAGCGCCGCATCGTAGTTGTAGCTGTTGATTGCGGTCACGTTGACGCCGGGAGCAATCAGACCGTTCGGGTCGACAATTCCTATATTGAATGGGGTCGCGAGCAGGCTATCCACCCTGGCCTTGACATTAAACGAGACGGTCGAGCCTTCGTCGACGGTCAGGTTGATCGTTGCGGGATTGAGCTGGAGCCAGGGATTGCCTGTCGGACCACTGCCATTGCCGCTGGTACCGCCGCCGCCGCCGCCGCCGCCGCCGCCGCCGCCGCAGCCAAACAGCATACTAGTTCCGAGGAACATCGCCATTCCACGCTTGATATTATTCATGATCATAGTTTCAACAAAAGTCTCGCATAGTACAGCAAGATCTTTCCGAATCTGTCATTTTAATGCTAAATATTAATATATATTAATAAATTGAACTATTTTGTGGTTATGACGTTGGACAAAATCCATGTTTACCCTGGCTGGAATCAGGGATACACGAACGACTTGACCAAGGTCAGCTCGCCCGGCGCGCGCAGCGGCACACGGACCACTTCCTGGCGCTCGTTCGGTGAATTTTCATTGGTGATGATGGCTACCTGCGCCACCGTCAGGATGCCGGTTTCCTGGCCGGCCCCGTAGTAGTTCACGTAGACGTGGTAGTTCCCCTTCGGCGGTGCGGCGCTGGAAAAGATCTCCGGGCCGTAACCGGTCGTGACGTCGACATCGAGCGCGCCGCCGTTGGGCATGACGCGGTTGCCGTACCACGAGTGGCCGCCGTCGGGGGCGACCACGTGCAGGTCGACATCGGTGCCGGGACTGTCCCACGACAGCACCACGCGCACGCGCGACTGGGTCTTGCCGGCGTACGAATCGAGGAACTGGCTGCGGCTGCGCGCCTTGCCGTCGGGCGAGCGCACTTCCACGCTGTTCGAGCCGCGCCCGAAGGCGTACGGCCGCGCGAAGCTGCCGTCTTCCTGGACCGCCATCGGCATCGCCACGCCGTTCACCACCAGCGTGGCCGGTTTGTCCTTGCCCTTGGCGGCGATGCGTCCGCGGATTTCGGCCGTCGGGCTCTGCCCGTCCTGCACGCTGACCGACGCCGCCGGATAATTCACGTCCTGCGTGTACGCTTCCTTGGCACCCTTGGAATTGCGCCAGCCGCTGTTGGGCGAATCAATCTTCACCTGTGCCAGGGCGGTGGCGGACAGCATCAGTGCGGGTATCAACAATATTTTCATGATCAGGTTCGTGTTATTCATTGACTCGCTTCGAGGCGAGTATCGACAAGGCGCCGTGCCAGCCGCTCGACCAGGGCTTCATCCTGCCCGCGCGGGTGATTGCGCAGACCCAGATGCAGGAATTCGTGCGCCAGGGTGATGCGGTCTTCGCGGCTGGACAGAGCGCGCACATAAATCCGGTTGCGCGACTGCTCCGAATACGGCGTGCCGCGCGCCAGATGGCATACCGCCGGCAGCTCAAGCGGCGTTTCGTAGCCCGCCTCCTTGCGCAGGACGCGTTCCCACTGCGGCAGTTCGCGCGCCAGCCACGCTTCGGCGCCGGGCAGGCGCACGCACTGCTGCGAGTCGCCACCCGAAAGCGTGGTCAGGTCGGCACGCGGATAGGCCGACGCCAGGATCGCATCGAAGCGCATCCCCTGCCCCGCCTGGGCCACGGCCTGGTTCCACGCCATCGTATCTTTCGAGGCCGTATCGGCGTGATAGCGCACATTCACGCCGGACAGCACCAGCTGGTCGGTCCAGTTGGCGATGGCGCGCGCGTCCACGCTGGCCGGCTGCGGACTGACGCGCTGCGTCGCGCTGCTGTCGGCAATGCGCTGGCAGCCCTCGGCCCACTGCGCGTTCTGCTGCAGGTAGGTGCGCGCCGCCACCGCCAGCGCCTTGGCTGCCTCCGGCGCCGCCGTGCCGCCCTCGCGGTCGATCACGCGCGCCACGTAGTCGTTGACGCCGAAGCGCCCCGTCAGCCGTATGCGGCCCTCTGGGTCGCGCGCCAGCACCATGTCGCCCTGGCTGAAAAACGCCAGGCTGCGGCCGTTCTCGAAACGCACCTGGTAAGGACCGTTCAACAGTCCCGACACGGCGGCGACCGGCCCGGCAGCCACGCTCCTGATCGGATAGCGCGCGAAGTAGTCGACCACCACGCAGCCCGCGTCAGCGCGCGGCGCCGCCGCCGGCAAGGCAGTCGCCAGGCGCGGCGCCCACCTTTCCAGAATGCGGCTGCTGGTATCGGCGCCGCCGAACCAGAGCGGCGTGCCGTCGGCCAGCCAGCCGGCCGCGCCACCCAGGCGCTCGGTAGTGCGCTGCGGATGGTGCCACGAGTAAGTCTTTACGCGCAGGCGGCTGCCGAACCAGCTGGCCGTGTTGACGCCACGTGCGCCCAGCACCACGTGCAGCAGCGCCGATTCGGCCTGCGCCCGGCTGGCGGCCGGAATGCCGGCCAGCGCCACCATCAGGCTGCGCAGGCTGACCAGGCGCTCGGGCGTAAGGTCCGACGGATGGGCAAGCCAGCCGTATTCGCCTACGGGAGCGCGTCCCAGCCGCTCGGTCCAGTACTGCTGCCACGGACGGCGCGTGAGCATCAGGCGCGCCGGCGAGAAGAACAGGCCGCACGACTGCGCCAGCGCCAGATCGCGCCCGATGCTTTTGCCGGCGGTGCAGCAATACACTTCCTCGTTCTTTTGGCCGCCGCAGGTGTAGTCCGGCGTAGCGACTTTTTTGTCGATCGCGTACACATACACGAACAGCTTCCACAGGCTGCCCAGCGGGACCTGGCGCGCGCCATCGAAGGCGGCGCGGCGGCTGGCGCCGTTCTCGTCGAGCTGCAGCGCCGTCAACTGGCCGTCGCGCCACCACGCAACGTCGAGCGTGGCGGCCTGCGCCAGCGGCGCGGAAATCGCCAGCACCAGCGCCCAGCAGCGTGACAGCCGTGGCGCCATTACTCGACCTGCAGCGTGCGCATGGTCTTGCCCTCGCCTTCCAGCGCCTTGTTTTCGGGCTGGTACATGCGGTAGTAGCGCGCGGGCGGCAGCACGTAACTGCCTTTTTGCGCGAACCGCAGCAGGTGGCGGACCCTGAGCGGTTCGGCAAGCGGCTCGACCGGCACCACGTAGCCTTCGCGCCGCGACTCATGGCGCGCGCCTTCCAGCGGTTCCTTCTTCGCGCCCGCGAGCGTCATGCCCCAGGTGGTAGCTTCGACCGAGGCGCCGGGCGGCAGCGCCACTTCCAGCAAACCATAGCGATATTTTGCGCCGGCGGCTGGTGTGAGCGTGATTTCATCCATGTACAACGCGTCGGTGCGCAGGACCTCACCGTTCTTGACCGGCACCGGCGTGAAGTCCTTGTCTTTCTGCTCCATGCGCATCAGGCGCCGCTCGATCCGCACCGGCAGCGCATGCACTTCGGCCGCGCGGCTTTCGTACTGGATGATGGCGACGGTATTGGCCGGCGGTGCTTCTGCCAGTTGCAACTGGGTCGGCACCCCCTTGGCCGACTGCCAGCGGAACAAGGCCTGCCCCAGCGGGCTGGCGCCCTTCTGCCACGTTCCCGCCAGGGCGATGCCGGCGTCTTTCGCCGCCGGCGGGCCGCCCAGCTTCTTTTGCACCCACACCAGCGTCAGTGCGCGGTCCAACGTCGCCATGTCGGAGCGTACTGCCCCCAGCACGGCGTCGGCCTGGCTGGCCGGCAGCTGCCCGCCCAGCATCAGCAAGGCTTGCGCCAGCGGCGCCGGATTGGGGCGCAGCGTGGTCCAGGCGGCGCCGATCTGCTCCTGCAGTTCGGGCGCAACGGCCACGCCATCGTTAGCGGCGATCACCGACAGCAGCGCCAGCGTCAGCGCCTGGGAGTTGCCGCTTTCCGCGGTGAGCAGCATGCTGCTGGTCGGCGCCAGCGCCGCCGATTTGGCGTCGAGCTTCGTTTTCACCAGTTCGTCGGCCAGGCCCGATGCCAGCGTCTTGACGGGCAAGCCCATTTCCTGCGCCAGCCACAAGGTCAGCGCGCGGTGCAGCACCGGTTCCTTCAGACCCTCCTTGCCGTACATGGCCAGCAAGCCTTGCCAGTGCTCTGGCGGCATCTCGATGCGCAGCGCGCGCGCCGCGTACCAGTCGGCGTAATAGGCGTAGGCCGTCATCAGCGAATTGCCGGCCGTGGCGTTGCCCCACCAGCCGAATTGCGCCTCGGGACCAGCCATCGACACCAGCCGCAGGCGCTGCGCCTGCAGGGTGTTCAGTAGACGCAGCTGGACCGGACCCGCTTCGGGGCCCAGGTTCTGCAAACCCAGCGCCAGCGGAATCAGACGGCTCGACGTTTGCTCGACGCAGCCGTACGGATACTCGATCAGATCGTCGGCAATGCGCGCGAAGTGGCTGGCCGCGCCGCTGGCGAACGAAACGCGGATATTGCGCGCGTCCGCCGGCAGGCTGACCGGCACCGTAGCGCCGGTGAGCGGTACGCTCAAGGTGCGCGGGCTGCTCCACGCGGCAGGCAGCGCCTGCACGTCGGTATCGAGCGAATCGACCACCTTGCCGCCCTGCCTGACTTCAAGCCGCATCGGACCAGTTACCGCGGCCAGCGGGAACTGCACGTAGTTCACGCCGCGCCCGGCGGTGATCTTCTCGGTCTTGATGACCGTGCCGGCGGTGAGCGTGACCTCGATGGCCTGTTCGCTGGCGGTCTGGTTGAACACCGCTACCGACGCCTGCGGCGCGTCGCCCTGGCGCATCCAGTCCGGCGCGGTCCATTTGGCGAAGAAGCTCTTGTCGGAGCGCAGGTAAGCGCTGCGCTGGCCGACCCGGCCCTGGGCGTCCATTGCGCGGCCGGTGATGCGCCAGCGCGTCAGCGCATCGGGCATGGTGAAGGTGACGCGCGCGCGCCCTTCCGCATCGGTCTTGAGGGCGGGCGCCCACAGGGCCGTGTCGACGTTGTCGCGGCGCGGGCGCTCCAGCACCTTCACGCCACGCTCATTGTAGTTGTGGCGCGCGGGGGCGCCTGCACTGCGGCCGGCGGCCAGGTCGTAGCTGATGAACGACAGGCTGGCCGTGGTGCGCACGTTGTTGCGGCGCGGGTGGTAGAAGAAGTCGCCGATGTCGGGCGCAATTTCCGGCTGCAGCACATAGATCATTTCGTCGACCACGCCCAGCGTGACCTGCGTCGATACCGGTTTGCCGTCCATCTGCGCGGTGACGTCGATGGTGACCTTCTCGCCCGGTTGGTAAACTTCCTTGTCGGTCTTGAACTGCAGCGCGATGCGCGGTTCGACGATTTGAATGCCGGCGTTCTGGAATACGAAATCGCCCTTGCGCGTGTACGCCACCGAGAATGTGATATTCGGGCCGTAGTCGTCCTTGACCGGAATGCGCACACGCCACTGGTTGGGCGCCACGCGCACCGGTTTGATCCAGTCGGCGCCGGCGCTCAAGAGACCGACCTGTTCGACCTTGTCGCGTTCCAGCGTCAGCAATGCCTGCTCGACCGGGTCGGCAAAGGTGATCAGCGCTTCGGCGGTGTCGCCGGCGCGGTAGCGTTCATGGTCAAGCACGATCTCGATGCTGCCCGGCGTGGCCGCCAAGCCCTGGCCGCTGACCCAGTGGCTGGTACCGCCCACCAGATTGTTCTGGGCGTCGCGCAGGCTCAATTGATAGGAGCCGGATGCGGGGAAGTTGACATCCCAGGTCGATTTGGAAGAATCAAAGGCGCCTTCCGTTTTGGTCTGCTTTTCGAGCTGGATCATCTCCCAGCGCACTGGCTTGGCGCCGGCCGCACCGTCCGCCGACAGGTCGAAGCGCACCGTCTCGCCGGGGGCCGAGAAGCGGCGCTGCGCCTTGAGCGTGTACTGGCTGGCGGAACGCTCGATCATCAGTTCGGTCGTGCTGCGGACGCGGTAGGCCGCGCCGTCCGACGCCAGCACGGTAAGGATATAGCGCGATGGGTCTTTGGCCTGCGGCAGCACGAAGTCGACATTGCCCTTGCCATCGCTGACCAGTTCCTGGGTCTTGAGTTCGACCGGGAATGCGCCGCTGTAGCGCAATTCGCCTTCGACCATGGCGTTTTTCTGGGCGCGCAGGGTCAGCGACAGGCTGGCCTTGGCGACCGGCGTGCCGTCCGGGTAGCGCAGTTCGATGCGGCCCTTGACGTCCTCGCCGGTCTTGAAGTCGGCCTTGGACGGGACCAGGTTGATCTCGAAGTGCGGCTTGACGTAATCGGCCACGCGGAAGGCCGCGCCATACTGGGTGTCGCGGTACGTGAAGCGCAGCTCGTAGCCGCCCGCGCCGGCGTTGCCCGGCAGGCGGAAATGGGTATCGCTGCCGGTCTCGCCGCTCAGTTGCAGCGACTGCGTGAGCAGCGGCGTGCCGTTCGGATCGAACACCGTGAGCGACAGCGGCGCGCTCGCAGCTGCCTGCGAAGCGCGCGCACCGGTAAATTCACGGCCGATGAATTTGACGCTCACTTCATCGCCCGGCCGGTACAGAGGCCGGTCGGTGACGGCGTACACCTTGGTGTTGTAGATTTCGCTGTCGTAGTAAAAATTCTCGGACACGAACACGCCGCCGCTGCGGTCTTCGCCCATCACATAGGTATGTTCGGGGCTGCCGCGATCGAGCGAGACAACGCCGTTGGCGCCCGTGCGGCCCGATTGCAGCACGCCGCTGCCGTCGGTCCAGGTGACGTCGACATCGGGCACCGCCGCGCCGTTGTCGCGGCGCGCGGCCCACACCAGCATCTGGTTGGCGGAGACCTTGGTGATGGCCATCGTATCGGACACGAACACCAGCGTGGTGGCGCGATGTTCGCCGATGATCGCCTCGACCAGATACAGGCCGGGCTTGCGCTGGCCGACCGGGATCATCACGTTGCCGGCGCTGGTGGCGGTGAACTCGCTGCTAGAACCTTCCATTTTCAGGCCGGCCGGCGGCTTGATGATCTGCGCCTGCCAGACCGGATAGCGGAAACGGTCGACCAGGTCGAAACCCTTGAGCGGCTCGTACTGCGGCTGCTGGCGGAACGGCACCGGACGCGTGATCGCTTCGCTGGTGGCCAGCTTGGGCTGGGCGCTGGTAACGGCGCTGCGCGCGTCGCTCGAGAACAGCTTGCGCCAGGCCATGCGGGACTGCTTCCACCAGCGGTCCCACAGCATGGTCAGGGTGTTGAGCAAGCCCTCGCCCCTGTAATTGCCGTTCACCTGGACCCGGTGCAGATTGCGCTGCTTCTTCAGGAATTCGAGCGGCTCCGGCACGCGGTACACCAGCACGTCGACACCGCCGTACTGCTCCAGGTTCGAGCGCGCAAAATCGCGTCCCGGCACTTCCAGGCGCACCTTGGCCACGTCGCCGCTGCCATAGGCCGCGTCGGACAGCAGGAAAAAGGGCTCGCCCTTGAAACTCGTGTAGTTACTGCCGCCCGGGACGGTGCTGGCCTCGGCCGGCTTGGCATCGGCCGCTTCGGTTTCCTGGGCTGGCGCGAGCGCAGGCATCAGGCCGCACAGCAGCACCAGCAGCGCCAGGGCGCGTGTGATTGGATTGTTCATGTTAAAAACGCCAGCCGGAACATGCCGGCAAAGTTGGGATTGTCGACCGCTGGTTGCCACCGCGTGTCCTTCCAGGTTTTGAGTTGTTGTACATCAACGGTACGCAGTCCGTTGTCGTTCGGTGTGACGGTGCCGGTGTGGTAGGCGATGCGCGCGCCCATCCACACCATCAGATGGTGTTCGTCGCCCTGGTCGAAAAACAGCAGGTCGCCTGGCTGCGCCTGATTCAGGTCGCGCCCGATGAAGCGGCTGTTGTTTTGAACCAGGCCGATAGCGGAGACGTAGTGCCCGACCGTGCCGCCGGTCTGCACCCAGCGGTTGCGCAGGACTTGCTGGGCCGGCGTGAGTTCGAGTTCGGGCGGCAGCTGGCCGTTGCTGCCGATGCCGTTGGCGCGCATCCATTTGGCGTCGTGCACGGTCAGCGCCTCGTTCACGGCAAAGCGCACCAGGCCCGCGCAGTCGCGGTGCTGCCAGCGCGGCGACGGGCCCTGCTCCATCTGGGCGCTCACGATGCGCAGCATCCAGGCCTGGAAAGCACGGCTCTGCGCCTTCGACAGATACGCAGGCATGTCGGGCAGCGGCGCGCTGGTAAGCGCGCGCGCCCAGGGCAGTACGGCGCAGCCGGCGGCAAGGCCAAGCAATTGGCGGCGGGTGACTGTCATCACTTCTCCAGCGCCTGCCATTCCAGCGGCTGCCAGCTCACGCCGCTGGCGGGCAGCGACTTAAGCACCAGCCGGTACGGCGGATATTTTTTGAGCGCGTTCAGGCGCGGCACCAGGTGCGCGTCGGCCGCGGCGCGCAGGACCGGCTCGCGCGTGGACGGCAGCGCATCGAAGGCTTCCTTGCGGATCAATTCCGCCAGCGACGCCGGCGCGATCAGGCCCACCGTGCGCGATGGATCGGCGAGGCGGTCGGCAATCGCCGGCGCCTGCTTGCGGCTCACGGCCAGCGCCTGCTCGACCAGCTTGCGGTCGGGCGAAAACAGCACGGTCTGGCCGCTCACCGCGAGCGTCGGATGCTGCGGGCCGATGCCGATTGCGACTTCGCGCTGCCAAAGAACAGCGCCATTCGGGCCGGCCGATTTCTGCACCGCGCCGCTTTTCTTGTTGCCGATGGCGGCCGCGAACAGGGTGCCGTACAGTTCATCGCTGCCGCCCGCCTTGCGGGTAGCCACCACCAGCGGCGTGTACAGGCGCGAGCTGCCGTACCAGCAGACCGCGGCCGGGCCGCTCAGTTGCTCGGTCAGGGCCGAGGCGTCAACGTCACCCAGCACCGATTTCATTTCGGTCCAGTTGGCGGGCAAGGCGAAGCAGGCCGCCGGATTGTGCGGCAGGACCGGCCACAGGGCGCGGTTGTCGTAGCCGCCGGCGGCCAGCTTGCCGGCGTCGACCAGCGCGCGCGTCTGCCACTGGCCTTTGCTGAAATCGAAACGCAGCGCGTCCAGGGCGCCGAAGAACGGCTGGTAGCCGAAGGCCAGCACGTCGGCCTTGACCGCCACGCTGTGGCCATCGGTGGGCTGGGCGTCGAGGTGGAACTGCTGGCGGAACGCCTGCTGCTTCTTCGGATCGGCTGCCAGCAGGCCGGCCACTGTCGTTTCGGCCTTGCCGTCTGCCTTGCCGTCGGTGCCGAACACCATGCCCGGGTCGGACAGGATCACCATGCGCGTGCCGCGCGCGGCGATCAGCAAGGTGCGCTTGTGGGCGTAATTGAGCGAGTACACCGGCACCTTGTCGCCATCGACCCGGATTTCGCCGGCCAGCTTCATCTGCGTGTCCTTGAGCGCGACCTTGCCGGCCTGTTCGAGCATGCGCGTCATGCTGTTGCGCGAGACGGCGATGGCGAAGTACTTGAGCGAGCCATCTTCCTCACGCCACAGGGCCACGTCGGCCGGTTCGTCGAGCACCGTGCGGATCATCTGGTCGCCCCAGCCCAGTTCATGTTCGTAGGCGATGCGGCGCAGGGTGCCTTCCAGGCCGAGTTTGTCGCCATTCTGCTCGTAATAAAACACGAAATCTTCGCGCAGCACGTCGCGCGCCAGCGGAATGGTGAGCAGGTCGCGCGGCAGCGAAGACAGGCTCCGGGTGACGATCAGCGCATCGGGCTGCGACAGGTCCAGGTTCAGGCCCTGCCCATGGGCCAGGCGCTTCCAGCCGAACATGGCGTAACCGGCCACGGCGGCAGCGCACAGGGCGGCGCCAGCGGCGATGATTCCCAACTTTTTCTTGTTCATAGTGTGTGGATGATGACTGGCGGCAGCCGCAATGATGTTTTTCGCATAATAGCGTAGGGTACCATTTTCATGTCACGGAAGAAAGTAAACATTCCGGGAGGCGATGCGTTACCACCGTGTCGTGAGTTTTCAGAGACAGCGCGTGAGGAAACGCACCCTGCCCCGGCGAACTTGCCAGGAGGAGCACGGCGCAACCGCCCGCATCCCGAAAGTACACATGACGATGGCGGCAGAGGAAGATATCCGGGAAATTCTCGTTGTTATTGCAGCAACGAGAAACTAAAAAATAGCAGCGGTATCGAGCGGCGCGCACGCAAGCTTGAAGTCGACATGGTAATGCTCGTCGTGGCGCACCCACGGCCTGCCCTTCATGAACGGCATGTGCTGGCGCAGCCAGGGTCCGCGCACGGTGGCCAGCAGTGCCGGGATGAAGCTGCGGTCGACGATGACCAGCGCCAGGGCGGCGCCGCGCGCCTTCGCGGCCACATCGAGCTGGTACAGATGCTCGGCGAACGCGGCGAAATCGATGCGGTAATCCTGGTAGCGGCCGGCAGCGTCGAATTCGATATTGTAGCCGTAGCGGTTTTGCGGGCTGCTGGGCAGCGATACCGGCTCGCCGCGTGCATTCCGAACCGGCACGAAAAAGTCGACCGACAGCCCGTTCTGATGGGTTTTATGCGGCGCGAACGGACCGCCCTTCTCCATGCCCGTCTCGCCGTACACATATCTGGCGCCAGGCTGCGAGGCATGCGCGCCCGCGTACGCAGCCATGATGATTTGCGCTGTCGTCGCATGCACATGCGTGCGGCCCGCTGCGATGGCCGCGGCGCTGTAGGCGGAAAAATTCGGGCCGGCGGCAGGCAGCTTCACGCCGCCCTCGAGGCGCCCCTTGCTCACGTTGCCGAAGCACTGGCTGGCCGGCGCTGCATGCGCCGCCAGTGTGGTCGCGCCCAACGCCAGCAGCGCGATGAATACAGCATGCACAGGCATGATCATGTCGACTGGCCGGGCATGCGCTGCCCCGCTTCCTTGTGAAGAAAGTCCCATTCTTGCGCATCGCGCACGGTTGTGCAAGGCGGCTCTCACGCGAATCCTAGCGACCCGGCGTGCCGCGCGCCAGTACCTTGAGCCTGCGCCGGCCATCGAGCGTGGCGACGAGCATCTCGCCCGCATTGAGCGATACGCCGGTCAGCGCGTGGATGTTGACGGCGTGGGTGATGAGCACCACGTTGCCCCGTCCGGCAGCGCGCGGGTGGCGTGCCAGCCAGGCGATCAGCGCATTGGTCTTGTCGAGCGTGGCCGGCGCGCGCTCGTCGAAGACCGAATCGAGCATGGCGGCTGGAGTGACCTTGCCGAACGCCAGGCGCGCCGTGTCCATGCAGCGGCACCAGTGGCTCGACATCACCTCGCCCACCCGGATGGCCTGCTGCCGGAAGCGCGCGCCGATGCGAACGGCGTCGGCGCGCCCGAGTGCCGACAGGTTGCGCTGGGTGGCGCAATTGGCCAGCTGGAAACCGGGCGGATCGCCGATGCCGGGATCGGTCTGGGCATGACGCATCAGCACGATCTGCCCGCCCCCTTTCAGCAAGTCCCAGAACGCGTCGTCGGCCGCATGCGCGCGGGCGATGACCAGGCAGGCCAGGAACATGAGCAGGTGCTTTTTCATCGGGTCTTTCTGGTGAGGTGTCCGCCAAGCGATGCGGCGCGCCATGTCGCCACTAGCAGTGCTGAGTGTACCGTTGCGGCCACCTGGATGCTAGCGTGAACCGTGCGCCACCGGGGCGCCCACCCAAAGGAGTTTCAATGTCCATCCTTCCTACCTTGCGTGTGCGCATCTTATTGCCACTAGCGATCTGCTATGCAGTTGCCCTGCCCGCAACTGCCGACCCGTTCGTCACTAAGGCGGAAGCCGAGGCGGTGGTCAAGAAAACCGTGGCGTACATGAAGACCAACGGCAGGGACAAGACCTACAGCGAGATCAACCGCAAGGATGCCCCTTTCACCGACCGCGACCTTTACATCACTGTGTACGGGACCGACGGCGTGGTGCGCGCGCACGGCGCCAATCTCAAAATGCTCAATCGAAATCTTATGGATATCAAGGACGTGGATGGTAAGGAATTCGTGCGCGAACGCATCGAACTTGCGAAGAAAAATGCACCGTTCTGGCAGGAGTACAAGTTCACCAATTCCCTGAGCAAAAAGACCGAACCCAAGGCAATGTATTGCCAACCGTACGAAGAGGTGGTCGTGTGCGGCGGGGTCTACATCAAATAGGCGCGGCAAGGCGGACGCGGCAACGCTGCCATGGCCCGACATCGCCTTCATCAACTACATGGTGTGAGACCGGACAAAGTTCTGCTGCTCCAGCGGCCTACTCTAAAAGCGCGCACTAGCGGTCTGGCTGATCGTTTGATCGCCGGGTATGTGTGTGCGCGGTAGCCGTAAAGCAGTACTCACAGCTGGACTTTTAAAGGGGTAACACCATGAATTCCACAGTTAAACATTTTGCACGCATGCTGGCCGTATGCGGGGCGCTCTCATGCGCGTTCGGCACGGTCCAGGCCAATCCCCAGTCTAAACCTCAGTTCTCGGGGAAAGTCACCTCGTCGATCGATCCGAAAACCGGCGACTTGAAAGTGTGCTTCAAAGAAATCGGGCTGAATTATAAGCCCGTCACCTACGTCGCCAAAGCATCGGTGGTGGCATCGTATGCGTGCCGCAACTACGGTGGTAACTGCCCTAAAGGCCAGGAAACGGTCATCAAAGAAAAGGTTTCCGCCACGGCCACGTACTCGCCGAACAAGTACACCGGTTCCGTGTCTGCCTGCATCACGCTCAAAGTACCAAAACTGAGCAAAAATCCATGCCCGGGCAAAATGGACCTGGTGCTGCAAAGCGTGAGCTGGTCCCACATCACGATCACTGATGTGACCAACAAGGTCGGCCCTGTCGACGCCCATCCGTCGAAGCAGTCGGCTAACTTCGGCGTCTGCCCGGCCAAATAAGCCTGGCGGTAGCGACGCGTCCGCTGCGGGCGACGGGAGGCACGCTTCCCTGACCGTGCAGCGGACGCTCAGCGCGCGATGCCGCATCCTTATCGGCGCTCGCGGGTGCGCATCACTTACAATGGCTGATGCATGCAGCACGCCTGCCAACTTCCCGGAGCGCCCTATTCAATCGACAAACCTCAGCCGCGACGCGTTCGCCGTCGCACTGCGCCATGGCCGTGGCGCCGCGGTCCTGCATGTACAAGAGCACGGCCTGGACGGCGTTGAAGACCTGGTGCTGGCCGCCTGTCTCGAAAACCAGTGCTACGACCGCCAGTGCGAAGGCAGCCGGGCCGCCTGGATGTTCGGCTTCTACAAAGGGACGCCAGCGTATGGCCGCTTCGCCGAGGCGATCCTGACGGCGATGTCCCAAAGCACCGATGACTACGATAGCGATCAACAACGCGAGCTGGCCAGCCTGATGGGACGAGATGGCGACCTTGAGGCGGCCGCTGCCCTGCGCGCGCACGTGTGGGGGCAGACTTTCTCCGCCGACCAAGTGCTCGGCGCCGGGGCCATCAGGGATCTCGACGGGCTTCCTGCCATCGTCGAGATCGCGCGGCGCCTGGGCAAAGTCCTCCAGCAAGATCCCGGGGCATGGGTCGATTCCCTGCATTTCCTGGTCGATGAGACGTTTCCGTTCGACGACGTTTTTGCCGAACTCAAGCGGGTCGCGGCCGGCGATGAGGCAGTCGCTGCCTATGTCGGCAAGGAGGAAGCAGAAAGGGTTGCCGGCAACAATAGACCTGACTGGTCGACGGAAGACCCAGCCGCAAGTGCAAAGCGGCGTGCCGAAGAGTTCATGCAAGACAATCCGCTCGATGCCATCCTGGCCGCCTCTACAAGCAAGTCCGGCGGACGGGGACGATTCATGCAGTTTGGCCGGTGGGCAAGCAAGGAAGATCTGAACCGCATTCTCGCCCGTCTACGCATCGAGAGCGAGCCTGAAGCGTGCGAAAAATTGTTGTGTGTGTTCAGAAAACGACCGCTTCCGTGCCTGGACGAATCCGTTTGGGCGCTGGCCAGCCACAGTTCGGCCGATGTGCGCAACGCGGCAGCCGTGGCGCTGTCGCACACAAGCGACCCGCGCGTACGGAACTTGGCGCTTGAACGCCTCGGCGACCCGGGCTTTTCGAGCGACTATTCCGAAGAACTCGATCTATTCAAGAGCAATTATCAACCGGGGGACGAAACGCTGATCCTGGCCGCGCTGGAACGGCAGACCGTTGATGGCAAGGAGGCGCACTATCTCGGGAGCAGCGCCATCGATGTCTGTAGCAGCGTTGATTCACCCGCGCTGGCTGGCGTTGCCGAGTGGGTCTACCGAACCAACCCGTGCGGCATTTGCCGCCAGCGAGCCGTGGAAAAGCTGCAGGAGTGGAACCGCCTGCCGCCGCACATCGCAGCCGAGTGCCGCCACGACGCGTTGGAAGACCTGCGCGAACTCATGCGGGAACAGCCCTGACCGATGCTAGTCAGCGCGGTCCCGCGTCGCGTAGCTGCTGCTGCGAAAAGTGCGCGAGCAAGGCGCCGGCGGCCGCCAGTCCGATCCCGCTGATGACGAGCATGGAGGCGCCTCCGAACGGCCACCAGCCGCGCAGCGACATCATGAACCCGCCAACAGCAACGATGAAAAACGCCCGGCCACGCTCGGCGTCCCGCAGCAGCCTCAGGGTACCGATGTACAAGCAAAGGCTTGCCGCCATACTCGCAAGCAGATTGATGCTCGATACCGCACCGGTAGAGGCCAGCGCCACGTAGGCGCTGCCGTACATGATCGCCGCCAGCAAGTGGGCCACAACTGGCAGCGCCAGCGCGTACGCCAGCCGGCGCAGGCGCGCGGAAACGCGGCGAGCCGGCATCGATGCCGGCGGCATGTAGGGATTCTCCGGTGTCGTCATACTCGCTCATTCATGGTGGCTGGCCGGCCCGATCGGTCCCTGAACCGGCACATTTAAAACTTGGCAATGACGTCCTGTTCCGACAATAATCGACCGTTAAGTATTCAACCATGGCGACACAATGTTATTCGATCATATCATTGACCGCAGCCGCACAGGCATGCTGCTGGGCGCCCTGCTGGCCGGCTGTGCCGTCGTCGATCCATCCGTGCGGCTTCAGCAAGCCGACGCACTGGCGGGCGCGGCTGGCTGGGAACGCAGCACGCTCGCGGCAGGCAGCTTCGCCCTGACCGTCTGGAGCCCGGCGGCGGCACAGCGCGCAGCGACCCTGACGGTGTACATGGAGGGTGATGGCATGGCGTGGCTGAACCCAAGCACCGTCTCGCCCGATCCGACCCCGGTGCAAGCGATGGCGCTGCAACTGGCGCTGCGCCATCCCGTCGGCGCCGTCGCGTATCTGGCGCGGCCATGCCAATTCCAGGCAGGCGCCCTTCCCGCCGCCTGCCGCAGCGCGGTATGGACCGATGCGCGCTACAGCCCGCAAGTCATCGACAGCATGAACGCCGCGCTCGACCAGCTGATACAGCGGACCGGCGCCCGGCGCCTGATCCTGGTGGGGTATTCCGGCGGCGGGGTCGTAGCCGCGCTGCTGGCCGCGCGGCGCGCCGACGTGGTCCTGCTGCTGACGGTGGCGGCCAATCTGGATACCGCTGCCTGGGCGCGCCTGCAGCATCTGTCGCCGCTGGCGGGCTCGCTCAATCCGGCCGACTACGCCGCGCAACTGGCGCGCGTGCCGCAACAGCACTGGGTGGGCACCGATGACAAGGTGGTGCCGCCAGGCGTGCTGGCGTCGTACGCCGCGCGCTTCCCGGCGGGTGCCAGGCCGCGCGTCACCGTGGTTCCCGGCTTCAGCCATGGGTGCTGCTGGCAGGCCGGCTGGGCGGCGATGGTGACGCCGCAGCTGCCCTCCGGCGAATGAAGGTTGTCCTCACGCCGTCTTTTGCATCGCCAGCAGATAGCCAAGCCCAAGAAAACCATGCAGGCGGAAACGCTGCGTCAGCGGGTTGTAGCCCAGGCCGCGCTGGTCAAGCAGCACCAGACCGGCGTTGCGCGCCATGCCGGCCAGTTCCGCCGGCTTGATCAGGCGGCTGTACTGGTGCGTGCCAACCGGCAGGATGCGCAGCACATATTCCACGCCCACGATCGCCAACAGAAAGCTGAGCGGGTTGCGGTTGATCGTCGAAAAAAACACCCATCCACCCGGCTTGACCAGCGCCGCGCAGGCGTCGATCACGGCCGACGGCTGCGGCACGTGTTCCAGCATTTCCATGCAGGTGACGACATCGTACTGCCCTGCGTGGCCGCCCGCCCAATCTTCTGCGCTGCTGTAGGCGTAGCGCACGTCGACCGCCTGGCCCTGCGCATGCCAACGTGCGATCTGCAAGGGCTTGTCAGAGTGAAAGCGATTACCAGTGGCCGCGCCGGCGATTCCAGCGGTACAGCAGGCGCGCGAACAGCTTGTACAAAGGGCCTGTCAGCCAGGACATGGACCGCACAAGGCGCGCCAGCCAGCGCTGCCCGGGCGTGGCGGCCCACAGCGCGGCAAAGGCGCGGTCGCCGGACAGCATCCGCCCGCTGGCGTCGCGCACATGGAGGCGCTCGCGCAGCTGCTCGATATCGATGCCCAGCTGCGCCGCCAGTTCGGGCTCGGCGTGCACATCGCGCTTCGAGATGACCAAGGCGTCGCTGTCGAAGCACCTTCGCATCCTCGAATCGGCAGGCCTGATCGCCAGCGACAAGCGCGGGCAATTCGTGTTCTACCGCCTCCAGGGCGACAACCTGGCAAATACCCTGGTGTCGTTCATGCAGGCGGTATGCCCGGTCTCGCAAGAGCTCAAGCAGGAAAGCCGCGCGCTGGCACGCAAAAAGGCGCCCAAGGCATGAACTGCGCCACGATGAGCAGCTTAGCGATTTGCAGAGTTGCCATTACAATCACAGCACACCCGGACTGGTCCGGCATTTGCCAAGTGGATGTCAATGAGCGACGAACTGGTACGAGCAACGACAAGCCTGTGTTCGACCTGCAAAAGCAGCATCGACGCCACCTCTGGCGCAGCGAAGGCCGCGGCGTTTTTTGTCTCCGACAAGAACAGTTACATGAGTGGGGCGACCGTCGTGATCGACGGTGCGGTTTGAGCGCGCCGGTATTGATCGTCTCCGCCTGGACGTTGGCGGCCGCCGCGGCGCACGCCCAACAAGCGCCGGCGGCAGTCGTTGAAGTGAACGCCAGCCGCAATAGCTACGATGCGCGGCGCGACGACACGGCGGGCAAGATCGTCGTCAGCCGCGAGGACATGGTGCGCTATGGCGACGCCAGCGTGCTCGATACGCTCAAGCGCGTGCCGGGCGTCACCATCAGCGGGGGTAACGCACAGATGCGCGGCCTCGGTGCCGGCTACACGCAGATCCTTCTCAACGGCGAACGCGCGCCATCCGGGTTTTCGCTGGACTCGATCGCGCCGGAGTCGGTGGAGCGCATCGAGGTGGTGCGCGCGGCCACCGCCGACACCAGCACGCGCGCCATTGCAGGCACCATCAACGTGATTCTCAAGCGCGCCGTATCGAAGGCGCAGCGCGACTGGAAGGCTGGCGCCGGCGCGTCGAGCGATATGGCCGAGGGCAAGGCGAGCCTGAACATGTCGGACCGCGCGGGCGCGTTCTCGTACTCGTTCGCGGCGAACGCGTCGCGCAATACCTTTCGCCGCCCGGTGACGACTGTCGAAACAGGGGGCGATGCCGAAGGCCGTCCACTGTACGAACATCAGCTGCGCGGCGCCGATGTGGGCAATTTCAATACGCTGAACCTGACGCCGCGCCTGAACTGGGAGCTCGATAACGGCGATATCCTGAGCTGGCAGTCGTTCATCTATGCGAACCGCCTGCATTACCACTCGCACTACGTCACCACGTACGTGACGGGCGCCCCGCGGATCGATCCGCTGACCGGCAGCGTCACGTCGACCGCGCGGCGCACGGTTCGCAGCGATGTGGCCTGGACGCGCAAGCTGGGCGACAGCGCCAAGCTGGAGTCGCGCATCGGCATCGATGCGGGCAATTACGCGACTGCGCTCGCACAATCGTCGCAGGCGGCGTCCGGTGCGTTGACGCTGAACCGCTTTGCCGATGGCCTGTCGCGCGACCGCGCCTTGCGGGGCAGCGGCAAATACAGCGGCCGCGCCGGCGGCGCGCACACCATCGGCGCGGGCTGGGAAGGCAGCGTGGCGCGCAATACGAGTGACCGTCGGCAGGCCGATTTTGGCCTCGCTGCCGCGCCGGAGCGCTACCGCGCGGATATCCGCTCGTTGGCGCTGTACGCGCAGGATGAATGGACCGTGTCGCCGCAATGGTCGGTGTATCTCGGCGCGCGCTGGGAAGGCATCGGCACGCGCAGCGGCGGCAGCGGCCTGGCCAACGTGCGCAACGACAGCAGCGTAGTCAGTCCGATCCTGCACACGCTGTACAAACTGCCCGGCGGCAGTGGCGACCAGGTGCGCATGGCGTTGACGCGGACCTTCAAGACGCCCGATGCGGCCAGGCTGATCGCGCGCCCTGCCCTGACCATCAATAACAGCGCCTCCAATCCGGACAGCACCGGCAATCCGAACCTGCGCCCGGAACTGGCGCTCGGCATCGATGCCGCGTACGAGCATCACTGGGCCAAAGGCGCGCTGTGGTCGGTGTCCGCCGCGGCGCGGCGCATCGAGGACTGCACCGTGCAGGCGCTGAACCAGGCGGACGGTCGCTGGGTGCTGCGTCCGGAAAATGGTGGGCAGTGCGACGTGCGCACGCTGGAAGTGGAAACGCGCTTCCCGCTGCAATCGATCGCATCAGGCGCACCGCCGCTCGATCTGCGCCTGTCGGTCAGCCGCAACTGGTCTGCCGTGGAGCAGGTGCCGGGTCCGGACAACCGCCTCGCCGAGCAAGTGCCCCTGTCGGCCACGGCGGGGATCGATTACAAGCTCGGCGCGCTGACCACCGGGGCCTCGTTTGTGTACAGCAGCGGTGGCCACGTGCGGCTCTCCCAGGATCAATTTACATTTGCTTCGGCCCGCCGCGATCTGGAAATGTATGGCTTGTGGAAACTGGACAGCAAGCTTCAGTTGAGGGTGAGCATCGCCAATGCGCTGCGGCATGACTGGATCAGCGACCGCAGCTATGCGGGTTTGGCTGGCAGCCATGGCACGCGCTCCACGCAGCCGGGCAAGACCTGGGTGCGCGCGATGCTGGAGGCCCGTTTCTGAGACAGTTGCCGCTTCGATTCAAGGGCTGGCGTGTGCATGGTGCAAGGTCCTTTTGATTTAAGCTGAATCAAGCTGGCGCCCCGTCCTGACGGGCTTGCCAGCGCGGGGATTCTCTTATCATTTGCTGACACAGGGCGCGGCTGCCAACCTGCCGGCCGCGCATCCTGGGTTTTCATGAAAGAGGCTTATCATGACTCGTCCCCTTACTTTGCTGTCGCCGGTGCTTCCCGGCACAAGCGCGGCCACTGTCGTTGCGAAGCTGGCCCTCCTGCTGCCGCAAATCAATGTTGCGCTGGAATCGATCGGCACTGTCCATTTTGCCCGTCTCATCCTGCTCGATCGGTCGCAACCGAATCTGCAGCCAGAGCTGTTTTCGATTCTGCCTTCGGACAACTTGGTCATTGGAATTATCACGTCCTTTGATGGGGATTTTCAGAAGTATATCCATGACTTCGTAGCCCAATTAAGCACGGAGTTCGACGCGCTGCTGTCACTGACCGTTGGCGGCGCAGCGTTGACGCCGGTCGTCGATCATGTGGCGGAGTTTGAAGCCTTTATCGCTGAGAACAATGTCTCGGAACATATTCCGAACACCTATTTCTACGCCGCCTACCAGCACACCGTGCAGGAGATTCTCGCCGCGATCTGATCTGCGGCGCGCGCCCGGCTGGCATCCGGGTGCGCGAGTTAACCGCCGGAGCGACGGGAGAACCTGATGAGTGATGTTGCCATTGATCTGGACGACGTGCAGGACACAATTTTGCGCGGCTATCGCGTGAATCTGGCGCGGCATTTCGTGCTCACGATTACGGACGCGGCCGCGACGGGCAAGCTGATCGCGGCGCTGGTGCGTGGCGACAACGGCCTGCCCGCCATCACGACGGCCAGGCGCATCGTTCCCAAACCGGCCGTCTTCATCAACATCTGCTTCAGCGCTTCCGGGCTTGCAGCGCTCGGGCTCGGCGCGGATCAGCTGGCCAGCTTCGACGCGGCGTTCCAGCGGGGCGCGACCGATCCGGCCAGCGCCGCGACAGTGGGCGACGTAGGATTGAGCGCGCCGCAGCACTGGATTGGCGGCTTGCACGACGGCGCCCAAGTGCATATCTTGCTCAGCGTGTGGGCGACCGAGTCCAGCGCGGCGCTGGAGGGCGTGTCTGCCCGGCTACGCGCGGCGTTCGCGGGCAGCGTGACGGAGCTGTACACGCAGGATGGGACGGAATTCCCGGACAGTACCGTGCACTTTGGCTATCGCCACGGCATCGCCCAGCCGACGATCATCGGCGCGCCGCCGCGCAAACGCGATGCGCCCGATGCCCAGCCCCCCGTTCCGGCCGGTGAATTTCTGCTGGGCCATACGAATGCAGCGGGCGGCACCTACCGTGTGCTGCCGGTGGAACTGTCGACCAACAGCAGCTATGCCGTTTTCCGCATCCTGGAACAGGATGTTGCCGGGTTCGAGTCCATGCTGGCGCGTTATGCGGTCGAGACGGGCATCGATACCGAGTTGCTGGCCGCGAAAATCCTCGGGCGCTGGCGCAACGGCAACCCGCTGACGCTGGCGCCGGCCGCGCAGGGCACGCGCCTGCCGGATGCGGAACTGAACAACTTCGACTTCGTCAGCCCGGCCCCGGCTACGGACGACACGCTGGGCTTGACGTGCCCGATCGGCGCTCATATCCGGCGCAACAACCCGCGCGATGCCGCCGTGATCGGCACCGACAGCACGCATCACCGCATACTGCGGCGCTCGATGCCCTACGGTCCGCAGTATGATCCGTCCCAGCCGGACAACCACGCACGCGGGCTGATCGGCTACTTCATCAATGCGAGCATCCGCAACCAGTTCGAGTTCCTGAGCAGCGAGTGGAACCTGGCGCCGGACTTTGTGAAATCCGCCACGAGTCCGGAAGGGCCGGCAGCCGGCAATGCCGTGTACAACATCAGCGGCGAGGATGTTCTTGTGGGCGTGAACGATCCGGCCACGAGTTCGTTCACCTTGGCAGGCAAGGGGCCCAAAGGCAGCGCCAACCGGACCCTGCGTGGTTTTTCGCGACTGGTGACCACGCGCGGCGGGGTGTACTGCTTTTTCCCAAGCATCAAGGGCTTGCTGTATCTGGCGCAACTGGTGGCAGCCGGCGGCGCGCAAGAGGCTGCCAGCGACGCTGCGGCCAGCCCGATGCCTTACCAGCGGTAGCTTGCCGTGACGATGATCTTGCGCGCTTCGCCATAGAAGCAGCCGTAGGTGCAACTGCCGATATAGGTTTTGTGCGCCAGGTTAGTGACGTTTAGCGCGAGTTTCCAGGGCCCCGTGCTGTAACTGGCCATGGCATCGATCAGCGTGACGGACGGCACGATCACCGGCGTGCCATGCGCCGCCCCGCGCGTGCTGCCCACGTAGCGCGCTCCCGTGCCGATCCGCAAACCGGGCAAGCCGGCGGCGGCGAAGCCTTCGTCGCCCCAGATAGAGAGCTGGTTGTACGGCACGCTGTCGACGCGCTGGCCTTCGCGTTCGGGATACAGGGCGCTCGCTTTGGTCGTACGGGCATCGGTATAGGCGTAGGCGGCGATCAGGTTGGCCGTGCGGCCGATACGGGTACGCGCTTCCAGTTCCAGGCCGCGCGAACGCACTTCGCCGGCCTGCACGGCAATGTTGGCATCTTGCGGGTCCTCCACCTGCACGTTCTGCCGCGTCAGCTGGTAGAGCGCGGCCGACAGCAGCACGTCGGCGCCCTTGGGCTGGTAGCGCAGTCCGGTTTCGAACTGCTTGCCCTCGGAGGGCTTGAAGCGCGCGCCGGTCCGGTCGATGCCGCTGGTCGGCTCGAACGATTCGCTGTAGCTCGCAAACGGCGCCAGGCCGTTGTCGGCGAGGTACACCAGCCCTGCCCTGCCGGTGAAGGCACGGCTTTTTTCATTGTCCGCGCGCACACCGCCGAAAAATCCGGCTTCGCTGTAGCGCAGCATGTCATAACGGCCGCCCAGCGAGGCAACCCATTTGTCGCCCACCTTGAGCTGGTCCTGCGCGTAGACACCCAGGCGCTTGCCATCGGCCCTGTAGGCGAAGGTATTCGGGACCCGCTCCGTGCCGACGCGGCTGCCGTACACCGGTGCGACCAGGTCGAGATTGGCCAGCGAGCGCGTGTAGCGTTCGGTTTCTTCGCGTCCGCGCGAGTAATCCAGGCCTGCCAGGATGGTATGCCTGACGGCGCCCTCGCCCAGCTGGTATTGCAGCGACGTGTCGGAAACCAGCGACGAGGAACGGTCGGCGCGGTCGCTTGCCCAACGCGAGGCCGTTTCGCGCTGGCTGGCATCGACGCCGCCCCACACCTCGACATAGTCGAAGGCGTTGCTCGCATGTGCATAGCGCAAGCTGTTTTTGAGCTTGAGCCGCTCGCTGAAGGCGTGCTCGAACAGGTATCCGGCGGAATACCGTTCCAGCGCGAACTGGTCGAAGCCCGGCTCGCCCACAAAGCGGTGGCGCGCAATCTGGCCGTTGACGTTGGGCAGGACCGTGCCTTCGGCGGGCAGGCCATAGACATTCACTGTGCGGTCTTTTTGATAATCTCCCAGAAATGTGAGCGAGGTCGCCGCGCTCGGTTTCCATGTGAATGCGGGCGCCACGAAGCGGCGATTGTCCGGTACGTGATCGATGAAGGTGCCGCTGTCGCGCCAGAGCGCGGTAAGGCGGTACGACCAGACGCCATCGTCCGTGAGCGGGCCACCAATATCGGCCGATACCTGTTTGCGGCTGAATGAACCTCCTTCCACATTGATCTCGTGCACCGGCTCTGCCGTGGGACGCTTGCTGACCGTGTTGATGATGCCGCCAGGACCGCCAGCCCCGAACAGGACCGAGGCCGCACCCTTCACTACTTCGACCCGTTCCAGCCCATAGAGTTCCTGACGGCCGTCATAGCGGGTGACGCCGTAGCGGGTGCCGTCGCGATAGTGGTTGCCAAGGTCCGAGGTGGCCTGGAAGCCGCGCAGGAAGAACTGGTCGGTGGTGCGGTCGGCCGCTTCGTTACGGGCCACGCCGGCCACGTAGGCGAGCACGTCTTGCAGGCTTTGCGACTTGAGGGTGTCGATCTCTTCCGCTCCGACCACGCTGAGGGACTGTGGCGTTTCCACGATGGGCGTATCGGTTTTGGTGGCCGTGGCGCTGCGCCTGGCCACGTAGCCGCGGATGGGACCGGTTGCATTGTCGGGCTCGGGGGTGTCGACAACGGTGATCGTCGGCAGCACGGCTGCCTCGGGACGGGCGGCCGGGCGCTCGGCCAGCTTGGCCAGGGTGTAGCTGCCGTTGGCCTGGCGCAGCGCTTGCAGGCCAACTCCGCGCAGGACTTCGTCGAAGCCGGCCTGCACCGTGGTGGTGGCGTTCAGGCCGGCGCTGGTCTTGCCGTTCAGTAGCGTTGCGTCGACGGAGAGTTCGATGCCGGCGGCGCTGGCGAAGCTGTTCAGGGTGCGGTCCAGCGGGCCGGGGGCGATTTGGTAGCTGCGCGCCGCGGCGCCCTGCGCCTGGGCCGGCGTCGCCAGGCCCAGCGCCAGCCCGGCCAGCAAAACCGCGCGCACGGCGGCCGCCCCGCAGCTGAGGGTGAAGGCCGGTTCACGCGGCGAAGGTGCGAGGGAGGAATGTGGGTGCTGATGAGTCATGGTCTGGTCCTGGAGTTCGGAAGATTGCGGGAGTGCTTACTTGTATTCCGAACGAGAACCAGAAAACCTCAAGCGGACGCGACGATTTCCGCAAAAGAATGTCAATTGGCTTGGTCAGCGGGCGCGCACGGTAACCCAGTAGCGGGTGCGATACGACACGGCAACCGGCAGGGCCAGCGCCAGATTGCGCAGCGCGCGGTCGGTGTCGCGCAGCGAAAACACGCCGGTGACGCGCATCCCGGCAATATCGGGGTCGCAGCGCAGCAGGCCGGGCCGGTAACGTGCGAGTTCGGCAACAAAGTCGGCCACGCGCATGTCCTCGGCCACCAGCAAGCCGCCCGACCATGCGGCGGCGCTGGCCTGTACCGGCCCGGACTGTTCGATACGTTCCTGGGAAAATGCCGCGCCCTTGCCGGCGCCGATCCGGACGGCGTCGTGCAGATGGTTGCGCGTGCGCAGCTCGACAGCACCTTCCAGCACGCCAACGCGGGTGAAGTCAGGATGCTGGCGCACAAGAAAGCGGGTGCCGAGGGCCTGTACCGTGCCATCGCGCGTTTGGACCCGGAACGGGCGCTGCACGGCCATCGGATCGGGCGCGGTGCCGACCAGGATTTCACCGGCGCGCACGATGACAAGGCGCTCGTGGCTGTCAAAGCGCAGGTCGATCGCCGAGGCGCTTGCCAGCACCACATGGGTACCGTCCGGCAAGGTGACATCCCGCGTTTCGCCGGTGCGGGTGCTGTGGTCGGACGCGATGCTGTCCCAGGCCTGCGTGCCGCGCATCGACCAGGCGGCGCCTGCCGTCGCGCCCAGGCCCAACAGCCGCAGCGCACGGCGGCGCGTGACGTAGGCGGCGGCAGCGGGCTCGCGCAAGGCGTGCTGGGCAATCTCGCGCGGAACACTCATCAGCTTGTCTTCGACGGCTTGCAGGCGGTTCCAGGCGCGTTCATGGTCCGGGTGGGCCGCGCGCCACGCGGCGCAGGCAGCCTGGTCGGCGGCGCTGGCCTCGCCCGACCACAGGCGGGCCATCCAGGCGGCGGCCTGGCTGACGGTGGCTGGATCGAGCGGACCCGGGATAGTGGCGCCGGCGGGCATGGCTGGGAGCGCCGCTTACGGCGCCGGGGCGTGCAGTGCGCTGGCGCAAACCTGCAGCGCCGTGGCGATGTACTTTTCCACCGACGACACCGACACCTGGAGGCGCTCGGCGATGTCGCGGTAACTCATTCCTTCCAGCTTGCACAGCAACAGCGCCGCACGGGCCTTGGCCGACACGCAGTACAGCAGCGCATCGATCTCGACCAGGGCTTCGAGCGTGATGGCACGCGTTTCTTCGGACGGAACGTGCGCTGCCGGCACCAGCGCAATGGCCTCAAGGTAGGCGAGCTCGATCTGGCGGCGCCGGTACAGGTCGACCACGAGGCCGTTGGCGATCCGGGTCAGATGGCGCCGCGACTGGTCGGGCGGCGGCACGCGGCCGCTGGTGATGATGCGCAGATAGGTGTCATGCGCCAGGTCGGCCGCATCGCAAGCGTTGCCCAGCCGTTTGCGCAGCCAGCCGCGCAGCCAGCCGTGATGGTCGGTGTACAGCGTTTCAAGCGCGAACGGAGTATGGGAACTGGACATGCAAGCGGCCACTTAAGAATGAGAATTATTCTCAATTGTAATGCTTGCAGGGTGAGCGGGCAATTTAATTGCGCGAACCAGGGTGCCGTGGATGGGCGCCGGGGCGCTTAGTCTTCCACGTAGATCTTGTCCCGGACCAGCTTCAGATGGGCCTTGAAGGCAGCGTTTTCCTTGAGCGACAGGGCCGCGTCGAACCTCATCTCGCCGCCGTAGGCAGCGCTGACCGTGGTATTCCTGAGGGTGGTGCCGCGCAGCGCCAGCTTTTGCTCGCCCTGGCGCAGGATGACCTTCAGCTCGTTCGCGTCCACTCCGCCCCCGCAGGACATTGTGTACGGCACGGTGACTTCAGCCATCCCGTTCTTGTCGAGGTCGGTGACCGTGATGTGATCGGGGAAAAATTTCGCGCTTGAATCGAGGCCCGGGCAATCGACGTGATCCTGGATGATCCAGGTCTGCGGCCAGGCCTTGTCCTTGCGGGTATACAGCACGGCAAACAGCTCGAACCGCTCGACCGCGCCGGGCGTCGCCTTCGCCGCGCCCGAAGGTCCGGCACGCAGCGTGACGACGAGCAGATGTTCGCCGGCACGGTCGACGATCCGTTCAGCCTTGACCAGCGTTCCTCTCGGCGGGATCTGCCCGAATGCCAGAAAGCCGGACGGGACCCGGAAGCTTTGCACCGGCCCGGCTGCGCGCGCGGTTTGCGGCGCGGCAATGCCGGCCAGGGACAGGCACAGCGCAAGGCACAAGGACCGGGTTGTTGCCGGTCGCTTGATTGCGGCCTGTTCCGTGCGCGCCCTCCGCCCTGTCGGGCAGGATGGCAATGTCAGTCGCGGCCGTTCAATCATGGCGCGCGAAGCGCGTAACGCAGGTCTGCGCGCCGCTGCTGTCGGGCATGGTGCTGAAGTGCGCCGTTTTCCTGTACACCTCGCCGTCGCGGTGCCGATGCCACATCTCGCCGCTCCAGCTGCCTTTGATGGCGAGGGAGCGCATGATGTCCTCGTCCAGCCCGGGCGCCCGGCTCTCGCAGCTGAGCATGCGTCGATGCTGCCCCACCACCTGGTCGTGCGCAAACCCGGTGAGCGCGGTAAACGCGTGGTTGATGTCGGTGATGACGCCATTGTGGTCGCTGATGAACATGGCTTCGGGCGCCAGGGTGAACACGTCGCCCAGGCGCCGCGTCTGGCGTTCCTGCGCACTGCGTTCGCTCACGTCGATCAAAACGGCGCGGCAACTTTCACCATCGTTGGCCAGGGTGGTGCGCATTTCCACCGTGCGGCGGGTGCCGTCTTTGGCGACGAGCGACACTTCGCACTGCGCGTCGCACTGGGTGGCATACAGCGACTTCAGGCATGCCGCCACCCGGGGCCGGTCGGACTCGGCCACGAAGACGCCGAGGCGCTTGTCGATCACGCGGGCCCGCTCGCTACCCAGCAGGCGGGCGCCTGCCAGATTGGTCTCGGTAATCGTACCGGTGCGGTTGAGCGTCAGGTAAGGCACGGGAGCAAAATCGTACAGTTCGGTGTAGCTGGCCAGGGCCGCCTCGATCCACGCGCGCGCCGCTTCCAGCTGTTCGTTCTGCAGCTCCAGTTCGACCTGATACACCTGCAGTTCGTGCAGCAGCCGCTGCGGATTGTCGACGTGCTGCATTGGCTGCGGGGCCCGCCCCTGTTCGTGCTGGCGTTCGCGTGCGCGCATGCGCAATTCGGCGTCTTCCCTCAATACGCTTTGGAATGGTTGTTCACGGCTCATGATTGTTTTTCCTGATTGTCGCCGGCATCTGAAATCGCCTTGCCTGGCCGGCTGGTGTGCTTTGCCATACCGCTTTCCAGCAACACATGCGCATCCTGCAATACCTTTTCCAACGACGCGGCCGCGCCAGCTTGCGAGGGCGGGATCGCGGTGCGGCGCTGCAGCACGGACAGTACCTGACGCAGCGTTTCCTCCATCCGCTTGCGCTCGGTGATATCTTCCTTGACCGAGATGAAGAACCCGGGCTCAGGCGAATACAGCGCGCAGTTGATCCATTGCGCGCCGTCCCTGGCCGACACTTCCATGTGCTCCGGCTTGCCCGTGGTCGCTACCCGCACGCAGGCGGAAAACAGGTCCGCGTTGAAGGGATGGATGCTGCTGGCCAGCGCCGACTGGCGCTTGCCCACGACGTCATGCAATCCGGTCATTTCCGTGAACTTGGGATTTACTTCAAGAACAAGAAAATCGCGCGGCATGCCGCCGTCCATGATCACCTGGTGGCAGGCAACCGCGTTCAGCGAGTGTTCCAGCAATTGCCGGAAACGCGACTCGGAGCGCTTTTGCTCCGTGATTTCCCACGCCATGCCGGAGACGCCGACAATCGCGCCGCTGTGGTCGCGCGCCGGCTCGGCAAAGAAATCGTAGTAATGCGTGATGCCGTGCAGGTGCGCCGTGGTTTCAGTGTGCACGCTGATGCCTTGTTCGAGCGCCTGGCGCTTGAGCTGGGTCAGGCGCGCGGCATCTTCAGGCGGCAACAGGTCGGCGTCGGTCTTGCCGATGGCGTCGCCCGAGCGCAGTTGCGGCTGCAAATTGTGCACCCAGGTATAGCGCAGCTCATGGTCCTGGCTGAACACGGTCAGCGGCGCATGTTCGATGGCAATCCGGAAACGCTCATCGCTCAGGCGCAGGGCGCGTTCCAGGGTTTTCGAGACACTGATGTCGACAAAGGTGATCACGACCCCGTCGATGCGGTTGTCCTGGGTGCGGTACGGCATGATGCGCACGGTGAACCAGCGCCCGTCGGGCGCGCTGACCTGGACCTCGCGAAACACCAGCGAGCGCAGCACTTCACGGGCATCCTCGGCCAGCGACGGATAATTCAGCGTGCTCACCAGATCGGTAATCGGACGGCCGGCATCGCCCGGGATCAGCTTGAAAATGCCGGTGATGCGATTGGTAAAACGCCGGATGCACAACTGCTCATCGAGAAAAAGCGTGGCGATGTCGGTGCTGTTGAGCAGGTTTTTCATGTCGTCGCTGGCTTGCGACAATTCGTCGAGCTTGGCCGACAATTCATGATTGACCGTCTGCAACTCCTCGTTCATCGATTGCATTTCCTCCTTGGAGGTTGTCAATTCCTCGTTGGTGCTTTGCAGTTCCTCATTGGTGCTTTGCAGCTCTTCATTGGTCGATTTCAATTCTTCCTGCGAGGTCTGCATTTCTTCGCGGGCGCGTTGCAACTCCTCGCGCGATTGCTGCATTTCCTGCGTCATGGCATCCATGCGCTCGGCCTCGGCACCGGCCAGCTGGCCCTTGCGGGGTGTTTTTGCGCGCGCCGCCGGCTGGTCGGAAAACACGATCAGGATCATGCCGCGCAGCGGTGCCGGTTCTTGCAGGCTGTGAACCTCGACATTGACCAGCAGCGCGCCGCCATCGCTGCCCACGCGCAGTCCCTTGAGCACCTGGCTGCCCTGCTCGCGCACGACCCTGGCGAAGACTTCGTTCAATGCCCCCGCCAGCCCCTCGCGCGCCATGGCGAAGATATTCAGGTTGGCCTTGCCCACGGCCGGCTCCAGATATTTCCCCGTCTTGCCGCTGATATAGATGATGTCGCCCTTGTCGGTCGTGAGCACCGCGGCTGGCGAAAAACGTTGCTGCAGCAAAGAATCGATCAAGGTCTGCACGTTAGCGCTCCCTGGCTGGGCCGCGTTGGCGGCGGGAATCGGCACGGCCAGGCCTTTGCGGGACCCGCCATAAATGGATGCAGGGAAATCGACCGGCTCCGTGCGCGGGCTGCTTTCGCGGCGCTGGTAAATGCGCGTCTTGCCTGGCCATGCGGAGAACAGGTCGCTGGCGGCGCCCACCGTTTCAGCGCTCCCGAGCACCAGGATGCCGCCCGGCCGCAGGCTGTAGTGAAACAGGGGCAGCAGCTTTTTCTGCAGGTCCGCTTCGAGGTAGATCAGCAGGTTGCGGCAAGTGAGCAGGTCGAGCTTGGTAAACGGTGGATCCATCACCAGGTTTTGCGGCGCGAACGTGACCATTTCGCGAATTTCCTTGCACACGCGAAAGCCGCCGTTGTGCTGCACGAAATAGCGGCGCAGGCGTGCCTCGCTGACGTCGCTGGCGATTGTGCCTGCAAACTCGCCGGCGCGGGCGCGGGCGATCGCGTCGCTGTCGAGATCGGTGGCGAAGATTTGCAGGGTATAGCGCGCCTCCGGCTTGAGGCGGTCGAGCGTATCGCGGAAAGCGATGGCCAGCGAATACGCTTCTTCGCCGGTCGAACAGGCTGGGATCCAGGCACGAAGGACGGCGCCTTGCGGATGGGCTGCCAGCAGGGCTGGAATGGCGTCGGCCTCGATCTGTTCCCACACGGGCGGGTCGCGGAAGAAACTGGTCACGCCGATCAGCAATTCCTTGAACAGCAGCTGCGCTTCATGCGCGTTGTCGCGCACGTAGCGCACGTAATCGGCAATGCTGGCCAGCTGGTGCAGGCTCATGCGCCGCTCGATGCGGCGGTAAATGGTGCTTTTCTTGTAGAACGAGAAATCGTGCCCGCTTTGGGCGCGCAGGATCACGACGAGCTTGTCGAGCGCGCTGCCGTCGGCGTCGGACAAGCTCAGGTCGGGCGGCGTGACCAGCATTGGCGCATGGCCCCGGTAGTCGAGGATGCGGCTGACCAGCGCGTTGGCGGGCGCGATCACGTCGGCCAGGCCGGCGTCGATGGCGCTGCGCGGCATGCCGTCGAACTTGGCCGTTTCCGGATCCTGGACGAACACCGCGCCCGCGCTTTCCTTGATCGCACGCAAGCCCAGCGAGCCGTCCGACCCCATGCCGGAGAGAATCACGGCGATGCTGTTGGCTTGCTGGTCGGCGGCCAGCGAGCGCAGGAAATAGTCGATCGGCAAGCGCAGGCCGCGCGGCGCGGCCGGTTCCAGCAGGTGCAGGACACCGTGCAGTATCGACAAATCGCGGTTCGGCGGAATGACGTACATATGATTCGGCTCGACCCGCAGGCGGTCGCTGATTTGCACTACGGGCATGCTGGTGCAGCGCTGCAATAGCTCGACCATGATGTCCTTGTGCAAAGGATCGAGGTGCTGCACGACGACAAACGCCAGGCCGCTGTCGGCGGGAATACCCGACAAGAATAATTCGAGCGCTTCCAGGCCGCCAGCGGAGGCGCCGATGCCCACAATGGCGAACGACGCCGGCTGCGTACCGATCGCATGGGCAGGCGCTGTGGCGGACTGTCTGGCCGGCTTGCGCGGTGTCGTGCTGGTTTTTTTCATGGCAGGTTGAAGGTGCTTCGTGGGGGTTGAACCGCGTCGCAAGCGGCGGCAAGCGCAGGGCCGTACTATAACATTGGGGCACTCGGGCCAGTGCGGTTATTGGCCTGGGCATCCTGCGGTTCGAGCAGGTGCAGGTCGACGCTTGGGGCCCGGTTAACGCACGCATCGTCGGCGGCGCGCGCCTGGCTGGCGGCCCCATGGCCTTGTTAACGCAGCGTATCAATTTTCGATGTAGACCTTGTCGCGGATGAATTTCAAATGCGCTTTGAAGACGGCGTTTTCTTTCAGCGACAGCAATTTATCGAACACCATTTCTCCACCATATGGAGAACCGCCCTTGGTACCGGTCAGCGTGCGTCCACGCACGGCGAATCTTTGCGCGCCCTGCCGCATGATGACCTTCAAATCACTGGAATCGACGCCGCCGCTGCAAAACATCTTGTACGGAACGGTCACTTCGGCGACACCGTTATTGTCGAGATCGGTGATGGTGATGTACTTGGGAAAAAAACTGGCCGATGAATCGATAACGGGGCAGTCGTTCGCGTCTTCGATCAGCCATGTGCGGGCCCAGCGATTAGCCTTGCGGGTGTAGAGCGAGGAGAACAGTTCGTACAGCTCGTCGCGGCCGGGCTCTGCGTTGAAGGCGCTCGATGGCCCGGTCCGCATGCTAACGACGAGAAGGTGCTCGCCCGCGCTGTCGACAAAGCGCTCGGCCTTGACCAGCTTGCCGGGCACGGTGATGCGTTCGGATTTCAGGACGGCGCTCGTGAGCGCGGTGTGCTCCACCTCGGCGGCAAATGCGGACGGGGATGCTGCCGAGGTGATCGACAAAACGAACACGGCGATTGCAGGTACTTTGGATTTTATCGGCATTCTTCTACGCCTTCACTATGTGTAATTTCCGCAAGATCAACGGTGCCGCATGAGCGTCATTGCTCGGATACGCTGGTAAATCAAGACGTTTCTGTTCTATTGGCAGCGCGCATGAAATCAACGAATGCGCGCAGCTTTCCTGGCATGTGCTTGCGATGCGGATAGTAGAGATGAAAAGCACCGTCCAATCCGAAATGCTGCCTCAGGATCTGGCGCAGCATGCCGTTTGCTAACTCTTGTTTCGCAAAATCTTCCAGGATGAAAGCGATGCCGTGGCCTTGTATTGCAGCATCAAGGACAGATCGCATTTCATCAAAAATAACGCGCCCCTGAACATCGATTTGAACCGTCTGGCCTCGATCTTCGAACTTCCAGTCATACAATCGGCCCCCAACGGAATAGCGCTGGCGAATGCAGTTGTGCTTGAGCAGTTCATCAATCGTTTCTGGCTCATCCCGCTCGAGGAAGTAATCCGGGGCAGCCACCACGATTCTTTTTTGTACCGCCCCCAGCTGCACTGCGACCATGTCGTTCTGTACATTCTTCCCCATGCGTATGCCGACATCAAAACCGGCGTTGACGATATCGCCAAGCTGATTATCCAGTGATATCTCGACATTTATCATCGGGAAATTTTCAAAGAACGAAGCCAGATGCGGCTCGATCAAGAGTCGGTATGCGACGTAGGAAGAATTGACGCGCACTGTGCCCGACGGTTGTTCAGTCGCGAGCAAGGCCTGCGACAAGGAGTCTTTGATCAGAGCAAGCGCGGGCGTTAATGCTGCGTTCAATGACGCGCCAGCCTCGGTCAAACTGACACTGCGTGTCGTTCGATTGAATAGCCGCACATTCAGTTGGGCCTCTACATTCTTGATCGTGCGTGATACAGCAGTTGGCGTGACGCCCATTTCCGCGGCAGCGCGAGCGAAGTTCAAATGCCTGGCGGCAGCCTCGAATGTGAAAAGACCGGGAAGATGCACCGGTGGCGGAGAGGGTGCGGCTTCCAGGGCTTCAGCGCGGGCTGGACCTTCTATTATGACGTTTTTGGTCATACCGTATCTTACCTTATGACTATTTACGTCATTATCGCCGATCTCCATACTGATTGCAGCAAGTGACTTGAGCACGAATCAAGACAGCGAAACATTGTTTCTTCAATCCGTCCAGCAGAACCCTCTTTCAAGAACAACACCATGAGCAAAATTTTTGAACCCCTGACCCTGCGCGGCGTCACGCTGCGCAACCGCTTCGCCCTCAGTCCGATGTGCCAGTACACGGCAACAGATGGTCATGCCAGCGATTACCACGCCGTCCACTATGGACGTTTCGCTCTCGGCGGCTTCGGCTTGCTGATGGTCGAGGCGACGGCGGTCTCGCCCGAAGGACGGATCTCACATGGCGATCTGGGCCTGTGGGATGACGCCCATATACAGGGCCTGTCACGCATCGCTGCTTTTGCCAAGGCCTATGGTGCAACGCCCGGAATCCAGATTGCTCATGCCGGGCCAAAAGCGAGCATCCAGAGAGCCTTTGAAGGTAACGGTCCTCTGGACGAAGGCGATGCAGCACGCGGCGAACACCCGTGGGCAGTGGTGTCGCCGAGTGCGCGCCCGGTCGCGGAGGGCTGGCTGGTACCTGGCGCCCTGGATGCAAACGGCATCGCCAAGGTCCGTTCGGATTTTGTCGCTTCGGCACGACGCGCCCTGCGGGCAGGCTTCGATGTGCTCGAGCTGCACTACGCGCATGGCTTCCTGCTCAACGCTTTCCTGTCACCTCTGACCAACGACCGCAGTGATGAATACGGCGGCACATTCGAGAACCGCATCCGCCTGCCGCTGGAGATCGCTCGCGAGGTGCGTGAGGTCTGGCCGCAGGACAAGCCGCTGTTTGTGCGCTTGTCGGCTGTCGATGGCAGCAGCAGCGGTTGGACGATTGAAGACAGTGTCGCTTTCGCCACGGCCTTGAAGGCGGTCGGCGTCGACGTCATCGATTGCTCATCCGGTGGCTTCGGCGTCTACGAATACCCCAGCGGCTATGGCTTTCAGGTGCCGTTCGCCGCACAGATTCGTCGCGAGGCAAACATCGGCACCATGGCCGTGGGAATGATCAACGATCCGCGGCAGGCTGAAGCTGTCATCGCCTCTGGCCAGGCCGACCTGGTAGCGCTTGGCCATGCGGCTCTGCGCGATCCACACTTTCCCTTGCATGCACAGCAGACGCTAGGGGCGGTCAGTCCAGGTGCAGCGTATGCCGATTGGAATATTCAAGCAGGCTGGTGGCTCGACCACCGCGCCAACAAACTTCTCGAGTTGGGGCCATGGGCCCCAACAGTGAACAGCGCCGCGAATGGCCACAAGCAATGATTTCTCACGCCGGCCAACACGGCCGGTTTTTACGACGATTCGCATTAACAACAAGGAGTGAAAACATGAACAAACCTAGCTACGTGCAAGATTATCAAGCCATCGTCGAGGTACTGAACAAGTACAGCGACGGCTGCAAACAGGCCAACAGCAGCATCATGAAGCCTGCTTTCAACGAACAAGCAACGATTTTTGGCGTCGATGGCGACGGCAAGCTGACTGGCGGTCCCATCCAAGGCCTGTTCGACACGATCGACAGGGATTTCCATCCGTCTCCTGAAGCCCAAGGGGGGATCGTCAAAGTCGACATCGTGGGCATCGCCGCCAGTGCGCGCATCGACACCAATGATGTCTCGGGCTTCTGCTTCACCGACTTCTTCAACCTGCTGAAGGTCGAGGGCAAGTGGACTGTGGTCAGCAAGATTTATCACACCCACGTTGCACCTTAAACGCTTCGTCGGCCATGAACACGCGCGGCACATCAGGCTTTCCGCAGTGTCTGCTGTGTTTTTTCAACCAAGCATCAATCAGTCATTGCAACCCTCATCAAAGAGCAACCAAATGAAAATTACTTTTATCAAGACTTTGTTTTTGTTGGCAATCACGGCTGGCCTGGGCGCGACTGCGCAAGCAGAAGTCCTGCCGGGCGGCCAACAAGTTAACAGTAGTAAAGCCATGAGCAAACCTACTTACGTGCAAGAATACCAAGCCATCGTTGAGGTACTGAACAAATACAGCGAGGGCTGCAAACAGGCAAAGAGCAGCATCATGAAGCCAGCCTTCAGCGAGCAGGCGACCGTCTTCGGGGTCGATGCCAAAGGCAAGCTGAAAGGCGGTTCGATCCAAGGGCTGTTTCACGCCATTGACAACCCGCCATTTCGCCCATCACCCGAAGCCCAGGGTGTGATCGTCAGCATCGATATCGTCGGCATCGCCGCCAGTGCGCGCATCGACACCAACGATGTCTCAGGCTTCTCTTTCACCGACTTCTTTCACCTGCTGAAGGTCGACGGCAAGTGGACCGTGGTCAGCAAGATTTATCACACTCACGTCGCGCCCTGACCTAGTCGGCAATCGGTTGGCTGCCGCTGCGTACCTTGGGGTCGTACCATCGCAAAGGGTCCTTGCGGCCGCAGACGCCGACAAGGTCGAGATGCGCGTCACTCAGGTATTGCCGCCACGTCGGCCAGTTCATCAGGACGCGAGAAGCACAGGAGCCGCAGAAGTTCTTGCGCATGCTCGCGCGACTTTACGGCAAGGACCAGGTCATGGTTTTGAATGCCGACCGCTTCTACCGTCTGCTTGCCCGGATAAATGACCAGTTCCCGCGTTCCCGCCTCGACTGCGTCGGTGATGGCATCGGACTCTTCATCCTTTGCGGGCGTAAAACTGATCGCCAGATGAAGCCCGTGCTTGCCACGCCGAAGCGCTGGCGTTACGGTCGGAGAGACTTGACTCACAAACGTATTGCAAGCATCGCGAATGGGAACTGACTGGGGTGGTGCGGGTCGCGATAAAGGAAGCGCTGCACAGATGCCCGCCAATGCCAGGATTTCACCTGCGCGGCGCACGAAGGAAAAGGAATTCAAGGCATCTCATCTGGTTGTCGGGGGATCACTCACGCTACATCACTCACGCTACAAGTGAGAAGCATGATATCAAAATTGATCGCTATTTAATCACGCCTGCCGCCTACATTCTTTGGGTGGCCGCACAGCGCGAAGCCGCCGTGTAGTACAGTGCCTGGTCCAGCACGCGGAATCGAATATGTCAGATCGTCCCCAGAAGCGCCATCACCCAATTCGCAATGTCATCGAACGGATAGTTAGCGGTATGCTCCTGGGTGGCAAGGTGGCAGCGTGGAGTTATCGTTGGGGCTGGCATGGCAAACTCAGGGTTGTGCGCTATGAAATGAGCGTGAACAGGGAAAAACCATTGCCGGCTCCGCTGAGGATTGGGTTTGTCTCAGACCTGCACGCCGGACCGACAACGCATGCAGGTCTGTTCGATCTATTGCGCGATCAATTGCTGTTGCTGCGCCCGGACGTGTTACTGCTCGGCGGCGACTACGTTTCGTTCGATGCCAGGTATGTCGACCGGTTGCGCGATGTTCTGACAGCGTATGCCCCCGCTCTAGGAATCTATGCCGTGATCGGCAATCACGATATCCGGCACGGGCGCAAATCAATCGAAACCGCCTTGCGGGATATGGGTGCGCATGTCCTGGTTAATCGCAACATCGCTTTGCCGGCCCCGTTCGACATGGTCAGCGTCTGCGGCATCGATGAGCCATGGACGGGTAACGCAGACGCGGCCCGAACGTTCTCGGAATCGCGACAGGTCAAGCTATTCCTGACACATTCTCCGGATGGGCTCATGCATCTGGACAAAGAAATCTTTGACGTTGCCTTCGCTGGACACACACACGGCGGGCAGGTCGCGCGCCGTGACGGGGCGCCCCTGGTGCAGCCGACTGGACCGCTGTCGCGTCAATACTGCTACGGCGAATTTGCGGTGCCCGGCAACGGGACGATGATCGTCAGTCGCGGGTTTGGATGCACTTTGATTCCGTTGCGTATCAATGCAGATCCGGAACTGGTGATCTGCACACTGCGTTAGCAGCGTATCGCTTAGCGGCTCATTCAAAGAAGTGAGATAGCCCAGAAGTCGAAAGCCAACCTTGGGGGAGATTACCGCAACGATAAGTTCCGTTGCCAACGGTCATAATCGTGTTTGGTGGCGTGAGAGCACGCGCGTTTCACTCAGGCGAAAACTGAGCTTCGACATCCCGCGCGCTGTGCAGCACGCGTATCAGCTCTACACCACTGTGGATGGGACCTCGCCCTTCCAGAGAGCTTGATTTCATCAGGATCCCAATCGACAACCGGGCCGCTGTCCAGGCCGGCCTGAATATCGTGACGGAGCTCAGCGAGCTTTGCAATGCGTACTTGGTCATGCTCATGCATGAGACGCAAGGCATCATGAACAACTTCGCTTGCTGAAGTGTACAAGCCAGAAACCACCTTTTCCCGCACCATTTCTTCAAATTGCGGCGCTAGGACTATCTTCATGGTCATTCGGATCTCCCGATGTCTCATATTGAATTGCACAAACTGTGAATGTTCGACCGAATATTCGCGATATGGTTCACGCAAATAAGCAGGTACCGTACAGCGGTTGATATTCGTGGCCTGCCCAACAGGAATCGAACCTGTGACCCTCAGCTTAGAAGGCTGATGCTCTATCCAACTGAGCTATGGGCAGTGTCTTGATTTTAAAGGGATTTACCTGTTTTGATGGAGTGTGGCGCTCCGCAAATAACTACCCTGCTCCGCAAACCCTACTTTGTGGGCGGCACGATTTTACCACGGCGCAGGTAGTGGCGGCGAGTGGTCTTGACGCTATCATGCCCCAAGAGGTCGCTGGCAGCCTGCTCCCCCCGCTCGTCGGCGCTGTCGTCGGCCGCCTTCGCGCGCAGGTCGTAGAACCACATTTTCTTGATGGCCTCGCTCAGTTCCGGGTTGCCATTGGCGGCCAAACCCCGCGCTTTTTCGTATTGGTAACGCAGGGCATCCCTTGTCATACGTCGGCCCGAAGCGTTCACCAGCAGGTATCCGCTACTCTCTTTGCATCCAACCTTCCTTGCGGCAATACGCGCCAGCAATTCCGCCAGCTCCCCCGTGATCATCATGCGCAGGCGCTTACCTGTCTTGCCCTGCTCCACTAGCAGCCATTCGCCGTCAATGTGATCCTCGTGCATTTCGGTCGTATCGCCCGGCCGTTGCCCGGTCAGATAGGCGAGGTCGAGCGCATCCACCAGTTGCGCACTGGCATGCGCGCGCACAGCATGAAATACCGCGTCCGTGATGTAGACCTCGCGCTTCTCCAACTCGTGGCCCATGATCCCTGTGCATGGGTTCTCTGCGTCCGTGTACCCCCAGCCGCGCGCCCGGTTCCACAGCGCCGAGAAAAGGCGCTTGCAGCGATTCGCCGTCGTCGGCTTGTCTGCGTGCTTGGTCAGGAACTGCTTGATGTGCATCGGCCGAACCTGAGATAGCGGCGCGTCTGCAAAAAAGGCTTTCAGGTGCTTCAGGTCCGACTTGTTGGTCTGAATCGTCTTGGCGCCGTGCGTGTGCAAAACCTCTGCTTCATACTTGGCGATCACGTCGCCAAATTTCGCGCCGGCGCCAGGGCCGATAATCTCTTGCTTCTTGACGTACTCCTGCAAGGCCAGAATATAATCCCCGCCCAGCGGGATTTCCGTACGTGGCCGGCCGCCCTGGTCGAAGTAATAATAAATCTTCCCGCTTTTCTGCACCCTCGCCCGCATGCCGGGCGGAAGGTGCAGATTCTTTGTTGGCTTTCTACCCATGTAATTTCGGCGTCCATTGTGGCTCTACTGCTGGCGTTGGCTGGCGCGAGCCCTCCACTGCCAGCGTGGTGACGACCGGGCGCCCGCACGCATTGACGCGGAACGGCACGCCCATTTTGCGCAGCGCCTCGATCTGCTTCGACTTGAGCTTCCGGCCGGTGTAGTCGATCAATTCTTCCGGCGTGAGAAACATTCCCATCAACGCCCCCTTCCCGGTTGCGCGGGAATGATCGTCGCCGACGCCAGGAACTTTTCCACGCCCTCTTCGTGCAGCTCTTCCGGCGTGCGCTGGCGTGTCGGCGCTGGCTCTGCTGCTACAGGGGCGGCGTAAAGTGGCGTCATGCCGTCTGACGATGAATCCATGTTGCCCTTGAACACATCGGCAAAAATCAGCATGCGCTTGTCCGATGTCATGTACGCCACCGGCTCCGCATGCCCTGATGGCGCAGCAGCGGCACGGGCGCAGGCTTGGCCATGCTCTGAGATCGCCGCGCGTTCAAGATCGCTCCACACGTAGGTATGTGGCTCGGGGTGCGCAGGCAGCGGCGGCAAATCCCCCGCTGGCGCGCCATCCTCCGCAACATCTTCCGTGATGTCTTGGCACGCTGCGCAGGCATGGGTACAGCCATCAATCCATACCATGCCTTCACCGCAGCAAGTCACACACGTCGCGGCGGCGGCGATGGACGGATGGGCTGCGGTGAAGATAGGTGCACCATCCGGCAAATCCATTGCCGCTGTGCGGTCTGCCCAGATGACTTGACGGTATGCTTTGTCAGTCCCCTTGTTGAAATCCTTAACATGCCCCACAGGTTCAGCATCCCCGCTGGCCGCACGCTGGGCGATGTGGGCGTCGATGTGTTGAACGATGGCGCGCCAATAATACTCACCCTTTTGGCCCGGCTCATCAGTGCTGAAAAACCGCACGTATGAATCAACCAGCTCGCGGAAGCGAGGCGTATCAATGCTGTCCTGCGCTGGCGCGTCATGTTCATGCGCAGCCACCAGTTGAGCCGCTGCATGGCGGGCATCGCGGTGGCCAATCTGGTAGGCGCGGTTTTCGGCATCGCCCTTGCCAATCAAGTCAGCATTGCGCGGCTTGCACGGCAAGTTCATGATCGCTGCGTGCAGATCGGTAGCTTCCGGCGCTGGCGCGGCTTGGAGGGCGGCGAGGACGTCGTCGCGCAGCAGGAAATCGCCGGATTTGGTCTCTGTGATATTGAACGGCACCGGGGTGGGCGTGTAGCGGGGCAGCGCCTCAATGGCGGCTTGAATAGTGGTGGTCATGGCTTCGGTTCCTCTGTAGGTGTACAAATCAAATGCTCAAGACGCGTGGTGCCGTCACCGCCATACGGGATGCATTGCAAATCCCATCCGCTTGGCAAGTCTTTAGCGCTATGCACCTCGTCGGAAACATCGACATCGGGGGTGCTATCACCTGCGACTTCTCGCCATTCATCAAGCGCGGCGCTGTAGGCTTCGCTCTCGCTCTCGCCCATGACAACAGTGCGTACGGTGTATTCAATGACATATGGCTTCATTTCGCCCCTCCCATGATCCGCGCCTCGATAGCGCGGGCGAAATTAATATAAGGTTCTGATTCGGACTCTTCTATTCCGAAAGGAATGATTTGGCCTAACTCCCCGCCAGACCAGCCATGCTCCGTTTCAGCAGCAATGATTAGAATCTCCTCATCCGTCAGCGCCTCAACTGGCGCAGCCGATTCGAGGGCGGCACGCGCCTGCCACGCGACCCACGCAGATTGCACCTGCATCAGCTTGTAGCCTTTTCCTGAGCGCTCGACAGCCTTGGGCCATGCGGGCCATGCATCATCCTGAGTCATGTACTTTTCAAACGCCTCGCGCTCATCCATCGCGCTGTGCAGGTCGGGCGCACCGGCTGCCGCGCGCGCATCGGCCCAGGCGGTCATCATCTGCGCGCCCTTGGCCCAGGTATCGGCGTGGCGCTCGATCAGGCTGTATGCGACCTCTGCCGACAGCCCGGCCCAGTCCTGCGCGGTGGTTGGGGCATCTGCCGTGGAGTCCCCGACGATGGTTTCCAGCTCGGCGATGCGCGCCAAGACAGCCCGCACATTCGCCACGCTCACCATGGACATATGGCAATCCTCGCGCCCTGCGATACTCAGCGCCAAGCGCTCGGCCGGCGTCAACTTGCTCAAGTCTGCGTTCATCTTCTCTCCCGTTATTGTTGTGCTGCATCGCGCGCCAGCTCGGCACGGACGTTCGTTGAATTTATGTTGTGGCGAATCCGGCGCATGACTTCGTTCGATGCGCGGTCCACGTCGATTGCGCGGACGTTTTCCAGCTGAGCATCGTGGCAAGCCAGGGCGTGATTCATGGCGGCCAGCTCGTCGCCCCGAAACAGGAAGCGACCCGTTGTCGCGCCGCGCTTACCCACCGCCATCAGCGCATCCCGGCCGGCGATGGTCGCCGCGCGGAACTCGTCGCCGATGCCCTGCTCACACATCACGTTGGCGATGTTGATCGCGCCCACCAGCAAATCCCATTCCTCGCGCCCGCCGGTGCCGGTCGTCAGCGCCGCCATGGCCGCGTGGTTCCGGATATTCAGCACGCGCAGGTGGTCGGCATGGTCACCGCTCAGGCCACCGAACACCTCCGACAGCGGGTTCAACGAGACCGGCTTGGGCACGTACCGTTTGTTGCGCGGCTTCTTCATGAGTGCACCGCCTGGCCGAACAGGGCCGCGACGAGTGGGTCCCGCACATGGTTCAGCTTGTAGCTGCGTACGCACGCTTGGCGCATGGTGATGATCGGGTCAAGCCGGTCTTCTGCGGCGATGTAGTCATCGCTCTGCCCCGGCACCCATGTGACCGGCAGCTTGCCAGAGCGGCGCGCGCCTCGTAGTTGTAGTTCCTTGCGGTGGATTTCGCCAGCGCCCTCAAGCTGGCGCAGATACACGCCCGCAGTGACCTTCGTCAGCCCGAACTCGGCAGCGACCTTGAGCGTGGTTGGTGGCAGAGTGGCCACGGACACGAAGGTGGCTATTTTCTTCTTCGTCGCAGCTTTGGCGATGATCTCAGCGCGTGCTTGCATAAATCCTCCGGGTCAGGTGTTTAGAATCAAGTGAAAGGCCAGTTCGGATCGGCTCATACGGTCTTGGCCTCGTAACGCCGGGAGCTCTCCAGGGTGCGCCATGCCTCAATCTTGGCCTGGGCCGCAACCATCATCCAACGGTAGCGCTCCTCCTCCTCAACGGCGGCGCGCAGGCCATCCAGCACAACGAGGTAATCCGGACTGGCGTAGGCCTCGCGCTCTTGAGTGGCTGCCGACTTATGCCCGGCCACTTCGGCCTCTCGCATCAAGAGCGCCTTCTTCGTCTTGCGAAACTCCTCAAGGTAGACGCGCTCAGACTTGGCTTTCGCGTATGCTGGCGCGTTGTCTCGCAGATAGTCGAGCGAACGGAAGATGTTGATTTCGGCATCTTCATTCATACGGCCTCCGTAAAGTTGTGCTGAATCTTGATTTGCTCGATTACGCGAGCAAGGTATGTGCGGGCCATGTCCACTTTGCGCTTGATCTTTTCCTCAAGAGCGAGGTCACGCTCATAGCGAACGACCGTCACGCGCAGCGGTTCGTCGATGTGGTCTACGAAATGCAGGTCTTCCTGCTCGTACTTGATCAGCTCGTCCGGTGTGTTGACCATGCAGTAGGCCACCTCCCAAACGGGAACGTCCCACAGCATCATGTAGCCCCGGCACTGCCATTCGTACGTCGAATCCTCGCCATCTTCGGAAACCGCCGGGAAGGTGGCGAGGGACCACGACGACTTGATGTCGATGCCTTTCACGCCCGGCACGATGATGTCGCACTCGCCAGTGATCCAGTCATTGCTGAGGCGGACCGTGTTTTTCTTGTGGTCGGTGAAGAACACCTCGTTGTACAGGGCGATAGACTGATCCTCGACGATGATCCCCTTGTCCATGAACTTGCCGCCGATGACTTGGTTGAAGCTGTAGACGTATTCGCGGGCAATGGATTTCATTTCCGTCTTGGCGCCGGCTGACAGGCTGCGTTCGAGCAGGCCGCGAATTAGTGCCGCCTCGTCGCCGGTCTTTTTCTTCTTGCGGGCGATGATGGCAATTTCGGGCGTTATCAGGCTTTCATCGATTGACTTCGCGTCGGACATGATCAGGCCGAGAGAAGAGCAGCGAATCTTAATCATGCATCCTCCGTGTTAAGCGCCGCCAGGACGGCTTCTTGTTCATCGGTCAGCAGTGCAGCCGCGCGCAATTTTTCGACCGTGTAGGTGCCGGCCTTGATGCCCGCCACCGCGCCTTTAAACCGCGCATCCTCGATTGGTTTGCGTTTTTTGGCGGTGACGGTCGGCCGGATGCGCAGGCACTCCACCAATTCCCCGCCCATCTTCGCGGTGCTTGCGAACAGGGTTATCTGCCGTCCAGCCCAATCCTCGATGAATGGCCCGTACAGCTTGTGAATCGATTTCGAGTTGGTCACGTTGAGGATCATCGGCTTGTGGCCCTTGATGTACATGATGCTGTGGTCCTCTTTTTTACCGCCCATCATCGTCACGGTTTCCAGCTGTACCCGCTCGATGGTTACGGTCAGGTCGTCGCCGTTCGGCAGCGCGTAGGCGCCTATGTATCGGGGGTCAACCAGTTGCTTCCAGTGCGTCTTGTTTTCCATGCCGTTACCTTTTGCTCGGAGGTGTGGTCATTTGCCAGGGTTGGCGTACTGCTGCATCTGTTCGGTCTGCCCGTGCTCGTCGGCTTCTGCCATGACCAGCAGCAGGGCCAGCACGATCACGAAGGCTCTTGCGAAGTCGCGCATCACATGGCCTCCTCGAATTGAGCTGCTGCGGCCCGTACGATGGCGCGGCGGGTGGCGGCATACGGGTCACCGTGACATGCCTCGACAATCGCGTAATCGCTTGGGCAAAAAGACACCTCATTCCCGTAGATATAACCGCGAAGGAGATTGAGCTTCACCGCTAGCCGCAGCGCGTCGCCGTCGTCGGTGAGCGGGTTCCATGGAGACGAGTTACCGTCGCGGAAAAGCCACATCGCGCCATCGGCGGTAGGTTTAATTTGGCCGACAATCCCCGCTGCCTTCGCGGCCAACTCCAACAGCTCGCGGTCGGTCAGCGCGCTCATGGCGCACCGTCCAGCATCAGCACGATCAGGGCCAGCGCGGTGGCGATGCAGGCGCACATGCCTTGGTGGCGATCGAGGTAGGCGTTGGCGCGGATCATGGCGCTGCCGTGGCTGCGATAATGGCGGCGTCGATCTTGTACGCAGGTATCCAGCGCTCGAAGTAGTCGGCAAACGCCTTTTCCCCGAAAGCCCGTGCGTGTTCGATGAACTCCTTGCGGCATGCCTCGATCAGTTCGTGCCGCGCATCGAACTTGTTCTGCTTGCCTAACTTGGCGGCGTCGATATATGCAACGAGCGCCAAGTAGTCCGCGTTAGTCTGGTGACGTCGGTAATCGTGAGCAAGGCGTTGGAACTCCGGCGTGTCGATGCTGTCCTGCTCGCTCAGGCCGACCGACGGTTGCATCGATTTCAGAAGTTCATCCAGCCGGTCGAATGGCTCGCCCTCGCAGGGCTTCCCGGCGTACTCCTGAACCACCTCACGGATACCTTCCCATACTGCGGCCAGCTTGCCATTGGTCGCGGTGAGCGCTGCCTTGTGCCACGCCAGATTAGCCTGCAACTTTTCAACTTCCTGCTCGCTCAGGCCGACCGGCTGGGCGGGCGCGGCGCCGGGGGCTGGTGGGAGCGGCATCCAGTGGGAAATTTCTTCAAAGTCGTGTTCGTTCCAGCCTTCGCCGACAGGCACTGATATTGTGCTGAAATCCACAGGGCATTCACGTTGCTCATCCCACGTGTCGAACATGATCTCATCGCCAAATCTGCGATTGCTCAGGAATACGATGACTTGTTGCCCGACTTCTGGGCGACGCTCCAGTACGCTTACCCAACCACTTGGCGTAGCGCGCATCTCTTGGCACTCGCGCTTGAGGTCCGCGATGACGCATTCCAATTCGCGCACTCGCCCGTCGGCGCCCATGGCTTCGGCCGACTTCTTCCATGCCAGCATGCCGCCGTAGTAACGCTCAATCTCGTCGGCAGCTTGGTTCATGAGCTTGTCGATTTCTCGGTATGGCTCAGTGAAGGCCGATGCCGCCATGGCGCGCAACCGCTTTGACACGTCAGTCGGCGCGCTCGGCAATTTCTGTTCGTTCATCATGATCCCCTGTGAGATTAATTGGCGTGTTGGCCGGCGGTTGATGGCGAGGCGAGTAGCAGCGGAGCGGCCATGATCGAGGCCCACCCAGCGCGCATTTCAGCCAACGGAATAGGCGCAAGCGAATTGTCAGAGAGGTAGCGCGTCAGTTCCCGGAGCATCGCGCGGGCACCCGCACAAGGTGAGCGACCCAGGAAAATATCATCGACTTGCGGGGACAGCGGCCGACGACCCTTGGTGCTTTCGGACATGCCGAGGAAACGCTTGCGCTGGAAGCGCTCAATGCTAGCGCGGCCAGCAGCGTCAACGGTGGCAAAGAGCCAGCGTCCATCGTTGCGGCACACCTTGATTGTTGCCTTTGGGTGGGCCTGTGTAAGGTCCATATCGATGTATTCGATGGCCCAGCCAGCGGTGTGCATAATGCGGCCCAGCATGGCTACTGGCGCGGCGTTTTCGACGCTCAGCAATTTCGTTTCATTCATCGTGATCCCCTGTTTAGTTGTGGAGCCGACTATTGGCCGGCCTTCATCACTGCGTCCATATGCTCTCTGGCCAGCCGGCGAAGCATTTCCCGGCGCTCTTTCACGCTGAGAATTTGCTTGATATCGGTAGCCAGTTCGGCGGCCATGTGATTGACCATGCGCTCGGCCAATTCAGCTTCCAGCCGTACAGCAACCTGCTGCTTAAGCTTCTGAGAATCGACCAGATCCCAGCATCCAGCGATCCACTCAACAGGCACCTTGAGGCGGCTTTCGTAGTTCGGCATCAGCCACCCGCCATCCTGGATAAACTTCAGCACTGCCTTTTCAGCGGCTTCTTTGACGGCTTGCTCGAATGTGGTCATGATCAGCTTTCAGTAAGTGCGCCAGGCGGCGCTGCACTGCCGATGCCACCTCAAGGGTGGCGATGGATCGGCGGGGAGAGTGGGGTCAGTGCTCGCCTTGCGGCATGCGCTTGAGCGCGGCTTCAACTTCAGCCAGCAGCGCCCGATCCGGGTCCATGTGGAGCCGGATCGCGTCGATCTGGCCGTACATGTAGCCGTAGGCAAATCGGTCAAGCACGGTCGCCGCTGCCAGCCCTGCTTGCACGCCGCGCAAGGCGGAATTCCCGGCGTCGGTCAGGGCGCTCACGCCATTGCCCGATCATGTGCAGCGCGGTCGGCGCGGGCGGTGGCGTTGTGGCTGGCGGCATCGTCGCTCAGGTGGGCGTCGATGGCGTAGGCGATGCTGCAAACCGCCGTCGAGCTGAAAATGTCGAACAGGTCAATGGCGCTGTCGGCGGCGGTGATGCGAGTCACGTAGTATTCCGAAGCGTCGCGCTCGATGGTCACGTTCAGCTTGATGCCTCCATGGTCGTAGCCGTTGACGGTCACGGTGCTAGTTGGCGCTAAGTGTTGGCTGCGGATCGGTGCGTTCATGCTGCTGCTCCGGTGGCTTTGGCAACTGCTGCAAGCGCAAAACGATATGCGTCGGAATCTGCGAACACATAGGGCCCTTGTTTGACTTGATGCAGAACAGCTTGCAGCGCGGCCAGCAGCTCCGGCGCGGCGGCGATCAGGCGGGCGTTGGCAACCGACATCGGCGTGTTGGCCCAATTGCAATTCTCATCGCTACATTCTGCGATATAGGACATGTGATTCGCTGTCCCGATATATCGGCCCTTTGCGAACCAAGGCCCTGGCGTATGGCCTGCTGTCGTCTGCTTGCTCATGGCCATCCCCTTACCGTGCGCACGCGGCGCTGTTCAGCATCGGAAAGCCCAACTGGCGGCGGATTTCATCGCGCGTCGGCACAGGGGCCGGCGCAGCTTGGCGCTGCTGCATCCATTGGCGGATGACTTCTTTGCGTTGCGTGCTGGCTTGGGCTGCTGACATTTCGCTCTCCATCTGGTTGCTGATTCGATGGCTCTATTTTAGGCATACCTAAGAAAATGCGCAAGAACTATTTTGAGGCATGCCTAATTTTTAGGTACAATGCTTTATCGCCCGAATCGTCGGACGTAAAAAAGCCCCGGTTGGCGGGGCGCTGGTGGACGTGTGATAGCTGGCGCCCATATGCAAGCAAAATGAGAAATTGCCTGCATTCCATAAATTTGTACGGAGACGCGAAATAGCGTGTACTATGCAAGCTCATTAACAAAATTGCGAGCATACGATGGCAGCAGAAAAGCCGAGCGGCAAAGCACTGGGCGGCATCGCCCGAGCAAGCAAGATGAGTCCAGAGGAACGAAAGGCCGCGTCTGAAAAGGCGCTCGCAGCTAAAAAGGAGCTGGCTGCGCTACCTAAAGCCACGCACACGGGAAATCTAAAGCTGATTGACACGGAAATCCCCTGTGCCGTCCTAGAGGATGGGACGCGTGTTCTCACGCAATCGGACTTCATGGAGGCGATGGGAATGTACTACAGCGGATGGATCGCAAACAACTCGCCAAGCGACCACTCACTGTATCCTGCAGAAGTGCCCCATTTTTTAGCTCAAAAGACGTTAATCCCTTTTATTAACAAGCACTTAGGGCACCTGCAGAACATCGTCCTGAAGTACAAGACTGAGAAAGGGGCGGCAGCACACGGAATTCGAGCTGAGATCATCCCGAGCATCTGCGATATCTATCTCGACGCGGAAAAGGCGGGAAAGTTAGGAGCTAGGCAGGCGAAAATTGCGCAGAAGGCCATGTTGCTAATGCGAGCACTGGCCCACGTTGGCATTGTGGCGTTGGTTGATGAGGCGACAGGCTTTCAAAAGGACCGTGAGCGCGATGCTCTCGCGAAAATCCTTGAAACGTTCGTTGCAAGAGAGTTGCAGCCCTACATGAAAACGTTTCCTGCAGATTACTACGAGCAGTTGTTCCGCCTTCGCGGCCTTCCTTACCCGCCAGAGGTAGCAAGCTTCCGTCCGCAGTATTTTGGGAAGCTAACCAATGACATTGTTTACAAACGAATTGCACCTGGGCTGCTTGCAGAACTGAAGCGTCAAAACGAGAAAGACGAAAGGAAGGGGAAGCTACATCAGAGGCTAACGCTAGATATTGGCTATCAAAAGCTGCGAGACCATATTTCGGCTGTCGTAATGGCCATGAAGCTATCGAAGGACTATCCCGATTTTATCGAAAAGATGAATCAGTTCTACCCGAGATATGGGGATAACTTTCAGCTTGAATTAGAAGCAATCGACCACGGCTAATCCTTTTGCCCCGTACCAACATGGCCGGGGCTTCTTTTTCTATTCGGCATCCTGGCGTGCCGTTGTGCAATCCAGATTTGAAACTATAAGTTAGTCTTTGCAGTTTTGCCGCATATAATCCACGGACTCCGCGAAGCCTTTCAAGTCGATATCCTGAGCGACAACTGTATTTAAAATAGTGCTAATTTGCATTCTGATACGCTTGGCGCCATAAACTTGATCAAAGATTCGCCCGAGCCTTACAGCGCTCAAATCTCGCTCCATCTCATCAGCCAATCGCAACGGCAATGCAGGTTCGTCGTCAATTCGAACCGTGTATCCTCTTACTCCGCCGCGCCCGCGAAGTGAAACGAAAAAGTCTTTGTCTGACGCCTGAACGGTCCATGCTCCCTCATAGAGCGCTGCACATTTCTTCTTATCCGTCATCGCGTCCAACTCCTGATGAACAGACCAAGATCCAGACTTAAACACAATCCCCTTTTTCATTGGCTCTGGTTTAGCTGCTTCAGGAGTCGCTGTAGGTGCAGGTGGTTTCTCAGAAGAAGCTTTGTCATAGCATTGAAGCCGGAGCCTGTCAGACTTAATGGAAATGCATGAATTCTGCGCAAAAGCATGCGACGTCAAAAGCGCAATAGCCAAGGTCAATATTGTTTTTTTCATTAGCAGTCCGTATTTCGGCATGATGGCGTGCCGTTGCGCCTAGATCACCGAAGCTCGCCGCCGTTGGCGATACAGTTGAACGTTGCTTTATTCTCGACCTTTACAACAACGCCCGTGCCAACTGGACGCGCCCAAGCAAAAGCGCCCATTTTCTGACCCGTCTTCAAATTAATAATTGCGTCGGCGCCGGCTGCACGCGCATCGTCAGCCATCAGCGGTATCAATTCATTTACTGTGCCGTAGGTTCTTTTTGAGCTATTTGCCTGCCCGATTACTGTGTAAGCAACACTACTCGGCATTGGTGACCGCATCAAGCATACAGGTTCGCTGTGAGCGGCCGACCGCTCCGCCGCAGCCTGCCCCTTGGGAGGTTGAATATATGATCTTGCTGCGCATCCTGATATGAGAATTGCGAGAAGTACAGGTAGTGCTCGTTTCATATTTTCCTTGCTCGATATCATCGCGTGCTGTTGCGTCTAAACACGAAGAGTTTCACGAAGAACAACCCGACCGACAATAATGCACGCTTCGCCTCGGCAAATTTTTCGGTGGTATTTACGTTGGTCGATATTGTCGGATGTAAGCCACCAGTCGCCAGCGTCACGGGACAAGCGCTTTACGATTGCCTCGCCCTCATAGTTCACCGCGAACACGACGCCGTCCACTGGCCGCTTGTCTGCCGTGTCAATAACAACAATGTCGCCATCATAGAGAGCTGGCTCCATGCTTTCCCCTTGAACGGGGATTGCAACAAGTTTGTCCGGGCTCAAATTCTTCTGCGCAATGACGCGTTTGCGAACGCCGAACGTCCCGCCGTCACGCCGATCTGTTTCCGTCTGGAAGCCAGTAACGCCAGCCTGGAGCCGCAAAGTCACCATCGGTATCTGAATGTGCCCATCATCGTCGGGACCAGTTACATGCACCGGCATCGCACCAGGAAGCAGGTCGGCAGTAGTGCGCTCGGCCTCTCCGTACAATAGCCAGCGGGGCGTGATGCCCAGCACCTCACACAGCCTCGTCATCTTTGGGCCAGTGATTTCCACGATTCCGCCGCTGTCGATGCTCTTTTCCCAATCGGTAATAGTAGGGTTTGATACAGGTATCAGCTTAGCAAGTTCGCCTTTTCGCAGCCCAGCAGCCTCACGGGCTCGGGTCAGTCTTTTTTTCCATTCTTCCATTAGGCAATCCTAAATGATTCTTCGTTAGGCATGCCTAGAAATGTCTTGCAAATATTTTTAGGTATGCCTAAAATAGCGCATGGACACTCAAAACCCCAACACCATCATCGACCGCTTGGGCGGCACGTCCGCTACGGCCCGCCTGTGCGAGATTCAGCCGCCTTCGGTATCTGAATGGCGCAAAACGGGCATCCCTAAAACCCAGCTCAAATTTCTCAAGGCCATCCGACCCGATGTGTTCGGAGAGTCCCCGGCGAAACGCAAGAAGCCGCGCACCCCCGCGCCGCCACCCTGATCCGCCGCAACAGAAGCACCGCAGCACCTACCTTTCCCGCCACACCCTTACTGGAAAAACTATGAACCCGAACGCAAACAGCATCGCCATGAAGTCCTACGTCAGCCCTGACGATTACACGGAGTTCGCCGAGGAATGCCGCATTGAAGGCGAGACCCACAGCGCAATGATGCGGCGCCTGATGAAGACGTACACGAAGAACCAACAGGATAGCCGCGAGCGGGCGAAAAAGGAACGGGCCAACTTGGGCCCAGTGTGGGCCTTGTCGCTGCCAGGTCGCGCGAACTACGCAACCTCGATGCGCAGCCTGCAATGAGAGTTCACAGCCGCCGCAGCACCAACACAGCGAGGCTCGCATGTAGCGAGCTAACAACCAACCGGAGGCACCATGACCAAGCCTGAACAAAAGATCGATTGCAGCGCCTATATCGTCCACTGGGCGCAGTGGTGGCAAATCACCGAACAACACATGCTTGGCGCTACTGGCGCAGCGCGGGCCGACGCGAACAACGTGCATGAGGATGCCAAGCGCAAGCTACGCGAGAGCGTGTTCTTGGCCGCGCGTGCGAGCGAAGAGGCCCATCATGGATGAAGCCATTGTCTCCCGCGCGCGCATCGAGCTGAAAGGCTACAACGCAGCGCTTCGCGGCGACCCCAGCGACGCGCACAACATGAACCCTTGGTCCGCCACCGTGCCAGAGTGGAACCGCGGCTATGCCAAGGGCGCCAGCGAGCTCCCGACAACGCAGTATGTCGCCCAGGCGCCCGAGCGTGTTGATGCGCGTCAGGCGGCCGTATGAGCGCCATCGTTGAGCCTGCTATGATTTCCACCCCATCAACTGTCGGAGAAAAAGTATATGTCGGATATCAATTGGTATGGCGAGGACCAGGACTCCTCTGTCATTTTCAACAGCGTCAACGCGTTAGCCGTTTATATAAACACGTCGGGCGAGCTGGTAATTCGCCAGCAGGGTGCCAACGGGGAGGACGATTCGGTAATCGCGCTCCCAAAAATGTTCGTCCCGATGCTGCTGAGCGCAATAACCAAGGCAATGGCCGAGTAAGCTGTGCCCCGCTGCCCCTGACAAAGGGGCAGCCATGAATTACTACCCCTTCCATATCGGTGACTTCCGCTCTGGCACGGTCAATATGACCCGCCAAGCGCGCTGGATTTACCGCGACATGCTCGACGTCTACTACGACGCCGAAGCCCCGCTCACGCTTGACCTGGACGTGCTGTGTGACCAGATCGGCGCCGAGAGCGACGAGGAACGCCGCATTGTCGAACGCCTGCTGCGCTTCAAGTTCGTCAAGACTGAGGCCGGCTACACGCATGAAATCTGCGAGCGCGTCATTGCCGAATACCACAAGAAAGCCGATACCGCCAAAACCAACGGCAAAGCTGGTGGTCGTCCACGGAAAGCTACTGGGAACCCAAAAGAACCCAGTGGGTTTCCATCCGGTTCCGATCCGGTAGCTACTGGCAACCAAGAGCAAACCGGATCACAAGCTAACCAAGAACCAAGAACCAATAACCAAGAACCAGAACAAGCAACAGCACACGCGATCGACGGCTCTGCGGTCCCCGACTTCGACCCGCCGAAAGCCGCGCCGCTCCCGATGCGTGAACTGCCCCCGGTTTCTGAAGACCCTGCTGTGCAGCTCGCCGTTGCTCTGCGCCGCCAGGGCATCACTGCAAACTCGGTTCACCCTGCCGTGCAAGGCTGGGCGGCTAAGGGCGTGACGGTCGATCTGCTGACCGAGGCGGTGGCGATTGCCAGGGGCAGCAAGCCTGACGGCGCCATCCCGGTCAACTACCTGGCGCCCATCGTCAACGACCTGCTGAACCCACCTGCTGCTCGGCCTGCACTGCCGCGTGGGACGCCCCCGCGCCCGACCAACGGCAAGTTCCACTTCGGCGACATCGACCGTTCTGGCGACGTGGCCGCCATGGCCGCCAACATGCAGCGCCGGGGAATCACCGTCCCCGAGGGAGACGAGGTGATCGAATTATGAATGGCGAATCTCTGGAAGCAGTTGGGAGTTTCTTCAACGACTTCGGCGGGCGCTTGGCGATGGCTGCCGGTTCCTGCGAAGTGCACGGCGCGGCATCCGTTCTGGTGCGCACCGGCGCGGCCTGGCACTGCCCGCGTTGCCTGGAAGCCGAAATGGCGGCCGACACCGAGGCGATGGTACTGGCCGAAAGCCGCGCCTGGCGCATGAAGGTCGCCATGATCCCGAGCAAGTACGTCGGCGCCATGTTCCCGGCCGCCACGCCAGCGCAAAAGGGCGTGCGCTCGACGGTCGCCAGCTTCCGCGACTTCATCCTGCGCGAGCGGCAATGGGCAACGCTGATCATGACCGGCGAGACCGGCACCGGCAAAACGCTGCTGGCGTGCGAGTTCGCCCAGGCGCTGGTCAGCAAGACGCCGCTCACCGTCCGCTACATCACGGCCGCCGGCATGATCAGCGAAATCCAGGCCACCTACGGCAGTCGCGACGGGAAAAGCTCCGAAACCGAAATCATGCGCTTCGCCCAATACGACGTGCTGATCCTGGACGAAATCGACGCGTACCGCGCCACCGTCGACGCCGACATGCTGCTGACCGAAATCATCAACCGCCGCTACAACGAGGGCAAGCCGATTGTGGCCATCAGCAACCAGGCGCTCGACGGCCTCAAGCAATTCGTCGGCGCGCGCGTGCACAGTCGCCTGTACGAAAACTCGTTCCCCTGCGCCTTCACCTGGGGCGACTTCCGCCGGGCCGGCGCAGCATGAGACTCGCTACCAACCACCTGGGCTACGTGGTCCAGCGCTTCGACGGCCCGGCCATCGGCTGGTTTGCCACCACTGATCCGACCACGCCCGAGAAGGCCAAGCAGCAGCTTGACAACTTGGCGCGCACGCCGGGCGCCGAGTACCGCGTGTATCCGGCACTGGGAGAAAAAGCATGAGCATCATCCATGTAGTTTCCTGCTCCACGGGTAAGGACAGCGTGGCGACCCTGCTGCTTGCGGCGGGCAGATTCGGAACGGAGCGCGTGCGCGGCATCTTGTGCGACACCGGCAACGAGCACGAGTATGTGTTCGAGCATCGGCTGTACCTGGAGCGTGCCACTGGCGTACGCATCGACATCCTGACTGCGAATTTCGACGAAGAAATCGCAGGCAAGAGGCGGTACATCGCGCGTGACGTGCGTACACGTCGGGAATACGCGACCGAGCCGGTCTTCGACGCTGCTGGCGAGCCGGTGCTCAAGCGCGACGGGCGGGGAAACATTGTGCTAAATAAAAAGGGCACCCCGGTTCAGAAAACCATAAAGGTCGGCGGCGGCAAGCGTGTGCGTTGGACGAATAAGGCAAAGCGCCGCGCCCTGGCGGTGCTGCAACCCAGCGGCAACCCGTTTCTCGACCTGTGCATGTGGAAGGGCCGGTTCCCAAGCCGCAAGGCGCAGTTCTGCACCGAACACCTCAAGCGCAACATGGCTGTTGAGTATCAATTGGCGCTGATCGAGCAGGGCCACACGGTCGTGAGCTGGCAGGGCGTGCGCCGGGACGAGTCTTTAAATCGACGCGATGCCAAACAGTTCGAGCGCGTTGACCGCAATTTCTTCATCTATCGGCCGCTCGTGGAATGGAATGTCGCTCGGGTCTTCAAAATCGCAGAAGACAAGAACATCGAGCCAAACCCGCTTTACAAGTGCGGCATGGGGCGGGTCGGATGTATGCCATGTATCAACGCATCCAAGGACGAAATCCACCAGATCGGCATCCGATTCCCCGAGCACATCGCCAAGGTGGCTGAATGGGAGCGGTTGGTCGGCCTGGCATCCAAGCGCAACGCGGCAACCTTCATGCACAAATCGAGCGGCAAGGGCCTGAATAATCAGCAAATTGTCGCTGCATCGAATATCCATGCGGTAGTCGAATGGGCAAAAACCACGCGAGGCGGCAAGCAATTTTCGCTGCTGACCGCGCTGGAAGAGCCGACTAGTTGCGCATCTTCGTACGGGCTGTGCGAATGAAAGCCGCCACCATCACCATCGACGGCAAGGCCATCGGCTTTGTCGCGCGCAAGGCGCCGCACACCGGCGACGACGCGTGCAAGGGCTGCTTGTTCGATAAGAAGCACTCGCTGGTCTGCGGCATGGCCCTCGCCCTCGCGCATGAGGTAGGACAGCCAGGCTGCGGAACGGAGGAAGTCGGCTTCATCTACGTCGAGGCCGACCCGCGTCAGCTCGTGCTGGATGAGGAGGTGCTGCCGTGAGCCCTGTCATTATCGGCGATGCATCGCTTTATCTGGGCGACTGCCTGCAGCGCATGCAGGAAATCGAAAGCGCCAGCGTTGATTTGATCCTTTGCGATCTCCCGTATGGGACGACTGCATGCGCCTGGGATTCCGTGATCCCATTTGCGCCGCTATGGGCCGAATACAAGCGCATCGCAAAAAAGGACGTCGCCATTGTATTAACGGCGACGCAGCCATTCACCACGGCCCTTATTTGGTCCAATATCGACGCCTTTAGCTACGAATGGATTTACGAAAAGACCAATCCGAAAGGGTTTCTGAACGCCAAGCGACGCCCGCTGACCGCGCACGAAAGCATTCTCGTTTTTAGCTACGGGAAGCCACCGTACTATCCGCAGAAATGGACGATCCCCGATCATTTGCGCACCAAACGGAAGCATGCCACCTCGAAGACGGCAGGAGAGGTCTACGGCGCACGCGATTTGGTGCGATGGGACGATGACGGGTCGCGTTTCCCAACCAGTGTTATCGGTTTCAGCAATCGAGTAGGCAGGGGCGAAAATTTCCATCCGACCCAGAAGCCAGTGGAAATGATGGAGTACCTAATCAAAACGTACACCGAGCCAGGCCAGATTGTGATGGATAACTGCATGGGCAGCGGCACAACAGGCGTTGCGGCGAAGCGGTGCGGGCGGAAATTCGTCGGATTCGAGCAGAAGAAAAGCTATTTCGAAATCGCGTGCGCCCGCATTGAGCAGGGCGCCTCTCATGGCCAGCTATTCGTTTCGGCGCCGATGGGGCAGGAGCAAGCCTGCATGTTTACGGAGGCCGCATGACCGCCACCTTCACCCCGCACCCGAAGCCAGTTCGGGAGCCGAAGCCGCCGCGCGGGCCGCGTCAGCGCAAATGCGCGGTCAGCGCATGCCGCACCCCGTTCGCGCCCAGGTCGATGACGCACAAGGCATGCTCGCCCGACTGCGCCGCCGCGCTGGCCCTGGCCACCCGCCAGGCCGCCGAGCGCAAGGCCGACCGCGCGCGCAAGCAGGCGATCAAGCCACGGGGCAAGCACATGGAAGAGACGCAGGCCGTGTTCAATGCCTTCATCCGTGAGCGCGACCGGCTCGCCGGCTACGCCTGCATATCCAGCGGGCGGCCGCTCGACTGGTCCGGGAACAACGTCGATGCCGGCCATTTTCGTAGCCGGGGCAGCGCGCCGCATCTGCGTTTCAACGAAGACAACGTGCACGCGCAGAGTAAGCAGGAAAACCGCTACGCATCGGGCAATGCCGTCGACTACCGGATCGGTCTGATCAAGCGCATCGGGCTGGCCGCCGTCGAAGCGCTGGAAGCCGACCAGGCGCCGCGCAAATGGACCATCGAAGAATTGGCCGCCATCAAATTCGAGTACCGCCAGAAGCTAAAACACCTCAAGGAGACCGCATCATGCTGACCACGCCGGAAAAACTGACTTGCAATACCTGCGCACACAAGGGCTTCAACATCATTTTTGCGATATTCGATCCATCGTTGCAGTTGTGCTATCGGCCCAACAGGACAATCGATCTGGTGACGGGCAAGCCCGAGAGTGCTTGGTGCAGTATCGAAAGGCGCGCGGAGGGGCGATGCGGGCCTACTGGTCGCTTCCACAGCGACGCACAGAAGGAGGCAGCGCCATGCTGAACGAAATCGAATTTCTGACCGTCGCGGCCCTGGTCATTACCGCCAGCCTCGTTATCTGCGGTCTGGTCCTGTCGATCGCTACGATCGTCGGCGCGTCGATGGAAAGCGCAGCGTGGCGCGAGTACAAGCGGAGGCGCCTGTGAGCGCCCGTGTCCAGGTTGTCGACCTGACCGGCGCCGATCTGGACTACTGGGTCGCGCGCGCCCGCGGCACGCCGGCCGAGCACCTGCGCATCGAAACGGTGCCCCGCACGGATAACCGCATCTGCGTAAACGCGTCCGGCCCGATCCCGGCGCGGTTCGACCCGTCGACGAACTGGGCGATTGGCGGGCCGATCATCGAGCGCGAACGCATCCATGTAGCGCCGATCTCGCGCCGCGAGTCACTTGGCGACTTGGCCGGCAAGTGGACCGCTTGCATCCACGCCGCCCCAGTCAGGCCGGCGGTTCAGTTCGGCGAGTCTGCTCTGGCCGCGGCCATGCGCGCGTACGTGGCCAGTGTGTACGGCGCCACTGTAGGAGCGGCGCCATGACCGATCGCCCGCTCACCGCCGCCGAGTACGCCGAGGTGCTCAACGCCGGCGCGCGCCGCAATCCTGAGCTGACCAAGGCCCAGCCGAAGGACCGATACCGCGACCCGGCCTGTTGCGCCAAGTACGCGGACGAGCGCGAGGAAACCGCCCGGAAGAAGGGTGTTGTAAACAGGAAGTATGCAGAAAATAAACAATCCTGAATGCATCATTTTTTGGTGGGATATGGTATGGTGGGAGGGTCATCTTTCGGAGCGGCTATGAACATCGCAGAATCAGCAGTAGTCGAAGCCGCTCCTGAGCGCGAATCGCCGTTCAACGTGGTCATGGGCATTTGGGCGAGGTGGATGCGCCTTGCGGACCAGCAGCACCCCGGCGGCGACGCCAACCTCCAGGACACGCGCGACTTTATGCGCACGGCAGAGGCGGTCAACGTGATGGTGGATGGCCTGCCGCGCGTGAACTGGTGGGCAGTGAAGAAAAGCCAGGGCATTTGCACTGTGTGGCGCTTTCCAGACAGCTCATACGCCGACGCGCTGCAGGGCGCTGAAGTAGCGCTGGTGCCCAAGATGAAAAATCATATTGCGGTCCGGCGATATTTCAATTAGGATATATACATTAGATGTGATTATTGCGTCTTAGGACCATACAACTACCCGCCTACCTTGCAGATAGCATTGAGGCACACAGAAGCCCGCACCGAAAGGTAGCGGGCTTCTTCCGTTTCGCGCGCACATAGCGAGGACATCATGATGTTCCGATTTAAGAGGCCGCCGTTTCCGGTACGCCTCTGGCGCAGCTATGTGGACTGGCGCGATTGCCTCGACCGTGGACCCGCACTGCGGGCCGCATGGTTCATGACCAGGTGCGAGCCATGACTGACACTACCAAGCCCGACAAGCGCAAGGTGCGCGCCTACATGGATCGACGCACTCGCCCCGAGCAAGAAGACCCACCGCCAACGTCCGACGACATTCGCCGAGAGTTGGGCTGGGAACTCATCCCCCCACAACGACGACACGAACGAGCAGCCATGACAACCGCACACGAGCGCACCTGGCTGATGATCGCCATCCAGCTGGGCATGCTGCAGAACGATATCGCCAAGAAGGCGCGCCACTCGGTCGGCATGAGCAACAGCCGGGTACCGCCAGCACAAGCAGCGATCGCCCGCATTCACTGATCATCAGCACGCGCCATCGCACTCCAGCGGCGCGACTCGTAATAGCGGGTGCAGTCACCGATGAACCATGGCTACGGTCTCCCACCGCAAGGCACCGCGGGCAATCGCGTAGAGCAGGCGGTGACACTCATGCGGGCCATGCCGGCGCGCTTACACAATCAGCCAAGGAGCAGACGATGAGAATCTCAGCCGATCCGCAGCACCCCGACTACAACGCAGCCATGTTGCCCGTAAATGTGTACCTCAACGGCGAGCGCCTGAACGATTGCGTCTTCGCGGATGAGGAAGGTGGCGAGGCAATCGTCGCAGCAAGGGACGAGCACGGCAACATCTACGTTGTCAGCGAAGAGATCGCAGTCGAGGTGATGCGCGGGCAAGTGCGCATCACGCCTCACTACATCACCGCAGTGCGGGCGCCACAAGCCAGGAATAAACCATGACCACCGTCGACCACACCAGGATCACCACACTGATCGAGCAACGCATCCGCGATGAAGTTCGGGATGAGAGCCGCGAGGCTGTAGACGCGTTCGCATCAGTGATTGAGGCCGAGCTTTATAAGCTGGGCGTCTACGCTCCATTGACCAACATGTACGAGCTGATCGAGCAGGTACGCACCAAGCACATCGAGAACATGGTCAACAAGCGCATCGTTGATCTGGTCGAGCGCCTGGTGCAGGGTGAGCAAGTCCCAGCGCAATCGGTGGTCGTCACCAGCGAGCGCGCACTGACGGCCCAGCAGGTTGAGCGAATCAAGAAGGGCATGCTGGATGACTTGCCAGCAGGGTGCAAGGTAGCAGTCCTGCATGGCGGGCTGACCGTTGGTGCTGTGGTTTAGGCACCCTCGTGAAACTGCAAACCCTCAAGCCGCGCCTGAAGGCAGCAATTCCCGGCCGCGCCCTCCCTGTCGCATCCCCTCAAGTAGCACAGCGCCTCCGTGGTAGCGCAGGGGTAGCGGACCGCATCAAGATCAGGACGCGCGACTGTGGTCTGTGTCAGGTGTGCAAGAGGCCCGGCTACCTCGTCGACCACATCAAGCCGCTGATAGACGGCGGATCGGATGAAGATACCAACAAGCAACTGTTATGCGCACCGTGCCATGACGACAAGTCCGCACGAGAGGCGGCGGCCCGCGCGGGATCGTAGTACCGAGCAACATTTCATCTGTGCAATGTGTTGCATCCGAGCATGGGTAGGGCGGGTCGAAAGTCTGGCGCGATTTTGACCGGACACCCCTAGTTACCTCACGCACAGAATTTATCCCCCATTTCAAAAGGATTTCAAGATGGCAGGCAAACCCGGTCGTAGCGGCGGTGCGCGTATCGGCTCGGGGCGCAAGTCCAGTTCATATCACGCGATGGTTGCCGCCGGAGAAATCAAGTTGGATCAGAAGCCGGTCCGGGCGTTCCGCGACGTTCCGTGCTTCGTCTACATCGTGCACGAAGTACTTCAGCCTGGAGTTTGCAAAATCGGCGTGGCGCTCAATGCAGCAAGGCGGGTGTCCCATTTGCAGGTGGGGACGTGGCGTGACTTGGTGCTGGCCGAATCGTTCCTTTGCCCAACTGAAGAAGCTGCCCACTTGGTTGAGCGCGAAGTCCACCTCGCGCTGAAGGAATATCACTGCCGCGGCGAGTGGTTCGCTGTAACCCCAGACTTCGCTGCCAATGCAGTGCGTAGCGCAGCAGCGCGTGCCAACGCCAACTTGGCGGGCGCTGCAATGACAACAGGTGGAGTTCAGAGTGAGCGATTCTAAAAAAGAAAAGGGCTGGGGCGGCGCCCGGCCGGGTGCTGGCCGTAAGGCGAATCCCAAGCCGGAAGCGACGCCGATTCCACCGCATATCGCCCAGGTGGTAGATGGGCAGCCGCTTGACCCGCGCCCGGCGCTGGAGCAAGTTGCACTCGGCCTGCTCGAAGTCACGCCGCAGCAGTACAAGGCACTCACCGCGCTGCTGCCCTATGTGCACAGCAAGAAGGGGGAAGGCGGCAAGAAGGAAGCTGCGGACAAGGCAGCCAAGACAGCGGGCGCTGGCAAGTTCGGCGCCCGCCAGCCGCCCCGGCTGGTATCCAGTAAATGAACGAGTGGTCCACGGCGTGTCCGGACTGGGAGCGCCGGATCGTTGCGCAAGAGTCACTGATTCCTTTCGAGCCGCTGTTCCCCGATGAGGCCCGGGCGGCGCTTGAGGTCTTCGGCGCGCTGCGCATGGTGGACGCCACCGGCAGCCCGCTGATGTGCGAAACGGTGCGTGCGTGGGTGAATGAGTTCGTGGCGGCTATCTTCGGCGCCTACGACGCGGAAGCCGGCCGCCGGCTTATAAACGAATTCCTGCTGCTAATCAGCAAGAAGAACGGCAAGTCGACCATCGCGGCCGGAATCATGCTCACCGCGCTGATCCTGAACTGGCGGCCGAGCGGCGAATTCATCATCCTCGCGCCGACCAAGGAGGTCGCGGACAACGCGTACAAGCCGATCCGCGACATGATCGCCGCTGACGAAGAACTGAAAGCGCTGTTTCAGGTGCAGGACCATCTGCGCACGGTGACGCACCGCGAGCTGATGGCGACGCTCAAGGTGGTGGCCGCCGACAGCGACACGGTGTCCGGCAAGAAGGCAATCGGCGTGTTCGTCGACGAGCTGCACGAATTCGGCAAGCAGGCGAAGGCGGCGAACATGCTGCTGGAGGCCACAGGCGGCCTGACGTCGCGGCCAGAAGGCTTCGTGATCTACGCGACCACGCAGTCGGAAGACCCGCCGGCTGGGGTGTTCCGCGAGAAGCTGCTGTACGCCCGTAAGGTGCGCGACGGCGTGGTGGTCGACAAGACATTCCTGCCGGTGATGTACGAGTTTCCCGCGGCGATGCTGGAGGCAGGCGAGCACCGCAAGCTAGAAAACGCCTACGTAACAAACCCGAACTGGGGCCTGTCGGTGGACGCCGCGTACATCGAGAAGAAGCACAAGCAGGCTGTCGAGGCCGGCGAGGAAGACTTCCGCCGGTTCCTGGCCAAGCACCTGAACGTTGAGATCGGCCTAGCGCTGCGGTCCGACCGCTGGGCTGGCGCGGACTTCTGGGAGCGCCAGGCGATCCCAGTGTTCTCGCTGGAAGAGTTGATCGAACGGTCGGAGGTGATCGACGCTGGGTGCGACGGCGGCGGCCTGGATGACTTGCTGGGGTTCGCAGTTGTTGGCCGGTGCGCGACGACGCGGCGCTGGCTGGTGTGGGGGCATGCCTGGGCGCATCCGGTGGTGCTGGAGCGCCGCAAGGAAGTGGCGGCCCGACTGCTGGACTTTGCAAAGGCCGGGCACCTGACGTTGGTGAAAGAGGTCGGGGAGGACGTGGCGGCAGTCGCGGCCCTGGTCGCCCAGCTGGAAGCATCCGGGAAGTTTGACCGTATTGGCGTCGATCCGAGCGGCTTGGGCGGCATCCTAGACGCGATGCTGGCGGCCGACGTGCCAGAGGAAAAGATCGTTGGCATTTCGCAGGGCTGGAAGATGACCGGCGCGATCAAGACCGCTGAGAGAAAGCTGGCTGAGGGCGTAATCGTCCACGGCGGGCAGCCAATGATGGCTTGGTGCATCAGCAATGCGCGCATCGAGCCGCGCGGCAACGCAGTAATTATCACAAAGCAGGCGTCAGGCACGGCGAAGATTGACCCGCTGATGGCGATGCTGAACGCGGTGTCCTTGATGGCACTGAACCCCGAAGCAAACTCAGGCAGCATCACACAAGGATACGTGGAGCTATGAAATTTTTCGACGCGCTTGTCGCCATGATCACCGGGCGGCAGGACTCGTCACGCCCAGAAGTTAGCAACGTGACCTACAGCGACAGCGTGATGGACGCGTTCGGCGTTTCGTCAGCCGGTACCACCGTATCGGCCACCACGGCAATGCGCGTGTCGGCGGTGGCCGCCTGCGTCGCCAAGATCAGCGGCGCGATCGTGAACATGCCAATTCACGAATACTCACTGGAGGACGGCGATATTCCGGGCCGCGTGGCGCGCAGCGATACATGGTATCTGCTAAACGAGCAGCCGAGCCCGAACTACACCGCGGCGTCGATGTGGGAGGGCGTGAGCATGGCGCAGCTGCTGCGCGGTGACGCGTTTGCCCTGATCCGCCGGCGCATGAACGGTTCGGTGCGCGAGATTCTGCCGCTGCCATGGGGCGCTGTGTCGCCGATGCGCACCGTTGGCCAGGGCGTGCGCTACTACGTGAATCTGCCCGAGCACGGCATTTCGACTTGGTTCGACCCTGCCGACATTCTGCACTTTCCGGGCCTTGGCTTCGACGACACGACCATGCGGTCCATGTCTGCCATTCAGTATGGCGCGCGCAGCGCGATCGGCAATGCACTTGCGATGGACGAGTACAGCGGGAAGTTCTTCGAGGGTGGCGCGCATCCATCGATCATTCTCAGCACCGACAAGAAGATGGCCCCAGGGCAGGTCAAGGACATGCAGGAGGCGTTTGCGCGCCGACACTCGGGCCTGGCGAATGCCCACCGCCTGCCGTTCATCTTGACCGAAGGATTCAGCGCCAAGGAGATCAGCCTGTCCGCCGAGGACGCCCAGCTGCTGGAGGCGCGCAAGTTTCAAGTGCTCGACGTTGCGCGCGCGTTCGGCGTTCCTGGTTTCATGATCAACGAATCCACCGGCGCCACGTCGTGGGGCTCCGGTATCGAGTCGATCGGGCGCGCGTTCGTGCAGTACACGCTGCAAACCTGGCTGCGGAAGATCGAACAGGAACTGAACCGCAAGCTGTACCCGCGCAATACGCGCCGCTTCCTCGAATTCTACCGGGAGGCGCTTTACGAAGGCGACATCGCGGCACAGGGCGAGTATTTCCGGTCGGCCTTGGGCGGCCCGGGCGCCGGCGACGGCCACATGTCGATCAACGAAGTCCGCCGTATCAAGCGCATGGCGCCGATCCCTGGCGGCGATGAAGTCTACCGCGCACCGCGCGACCAACCACAACCCGCATCGAAAGCCGCCGAATGACCTACCTCATGCAACTTTGTATTGACAACGCCGCAAGCTCGGTAGCGAAGCAGGAGATTTTCGTCTCGAACAGCGCCGGCCAGACGCTCTACATCCGTGGCGTCATCGCGTCGAACTTCGATGCGAACGCGGCCGACGTGATCGCCAGCCTGAATAAGGCTGACCCGGGTCAGGTGCTCAACATCCGCTTCAACACCCCGGGCGGCGATGTGTTCCAGGGTAAAGAGATCGCCGCGGCGATTAAGAGCTACCCGGGCAAGACAATCGGCCACGTCGATAGCCTGTGCGCCAGCGCTGGCACGAGCATTGCCATTTCGTGCGACGAAATCGAAATGAGCAAAGGCGCTTTCTTCATGATTCACAACGCGCAGGGTATGGCGTTTGGCGATAAAAAGGCGCTGCGCGATCGCGCCGACCTGGTTGAGAAGATCGAATTGTCCATCGTGGATGACTACACCGAAAAGACCGGCAAGCCTGCAGAGGACGTAATCGCAATGATGGAGGCGGAAACCTGGATGAGCGCTGAAGAGGCGCTGTCCCATGGGTTCATCGATCGCATCGCCGGTGCGCCGGCCAAGACATCGAACGCCTGGAACCTGGCGGCCTATGCAAATGCGCCCGCTGCGCTCGCGCCGCAACCGCCAGCAGCAGAGCCTGCGCCAGCCCCAACGCCAGTGCCATCCATGACGCAGGCAAACACTAACCGCCTCGCACTTATTCAAGCCCTGTAACGCTTCTCGCGTACGCCCGCCGAGGTCGGTCACCTCACCCAATCGGGAGCCTTCACGGCTCCCTTTTTTATTGAAAGATCACATGATCACTATCGAAGCCCTCCGCGAGAAGATTGCAAACCTCGCCGTTCAAGCCAACCACCTGCTCGCTGAAAAGGGCGATCAGACTTGGTCGAAGGACGACCAGCTGAAATTCGACAATTTCGCTGCCGATATCGAGTCGGCCAAAGGCCAGATTCGCAACATCGAGAAGATGCGCGAGCTGGAAGCCGACCAGTATTTCAAGGAAAACGGCCCGACGAACAAGGCAGAGCAAGGCGTCACCGTCGATGCTCTGGTTGCGGTCGCGCTGTACATGCGCAACGGCACCAACGTCACGAACGAGCAAGCCATTGCCATCCGCAATGCGATGTCGACCACCACTCCGGCAGAGGGCGGCTATACCGTTCCAGCCGAAATCGCCACCATGGTCATCGAAAAGCTGAAGGCGTTCGGCGGCATGCGCGAAGTGGCCACGATCATTTCGACTACCGGCGGCAACCCGCTGAACTACCCAACGTCGGACGGCACCGGTGAGGTTGGCGAGATCGTTGGTGAGAACGCCGCAGTAACTGGCGCTGATGTCACGTTCGGCACGGTCGCGCTGCCGGTGTTCAAATACTCGTCCAAGAAAATCGCGTTGCCGCTGGAATTGATCCAGGACAGCGCGATTGATGTTATCGCTCTGGTGGTGGCGCGCCTGGCCATGCGTATCGCGCGCATCCAGAACACGCACTACACAGTCGGCGGCGGAACAACCACCCCGGACGGCGTAATTCCGCGCGCTGGCGTCGGCAAGATCGGCTCGACCGGCCAGACCGTCACGATTACCTACGACGACACGATCGACCTCAAGCACGCAGTTAATCGCGCATATCGTGCGAACGCCGCGTACATGATGAACGACCTCAGCGTCGCCACCGTCTCGAAGCTCAAGGACACCACTGGCCGGCCGATCTGGACTCCCGCCATCACCGCTGACGCGCCTGACCTGCTGAACGGTCACCGGGTTGCCATCAACGACGACGTTGCGGTCATGGCAGCCAATGCGAAATCCATCGCGTTCGGCGACTTCTCGCAATACACCATCCGCGATGTGGCCGGCAGCACCGTTCTGCGTCGCTTCGATGATTCGGCGTTCGCCCTGAATGGCCAGGTCGGCTTCTGCGGCTGGCAGCGCTCGGGCGGCAACTTGCTCGAGCCGGCCGCCGTGAAGGTGTACCAGAACTCGGCCACCTAAGCCGCGCGCGGCGGGCTTCGGCTCGCCGCCTCTTCACTTAACGAAAGAACCCCATGGCGAAATTAAACAAGGCTCCGGACGGCGCCGTGAAGGCCCGCGTCCTGGTCGGCTGTGCGCTCGGCAACTGCGATGACGTGGTTGAGGTGGCTGTTGACGACTTGCCCGGCCTTGTCGGCGTAGTCGATGCCGACCCTGCTGCTGTCGCATATGCCGAAACCCTGACGAAAGAATAATTATGACCATCCGCCTGCTCTGCGCCTATTCAATTTACCCAGCGAACGCGATCGTTATTCTGGACTCTGGCACCGAAGCCGGGCTCGTAGCCGCAAAGCAGGCGAGCACCGATCTTACTGGCGGGGCCATCTACATCGGGAAGTATTCGGGTTCGGGCGAGCCAAGTTCAGGCGAGCCGATCACGCGCACCGAAGCACTGTCGCGCATTTGGGGCATCTGTGGAACTGGTGGTGTTTTGCATCCTGGCGCCAACCAGTCCGCCCTCAATTTCACGACCAGCCTCAAGATGGAAATGGAGGCGCATTTTTATGCTGTGCGAGTCCTGCGCATCAACCGATCCGCCGCCAACTCGCTCGACGCACAGAAAGCCGTCATCGGCGTGACCGGCTCGAACGCGACCGATACTTCGTACGGGCTGACTGCTGCTCAGAACACTGCTGCGCCAGTCATTAACGGGGTTGCGTATGCCCAGCTTGCGCCGGCCGGCACGGCGAACGGGTTCCAGCCCGTTATCTGGCCTGGCCGCGAAGTCGTCAGCCTGACGAATTCCACCACCACCGCAACGCTGACGACCAAGGTTCCGCACGGCCTCATTACCGGCGCCACAGTGACAGTACGCAATGCCGACTTGGCGGCCTACAACGTCACTGCCACGGCCATTACTGTCACCAGCACGACCGCGTTCACCTACACGATGGGCGCGGACCCAGGCGCGGCGGCAGCCGTCGTCGGCAGCTACACCGCCAATATGGTAGGCGTGCTCAAGCCGAATGTAGACCAAACGTATGCGCTATCAGAGAAGACGTACATCAAGAGCGTGCCGCGCCTCGACGGCAGCGCTCGCCCTCTGCTGATGATTCGCCTGCATTGCAACGGAACGATCTACCCATTCCCGTTCCACACGATGTCCGCATTAGCCAGGACGCCGAGCGCAGCATTGCGCGGCCGGACTTTTCAGACGGCCTATGCGCTCAGCGATGCCGTTGGCACGCTCAGCACCAATATGAGCTTGGCCGGCGAGCTGCTGGACGTGTACCCGGTCGTGTCGTACTCAGTTCCGGTCATCAGCATCTGGCATGCGAATGATTCGACCGGGCAAAACGACGCGCTGGTTGCCGACAAAATATCGTCCTGGATGCACCGGGCGTGCCTCACCTTATCGACGCCGCAGAAGCCGATCGTGTTTGCCAATTTCGGCGCCAGTTCCCAGACGTCGATGACTTACTGGAATCAGGTAAAGGCTGCACTGGCCGCAGGTGCGCCGCCGCCGTCGGTCCTGATTGTCGGCTGCGATAGCGTGAACGACGGCGTCAACACCGACGGCACCATCACCAACGCGTTCGGTCTGGCGGCAGATGTGATCAGCACTTGTAAGAAATACGGAATCCCGAAGGCGGTTATGCATCCGCGCATGCCTCTGAACACTCTGAATACGGCGCAATACGCGTTGAAGGTTGCTCAGGACATCGAACTGGCGAAGTTGGCTGCATCCTACGGAATCGAGTGGATGTCGCTGTCCGGCTTAGGCGATGGCGCGAATCCGGAGCGTTGGGTCCCGGCGCTCAATAGTTCAGGTGACGGATTTCACCCGAACGAGATTTGCATCGAGACCATTCTTGCGACCCAAGCGGCAGCCTTCATTGCTTCGAAGTTTCTGTAAAAGCCACCATGACCTCACGCCAAACCACCCCGCCGGCCCAGCTGGCGGTTTCGCTCGAAGCTGCCAAGTTGCAGCTTCGCGAGACAACGGCCGACCTGGACGCGTCGATCACGCTGTCGCTCAAGGGCATCACGCGCGAGTGCGAGCACCAGATCGGCCGCGCCCTGATATCGCAGGGCTGGCAGCTGGCTTTGCCGGCGTTCGAGGATGCATTGCGCCTGGAGCGCGCGCCGCTCATCGCCGTGCAGAGCGTCAGCTACTACGACGTCAACAACGTGCTCCAGGTGCTGGCGCCGGAAGCCTACTACGTCGACGCCGTGACCGAGCCGGGCTACATCGTGCCAGCTGCGGGCGCGACCTGGCCGGAGACATACGCGCGCCGCAACGCCGTGGTCGTGGAATACACGTGCGGCTACGGCCTGACCGCCGCCAGCGTGCCCGAGAACGTGCAGCTCTATATCCTGGCGCGCCTGTCCGAGCAGTTCGACCCGGCGACGCGCGAGTTCAAGGCCACCTCGCAATCGATGTACGTGGACAGGCTGCTGGACGCCTGCCGGGTGTACGGATGAGCGCCTTCGCGCAAACCCTGCGCGACCTTGTGACGATCCAGGCGCCAGCCGGCCGCGACGCGATCGGGCAGCCTATTCCGGGCGGCTGGGTCGAGTTCGCCAAGGTATGGGCCGACATTCTCCATACAGGCGGGATGGAGGCGATCAAGGCCGGCGCCGTGACGTCGACCGTGCAGGCGTCGATTCGTCTGCGCCAGCGCGCGGGCCTGCATGCCGGCATGCGCGTGCTGCACGACGGCACCATTTACAAGGTGCTCGCCGTGCTGCCAGACAAAGTGCGCCGCCAGTACCTCGACCTTGTTTGCGAGATTACGAAATGATCACTATCGACGCGAGCGCGTTTCAAGACGCGATCAAAGCCGCAACCGACCAGATTGCGGGCGCTGTGGGCGAATCGAGCCTGCGCGCCGCGGGTTTCGCCGGCGCCGAGGTATTCCGTGACGAGGCGATCCGCAACGCAGCCTCGCACAAGAAGACCGGCGTCTTGATGCGCAACATCATCGCGAAGCGCCTGGACGAAGAGTCGGACGGCGATAAGCGCCAAGCGTATCTGGTCACGGTCCGGTCCGGCAAGTTCGGCACCGATGGCGACGCTTTTTACTGGCGCTTCGTCGAAAACGGTCACCGCTTTGTGCGCCGCAAGAACAAAAAGCAGTCGCTCAAGGCGGCGCGCGCGGCGTCGGCGCTGGAGTACGGCACGGCCAGCGCGCCGGCCTACCCGTTCATGCGCCCGGCTTACGAGAGCAAGAAGCAGGAAGCGGCCGAGGCTGTGACCGCCAAGCTGGCCGAGAAAATGGCCGAGAAAGCTGGTGGCGCATGAGCATGGAATTGATGGTGTTCGAGGCGCTGCAGGGCTTTGTCAAAGGCGACGTCTATCCGGACTTCGCCCCTGAAGGCACGCCGCCGCCTTACATCACTTTCCAGGCGGTCGGCGGCGATCCGATTAATTTTCTCGATGGTGGCGCGCCCAGCAAAGAGCGTGTACGCGTGCAGGTCAGCGTGTGGGCCTCCACGCGCGTGGAGGCGTCGAGCATAGGCAAGCAGGCAGAGAACGCCTTGCGCGTCGTGACGGGCTTGCAAACCACTGTGGTGACGGGCCGCATGGCCACGTTCGATGAGGATGCCGGACTGCGCGGCACGATGCAGGACTTTGAATTTTTCACCTGATCTAAACTTTTTCATGCCCATTTCGGGCGAACCCACGACCCGCCTTTGAGCGGGTTTTTTATTTCCCGAAAGGAAAACACAAATGGCTGTTTCTCTCCCAAACGGTATCGTGCTCGCTCTGGCGACTGCGTACGCGGCAAACCTTACCGTCACCGCCGCATCCAATGCATCGGAGGCGGTGCTGACCGTTACGAATACCCTGGTGGCCGGTGACTTCTTCGAATTCACCTCGGGCTGGAGCCGCGCGAACAACCGCGTGTTCCGCGTGAAGTCGCCGAGCGGCACCACCATCGTCGTGGAAGGCTTGGATACCACGTCGACGACCGCATTCCCTGCCGGCTCTGGTGCGGGCACGATCCGCAAGATCAACACCTGGACGCAGATCACCCAGATCATGGGCTGCACCAGCTCGGGCGGCGAACCGCAGTACCAGACCTACTCCTTCCTGGAGCAAGACTTCGACAGCCAGATTCCGACCACCACGTCGGCCCAATCGGTCGCCCTGGAAATCGCGGATGATCCGGCGCTCGCTGGCTATCAGGCGCTCAAGGCCGTGGCGCAATCGCGCGCGACCACGGCGCTGCGTGCCACTCTGCCAGCCGGCGGGTTCATCCTCTACAACGGCATCTGCGCCTTCGACGAAACGCCATCGCTCAGCAAGGGCAACCTGATGGCCGTCAAGGCTGGTATCGCGCTGCAGGGCCGCCCGGTTCGTTACGCGACCTAACCACCTGTTGTCTCCCGGCCCGCATCAGCGGGTCTTTCTATGCCGGCGGCTTGATCCCCGCCGGTCTTTTTCTCTCTCGAAAGCAAAAAATGACCAAGACAAACGCAAAAAAATTCTCCCTCTCCGTCGCCCCGACCTTCAAAGCACCAGTGGCCATTGCCATCCCGGGCGCCGGCGAAGCGCAAATCATCTTCACCTTCAAGCACCGCACGAAGGACGAGCTCAAGGAATTCATGGAGTCGCTCAAAGCGGCCGACACTGAGGACGGCCCGAACGATGCCGACGTGCTGCTCGACATTGCCAGCGGCTGGGACTTGGACGAGCCGTTCGACGCTGCCTCGCTGGAAATGCTGACGCAACGCTATATGGGCGCGGCGCAGGCGGTTATCGGCGCCTACTTTGGCGAGCTGACGGGCGCCCGCACAAAAAACTGATCGCGCTTGCAGAGGACATGTATCGGAAAGGCCCGACGCCGGAGGAATTGGCGGCGGCCGGCCTGACCGAGGCAGACTTTGCAGGCGAACCAGCGGTGGAGCCGTGGCCGGATAACCTGGCTGCACTGCTGCTGTTCCAGTACCTGCGCACACAGTGGCGCACCGGTGCCGGCGGCCCCAGCGGCCTGGACTACACGGTGCTGCACCGAAAAATGGATCGCATGGGCCTGGCCCCTGACGACTACGACCAGCTCGAGCACGATATCCAGATCATGGAAATCGCCGCGCTCAACTGTATCTACGCAAAAACATAGCCGCCTCCGGGCGGCATTTCTATTTGGGCAAGCCAATGGCAGAAATTACAAACACCGCGACGATCAAAGTCGTGCTCGATGCCGATGGCGTCGAGGTTGGCTTGCGCAAGATCGATCAGGGCGCAGCAAAGACCGGCGCCGCCATCGACGCCCTGGGAAAAAATACGGGCGTCAACAACCTGGGGGACGGCGCGGAGGCTGCGGCCGGCAAGTTCACCGGCAGCACGAAGACGATCATCAATGATATTCAGCGCCGGACCGCCGCAATGGAACTGGGCAAGAAAGGCACGGTCGAGTATTACGCCGCGCTGGCGGACCAGAAGGGCATCAATCAAGCGGCCTTGAAGCCATACTTGGACCAGCTGGACGCCGTGACGCGCAAGACTGCGCTGGCCGCCGAGGCTCAGCGCAAGTTGGACGATGGCACCAATTTCCTCCAAGGGCTGCAAGCGAAGGCTGATGCGATTGGTAAAACCGCGTCCGAGTTGACCGCCATGCGGGCGGCGGAGCTGGGTGTTGCTGAGGCGGCTGCCCCGCTGATTGAACAGTTGCGCGCGGCAGAGGAGGCGGCTGGCGACAGCGGAGAGGCGTTCAGCAAAACGGAGTTGGCATTGGGCGCGCTTGCGGCCGTCGCCGGCGCCGGGGCGATGTTCGGCAGCTTGATTCTGGAAGTCGCAGAAATGGCCGATGATTTGGGTGATCTCAGCACCACCACCGGAATTGCTGTTGATGATCTTGCTGGGCTAAAGGCCGCAGCAGGAAAGGCCGGTAGTGATCTGGACGGCACGGCAAAGGCCATCAATAAGCTGTCCGTCAACATCGCCGGGAACGCAGCGCAATACGCCAAGCTCGGGGTAAGTGCGAAGGAGCCGCTTGAAGCGTTCAAGCAGTTTGCCGACGTTTTCTCGTCCATCCAAGACCCGCAGTTGAAGGCGAAGCTGGGCGCGGAGGCGCTGGGCGAATCGTGGCAGACTGCGGCCCCGCTGCTCTCCGAGGGCAGCAAGAAAATCGGCGAACTTGTTGCGCAGGGCAAGGCCGCAGCAAACATGACCGAGGACTTGGCAGAAGAGGCCGGCGAGTTCAATGCGAGCCTGGCCGATCTCAATGGCACGGTCGACGGGTTCAAGACCAAGTTGGTCAGCGATGTTCTCCCCAGCCTCAACCAAGTCACACGGGCGCTGAAGGAGGCGTACGAGGAATCCGGGTTATTGCAAACCGCGTGGGTCGGCCTGGGCGCTCTCGGAGCCCTGGCGTTCACGGACGAATTCTCCAGCGCGACCGTAAAAATCAAGAACCTTCGTGAAGAGCTATTCAGGTATCAGCAAGACCTGGAGCTTAGCACCAACACCCCATATGTTGGATTCATTGAGCGACTGGTGCTCGGGAAAACGCCCGATTCACTGAAAGGGAAAATCGCCGCAGCAGAGGCGCAGATCAAGCAGCTTGAGGGCCTTGCTAAGTCTCCAGAAAAGGACGCTGCCGCTGCTGCGGCGAGCGCTGCCGCTTCGGCGCAGGCAAAGAAGGAGGGAGAGGAGGCAGCAAAGAAGGCGTCCGAATTCTTGAAGCTGGACGAAGAAAACCGCCGTAAATCCGCTGCTGCTGCAAAGGCGGAAATGGATGCGTACCGGGGGCTGACGGGCGCAATCAACGAACGAATCAACGCGACGGGGCGCGAGATCGCCGGGCTCGAACCGCTGACTGAATCTCAGAAACTGCAAGCCACGTTGACTGATCGCATTCGAAATGGCGAGCTGAGCTTGACGGCGGCGCACAAGGAGAGCTACGAGCAGCTAATCAAGAAACTCAGCGCGAACGAAGCATTTTTGGTGTCGACCAAAAACGTGGCGAAAGTGCATTCGGAATATGCAAAGTTCCTCAAAGAGCAGGCGGATGCGCTGAACAAGCCCGTGCTTGATGCTAAACGGGAGGCCGATGCAAACGAGGCTCTAGTGCGCAACTTCGGGCTGACTAGGGCGGCGATCGAGGAGCTTACCGTCGCGCGACTTGAGGATCAGCTAGCGCAGCGGTCTGCGGCGGCCCTGACACTGGATCAAATCGACGCGCTCCAAGCTGAAATTGCCGAACGCAAGCGCAGTGTTGCAGCTTTGCAGAACATTGACGGAAGGGAGGCGGCGAAGAAAGCAAACGATGCGATGGTCGCGGATTGGGAGCAGACGGTTGCTCAGTACGACGACATCTTCCGCACCGGCTTCGCCGACATGCTGAACAACGGCAAGGATGGCTGGAAGTCGTTCACAAAGTCTCTGGTCACGACATTCAAGACCAGTGTCGCGGACCAAATCTACAAAATGTTTATTAAGCCGCTGGTGGTGCAGGTCGTCGGCAGTATGGTAGGTGGTGGCGCGGGTGGCGCGGGTGGCATTTCTGCCGGCAGCTTGGTGACCATGGGTCAATCGATCTATAGCGCATTTACAAACGCATCCTCAACAGGCGGCGGCCTGGCCAATATGGGCAAAGCCCTGTTCTCCAGCTTTAGCGGTGCTGCTGCGTCCAGCGGTGCCGCTGGGGCAAGCGCAGCAGGGGTCGGGGCAAATGCGGCCGGCGGCGCTAGTGCAGCAGGTGCGGCAGGCGCTGGCGGGATCGGTGCGTCTGGCGCCATCCCGATTGTCGGTTGGATCGCCGCCGGCATGGCACTGTCGAACTCGCTCTATAAAAAAGGATGGGACGCACAGAACGGCTCTATCTCGTCGACCGGCCCGGTGGCGCCATTCAACGCGCCGATGCTGCACCTGAATACCGGCCTGCAAAAGCTCGGGATGAGCAACACGCTGGCCAACATGTTCTCGGGCGCGTCGACCGTTTCTCGCCTGTTCGGCCGCAAGAATCCCGAGGTCAAGGACTTCGGCATTGAAGGCACGTTCGGCGCATCAGGTTTCGACGGCAAGACGTTCCAAAATATTCTGGAAAAAGGCGGCCTGTTCCGCAGCGACAAGCGCTACACGAAGGACGGGGCACTTGACGCGGCCGGCGACAGCACCTTCGACGACACCATCAAGAACCTCATGACGGCCGTCAAGGGCTTCGGTGCGCAGATGGGCATCGAGGCAGCGCAGATCGACACCTACACCAAGGCGATTAAGCTCACCCTGACCAGCGACGAAGCGAAGAACCAGGAGCTGATTACCGGGGTATTTGGCGATATCGGGAACGACCTGGCCGCCCTGCTGATCCCGACCATCGGCGCACTCGCTGCCAAGGGCGAATCGGCATCGGCCGCACTGCAACGCATCGCCATCGATTACGCGGTGATCGATGCCGGCTTGGCGTCGATTGGCGAATCTTTCGGCGCAGTAGGCGTGGGCTCCCTGGCCGCGCGCGAAAAGCTCGTTGAACTGTCTGGCGGAATCGACAATTTCAGCAAGGGCATTTCGTTCTTCAGCCAGAACTACCAGACCGAAGCGGAGCGCATGACGGCGCTCGGCAAGACGGTGGATGCGGCGTTTGCGTCGCTGGAAATCACGGTGCCGACGACGCGAGACGAGTTCAAGAATCTCGTGCTTGGGCTTGACCTCACGACCGAGAAGGGCGCGAAAACGTTCGCCGGCCTGATGAGCATTCAGGAGGCTTTTGCAACATTAAACCCGGCACTGGCCGCCAGCGAAGAGGCCGTGCGCTCCCTGAAGGATATCGCCGCCGAGCGCGCCGGCCTGCAGGGCCAAGTCGACCAGCTGACGATGACCCCGGCAGCCTACGCTGAAAAGCAACGTCTGGCTGAGCGCGGAAATCTCGACGACAGCAATCGGCCGCTGTTCGACCAGCTGACTGGCGCTAGGGCCGCCGCCGCGCTGGCCGTGGTCAACAAGACCTACGAGGACCAGATTGCTGGATTTGTCCGCGCAACCATGTCGGCCAGCGAAATCCGTGCTCTGGAAACAAAGGGCATGGACGAAACGACCATCAAGCTTTACGACTTGGTGGCCGCGTACAACGCTAGCGCGGTCGCATCTGGCATTGCCAAGGAAGCGGCCGACCGCCTCGCGGCAACCAACAAGGGTTATGAGGACCAGATTCTGGTCTTCGAGAAGGCCGGGCTGTCGGCGGCCGAGCTGCGCAAGTTGGAAACGAAGGGCATGGACGAGTCGACGGTCAAGCTGTACGACAAGTTGAAAGCGCTGGAGGCGGCCAAGCTCGCGCAGGATGCGGCCGACCGTGCCGCAGCAGAGGCGGCAGCCATGCGGACGCGCGACGCAGAAGAGTATGCCCGCGTCCAGCAGCGGCTTGCCGACGAGGCGCAGCGCGCAGCGGAGCAGATGCGTGACGCCTGGCAGTCGGTCACCGACTCGATTTTTGACGAGGTGAAGCGTATTCGCGGGCTTGCTGCTGGCGACGGCGCATCCACCTTGGCCGGCGCGCAAGCCGAGTTCGCAATCAAGAGCGCCCAGGCCCAGGCCGGCAACCAAGACGCGGCGAAGCTGCTGCCGTCGATCTCGCAGAAGCTGATCGAGCTGGCCGAAGCGAACGCCACATCGTTGCTGGACCTGCAGCGCATCCGCGCGCGCACGGCCGCCAGTCTCGATGCCACCGGCGCCATCCTCGCGGCGAAGTTCGGGCTGACGCTGCCGAGCCTGGCCGTGGGCACCAACTACCTGCCGGCCGACATGGTGATCCAGGCGCACGAAGGCGAGCGCGTGATCCCAGCCGCCGACAACCGCGCACTGATGCAGATGATCAACCGGCCTGCGCAGGCCGACACATCGGCGGCGGCGCAGCAGCAGTCGCGCGACGAAATGTCCGGACTGCGCGCCGAAGTGCGGGCGATCGCACTCAGCAACGCCGAGCTCGTGCGCATGGGTAACCGAGTCAACGAAAATGATGCTGTGAAAGTGAGGGTAGTTGTATGAAGGTAATCAAGCCGACCACGATCACGACGGCCATGCTGACCAGCAGCACCGTGGCCGAGCCGGCCGCGGGTGAAGTGGCGTGGAATGCGGCCACCGCCTACGCGCTCGGCGCCGTCGTTATCCGGACGTCTACGCACATGAAGTACGAGCGCGCTGTTGCCGGCACTTCGGCAACGGCACCCGAAAGCGACCCGACGAACTGGCTGCCGGCCGGGCCGACGCTACGCTGGGGGATGTTCGACCGGAAGATCGGCACGGCCACCACCGCGGCGACGTCGATCACGGTCGTGACGCAGCCGGGCGCTGTCTCTGGGCTGGGCATGCTGGAGTTGGTCGGGCGCCAGGTCGTGGTGACCCTCAAGAATGCGCCAGGCGGCACCACAGTCTACAGCCGCACCGTGAACCTCGACGGCACGCTGGTCACCAGCGTCTACGACTGGTTCTTCATGGACTTCGAGCAGCTGACCGACTTCGTGCTGACAGACCTGCCGCAGCACTACGCGAGCTGCGAGCTGACGGTCACGATTACGAGCACCACTCCGGTATCGGTCGGCGTGCTTCAGGTGGGCCAGGTGCTGGCCATAGGGCGCACGATTGGCGGCTCGACCGTGGGCATCATCGACTACAGCCGGAAGGAGAGAGACCGCTTCGGCAACTTCGATGTGGTGGAGGGCGATTTCAGCAAGCGCAATAGCCTGCAGGTACTCACCGCTGCAAGCGAGTTCAACAAGATTTTCCGATCGCTCGCCTCTCTGCGCGCAATCCCGTGCATCTACATCGGCGCCGACCAGATCGGCTACGAGCCGATGATCAACTACGGCTTCTACAAAGACTTCTCGATGGTGGTGGCCTATCCGCAGCACCATCTTTGCAACCTCGAAATTGAAGGACTTTCGCAATGACGATCACCGCCATTCCACCGCTCGACCGCACCTCACCGACGTTTCGCACGGAGGTCGATACCTACTTTGCCACCAGCATTCCGACCTTCACCACCGAAATTAATGCGCTGGCTACGGACCTGACGACCAAGCAGGGTATTGCCAGCGGCGCCGCCACGACAGCGACCACTGCGGCGGGCACCGCCACCACCAAGGCGGGTGAAGCACTTACCAGCGCCGGCAATGCCGCAACCAGCGCTGGAAACGCGGCGACCAGCGAGGCGAACGCGGCGGCCAGCGCGGCCACCATCGGTACCGCAGCGGCTTTTCTCGATTCAAACCCAATCGTTAAGGGCAGCGCCGACATCAGCAAGCAAGTTCGCATCGAAGTTGATGGCATCACCACTGGACAAACCCGCGCGTGGACGGCACAGGACGTCAACGGGACCGTCGCTTTCTTGCACGATACTGGCGTAACGTTGGTATGGCCGCCCGTTACGCCGACGGCGGTGAGCTATATCGATCTCCTGTTTAGTGCGACCTACGACAATTACGAAATCGTCGTCGATAGCATTTCTCATTCTGGTGCGTCAACGGAAACCCTGCAAATGCGGCTGCTCGTCGCCGGGGTCGCCGATGCCACTGCAAAATATTCATCCTTGGAGGGTGGCACCGTTGGCGCCAGCGCTCCGGTATATACCAGCTCAGGCACTTTGATCCCAGCAGCAGCGTCCATTTCCAGCTTTGCTACAGCGGGGCTATCCGCGACGATCAAAGTTTTCGGCACGAATGAAACGACTCGGCCGAAGATCGTAATTGCTGACGCCCTTTTCATAAACGGCAGCGGATATCTGGATGCGCGCGGCTATTCGACGCACTACATCGGCACGACAGCAGTAACCGGGATTCGCCTCTTTTGGGGCTCTGGGGCGCCGCTTTTCAACGCGTCCGGGAAAATTCGGATTTTTGGCTACAAGAATTCATAAAGGAAAATCGAATGGACATTCAATATATCGATCCTGCAACAAAAACGTGGGCACACCGACCAGCCACGCCCGCCGAGATTGCCCAGCGCGAGATCGATATCGCCACAGCAGCAGCGCCCGTGGTGCCGGCGCAAGTGCCGATGCTGAATGCGCGTCTCGCGCTGATCGCGGCCGGCCACATGACGGCGGTGAAAGCCTACGTCGACACGATGCCCGGCATCGACGGCGAGCAGGCGCGCGCCTACCTCGAATACGCGCAGAACGTGCGGCGTGGCCACCCGCTGGTCGAAGGCATTCGCCAGGTGCTGGAGCTGACCCACGCCGATATCGACACCCTATTTGTCACCGCCGCCGCGATCGACTGATCAAGCGTGCTCACCTTCGAGCCACCTTCGGGTGGCTTTTTTATTGGCCGGCCCAGAGACCCCGATGACCCAAGCATCCACCGAAGTACAGATTGCCCTGCTGATCCACGGGCAAGCGCTATTGCAGCGCGAAATTGAAGAGAACAAGCGCGAGGCCGACGCCGACCTCCAACGCGTCATCGCCAAAGCAGGCGCCGATATCAAGGAGGCAAACGACAAGATCGCCGCCCTGGAAGACGAGCGCAACCGGGCGCTCAAGTGGGGCGTCATGACCCTCGGGACGGCGGTCATCGGGATGGCGTACTGGATATTCGACAAGGTAATTGGAGGGCACATTCGATGAATGCGAAAAAGTGGTCGACGTCATTCTACTGGGTGCTGCGCATCTTCCTGGGCGTGGCAGCCGCGCTGATCCTGGTGGCGGTTCTCTACCCGGCGAGGGTCATCCAAGGGCCGCCTGGCAAGACTGGTGCGCAGGGAATCGAGGGGCCGGCCGGCGCTGATGGCGTTGGCAAGAAAGGCGAGACCGGCGATCGCGGGCGCGCTGGCAGCGACGGCGACGCAGGCAAGCGCGGCGCGGCCGGCAGTAAAGGAGAGCAAGGCGATACCGGCGCAACCGGTGCAAAAGGTAATGGATTTTGGAGCGGAAAATGATCCTCATCGAAGACTGGCGCGCGGTGCTCGCCAAGGCATGGAGCCTGAAATTCAACGCTGCGGCGGGCCTGCTGGGCGCTGCCGAGGTGTATATCGCGCTGGTGCAGCCTGCCGGCGTCCCCAATGGTGTATTCGCTGGCATCGCGGCCGTCGTGTCAACGCTGGCATTTGGCGCGCGCTTGCTCGCGCAGAAGGAATTACATGGCACTGACAAATAAGCAGCGCGCCGGCTGGTGCGCAATCGCCGTCACCATAGTGGGCGGCTTCGAGGGCCTGCGCCAGGCTGCCTACCTTGACCCGGTCGGGATCCCGACGATCTGCTTTGGCGAGACCAAAGGTGTGCGGATGGGCCAGCGCGCCACGCTCGCGCAGTGCGACGCCATGCTTGCCAGTTCGCTGCAACTGGCGAACCACGCCGTTGACGACTGCATCCGGGCGCCGCTGCCGGATTACCGCCGCGCTGCGCTGGTCAGCTTCGCCTACAACGTTGGCCAGACCAGCCTGTGCGGGTCCACGCTGGCGCGCAAGCTGAACGCGGGCGACACGCTGGGCGGCTGCGATGAACTGCTGCGCTGGACGTACGCCAAGGGCATCAAGCTGCCCGGGCTGGTGAAGCGGCGCCAGGCCGAGCGCAATCTCTGCCTCGTGGGGGCAACGTGATCCCGCTCGCGGCAGTGTCAACTGCCTGGAAGATCGGCGCCGCCCTGACTGTGGCCGCCGCCGTAGTGGCCGGCGCCGCCGCGTACCGCTCGCACGTGTGGCATGTCGGCTACGACAGCGCGGTCAGCGTCCGGGCTGAACTCGACCTTCGCGCCACCCTCGCGCGTCAGAAAGAAAACGCCATGCTTGCGAGCAAGCAGACCACCATCAACGCCGGTATAACGAAAGCCAAAAATGAAGAGCTTGCTCCTGTTGCTACTGTTATTGCTACTCGTCGGGTGCGCGTCGGTGACGCCATCTGTAGCGGACCTGCCACCCCCACCAAAGCCGAAAGCGCCAGCGGCGGCAACCGCGCCGATCCACCCGGCCGGCTGGTTTCAGAAAGCGTTGAGCGAGATTTTAGAGCGCTGACGCTGGCCGTCGAGCAAGACCTCGCCACTGGCCGCGCGTGCCAAGCGTTCATCGAGCGGCACGGGCTGGTGCCGTGAGCGACGCTGCCGGGCCGCTGATCCTGGAAATGCACCGGATCGACGGCCCGGACCGCTCTCCCATGCAGATGATCAGCGCCGATCTGCTGGCGCACTACCGGCGCTGCGAGGCTGAGCTGGTGGCGCTCAAGGCTGATGCTCGGGCTCGGGCTCAGGCTTGTCAGGAATAGCCCGGCGGTCGTACCGCCCAGCCAGCGCCGCGCACGCCAGGCTATCTTTCACGCAGCGGCGGCGCAGGAACCCGAGCGCGACCTCTTGTCCGAACGCGGCTTTGATGCGTAACGCCTCGGTGATTTGGGCGGCGGTGGTCTGATCTTCGCGCAGTGTAGGCATGGCAAATCCTCCTGCTCCAAGCTTACCGAGAGGGGTCGCGCGGCGGTTGAGGTGCATCAGCGGCATGCCGGAATCAGCACATTTTGCGCTCCGCAAACGGTGAATCCGGATAAATCCTCCGGGCTACTAGGGATGAGTACGCCTGTTGATTGCGGAGCGAAAAGCGGCACTATCGCCCGAAGGTACGGGCTTTACTCATGAGCTTAGAAGGCTGATGCTCTATCCAACTGAGCTATGGGCAGTCTGTCGCGGGGAGGAAACCTCGCGGAAATGACAACGGGCCGTCAAATGAATGACAGCCCGTCTTTTAACTTGGTCGGAGTACAAGGATTCGAACCTTGGACCCCCTGGTCCCAAACCAGGTGCGCTACCGGACTGCGCCACACTCCGAAGACGTTATTATACGTCGGGGGACTCGCAAACGTCAACGGCACATCGTGAAGTTTTCTGTGAAATATTGAAACCCGGAAAACTCTATCTTCATGCCATCAACTTGCCTGCCTGCGCGCCGTCAACACGGCCGCGCCCTCCCCCTTCGCCGCTGCCTGCTTACGCCGGAACTTTGTTGGCAATCCGGCGCGCGGTCGATTCGGCGACCTGCGCATTCTTCGCTTCCACCATCACGCGGATCAGCGGCTCGGTGCCGGATGCGCGGATCAGCACGCGGCCCGTATCGCCCAGTTCCGCTTCCACGGCTTCCTTCTCGGCCACCATGTCGGGATGCTTGGTCCAGTCGAAGCCGGCCGGCACGCGCACGTTGATCAGCGTCTGCGGATACAAGGTCAGTTCCTTGCAGCACTTGTCCAGGCTCTTGCCGCTGCGCTTGAGCGCCGACAGCACTTGCAGCGCGGACACGATACCGTCGCCGGTGGTGTGCTTGTCCAGTGCCAGCAAGTGGCCCGAACCTTCGCCGCCGAACAGCCAGCCGTTTTCCTTCATCACTTCCAGCACGTAGCGGTCGCCCACCTTGGCGCGCGCGAAACCGATGCCGAGTTCCTTGAACGCCACTTCCAGCGCCATGTTCGTCATCAGGGTACCCACCGCGCCGGCAACCGGACCGGTCATCATGCGGTCGCGCACCATCACATACAGCAGCTCGTCGCCGTTGTAGATACGGCCGGCGCCGTCGCACATGACCAGGCGGTCGGCGTCGCCGTCGAGCGCGATGCCGAGGTCGGCGCGGTGTTCGAGCACGGCCGCGGCCATGGCTTTCGGTGCGGTCGCGCCGAAGCCGTCGTTGATGTTAAAGCCATTCGGCTTGTTGCCGATGGCGATGACTTCCGCGCCCAGTTCGTGGAACACGTGCGGTGCGATGTGGTACGCCGCGCCGTGTGCGCAGTCGAGCACGATGCGCAAGCCGCGCAGGTCGAGTTCGTTCGGGAAAGTGCTCTTGCAGAACTCGATGTAGCGGCCCTTGGCATCTTCCAGGCGCTTGGCGCGGCCCAGCTTTTCGGCCGGCACGCACTCCATCGGCTGGTCGATCATGGTTTCGATTTCGTGCTCGACCGCATCCGGCAGCTTGGTGCCGTGTTCGGAGAAGAACTTGATGCCATTGTCCTGGAACGGGTTGTGCGACGCCGAAATGACCACACCGGCCGACAGGCGCAGCGCGCGCGTCAGGTAGGCCACGGCCGGGGTCGGCATCGGGCCGGCCAGCATCACGTCCACACCGGCGGCATTGAAACCCGCTTCCAGCGCCGATTCAAGCATGTAACCGGAAATACGGGTGTCCTTGCCGATCAGGACCGTCGGGCGGCCGGAAGCGGCGTTGGTTTTCGCCAGGACTTTACCCGCGGCATAGCCGAGGCGCATCACGAAATCAGGGGTGATCGGCGCCACGCCAACCAGCCCGCGCACACCGTCCGTACCGAAATATTTACGTGCCATGTTTTCTCTTTTATTGAATAAATTAATGAATGGTGGCAGCTTGCCACACTGTGAGTGCATCTACCGTTTCAATTACATCATGGACGCGCACGATGCGCGCGCCCTGGGCCACCGCAGCCAGTGCGCCCGCAAGGCTGCCGGCCAGGCGCTGCTCGACCGGTTTGCCGGTCACGGCGCCGATCATCGATTTGCGCGACACGCCCGCCAGCGCGGGCAACCCCAGTTCCCGCTGCATGTTGCCGATATTACGCAACAAGGCATAGTTGTGTTCCACCGTCTTGCCGAATCCAAAACCCGGATCGATGCAGATGCGCTGGCGTTCGATGCCGATGGCCAGCATGGCCTCGACCCGTTCGCGCAGAAAATCCGTGACCTCGCGCACCACGTCGGCGTAGACGGGTTCCTGCTGCATGGTTTGCGGCGTACTTTGCATGTGCATCACGCACAGCGCGCAGTCGCTGCCCGCCACCGCTTCCAGCGCACCGGGCGCCCGAAACGCATTGATGTCGTTGATCATGTCGACCCCGGCCAGGATCGCCTCGCGCATCACCTCCGGCTTGTAGGTATCGATCGACAAGGGCTTGCCGAGGTCGCGCAGCGCGTACAGCACCGGCATCACCCGGCGCAGTTCCTCGTCGAGCGCGAGGCCGGGCGCGCCCGGACGGCTCGATTCGCCGCCGATATCGATCAGGTCGACACCTTCGCTCGCCATTTCCTCGGCGCGCGAGAGCGCAAACTCAAGCGATTGGAAACGCCCGCCATCGGAAAACGAGTCAGGCGTGACGTTGAGGATGCCCATGACCAGCGGTTTGGCCGCCAGGTCGAAGCCAAAGCGGCCGCATTGAAAATATTGTCGCATTCCGTTTACATCGTGTTGTTAATTGATCGACCATAAAAAATGCCGTTCAGTCTTGTCTGAACGGCATTATATACAACCTTGCAAGAACCGGAGAAATTTACGCCGGTGCTGTCGCGTTCGGTGAAACCCCGCCCGAGCCGCTGTCGCCCGGAGGCGGCGTGCGCTTGGTCAGCACACCCGACTTCGGTTCGCGCGGCTCGTGCCCGGCCATGATGTCGTTGATCTGGTCGGCGTCGATGGTTTCCCAGTCGAGCAGCGCGCGGGTCATTTTTTCGACCTTGTCACGGTTCTCTTCCAGCAGGCGGCGCGAAAGCGCGTACTGCGTGTCGAGAATCGAACGGATTTCCGCATCGACCTTTTGCTGGGTCGCCTCGGAAATGGTCTTGGTGGCGCCGCCGAAGAAACCTTCGTTCTCGCTATCCTCGTAGACCATCACGCCCATGCTGTCGCTCATGCCGAAACGCGTCACCATCGAGCGCGCCAGTTTGGTGGCACGCGAGAAGTCGTTCGACGCGCCGGTCGACATCTGACCGACGAACAGTTCTTCGGCGATACGGCCACCGAACAGGATCGAGATTTCTTCCAGCATCTTGTCCTTGTAGCCGGACAGGACGTCGTGTTCAGGCAGCTGCCAGGTCAGGCCGAGGGCATAACCGCGCGGCATGATCGTGACCTTGTGCACCGGATCGGCCTTCGGCAGCAGCTTGGCGATGACGGCGTGGCCGGACTCGTGGTACGCGGTGTTGCGGCGTTCTTCTTCGCGCATGACCATCGATTTACGCTCGGGACCCATGTAGATCTTGTCCTTGGCATCTTCGAAGTCGCTCATTTCCACCAGGCGCTTGCTGCGGCGCGCGGCGAACAGGGCTGCTTCGTTGACCAGGTTGGCCAGGTCGGCGCCCGAGAAGCCAGGCGTACCGCGTGCCAGGATGTCGGCCTTGACGTCGGCGCCGATAGGCACCTTGCGCATGTGCACATTGAGAATCTGTTCACGGCCGCGGATGTCCGGCAGGCCAACCATGACCTGGCGGTCGAAACGGCCCGGACGCAGCAGCGCCTTGTCGAGTACGTCGGCGCGGTTGGTGGCGGCCACGACGATCACGCCGGAGCTGGCTTCAAAACCGTCCATCTCGACCAGCAGCTGGTTCAAGGTCTGTTCGCGCTCGTCGTTACCGCCGCCCATGCCGGCGCCACGATGACGTCCGACCGCGTCGATCTCGTCGATGAAGATGATGCAAGGCGAGTGTTTCTTGGCGTTCTCGAACATGTCGCGCACGCGGCTCGCACCGACGCCGACGAACATTTCAACGAAGTCCGAACCGGAAATCGAGAAGAACGGCACCTTGGCTTCGCCGGCAATGGCGCGCGCCAGCAGGGTTTTACCGGTGCCCGGAGGACCAACCATCAGCACGCCGCGCGGAATGCGTCCGCCCAGCTTCTGGAACTTGGTCGGGTCCTTGAGGAAGTCGACGATCTCGTTGACTTCTTCCTTCGCTTCGTCGCAACCGGCGACGTCGGCGAAGGTGACGGTGTTGTTGGTTTCATCCATCATGCGTGCTTTGGACTTGCCGAAGGAGAAAGCGCCGCCCTTGCCGCCGCCCTGCATCTGGCGCATGAAGAAGACCCAGACGCCGATCAGCAACAGGAACGGGAACCAGGAAATGAACACGGTCGTCAGGAACGATGGATCTTCAGGCGGTTTGATGTCGAAATGCACATTCGCATCACGCAGGTCCGATACCAGGCCGCGGTCGAGCATCGACGCGGTGGCACGTACCTTGGTGTCATCCGAGCGCGTGGCGGTGATGTTCTGACCTTCGATGACCACATCCTTGATGCGACGGGCCTTGACCTCATCGAGCAGTTCGGAATAAGGGATGGCCTTGCTGCCGCCGGCAGCGCTGTGGTTGTCAAACTGTCTGAACAGCATGAACAACAGCAGGGCAACGACTACCCAGATGGCGGATTTTGAAAACATATTATTCACGAAAACTCCTTCGATGCAGGCGCATCTTTTTACCGATTTTAGAACGCCGATTTTACTCGCAATAAGCAGGCGGTGCCACGCACGCCCCGCTGCCGGGCTGAAAAACTACTGAAAAGCCATGAAGATTAGGCAATTCTTACCCAATTTCCATGCCTTTTGCGGCTTTCCTTGGCTGATGTGCGGCTAAACCCATCAAATATCAAGGGGAGATTCTTCTTCCAGCGCGGTATTCTTGTCGGTAGGATTTTTCAGCCCCTTGCCGACGAGGAAAATTTCGGACGATTTGTCGCGGCTGGCCTTCGGCTTGATCTGCTTGACGACCTTGAACTCGGCCCGGAACTTCTCCACGATCTGGCTGAAACCCATGTCTTTAAAGCATTTCACCACCAGGGCGCCGGACGGTTTCATGTGGAATTGCGAAAATTCGATGGCCAGGTCGATCAGGTGCTCCATGCGGGCCGAATCGGCCGTGGGGATGCCCGACAGGTTGGGCGCCATGTCCGACAGCACCAGGTCGCACTTGCGCCCGGCCAGGATGGTGTCGAGCTGGCGCAGGATGCGCGCCTCGCGGAAGTCGCCCAGGATAAAGTGCATGTCGGCGATCGGCTCCATCGGCAGCATGTCGAGGCCGATGATGGTGCCGTTGATGCCGCCGCCATCCTTGCCTGCGAGTTTACGCCGGACGTACTGGCCCCAGCTGCCCGGGGTGCAGCCGAGGTCGACGATGACCTGGCCGGATTTGATCAGCTTCTCGCTCTCGTCGATTTCCTTGAGCTTGTAGGCGGCGCGTGCACGGTAACCCTCTTTCTGCGCCAACTTCACGTAGGGGTCGTTTATGTGGTCGTGCAACCAGTTTTTGTTTAATTTGTTCTTTGCCATTCGCGTAGAATACTGCTTTTAAAGGACTATCTAAAAATATTATGCAAAAACTTACCCCCGTCGAGCGCAGTGCACTGCGCGCTGAAGCGCATGCGCTCAAGCCTGTCGTCATCATCGGCGAAGCGGGCCTGACGCCAGCCGTGATCAAGGAGATCTCGGCCAGCCTCGACTCGCACGGCCTGATCAAGGTCCGCGTGTTAGGCGACGACCGCGCCATGCGCACAGAAATCTACGAGAACATTTGTACCGAACTCGATGCGGCTCCGGTACAACACATCGGCAAACTGCTGGTCATTTACCGTCCCAAAGTGGAAGTGGCAAAGGAACGCAGCGGCAAGTCGGGTAAAGGAATGCGCGAAGTTACCATTGTTAAAGCGAGCGCAAGCGGTACCAAGCGTCCGTCCGTGACCAAGGTCATGATCAAGGGCAATGAGCGTGTGACGGAAGGCGGCACCATCAAGCGCGCCAAACCGCGCCAGAGCAGCCCTAAGAAAGGCGCACTGGGAAAATAATCCCAGCGTTGCACTACCGTCGTTCCCGCGCAGGCGGGAACCCAAGTTTTATGAGTCACCGACTGCTTCACGAACTTGGGTTCCCGCCTGCGCGGGAACGACGAGGCAACTGGAACGATGACTATCGAGTTATCGGCGCGGCTGGGTTCTTGAACACCAGCACCCCCGCCAGCACGCTCTGAATCAGATACAACACCATCGACACCCCGTGCAGCATGCCGAACTGTTTGCGCGCGGCCGGCTCCATCATGCCGCCAGGCGCCGCTTCCTTCAGCGCCGCCATCATCGGCCCCAGTCCCAGCGTACTCACCGCCACCAGCGCCAGCATCCCGGCCACCACCAGCATCAGCAAGCGCTTGCGCTTCGCGTCAAAGCCCTTCTCCAGCGCCAGCAACACCAGCAAACCCGCGCCGCACACCAGCGACACGATCGCCTCGCTCCTGAACATGCTGCCCGCAATCGTCCCGGCCAGCACGCTGTCGGACAGGGTGCGGAACAGGGTCGGGGCCACCAGATAACCCACCGTCCACAAACTGCCCGCCCACGCCGTCACCAGCAGCAAACGGGCCCGCGCCAGCAGCATCAGATGTACTTGACTTCGAGGATTTCGTATTCGCGCGGGCCCGATGGCGCCTGCACTTCGACCACATCACCGGCGTACTTGCCAATCAGCGCGCGCGCGATGGGCGACGTGACCGAGACCTTATTGAGCTTGAGGTCCGCTTCGTCCAGGCCCACGATCTGGTACGTCACCTTGGTGCCGTTGTCCAGGTCTTCCAGGTCGACGGTCGAGGCGAACACCACGCGCCCTTCGGCGTCCAGGGTGGCCGGATCGATGATCTGCGCGGCGCCCAATTTGCCTTCCAGCTCCGCAATGCGGCCTTCGACGAATGCCTGGCGCTCCTTGGCGGCGTCGTATTCGGCGTTCTCGGACAAATCGCCATGCGAGCGCGCTTCGGCGATCGCGTCGATCACAATGCGGCGCTCTTTGGTCTTGAGCTGATGCAGCTCTTCCTTGAGCAGTTCGGCGCCGTATTTGGTAAGTGGAACTGATGTGTTCATGTCGTATTCGCGTTTCTACTGAAAAGTGAAAACCACAGGGCACGCGCCGGAAAGCTCCCGGCGCGCGCCCTGTGGTCAAGAGGTCTTGCGTGCTGCTTAGTTTAAGGTTTTATGCAGGCCTTGTAAATCGTACACGCGCAACTCGTCGAGATGACGCATGCCTTCGACCGCAGCCTCCGCACCCGCTATTGTAGTGTATGTCGTCACGCGCGCGGCCAAAGCCGAAATTCGGATCTGGCGCGAGTCGACAATCGCACTGCGTTTTTCTTCGACCGTGTTGATCACCAGTGCGATCTCGTGGTTCTTGATCATGTCGACCACGTGCGGACGGCCTTCGATCATCTTGTTCACGGCCTGGCACGGAATGCCCGCCGCCGTGATCACCGCCGCCGTACCCTTGGTTGCGACGACCTGGAAGCCCATCGACTGCAGGTCGCGCGCCACTTTCACCGCGCGCGGCTTGTCCGAGCCCTTCACCGACAGGAATACCTTGCCCGATTCAGGCAGCTTGACGCCGGCACCCATCTGCGACTTGACGAATGCTTCGCCGAAGGTCATGCCCACGCCCATGACTTCACCGGTGGACTTCATCTCCGGTCCGAGAATGGTGTCCACGCCCGGGAATTTCACGAACGGGAACACGGCTTCCTTCACGCTGTAGAACGGCGGGATGACTTCCTTGGTGATGCCCTGCGATTCGAGCGACTGGCCGACCATGCAGCGCGCCGCGATCTTGGCCAGCTGCAGGCCCGTGGCCTTGGACACGAACGGCACCGTGCGCGAGGCACGCGGGTTCACTTCCAGCACGAACACGGTGTCCGCCATCACGCCATCGACTTCGGTCTTCTGGATCGCGAACTGCACGTTCATCAGGCCGACCACGTTCAGCCCCTTGGCCATGAGCGAAGTCTGGCGCTTGAGTTCATCGATGGTCTCTTGCGAGAGCGAATACGGCGGCAGCGAACAGGCCGAGTCGCCCGAGTGCACGCCAGCCTGCTCGATGTGCTCCATCACGCCGCCGATGAAGGTGGTTTCGCCGTCAGAAATGCAGTCGACGTCGACTTCGATGGCGTCGTTCAGGAAGCGGTCCAGCAGCACCGGCGAATCGTGCGATACCTTGACCGCTTCGCGCATGTAGCGTTCCAGGTCGCGCTGTTCGTGGACGATTTCCATCGCCCGGCCGCCCAGCACATACGATGGACGCACCACCAGCGGGTAGCCGATTTCCTGCGCCAGCGCCAGTGCTTCGGCTTCCGTGCGCGCGGTGCGGTTAGGCGGCTGGCGCAGGCCCATTTTCTGCAGCATCTGCTGGAAGCGTTCGCGGTCTTCAGCCGCGTCGATCATGTCGGGCGAGGTGCCGATGATCGGTACGCCGTTCGCTTCCAGGTCGAGCGCGAGCTTCAGCGGGGTCTGGCCGCCGTACTGCACGATCACGCCGACCGGCTTTTCGATGGCGACGATTTCCAGCACGTCTTCCAGCGTCAGCGACTCGAAATACAGGCGGTCCGAGGTATCGTAGTCGGTCGACACGGTCTCGGGATTACAGTTGACCATGATGGTCTCGTAGCCGTCTTCGCGCATCGCCAGCGCCGCGTGCACGCAGCAGTAATCGAATTCGATACCCTGGCCGATGCGGTTCGGGCCACCGCCCAGCACCATGATCTTTTTCTTGTCGCTCGGGTTTGACTCGCACTCTTCATCGTAGGTCGAGTACATGTACGCGGTGTCGGTCGAAAATTCGGCCGCGCAGGTGTCGACCCGCTTGTACACCGGACGGATGCCCATCGCATGGCGCGTCTCGCGCACGACTTTGTCGGTCGTGTGCAGCAGGAAGGCCAGGCGGCGGTCCGAGAAGCCTTTTTGCTTCAACTTGTACAGGGTCGGCTTGTCGATCGCTTCGAGCGTCTGGTTATCGAGCCACAGTTCGATGTCGACGATTTCCTTGATCTGCACCAGGAACCACGGATCGATGTGGGTCAGCTGATGCACTTCTTCCAGGGTGAAGCCCTGGGCAAAGGCGTCGCCCACGTACCAGATGCGGTCCGGACCCGGCTCGCCGAGTTCTTCTTCGATCTTCTCGCGGTCGCGCGTTTTTTCGTTCAGGCCATCGACGCCCACTTCCAGGCCGCGCAGGGCCTTCTGGAACGATTCCTGGAAGGTGCGGCCGATCGCCATGACTTCACCGACGGACTTCATCTGGGTGGTCAGGTGATGGTCGGCGGCCGGGAATTTTTCGAACGTGAAGCGCGGGATCTTGACAACGACGTAGTCGATCGACGGCTCGAACGAGGCTGGCGTGGCGCCGCCGGTGATCTCGTTGCGCAGTTCGTCGAGCGTGAAGCCCACGGCCAGCTTGGCGGCGATCTTGGCGATCGGGAAACCGGTCGCTTTCGATGCCAGCGCCGACGAACGCGACACGCGCGGATTCATTTCGATGACGATCATGCGCCCGTCAGCCGGGTTGATCGCGAACTGCACGTTCGAGCCGCCCGTGTCGACGCCGATCTCGCGCAGCACCGCGAGCGACGCGTTGCGCATGATCTGGTATTCCTTGTCGGTTAAGGTCTGCGCCGGCGCCACGGTGATCGAGTCGCCCGTGTGCACGCCCATGGCGTCCAGGTTTTCGATCGAGCAGATGATGATGCAGTTGTCCGCCTTGTCGCGCACCACTTCCATCTCGTACTCTTTCCAGCCGATGAGGGACTCTTCGATCAGCAGTTCCTTGGTCGGCGACGCTTCCAGGCCGCGCTTGCAGATGGTCTCGAATTCTTCTTCGTTGTAGGCGATGCCGCCGCCGGTGCCGCCCATGGTGAACGATGGGCGGATGATGGTCGGGAAACCCATTTCGCGCTGCACCGCCCACGATTCGTCCATCGAATGGGCCACGCCGGAGCGCGCCGAACCGAGGCCGATCTTGGTCATCGCTTCCTTGAACTTGGAGCGGTCTTCAGCCTTGTCGATGGCTTCCGGCGAGGCGCCGATCAGCTCCACGTTGTACTGTTTGAGCACGCCGTTGTTGTGCAGGTCGAGCGCGCAATTGAGCGCGGTCTGGCCGCCCATGGTCGGCAGGATCGCGTCCGGGCGCTCCTTGGCGATGATGCGCTCGACGACCTTCCAGGTGATCGGCTCGATGTAGGTCACGTCCGCCATTTCCGGGTCGGTCATGATGGTCGCCGGGTTGCTGTTGACGAGGATGACCTTGTAGCCCTCCTCGCGCAGCGCCTTGCACGCCTGGGCGCCGGAATAATCGAACTCGCAAGCCTGGCCGATGATGATCGGGCCGGCGCCAATAATCAGAATACTTTTAATGTCACTACGCTTTGGCATATTAATTTTTCTCCGCGGCTTGCATCAGGCTGATGAAGCGGTCAAACAGGTAAGCTACGTCGTTCGGGCCCGGCGAGGCTTCAGGGTGGCCCTGGAAGCAGAAGGCCGGCTTGTCGGTGCGGGCAAAGCCCTGCAGCGAGCCGTCGAACAACGATACGTGGGTCACGCGGCAGTTGGCCGGCAGGGTTTGCGCGTCGACCGCGAAACCGTGGTTCTGCGAGGTGATCATCACCTTGCGCGAATCGAGATCCTGCACCGGATGGTTGGCGCCATGGTGGCCGAACTTCATCTTGAGCGTGCGCGCGCCGGAAGCGAGCGCCATGATCTGGTGACCCAGGCAGATGCCGAAGGTCGGGATGCCGCGCTCGATCAGCTCGCGGCTGGCCGCGATCGCGTAGTCGCACGGTTCCGGGTCGCCCGGGCCGTTGGCCAGGAAGATGCCGTCCGGGTTCAATGCCAGTGCGTCGGCGGCGCTGGCCTGGGCCGGCAGCACGGTCACTTTGCAGCCACGTTCGGTCAGCATGCGCAGGATGTTGCGCTTGACGCCATAGTCGAAGGCCACAACGTGGAATTTAGGATCGGCGAGCTTGCCGTAGCCAACGCCCAGCTTCCATTCGGTTTCGAGAAACTCGTAGGCGCTAGTGGTCGAGACCACCTTGGCCAGGTCCATGCCGGCCAGGCCAGGGAACGAGCGTGCCAGTTCCAGTGCCTGCACCTGCGACGGCTCGTTGCCCTGCGTGCCGACCAAAATGGCGCCGCCCTGCGCGCCCTTTTCGCGCAACAGGCGCGTCAGCTTGCGGGTATCGATGCCGGAAATGGCGACGATGTTTTCGGCCTTGAGGTAATCGGACAGCGACTGGGTCGAACGGAAGTTCGATGCCAGCAGCGGCAGGTCGCGGATGATCAGCCCTGCGGCGTGGACCTTGCTTGCCTCGACGTCTTCCGGATTGACGCCCGTATTGCCGATGTGCGGATAGGTCAGCGTGACGAGCTGGCGCGAGTAGCTTGGATCGGTCAGGATTTCCTGGTAACCGGTCATGGCCGTGTTGAACACGACTTCCCCGGTGGTATGGCCGGCGGCGCCAATGGAAAAACCTTTAAATATCGTTCCATCGGCGAGGGCCAGGATGGCTGGAACGGCGGGGCCAGAAAAAAATGGCGGCAAGGGCAACTCCTGATAAAGTTACCGTAGCTGCGCCACGTCAGACCGACGACCATGGTTTCCCGGTGCGCTTGCGCTCAGGGGGATGGTGTCATTTTGAATGAGGGATGGTGGGTAGTCGCTACGGTAGGTGTATGAATGGCTAAACCTCCAAATTATAGCGCAACGCGGCCTTCCCGGCAATCGCCGCCGGGCCTGATTACGTCGCTTTTCGCGCTTTTACTGGACACGACCGGCCGTCCTCTATACATTTATTACAGCATCCTCAGGCAAACATTTACCAGGAAATGTGATTATGTCTACGTTTGGAAGAGATACGCCGATGGAGCGCCCCAATCCGGGCGGACGGGCAGCCGTGTTCGTGCCCAGGGTGAACGCGGAAGACGCGGTCAAGGACATGCTCAAGAACGGCTCGGGCATGGTTGGCTTCGGCAACAGCGATGGCTCGGTCACCGTCTACTTCGAGAACAACCGTTTCAACGATTCGTCCCTGCACAAGTGGGAAAGCAAGGTGTGGAAATCGTACGGGAGGATGGTCGAACTGTCGCCCACTGTTAACAAGCTGGTATGCGACGCCAGCAACCTGACGCAGGTCGGTTTCGTCCAGGGTCCGGAAATCGAGGTGCGCGACATGCCGCTGCTGCTCGAATGGCTGGAACGGACCAACGCCGCCGATTCGGCGCCGGAAGGTCCGCTGATCCACTCCTGACCCGGGGGCGCCGGATCGCCGGATCGCCGGATCGCCGGACCGCGCAAACAACAGCGGCACTTACAGACCGAGTTCGCTCAGCCCCGGATGATCGTCCGGGCGGCGCCCGAGCGGCCAGTGGAATTGGCGCTCCCGCTCCCCGATCGGCAGGTCGTTGATACTGGCATGGCGCAGCGCCATCAAGCCTTGCTGGTCGAACTCCCAATTCTCGTTGCCGTATGAACGGAACCAGTTGCCCGCGTCGTCGCGCCACTCGTAGGCAAAACGCACCGCGATGCGGTTGCCGCCGAAGGCCCACAATTCCTTGATCAGCCGGTAGTCGAGCTCGCGCACCCATTTGCGCGTCAGCAGGCCGACGATGGCCTCGCGTCCGGTGACGAATTCGGCGCGGTTGCGCCAGCGGCTGTCGGCGGTGTAGGCCAGCGCCACGCGCGCCGGGTCGCGCGAATTCCAGCCATCTTCGGCCAGGCGCACCTTGCGTGTGGCCGCGTCGTGCGTAAAGGGCGGCAATGGAGGACGGTTTTCAGTAGCGCTCATGGACATTCTCTCGAATCAAAACGACAACATACGCGATTGCCGGCGTGATTACCCGCACCAGGCGGAACCGAAAAACCGGATCAGCACCGTAGCGGACGCCATAGCGGACAGCGCGCGGTCATGCAAGGCGTCGAGGTGTAATCATCAGTAAAAAGTAATCAAAAACAACAATTCATAAATACAGTTCCATTTTGTAATTTAAGTTGACCTATAATATCAAACATGCATGTCCGACTGGCCGCATCCTGGCCGGGGCAACGCGTCAGCAGGCCCACATCACCATGGTGATGCGGGCCTGTTTTCATTTAACCGCTTTAAATAATAGGTCTTCCGTGAACTTACGTCTTTCATCCGCCGCGCTGGTCGCCTGTTTCGCCATCCTCACCGGCTGCATGACGCCGCCACAAACGCCGGTGGCCCTGGCGCCGCAAGCCTTCGTCGCGCCGACCAACAACTACGGCGTCTACATGGCGGCACTGCCGGTGGTCGACACCCAGTTTCCCGGTGCGAATTGCCTGTTGTGCATGGCTGCGGCCTCGGTCATGAACTCGTCCCTGACCAGCCACGTCAAGACGCTGCCTTACGAAGACTTGCCGCAACTGCCGGCCCAGGTTGCTACCATCCTCAAGCAGCGCGGCGCGAACGTCACCATGATCGAGAAACTCGATTTCGCCGCCCTGCCCGACAATGGCAAGGCTGCTCCGGGATTCTCGCGCAAGGACCTGTCCGGCCTGAAAGCCAGCCACAAGATCGACAAGCTGCTGGTGATCGGCCTGACCACGGTTGGCGTCGAGCGCACCTTCGCATCGTACATTCCGACCAGCGACCCGAAAGCGAAGATCGCCGGTGCCGCCTACATCGTCAACCTGGCCGACAATTCGTACGAATGGTACGTGCCGCTGGACGTGCAGAAGGCTGCCGATGGCAAATGGGATGAACCGCCGACCTTCCCGGGCGTGTCGAATGCGTATTTCCAGGTACTGGAAATGACCAAGGACCAGATCGTCAAGCCATTGTCCAATTAAGCCATTCACTTTTCTGAAAGACCAGCCCCGATGATGCGTTTCGCCCGCCGCCTGCCACGTCCCCACCTCGTTTCCGCCTGCCTGGCGCTGTGCGCGGGGGTGGGCCTTTCCATGCCATGGCAGCCGGCGCATGCCACGGACGTGCCGGTCCAGGCCGGCGTAGCCGCAAGCGATGCGACGGCGCAGCGCGTCGGCCTGCGCCTTCCGGCCGCCGACAAGGTGGCGTTTCGTGGGGCGGTCAATTTTGACAAGGCTGGCGTTGCCGGCGGCGGTGCGGTGATGTACCCCGCGCCCGGCCTGGTCGGCCTGCTGGCCGCTGTCGCCACGCACGCCGTCGTGTCGGGCACAATGCGCGACCTTGAAAAGGAACGCATCCGCACCAAGGCGGACCAAGTCCTCGCCCCCTACCAGAGCGTGCTGGATGCCTATACACACCAGGAACTCATGCAAGCCTCGCTGGCGCACATCAAGACTGGCGGCGCCAGGCAGATCATCGCGCAAGCGGCCTCGCCGGCCCCGGGAGACGTCGTGATCGACAGCGTGCCCCTGTTTTACCTGACACAGGACCACCAGGCGCTCATTCTCGACAACGCCATTTCGATCAAAACGGCGGGCCGCGTCACGCCCTACGAGAACATCATCCGCATCGTGTCGCCGGAGCGCGGCGGCCAGGCTGGGCCGGATGTGTGGCTCGGCGACGACGCCGGCATGCTCAAGTGGGAAAGTGCGCGCATGTACGCGCAAGCGCTCGATATTGCGCTGGCGGACATGGGGACGGCCGGCACGGCTGCCTTGCCGTTCAAAACCGTGCGCTACAACGAAGGCGCGAGCGAGCGCATGGAGCGCGCGCAGTTGATCAGCGAAAGCTGCGACTACCTGGTCTTGCGCACCCTGCGCGGCAATCTGATGGCGGTGCCGCGCAAGGCGGAAGCGCAAGCTGGCTGCGGCGCTGCCGCTACGCCTGCCGCGGCGCCTGCCGGCTGAGCGGCAACCCCATTCCACGGTCCGCGCAAACTAGCGCGGACCGGCCTGATCAGGCCAGCGCGGCGATGCCCGCCTTGGCGATCTGCGCATCCTGGTCCGACTTCACGCCCGACACGCCCACGGCGCCGATCACGTGACCGTCGACGATCACCGGCACGCCGCCCTCGAGCATCCCTTCCACGAACGGTACCGTCAGGAACGCCGTGCGGCCGTTATTGATGATGTCTTCGTAGACCTTGCTTTCGCGCCGGCCCAGGGCCGCCGTCTTGGCCTTGGCGGGGGCGATGTGCGAGGACAGGGGCGCAGCGCCGTCCAGACGCTGTAGCGACAGCAGGTGGCCGCCGTCGTCGACGATGGCGATGGTGACCGCCCAGTTGTTGGCGATGGCTTCGGCTTGCGCGGCGGCGGCGATTTTGGTGACGTCGGCGAAGTTCAGGTACGGTTTCGATGGCATGTTGAATCCCAGGTGAATGAATGCGGCAGATTTTACGGCAAGCGCGCGCGTTGCCGATATCGGAACGGCTATAGCGCTTATGACTGCTGGCGCGCCTTGAGCTTGGCTTTGATCTGCGGCATCATCGCCGCGGCGGCCTGCTCTCCCGCCATGATGGCGCGGTTGCGGCCGGCAAAATCGTTGCTGCCCATCTTCGCCAGCGCTGGCGAGATGACGATGTCGGCATCCTTGAGTTCGTAGTGATTGAGGCGCTGGCCCATGATGGCGAAAGTTTGCATCAGCACTTCCAGCGAGCTGACGGCCGCCTGGGCGTCGGTCTGGCTCGAAATATTGACGGCGATAATGAAATCGGCGCCCATTTCGCGCACGAAGCGCACCGGCACCGGCGCCACCAGGCCGCCATCGACATACGAGCGGTCGCCAATGCGCACCGGCTGGAACACGCTAGGCACGGACGAGGACGCGCGCACCGCCTGCCCCGTGTTACCGCGCCGGAACAGGATCGGCTGACCGTTGTTCAGGTCGGTTGCGACGGCGCCGAAGGGGATCTTGAGCTTTTCGATCGGCACGTTCTTGACGGCCTTGTTCACGTAATTCTGCAAGGCTTCACCCTTGAGCACGCCCGACGACTTGCCGAACAGCGGCATGGCCCAGTCCGAAATCTCGGCCTCATCCATTTCCATGGCGGTCTTTTGCAGGGCGAAGCCATCGTTGCCGGCGGCATACATGGCGCCGACCACGCTGCCGGCACTGGTGCCGACCACGATTTCCGGGTAGATACCCTGCGCTTCGAGCGCCTTGATCACGCCGATATGGGCGAAACCGCGGGCAGCGCCGCCACCAAGGGCCAGGCCGATGCGAATCTTCTTGGGCAGCGCGGCGGCCGCCGGTTGCAGCACAGCGGCCGGCTTGGCCGCCGGAGGGGTGGGGTTGCTGCCGCAGCCGGCGAGCAACACGGCGAGGGCGATCAGGGTACGGCGTTTGGTGAACATAGTGGTCGTCAAAGAAGCGAAGACCACGATTGTACCTGCTCCCGGGGACGCGGTAGCGCGCCAAGCTGCGCTGGTGGCACGGATCTAATTGCCAGATGAAAAAAATTTCATCATCGTTTATACCAACAAGGAAAGCCGGCACTGATCAGCAGCGACAGCGACCTCGCCCACGTCAACAACCGGCAAGACAATGCGCGTGCGCCGGAAAACTATCTGCGCGCCCATTTCGGGGTGGTGGAGTTCAGCGTGGAAGGGGTGACGAAGATTTTCGCGGTGGAAGCGAAGTCGACCTGATGGAAATTGCTTGGGGAGAAAGGCAGTCAGCGCGCCGCGATTGCCTTGGGCCGTGCCGCGCACTGCCCAAGGCAACATCAGCGTTCAAACGTTGATTCAGAAGCTGATTGTCTCGCCGGTATTGCCCTTGATCATGCGAACTTCTTCAATGGCGACCGATCCCGCGCCGATAAACGCATTGGCGCTGCCGAGCGACCCGTTGGTGCCGGTCGCGGAAGCACTTGCGGAGGACCGTGCCAGCACCTCGATGGTAGTCACGCCGGAGCTGACACCCGGCGCCACGAAGTTAAAGGCGTTGGCGTTGAGCGTTTTCAAGATCAGCTGCAGCTCCTCCGGGTCGGCGCAAGTCACCGCGCCGGTTGTTAAATCGGCCTTGCAGTTCAGGCCTGAAAACCTTGCCTTGAGCGTCTGCACACGGTCGCAGAACACAATGCCATCGCCAGTCGTGTTGGTGGCATCCTGACCGGTCGAGGGCTGAGCGTAACTGACCGCGCCAGAGGGAGCGGTAATCTTCACTTTCACGCGGACGGTCCCCCGTGCTTCCGCCGTATCGAGGGAACCGTTGGTGCTTTTTACCGTCGTGTCGGTGACGATGCCGCATTGAAGCGATGCATTGATAAACAGGTCTTTCTGATTCGCCGTCTTGAGCTGCTGCTTCAAGATACTCGTCCAGCCGTCGCTGCCATTGCCGGCACAGCCAGTAGCGCTACCGCTACTGCATGGCGGCAAAACGGTGAGCGAAGTGTAAGCGAAGGTCGCTTTGGAAGATGGCAGGGACTGCGCCGAGGCATTCATGCCGCCCAGCCCAGCCAACAGGCCAACGACGATTGACACGGTTTTCAGTTGAATACGCTGTTTGCTTTGCTTATTCATTATCACTCCAATTTTCAAATTAAATTCAAAATGGAATGCATTCGCCAAAATGCATTTCATCAACACTGCCCGTCGAAAACTTTCTTTTCCAGCACAGACAGTTATAGAACTTTATTTCCATTGGATAGAATGAACTTTGATTTCTTATAAGATTTCATACATTGCAATATTTTGCATGAATGAATCATTTGCTGATCTCTACAGCAATGGGCAAGGCGTTCCGGTCAGCGTCAGGCTGCCGGCAGCGACACGATGAAGCTGCTGCCCTTGCCCGCCTCCGACTTGATGGTCAGGTTGCCGCCATGGCGCAGCAGCACGTGCTTGACGATCGCCAGCCCCAGCCCGGTGCCCTGGGTTTCGCGCGAGCGGCTCTTGTCGACCCGGTAAAAGCGTTCGGTCAGGCGCGCGATGTGGATCTGGTCGATGCCGATGCCGGTATCGGTGGCCACGAATTGCGGGCCGTTGGGTCCCATCTGCCAGGCCAGGTGCACGGTCCCGCCGGGCGGCGTGTAGCGCACCGCGTTCGAGGCCAGGTTGCCGAAGGCGCTGCGCAGCTCTTCCGGATTGCCCGAGATGCCCGGCCCGTTGACGCTGGACGTGATCTGATGCTTGCCGCCCGACAGCGCCCTCGCCTCCTGCACGATCTGCTCCATCAGCGCGGCAATGTCGACCGGCTCGCTGCGCAGCGGGTAATCCATCGATTCCAGGCGCGACAGGGTGAGCATGTCCTCGATCAGGCGCTGCATGCGGTGGCCCTGCTCGGTCATCAGTTTCAGGTGCGACATGCGCGTTTCCGCATCGAGGTTCATTTCGCTCGACGCGATTTCGAGGAAGCCGACAATCACCGTCAGCGGCGTGCGCAGCTCGTGCGAGGCGTTGGCGATGAAGTCGCGCCGCATTTCCTCGATGCGCTGGGTCTCGGTGGCGTCGTGCGTGACCAGAATCTGGCGCCGGTTCTCGAAGGGGATGATCTGGCAGATCAGCTTGCGGTCGCGGAAGCTCAGGGTCAGCGGGTTGTCGTAGCGCCCGAGGATGATGTAGTCGATGAAATCCGGATGGCGGATCAGGTTGGTGACGCGCATGCCCTTGTCGCGCTCAAGCGTCAGGCCGAGGTGGCGTTCGGCGGCCGGATTGCACCATTCGAGGAACAGGACGTCGTCCATGATGGCCACGCCGTCGGGCAGCAGGTGCATGGCTTGGCGGAAACGGGCCAGCCATTCTGTCAGTTCGGCCTGGTTGCGTTCGTCGTCGCGGCGCAGGCGGTACAGGCGCGAGAAGATATTGGTCCAGGAACCCCAGCCGTCGGGAAGCTTGGCGGAGTGCGGGTCGTCCAGCCAGTCGCCGAGCTGGTGCAGGTAGGAGAGCTGGATGAAGAGCAGGATGAAGACCGAGAGAAAGGCCACGGCCAGGCCGTAGACCAGGCCGAACAGCCACCAGAACACGCCCGCGCCAAGCAGGATGAAGCACATGCGCAGCAGCGCGGGGATCCAGAACAGCAGTTTGGGATTCATGTTGCGGGGGGGTGTCCTTATTCACGCTACCCCGTCGTTCCCGCGCAGGCGGGAACGACGGGCAAAAGCGACGGGTTACACTACTAACTACTGTTACAACTTCACTTCTCCGACAGCATATACCCCACGCTGCGCACGGTCTTGATCAGCTTTTCCGATTCCTTGAGCGCCTTGCGCAGCCTGAGGACATGCACGTCGACCGTGCGTTCCTCGATCACCACATGGTCGCCCCATACCTTGTCGAGCAACTGGCTGCGCGAGAACACCCGTTCCGGATGCGCGAGCAAAAACTTCAACAGCTTGAACTCGGCATGCCCCATGTCGATCTTCTGGCTGTCGATCGACACCGTGCAGCTGACCGGGTCCAGGGTCACCGGCCCGGCGCTCATGACCGCCTGGTCATGCTCCGGACTCTTGCGGCGCAGCAGCGCCTTGGCGCGCGCCAGCAGCTCGCGCGGCGAAAACGGCTTGGTCACGTAATCGTCGGCGCCATTGTTCAAGCCCGCGATCTTGTCCTCTTCCATGCTCTTGGCCGTCAGCATGATCACCGGAATATCCTGGAAATTGCGGTCCGAACGCATGCGCGACAGCATCCTCAAGCCCGTCTGGTCGGGCAGCATCCAATCGAGCAAAATCAGGTGCGGAATGCGCTGCTGCATGAATTCCCACGCGTCGGCCACATTCTGCACCGAACAGACATTCCAGCCCGCCTCGCGCAGCGAGAACGTGACCAGTTCCACAATCGCCGGCTCGTCTTCTACAATCAATACAGTCGTTTTGTCAGATGCCATTGATATTACGGTAAGGGGTTGTCAGGGATCGAATGCGCCTGTTTGGAGTGCCGGATATCCTTGCCTTCAACGACGTAGATGACATATTCCGCGATGTTCTTGGCATGGTCGCCAATGCGCTCGATGGCCTTGGCCACCCACAAGGTGTCCAGCGCCGACGAAATCGTGCGCGGGTCTTCCATCATGAAGGTAATCAGGTTGCGCATGATCGAGCGGAATTCATGGTCGATCACCGCATCCTGGGCGATCAGCTGCAAGGCTTGCTTGCCGTCGAGGCGCGCAAAGGCGTCCAGCGCGTCGTGCAGCATGTCGGACGTGGCGGTGGCGATCGTGCGCACCATTTCATAATGGTTCACGCCGACGGCGCCGCGCCCGTGCAGATTCTTGGAGGTGCGCGCAATCTTGGCCGCTTCGTCGCCGATGCGCTCCAGGTCGGTGATGACCTTGATCGTGGCCATGACCGTGCGCAGGTCGTTGGCGGTCGGCTGGCGCCGCACGATCAGGTGGCTGCAGGCGTCGTCGAGCGCCACTTCCAGCTGGTTGACTTCGTCGTCTTCCGCGATCACGCGGTCGGCGCGCTCCAGGTTGCCGATGCGAAAACAGGTCATCGCGTCGAGGAACTGGGTCTCGACGATGCCGCCCATCAGCAACACCTTGGAGCGGATGGTTTCAAGTTCGTGGTCGTACTGCTTGGATGAATGCTCGCCTATCATTGCTGCTCTCCGTAATTAGAATTGTCGTGGCTCAGCCAAAGCGTCCGGTAATGTAATCCTGCGTTTCCTTGCGGGCGGGATTCATGAAAATCTGGTCGGTCTCGCCGAACTCGACCAGCTCGCCCAGGTACATATAGGCGGTGTAGTCCGAGCAACGCGCGGCTTGCTGCATGTTGTGGGTCACGATGGTGATCGTGTAATCTTGCTTGAGTTCGCTGATCAGCTCTTCCACTTTCGCAGTCGAGATCGGGTCCAGCGCCGAGGTCGGCTCGTCGAGCAGCAGCACGTCCGGTTTCACCGCCACGCCGCGCGCGATGCACAGGCGCTGCTGCTGGCCGCCCGACAGCGACAGGCCGCTCTTGGTCAGCTTGTCCTTCACTTCGCCCCACAGCGCGGCTTTTTTCAGCGCCCATTCGACGCGCTCATCCATCTCGCCCTTGGACAGGTCTTCGTACAGGCGCACGCCGAAGGCGATGTTGTCGTAGATCGACATCGGAAACGGGGTCGGCTTCTGGAACACCATGCCGACCTTGGCGCGCAGCATGTTCACATCCTGGCCCGGATCGAGGATGTTCTTGCCGCGGTACATGATCGACCCCTCGGCGCGCTGGCCGGGGTACAGGTCGTACATGCGGTTCAGGGTGCGCAGCAGGGTCGACTTGCCGCAGCCGGACGGGCCGATGAAGGCCGTGACCTGTTTTTCGAAAATGTCGAGGCTGACATTGGTCAGGCTTTGCGTTTTGCCGTAAAAGAAGTTCAGGCCGGAAATCTCGATCGTCTTGTTCTTTGGCGTTACAGTAGGAATCGGTGTAGGCATAGGGCTCATAAGATGGATCGGTCGATTATTTCGTGGTTTTCTGGCTGAACATGGTACGCGACACAATGTTCAATAACAACACGCTGAAGGTCAGCAGCAGGGCCGCGGCCCAGGCCAGGTTGATCCAGTTGTCGGAGGTGCTCATGGCGAACTGATTGATGACCACCGGCAGGTTGGCGATCGGCGCGTTCATGTCGGAACTGAAGAACTGGTTGTTCAGGGCCGTGTACAGCAGCGGTGCGGTTTCGCCGGTAATGCGGGCCACCGCCAGCAGCACGCCGGTGACCACGCCCGATTTCACAGCGCGCAGGCGCACCGTGGTGGCCACTTTCCAGCGTGGCGCGCCCAGGGCGAAGGCAGCTTCCAGCAAGCTTTGCGGCACCAGGCGCAGCATGTTGTCGGTGGTGCGCACGACCACCGGAATGGCGATCAGGGATAGCGCAATCGACCCGGCATAGCCCGAATAATGCTTGGAGACGTCGACATACATGGTCCACACAAAAATGCCGAGCACGATCGACGGTGCCGACAGCATGATGTCGGTCACGAAGCGGGTGACCTGGGCGAAGCGGTTCTCTTCGCCGTATTCGGCCAGGTAGACGCCGGCCAGGATGCCGATCGGGGTGCTGATGAAGGTGGCCAGGCCGACGATCATCAGGCTGCCGACGATGGCGTTGCGCAGACCGCCGCCCTCGCTGCCGGGACCGGGCGTGTCCTGGGTGAACAGGCCCAGCGAGAGGCCGGCGAAACCCTTGCTCAGCAAGGTCCACAGGATCCACATCAGGAAAATCAGGCCGACCGACATGGCCATCACCGACAAGGCGATGCCGATGCGGTGCTTCCAGAGGCGCTTGCGGTAGACGGGATTGAGAATGGTCTGGCTCATTTGACGCCTTCCTTGCGCGACATTCCGGCCAGCATCAGCTTGGCGGCGGACAGGACAATGAATGTAATGATGAACAGGATCAGGGCCAGCGCCAGCAGCGACGACACGTGCAGCGCCGACTGGGCTTCGGCAAACTCGTTGGCCAGGGTCGAGGAGATGCTGTTACCGGCCGAGAAGATCGACCACGACAGTTTGTTGGCGTTACCGATCACGAAGGTCACCGCCATGGTTTCGCCGAGCGCGCGGCCCAGGCCCAGCATGACGCCACCGACCACGCCGGTCTTGGTGTACGGCAGCACGATCTTGCGCACGACTTCCCATTTGGTGCAGCCCAGTCCGTATGCCGATTCTTTCAGCACGGCCGGGACGATCTCGAACACGTCGCGAATGACGGAGGCGATGAAGGGAATGATCATGATCGACAGCACCAGGCCGGCGGTCAGGATGCCGATACCCATCATCGGGCCGGTGAACAGATGGCCGATGATCGGCAAGTGGCCGAGGGTGTTTTTCAACAGCGGCTGCACGTATTCGGCGAACAGTGGCGCAAACACGACCATGCCCCACATGCCGTAAATAATCGAGGGAATGCCCGCCAGCAGTTCGACGGCGGTACCCAGCGGGCGACGCAGCCAGACCGGGCAGATTTCAGTAAGGAACAGTGCAATGCCGAAGCTGACCGGAAACGCGATCAGCAGGGCGATAATCGAGGTGGCGAGGGTGCCGACGATGGCGATCATGGCGCCGTATTTGTCGTTGCCCTGGTCCCATTCGACGCTGGTGATGAAGCCGATGCCGAATTCCCTGAAGGCGGGCGCGGCGCCGACCACCAGCGAACCGATGATTCCGATCAGCACGATCAGGACCGATGCCGCGAACAGCAGGGTCACTTTGTGGAAGAAAAAATCCTGGATGCGCTGCTTGCGCATCGTTGAAAGCATGGCGACCTGCTCACGGTCAGGCGCCGCTGGTTTGCTCATGTCCATTGCGATAGTTGGGTTTGCGCTCATTGATTGACTTCGCTAGGTGTCCACATGGAGGTAGTTTCAAGGTGTTACTTTAATGCTGACCGGCAGGCATGCCCCATGGCTTGCCTGCCGTAACTTCGTTGCACGACTACGCATGCGGGGCGGGCACCAGACCCACCCCCTGCCGTCTTACCAGATCGACTTGCCGGAAGCGTCTTTCAGATTGGCTTTCCAGGAGTCGCTCACCAGCTTGGTGACCGTGTCCGGCAGCGGCACGTAGTCCAGTTCGACAGCCGACGCATTGCCATTCTTGAACGACCAGTCGAAGAACTTCAGCACTTCCTTGCCCTTGGCGGCATCGGCCTGGCTCTTGTGCATCAGGATGTACGACACGCCGGTGATCGGCCAGCTGTTCTTGCCAGCCTGGTCGGTCAGGACGATGCCGAAGCCTGGCGCCTTGGCCCAGTCGGCGGAAGCGGCGGCTGCCTTGAAGTTCTCGTCGTCCGGCTGCAGGAAGGTGCCTTCCTTGTTCTTGAGCTGGGTGTGAGCGATCTTGTTCTTCTTGGCGAACGCCCATTCCACGTAACCGATCGAGTGCTTGACGCGCTGCACGGTCGAGGCCACGCCTTCGTTGCCCTTGCCGCCCACGCCGGTTGCCCATTTCACGGCTGCATCGGCGCCGATCTTGGTCTTGAATTCCGGCGACACTTTCGACAGGTAATCGGTGAACAGGAAGGTGGTGCCGGAGCCGTCGGCGCGGTGCACCACGGTGATTTCTTCGGCCGGCAGCTTGACACCAGGGTTCAGGGCGGCGATTTCAGGCGCGTTCCACTTGGTGATCTTGCCCAGGTAGATGTCGGCGATGACCGGGCCGGTCAGTTTCAGTACGCCTGGAGCGACGCCGTCGATGTTGACCACGGTAACCACGCCGCCCATGATGGCCGGGAACTGCATCAGGCCCGCGGTGTTGAGCTCTTCCAGGCCGAGCGGCTTGTCGGAAGCGCCGAAGTCGACGGTTTTCGCCTTGATCTGTTTGATGCCCGCGCCCGAACCGACGGACTGATAGTTCAGGCCGTTGCCGGTGGCCTTCTTGTACGACTCAGCCCATTTTGCATACACTGGGTAAGGAAACGTCGCACCCGCGCCGGTCATGTCAACCGCCAGGGCGGAGGTCGATGCCGCCAGTGCGCCGATGCCTACGATGATGGAAGCCAACAATTGTTTCATTCGCATATCAAGTCCTTGTGGGTTATACAACGTGGAATGCTGCGCAGTCTAACGCGCAAATATGACACGTTTATGACATGACTGAAATCCTGTAAGAATCCTTTTTCTGGCTGCATGATACGCTTCGCATGCCGATTCGCCATGTCACACAATTCGGGGCGTGTGTCACCGACGTGTAATATTTCTTTATTACACTGGCTGCGTTTACTATTATCTATCTGACTAGTTAAAGACATAATGAAAACTGCATCGACGTCGGACCCGGCGCGCGCCAACATCTTCCTCGACCGCGAGCTGTCACAATTGACGTTCAACCGCCGCGTGCTGGCCCAGGCCGAGGATCCTTCGCTGCCTCTGCTGGAACGGCTGCGCTACCTGTGCATCGTCAGTAACAACCTGGACGAGTTTTTCGAAGTGCGCGTGGCCAGCCTGCTGGCCCAGGGCAACCTGGCGGAAAATCCCGCGCTGGCGGCCAACCTGGCCCGCATCAGTAATGAATGTCACAATCTGGTCAAGGACCAGTACGCCGTTCTCAACACCGACGTGCTGCCCGAACTGCAGAAAAACGGTGTGCACCTGGTGCGCCACACCGACCGCAACGACGCGCAGCGGGCCTGGGTCAAGGAATATTTCGAGCGCGAAGTGCGTCCCCTGCTCACTCCGATCGGGCTCGACCCGGCCCACCCGTTTCCGCAAGTGGTCAACAAGAGTCTCAATTTCATCATTTCGCTGACCGGCAAGGATGCCTTCGGGCGCGGCACCGGGATTGCCATCGTCAAGGCGCCGCGGGTGCTGCCGCGCGTGATCCGCCTGCCGGACCACCTGTCGACCAACGGCGGCATTTCGTTCTGCCTGCTCTCGTCCATCATTCACTCGCACATCGAAGACCTGTTCACGGGGCGCGAAGTGATCGCCTATTCCCAATTCCGGGTCACGCGCGACAGCGACCTGTGGGTCGACGAGGAAGAGGTCAAGAACCTGCGCCAGGCGCTCAAGGGCGAGCTGCAGGGACGCCAGTTCGGCACGTCGGTGCGGCTGGAAGTGGCCAAGAACTGCGCGCCGGAACTGGCCGATTTCCTGCTCGAACAGTTCGGGCTCGACAAGAGCCGCCTGTACGCGGTGGACGGCCCGGTCAATCTGGTGCGCCTGGCCGAACTGATCGACCATGTGAAGAAGCCGGGCCTGCGCTTCGAGCCTTTTGTCCCCGGCATGCCGCAAAAGGTCGCGCATCACGACATCTTCGAGCAGCTCAAGAAGCACGACATTTTGCTGCACCACCCTTTCCAGTCGTTCCAGACCGTGGTCGACTTCATCCAGGTGGCCGCGCACGACCCGTCGGTGGTGGCGATCAAGCAGACCATTTACCGTACCGGCATGCACTCGGACCTGATGGAAGCGCTGATGGCCGCCGCCCGCGCCGGCAAGGAAGTGACGGTGATCCTGGAACTGATGGCGCGCTTCGACGAGGAAGCGAACATCAACTGGGCCGACAAGCTCGAGCAGGCCGGCGCCCAGGTGGTGTACGGCGTGGTCGGCCTGAAAACCCACGCCAAGGTCGCGCTGGTGATCCGGCGCGAGGAAGCCGATGCCGACGGCAACCCGGGCGGCTTGCGGTTCTATGCCCACCTCGGCACCGGCAACTACCATCTGACCACCACCCGCCTGTACACCGACTTCGGGCTCTTGACCGCACACCCGGAAATGGCGCAGGAAGTGAACGAAGTATTCATTCATCTGACCAGCCTGACCAAGCCGCACAAGCTGACCCATCTGTGGCTGGCGCCGTTCGCGCTGCAGAGCGAGATCATCAAGGCGATCCGCAATGAAGCCAAGATCGCCCGTGCGGGCCGGCCGGGGCGCATCATCGTCAAGATCAACGCGCTGGTGGACGAATCGGTGATCCGCGCGCTGTACGCGGCTTCGCACGACGGCGTGAAGATCGACCTGATCGTGCGCGGTGCGTGTACGCTGAAACCGGGCGTGCCGGGGCTGTCGGAAAACATCAAGGTACGCTCGATCATCGGCCGCTTTCTGGAGCACAGCCGGATTTACTACTTCCGCAACGACCTGGCGCACGATGTGTACCTGGCCAGCGCCGACTGGATGAGCCGCAACCTGTTCCGCCGCATCGAAGTCGCCTTCCCTATCCTGGACAAGGCGCTCAAGCGGCGGGTGATTACCGAGGGTTTGAACCCTTACCTGAAGGATAACTCGAATGCATGGGAGCTCGATCCGAGCGGGCATTACCAGCGCCGCCGGGTGCGCGGCAAGCAGGTTGAATTTTCGGCGCAGCATCATCTCATGCAACTTTTGGGCCGGCCATCGGTCGATAGCGAGTAAGGAGACGACAGCATGGATCTGATCTTATGGCGGCATGCGGAGGCGCACGACGCCGAACCGGGCCAGGACGACATGGAACGCGCGCTCACGCCCAAGGGCCAGAAGCAGGCGCGGCGCATGGCCGACTGGCTGACCTCGCAGCTGCCCGACAGCTGCCGCATCCTGGTCAGCCCGGCGCTGCGCACCTTGCAGACGGTGGAGCCGCTCAAGCGCAAGTTCAAGATCGTGCACGATCTGGCGCCGGGCGCCGATCCGGAAGATGTGCTGATGGCGGCCAACTGGCCCAACGGGCGCGAGCCGGTGCTGGTGGTCGGGCATCAGCCGACCTTGGGTCAGGTGGCGGCCTTGCTGCTGTCGGGCCAGCCGCAGGATTGGCAGATCAAGAAGGCCAATGCGTGGTGGCTGGTGCAGCGCGAGGCGCTCGATCCCTACAGTCTGTACTTGAAAGGCGTGATGGCGCCCGACCTGATTGTTAAATAAGTGCAGCGCAAGCTTGAATTGCGACATCGATCTGCTAAAGTTTAGGAGTATCAACTAAGGGAGAAATCGCTCAACGGCGGTTCATGATCATGTTCAGCATGCTCGTCATGGCCATTTTTGGAGGGATGGTTGGGTTGGTGCTGTATGAGCTGGTGGAAGAGGTTCACGGCAGCGCGCTCGACCTGCGCGATCGCTATCACGAATAGCAAAGGGCCTGATAAGGGCCGATGAAAAAGCGGCGAGGCCTTTTGGGCGCTTGCCGCTTTTGCATTTGTGCGGGAGTGCCGCTACACTTTTCCGACGTCTCACTTCGACGTTGCCCCCCTACCACCGTCGCCCCCGCGCAGGCGGGGGACCAAGTTTGTATGCTCAGCCGCGGACTACTGAACGAACTTGGACTCCCGCCTGCGCGGGAGCGACGGATGGGTTGATTACCGTCCCGTCTTGAACTTCGTGAACGTCCTGGTCATCACCCTGCGGATATCCTGCGGCACCGCTTCCGGCGCGATCATCTTTTTCAGATCCTCATCCGACAGGAACACGCTCTTGTTCTCCGCAATATCCTTGCGCACGAACTTGATGCTGGCCTTATTCGGATTCGCGAAAAACACCTTGTTGGTCAGCCCGGCCTGCACTTCGGGACGCAGGATATAGTTAATCCACAGATGCGCATTGTTCGGATGCGGCGCATCGGCCGGAATGGCCATGGTATCGAACACCAGCGGCGCGCCGTTCTTCGGTACCAGCGCCTCGATCTTGACGCCCTTCTTCGCATCGATGGCGCGCTGGCGGGCGATATTGATATCCCCTGCCCAGCCGAATGCCACGCAAATGGCGCCATTGGCCATGTCGTTGATATACCCGGAAGAACTGAACAAGGTCACGCTCGGGCGCACCGCCTGCAGCATCTTGCCCGCTTCGGCATAATCGGCCGCATTCTTCGAATACGCCGGCTTGCCCATGTAATGCAGCGCCGCCGGAAACACCTCGGACGGCGAATCGAGGAACGACACGCCGCACGATTTCAGCTTGGACGTGTACACGGGATTGAAAATGAGCTCCCACACATTGGCCGGCAGCGGAGTCGTGCCCAGCGCGGCCTTGACCTTGTCGACATTGATGCCGACCGTCGTGTACCCCCACATCCAGTCCACCAGATGCTCGTTGTTCGGGTCCAGCGTGGCCAGCTTGGCCTGGATGCCCGGGTCGAGGTTAACCAGGTTCGGCAGCTTAGACTTGTCGAGTTTGCGCAGCAGCTTGCCGTCGATCTGCTGGCGTGCCCACGGCGCCGTCGGCACCACGATGTCATACCCCGATTTCCCGGCCACCAGCTTGGCGTTCAACACTTCGTTACTGTCGAAAACGTCGTAACGGACCGTGATGCCGGTTTCCTTGGTGAAGTTCTTGATCGTGTCGTCGCCGATGTAATCGGACCAGTTATACACGTTCAGGACCTTTTCCTCCGGCGCCTGGGCCTGGGCTGGAGAGCCCGACCAGATCACCGCGGCCAGGGCGGCAAGACCGAGCCCGAGCCGACGTTGTGCGTGCGTATGCCGATTGACTGCCACCATTGATGCCTCCGTAAGTAGATGAAAGCCCCGCATATCGGGGCGCGCTGCCAGAATGATCGGGCATTGCGGCCCCGTTGGCAAGCGCCGCCGCGCATGCCGAACTAGCCCACATCGCCCCTCTTGCGGTATCCTTTCCGCTTCTCCCCTTCCCGGACAGTTCCCGACGATGAAAACAACCCCTGCGGCGCCCGACGGGAACACGCCGGAACCACGTATGTACCGGGTGGTGGCCGACAGCATCCAGACCCTGATCGCCGCCGAGGGCATGCGGCCCGGCCAGCGCCTGCCGGCCGAACGCGACCTCTCCGCGCGCTTGGGCGTGAGCCGCGCCTCATTGCGCGAAGCGCTGATCGCCCTCGAGCTGGGTGGCGTGGTCGAGGTGCGCAGCGGCTCGGGCGTGTATGTCAGCGCGCAGGCGGGCGGCGCCAGCCAGGCGCCCGAAGTCGGCCCTGGACCGTTCGAGGTGCTGGCGGCGCGCCGCATGATCGAAACCGAGGTGGCCGGCATCGCCGCCAAGATGGCCACCGATTCGGCCATCGACGCCATCCTCACGGCCGTACTGGAAATGGAGCGCGACCATGAAGACCGCGCCAGCAACGAGCAGGCCGACCGCAACTTTCACCTGGCGCTGGCGCGCGCCACCGGCAACACGGCGCTGGTGGGCGCGGTCGACTACCTGTGGAACCAGCGCGGCACGCTCTGGCACAAGCTCAAGGAACACTTCCAGACCGAGGAACTGCGCAAGCAGACGCTGATCGACCACCGCAACATCCTGGCGGCGATCGCTGCGCACGATGTGGCCGGCGCGCGCCATGCCATGCGCACCCACCTCGAACGCGTCACCCGGACCTTCTCCCGTGCGTAAGCGGAGCATGGCACCGCGTACCGGCGGCTTTACCTACGTGGGGCTGATGGTGATGGTCGCGGTGATCGGCGTGGCGACGGCGGCCACCGTCTCGGTGGGCGACCTGGCGCGCCGGCGAGAAGCCGAAAACGAGCTTCTGTTCGTCGGCAAGCAGTACATCCGCGCCTTTCTCGAATACGAACTCAATACGCCGGAAGGCCACGCCAGCCATGCGCCATCGCGCCTGGAAGACTTGCTGCAGGACCCGCGCCAGCCGGGAATGAAACGCTACCTGCGCCAGATCTATCCCGATCCGATTACCGGCAAGGCCGACTGGCAGCTGGTGCGCGCGCCGGGCGGCGGCGTGATGGGGGTGCGCAGCGCATCGTGCGCGCCGACGATACGGCGCAGTTTTCCCGACGGCGACTGGATGTACCTCGATGGCCAGAAGCGCTACTGCGACTGGCAGTTCGCGTATGTGATGGCGTGCGGCGGGAACTGCAAGGACACGCTCAAGCCCGAAGACTGACAGCCTGGAACGAAAAAAAGACCACGCACAGGGTTGCCCTTGCGCGTGGCCAAACCGGCCACAAGGGCCGCTACTTCACCTGATCGATTGATTACTTGAATACGCAGGCACGCGCGATGTTGTCAGCTTCCTTTTCCTTGCCCGGCTCATTGCCTTTGGCGGTGCCGACGAAGGCCGTGCAGCGCGACGACGCTTTGTTCGACACGAAGTCGCTCATGGTCGCCACATCGTAGGCCTTGGCCAGCGCCGGCAGTTTCGATTTGTCGAAGCTGCTGTTCACGCCCACGCCCGCATTGACGTTATAAATCGTCACGCCATTGATGGTGACCGTGCGTGCCGATTGCTTCGAGCAGTTGCCGCACGAGCGATACAGCTTGCCGCCTTCTTCCGCGTAAAAGTTGGTGATGACGATTTTGCTGTTGACGCCGTTATTCTGGAACATCTTGTCGGCTGCTTTGTACGCCGCACCGCCGGTGACGGTCATGGTGCCGGCGCCTTTGAGAGTAGCCGCATCTTCGCCCACATCGCCCCAGTACACGTTCTCGATCTTGCAGTTGCCCGCGCAATGGACGCCATCGGCGCCGCCGGCGGTCAGGTTGCGGCCCGTGCCCTTGGCAGGATCGCCCAGCACCACGTTCTTGAGGGTGGCGCCAGCGCCGAGGGTGAAGTGAGGGATCTGGCTTTCCGACTGGCTGCCATCCATCTTCTTGATATTACCCACCAGGCATACCATCTTGCCGTATTTGACCAGGCCATCGAACACGGTGTTGGCCGGTACGTCGGTCGTTTGCGTGACCAGCACTTTGGTGCACGACGGGATGGCGCGCTTGCCGGGGGCGGCCAATGCGCTGGTGGCGACAAACAGTCCGACGACTGCGAAAAGAAGGGCGTTGAATCGTTTCATGGTGACTCCTGATGGATGAATGAAGTAACCACCCCCGCCAGGGGATGGCTCGAACAGAGCGAAATTACTGCGCCAGGTTGGTGCGCGCACCGGCGGTGGCGATGGCTTTCGCTTTCACGCCCGCAGCCGCGCTGGCGGTGTAGGCATAACCGGTAGGGCCGTAGGCCTTGGTGGTTTTCCAGTCGGTGGCGTTGGCGTAAATGCCGTCTTCCGGCGCGCCCCAGGTAATGCCGCTGCCGACGAAGTTGTTGCGCAGGTCCCAGTAACCGAGTTTGGCGCTGTCGCGCGAGGTGACCGGGTTCCTGACGTTCTCAAAGTAGTTCGATTCGACCAGCGCCATCGCGCCCATGCGCACGTTGATGCCCGAGGTATCCACGTTGCCGAAGTAGTTGTTGAAGATGTGGGCTTTACCGTAGCGCAGCAGCGGCAGGCGCGACTTGACGTTCTCGAAGCGGTTGTTGTGGTAGGTGGTCAGCGAGCCGGCGTTGAGCGTATCCTTTTCGCTGAAACCATTGAGCGCCACCTTCTGGTAGTTGTACACGTAGTTGTACGACACCGTGATGTGGTTGGCGCCCTTCTTCATGTCGATGCCGCCGTCGAACGACGCATCGCCCGCGCCAGGGCACGACTTGATCGAAGCGAAGATAGTGTTGTGGTCGATCCAGATCTTGCTTGGCTTGCCGCTCGACGTGCCTTCGATCGAAATCGAGTCGGCGGCTTCGCCGCCCTGCAGCAGGCCGATGGTCATGTTCTGCACGATCACGTTGCTCGAATCGCCGACGATACGAATGCCGAAGTTGGCGGACGAATCGGCCGTGCCGCGGATCGTGATGTCGTTCTTGCCCTTGATTTCCAGCGTTTGCGCCGGTTTCTTCCACTGCGCGCAGACATCCTTGACGCTGGCGAAGTCGAACTTGCCGGTGTAGTTCAGTACCAGGCCGCCGCTGCCCGAATATGCCTTGATCTTCGCGGCCATCTCGGCCAGCGAGGCCACGTTCACGGCAGCCTTGCTGCCGCCGCCCGTGGTGGCGGCGCCGTAGCCCACCGGTCCGGCCACCGCCTGGGTAGCGGCCAGCACAGCGGCTGCTGCCAGGGTCAGTTTCAATGTCGATACGTTCATGCGCTTACTCCGTAAGTATTGTTATTTTTCAAAACGCCGGACCGGCCGGGATGTTTTCCGCTGGCAGCGATGTAGACCGAACGGAGCGCCGCTTTGTTGCCGTATTGCATCCACTGAAAGCATGGGTAAATGCGTACTGCGGGTCGGCCGTCATGCAAATAAATCAACGTTCGCTAGGTCTGCTGCGAGGATGCTCGTTTGTATGTTGACGTGTCAATATGGTGTTAAATGATTAAAAGCATTATTAAGATACCAATTTCCGGGATCAACGCCGGCCACCGAACGCCAAGCTGTGAGATTGTCACAGTCAATGACTTTATTTTTCGCATAACATCTGAGTATATGCACCTAACGTATATCAACGTCGTCAAGATGCCATTTGCAATGGGATGTGGGCAAACGCGCCTGTATTTCAAGATAGATAAGACCTGATGCTGATTAAAAATGTAAAATACAAGCTCAAAAAACAACATTTGGTATGACCAAAATATGATATTGGTCCATCCATAATCGAGTTTTGGTCAGTCCACATGACAATCTTTGGCCGAATATAACGCGGTTTAGTCAGTTTTTGGCCTGACCAAAATGAAGGGTGATTCAGAGACGGCTGAAAGGCATGCCGTCGCGAGTGCTGCCCGGGGCGCCGCTGTAGAGGTTGTAGACGCCGGCACCGCTGTCGGGCGCGACGAGAATCCAGGTCGAGGTACTTTCGGTCAGAGGATCGAGTGGCAGGGTGCGCAGGTATTTGCGCTCCACCAGCTCGCCGAGCGTCTGCGGATAGCGTCCGTTATCGCCATAGAACTTGTCGATCACCCCGCGCGTGATGTGCAGGTTTTCCTTGAGGACCGTCTCTTTCGACTGGTCGATGCTGCGGAAAAAACGCGGCGCGGCGATCGTCAGCAGCAGCGCCAGGATCGCCAGCACCACCAGCAGTTCGATCAGCGTGAAGCCGCGCTTACCAGCGCCTGTACGCAATACCATTCAGGCCCACCTGTTCAGAATTGGAGTGCACATCGTAGACATCCTCGCCCGGCTTGGGGTCGGCCGGGTCGCTCTGGTAAGAGCGCAGGCGCCAGGTCTGCTCCGCCGGCACGGACAGATCGTCATGGAACGGATCGCGCGGCAGCGCGCGCAGAAAGAACACCTTGCGCGCCTTGGCGCTGCGCTGGTCAGGCACGCCGTTCACCAGCGCCTGCAGGTTGGACGGATAGCCGCTGCCATCGAGCAGGCTGGCGATGCGGCCCTCGCCGGCCGCGCGCTTGTATTCGTCGAGCGCGGTGCGAATGTCGCGCAAGGCCAAGCGCAACTCCTGTTCCTTCTGGCGCTGCACCGCCACCTGCGCCAACGGCAAGGCAATGGTGGACAACAGCGCCACGATCGCCAGCGTCACCATCAGCTCGATGAGCGTAAAGCCGCGCATGCGCATGTCAGCCGCCGGTCCGTTCAGGCAGCAACGGGCTGGCCGGTGCTGGCGCAGGCACCGGCGGCGGCTCCTGCGGCACCGGCTGGCCGGGCTGGCCCGCCTGGCCGCCCTGCCCGCGCAGGCTGCCGTCCGTACCCGCATCGAACTCCACCTCGCCGCCGGCGCCACGGGCCTGGTTGCGCAGCACGCGCGGCGTGATCGACAGGACAATCTCGGTCTTGGTGCGCTCCCGGCCCTTGCTGCCGAACAGGCGGTCGAGCATCGGCAGCTCGCCCAGGCCCGGAATGGCGCTCGACGAACGCTTGTCGTTATCGCTGATCAGGCCCGCCAGCACCTGGTTCTCGCCGTCGCGCAGGCGCAGCACCGTGCTGGCATTGCGCGCGCCGATGCGGTAGCCGTACGGCTGGTCGTTACTGTCAAAGATCGTGCCCAGGATGCTGCTCACTTCCAGACTGAGTTTGATCGACACCTCATCGTCCATATACACAACCGGCTCGGCTTCGAGCTTGAGGCCGACGTCGAGGTAATTGACCGACTGCGAGGTCACGCCGGTCGAGGTGACGTTGGCCGACACGCTCGGCACCCGCTCGCCGACCCGGATCAGCGCCTTTTCACGGCTCTTGATGCGGATGCGCGGATTGGCCAGCACGCTGACGTTATCGCGGTTCACCGATGCCGACAGCCGCATCGGATCGACGCTGGCCAGCAGGCCGCGCGAGTTCAGGTTTTTCAGGTCGCTGAGGGTGAACGGGCTGGTGGTGACGCTGCCGTCGTACATCACCGTCGACGCGCCGAGCGGCGTCAGGCTGACGTTGCCCGGCCACTTCACGCCCAGCGATTCGAGGTCGCTGCGCTGCACTTCCAGAATCTCGACTTCCAGCATCACCTCCGGTTCGGCCACGTCGTGCAGCGCCACCAGCTTGGCCGCCATCAGGATGGTCTCGGGCGTATCGCGCAGCACCAGCATGTTGAGTTTTTCATCCACCACGAGGTCGCGCGTCTTGAGCAGGGTGCGCAAGCTGTTGGCGACCGTTTTGGCTTCGGCGTTGGCGATGTGGAAGCTGCGGATCGTCAGCTTCTGGTATTCGCGCTGCTTGGCCGAGTCGTTCGGGTACAGCAGCACGGTGTGCTCGTCGACGATGCGCTGTTCCATCTGCACGCTCATCAAGAGATTGCGCAGCGCCTGTTCGATGGTCGTGTCGTGCAGATTGAGCGTGACGCGCAGGTCGGCCGGCACGTCCTTGTCGAGCGTGAAGCTGATGCCCGAGGTGCGCGACATCGATTCGAGCACCGCGCGCAGCGGCGCATCGTGAAAGCGCAGGCTCAGTCGCTTCTGGAACGCCTTGCCCAGTGCCGTGCTGGCCGGCGCGCTTTCCGCGCGCTCGCGCAGGGCCTGCAGCAGCTTCGCCGCGCGCTGGTTCTTGGGGTATTTCCCCAGCAGCGCACGCAAGGCCTCTCCGGCTTCCTCGCGCTTGCCGGCGGCAAGCAGCTGCTCCGCGCCGGCAAGCGCCTGCGCCTGCGCTTGCGCCGCGGCCAGGCTGCGCATGCCGATCATGGACTGGTCCACCGCGCCCAGGACGGCGGCGCGGCGGTATCCCTCCTGCGCCGCATCCCACGATCCGCGTGCCACATCCTGCGCCGCCTGCGCCAGCACCTGGTTGGTCAGCTGGATGCGGGTATTGGCCAGCAGGACGCGCGCCTCGATGTGCCCGGGGGCTGCGGCCAGCACCTGCTCCAGCCGCGACATGCCCTCTTCCAGCTTGCCGGCATCGAGCAAGGCGCGCACTTCCGGCGGCATGGGCTGCGGTCCGGCCGCGCACGCGGCCAGGCCGGCCAGGCTGCATACCAATGCCACATTGCGTGCGATTTTTCTCATTCTTCTGTCCCGAAACTGATCCGGTGTTCCTTGCCGGTTTGTTGATCCTGAATGTTCACCGATTCCTGGCGCAAGGCCAGCACGCGATAACGTTTTTCGAATACGGTGCCGGCGCGCGCCAGCAGCACGGCGTCGTTGCGCAGCAAGTAGGCTTCGCGCACGCCGTCTTCCACCTTGAAACCGAGCAGCACGAACGGCGCCACCGGCTTCTCGCTGGCGTCCGCCGCATCGGCCGCCGCGCCCTGCGCCGCAGGCTCCGCGGGGCCGCCCGCAAACAGGTCGGGCACAGGATCGGCCGGATCGGCGATGACGTTCGGCGCGCCCACTGGCATCACCACGGCCAGCGCCGTTTGCGGGCGGCGCGGACGTTCGCTCACACCGACCACCTCGGGTTCGGGCACTCTGTCGAACAGCATCAGCAAGCCGACGCCCAGCATCACCACCAGCATGATCTTCAGGCGGGTTGACATCAGGACGCCCTTTGCGCCGGTGCTTGCGCCGTGAACCAGACCGAAAAGAGCAGGCGCGCCTCGATTCCGGCGCCGACAGGGGCGCGGTGGATGCCCAGTTCGTCGAGCGACAGGCCGGGAATGGCCTGGGCCGCGCGCAGGAAGCGGCGCACCTGCGGATAGGTGCCGGTGGCCGGCATCTGCACCTGCCAGCGGCCGACGCGGCCCGTTTCCTGGCGCCGGTAGTCGGCCTGCGCGATCGTCAGTCCGTGTTCGGCGGCCAGGGCGAACAGGCGCTGCACCGCTGCATCGGCACGCGCCGCCGGTGGCAGTGCACTGTGCGGCGCGCCATGCGGAGCGCTGGCCTGGGCCGCCTGGGTGCGCGTGCTCAGTTGTTCGCTCGCCTGCATTGACAGGGCCTCGCGCAAGGCCGCCTCCTGCGACGGCAGCCACCAGCCCCACGCCAGCAGTGCGCCCAGCAGCAAGACTGCGCCGGGCAGCATCCACAGGCCGTGGCGCACCGCCAGTACCTCAAGGCGCCAGCGCAACGCGTTCAATTGCATCATGGCGCGCTCCGCGGTTCCGCGTCGGGCAGGCGGTATGGCGCCGCCAGCTGCGCTTCGTAGTGGAAGTTAATGCCGCCTTCAGCCGCTGCTTCGTGCCGCATCAGGCTCAGACGGGTAAATACCGGGCTGCCCTGGAGCGAGCGCAGGTAATCCTGAAGCCCCGCGACGTCGGCCATGTTGGCCTGGACCTTCACGACACCGCGCGCCAGATCCGGCTCGAACGATTGCAGGCGCGCCTGCGGCACGCGTTCGAATGCGCGGAAAATCTCTTCCCATGGCTGCGCGCGCTGCAGCATGGATTGGCGCAGCAGCTGCGCTTCCTCGGCCAGCGGCTGCACGCGGCTGCGTTCGGAGCGCGCGCGCTGCTCGCTGGCTTCCACGCGCGCGGCCTGCGCCACCCTCGCCTGCTCCAGGTCGCGCCGCACCTGCAGCACGCGTTCGATGGTCAGAAAACCAAGGACGCCCGCCAGCAGCGTGAAGGCGATGCCCAGCTGGGTGCCGCGCATGCGCCAGTCCCAGCGCCACATGCCGCGCTGGTCGGCAAAGTCGATCATCATCGGCTTCATGCGGCCGCCTCCAGGTGCGTCCAGCCGGCAGGCATGGCGGGACCGGACCAGAAGCACGCAGCCGGCAAGGCGACGCCGAGGCGCGCCAGTTCCAGCGCCAGCAAACCGTCGACGTCCTGGCCCGGCTGCTGGCGCACCAGTTGCAGCCGCGCCTTGTGCCAGATCAGCAGATTGACCACGCCATCGGCCGCGGCGCACCACACGCCGTCGGCGGGCAACACCGCGCAGTGGCGATTCCAGTCCTGCAGCAGCGCCGGCAGCACCCGCGCCAGCGAAAAGCCGGCCAGCGCCTGGCGCAGGCTGCGCGGAATCGCACAGGCGAGCATCGGCGCGTCGGCCTGCCAGTCGGCCTGCAGGAGCCAGTCGGCCGGCGTCTGGCCGTACAGAGTCTCGAAGCGGGCGTCGAGCAGCAGGCGGCAGTCGCGCAGGCCGGAAATGCCGGCCGGCGGTTCCAGCAAAAAGGTACGGCTCCAGCAATCGGCCACGCGCACCGACAGGCGCGCGCGCGCCGGCAGCAGTTGCGCCAGTTCGGCTTTCATCGCGGTCCAGTCGCCCCCATGCGCCTTGAGCGTGGTGCGTTGCGCGCCGCGCCGCAGCGCGATGGTGTGGGCGCCGATGTCGACGCCGATGTTTTCAGCCTGCCAGCGTGACACGTTTTACCTCTTCCAATGTGGTTTCGCCGCTCGCGACCAGCGCCAGTGCATCGTCGAACAGGCTGCGCATGCCGCCGGCGCGGGCCAGTTCCTTGATCTGGCGCAGCGGCCGCCGTTCGATCACCAGTTCGGCCAGCGCATCGTCGAGAATCAGAATTTCAGCCACGGCGCGCCTTCCCTTGTAGCCGGTACCGCGGCACTCGCCGCAGCCAACGCCGCGCCGGAAGTTGTAGTGCGAGACAGCCGCGCGGGTCAGGCCGCTGCGCAGCAGTTCCTCGGCATCCGGCGTGTACGGGGCGCTGCACTGGCGGCACGACAGGCGCACCAGGCGCTGTGCGATCACGCCGTTGAGGGCCGACACGAACGAGTACGGGTCGATCCCCATGTGCGCAAAGCGGCCGAACACGTCGAACACGTTGTTGGCGTGGACGGTGGAGAGCACCAGGTGGCCGGTGAGCGCCGACTGCACGGCGATTTCGCCGGTTTCCTTGTCGCGGATCTCGCCGACCATGATGATGTCCGGGTCGTGCCGCAGGATCGAGCGCAGCCCGCGCGCGAACGACAGCCCTTTCTTGTCGTTCACGGGAATCTGCAAAATACCGGGCAGCTGGTACTCGACCGGGTCTTCGATGGTGATGATTTTTTCGTGGCCGCTGTTGATTTCGGTGATCGCGCCGTACAGTGTCGTGGTCTTGCCCGAGCCGGTCGGCCCGGTCACCAGCACCATGCCATACGGTTCCGATACCAGGCGCCGCATGGTGGCCAGGTGGTCGGCTGCGAAGCCGGACGAATCGAGCGTCAGCGTGCCGTGCGCACTGATCATCGACTGCTTGTCGAGAATGCGGATGACGGCATCTTCGCCATGCACGCTCGGCATGATCGAGACGCGCAGGTCGATTTCGCGGCCCTGCGCCTCGACCCGGAAGCTGCCGTCCTGCGGCACGCGGCGTTCGGCGATATCGAGTTCGGCCAGCACCTTGATGCGCGAGATGGCTTGCTCCGCGAGCGCGCTGCCGGCTACCTGCGCGGCCTGATCGAGCACGCCGTCGATGCGGTATTTGGTCAGCATGCCGCCCGGCGTGCTCTCGAAGTGGATGTCCGATACGCCGGATTTGAGCGCGTCGTACAGTGTGGAGTTGACCAGCTTGACGGCAGGGCTGCCGGCGTCGCCCAGCGAGGCGTAGCTCAGGCTCTCCATCAGGCGCGCGGAATCGCCCTCGCCCGCCTCGCCGGTGACCAGCGAGTCGATCGAGCGCACCGATTCCTCCTGCTTGGACAGATAGGCATGCAGGTCGGCCGGCAGCGCCAGGCGCCAGCGCACCGGCGCGCCGGCCAGCGTTTCGGCCCACACTTGCAGATCCTGCGCGTACGGGTCGCACAGCACCGCGCACAGGCCGTGGGCGTCACGCAGCAGCACGCACTGGCGCTGCTGCGCGCGCGCCAGCGGCAAGCGGTCAAAAGCCGGCGTGCAGGCCAGCATGCCTGCCATGTCGATGGCGGGCAGGCGAAACACATCGGCCGCTTGCGCCAGCAGCAGGCGCGGTTCGGACTGGGTCAGCGCTTCGAGTTCGGCGAAGAAGGCACGGCCCGACTGGCGCGCGTTGTGCTGCGCCGTGCGCAGGGACTCCATCATGGGCGCCATCTCCATAGGGTTCATTGCAGGGTACCTGCCAGGTCGAAGATCGGCATGTACAGCAGCACCACGATGGCGCCGATGACGACGCCAATCGCCGCCATCAGCACCGGCTCGAAGGTCTTGCTGAATTTCTCGATCCACAGCGTGGTCTCGGCGTCGTAAAACAGCGCGGCGCGCGTGAGCATCAGCCCCAGTTGGCCGGAGCGCTCGCCCACCCGCAGCATGCGCAGCGCGATCGGCGTGGTCAGGCCGTTCTGTTCGAGCGACTCGGAAAAGCTGCCACCCTGCGCGATGGCGTGGCGCGCCGCCGCCAGCGCCGCGCGCCGTCCCGGCGATATGGCGCCGCTGACCATGTCCAGCGCCGACACCACGGCGATGCCGCCTTCGAGCAGCATGCCGAGGGTAAGGTACAGGCGCGCCAGTTCCAGGATGTGCATGCGCTGCCTGACGCCCGGCAGTCGGGTGAACAGCTGCATCAGCTGGCCCGAGCGGTGCATGCGGCGCAGCCAGAAGAACAGCGCCGCACCCATGCCGGCCATTGCCAGCATGATCGCCATGCCATGGCCGGCGACGGCGGCACCCCATTTGATCAGCCACTGCGACAGCATCGGCAGTTCGCGCCCGCTGCCCTGGTAGACGGCGGAGAACTTGGGCACCACGTACCCGAGCAGGAACATGCTGACGGCACTGCCGACGCTGAGCAGGATCACCGGATAGATCGAGGCGCTGACCAGGCGGTTACGCACGCCATCGACGCGCACCTGGTATTCGATGTAGCGGGTCAGCGCCTGCGGCAGGTCGCTGGTGCGCTCGGCCGCCTTGACGATGCCGCCGAACAGCGGCGGGAACGATGCCGGTTCGGCCGCAATCGCCACCGAAAAACGCAGGCCGTCGCGCATGCGCGCCAGCAAGCGGGCCAGCAGCGCGCCGGTATCGGTGTGGGATTCTTTTTCGCTGAGCGCTTCCAGGCTTTCGACCAGGCCCAGCCCCGCTTCAAGCAGTGCGAGCAGCTCCTGGGTGAACAGCACGAGGGAAAAGGTTTTGCCGCGGCGCTGGACGCTCACCGCCACTGGCCGCACTTCGAGGACGGTCAGGCGCCGTTCGACGGCGGCGCGCGACGCCGCGGTGGCATCGCTGGCATCGAGTTCCAGCATCTGGACCCGGTTGTCGGGCCCTACAGCACGAATCGCGAAGCGCACGGGCGGATCAGCGCGTGACGCCGGCGACAAGGCCGCGCAACTGCCGGCGTGGAATTGAATTCATGCTGCCCCTGCTCTCAAAAATTCCCGTTCGAACAAGCGGTGGTTTGCCACTCGGCGAAGGTGCTCGCCCACTTGCACATCATCGGTCATACCAGTTAGTTTTCGGCCTGACCAATTCGCATTCTACTACTGTTAATGTCATTTGGATATGTGACTTTAAAGACACGACTTTCGCAGTTCTTCATTGCAAAATCGTCTATATTCGTGCCAGATGAACACTGCCAGAAGGTGAGGCGTCACAGCGTTGCAACGCGGCGCAGATGCGCTTGACTGATTCATAACCGGCTGGCTATAATTAAACCTATAACCAACCAGTTATGGGTTTCACATGCAAAACGACGTTAGTGATGTGCTGTTCAGGACGCTTGCGGATCCGACCCGCAGAGCCCTCTTCGAGAGGCTGTGCCGCGACGGCGAGCTGACCGTGGGTGCACTGACGGAGCAGGCCGGCATATCGCAGCCGGCCGTGTCGAAGCACCTCAAGAATCTGAAAGAAGCGGGCCTGGTCCGCGACCGGCACGAAGGGCGGCAAACGCACTTCAGTGCACAGCCGCGGGCACTTGCTCCCCTGCTGGACTGGACGGCCCAGATGAACGCTTTCTGGGAAAGCCGCTTCGACTCCCTGGAAGACCTCTTGAAAAGGATGGACCAATGAACGACGCCTCGCTTCACACCCGCACCGTTGTCGTTGAACGCGACTTCCCGCATCCCGCCGAGAAGATCTGGCGCGCGCTCACCCAGCCGCACCTGATCGAAGCCTGGCTGATGAAAAGCGATTTCGCACCCGTGCCCGGTCACCGCTTCAGTTTTAACGCGGACTGGGGTTCGGTGGCGTGCGAAGTCGTGGTGATCGAACCAAACAGTTCCCTGTCGTACACCTGGTCCGCCATGGGACTGGAGAGCGTGGTGACCTGGACGCTTTGCCCCACGAGCACCGGAACGCACCTGCGGATGGAACAGACCGGTTTTCGTCCGGAGCAGGAACAGGCCTACCGCGGTGCGCAATATGGCTGGCCGAAGTTCATGGCGGAGCTGGAGAATGTACTGTCCAGGGAAAATTGATTAACCGGAGAGACGAGGAGGAATTCGGCGATGAATCAAGTGACCAGCACCAATCCCAAGGTCGACGCAATGCTGCAACGCACGACGAGCTGGGGCGACGAGTTCGCGCTATTGCGATCGATCGCGCTTAACTGCGGCCTGACGGAAGAATTGAAGTGGGGCCAGCCCTGCTACTCGGACGACGGCAAGAACATCGTCCTCATTCATGGCTTCAAGGAGTACTGTGCCGTTTTGTTCTTCAAGGGCGCCTTGCTCAAGGATCCCAAGGGCATCCTGGTCATGCAAACCGAGAACGTGCAGTCCGCGCGTCAGGTCAGGTTCACCAGTCTTGCGCAGATCAAGCGGCAGCGCGCGGCCTTGAACGCCTACCTGTTGGAGGCAATCGAGGTGGAACGCGCGGGCCTGAAAGTCGCCTTCAGGGAGACGGCCGAGTTTGCATTGCCGGAAGAGTTCCAGGCCAGACTGGCACAGCTGCCCGCGCTCAGGAGTGCCTTCGAAGCGTTGACACCCGGCCGCCAGCGCGCCTACCTGCTTCATTTTGCCGGCGCCAAGCAGTCGACAACCCGAGCGTCAAGAGTGGAAAACTGCATACCCCTCATTCTGGATGGCATTGGACTCAACGACCGGTAAGCGACACGCTCGCCACGGCCGGTATTCCAATAATGGCCATGACGAACGCCGATTACGCTTGTGAGGCATTTATTTCGCCCGCCAACCGCCGGCCAGGGAGCTGGCGGCAGAGTCCCGCGAAGGCGCCGGGACGGTTGGCCCGCAGCCCGTTGCGGCGGCGCCCGGCCTTGCGGGTCTCCCACTGGCCAGGCAGCGGCGCTGTAGCGGAAAGTTCGATTCTGTCCGTCAGCGACCGTTGCAGTTGCTCCGCCATCGATAGCCAGCGTGCCGCCGGACGTGTTCACGGTCGTGGTCACTCCCGCAGTGGACTTGATGTCGTGCGTCTGCCCGTCGGACGGCGCAGCCGGCAAGGTCATCGTCTTGCCAGTCACCGTCACCGTGGTGAAGCGGTCGGCGGGTAGCAGCGACCAGTCGACGTCGTAGCTCGCCGAGGGTGCATGCGCTTCGCCAAACGTCGTGAACGTCGCGTTCTCGAATGCCACCGGGGCGTCCACGACTGTCGCGTCAGCACCAACGCCGATCGTCACGGTCTTTCCGGAGATAGCGGTGATCTGCTTGATCCCGGAGACCCCGGCGATGGTGATGTATTGCCCGACAGCCAGGTCGGCCGAATTGCTGACGACCAGCTGGTCGCTCGCGCTCGCGATGCTCCCCTTCGTCGCGCCACCGTTGAGCGTGCCTTGAGTACCCGGCGTCAGGCACAGGGAGCCAAGCGTGCCTCCGGCAACCGGCCGGCTCTGCCACACCACATCTCCGCGCTGGTATGTAAGCGCGGAGCCCGCATACTCGACACTGGGCGGCGTCGGCGCCGCAATGAAAGACACTTGCGCCTCGCCACCCGCATCCCCGCCGAGAAACACGCCATGAAGGAACCACGGCGCAGCCTGGCGCCAATGGCAATGGGTGGTGGGATAGCGGATGACTTGTCGATTGGGCGACGAGTTCTTGAGTGTCCAGTACTTGGTGGCCTGGTCGTACTGAAGGATGGAATAGTCCGTGTGCGGCGCGTCCGGGGTTGCCCATTCGAACGCGATCATGGCCGCATCCGATGTTCCCAGAAGGGACTGAATGCGGACAGGCGAGCGGGTATTGTTGTACACGAGCGGAGTCCGCGACGCGACGCCGTTCTCCAGCACGAAACAGGTGCTGTCCGAATGAATCATGGAGGCACCAAGCGTCCCCCCGATGACGTTGCACTGCCCCTTCAGGATGCTCTCGCGACCGGGTGCGGCGCCCTCGCTGTAACCGCCATCTTGCCGTTGGGCCGCGAAATCGGATCATGGCATGTGGCCAGTGAGTCCTGGTCCATCGACATCAAACAAGCGCCTATCCAGTCGAATTGTGGCGCTCAGGCAAATCCGGGCAGGAGAATCGGTTTTACCGCTGCCATGGTCCGTTCATGGACGGGGGCGGTTGCCCGGAACTGTGTGCAGACGTTCGCTGTCGGAAGCCAACAATGCAGGCGGCGATAACGCTCCTGGCCTCGGCGTGGTGGACGTACGAGCGCTGATGAACCGCCCTGTGCAGGGCGTCGCAAACCACCTTGGCCGGCATGCTCGGTGCCATCGGCCAGCCCACCGCCTTGCGCCAGAACACATCGCTTACCACCGCCAGATACAGCCAGCCGGGGTCGGTCCGGACGTTGGCGATGGCGCAAACGTGGCCTTGGTTGGCGCTGCCGAATGAACTGGCGGGCCCATACCTTGGGGACGATCGGCAGATTCCTACACGTGCAACAGCAAGTGCTCGCGTTCCCAGGGACTGATCACCGTCATGAATTCGAGGTGCTCCTGGTCCTTGATGGCCGCGTACACGTCGACGAAGCGCTCGCCGAGCACTGCGCGCAGCTTGTCCTCGGCGCGCAGCAGGTGCAGCGCTTGCGGCAAACCCCGCGGCAACTCGAAGTCGAGCGCGTGCGCGCTGCCGACGGTCATCGGACTCGGCTCGGCCTCCTCGATCATGCCGAGGTAGCCGCACGCCAGCGTGACGGCAAACGCCAGGTAAGGATTGGCATCGGCGCCGATCACCCGGTTTTCCACCTTGCGCTCCTGCGGGGTCGACTCCGGCACCCGGAAGCCGACCGTGCGGTTATCCAGCCCCCATTGCACATTGATGGGCGCGGTGGTGTGGCGCACGATGCGCCGGTAGGAATTGACGTAGGGAGCGGCAAGCGCCATCGCCGCCGGCATGTAGCGCTGCAGCCCGCCGATGTAGTGATAAAAGGCGGGCGACGGCGCCCCTTCCGGCGTGCTGAACAGATTCAGGCCGGTGCGGCTGTCGGTCACGCCCTGGTGCAGGTGCATCGCCGAGCCCGGTTCGTCGGCCAGCGGCTTGGCCATGAAGGTGGCATACATATTGTGCTTGAGCGCCGCCTCGCGCAGGGTGCGCTTGAAGAAAAACACATTGTCGGCCATGGTCAAGGGCTCGCATGAGAGCAGGTCGATGCCGAACTGGCCGGCGCCGATCTCGTGGATCAGGGTGTCGACATCGAGCTGCATGCGGTCGCAGAAATCGTAGATATCCTCGAACAGCGGGTCGAATTCGTTAACGGCATCGATGCTGTAGATCTGGCGGCTGGTTTCAGCCCGTCCGCTGCGGCCGATCGGCGAACGCAGCGGCAGATCCGGGTCGTTGTTGCGCGCGGTCAGGTAAAACTCCAGCTCCGGCCCCACGCTGGGCGACCAGCCCTTGTCCGCATACAGCTTGAGCACGCGCCGCAACACGCTGCGCGGCGCGAAATCGACCAGGCTGCCGTCGGAAAAGTAACAGTCGTGGATGACCTGGGCGGTAGGGTCAAGCGCCCACGGCACCACGGTGATGGTGGACGGATCGGGCCGCAGCACCATGTCGCGGTCGGTCTGGGAGATGGCGCGGAAGTACGCTACGTCGTTGGCCGGATAATTGCCGGTGACGGTCATGCCGAGCACGGCTTCGGGCATGCGCATGCCGCGTTCATTGGTAAATTTGGTACGCGGAAGGATCTTGCCGCGCGCAACGCCGGTCAGGTCCGGCACCAGGCACTCGATTTCGGTGACCTGCCGCTGATTGAGCCACAGGTCCATATCGCTAAAAGTAAAGTTCTTGCGAACTACCATTCCACATCTCCTCAAGCCATGAAATCGAACAGCGACTTGGCGCCCCCTCCCGGCAGGCCAGGCAAGCCGCTGTTGGCGCCGCCACCCTGGCTGATGTCGGTGTAACGCGCGACCAGGTTGGTCGCCTGCGCCGCCAGTGCGTTGGTCAGGGTGGTTTTTTGGCTCGCCAGGTTGGCGATGCCGCGGTCGATGGTCAGTTTTTCCTTGCTGATGCTGCTGCCGGCGCCGAGCAACTGGGCAAGTTGCGCGTCAAGCTTGTCGGCAATGCCGTTGCCGCCATCGGTGAATAACTTGCTGACCGCGCCGGGATCGGCCAGCACCGCCGCTTCCAGCGCCTTGGCGTCGACCTTGAGCGACCCGTTTTTATCGAGCGTGATGCCGGCTTTTTCCAGCGCGGCGCTGTTGCTGCGCATCATGCTGGTCAATTGGTCCTGCGCCTGGCGCAATGCCGGGTCGGATTTGAGGCCGCCCTGCTGCAGGGTTTGCAAAGTCGACGACACCTTGTTGAAGCCATCGATGAAATTGCCGATGTTCTTGGTGATCGCGCCATTTTCCTGCGCCACGACCACCTTGGAGCTGCCCTTGCCGGTCAGCGCCAGCGCCGTGCCGCCGATCTGGCCGGTGATGACGTTGCTGGAGCTGGTGACCCGCTTGCCGTCGATGTTGAGCACGGCATCCTGGGCGCTACTACCCGCCGTCAGGTTTTTAAGACCTGCCGGGTTGTATGCGAGCAGTTTTTCGACGGCCGCATCGCCGCCGGCGCTGATGCGCATACTGCCGGCCGCGCCTTCCGGCCCGGTGAGCTTGAGCGCGTAGCCGGCGCTGCTTTTGACGATGGTGGCGTCGATGCCCGCCGCCTTGAAGGCGTCGGCCATGCCCTGCAGGGTATTGTTGCCGCTGTCGATCGTGATCGAACGAACGCTGCCGTTGGGCGTGAACGCGTTGCCGGACTCGCTGCCGAATTCGACCTTGATGGCGGTCGCGGCGCCGCTGCCGATCACCGTGTCTTTTTCTTTTTGCGGGCGCGCCAGCAAGGTTTGCGACTGGGCCAGCTGCTGCACGTCGATGGCGTAGCTGCCTGTCTTGGCGCCGGTCATGGTCAGCGCGGTCAGCACATTGGGGCTGGAGGACGTGGCGCCCGTCTGCAGGCCGGCGCCGGACAGCGACTGGGCGAGCGACTGGAAGCTGGCCAGGGCGCTTTGCAGCTGGCCGAGGCCGGACAGGCGGGTCTGATTGCGCGTGAGCTGGCCGGTCAGTTTCTGGATGCTGGGGTTTTGCGCCAGCAAGGTCTTGCTGACGCGGCCGTACATCTCGGCGGAGGTGGCATTGCCCGCATTAAGCCCGTTCAGGACATTATTGGAAGTGATGGGCAGCGCCATGATGTGTACCTTTTTTTCACGTTTAACGTAAAGGTAACACACTCGCCTTCGGCACCACGTTCAAATTCTTGACGGGAACGTGAGGCAGATCAAGGGCGCTGGGGAGGAAGCTTGTGTCGACTTAATACCGCCCTCAGCGCATGAACTTGGCCAGCTGCGTCATCCCCGACAAGCTCAGATTGAGGAAGTTGAACCCGACCTTGAAGTCGCCATTGCTGAGAATGCAGTACGAGGCCCGCGAACGGACCTCGATCGCGGTCACATTGCCGTCAACCGACAGATCGAAGCGCAACAGCGCATTCGCCCCCACCTGGATCGGATCGGGCGACATCACGCACATCCCGCTCGAACTGATATCCACCGTGCGCACCGCGACCGGCGCGAAGCCGTCCACCACGACGTGGCCTTTGACCTTCAATACTTTTCTTTGCGACTGCCGTTGTTCATTAAACACGTTGTACCCGTTGGCATACCTGATATTTACATTATAGTGTCAAATGGCAACAGATGTTAACTAATCGAGCTCGCGCAGTTTGTTAAATGCCTCATCGATTCGCTCTACAGCAACAATCGTCATGCCTTCGATTTTTTGCTTGGGCACATTGGCCTTCGGGATCATCGCAATCGAGAACCCCAGCTTGGCCGCTTCGCGCAAGCGCTCCTGGCCGCGCGGCGCCGGCCGGATTTCGCCCGCCAGCCCCACTTCCCCGAAAACCACCAGACCGCGCGGCAGCGGCTTGCTGCGCATCGACGAGTTAATCGCCAGCAGCACCGCCAGGTCGGCCGCCGGTTCGGTGATCTTGACCCCGCCCACCGCATTGATAAAGACATCCTGGTCGAACGCCGCGATGCCCGCGTGCCGGTGCAGCACGGCCAGCAGCATCGCCAGCCGGTTCTGTTCCAGCCCCACCGACAGGCGCCGCGCATTGGGCAGGTGGCTGGTATCGACCAGCGCCTGGATTTCCACCAGCAATGGGCGCGTACCTTCCTGCGTCACCATCACGCACGAACCCGGCACCTGGTTATCGTGCTGCGACAAAAACAGCGCCGACGGGTTGGACACCCCTTTCAACCCTTTTTCGGTCATGGCGAACACGCCCAGCTCGTTCACCGCGCCAAACCGGTTCTTGATGGCGCGCACCAGCCGGAAGCTCGACTGGGTATCGCCCTCGAAATACAGCACCGTATCGACAATGTGTTCCAGCACGCGCGGACCGGCCAGCGCGCCCTCTTTCGTCACGTGCCCGACCAGGATGATGGTCACGCCGGTCTGCTTGGCCACGCGCGTGAGCTGCGCGGCGCACTCGCGCACCTGCGCCACCGAACCGGGCGCCGAGGTGAGCGCGTCGGAATACACGGTCTGGATCGAGTCGATCACCGCCACTTCAGGCTTCAGGTCGGCCAGCGTACCGAGAATCTTCTCGAGTTGGATCTCGGCCTGCAGTTTAAGTTCCTTGCCGTCGACGCCGAGCCGGCGCGCGCGCAGGGCGATCTGGGCGCCCGACTCCTCGCCGCTCACATATAAAGTACTCTTTATATGTGAAATATTGGCCAGCGCCTGCAGCAGCAGGGTCGATTTGCCGATGCCGGGGTCGCCGCCGATCAGCACCACCCCGCCCGAAACCAGCCCGCCGCCCAGCACGCGGTCGAATTCCTCGATCCCGGTGCCGAAACGCGGCACGTCGACCGCCTCGATGTCGGCCAGCGACAGCACCGGCGCGGTCTGCGCCAGGCTTTTGTGCTGGGTCTGCGACAGGCGGTTCACGCCGGGCGTGTCGACCACGGTCTCGACCATCGTGTTCCACTGATGGCAGGCCGTGCACTGCCCCGTCCATTTGCTGCTGATCCCGCCGCAGTCGCTGCAGGTATATTGCGTTTTAGCTTTAGCCATTGAAATCCAGATTGCCTTCCACGACGCGCACGCGGGGCGCCAGCGCGCACATTAATTCATAGCCGATGGTGCCGGCGGCGTTGGCCACGGTATCGATCGGCAGCCCGGCGCCCCACAAGACGACCTTGCTGCCGACGCCGGCGTGCGGCACATGGGTCAGGTCGACCGCCATCATGTCCATCGACACCCGGCCCACCAGCTTGGTGAGCACGCCATCGACCAGGACCGGCGTGCCGTGCGGGGCGTGGCGCGGATAGCCATCGGCGTAGCCGCAGGCAACCATGCCGACCGTCATCGGCCATTCGGCCTGGAAGCCGCTGCCGTAGCCGACCGAGTCGCCGGCGACCAGGTCTTGCACGCCGATGATTTCGCTGGCCAGGGTCATGGTCGGATGCAGGTCGAACGCCGCCGCGCTGCGGCCGCCGGGGGTGCCGCCGTACAGCATGATGCCGGGGCGCACCCAGTCGTTCGACAATTCGGCCGACAGGGACGCCTGGTGCAGCACGCCGCCCGAGTTCGACAGGCTGCGCTGGCCCGGCAAACCGTCCGCCCCCAGGCAGAAGCGGCGCACCTGTTCGAGCACGGTCAGGCGCGGGTGTTCGAGCTCGTCGGCATTGGCGAAGTGGGTCATCAGGGTGATCTCGCGCACTTGCGCAATGGCGCGCAGGCGCGCGTGGGCGGCGGCAAAAGCTTCCGGCCGGAAACCGAGCCGGTTCATCCCGGTATTCATCTTCAGATGCACATCGATCGGGCCGCTCAGCGTGGCTTGCTCAAGAATGACAATCTGTTCGACCGTATGCACGGTGCTGTTGAGCTGGTGGCGCACCAGCAAGTCCACGTCGCTGGCATCGAAAATTCCCTCTAGCAAGAGGATCGGGCGGGTCCAGCCCAGGTCGCGCAGGCGCACCGCGTTCTCGGTTTCGATCAGGGCCAGGCCGTCGGCGTCGGCGAAGCCGCGCATGCCGCGCTCGAGTCCATGGCCGTAGGCGTTGGCCTTGACGACCGCCCAGACTTTGGCGTGCGGTGCGCAGTCGCGCGCCCGCATCAGGTTATGCTGCATGGAATCAAGGTGAATCGTGGCGATAAGCGGGCGCGGCATGGTGCGAAAAGGAGTGATTGGCAAGCTGCTATTTTACCGGACGCAGCCCGTCACGACATGCCGATTTCTTTGGCTTCCCAGCCATTCATGGTATAAAGCAACCCACACTAGCTTTTAGACTTCTCGAATGAATCGTGGTTTTTACACCATCATGGCGGCGCAGTTTTTCTCGTCGCTGGCGGACAACGCCCTGCTCTTCGTGGCGATTGACCTGCTGATCTCCATGAAGGCGCCAGCTTCCCTGACGCCTTTGCTGAAGCTGTCCTTCGTCCTTTTTTACGTGCTCCTTGCGCCATTTGTGGGTGCTTTCGCCGACTCCATGCCCAAGGGCAAGGTCATGTTCATCGCGAACCTGGTCAAGGTATTCGGCTGCGCCCTGATCTTCTTCCATGTCCATCCGCTGCTCGCTTACGCGGTGGTCGGCTTCGGCGCGGCAGTGTATTCGCCGGCCAAATACGGCATCCTGACTGAATTGCTGCCGCCAGAGAAACTGGTCGAGGCGAATGGCTGGATCGAGGGCCTGACCGTCATGTCGATCATCCTCGGCACCGTCATGGGCGGCGCGCTGGTCAGCGCCAAGGCGTCGGCCTTCATGCTCGGCTTCGACGTGCCGCTGATCGAGACCGGCATCACCACCACCACCGAAGCGGCGCTGTGCGTGGTGGTGGCCGTGTATATCCTGGCCACCCTGTTCAATCTGCGCATTCCCGATACCCTTGCCAAATACGCCCACCAGGAACGCAACCCGGCCCGGCTCATCGCCGACTTCGCCAACTGCTCTTCACTGCTGTGGAAAGACAAGCTGGGCCAGATTTCATTGGCGGTGACGACCCTGTTCTGGGGCGCCGGCGCGACCTTGCAGTTCATCGTGCTCAAGTGGGCCGAGAAATCTCTGCACATGCCGCTCGACAAAGCCACCACCCTGATCGGCATCGTCGCGCTCGGCGTGGCCGTGGGCGCCGCCGCGTCGGCCAAGATGATTCCGCTGAAAAAGTCGCTGACCGTGATCCCGCTCGGCATCGCCATGGGCATCGTCGTGATGTGCATGACCATGGTCCATTCGGTCATGATCGCCTACCCGCTGCTGTTGCTGATCGGCGTGCTGTCGGGCTTCTTCGTGGTGCCGATGAATGCGCTGCTGCAACACCGCGGCCACGTGCTGATGAGCGCCGGCCACTCGATCGCCGTGCAGAATTTCAATGAGAACCTGTCGATCCTGACCATGCTGGCCATCTACGCCATGCTGATCACGCTCAATGTGGACTTGAACTTCGTGATCGTCGGCTTCGGCCTGTCGGTAGCCGGCATCATGTTCCTGATCATGAAAAAACATAAGATGAATCAGGCCGAGCACGATTCGCTCGCCCTGATCGGCGAGCACAAGCACTGATCAGGCAGGCTGCCTGATCATTTGCTGGCGGAAGGCGGCGCGCACGCGCCAGTCGTTGGGGACGATGAAACCGCGTCCCGTTTCCACCAGCCCGCCCGCGGCCGCGCGCACGCTGGCCACCAGCACCGGCATTGGCACCGTGCCGAATTTGTCGGCCAAAGTGGCTTGCAATTGTTCGCGGCTGAGCAAACCGGCATCGTCCAGGGAACGGAACGGCGCCAGCCATTGCAGTCGCGGCAAGATCACGAACGCATCCGGTTCCAAGGCGGCCACGTCGTCGAGCGCGCACCAGAAGCCTCGGCAGTGCTGGCCGGAGATGCCCTCCATCGCCTGCCCCGCGCCGCCCGGATAGAACAGCCATCCCTTCACCAACGCCCGCGCCCGCGTCACGGGACGCGGCAGCACGGCCTGGGCCGCCGGATGGGTGCCCAGCGCCAGTTGCCTCTCAAAAATCTTGCGCATCTTGGCGCCCAGGCTGTCGGCCAGGTTGGGGCCGACAAAGGTGTCGAAGCGCGACGCCGCCTCCCCTTCGAGCAGATAGAATTTGGTGGCGAACTCGATATGTTCGAGGCCGCCGTCGCCATGATCAAGCAGGAAGTCGAACTCGCCCACGGTATCGTTGCGGCTGGCGCGCACCTGCAGGCCGTGCGCCACCAGCAAGCCATGCTCCTGGAAATAGAAAGCCATCAGCTTTTCGGCGTACAGGCCCAGGCGCGTGTAATTGCGCGTGCCGAGCGCCTCCAGCAGGGGCGCGGGATTGCTGTCCAGGCGCAGCAGCCACTCGTCGACCGCCGCCGGCAACTCGCCGAGAGTGGCGATCTTGCCTTCCCAGTGCGGGTCGGCCGGATCGAGCAGGTCGGGCGCATGCAGCAGCCAGGCCAGCGCGCGCACCTGCGGCTGCGCCAGCTGTCCCCAGCGGCGCTCGAAGCCGGCCTGGTAGTTCTCAGCCGGGCCGGCCATCGTGCGCGCGCGCGAGACACAGATCGGCCCAGGCCAGCGCCTTGTCGGCGCCGCGCCGCAGCAGCTCGCCCGGATGCAGGGTGGCCACCAGCTTGACGCCGCCCACCTCGTGCACCTGTCCGCGCGAGCCGGCCAGCGTTTCCTGCAGCGGTTTACCCTGCAAGGCGTTGGCGGCGATCTGGCCGAGCGTGAGGACCAGCGGGGCGCCGGACAGCGCCAGTTCGCGGTCCAGGTAGGGACGGCAGGCGAGCGCTTCCTCGGCGCTCGGGGCGCGGTCGCCGCCGTTGGCGCTGGTGGGCCGGCATTTGATCAGGTTGGTTACATACACATTGCTGTCGCGCGAGAGCTCGACGGCGGCCAGCATGTTGGCCAGCAGCTTGCCCGGCTCGCCCGAGACCGGCTGGCGTTCTTTTTCGTCGGAGGCGGTCGAGGCGCCGGCGGCCACGAACCAGCTCGCCTGCTTCGCGCCGTTGCCGTAGACCGGCTTGCGCCCGCCTTTGCACAGGCCGCAGCGGGTGCAGTTGGCGATGGCGTTCTTGAGCTGGGCCCAGTCCATGGCGGCGATCTCTTCCTCGGTCGGCGGCGGGCCGGGCGGCTCCTCGCCCCAGGCCGAATCGGTGGCCGGACTCGCTGCCGGCGTGGCGGCGGGCGGCACGGCCCTGGCCACCACCGCAGGCGGCGCGGGCATGGTCACGGCGGTAGGCACCGCGGTAGGCACGTTGGCGGACACCGCGGCAGGCACGGGAGCAGCCTCGTAAGCGGCTTCCTGCGCGGGTGCCGCCAGCTCGTCGGACAGTGCCTCGTCCGGCATGGCATCGCGCAAGGTCCACAGCGGGCCGATGCCCATTTCCTGCAAAAACGCGTTATCGCGCGCGCTGGTACTCATAAGACGAACCTCATCACGATGGCATCCTCGCGCCTGCCGTCATGGGCGGGATAGTAGCCGCGGCGACGGCCGATTTCGGTGTAGCCATATTTTTCATACACAGCCAGCGCGCGCAGGTTGGACGGGCGCACTTCGAGCAGGATCGAGTCCATCGACAGGCCGCGCGCGCAGGCGGCGACCTTGTCGAGCAGGTAGCGTCCCAAGCCTTCTCCCTGGCGCCCGGCGGCCACGGCCACGTTGAGCAGATGCGCTTCGTCCACCACCGCCATCAGCAGATAGTAGCCGAGCAGCGCGCCGTCGCGGTCGCGCAGCACCCACGCGTTGTAACCGCTCCCGAGCGAATCGGCGAAATTACCGCGCGTCCAGGGATGCGGGTAGACCTGCTTTTCCAGCGCGAACACGTCGTCGATGTCGGCCACCACCATCGGCGCGTAGTGCAAGTGGTCGTCGTCGCGCACCGCACTCATGCGGCAGCCTTGGCGGCGTTGATCACGCTGCGTTCCGCGCTGGTGTAGGCGATCTTGTTGCGCAGGTACAGCGGCTGGGCCTCGGCCGCTCCGACCGCCGCGCCCGCAGCCAGCGCGCTGCGTCCGAGCAGCGCCATCTGGGCGGCGTGCGGCATGATCTCCGGATAGGCCTGGGCAAACGCCTGCGTTCCGAAGGCGTCCGGATAGGCTGCCAGGCCGTTGCCGCAGGCTGCCAGCGGACCGGCCACCGGCAGCGGCGCCACGGCGTCTGGCGCGCACAGCGTTGGCGCTGCGAGCACGTCCCAGCGCGCTGCGCCATCGTCGTAATGGTACTGGGCCCAGTAAACTTCGCCCATGCGGGCGTCGAGCACGGCCACGACATCGGTGGCGCCATGCTGCTGGCGGCACGCCACGGCCATCGCTTCCAGCGACATCAGGGGCAGCACCGGCAAGCCCGCGCCATAGGCCAGGCCCTGGGCGATGCCGCAGGCGGTGCGCACGCCGGTAAACGAACCGGGACCGGCGCCGAAGGCGATGGCGTTGCACTCCTTAAGCACGATGCCGGCTTCGGCCAGCAGTTCCTGCACCATCGGCAGGATCGATTGCGAGTGGGTGCGCACGCCGGACGATTCACGGAACAGGACGGTATCACCGCGCAGCAAGGCGCAGGACGCCATCTCGGAGGAGGTTTCAATAGCGAGAATAATAGACATGCAGTATTTTAACCTGACCGAGCCCCGCCAAGGCGACGCGCCAAGCAGGCCATCGTCGGGCGAGGTAGAATGCCGCTCATGCACAGCCACACACTCAACTCCGACAACCGCGACACCATCGCGCAAGCGCTGGGTGGCGACCGTTGGATCGTCGCCTGCCTGTGCGCCGCGTGGTGCGGCACCTGCGCGTCCTACCGCGCCGCCTTCGACGGCCTGGCCGCGCGCCACCCGGACAAGCATTTCGTCTGGATCGATATCGAAGACCAGGCCGAGGTGGTGGGCGACCTCGATGTCGACAACTTCCCTACCCTGCTGATCCAGCGCCATGACATGGTGACCTTCTTCGGCACCATGCTGCCCGATCCGGCCCTGGCCGAACGGCTGATCCAGGCCCAGGTGTCCCAGTCAGACGATGAACTGGCTGCCCAGGCGCGCAGCAGCGACGAGCGCCGCCTGTGGCAGCAGCACTGCAACTTGCGCGCGCTGCTGCGGCGCGCCTGAAACACAAGGAACAGAATGCGTTCATTTGAGTCAAGTCAACAGCGCCGGAACAGGGATAGTCGACCATAGCATAGCTTGGTTGACAACTTTTTCGAAAGTGCAGATGATGGACCACATGGAAGCTCGCATTGTCAAACTTGAGTCGGTGACAGAAAAAATTCTCGACCGTCTTGAGGCCGTCGAGCGCGATGTTGCCGTCATCCGCGCCAATTACGTCACCAAGGCAGACCTGGCGATGGTGGAATCCTCGCTGAAAGTATCGATAGCGGCGGTGGAATCCTCGCTGAAAGTATCGATAGCGGCGGTGGAATCCTCACTGAAAGTATCGATAGCGGCACTTGAGGCAACCATGCTCAAATGGTTCGTCAGGACTGGCATCGCGCTGGCAGGACTCTCCATCGCACTGTCAGGCCTCGCCTTCGCCGCTGCGAAATATATCAACTAGCCTTTCCGCCAGTCGAACCGCCTGCCGCCTCCCCGCAAGCCGGGAATTTTTTACGCCCACAGGCCCGCATTCGACCTCATCCCCGCCCCGCCTCACATTGTACTTGCGCGAATATTGTCCTTAGAGCACCATTTGCTGGTATTCTGTCGACCTCGTGTAATTATTGAAACTCTTCCAAAACGACATCGGGAACGACGCCGGCCTCAGCCCGCTGGCGCGCAACACCGCTGCCGGATTGGATCAATCCGCGCCCGAATGCATACTAAACGACTTCTCAGCCTGATCTTCCTCGCCGCCCTGGCCAGCCCCGCACTGGCGGCCGGCGCACCCGCGGCCGCCAAGCCGGACGCCAAGGCCGAAGCCGACTTCGACGCCTACTTCGACACCCGCATGAAGGCGGCCCAGAAAGCCATGAGCGAGAAGCGCTACGCCAGCGTCAGGGAACAGGTGCTGGAGCTCGAAAAAGCCCTGAAACGGGTCGACCCGGACTACGGCGAAAAGTCGCAGTGGGCCTATGTGCTCGACTTCAAGCGCTTCGCCCTGTACGAAATGGGCGAGCAGGAAGCGGCGGTGGCCAGCTGCCGCCAGACCGTCAAGGTGCTCGCGCCCAACGACTGGCCCTACCTGGCCGAGTTCAACGTGGTGCGCGCTGCGCGCCGCGCCTGCCACAACATGCTGGCCTACGAGCAAAGCGCGGTCGCCACCACGGTCGCGCAGCACGAAGAAGCCATCGCCCAGATCGAACGGTGCTTCGATACCGTTTCGCCGATCGAAGACGCCTCGGTGCTCGACAATTTTTACGAAACACGCGCCACCGTGTATCTCAAGGCCAACGCTGTGACCAAAAACAAATACCAGGAGCAATTGTTCGATACGCTGGTACGCGCCGACGCACGCAAGCTGGCGCTCGACGAAGATCCGCAGTTCGCCAGCATCATGAAGACCCCCGCTTACCTGAGTTTTAAGAAGGAATTCAAGAACGATCGCAAAAACGGTTCCAGGAAGACTACGGACAACCAAGAATCGACCTGAGCTTCATCCACCTGACTGCCCGCTGACACCATGCTCCTTTCCGCCCGCACCGCCCTGATGAAAACCTCGATCGCCGCCGCCTGCCTGGCCTTGTCGCTGGCCGCCCACGGCGCGGCGCCCCAGCCGCCCGCCGACGACACCGTACGCGCCCAGATCGACAGCCTGGGCGACAGCACCATCGCCGCCCTGGTCCTCGAGCAGCGCTGGACCGAGGTGCTGCCGCTGGCGCGCGCCTGGACCCGCAGCAATCCGGGCTCGGCGCGCGCCTGGTACTACCTCGGCAAGGCCCTGCACCACCTCGACAAGACGGCCGAGGCCGAAACCGCGCTCAAGCGCGCCCTGACCCTGGCGCCGGACGATGCCCAAACCCTCAACGAGCTGGGCATCATCGCCAACAGCCGCGACAGGCGCGAAGCGGCCATCGGCTACTACGAGCGCGCCCACAAGGCCGACCCGACCCTGCCGGCCGTGGCCGAGAACCTGGGCGCGGTGCTGGCCGCGTCCGGCAAATACCAGCAGGCCCGCACCGCCCTGCTGGGTGCCATCGAACTCGATCCGTCCAGCAGCTTCGCCTGGCACACGCTCGGCACGGTGCACGAAAAACTCGGCCTGATGCCTGAAGCCGAACAGGATTACCGCAAGGCGCTCGAACTGGCCCCGGCGCGCGACAACACCGCCGTCGCGCTCGCCTCGCTGCTGCATGCGCAAGGCAAGTACGCGTACGCGCTGCAGGTCTACCGCAACGCGGTGCGGCAGCGCGCCGACGACCCGGCCGTGTGGCACGGCATGAGCAACTCGATGGCCTCGATCGGACGCATCGACGACGCCGTCAACGCCAGCCGGCGCGCGATCCGGCTCGACCCGGCCTACGCCGCCGCCTGGCACGGGCTGGGCGTGCGCTATCTGCAAAAACGCAATTTCGCCAAGGCGCTGATCGCCTTGAACAAGTCGGTCGCCCTCGATCCGGGTTCGGTCAACGCCTGGACCAGCCTGGTGGTGCTGCACAGCCTGCGCCAGGACCAGCCGGCACGGCGCAAGGCGCTCGACCGCCTGCGCAAGCTCGACCGCGCCGCCGCCGATAGCCTCAGCAAGTAAGCAAGTTACTCACTCTCATTCATCAGCAGACGCCCAATCCATGAACATCGCCCTCCGCCCCCTCCTCGCCAGCGTGGCTGTCGCCTTCTTTTTGTCCGGCTGCGTGAGCACGCCGGGCACGGATGCCTCCAAGGCCACGCCCCAGTACGGCGTGCTGGTCCAGAACGGCAAGCTGACCGAAGAAGGCGAACTGCGGCGCGACCTGGGGCTCGAACATTCGACCGCCGGGCGCCACGCCGCCGCCTACGCCCAATGGCTGCCGCTGGCCGAGCAGGGCCACAGCGCATCCCAGTTCAACCTGGGCCTGATGCTGCGCGACGGCCTCGGCGTGCCGGCCGATGCCGCCAAGTCGCTCGAATGGACGCGCAAGGCGGCCGCCGCCAACTATCCCGACGCCTACCTCGCCTTGGGCGTGCGCCATGCCAACGGCACCGGCGTGACCAAGGACCCGGCCGAAGCGCTGCGCCTGTGGCGCCAGGGCGCCGCGCTGGGCGACGCCAACAGCGCGTTCTATGCCGGCCAGGCCCTGTTCTTCGGCCTTGACGTGCCGCGCGACGGCCCCGGCGGCCTCAAGCTGCTGCTGCAGGCGGCCCAGGCCGACACGCCCAGCGTGCGCGCCCAGTCGATCCTCGGCATGATCTACCTGACCGGCGAAGATGGCGTGGCGCGCGACTACGCCAAGGCGCGCCAGTGGCTGTCGCTGGCCGCGGCCGGCGAAGAAAGCCAGGCCCAGCACCACCTGGGCGTGATGTACCAGTTCGGGCGCGGCGGCCCGGCCGACGTGCGTAAAGCGGTGGCCTGGTACGAACGCGCCGCGCGCCAGGGCAATCCGGCCTCGCTCAACAACCTGGCCACCTTCTACAAGAACGGCAAGGTCTTGCCGAAAGACGTGAAAAAGGCGCGCGAGTATTTCGAACGCGCCCACGAAGGCGGCAACCTGGACGCCACGGTGAACCTGGCGGACATGCTGTTCCTGGGCCGCGCCGCCGAGGCCGAGCGCGACAAGGCGGTAGCGCTGTACAAGCAGGCCGCCGAAGCGGCGCACCCACCGGGCCAGTGCCGCTATGCGCGCGCGCTGCGCCATGGCGAAGGCGTCACCGCCAGCGCGGCCGACGCGGCGCTGTGGGCCGGCAAGGCCAAGGCCGCGAAACAGGCGTGCGACACCAGGCTGCCGCTTGCGACGTTCCTGAAATAATCTTCCGCGCATCCGCAACCCGGCGCACGCGTGCGCCGATGGACCTGGCGCGCGGATGTGTGTACATTTTCATCATGGCCCGCCTTGCACCGTCACTGTGCGGGCAGCACCCCCGCGCGCACCACCGGTTTCGATGCCGGCGCCCCCCAACCTCTCGACGAGAACGCCATGAACCCACAGTCTTCCCCAGACGCCGTACCCGCCGGCGGCTTCTTCACTGCCGCGGCCAACTATGGCGTCGCCGCGCCGCGCCCGCGCCTTCTGCTGGTGACGCTGATGCTCATCGCGCTGTGCATCTTGCTGATCACCGCGATCGACTTCGCCTTTCTGTCGGAGCGGGTGAACTTCACGCTCAGCATGACCGAGGTAAAGGCGACCACCTACGAAGCGCTGCGCGCCAACGAAATGAACACCATCCTGTTCGTCACGGCGGTGATGGGCGGCGTGCTGGCGCTGATCGCGTTCGGGCGCGGCTGGGCGCGCTGGGTCTGGCTGCTGGTATGCATGCTGGCCGGCAGCGCGCTGGCGCTGATCTGGGTTGCCCTGATGTTCCAGTATGCACCGGGCGCCGCCATGATCAAGTGCGCCGTGTACGTGATGCTTGTCGTGCTCAGCTGCCTGCTGTTCGCGCCGTCGAGCAATGCATGGTTCCGCCAGCTCAAGGAGCTGCGCAACAATCCGCGCCGGCAGGCGGCAACGCCGGCGGCCTGGCAGAGCGCCGCCCCGGCCGATGGTAAGGCATACGATCCGTACGCGCCCCCGGGCGGCTTGTCCGGCGTGTCCGGCGCGGCCCTCGCTCCAGTGGTACTCCCGCCGCGTCCCCTCACCGCGACGGCGGGCCTGGGGCTGTGCGTGCTGGCCTCGCTGGCCGGCATGGTCATCTCGCTGATCTACATGCCCGACGTGCTGGCCGCCCAGAGCGTGGCGCTCGGCACCGGCATGATGAAAAACCTCGTGTACGGCAGCCTGATCGTCGGCACCGTCATCGTGATGTTGCTGATGTACTTTATCGCGCGCGCTTCGAACGTGGCACGCTGGATCTGGCTGGTGCTGGCCATCATCGGCTTCTTCAATTCCATCAATGCCTTCAAGACGGCGTTCGTGGTGTCGACCCTGTACGGCTCGCTGGCGGTCATTACCCAGCTCATCGTGCTGGCCGGGACCATCCTGCTGTTCGTTCCCGCCTCCAACCAGTGGGTGCGCGATACGGCGCAGGCGCGCCGGCCGTAACTCCCCTAACCATCACTAAAAAAACCATGCACACTCCCCTATCGTCAGCAGTCCGCTTCGTCACGCAGCTTGCCCTCGCCAGCCTGGTGCTGTGCCAGGCCGCCCAGGCCGCCCCCGCCACCGACGCGCGCATGCGCGAGTATTTCCAGGCCGTCGGCACCGAGCGTCACTTGAGCATTTCGAGCGAGGCATTCAAGAAAGGCTACGAGGAAGACTGGAGCAAGGAACGCGATCCGGTACAAAAGGCAAGCAAGAAAATCGTCATGGACCACTTCAACGAGGTGGTCAGCACCAAACTGGTGTGGGAAAAGCTCGAGCCGCTCGCCATCGAGAGCTATCAGCAAGAGCTGAGCGACAGCGATGTGCAGGAAATGATCGCGCACGCCAACAGCCCGGCCGGGAAAGTTGGCAATCAGAAATTGATCCCGGCGCTGCTCGGGCAGCTGCCGATGATCCAGCAATACCTGATGGCGGCGCTGTCCGAGCTTACCAACAGAAAAGGGCCGCCCAAGCCGCTCCCTGCGATGCCGCCGCCAGGACCGAACGACGCGCTGCTGCAAAGCTTCCTGCGCGATATCCCTGGCGAAAGGGAAGAGTTCGAAGGGCGCATCGCGCCGACGGTGGACATGATGGCCAGCGCCCTCACCAGGAACGAAAGCGTCAAATCGCGGGCGCGGATCGCGCGCGCAGTCGCCAGCGTGAAGAAGCGCCTCTCGTTCGACAACGTCACGGCCCTCAAGGCACGCATGCTCGCCAATGCGCTGAGCGCCGACGAGATCAACATGCTGATGGAAGACAACCGCCGCCCGGAACGCCAGGCGCAGATACGCAAGGTGCGCAAGGCCGAGCAGGAATTCCAGGGGCGCATGATGGGAATCATGTAAGCGCCAACCCGTCACGGCGGCAGCATCGCCGCATGTTTCACATTTCCTCAACCTCTAACGAAAGCCTATCTTGCAACCAATGTTCACCAAAGTCGCGCGTTCGCTCGCGCAAGCATTCATCGTCACCCTGGCCCTGTCGCAAGCAGCCCACGCCGAACCAGCCACCAGGGAGAGCCTGCAGCGCTACTTCGACGCCGCCAAGTCCGAGCGCATCGCCGACACGGCGGCCAAAGCCATGCTCAGGAACGAAGGGGGCGCATTGCAAGCGGAGAACGACCCCAAGGCAAAGGCAAAACTGGCCACCCGCTATGAGCGCCTGTACGGTATCGTGCGCAAGCATGTCGTCTCGACCGTGTTCGGACCGAAGGCCATCGCCGACTACCAGCAATACTTGCAGGAAGCGGATGTCAAGGACATGATCGTCATGGCGCAAAGCCCGTTCGGCCAGAACTTCCTCGACAAGATCAACCCGGTGCTGCAGATGCAACCGGCGGTGGTCGATGGCTATGTGTCCAAGCGCATCCAGGAAATGAAGGCGCGCACGGACGACAGCGTGCCGCCGCCTGTTGCGCTGCCAAAGCCGGCGGCCGGCTCGAAGGAAGCACTGGCGCAGGCCATGATGCTGGAATGGCCCGACGCGCGCGAGCAGTTCACCAAGGGCATGGCGCAGGTGGCGGACAAGTCGCTGGAACAGGCGGCCTCGTTCGAGAGCCAGGGCAATACCGACCTGGCCAAGCGCGTGCGGCGCTTCGCCACGGCGGTCCGGACCGAATTCAAGTTTGAAGAGGTGGCGGCAGCCCAGGCGCGCATGATCGCCGAGGAAATGAGCGAGGCGGACATCGCTACGCTCACGGCGGAAAACAAGAATCCCGCGCGCTTCGCGCAACGCCGCAATATCGAGCAGATCGAAGCGGAACTGATGGGCCGCGCAGGCGCCTCCCTGAAGTCGGCAGAGATGCAGAAACTGCTCGCAGGCGAGCAAGCCGCTGCCAAACCGGCCAAGGCTGGCAAGGCCACCAGCAAATAACAGGCATCCTCGTAACAGCGGCCTCGCTGGCAGCAGCGGGCCGCCATTCAACAATACCAACCAGTACCGCCCCATGAAGAACGTCTTGCATACACCGCTCATCAACGCCGCGCGCGCGCTCGCGCAGGCATGCATTGTCACGCTGGCTTTGGTACACGGCGCCCACGCCGCACCGGCCACCGAGGAAAGCCTGCGCCGCTACTTCGAGATTGCCAAATCGGAGCGCATGATCGATACCGCCATCGAGGCGATGCTGGAGATCGAGGCTCGGGAATGGCAGGACGAGAGCGATCCGAAGAAAAAGGCAAACCTGAAGGCCCGCTTCGAGCGCACCAGCGCCATTATTCGCAAGCAGATCGCCTGGAACAAGGTCGAACCGGCCGCCATCGAGAGCTACCAGAAGCACTTGCAGGAGTCCGATGTGCAGGACCTGCTCGTGCAGGCCCAAAGCCCGCTCGGCCAGATGATCATCAACAAGGTCACGCCGGCGCTGCTGAAACAGCCGCCCGTGGTGGCGGTCCATCTGGCCAAGCGCATTGAAGAACTCAGGGAACGCAAGGAGGGCAGCGTGCCGCCCCCTGTCGTGCTGCCGCAGCCGCCGGCCGGCTCGAAAGAAGCGCTGGCCCTGGCCCTGATGCTCGACTGGCCGGGCGCGCGCGATGACTTCAACAAGAACATGGCCGACATCGAAACGCGCGGACTGGAAATGGCGGCCGCGTTCGACGGCGAAGCGACCGCCGGTATCGGCGAGGAAGTGCGGCGCTTCTCCAAGGCGATCCGCAACGAGATCAAGTTCGAAGAGATGGCCGCCATCGAGGCGCGCATGATCGCCGGCGAATTGAACGAAACGGAAATGGCCGCGCTGATCGAGGAGCACAAGAATCCCGCGCGCGCCGCCCAACGGATCAAGATCGCGCAGGCCGACGCGGAACTGATGACGCGCATGAGCGCCGCGATGCAGTCGGGCGACGTGCTCAAACAGCTCGCCGACGCCGGCAGCGAGGAAGCGCCGGCCACGCCGGCCAAGGCCGCCAGGGCGCCCGCAAAGAAATGAGACCGCCGCGCATGCCTGCCACCAGCGCCGTGCGTTCGCTCGCGCGGGCCTGCCTGGTCGCCCTGGCCCTGTCTCAGCCGGCTTGGGCCGAACCGGCCACCAGGGAAAGCCTGGGCCGCTATTTTTCGCTCTCGAAGACCGAGCGCCTGAGCGAGAGCATGGCCGCGGCGATCCTGGAGACCGCGGCGCCGCCATGGCCGGACGAAACCGATACCGGCAAACAGGCGGAAAGGAAAGCGACGCATGAACTCATGAGCGCCATCCTGCGCGAACGCGCCGGCTGGAGCGTGATCGAACCGGGGGCCGTCGCGATCTACCAGCAGCACTTTCAGGAGTCCGAGGTGCAGGCGCTGATCGTTCAGGCGCAAAGTCCGTTCGGCCAGACCTTCATCGACAAGATCGCGCCGGCCATGCAGAAGCGGGCACCGGCCGTCCAGGCGCACATTGCCGAACGCACGGCGCAATTCATGACGCTCAACCCCGACAGCACCTTCACTGCCGTCCGGCTCCCGCTGCCGCGCGCCGGCTCGAAGGAAGCACTGGCCCTGGCCATGATGCTGGAGTGGCCCGGTGCGCGCGGGCGCTTCGACGCCAACATGGCCAGGCTGGAGACGATGGCGGTGGAAGTGACCGGCGCCGACGGCGTCGTGCAAAGCACCGGGCAAAGCGAGCAATCGAGGCGCTTTGCCCGCATGCTCAGGGAGCAGTTCAAGTTTGAAGAGATTGCCGCCGTCGAAGCGCGCGTGATGGCATCGGAACTGGACGAGCCGGACATCGCCGCGCTCATCGACAACAACCGGAACCCGGAGCGCGCCGCGCAACGCATCAAGATCGAACTGGCCGAGACCGAGCTGGCGACCCACGTGCACGCGTACCTGCAATCGATCGATCTGCGCGGCCTGGCCACGATGGCGCAACGAAAAGAGCAAACGATCGAGCCCGCCACGCCGGAGATAGCGATCAAGGCGCACAAACCGGCGCGGACCAACTAAGGCCCGCGGCCCGAGGAGCGCCCGTCAGGCCAGGCGCAGCGGCAGGCTGCGCAAGCGCTGCCCGGTCAGTTTGAACACCGCGTTGGCCACGGCCGGCGCGATCGGCGGCGTGCCCGGCTCGCCCACTCCCTCGGGCGGCTGGGCACTCTTGATGATCACCGTCTCCACCTCGGGCGTGCTGTCGATGCGCAGCACCGGATAGTCGCCGAAATTGCCTTGCTCGACGCGCCCGTTCTTGAGCGTGATCTCCCCCGCCAGCGCGGCCGACAGGCCGAACACCACGGCCGACTCCATCTGCTGCGCGATGATATTCGGATTGACCGCCAGGCCGCAATCGATCGCGCACACGACGCGGTGCACGCGGATCTGCTTGTCCGTCACCGACACCTCGGCCACCTGCGCCACGATGCTGCCGAACGACTGGTGCAGCGCTACGCCATGCGCGCGGCCGGCCGGCGCGGCGCCGGCCTTGGCCAGCGCCGCGTCGAGCACCGCCAGATGACGCGGATGGCGCGCCAGCAGCGCGCGCCGGAACGGCGCCCCATCCTGGCCGGCGGCATGCGCCAGTTCGTCGATGAAGCTCTCCTTGAAAAACGCATTGTGCGAGTGGCCCACCGAGCGCCAGTAACCGAGCGGCACCTGGCTGTCGACGATGACGTGCACCACGCGCTGGTTATCGATCTCGTACTGCATGTCGTACTCGCCTTCGGCCGTGGTCTTGTCCGGACCGACGCCGGGCAGGCCCAGGTTGCGCGGAAAGTACTGGTGCCCGATCGAGCCGCTGACCGACTTGTTGTCGTAGCTGACGATGCCGCCCTTGGCGTCCACGCTGCCGGTAAAGCGCGCCAGCGCGGCCGGGCGGTACACATCGTGCGTCATGTCGTCCTCGCGCGACCAGACCAGCTGCACCGGCTTGCCGCCGGCCGCCATGGCCACGGCAACCGCCTGCGCCACCACGTCCACCTCCAGGCGGCGCCCGAAGCCGCCGCCCAGCAGCAGCACGTCGACCGACACGTCGGCGCGGTTTACGCCCGCCACCTTTGCCGCCACGTCGACGCACATGCTGGGCACCTGGGTCGAGGCCCACAGCATCACCTTGCCGCCCGCCACCTGCGCGGTGCAGTTCATCGGCTCCATGGTGGCGTGCGCGAGGAAAGGCGCGCGGTATTCGGCGCGGATGGTCTTGACCGCGCCCGTGGCCAGGGCCACATCGCCATTGTCGTAATAGGTAAAGCCCGATTCGGTATCGAGCGCACTGGCGAACTGCTTGAAAATATCGGCGCTCGATAACCCGGCATTGGCGCCCTCGTTCCATTTGACGGCCAGCGCACCCAGCGCCTGGCGTGCGCGCCAGTACGAGTCGGCGATCACCGCCACGCCCGCGCCGGCGCCGGTTTTGCCGGACAACGAGGCCGACACGTCGACCACGCCCACCACGCCCGGCATCGCCTTGGCCTTGGCGGCATCGAACGACGCGACCGTGCCGCCCACCACCGGCGACATCGCCACCGCCGCATACAGCATGCCGGGCGGGCGCGCGTCGATCCCGAACATGGCGCTGCCATTGACCTTGGCCGGCGAATCGCGGCGCGCCTGGGGCGTGCCGATCAGGGTGAATTCGCCGGGCTGCTTGAGGCGCACGTCGGACGGGGAAATATCGAGGCCTGCCGCTGCCGCCCTGGCGGCCAGGCTGCCGTACGAGGCGCGCTTGCCGCCCGGGTGGACCACGAAGCCGCCCACGCCCTTGCACTGCGCCGCCGGCACGCCCCATTCCTTGGCCGCGGCGGCGATCAGCATGGCGCGCGCCACCGCGCCCGCTTCACGCATCGGCAGCCAGGCATCCTTGATGCTGCTCGACCCGCCGGTCATCATGATGCCCAGTTCGCGCGCAACTTTAGCGAGCATCCACTGCGCGCCTTCCTTGAGGCTGCCGCGATCGTCGGGATGGAACGGCAGGTTCTCGCGCAGCACTTCGAGATTGCTGAAGATCTTGTCGATCGGCGCCTGGGTGATGCGCACCTGCGACAGTGGCACGTCGAGCTCCTCGGCCAGCAGCATCGGCAGCGCGGTGTTCACGCCCTGCCCCATTTCGCAGCGCGGCACCACCACCGACACCGTGCCGTCGGGCGCGATCGCCACCCAGCCGTTCAGGGCCACGGCGCCGCCGGTCACCGGCAAGGGCTGCGCGGTGTACAGGCGCTGGCGCGGCGGCTGGATGCCCCAGCCGACGACCAGGGCGCCGCCGGCAGCGAGGCCGCCGAGCAAAAAACGGCGGCGGGTCTTGTTCTTCGGTGTGGACTGGCTCATTGCATTCTCATGGCGTGCGCGGGGATTCGCACTGTAGCACGCCATCCGTCCGGCACGACAGTCAGTGTTTACGCCGGCAAGCGCGCCGGCCAGCGCGCCAGGATCGTCTCGGGCAGCTCGGGGCGGCTGTACAGGTAGCCCTGCGCCTGGTTGCAGCCGTGGCGCAGCAAAAAGGCGGCCTGCTCCTCGGTTTCGACACCCTCGGCGATTACCGACAGGTTCATGCTCTTGCCAAGCTGGATGATGGCGATCGCGATCGCCTCGTCGTTCACGTCGGTCGAGATGTCCTTGATGAAGCTGCGGTCGATCTTCAGCGTCTGCACCGGCAACTGCTTGAGGTAGGCCAGCGACGAATAGCCGGTGCCGAAATCGTCGATCGCCAGTCCCACGCCGATCGAATGCAGGTCGTTGATGAAGACCAGCGCGTCGCCCGTATTCATGATCACCGACTCGGTCACTTCCAGCTGCAGGCGCTGGGGCGCCAGCCCCGTCTCCTTGAGGATATCGGCCACCATGTTGACGATGCTGCCGCGCTCGAACTGCTTGACCGACAGGTTGACCGCGATTTTCGGCACGTGCAGGCCGGCCGCCTCCCAGCGGATCATCTGGCGGCAGGCTTCGTCCAGCACCCACTTGCCGAGCTGGTTGATGAAACCGGTGTCCTCGGCCAGCGGAATGAAGCGCACCGGCGGCACATTGCCCAGTTCCGGATTAGTCCAGCGCACCAGCGCCTCGACCCCGATCAGGCGGCCCGTATCGATTTCGACCTGCGGCTGGTAATTGAGGAAGATTTCGTTCTTGTCGATCGAGCGGCGCAGCATCGCTTCGAGGCGCAGGCGCTCGACGCCTTCACCCGTCATCGACGGCGCGTAGAACTGGTAGCCGTTGCGGCCGCGCGCCTTGGCCTGGTACATCGCCACGTCGGCATTGCGGATCAACATATTCAGGTCGGCCGCGTCGTCCGGGAACATGCTGATGCCGACGCTGCCGGTGACGAACAACTCGTAGTCGGACACGATGAAGGGCTGCTCGAACATGGCCATCAGTTTTTCGGCCACCTGGCCGGCGCCAGACTGGCCGCTGACGTTTTCGAGCAGGACGATGAATTCGTCGCCGCCCAGGCGCGCCAAGGTGTCGCCTTCGCGCAGCTTGCCCTGCAGGGCCGACGCAACCTGCTTGAGCAGCTCGTCGCCGACGTGGTGGCCGAGCGTGTCGTTGACGTTCTTGAAGCGATCCAGGTCGATGAACAGCACCGCCAGCTGCTGGCCGTCGCGCGCGGCGCGCTTGAGCGCGTGCAGCAGGCGGTCGTGGAACAGCAGGCGGTTGGGCAGCGCCGTGAGCGAATCGTGGTGCGCCATGTGATCGAGCTGCTCCTGCGATTCCTTGACCTTGGTGATGTCGCTGAACACGGCCACGTACTGGGTGGTGACGCCATGATTGTCGCGCACCGCCGACACGGTGAGCCACTGCAGGTAGGTTTCGCCGCTCTTGCGCGTGTCCCAGCGCTCGCCGCGCCAGAAACCGACTTCGCCCAGTTCGGCCCACATCTGCTGGTACATGGCCGGGTTTTCGGTGTGCGAGCGGGTCAGGCGCACATCCTTGCCGACCGCCTCGCTCTCGCTGAAGCCCGTGATCCTGGTGAAGGCCGGATTGACGGCAACGATACCCAGGTCGACGTCGATGACCATGACGGCGTCGGCGATATGTTCGAGCACCGTGGCCGACAGGCGCAGCTTTTCCTCGGCCTCGCGCCGCTCGGTGACGTCGGCATAGACCCAGATGCTGCCGCCGTTGGGGCGTGCCGGGTCGAGCGCGCAGCCGCTCACGCGGCACCAGAAGACGGTGCCGTCCTCTTTCATGTACTGGCGCTCTTCGTTGTAATCCTTGCCCTCGGCCAGGGCCGCGTACTGCTGCTCGCCGGCGCGCACGAATTCGTCGTGATTCGGATACATGATGTCGGCCAGCTTGCCGGTCATCTCGCCGCTGGCGTAGCCGAACAGGTCTTCGCAGCGGCGGTTGACCGACACGATGCGCCGTTCGCGCACGAACATCACGCCGAACATGACGTTGTCGAGGATTGCGCTTTGCTCGGTCAGCAGCGCCGCGATGCGCATCTCGTTGTGTTTGCGTTCGCTGATGTCGGAAATGATCCCGTCGACCCACGATTTTTCAGGCACGGCGGCCGTCTGCGGCTGGCCGTTCTCGGAGACCCACCGCTCGATGCCGCCGGCGTCGATGATGCGGTATTCGATTTCGTACGGGCGTCCGCTGGCCATCGCTTCGCGCACGGTGCGGCTTTGCATGCGCCGGTCTTCGGGGCAGATCAGGTCCGACCAGGCATCGGTGGTGCTGCGCATGAGCAGCGCGGCCGGGTAGCCGGAAATGTCTTCGATGGCGTCGCTGACGAAATCGATCGAGCCGCCCGGGCGCACCCGAAACACCGCGCCGGGAACCTGGGTGACGATGGTGCGAAAGCGCTCCTCGCGCCGGCCGATATCTTCGAACAGGTGCTTGATGGCGACCCGCATCTGCTCCATCTGCTTGGCCAGGCGGCCCAGTTCATCGCTGCCTTCGAGGTCGAGGCGCGTCTCGAAGTCGCCGTGCGAGAGACGGTCGGAAAATTTCATCAGCTGGCGCAGCGGCACCAGCAGGCGCTTGTTGAGGAACAGGACGATCAGGACCAGCGACACGGTCAGCTGGAACGCCAGCACGAAGGCGTAGCTGGACTGCTTGCCGCGCAATTCCTGCTGGCTGCGGGCGTCGTCCATCTCGACCACCACCACCCCGATGCGTTCGCCGCGCACCAGGATGTCGCGCTGGGCGCGGTAGATATGGCCGGCCCGGCGCTGGGCCGAGTGGATGTTGATGAACGGGGCGTCGGACTGGCCGATCACCTGGATGCGCAGCACCGACGGATCGCGCATCACCGATTCGACCAGCGACTGGGCCGACTCGGCGTTCATGTTCCAGAGCGACTCCTGCATGCCGAGGGCGAGAATGTCGACATTGCGGCGCAGCGACTCGTTCAGTACCGCCTTGGCCGCCGTCTGCTCCTGCACCCCGATCAGCACATAGCTGCCAATCATCGCAGGAATGACCAGCCCGCCGAAAACGACCAGCATCAGCGCGCCGTAAATCGACAACCCGTACAGCCTGCTCAGCTTGGTACGGAAACGTTGGTAGGCCGTGCTAAGCATGCAGCAAGTCTGAAAGCATGGGGAAGATGCCTGAATGATAAGTTAGGCAAGAAAAGTTTTCTATACGGAATTATGCACGGAAGCTCTCGTCAAGTCACCAACGGCACGGGCCGATGAGGCGTTTTACAGACGGGGAGATGAAAACAGTTGACCTTATTGCTGACGCCAAGGCGGCCATGCAGCTGATCCTGGTATGTCGGTCAATGCCTCGGTCGCTCGGTAGTTGTCAACAAAGATGTCGTCTCATCCGTTGGCAAATGCAAATGAACAGCCGCTCAGCGCGAATCCCGCCGACTTGCTATCATCGCAGCACTTTTCTAAAAGGGATTCCCAATGACTTTTTCCATGTACGACGCCTCGGTACCCGTTTTCAAGCAGATCCTGACCAGCCTGTCGGCCGTCATCGACAAGGCCGAAGCCCACGCCACCGAAAAGAAGATCGAACCGGCCGCCCTGCTGCAGGCGCGCCTGTATCCGGACATGTTTCCCTTGCTGCGCCAGGTCCAGGTCGCGGCCGACTTCGCCAAGGGCTGCTGCGCCCGCCTGGCAGGCGTGGACGTGCCGCGCTATGAAGATACCGAGCAGACGTTCGCCGACCTGAAAGAGCGCATCGCCAAGACGCTGGAATTCATCAACGGCCTGCCGCAGGACGGCATCGAAGCGAGCGCCCAGCGCGACATCAGCACCAGCAGCGGCGCCAACGCCAAGCACTTCAAGGGCCAGGTCTATCTGGTGCATTACGCGCTGCCGCACTTCTATTTCCACGCCACGACCGCGTACGCGATCCTGCGCCATAACGGCGTGGAAGTGGGCAAGAAGGATTTCATCGGCTCGTTTTAAGCCGTATATATATAGTTAGTCTGGGGAGCCGCGCGGCTCCCCTGCCGGCCATCCTGCGCATGCGCAACCGCGCTAGCCGTCGCCATTCCTGCGGTGCGGCGTGAGGCGGGGAAGACTGACCGTGAATGTCACCCCGGTTTCCCTCGTGGAAGTGACCGAAATCTGGCCTTCATGCGCCCTTACAATCTCTTTCACGACGTACAAGCCCAACCCCAGGTTTTGCACCCTGGACATGCTGCGCTCGCTGGGCGGGCGGATGGCAAAGCTTTTTACCGGATCGAATAGCGTTCTCAATTTGGCCGGGGGAATCGCATCGGCGTCGTTTTTCACTTCGAACACAACCTCCGGCCGGCATCCGTTAATCGCGATGCGGATGGCACCTTCCTCCTTGCCATGCTGGATGGCATTCGAGATCAGGTTGGCAAATGCCTGGGCCAGGCGCGGCCCATCCCAGCTGCCAGTCAGATTGCCCTCGGAAACGAACTCGATCCGACGGTCGGGATGAAATGTCCGCGCTTCCTCAACCACATTGAGGCATATGTGATCGAGATCGACGGTGTAGGGATCGATGGGAATCCCACCGCCAAGGTGGGACGTGGAAAAGTCCAGCAGATCGCGCACGATCTCGTCCACCCGTTTCGCACTGTTGAAAATCCTCAGGCCCACCTTGAGCACCTTCGACGGCAAGGTTTGGTCATGCAGCAGGACTTGGGCGCCCATGCTCACCGCGCCGAGCGGCGAGCGCACATCGTGGCCGAGAATGGCCAGGAACAGGCTTTGGGCATCGCGCAGCAGCTTGGAATATCGGGCCATCGATTCGCTTTGCGCCTGGTCTACCGCTTCATTGAAACGCACCATGTCCTGGATTTCGTCCGCAGTCGTGATGGTCACGCTGCGCGCCCACAAGCGCAGCACGCTCGACCTGAGCGCCCTGAATTCGGCCATCACCTGATCGCTGTTCAAACCGGACGACATGCGCGCGGCCGCGTGAATTTCGGCGGCGGTGTCGATTCCGGCGACTGGAGCGAGGCCCTGCGACTTGGCAATGCTTTGACTTTCGGCTTGCGGGGTATCCAAATCGGTGGCGATGACTTTTAATACCTCGGTGGCGTGATCGCGCAGTTCGATGCGGTCGGCATCTTCGAGCGGCGCCAGCGTGGCCGCAAACGCTTCCCACTCCGCCAGGATGGGGTCAAGATTACCGAGGATAAATTCTGATAAGCGCATTCAAACCTCGCTGAAATCGTTGCGCACCGGGTTGACGCCCTTGAGCAGCTTGCGCACTTCGATCAGCAGGTTTTCCGCCAGGAACGGTTTGCGCAGGAAGGCATCGTAGGCCGTGCTTTTGGCGATATCGCACCGCAACGAGGCGCTCATCAGCAAGATGGGAAGGCGTGCCGTCGCTGGATCGGCTTTCAGATTCTCGCTTAACTCCACGCCGCTCATTTCAGGCATGGCACAGTCTGAAATGAGCAGCGTGTGCGGCGCGCCGCCGAGCCTGGAAAGCGCTTCAGCGCCGCTGGCTGCGATACTGACGTCGAACCCATGCGCCTCCAGGAACATCGAGCAGGTCTCTGCCATGCCCACATCGTCGTCCACTATTAGTATCATGCTTAATTCCCCTCGCGCCTTGGGTCTCCGCCGAGGCGTCGGCAATGAGCCAGAATTGACCCGCCTCAATTTTCACTTCCTATTGGAAATATATCCGTTCGGTACCGAACATTGGGATGCCTGAGACATGCGACAAGGATGAAAAGAGGAAGGGACAGCGCCGCGCGCCGTCGCTGGCCCGATTGCACATCAGGTATTGCGGCGCGGGTAGCCTTGGGCAAGGATACGGACCCACACCACTTCCTTGTCGGCCTCGCTCATCGACACCCAGTGCGCCACTTCCACCACGCTGCGCCCGCAGCCGCGGCAGATCTCGTCGAAGGTGGTCGAGCAGACGGCGACACAGGGCGTGTCCGGCCGTTCAGGCGGCTTCATGGCGCCCTCACTTGGCGGGGCCGACATCGAGCGCATCCCAGCCTTCGTGACCGAGCTTTTCCATGGTTTCAATATTCTTGTCGAAAATCTCGGACGCTTCCGGGAATGCCTCGACCGCCCGCTCGATGCTGTCTTCGCGCAGCAGGTGCAGGATGGGGTATGGCGCGCGGTTGGTGAAGTTGCCGATATCGTTGATATCGGTGTCGGCGAACTGGTATTGGGGATGGAAACTGGCCACCTGCAGTTCGCCGTCGAGCTGCATGTCTTCCAGCGCGGCATCGGCCACGTCGAGAAATTCGTTGTAGTCGAGGAAGTCGCCCAGCACGAAGGGGTGAATCAGCAGGGTGGTGTCGATCGCTTCCGGGTCGGTATCGGACAGCAGTTGCAGTTCATTCATCAGGGTTTCGAGCAAGACTTCCGGCGTGGTGGCGCTGGAAACGACGTAGCGCACCTGCTTTTTCACATGAACAGCCTTGGCGAACGGACACAGATTGAGTCCGATGACGGCTTTTTCCAGCCATTGTTGGGTAGCGGCAATGATCTGGTCATCATCGGCGTTCAGATTGGGGGTGCTCATGCGGATGCTTTCAGTAATAGACAATGCGCGAGACGCAAGCGCCCGCGCAAAAACCAAATTGTACGCACTCTTTGCGCCACCTCATAGGTGCGCCCACGCGTGCGAGTAGTTTAGAGGCCGACGCCCGGTTCGCGGCCAGCACCGGCGACGCCCCGGTTTTGGTATTGTTCGCGGGCCTGCCGCATCCGCCCTCGCCGGCCCCGCGCAGCGCTCTCCCGCGCATCCTTGCCATAGGAGAACATCATGCATACCCCCTGGGTGTATCTCAAGCGACCCCGTCCATACACTGATAGTATCCTGGAACTTTTAAGGCATACTCCCGGCAATTGGTCTTTTCCGATGCAACAATATTGGTCGAAAGTGTTATCAAAATATTTGCCGCGCACACATACATTTGACTTGACTCAAACGATAAGTGGTACGTACACTCCGACCTTATCTATTCGTCTGTCCAGCAGTTTTCGGACCCAACAATGGAACGCTATGCAAAAAACGACACGCAATACCACTTCACTTGCAGTCCTCGTTCTGATGCTCGCGCCTGCGCTCAGCCACGCGGTCGACTCCGTCTCAACCAACGTTGCGCCGCTCGCCCCGACGGTCAAGCCTGCACCAGCCCCACTGCATCCCTTCCCCGCCGTCAAGGCAGATGAATACAAGGAAGCCGATGTCTGGGGCCGTATCCGCACCGGCTACGCCATTCCCGACATCGACAACGAGCTCGTTACCAAGCACGTCAAGTGGTATAGCACCCGTCCCGACTATATCGCCCGCACCTCGGCGCGCGCCTCGCGTTACCTGTTCCACGTGGTCCAGGAACTCGAGAAGCGCAACATGCCGACCGAGCTGGCATTGCTGCCGATTATCGAATCGGCCTTCAATCCGCAAGCCTATTCCAAGGCCAACGCCGCCGGCATGTGGCAGTTCGTGCCCGGCACCGGCAAGGATTTCAATCTCAAGCAAGACATGTTCAAGGACGAGCGCCGCGGCGTGCTGGCCTCGACCGATGCCGCGCTGAGCTACCTGCAGCGCCTGTATGGCATGTTCGGCGACTGGCCGCTGGCCCTGGCCGCCTATAACTGGGGCGAAGGCAATGTCCAGCGCGCCATCAAGAAGAACCAGGCGCTCGGCAAGCCGACCGACTACGAAAGCCTGTACGAGCACATGCCGGCAGAAACGCGCGAATACGTGCCGAAACTGCAGGCGGTCAAGAACATCATCGCCAACCCGGCCCAGTACCACGTATCGCTGCCGGTGATCGACAATACGCCCTACTTCACCACGGTCGACAAGACCAGCGACATCGACCTGACCATCGCCGCCCAGCTGGCCGAACTGTCGGTCGAGGAATTCAAGGCGCTCAATCCGCAGTTCAACCGCCCGGTCATCACCGGCGGCGAGCAGACCAAGATTCTGTTGCCACAGGAAAATGCGGAGAAGTTCCACCTGAATCTGTCGCAATGGGGCCGTGCCCTGTCGACCTGGACCACGCACAAGATCACCGGCGCCAAGGACAGCATCGCGTCGCTGGCGTCGCGCTTCGGCACCACGCCGGAAGTGATCCGCCAGGCCAACAATATTCCGGCGGCAACCCGCCTGAAGGCCGGCTCCACCATCCTGGTGCCGAAAATCTCGACCTCGGTGCACAACGATATCGCCGAGCACGTCGTCGACAACGCGGTCATGGCGTTCGAAGCCGAACGCGCCGGCCGCCGCGGTGGGCGCGCCGAAAAGCAGACCAACGCCCAACGCATCAAGGGCAAGGTCGCCGAGCTGAAAACGCGCGTGTCCGGGCGCAACGCCAAGACGGCAGCCAACGAAACGTCGCGCTACAAACGGCGCGGCGGCTGATCGCCGCTGGCGGGCGCATCCCGGTGCGCCCGCCACGCCGCTTTATCTACCAAGACTTCCCCGGTAAATCCAGCTTTTTGATACACACTATTCGGATTTACCTATACAACTACAGTGAAACTACTGTATAGTGTTGTTTGTGCGCTGCAATACGTTTCTCGCAATCAGACTGAAGCGATGGCCCTTAGCAGTAACAAAGAAGTAAAACTAGCAGCTTCGCAAGCCTAGGCGTATCCCACGGATACCCTCAATAAAGCCCTCCCGCCTTGTGTGTCGCACCTGACACCGTCCCGGCGCAAAGCTTTTGTGCCGAAATTTCTTTCATCCTGAGTCATTTCGTTGTGTTGGTTGGCGTTGCTATTTTGCGCTCGGAGCATGTGCTCGGGCGCTGATCTATACCGAAAGAAAAGAACATAATGAGTTTTGAAGCATTAGGCCTCCACGCGTCTATCGTAAAAGCAGTAACCGATGCCGGTTACACCGTGCCGACCCCAGTTCAGGAGCAAGCTGTTCCTGCCGCCATCAGCGGCCGCGACCTGCTGGTATCGTCGCAGACCGGTTCCGGCAAGACCGCAGCATTCATGCTGCCAGCACTTCACAAATTTGCCGTTGCCGAGCAATCGCAGGCATCCAAGAACGCAGCCCAGGAAGCGCAGAATGCGCGTGCCCGCGGCGAGCGTCCACGTTTCAAAGCTGCACAGCCTAAAATGCTGGTGCTGACCCCGACCCGCGAACTGGCACTGCAAGTGACCAGCGCGACCGAAAAATACGGCACCCAGATCCGCCGTATCAAGGCCGTGTCGATCCTGGGCGGCATGCCTTATCCTAAGCAGATGCAACTGCTGGCACGCAACCCGGAAATTCTGGTCGCTACCCCTGGCCGTCTGATCGACCATATGGAATCGGGCAAGATCGATTTCTCGGAACTCGAAATCCTGGTGCTGGACGAAGCTGACCGCATGCTGGACATGGGTTTCATCGACGACATCGAAAAAATTATCGCCGCCACGCCGGCGAACCGCCAGACCATGCTGTTCTCGGCCACGCTCGACGGCATGGTCGGCAACATGGCCCGCCGCATCACCACCGACCCGATGATCATCCAGATCGCCGGTTCGGCATCGAAGCACGAAAACATCGTGCAGCGCGTGCACTTCGTCGACGACCTGTCGCACAAGAACCGCCTGCTCGACCATCTGCTGCGCGACGAAACGCTGGACCAGGCTGTTGTGTTCACCGCCACCAAGCGTGACGCCGACACCATCGCCGACCGCCTGAACATCGCCGGTTTCTCGGCAGCGGCACTGCATGGCGACATGCACCAGGGCGCCCGTAACCGTACCCTGGACGGCCTGCGCCGCGGCCAGGTCCGCGTGCTGGTCGCGACCGACGTTGCCGCCCGTGGTATCGATGTCCCGAACATCACCCACGTGTTCAACTACGACCTGCCGAAGTTCCCTGAAGACTATGTGCACCGTATCGGCCGTACCGGCCGTGCCGGCCGCAATGGCCTGGCGATCTCGCTGGTGAACCATGCTGAAGGCATGAACGTCAAGCGCATCGAGCGCTTCACCAAGCAGCTCATCCCGGTCAACGTGATCGAAGGCTTCGAGCCGAAGAAAACCGCGTCGGCGCCACGTTCGGCTGCCCGTCCAGGCACCTGGAAACCAGGCGACAACCGCGGCGGCGCCAAGCCAGGCCAGCGTACGTTCAGCAAACCGGGCGCAGCCCCACGCAAGGAAGGCGCCACCGGCGGCGGCTACAAGGGTTCGAACCCGCGTCCGGCTTCCGAGCGTACCCGCAGCTCGTACGGCGACCGTTAATCGTCGACCCGGTCGGCGTGCCGCGCAAGCGGCGCTTGCCGGACAGTAACAAACGGAAGCCTCCCCTCGCGGAGGCTTCCGTGTTTTCAACGCCGTTGTTTGCGTCTCGACTATCGATCCGGCGGCAGGGGCGCCCAGGGCGTCGCCGCCGCCCGCCTGCCGGTGCATCTGCCGGCGCGCCCCGGCGTCAGCCCCGAACGCCGTCTCCAACCGCGATCGCGCCCGGATCGCAATGCGGCACGTAGCGCGCGGTCCGGCCTCTTGTTGTCGTACAACTGCGTTTTTCCCGGCTGCATAGCTTAGTAACTGCTATACTTTATTTGTATTGACATTCCTCGCCGCGTCGGCAACGTACCTTTTCCAGCCTCTCGGCCAGCCTGTTCTGCAGTTGCGAGTGCGCCAATTTCGTGCCACAGACTGATCATAAGTCGTTCACGCGAAAGCGCACATGCATACGCCCGGGTTTGACATCGGCACGATCGAGCATAAATTAATTACTGACGGAAATATTGAATTCAAGCGCCAGGAAAGCTTGCTCAAGACAGGTGCTTTACAGGACGCCATTTTCAATAGCGCCTATTTCTCCAGCATCGCCACCGACGAAAAGGGAGTCATCCAGATTTTCAACGTCGGCGCCGAGCGCATGCTCGGCTATACCGCGCTCGACGTCGTCAACCGCATCACGCCTGCCGACATTTCGGATCCGCAGGAAATGATCGCACGGGCAGCGGAACTGAGCCTGGAACTGGACACCATCATCACGCCCGGTTTCGAAGCCCTGGTCTTCAAGGCCTCGCGCGGCATCGAAGATATTTACGAGCTGAGCTATATCCGCAAGGATGGCAGCCGCTTCCCGGCGCTCGTGTCGGTCACCGCCTTGCGCGACGATCACAATGCGATCATCGGCTACCTGCTGATCGGCACCGACAATACGGCGCGCAAGCGGGCCGAAGAGGCCTTGCTCAAGGCCGGCGCGCTGCAAAGCGCCATTTTCAACAGCGCCAATTTCTCCAGCATCGCCACCGACGCCAAGGGCGTCATCCAGATCTTCAACGTCGGGGCCGAACGCATGCTGGGCTACACCGCACTCGACGTGGTGAACAAGATCACGCCGGCCGACATTTCCGATCCGCTGGAAGTGATCGTGCGCGCCAAGGCCCTCAGCGTGGAACTCGACACGCCCATCACGCCGGGCTTCGAGGCGCTGGTGTTCAAGGCCTCGCGCGGCATCGAAGACATTTACGAGCTGACCTATTTCCGCAAGGATGGCAGCCGCTTTCCGGCGGTGGTCTCGGTGACCGCATTACGCGACGCGCAAAACGCCATCATCGGCTACCTGCTCATCGGCACCGACAATACCGCGCGCAAACAGGCCGAAGAGGCGCTGCTCAAGGCCGGCGCGCTGCAGAGCGCCATTTTCAACAGCGCCAATTTTTCCAGTATCGCCACCGACGCCAAGGGCGTCATCCAGATTTTCAACGTCGGGGCCGAACGCATGCTGGGCTACACGGCGCTCGAAGTGATGAACACGATCACTCCGGCCGATATCTCCGATCCCCAGGAAGTGATCGCGCGCGCCAAGGCCCTCAGCCTGGAGCTGGAAACGCCGATCACGCCCGGCTTCGAAGCGCTGGTGTTCAAGGCATCGCGCGGCATTGAAGATATTTACGAGCTGACCTACGTGCGCAAGGATGGCAGCCGCTTTCCGGCCATCGTCTCGGTCACCGCCCTGCGCGACGCCCACGACGACATCATCGGCTACCTGCTGATCGGCACCGACAATACCGCCCGCAAGCAAGTCGAGGCGGCGCAGGCGCTGCTGGACCAGCGCCTGCGCGACCAGCAGTTCTACACCCGTTCGCTGATCGAGTCCAATCTCGACGCCTTGATGATGACCGACCCGCAAGGCATCATCTCGGACGTGAACCAGCAAATGGTCGCCCTCACCGGGCGCACCCGCGATGAACTGATCGGCGCCCCAAGCAAGAAGTTCTTTACCGACCAGAGCCAGGCCGACGCGGCCATCAAGCGCGTGCTCCAGGAAAACAAGGTGACCGATTACGAACTGACGGTGCGCGCCCTCAACGGGGCCGAAACCGTGGTCTCGTACAACGCCGCCACCTTCCACGACCGCGACCGCAAGCTGCAGGGCGTGTTCGCCGCCGCGCGCGACGTCACCGAGCGCAAGCGTTTCGAGCACACGCTGGAAGTGAAAAATATTGAGCTGGAACGCGCCAGCCGCATGAAGTCCGAATTCCTGGCCACCATGTCGCACGAGTTGCGTACGCCCCTCAACGCCATCATCGGCTTTTCCGAGGCGCTCAAGGACGGTTTTCTGGGCCAGACCAGCGCCCTGCAACACGAATGCGCCGGTGACATTTTCAACAGCGGCCTGCACTTGCTCTCGCTGATCAACGACATCCTGGACCTGTCGAAAGTCGAAGCCGGCATGATGGCGCTCGAACTCGATGCCGTCGACCTGCACAGCCTTCTGCCGAACAGCCTGACCATCGTGCGCGAAAAGGCGGCGGCCCAGAACATCGCGCTGAGCCTGGAGATTGGCGACGACCTGGGCATGCCGCAACTGGACATCCGCAAGACCAAGCAAATTGTCTACAACCTGCTCTCGAATGCCGTCAAATTCAGCGCCAATGGCGGCGCCGTCACCTTGCACGCGCGGCGCGTGCCGCGCCGCGCCGTCGGCCATCTTGCCGGACACTGGCCGGTGCATGGCTTCCCCCTTGCCGACAACGAGTACAAGGATTTTCTGGAACTGTGCGTCAGCGACAGCGGCATCGGGATCTCGGAGCCGGACATGGCGACCCTGTTCCAGGCCTTCAGCCAGATCGACAGCAGCCTGGCGCGGAAATTCGAAGGCACCGGCCTCGGCCTGGCGATGGTCAGGCAGTTGGCCGAGCTGCAGGGCGGCACGGTAGCGGTCGCCAGCCGCGCGGGAGAGGGATCGCGCTTCGCCGTCTGGCTGCCGCTGCGCACGCTGGTGCCGGGGGCGCGCCCCGCGCTCCACGGCGCCGCAGCGCCGCCCGCGCCCGATACCATAGCCCCCGCGCGCCCCGGCCCGGCCGAGCGCATCGCACTCGTGGTGGAAGATAACGACCAGGCCGCGGCACTGGCCCGCCTGCTGCTCGAAGCCGAAGGCTTTACCGTGCTGCGCGCGGCGAGCGGCGAGCAGACGCTGGCGATGGCGCCACGGCAGGCGCTGAGCCTGATCACGCTCGACATCCGCTTGCCGGGCATGGATGGCTGGCAGTTGCTCCAGCGCCTGCGCGAGAACCCGGCGCTGGCGCGGGTGCCGGTGGTGGTCGTTTCGGGCATCGCCGACGCCAACCTGGCCCTGTCCGGGGGCGCCGCCGCCATGCTGCAAAAGCCGATCAGCCACGCCCAGTTGCAAGCCTCGCTGAGCGGCCTGGGCTTGCAGCCATCGCTGGAACGGACCCGTACGGTGCTGGTGGTCGAGCACGACCCCAAGGCGGTCGAAGCCATCGCCGGCTTGCTGCCCAGTCCCGCGTATGCGGTGGTGCGCGCCTACACGGGAAGCGACGCCATTTTCCTGGCCCAGCACATGCGCCCGGACCTGATCCTGCTGGACCTGATGCTGCCGGACCTGAGCGGTATCGACGTGGCCGAGGCGCTGCAGCGCAACCCGGCCACGGCGCGCATCCCGATCCTGGTCGGCGCGGCGGCCCAGGCGGGCGGGCCGCAGAACGCCGACAAGCGCGGCCTGGACCAGGCCCGCTTCGTCGCCGAAGTGCGGCGCGCCCTGCTCGCGCATTAGGGACGACCGGCCATGGCAAGGATCCTCATCATTGAAGACAACGCGGCCAACATGAAGCTGGCCTCGCTGCTGCTGCGCCATGCCGGGCATGCGGTATTGTGCGCCCCCGACGCCGAAAGCGGCTTGACCATGGCGCGTACCGATAATCCCGACCTGATCCTGATGGATATTCAATTGCCCGGCATGGACGGGCTGGCGGCGACCGCGCTGCTGAAACAGGATGCCGGCACCGGCACCATCCCCGTGATCGCCCTGACCGCGATGGCGATGAAGGAAGACCGCGCGAAAAGCGAGAGCGCCGGCTGCGACGCCTATATCGCCAAGCCGCTGCGCCATCAGGAATTGTACGCGGCGATCGACGCCTTGCTGCCCCCGGGAGAAATACCATGACGCTGCGCGCACCCACGATCCTGATCGTCGACGACGAAGCACAAAACCGGCGCCTGCTGGCGGTACTGTTGCAGCCCGAGGGCTACAGCACCTGCGGCGCGGCCAGCGGCGAGGAGGCGCTGGCCTCCGTCGGCGAGTCGGCCCCGGACCTGATCCTGCTCGACATTACCATGCCGGGCATGGATGGCTACCGGGTCGCCAGCATCCTGAAGGCCGATCCGGCCACCGCCAACATTCCCATCATCATGGTCACAGCGCACATGGAGCGCACCGCGCGCCTGGCCGGCCTGGACGCCGGGGCCGAAGACTTCCTGACCAAACCCGTCGACCGGGCGGAACTATGGTTAAGGGTGCGCAACCTGCTGCGCCTGAAAGCGTACGGCGACCTGCAGGACCACACCGCCAGGCTGGAGAGCCAGGTGCTGGCGCGCTCGGTCGACCTGCAGCGCTTTCGCACCGCGATGGACGCCACCGCCGATGCCATCATGCTGATCAGCCGCGAGAGCATGCGCTTTAGCGAGGTCAACGAGACAGCATGCCATTTGCTCGGCTACTCGCGCGCGGACATGCTGAGCATGGGGCCAACCGAACTGGTCAAGACGAGCCGCGCTGCGCTGGAGTGCCAGTATGACGCACTCATTGTCGACGGCGCCAACCGCGACCAGCGGGAAATGATGATGACGTGCAAGGATGGCTCGAGCGTGCAGGTGGAAGTGAACAGCCAGGCGCTGCGCTCCGGTAACGACTGGACCATTGTGGTGGTAATGCGCGACATTACCGAGCGCAAGCAAGCGGAAATGCGCCTGACCCACCTGGCCCATCACGACCCCCTGACAGGTTTGCCCAACCGCACGCTATTTTATGACACCTTGCAGCGCACCCTGGCGCTGGCGCGCAGCAGCGGCGCGCTGGTCGCGGTCATGTTCCTCGACCTCGACAATTTCAAGAATATCAACGACACCCTGGGCCATGCGATTGGCGACGAGCTGCTGTTACAGTTCAGCAACCGCCTGATGCAGTGCGTGCGCGTGCGCGACACGGTCGGCCGCCTGGGGGGAGACGAATTTGCGCTGATCCTGATCATGCAGGATGGCCAGCAGGGCGCGGTGGTGATGGCCCAAAAGATCCGCGACGTCTTGCGCGCGCCATTCATCCTGTGCGGGCACGAAGTCACCATCACCGCCAGCATCGGCATCACCGTCCATCCGGACGACGCATCCGATCCGGATACGCTGATCAAGTACGCCGATACGGCGATGTACCAGGCCAAGCACGCCGGGCGCGACACCTACCGCTTCTTCACCGCGCAAATGAACGCCGACGTGCTGGCCCGCCTGACGCTCGAAACGGCCTTGCGCAAGGCCATCGAAAACGAGGAATTCGTGCTGCATTATCAGCCCAAGGTGCACCTCAACAGCGGGCGCGTCGCCGGTCTGGAAGCGCTGCTGCGCTGGGACCGCCCCGGCCATGGCATGGTCCCGCCGAATGCATTCATTTCGGTGCTGGAAGAGACGGGCATGATCGTGCAAGTCGGCAGCTGGGTCGTGGCCCAGGCGTGCCGCCAGATCGGCTTGTGGCTGCGTTCGCCGGTTGCTCCGATCCAGGTGGCCGTCAACGTCTCCGGGAGACAATTTGCGGAGGGCGACCTGGATGGAGACATCATCAAGGGATTGGCGCGGCACGGCATTCCGGCCGAGCTGCTCGATCTGGAGCTGACCGAGACGTCCTTAATGGCCAATACCGAGCGCACCACCGAGATCTTGCACAGGCTCAAGCAGCACGGGGTGCGGATTTCCATCGACGATTTCGGCACCGGCTACTCCAGCCTGGCTTACCTGCGCCGTTTTCCCATCGATAAACTGAAGATCGACATCGCCTTCATCCGCGACGTCACCACCAGTCCCGATGATGCGGCCATCGTGCTGGCCATCATCAGCATGGCCCACAGTCTCAAGCTCGACGTCGTTGCCGAAGGCGTCGAAACCGCCGCCCAGCTCAACTACCTGCGGCGCCACCATTGCGACCAGATCCAGGGCTATTACTTCAGCCGCCCCCTGCCCGCCGATCAGGTCACCGACATGCTGCTGCAGGACCAGAGCCTGGCGCCGCCGGACGGCGCCGACCAGCCCCGCAAGACCTTGTTGATCATCGATGACGACCCCTTCATGCTCGACATCCTGGCCACTTTGTTCGACCGCGACGGCTACCACATCCTGTGCGCGCGCTCGGCGGCGGAAGGCTTCGACATGCTGGCCTTGAACGAGGTGCAGGTCATCCTGTGCGACGAGTGCATGCCGGCCATGAGCGGAACGGAGTTCCTGGACAAGGTCAAGGAACTGTATCCGAAGACATTTCGTATCGTCCTATCGGGAAACACCGATCTGGAATCGATCATGAAGGCGGTCAACTGCGGGGCGATTTTTCGTTTTTATACCAAGCCGTGGGACAACAACCTGCTGCGCGATCACGTGCGCGATGCCTTCCGCCAGTTCATGGCGATCGCATGACAGCGCACAGCCCAGTCGACTCACGCCGTTGCTGGCCGTGGATCGATGGTGCGCACGCCGCGGCAGCTTGGGCGAACGAGGCGCTGCGTGCGAGGAGCGCGTGGCGGCATATTGCTCGAATGACGTTAACGAGGCATACTCGCATGGATAAAACGTTAATCTTAATACCTGGTTAACTCGTTCAACCACGGGAGTACCCGCATGCCGAATGAATTCACGCTCGCAACCGCCGTTGCGCTCCCCGCGCACTCCAGCGTCAACAACGCCTTTGCATCGGTGAACCTGGCTGATGCATTTGCGATCCGGCTGCCGTCGGGCGCATCAAACGACCCGGATGTGCTGGCCCGTTTCATCTTCGCGCACCAGCCCGCGTGGATCGGACACCTCCTGCGTGTGCGCGACATGATCGTCGTCGGCCTGGGTCTGAAAACGGCCGCGCAGCTGGCGAAAATCGCCAGTGAAACGGAGCCTTCCCGCGTTGGCATCTTCAAAGTCTACAGCACCAACGCGACCGAGATCGTGGTCGGGGAAGACGACAAGCACCTCAATTTCCGGATCTCGATTCTGTGCGCGGGCGGATCAGCGCCGGACAACAGGCGCGATCTGACCATGACAACGGTGGTTCACTGCCACAACCTGCTGGGACGAACCTACCTGCGCGTCATTGCACCCTTTCACCGCGCCGTCGTCAAAGCCAGTCTGCGCAGCGCGGCGCGCGTCGGATGGCCCGAGGCTGGCGCGCATCAATAGGCGCAGGTGCGAAATCCGCAGAAAATATCATCGCGCTCGGGCATGAAGAAATTGCGGAAGCGCGCCGAGCCAAAGCGTGACGGCGTGGCAAACGACGCGCCGCGCAGCACTTGATGGGTCATGAACCACGGCTGCGAATACTCGCGGTAGCGGTCCGGCGCAAATCCCGGATACGGCTCGAACGGCGTGCCGGTCCACTCCCACAACTGGCCCCAGCGGAACCCCGCCTGCCCTGACAGCGCCGCGTACTCCCATTCCGCTTCGCTGGGCAAGCGCCGCTGCGCCCATGCGCAATACGCCTGGACCTCGAACAGGCACACATGGCGCACCGGTTCGGCCGCCGACAGCGTCGACAAGCGCCCGAAGCGCATGGTGCGCCACTGGTCGCCGTCGCGCTGCCAGTAGCGCGGCGAGGAGCGCTCCTGGCGCATCAGCCACGCGCTGCCGGCCGCGCTCCAGTACTGGCGGTTCTGGTAACCGCCGTCGGCCACGAATTCGGCAAACTGCGCATTGGTCACCAGAGCCGCATCGATGCGAAACGGCGCCACGTAGACCGGGTGCGCCTGCTTCTCGTTGTCGAACACGAAGCCGCCCTCCTGGCCTGCGCCCAGCACGATGGTCCCGCCGGGATAGGCGATTTCCGCGCCCTGCGAATGGACCGCTTCATCGCGCGTGAGCTGCGCCGGCGCCGCCACGCCCAGGGTCTGCATCGAATACAGATAGGCTTCGCCATGCATGTCCTCGTGCGCCAGCGCCAGGCGGTACGGGTACAGGGCTTGGTCCGTGCCCGCCTCGCGCGAGAGCTTGTCGAGGGTACGATCGAGCACTTCATGGCAGTAGGTCTTCAGCGCCCCGGGGCTGGGCAGGTCGAGCGTCCAGCGCGAGCGGTGCGGCACAAGGTTCGAATCGAACCAGTCGTCGCCCTGCGTGAGCAGCGAGGCGCGCTGGGCATCGGCCGGATGGCTCGACGTCGCCTCGCGCAGGATGAACCATTCGGCGAACCACGCGGTGTGGCCCAGTTCCCACAGCGGCGGATTGATCGTGGCAATATGCGGCACGCGCGACAGGCTGTCGAAACCCGCGCCGGCGAAGCAGTCGAAGAGGCTGAGCGTATAATTGCGCGCACTCTGCAGCGCCTCGGCCAATTGCTGCGGCTTGGCGTGCCGGAAGGATGCGGTGATTGAACTCATAGCAGCCAATTGTAACGACTTTTTCAAGGAGCCGCGGTGCAGCGACCACGCGTGCTGATCGTCAGTCCCGCATCGAAGCGGGAGAACAACGGCAACTGGCAGACCGCCAGCCGCTGGGCGCATTTCCTGCGCGCGCGCTGCCGCGTGACGATCGCCCCCGGCTGGGACGAAGGCGCGCCCCCGCCCGACCTGATGATCGCGCTGCATGCGCGCCGCTCGGCGGCCCCGCTGGCCGCTTTTGCCGCCGCTTTCCCCGACCGTGCGCGCGTGCTGGTACTGACCGGCACCGATCTGTATCGCGACATCGCCACCGACGCCGCGGCCCAGGCATCGCTGGCCCACGCCGACAGGCTGGTACTGCTGCAGGCCGACGGCCTGGCCCTGCTGGCACCCGAACTGCGCCCCAGGGCCTGCGTGATCCACCAGTCCGCGCCGTCGCTGGCGCCCTTGCCCCATGGCGCGGCGCGCCGCTTCATCGACATCGTCATGATCGGCCATCTGCGCGAAGAAAAAGACCCGCGCACCTTCATGGCCGCGGCCGCGCTGGTATTGGTGCCCAAGGCGCGCCTGCTGCATATCGGCGGCGCGCTCGATCCGGCCTTGGGCGCGCTCGCCGAGGCCACGCAGGCGGCCACGCCGCGTTACCGCTGGCTGGGCGCGATGGCGCACGCCGCCACGCGCCAGCGGCTGCGGCGCAGCCACGCCATGGTGATCGCCTCGCACATGGAAGGCGGCGCCAACGTCATCATCGAAGCGGTCACCTGCGGCGTGCCGGTGCTGGCCAGCGATATCAGCGGCAACCGCGGCATGCTGGGCGAGGATTACGCGGGCTACTTCGCGCCGGGCGACGCGCCCGGGCTGGCGCGCCTGATCGAACGCTGCATCGGCGACCAGGCCTTCCACGCGCTGCTGCGGCGCCAGTGCGACGCGCGCGCGCCCTTGTTCGCGCCGGAGCACGAGCGGGCCTGTGTGCTCGACTTGGTGGATAATCTGGTCTGACCTGCCTTTTACCGAAACGGACACCGACCATGAGCAATGCCCCAGAAACGCCCATCAAACTCACCTCGTTTTCGCATGGCGGCGGCTGCGGCTGCAAAATCGCGCCCGGGGTGCTGTCCGAGATCCTGAAAAACTCGACCGGCTTCCCGGTCCCCAAGGAGCTGATGGTCGGTATCGAGACCGCCGACGATGCTGCCGTCTACAAGCTCAATGACGAGCAGGCGCTGATCGCCACCACCGATTTCTTCATGCCGATCGTCGACGACCCGTTCGATTTCGGCCGCATCGCCGCCACCAACGCCATCTCCGACGTGTACGCGATGGGCGGCACGCCGATCATGGCGCTCGCGCTGGTGGGCATGCCGATCAATAAACTGCCGCTCGAGACCATCGGCCAGATCATCCGCGGCGGCGAAACCATGTGCGCCGAAGCGGGCATCCCCATCGCCGGCGGCCACACCATCGATTCGGTCGAGCCGATCTACGGGCTGGTGGTGCTGGGCCTCGTGCATCCGTCCAAGGTCAAGCGCAACGCGGACGCGCGTGCGGGCGACGTGCTCATTCTCGGCAAACCGCTGGGCGTGGGCGTGCTCTCGGCGGCGCTCAAAAAAGACGTGCTGGGGCCAGAAGGCTACGCCGCCATGATCGCCAATACGACCAAGCTGAATAAGCCGGGCAAGGCGCTGTCGGAAATGGAAGGAGTGCATGCGCTGACCGACGTTACCGGCTTCGGCCTGTTGGGCCACCTGCTGGAACTGGCGCGCGGCTCGCAATTGACGGCGCAGCTGACAATGTCGCAGATTCCGCTGCTGCCCGGCGTGGAACAGCTCGCGCACGATGGCTACTTCACCGGCGCGTCGGGACGCAACTGGGATGCCTACGGCAAGGATGTGACGCTGTCGCCGAGCATCAGCAGCGCGCAGCACATGCTGCTGACCGACCCGCAAACCTCGGGCGGGCTGCTGGTATCGTGCGACCCGGGCAGCGTGGACGAGATCCTGGCGCTGTTCGCGCGCGAAGGCTTCGAGAGCGCCGCCGTCATCGGCGAGATGACAGCGGGCGCGCCGCGCGTGCAAGTGGCGGCATAAGGGCATAAGGCTGGCCCTGGCCAGCCTCGGTGTTACATCAAGCGGCCGAGGTGCCCGATGCCGACTTGCGGCGCTTGCGTGCGACGAAGCCCAGCATGGCCAGGCCGGCGCCCAGCATGGCCCAGCTGCTTGGTTCCGGCACGGCGGCAACCGAGAACGACAGGTTGTCGGCATAGCCATCGTTGTAGCTGCCTTCGACACGGCGCATGTCGAGGACGATGTCGACCAGCGCGGTACCGACTGGAATCAGGCCGAGGCTGTCGCGATACGCCATGCCGGTACGGCCGCCGCGCTCACCCGGGGTAACCGGTGCCAGGCTGGTGCTGAACAGGGCTTGGCCGGTGCTATCGCGGAACACGGCGCTCAGGGTTGCATTGTCGCCCTGGGTAGCGTAGCCACCCAGCCAGCCGGACAGGTTGAATTGCGACTGTCCGGCGTTGATGGCGCCGCTGAAAGCGCTCAGGTCGATGACCTGGATCGCGCGCGAAGCCGCCGTGTTGACGCCACCACCAAAGAAATTCTTGCCGCGGTTCTGAGGGCCGGCATCGCCTGGCGACGGGAAGCCGCCGCCTGCGCCGTATACGACCGAGGTCAGGCCGCCCGTGACGTTCCAGCCGGGAACCGGCACCGTGCCGCCGTCGGTCGAGCCCGCGCCCGCTTCAGCATCGCCATTGACGATCAGATTCTGGCCCACGACGGCCGTGCCAGCGCTCGCCGGGGCGGCGCAAGCGAGCGCACTCGCCATCGATAAAGCCATTGCAACAGTTACAAAACGCATAAACATCCCTTGAATGATTGAAGTGCCGCCTGTGCCAGCCCGCGGCTCCGCGGCAGACAAACGGGACGCTGGTAAATATAATGCCATTTTACAAGGTTTCCACACGTATTTATTCAAACAACAAGATATTTACTGCACTGGTGTCGGCAAAAAGGCAATGCGATTTGCGGGAATGCCGCCGGCCGAGGGCAAAATGCAACGTTGATAATTTTATTCAGGGTACCGTGCGGGCAGGCGAATACGGGACGGGTATGATCGGTTGTGCGGTTCCACCTTGTGCATCTCCAGGAGAACATGATGGCGTATGTCGACGGTTTCGTACTTCCCCTCCCCACCAGCAACATCGAAAGTTATCGCACCATGGCGGCGACCTGCGGCGCCATCTGGCGCGAACACGGCGCGCTGCAGTACCGCGAATGCATTGCCGATGACGTCAAGCCGGGCAAACTCACGTCGTTTCCCCAGAGCGTCAACCTGCAGCCCGGCGAGACCGTGGTCTTTTCCTGGATCGTGTATGAATCGCGCGCTCACCGCGATGAAGTCAACGACAAGGTCATGAAAGACCCGCGCATGGCCGACTTCATGAAAGGGACCGACATGCCCTTCGACGGCAAGCGCATGATTTACGGCGGCTTCGACATGTTTCTCGATTTGTAGTTCGCCACGGTATGGCGAGGGCGGTTTGTCGGCGTGCAACTGAGCGCTTGACAAGCCGGCGCGCCCTGACGTACAGTGAACTCATGTCTTCCTCCCTGCATCTGTCGTCTTTCCCCCTGCTCGCTGGCGCGCTATCGCTAGCGACGCTACTAGCTGCACGCGCGTAATCCACCCGCAGTGCGCCGCCCGGCTCCCCCGCCGGCGAGTTGTAAGCCAGTAAAATCCCAGGAAAGTCCGACCCGATGTTTGCACCTGTCTCCATCACCTTGTTTCTACTGCTAAAGCTACCGATCGGTTGCCTGGCCTAGCGACTCCGTGGCCGCCCGGCAGCCCGTCGCCACACCGCCGCCCGGCCCTTATCCGCTTTAGTCTCAGGAGAACACCATGATGTTGCAGAACCCGTCGTCGAAATACCGCGCCTTCCCTCCAGTCAATTTGTCCGGCCGCCAGTGGCCCGACCGCGCCATTACCCATCCGCCGATCTGGATGAGTACCGACCTGCGCGACGGCAACCAAGCCCTGATCGAGCCGATGAGCCCGGAGAAGAAGCTGCGCTTTTTCGAGATGCTGGTCCAGATCGGCCTCAAGGAAATCGAAGTCGGCTTTCCGTCCGCCTCGCAGACCGACTTCGCTTTCGTGCGCAAGCTGATCGACGAAGACCGCATCCCCGAGGACGTCACCATCATCGTGCTGACCCAGTCGCGCGAGGAATTGATCCGCCGTACGGTCGACTCTTGCGTGGGTGCGCGGCGCGCCATCGTGCACCTGTACAACTCGGTCGCTCCCGTATTCCGCAAGGTGGTGTTCGGCATGACGCGCGAGCAGATCACCGAGATCGCGGTCAGCGGCACCAAACTGGTCAAGCAACTGGTCAAGCAGCATCCGCAAACCGAATGGGCGTTCGAGTACACGCCGGAATCGTTCTCGACGACGGAGCTCGATTTCTCCAAGCATATCTGCGACGCCGTCAGCGAGGTGTGGCAGCCGACGCCGCACAACAAGATGATCATCAACCTGCCATCCACCGTCGAATGCAGCACGCCGAATGTGTATGCCGACCAGATCGAGTGGATGTCGCGCAAGCTGGCACGGCGCGATTCGCTGATTATCAGCGTGCACCCGCACAATGACCGCGGCACGGCGGTGGCCTCGGCCGAGCTGGCCATCATGGCGGGCGCCGACCGGGTTGAAGGCTGCCTGTTCGGCAACGGCGAGCGCACCGGCAATGTCGACCTCGTGACCCTGGCGATGAACCTGTACACCCAGGGCGTGCATCCGGGGCTCGATTTCTCGGACATCGATGCCGTGCGCCAGGTGGTGGAGGAATGCAACCAGTTGCCGGTGCATCCGCGTCATCCGTATGCGGGCGATTTGGTGTTTACGGCGTTTTCCGGTTCGCACCAGGATGCGATCAAAAAAGGATTTGCCCAGCAAAAGCCGAATGCCTTGTGGGAAGTGCCGTATTTGCCGATCGACCCGGCCGACCTGGGGCGCAGCTACGATGCGGTGATCCGCGTCAACAGCCAGTCCGGCAAGGGCGGGATGGCGTATCTGCTGGAACAGGAATTCGGCCTGAGTTTGCCGCGCCGCTTGCAGATCGAGTTCAGCCGCGCCGTGCAGGCGGTGGCCGACGCCAGCGGGCGCGAAATCGCCGCGAAGGAGATTCACGCAATTTTCTGCAGCGAATATTTCGATCAGACCAGCCCGTATGCGTATAGCGCGCACAAGATGGTGGAGGACAGCAGCAGCGATGAGCCGGTGCAGATCGACATCACTTTGGCGCACCGTCAGGCGAGTTTGAGCTTGCAAGGTGGCGGGAATGGGCCGATCGATGCATTTGTGAATGCGCTGGGGCTCGATATCAAGCTGATGGATTACCACGAGCACGCGATCGGCTCGGGCGCGAATGCAAAGGCGGCGTGTTATGTGGAGTTGCGGCTGGCCAATGGCCCGACCATGTTTGGGGCGGGGATTGACAGCAATATTGTGACGGCGTCGTTCAAGGCGGTGCTCAGTGCGGTAAACCGGCAACTGGTGAGGGCGGAGCAGGAAGTGGCGGTGGCTGGCTAAGCCCAGTTCTTTTCGCACACGCCCCAAGTCTCGTCGGTTCCACCATTGGCGGAACCGACGAGAGGTGGGATCAAATAAACTTGGTCTTCTTCAAATACTTCTCCACATCGCGATAACTGTCGTCGCTGCCGGCATAGCGCACCAGATTGCGCGCCGTTTTCAGCCACTCCACCGTCGATGGCTGCATCGTATCGAGCGCATACGCAATATCGCCCGGCCCGATCGGCCGCTCCGGATTCCCGGCCAGAATGTCATGAATCGCACTCTCCTTGGCCAGGTCGATCACGCCATCGATATCGGCCCCGGAAAAATGCGGCGTCGCCGCCACCAGCGCATCCACATCCACGCCTTCCACCGGCACATCGCGCAGCTTGATGTTGATGATGTGCTTGCGCGCTTCGGCATCCGGCGGTGGCACGAACAGTTGGCGCGCAAAGCGCCCGGTGCGCTTCATGGCCTGGTCCACATCCCACGGCATATTGGTTGCCGCCAGAAACAGCACGTCGCGGTTGTCGCGCTCGAAGCCGTCGAGCTGCGACAGGAATTCGTTGACGATGGTGCGGCTGTGCTCGCTCTGCGCCTTGGAACGCGAGAACGCCAGTGCATCGAGCTCGTCGAAAAACAGCACGCAGGGCTTTTGCGCCCTCGCCTTCTCGAACAATTGCGCCAGGTTGCGCTCGCTTTCGCCCATCCACATATTCAACACTTCGCTGATGCCGACCGACACAAACGAGGCATTGCACTCGTTCGCAATGGCACGCGCGATCATGGTCTTGCCGCAGCCTGGCGGGCCGTACAGCAAAATCCCGCCGCCGCCCTGCTTCTTGAATTTGGCAAACAGCGAAGGCCGCAGGAAAGGCTCGATGATATGCAGGCGCAGCATCTTTTTCAGCTCTTCCATGCCGCCCACATCGGAAAAACGCACCAGGTCGGGCGCCTGCGGCTTGAGCGGCACCACGTTGGCGCTCTGCCCCACCAGCGAGAGCGCCGGACCGGATGCCGGACGCGCACTCTGCTGCAACTGCTCCAGCGCCGGCACCGGCGCAAAGCCATCCTGCTGGCGCGCGCGGCCGTACGCGGCCAGCGCATCGCTGTTGCGCTCCAGCGCCAGCAAGGCTTGCGCCTTGCCGCTCAGCGCCGCCGCACCGGGCGACTGACGCTCCGCCAGCTCGAACTGCACCAGCGCGGCGGCCGCATCGTTTTCATCGAGCAGCAGCCGGGCATAGGCGAGCCGGGTGGCGGAGTTGAACGGATCGCTCACCAGCGACGCTTCATATTGTTCACGCGACATAGTCATGGTCATCAAATTCCTGCGCGGCGTTTCAGCCAGCGCTTGAGCAAAGGAGGGAAAATCCAGGAGTACGCACAATAACCGATCAGGAAGATATTGAGCGGTCCGAGAATGTGCGGGGCAATCTTGCCGGCGCCACTGAACACGGCCACCGTCACCACCCACAAGACGACCGACGCCGCCCAGCCCCAGCGGTTGAACGGCCACAGCAGCAGCATGCTCCAGTGGCTCAGGGCGTCGAGTTCGACCACCAGTTCGAGGATCTCGCGCGAGCCTGGATTGAGTTTCAGCAGTTCGATGGCAATCCGCTTGGCGGCCCGGTATTTGCCACGGTGCACCAGATGGGTGATCAGCATGTGCGCCGTGCCCGCGCTTTCGGGATGGCGGCCCATCAAGGCGGCCAGGCGTTCCTGCTCGGCACCCTTGCGGCCGTCGATCAAGTCGCCCATCATGCAGGCGATCAGGGCCAGTTCGTCGTCCGGATCGAGCCGCAGCGCTTCGTGCGCCAGCGCCTTGGCCTTCTCGAGGTGCATGGTGCGGTACATCAGCATGGCGTAGCGCGCGTAATGATGGCCGGACTCGGGATAGTCCCTGAGCAAGTCGATCAGCACCGTTTCGGCCGCAGGCAGTTCTCCGCTTTCCTGATACAGGGTGGCGAGCAGGGAACGTCCCGCGTAATGGTCGGGCTCGCGGCTGAGCACGCGAAGCAAGGCTTCGCGCGCGTCGTCCGGTTTGTCGGTCAAGTAATCGACCAGCGCCGCGCCATACAGCAAGTCGCTGTCGTCGGGATGCTGGGCCAGCGCCTCGCCCAGCTCGTCGCGGGCTTGCGCATAGCGGTTGCGCTCGATCAGGCCCTGCACGCGCCGGCTGTAGTCACGCGCCGATAATACACTCTGGTCGTTCATGGGTTGCCTGCCAGGAGGTAATACTCGAGCGCCTTTTTCATGCCGTACGCCAGCAACGCGCAGGCGATGGCCGGAATCCAGGGCGATGGCGTCGTGCTGGCGAACAAGGCGGCGGAACGGTGATGCTTGCGGTGCAGGAGATACACGATCCCCATCAGCGCCAGCGCCAGTGCGCGCCACAAGGCTTCCGCCGCGCTCCTGCCGATGACATTAATCAGTTGCATCAGCGGCGCATAGGCGGTCATGAAGGCGACCAGGAAGGACACCGCCAGCGCCATTCCCGCCAGATAGACCAGCGCGTCGAGCGGCCGCCTGAGCTTCCAGGAATTGAGCGCCGAATACAGGATGATCGCAAACGGCCCGCCGAAAAACGCGAGCACGAAGGACGATTGCACCGAATACAGGTTGGCCGTTGGTGCCGCGGAGGGCGAGAGCGACGGAGTGAGCAAGCTTTCGCGCATGGCGTGTTGGATGGAGTAAGTAATAAATGGTGACGCGAAATGGTGGCGCGAAATGGTGGCGCGAAACAGAATCCGCATCATACGCAAGTTTCGCGCCGCCTTCCAGTAATCCGGCCGATGCGGCTGTCAGCGCAAAGCGAGCATCCAGTCGGCCATCGCGGCCAGGTCGGGCACGACCACGGTGGGCGCGGCGCCGAGTTCTTCGAGCGGACCGCCATCGCGGTTGACCCAGCATACCGGAAAGCCGAACAAACTGGCCGCACTCGCGTCCCAGCCGTTGGCGGAGACGTACAGGATGTTTTCGCGCGGATGGCCGGCGCGCTGCTCGGCCAGCAGGTAAATCTTGCGGTGCGGTTTGAATACTTCGACGTCGTCGACGCTGACAAACTGGTCGAAGGCCCATTTCATGCCCGAGTTCGACACCACCTGGCTGATGGTGCGGCGCGAGCCGTTCGAGGCGATCAGCATGGGCACGCCGGCGTCGCGCAGGCGGCGCAGGGCGGGCGGCATGTCGGGGTGCGGGTTCAGGTGCAGGTATTGGTCGCTGAGCTGGCGCGCGGTGCCGGGCAGCAGCGCCAGGCCCAGCTTGGCGCAGGTGAAGCGCAAGGCGTCTTCGGTGACGGTCTCGAAATCGGCGTAGCGTTCCATGAGGCTGCGCAGCCAGGTGTAGTCCATCTGGGTCTGGCGCCACAGGCGCGCGATGGCGGCGCCGTGGCCGGGATAGGCGTCCTCGCAGGCGTGCGCCACCGAGTGCACATCGTACAAGGTGCCGTACAGGTCAAAGATAATGGCGTGGATTTTTTGCATGGGCACTCCTCGTCTGTACAGTCAATGTACCATTCTCGGGGAGAAATCATGCGGATGCGGCGAGCGCTGTTGTATCGAATCGAACAGGGAGGTGCTTGACTACATGACTTCCGGCATCCGGCGCCGCTCGAACAGATTGCTGATCCCGTCGTGCACATCGTTTCCGATCAGGCACAGGAAATCATCGTAGCCGCCATACATCCGCCCGCTGTCGGACAGGAGCAGCGTCATGTGCCTGTTATATGCCATCCCGATCACCACCAATTTCTGGTGCACGCGCGCTTCATAGGCGCTCACCTGCTCGCGGCATGTGCAGCTGATCGCGTGCTCGGGGTGAAAATCGATGCGATCGAACGCACCCGCGACCCGGTAGGCAGGCATATCGCCGCCGAGTCCGCCAAAACGCTGGAAAAATGGCTTCACCTTCGGAAAAAGTGCATAGCCGTCCGCGAGCAGACATGCAAGAAAAGGCGCCGGGTCGACTGCGCGATGCTCAGTCCATCCCATTTTCCTCAACAAATCGAAGGTCGGTTTTTCAAATTGCATATTCATGTTCAACAACCCGTTTGCCTTCGGTCCGTCGCCTGCGCACCAAGGCGGCACGGTTGATCGCAGCTAATCGAAGACCAGGAATTCGCCCTGCTGGTCGATCCTCCGGATCAGCTCCACCGTGAGCAATGCATAGACGGACGGTGACGGCGTATCGGAAGGAACGAACAGTATCCGCGAGATCGCGTAGCGTTTTTCCAGCGCATGGTTCGCGGTGTGCAAGCCCGCCATGACCTGAGCGAGGACATCGTTCGGGTCGACGCGGACATGCTCGCCCGCCCTGATTGGCAGCGCCACGACGTCCACCGCATCCATGCCGTCGCCGAGCGAGATCCCCAACAGATTATGCTGCGGCCCGGTTATCCGGGCGACTTGATAAGCATCGCCGCTACGGATAAATTGCATTACCCGCCCTCCCGGCGCAGTGCCGTTCTTGTACTCGGTCCGTCTCTTTCATCGCGTCACTTCAGCACGCCCGCAACGCCGACGATATCGACTCCCTGCAGTTGGCCCAGCCAGCTGTCGAACCATGGCTTGTGCGAGGCGCCGACAATGGAAAGGATGCGCGCGCCGGGGCGTTCGCGGAAGGTTTCGCGGATGTTCGCCACCATGCGCAGGTTGCGGATTTCCCAGCCGGCGACCCACATCTGCGGATAACCTTCCGCGGACTTGGCGCGCATGGCCGGAACGACACTGGCCTCGGCAAGCACCCGCAGACCTTCCGGTTCGTTGATGGTGCGGTACAGCGGCAGCAGGTCGGGCGCCTGCGACAGGGCCTTCTCCTGTTGCTGCCGCTCCTTCAGCGCCGCCCCGCCCACGGCCCAAGCCGCCTCGACCGGCCGGAGGAATGCCTTGATGTCCGGCACATCGATGCGGTCGCCGGTGTGGTTGTCGATGGCGTGAACCCGCTGCAGTCCGAGGCGCGCGGCCAGACGCGCGGCCAACTGGTAACTCTCATTGTTGCGCTTGCCGATGTCTGCGAGCTTGTCCACCAGCGCGGCGTTCAAGCTGTCGCCGGCGCGGCGCTCGGCTTCAGGTAGCTGCAGCCATTGCACATAGGCCGAGGCGGGGTCGTTCGCCGCCAGAAACAACGCGCCGAGACGCCGCCGTTGTGCCGGTGTCGCTTGCGCGGGCCAGGCCTTGAGCGTTTTGTCGACTTCGGCGATTGCTGCGGGAACGTCGAGCCCGGTGGCCGCCATCGCCGCATCGGTCGAGGGGCAATAATCGGCGCCATACTTGGCAGCGTGGCGCGCGGCGAGATCGCATTCCTCGCCCGATTCGGTCTCGATGGTGATGATGTCGGGCTTGAACGCCGCCAGCCGGCCGAGCACGCCCTCAAGCGATGCGGGGTCGAAGCCTGGCGGCATGTATCTCAGGTGCACGGTGCCGAGTACCAGCACTTGCGCCCGCTGTCCGGCAATGTCGCGATCGAGCGTCGTCAGGTCGATCTGCGCTTGCGCCGCGAAGGGCAATATTGCGATCGATCCCCAGATCCACCTGTTCCATTTGCTCATGCAGCATTCCCCGGTGTGTGTTTTTAAAAGGCCCAATCTTAGGCCATCGTCAACATTGACACTTTATATAGCTGAGTATGCCCGCTCTACGAACTTTGATCAATGTCTCCCTTGGCATCGCCATCCCGGGTTGCTGGCTTAAGAATCTGAAACAAAAATGCAGACGAAAAAAAAGCCCGCCGAAGCGAGCTCTAATCCAATGTATTACCAATGCTTTAATCGTGTCCCAGGCGCCCATGCTATCTGCGTGGTGCCCTGACGTGTAAATCGACTACCGTATTCGGAATTACAAATCCATGCTGTTGCTACCATTTACCTTTGCGACATTACACATATTGCGCGGCGGTGCAGGCCTTGGACGGGTTTCGGGTCGTTTGAACCTCACCACTGAACGTAGTGTAGCACAGGATTGTGCGGCGCAGCAAACATTATCGCCTCGATTTGGCGGCGCGTGTCGCGCCGGGCATCAGCCGCTGGCGCCGGCAACTCAGCTTTAGGTCAATTCGGCCATGACGGGGCTCTCACCAGCCCTCTCCAGTAATCGCTTGAGCCACAAGCATTCGTGCACGGTGCCGGTAAACACGATGCCGGATTCATGCTTCAGCACGGCATACGCGGTCATCAGATCGAGGTCAAGCGCGCTGCGCAATACCTTGACGGCATTAAATGCCGACTTGGTGCACGCCATCCTGAGGGTCCACTCGCCGTGCTCCTTCAGCATCCGGGCACGTGGTTCCGGCTGAAGAAAACCGACATCGTCACTCTCCCACATCAACCCGCAGTGGGGGCAATGGAACGACTCCCAGCTTCGCAGCGTACCGCGGTCATCGTTATAGCCAAGTGCGACCGCAGCGGCTTGAAAGCACTGGCGACAGACGACTTGTTCCGTCAATGCGCCGTTGGATCTCATCTCCGGGGTCATTGGAAATTCTCTTTCTCATTGAATGGCGCCACATAGACGAAAAAAAAGCCCGCCGAAGCGAGCTCTATTCCAATGTATTACCAATGCTTTAATCGTGTCTCAGGCGCCCATGCTATCTGCGTGGTGCCCTGACGTGTAAATCGACTACCGTATTCGGAATTACAAATCCATGCTATTGCAACCATCTACCTTTGCGACATTACACATATTGCGCGGCGGTGCAGGCTCTGGATAGTGCTTCGGTTCGTTGAACTTCACCACTGAACGTAGTGTATCACACGTTTGTGCGATGCAGCAAACTTTATCGCATTATTGCGCCGGGCGCGTGGTCATCGGGGTCGGTTCCTTGTGCTGCTCGTTACGCCCCGCCCGCTCGTATTCCGAAATCACCTGCGCGCCGAACAGCAGCAAGGTCGCGCCGATCTCCAGACTGAACATGACCACGATGGCGGTGGTCATCGAGCCGTACACCATATTCACCTGCGACAGGGTCGAAAAGTACCAGACCAGCACATGACGTGCGATTTCCCACAGCAGCGCCGCCGTCACGCCACCAATGAGCGCGTGCGACAGCGACAGCCGCCCCACCGGCATCACCAGGTAGATGGAACTGAGCACCAGGATCTCGCCGGTCAGCCCCAGGCAATACAGCAGCACCCCGGACACGCCGTTGAGCGACCACTCGTAGCCGAGGAACCACACGCTCTCCTCGCCCATCACCTGCAGCGTGCCCGCCACCAGGGTGACGATCATGATGCCGGCGCCGAGCGCCAGGATATAACAGTAAGGCAGGATGGCCGAGATCAAAAAGTGCCGCCGCCGGATCGCTACCCGGTGATGGAAGATCACGCTCATCGCATTTTCCAGCGCGGTGAACGCGAGCGAGCTAAAAAACAGCATGCTGGCAAACAGCACCCAGGTGACCAGGTCGCGGTCGTCCATGAAGTGCGACAGTTCTTTCACAATGGCGTTGGACTGCCCCGGCACCAGCCACTCCAGATAGCGCGCCAGCGTCGACAACAACTCGGCCTGGTCGATGAAGTGCGACAGCGCCACCACCACCAGCATCAGAAACGGCACGATCGACAGCAGCGCGTAATACGCCACCGCGCCGGCCAGCAGCAAGCCCTGGTTGGCCTTGAAACCCTTGAGCGTCTGCCACGCGAATGCGAGCGGATGCCCAAGCACGTACGCGTTGGCGCGGCGGTTCAAGATACGCAAGCGCAGACCCTTGGAGCCCTTCATCGCGCCAGCCTGATGCCGGTGAACTGCCAGCGCGCACCGGCCGGGAAGAAGTTGCGGTAGCTGGCGCGCGCATGACCGGGCGGCGTGGCGCACGAGGAACCGCGCAGGACATACTGGTTTAACATGAATTTACCGTTGTATTCGCCCAGCGCGCCGGGCGCGCAGGCATAGCCGGGATACGGCGCGTAGCTGCTGCTGGTCCACTGCCAGCACTCGCCGAACATTTGCGTCAGCCCCGCGCCCTGCGGCGCGCCCCCCGGATGCAGGCCGCCCGTCGCCGCGTCGATGCCGGCGGCGGCCACTTCCCACTCCGCCTCGGTCGGCAGGCGCGCCTCCATCCAGTGCGCGAACGCATCGGCCTCATACAGCGACAGATGCGTCACCGGACGCGCCGCATCGAGCGGCTGCAATCCGTGCAGCGTGAATTCGTGCCACTGCCCGTGCGCGTCGCGCTGCCAGTACAGCGGGTGCGCCAGTTTCAGCTCGCCCACGCAGTCCCAGCCCTCGGACAGCCACAGGGCCGGCTCGCGATAGCCGCCCGCCTCGATGAACGCCAGGTACTCGCCATTGGTCACCAGGCGCGAGGCCAGCGCAAACGGCGCCACATACTGGCGATGGCGCGGCAGCTCGTTGTCGAAACTGAAGCTGGCACCGGCGTGGCCGATATCGGCCAGGCCGCCGTCAAAGCTGATCCACGCCAGCGGCGCGCCGGGCTGCGCGCGCGCCAGCGCACTATCCATATAGGCCGGCCACATGGCGTTCTGCGCCAGCAGGTGCTTGACGTCGGTGAGGATCAGTTCCTGGTGCTGCTGCTCGTGCTGCAAGCCCAGTTCCAGCAAGCCAAGCAGCTCATCACCCGGCTGCGCCGCCAGCAGGCGCGCCACGCGCGCATCCACATTGGCGCGGTAGGCGCGCACCTCGCGCATGGCGGGACGCGTCAGCGCGCCACGCTGGGCGCGCGGATGGCGCTCGCCGATACCGTTGTAATAAGAGTTGAACAGCACCCGGAAGGCCGGATGAAACGGCGCGAAGCCTTCCTCGAAGCGTTCCAGGATAAAGGTCTCGAAAAACCACGTGGTGTGCGCCAGGTGCCACTTGACGGGACTGGCGTCGGCCATCGACTGCGCGCCGCAGTCTTCGTCCGACAAGGGTTCCGCCAGCATCAGCGAACGTTTGCGCACGCCGTCGTAAAGGTCGCGCATGCTCATCGGGGGATGGCGCGCGCGTAGATGACCGCGAACCACTGGTCCGGATCGGTCCACACATGCACGCTCTGAAAGCCGGATTGTTCAAGCAGGCCCACCGCCGCGCTCTGGCGGTACTTGTAGCTGTTCTCGGTGTGAATCGACTCGCCCGCGCTGAAACGGCGCTCCCCGCCCGGCCAGCGCACGGTCAGCGCTTCGCGCGCTTCAAGGTGCATTTCGACCCGGCTTTCGTCGTCGTTGAAAAAGCCGCGATGGCGCCACTGCGCCACGTTGAAGTCGGAGCCGATCAGCAGGTTCACGTGGCGCAGGATGTTCAGGTTGAAGGCCGCCGTGACGCCGATGGCGTCGTCATAGGCCGCGTCGAGCGTTGCGGAATCCTTGACCAGGTCGATCCCGATCAGCAGCGCGCCGTCGTCCTCGCACTCGGCGCGCGCGCGGCGCAGAAAGGCGCGTGCTTCGTCGGGCGTGTAATTGCCGATCGAGGAACCAGGGTAAAAGAACAGGCGCTTCCCGGGCCGTACCACGCCCGGCATATCGAGATGGCTCGAAAAATCCAGTCCCAGCCCCGTCATCTCGATATGCGGAAAGCGCTGCTGCAAGCGTTCGATCGACTCGCGCAGGAAATCGTAGGAGATGTCGATCGCCACATACTGGGCCGGATGCAGCAGCGGAAACAGGCGCGCCGCCTTGGCGCAATTACCCGCGCCCAGGTCGATCAGCGTGCTGCCCACGCCCACCGCGCGTGCGATGTCGGCCCCGTGGCTAGCCACGATGGCCGCTTCGGTGCGGGTGGGATAATATTCGGGCAATTCGCAGATCGCCTCGAACAGCCGGGATCCCAGGGCGTCGTAGAGGAATTTGGGCGAGATCGCCGCACTCCTGCCGAGCAGGCCGGCAGTCAGTTCGGACACAACGGCGCTACTGGCGCGGGCATCGCGCGCTTCGGCAAGGCTGGAAGTCGGCATAGGAGTAGTGGTCAATCGAAATCGCTGCGTTGGTGTTTTTGTTATCATAGCTGAATATCCTGTATTTAACGGTCCGACCAACGTTCAAGCGTGCTCGCTGGCCGGCGTCTACCCCACTTCCCTAAGATAGGCAACCATGACCCACTTCTCCGCCCTGCGCACCCTCAAGTCCATGCTGGCTGCATCATTAGCCGCCACCGCGCTGCTGGCCAGTGCCAGCGCCATCGCCCAGGTCACGCCGGGCGTGCTGCGCGTGTCCGCCATTCCCGACGAAGCGCCGACCGAATTGCAGCGCAAGTTCAAGCCGCTGGGCGACTACCTGGCCAAGGCCACCGGCCTGAAAGTCGAATTCACGCCGGTGACCGATTACCCGGCCGCAGTCGAGGGACTGGTCAACAAGCGCCTCGACCTGGTCTGGTTCGGCGGCTTTACCTTTGTGCAGGCCAATGTGCGCAGCAAGGGCAAGGTCACGCCGCTGGTGCAGCGCCAGGAAGACACCGCCTTCCGTTCGGTGTTCGTCACCACCAAGGCCGACATCACGAAACTCGATGACCTCAAGGGCAAGACCCTCAGCTTCGGTTCCGAGTCGTCCACCTCGGGTCACCTGATGCCGCGCTCCTACATGCTGGCTGCGAAAATCGATCCGGACGCGGATCTCAAGCGCGTGGCCTACTCCGGCGCGCACGACGCCACCGTGGCCGCTGTCGCCGGCGGCAAGGTCGATGCCGGCGCGCTGAATATCTCGGTCTGGGAAAAGCTGGTCGCCGAGAAGAAGGTCGACCCGGCCGCCGTGCGCGTGTTCTACACCACCCCGGGCTACTTCGACTACAACTGGACCGTGCACGCCGACATGCCCGCGCCGATGAAGAAGAAGCTGACCGACGCCTTCCTCGCCCTCGACAAGTCGACCCCGGAAGGCAAGGAAATCCTGGAACTGCAAAAAGCCAGCAAGTTCGTGCCGACCAAGCCGGAAAACTACAGCGCCATCGAGGCCGCCGCGCGCAGCGCCAAGCTGCTCAAGTAAGCACAGTACGCGCGCATGGACTCCTACCGCCTCGGCAAGCTCACCGTGCGTCACCTGGCCGGCGCGCAGGCGCCTGCCTTGCACGAGATCGACCTGGCGGTGGCGCAGGGCGAACAGCTGGCCGTGATCGGTCCGTCCGGGGCCGGCAAGACCACCCTGCTGGCCACCCTCGCCTGCGCCCACGCGCCGGCCGGCGGCACCCTGCAGGTGCTCGGGCAGGATCCGTGGGCCCTGCCCGGCGCGGCGCGTCACAAGCTGCGCGCCAGCCTGTTCCTGGCGCCGCAAACGCCGCCCCTGCCGCCGCGCCAGCGCGTGGTCACGGCGGTGCTGGCGGCGCGCCTGCCCGAATGGACCCTGGGCCAGGCGCTCGCTTCCCTGTTCAAGCCGGCCGATCCTGACGCCGCCCACGCGGCCCTAGTGCGCTTCGGACTGGGCGAGAAACTGTATGCGCGCGTCGACCGCCTCTCCGGCGGCGAGCGCCAGCGCTGCGGCCTGGCGCGCCTGCTGCTCTCGTCGGCCCGCGTGTTCCTGGTCGACGAGCCGCTCTCCGCGCTCGACCCCGCGCTGTCCCGGATGACGATCGGCACCCTGCAGCAGGAAGCGGCGCACCGCAATGCCACGCTGATATGCAGCCTGCACCAGGTCGACATGGCGCGCGCCCATTTCCCGCGCATCGTCGGCCTGCGCGACGGGCGCATCGTGTTCGATGCCGCGCGCGAAGACGTGAGCGACAAGATGATCGCGGCGCTTTACCAGAACGAAGCCGTGGTGCCGCACGCGCCGCAGCCACATGAAACGCCCGAACGGCTGGCCGTCGGCGCATGCTTCTGACGCATGCCCGCGGCAACCGTCCACCATCCCGACCCGGCCTGGCGCGCGCGCCTGGCCATGCTCGCCATCGGCACGGCCGTGCTGTGGCCGGCCCTGGTGTTCAGCGAATTCAAGCCCTGGATCCTGTTCGACCTGCAAAGCCTCGCGGCGGCCAGCCAGTTCCTGGCCGGCTTTCTCAAGCCCGCGCTGGCGCCCGAATTCCTGGCGATGGTGCTGCGCGAAACCTGGCAGACGGTGGCCATCGCCACCGCCGGCCTGACCCTGGCCCTACTCGGCGCCATTCCGGCGACCCTGATCATCACCGAACGCCTGTCCATCTCGCGCCTGGGCACCTTGCGCATGCACTGGGCCGCCCGCCTGCTGCGCCAGCTGGTGCGCTGGGTGCTGGTGCTGCTGCGCAGCGTGCCCGAGCTGGTGTGGGCCATCCTGTTCGTGCGCGTGGTCGGCCTGGGGCCGACCGCCGGCGTGCTGGCCATCGCGCTCACCTACAGCGGCATGCTGGGCAAGGTGTACGCCGAAATTCTCGAATCGACCGACGCCCATGCCACCGGGGCGCTGCTGGCCAACGGCAGTTCGCGCCTGGCCGCGCTCCTGTACGGGGCGCTGCCGGAATCGAGCGCCGAACTGGTCTCGTACACCGTGTACCGCTGGGAGTGCGCCATCCGCGGCTCGGCGGTGATCGGCTTTGTCGGCGCCGGCGGACTCGGTCAGCGCATGGATGAATCGACCCGCATGATGGCCGGCGGCGAAGTGTGCACCATGCTGATCGTGTTCGTGCTGCTGGTGGCCCTGGCCGATGCCGTGTCCAAGCTGCTGCGCCGCAGGCTCGGATGAGCGCGCGCCCCCTGCCCCCCGCGCCGCCGCGCCGCGTCTCGACGTGGCTGCTGGCGGGGGCCATCGTGGCGCTCGTCGTCGCCAGCTTCGCCTCGCTGCAGCTGCAATGGTCGGCCTTCTTCTCGCCCGACGCGCTCGCGGTGACCACCGAATTCCTGGCCGGCTTCACCCCGCCCGAAACCTCCCCCGCCTTCCTGCGCAAGACCGCGCTGGCCGCCGCCGAAACGCTGTCGATGTCGGCCATCGGCACTTTGCTGGCGGTCGCCGGCGGCATGGCGCTGGCGATCGCCGGCGCCGGCCGCCTGGGCAAGGTGCAGCGCGTCCTCGCGCGCGGCCTGCTCAACGTACTGCGTTCGATTCCGGAACTGGTGTGGGCCTCGCTGCTGCTGGTGGCGGCCGGCCTGGGGCCGTTCGCCGGCACCCTGGCGCTGGCCGCGCACACCAGCGGCGTGCTCGGACGCCTGTTCGCCGACGCGCTCGAAAACGCCGATCCGCATCCGGAAGCCACCCTGCTCACCAACGGCGCCGCGCCGGCGGCGGCCTTCTTGTATGCCACCATGCCGCAAACGCTGCCCCAGATGCTGTCGTACACCCTGTACCGCTGGGAGAACAATATCCGCGCCGCCGCGGTACTCGGCGTGGTCGGCGCCGGCGGACTCGGTCAGATGCTCAAGTTTCACCTGTCGCTGTTCCAGATGCAAAACGCGGCCACCGTCATCATCGCCATGCTGCTGCTCGTCGCGCTGGTCGACGCCGCCAGCTTTGCGCTGCGGCGCGCCCTCACCCGCTAGGCCTGCGGCCAGCCCCACCCTCCGTCACCAGGTATTTCTCATGCTCGAACTGCGCGATCTCGCCAAAACCTACAACGGCCGTCCGGTGCTCAACCGCCTCTCGCACCAATTCAAGGCCGGCGAATTCGTCGCCATCATGGGCGAGTCGGGGGTCGGCAAGTCGACCCTGCTCAACCTCATCGCCGGCCTCGATGCGCCCGACAGCGGCGACATCGTGATCGACGGCCAGCCGATGTCGGCGCTCGACGACAATGCCGCCACCAGCCTGCGCCGCACCCGCATGGGCTTCATCTTCCAGGCCTTCCACGTGCTGCCGCACCTGACCCTGGAACAGAACGTGGCCCTGCCCCTGTTATTGAATGGCCAGAGCCAGGAACGCGCCGGCGCCATGCTGGCCGCGGTCGGCTTGGGCGGAAGGGGCGGCGATTTTCCGCGCCAGCTGTCCGGTGGCGAAATGCAGCGCGTGGCGATCGCCCGCGCACTGGTGCACCGCCCGGCCCTGGTGCTGGCCGATGAACCGACCGGGAACCTCGATCCGGAGACCGCCGACAGCATCCTGGCGTTGCTTCGGGATGAAGTAAAGGCGAGCGGCGCTAGTGCAATAATGGTCACACATTCTCACGCCGCAGCCGCGCAAGCGGACAAAACCCTCATTTTGACCCGCTCAGGATTGCATTTTGTGCAAGATGTGCGCTAAAAGCCGCATTTCCGTCGTTTAATTTATCAACTTTGCTGCGAGTATATTCTTTCGGTAGTATCATCGGAACAAACCCGTGGTGCATGAAATATATCAGAATGTAACAAACGGGTTGAAGTTGACCAACAGTCGATCAGTCCCCCATCAATGAAAAAATAATCTTTGGAGGAGTACGATGAACGTACGGCAAAAGAAACTGGAAATGATCGAGGCGATGAACCGCGCTCGAGCGCTCGAACCATCGAGCTTTGTGCCGAACAAGCTGCTCGACACCTTGATCGAAAAAATGAACCTCAAGAACGATGCGGAGTTGTGCCGCGTGCTGGAAGTCCAGCCGCCAATCATCAGCAAGATCCGTCATCGAAAACTGGCCGTGGGTGCGACGATTTTGCTGCGCATGCACGAAAAGTCGGATATGAGTATCCGCGACTTGAAGGATTTGTCGAACGCGTCAATGCACTAGGCAGTTCTGCACAGCTGCCTGGCGCCGGCAGCGCATTGTCCGGCGCCCGTTGTATTGCTGCGTGCCCCATGGCGCAGACGTCGATATGCTGTACCGCTTGCGCCGTCCCGCTGCATCCCCACCGAGCCCCCGTGCGGACACCAGCTATTCCATCCCGTAGTGCTTCGCGTAGCGGCTGTCCAGGTTCGCCAGCGGCAGCAGCAGGAACAAATCCGCACTCTCGAAATCAGGATCCCAGGCCGGCTCGCCGCACAGCCACGCGCCCGATCGCACGTAGCCCTTGACCAGCGCCGGCACCTGCACCTTGCCGGCCGCTTCCAATGCCCCCACCGGAAACGGCAGGTGCGGCGTGACCCGGTATTCGGCCGGCGCGGCGTGCTTGCCGATCAGCGACCGGTACACGCCGGCCGCATTGTGGCCGCCGTCGGCCACGCTCATGCTGGCGCAGCCGGCCAGGAAATCGCAGCGTTCGCGCCGCATGCATTCGGCCAGGCCGGCCCACAGCAGCATGATCACGCTGCCGCCGCGGTATTTGGGATGGATGCAGGCGCGCCCCGCTTCGATGATGCGGTTGCGCAGATGATTCAGACGGCCCAGGTCGAATTCGTTTTCGGCGTACAGGCGGCCGATCCGGCGCGCCCGCGACGGACTCAATACCCGGTAGGTGCCCACCACCTTGAGGGTGGACGCGTCGCGTACGATCAGATGTTCGCAGTGCTCGTCGAATTCATCGCGGTCGAGCCGCTCGGCATTGGCCAGCGCGGACAGGCCCATCGCCTCGATGAAGACCTTGTAGCGCAGGCGCTGCACTTCGCGCACTTGGGCCGGCGTCGACGCCAGGCTAAGGAGCAGCCGCGGCGCGGCCGGTTTCGTATCCAGGTGGGGATGGAGGTTTTGCATGCTTCGTCCTTTCAGTGGCGACGAAGCACAGCCTAACTGCGTAATTTGTCAGGCAAATGACAGCCGCGTGTCAGGCAGATGACACGCGGCGCGCGGCTTATTCGCTTTTCGGGCGGCCGGTCTTGAGCTGCGGAAGGCTCGACAGCACCTTTTGCAGGGTGGCGATATCGAGGTCGCTGATCAGCGCCACGCCGATGCGCAGCAATTCGCTTTTCTTGATCTCGAAGCCGGCTTTCAGGCAGGCTTTCTTGACCTGGCCGAGCACCGCGTACTCCTGCTCCGGCATGGTGAAGCTGTCGCGCACCAGCTTGGCCTTGCGCGCCTTGTCGCGCGTGCCAACGTCGGCATCGCCATCCGGCGCGACGCCCGCTGCCAGCTTCGGCGCCGGCTTGGCGGCCTTGCCGGTGATGCTTTTCGCTGCCGGTTTGGACGCGGTTTTTGCCGGCGCAGCCGCTGGCGCCTTCGATGCCGCCTTCGGTGCTGCTTTCGGTGCCGCCTTCGGTGCTGCCTTCGCTGCTGCCTTCGCTGCTGTTTTCGGTACTGCCTTCGCTGCTGCCTTGGCGCGTGCAGGCGCAACCGCCTTCACCGGTTCCTTGGCTGCGGCGCTCTTGCGCACGGCCGGCTTGACCTCGGCCTCGGCCTTGGCCGGGCTACGGGTCGGTACCGCCTTCTTCACCGCTGCCGCCGCCGCGCCAGCCGTCTTTTTCGGCGCCGTCTTGACAGCGCGCGTTGCCGGGGCGGCCGCCTTCAGCTCCGCGATCGTGTGTCCGTTGGTTTTTTCGCTTGCAGTCTTGGCCATTGAATAACTCCGTCTTGATATCGATTTAAACAGTATATACGATTTACTCAATTGCCGACGCGCAGCACTTTTCTTGAGTTCGTACAACCTTACGGCAACTTGACGCCGAATATCGCACAACTGGCCGCGCCAAGCTCCGGATATTGAGCTGGATCACATTCCATGCGGAAATATTTGCACGCTGACGTCATTCGGCCGCGCGTCCGCATGTCGCTTCGCCAACTGAGGCGTCCGCCGCCAGTTCCGGGAAGCGCCGCAGCAGGTCGCGCACCTTGGCCTGGGCGCCCCAGGCATCCCAGGCCCGCAGCGCGCGGCGGCCGTAGTCGATGGCATCAAAGGCGGCGCCGCGTTCGCGGCAGCAGGCCGCCGCCAGTTCGCAGGCCAGCGCCGCGTTCTGCACGAAGCCGCCCTCCATGGCCGCCGCGATGGCATCCTCGTAGCCGCGCATGGCGCCCGCCGGATTGCCGTCGATGCGCGCCAGTTCGGCGCCGACCAGCAGGTGGCGGCTGGCGAAATTGACCGGGCACGAACCCGCCCAGCCGGCCAGCAGCGCGTGCTTGTCGCACACCGCTTCGAGCAGGCGCCGCCGCCGCGCCGGCGGCGCCGTGCGGTACACCGCCGTCATCGCCAGCGCATGATAGAAATGATGCGTGGTCTCGTTGAGCGAGGCCAGGAAAAAATGCAGGTTGGCCGCCGCTGCCTCGGATGCCGCCAGCGCCTCCTCGTAACGCCCGAAAGCGAACGCCAGCACCTGCTGCATCAGCAGATAGCGCGCGCGCGACGCGCCGAAACTGCCCTGGCCGATGACGGCAATGGCGCCGGCCGCGCCGTCTTCGCCATGCCCATCCTCGCCCATCAGGGTCAGCGCGAGTTGCTCGTAGCCGCGCAACAGGCGCACCAGCGCGTGGTTGCCGTGGCGCCGCGCGAAGCCCTGGTAGTGCTCCGCCATCCGGCGTACATCGGCCAGCGGCAACCCGGCCTCGAACGCATTCCAGGTCGCGACGTGGGCCGAATAACCGGCGTGCGGCAGGTCGCCGGCGCGCTCGCAACTGGCAAAAGCCTGCTCGAGCGGTGCCACGCTGGCGGCGATCGGATCGCGCCACGAGTGGATATAGGCCGCGTGCACGAAGCGCAGGCGCCCGCTGCGCTTGGACGGCGGCGCATTGAACTGCACCTGTTCGATGGCCAGCGCCGAAAACGCAAACGCATCCTCGACCGCGCCCAGGGACACCAGCAGGATCGCGTAGCGCGAGTAAATCATGCAGCTCGACTCGCTGCTCCCGTGCGTGAGCGTGTAATTGAGCGCCTTGGCGGCCAGCAGAAAATACAGTTCGGGACGCACCGCGAACACGGGCGAACCGATATCGGACAGCAGCTCGGTCACGATCGCCACTTCCGGATCGGTGCTGGCCGGCTCGTCGCGCAGGCTGTCGATGCTGCGCCCGGCCATGCGCGCGTCGATGGCGGCGCGTTCCTCGCGCAGGGCCCAGTCGATTTCAGCGCGCGTGGCCGGGAAGGTCACGCCGAACAGCGCCAGCGCATCGAGGGCCACCGCCACCGCCTGGTCGAAACGTTCGCGCAGCTGGTACACGGCCACGCGCAGCAGCGCCACGCGCGCCAGGTCGATGCGCGAACGGGACTGCTCGACCAGCAGCTCGAACAGGCGCCCGGCGCGCTCCAGGTGGCCGCACAGGTATTCGCATTCGGCCAGCGCGGCGTACATGGCGTAGGTGCCGTCGAGGTCATCTTTCCAGGCGCGCGCCGGCGTCAGCGCGGCCGCCAGCGAAAAGTAATTGCGCGCCGAATCGTAGGCGATGGCGTTGCGCGCGCGCGTGCCGGCCAGCGCGTTCAGGCGCGCCAGCTCGCGCAGTTCGGCCGTGTCGCGCATGGCCGCGCGCGCGCGGTTCAGGTGGTGCACGATGTCGAACACGTGCTTGTCGAGCGAACCGGGCGCCACGTTTTCCAGCAGCAGGCGCCCGATATGCAGGTGGCGCTCGGGCAGCGAGGATGCCGCGATCATCGAATACGCGCCCTCCTGCACCCGGTCGTGGGCAAAGCGGTAGTTGCCCGGCTCGCGCACGATCAGCCCGAGGCGCGCGGCCGGCCACAGATATTCGTCCGTTTCCAGCAGCGACATGCCCGACACCAGCGCGATCGTATCGAGTCCGCAATCGGGCCCAAGGCAGGCCAGCAGCTTGACCAGGTCGAGCGTGCAGCCGGGCAGCTGGCCCAGGCGCGCCACCATCAGCTCGACCACGTTGTCCGAGAACTCGCGGGCCTGGATCGCTTGCGCATCCCACTCCCAGCACGCGGCGCTGTCACTGAAGCGCAGCAGGCGGTTTTCGCCCAGGCGGGTCAGGAACTGCAAGGTGAAAAACGGATTGCCGGCCGTCTTGGGGAACACCAGCGCCGCCAGCGGGGCCGCTTCGGCGCTATCGCAATCGAGCGCCGCGGCCACCAGTTCGCAGGCCTCGGCGCGGTCGAGCGCTTCAAGCACCACCTCGCGCACCTGCGCGCCGTTGGCCAGCATGGCGTCGCGCGGCAGCGCCATCGGATGCGCGCCGCTCGCCTCGCGCGTGCGCCAGGCGCAGATCGCCAGCATGTGGTCCATGCCGCGGTGGGTCAGCAGGTGCGACAGCAGTTTCAGGCTGGCCGGATCGATCCACTGGACGTCGTCAAGACATAGCAGCAGCGCCGTGCCGGGACGGCGGCACGCTTGCAGGAAGCGCCGAAACACGCCATCGAAGCGGCTCTGCGCTTCTGGAGGCGCCAGCGGCGGCGGGCTGGCGTGCTCGCCGATCACCATCGCCAGCTCGGGAATGAGGTCGAGCATCAGGCGCGCGTTGGGGCCGAGGGCCTCCCGCAGCGCGGCGCGCCAGGCCGCCAGCGCGGCCGGCTCCTCGCGCAGGCGTTCGCGCACCAGCCCCTGGAAAGCCTGGGCCAGGGTGGCGTACGGGATGTCGCGCTGGCGCTGGTCGAATTTGCCGGCGATGATGGTGGCGCCCTGGGCCGCGTCGGAGCGGCGCAGGGCCGCCACCAGGGCCGACTTGCCGGTGCCGGCGCGTCCCGACACCAGTACCAGCTGGGGCGCGCCGCCGGCGGCCGCGTGGCGCAAGGATTCGTCCAGCAGCGCCAGTTGCGGCGCGCGCCCGACCAGCGCCGCCGGAATGCGCACGCGCAGGGCGCCGTCGTGGCAGCCCAGCACGAAGGGCTCGACCCGGCCCTGCGCTTCGAGCATCGAACGGCAGTGCTGCAGGTCGGCGTACAGCCCGGCCGCGCTCTGGTAGCGCTGCGCCGGGTCGGCGGCCAGCAGCCGCGCGACGATCGAAGAACAGATGCGGTCCACGCCCGGACGGCGCCGGTGCGGCGCGAGCGGCCCGGGCGCGCCGTCGCCGCCTGCCTGCGCCGCGGCGCCGCACAGCATGTGATACAGGATCAGGCCGAGGCGCACCAGGTCGGCCTGGGGGTCGTCCGGACCATTGAGCGGCGTGGCCATGCCGAAGCCGGTCAGGCGCACCCCGGCGGTGGCCGGATCGAACAGGATATGGTGGGCGGCGAGGTCGCGGTGGACCAGGCGGCTGTGGTGCGAATACGACACTGCCAGCGTGATCGCGGCCGCCTGCGCCAGGAAATCGGGCAGATCGAGGGGCGTTGCGGACAGGTCGAGCGGCGCGCCGCCGCTGTCGGCCAGCACCAGGGTGGCGCTTGCGTGGCCATGCAGCAGCGCCAGCGGCGTGGCGGCCCAGGCGCCGTCGAGCACCTCGCGCAGGGCGTATTCGTGCTCCAGGAGCGCAGTAGCATGGGGCGCCGCGCCGTGCGCTGCCAGCAGCAGCACCGGCAAGCGGTCGGCGTCGCGCGCCGCGCGCAGCAGGACGAACTGCTCGTCCGCGCGCAAGGTATCGATCACGGTGTATCCGTCCGGGGCCTGGGTCAAGGTCACCTCTTATTTTTGTCGTACAAACGCCGTTCTCCGTTCAGGCGTTGGCAATTATGCCACTACTGATGGATGTTTGATACAAAAATCCGGCGCCAACCGACCCCGCAATATTGCTAGGCTTGCCAAACCGCTTCCCCTGTGCAGGCCCGCCAGCAAAGGCTGGGCTGGGCCGCTCGGGCGATTGCAAAGCGCAAGGCGGCTCCATGGACAGCCCTCGCGCCGCACGGCCCAGGCGGGCCTTGCTCAGTGCAGCTCGCCGGAGCACATGGCGAAATATCCTTTATCGCAACGAAACCACAGCCACTTGCCCTGCCTCCCTTTCCGTGCGAGCGATCGGCTCACTTCAACCGGCCGCCAACCGTGGCGCAGCGCCGCGTCCGACATGGCTGACTTAAGCGCTTGACGCAGATCGCTTCTTCACGTTTTCAGCGTTCTAGACTAAGTCTCATGTCGTGCCGCTTCTTGAAACAAAATGTGAAGGAGAAATATATATTTTTATGCGCACACTTTCAAGATGGAGAGCATCCAGCGCTGCTGCCTGGTGCTCGACGATCCAGGCATGCCTGCGTTCTGTCCCATGCTTTACATCACCACAGCAGGCCGGGCCGCCGAGGCGTATCGACCAAAAGGGACTATCGAACCCATGTGGTGACACGCGGATTTCATGATCTTGTCGCCGGCCAGGACTCATGCCATGCGACGGGTAACTCAGTCAGGGAGGTCATTACCATGTGGCGACGTTTTCTCAGTATCTGCTTCCTTGCTTCCAGCCTGGTCGCCGCTTCAAGCGAGGCCCGGCCATTCCGCGGTTCGACCAAAATCCACGTGCTGCTTTGCCAGAGTGCGGATGACGGCGCCGCCCTGCGGACGGCGGACTATTATCGCAGGCTCTTGTTTACTCCCGGTAACGGCGGCCTCGCGGACTGGTGGCACGACATCTCGTACGTCAACTTCAATAATGCGGGGTCGGAAGTGCATGGCTGGTACCGTATGTCGCAAACTACCGGGCAACTGCAGGCGCTCAATCGGTCGGACAAGATCAATGCCTGCGTCGAAGCGGCGCGGACCGCGCCATCCGGTGCGCTGACCGTGCCACCGGGTGCGATCCGCTACATCGTGACCTCGCCAGGGATCGACGCCTTCGGGTGGAACGGCGGCGCGTTCATGGCGTTCGACTTCGAGGTCGGCCTGGCAGTGCACGAAGGAGGCCACGGGATCGGCCTCAATCACACCTTCTCCAACAATCCCGACTACCGTAACGTCGATTGGGCCGCCATCGGCGAGTACGACGATCCGTGGGACGCCATGAGTTGGGCCAACAGCTATGTTGCGACCACACCGTTCGGCGCCGCTCCGGCAGCCCTGGTGGCGCCGCACCTCGATCGCATGGGATGGCTGCCGCGCTCGCGCATCGCGGTGCACGCGGCAAACGGCGCGTCGGAGGCCATCTATACGCTTGCGGCCACCAATCACCCCGAAGCGTCCGGCGCGCTGCTGGTGCGCGTGCCCTTTGCCCCGGACGATCTCTTCCGCTACTACACCATCGAATTCATCCGTAAAGATCGCTGGAGCGCGGGCATCCCGGCAGACACCGTACTGATCCACGAAGTAAAGCGCAACCGCGACGCCGCCGGGGTGCCGGTGGGGGAGCAGATTGCGTGGCTCCAGCGCGACCTGGCGCGCGCCGACAAGGCCCCGGCGCAGGCGCTCGATGCCAACGGCGTGCAGATCAGGGTATTGTCGATCAACCCGGCCACGAACCAGGCGACGGTGAGCGTGCGCTCCGAGATGGCGGCGCGCTGTCTGATGGGCTTCGTGTGGCGTGAAGCCCAACCCGGCGACCTGGTCTGCGTGCCCCCGGCCGAGCGCGCCGAAACCAGGCAGGAGAACGCCGAGGCGGCAAGCCGCAGGGAACCGGGCGGGGGCGCCTACGGTCCGAACACCTGCCGCTCCGGGTTCGTGTGGCGCGAGGCATTCGACGGCGACGCTGTCTGCGTGCCGCCCGCCTCGCGCACGCGCGCCAGGGCAAGCAACGCGCAGGCCGGCGCGCGCGCCAATCCCGCCCGCATAGCCTACGGGCCGAACACCTGCCAGAGCGGATTTGTCTGGCGCGAGGCCGACGATGTTGACTGGGTGTGCGTGTCCCCCGCCGCACGGCAACAAGCCCGCGACGACAACGCGCTGGCATCCTCGCGCCGCCAGCCCGGCGGCGGCGCCTACGGTCCGAATACCTGCGACTCCGGGTTCGTGTGGCGTGAAGCCTTCCCGGACGACGTTGTGTGCGTGCCTCCGGCAAGCCGTGCCGCCGCCCGCGCCGACAACGCGGCGGCGCCGACGCGGCTGATGATACCGTAAGCGCCATTCCTTCCGCTCTTTACCGTGGAGTCCAAGCCCATGAAAACCACTTTCTCCCTGCTCGTGCTGATGGCCGCATGCGCGAGCTTGCCTTCCCCGGCCGCCGCCCATGACGACGACCCGCGCGGCGCCAAGCCGCGCATCGGCTTGATCTCGAACGATGTCGCCCTCCAGCGCTTGCGGGCGGCCGGCGTGCCAGGAGCAACCGTGATCAAGCGGGAACAAGGCGTGATCGTGCTGCGCGCCTCCATCGACGGCAAGCCGGTCACGGTGCACATGGACGCCCTCAACGGAAACATGGTCGATCCGGGCAATCCGGCCCGCCGCATCGCCACTCCCGGCATCGGGCGCTTGCCTCCGATGGTCTCGGTACCGCAATTGAGGGTGCCCAGGGCGCGCCTGAGCGAGCCGGACCTGATGCGCGAGGCCGCTGCCCCGGCCCCGGCCCTGGAAAAATAGCGCCAGCCCGGCACTCGTGTGCCGGGCGCCTCCTATGGAACGCTGCGCACGCTGAAATCGATGCCCACCTCGTCCCACCATTCCTGCTCTTTTTCGATCCAGTACGACACGGTCGGGTGGCTGCCCACCCATTCGCGCCGGATCTCGAGATCGATCCGGTTCTTCATGCGCAGCTTGAGTTCATCGGCGTCGGCGTCGATGCGCGCATGCATCAGCAGGATCGCCACGCGCAGCGCCAGCACCGCCTTGGCGAAGTCGGTGTCGCTCAGCGCCTCGGCCACCTTGCGCAGATTGCCCTTCTGGGCCAGGATCAATTTGCCCATGACGCGCTGCTCGCGCGTGGTAAACCCCGGCAGGTCGGCGTTCTCGATCATGTAGGCTGCATGCTTGTGGTAGCCGGTCTGCGACACCACCATGCCCATTTCATGCAGCAGCGCGCTCCAGCGCAGCAGCTTGGCGCAGCCGTCGCCGGCCGGCTTGAGTTGCGCGTACATGGCGCTGGCCAGCGCCGCCACGCGCGCGCCGCGGTCATCGTCGACATGGAATTTGCGCGCCAGCGCCACCACCGATTCCTCGCGCCGGTCGCGCTGCATCGAGCGCAGGTACAGGTCCCACATGACGCCCATGCGCAGGCCCGCCTCGACCGGCTGCATGACATCGATATCGAGTTCGCGCAGCAGCGCGATCAGGATCGCCAGCCCGCCGATGATGGTGCTGGCGCGGTCCGGACGCAGGCCCGGCATGTCGATGCGCGCCACCTGCCCGAACGCGATGAAGCGCAGCTTGAGCGCATCGAGTCCGGCGGCGGAGAGTTTGCCGTCGCCCAGGCAGTTCTTGGCGATGATGTCGGCGATCGCCCGGATCGTGCCCGAGGAACCGTAGGCCTGCTTCCAGAATTGCGGATGGTAGGGCGGCGCGGCATCCTCGAAGTGGCTGCGCGCCGACAGGATGGCCGCCTCGAACGAGACCGCGTCGATCCGCCCGCCGACGAAAAACGACAGGCTTTGCTTGACCGTGCCGATGCTGAACGACTCGACCCGCTCGATGTCCGGGCCATGCCCGAGAATGATTTCGGTCGAGCCGCCGCCGATATCGATCACCAGGCGCCGCTCCGAGGCGTCGGCCAGGGTGCTGGCCACGCCCATGTAGATCAGGCGCCCCTCTTCCTCGCCCGAGATGATTTCGATCGGATAGCCGATGGCTTGCTCGGCGGCCGGCAGGAACGCCGCGCCGTTGCGCGCCACGCGCAAGGTGGAGGTAGCGACCACGCGCACAGCATCGAGCTGCGGGTCGAAGCGGTAGGCGGCGAGCACCGTCTGGAAATTGCGCAGGCAGGCCAGGGCCGACTGCATGGCCGCCTCGGTCAGGTTGCCCTTGGCGTCGAGCCCGGCGGCCAGGCGGATCGGCTCGCGCACGCTCTTTAACACGCGGATCGCATCGCCATCGTGCTTGCCTATATGCAAGCGAAAACTATTGGAACCTAAATCTACGGCAGCGTACATCGAAGCCTCTTTCTGTATTGTTGTCATCAAGGCTCTCCCGCTGCAAAACCAATCACAGTAACGGAGTTTTATGACGCGGTCATGACCGGCGCCGTCGGCAATCGCAGTATGCCATCCGCGCTACACGGGCGGCGTTTCCTCGCCGGACGCTTCCCCGCCCGGCGCATCCCCGGTGGGCGCGGCCACCACCTTGTTGCGCCCGCCCTGCTTGGCTGCGCGCAGGGCCTCGTCGGCGCGCTTGAACAGGCTCACCATGCTGTCGTCCGGACGGATCACGGTCACGCCGAAACTGGCGGTCATCGAAATCATCGCACGTTCGGTCTTGACCGGACTGGCTTCGACCGCGGCGCGGATGCGCTCGGCCACCAGCAGCGCCTCATCGAGGCCGGCGCGCGGCAGCAGCAGGGCAAACTCCACCCCCACCAGGCGGCCCAGCTGGTCGCTGTCGCGCAACTGGCGCTTGCATACGTCGGCCACGCTGCGCAGCACCGTGTCGCCGGCCGGATGGCCATAACTGTCGTTGACGCGCCTGAACTGGTCGAAGTCGAGCATCACCAGCGCGCTCGGCTGGCCGGGCCGGCGCGCCAGCGCCATCCACGGCGCCAGGGCGGCGAAAAAGCTGCGCCGGTTGGGCAGGTCGGTCAAGGGATCGACCAGCGCCAGGCGGTCCAGTTCGTGCCGCTGCTGCTCGCGCGCCAGCAGCAGGAAACCGAAGCCATTCAACAACATCAGCAAGTACAGCGCGCCCGAGGTCAGCACCTGCAGCAAGCCCTTGCTCAGCCAGCCCCAGCCGCCGGGCATGGTCAGCACCAGGATGCCGCGCGCCGCCACCAGCAGCGCCAGCAGCGTCATGGCGATCACCAGGAAGCGGTGCAGCATGCTGCCGCCGCGCCAGCCGCGCACCAGCGCCGCCGCGCCGGCCAGGTGCAGGCCGCCCAGGATCAGCGCGCCGGCCACCACCCGCATCCCGGCTTCGTCGATGACGTAGCAGACCAGGAACAGCGCCACCGACAGGCCGATGACTGGATAGGCGACGCGGCGCCAGGCCAGGCGCCCGGCCGCTTCCCATAGCGCACCGGCTTCCAGGCCGACCCCGGCGAACAGCACCGCGTAGCCGGCCGGAACCGCTACCGCATCGGGCAGCACGCCGCTGGCGTTGAAATACAACAGCAGCCAGGCCACCGCCTGGCACTGCTTGGCGATGGCCCAGGTCGACCAGCTGAGCGACTTGCCGCGTTCGTATTCGTAGAAAAACAGCGCCGCCGCCAGGCTCAGGTTGCCCAGCGCGAGCGCAAACAACATCGTCGTGATGTCCATGGCGGCGCCTGGGGGCGTCAGATTTCGTGTTCGACGTTGCTGCTGCCGTCACCGATCTTGCTGGCCCAGGCTTGCGCGAAGAACTGCTTTTCGATGTCATTGGGCAGGTCGTTCCAGAACACGATCAGCGTGCCCTTGTGATCGTGGATCTGGGTGAACTTCTCGATGAAGCCCTCGACACCGGCAAGGTCGGCCAGCGCCACCACATAGCCGTATACCCGGGTCAGCCGCTCAATGCGGTCGGGCTCGGTGAAACTGTTGGTCGCGGTGATGGTGGGGTGGTCTAAAAACATAGTCTCTCCGGGTTGGCCGCGCCGCAGGCTGGCCGCTGATGCCGGCCACACACAGCCGGGGCAGGATCAGCTTATCAGAAACCGATGGGGCGCAACAGGGGCGCGCGGGTGCGCTTGCGCCACGCGCTCCGCTATACTGGCGCCAGCCCAGCCCGCACCCGACCGCCATGCCGCCACTGACCGACCAATCGCCTCCGCCGTTGCACGCGCCGTCGTCCGGGCATGCCCCGGTCTGCGCCGCGCCGCTGGTGCACACCCGCGGCGACCGCCGCACCCTCGAATTCATGCCCGGCGACGTGCAGTCCGAAATGCGCCTGTCGCGCCCGGCGGCGCTGGTGCTGGCCTACTGCCGCGCCATCATGTGCTTTGCCCTGTTCGTGCCGCGCCCGCGCGCCATTGTCATGGTCGGCCTGGGCGGCGGCTCGCTGGCCAAATTCTGCTACCGCCACTTTCCGCGCGCGCGCATCACCGTCATCGAGCTGCGCGCCGACGTCATCGCCCTGCGCGAGCAGTTCTGCGTTCCGCCCGACGACGCGCGCTTGACCGTGGTCCACGCCGACGCGGTCGACTGGCTGGCTGCCCACCCCGCCTGCGCCGACGTGCTGGTGATCGACGGCTTCGACACCGCCGGCCTGCCGCCGGCGCTGGGCACGGCCCGCTTCTATGGCGACTGCCGCAGCGCCCTGCGCGATGGCGGCGTGCTGGTGGCCAATATCTTCAGCTACGACCCGCGCTACGCCGGCATGCTGGAGCGCCTGCGCCTGATGTTCAACGACCGCGTCTGCTGGTTCGATCGCATCGCCGGCAACAACCGCATCCTGTTCGCCGTCAAGGCCCCGGCCCGGCTCGACCCCGCCGCCCGGCTGCCGCGCGCCCTGCGCCTGCAGCGCTGGGTGGCGCGCCGCCAGGGCCTCGGCCACAGGGTACTGAACCGCCTGCTGGCGCACGCCGTCGTGGCATGGCTGCAACATCCGTTCAATCGCTCCAAATAAATGTCGCCTTAGCACGGGAACGTCGCTTTTTAGTTGCTAGAGATCAATCACCTTACCGATTTTCATCATTTTGTGACAAACTAAGGCCGCATCCATACCGGCGCCCGGGCGCCGCCCTCTTCTTTTAGGAAACAGGAAATGTTGCGTCGTCGCTTGCCGTTCTCGCTCTCCGTCGCGGCGGCGCTCACCCTCGGTGGCGGACTGGCCGCCACCGTGCTGCTGGCGGTGGTGGTGGCCCGGCTCGAGGACGACAAGCACGCGCTCGCCTTCCAGCAGCGCGCCACTGTGCGCGTGGCCGCCATCCGCCAAGGGCTGGACGAAGCGGTCGAAGTGGTGACCGTGACCAATCAGCTGTTTGCCACGGTGCACCCGGTCACGCGCCGCCAATTCCACGATTTCACCCAGCCGCTGCTGCAGCGCTACCCCTTCATCCAGGCCTTCAACTACCACCGGCTGGTCAGCGGCGCCGGGCGCGCAGCGGCCGAGGCCGAGCTGCAGCAAGTGGTGCCGGGCACGCGCATCACCGAAATGGGGCCGCAGGGGAGACACCTGGCGCCGCCGCGGGCCCAGTACAGCGTGGTCGACTACCTCGAACCGATGCAAGGCAACGAAGCGGCCTTCGGCCTGTCCGTCGGCATCAATGCGCAGGTCATGAACGCGCTCGATCAAGCCGCCGTCAGCGGGCGCGCGGTCGCCACCGGCCTGCTCAGCCTGGCGCAGGACAAGCGCCCGCAGGGCGGCTTCGAAGTCATCATGCCGGTGTACCGGCCCGGCGCCCCGCTCGGCAGCGCCGCCGAACGGCGCGCCGCCCTGATCGGCGACACCGCCGCCATCATCCGCGCGCGCGAACTGGTCGACAAGATCCTGCGCGGCGCCGACCTGCACGCCGACCAGGGCGTGCACCTGGCGGTCTACGCCAATGCCGGCACCGACCCGGCGCACCTGGTCTACGCCAGCGCCGGGCTGGAGAGCGCCATGCGCGAGCACGCCTCCCTCGGCCCGGTGCGCCGCTGGACCACCGCGCGCCACCGCGAACGCCACAGCGCCGCGCTCAGCGTGGCCGGCCAGCCCTGGACCGTGGTGGTCAGCGCCGCCCCGCGTCCGTTTTTGCACAACCATCCCGGCTCGGTGTTCACCCTGGCCGGCGGCCTGCTGTTTACCCTGCTGATCACCGCCTTCGTGCAAACCCTGGTGCAGCGCTCGCGCCGGGTCCAGCTGCTGGTCAACGAACGCACCGCCGACCTGAAACTGTCGAACCAGCGCCTGCTCGACGACGTGCTGGCGCGCCGCCGCACCGAAGCGGCGCTGCAGGAAAGCGAACAGCGCTTCCGCCAGCTGGTCACCATGTCGTCCGACTGGTACTGGGAACAGGATGCCGACCTGCGCTTTGTCGACATCACCGGCGGGGTCGGCGAAAAAGGCGGGGTCGCGGCCGGGCGCCTGATCGGCCGCACGCGCTGGGAAACCGTGGCCGGCATGCAGGACAGCGACTGGGGCAAGGCCCACATGGCGCAACTGCTGGCGCGCGAAGCGTTCGCCGAACTCGAATACGAAACCGTCGACGAAAAAGGCCAAGCGCGCTGGTTCAGCATCAACGGCGAACCGGTGTTCGACGCCGGCGGCGTGTTCCGCGGCTACCGCGGTACCGGCACCGACATCACCGCCCGCAAACTGACCGAGCAGCGGATCCACCACATCGCCCATCACGACGTGCTCACCGGCCTGCCCAACCGCAGCCTGCTGCAGGACCGCCTGACCCAGGCGGTGGCGTATGCGCTGCGCTGCGAGCGGCCGGTGTGGGTCTTGCTGATCGATCTAGACCGTTTCAAATTCGTCAACGACAGCATGGGCCACAAGGCGGGCGACGTGGTCCTGATGACGGTCGCGGCGCGCCTGCGCGCGGCCCTGCGCGACACCGACACCGTGGCGCGCCTGTCGGGCGACGAATTCGTCGTCATCCTCACCGAGCACGCCGAAGAGCGCCTGCAGGCCGACGTGGTGCAGCGCCTGATGGATGCGGTGGCGCCGCCGGTGCCGCTCGGCAGCAAGGAATTTTTCGTCACCTGCAGCATCGGCGTGGCCGTGTTCCCCACCCCCGACACCCCGGCCGGCAGCCTGATCGAACACGCCGACATCGCCATGTACCGCGCCAAGAAACTGGGCCGCAACAACTTTCAGTTCTACACCCCGGCCATGAACGACGAAGCCCAGGAACGGGTACGCATCGAAAGCGCGCTGCGCAGTGCGCTCGAGCGCAACGAATTCGTGCTGCACTACCAGCCCCAGGTCAACCTGGCCAGCGGCGAGATCGTCGGCATGGAAGCGCTGATCCGCTGGCAGCATCCCGAACTGGGCGTAGTGGCGCCGAACCGCTTCATCTCGGTGGCCGAGGAAACCGGGCTGATCGTGCCGATCGGCGCCTGGGTCATGCGCACCGCCTGCGCCCAGAACAAGGCCTGGCAGGATGCCGGGCTGGGCATGCTGCGGGTGGCGGTGAACCTGTCGGCGCGCCAGTTCGGCGCGCCCAACCTGCTGGCCGACATCCGCGCCGTGCTGGCCCAGACCGGGCTGGCGCCCTCGCTGCTGGAGATCGAACTGACCGAAAGCCTGTTCATGAGCGACGTCACGCTCGCGGTCGAACTGCTGCACAGCATGAAGTCGCTTGGCGTGAATCTGTCGATCGACGACTTCGGCACCGGGTATTCGAGCCTGTCGTATCTGTCGCGCTTTCCGATCGACGTGCTCAAGATCGACCGCTCGTTCGTCTCCGACATCACGCGCGACGCCAACGATGCCGCGATCGTGGCCTCGATCATCGCGCTGGCGCACAACCTGAAGCTGTCGGTGATTGCCGAAGGGGTGGAGACGGCCGAGCAGCTCGACTACCTGCGGCGCCATGGCTGCGACGAAATGCAGGGCTACTTCTTCAGCCGCCCGCTGGCAGCGCACGCCTTTGAAGCCTTGCTGCGCGACCGTGCCAGCCTGCCGCCGACGGCGCTCGCGGCTGTGCAGGATGCGGCGGCCGAAGTGTAAGGAAGCGGCAGTACTCGTGTCAGATCGACATCTTTGTTCAAAAATAGACTATCATCGCCGACTGACAGCCATTTTTGAGCCAAGCGACACACATGAGTGAAGAATTCCAGCGCCAGCGAGCCGATGCGCACGGTAGCGAAGCGAGCAGTCCGCGCACCGATTTCCGCACGCGCGATGTGGTCAACCAGGCCATCGCCGCGATGCCGACGCTGGGCGTGCAGCAAGCGGCCGAATACCTGGCGGCAATGAACGTGCCGCCGGAAGTGGCGATCCGCACGCTGATCTACAAAGGCCCGCGCCGCGACGAGCCGTAGCGCCTGTCTCGCTCCCTCCTCCGCCTGCACCGCCGATCAAAGACACCTGCATCCAGCGTCAAAGCTCTTACAACCGGGGTCAGAGCTCTTACAACCGGGGTCAGAGCTCTGACTCGAAACATTGTTAAATCCACGCGCGATGTCGATCCAAATCGAACCACTATTCCTTAACCGGGGTCAGACCTTAATGCCGTTAAGTTAAGCCGTTTTCCGACCGCAAACTTCAAAACCGTCATTCCCGCGCAGTGAACTGACCCAAAAAAGTTGGACACCGTTTCTACTTTTTGGGGGAAGTCGATGACGAAGCATACGACGGCATTCAAGCTAAAAATCGCTAAGCAATATGTACGTGGCTTGATGGGCTATAAGGAAGTAGGCCGCATCAACAACGTTAGCTACGGCCAAGTACGCCGTTGGGTACTGTTCCACCGCTATCACGGCAAAGCTGGCCTTGAACCGAGGAAGTCTGTTCAGTACAGCGCCGATGAGAAGCTTGAGGTTTTGCGGTACATGTGGGCGAACAAATTATCGTATGTGGAAACGGCGGCCAGGTTCAATATTCGCGCGCAGGGCTACGTCGGGGTTTGGGAGCGCGATTTTCGTGATGGCGGTATAGTGCCACTGATCCGCAAACCCAGAGGAAGACCCAAGCGCATGGCTGATTTACCCAAGCAAGTTGCACCTGCCAGCGTGCATAGTGATGCCACACGTAGCCGTGAAGAGTTGCTGGTGGAACTGAACCAGTTACGGATGGAGGTCGCCGTTCTAAAAAAGCGGAGAGCCTTAGCTCAAGCGGCCGAACAGGCTGCGGCAATGCGCAAAAAGCGCACATAGTCCACGAGTTAAGGCTGCAATTTCCCATTGCGCAGTTGCTTGCGCTTACCGGTCTGAAACGTAGTACGTTTTACTATCAAAAGAAGGTTGCGCAAGACGGCGACAAGCATGCGCACTTGAAGCAGGGTATCGAGACGACCTATCAGGCACACAAGGGGCGTATGGGCTATCGGCGTATCGCTGACGTGCTGCGCAAGGCAGGCCATCGCGCATGCGCCAATACCGTCCAGCGCTGCATGCAGGCAATGAAGCTGACATCGCTGGTACGCATCAAGAAATACAAGTCGTACAAGGGGGAAGTGGGCAAGACTGCGCCGAACATCTTGCTGCGCGATTTCAACGCAGAGGGGGTGAATCAGAAGTGGGCAACCGACGTCACCGAGATGAAAGTCGCTGGTCAGAAAGTGTATCTATCACCCGTGATGGACCTGTTCAACGGGGAAATTGTAGCGTATGAAATGGACACGCGTCCGGTACTCGGACTGGTGACAGGCATGCTCAAAAAAGCCTTCCGGAAGTTGCGTGCCGACGATAAACCGATCGTCCATTCAGATCAGGGATGGCAGTATCGCATGCCGGCCTACCAGCACATGCTGGCGCAGAAAGGCATCGTGCAGAGCATGTCTCGCAAAGGCAACTGCCTCGACAACGCAGCCATGGAGAGCTTCTTCGCAGTGCTGAAGACGGAGTATTACCACCTGAACAAATTTAGTAGCGTCGACGAGTTGAAAAAAGGTCTGGCCGAGTACATTGACTACTATAATCACTGCCGTATCAAGATGAAGCTGAACGGACTGAGCCCGGTGCAATACCGAACCCAGCATTCGCTTTGATTTAATCAAAACACCGTCCAACTTTCTTGGGTCACTTCACAGGCGGGAATCCAATTCCGTAGCGCAGTCACAGGCGGCTCGACGAACCTGGATTCCCGCCTGCGCGGGAATGACGGAGCTTAAGTTAACGGCATTAGGGTCAGACCTCGATTAGGAAACACTTATAACACTTATCCGAGCAGGCGGATGCGTCGACGTCCCGGCAGCAATTTCATGCGGGAGGATGATGGTAATTCGGGTGTCACGATGCGTGGACGAGCCGCTTGAGGGCAGACACATTTCCTAACCGAGGTCTGACCCCGGTTAGGAAAGAATGTTAAATGTTGCTAGTCAGAGCTCTGACCCCGGTGTGTGGCGGCGGTCGTCGCTGAAGTGAGAGGCGGGGGACTTATTTGTCCTGGGCGTCGATGTCGGCCAGCGATTCGCGGCCTTTGTCGGTCACGCCGTGGCCGCCCGCTTCGAGCGGGGCGATGTGCGATTTTTTGCCGAGGAAGACCAGCACGTCGGCGTCAACCACCGCCGCCGGGTCGGCCAGCAGCGCGCGCAGGCCGGCGATGCAGCGGCGCAGGAACAGGACCTGCTGCCCCTTGTCCGTCAGCGCCAGCTTGCCGTCCTTGCTGTACTGGATCATCTTCAGGCCCGCCAGACGCTTGGCGTTGCGCCCGACGCAGGCGTTGAAGCGGTCATGCTTCGCCCCGCCCAGGATGTGCCCGAGCGCGTCGTATTCGTCTGTGGTCAATTTCTCGTTCTTCATTGCTGCTTTCCATGTGGCCAATTTTCGGCCCCCATGGTAACCGCGCAGGCTGCCCGCGGCAACCTGCATTCGCTGACAACAGTTACTTTACTGTGCGGAACAGGAACCAGACAACGCCAATACTGATCAATGCGCTGACCAGCAGCACCACCTGCATCGGGCGCGAACGCAGTACCGAAGAGCGGCCAAGGTAGATCTTGTTGTGTAAGGAATTGCCCATCATGTTCTCCTGGAACAAAACAACGGTTGATGGATGAATTATAGAAAGCAGATGCCATTCCGGTTGTGATGAGGAGCACAAATAATAACAAATGTAGGCTGAGAGCAACACTGTCGGCGACCTGCCGCCACGGCCTACCGCGCGCCAGCCGATCCCTTGCAATGTTAGCATCGTTGCGAGAGCGCCGCGCCAGTGCGGCACCTCCTTACCGATTGGAGAATCCCATGCACGCCACCAAATCTTTTCCCGACCCGGCCGACGCCAAATCGCTTGTCGACGAGGCCGACATCGGCAGCGGCGAAAAACCGCCTTCGCAAATCGAAACCGAGGCCATCATCCGCCAGATCCCCCCCCTGCCGCCATCGGACCAGAACGATGCCGATAACGACAATGGCGCTTCGGCCGCCGCCAACCAGTTCGATGGTGGAGAGAACCGCGACAAGCGCGAACATGACGCGTCGCTCGAACGCGATGAGCCAAGCGAACAGCTCGACCAGCTCGATCCGGTCCCGCCCAAGGGCCAGTAAGTATCCGTCCCGGCTGGTCCGGGCACGCCGGCGCGTGCCGATGCGTGCCCGTTACGCCTTGATCGGCGGCACCGGCATGACCGGCTCTTCGACCGGCGCGTTGACCGGCGGCGGCACGTCGTCCGGAAGCGGGCTCGGTTTCGGATCGGTGGGCGGCACGCCGTCCGGATCGGGGGTCGAATGGGCGCGCCGCGGCGCTGCGGATGGGTTCTCGTTGCTGGTCATGGAATGCCTTTCCTCAAGTGGTAATGCGACTGTCAACACCGCGCTGTCCGGGGCGATGAACGCCCTGCGCGCGCGCGGCAAACCTGCCTTTTGCGGTATCGTTGATCCTTCCGGACGCCCCCCGGGATCACCACCACCTCAGCAAAAAGGTTATAGCGCATGTGCGGACGTCTCGATCAAAACCATACCGCCATTGAATACGTCGCGGCGATGCACTGGCGCGGCGCCGAACCGCGGGTTGCCAGCCAGGCCGCACCCAGCTACAACGCGCCACCCGGCACCTGGCGCCCGCTGGTGCGCGTCGTCGGCGACCAGCTCGTCGTCGAGGATGCCTTCTGGGGCTACCGCGCCTCGTGGGCCGCGGACAAGCTGCCGATCGCCATCAATGCGCGCCTCGAAAAACTCACCAACCGTTACTGGACGCCCCTGCTCAAGGCCGGCCGCGCCATCGTGCCGGCGGACGGCTGGTACGAATGGACCGGCGAAAAGGGCAAAAAGCAGCCCTGGCACATCCACCTCAAGACGCGCGAGCCGCTCTTCATGGCGGCCATCGGCGCCTGCGGCAGCGAGCGCGAGCAGGCGGCCGAGTCGGGCTTCGTGATCGTCACCGCCGATGCCGAGGGCGGCATGGTCGATGTGCACGACCGCCGCCCCATCGTCTTCAGCGCCGAGGACGCGGCCCTGTGGCTCGACCCGGACCTGTCCGCCCAGCAAGCCGAACAGCTGGCACGCTCGGTGGCGCTCGCCCCGGACGCCTTCGACTGGCACCCGGTCGCCAAGGACGTGGGCCGCGCCAGCAACGACGGCCCGCACCTGGCGGCCCAGCGCGATCTGCTGGCCTGACCCCTGCCCCGGCACGCGCCGGATCAGCGCTCGGGCTCGCGCTCGCGCGCCATGGCCAGCAGGTTGTCGACTTCGATCCGTGCTACCTCCACGCCGGCAAGGCAAGCCACTTCCGGGGTGGCGTGGCCGCCGGCCGTCTGGCTGCGCGTGAGCGCTGGCGCGGGATCGGTATCCTGCCCGCCCTGCCCGGTCTTGGTGATGCGGTATTCGAAATCCCACTGGTCGCCGCAATCCTTGACCGGCGTGACCACGATGGTAAAACCCTTGTATTCGTCCGTTGTGATTTGCATATCATCCTCATTGTTGTTCGCAGCCTAGCATGGAAGGCCGCCGGCATGGCGCCGGCGCGCCAATCGTGCGCCGCCCCCTCCCCGGCGCGTGCCGGACCCGGTATAGTGGCGCTTCCCTCCGCTCCCGCCCGCCCACGATGAAGACTGCCCTGCCGTCCCTGGTTCCCGCCCTTCTGGTGCCCGCCGTGCTCGCCTCCGGCGGCGCCCTCGCTGCGCCGATGACCCTGGCCGACTACCTGGCCTTGAGCGGCCCGCCGCCGACCGCCAAAATCGCCTACGGCAGCGCGCCCTCGCAGTTCGCCGAACTGTTCCGCCCGGCCGGCCCCGGGCCGTTTCCGGTGGTGGTGCTGGTGCACGGCGGCTGCTGGACGGTGGAGTACGGCGGCATCAGCCAGATGCACAATGTGGCCGGGGCCCTGGCCGCGCGCGGCATCGCCGTGTGGAACGTGGAATACCGCCGCGTCGACGAGGAAGGCGGCGGCTATCCCGGCACCTACCTGGACATGAACGCCGCGCTCGACAAGCTGGCCGCCGAAGCGCCCGCCCACCAGCTCGACACCAGCCGCATCGTCGCGGTCGGCCATTCGGCCGGCGGCCAGCTGGTGCAGTGGATCGCGGGACGCAGCCGGATTCCCGCCAGCAGTCCGCTGTTCCAGCCCAGCCCCTTGCCGGTGCGCGAGGTGATCAGCCTGGGCGGCCTGGCCGACCTGCGCCACGAGCAGGCGCTGATCAAGACCAGCTGCGGGCGCGACCTGGCGCAACTGGCCGGCACGCCGAGCGCCAGCCGGCCCGATATCTTCGCCGACACCAACGCCGCCGAGCTCATGCCCAACGGCAGCCGCACGCTGCTCGTCACGGGCGAACTCGACACCATCTCGCCGCCGCGCGCGGCCCACGATTACGCGGCGCGGGCACGCGCCGCCGGCGACCGCGCCGAGGTGCTGATCCTGCCCGGCGCCAGCCACTACGATGAAATCGCGGCCAGCTCGCCAGCGTGGAAACTGATCCTGCCCTTGATCGAAACCGCCCTCGGCAGGAGCAGATAACCTGGCGCGCCCAGGCGGCAGACGTTGCCGGGCGACGCCAGACTGTGTCGGAAACCGCAGTCACCGACGAAAAGCGATTAACAGTTACATACGCTTCGCGTAGCGTGTCACTCAGGGCAGCCCGATCCGCGCTGTCCCGGCACGACCAGCATCAACCAGCAGAACCAGCAGCGCGCCCGCCATCGCCCGACCACGTCCAGACGTTATACGGAGAACCGCATGCTCGACAATCCGAAGCCAGGCACGCGCCTGCTGGCCGCTTTCCTGACCGTCGCCATCGTGGGCGCCATCGTGGCCGCTGCCGGCATCGTCCACAAAGCGGACATGATCGGGCAGGCCGGGCGCACCGACGATCAGACACTGGCCCGGCGCTCCCACGCCAAGCAAGCGCACATCCACCTGATCCATATCGGACGGGCCGGCGCGCTCCTTGCCGCGACGCCCGAGCAGGTGCGCCGCTTGAGCGGCCAGCTCGACAAGGCGCGCCCGCGCTACACGCTTGAGATAGGTAAAAAGCTGCGGGCCGAGGTCGACCGTGGCTTGGCCGGCTACGCGGCCAGGCTGCCGGACTTGCTGAAACAGGCGCTGGCTTTCACGCCCGAGGGCAAGGCCGCAGCGGCCGAACTTGCGCCCGGCCCGCTGGCGGCCAAGGCCAACAGCGTCGACGACCAGCTTTCCGCGCTGGCCCGCCCGAACGAGAAAAAATCCGCCGTGATGGCCGCCCCATCGAGCCGGCACGGCCAGGGCAGCCAGGCGCTGACGCTGGCCCTGGCGCTCGGCAGCCTGGGCGCGGGCGTGGGGCTGGGTTTGTGGATCACGCGCGGCCTGACGCGCCAGCTGGGGGCCGAGCCGGCCTGCCCGGTGCAGGTGGGCGGCGCGATGGCCGCGGGTGAATTGCCGAGCGTGATCCGGCCCCGCCCCGGCGACAACGACAGCCTGCTGCACGCGATGGAAACCATGCGCGCCGCGCTGGAGAGGATCGCAGCCCAGGTACGCAGCGGCACCGGCACCGTTGCCGCCGCATCCGGCCAGGGCGCGGCCGGCAGCCTGGGCCAGTCCGCGCGCACCGGGCAGCAGGCCAGCGCACCGGAACCGGCGGCGTCCTCGATGGAAGAGCTCACCGGCAGCGTCATGCGGAACGCCGACAATATGCGCGAAACCGATGTGCCGGCGGCGAGCGCGGCCGAGGTGGCCGGGCGCGGCGGCTCAGTGGCGCACACCTTGGCCTCGATCAACGATTCCTCGCGCACGATCGCCGATATCATCGGCGTCATCGACGGCATCGCTTTCCAGACCAATATCCTGGCGCTCAACGCGACCGTGGAAGCGGCAGAGGCCGGCGAACAGGGGCGCGGCTTTGCGATGGTGGCCAGCGAGGTGCGCAACCTGGCGCAGCGCTCGGCGGCGGCCGCCAGGGAAATCAAGACCCTGATCGACGATTCGGTCGGCCAGCTCGATGCCTGCGGCAAGCTGGTCGACCACGCTGGCGTGACCATGGCCGACATCGTGGAATCGATCACGCGCGTGACCGGCCTCATGTCCGGCATCGCGCCGGCCGGTGTGGAGCAGAGCGCCGGCATCGAGCAGGTGAACATGGCAATCAGCCAGATGCATGAAGTGACCCGGCAAAACGCGGCGCTGGTCGAACAGGCGGCCGCGGCGGCCGGATCGATGCAGGAGCAGGCGGCTCACCTGGCGCACGTGGTCAGTATCTTCAAGCTGGGCAACGAGCAGGCCGCGCGCGCGGCCGTACCGCTGCCCCAGGCGGCCGCGCGCGCAGCAGCCATGCGGCCACCGACCGTTGCGCTGGCGGCCGGCGCGGCGCCGGAGGGGGAAACATGAGCCAACAGATCTTCACGCAGCCCGGATAATGTTGCTGCATTGAAATTTTCGTGAAGTTCTCGCAAAAAAGTGCGCACGCGGACGAATATCGGTTATCAAGATGGCGAACTTGGCGTAGCGTGTACTCACGGAAGCCCGATCCGCTGTCCTCACTGCAATAGCAGCCTGCCCCATCGCGGCGGAGTGCCGCGCCCTTGCGCAACAGTCTGACCCCCCATACGTTTTCACGGAGACATCCATGCTCAACAACATGAAGGTAGGCACGCGCCTGCTCGGTTCCTTTCTGATCATAGCGCTGCTGGGAAGCGCGGTGGCCGCCATCGGCATCTTCAACATGGCCACCATGAACGAGCAGGCCGAGCTGGCGTACGACAGGGAATTGCTGGGCCTTTCGTATACCAAGCAAGCCAACATCGACCTGATCGGCATGGGGCGCGCCGCGCGCGGGGTGCTCCTGGCCGACACGCCGCAGGCCGTGCGCCTGTCCATGGCGCAGGTCGAGCAGTCGCGGCGCCAGCTGCACGACAACCTGGACCAGTCGCGCACGCGCTTCAAGACCGTCACCAGCAAGAGAATCCTGGCCGATGTCGACAGCAGCGTCGCCCAATACGAGGCGCTGCTGGCGCAGTTGATGACCCTGGCGCAGGACCGCACCCCCGAGGGACAACGCGCCGCCGCCCGGTTTGCGACCGGAACCGTGTCAGCGATGGGCAATCTTGCCGACGGCCACCTCGCGGCGCTGGCCAAACGCAAGGAGAAAACCTCTTCCGAAGCGGCCACCGCATCCCATGATCGCTACGAAAGCAGCCGCACCCTGATGCTGGCGCTGACCATCGGCAGCCTGGCGCTCGGCGCGGGCCTGGGGTGGCTCATCACGCGCCGCCTGACGCGCCAGCTGGGCGGCGAGCCGGGTTACGCGGTGCAGGTGGCCGACGCCATCGCCGCAGGCGAATTGTCGACCGTGATTCAAACCCGCTCCGGCGACAACCGCAGCCTGCTGTACGCGATGGAAACCATGCGCGCCGCGCTGGTCGGAATCGTGGCCCAGGTGCGCAGCGGCACCGATACCATCGCGACCGCATCCGGCCAGATCGCGGCCGGCAACCTGGACCTGTCCTCGCGCACCGAGCAGCAGGCCAGTTCGCTGGAACAGACCGCGTCCGCGATGGAAGAGCTCACCAGCACCGTCAAGCAGAACGCCGACAACGCGCGCCAGGCCAATGTGCTGGCGGTGGCCGCTTCCGAAGTGGCCGGACGCGGCGGCGCGGTGGTGGCCGAGGTGGTCCACACCATGGCATCGATCAACGATTCCTCGCGCAAGATCGTCGATATTATCGGCGTCATCGACGGCATCGCTTTCCAGACCAATATCCTGGCGCTCAACGCGGCCGTGGAAGCGGCGCGCGCCGGCGAGCAGGGGCGCGGCTTTGCGGTGGTGGCCAGCGAGGTGCGCAACCTGGCGCAGCGCTCGGCGGCGGCCGCCAGGGAAATCAAGACCCTCATCAACGATTCGGTCGACAAGGTCGACGCGGGCGGCAAGCTGGTCGACCAGGCCGGCGTGACGATGGCCGAGATCGTGCACTCGATCACGCGCGTGACCGGCATCATGTCCGGCATCGCCTCGGCCAGCATGGAGCAGACCGCCGGCATCGAGCAGGTGAACATCGCGATCAGCCAGATGGATGAAGTGACCCAGCAAAATGCGGCGCTGGTCGAACAGGCGGCCGCAGCGGCGGGCTCGATGCAGGAACAGGCGGCCACGCTGGCACGCGTGGTCAGCATTTTCAAGCTGGGCAACGACAAGCCCGCGCGCCCGGCCTTGGCGGGGCCGGCGCGTGCGCGCGCACTTATGGCGTGACGCGGCGCGCCGCCGGCGCCCACAGAACCAGGTCGGCGCGCGCCACCGCCACGCACGGCAAGGTCTCGCCGGCGCGTCGTTCGTCCGCGCTCAGGCCCGGCCAGTCGATCAGGTAAGCCACCTCGCCCGCCGCCACCCGGCACAGGCAGGTGCGGCAGGTGCCGTTGCGGCAGGAACTGGGCAGCACGATGCCGGCGTCCTCGGCCGCCAGCAGCAGCGCGCGCCCTGCGCCCGCCTCGAAGCGCCAGCCGGCCGGCTGCACGGTAATCAGATAACTGTCCATGCGCGCATTTTACCCGGCCCGCCTGCCCTTCCAGGCCTTAGTACGGTGCCGCACAGACTATATATCCGACCGGAACTAATCTAAGCTATCCGATTCCCAAGGGGCTTTAATTGAAACCATCTTCGCTTTGCCTGATCGCCGCCATGTTTGCAGGCGCGGCCACCATTCCAACCGCCATGGCCGCCAGCGCGCCGTCCACCCTGACGATCGAGGCTGTCAATGCGGCGGGCAAGACGCCTGACCCGGCCGCCAAGCCAGCCAAGCCGGCCAAGGGCGCGAAAGCGGGCAAGCTGGCGGCGCCGGCCCTGCTGCGCGCCCAGGTCCTGCTCGACCGCGCGCGTTTTTCGAGCGGCGAGATCGATGCCGCGTCCGGCTCCAACATGCGCCTGGCGCTGGCCGGCTTCCAGAAGAAAGCTGGCCTCGAACCATCCGGCACGCTTGACGAAGCGACCTGGACCGCGCTGAACGCCGACACCGCCGACGCCCTGCTCAGCCACACCCTGAGCGACGCCGATGTGGCCGGTCCGTTCCAAGCCATTCCCGAGAGCATGGCCGAGAAAGCCAAGCTGACCTCGCTCGGCTACGGCAGCGCGGCCGAAGCGCTGGGTGAAAAATTCCATGTCAGCCCGGCCCTGCTGGCGCGCCTCAATCCAGGCAAGGATCTCGGCCGCGCCGGCGAGACCATCGTCGTGCCGAACGTGCTCGACACCGAGCCGCTGCCGAAAGCGGCCAAGATCGTGGTGGACCGCTCGGACCGCTCGCTGACCCTGCTCGACGCCGAGGGCAAGGTCCTGGCCCAGTTCCCGGCATCGACCGGCAGCTCGCACGATCCGCTGCCGATCGGCACCTGGAAGGTGAACGGCGTGGCACGCCAGCCGGTCTACCACTACAACCCGAAACTGTTCTGGGATGCCAGCCCGGGCGACAAGAAAGCCAAGCTGCCGGCCGGCCCCAACAACCCGGTGGGCGTGGCCTGGGTCGATCTGTCGAAAGACCATTACGGCATCCACGGCACCCCGGTGCCGGCCTCGATCGGCAAGACCCAGTCGCACGGTTGCATCCGCCTGACCAACTGGGATGTGGCCACGCTGACCGAGTCGGTCGGCTACGGCACCGAAGTGCTGCTGCAGGAATGAAGCAAGAGAAAAATTGCTCGGCACACCCTTCACAACGAAAAAGGATAATTTTATGAAATGGCTTCTTACTTTCCTGGCAGGCTTGCTGCTCGGCGCAGGCTCCCTGTTCGGCTACTTGCGCGCGGTGCCCAAGCCGGCCGAGGTGGTCGTGGTGGCGCCTGCGGTGCCGGCGCCGGCGCCGGCCGCAGCCGCTGCAACGCCCCCGAGCGGCGTGTCCTTGCCGGTCTCCGACCTGCCCGGCGCCCCGGTGGTAAGCACCGACCTGACCGAACTCGATTTGCCGCTGCGTCCGGCCGCCAGCGAGATCGCCGCGCCCGCCGCGAATGGCGCCAACCCGGCCGCCGTGCCGGCCAGCGGCAAGCTGATGGTGCCGGTCGAGGGCATCAAGCTGTCCAGCCTGCGCGACAATTTCGACCAGCCGCGCGGCGCCGACCGTCACCATGAAGCGTTGGACATCATGGCGCCCAAGGGTACCAAGGTGCTGGCGGTCAGCGACGGCAAACTGGTCAAGCTGTTCAACAGCAAGCCGGGCGGCCTGACGGTGTACCAGTTCGATCCGAGCGAAAAATACGCGTATTACTACGCGCACCTGGACCGTTACGCCGAGGGCGTGAAGGAAGGCATGGAACTCAAGCGGGGCGATCTGGTCGGCTATGTCGGCGTGACCGGCAATTCGGACCCGAACGCACCCCACCTGCACTTTGCCGTGGTCGAACTGACCGCCGAAAAGAAATGGTGGAAAGGCACGCCTATCAACCCATTCCCATTGCTGGGCGAGTAATCAGTTCTGGCGCAGGGCGCGCACGCGCCGTGCGCGCCGCATGCCGAGCAGCATCATGCCTGCTCCGAGCGCCAGGATGGCCGGCGTGCCCGGTTCGGACACCTTGGCCACGCCATCGTCCGGCGTGAGCAGGAAACCGCGGCACAGGCCGGTCGTATTGCAACCGTGCGCCGTGATCTGCCCCAGGTCGTTGATATCGGCCGCGTAGTTGAGCGTCCACCCGAAGCCCGGCCCCACCAGCGAATTCAAATCGAGCATCGTGCCATCCGCGTACAGGAAGGCGTGCACGGCCATGCCGCCGGCGATGTCGGAACTGCCCACCGCATGGCCCGCATTGTTGATCCCGTAACTGACGCTGTTGGCGCCGCCCAGGGTGTTCAGGTCGGTCATCACGCCATTGTCGTACATGAAGGCATGCGCGTTGGCGTCGCCCGCCAGATAGGAAAACCCCACCACCGCGCCACGGTCGTTGATCCGGTTCGCTTCGCTGTAGTTGCCGCCCAGGGTGCCGAGGTCGCGCATGCCGCTGTCGTCGGCGCGAAAGGCGTGATACTGGCCGTTGGCCAGTTCCGAGCGCCCCACCACCACCCCGCTGTCATTGATGTCCGTGCCGAGGCTGCTGTCGCCGCCCAGGGTGCCGAGGTCGCGCATCTGGCCGCCCGGCGTGTAGCGAAATGCCGCCTGGGTGCCGTCGGCGCGGTCGGCGCTGCCGCCGACCTGGCCGGCATTGTTGATGCCCTTGGCGGCGCTGTTGCTGCCGCCCAGGGTGCCGAGGGTGTCGATCTTGCCCCCGCTAAAAGTGACCGCGCGCGATTCGCCGCTGCCGGTCAGCACCTGGCCGGCCGCCACCCCGGCGTCGTTGATGCCGCTGGCAAAGCTGCGCGTCGACTTGTCGGGACTCAGGCTTTGCATGGCGCCGCCGCGCGAGACGTAGGCGCTGCTGATGTTGTTGCTGTTGAGCGAGTAACCGACCACCGAGCCGCTGTTGTTGATGGCGCGCACGTCGCCGCTGTCGCCGCCGAGGCTGCCCAGATTCTTGACGGAATATAAAGGCGCGGCCTGTGCAGCGGCCGGGATCAGGAAAACGGACAGCAGACCGAGCTGCAACAGACGCGGTGTAACGGGCATGAGGGACTCCAGAACGATGAACAGACGCGCCAGGCTGCCTGGACGCGTGCGTCGATTCTAATCCCGATTTCCTCACGCACATTATGTTGCCCACAAAATAGTTCCGACCGTACACACATCACCCCGAAATTTTGGATTAAGGCAACTGTTCGTTGATATCGCTCCCCACATTCACTGCCGCGTAGGCGCGCTGCACGGCCACCGCCTCCTTGCTGTTCTTGCCATACAGTTCCTCGGCGGCGGCCAGCACCTTGGCGCGCGCATCCTTGTAGTCGGTAATTGAGGTAAAGCGCGTGGTGGCCGCGTTGAACCAGATGCGGTACGCCTTGTCGAGGCCGATGCCGCTCATCGCCCGCGGCGTGGCGGTGAGGTAGGTGCTGTGGGCCTCGCTGGCGGGGTCGGCGTGCGAGCCCTGTGCCAGGAAATAAAACATGCGGTTGTTCGGGCCGCTGCTGTAATGCACGTCCAGGCGCCTGAGCCTGGACGACCAGGCATCCGGACTGGTGCCATCCTTGCTCGGGCGAATCATGTAGCGCAAGGGCGTGCCGGTCTTGCTGATCTCCTTGCCGATCATCCAGTCGTTGCCGCCGGCGGGAATCAGCGTGCCGCCGGCGCCGGCGCGCGCGTAGGCTTCCACCACTTCGCCGGTGATGTCGGACGACGATTCGTTCAAGCCGCCCGACTCGCCCGCGTACACCAGGCGCGAGGTGGCGTCGGTCACGCCATGGCCCATTTCGTGGCCCACCACGTCGAGCGCGCCCAGGCTGTTGAAGGTCGAGCCGTCGCCGATGAACATGCATTTGCAGGTATCGCTGTAGTAGGCGTTGTCGTAGGCCGTGTTCACGTGGGCGGCAATGTAGGTGGCGGTGTCCTGCCCGTCCAGCGAATGCCAGCCCAGCGCGTTCCTGAGCATGTCGTAGGTGCTGGCCAGCCCCCACATGGCGTTGACCGCCGCGGTCTGGCCGTTGGCGTCGGTGGTGCTGCCGCCGGCGATGTACTGCTTGCCGTCGCCCCAGGCATTGCTGCTGTTGGTGAACACCTCCCCGGCGCTGCTGCCGTGATTGGCGTTGGTCACGGCCAGCCCGCCGAACTTGCCGCCCTTGGCGCGCAGCGGATCGATCATGCGAAAGCCGGCGCCGCCCTCGCTGGTGCTGAGCGGCACCTCGCCGCTGTACTGGCTCTTGCCGGTGCCGGCGGCGCTTTGCAGCATGCTCCACTGCGCCAGGATGCGCCCGTTGCGGGCGCTGACGATGGTGTCGTGGTAGACCGGCAGCGGGCCGGCGCGCAGGCGCGTGCCGACCAGCCAGGCCAGCTCATAACCGGTCACCACGTCGGCCATGTCGAGCGCGTTGAGGGCGTCGTCGGTCTTGCCCAGCGCGGCCGGCAGGCGCTCGCTACGGACCAGCGGAAAGACGATCAGTTCGGCCGCCGGCGGCGTCTCGGCCACGGCACCGGCGCGCACCGAGCGCAGCACCACGGCGATGGCCTCGGCCGCCGTCAGCGCCGGCTTCACATCGAATTCGGCCGTGGCCGCTCCGAGCTGGTTGGCGCTGCCGCGCCCGAGGTGGACGCGCCGCGCCGAGACCGATTCGCGCACGATCTTGCCGGCGCCATCGGCCACCAGCACCGATTCCGAACCGAACACGCGTACGCCCTTGTACGTATGGTGGGCGCGCACCACCGTGCTACCCTGCAAGCCTGGATGCCGGGAAGCGAGCAGGAAATGGTGGTCGGCATCCAGCCCGTGCCGGGCCCGCTGCGCGGCCAGCTGGCCGACCAGCGCGGCGGCGTTCGGTGTCGGCGTCACGGGACCGTTCATCAATGGCGGTGCGGCGGCGCCGGCCAGGTGAACAGCGAGCGCAACAGCCAGCAGGATCGGACGAATTGTCATCAGGCATCTCCAGTGAAAAGGCCCTACCCCAGAAACGGCGCAGGCAACACCGATTGTCACAGCAGATATCCATGAAGAATTTGCTCAAGCGCAAAGAAAAGCCGAAATCCGCCACGCTCGCCGTCATCGTACGGTCATGCAAGCTTGCTACGCTCTGCGTTTTTGCAGTTTCAACACTTGTTCCCACCACACCGGAGTCCATTGCGATGTACCAAGCGTCCCGTACCACCCTGTCCCTGATGTGCGCCGCCAGCGTTGCGGCCTTGATGACCGCTTGCGGCGGCGACGACACCCCCGAGCTGCAAAATCCCGGCGCCAGCTGGCCGCCGCAGCCGACCGTGACCGCGCACCGCGGCGCCTCGGCCCTGCGTCCGGAACACACCTTGGCGTCGTACCAGAAGGCGATTGAAGACGGCGCCGACATGGTCGAACCGGACCTGGTGGCGACCAGGGATGGGGTGCTGGTGGCACGCCACGAAAACGAAATCTCGGGCACGACGAACGTCGCGGCGCTGCCGCAGTTCGCCAGCCGCAAGGCCACCAAGACCATCGACGGCATTCCCGTCAGCGGCTGGTTCACGGAAGACTTCACCCTGGCCGAACTGAAAACCCTGCGCGCCAAAGAGCGCATTCCCGCCAACCGCCCGGCCAATACCGCGTTCGACGGCCAGTTCGAGGTGCCGACCTTGCAGGAAGTGGTCGACCTGGTGAAGAAGGAAAGCCAGGCGCGCAAGAAGACCATCGGCATCTACCCCGAGACCAAGCATCCGACCTACTTCAAGAACATCGGCCTGCCGCTCGAAAAGCGCCTGGTCGACCTGCTGGTGGCCAATGGCTATCGCGGCAAGGACGCCGCGGTGTACCTGCAATCGTTTGAAGTGGCCAACCTGAAGGAATTGCGCAAGCTGACCGACATGCGCATCGTGCAGCTGATCGACAATCCGGCCAACCCGCCGGCGGCCAATGGCGCGCCGCGCAATGCGCCCTACGACTTTGTCGCCGCCGGCAGCAAAAAAACCTACAAGGACCTGACCACGCCGGCCGGCCTGAAAGAGATCGCCACCTATGCCGACGCCGTCTCGCCCTACAAGGAAGTGATCATCGCGCGCACCGCCGCCAATGAACTGGGCGCGCCGACCAGCTTCGTGGCCGACGCCCACGCCGCCGGACTGAAAGTGCACACCTGGACCCTGCGTCCGGAAAACCCGTTCCTGCCGCCGACCATGCGGCGCGGGAACGTGGCCTCGCCGAGCGAGCGCGGTGACGCCGTGGCCGAAATCACGGCCTACCTGAACGCCGGCATCGACGGCTTCTTCACCGACGATCCGGCCGTGGGCCGCGCGGCCGTCGCCCAGTTCAAAAAATAGCCGGCACAGCGCGTCGCCGGTGCCGGCAGCACCAAGCGACGCGCAGCGTTACCAGGTGCGGTTCCAGCTGAGCGCCAGGGTGCGTCCGCGGCCCGCGAACGTCCCGGTCGCGTCGAGCGCCGCCGCCGATTGCGAGTAGTAGCCGACATACTGCTTGTCGAGCACATTTTCCACGCTGACCCCGATGCGCCCGTACGCGCTCTCGAACGTCACGGCCATGTCGGCCAGGGTGTAGCCCTTGAAATGCTCTTCCAGGTTGCTGGTGCCGACCTTGCGTCCGATGTTGATGTCGCGGTCGCGCAGGTGGCTCGCCTGCACGCGCAGCTGGGCCTTGGGCGCGAACTGCCAGTTCGCCCCGAGCACACCCTTGTCCGGACCCTGCGAGCGCGCCGACAGCGCCAGGTCGAGCGGCGCGCCCTGGCTGGCCGCCGTTTTGCCGTCGGTGACGGCGTAGCTGCCGAACACCGACACCGTCTTCACCGGCCGCCAGTCGCCCGACACTTCCCAGCCCTTGACCACCGTCGGCACCCGCTCGACCGAGCCGATGCCGGCCGCATTCACGCGCAGCACGCTGCCCAGCTTCGAGCGCGAATCGTAGCGCGACAGGCCCACCTGCCCATCGGCGCCGCGCCAGTTGACGCCGACTTCGTTGTTGCGCGTGATGATGGGTTTCAGGTCGATCAGGGTCGCCACCGACTTGCCGTTGGTGTTCACGCCACGCAGCACCAGGCCCACGTCGGGCAGGCCGAAGCCTTCGGAACTGGCCACGAAGGCCGACCAGCGCGGTGCGAAGCGCCACACCGCGCCGATATTCCTGATCGACTTCGAGAACTCGGTCTCGCCGCCCTCCACCAGCCGGTTGCCGTAGGCCGCCAGAGTGGTGTAGGTGTCGACCGTGAGCCTGGCCTGCTCATGGCGCACGCCGCCGCGCAGCGTCACCGGGCCGATTTCATATTCGAGCTGCGCGAACGGCGCCGTCGATTTGAATTGCAGCTGCGGCACCCAGGTGCGGTTGGTGGCGGCCAGGCGCTGCAGGGTATTGTCGTGCAGGATATCCAGGCCGACCGTCATTTCCAGCCCATCGGCCAGCATGTCGGGACGCACCCAGGTCATGCGCGCGCCGCGCTTGTCGGCCACGATCTGCGACTGGTCCCACAGGGTGCCGACCGGCGCCAGGCGCACATCCTGGAAGGTCGCCACCGGCGTGGCGCCGTACAACGCTTCGAAATCGTGGCTGAACAGCTGTGCGCTGAAGGCGCCGCCGAACAGTTCATCGTGGCGGTAATCGAGGCTGGCGCTGCGCACCTTGTTACGCGGCGGCTCGCCCGGCGCCCGGCCCGGCAGCGATGTCGTGGTCACCCCGGCGGCCACCACGCCCGGCTCGTTCCTGTAGTCGCCCTCGCCGCGCAGGTTGAAGCGGTTCAGGCTCAATTGCATGCGCTGGGCACCGAAGCGCTGGCCGATCTTGAGGAACAGGTCGTCGCCGCGGCTGTCGAGGGTGTCGCCCTGGACGTTGTCGATGCCGAGGCGGCGCCCGTCGCCGTCGTAGCCCATGCCGCGCCGCTGCAGGCCGACGTAGCCGAGCAGGTCGAAGCCGCCATCCTTGTGGGTGACGCTGTAGCCGGTTTTCCAGTCCAGGTTATCGGAGCGCAGCTGGCTTGATGCGCGCACGTTCAGGCCGTGCGTGGTGCCGTCGGCGCGCGCGGTCTTGGTGATGTAGTTGATGATGCCGCCGGTCGCGCCCATGCCCTGCATGGCGGAGGCGCCGTTGATCACTTCGATGCGCTCGATGATGGCGCTGTCGGCAAAATAGCCCTCGCGCGAGCCGGCGCGCAGCGGGTTCGATTGCGGTATGCCGTCGAGCAGGATCAGCGGCTGGCGTCCGCGCAGCGATTCGCCGGTCGAGGTCATTTTCTGCCGACTCGGCGCGTAGCCCGGCACGTAGGTCGCCAGCGCTTGCGAGGGGTCGTCGGCGATCAGGTATTGCGATGCCAGTTCCTGCTGGCCGATGACAGAAATCGCGCCCGGAATCTTGTCCACGGCCTTGGCGCCGCGCGTGGCCGTGACCACCACCGTGCTGGAGGATGCGGCCTCGGCGCCGGCGCCTTGCTGGGCCAGCGCGTCGGTGTTCGCCATGAGCAGGCAGGCCAGCGCAACCGCGCGGGAAAGGGGCGTCAGTGTGGTCATACGGGGAAAATCCTTGATGGTGGGACAGATGTGTTGACATTCGGAGTACAATGTGAATGATAACGATTCCCATTCAATTATTCAAGAAGCATTAAATACGATGTGTCCTGCCCTCGATTGTTCCTTCCCATGAAACCCGCCATCCGCTTTGTCCACCTGTGGGCCGGACTGATTTTCGGGACCATCCTCGTCGTCCTCGGCCTGACCGGCAGCGCGCTGGCGTGGATGCACGAACTCGATGTGCTGCTCAATCCCACCCTGCTGCAGGTCGCGCCGCCGCCCGGCATGGCGCGCGGCGCCGCCATGCGCGTGGCGCCGGCCACCGTACAGGCGGCCACCGAGCGCCTGCAGCGCGATCCGCTGTACGGGCGCCCCAGCCAGCTGATGTTCCCGGAACGTGCCGGCGACGTGTTCGTGGCGTGGTACCGCGATCCGAAACAGCAGGCATCGACCTGGAACGTGGCCGTGTCGCGCCAGGTGATGCTGGACCCGGCCACCCTGGCCGTGACCGGCGAGCGCACCTGGGGCGGCTTCGCTTTCTCGCGCCCGCAACTGATGTCGACCCTGTTCCACATTCACCGCTACCTGGTGGCGGGCGACACCGGCAAGACCGTGATCGGGGTCACCGGCGTGGCGCTGCTGCTGCTTTCGATCACCGGCATCGTGCTGTGGTGGCCGCGCATGACGGCGTCCGCCATCAAGGGCGCGCTGACGGTGCGCCATGGCGGCAACTGGCCGCGCTTTAACTTCCAGCTGCATCGCGCCGGCGGCTTCTTTGCCGCGCCGGTGCTGCTGGTGCTGGCGGTATCGGGCGTGTATTTCAATATGCCGCAGTGGGTGCTGCCGGTGGTGGGCGCGGTGGCCACCCTGGCCCCGGCCGGCAAGCCGGTCAACCTTAGCGCGCCCGATGCGGCGCCGATTGCCCCATCGGCGGCGATGGCGGCGGCGCAGGCGCAGTTTCCGAACGCGCGCGTATCGCGCCTGGCGCTGCCGGCCAAGCCCGGCCAGCCTTATGAAATCCGCCTGCGCCAACCAAGCGAACTGCGCGCCGGCGACGGCGCCACGCGCGTGTCGATCGACGCCGGCGACGCCAGCGTGCTGCGCACGGTCGACCCGCAGCGCGCCCCGGCCGGCGATACATTCTTGAGCTGGATGTTCCCGCTGCATACCGGCGAAGCATTCGGCATCGCGGGACGCACCTTCATCAGCATCTTCGGCGTGGTGCCGCTGATGTTCTTCGTGACCGGGCTGGTCATCTGGATCAAGCTGCACCGCCCCAGGAAGCGCAAGGCCAAGCCCATCGCTGCCTGAGCTGACGGAGATGTTGCGCCATCCACGGCGCGATGTCCCGTCGGCCACCGACGCCGGCGGCATCGGACAAATACTTTATACGGTTTACCTTTCGCGAAACTTGCATTCTCCGGCTGACAGGCCGGCCTCCCTACCCTCGTTGTATTCTGTTCACTCCACCTGCCCCACAGTCCAATTTCATGGACATTCCTACATTCTGTCTATAGATTAGATGCGGCAATCGTTGTTAATTAATATTCCACAAAACAAACATTGAACATGGGGAGGTGTCCGCGTTTTTCGCTGGATCCGAGGCAGATCACGCCACGGCAGGCACATCTGAAACAAAGTCCACCTCACGCAACAAGGCTGCAAAGGTCGCCTGTTTTTCACCCGTTTTCCCATTCAGGGTGAGGCGACAGCTTGAGCTTTTCTTGATCTAACTGCATCCGCCAAGAGAGATTTTAATGAAAAAGACTTTTCCAATTGCAGTCATGTTGTTATCCACTGGCGCCGCCGTCGCGCAAAGCCCTCCGCCTCAACCACCCGCTCCCGACACTGCCGCCCCCGCCGCAGCCCCAGCGGAAGAAATTCAGAAAGTCGTGATTGTCTCAACCGGTAGCCGCGGTTCGCAGCGCACCGTCGTCGATGCGCCCGTCCCGGTCGACATCATCAACACCAAAGACTTGAACAAGACTGGCCAGATCTCGCTGGACAAGGCCCTTGGCATGCGCGTGCCCTCGTTTAACACCGTGCAGACCCCGGTCAATGACGCCACTTCCCTGCTCGATCCTTACGAGATCCGCAACATGGGGCCGAGCCGTTCACTGATCCTGATTAACGGCAAGCGCAAGAATTCGAGCGCGCTGATTTACACCCAGACCTCCCCAGGCCGCGGTGAAAGCGGTTCCGACATTTCCGCCATTCCGCAAGACGCGATCAAGCGCATCGAAGTGCTGCGCGACGGCGCGTCGGCCCAATACGGCTCCGACGCGATTTCGGGCGTGGTCAACATCATCCTGAAAGATAATCCTCAAGGCGGCTCGCTGACCGCGCGCGCCGGGGTCACCCACGAGGGCGACGGCAAGATGGGGGCGCTGAGCCTGAACCATGGCATACCCCTGTCCGACAAGGGCTTCGTCAACTACACGATCGACGTGTCGAAAGTCGGCCTGGCCGAACGCTCGGGCATCGTGGACGGCCGCGGCGACGCTGCCGACTTCGGCGCCGACCTGCAAAAGGACGTGCTGCCATTCCTGGCCAAGTACCCTACCGCCGGCAACATCAACGGCTCGCCTGAAACCAAGGCCAACAAGTTCCTGGTCAACAGCCGTCTCGATATCACCGACGAGTTCAGCATTTACGGCAACGCGGCCTACGTCAAGAAACAGGTCAACAGCTTCGCCAACTACCGCACGCCGTACTGGCGTCCGACCGACTTCGGCCTGCTGCATGCGGCCGACCAGCCGTATGTCGGCTATGTGCCCGACTTCATCGGCAAGCTCGACGACTACAACGCGACCCTGGGCGCCAAGTTTTCCGTGGGCGACTGGAACGGCGACGTCAGCCTGACCATCGGCGGCAACAAGCAAGCCTATGAAGTGCACAACTCGGTCAACCGCGGCATTGAAAACGCGCGTCTCGACGCCATCGCCGCGGGCAAGACCCCCGGCCCGCGTTCGCCGACCAGTTTCGATGCCGGCGGCACGCGCTTTCGCCACACCGTGGTCAATGCCGACGTCTCCAAGCAGGTCAACGATTCCATCAATGTGTATGCCGGTACCGAGCTGCGCAGGGAAAAATATGACGTCATCGCCGGCGAATTCGCTTCGTACACCGCGGGCGGCGCCGATTCGTATGCCGGCAACATGCCGGAGAATGCCCTGTCGGCCGACCGCAAGAACTACGGCATTTACGGCGGCAGCATGTTCGACATCACCAAGCAGTGGCTGATCGACCTGACCGGCCGCTACGAAAAATACAGCGACTTCGGCAACGCCACCGTCGGCAAGCTGAGCACCCGCTACAAGGTCAGCGACATGGTCACGCTGCGCGGCTCGCTCTCGAGCGGCTTCCGGGCGCCGTCGCTGCACCAGATCTACACCCAGAAGAAGCAGTATGCCTTCGTGCCCGGTTCGGGCATCCAGGTATCGGGCCTGACCAACAATATGTCGCCCGAAGCGCGCGCGCTCAACGTGCCGCAGCTGAAAGCGGAAAAGTCGAAAAACGTGACGCTGGGCCTGGGCTTGACGCCCGATGCCAACACCAGCGTCACGCTCGACTACTACCATATCTCGCTGAAAGACCGCATCATCCTGGGCAAGGAAATCAAGCCGACGGGCGATTCGACACAGGAACTGGACAAGATCCTCGCCGCCGGCGGCGTGGTCTCGCTCAGTTTCTTCGCCAATGCGCTCGACAGCCAGACTTCCGGCATCGACTATGTCGTCAGCCGCAGGAATATCCCGGCCCTGGACGGCAAGCTGGCGGTGAACCTGTCGGGTAACTACACGCTGAAGAACGAGCGTGACGGCGCGATCAACAACCCGCCGGCGATTGCCGCCGCGCGCCAGTCGGTGCTCGACGCGACCCAGGAAGCGCTGATGTTCACCTCGCGTCCGAAGCACAAGACGGTGCTCGGCCTCGATCTGGATTACAGCAAGTTGAACTTCTCGCTCAACAACACGCTGTACGGCCCGACCCAGTTCCGCAATGCGGGGCTGGACGACAACCTGATGGTCAAGTTCAAGACCCGCACCGTGACCGACTTCGCGCTCAACTACCAGTTGACGAACAACACCACCCTGTCGTTCAACGTCAACAATATGTTCGACGTCCTGCCGAAGTGGGATCTGAAGCCGGTCAACAACACCGCCAAGGGGAACGACATCCTGACCAGCACGGCCAAGGATCCGAAGACCGGCATGACTCCGCGTGAAACCCAGGTCAACCTGATCACCTTCAACGGACGCTACCCGATCGTGACCTACGATGGCTCGCATTTCAGCCAGCTGGGCCGTGCGTACAATATGTCGCTCAACGTGCGCTTCTGATCATCCGATGATCGCGCCGGTAAAGATGTTCCCGTCTTGAACCGGCGCCGGCAAAGCTGGTTGGCGGTGCGCTGGAAAAAACTTCCAGCCCGCCGCCGGCCAGTTCCTCCTGACTGAACCGATGCCGACGTCGCGTTGCATGAGGCTGTGGGCTAGTTCGCTCGTGTCATTTTCCAAAAAAAGTCAGCCGTTGACCCAGTTTTCCAGTCTGAGCCCAGGGTAGGCGACAAAGTCGCGTTCGTTATTTGTGACAAGAGTCACGTCAAGCGCCACGGCATGCGCTGCGATGAGCTTGTCGAGCTGATCCTTTTTGCGGTCGCGCGTCGCTTCCCTGATCGGGCCATACGCCACCGCTGCAGAAGCATCGAATGGAACGACGTTGATATCTTTTACGAGTGCAGCGAGGTTCTGCCGTTCACGCAAGATATTCGCGGAGATGGTCACGCCATATTCCAGTTCGGCGAAGGTAATCGCCGACATGACCACATCGCCCACGTAGCATTGGGCAAAGCGCCTGGCCACTTGCTCAGGTTGCTCCCTCATCAAATAGATGCAGATATTGGTGTCGAGCATGTACAACGGCATTACAACGCCTCCCGGTCGCTCTGCTCCTGGTCGCCGCGTCCGTCCGCCATGAAATCAGGCCCGAATTGGGCAAATTTATCCAGCACACCAGCAAGCGAGCGCCGTGCAGGGCGAATGCGAAGCTCGTCGCCGACACGTTCAATTTCCAGTTCAATGTCGGTCCGATCATAGGCCAGTTCGGAGGGAATCCGGACCGCCTGCGAATTTCCATTTCGAAAAACTTTGGTCGTTTTCATCTGCTTGTCCAGAGGTGTACCCGGATGTAATGTACCACGCCTTCATCACCGTACATACATGTGTGCACAACGGTGAACAGCGGGTGCTGGCGCGGCCCATGTGTACCTCCACGCGCGGGTTCACGGACAATGGGGCAACTGAAGCGCCAACTCCCGAATTGGCAACCTGCCTGACGATCCGCGCGGCGCTACAGGCCCGCGTCCTTGAGCGCCGCCTCGATCCGATGCAGCGCCTGTAGCTGATACGATGCGTCGCCTGACGGATTGTTGTCGGCCAGCTTATTCATCATCACCGTATAACTGATGCCTGACGAGAGTTGGCGCAGCACGGTTGAAACGCCGGGATCGGCGCCGGTGAATCCACCATTATTCTTCGCGCCGTCGAGCGGCACGCCTTCCGGCATGCGGTAGTGGGCCGCGAACAGCGTCATCGCCTTTGCCGTGGAGATCATCTGGCCGGCCGGAGCCCAATTTTCGGCCCGGACTGCGCCGTCGAGCGCCAGGACAGTGGTGCCGGGGAAAAAGACGCTAGGCGCCATGATCGTGGTGATGTAATGCGGCTCGCGCGGATGACGATCGCGCATCAGCGAGCGCATCACCTGGAAATCGTCCTTTGGAACGCCCAGCGGCCCCATGATGTTTTCTTGAACGTAGGTGACGTAGCCCGCCCCGGACGCCTTTTCGATGATCTGTCCGAGTAACAGATAGCCAAAATTCGAATAGGCCGTTTTTGTGCCAGGGACGAAATCGAGTTGCTGGCGCAGGACAAAGCGAATGATATCGTCCTGTTGCGGCGGCGCCGACAAGCCGAGCGATTGCTGGATATCGAACTCGGATTGCATCGGGTCGCCGCTGATGTCGGCATCCCAGCCACCTTGATGTTCCAGCAGCTGGGCGATGGTGATCGCGCCTGCCCGGGCATCGGGCAACGCCGGCTGCAGTTCGCGCGCCAGCCAGCATGGAGCGTTGAACCCGGTGCAAAACACATGGTCGGTGAGGGCGAGCTTGCGCTCGCGCGCCAGTTTCTGGATCGCCGCGGCGGTGACCGGCTTGACGATGCTGGCGGTGATGAACAGGGCATCGGCCGGCAGGGCAATCTGGCGGGCGCTATCGCGATGGCCATAGCCACGCTCGGCGAGCATGACGCCATCCTTGGCCACCGCCACCGTGGCGGCGGTGATACCATTGGCGGCCATGAAAGGCTTCATGGCGGCGTCGATTTTGCCATTCAGATCGCTGCTGCAAGCAAGCAGTTCGGCCACCGATGCGCCGGGCTGCTGCGCCGTGCAAGTAAGCGATTTGCCGGCATTCGACGCCACGTCGCCACTGCTTCCGCCGCCACATCCGGCCAGCACGGCAATGAAAGCGGCGCCAATAACGGACTGCGTTGCGCCAGGTAGATACGATAACAATTTCATGCGACTCCTTCTTCAGTTCAAAGTAAGACGCGATTATCGCAACAGTAATCTTTTGCAAATCTTAAGACCGGCAGATCTATAATGCGCGATGCACATACTGATCATTGAAGACGATCTCGACCTCGGTCGAGCCCTGCAGAAAGCGCTCCGTCTGGAAGGTTTCAGCAGCGAGTGGCTGCGCCAGGCCGTCGACGCGCCCCGCTCGTTCGAGGGCCTCCACTACGCCTGCATTCTGCTGGACCTGTCGCTGCCGGACGGCGACGGGAAAACGCTGCTGGCCCGCTGGCGCAGCGAGGGCGTGGCAATTCCCATCATTATCATGACGGCACGCGGCGCACTGGAAGAGCGCATCGCGGGGCTCGACGGCGGTGCGGACGATTTCATCGTCAAGCCTTTCGCCACGGTGGAACTGGCCTCCCGCATGCGCGCCGTGCTGCGCCGCTATGCGCAGCAGTCCACGCAAGTGTGGACCATCGGCGATCTAGAACTGGAGCCAAAGTCCTATCTGGCGCGACTGGCCGGAAATCCCGTCGATTTGTCGCGCCGCGAATTTCAGCTGATGCTGGAACTGGCGCGCGAACCGGGTGTCGTGGTGTCGAAAAGCGCCCTGTCCGAGCGCCTCGAACCGCTCGGCGAGCCGGTCAACTTCGGCGCCATCGACGTGCATATCTTTAACTTGCGCGGCAAGATAGGCGGGCACCGGATCCGCACCGTGCGCGGGGTTGGCTACATGCTCGTCCCATGCTGAATTTTCTCCGCCCCACGCTGGTCAGGCGCGTGGTCCTGGCGCTGATGATGGCGTTTTTCATCGCCTGGTTGTTGTTATTGGCGGTGATATTCATCGAGGCGGTAGATCCGGCCGTCACGGACAAGAGCATCCAGGAGGTGGGACAGGGACTGGGCGCATCGCTGGCGCGGCTCGACAATGCGGGAGAAGCACGCGCCGTCGCCGCAGCCACGTCGGAACAGATCGAGCGGCTCTACCGCACCTACGACATTCCGGCACTCATGCTGATCCAGCTGAACGATCAGGATGGAACGCGCTTGTATTCATCCCCCGCGGCCGGCCCCGCCCTGCCGGACGGCAGCCTCGGCGCGCTGACGACGGCACGTGTCAATGGCAGGTCGTTCCGGGTTTTCAAGGGCACGGCCGGGCGCTGGACGGTCACGGTGGCCGGGTCGAGGGTGGACGACAGCTTTTTGCTGATGTCGATCACGCGCGACCTGGTCTATTATCTGCTGATCGCCTTTCCCTGCATTCTGCTGCCGGTCTGGATTGCCGTCTCGCGCGGCATGCGCCCGCTGCGGCAAATGAGCAAGCGGATCGCCGCGCGCGGCACCGACGACATGTCGCCCACCGGCGTCGATCCGATCTATGCCGAGCTGACGCCGCTGGCGGGCGCGCTGGACCGCCTGCTTGCGCAACTGCGCGAGAAAATCGCCCGCGAACATGGCTTCGTCCAGGACGCCGCGCACGAACTGCGCACGCCGATGGCGGTCATTTCCGCCCAGGCCCACGTACTGGCCGTCGAGCCTGAACTGGAGGGGCGGCGCGAAGCGCAGCGCCATCTCGATCAGGCGATCGGGCGCGGATCGCACCTGATTGCGCAGTTGCTAGCGCTGGCGCGGGTGGACAGCACGCGCGTCGGCGACACCAGCACCATCGACGTGGCCCATCTGGTGCGCCACGAACTGGCGCGGTCGGCGCCAACAGCGATGGAAAACGGCATCGAACTGGCGCTGGAGGCGCCCGAGCGCTTGCCGTTCACACTCGAGGTGCATGCGTTTCAATCGATCCTGAACAACCTGTTGGACAACGCGCTGCGCTATGCGCATGCCGGCGCCAATATCGGCGTCGAACTGGCTCGGGAAAACGGCTATCTGACGCTCGCCGTTGCCGACGACGGGCCGGGTATTGCGGAGCCGGACCGGGCGCATATCTTCGAGCGCTTTTACCGCGCCAGGTCGCAGGACAAGACCGGCTCGGGCCTCGGCCTGGCGATCGTCAAGCAGGCCACATTGCGGATGAACGGCACGGTCACGCTGACGCCAGGTCCGGGCGGGCGCGGTTGCCGCTTCGTCGTGCGGATCGCGACGCCGCCATGATGGGACCTGCCGATGACTTGCGCGGCTGCCGTGCCGGTTCAAGGATGCCTGACGGTCCAGGCCGATAGCTGACGAATTACACGCGCCTATTGAATTTTGCAATACGCAGTTCCCCGGTCCGGTCCGATTGCTTCGACTACGCAATAATGTGCACCTGTCGTGCGGGTTGTAACTTCATGGTCATTGGTATCACCTCTGAAATTGTCGCTCAAGACAAACCTGCCGGTTTCGGAATCGACGATCCTGCAATGGCCAAGATCGGGAGCGTATGCAATATTGATCGTGCACCGGTAAGCGATCTTTTTATCCGCACCAGCATTGACGGTACCGGTTTGGCAGCGTCCTTCGGACGAACGGCAAGTCTTGGCGTTTTGCGCCCACGCGGAGTGCATTGACCCAGCTAAGGTGAACATTGTAGCCGTCAGCACAACGGCTTTCAGGGTGATTTGCTTAGACATGATTACTCCCTTTTTCCAAGTACACGAACCACGCTTTCACAGCGCGGCTTGGCTGACTTTCTCGCAAAAGATATATTCAATTGAGATGAATCCTCCCCCTGCAGGAACTGCCAGGCCGACTGTGACGATTGAACCAGGCTCTCCTCGTCGTACCGCTCGTATAGCGTTTCTGATTCGATCCGTGGTTCCCGCATCACGCCATGGCACTCGGAGTTAGTTCTCATCATGTCGCGGTCTTTCAAGCCTCCGTTGGGGCAGCTCAATCAATCTGATGCGTTTTACGAGGTGCGCGGAGCGGCGAGGATAAGCTGGCGCACGAGGCCAGTTCGGCCAACCGGGGCACCGGTGTGCCGATGCGGCCGCTGTCAACCGCTTGCATGGCGCTGCCCGGCTTTTCGAGGCGGGCAGCGCCGCCAAGGAAAAGCAATACGTGGATGGGAGAAAGGAATTCCTGAGCTATACGGTGCTCAGCCGTCAGGTCGTGCCATCGCCACGCGGCAAAAGAACGCGGCGTTGCGCCCGCGATCTCACTTACTGCAGCAATAACTCTTCCGGTACCGCTTGAGATGGTCCTGCTTTTGCCATGTGCGGACTACCATTCTCTCACCTGAACGTGGACAGACGGGATGCCATCGTACAGTAGCGAGGATGCGGCCGGGCTAACTGGCGCTACGCTGGTAAAACCCTTCCAGCTCGCTGCGCACCAGCTCCTGGCCGTGTTCGATCACAAAATCCTGGAACGCGGCGGCCACCTTGGGGATCGGCTGGCCGGCCAGGTGCATCACCTGCCAGTCGGCGTCGACCGGATTGCCCTTGAGCGGAAGCATGCGCAGCAAGCCGGATTTGAATTCGAGCGCGCAGGCGTGCACCGACAGGAAGCCCACGCCCAGGCCCGCCGACACCATGCGCTTGATCGCCTCGTTGGACGAGACTTCGGAGCCGAAGTTAAGCGCGTGTCCGCCCTCCTTGAACAGCCGCTCCACCGCCGTGCGCGTGCCCGAGCCGCGCTCGCGCACCAGCAGATTGGCGCCCACCACATCGGCCAAGGTCAGCTTGCGCTTCTTCATCAATGGATGGTCGGCGGCGGCCACGAAGCCCATCGGGTGGCGCGCGAAGCGGGCCGCGTTGGTGCGCAGTTCGCGCGGCGGCGTGCCCATGATGGCCACGTCGATCTCCTGGCGCGCCAGCATGTTGACGATTTCAACCCGGTTGCCGACCTGGAGTTTCAGGCGCACGTCGGGCCGCTCCAGCGTGAACGGCACCAGCAGCGGCGGCAGCAAATGCTCGGCCGTGGTGACCGCGCCGATGCGCAGCGTGCCGCTGGTGACGCCCTGCAGCGCCGACAGCTCCTCGCCGGCGTGCTCCCACAGGCGCAGGATGCGTTCGGCGAAATCGACCATCACCTCGCCGGCCGCGGTCAGCTGGATGCCGCGCCCGTCCTTGCGCACCAGCGCCACGCCGGTGATGCTTTCCAGCGTGCGCAGTTGGAGCGACACCGCCGGCTGCGTCACGTGCATGGCCTCCGCCGCTTTCGACACGCTCTCGTGGCGGGCCACGAGAACCAGCGACTGGAGCTGGCGGAAGCTGGCGTGATACATAAGCTATTCCCTATCGATGTGTGAATTACGCGATAAACCCGTTTCTGCCACGCCATGATAGACCAGTTGGCGCGGCCCGGTTCAGAATGCGTAATTGACCGTCACCGCCAGCAGCGGCGCCGTCTTGCGCTTGACGATCGGGCTGTCGGCGGCGTCGCCCACGATGCTGACCACGCCGGCCATGGTGTTGACCGACCATGCCTTGCCCAGCTTGCGGTTCCAGTTGATACCCGCATTCACGCGCGAAAAACCGGCCTTGGTGTCGTAACGCTTGTAGCCGGACGTCAGGCTCTGGGCCGCGGTAACGCCATAAAACGCCTGCATGTTCTTTTTGTCGCTGTAGGTGGCCGACACGAACAGGCCCAGCTGGTTCGCTTCGCTCTTGATCAAAGGTGCCTGCGCGCCAAACTCATAGCTGTTGCCGCGCTCGCGGTGCGTGAGCGCCATCATGGCGCGCATGCCGATGCCGATGCCGCCGTCGAACTCATAGCCGACACCGAACACACCCAGCGCCGACGTCTTGATTTCGCCCATGCCCCTGAGCGCGTCGGATCCCTGCGAGATGCCGTGATCGCGGTCGCTGCGGCTCGGCGCGACGCCGAGCGCGCCGCTCAGGGACACCGGCCCGAACTTGGTCTTGTAGCCAATGCCGCTCACCGTGCTGGCGAAAAACCCGCTGCTGTGCTGATAGTCGGCCACCAGTACCGGCACTGCCCGGTTCTTGTCGCTGCCGGAGTATTCGGGAATGGCCGCCACGCCCAGGCCCAGGGTCATGGTCGATTCGCCCGGCTTGGCGGGGGCGACGCCCATCTCGGCGGCATGAAGGGTGGGAGCAAGCGTGCTCAGCAGGATGATGGCGGCGTGGCGAAAACGTAACATGACTGTGTCCTTGGACTAGAGGTTGGCGGTGTTTGCTTGATAACTTGAAACAACGGACGGGAGTGTCGCAACCTTTCCAAAGCTGCACCATGCAATCCTCGGGTGTACCGAACGGCGCCCTCAAACGTAGCGCCAGGAGGTACTTTCGGTCCTTGTCCTTGATACCGGTCATGCGGCCGGCACATGCATACGAATAAGTCGGGGCTTATGGATATCCACAAATGTCTGATTTTTCTTTTGTAGCGTGCGCATCTATATTGACATCCGGTCAACGCACTTTCCCATCGCGACACCTACAGGAGAAGACACCATGGAAACCATCGTCATCGTCGGCGGCGGCGCCGGAGGGCTGGAACTGGCCACCCGGCTCGGCAACAGCGCCGGCAAGGCAGGCCGCGCACGCGTCGTACTGGTCGACCGCTGGCCCACCCATTTCTGGAAGCCGCTGCTGCACACGGTCGCTTCGGGCAAGCACGATCCCCAGGTGATGGCGATCGACTACGCGGCGCAGGCGTCCGAACACGGCTTCGAGTTCGCGCGCGGCGAAGTGCTGGGCGTGGACCGTGAAACGCGGCGCGTGTCGCTGGCGCCGTGGATCGCCGACGACGGCGCCGAAGTGCTCCCCGCCCGCTCGATCGGCTACGACAAGCTGGTGCTGGCACTCGGGTCGGTCACCAACTTCTTCGGCGTGCCCGGGGCCGAACAGCACGTGCTGACCCTGGACGACGTGGCGCAGGCCGAAACGTTCCGCCAGCGCTTCGTGGATGGCTGTATCCAGGCCAGCGCGCGCCAGGCCGCCGGCGGCCAGCTCAATCCCGGCATCGACATCGTGATCGTCGGCGGCGGCGCCACCGGGGTGGAGCTGGCGGCCGAATTGAGCCACAGCGCGCGCACGCTGGCCAAATACAATGTGCACGCGCTCGATCCGGTGCGCCATGTGCGCATCCGCATCCTGGAGCGCGGTTCGCTGCTGCTGCCGCACCTGCATCCGCGCCTGTCCAAGCGCGCCGCGCGCCATCTGCGCGCGCTCGGCATCAAGGTGCTCACCGATACCGCCGTGGCGCGCGTCGATGGCGGCGCGGTGCTCGATACGGAAGGCTGCACCTACCCGTCGGCGATCACCCTGTGGGCGGCGGGTGTGGAAGCGCCGCCGCTGTGCGCCACGCTGGGATTGACCACCAACCCCCTGCGCCAGATCGCGGTCGCGCCTTCGCTGCAGGCGCTGGAAGATCCGGACGTGTATGCGATCGGCGACTGCGCCAATTTTGTGTGTCCGATCATGGGGAAAGTACCGCCACGCGCGCAGGCCGCGCACCAGCAGGCCATGTATCTGGCGCAGGTGCTGGGGCAGGCGTCACCGCTCAAGGCGCCCTTTGCCTACCGCGATTACGGCTCGCTGGTGTCGCTCGGGCCACTGGCGGCGGTCGGTGTACTCACCGGCACGGCCGGCGGGCGCAAATACCCGGTGGGCGGCGTGCTGGCCAGGTTGTTGTATTCGCTGATGTACCGCAAGCACCAGATGGCGCTGCACGGGGTGGTGAGGATGTCGGCGCAGACGGTGGCGGACTGGATTCGCCAGAAGCTCTCGCCGGCGGTCAAGCTGCATTAGGCCGCGCCGGGCGCGCGTGGCGATTGCCGGCGTCCGCCGCTTGGGTTTATAGTCAGGCCTGGTGTTCAAGATCATTGACATGCACGGACAAAGGAGATCGCCATGCCGCATCTGCCACCCCCCGGCCTGCCCACGCCGGCGCGCCGGCGCCTCGCCTGCGCCCTCTTCGTCGGCGCCGCCGCCGGTACGGCCCATGCGGGCGGCTGGGATATCGTCTCGGCGTCGCGCACTTACAACACCATTCCGCTGAAAAGCGACGACACCGTCAACCCCATGCGCGGCTACCACCGCTGGCAAAACCAGGAACTGGTGCCGCAGGCGGCGCCCGCCCGCGACGCTTTCCGCCGCTACCACTGGCGCGACCTCGAAGGCGTGCAGGGCCAGTACACGTTCGGCGCCATCCTGGCCGACCTGAAAACGGCGCGTGACCAGGGCCGCAAGTACGCGTTCAGGCTGCGCATGATGGCCGGCTACGACGACGGCCAGCTGTATGCCCCCGCCTACCTGGCCGGCAATGCATCCTGCCTGCACGGTTGCGGCTTCTGGGCCGACGCCGGCGCCGCTTCCGGCAAGACCTGGGTGCCCGACTGGAACGATCCGTTTGTGCTGGCGCGTTCGCGCGCGCTGCTGCAGGCGCTGGCGCAAGCGATTGCCGCTTCCGGCAACGCCGCCAGCATCGCCTGGATCGACGTCGGCCTGTACGGCCAGTACGGCGAATGGGCGATTCGCAAGAGCGTCTACACCAACCGCCCGGCCGGCATCGAGGAAGCCACCACGGCGACCCGGCGCGCGCTCGCAAAAATGCATTTCGAGGCCTTCCCCACCCAGCAATTCGTCATGTTCATCCCGTACGCGAACCGCGACGCGCTGCGCTACGCCCTGCTCGAACAGACCATCACCACTAAACCGGTGGGCTTGCGCGCCGACTGCCTGGCCCAGGCGGGCTACTTCAAGCAGTGGACCGATCACGCGGACGAGTGGCGCCAGTTTGCCGACCAATGGCGCAAAGCGCCCTTCATCGCCGAATTCTGCCCGTTTGAAAGCGGCCACCCGACCAACGGACCGGCGACGGCGCGCGCCCAGGCCAGCGAATTTCACATCTCCTCGGTGGGCAATGCGAACTTCGCGCTGTCCAAACCGGACGATCAACGCTGGCTGTCGCTGAGCGACCCGGAACGACACGACATGCTGATGCTGGGCCGCGAGGCGGGCTACCGCTACGGCGTCGACAGCACCTGGGTGAGCCTCACGGGCGATGGCCAGCTGACCCTGGCGGCCACCTTCCGCAACAGCGGCAACGCGCCCACCTACGAGCCGTGGAACGTCAAGCTGGAGATCGTCGACACCAGCGGCATGGCGCGCTGGTCGGGCACCGTGCCGGTCGCGTTGAACAGCCTCGCCGGCGGCGGCGTGACCACGAGGGTGCAATCGAGCTGGCGGGTGCCGGCGCTGGCGGCGGGCACCTATACCCTGCGGCTGGTTGCGCGCGACGCCCGCCCGGCCGATGGCCAGCAGCGCCGCCCCCTGGCATGGGTGTTGGGTGAACGCGACGCCGACGGCGGCCTGACCTTGCGCAGCCTGCGCCGGCGCTGACATGGGGCAGCCCCATGGTAGCATCGGATTTACCCGACAAATTGCGAGGGCAATGATGACAAAGAACTTGATTGGACCATTCGCTGCGCTGTTGGTGGGGGCGCTCATGTCCGGCTGCGACACGATGACGCCGGACGAGTGCAAGGCCGCCAACTGGAGCGATATCGGTCTGCGCGACGGCGCGGCTGGAAAGCCCATCTCCATGCTGGAAGAGCGCGCCAAAGCCTGCTCGAAGGCCGGCACCGCGATCGATTCGGCCGGCTACATCGCCGGCCGCGAACGCGGCTTGCAGACCTTTTGCCGGCTCGAGAACGCCGCGCCGCTCGGCCTGAACGGCACCGCTTATGCCGGTGTCTGCCCGGCGCCGCTCGACTTCGAGTTCCGCCGCCGCCATCAGGCCGGATACGCCGTTTATACCCTGCGCAACGAGATCAGCGGGTTCGATAGCCGTAGCGATCGTTTGCAACGCAAGCTGCGCGAGGCCGACAGTGACGAATCGAAGCAACTTGCGGCCAGCGACAAGGACGACGAGCGCAAGCGCATTCGCCGGGAATTCGACGAGCGCCGGCGCCATCTGCGCAATGAACTGCGCGACATCGACCGCTCGCTGCAAGGCACGCGCGACGCCCTGCGGTCCGCCGAATATATCGTCGATACACTGCGCTAAGCGTAGCGCGGCGCCGCGCCGGGGGGATACCGGCCGGCGCCCTGCATTTCGCGCCGCCCCGCTGCATTTCGCGCCGCTTTCCCGCATTTCGTCGCATGCCCGCTTCTCTCCGGTTTGATGTCGATAAAGTCACTTCATCGCAATCACAAACCCACCGGAGAATCCCATGCGCCACCTGCTCGCTACCGCCTTCTGCACCGCCGCCCTGCTGACCGCATCCCTGGCCAGCGCCGCCGACCTCACCATCCGCATCGACGACGTGCGCAGCGACGACGGCACGGTCATGGTGGCCCTGTATAACTCGGCCGGCAGCTTCCTCAAAAAACCCGTCGGCGCCGCCGGCGAAAAAGCCGTCAAAGGCAGCACCACCATCACCATCAAGGACCTGCCAGCGGGCGCCTACGCCTACGCCATCTACCACGATGCCAACGCCAATGGCAAAATGGATGCCAACATGATGGGCATCCCGACCGAGGACTTCGCATTCAGTAATAACGCCCTCGGTAAAATGGGCCCACCCAAATTCGACGACGCCATGTTCACCCTTCCAGCGGCTGGCCTGGACGCCACCGTCAGCCTGAAACACTAAGCCGGAGACCGCCATGCAACGCCGCACCTTCCTCACCTGCGCCACCAGCCTGGCCGCCCTCGGCCTCGTTCCCGGCAGCGCCATGGCCGATGCCGCCACTTTCCAGCGCTTCCATGCGGCGCTCAAGCGCGACCCCACGCTGGCGGTGTATGCCAACACGGTCGGCCAGCAGTCCGGCATCGCGCGCATCGTCGGGCGCATCCCGTCGGATCTGAACGGCGTGTTCTTCCGCAATGGCCCCGGGCGCTTTGAACTGGGCGGCGAACGCCACCACCACTGGTTTGACGGCGACGGCTTCGCCCAGCGCTGGCAGATCGCCGGCGGAAAAGTGAGCCACATCGGCAAATTTGTCGACACCGAACGCTTCACCGAAGAAAACGCCGCCGGCAAGTTCCTCTATCCATCCTTCGGCACGCATGTCGACCGGCGCGGCGTCAAGACCAACGACACCATGAACGCGGCCAATACCAACCTGCTGCCCTTCAACGGGCGTGTGTACGCCCTGTGGGAAGGCGGCTCGGCCATCGAGGTCGATGCGCAGACCCTGGCCACGGTCGGCATCAAGACCTGGAACGAGGACATGAAGTCGATGCCGTTTTCGGCCCACCCCAAGATCGATCCGGATGGCGGCATGTGGAATTTCGGCGCCCTCCCCGGCGGCAACCGCCTGGCCCTGTACCGCATCGGCGCCGATGGCAAGGTGCTTAAAACCGCCATGGTCAGCGTGCCGCAACTGGCCATGGTGCATGACTTCGTGGTCAGCGCGAACCATCTGATTTTCCTGATTCCGCCGTATGACATGATCAGGGCCGACGACCGCAGCTTCGCCGAGCAGCACCACTGGGCCGGCAGCGGCGCCAATGCGCGCCCGCTGCGGGTGGTGGTCGTCTCCAAGGCCACCATGGAGATCCGCCAGACCTTCGAGCTGCCGCCGCATATGGTTTTCCACTTCGGGAATGCCTTCGACGACGGCGCAACCACCCGCTTCGACGTGGTGCTGCACGAGGGCGATGCGCTGGCCGACGTCGGTCGCGTCATGCGCGGCGAGCGCCAGAAAAATTCGTCCGGCCGCGGCTTCGCGGCCCAGGTCACGCTCGATTACGCGAGCGGCAAGGCCACCACGGCGCGCCTGTTCGGCGCCAGCGAATTCCCGCGCGTGATGCCGCAGGTGGTTACGAGCCGCCACCGCCAGCTTGCGCTACTAAGCAGTTCAGCCCGCAATACGGAGATCTTGCTCGACACCGTCAATCTGGTCGGCACCGACACCGGCAAGGCCGACAGCTACCGCTTCGACGCCGGCTGGCAGATGGAAGAACACGTGCTGGTCCCACGCGCCGGCGCCCGCTCGGAAACCGACGGTTACCTGGTCGGCGTGGCGCAGGACACCAAACGCGGGCACACCGTGATGACCGTGTTCGACGCTGCCCGCATCAAGGCCGGTCCGGTGGCGCTGGCACGCCTTCCCTACCGCGCACCGCACTGCTTCCACGGTAATTTTCTGGCTGCCTGATGACGATGACTCACAGTCCCCCGCACACCTCGTCGCATCCGCTGGATGTGATTCCCCTGTTCCGGCGCTGGCCATGTTCACCGTGGCGCGACGTGCTCTATACCGGCATCTGGAACAGTCTGATCGCCATCTTCCTCACGGCGGCGAACATGCTGTTCAGCGGTGAAAGCCGCGGCTTTCCCGATTTTTTCGGGCCGACGCTGGTGATTTCGAACGTGGTGGGCTACCTGATCCATGCGGTGCTCAGCGGCGCTGACTGGCTGCTGCGCGGCTGGCCGTCGCGCCTCGTCGGGCTGCCGCGCGTCCTGTACTTCCTCACCACGGTGGGACTGTGCGTGGTCGCGGGCATCGTCATCGGCACCAGTCTGCTCAAAGGCGTCAATCCGCTGCACTATCTGACCGGCGGCGCGGACCTGGCGCCGCTGCTGCCATTTGCGCTGTTTACGGCCCTGATCATGGTCATTGTGCTGGTCAGCGGCGAGCGCCGCGTCGCCACCGAAACGCTGGCCGCGCGCCAGGGCGAGCAGATCGCCAGCGCCGCCCAGTTGCTGGCCGAAGCGCGCCTGCGCGCACTGCAGGCCCAGATCGAGCCGCATTTTTTGTACAACACCCTGGCCAACGTGGTCGGCCTGATCGACACCAATCCCGTCCAGGCACGCCACATGCTTGAACGCTTCATCGACTACCTGCGCGCCAGCCTCGCCGCCAGCCGCGCCGAGGAGGCCACCCTGGGCGCGGAACTCGATCTGGTGGCCGCCTACCTCGACGTGCTGGCGGTGCGCATGGGCGCGCGTCTGTCGTACCGCATCGAGGCCGACGGCTGCCGCCAGATCGGCATGGCGCCCATGCTGCTCCAGCCGCTCGTCGAAAACGCCGTCGCGCACGGACTCGAACCGAAGGTCGAGGGTGGCGAGATCGTGATCCGCGCGAGTTGCCGCGACGGGCAGCTGTGCATCGAAGTGAGCGACACCGGCGCGGGGCTGGGCAATGCCCCGCCCAAGCCGGGCGGCGGGGTCGGCCTGTCCAATTTGCGGGCGCGCCTGCGCAGTCTCCACGGCGTCGGAGCTCAGGTACAATTACTCGAAAATGAACCGTGCGGGATCACCGTGCGCCTCCTGCTGCCACTGAAAGACACGCCGCCATCGACCATCCACGCGCCCTCCTAGCGGACGACGAACCGCACCTGCTCGACTACCTGCAAACGCAGCTGGCCACGGCATGGCCGCAGCTGCGCATCGTCGGCAAAGCCGGCAACGGCATCGAAGCGCTGCGCCTGATCGACGAGCTGGCGCCGGACGTGGTCTTCCTCGACATCCAGATGCCGGGCCTGAACGGCCTCACGCTGGCCGGGCGGCTGACGGCGGACGGCAAGGCGCCGCACATCGTGTTCGTCACTGCCCATCACGAGTACGCGGTCGACGCTTTTGATCATGCGGCGCTCGACTACCTGCTCAAGCCGACCACGCCGGAGCGGCTGGCCAAGACCGTCGCCAAGCTCAAACTGGCGCTGCATGCACCCGCGCCAGCGGTGGCGCCGGATGCCCTGCGCGCGCTGCTGCAGCAGCTTGCCGCGCCGGTTCCTGCCGCGCCGGTGGCCGCGCCGCTGCAATGGATACGCGCCGCGCATGGCGACGAGACGCGCCTGATCGCCATCGACGAAGTGATCTACTTCCAGAGCAACGACAAATATACCAGCGTGTTTTTGCAGGACGGCGAATGCCTGATCCGCACGCCGCTGAGCAAGCTGCGCGAGCAGCTCGACGAGGCGCGCTTCTGGCAGATTCACCGCAGCGTGATCGTCGCCGCCAAGTCGGTGGCCGGCACCCACACCGATTTCCGCGGCCGCCTCGTGGTCAAGCTCAAGGAACGGCGCGAGCAGCTCACCGTCAGCCGCAATTACGCCGAGCAGTTCAAGCAGATGTAGCGGTGCGATGGACGTCAAGCCGCGCGCTCGGCGAAGACTTCCTTCGCCGCAAAAAGGCCATTGATGGCAGCGGGAAAGCCCGCGTACAAGGCCATCTGCATCATCACCTCCACGATTTCATCGCGCGTGCAGCCGACATTGAGCGCGCCATGAATATGCACCCGCAGCTGCGGCGCCGCCGTGCCGAGCGCGCACAGGGCTGCGATCGTGGCTATCTCGCGCGACCGCAAATCGAGGCCCGGACGCGAATAGATATCGCCAAAGCCAAACTCAATCAGCAGCCGGCCAAAATCGGGCGCGATACCGGCCAGGCTGGCGATCACTCTTTCGCCCTGCTCGCCATCGATTTCCTTCAGCTTGGCCCAGCCGCGTGCGTAGCGGTCCTTGTCCATCGTCTTCTCCTTGTGGTGGTTGATGGAGCGACTGTAGGGCCAGCCGGCGCGATGGTCCAATACCGTTTATGTGATACCTTTTCGGTATCGAATCATCAAGGACGATCTCATGGACGCCGCTACACTGACGCTGTTTGTTCCCGCCTGCTTTGCGCTGAATATGGCACCGGGCCCCAACAACCTGCTCTCGCTGAGCAATGCGACGCGCTACGGTTTTCGCCAATCGTGCGCTGCGGGACTGGGCAGGCTGGTGGCATTCGCGGGGATGCTGGTCCTCGCTTCCGCCGGCCTGGCGGTGATCCTGCACACGTCCGAACTGCTGTTCTACGCGATCAAGATCGTGGGCGCGGCCTATCTGTTTTACCTGGCCGTACAACTGTGGCGCGCGCCAGCGGCGGCGCAGGATGCCGCGCAGTCGCCAGCCGCCGGCTTGTTCGGTCTTGCGCGCCAGGAGTTCCTGGTCGCTGCCGGCAACCCCAAGGCGATCCTGATCTTCACCGCCTTCCTGCCGCAGTTCGTCAGCCCCGCCGAAGCATCCGCGCCGCAGTTTGCGGTGCTGGGTATCCTGTTCCTGCTGCTCGAACTGCTCGCCATCGCCGCCTACGCCTATATGGGCGTGCACCTGCGCCGCTGGTTTGCCCAGCCGCGCGGGCAGCGCATCTTCAACCGCAGTTGCGCGGTGCTGCTGGCCGGCGCGGGCACGGGCCTGCTGGCGGCGCGCCGCTAAAAACCAAGATAGGCGTTGATGGTGGCCAGCATGCCGGTCAGGCCGTCGAGTACCGGGTTGTGCGCCGCCGAGACGATCCTGACGCTGCCCGTCATGGTGCGGCCGGGCGCGGCCTGCGGTGCATCGATGTTGACGTCGACCGCGTAAAACGCGCCGTGCAGGCGTTCGCCGGCGGGCGTCTGCACGGCCGGCAGCGGCCCGTGCGAGAGCGATGTCAGGGCTCTTTCGGCGGCCGTGCTGCTGGCCGCCACGCTGACGGCGCGCACAGTTCCGCGCATGACCGTGAGCGGGTCCCCATCGGGAAAAAAGCGCACCATCGCGCCATTGCGCACCCGCCGGTAATCGACCTCGCGCACATACGCCACCGCCTGCAGAGTGGCACCATCGGCCGGCAGCAGGGTCGCGATCTTCTCGTTCATGCGCAGCCAGCGCCCTTCGACGATATGGGAAGGCAGGTCGCGCACGATGGCATTGCGGCTGGCGCGCACGGTCAGGCGCGCGATCTCGGCCTGGACGCTGTCGCGTTCGACCATGCGCTCGGCCAGCGTTTGCTGCAGCACGTCGGACTGGTCGAACGTGCTGCTGTTGGTGGCCGCCTTGTCCAGGCGCGCCTGCGCTTCGCGGATGCGGGCTTCAAGCGTCACCAGCCGGTGGGCCAGCTCCGGCGAGGCCAGTTCGAGCACGATGTCGCCGGCCTTGACGCGCTGCCCATTGTGCACATGCAGCGCGCGCACCTGCGCACTCGCCGGCACGAACAGGTTCTGGCGCGCGGCCACCGTCAGGAACGCCGGCGCCTCGACCCGCCCCGACCAGGGCAGCACGGTCACCAGCAGCAGGCCGACCAGCGCCGCTCCGTACCAGCGGCGCCGCGCGCGCGTGATCTCGCTACGGCGCGGCCACATGGCGGCCAGTTCCGCCACCACCGGTTTGACGATGAACCAGCCGATTTCCACCGCCGCCAGCGGCACGCCGAGCAGCGGAGGAAAACTGATGAAGACAAAATAGGCGATCCCCAAGAACAGCACCAGCCGGTACAGGGCCGTGCCGAAACCGAAGCCAGCCAGTGCCCACAGGGGCAGGCCGGCATGCGGCGCCGGGGGCTCGTTCAAGCCGATCCAGCGCCGCAGCACCATGCGCGCGGCGCGAAACGAGGCTTCCTGCAGGTTCGGATAATCGAGCAGGTCCGACAGCAGGTAATAGCCGTCAAAGCGCATGAAGGGATTGAGGTTAATCACCAGCGACAGCACCCATGCGGTGCCGGCGATGATGAACATCGCGCTTTGCAGCGGCCCTTCCGGCAGCAGCAGCCAGCCCCAGGTCGCCAGCACGGCAAATACCAGCTCGGTCGCAATGCCGGCCACGCTCACCTGCAGACGCGCGCGCCAGTCGGCCAGTTTCCAGATGTCGTTCACGTCGGTGTACAGCACGGGCCACAGCACCAGCAGCGCCACGCCGGTGCGCGTAACGCGCAGGCCCTGGCGCTTGGCCGCCACGCCATGGCCCACTTCATGGGTGGATTTGAGCAGGGCCAGCGACAGCGCGATCCACAGCGCCCCTTCGAGGCTGAAGGCGTAGCTGAAAGTAGCGCCGAAGCGGTCGGTCTGGGTCATCACCTGCCCCACGGCGATCAGCCCGAGCAGCGCGATGACGATCCAGAAGCCGGGCCGGAAGAGGAATTCCAGGCGCGGTGCCAGCCAGCCGTAGAAGCGGTCGGGATTGGCCAGCGGGACGCGCAGGAACAGGTAATTGTGCAGCAGCCAGCTGCCCCACGGCGTGGGCGGCGGCGCGAGACTGGCCAGTGCCGCGGTGGCGCTGCGCTCGCGCCGCGCCAGCAACTGATGCTGGTGCAGGAACAGCAGCAGCGCCTCGAGGTTGGCCGCCTCCGGCGCGAGCGGCATCGCATCCTGCAAGGCCGCCAGCGCTGCGGCGCTGCTGCCAAGGTGCCAGTGCGCCAGCATCTGGAACTCGGCCTCGCCGATCTGGAAGAAGCGGTTGCGCAGCGGGTCGTACAGTCGCCACGATGGTGTGCCCAGGGGCGACGGCCCGGCCGCGAAAATCTCGATGTCGTCGCGCAGCGGCGGCAGGTGCTCGGGCAGCGCCATCTCAAAGGCCGATCAGCCGGCGCAGGGCTGCCAGCGGCCGACGCAGCATGTGGTATGCCAGCGGCGCGCGTTCGCCGTACAGACGCACCGTTCCCTTGAGCCCGAGCTGGGGCGGCTGCCCCGTGAAGTGCCCGCGCAGCCGGTAGGCGCTGCCGCCTTCGGGGGCGGTTTCGGTTTCGTAGCTGCTGCCGTCGAGCGTGGCCGGCACCGATGCCAGCGGCGCGGTATGCAGCGACAGGCTCATTTGCGCGCCGGGCATGAGCGCGATCGCATCGGCCGGCGGCAGCCAGGCTTGCAGGGCCACGCGGGCCGGGTCGGCCAGGGTCATGATATGTTCACCGGTGACGACCGGTTTCCCTACCAGGTCGAGCGGGTCCGAAAACACCACCACTCCGTCGGCCGGGGCTTTGACGGTCAGGCGCTGAACCAGTTCGCCCAGATACGCCAGCTCGGCCTGTTTTTCCTCGATCCGCGCCGACAGCGCGGCCACGTCGGCACGCGAGCCGTCGTCGCTGAAACCTTTCTGGCTCGAGCGCAGCCAGTCGGCGCGTGCGATGTCGAGCGATTTGGTCGCCACCGCGAGGCGGTTGCGCACCCCGGTGTCGTCGAGGGCAAACAGCGCCTGGCCCGTCTTGACGGCCTGGTTGGGCCGCACCAGCACTGCGCGGATCGGCGCGTCGGCCGGCGCAGCCAGCACCAGCGGCGCCAGCGCCACCACTTCGCCGCTGACCACCACCGACATGCGCAGGGGCAGCAATAGCAGCAGCGACAGCGCCAGCACGCCGAAACGCAGGCGGCGGCTGCTCCAGCGCTTGCGCAGTCGCGCGCGCAAATTGCGGTGTTGGCGCCGCCAGCCCCACAAGGCGTGGCCATGAAAGATGGCCGCTTCCTGCAGCAGCGCCACCTCGTGCGGCTCGAACGGCGTGGCGCGCGCCAGGCACATGACACCCGGCCACGGCTCGCCCGGCGACGGCAGCGGAAGCCACAGCAAATGCGCAGGCAACCACTCGCTCCACTGGCTGGCCAGGCGCTCGGGAAAATCGGCTGGACCCAGTGCGGCCGCCTGCGTGCGCGCCTCCGGCAGCTGTTTAATGCGATGTGCGGCCAAGGCATTCATCCACAGCACGAACGGGCTGTCGCCTTCAATTCGCGCCAGGCCGGAAGCGTGGGTGACCCTGCCGCCGCCAACGTCCGATGGTTGCCACAGCAGCGCCAGATGGTAGGGCAGCAGCTGGAAGGTCTGGTTGACGATCGCGTACGCGGCCAGGTCTTCGCTGCGTGCCTGGCTGACGTCGCGCGCCAGCGACAGCAGGCCTGCCAGCAGGTCGGCGCGCGCGTCCACGCTAGCGTTCATTGAACTGCGCCGTCCCGCTCATGCCGGCGATGAGTTCCGGATGCTTGCCTTCGACCGCGCCGGTCAGTTCGACCGTGCGGCTCGCCGGATCGACGCGCCCATTGATCACACGCACGCGCGCCGGGTAGCTCTTGCCGGTTTCGTCGACGACGATGGTGAACGCGGCGCCCTCCCCCAGCCAGCTGAGCCAGCGCGATGGCACGTGCAGCTGGAAGCGGAAGGCGCTGTTGTCGATCAGCTCCAGCAAGGGCTGGCCGGCGGCCACGGTTTCGTGGGCGCGCGCGCGCAGGCGCACCAGGCGCCCCGAAAACGGCGCGCTGATGCTGCAGTAACCCATTTGTGCCTTGACCACGTTCACCTGGGCCAGCGCCTTGTCGACCGCGCTGGCGGCCAGGCGTACATCGAGTTCGCTGGCCGAGCGGTAGCTTTTCAGTTCCTGCTTGCTGGCGTTGGTTTCGCGCGCGGAGGCCAGTTCCGATTCGCTCATTTTCAGCCGCGCGGCCTGTTCGGCGCAGTCGAAGCGGACCAGCGTGTCGCCCTTGCGAATGCGGCTGCCCAGCGCCGCCGGCAAGGCCACGATGCGCGCCGCGATCTGGCTGGAGATGACCGCTTCGTTTTCCGGCACCAGCAGCACCCGGATCGGATCGCCGCTTTTTGCCGCCGGCGCGGGCACAGGCGCCTTGGTCTGGGCCATGACCAGCGCCGGCAGAAGAACAGCACATAGCGAGAAGGCGCATACCGTCGGCATGCGCGTCATGGTTTGGAGCTCTCCTGGGTCCGCAGAATCTGGTCGACGCTCCAGCGTTGCAGGCTCCGGTCCAGGCCCGCCGAGAAGTCGGCAAGGCTGGCCGCCTGCGATGGGATGGCCAGGTCGACGCCCATCGAATTGAGCATGCGCGCATGTGCGGCCTGCATCGCGGCCTGCGAGTTGGCGCGCTGGAGGCTGGAAAGCACTGCACGCGCCTGCGCGCGAATCGCTTCGAGCTCGTTTTCGGCCGAACTCTTGACGGCGTTCGCCATCTGCGTGTTGATGCGCTGATCGATCCCGTCGAGACGGCGCGCCAGTTCGAATTCCTCGATGCTCTGGCGATAGCGCTCGGCGGCGATGCGCACCTGCGCCATCACGGCCATGGTCAGGGCCGCGCGGCGCGTGTCGTCGACCTTGACCTGGGCCTCGTGCTGGCGGCGCGCGGCCGGCAGCGAGAACGCCTTGAACAGGTTGAACGAGACGCGCAGGCCCGATTCGTACCAGCTGTTGTGGTACAGATATTTGTTCGAGTCGTACTGGAAGCCCGTGTCGAACGACAGGCCGGGCAGGATGCTGAGCATCGTCTTGCGCATTTCGAGCGCGCTGTTACGCAGGCGGTAGTCTTCTTCACGCAGTTCGGCGCGATTGACCAGCGCATAGTCTTCTATACGCGGCAACGCAGCCACGTCCAGCATCGGCGGCATGGCCGGCTCGGCGCCGCTGTCCTTGAGGCGGAACGCGATGCCCGGACGCAGATTCATCAGCGCCGCCAGTTCGATGCGCGCGCTTTCCAGTTCGTTGCGGCGGCTGCGCAACTGCTGCACGATTTCGAGCAGGCCGCGCTGGTAGATCAGCGCCTGCAGCGGCGGCATCAGGCGCTTCTCTTCGATCTTCTTCGAATCGGTCAGCGCCGTCTCGGCCACGCCATGCAGGCGGTCGATCTCCGCGGTCCAGCGCTGCGCCGCCATCGCGCGCCAGTAGGCGGTGTAGACCTCCTGCGTGATGTTCTGCAGCGTCTTGCGGCGCCGTTCCTCGGCGATCAGCGCCTGGTTGGCGCTTTGCTGCGCGCGCACGTAGCTCAGGCCGAAATCGAGCGCGTTCCACGAAAAGGTCAGCTGGTCGGTGTTGCGGCTGCGTTCCTGGGCCACCGACACGTCGGTCTGGACCACCCCGGTGCGCAAGTTCATCGCGGTCCCACCCGGATCGTTGTTGCGGGTGGTGTAGCCGGCCGCCGCGGTCAGGCGCGGCAGCATGTCGTAGAACCCCAGGTCGAGCTGACTTTTCAGCAGCGCGTTTTCCATCAGCTTAACGCGGTTCTCCAGGTTGTACTGGTAGGCGCGCGCCAGCACGTCGGCGAAACTGAGCTCGCCGCTGACCGGCTCCTGGTCGCGGAACATCGCCTGCTGGTCGCTGCTCACGCGCGCCTGTCGCTCGGCCTCGGTGGTCACCACCGGGGTGAGGGTACAACCGGCCAGCATGGCGGCGGCGAGAGCAAGCGGCATCACTTTGATGAGCATGGAAGGTTCCCTGTGGTGTGGTTGGTTCATGTCGGTCGGGCTTCTCCGGAGTTAGCGCTGGCGCGCCGCGAGCGCCAGCAATTGGTCGCGTCCCTGCGTTTGCCGGGCGTGCGCATTGGCGATCTGTGCCACCAGACCGGTCTTGCCGGGGCGCGCAGCCTCGCCCGCATCGGCGCTGCCGCCAGGCCGTGGCGGTGCCCCCTCCAGCGCTGCCTCCGGGCCCCGATACTCCTTGGCGCCCTGCTGGACCTGGCCCGCCTCCGACTTGATGGTAAAGCGGATCGTGCGCTTGGCTTTGACGTCGCTGCCATCGGCATCGCGCAGCTTGAGGCCACGGATCACTTTCTCGTATTCGGTCACCGAGGCGCCGCCGCTCAGCACCATGGTGCCGGTGGCGGCGTCGAATACCGACGTGATGTTGGGCGAGGAGACGGTCAGGGCCAGCTGGTCGCGCTGCGGCACCAGGCCATCGTCGATGCGCACCACGGCCGAAACCAGCCGCACCGTATCCTTGTCGGCGGCGCTGCCGTCGGCCTGGCGCACATTGATCGAGAAGCCGGCGCCGATGTCGCTCGGGTTGAACGATTCCCCCACGCGCGAGGTACCGGTCGCGGTGTTGCCGGTCTCGATTTCGAATACGCTGACGCGTACCGGCTCCTGCGTCAGCAGGCCGGTGGCGCGCAAGCCGCTCGCCAGCACCGGGGAAGGCACGCCGGCCGCCACCAGCGGCATGCCCGGCGCCAGCACGGCGCTGTCGAGCGGCGCCGGGCCTGGCGCCTGCGCAGGCGCCGCATCCGGCGCCACGGGCGCGTCGACGATGACGGGAGCGACAGGCGCAGTGACGCCGGTCGAATTTGCATCGGCGCCCAACAGCGGTTCAGCGGCCGGCAGGGTATCGGGCGTAAAGACGATGCCGGTATCGGTCAGCGTGACGGCGCGCGTGCTGGCGCCGCCCGCGTTACCGGCGGCGTCGGTCAGGCGCGTGACGATGCTCCAGTTGCCGCCATGTGCGCCCGTGTCAGGCGCGTTCCAGCCAGTCCCGCCGACCGTTGCCGGCACCCAGCTGGCGCCGCCATCAAAGCTCACTTCCAGCAGCTCGCCGGCAGCCAGCGGTGCCGAAACGGTGCCGCTGACGGTGCGCCCCGCTCCGCCATCGCTGGTAATAAAGTCGCCGGCGGCGTCGGTGTCACGCTCCATCGTCTCGATGGTGACGGTTTGCGCGGGCGCGCTGGTATCGATGCGCAGCGCGTAGCCGGCTGACGGTACGCCGGCGCGCCCGGTCGCGCTGTTTTCCACGCGTGCCGTGTAGCTGACGCTGGCGCCATCGGCCAAGGCGCTGTCGGCGTAGCTCCAGGCGGTACCGGTGACGCTGGCCGTGCCGATGCGTACGCCATTGCGGTAGACCGCAAGCACTTCATTCGGGCCGAGTGCCGCGGACAACGCCCCGCTCACGCCTGGCGCACTATCGTTGGTTGCGCCGCCGTTGGCGACGGTGCCGGTCACGGGACCGACATCGTCAACGACGGTCGTGATGGTCACGCTTTGCGCCGGCGCACCCAGGTCGATCGTGATGCTGTACGGGGCCGAGGCGGTGCTGTTGATACCTGTGACGCTGTTTTCCACACGCGCCGTGTAGGCGTACGTGGCGCCGTCCGCCAGGCCGCTGTCGGCATAAGTCCATGCCGCGCCGCTGACGCTGGCGTTGCCGATGCGCGTGCCGTCGCGGTAGACAGCCACCACCTCGTTCGCACCCGGCGCCAGGGCCAGGGCCAGCGTGCCGGCCAGCAGCGGCGTGGTGTCGTTGCTGATGCCGCCGCTGGCCACCGTGCCAGTCGAAGGCGCAGCGTCATCGGTGATGCTGCTGATGCCAACCGCCTGCACCGGGTCGGCCTGCAGCACCACCGCGCGCGCCGCGGCGCCGCCAGTATTGCCGGCCGCGTCGACGATGCGCGTCGTGATAGTCCAGTTGGCGCTGTGGGCCGCCGCATCAAGGGCAGACCAGCCGGTGCCGCTGACGCTGGCCACGACCCAGCTTGCGCCATCGTCGAAGCTGGCCTGCAGCACTTCGCCGGTGCCGAGCACCGAAGACAATGTGCCCGTCACCACGCGTCCCGCGCCGCCGTCGCCGGTGACAAAGTCGCCGGCAATGCCACTGTCGCGTGTCATCGCCACGATGACGACGCCCTGCGCAGGCGCGCTGGCGTCGATGCTCACCGCGTATGCGCCGGAAGCGCTGCCTGCCAGCGTTGTAACGAGGTTTTCCACCTGGGCGGTGTAGCTGTAGCTGGCGCCGTCGAGCAGGCCGCCATCGGCGAAGGTCCAGGCGCCACCCAGCACGCTGGCGTTACCGATGCGGGTGCCGTTGCGGTACACCGCCAGCACCTCGTTCGCACCCAGCGGCGCGGATATGGTGCCGCTCACCCCAGGCGCGGTATCGTTGGTGACGCCGCCGCTCGCGACCGTGCCGGTCAGCGCCGCGACATCGTCGGCGATGGCGGTAACGGCCACTGTCTGCACGGGCGCGCCGGACAGAATGACATCCCGGCTGACGGCCGGGCCGACATTGCCGGCGCTGTCGACGATGCGCGCCGAGATGGTCCAGCCGGCGGCATGCGCAGCGCTGTCGGTGCTCGCCCAGGCGCTGCCGGTCACGGTTGCGAGGCTCCAGGTGACGCCGCCATCATGACTGATTTCGAGCACATCGCCGGTTCCCAGCGGCGCCGTGAGCGTGCCGCTGACCACGCGGCCGGCGGCGCCATCGCTGGTGATGAAGTCGCCCGCAATGCCGCTGTCGCGCGTCATGGCGGCGATGGCCACGCCCTGCGCCGGCGCGGCGGTATCGACCACGATCGTGTAGGCGTTCGATGGTGTGCCGGTCGATGGCGTAGCGGTATTGTCGATGCGCGCGGTGTAGCTGTACGTGGCGCCGTTCACCAGGGCGCTGTCGGTGAAGCTCCAGGTGGCGCCGCTAACGCTTGCATTGCCGATCTTGACCCCGTCGCGCAGCACGGACACGATCTCGTTCGCGCCAAGCGGCGCGGACAGCGTGCCCGAAATGGCCGGCGCGTTGTCGTTGGTGACGCCGCCGCTGGCGATGATGCCGGTGACGCGCGCCACGTCATCCGTCACCGCCGTGATGGCCACGCTGGTGCCGGCCGCGCCTTGCAGCACCACGTTCTGCGTGGCAGCGCCACCGGTATTGCCGGCAGCATCGACGATGCGGGTGGTGATGGTCCAGTTGCCGGTGTGGACGCCGGCGTCGAGCGCCGTCCAGCCGGTGCCGTCGACGCTGGCCACGACCCAGTTCGCACCGCCGTCGAAGCTCAGCTCCAGCACCTCGCCGTTCGCGAGCGTACTCCCCAGGGTGCCGGTCACGGTGCGCCCGGCGGCGCCGTCGGTGGTGATGAAGTCGCCCGGCGTGCCGCTGTCGCGCGTCATCGAGACAATCGTGACGTTTTGCGCGGGGGCGCCGGTATCGAGCACGATGGCGTATGCGCCCGATGCCGTGCCAGCCGTGCCGGCCAGCGAGTTCTCCACCTGCGCGGTGTAACTGTGGGTAGCGTCGGCCAGGCCGCTGTCGGCGTAGGTCCAGCCGGTGCCGCTGACGGTGGCGTCGCCAAGCCGGACGCCGTTGCGGTACACGCCCACGACCTCGTTGGCACCCAATCCGGCCGAGATGGTGCCGGCCAGCGCCGGCGCGGCGTCGTTGGTGGCGCCGCCGTTGGCCACCGTGCCGATGACCGGCGCCACGTCGTCGGCAATGCTGGTGATAATCACCGTCTGCGCCGGCACGTTGGCATTGGTGCTGACGTTGACGGTGGCCGTGGCGCTGGCGGCAGCATTGCCGGCATCGTCGCGCGCGCTGAATGCGAACGTGCGCGCGCCGAGTGTCGAGGCAGCGCCGGCGTCGTTCCGATAGCTGATGTCGCGCGCCACAGCCTGGGCTTCGGCCGCACTCATGGCGGCGAAATCGTAGCGCTGGATGGAAAAGACGCCGGCGGCGTAAGAAAGATTCACGCGCACGCCGCCGACCATGATGTCGGTGCGGGTAGTGACGCTGTCGCTGCCGTCGGCGGCAACCACGGTGCCGCCGAACACCAGCTTCTCGCTGGCGCCGTCGGCTCCCGCCAGGCCGCCCACGGCCAGCGTGAGGCGCAGCAGCCGGTTGCTCGCATCGACCAGGGTCAGAGGATCGGCGCCATCGTCCAGGCTGACCGCCCCCCCGTTGACGCTGGCGACGCTGCGATCAAGCGTGGCGCCGTTCGAGGGCGCCAGGTCGATCACGGGCGCGGCCAGATCCTGCACCGTGAGCTCGTTGCTGCTGCTGTCGGCCAGGATGTTGCCGGCGACGTCGCGAATGGTCGCCACCACCTGGTACACGCCGTCGAAGCCGGCGCCGGCACTGGCGGGCGTGAGGGCGTCGGCCTCGGGAATGGCCAGCGTCCAAGTGGCGCCGGTGACGCTCAGGCGGCCATCACCGGCGAGGTAGGTCTTGCCGTTGACGGTGACGGCGAGCGTTTCGCCGGCGCCCAGGGTGACGCTGCCGGAAATTTGCGGCGTGCTGTCGGATGTGACCAGCGGATGGACCACGCTCACCGGGCCATTCGGCGCAGCGGTGTCAACGATCACCGTTTGCGTAGCGACCGCGCCGAGGCCAACCTGCGCGCTCAGGGCGTAGCTGCCGTCGGCGAGCGTGCTGCCCTGGAAGTCGTAGCTCCAGTTGCCGGCACCATCGGCGGTGACGGTCAGGCCGTTGGCGAACACATTGCCGCCGGCGCCGGGACCGGTCATCACCAGCTTGACCAGCGCGCCCGGTGCCGCGCTGCCGCGGAACAGCAGCGTGTTATCGGAGGTGATGAAGTCGCCCGCGATGGCGCTGTCGGTGCTGATGCTGTCGATGGTGGCGTTGGCGCCGGCGATGCTCTTGTCGTGCAGGACGGTGGCCACCGCGACGTACGGGGTGCCGCCCGCATCAAGGTAGGTGGCGGTGACGGTGATGGTGCCGTTGGCCAGCCCGCGCAGGTTGGCCGGCGCCAGCTGCCACGCGTTGGCACTGACGGTGGCGGTGTCGGCCAGCGTGGTAACGCCGTCGGTGATGGTGATGGACAACGTGGCGCCGTCCGGCACGCCGCTGGTGGACCCGCGCAGGATCACGCTGGTGTCTTCGCTGGCGACCAGGATGCCGTTCGGCGTATTGCTGCCCGTGTAATCGAGTTCGGTGGTGATGGCAATGGCCGGCGCGGCGATGTCGATCACCATCGCCTTGCTGCTGCTGGCGCTGTTGCCGGCCAGGTCGGTGCCGCTGGCGGTAATCGTCAGCTGCGCGCCGTTGGAAAACGCTACCGGCCCGCCGCTGCCCGCCGGGACCGCATCACCGGTATCGATGCTCCAGGTGCCGTCAGGCGCCACCGTGGTGGTGTAGCTCAGGGTACCGCCGCCGCTGATGGCCACGTCGACCGCGATCGCGCGGCCGACTTCGATGTCGGTGGTGCCGCGCAAGACCGGGCTGGTATCGGCCGTCTTGTAGTTGGTGGTGATGCCGATATCGGCGCGCGTGTCGATCACGATCGCGCGGCTGACGGTGCTGGTGACGCCGGAAGCGTCGGTGACGGCGGCGCGCAGGGTGTAGCTGCCGTCGCCGAGGGCGGCATCGAGGCTGCGGTCGACCGACCACGCTCCGCCGGCAGCGCTGGCGAGCTGGCGGAAGACTTCGGCGCCGCTGGCGTCTTCCAGCGTCACGCTCACCATGGCGCCGGTTGTCGCGCTGCCGTTGAACACCAGCGTGGTGTCGCTGGTGAGGAAGTCGGCGCCGGCGCCGCTGTCGGCGCTGATGCCGCCGATGGCCAGCGCCTGGGCATCGATGACGATGGTCTGGGTGCTGAGCGCTCCGTTGCCGTTGACGGTGGTGGCGGCGGTCAGCGTGTAGCTGCCGTTGGCCAGCGAGGTGGCGCTGAAGTCGAAGGTCCACACGCCGGTGACCGGGTCCGCCACTGGCGTGCCGATCACGGTGCCGTTCAGGCGCAGGGTGACGGTCGCACCCAGTGCGGCGCTGCCGCTGAAGGTCAGGTTGCGCTGGTTGGTGATGAAGTCGGCCGGCGTGCCGCTGTCCGGGCTGATCGCCATGATCGACGTGGCCGCCACGCTGGCGGCGTTGCCGGCCGGGTCGCTGGCGGTGGCGATGATGATGCTGTCGGCCGGAGTCGGGATGGCCGACTGCACGCGCCAGCTGCCGTCGGCCTGCACCGTGGTGCTGTAGGTCGCTTCGACGGCGCCGGTGCGGTCGCTGTTGATGGTAACGGTAACGGTGGCGCCCGCGGCCAGGCCGGCGCTGGTGCCGGTGATCAGGGGCAGATTATTGGCCACGCTGGCCGCCGCCGTGATGTTGAGCACCGGCGCGGTCTTGTCATGCACGGTCGTGGTGCTGGTGCTGGCGCTGTCGCTGGTGGCGGGGTTGCGGTCGGGGTCGACCACGGCCGCCACCGTCAGCGTGCCGTCGTTCAGGGCCGACAGGTTCATGCCGGTCACGCTCCAGCTGCCGTCATCGGCCACGGTGGCGGTGGCGGTCGGGTCGACGGTGGCGTTGTCGCCATCGGAGACGGTGACCTTGACCTCCCCGCCGGCGGCATTGACGGCGCGCCCGCGGATGGTGACGCTGTCGTCCTCGGTGGCGTTGACCAGGCCATTGGCATCGACCACCTCGGTGATGCTGACCGACGGCGTGCCGGTCACCAGCAGCAGCGTCGGCTGGGTCACGTCCGAGACGGTGTAGAAGGTGCCGGCGCCGCTGCCGACTGTATCGGTCAGCTGGGCCTTCACGATCAGGGGACCGTTGTTGAAGCTCTTGACCACCGCCTCGGTCAGCACGGCGCTCCAGGTACCGTTGATGTTACGGGTCAGGGTGACGCCGGTGTCGGCATTGGTTTTGGTGTGCACGCCGTCCGTAATCGACAGCGTCAACGTGCCGCTGGCCGTGGTCTTGGTATTGGCGAAGGTGCCGGAGATGGTGACGCCGCCGAGAATGTCGCTGCTGGTGATGGTGGTGTCGCCGCTGCCGGTGCCGGTGATGCCGCTGATGGTGACCACCGGCGGATTCACGTTCGGGGTCTGGTAGGCCACCGTCTGTTCCGCGTTGGCGACCTTGTTGCCGGCCAGGTCGGTGGCGCTGGACGAGGCGGTAATCTTCACGGTGCCGTTGCTGCTCAGGCTTAGCGTTGTCGAAAAATCCCCGTTGGCGTCGACCGTCGCGCTCAAGCCGGTTTGCGGATAGTCGGTAACGAGCGAGATGACCGAGCCGGCCGGCAGGTTGGCGTTGCCGGTGACGACCGGGGAGCTGGTCTTGATGATCGACGGCGTGGTCAGCACGATCTGCGGTGCGATCTTGTCGTGGATGATGGCCTTTTGCGCGCTGGTGCCCAGCACCGTCGCCGTCACGGTCAGGCCGGCGCTGTTCAGGGCCGACAGATCGAATGCGTTGCCGTCGTTGGCCGTGCCGGCGCCGGACGACAGCAGCGTGAACGTACCGTTGGCGGCCACCACGGCGGTCTTGGTGTAGTCGAGCGTGCCGTCCGAGATGGTGATGACCACCGAGCTGCCCTGCGCCACGTTGGTCGTGGTACCGCTGACGATGACGGAATCGTCCTCGGCCATGTTGAAGATGCCGTCACCGGTGATGATATTGGCGAGGCTGCCGCCGTTGGCAATGGTCGTCTCGATGCCGGTCAGGTTGTTGGCGGCGGTTCCGATCGTGATGCCCGGGATGACCACGCTCAGGTTTTGCGTGTTGCTGGCGCTCTGCCCGCTCGCGTCGAGCGGGGTACTGGCCACCACCACCGCGCTGCCCGACAGGCCCGCCACCGGCATCGCGCCGGCTACTGGCTGCAACGGCCCGCTGGTATCCAGGCTCCAGTTGCCGCTGGCATCGGTCTGCACGGAATAGGTAATCCGGTCGGTCGTGCCATTGCCAGTCGGGTCGATGGATACCGTGATGAAGCCGCTCAGCACCGACGAGGTGCCGGCAAAGGTGGGTTTGGGCACCGTAACGGTGACGTTGTCGTCGTTGACGCCATCGTTGTCGACGATATCGATGCTCGGTCCGCCGATGATCACCAACTCGCCGCTGGTGGTGTCGGCCACGGTGGCGCCGCCGCGCGTGACCTCGGCCACGATCTGGTAAGTCTGGTCGGGCGCGAGCGCGCCCACGGTGCCGCCGCCGTCCTTGATGGCGCTGGCCAGGTCGACGCTCCAGCTGTTGCCGGCCGGCACCAGGGTGTACGTGGCCAGCAAGCTGCCGGGATTGCCCGCGTTGTTTGTGTACAGCTTGACAGTGAGCGTGTCGCCGGCCACGTTGGTCCAGCTGCCGCCGATGGTCGGGCTGGTCGAGCCGGTGCTCTGGCTGGTCACGGTGGGCCGGTTCAGCCCGACCGCGCTGCCCACATTGCCGGCGGCGTCGATGGCCGAGGCCGTGATTTTCGTGGTCGGCGTCAGGCCGCCGGCGGGCAGGCTGCCCGAGAGCGGCGTGGCAGTGGCGGTATTCAGGGTCCAGGCGCCGCCAGCCACCACCACCTGGTACAGCACATTGGCGGTAGCGGGGTTGTTGTCCGGGTCGAGCGTCAAGGTCACGACTGCGCCGTCGGGCAGGTCGGAGGTGCCGCTCAGGGTCGGCGTGCCGGCCGTGGTGGTGGCGAGCGGGTTGATGGCAACCAGCGGCGCGGTTTTGTCGAGCACGACGGTGGCGGTATCGGTCGCGGTACTGCCGCTTTCGGTGACCGAGGCGGCCACGCTCAGGGTACCTTCGGCCAGGCCGGACAGGTTGACGTTCGATACGCTCCAGGTATTGAGTCCGTTGACGCCGGCGACGACGGTGGCGCTGGCATTGGTGCTGCCGGCGCCGCTGTCGGTAATGACCAGGCTGACGGTGGCACCGGCCGCAGCCTTGGTGCCGCCCGACAGGGTGACTGCCGCAGCCTCCGTGGCGCCCGACGCGCCGGCCAGTTTGCCGTCGCCGACCGGTTCGTTAATGGTGATCGACAGCCCGTCCGGCACCGGATTGGCAGCCGACATGGGCGACGTGAACGCGCCCAGGGCGGCGAAGGTGGCGTTCTTGTCGTAGGCCGCGCCGACCCCGTTCAGGTCACCGTTGATGGGGCCGGTCTGGGTTTGCGTGAAGCTGATGTACTGCACCACCGTGTCTTTCCCGTAGTTGGCAATGCCGCCGGCGCCACGCGGGCCGGCCACGCCGCTGCGGTCGGTGGCCGACGGTTTGGCCAGCACGATGGCGATATCGGCGATCGGCACGCGCCAGTTGATGAACACGTCGGTGCCGTTGGCGCCGGTCAGGTTGCTGTTGCTGCTGCCGGGCGCGGGCACGGCGGCCGGGGCCCAGTCCGAATCTGTCGCGGCCGACACCGCCACCACGGAATAGTTGGATGGCGAGAAGGCGTACACGCCATTGTTCGGCAGCCAGCCGGTCGGCAGGGCCGAGGTGGAGGTGGTATTCGGCGAGACGTTGGCGCCGGTGCCGGGGTCGAGCAGGCGCACGGCCTGGCCGTTGTTGCGTCCATCAACCGAGAAGAACAGGTCGACCCGCCCGTCCCGGTTGGCATCCATGCCGACGATGGCCACGCCCGAAAAATTGGTGACGCTGGTCGGGTTGTCGATGCGCATGCGAAACACCAGCGTGTCGTCGCCGGTGGCCGCCGTGCCCTTGTCGTCGTAGGCGGTGTAGAGCGAGCCGTGGGTGGCGTCGCCGATGATGTCGGTGTCGGCCGCGCCGGCCTGGGTATCGTTGAAAGGATCGCGTACCGGGCCTTTCATGATCGTGGTCCAGCCGGTGGAGCCCGACAGGTTGATCGTGGCAAGGCGGTTGGCATAGCTGGCGCCGTCGCCCAGGCCGGGGCTGAACAGCGCCGGGGCGGCGATCGCACCGGTGCGGTATTCGAGCGTCCAGTCGGCGCCGGCGGTGCCGCCGCTGTCGTTGCTGGAGGCGGCCACGTCGGCGCCGGTGAGCGCGGCGAGGCGCTCGGCCAGGGCCACGCCGGCCTGGCCGGCGGCGACATCGCACCCGTAGACGAGGATGTCGGCGTCGGCGGTCAAGGCGTGCGACCACGCGGCCACCTGGGCGGCGCGCGCGTCGAGGGTGGCACTGCTGAGCGCCTGGCCGGGCAGCGCGATAAACGCATCCGAGCCGTGCGAGATGAGGTGGATGGCGGCCACGTCGTGGCGGGCGGCGAGGATGTCGCTGATCTGGTCGATGCCGTCGCGCCCGGCCGCCAGCTCGATCACTTCGGCGGTTGCGCCGAAGGCCTGGCGGATCTGCGCCGGGTCGGCGACTTCGGGCGAAATGAAGACGATCTGGACCGGTCCGGCTGAGGCGGGCGCGTCGGCTGGCGGTGGCGCTTGCGGCGCTGCCGTGGCCGCATCCCAGGATATCAGCGCTGCCCCGTCGAACAACATGCGCGGTTCGAGTGCGGACAATTCAACATGGCGCTTCAGGCCGGGGGTGCGGTTCGTCGACATCGGAGATTCCGTTTCAAAGGGACCGGTCACACGCGCGGATGGCGGACTGGTCAAAAATCTGGACACGGTTTGTTGGGTGTCAACGGAAACAAATATAGCGTAGATTTTGTGGGATACAGGGGCGCGATTCGACGTTTTTGGCAATACTGTCGCGTACGCCATACGGAATTGCCAGTTTTATATCGTGGCGCTGCGGTGAGGAATGCGATAGCGGTCGGAGGGCGAACGACGTGACAAGGCGCCCCGCCGCGCGGCTGGCGGCAGAGGCGAAGGCGGAGAGTCAGCGGCGCCGGACGCCGCCGCAGCGGGCTGCTCAGTCGGTGCCGACGACCGGTATGCCCAGGAATTTCTGCAAGTCGACCACGCGCGGGCCGACTTGTTCAATGGCTTCGGCCAGGCGCGCGCGGGTGACGCCGAACTGGCCGGTCCAGTAGACCAGCTCCGCCTCCACATTGACGTTGATGCGGTCGTAGTCCTGGGGATTCGGTTCGAGCGGATTGTCTGACATGGTGTTCTCCGGTGTGGCGCGTAGTGCGTCCGTATCCTCACAGCTTGACAGCGCGTTCCCGCGCACACCGTTCGATGACGCACGCATGGCGCCGCGGGCAGTTTTCACAAGGCAAGGCGACTCGGAGTAACTCGGAGTAAGATACCGCCCTCATCATGCTGCCACGACCGACCATGCGACGCCCACTAGCGCTTCTGTTGAGTTCTCTCGCGCTGCTGACGCTCAGGATGGATAGCAGCGCCAGCATCCGGCCCCCTGCCCATCCGGCACTGGCCGCCCTGCCCGCTCACATGATCTGGGCATGGGAGCGGCCGGAAGACCTGCGCTGGCTGCCCGCCGGTGTCGGCGTCGCCTACGTCGCCTCGACCGTGCTGCTGCAGGGCGACGAAGCGCTGGTCTACCGGCGCGCCGCGCCGCTGCTGCTGGCCGCCAGCGTGCCGCGGGTGCCGGTGCTGCACGTGGATATGTCGTGGCGCCGACCGCCGGCCCTCACCGACGCGCAGAGCCGGCGCGTCGCCGACGAACTGCTGCGCCTGGCCGGACGCGCCAACCGCCAGGTGGTGCAGCTCGACTTCGAGGTGCGCCGCTCGCAGCGGCCCTTCCTGGCGCGCACCATCGGCGCCATCCGCGCCCGCCTCGACCCCGCCATCGCGCTGTCGGTCACGGCGCTGGCCTCGTGGTGCCTGGACGATTACTGGCTGCACGATATCGCCGCCGACGAAGTGGTGCCGATGGCCTTTCGCATGGGTGGCGATCAGCACGCCCTGCGCGCCCGCCTGCTGCAGCAGCGCGGCTTTACCCGCGCGCGTTGCGGCGCGGCCATCGGCTTTTCCACCGACGAACCGATGATGGCGGTGCGCGAAGGCCGCCACTACTATTTTTCACCGCAAGCCTGGAGCGCCGCCCGCTGGCAGGCGCTGCGCAGCGCTCCCCGTTCATCCATTCCATCGAGACCCTAAGCCATGCGCCTATCCCGCACCTGTTCCCTCCTCGCCTCCGCCTTCCTGTGGATGGTGGCCCTGCCCGCCTCGGCCAGCGGCGGCGACGACTTCCAGACCAACCGCTTCGCCTCCGAATTCCAGCCCGCTAACGCCGAACTGTTCGCCTCCGGCAATCTGGGCGTGGTGCCGGGCAGTTACTGGCGCGTGTACCACTACCTGGCGTACCAGGCCGCGCGCGGGCGAGCGCTGACCAGGCAGCAGGTGGCGGCACTGGGCCTCAATACCTGGCACGTGGGCCGTTCCAGCGACTGGGCTGGCGTGGACCCTGAGAAAAACAGCGCGGATGCCTGGCTGGCCGCGCGCTCGCCGTACGCGGCGCAAGCGGCGCTGCCGGCCGATATCTGGATCGACCCGAGCGCCGACACGGCCGACAGCGAGAGCTATCTGAATTGCCATTCCGATGCGTTCAGGCAGGCCGGCGTCACCATGGCCGCCCGCGCGCGCCTGGGTGCGGGCGGCAAGCCCGATGCGTGGTTCAAGCTGTGGCTGCAGGGACAGGACGCGGTGTTCTCGAACTGCGAAGAGCCGCCGCACGGATTCGGCGAGCCGGTGCCGAAACGCGTGGTCAAGCTGCCGCCGCCGCTGCCGGCCAACGCACCGGACTGGCTCAGGGATGACCACGCCTACCAGACGGCCGCGGCCAATTTCTACGCGCGCAACTTCGATCTGGCGCGCACGCAATTCCAGGCGATCGCGCGCCAGCCCAAGTCGCCATGGCAGGCGCTGGCGCCTTACCTGGCCGCGCGCACGCTGATCCGCAAGGCCGTGCTGGACTATCCGCTGCGCGAGAAGCAGCCGGCGGCGCGCGAGCGCGTCGAGGCGCTGGCGCAGGCCAAACAGGAATTCGATGCACTGGCCCAGGCGTCCGGCCCTGCCCGGCAAATGGTGACCCTGGTCGAAGCACGCCTGAACCCGGCCGAACGGCTGGCCGCGCTGGCGCGTGCGCTCGACAAGGAACCGTTCGGTCCGGATACCCCGCGCATGCTGAGCGACTATCTGGTGTTGATGGACAAGATGATGGATACGCAGCCGAACAGCGCCCTCGCGGCCAGGGAGCCGATGACCGCCTGGATTGCCGGCATGCAGGCCGGACTCGGGTCCGGTGACGTGTCGGTGGACCAGGCCAGGCAGCGCGCCAGCGCCATCGACGCTCTGCGCAAGAGCTGGCTCAAGCAGGGAGAGCCGCTCTGGCTGGCGCCGCTGCTCACCATGGCCCGCGCCAACGAGCTGACGGCGGCCGAGCGCAAGGCGGCGGCCGCCGTGCCGGCCTCGCATCCGCTGTACCAGACGCTGCAATACCACCTGGCGCGCCTGGCGCTGCTCGAACAGCAGGCCGAGCGCGCCGACAAGGATATCGACCGCCTGCTGTCGGCCCACGGCAAGCAGATGTCGGTGGCAACCACCAATCGCTTTCTCGCGCTCAAGATGGTGTCGGCCGGCACGGTGGATGACTTCCTCAAGGCGGCGCGGCGCCGGCCCGATCCGGTCGAGCGGGGCGAGGCCATCGATGCGGCGGCCACGGCGGATGCCGCCGAGACCGATGAGGACTTCGGCATTGCCGTCTCGCGCCATCTGCCGATGGCGGAACTGAAGGTGCTGCTCAAGCATCCGCTGCTGCCGCCGGCATGGAAGCCCATGCTGCAGGAAACCATGCTGACACGCGCGCTCATTTTCAATGACGAGGACACCGCGCTCGGACTGCTCGATGCGGTAGCTAAAACGCGCAAGAGCACCGCGCATTTGTACGAGCGCTACCGCAAGGCGGCGAGCGGCCCCGGGCGTCGACTTGCTGGCGCGCTGATTCTGGTCAACACGCCCGAGCTGCAGCCTTCGGTCATCGACAGGGACGACAAGTCGCGCTACTGGGGTTGTGCCGGGACGGCGGGACGGCCGCCGGTGGCGCCGCACGTGGTGATGCCGGCGCCGCGTTTCCTCGGTGCGCAGCGCACGGCGGAAGCGGCCAGGGAGCAAGAGATGCTGCTGCGCCTGCCCCTGCGCACCGAGTTCCTGGCGCCCGCCCTGCTGGAGTGGGCACGCACCAAGCCGGTGGACGACGAGGCGCCGAAAGCACTGCACTTCCTGGTCGCGTCGACCCGCATGGAATGCCCGTACGGCACCGCCGTACCCGAGGAAAAACAATTGCGGGCACGGTACTCGCGCGAAGCGTATGAGGTGGCGCACAAGCTGTATCCGGCCAGTAAATGGACCAAGGCCACCAAGTACTATTATTGACGCGACCTGAACATGCGCCGATCGTTTGGCCGGCATCAGCGCGCCGCCTGTGCCTGGACAGCGCCAGCGTGGCATGCAGCCGGGCATGTTCATGCGTGCGCCAATCTGCCGCAAGGAAATGGTTTGGATCGACAGGATCGTGGCTGCCCCGCTCGGCGAAGCGACCGAATTTCTTTAGGCATTATCGGTGGGATCACATAAGATGCCGCCGTGCCTGATCAATGAAAGAAGTAGGAAGTGAGCGAACTGAAGAAAGACCTGGAAGGCTTGAATGGCTGGCTGCTGATGGTGGGAATCGGCGTGCTGTTCACGCCGCTACGCATGCTGTTTCAATTACCGGAACTGTATGTGAATTTGTTCGGCAGCGCCCACTGGGTCGCCATGACCACGCCCGGCACGGGCGCCTACCATTCGGCGTGGAAGCCGCTGATTTTCACGGAAGTGGCGTTCAACTGCGGCATGCTCCTGACATCCTTCGTGCTGGTCTACCTGTTTTTCTCCAAGAAACGTGGCTTCCCGATGCTATTCATCGTGCTGCATGTGGCCGGAATCCTGTTCATGGTGTGCGAGAGCATGATCGTTCACCTGATCTTGCCCGCTGAGCCGCTGTTCGACCCGGCTACCAGTACCGATCTGGTGCGCTCGCTGCTCATGGCGCTGATCTGGGTGCCGTACATGCTGGTGTCGGAGCGGGTGGAACAGACGTTTGTGGAATGAATTGAAGGAGTCGGAACATGCCGCTATGCGATCTCACCAGCCTTGCCAAGGCGCTGCCGCGCGCGTGGCAGTCCACCATCCTGGGCCGGGTCGGCCCCGCCCGCGTCAAGCTGCTCCGCATGGACGAGATGGCGTACGGCGAGGAAGTGCACGACTATAACGAGGCGCTGCTGGTCATATCCGGGCGGATGATGCTGGAGGTGGCTGGCCAGCCGGTGACGGTGGAAGCCGGTCATCTGTACCTGGTCGAGGCGGGCGTCGCACACACGGTGCTGGCAGGCAGCCACGGCAGCCTGGTGATTATCGACGTTGCGCCGGAGCCGCTCACCGCTTGCTTGCCGTGATCGCCTGCCCGTCATCCATCGTGGCATGGCGCGGCAAGGCGCGTGAGATCAGACTTTGACGAAGTCGATCAGCGCGCGCAAGGCCGGTGAGATCGCGCGCGGGCTCGGCGGCGCCTGATGCGAAGGCCCAAAAGATTATTTCGGCGCCAGGGTGTCCGTTTCGCGGAACAGTTCCATCGCGCGCTGCGCATTCATGTCGGCCACACAGGCAAGCCGGCTGATCTCGTGCGAATTGCCGGCGCCGCCGCCCGCGAGCGAGGTGGCGAAGGCGCACTGCGCCTGGCGATAACGGGCAAAGGCGGCGCCGGATTCCCGCAGCTTTGCCTGGGCCGCCTTGATGTAGTTGGCGTCTTCGTCCCACCTGGAAATGGCGTCAGCGGCCCTGGCCTCGGCCTTTTTCAGCGATGCCGCGCTGTCGATGGCCTTTTTGGCCAGGCACTCGCGCATGCCGGCCTGGGAAAATTCGCTGCATTCCTCGGCCGCATCGAATAGGCGCACCGGCTCGGCTGCCCGGGCCTGCACGGCGAGCAGTGCCGATGCGATTAGCGCCGCCCGGACGATCCCGTCCAGGGTGCGCATGGCGCAGTCGTCCAGGGCCGCGTCGCCAGACAAGTTTGCAAGACCTTGGGGCCACCTTTTGAAACAGCCCATTGGCATCCTTGGGAAAATGGCGTTGAAACATCAACGCATGTCAAACGATATCATTGCGCATGACATAAATGTCAATATCGAATGAGATCAGGCGGAATCAGTCCAGGCATCGACCAGCGGCCCAACGACGACATTTTCGAGCAACGCTTGATTCTCCAGCCAGGCGCCGACCGACGCGCGATGGTGCTCGCCGAGCGGTGCGTACTTCACGCCCAAGGACACGATACCGTGAAAGGCCTCGGTGCCACCTCCGCCGAACACCAAGCCCTGCCCCTCGATCGCAACGTCGATGAACGCGTCCATCATTGGGTAGAGCGCGGGCCGGTCTGGCTCGCTGCGATAGCGGGCGTCGACAGCGAAGCAGAACTCCTGAAACTCGCCAACATGCTTTTTCTTCCTTTGCCGTCGGTTCAAGCGGTGTGCTGCACGACTCATCACTTTTCATCCATTCGTCAGTAAAAAAGCATGATAGCAGCGTTGAAATAAAGAAATATGCAGCCGCTGTGGCAAATACCGCACGACAATGTTGTATTTTTACCCAGTAAAACGTTTGAAAATGATATTGCTTAGTTACACCCATCATTGCTGATTGAGTAATGCACAAAGACAAGTCATACTCGTTATCCGCCCGAACCGGACGCGGACCAATTCAGGAGAGAGCATGTTGATTGTATGGGGTAAGCGCACCTATGGCGCCGTGCACAAGGTGGGTGACACGTCGGTCAAAACCGTCTTCGGACACCTGTGGTATCTGCCCCTGTTTCCGATGAGCAGCCATTATGTCGACGGCAAAACTGGCGCTTCCTTCGAGCTCAACAACATGAATGTCCGCTCGGTCCTGTGCGGCTACATGCGCGTATGGCTACCGGTCGTGTTTCTGTTCTTTTTAATGTCCTTTCAGGCCAGGCACACCGGAATCAAGGTGTTCTCCGGACTGGCGATGTTTCTTATGGTCGCGTTGGTGATCGGTTCCTATATTTTCGACAAAAAAGTCGTCAGCCCGTCGACCGTCCAGGTGCGCAATATGATGAAGCGCCATTTCGGCGTGGCGGTCGATCCGTATCAGTGCCTGACCAGCCTGCAGATGGAAATCGACGAACGGATGCGCGCACACAGCAGCGACTCGCTGGACGCGTTTTGGTACAAGAACTTGCTCAACGCCCCTGCCAGCCGGCCGGAAATTGTTGAACTGGCCGTCCTGCGCGCCCGCTGCGACCAGCACGACCAGCCGCTGCAACAGCTCGCCCTGCAAAAACTGCCCGGCGTGCGCCTGGTAGCATAAGCGCGTCGTTCGCTGGCGGTGCGCGGCCTCGTGCCCGCGCCGCCAGCCCATCCCTTCCCCACCTGCGCTGTTGAGGCCGCGTTTAACCCCGTTTTCCTCGTCGCATCGTTTAAAGAACAAGGGCGATGCAATTGCCCGTCTTATCGCAGCCGCCAATGCGCCGGATGGCTGCTTTCTTCGATCGACAACGCAAGGATTGCCATGATGGACCTGAACCCCGTAACGCGCGCCGCCGGCTGCCTCACCCTGCTTGCCTTGATGGCGGCATGCTCGAAAAAAGAAACGATGGAATCGGCGCAAGTCGCTGCCGTCGCCCCGCTGGCCGAGAGTGCCGCAGCGCCGGCTGCCGCGCCGCCACCGCTGCCAGAGCTACGCGCGCGCAGACAGGCGGGAAATGAGGTGGCGCCAGCAGCCTCTGCCAAGGCCCTGACCACGGCAAGCGCCGGCGAGCAAATGGCCGGGGGCGCATCCACCTACATCGACAACAACGAGCGCAAGTTCATCCGTACGGCGAGCGCGCACTTTCGCGTCAAGGATGTGTATGTGGCCGCACTGGGGATCGAAGACACCGTGGCCGGCCATGGCGGTTTCGTGGTCAAGAACGATATCAGTACCGAAAGCACGAATACGCAGCGCCATCCGGGCGGCGACGGCAAGTTGATCGAGCTGAGCGAATACACCGTGCAAGCGCATTTGATCGTGCGCGTGCCCAGTGCCAAGACCCAGGAATTCCTGCGCGCGATTGCCGGTCATGTGGTGTTTCTGGATGCGCGCAAATACGCCGCCCACGACGCGCAATTCGACGTGCTGCGCCAGCAACTGCAAGCCATGCGCGACCAGGAAACCCAGGGCGAACTGGGCGACGCGGTGCGGGATGGCGGCAAGCTGGTACAAAAGACGGACGCGATTGCCATGCGCAGCGACGTCAAGGCCACGCGCGATGCCGCCCTGCTCGCGAAAAAGGAATTCGAGGACCGGGTCGCGTTCAGCACCATCGACCTGACACTGCTCCAGCCATCGCGCGTGCTGCAAAGCGAGCGCGTGGATGTGGACAGTGTGTACCGCCAGTACCGTCCCGGCTTTGCCAGCCAGCTGCGCGATCAGTTGCGCGGCGGCTGGGAAGGCTTGTTGACATTTTTCCTGGCGCTGGCCGGACTGTGGCCGCTATTGCTGATCGCCGCCGCAAGCAGCATGGTGCTGCGGCGCTTCCTGCGGCGTCAGAAAAAGGCCGTCGCGCCGGAGTAAGTGCTGGCGCGGCGGCAGCGACAAACGCGCTGGCACTGGCAGCGCGTCCGATGTCATGCGCGGGACCTCAACGAGGCTCAGGCGACGTTCTGGTCGCGCCGCGGCAGGCGCCAGTCCTTGCGGATGAAGTGGCAGGTGTAGCCGGACGGATTGCGCACCAGATAGTCCTGATGCTCAGGTTCGGCTTCCCAGAACGGCCCCGCCGGCGCCAGCTCGGTGACCACTGTCCCGGGCCACATGCCGGAGGCATCGACGTCGGCGATGGTGTCGAGCGCGGTCGCCTTCTGCGCGTCGCTGGTGAAGAAAATGGCCGAGCGATAACTCATGCCGGTATCGTTGCCCTGGCGATTGACCGTGGACGGGTCGTGGATCTGGAAGAAAAATTCCAGCAACTGGCGGTAACTCATCACGTCAGGGTCGAACACGATCTCGATCGCTTCCGCGTGCGTTCCGTGGTTGCGGTAGGTGGCGTTGGGCACGTCGCCGCCCGAGTAACCGACGCGGGTGGACGTCACGCCGGGCATTTTGCGGATCAAGTCTTGCATGCCCCAAAAACATCCGCCGGCCAGGATTGCTTGTTCTGATTTCATGTGTGCCTCTCGTTGTCACCGCTTTGCGGCATCAGGAATAGATGGGACGCGACCGGGTAATTGCAATAGAGCGGAGGAAAACGACCGGCCGATCAATTGCCCGGCTTGGTAAAATCGGGATTGGCATCATCAATATGCAGCATCAGGTCGCTACACGGGCCATCAGAGATGGACAACGAGAACGGACGATGACACAACAACCAGAACAAACCAACCCGGCACTGGCCGCCCCTGCGCCGGATGCAGATGCCCTGGGGGCACTCATCGGGAGCTACGACAAAGGCTTTCCACAAGCGTCCACATTGTGGTTCATGGCCGCGCTATTGTTCGCTTTCGGCATATTCGTCTTCTGGCGCAGCGCGCAAAACCTTCCCGACACGACACCCGACGGCGTTGTGTACATACTGTACGCGATCGGGGTTATCGCCTTGGCCTTGGGCGTTGCCTTGGGCTGTTTCATCCGTCGCCTGGTGGCGGAGCAACCGGCATATGATGTGTTCGAGCATGGCATCCGTACGTGCAATCGCTACGGGGAACAGACCGCCCTGTATAGCGACATCGAGGATATGTTTTCCCACAATAATCGCGCCATGGCCTTCCGCATATCGCCGCGAACCCCGTGGATTTTTCTCGGCTATTCCCCGGACCAGTTGGCCGTTTTAAGCGAACTGCACGACCGGCACAGGGCCCAGCGCGCCAAGACCTTGTTTCAACAAGCAATGGACGGCAAAACGGTGCTGTTCCGCTATTTCCAGAATACGAGCTGGCGGGCGAAAAACATGCTGATGAATTTCCCGACGTCCGAGCTAACACTGAACAAGCGGCAGCTGACAATCGGAGACAAGAGCATCGACCTCGACCGCATCGACCATATTGACATCAGTGCCTGGACGTTGAAAAAAACGTTCCTTCACAAGGATGGGAGCATTTTTCATACCATGCCGATGAATGCTGTTCTGTCATTCGATGTGCTGTATCTTCTCCTCATGACGCTTCAGGCAGTCCAACCGCCGCAGCCCGCGCCACAATGACCCGCCCATCGCGCACGCTCTCGCCGGGCTGTGGCGGACGCGTTCCAGTGCATGTTCGCCTTACTCCACCGCATGGCCAGATGATGCCGGTGGCGGATCCGATTCCGGAAAGGCGGGGCCCGGCGGCTCGCCCATGATGAACATTCCGGTCGTTGGAGCGCCGGCGGTATCGTTTGAACCGGGCGGCGCATCGCCAGCGGTACAGCCGACAGCGGACAAGGCGAGCACCGCAGCGCCGGCAATGCCGGGCAGTTTGCGCCACGCCTGCCGCACCGCAGCGCGCGGGCTGTCGCTGCAATCGCTGGTCATGACGGTACCATCCTGGCGCTGGTAGAACCGCACACACAGGTCGCCGTTATGGTTTTCCGCCAGCAGCGCCGCCGCTTCCGTCGCGGGCATGGCGGACAGGTTGAATACGTTCTTGTTGCAGTCCTTGCAGTGACGAACGCGATCATTGCCCGTCATCTTGTCCCATGACGCCGTACAGGGCGATGCGATCTCGATACGGTGCAGGGTTATCGGCTGGTCCTGCGTGCGCGATGGTTTCATGGTGAAATCCGTTTCTTTTCAATGGATCATAAGGCCCGACTGGACATATTCTTATCGGCTGCTTATTGAAACGGCCTACCCGCGCAAACAGGGTCAAACATGCCGCAAAAATTCGCCTGTTCCGGGCATACAGCGCTTATCGCGCTCGTGCCGTACAGTTTGCTAGAATCGGATGATTGTTTTTTCAACGTTGTACCGTTGGGCCCGAGGCAAGGCACATTCATGACCGATGATGAAAGCGAGCGATGACACAAGCCGAACAATCACGAAACGCGCAGGCGCTGGGTCCACTAATCGCCACCTATGGCAAAAGCCGTTCATTCCTGTTCGTTGGCTGGTTCATGGCGGCGCTGTTCGCCGGGGTCGGAATCTTTGTGCTGTGGCTTACCACCCGCATTGGCCCCCATTTCCGTTTCAGCGGCGATGTGTCGCTGCTGTACACGGTCGGATTTGGCGCTCTGGCGCTGGGCGCGGCGATTGCATTCTTTATCTGGCGGCTGGCCGCGTCGCAGCCAGTTTTCCAGTTGTTCGACAACGGCATCCGCGCGAGCGGGCCCGATGGCGAAAACGTGACCCTGTACCGCGATCTGGAAGACCTGTACACCTTCTTTTATGGCGGCATCGGCTATCGCGCCACTTCGAATGCGCCGTGGACGTTTATCGGCAGCCGCATCCACAAGTTCGGCGAATTGAGCGAACGCTTGCGCAGCCTGCAGGTGGCGCACCGGGGCGAGGTGTTGCACCAGCAGCTGCAGGCCGGAAAGCCCGTGGTCTTCCGCTATCTTGAGGACAGCGTGGCCCAATCGAAAAGCATGGTCGCTTCGCGCAATATGAACTTTCCCACCTTTGAAATGACCTTGACCGCGCACCAGTTGCAGATCGGACAGAAAAGCATCGGCATCGACCGCATCGCCGATATTAAAACCAATTTGTGGACGGAGACATCGAGCATCATGGATGGCGATGGCAAGGTGTTTCACAAAATTCACCCGAGCTCGATTCTGTCCTTCGACCTGCTGCGCGCACTGATTGCGCGACAGCAGAAATCCATCCAGTATTGATCAGCAGCCGGGTACAGGCAGTCCGCTCGCAGCTTATCGCGTGGGCGGGTTCGCGCCCTTGGCCGCTTGCTTGAGCGGCTCCCGTGGCGGCGCGACGTTGCCCATCCAAGCCGCCGACTTGGTTTTCTTTTCTGGCTGGCCAGTTTGGCCGCTTGGCAGCGCCGGCTTCGTGGCGTCGGACACGCCCTGCATGCTTGGCCGAGGCGGGGTACCCATCATTACCATCGTGCGCGCAGGCGTCACCTTCGGTACCGGGGCATCCACCTTGGCGTCGGGCACAGCGTCGCCCGCGGAGCTGCCTGCGGCGGACAATGCAAGCACGGCCGCACCAGCCATGTGAGGCAGCTTGCGCCACGCCTGGCGGACGGCCGCGCGCGGGCTGTCGCCGCGATCGCTGGTCATGACCGTGCCGTCCTGGCGTCGGTAAAACCTGACGCACAGCTCGCCGTGATGGTTTTCCGCCAGCAGCGCAGCGGCGTCCGCTTGCGGCATGGCCGACAGATTGAACACGTTCTTGTTACAGTCCTTGCAGTGGCGGACGCGATCGTCACCTGCCATCTTGTCCCATGATGCGGTACAGGGGGAAGCGATGTCGACGCGCTGCAGTGCGATCGTCTGCTTGCGGGGGCTGGATTGCTCCATGTTGAGATCCGTTTCTGATGATTGAGGAATCCGACTGGACAGATCGGCAACGGCCGATCGACGGCTTGCGTGGCCATGTGCGTCCGACGGCTTGTTTTTCTAATGTAGAGCTTGAAAATGGGCGTCTTGGCCGCCTGGCCGATTAACGCGTACACATGCCTTTACTATCCACCAGTACAGACGGCATTGAATGTCCTGCTGCCGGCTTTCCGATCAGGCGCTGTATCTCAGCATTTTTTTCACACTGCCGCGCGCCCTGGACGGACGATATGGTTGGCGCAACGACGGCCGGAGCCGGGGCGGTCGCGGGCGGCGCGCCCATCAGAACTGTCACGGGTGGTTCAGGGTTGACCGTTGCGCCGGCAGACACTGCCGGTACGGGCTGGGAGTCGTTTGTGGAACAGCCGGCTGCGGACAAGGCGAGCACCGCAGCGCCAGCCATGGCCGGCAGTCCGCGCCATGGCTGGCGCGCTGTGGGGCGGGCACTGTCGCCGCAATCGCTGGAGACGACGCTGCCGTCCTGGCGCTTATCCATCCGCACACACAGATCCCCATTGAGGTTCTCCGCGATGAGCGCGGCCCCTTCCGCGGCAGGCATGGCGGAGAGATTGAAGACGTTCTTGTTGCAGTCCTTGCAGTGACGGACCCGGTGATCGCCCGTCATGTCCTCCCATGAGGCGGTACAGGGCACGGGAATGTCGATACGGTGCAATGTAATTGGCTGGTGCTGCGCGCGTGGTGGTTTCATGGCGGAATCCGTTTCGTTCAATGCGTCAAAGGTCCGGATGGACAGTTCTACATCGGTACAGAGTGAAACGGGGGCGTCAGGCAAACGGGGTTAATCTTCTCAAGAATATTTTTCCTGTCTCAGCGAGAAATCGCTATATCGGCAGCCGAAGTACAAGGAATATGGCAACAGGCCCCTCGGCGCAGTCGATGCGCCAGGCGGGTTCCACGGTTCTGCGGACAGAAAACCCCGCACGCAAATGAAAAAAGCCCTCGTTGCCGAGGGCTTTTTCAACAAGCTAAGTGCTTGATTTTATGGCGGAAAGGGTGAGATTCGAACTCACGGTACACCATAGATGTACACTGGATTTCGAGTCCAGCGCATTCGACCACTCTGCCACCTTTCCTGGTCTTGCTTCAAAAAAAATCCCCAAATAGCGGGGATTTTTTCTTTATTCATGGCGGAGAGGGTGGGATTCGAACCCACGGATGGGTCGCCCCATCGCTTGATTTCGAGTCAAGTACATTCGACCACTCTGCCACCTCTCCTTTCTCACATTCCTGCGAGAAGGCAAGATTATAGCACCCCGAAAAAAAAAGGCAAAGACTATTTTCAGGGTGTCAAATGGGTCAGCCCGCCCATATACGGAAGCAGCACGTCCGGAATCGCCACGCTGCCATCGGCCTGCTGATAGTTCTCCAGTACCGCCACCAAGGTGCGTCCCACCGCCAGGCCGGAACCGTTGAGCGTGTGCAGCAGTTCCGGCTTGCCGGCCGCGTTGCGGAAGCGCGCTTGCATGCGGCGCGCCTGGAAGGCCTCGCAGTTCGACAGCGACGAAATCTCGCGGTACGTGTTCTGCGCCGGCAGCCACACTTCCAGGTCGTACGTCTTGGTCGCGCTAAAACCCATGTCGCCGGTGCACAGCGACATCACGCGGTACGGCAGGCCAAGCCCCTTCAGGATGGCTTCGGCGTGGCCGACCATCTCTTCCAGCACGTCGTACGAGGTGTCCGGATGCACCACCTGCACCAACTCCACCTTGTCGAACTGATGCTGGCGAATCATGCCGCGCGTGTCGCGCCCGTAGCTGCCCGCTTCCGAACGGAAGCACGGCGTGTGGGCCGTCATCTTGATCGGCAGCTGATCGAGGGCCACGATCTCGTCGCGCACGATGTTGGTCAGCGATACTTCCGACGTCGGGATCAGGTAGAAGGTCTCGCCCTCGCCTTCCGCGCCACCTTTTTTCACCGAAAACAGATCGGCTTCAAACTTGGGCAACTGGCCGGTGCCGCGCAGCGAATCGGCGTTGACCATGTACGGCGTGTAGCATTCGGTGTAGCCATGCTCGCCCGTGTGGGTGTTGAGCATGTACTGGGCCAGGGCGCGGTGCAGGCGCGCGATGCCGCCCTTCATTACCGAGAAGCGCGAGCCGGTCAGCTTGGTGGCGACGTCGAAATCGAGCCCCAGCGCACTGCCCACGTCCACATGGTCGCGCACCTCAAAGTCGAACGCGGGCGGTGTGCCCACCTTGCGCACTTCGACATTGCCGCTTTCATCCGCTCCAACCGGCACGCCGGCGTGCGGCAGGTTCGGCACCGCTTCCATGAACGCGGCCAGTTTCGCCTGCACGTCGCCCAGCGACGTTTCGTTGGCCTTGAGCTCGTCACCCAGGCCGGCGACGTCCGCCATCACGGCCGACGTATCTTCGCCCTTGCCCTTGAGCATGCCGATCTGCTTCGACAGCGAGTTACGCTTGCTTTGCAGGTCTTCGGTACGCGTTTGAATCGCCTTGCGTTCGGCTTCGAGGGCGTTAAAGGCGGCCACGTCGAGCTGGAACTTGCGCGTCGCGAGGCGGGCCGCGACGTTGTCGATATCTTTACGGAGAAGTTGAATGTCTATCATTATCGGTAGTGCCGCTATGTGGAAGGACAGGAAGGATCCGTTGCCGAATCGCTTTTCCCTGGGAACCGTGCGGGCGGATGCCGCCGCGCACGAATCAAGCAAAATAAAAGCTTCGTTACGAAGCCGGTGTCACAACGCGCTAACCAAGGCGATGCACTTGATGAGGCAGCCAGGCGGCAAGCCAAGCCTGCACAACGCGCACTGATCCTGTTGTTCAATGCGCAGTTTAACCGATTCCCTGCACAATGGCACCTTGTCGGGCCTGCATGCGCCCGCCGTGCGGCGGGCAATCGGCATTACCGTCCGGAGATCATGCTGGCCAGCTTGCGCTGTGCCCGCGCTACCTCGGCGTTCTTGGCGCTGAGCTCTTTCATGAGCACATTGGCATCATCGAGGACTTTCTGATCGTCGATCTGGGCCATGATCGCGGAGAACTTGATTTGGTCTTTGTGAGCATCGAGAAAATCGGCCAATTTTTCGGCACTGGTCAGCATGCCCTCCATCACCACGAGAAATTCCTTGAAGTTGTTTCCCGGATCGCTGACCGTACGGGCATACGCCTTGTCGTAGACCGGTTTCAAGTCGTCCGGCTGCTTGAGCGCGGTGCGCCTGGTGGCGGCCGCCGCCTGTTCGGCGTCAATCACCGCACGCAGTTGCGCACTGGTCTTGCGCAAGGCGACCACGTCGGCCCGGCGCGCCATCAGATCGGGCATGGTGTTCGGCATGTTCTTGACCATCATATCGCGCAGGGGTTGCTGGACCTTCGCATCCATCGATTTGTTGTAGTCGGTAATCACAGCATAATGCTTGCTGTAATCGCCGAACGACTTTTCTACTTTGGGGGTCAGGCTGGGTACATGGACCCCGGGCTTATCGACAATGCGCGTTTGCAGGAACGCGATGAACGCCGCACGCTCCTTGGGCTCGGCACTGCAGCCGGCGATGCCCAGGGCTAGAACGCCGCCCACGGCCCACATCAGGGCGCGTTGTGAAAAGCTCATGACTGTTTGCATGAATAACTCCTCTATGATCAGTGCCTGATCATAGTGCAAACATGCAAAATTGGCAGCAACAAACTATGCTTTCTCTGCCAGAAGCGTGCTGTGGAGTAACTAACAGGCACGCTGCGGTGCGGGGAGGCCCGCCCCGGACTTACTGTTGTGCGGCTTTTTCGGCGGCGGTGAGGCGCTTGGCGCTGACCACGACGACGGTCACATTGCTGTCGGCGACGGCGGCGGCACGGGCTGGCGCGGCACTTGCGCGCACCGGTACGTCGGCGGTGGCGTAGGCGGCAAAGGTGACCATGACGGTGGCTGCAAGGAAAACGGCTTCGAGGTTTTTGCGGACTTTCATGTTCTTCTCCAGTGGGTGAGGCGAGTTGGTATGGTGTTACTTTACCCATTCGCCCCCTGCCCTTCCACCGGATTGCGATGAAGCGCCGGAAAGCCGGGACAGGACGCATTAGATCGCGACGGCCTGTTATCCGCATGCAAGCGCGCCCGCCGTTGCAGGCGAACCCACCACAGCAGCGGCTTTCCCGCACCGCCGATAGCCCTCGAAGCCAGCCCTGGCGGCGCCTCCAGCACGTGCGCCGCGCGCGCTGTTCAGTTGCCAGCGTCCTCGTCGAGCCCGCGCAGCCAGGCCAGCTTCTCGGCGATCTTGGCTTCGATCCCGCGCGGCACCGGCTCGTACCAGCGTGGCTCGACCATGCCGTCCGGCAGATAGGTTTCGCCGGCCGCATACGCGTTCGGCTCGTCATGCGCGTAGCGGTACTCGTGGCCGTAGCCGAGTTCCTTCATCAGCTTGGTCGGGGCGTTGCGCAGGTGCACCGGCACCTCGCGCGACTTGTCCTTCTTGACGAACGCCACGGCACGGTTGTACGCGTTGTAGCCGGCATTGCTCTTGGCCGCGATGGCCAGGTAGATGACCGCCTGCCCCAGCGCCAGTTCGCCTTCCGGCGAGCCGAGCCGTTCGTAGGTGGCGGCGGCATCGTTGGCGATCTGGATCGCGCGCGGGTCGGCAATGCCGATATCTTCCCACGCCATGCGCACGATGCGGCGCAGCAGGTATTGCGGATCGGCGCCGCCGTCGAGCATGCGGCACAGCCAGTACAGCGCCGCGTCCGGGTGCGATCCGCGCACCGATTTATGCAGTGCCGAAATCTGGTCGTAGAAATTGTCCCCGCCCTTGTCGAAACGGCGCGAATTGAGGGTCAGCGCATTGTCGACGAATTCGCCGGTGATGTGCGTGAGGCTAGATGTTTCGGCCGAGGTCTTGGTCTGTTCGAGCAGGTTGAGAAAGCGGCGCGCATCGCCATCGGCATAACCGATCAGCGTGGCGATGGCGACCTCGTCGAACGTCAGGTGGCCGAGCACCTTCTCCTGGGCGCGCTTGAGCAGTTGCAGCAGCTCGGCGTCGGTCAGCGCCTTGAGCACATATACCTGCGAGCGCGACAGCAGCGCCGAATTGACCTCGAACGAGGGATTTTCAGTGGTCGCGCCGATCAGGGTCACCAGGCCCGACTCGACGAACGGCAGCAAGGCATCCTGCTGCGACTTGTTAAAGCGGTGAATCTCGTCGATGAACAGGATCGTGTGCTTGCCCGTTGCCAGGTGATGCTCGGCCTGTTCGATGGCGGCGCGGATATCCTTCACGCCCGACAAAACGGCCGACAAGGCGATGAATTCGCAGCCGAAGGCGTTCGCCGTCAGGCGCGCCAGGGTCGTCTTGCCGACCCCGGGCGGGCCCCACAGGATCATCGAATGCGGTTTGCCCGATTTGAATACGAGGCGCAGGGGCTTGCCCTCGCCCAGCAAATGGCTCTGGCCGATGACCTCGTCAATCGTTGCCGGACGCAGCGCTTCGGCGAGGGGCGCGGCAGGTTCGGTCTTGAACAAATCGTCCATGCGAAGTCTTCATTGATAGGAAGCGCGTAGTCTAGCGCATGGCGCGAATCGGCGTTCAAGATAAGACCCGCGCAGTGCGCAACAGTTCCCGCACAACGCGAAATTACCGCACGACGCTCTATGCAACTTCTCAAGCAGCGCCGACGCCATGCACGGCGCCTGCGTTCGCCTGCACGCCGCTCTTGCGCATCAAGATGGCTATCGCTGGCGGAAACACCAGCCAGAAGCCCGAGTCCGGCATCAGCACCACACCCAGCACGGCCATCCCGATCAAGCCCCAGCCGATCGACTTGGGCAGTGCGACGCCGGCTTTCTCGAGCGCATGCACCGGGATCGCAAACAAGGCCAGCAGAATGCCGAACAGGAAGAACCAGGTAGTCGCGCCCTCGGTCATGCTCTTGGCTGAATTAAACAAGCCCTTGTCCAGCATCGACAGCATGACCGGCCCCATGACAACGAAAGCAAACACGGTGTGAAGAAATGCAACCCCTAGCAACCAACGGCTGATCCAATGTTTCATGAAGCCCTCCCGATGACGCGGCCCCGGCGGGACCGACGCACGATCATATACCTGGGAAATCAATATTGCCAGATATGCATGTCCGATTTATTCGGCGGGGGGGGAGTTGCCAGCAGCACGCGTCCATACACGGCATCGGTCTTCGGTCCCGGAGCGTTGGCGGCGACGAAACGGCAGGTTTGCACGTAGTGCCTGATGTGTTCTGCCAGCGCGGTATCGGTGACGCGCCCTTCGAGGCGGATGTTAAACGGCTCGCCCCGGCCATTGGTGAGGAAGCGCACCAGCACGCCGTCGCGCGCGGTCGGCGTCCTGTCGAGCGGCACGAAGCTACTGAACAGCGGCGATGCCGCACAGCTGCCGGGATGGAGTTGCGGGCGCGCCGACGGTCCGCCGGCCGTTGCCCACACGTAGTCGACCGACCGCACCGCGCTCTCGCGCGGCCGGGCGGGATCGGCCTTCAGCTTACATGCCTGCAAAGTGCGCGCTGCGGCGGCATCGAGGATCGGCCAGCCGCTGCTCTTGCGCACCTTCACATCGGCGATGCGCCACTCCCTGATCCGGTAGGCGAGCACGGTCGTGCCCTCCAGATCGTAGCGCCTGGCCTCGGGAGGCCAGTCGGGCCGGGTGCAGGCCGACGGCAGCCGGTCGGCCGTGGCAGACGGCGCCCTGGTCTGCGCCAGAGCGGGAGCCAAGGCTAGAGCCTAGGCTGGAGCCATCGTGGTGCCAGTAAAAAACGTTACAGCCAGTACAGTACCGATTGTTCGACGATTCAAGTGTGCTCCACGAGGAAGAGGGATCAGTTATTGACGACGTCGGCGCCTTTCGGAATGACGAATTTGAACTGGGTCGCCGTCAATGGCGGGTTTTTCTCGAACTTCTTGAACGCGAGCACCGAAGTCTGGCCGAAGGCATCACGCAGCTCCATCGCTTCCGGCGTGCCGTTGCGCAGGCCGATGCTGATCTGCTCGAACTGTGAATCCTTGCCCTTGGGCAAGGCGTTGAGCCACTCCAGGCCGTCGCGCGTGCCCGCTTCGCTCAGGGTGAAATTCTTTTCCAGGTCGTTGCTGCCGAACAGGATGGCGGCGGGCGAGGAACCGAGCGCGTCGCCCAGCTTCCTGGTCGTGACCTGGTTCAGGTCCTTGTCGTAGATATACAGCTGCTCGCCATCGGCCTGCAGCAGTTGCTCGTACGGCTTCACGTAGGTCCAGATGAACTTGCCCGGACGGGCGAACACGAAGGTGCCCGACGATGGCGCCGCCACCTTGCCCGCATCGGCCTTCTTGACCTGGCGCTGGGTGAACTCGCCGCGCGCAGCCTTGGTGCCGGAGACGAAGGTTTTGAATTGATCGAGGGCGGTAGCGTGGGCCATGCCGGCGCAGGCCAGGCTCAGTGCCAGCACGGCGGTCGTTTTAGTCAGTAGAAATCGCATGTATATCCTTTATGTGGGCCGCGTGGGCAATGTGATGCCCGGGAACCGGTCCATCCTGTAACGGATGAGCAGGGAACCCGGTGCACACGCGACGGTTTATTCTGCGCTGGCAGCCGGCACCAGGATGTCGCGGTTGCCGTTCGATTGCATCGGCGACACAACCCCGCTGTTTTCCATCTGTTCCAGCAAGCGCGCGGCGCGGTTGTAGCCGATGCGCAAGTGACGCTGCACCAGCGAGATCGAGGCGCGCCGGTTCTTGAGCACCACCTGCACCGCCTGGTCGTACATCGGATCGGCTTCGCCGCCGGCATCGCCCGCCGCGCCGCCTTCCGCGCCGCCGCCCTCGCCTTCGAGCGTGCCGCCTTCGAGGATGCCTTCAATATAGTTCGGCTCGCCCGACAGCTTGAGGTGGGCGACCACCCGGTGTACTTCCTCATCGGAAACAAACGCACCGTGTACCCGCACCGGCAAACCGGTACCGGGCGGCATGTACAGCATGTCGCCCATGCCCAGCAGCGCTTCCGCGCCCATCTGGTCGAGAATGGTGCGCGAGTCGATCTTGGACGACACCTGGAACGCGATCCGGGTCGGAATATTCGCCTTGATCAGGCCGGTGATGACGTCCACCGACGGCCGCTGGGTCGCAAGGATCAGGTGCAAGCCGGCCGCGCGCGCCTTTTGCGCGATACGGGCGATCAATTCCTCGACCTTTTTGCCGACGACCATCATCAGGTCGGCCAGCTCGTCGATGATGATGACGATGGTCGGCAGTTTTTCCAGCGGCTCCGGCGAATCGGGCGTGATGCTGAACGGATTCGGAATATGTTCTTCGCGCTTGGCCGCCTCGGCGATCTTGGCGTTGTAGCCAGCCAGGTTACGCACGCCGAGCTTGCTCATCAGCTTGTAGCGGCGCTCCATCTCGTTGACCGCCCAGTTCAGCGCGTGCCCCGCCTGGCGCATGTCGGTCACGACCGGCGCCAGCAAGTGCGGAATGCCTTCGTACACCGACATTTCCAGCATCTTCGGATCGATCAGGATCATGCGCACATCGGCCGGGTCGGACTTGTAGAGCAGCGACAGGATGGTGGCGTTGATGCCCACCGATTTCCCCGAACCGGTGGTACCGGCCACCAGCAAGTGCGGCATCTTGGCCAGGTCGGCGATGACGGCCTTGCCGGCGATATCCTTGCCCAGCGCCACAGTCAGCTGCGACGCGCTGTCGTTGTAGATCTTGGAACCGACGATTTCGGTCAGGCGCACGATCTGGCGCTTAGGATTAGGCAACTCCAGCGCCATGAAATTCTTGCCGGGAATAGTTTCCACGACCCGGATCGAGGTCAGCGACAGCGAACGCGCCAGGTCGCGCGCCAAGCCGACAATCTGGCTGCCCTTGACGCCCGTGGCCGGTTCGATTTCGTAGCGCGTTACCACCGGGCCCGGGTACGCCGCCACCACCTTGGCATCGACCCCGAAGTCCGACAATTTCTTTTCGATCAGGCGGCTGGTGAATTCCAGCGTTTCCACCGACACCGTTTCCTGCACCTCGGGCGCGTCGTCCAGCAGGGACAGCGGCGGCAGCGACGAGTCGCCCGGCAGGTCGCGGAACAGCGGCGCCTGCTTTTCCTTCTGCACGCGCTCGGACTTGACCACCTCCATTACCTGCGGCTCGATCTTGACCGGCGGCGACGCCACATGCTTTTCCACATGCTTGGCGCGCTCGTGCACCACCACTTCATCGCGTTTCACGGCCGCCACTTCGCCCTGCTTGCGGTCCTCGCGGTCCTGGTAGCGCAGGCGGAACCAGTCGATGGCGTTTTCGATGGCGCCGCCGATGCGCTCGGCCACGCCCAGCCACGACACATGGAAAAACAGGCTGAAACCGAGTCCGAACAGCAGCAACAGCAGCAAGGTGGCGCCGGTGAACCCGAACGCCGAATGGGCCGCATGGCCGATCAGCTGGCCAAGCACCCCGCCAGGCGCGCGCGGCAACTGCACCGAGAGCGACCACATGCGCAAATATTCCAGGCCCAGGCTGCCGACGAACAGCACCGCAAAGCCGAGCCAGCGGATGGCCGCTTCCTGCTGGTGCTCGGGATCTTCTTCCGTTTCCAGCACAAACTTTTGATTGAGCGAGCGATAGCCCTTCCACAGCATGCGCAGGAAACAGACGCACCACCACCAGGCCGAAAAGCCGAAAATGAACAGCAGCAAATCGGCCAGGTAAGCGCCCGCGCGCCCGCCCAGGTTGCTCACCTGCGATACCTGCACCTCGTGCGACCAGCCGGGATCGCCCTTGTTGTAGCTGAGCAATATCATCACGAAATACAGGAACATCACGCCCAGCGCGATCCAGCGCGCCTCGGACAGCAGGCGCACCACGCGGTTCGGCAGCGGTTGCCGCATGACGGGCTTTCGGGTGTAACTGGCGTTGGAAGGTTGGCTTGTCTTAGTCATTCTTTGTTACTTGCAGTGCTGCCGTGTGTTTACCGATGTTGGCGATGCGCCCATTCTAAGCCATCCGGCGTGCATCGGCCCCATGATTCATGCTAGGGCGCATCATGGACTATAATCGAGGGTGCGCAATTGAATTTCCGCGCTCTTGATCTGTCCCCAATCGACCCCAGTTTCTCTTCATACACATTTCGATTAAAGCCGCCCCATGACCACTACCAAACACGCCAAAGTTCTGATTCTCGGCTCCGGCCCAGCCGGCTACAGCGCGGCCGTTTACGCTGCGCGCGCCAACCTGCAGCCGATGCTCGTCACCGGCGTGGAGCAAGGCGGCCAGCTGATGACCACGACCGACGTCGAAAACTGGCCGGGCGACCCGATGGGCGTACAAGGCCCGGACCTCATGCAGCGCCTGCTGGAACACGCCAAGCGTTTTAACACCGAAATCGTGTTTGACCACATTCACACGACAAAGCTCAATGAAAAACCGATGCGTTTGATCGGCGACAGCCATGAGTACACCTGCGACGCCCTGATCATCGCCACCGGCGCCTCGGCCATGTACCTGGGCCTGCCGTCCGAAACGGCGTTCATGGGCCGCGGCGTCTCGGCCTGCGCCACCTGCGACGGTTTCTTCTACCGCAACCAGGAAGTCGCGGTCGTCGGCGGCGGCAACACCGCGGTCGAAGAAGCGCTGTACCTGTCGAACATCGCCAACAAGGTCACGATCATCCACCGCCGCGACAAATTCCGCGCCGAACCGATCCTGATCGACCGCCTGAATGCCAAGGCGGCCGAAGGCAAGATTGTCATCAAGTACAACCACACCCTGGAAGAAGTGGTCGGCAACGACAGCGGCGTGACCGGCGTGCACATCAAGTCGACCGTCGACGGCGCCATCACCCCGATTTCCGTGCACGGCCTGTTCGTGGCGATCGGCCACAAGCCGAACACCAGCATCTTCGAAGGCCAGCTCGACATGCACAACGGCTACATCAAGACCCGTACCGGCCTCGAAGGCATGGCCACCGCGACCAACATCCCGGGCGTGTTCGCCGCCGGCGACGTGCAGGATCACATCTACCGCCAGGCCATCACCAGCTCCGGCACCGGTTGCATGGCGGCGCTCGATGCCCAGCGCTACCTGGAAAGCCTGAACGACTAATATAGGTAAATAAGTAAAGCGATGCCGATGAAAGACTTTTCCGATCTGAAATCCCTGCGCGAACAGCTCAAGGGCCAGGACGAAGCGCGCGCCCGCGAAAAAGCCGAGCGCGAAGAACGTGAACGGGTGGCCGCGCAAGAGGCCAACCTGTTCAAGAGCGCCATCGGCGGCGTGCGCAAGATGCCCGAATCGAACCGCTTCGTGCCCAACGCCCCGCCCGGCATCAACGTCAAGATCAAGCCGGCCAAGGTGTTTCGCAACCAGGCCGAGGACGACGCGGCGGTGCTGCGCGAGTCGCTCTCGGACCAGTTCGAGGTCGATCACCTGCTCGAGGACGACCCCAGCCTGAGTTTTTCGCGCGCCGGGATCGGCACGGACGTGGTGCGCAAGCTGCGCAAGGGGCACTGGCCGGTCCAGGACGAGCTCGACCTGCACGGCTTGCGCCGCGATGGCGCGCGCGATGCCATCGGCGAATTCCTGCACAATGCCGGCAAGCGCAAGCTGCGCTGCGTGTGCGTGATCCACGGCAAGGGCCTCGGATCGGCCGGCGGCGAACCGGTGCTGCGCTCGATGGTGCACAGCTGGCTCGAGCAGAAGGATGAAGTGATTGCCTTCTGCGCCGCCAATGTGGACGGGCGCAGCCATGGCGCCCTGATCGTCCTGCTCAAATCGGCCATCGGCACCTGAATCACGCGCCCGGTATTTCCCCGGGCGCACTCCTTACACTGTCCATCATGCCAAGCGCATGTTAGGCTAGCAATATTCGCCACAGTACAGTGCACCGCATGACCCTCATTACGCTCATCGAAATCATGGCGATCCTGGTTGGCGCCTTTTCCGGCTTCATCGAAGCGCGCCGCAAGCGCATGGATCTGGTCGGCGTCTTCACGGTGGCCTTCATTACCGCCTTCGGCGGCGGCACCCTGCGCGACATCCTGCTCGACCGGCGTCCGCTGTTCTGGGTCACGCACCAGGAATACGCCATTCTCATCTTCGTGCTGGCCCTGATGGCCGCGCCGCTGATCCGCACCCTGCGCCAGATCGTGTCGGAGCGCCTGATCGTGGTAGCCGACGCGGTGGGATTGGGATTGTTCTCGATTGCCGGCGTGGCATCGGCGCTGGAAGCGCACATGCCGATTTTCATCGCCTCGATGATGGGGGTGATCACCGGAATTTTTGGCGGGGTACTGCGCGACATCGTCTGCAACGAAGTGCCGATGGTCTTCCGTGACGGCAAGCCCTACGCGATCTGCGCGTTCATTGGCAGCTGGATGTTCCTGCTGATGAAGAAATTCGGCGCCGATCCCGACCTGGCGCTGTGGTCGAGCGCCACGGTCATCAGCGGCCTGCGCCTGCTCACGTGGAAATTCGACATGCGCATGGGCCGCTCATAAAGTTTCCTGACCGGGGACAAACCTCGATGCATCAAAGTTCAGAACTCGATGCGTTATATTCAAAACCGTCGCCCCCGCGCCAAGGCGGCTCTCGGCGGGGGCCCAAGTTCCCCGCTCAGCTGTAGGCTACGGACCGAACTTGCCCCCCGCCGAGAGCCGCCTTGGCGCGGGGGCGACGGCTCATAGGTTAACGCTACGGATTTGCCTCGTTACAGCGAACTTCTTAAACTGCTTCCGGACCCGTCTCGCCGGTGCGGATACGGATCACTTGCTCCACATCCTGCACGAAAATCTTGCCGTCGCCGATCTTGCCGGTACGGGCGGCCTTGATGATGGCGTCCACCACCTGGTCCGCCATGCTGTCGTCCACCACCACTTCAATCTTGACCTTCGGCAGGAAATCGACCACGTACTCGGCACCGCGGTACAGCTCGGTATGGCCCTTCTGGCGGCCGAAACCCTTGACCTCGGTGACCGTCAGCCCCGTCACATTGACGTCGGCCAGCGCTTCGCGCACTTCGTCCAGCTTGAACGGTTTGATGACACAGGTAATTTGTTTCATGGCTACTCCTAAATAGTTGCTCGTCACGCGATGGAATTGCTGTTGCCGCTATTCTAAACGAGCGGCCGCACCCCAGGCCGGGCTATTTCCCGGCTTCATCCGGAATCCTGTCCAGATCGGCCTGCCACACGACCGCCTCGGCGTCGCTCGGCGCACGCCAGTCGCCGCGCGGCGAGAGCGATCCGCCATTGCCGACCTTCGGCCCGTTCGGCACGCACGAGCGCTTGAACTGGCTGATCTTGAAGAAGCGGTACACGAACGTGGCCAGGTGTTTCTTAATATCGGCCAGCATATACTGGTTGCGGCTGGCATGGACCGCGTCCGGCCAAGCGCCCTGCTCGCGGTCCTTCCACGCCGACCACGCCAGGAACGCCACCTTCGACGGCGCAAAGCCATAGCGCAGGATGTAATACAGATTGAAATCCTGCAGCTCGTACGGTCCGATCGAACTTTCCGTGCTCTGCGCCGGCTTGTCTTCCCCGGCCTTGCCCGGCACCAGCTCTGGGCTGATTTCGGTCGCCAGCACCTGCAGCAGCACGTCCGAGCCGCTCGTGCCGATCACGCCCGACTCGGCCACCCAGCGCACCAGATGACTGATCAGGGTCTTGGGCACGCTGGCGTTGACGTTGTAGTGCGACATATGGTCGCCCACGCCGTACGTGCACCAGCCCAGCGCCAGCTCGCTCAGGTCGCCCGTGCCGATCACGATCCCGTTGTGGAAGTTCGCCAGCCGGAACAGATGGCTGGTGCGCTCGCCCGCCTGCACGTTCTCGAACGTGATGTCGTAGGTTTCCTGCCCTTCCGCGTACGGATGGCCCAGGTCCTCGAGCATCTGGATGCAGCTCGGACGGATGTCGATTTCGTGCGCTTCGCAGCCCACCGCTTCCATCAGCGCGCGCGCCTGGCGCAAGGTACGCTCGCTGGTCGCAAAACCCGGCATGGTGTACGCCAGGATATTCGTGCGCGGCAGCTTCAGGCGGTCCATCGCCTTGGCGCACACCAGCAGCGCGTGGGTCGAATCGAGCCCGCCCGAGACGCCGATGATCACCTTCTTCATGCCGCTTTGCGACAGCCGCTGCACCAGCGCCTGCACCTGGATGTGATAGACCTCGGTGCAGCGCTCGTCGCGCCGCTGCGGGTCCGACGGCACGTACGGAAAGCGCTCGACCGCGCGCCCCAAGGCCAGCGTTTTGCCGCCGCCGGGCGCGCCCGGCAAGGCAAAGCGCACCACGCGGAACGCCGCCACCTGCTGCGCATGGTGCCGCACCTGCTGCGCAAACGTGGTCGTATGCATGCGCTCGCGCGACAAGCGTTCCAGGTCGACGTCGCCATAAATGATGTGCGAGTCGTCCTGGAAGCGCTCGGCCTCGGCCAGCAGGTCGCCTTTTTCGTAGATCAGGGTCTGGCCATCCCACGCCATGTCGGTCGACGATTCGCCACGCCCGGCCGAGGTGTACAGATACGCCGCCAGGCAGCGCGCCGACTGCTGCGACACCAGCTGGTGCCGGTAGCCGCTCTTGCCCACCAAGACGTTCGACGCCGACAGGTTGACCAGCACCGTGGCCCCGGCCAGCGCCGCAAACGACGACGGCGGAATCGGCACCCACACATCCTCGCAGATCTCCACATGAAAGCGCAGCAGCGCCACGCCCTCGACCTCGAACAGCAGGCCGGCGCCGAACGGCACGCTTTGCCCGAGCAGGTCGACCTGGCTGCATGGCGCGCTGTCGGCGGCGCTGAACTGGCGCGCTTCGTAAAATTCGCCGTAGTTCGGCAGGTAGCTTTTCGGGACCACGCCGAGGATCTTCCCGCCCGCGAGCACTACCCCGCAGTTGAACAGCTGATGCCCGACCCGCAGCGGCAGGCCGACCACCAGCGCCAGCGGCAGCTGCGCGGTCGCATCCATCACCGTGCGCAAGCCCGCTTCGCAGGCGTCCAGCAGCGCGGCCTGATGAAACAGGTCGTCGCAGCTGTAGGCCGACAGTCCCAACTCGGGAAAGGCCACCAGCGCCGCGCCCTGCTGCGCCGCCGCTTCGGCCAGCGCGATGGTCTGGGCCGCGTTGAAGACGGGATCGGCGATCTTGCAGCGTGGCGTGGCCACCGCGACCCGGGCGAAACCGTGCGAATAGAGGTTAAAGAAGTCGTTCTGCATGCAGTGTCTTTCGTAGGGTGGCGGCGCGCGCGGCGCGGCGTCCGAACGCCTTGCGCCTCCTTACGCTAATGTGCGTAGAATGCAATGGACCGGCCTGCATCAGCCAGCGTCGCCCGCCAAAATAATGGAATAGCCGATTCGACAAGAATGAATTATCGCACGCAAATCGTATCCTCTCTGAGCGAGATCGGACAACCCGCCTGGGACGCCCTGGCATCCTCCCAGGCCGAGACCAATCCCTTCCTCTCCTTCGCTTTTCTCGACGCCCTGCATGAATCAGGCAGCGCTTGCCCTGATACCGGCTGGCAGCCGCAATTCCTGGTCCTGTACGACGGCGCCGAACTGGCCGCCGCCATGCCGCTGTACGTCAAGATGCACTCCTACGGCGAGTACGTGTTCGACTGGGCCTGGGCCGACGCCTACCAGCGCAACGGCGTCGATTACTATCCCAAGCTGCTCTCGGCGATTCCCTTCACGCCGGTGACCGGGCCGCGCCTGCTGGCGCGCGACACCGCCGCGCGCGCCGCGCTCCTGGCCGCGCTGGTGTCGACCCAGAAGGCATCCGACGTCTCCTCGACCCACATCCTGTACCCGCCCGAAGACCAGGTAAAGCAGCTGGAGGAGGCCGGCTTCATGCTGCGCAGCGGCGTGCAGTTCCACTGGCTGAACGCCGGCTACCGCGATTTCGACGAGTTCCTCGCCACGCTGGAGCAAAAGAAGCGCAAGAACATCCGCGCGGAGCGGCGCAAGGTGCGCGAGGCCGGCGTGATGCTGCGCCGCGTGCGCGGAGCCGCAGCGACGGACGCCGACTGGCGCCTGTTCAACCGCTGCTACCAGCGCACCTACGCGGCGCACCGTTCCTCGCCCTACCTGAACCTGGATTTTTTCCAGCGCATCGGGCGCACCATGCCGGACAATATCCTGCTGGTGATCGCCGAGCGCGAAGGTGAACCAATCGCCGCCTCGCTGGTGATCCACAGCGCCGACACCCTGTTCGGGCGCTACTGGGGCGAACTCGAACACGTGCCCTGCCTGCACTTCGAAACAGCCTACTACCAGCCGCTCGAATTTTGCATCGAGCACAAGATCGCCGTGTTCGAGGGCGGCGCCCAGGGCGAACACAAAATGGCGCGCGGCTTCCTGCCGACCCGCACCTGGTCGGCGCACTGGCTGGCCCACCCCGCGTTTTCGGACGCCATCGAGCGCTTCCTGGAGCGCGAAAGCGGCGGCATCGACGACTACATCGATGAACTGAACGAGCGCAATCCTTTCAAGGAACCCGCATGATTTCGCATGTCTTCATCGGCGTCACCGACTTCGCGCCCGCCTTCGGCTTCTATGCGGCCCTGATGCCGGAACTGGGCCTGGCGCTCAAGTTCAGCGATCCGGCCAAGCCGTGGGCCGGCTGGATGAAGCCGGGCAGCCCGCGCCCGCTGTTCCTGATCGGCCATCCCTTCGCCGGCCAGCATGCCGCCGGCAACGGCCAGATGACCGCCCTGCTGGCGCCCTCGCGCGCCGCGGTCGAGCGCGCCCACGCCACCGCCCTCGCCCACGGCGCCACCTGCGAAGGCGCGCCCGGCCTGCGGCCCGAGTATCACGCCACCTACTACGGCGCCTACTTCCGCGATCTGGACGGCAACAAACTGTGCGTCTGCTGCCACGAGTAAGCGGCGCGGAAACCGGCGGCGGCCGTCAATATGCCGGTCGAAACCTTGTTCCAGCCGGAACCAGATAATCCACAACACTTGCGTCGCGACATTCCAATCAGGCGCCTCATTGAGGCAGGTCGGTTTTATCACTGACGCAGGCTGAACTCCGGCGCGCCATCCGGCCCATGATGACCTTCCAACCTCATCACCGGGAGATATCATGACGCAAGCTACCGCCAATGCAGAGGAACTGTTTCGCTTCGCCACCGCCCGGGCACCCAACCCGACACCGGCGCCAGCGGGACTCCTCGAACTGCCGGACGAATCGAACGTCGCGGCGTGGATCGCCTCCGCCGCCAATCAGGATTTCACAGCACAACTCGAGACCCTGACCGCACGCTGGTCCGCGCTGGTCAAGCGCACGCCGGAAGCCATCGACGCCGACCTCAACGCAGCGCGCCAGGGCCAGCTGACCCTGGCCGCCGACACCCTGTTCCCGATCGCCCAGAGCGCACCGGCCGAGGTCACCCCCTTGCAGAACGACCTCTGGCAGTTCCACCTGCAAGGCATCGCCTCCGGCAAAGCCAGCACCGCCCAGTTGCAGCGCGCCCAGCAGTTGCTGGGCCAGGTCACCCTGCTGCAAAAACTGGTGGCCGGCGACCAGAACGCGCTTTCGAGCGCATCGGTGCAGGCCGCGCTCGCGCCCGCGCTCAAACTGCCGGCCGCGTTCGAGGAACAGATGCGCCTGCGCCGCGAACAGCAACATGCCCAGCAAACCGTCGCCGGCGACAACGCCGCCGAGGAAGAAGATGCCATCCTGCGCGACCTGCTCAAGCAGATCGATACCCTGGTCCTGCTCGAAAAACGCCTGATTGCGGCGCTCGACCAGATCGCCGGCGGCGGCGCGCACACGCCCGGCATGCCAGGCACCGGCAGCCCGTCGGAACTGCAAAAAGTATTCCGCATTCAGCCCGCCGCCGACATCGACGCGCAGTTCCGCGCCGACAACGCGAACCTGATCCAGGAGCTGGCCGACGCCAATGTGCCCACCGCCACGCTGGGCGCCTACGAGCTGCTCGACGACGTGCGGCGGCGCATTTCGAACGGCGTCGCCATTGCCGCCGGCACGCCCGCCACGGGTCCGGAAGCGGCAGCCGTGCTGGCCGCCAGTCCGGAACTGGGCCAGCTTCTGCCCACCGCGCCGGTCTCGAAACCGGCCCCCGCGCCAGGCATGAAGTTCGGCATCCGTCCCGTTGGCGTGGCCGACCTGCGCGTGGTGCGCCAGGTACTGGTGGGCTACGAAAAAGGTGAGCTGGCCAATATCCACAACGTCCTGCAAGGCGAAGAGCACGAGCACTTCCGCTCGCGCCTGAGCCGCGCCGACGAAAGCCAGGGCAGTTTCAACGACGGCGACGCCGAATTCTCGCAGGAAGAGACGGGCTTCAACCGCTTCGAACTGGGCCAGTCGGCTTTCCAGACCGCGCGCAACCAGCAGGACCGCAACGCCAGCATCAACCTGACCACCAACTATGGCGCCGTCAATGCCCAGGCATCGACCTTCATGAACAACTCGCGCGGCGGCGACCAATCGCGCGGCAACGATGTGCGCCAGTCGCGCGATCTGGTCGACCGCGCCGTGACGCTGGTGCGCGAACGGGTCGGGCGCCAGCGTTTCCTTACCCGCAGCGCCGAGGTATACCAAAGCGATATGGTGCGCCACTGCGCACCGGCAGCCAATGTGCGCGCCCAGTACCGCTGGGTCGACAAGGTGTATCAGGCGCAGGTGTTCACCTACGGCGCGCGCGCCATGTACGAGGTCATGGTGCCGGCGCCGGCGGCCATGTTCCGCCACCTGCTGGCCCGGCAGCCCGGCTTCGGCGGACATGCCGGTCCGGCCCCGATCAAGCCCACCCTGCGCCCGGCCGAGATCACCGACGCCAGCTGGCTGGCGATCGCCGACCGCTTCGACGTGACCCTGCCGCCGCCACCGACGGCCGCCATCACCGAATACGCCAGCCTGACCTACCCCTCGGGTAGTGGCGCAACACCCGCCGTCAGCGGCGTGTTCAATTCACCCGTGGCGCTGGAACAGGGCTACGCGGCGACGGCGGCCGGCGTGTCGATGGCCTGGTACGGGGTCGAGAACCAGTCCGGCATCACCGCCAGCATCGGCACCCGGCTGTTTTCGAGCAGCCCGGCAGGCAGCACGCCGATCGCGGCCCAGACCATCGGCACCAACAGCGGCGCGGTCAGCTACAACGCCAGCGGCTGGGGCCAGCTGGACCAGTTCACGGTCAATTTCTACTTGGTCTGGACCCGCACCAAGGTGGCGGTCGAGAAGTGGCAGCTGACGTGCCACCAGATCATCATGGACCAGTACGAAAGCGACCTGAAACAGCAGCACGCCCGGCTGGCCGCGGCGCGCGCCGACGAAAAAGGTCCCTACGCTGCGCTGGGCGAAGAACAGATGCGCACCATCGAACGCACCGAGCTCAAACGCGCGGTGCTGGAAATCGTGCGCAGCGGCAGCGGCCGGGCCGCGCCGGCCTCGCCCATCATCCAGGGCGCAATACCGGCCATCGCGCCGGAGCGGCTGGAGCAGGCGGCGCGCGAAGTGCGCTTCTTCGAGTACGCCTTCGAGTGGGATCAGCTGACCTACAGCTTCTTCCCGTATTTCTGGAGCGAGGGGTCGCAGCAATGGGCCGCTTCCCGGTTCGAGCAGCAGGGCGACAGCGTGTTCACGGCTTTCCTCAACGCCGGCTTTGCGTCGGTGATCCTGCCGGTGCGCAGCGGGTATGAAGATGCCGCCGCGCTGTACCTGCAGACCGGGATCGTGTCCGACATCGCGGTGGTGCCGGCCGACCAGGTGCTCGCCGACCTGAATCGCGAAGTCCAGCTGGTCAACCGCACCACGCCGATGGAAGGAACGCCGGAAGGCGCGGCATGGGCCTACCGCGTGCCAACCACGCTGATGGTGCTCGATGACGGTACCGACATCGCGTTCCCGAAGCTGGCGGTGCCTGCGGGCCAGGAAGAAACCATCCTGATTCCACCGCTGGTGATCGACGGGAAGCCGGAGGACTAAAACCACTGGCGCTGCCTAGCAGCGTTAGCCAGTAGACCGTCGTTCCCGCGCCAAGGCGGCACTCGGCGGGAACCCAAGTTTTCTGTGTAGCCCGCGAGTGCGCTACGAACTTGGGTTCCCGCCGTCGCGGGAAGTCGTTCCTGCCAGTGGCATGGAACGACGAGTTGCAGGCTCCTCCTTCCCGTGCACGAACAGCGACGGCTGCCGGTCCGAATACTCCCTCAGCAAATTCCACACCGCCCGCACCCGCTGCAGGCGGTACAGATCGGTCGGCGCGGCCAGCCAGAACGAGCGCTCCGCAAAAAACTGGTCGAGCACCGGCACCAGCCGGCCATCGTCCGGCACCGCATACGGCGGCGCCATGATCAGCCCCATCCCCAGCGACGCCGCCTCCACCTGCGCAGTCATCCCGGTGCAGCACAGGCGGCGCCTCGGCGTGAATCCCAGTTCATTGAGATAACTGAGCTCGCGGCTGGCCAGCCGGTCCTGCACGTAATCGACAAAATCGTGGCGCGCCAGGTCGGCATGCTCGCGGATCGGCGGATGGCGCGCCAGGTAGTCGGGCGATGCGTACAAATAGAAACGGAACGACGCCAGCCGCGTGATCATGTAGCGCCCGGTGCTGGGCGGATCGAGCATGACGCCCAGGTCGGCCTCGCGGTTGGCCAGGTTGGCAAAGCGCGGCAGCACCAGCAGATCGATGCTCAGGTCGGGGTGGGTCTGCAAGAGGCCAACCAGCAGCGGCGCCACCACGCGCACGCCGAACACTTCCGGCACGCCGAGCCGCACCACACCGTGCGCCGCCACTTCGGTGCCGCCCAGCTGCTCGGTGGCGGCCAGCGCCGCGCTTTCCATCGCTTCGGCATGCGGCAGCAGCGCCTGGCCCATGTCGGTGAGCTCATAGCCTTCGCGGCTGCGGTCGAACAAGGTGGTGCCGAGCTGGATTTCGAGCCGGTCGATGCGGCGCGCCACCGTGGTGTGCTCCACCTCCAGCCGGCGCGACGCGCCCGACAAGGTGCCGGCGCGCGCCAGCTCCAGAAAGAAACGCAGGTCTGTCCATTCAGGCAAGGTATTCATGGAATCAATATCCGGTATTCATCGCGGATATTGTGCACTACTGCACATCGCGCACGCAAACTTTTCGTATCTCTGTGTTGATAAAACGCAAAGTCCCAGAGGAACTAGCCCGTGTGCAAAGAAGAAGTTGAACAATAAACCACTGTGCAAATTTGCACAGTGGGTGGGCGTTTCGTTATCTTTCGCGCAAATTTAAATGGGGGCACACTGCATGGCGTTCATTTCTGGCTTACCGCATTGTCCAAAAAAACTCAAGGAGACAACACCATGCGCCTGACCATTCGTCATTTCCCTTTACATCGTATTGCCGCCGCCGTGCTGGCCCTGTCGGGAGGGGCGATGGGCACGGCGCAGGCACAGACCGAGTCGGGCGCGCCCGCCGCCGGTCCCATCCAGGACGCCGGCGTGGTGACGGTGAGCGCGCGGCGCCGCCCCGAGAACCTGCAGGACGTCCCGGTATCGGTCACCGCGTTCGGCGGCGACCAGCTCTCCAAGCAGGGCACGCCCGACATCACCGCCCTCGCCCTGTCGATTCCGAACACCACGCTCAAGGCTTCGCGCGCCACCAACTCGACCCTGACCGCGTTCATTCGCGGCGTCGGCCAGCAAGACCCGCTGGCCGGCTTTGAAGCCGGCGTCGGCATCTACCTCGACGATATTTACCTGGCGCGCCCGCAGGCCGCCGTGACCGATATTTACGACGTCGAGCGAATCGAAGTGCTGCGCGGCCCGCAAGGCACCCTGTACGGGCGCAACACCATCGGCGGCGCGGTCAAGTACGTGACCCGCAAGCTCGGCTCCAAAACCGATATCCGCGCCCGCCTCACCCTGGGCGACTACAGCCAGCGCGAAGCGGTGCTCACCGCCAGCACCCCGATCTCCGACGCGGTGCGGGTGGGCGGCTCGATTGCCCGCTTCAAGCGCGACGGCTACGGCCGCAACCTCGTCACGGGCGCCCACAACTACGACAAGGACATGACCGCGGCGCGCCTGTCGGCCGAATTCACGCCCACGCCGGAACTGTTCATCCGCCTCGCCGGCGACGCCACCGACGACGACTCGAGCCCGCGCAACGGCCACCGCGTCACGGTCGGGCGCACCAGCGGCGCGCAAATCCTGTCGAACGTGTACGATACCCGCGCCAACCTGACCCGCGCGCTCGGGCACGAGCAGGAAGTGAAGGCCCACGGCTGGTCGGCGCTGCTGGAGTACGCGGTCAGCCCGCAACTGAGCGTCAAGTCGGTCACCGCCGCGCGCCGCGACAAATCGTACGCGCCGATCGATTTCGATTCGCTGGACATGACCGACTTTCACGTGCCGGCGCTGTACAAGAACAAGCAGTTCAGCCAAGAATTCCAGCTGACCTACACCGGCGACAAGGTGCAGGGCGTGGCAGGCGTGTACTACATCGATGCCAACGCCTACAACATCTTCGACACCGTGCTGGCCGGCGCCGTCCCCAGCTCGACCTACACCCTGGGCGACATCGACACCAAGGCCTGGGCCGTGTTCGCCGACGCCAACTACAAGGTCAACGAAGCCTTGAGCTTTTCGCTGGGCGGACGCTACACGGTCGACCAGCGCGAAGCGAGCGTGCTGCGTCAGATCTACCTGGGCCTGAACGGCTCGCCGGCGATGGGCAACCCCAACGCCGTGATGTTCCGCACCGATACCGACTTCACCCACGGCGAACTGGAACGCGAAGACAAGAAATTCACGCCAAAAGTGGGCCTGGCCTACAAGGCCAGCGCCAACCAGAACATTTACGCCAGCTGGGCGCGCGGCTTCAAGGGCGGCGGCTTCGACCCGCGCATGAACGTGGTCGGCACCAAGATCAGCAACGCCACCGCGCGCGCCGGTTTCCTGCCAGAAACCATCGACTCGCTCGAACTGGGCCTGAAATCGTCGTACAACAACAACCGCATCCTGACCAACATCGCCCTGTTCGACAGCAAATACAAGGATGTGCAGATTCCCGGCTCGGTGGAGGTCGACACCAACGGCGACGGCCGCCCCGACAGCTTCGCCGGCGTGACCACCAATGCCGGCAAGGCCAAGATCCGCGGCATCGAACTCGAAGCGAGCGCGAAGCTGACCAACGCCCTCAGCGTCACCGGCATGTACAGCCACATCAACGCCGATTTCACCCAGTACCTGACATCCCAACTGGTCGGCGGCGTGCCGGCCCTGGTCAATATGGCTAACGAGCGCTACTTCCAGAACACGCCGAAGAACTCGGCCAACCTGCGCGCAACCTACGACATGGCGCTGCCGATGATGGGCCGCGGCGGCACCTTCAGCGTCAGCGGCAGCGCTTCCTACAAGGACGAGACCAGCCAGTTCGAATACGCCTCGGTGCTCGACCAGCCAGCCTACACCCTGTACGACCTGAGCCTGACGTGGACCAGCGCCGACAACAAGATCCGCGCCGGCCTGCACGGCAAGAACCTGGGCGACAAACGCTATCGCACCGGTGGCTACGTCTTCCCGAACCTCGGCAAAGAGGGCGTGCTGACGGCCTTTTACGGCGCCCCGCGCACCGTGTCGGCAACGCTCGAGTACCGGTTCTGAGCATGTCGGTACAAGTACAAGAACACGATGGCGCGCAGGCGGCCCGCCACTTCCACCCGGGTGGCGCAGCGGACGGGGCCAGGCAATTCAATGACGTCAGCTACACCAGCGACGACGGCCTGACCCTGTACGCGCGCGATTATCCGGGCCACAGCGGGCCGGCGCGCCTGCCCGTCATCTGCATCCATGGGCTCACGCGCAACTCGGGCGACTTCGACGAACTGGCGCCGTGGATCGCCGGCCAGGGGCGGCGCGTGCTGGCGCTCGACGTGCGCGGGCGTGGCCAGTCGGCGCGCGACCCCGACCCGGCCCACTACAACCCGGCGGTCTACGCCGGCGACGTCATCAAGCTGGCGCACGACCTGGGCATCGAGCGCGCCGTGTTCGTCGGCACCTCGATGGGCGGCATCATCACCATGACCCTGGCCTTGCGCCGCCTGAAACTGATCGCCGCCGCCGTCCTGAACGACGTCGGCCCGGTGATCTCGCAAAAGGGCTTGTCGCGCATCGCCACCTACGCCGGCAAGGGCGCCACCATGATGACGTGGGAACAGGCGGCCGAGTACATGCGCGACATCAACCAGCCGGCGTTTCCATCGAACGACATGACCGAATGGAACAAGTGGGCGCGCCGCGCGTTCAGCGAAAACGATGCCGGCCAGCTGGTGCTGCACTACGACCCGAACATCGCCCTGCCCCTGCAGACCGGCAAGCTCAAGCCGTCGTCGTGGATGTCGCGCCTGGCATTCCGGCGCCTGGCGCGCAACCGTCCCACCCTGCTGGTGCGCGGCAGCCTGTCCGATCTGGTCGAGCAGGAGCAGGCCAGCTACATGCAGCGTGCCGCGCCAACCATGCAGTACGCCGAAGTACCCGGCGTCGGCCACGCGCCGATGCTGACCGAAGCGCCGGCCCGGCAAGCGATCGAACGCTTCCTGGGACAGGTAGACTGAGCCTGTAACCGTCCGTATAAATATAAGCAGCATTCCCAACGAGGAGACACGATGTACAAACTGAACACCCTGGCAGCAACCGTCCTGGCCACGCTCGCGACCTCCCTGGCGGCACCGGCCATGGCCGCGGCCGACCTGAAAATCGCCCTTATCGCCGGAAAGACTGGCATCCTGGAAACCTATGCCAAGGAGACCGAGACCGGCTTCATGATGGGCCTGGAGTATCTCACCGGCGGCAAGATGGAAATCAACGGGCGCAAACTGAAGGTAATCGTCAAGGATGACCAGAGCAAGCCCGACCTGGGACGCACCCTGCTGGCCGAAGCTTACGGCGACGACAAGGCCGATATCGCGGTCGGCACCACCTCGTCCGGCTCGGCCATTGCCATGCTGCCGGTGGCGCTGGAGTACAAAAAGATCCTGATCATCGAGCCGGCCGTGGCCGACGCCATCACCGGCGACAAATGGAACCGCTACATCTTCCGCACCGCGCGCAGCTCGATGCAGGACGCGCTGGCCGCCGCCAGCACCCTCAAGGCCGGCAGCGTGGCCTTCCTGGCGCAGGACTACGCCTTCGGCAAGGATGCGGTCAAGGCCGGCAAGGAAGCGCTGGCCGCCACCGGCAGCAAGGCCCAGGTGATCCACGAGGAATACGCGGCCCAGAACACGACCGACTTCACCGCCCCGGCCCAGCGCATCTTCGACGCCCTCAAGAACAAGCCCGAGCCGCGCCTGCTGCAAATCGTCTGGGCCGGACCGAACCCGATGAACAAGCTGGCCGACATGAAGCCCGAGCGCTACGGCATCATATTGTCCCCGGGCGGCAATATCCTGCCGGTGATGAAAACCTGGAAGAATTTTGCCGGCACCCAGGGCACCATCTTCTACTACCATGGCTTTCCGAAAAATAAGATGAACGACTGGCTGGTGGCCGAACACAGCAAGCGCTACAAGGCCCCGCCCGACATGTTCACCGCCGGCGGTTTCGCGGCGGCCAGCGCGGTGGTCACGGCATTGACCAAGGCCAATTCGGGCGATACCGAAAAGCTGATCACGGCCATGGAAGGCATGGAATTCGACACGCCCAAGGGCAAGATGAGCTTTCGCAAGGAAGACCACCAGGCCTTGCAGTCGATGTACCACTTCAAGATCAAGAAAGACCAGAAAAACGAATGGGACCTGCTCGAACTGGTGCGCGAAATCCCGGCCAGCGAGCTGCCGCTACCGGTGAGGAACAAGCGATGACGCCGGCGGCCATGCCGTCGCTGTCGACGCGCGAACTGAGCATCCGCTTCGGCGGGCACGTGGCGGTCAACCAGGTCACTGCCGATTTCTATCCCGGCACCCTGACCGTGATCGTCGGCCCCAACGGCGCCGGCAAGACCACCTACTTCAACCTGATGTCGGGCCAGCTGCCGGCCACTTCCGGCACGGTGTTGCTCGATGGTGCGGACATCACCCGCCATGGCGCGGCCAAGCGCACGGCGCTCGGGATCGGCCGCGCCTTCCAGCTGACCAACCTGTTTCCGCACCTGACGGTGAGCGAGAACGTGCGCCTGGCGGTGCAAAGCCGGGCGCGTATCGGCATGAATATGTTCTCGCGCTGGTCCAGCCATACCGACCTGATCGTGCGCGCCGACCATTACCTGGAACGGGTCTCCATGGCCGGCCGGCGCGACACGCGCGTGGCCGCCCTGTCGCACGGCGACAAGCGCAAGCTCGAAGTGGCGATTCTCCTGGCCCTGGAACCGGCGGTGATGATGTTCGACGAACCGACCGCCGGCATGAGCGTGGATGAAGTACCGGTCGTGCTCGACCTGATCCACCAGGTCAAGGCCGAGCGCAACAAGACCATTTTACTGGTCGAACACAAGATGGACGTGGTGCGCTCGCTGGCCGACCGCATCATCGTCCTGCACAACGGCGCCCTGGTCGCCGACGGCAATCCGGCCGAGGTGATGGCGTCGGCCATCGTCCAGGAAGCTTATCTGGGAACGCCTGAACATGCTTAACCCCATGCCTGAGCCCATCCTTCAACTGAGCGGGGTCCACACCCACATCGGCGAGTACCACATCCTGCAAGGGGTCGACCTGACGGTGCCGCGCGGCGGCCTGTCGGTGCTGCTGGGACGCAACGGCGCCGGCAAGACCACCACCCTGCGCACCATCATGGGCTTGTGGAAAGCCAGAGCCGGCACGGTGCGCTTCGACGGGCGCGACATCGCCGCCCTGCCCACCCCCGACATCGCGCAACTGGGCATCGCCTACGTGCCCGAATCGATGGCCGTGTTTTCCGACCTGACGGTGCGCGAAAACCTGTACCTGGCCGCGCGCAACGGACCGCTCGACGAGCAGCGGGTCGAGTGGATCTTCGGCTTCTTTCCGGCGCTCAAAAAATTCTGGCACTACCCGGCCGGCAACCTGTCGGGCGGACAGAAACAGATGGTGGCGATTGCGCGCGCCATCGTCGAGCCGCGCAAGCTGCTGCTGATCGACGAGCCGACCAAGGGCCTGGCCCCGGCCATCATCCAGAGCCTGATCGCCGCCTTCCGCGAACTCAAGCAGACAGACACCACCATCCTGCTGGTCGAGCAAAACTTCAGCTTCGTCAGGCACCTGGGCGACACGGTCTCGGTGATGGATGACGGGCGCGTGGTCCACGCCGGCGGCATGCGCGAGCTGGTCGAGGACCAGGACCTGCAGCAGCGCCTGCTCGGGCTGGCGCTGAGCTCCCATCAATGAACCTGCACCCATCATGAACACGGAGACCAACCACGTGACCACCAAATCACCGCCGGTGAGCGGCGCCACCGCGCTGCCCGCCGCCCCGGCCGCATCAAGCGATACCCCGCTGCAGGCCGCCAGACGCGACATCGCGCCCCTGCTGCTGGTGCCCGCGCTGATCCTGCTCGTGCTGCCGCTGGTGGGCAGCTTTCCCACCTGGGTCACCCTGACCATCGCCGGCCTGGCGATGGGCATGATGATCTTCATCATGGCCAGCGGACTGACGCTCGTGTTCGGCCTGATGGACGTGCTCAACTTCGGCCACGGCGCCTTCGTCTCGGTCGGCGCCTACGCCGCCACCATGGTCCTCATTCCCATGCGCGGCTGGCTCGAGGTCGATTCGCTGCTGATCAACCTGGGCGTGCTGGGCCTGGCCATTGCGGTGGCCATGCTCTCCACCGCGCTGCTCGGCTGGGCCTTCGAGCGCATCATCATCGCACCCGTGTACGGCCAGCATCTCAAACAGATCCTGATCACCATGGGCGGCATGATCGTGGCCGAGCAGCTGATCAACGTGATCTGGGGCGCCGAGCAGATTCCCCTGCCGCTGCCGGCCAGCCTGCGCGGGGCGGTGATGCTGGGCGACGCGGCGGTCGAGAAATACCGGCTGGTGGCGGTCGTGATCGGCCTGCTGGTGTTCGCGGCCATGTTCCTGGTGCTCAACCGCACCAAGATCGGCCTGCTGATCCGCGCCGGCGTCGAAAACCGCGAAATGGTCGAGGCCATGGGCTACCGCATCCGGCGCCTGTTCGTGGCCGTGTTCGCGGCCGGTTCGGCGCTGGCGGGCCTGGGCGGCGTGCTGTGGGGGCTGTACAAGGAAACCCTGAGCGCGGCCATGGGCGGCGAAATCATGGTGATGATTTTTATCGTCATCATCATCGGCGGGCTCGGCTCGGTCGGCGGCTGCTTCATCGGCGCGCTGCTGATGGCCCTGGTAGCCAACTATGCCGGCTTCCTGGCGCCCAAGTTCGCGCTGGTGTCGCACATCGTGCTGATGATCGCCATTTTGCTGTGGCGTCCGGCCGGCCTGTTTTCCAACCTGCGCCGTTAAGGAACGACGATGCTCAATCACTTGTTATCCGGCGACCTGCCGCGCAGCCGGGCCTTGGCCGCCACCCTGCTGCTGATCCTGCTGGGACTGGCACTGGCGCCTTTCCTGACCAGCGGCGCGCGCCCGCTCAACACCGCCGCCACCATCTGCATCTATATCGTGCTGGTGGCGTCCTACGACTTGCTGCTCGGTTACACCGGCATTGTGTCGTTCGCCCACACCATGTTTTTCGGCATCGGCGCCTACGGGGTCGGACTGGGCCTGTCGAGCGGCGAGCCGACCTGGGGCGCGGCCTTCATCGGCCTGCTGCTGGCCCTGCTGCTCACCCTGGTGCTGGCCCTGGTGGTGGGCCTGTTCGCGCTGCGCGTGCGCGCCATTTTCTACGCCATGATCACGCTGGCGGTCGCCTCTTCGTTTGCCGTGCTCGCCTCGCAACTGTCCGACCTGACCGGCGGCGAAGACGGCAAGACTTTCAGCGTGCCGGAATTGCTCACGCCCGGCTTTCGCCTGTTCGAGTCCGAGCTGTTCGGGCGCGCCATCGACGGCAAGCTGATCACCTACTACATCGTGTTCATCGGCTGCCTGCTACTGTTCCTGTTGCTGCTGCGGCTGGTCAATTCGCCCTTCGGACGCGTGCTGCAGGCCATCCGCGAAAACGAGTTCCGCGCCGAGGCGCTGGGCTACCGCACGGTGCTGTACCGGATCTGGGCCAACGTGCTGGCGGCGCTGGTGGCGGCCCTGGCCGGCGCGCTGATGGCGCTGTGGCTGCGCTACGTGGGGCCGAAAACCATGCTCGGCTTCGAGGTGATGACCGATATCCTGCTGATCGTGGTGATCGGCGGCATGGGCACCATGTACGGTGCGGTGGTCGGCGCGACCTTGTTCATCATCGCGCAGAATTATCTCAAGTCGCTGATGGCAGAAGGCTCGGCCGCGCTGGAAGGCGTGCCCTTTCTGGCCGAGGCGCTGCATCCGGACCGCTGGATGCTGTGGCTGGGCGTGCTGTTCGTGCTGTCGATCTACTTTTTCCCCATCGGAATCGTAGGGAAACTGCGCCTGCGAAAGATTGCCGCACGCGCAGCCGGCAAGTGATTGCTTTTCACGGCGTCCCCGCAGCGGCGGGGACGCTTGTTTTTCCTTCTTCCATACCGGCTGCATCAGCATCGCCGCGCTTCTTCATTTAAGTTCCCTCCGATTGCCCGAAATCGCGCTTCGCACATTAAGCGCACATCAATGCTGGCGCTTCTTCCACTCCTATCATGGGATCAACCGTGGCCTCGCTGCCTGCCAGCGCGAGTGGAAGTGCCATCCCTACTGGCAACTGCTGAAAGAACGACGATGAAACTAGCTCATAAACTGCTTGCCATGGCGACCATCGCCATGGCCGCCGCGCTGCCCGCTGCGTCGCACGCCATCGAACCCATCGTGGTCCTCAACGAAAATTTCAACGACATCAGCACCCTGAACGACTGGGTCCTCAACAACAAGAGCATCCCGCCGGGCCAGCCCTGGTCGCAAGGCAACGCCGGCGTGTTCCCGGCCCCCTCCGGTCCGGCCTCGTCCTATATCGCGGCCAATTTCCTGAGCGCGCAAAACGGCATGGGCAGCATCGACAACTGGCTGATCACGCCGGTGGTGACCCTGATCGGCCCCAGCGAGCTATCGTTTTTCACGCGCTCGGCCAGCGCGTCCGGCTTCGGCGACACGCTCGAAGTGCGCTTTTCGCCGGGCAGCGGCACCGATACCGGCAGCTTCAACACCGTGCTCGGGGTGCTCGGCGGCATATCGGCCTATCCCACGGTCTGGCAGCAAGTCATTTCCAGCCTCGACCATGAAGGCCAGGGCCGTTTCGCCTTTCGTTACGCTGGCGACGCCTCAGCAGCGAACTATATTGGCATTGACGCTGTCGTAGTCACTACGGTGCCTGAACCTGGTACCTACCTGATGCTGCTGGTCGGCTTGGGCAGTCTGGCATTGCTGCGCCGAAGGCAGTTAACAATGAACGAACCCGGGAGATTTTCAACATGTTGAGTAGAACCCTGATCACCTGCTGCGCGCTGGCTGCCTTCTCGATGGCAGCCTCGGCCGCAGCACAAGCGGACGGCATGGCCGTGGTGCGCGACAAGCAAACCGGACAACTACGTCCGGCCACCGCGGCCGAGCTGCGCGCGATGCAAGGCGACTTGCAGCAACCGCAGATGGCGCGTCCGCAACCGCAGGTCCAGGTGCGTGCCGACGGCACCCGCAGCGCGCCCGTGGGCGATCGCGGCATGGTGTATTCCGTCGTCGCGCGCACGCCCGACGGCAAGCTGGCCCAGCGCTGCGTGGAAGGCGAAGCCGCCGCGCAGCACGCTGTCCACGACCATGCCACACCAGCGGGGGAGCACGGCAATGAGCAATAAGCGCCCCCTCCTGCGGCGCGCGGCCGCCGCCCTCGCTGTTTTCTGCTGCACCCTCGGTGGCGCCCACGCGGCGACGACCATCACCATCGTTAACACCAACGGGCCCAATGTCGGCTTCAACGATCCCACGCCGGTGCAGCCGGTCGGGGGCAACAGCGGGCGCACGCTCGGGGCCCAGCGCCTCATTGCATTCCAGCAAGCGGCCGACATCTGGGGCCGCACGCTCACCAGCCCGGTGCCGGTCAGGGTCGCCGCCTCGTTCGAGCCGTTGCCGTGCAACGCCGACGGCGCGGTGCTCGGCGCGGCGGGCGCGGTGGAAGTGTTCAGCAATTTCCCCAACGCTCCCAAGGCCGACACCTGGTATCCGGGCGCGCTGGCCAGCAAGCTGGCCCGCACCGACCTGGCCACGCCGGGTCAGGCGCATATCCAGGCGCGCTTCAACTCGCGCCTCGGCCTGCTCCCCGATTGCATGCCCGGTTCCGGCTTCTACCTCGGGCTCGATCGCAAAGCCGGCGCGCAGATCGACCTGGTGGCCGTATTGCTGCACGAACTGGCGCATGGCCTGGGGTTCCAGAACTTCACCGACGAAAGCACCGGCGAGTTCTTCCTCGGCACACCATCGATCTGGGATTACTTCCTGGTCGATATCCGCAACAACAAAGCCTGGGTCAACATGAAAAATGACGAACGGCGCCGCTCGGCAATTGGCGGCGCCAACCTGTCGTGGAACGGCGAACGCGTGTACAAGGTCACCTCCAAGGTGCTCGCGGCCCAGCCCCAGCTGTTGGTCAGCGGCATGGCGGCGGGCATGGCCAGCGGCGGCCACGCAGTGGGCGACGCTTCGTTCGGCCCGCAACTGGGGCAAAACGCCGTGACGGGCGAGCTGATGCCCGTGGTCGACCAGGCCAACGGCAGCGGCCTGGCCTGCACCCCGCTCAGCCCCGCCAACGCGAGGGCGGTCCGGGGCAATATCGCCCTGGTCGACCGTGGCGCGTGCACGTTCGTGACCAAGGCCCGGATTTTGCAGAACGCCGGCGCGCGCGGCATGGTGGTGGTGGAAAACACGGCCGACCCTGTCAGTGCGCTGGGCGGCGCCGATCCGGCCGTGCGCATTCCGGCGGTGCGCATCGACCGGGCGACAGGCAACCAGCTCAAGTCGGTAATGGTCCGGCGCTCGCGCACGTCGTCGGGCGTGACCGCCAGCCTCGGCGTCGATCCCGACCGGCTCTCGGGCACCGACCTGGTCCGGCGGATACGCATGTACAGTCCGGAAGTATTTTCTCCGGGCTCGTCGGTATCGCACTATTCGGTCGATACCAAGCCGAACCAGCTGATGGAGCCAGCCATCAACACCGACCTGCTGCACGACGTCAACCCGCCGCGCGACCTGACGTATCCGCTGCTGCAGGATATCGGCTGGTGACGCGCGGCTGGTGACGCGCGGCTGGTAAGCGCGGCTGGCAAAACCGCGGGTGGCAGAACGCGGCTGGTAATAACGCGGCTGTAAACGCACGACGCGCTCCCTCGGGAGCGCGTCGTGTACTGCGGCATGCCATCTGCCGGTAGCAGGTCGCTGCCAAAGGCAACGACGCTGCAAGGCTTACGCCTTGGCGGCCTTGTCTTTGTCGAACGCGGCGATGCCGTTCATGATCTCTGCCTTGGCATCTTCAGGACCGCCCCAGCCTTCGACCTTGACCCACTTGCCTGGCTCCAGATCTTTGTAGTGTTCGAAGAAGTGCTGGATCTGCTGCAGGCGCAGTTCGTTCATGTCTTCCGGCTTTTGCCAGTGCTTGTAGATCGGCAGGATCTTATCGACAGGAACCGCCAGCACCTTGGCGTCGCCGCCGGCTTCGTCGGTCATTTTCAGCACGCCGATGGCGCGGCAACGTACCACCACGCCAGGGATCAGCGGGAACGGGGTGATGACCAGTACGTCGCACGGGTCGCCGTCGTCGGCGATCGTGTTCGGCACATAACCGTAGTTGCACGGGTAGTGCATGGCAGTGCCCATGAAACGGTCAACGAAAATCGCGCCCGATTCCTTGTCCACTTCATACTTGATCGGATCGGCATTCATCGGGATTTCGATGATCACGTTGAAATCATTCGGCACATCGCGGCCGGCGGAAACTTTATTCAAACTCATGGGATATCCTTAGATTGCTGAGGGGGTCAATGGCCGACATTATAACGAAGTTTCACGCGAGCTTGTGCATTGCAGCAAGCGTCGTCGCGCGCTTTGCGCGGGAAGATCGACTGGAGAGGGGCAAGGAAATCGGCTGGCGAGCGCACAAAAAACCACAGACTATGCCGTAGCGTTACCCTTAAAACCGTCGCCCCCGCGCCAAGGCGGCCCTCGGCGGAGGCCCAAGTTCGTCCTTCAGTTGCCGGCTGTGGAGAACTTTGGCGCCCGCCGAAGGAAGCCTTGGCGCGGGCGCAACGGTTTTCAAACCAGCAGCATCGATCACAAAATACTCGCCAGCGCGCACTGCCTGAAATGCGCATTGGCTTCTTCCTGCTGGCCGAGCGCTTCGTGCATCTGCGCCAGTTTCAGGTGCGCCTCGCGCACCATGCGCGGCTCGGTCGCGTCCGACAGTGCCTGTTCCAGGTAGCGCTGAGCCTTGCCCCACAGTTTCTGCTTCAGGCACAGCGAGCCGAGCGTGAGCGCCAGTTCGGCATCGGTCGGGCGCTGCTTCATCCACGCTTCGCAATGCTCGATCTGGGCCAGCAGCGCGGGCGAACCGGCCTGCGCGGCCGCATCGCGGTAGGCGCGCACCACCCGGTCGTCCCAGCCGGCGCGCAACGCTTCCTCGGCGCTGGTGCGCGCCTCGTCGTGCAGGCCGCGGGCATTGAGCGCCGCCGCCGCGCGTGCCGCCACGTAGGGCTTGACCCGGTCGGCGCTCGGCACGGTGGCCCACACGCGCAGGATCGATTCGGCATCGTGCGAACTATCGGACAGCAAGGCGTCGTAGGCCAGCTCGCGCAGGCGCGCCGACAGGGCCGGATGCAGCGCCTTGTGCTTGTCGAGCGAACGCACCAGGCGCAGCACTTCCGGCCAGTTCTTGGCTTGCTGGTGCGCCTTCATCGACCATTGCAGCGCATGGATGTGGCGCGTGCCGCTGGCATTGAGTTCGGCCACGGCGTCAAGCGCCGCCTGCGGCTGGTGATCGTCGACCAGCAATTCGGTCATGGTCATCAGGCGTGCGGTTTTGAGCGCGTTGTCGTGCACCACGCCGGCCAGCCAGTTGTCGCGCCGCGCGCCCTGGCGCATGCGGTGCGCGGCGCGGGCCCCGATCAGGGCGGCGATGCCAGCGTTTTCCGGCAGTTCGGCGGCGCGCACGGCGGCTTTTTCGGCGTGCCCGAAGCGGCCTTCGAACAGGGCCTTGAGCGCATCGCGCAAGCCCTTGTTGCCGTCGCGCTCGCGTTTGCGCTGGCGGTAGGCGGCGACCCGGCCCGGCATGCCGACGGTGGCGCGCAGGGCGCGCAGCAAGGCGTACATGACGAGGAACAGCAGTACCACGACCACGACGAAGAAATTGAGCGACATGTCGATCCGGTGCGGCGGGTAGAAAAACACCACGTTGCCCGGATTGAAGCGTGCCGTCACGGCAATGCCGATGGCCGCGGCCATCAGCGCGACTAACCAGAGAAGAAGACGCATGTTATGGCTTCGCTTTGTAGTTGCGCACGGCGTTCAGGCTGTCGGACAGGGACGGCATCTCGATCGCCAGATTGCTGGCCTGGACCTGGCGCAGCAGCGCTTGCGCTGTCTGGGTGGTGCCGGCGCGCGTGTCGAAATACTTGGCGAGGGCGTCCTGCGCCGCCACCAGGTCGTTGCGGAAGGCCACTTCATTGCGTGCCAGCAGCGCCATGCGCGCGTTCAGCAGGCGCAGCTTGACGTTCTCGCGCACAAAATAGGTTTCCGACGGCGAGAGCATCAGCGCTTCGGGCGTATCGACGCGGCGCACGCGGATCAGCTGGCGCATTTCATCCCACATTTCGCCGGTCCAGCTCTGCCACACGTCCTGCACCCGCACCAGCATCGACTCCTTGACCGGGGCCGCGGCGGCCGTCGTGGCTGAAGCGGTGCCCGCTTTCGGCGCCACCGGGGCCGCCACTGCCTTGACCGGCTTGGCCGGCAGGGCCGGCTGTTCGTCGGCCAGCATCGGCAGGGTATTAACTTGGGTAATCACGTTGTCCAGACGCAGCGCGACGCCGGTCAGGTCTAGCGCCGGCAAGGCCTTGAGCTTGTCGATATCGCCCGCAATCGCGCGCCGGATCGTGATGAATTGCGGCTTGTCCGAGCGCGACAGCGAACGGTCGGCGTTTTGCAGCGCGATCAGCGCGCCCTGCACATTGCCGGCCAGCTGCAGTTGCTGGCTGGCGGTCGAGAGCACCTGTTCGATTTCAGCCAGCGCCCATTCGTCGCGGTTCTTCGACAAATCCTGGTACAGCTGTTCCAGCGCCAGTTGCTGGCTCTGGGCTTCGAGCTGGCGGTTTTCCAGCAAGCCGACCTTGGCCTGCAAATCCTTGGTCTGGTCCTGCACCGTGCGCACCAGCGTGCTGGTTTCGGTATTGACCACTTCACCCTTTTGCAGGCGGTTGGCCATTTCCATGCGCAGCTTGAGCAGATTGCTGCGCGTCGACCAGGCGTGCGCGGCCAGCAGCAGCGCCAGCAGGATCACCACCACCGTCATCGGACGCTGCAGGATTTCAGTCATGCTGTCGCCGCCGGACGAACGCGCGCGCCCGCCCGCCGGCTCACTGTATTTGTCGGCATGGGAAGCAGCACCGGGTGCTGCATTGTGTTCAGGTAATGTAGGCAATTCGTTCATGCTCGTGATTGTAACGCGGCAAGCAGACGTTCGTCGCCTGATCCGCACAGCGTCAAATGGCGCAGGCCCAGGCTGCTTGCCGTTTCGGCAATACGGGCATGCGGCACGATCAGATGCTGTTGTTGCATTTTTTCCACAAGGGCGGGATCGCCCATCTCCTGCACCAGCGCCACCAGCCCGCGCAGCGCCTCGGAACTGGTGACGATCCAGTCGTTGTCGCCTTCCATCAGCGCGCGCAGCTGCTGCGCCAGGGCCGGCGTCAAGGCCGGCACATTGCGCCGGTAGGCCGCCACGGTCGTGACCAGCACGCCGGCGGCGCGCAGGCCGTCGGCCATCAGTTCGCGCCCGCTTTCGCCGCGCACGATCAGCACCTTCTGGCCGGCCAGGGCCGCCAGGTCGAGCGTCTCGAGCAGGTTTTCCGAGTCGCTGCGGGCCGGGTCGCGCGGGCTGACGATGGTCGCCGTATGGTTGTTGATGCCATGCCGTTCCAGCGCGGCGCGGCTGCCCTCGCCCAGCACCGCCAGCGTTACCCAGGCCGGCCACACGCCGATGTGGGCAAACGCCGCATCGATCGCGTTGGGCGACACGAACGCCACCATGGCGCAATCGTGCATGCCGGCCAGCGCCGCCTTGAGCGGGCCCTGGTCCTCCAGCGCCGAGATCTCCAGCAGCGGCAGCAGCACCGCTTCGCGCCCGAGCGCCCTCACCTGCTCGGCCAGCGCGCCTGCCTGCGCCAGCGGACGCGTGATGATGACCGCGTCAGGCATCGGCAGCGATATCGGCCTTGCAGGCGGCCAGGATCGCGCGCGCATCCTGGGTGTCGAGCAAGTCCGACACCTGCTGCCCGAGCAGTTCCGGGGCATCGGCCGGGCCGCGCAGTTCGGCGTGCGCGCTGCGCTTGCCGTCCGGCGTGGCCACCATGGCGCGCAGGTGCATCACGCCGTCCTCAATGGTGGCGAAGGCCGCCAGCGGAATCTGGCAGCTGCCGCCGAACACCTTCGATACCTTGCGCTCGGCCGCGACGCGCTGCGCGGTCGGAAGGTGGTTCAGCGGCGCCAGCACGGCGCGCAGGTCGACCCCATTGGTACGGCCCGAAACGATTTCAATCGCCATCGCGCCCTGCCCGGCCGCCGGCAGCGAATGCTCGGGGTCCAGCAGCGCACGGATGCGCTGCGGCAGTCCCAGGCGCTTGAGGCCGGCGGCGGCCAGGATAATGGCGGCATACTCGCCGCGGTCGAGCTTACCCAGGCGCGTATCGAGATTGCCGCGCAGCGGCTTGATCACCAGGTGCGGATAGCGCGCCGCGATCAGCGACTGGCGCCGCAGGCTGCTGGTCCCCACCACCGCGCCCGGCGGCAGCTCGGCCAGGCTGCCGAAGTCGTTCGACACGAACGCATCGCGCGGGTCTTCCCGCTCCAGCACGGCGGCCAGCTCGAAGCCCTCCGGCAAATCCATCGGCACGTCCTTGAGCGAATGCACGGCCAGGTCGGCGCGCCCTTCGGCCATCGCCACCTCCAGCTCCTTGACGAACAGCCCCTTGCCGCCGACCTTTGATAAAGTGCGGTCGAGGATCTGGTCGCCCCGCGTGGTCATTCCCAGAATCTCGATGCTGCACTGCGGATATAATAAAGATAATTGCGCGCGAACATGCTCAGCCTGCCACATGGCGAGCCGGCTTTCGCGCGAAGCGATAATGAGCTTGGAGGGCTGCTGATTCAATTCAGTTGCTTTCAAAACGGATTCTTTCACTGTCGTAAAACCTCAAACCGGTTATGGCAGTCATCGGCACATGCATAAGATCACAAATTTTATCATGCGTCCCCTTTGCAGAACCTGGCCAGAAGCCTTTGCACCAACTTTCACTCTGTGGTCCAACATGGTAAATTTATCTGCTGCACAAGAAACCCCTCCAGTCCTCGACAAGGACGCTCCGCTGAAAGAAGATATCCGCCTGCTCGGCCGCCTGCTCGGTGACGTGCTGCGCGACCAGGAAGGCGAAGCCGTCTTCGATGTCGTCGAGACCATCCGCCAGACCGCGGTGCGTTTCCGGCGCGAGGACGACGCCCAGGCCGGCGAGGACCTGACCGCCCTGCTGCACAAGCTCACGCGCGAGCAAACCATTTCGGTGGTGCGCGCATTTTCGTATTTTTCGCACCTGGCCAACATCGCCGAGGACCAGCACCACATCCGCCGCCGCCGCGCCCACCTGCTGGCCGGCTCGGCGCCGCAACAGGGCAGCGTGAGCTTCGCGCTGTCCAAGCTGAAAGCCGCGGGCGTGGGCAGCGACACCGTGCGCACCTTTTTCGGCGACGCCCTGATCGCGCCGGTGTTGACAGCCCACCCGACCGAAGTGCAGCGCAAGAGCATCCTCGACGCCGAGCATGACATCGCGCGCCTGCTGGCCGAACGCGACCTGCCGCTCACCCCGCGCGAACGCGTGGCCAACATGCAGTTGCTGCACGCGCGCATCGCGACCTTGTGGCAAACGCGCATGCTGCGCTACTCCAAGCTGACCGTGGCCGACGAAATCGACAACGCCCTGTCCTACTACCGCATCACCTTCCTGCGCGAATTACCCGGCCTGTACGACGACATCGAAGAAGAAATCGCCGCGCATTATCCTGATGATGCGGACGGTGCGGCGCCCGGCAACGACAACTCCTACGTGCAGATGGGCAGCTGGATCGGCGGCGACCGCGATGGCAACCCGAACGTCAACGCCGGCACCATGCAGCACGCGCTGGTGCGCCAGGCCACCACCATCCTCGACTTCTATCTCGACGAAGTGCACGCGCTGGGCGCCGAACTGTCGATTTCGACCCTGATGGTAGGCGCCAGCCCGGCCCTGCAAGCGCTGGCCGACGCCTCGCCCGACCAGTCGCCGCACCGCAGCGACGAGCCATACCGGCGCGCCCTGATCGGCATCTACGCGCGCCTGGCCGCCACCGCGCGTTCGCTGGGCGCGACCAACATCCTGCGCAAGGAAGTCGGCCACGCCGCGCCTTACCTGGACGCCACCGAATTCTGCACCGACCTGCAGGTGCTGGCCGACTCGCTGCGCGCCCATCACGGGCAGTTGCTGGTCAAGCCGCGCCTGGCCACGGTGCAGCGCGCCGCCGCCATCTTCGGCTTCCATCTGGCCTCGCTCGACATGCGCCAGACCTCCGACGTGCATGAACGCGTGCTGGCCGAACTGTTCGCCGGCGCCGGCGTCGAAGCCGATTACACCAAGCTCACCGAAGAACAAAAGGTGCAGCTGCTGCTGGCCGAACTGGCGCAACCGCGCCTGCTGTATTCGCCGTACGCCGAATTGAGCGAGGAAACCGCATCCGAACTGGCGATCCTGCGCGCGGCCAAGGATATCCGCCAGCGCTACGGCAAGCGCGCGATCCGCAACTACATCATTTCGCACACCGAGACCGTGTCCGACCTGCTCGAAGTGCTGCTGCTGCAAAAGGAAACCGGCCTCCTGCGCCCGCGCGACAAGCAGCTCGACGCCATGGTCATCCCGCTCTTTGAAACCATTCCCGACCTGCAGCGCGCGGCCGGCATCATGAACGAGTGGATGGCGCTGCCGCTGGTGAAAGAACTGATCGCGCATCAGGGCCAGCTGCAGGAAGTCATGCTCGGCTACTCGGACTCGAACAAGGATGGCGGCTTCCTGACGTCGAACTGGGAGCTGTACAAGGCCGAAATCCACCTGGTCAAGGTGTTCGCCGACGCCGGCGTCAAGCTGCGCCTGTTCCATGGCCGCGGCGGCACGGTTGGCCGCGGTGGTGGACCGAGCTACGAAGCGATCCTGGCGCAGCCGCCGGGCACCGTCAATGGCCAGATCCGCCTGACCGAACAGGGCGAAATCATCGCCTCCAAGTTCTCGAACGCCGAAATCGGCCGCCGCAACCTGGAGCTGCTGGTCGCCGCCACGCTCGAAGCGAGCCTGATGCCGCACGCCGCCGAAGGCGCCAAGGCCAAGCAGCTGGCCGGCTTCGAGGCCATCATGGCCGACCTGTCCGAGCGCGCCTACAAGGCTTACCGCAACCTGGTCTACGAAACGCCGGGCTTCACCGATTACTTTTTCTCGGCCACGCCGATCGCCGAAATCGCCGAACTCAATCTCGGTTCGCGTCCGGCCTCGCGCAAGTCGACCAAGCGCATCGAAGACCTGCGCGCCATTCCGTGGGGGTTCTCATGGGGCCAGTGCCGCCTGCTGCTGCCGGGCTGGTACGGCTTCGGTTCGGCCATCACGCAATGGGTCGAGGAAGGCGAGCGCGATGCAAAGATCGCGACCCTGCAAGCCATGTTCAAGGAGTGGCCGTTTTTTGCCACGCTGCTGTCGAACATGGACATGGTGCTGGCCAAGACCGACCTGGCGATCGCTTCGCGCTACGCGGGCCTGGTGGCCGACGTGGAACTGCGCGAGCGCATCTTCAAGCGCATTTCGGCCGAACACGGCACCACCCTGCGCTGCCTGGAGATGATCACCGGCGCGCACGAACGCCTGGCCGGCAATCCGCTGCTGGCGCGCTCGATCCAGAACCGCTTCGCCTACCTCGATCCGCTGAATCACTTGCAGGTCGAGCTGATCCACCGCCATCGCGCGCTGTCGGGCGAGCCGGACAAGGTCGACGAGCGGGTCCATCGCGGCATCCACCTGTCGATCAACGGCGTCGCCGCCGGCCTGCGCAATACGGGTTAAGCACCTGCCCCGGGGCGGCGCGCCGGCATGGCGCGCCGCCCGCTTGTCACTTGCAGTTCTCGGCGACGCGTTGCTCGGCCTGAGCGATCTCCGCCGCCCGGCGCTTGGCATCGGCGACCTGCAAGGCCCCCTTGCCATCGGGGACAATCATTTTTTCAGAATCCTTCAGCACGCTCACATTCTTGCGATAGATCTCGCACATGCGCACGCGCATGCGTTCGTTGACGGCCGCCAGGTCCGCCTGCTCGGGCGACACCGGATCTTTCCTCGGCACGGCGGCGCTGGCGGCCTTCTGCACGGGCGCCGCCTTTTTCTCCTCGCGCGCCCCCTGCTCCGGGGCGCAAGGCGTACTTTGATAGGTCGTGCGGCCGTTGGCATCCTTGCACTTGATAACCTGTGCCTGAGCGATGCCGTGTGCAGCGGAGAGGATCAGGGCGAAGTAGAGCGAACGTGGAATCATGGTGGCAATCTGGCTCTGGCTGGCGTGGAAGGGGGATGCGCCGTAAAGTTTGGCAGCAAACCGCCCTTTGAGCAATCAACAACTTTCCATGAGGCAATTTACCAACACTCCATGCACGACATGCACGGGGCATATGCCCGATTCGCTTGTCTAATACAAATAATGCTGCTTCCCAAAAGCTGGCATAGAATAAACTGACCAACAACCTGACTGAACCACGAGGGGTGTGCGCATGAAAACGTGGAGCGTGGAGTCGCTTTGCCTGACCGTAGCCGCCATCGTCCTGATCCTGGCGTCGGTGGTGGCGCTGATTGCCCTGAGCGACGCGCACGCCGTGCCCCGATGGCTGTTCTCCCTCACCATTGCGCTGGCCGGCGCCGCCCTCGTGGTCAGCCTGCGCATACGGGCACTGGCCATGGCGCGCAACACCGCGCAGAGCCGCTACCGCCACTTCATCGACACCGCCCACGAAGGCGTCTGGACGCTCGATAAGGAATCGAACACCACCTTTGCCAATGCCCGCCTGGCCCAGATGTTCGGCGCCACGCCCGGCACCCTGGTGGGCCGGTCGATGCGCGACTTTCTGGGCGACAATCCGCGGCGCGACCTGGACGAAATGATCAGCACCGATGCCGCCCACGTCGGTTTCACCCACGACCTGTCGTACCGGCGGGTCGACGGCAGCATCGGCTGGGCGATTGTCAGCGGCCGACCGATGCTGGGCGACGACGGCGTGGCCGAGGGCACCTTGCTGATGCTGACCGACATCACCGAACGCAAGGCGGCCGAGCTGGAACTGGCGGCGGTGCAGATCGGGCTGGAAGTGCGCATCCGCATGCGCACGGCCGAGCTGGAGCGCAGCAACGCCCAGTTGCGCATCGAGGTGGCCGAGCGCCAGATGGCCGAGAATGCGCTGGCCGAGTCCTTCCGCGAGCTGCGCCAGCTCAGTTCCCATCTTGAAACGATCAAGGAAGAAGAGCGCAAACGCATCGCCAAGGGCATCCACGACGAGCTGGGGCAGAACCTGATGGCGCTCAAGATCGATGTGGAGATGCTGCACGCGCGCGCCGGCCAGCGTCATCCTTTGCTCAAGCGCAAGGTCGGCGACGTGCTCGACACCATCGACCTGACCATCCGGTCGGTGCGCGCGATCATGAACGACCTGCATCCGAGCACCCTGGAACTGGGTTTGCCGGCGGCGGCGGAGTGGCTGGTGCAGCAATTCGAAAAACGCAGCGGGATTGCCACCTCGCTGACGGTGAGCGAGGGCGAAGGGCCGCCGCCGGACAGCCACCGTACCGAAGTCATTTTCCGCATCATCCAGGAGTGTCTGCTCAATATCTTGCGGCACGCCAAGGCAACCCATGTGGACGTGGGGCTGGAAATCGGCATGGAATACCTGACCATTACCATCGTCGACAATGGCGTGGGCATGGGGCCGGGGGACGCGGCCAAGGTGGCCTCGTTCGGGCTGCGCGGCATCCGCGAGCGGGTCGATGTGTTCGGCGGGCAGATGGTGATCGACAGCCGGCCGGGCGGCGGCACGACCCTGGCCATGATGATTCCACTGGAAAGCCACGAGACGGAGGCTGGATTAGCGTAAATACAACGATTCAAAAAATATAAGGGATCGATCGCGGCAGTGTAAAAAACGTATGTACAATGAGCCCCGATAGAACAGGTGCGACAGGTTCGGCCTGGTTTATTGACTACCCCTGTTTGCGCGTCCGGGCTTCCGGATGCGCATTTTTTTTGGGTGTTGCTCCCGCTCGTACCATCGCTCCGCCGCTACCGTCGCTCCCGCGAAGGCGGGAGCCCAAGTCCGTTGAGGCGCCTGCGGCTGCGCTCGCAACTTGGCCTCCCGCCTTCGCGGGAGCGACGGTAGTAGGCGGAGCGACGGCGGTAAGCGGAGCGACGATGGCAGGAAAGCGACGGTAGAGGCAGCGGAGCACTGGTGCTGGACGCCGAAGCGAGGAGCTTCGGTGAGAATGTAAAAAAACCGTGCGCACCCCGAAGGTGGACACGGCCTTTTCTCGCATCGCATCGGCCAACGGCCGACGCAACAAGCGCACTTTAATTAATGGTTGTGCAGGAAGCTCTTGAGCTTGTCCGAACGCGATGGCTGGCGCAGCTTGCTCATGGCCTTCGCTTCGATCTGGCGAATCCGCTCGCGCGTCACGTCGAACTGCTTACCCACTTCTTCCAGCGTGTGGTCGTTCGACATTTCAACACCGTAGCGCATACGCAACACTTTGGCTTCGCGCGGGGTCAGCGAATCGAGCACTTCCTTGATCACATTGCGCATCGATGCATGCAACGCGGCATCCAGCGGCGCCAGGGTCGCATTGTCTTCGATGAAGTCGCCCAGCTGCGAATCGCCATCCTCGCCCATCGGCGTTTCCATCGAAATCGGCTCTTTCGCGATCTTCATGATCTCGCGAACCTTGTTCTCCGGCATTTCCATCTTCAAGGCCAGGGTCGCCAGGTCCGGCTCGCTGCCCGTTTCCTGCATGATCTGACGCGAAATGCGGTTCATCTTGTTGATCGTCTCGATCATGTGCACCGGCACGCGGATGGTGCGCGCCATGTCGGCGATCGAACGCGTGATGGCCTGGCGAATCCACCACGTGGCATACGTGGAGAACTTGTAGCCGCGACGGTACTCGAACTTGTCGACCGCCTTCAACAAACCGATATTGCCTTCCTGGATCAGATCGAGGAATTGCAGACCGCGGTTGATGTACTTCTTGGCGATCGAAATCACCAGACGCAAGTTGGCAACCGTCATCTCGCGCTTGGCGTGGCGCGCGCGCTTTTCGCCTGCGGCCATCTGCTTGTTGATCTTGCGCAGGTCAGCCAGCGGCAGCGCCACGCGTGCCTGCAGGTCGATCATGCGCTGTTGCAGTTCCTTGATCGCCGGTACGTTACGGCTCAGCACCACGCTGTACGGATAGGCGCAGTCGACTTCGCGGTCGACCCATGCCAGGTCCGTCTCGTTACCCGGGAAGACCTTGATGAAGTGGGCGCGCGGCATGCCGCAACGGTCCACGCAGATCGCCAGCACGGCTTTTTCGATATGGCGCACTTCATCCATCTGGCCGCGCAGGGTGTCGCACAGCTTCTCGACGACCTTGGCGGTGAAGCGGATGCCCAGCAGCTCGTTGGAAATGACTTCCTGCGCCTTGACGTAGTTCTTGGTGCCGTAGCCATCCTTCTCGAAGGCCTTGGCCATCTTGTCGAATTCGACTTCGATGATCTTGAACTTGTCGAGCGCGTTCTTGCGCAGCTGGACCAGCTGTTCGGCCGAGAAGCCGGCCGCGCCGCCATTGGCGTCGCCGTCTTCTTCCTCGACTTCTTCTTCCTCTTCTTCGTCATCTTCCGACGGCGCGGCGTGCACCACGGGCGCGGCCGGGGCCGAGCTTTCGTTGTGGTCCACGAAACCGTCCACCACCTCGTCGACCTTGAGGTCGTCGTTGGCGATCTTGTGCGACAGCGCGATGATCTCGGCGATCGTGGTCGGGCAAGCCGAAATGGCCTGGACCATGTCTTTCAGGCCGCCCTCGATGCGCTTGGCGATTTCGATCTCGCCTTCGCGCGTGAGCAGCGCCACCGCGCCCATTTCGCGCATGTACATGCGGACCGGGTCGGTGGTGCGGCCGAAGTCGGAATCGACCGTCGACAGCGCCGTCGCCGCAGCCGCTTCGACTTCATCGTCGCTGGTGGCGGTGGCGACCGTGTCGGTCAGCAGCATCATTTCGGCGTCGGGGGCGCGCTCGTAGACAGCGATGCCCATGTCGTTGAAGGTGGCGATGATGCCTTCGACCGCTTCCGGATCGATGATGTTTTCCGGCAGTTGATCGTTGATCTCCGCATAGGTCAGGTAGCCGCGCTCCTTGCCCATGTTGATCAGGTTCTTGATCTGCTGGCGGCGGCGCTCCATATCCGCTTCCGACGCTTTCGGGTCGGCGGCCAGCATGCCGTTCACGCCGCCCTTGGCCTTGCGTTCCTTGGCTTTCGAAACCGCTTTCAGCTCGGCGCGTTCGACCGCGTTGAGCGCCGCGACTTCGTCGTTCTCCGGCGTGAATTCGCTAGGCTTACGGCCGCGGCGGCCCGGGACCTTGACCGATGGCAGCAGGTAGCCGGACGTGTCGATCGCGGCCAGCGCGGCGGCGTCGGTGGTCTGGCTGACGGCCTGGCCGGCGGTCTGGATCATGGTCGGTTCCGGATCCATCTTCTTGACGGCGGTGCGCGCTTTCGGCGCCACTTTCATGCCCGGCACCAGGTCGGCGTGGACTTCGGCGGCCAGGTCCGGACGCGCGGCCAGCTTGGAGCGCTTGCGCACCACCACCGGCACGGCGGCGCCGTCCTCGGGCGCGGATTCGGATTCAGATTCGGCGGCGTACGATACTGCGTCCTGGGCTACGTCCTGCATGGTCTCGGCGGGCACGCCCACTTCGACCTGCTCGACCGGATCGGCGGCAGCCATCACCGCGGCCAGGCGCGAACCCTTCTTGACCACCGTCACCTTGGCCGCCGCTTCCGTTTCGAGGAAGTAGGAGGTCGCGGTTTTCGGCACAGCCAGCTGGGCGCTGCTTTTACGCGGCGCTTTGGTGGCGGTCAGGGTTAAGGTCTTAGCGGTGTTCTTCATTAAAACTCCAGTCAATAATCCACCCGAGCCCGGCGTACCGCGCTCGATGGAACGTGTATCAGGATGGCCCTAGCTAAGGGCGATGTAGCCGAATTGCAAGCACGACCGACTGCTTCGGTAGCCCAGGCGGGCATTCCCCGTGCGGGGTTGCAGTGGTGCGTGTGCTATGATCAAAATGGCGCTATGCATGGCGGAACGAAAAAAAGCCCGTGGCAAAACGGGCTTGAATCTATTTTTCAGATGAAGAATAGAGGAGACAGTCACTATTATGCACCAATGCGAGATATCGCGATAATTGATATATCGAATACCAGATATAAGCCAAAGATATAATCCTGACCCACACCGCTGGTGCCGTGACGCCCTCTTCCTACTGACTGAACCTTCTGCGCTTCGTCAACCCGCGCGCAGGGCAAGAGGTGGATGATACACGATTTCCTGCTCATCCGCGCATGTGCGGATGGGTCCAAAGCGAATAAAATCCCCGCACGCGCCTATGGCCGCATGCTATCCTTCCGGTTCCAGCTCTTACAATGAAGTCAATGAATACAACTAGTCTTGCCGCCGAGTCCGCGGACGTTCCCGTCACAGCGCCAGCTCCAGCACCCGCGATGACCGCTCCAGCACCTGCGGTCGCCGCGCCAGCTCCGGCACCCGCGCAAAGCGCGCGCTCCCTGCTCAAGCAATTGCAACAACAGTTTCCTGCTTTCCGCGACTGCCTGCCCCTGGCCATCGGCATCGACAAGCAGCTTCTGGCGCGCGTTCCCGGCCTGGACCGCAAGACCATGCGCGCCGCGCTGGGCATCCACACGGGTTCCCTGCGCTACCTGCGCGCGATGGAAAAAGCCACGGTGCGCTACGACCTCGACGGCGTGGCAGGTGCGGAAGTGACCGACATCCACCGCACCCACGCCAAGGAAACCCTGCAGCAGCGCTTCAAGAAAGAAGCCGAGCGCAAGAAGGCCGAACGCGACGCCGCGCAAGCGGACGAAGCGAACCGCCTGCGCCAGGAAAAGCTGCTCCAGCTCGCCTCCAAGTTCTCGCGCAACGGTTGATTTCGGGCTCAATGACGACCGATCCGGAAGCGCTGCTGCCGCCTTACGACGGCATCAAGCTGGCCGACGTGCGCATGGTCAAGTCCGACCAGGATGCGGCCGAAGCGCTGGCGGCGCTCTCCTCCACGGACGTGCTCGGCTTCGATACCGAATCGAAGCCGACCTTCTTGAAGGGTGAACAGTCGACCGGCCCGCACCTGGTGCAGCTGGCGACCGACGAGGTCGCTTATCTGTTCCAGATCGGCGCCAAGCCGTCCGTTGAGGTGCTCAAGGCCGTGCTCGAATCGAAGACAATCCTCAAGGTCGGTTTCGGCCTGAAGGATGACCTGCTGCGCCTGCAAAGCAAGCTCGGCATCGACACCCATAATGTGCTCGACCTGTCGAACGCGCTGCGCAAGGGCGAACGCAATACCTTGGGTGCCAAGACCGCGGTCGCGCGCTTCTTCGGCCAGAAGCTGCAGAAATCCAAGAAGATCACCACCACCAACTGGTCCCTGCCGCGCCTGAGCGACAAGCAGATCCTGTATGCGGCCGACGACGCGCACGTGGCGTTGCGCGTGTACCGGCGCTGGCGTTCCGACCAGGCAGCGGCCAAGGCCGCGCTGTAAGCCTTCATTTCAGCAAGCAGGCTGCCCGTTCGGGCAGCCTGCCTCGATTTACGGCTTTAACGTCACCTTCCAGATCTTCGTATTCGTATTGTTCGGCACGCTATCCTTGTCGCCGGCGGCATCGCTGTTGGCCATCCACAAATTGCCGTCGATCGCCGGTTCCACCGTGCGCAGCCGGTCATAGGTGCCGACAAAAAATTGCCGGGCATTGATCAGCTTGTCGCCGCTGATGTCGCTGCGATACAAACGTTTACCGGCGAGGCATGCAACGTACAGCGAATCGCGGACGATGGCGATGCCGCTGCACGATCCTTCCGAATTGCGATAGGTCGTTTTTGGCGCGACATACCCCGCCGTTGCACAACCGCTACCGGAGCGCGAGGTGACGCCTTCGCAATTCGGCCAGCCGTAGTTGCCGCCTTTTACGATCAGGTTGGTTTCATCCTGCGAATCGCCAAACTCCTGTTCCCACAAACGGCCGCGTGAGTCGAAGGCCAGTCCCTGCGGATTGCGGTGGCCGTAACTCCAGACATAGTTTCCGAACGGATTATCGGCCGGCGGCGTGCCGTTGGGATTGAGCCGCAGGACTTTGCCGGCAAGATTGTTGGTGTCTTGCGCGTAGTTGCCGTTTTGAGCGTCGCCCGTGGTGGCATACAGTTTGCCGTCCGGGCCAAAACGCAGGCGCCCGCCATTATGATATTTGTTGCGGCCGATGCCCTTGAGTAAAACCTCGAGCGACGCCGTGTCGAGCGCGCCATTCAAATAGCGGATGCGCACGATCCGGTTGTCCGTCGGGCTGGTGTGATACACGTACAGCCAGGAATCCGTGTCCGGGAAGCCGGGCGGTATGGCCAGGCCAAGCAGCCCGCCTTCGCCATCGGTACCCTGGACGTTGGGAATCACGCCCACCGTTTTCTTGACGCCCGAAACCGGGTTCAACAAGATGATGTCGCGCGCGTCGCGGCGGCTGTATAACACCGTTCCGTCCGGCAGGGCAGCGAGGCCCCATGGAATATCCGTCTCGGTCGCCACCTGCACCGTCGAGCAAATGACGTCGGCGCAGGCGCTGCCGGATGTGAGCGACAAGGTCGTCCCGCGTGGTGACACGTTGCCCTGCGCATCGCGCGCAGCGAGCGTGTATTGGTAAGTCGTGTTGGCAGCGAGCCCGGTGTCGGTGTAGCCGAGCGTACTGGTGGTGCCGGCGACGACATTGTTGCGGAAGATGTCGTAGGCGGTCACGGCGACGTTGTCGGTGGAAGCAGACCAGGCGAATGTCGCCGTGGTGCCGGCAATCGTTCCCCGGAAGCCGGTGGGGACGGAGGGAGGCTGGGTGTCCACCTGGCATTGCGGCACCTTGACCTGCAGCGAGGTGCTGGCCTGCGACACGTTGCCCGCCGCATCGCGGGCGTTGACGTACACGCCCCAGTTCGCTCCCGGCGTTAGTACGAGCTGGGCCGTGAGCGTGCTGGCGTTGACCGTGCCGAGGGCTTGCCCATCGCGATAGATATCGTAATAGGCAATACCGACATTGTCGGTCGATGCCTTCCATGTGAGCGTGGCGGAGCGGCACGCCAGGGCACTGATCGCCAGGCCGCTCGGCGGCGTTGGCGCCTGCGTGTCGGTCGGCGGAGGCGTTGTTGCACCGACTGACCATTGTTGGTGGGCGCTGCCTTCGCAGCGCCACATGTCGATGCCGGTCGAATTGGCGGTGGCGGCTCCTTTCACAGTCAGGCAAAGCCCGGATTGCGCATTGACGATGGTTTTATCGGCCTTGAGCGTCCATTTTTGATTGGCACCGCCATTGCAGGTATACGATTGCACGATGGCCTGTGGCTGGGTGCTCGCACCGCGTACATCCAGGCACCGGGCGCCGTCGAATGTTTTTAATTCACCTGCGGCGGAAAATTCCCACTTCTGATTGGCGGCCCCGTGACAATCGAAGATGATGGCGGCCGTGCCGGGCTGCTGGTTGCCTTGGGCTACGTCCAGGCAACGTTGCGAAGCGCTGCTGACGAGCGTTGCCGGGGTTGCCGCAAACGCCGGCAGGACAGTCAATGCCCCAAGGCCGACAATCGCATGCATCACCGCAATACGGCTTGCCCGACGTCGGGCGGTAAACCGATGAGTTGCCGCGGAGATTGCGGGCTGTACGTACAAATACGAATAAGTCGAGTCGTTCGGGATAGGTCGCATCAGATTCGTCCTCATGAATGCGGTGGGTGGAGTACGCCCGGGCAAAGTTGGCGCAGTGTGAAACGATAAATGGACACGGTTCATCAGGACCGCAAACAAACGTCACTGTCCAACTTGCATACATGAACTTTTTATAACTATACAGCCCCGATGGCGGGCTGGACAGCTTGATTTGCGCAGCCCGGCTCCTAACCCCCGATTCCCGCACCTTACTCATTCATCGCATACCCTTGCCACCGCTTCAATTTCAATCAAGGTTTGCGGGGACGCCAGCGAGGCGACACCGATGCCGGTGAGCGCCGGCCGCGATGCGCCGAAGTATTTGCTCATCATCGGCGCCAGTGTCTCCATATAATCGCCCAGTTCGCCCCGCACATACACGCGCAGCTGCAGCACATTGCCGGCCGACGAACCAGCCGCATCGAGCACCGTCAACAGGTTCTGCAAGGCGCTCTCGGCCTGCGCTTCGATGCTGTCGTGTTTGACCTGGTAATTCGTATCCCAATCGACCTGCCCCGATACAAAGACAAGCCCACTGCCGCTATCGACCGTGGCCTGCGACATGCCGAACGGTGCGCCGTCATACAAGGCGGCGGGATTGATCTGTTTGATACGCATGAACGACCTCACTGAAAAGAATGAGGCCGCAGTATGCGGGCGCGCCACCGGCCTATCAATCGCCGCGCACTTGTAAGCGATACAAGCGAACTCATGGTCAGGCCGACAGCAGCAGGCGCACCCGCCCCAGCAGCCAACGCAAGAAGGGGTCGTTGTTTGCGCTGGGATGGTACGCGGCCACGACTTCATACCCGGGCGGATATTTTTCCAGCGGGATGTCAAACAAGCCATCGCACGGCAGCAGGCGGGTCGGGATAAAACCGACCATGTCCGACTGCTTCAGATAGCCCATCGTCATGAAAAACGATGGGGCCGACATGACCACGTTGCGGCGCAAGCCCTGCCGCTCGAACCAGGTATCCGCCGATCCTTTGAAGCTGCCGATGCCAGGCGAGGTAATAATAAAGTCGTATTCGATCAGCTTATCGAGCGCCATGACGCCGCCGGCGAGCATGGCTTCGTCGGCCGACACGCAGCGGTACTGTTCGATGAACAGCGGCTCCGAGATCAACCCGGCCGGCACGTAGCCGTCGGAGGTGAACGTCAGGTCAATGTCGCCCCGCTGCATTTTTTGGTTCAGGTTAACGACCTCGATGCCGCTGACAATGATTTTCACCTTCGGCGCCAATACGCGCAGCTCGCCGATGAGCGGGCCGAGGATGACTTTTTGCGTATAGTCCGTGGCGCAGATCGCCAGCGTCCGCTCGATCTGGGCCGGCGTGACCGAATCGGGCAGCGGAATGGCGTTGATGCGCACCAGCACCTGCTCAATATGCGGCTCGATCAATCTGGCGTATGGGGTCGCCACCATGCCGTGCCCGGTCCGCACAAACAGCGGGTCGCACAACAGTTCGCGCAACTTCTTCAACTGCAGGCTGATCGCCTGCTGCGACACGCCCAGATGCTCGGCCGCCGCCGACAGCTTGCCCAGCTTGTACAAAGCGTCGAGGATTCTTAAGTGATTGATCTCCAGCTTGTCGATCATGAACGTGTTTCCTGCCTCTCCTGAATAGCCCTGCCCTGATCCGCTTTTTCGCTTCGCGCTGCACCTGTCGTGCCCTGCCCCGACGCGCTATGATGCTGTCACCGGTTACCTTATCAGAGAATCATCCATGCGAAACACCCTCACCAGCACAGTCGTGTTCGGCGCGCTTGCGTTCGTCGCGTTGGCAGCGGCCCCGCTGCACGCGGCCGAGCGCCCCGCCGTGCTGCCCGACACCATGCAGCAGCGCCTGCTCGCCTGCGCCTCCTGCCACGCCAAGAAGGACGTCAACGACGCCTTCTTCCCGCGCATTTCCGGCAAGCCGGCCGGCTACCTGTACAACCAGCTGGTCAATTTCCGCGAAGGCCGCCGCCAGTTTCCGCTGATGACCTACATGGTCGATTACCTGCCCGACGCATACCTGCGCGAGATCGCCGACCACTTCGCCAGTGAACACCTGCCGCCGCTGCCGGCGCGCGCCACCGCCAGCGCGCCCGCCGTGCTGGCGCGCGGCCGCCAGCTCGCCATGCAGGGCGACCCCGCCATCAAGGTACCCGCCTGCATCGCTTGCCACGGCGAGAAACTGACCGGCGTGACGCCATCGATTCCCGGTCTGGTCGGCTTGCCGCCCGATTATCTCACCGCCCAGTTCGGCGCCTGGCGCAACAAGACGCGCCGTGCCCACGAGCCCGACTGCATGGCCGTGATCACCGAGCGCATGAGCCTGGAAGACGTGGCCGCCGTGACCGTCTGGCTCGGCACCCAGCAGACGGCGCCCGACGCCCGCCCCGTCGCCGCCATCGCCCGCCCCTTGCCCATCAAGTGCGGCAGCGCCCCGGATTAAGCCAGGAACCGATTCATGAAAAAGAAACTACTCATCAGCCTGGCTGCACTGACCGCCGTGATCGGCGTTGCCGTGGCCATCGCCTGGCCGCGCAACGACTTCATCGCCGCGTCGTCGCCGGCCGCCTTCGCGCCGACCGCCGACAACATTACCCGGGGCGCTTACCTGGCCAAGGCGGGCGACTGCATGGCATGCCACACCGTGCGTGGCGGCGCCGAATACGCTGGCGGGCGCGCGCTGGAAACGCCCTTCGGCAGCCTGGTCGCGCCCAACATCACCTCCGACCGCGAGACCGGCATCGGCGCCTGGAGCGCCGACGATTTCTGGAACGCGCTGCACAACGGCAAATCGCGCGATGGCCGCCTGCTGTATCCGGCCTTCCCGTACACCAATTACACCAAGGTCAGCCGCGCCGACTCGGACGCGCTGTACGCCTTCATGCAAAGCATCCCGGCGCAAAAGGTGCCGAACAAGCCGCATAAGCTCGCCTTCCCCTACAACCAGCAGATCATGCTGGCCGGCTGGCGCCTGCTGTACTTCAAGCCGGGCGAATACGTGCCGGCCAGCAGCCAGAACGCCCAGTGGAACCGCGGCGCCTACCTGGTCGAGGGGCTGGGCCACTGCGCCGCCTGCCACAGCACGCGCAACAGTTTCGGCGCCAGCGAAGACGGCTTGTCGGGCGGCCTGATTCCGATGATCGGCTGGTACGCCCCGTCGCTCACCTCCGACGCCGAAGCCGGCCTGGGCAGCTGGGAAGTGCCGCACATCGTCGATCTGCTCAAGACCGGCATCTCGCCGCGCGCGACTGTGTTCGGACCGATGGCCGAGGTGGTGCAGCGCAGCCTGCAGCATCTGGACACCGAGGACGTGACGGCGATGGCGGTGTATCTCAAGTCGCTGCCGGCCACGCCGGCGCCTGCGGTGGAGATATCGACCGATCCGCGCGTGGGCCAGGTGATTGCGGAGGGCAAGAAGCTGTACGAAGCGAGCTGCGTGGAATGCCACGGCTCGGACGGCAAGGGCTTGCCGCCGCACTACCCGCCACTGGCCGGCAACCGCGCACTGACGATGAAGGAAGCCGTCAATCCGATCCGCATCGTGCTCAACGGCGGCTTTGCGCCGGGCACGGCCGGCAATCAGCGGCCATATGGCATGCCGCCTTACAGCCACAGCATGAACGACAATGAAGTGGCGGCCGTGGTGACCTATCTGCGCAGCAGCTGGGGCAACAAGGCGCCGCCGGTGACGGCGTCGGAGGTCAACAGGTATCGCAGCGCGCCACTCGATTGAGTTGCGACGGGGCATGCCATTCGCCGCCTTGCGCATCGAACACGCCTTCCTTGCGCAGGGCCTCGGGCGCGGTGGATGTGCGCACCGCTCGCTCAACACCATGGGGCCTTGCACCTGCAGTGCTCAAATGGGAGTGAGAGTACGATCTAGGAGATCGGTCAGCGGGATCAAGCCGGCAATAAAATGCGGCGATATTGGCATCGGCCCATTCCGCGCGTCCAATCGGCTCCCAGCGAATTTCGAAGCCAGCATTGATGCCAATCAATTCAAACATCAGCCGTTGCGCACGCCCATTTCCATTGCGAAACGGATGAATGACGTTGAGTTCACAGTAATAGTGCGCCAATCGGCGCCACGAATTGCGCACGCGGCAAACCAACAAGATGATTTTATTGCCCAAGCTTCCGAACCTTGAAGTGACTGACGGCAAAGCGCGCGGCAAGCGAAAAACGCGCGCGCCTTCTTGTCCTGACTCGGGCAACCAGCCGTCACGCCGCGTCCAGCATCCCGCTATAACACGCATCGGCAAACCCGATCCGGTCGGTGGTCGCATTGCGCGCATCTTCGACGCTGATTTTTTTCTCGCGCAGCAGGTTCACCAGCGCCGTATTCATCGAATGGCAGCCCGCGTTGAACTTGCCGGTGCCGCCATCCATCAGCGAGCGCACTTCCGCCACCCGGCCGGATTCGATCATGCGCACCACTTCCGGATTCGAGCTCAGGCACTCGGTGGCCAGGTAATACCGCTCGCCCCCGACCGACGGCAGCAAGGCCTGGCACAGCACCCCGCGCAGGGCACTGGCCAGGGCCTGCGCCTGCGCGTCCGAATTGCCCAGCAGGCGCAGCATCTTCTGCAAACCCAGCTCGGTCGAGCGCGCGTGCAGGGTCGCCAGTACCAGCGGACCCGATTCGGCCAGCGCCAGCGCTTCCTGCGCGGTCTGGGCGTCGCGGATTTCGCCGATCACAATCACGTCCGGCCGCTCGCGCAGCGCATCCAGCGCGCCGAGGTAGTAGCTCTCGACGTCGCCGTCGAAGCCCACTTCGCGCTGGGTGATGATGCATTTACGCTGAGGGATCAGCGTCTCGACCGGGTCTTCGATGGTGATGATGTGGCCCGAGCGCGTCTTGTTGATCTGGTCGATCATCGAGGCGATCGTGGTCGACTTGCCCTGGCAGGTGTCGCCGATGATCAGTACCAGCCCGCTGGTGAGCAGCGCGAAATCCTGCTCGGCCGCGCGCAGGCCCAGTTGATTCAGCGGCAGCGGTTCGCGCGGAAAGCGCCGCACCACGCAGCCGAGCCGCTTCTTGCCCTGGAACGTGAAGCAGTTGGCGCGGATGCGCGCCGTGTGCAGGTCGATCGAACGGTCGAAGGCGCGGTCGGAAATGCGCTCGGCCCAATCGGGCTCGATCACTTCGAAGAACTCTTCCAGCTCTTCCTTGGTGATCGGCGAATCGGTCACCGCCACCAGCCCTTTCGGCTGGCGCAGCATCAGCGGACTGTTCTGATGAATGATGATGTCGCTGAAAATCAGCTTGGAATTGAGCAGGTGGAGAATCTGCTCGACCAGGGTGCCGAACACCGGATGGTCTTCATTCTCCACATAGGTCAGGGTAGGGATTTGCGAGGACTGGTGGTTTTCCATCTGGCTCTTGGCGTGGTCAATAGTGCCGATAATTATAAGTCCAGTCCCCGCAAAAAATTGCATCATTGAAAGATAATTTTTCAAGACGATGCCATTGCGCCCCGTTCGGTGTCACTCCAGCGCAACAGCGCGGCGCGCTCCGGCCAGCCGCGCCAGTCCGCAAGCCACGGCCAGGGCGACAACAGCCGCCAGCGCCGCCACCGGCGCCATGCCGGTGAGCCTGCCGTCGGCCGCCTCGCCCAACTGCCAGCTGGTCACCAGCGCGGCCGCGCCGATGGCCACATCCTGCACCAGGCTTTGCAGCGACATGAAGCCGGCCCGTTCGTGCGGCGACGGCACTTGGCTGACGGTGGCCGCCATGGTCACGTTGCGCCCCGCGTTCCCGGCCATGAACAGCACGAAGAACAGGATCGGCAGCGCCGCGCCGAGCCCGAAAAACGGCGCCAGGCCGGCGCAGAAGGCGGTCGTGGCCAGCCCCGCCGCCAGCACCGGACCGGTGCGGTCGGCCAGGCGCCCGAGCAGCTGCACCGTCAAGAGCGCCACCACGCCGCCGGCAAAGTACAGCATGCCCAGCTGCGCGCGCGGAAAGCCCATGTTGAGCAAAAAGTAGGCCGAAAAATGGGGGATCACCAGGAACGCCGAGAACGCGCTGCCGGCCTGCAGCAGGATCGCCAGGCGCACCGCGGGCCGCGCCAGCAGGATGCGCGCCGAGACCTTCTCGCGCGCGTTCAGGTGCCCTTCCAACGCCGGCAGCAGGCAGGCCATCGCCACCAGCACCAGCGCCGCCAGCGCCGCCACCATATAGAACGGCGCCTGCCAGCCACCAGCGCGCGCCAGCTCCAGCCCGAGCGGCACGCCGGCGATCGCCGCCAGCGAAAAACCCAGCATCACCTTGGCCATGGCCTTGCCGCGCTGTTCGGGCGGGGTCAGGTCGATCACGATGGCCATGCCGATCGCCACCGCCGGCCCGCCAAAAGCGCCGGTGAGCGCGCGCGCCACCATCAGCGCCGGCAAGCCATGGCAAAAAGTGGTCGCCAGCGTCGCCAGCGCCAGCAGGCCGAAGGTGAGCAGCAGCGCTGGTTTGCGGTTGAAGCGGTCGAGCAGGCGGAACGTCACGAGGCCGGACACCGCCGACGCCAGCGTGTAAGCGGCGGCCAGCCAGCCCAGGCGGTCGAGCGCAAAGCCATGTTCGCGCGCCAGGTCCGGCCCGAGCGGCAGCACCATCATGAAGTCGACCAGATACACGAACTGCAGCGCCGCGACCAGCAAAATCGCGCGGGACGGCTTAGACATCGCGGCCCTCCCGCAGCGCCGCCACGCTCTCGCGCAGGGCCTCGCGCGCAGCGCGCAGCATGGCTGCCGTCTCGGCCCAGTCGACGCACGGGTCGGTCACCGAGCAGCCATAGCGCAGGGCGGACAGTTCGGCCGGGATGGCCTGGTTGCCCGCCTCGATGAAACTTTCGATCATCACGCCGGCCACGCTGCGGTTTCCCGCCAGGCGCTGGCGCACCACGTCGTCCAGCACGCGCGCCTGCAAGGTGTGGTTCTTGTTCGAGTTATCGTGCGCGCAGTCGATCACGATATTCGGCGGCAGGCCGCCCTTCTCCAGCGCCTGCCCGGCCAGCGCCACGCAGGCCGCGTCGTAATTGGGACGCCCGCCGCCGCCGCGCAGCACCAGGTGCCCATACGGATTGCCCGGCGTGCGGATCACCGCCGCGCGGCCATCGGCATCGATGCCCAGAAAAGCATGCGGATGCGAGCTCGATGCGATGGCGTTCACCGCGGTGTCGACCTTGCCGTCGGTGCCGTTCTTGAAGCCGACCGGCACGCCCAGGCCCGACGCCATTTCGCGGTGCGTCTGCGATTCCGTGGTGCGCGCGCCGATCGCCGCCCAGCTGATCAGCTCACCCACATACTGCGGCGACACCGGATCGAGCGTCTCGGTCGCCGCCGGCAAACCCAGTTGGGCCACATCGATCAGGAAGCGCCGCGCCAGCGCCAGGCCCTCGGCGATGCGGAACGATCCATCCATGCGCGGATCGTTGATCAGCCCTTTCCAGCCGATGCGCGTGCGCGGCTTTTCGAAGTACACGCGCATGACGACGAACAGCGTGTCGGCCACTTCATCGGCCAGCGCCTTGAGCCGGCGCGCGTAATCGAGCCCCGCATGCAGGTCGTGGATCGAACAGGGGCCGACCACCACCATCAGGCGCGGGTCGCGCCGGTCGAGGACATCGCGCACGCTCTGGCGTGCGGCGCCGATGAGCAGCGCCGTGCTGTCCGACAGCGGCAACTGCGCGCGCAATTCGGCGGGCGACGGCAAGGCGCCGGGCGTGTCGTGCGAGAGCGGAGACAGGTCGCGCTTCATGCGTGCTCACTCCGGGTAGTGGCGTGAACGGCAAGGGCCGCCGCGGCATGCGGTGGCAAGCCCGGTTGGCGGGCGGCGGGGTGCGGTACGGGCATGATAGGTCTTTTCAGGTGTGATGAACATTTCGTCATCGTTGACAGGCGTGAAACTTAAGCATACCATAATCAGTAAATGCGAATCAATCTCATTTGCATTAATATTTAGATTGTAAATGATAATCATTATGATCTATAGTTCGGCCCCGCCTACCCGGCGAATCGCTCCGACTGCCCTCCTCACGCAAGGAATATTCACGATGAATGACAGACTGCACGGCCACTATCTGAGCCGTTCCAGCGCGGCCGATCTCCGCGCGCATTACGAAACTGGCGCCACCCTGTTCTCGTCGCCCGGCCACACGCTGCTGGCCAGCGGCAAGCGCAGCATCCTGCCGCCGCAATCCGGATCCGCGCTGGCCGGCGCCGCTGCGGACCTGCTGCGCTCCGCGCGCCGCGACGGTACCGCGACCCCGGTGATGATCGGCGCCGTGCCGTTCCTGGCCGACGCTCCGGCGCACCTATTCATTCCCGAGCACGTGATGATGGCGACCGGCCCGGCCAATCTGCCTGCCGCAACCCCGCAAGCACCACCGGCGCGCGCCCGCTTCCCGCGCACCATCGCATCCGTTCCCACGCAAGACCAGTACCAGCGTGCCGTGGCCCAGGCGGTCGAACGCATCCGCGCCGGTCGGCTTGAAAAGGTGGTGCTGTCGCGCTCACTGACCCTCGAAACCGAGATCGACGTGGCCGGCCTGCTGGCACGCCTTGGCGCGCGCAACGCGCACGGCTACACCTTCGCCATCGATCTCGCGCCGGACCACGACGGCCGCCGCACTCTGATCGGCGCCAGTCCCGAGCTGCTGCTCTCGCGCCATGGCACCCGTGTGCGCTGCCATCCGCTGGCCGGCTCGATCCCGCGCAGCGCCGACCCGCATGAAGACCAGCGCCGCGCGCAAGGCTTGCTGCAGTCGGAAAAGGACCTGCACGAACACGCGCTGGTGGCCGACATGGTGGCCGATTCGCTGCGTCCGTACTGCCACTCGGTGACCGTGCCGGCCGTGCCGTCGCTGATCGCCACACCCACCATGTGGCACCTGGGCAGCGAAGTGACGGCGCAACTGAACGAGCCCGGTATGAGTTCGCTCGCGCTGGCAATGGCGCTGCACCCCACGCCAGCCGTTTGCGGCCATCCCGCCGCACTGGCGCGCAGCTTCATCAGCGAGGCGGAAGGCTTCGACCGTGGTTTCTTCGCCGGTCTGGTGGGCTGGATGGACGCCAACGGCGACGGCGAATGGGCAGTCACCCTGCGCTGCGCCGAAGTGGGCACCCACAGCGCCACCCTGTACGCCGGCGCCGGCATCGTGGCCGGATCGGACCCCGAACTCGAATTCCTCGAAACGTCCGGCAAGCTGCGCACCATGCTGCGCGCAATGGGCCTCGAAGCGGTGCTGGAGGAAGCGGCATGACCAGTGACTATCTGCCCGGTTTCACCCCGTATCCCGACGACTTTGCGGCGCGCTATCGCGAAGCCGGCTACTGGACCGGTGAAACCTTTGGCTCTCTCCTGCGCACCCGCGCGCTTGTTCATCCCGACAGCGTCGCCCTGGTGTGCGGCGCGCGCCGCTGGAGCTATGCCGAACTCGATCGGCGCGCCGACCGCTTCGCCGCTGGCCTGATCCGCCTGGGCATCGCCCCGCGCAACCGCGTGGTCGTGCAACTGCCCAACGTGGCCGAATTCTTTGTCGCCTGCTTCGCCCTGTTCCGCATCGGCGCGCTGCCCGTGTTTGCCCTGCCCGCGCACCGCCGCCACGAAATCGGCCACCTGTGCGCGCTTACCGATGCCGCCGCCTACCTCATCGCCGACAGCGACGCCGGCTTCGACTACCGCACCCTGGCGCGCGAAGTGATGGCCGAAGTGCCGGCGCTGGCGCGTGTGATCGTGCTGGGCGACGCCGCCGAATTCATCTCTTTCGACTCGCTGTATGAAGATGCAGCGCCGATTGCCGGCCCGCAGCCGGGCGACGTGGCCTTCCTGCAGCTCTCCGGCGGCACCACCGGCCTGCCCAAGCTGATCCCGCGCACCCACGACGACTATTTATATAGCGTGCGCGCCAGCGCCGACATCTGCGAACTTGACCGCGACAGCGTGTATTTATGCGCCCTGCCGGTCGCGCACAACTTCCCAATGAGTTCCCCGGGCAGCTTCGGCGTATTCCACGCGGGCGGCTGCGTGGTGCTGGCGCGCCGGCCCACGCCGGACGACGCCTTCCCGCTGATCGAAGCCGAAGGCGTGACCATCACCGCGCTGGTGCCGCCGCTGGCCATGGTGTGGCTGGACGCCGCCGGCGCCACCCGCCACAAGCTGGGTAGCCTGAAACTGCTGCAAGTGGGCGGCGCGCGCCTCTCCGCCGAAGCGGCATGCCGCGTCGGGCCGGTGCTCGGCTGCGCCCTGCAGCAGGTATTCGGCATGGCCGAAGGCCTGGTCAACTACACCCGTCCTGACGACTCGCCCGAACTGACCGCCAATACGCAGGGCCGCCCGATCTCGCCAGCGGACGAAGTCCGCATCGTCGACGATGAAGACCGCGACCTGCCGGACGCCGAAATCGGCCACCTGCTCACGCGCGGTCCGTACACCATCCGCGGCTACTACCGCGCCGAAGAACACAACGCGCGCGCCTTTACCAGCGACGGTTTCTACCGCACCGGGGATCTGGTGATGCGCCTGCCGTCCGGCCACCTGGTGGTCGAAGGCCGCGCCAAGGACCAGATCAACCGCGGCGGCGACAAGGTCGCAGCCGAGGAAGTCGAGAACCACCTGCTGGCCCACCCCGGCGTGCACGACGCCGCGCTGGTGTCGATGCCGGACGCCTACCTGGGCGAGCGCAGTTGCGCCTTCATCGTCACGCGCGGCGCGCCGGTGCGGGCGATTGAACTGACGCGCTTCCTGCGCGAACGCGGGGTGGCCCAGTACAAGATCCCCGACCGCATCGAATTCGTCGAGCGCTTCCCCACCACCGGCGTCGGCAAAGTTAACAAACGCCAGCTGCGCGAACAGATCGCCCAGCTGATCGGCACTCAATCACAAGATCGGCAAGCACCATGACCATCCCGAAAATCGCCTCCTACCCCATGCCCACGGCCATGCCGGACAACCGCGTCACCTGGATGCCTGAACCGAAGCGCGCAGTGCTGCTGATTCACGACATGCAGGAATACTTCCTCGATTTCTACGATACCGCCGCCGCGCCGATTCCCGAGCTGATCGCGCACATCAGGCAGCTGCGCGATGCAGCCGATGCCGCCGGCGTACCGGTGGTCTACACCGCGCAGCCGGCCGAGCAATCGGCCCAGGACCGTGGCCTGCTCACCGACTGGTGGGGTCCCGGCCTGACCGCCAAGCCCGAACGCGCACCGGTCGTGGCAAGCCTGGCGCCGCGCGCGCAGGACACCGTGCTGACCAAATGGCGCTACAGCGCCTTCGTGCGCAGCGACCTGCTGGCGCGCATGCGCGAACAGGGCCGCGACCAGCTGATCGTGTGCGGCGTGTACGCCCATATCGGTTGCCTGATGACCGCAGCCGACGCCTTCATGAACGACATCCAGCCCTTCCTGGTGGGCGACGCGCTGGCCGATTTCTCGGCTGAACAGCATCAGATGGGCCTCGACTACGTATCGCAGCGGTGCGGCGTGGTTGCCAGCACGGCGACCGTGGCCGGCGCGCTCAAGCCGGCAATCGCCTGGCACGCCACGCGCACCGCCCTGCAGGCGGAAGTGGCGGAACTGCTTGCCGTTCCGGCGTCGGACCTGCTCCCCGATGACAACCTGCTCTTCGCCGGTCTCGATTCGATCCGTCTTATGAGCCTGATCGAACGCTGGCGCCGCGCCGGCATCGAAACCACGTTCGTCGAACTGGCCGAACGTCCGACCCTGGCCGACTGGTGGGAACTGCTCGACGCGCGCCGGGTGGGCAAGTGAGCGGCGCACGGCTGGCGCTGACAAGCGCGCAATACGGCATCTGGCTCGGGCAGCAGCTCGATGCCGCCAGCCCCGCCTACTGGACGGCGGAAGCGGTCGAACTAAGCGGCCCGCTGGAGCACGCCCACTTCGAAGCCGCGCTGCGCCAGGCCGTGCGCGAATGCGATGCCCTGCACATGCGCTTTGCCAGCGATGGCGACGCGGTCTGGCAAACGCCCGAGCCGCAGAATGACTGGCCGTTCGCGCGCCACGACATGAGCGAGACTGAGGCCCGGCTGTGGATGCAGGCCGACCTGCAGCAGCCGGCCGACCTGGCGCGCGGCCCGCTGTTTGCCAGCGCGCTGCTGCAAATTGGCCCGGAGAAGGCGCTGTGGTACCTGCGCGCCCACCACATCGCCCTCGACGGCTTTGCCTACGCCATGCTCGCGCAGCGCGTGGCGGCCCTGTATTCGGCCCGCACCGGCAATACCGAAGCGCCGCCGGCGCGCGCCGGCAAGCTCGATCCGGTGGTGGCCGAAGATGCCGCCTACGTCGCATCGCCCGCCTACGCGCGCGACCGCGACTTCTGGATCGCGCGCATGGCCGATGCCGGCGCGCCGGCCATGCTGGCACCATCGGCCACCGTGGCGCGCGGCGTGCGCCGTGTGCGTGGCGGCATCGCCACCAGCACGATCGAACGCTGCCAGACAGTGGCCAGCGCCGCCGGTGTGGACTGGGCCGCCGTCCTGGTCGCCGCCACCGGCGCGTGGCTGCGCCGCCACAGCAGCGCGGGCGACCTGACCCTGGGCTTGCCCGTCATGGGCCGCCTTGGCTCGGTGGCGCTGACCATTCCGTGCATGGCGATGAACATCGTCCCCCTGCGCCTTGCGCCAACGTCCGGGCAGTCGCTGGCCGATTTGGCGCGCGCGGTCGCCGCCGAGATGAAGGCAATCCGTCCGCACCAGCGCTATCGCTACGAACACCTGAAACACGACCTGGGCATGAGCGGCGGCACGCGCCGCCTGTTCGGCGCGGTTATCAACCTGATGCCGTTCGACCGCCCGCCGGTATTCGGTGCGCTGCACGCGGTCACGCACCCGGTGTCGGCCGGTCCGGTTGAAGACCTGTCGATCACCATCGCCCCGGGCACGAACAGCCGCATCGACATCGAAGCCAATCCGGACGCCTACGACGAAGCCACCTTGCATGCGCTGCACCAGTCGCTGTTGAACGCGCTGGCCGCCCTGCTTGAACAGCCCGACGCGCTGCTTTCCGACGTTCTCGGACAAGCGCCGCACGCCACGCCAGCCCTGCTGTCGGGCGGTGAGCTGCCCAGCGCACCTGTATCGGTGCTCGCTGCCCTGCTCACGCACGACGCGCACAAGACCGCGCTGATTCACGGCGACGCCGAACTCAGTTATGCGGAGCTGATAGCTGCGGTCCAAAGCATGGCCGGGCGCCTGCGCGACGCCGGCGTTACCGAAGACAGCCGGGTTGTTCTGCTGCTCCCGCGCAGCCTTGACACCATCATCGCGATGCTGGCCATCATGTGGGCCGGCGGGGGCTACGTGCCGCTCGACCCGGACGGCCCTGCCCTGCGCGTGGCCGCCGTGCTGGAAGACGTGAAGCCGACACTGGTCCTCAGCCTGCGCAAATATGCGCCGCTGCTGCCAGCCTCCCTGCCGCTGCTGTGCGTCGACGAGGCCGCGGCGGCCGATCCGATGCCATCCCCGCTGCCGGTGGCCGACAGCGCGCTGGCGTACATCATCTACACCTCCGGCTCCACCGGCCGGCCAAATGGCGTCATGATCGAGCGCGCGGCGCTGGCCCACTTCGGCGCCGGCGCCACCGCGCGCTACCAGGTCACCGCAAACGACCGCGTGCTGCAATTCGCCCCGCTGCATTTCGACGCCAGCGTCGAAGAGATCTTCCTCACCTTGGGCTCCGGTGCAACCCTGATCCTGCGCGACGACGCCATGCTCGAATCGCTCGAACGCTTCATCGATGCCTGCGCACGCCTGCGCATCAGCGTTCTCGACCTGCCGACTGCGTTCTGGCACGAACTCGCATTCCACGTGGGCCAGCACGGCGCCGCGCTGCCGGACTGTCTGCGGCTGGTCATCATCGGCGGCGAAGCCGCGCTGGCCGAACGCGTGGCGCGCTGGCGCACGGCAGCACCAGCCCATCTGGTGCTGCTCAACACCTATGGACCGACCGAAGCCACCGTCATCTGCACCACCGCGCAGCTGGCTGGCCCGGACGCCATCGCCTGGACCGGCGACGCCGTGCCGATCGGCCGCCCGCTGCCTGGTGTCGATATCGCCGTTGGCGCCCCCCACCCTGTCGGCATCGGCGAGGAAGGAGAACTTTTCCTGATCGGTGGCGGCCTTGCGCGCGGCTACTTCGACCGCGAAGCGCTGACCGCGCAGCGTTTTGTCACGTTGCCGGATGGTCGCCGCGCCTACCGCACCGGCGACCGCGTGGTATTGGGCGAAGATGGAGAGCTGCGCTACCTGGGCCGGCTCGACGACGAAGTCAAGATCAGCGGCCACCGGATCGACCCGACCGAAATCGAAGCCGCACTGCTTCAGTATCCCGGCGTGCGCGAAGCGGCGGTGGTGTGCCAGTCCCAGTCCGACGGCGGCAAGCACCTGCGCGCGTTCGTCGCCACCGCCGGCAAACTGAATGCCCCGGCCTTGCGCGCCTTTTTGGCCGAGCGCCTGCCCGCAGCGGCGGTGCCGGCCAATTACGCCAGCCTTGCGCGCCTGCCACGCAACGCCAACGGCAAGATCGACCGCTCCGCACTGCGCGCCCGTGAACTGGATGCTGCGCCCACCGTGCTCGGTGTCACCCCGCTCGAACAGTCGGTGATGTCCGTCTGGCGCGAGGTGCTCGGCGTGGAGGCATTGACGCCAATGGACGACTTCTTCGCTCTCGGCGGAAAATCGCTGCAGGCGATCCAGGTCGCCAACCGCCTCGGCGCGGCGCTCAAGCGCGAAGTGGCGGTATCGGCCCTGTTCCGCCACCGTACCGTGGCCGCGCTGGCGCATTCGCTCGGCACCGTCGGCCACGCGCCGCCAGCCGCCGCTGCGGGCGGCGAATTCGCACCGCTGCTGACCATCCAGCGCGGCAGCGGCCCAGCCCTGTTCTGCGTGCACCCGGCTGAAGGCTTGTCGTGGTGCTATCTGGGCCTGGCCGCCTACCTTCCGCACACGCCGATCCACGGCCTGCAGGCGCGCGGCATGAGCGGCACGCCGCCGGCCGACATCGACATGCAGCTCGACGATTACCTTGGCCTTGTGCGCGGCGCCCAACCGCACGGCCCATACCGCCTGATCGGATGGTCCTCCGGCGGCGGTCTTGCCCACGCCCTGGCAGCGCGCCTGCAAGCCGCTGGCGAAACGGTGTCGCTGCTGGCGATGATGGATTCCTATCCGAGCGACATCTGGGAAGGCAAACCGGAAGCCGAGGAACGCGACGCCCTGATCGCCATGCTCGACGTGATCGGCGCGCCCTCGGTTGACGCCGACGGCCAGCCGCTCCCGCGCGAGGCGCTGCTGGCCCAGTTCCGCCGGCCCGGCAGCTCGCTGGCCACGGCCGACGACGCCCACCTCGAACGCATTACCACCACCGCGCTGCTGTCGATGCGCCTGTACCGGCAGCTGCGCCATCCGCGCTATGACGGCGACGTGCTGTTCTTCCATGCCAGCCGGCGCGGCCCCGACGCCCCCGACTGGAAAGGCTGGACGCCGTACGTTAACGGCCAGCTCGAACGCATCGACGTCGATTGCACCCATTCGTCCATGAGCCAGCCGGCGCCCTTGGGGCACATCGGCCGCGTGCTGGCGCAACGTATTCACCCGGAAGGCAACCCACGATGAGCACTCCCACACCCAAACGCAGCCCGCCGCGCATGCTGCGCGTGCGCCGCACCTTGCAACTGACCCCATTAATGCGCCGCATCACCCTGGCCGGCGAAGCGCTGGCCGGCTTTCCGCTCGATAGCGACGGCGCCCACATCAAGCTGCTGCTGGCGCGCGAAGGCCAGCGCGAACCGGTGCTGCCGACGCTCGGGCCCGACGGCCCGATGTGGCCACCGGCCGACATCCGGCCCATCGCGCGCACCTACACCGTGGCGCGCTACGACGCCGAAGCGGGCGAACTCGATGTGGACCTGGTCCTGCACGGCGACGACGGCCCGGCCTCGCGCTGGGCCGTGCACGCCCAGCCGGGCGACGCCGTCGGCGTGGCCGGTCCGGGCGGGCCGCCGCGCTTCGTGCCGTCCGCCGACTACCACCTGATGATCGGCGACCCGAGCGCGCTGGCCGCGATTGCCGCCGCACTGCGCGGCGTGCCCCGCAAGGCGCGGGGCACCGTGCTGATCGAAGTTCCCGACCACTCCGAAGTGCAGGCGCTGCCCTACCCCGCCGGCTTTTCGGTGCACTGGCTGTCGCGCCGGGGCGCCCGTCCCGGCGCCAGCACCTTGCTGCTCGACGCGGCAAAAGCGATGGCGTGGCCGCCGGGCCGCGTGTCGGTCACGCTGGCGGGCGAAAGCAACCAGCTGCTGGCCGTGCGCGACTTTTTGCTGTCCGAACGCGGCGTGGCCCGCGCCGACATGTACGCGGTCCCGTACTGGAAAGACGAACACACCGAAGAGGCGTACCACGCCGAACGCCACCGCATCATGGATGAACTGGAAGAAGCCGAATCATGAACACATTCTCACCTCTGCGCCGCGTTGCGCTGTTCGCGCTCGTGGCGCTGTGCGCCGCGCCGGCGCTGGCCCAGCGCAAAATCGTGGACGCCGCCAATCGCGCCGTCACCGTGCCCGAACGCGCGCAGCGCGTGGTGGCGCTGTCCGAACTCGATCTCGACGCCCTGCTGGCCCTGAAAATCAAGCCCGCCGGCGCCACCAAGGGCCGTGGGCAAACGGCCATGCCGCGCTACCTCGGCGCCACTGCCGCCACGATTCCCAGCGCCGGCAATTTTGCCGCGCCCGTGCTCGACCTGGTGGTCGGCATGCAGCCCGACCTGATTCTCGCCGGCGGCATGAGCGACCCGGAGCTGCTGTCCCAGCTCGCCAAGATCGCCCCTACCGTGGTCACCTACCTGCCCGGCGAAAGCTGGCAGGCCACGTTTCGCCGCATCGGCACCGTCATGGGCAAATCGCCCGACGCCGACGCCTTCCTGGCCGACTACATCGCCAAGGCCGACGCACTGCGCCAGCGTCTGGGCGAGCGCGCCAACATCACGGTGAGCGTGGTGCGCTGGAATCCGCAAGGCCCGTCGTACATGCTGCGCGACTCCTTCTCCAGCCTGGTGCTGGCCGACCTCAAGATGCGCCGTCCCGCCGCGCAGATGCAGCCCGGCGCGGCGCATTCACGGCCACTGAGCCTGGAGGCGCTGGCAGCCATCGACGCCGACTGGATCTTTGTCGGCACGCTGAGCGCCAGCGGTCCTGCCAACGACGCGCTGGCCGCGGCGCGCCAGTCGCCGCCATTTCGCCAGCTCGGCGCGTCCCAGCGTAATCAGGTACGCGCGGTGGATGGCTCGCTCTGGACCAGTCCCGGCGGCCCGCTGGCCGCGCTGGCGGTTCTGGCCGACATCGACAAAGCCCTGGCCGCGCCTTGAGTCCTTCCGGCCGCATCGCGCTGCTCGTCCCCATCCTGCCGGCACTGCTGCTGGCATCGATGCTGACCGGAGCCGGCGAAGCCGGCATGGCCGACCTGCGCGCCGTGCTGGCCGGTGGCGACAACTCGCCCTTGCAAATGATCGTGCGCGACGTGCGCGCGCCGCGTACCTTGGCGGCGCTGCTGGTGGGGGCCGCGCTTGGCGTGGCCGGCATGCTGATGCAAACCGTGACCCGCAACCGCCTGGCCGAACCGGGGCTGCTCGGCGTGAATGCCGGCGCGGCGCTCGGCGTCGTGACTGGCATCACCCTGGCCGGCGCCGAATCCGGCCTCGCTTATTTGTTGTGGGCCGGCGCCGGCGCCCTGCTGGGCAACGCCTGCGTGCTCGGCGTGGCCAACGCGGGACGCCAGTCGGGCAGCCCGCTGCGCCTCGTCCTGGCCGGCGTGGCGCTGGGCGCGACCTTTCACGGTTTGAGTTCCGCCATGCTGCTTAGTCAGCCGTCCGGCTACGACCAATACCGCTTCTGGGTTCTCGGCTCGCTGGCCGGCTCCAGCGGCGGCATGATCATGCTGGCCGCACCCTTCATCATCTTCGGATTACTGGCAGCGCTGTTCCTGGCGCGGCCGCTGTCCGCCATGCTGCTGGGCGACGACATCGCCCGCTCGCTCGGGCATTCGCCGCGTCTTCTGCGCGCAGCCGTCGCCTTCACCGCCACGCTGCTGACCGGCAGCGCGGTTGCCCTGACCGGGCCGATCGCCTTTCTCGGCTTGCTGGCGCCCTTCCTCGCACGCGCGCTGGCGCAAGGACTGGCGGCCCAACTGGCGGCATCGGCCTGGGTGGGTGCGATCGTGCTGCTGTTCGCCGACCTTGGCGCGCGCCTCGTGGCGCAACCGTTCGAAACGCCCATCAGCGTCCTCACCGCCCTACTCGGCGCGCCGCTGCTGGTGTGGCTGGCGCGCGGGAGCATTCGATGATGGCGCCCGAACCAGGCCTGGTTGTGCTGCGCGGCGGCGCGCTGTCGGTGCTGGTGGCCAAACGCTCGCTGTACACCATCCTGGCCCTGCTGCTGGCCCTTGCACTGGCTGTCGCCGTGGCCCTGTCGGCTGGTCCGGCGTGGCTGTCGCCATCCCAGCTGCTCGATGTCGTCAACGGCGATGCCCCTGGCGGCACGCGCCTGATGGTGCTGGAGTTTCGCCTGCCGCGCGTGCTCACCGGCGTGCTGGCCGGGGCCTCGCTCGGTCTCGCCGGAAGCCTGATCCAGACCCTCACGCGCAACCGCCTCGCCTCGCCCGACATGCTCGGCGTGGCCGACGGCGCCATGCTCGGCGTCTTCATGGCGCTCATCGTCGGCACCACCGGCATGCTCGGACCGTGGTGGGTCGGGCCCTTGGGCGCCTTGGGCGCGGTGGCGCTGCTGCTGTTGGCCAGCGGCCCGCTCGACAGCCGTGGGCATCGCCTGCTGGTGGTCGGCATCGCCATCGCCAGCCTGCTGCGCGCTGCGGCCGAACTGGTGCTGTCGCAGCAGGAGCTGATGCACGCCAGCGCGCTGTACGCGTGGAGCATCGGAAGCCTGAGCGGGCGCACGTACGGTTCGGCCCTGCCGCTGGCCGGCGCTCTTCTTTTGCTGCTGCCGCCGGCGCTGCTGGCCAGCCGCCGCCTTGCGCTGCTGCGCTTCGACCCCGATATCGCCGCCGGCCTTGGCCTGCCGGTGCGCGCGACCCAGTGGCAGGTGCTGCTGTGTGCCGTGCTGCTGGCCGGGATGGCGGTCGGCGTGTGCGGACCCATCGCCTTCGTGGCGCTGGCCGCGCCATTCATCGGCGAACGGCTGATCGGCTACGGGCGGGCCGCGCTGCTGGCCGCCGCCTTGTCCGGCGCGTTGCTGGTGGCCGCCGCCGACACGCTCGGGCGCGTCGTGCTGGGCGATGCAGAACTGCCGGTCGGCGTGATCTGCAACCTGCTCGGCGGACCATTTTTGCTGTACCTGCTCCTTCACGAGCGCAACGGAGAAACGCAGTAATGGATAAACAAGTCACACAACTCCTTGTGCAAGACCTGCATGCAGGCCATCCGGGCCGCCCCGTGCTGCACGGGATCGACCTGGCAATCGAACCGGGCAAGGTCACGGCCATCGTCGGTCCGAACGGCTGCGGCAAGTCCACCCTGCTGCGCTGCATGGCGCGACTGCACCGGCCGCAGCAAGGCAGCATAAAGCTCGGAGCGCACGACCTGTGGCAAATGCGCCAGCAGCAAGCCTCGCGCACCTTGGCGATGCTGCCACAGTCGCCGCAGGCGCCTGAAGGCATCACGGTCAGCGGGCTGGTTCGCTTCGGCCGCCATCCGCACCAGGGTTTGTTCCGCCAGTGGTCGCGCGAGGACGAACTGGCGGTGAATGCGGCCATGTCGTCCACGGACGTGAGCGCGCTGGCCCAGCGCCGGCTCGATCAATTGTCCGGCGGGCAGCGCCAGCGCTGCTGGCTGGCGATGACCCTGGCGCAGGAGACGCCAATCTTGCTGCTCGACGAACCTACCAGCATGCTCGATCTGGGTCATCAGGTCGATGTGCTGGACCGGGTGCGCGCGTTGGCGAACGGCGGGCGTTCGGTTGTCATCGTGCTGCACGACCTGGCCGCGGCGGCGCGCTGTGCCGACACGCTGGTGGCCATGCGCGACGGCCGCATCGTCGCCGCAGGCGCGCCGCGCGATGTGGTCACGCCGGCACTGGTGCGTCAATTGTATGAGCTTGACGTGGACGTGCTGTCCGCGCCCGGCGACGGTGCGCCGGTGGTGGTACCGGTCAGGCGTTTTCACTAGTTTTCATTCATCGAACAAGGAACAAGATGACAAATCAATTCGAAGGCAAGGTCGCGCTGGTCACAGGCGCGGCGCAGGGCATTGGCGCGGCCGTGGCACGCAAGCTGGCGCGCGAAGGTGCGGCCGTGGCGGTGTTCGATGTGAAAGCCGGTGCGGTCGAGGACATGGCGGCAACGCTGCGCGCCGGCGGCACTCAAGCCATCGGCGTCGCTGTCGACGTGAGCGACAGCGACGCCGTGAACGAGGCCGTGGCGCGTGTACGGCACGAGCTGGGCGAGATCGATGTGCTGGTCAACGTGGCGGGCATCCTGCGCATGGGGTCCATTCTGGACTACAGCGATGCGGATTGGGAGCAGACGTTTGCGGTGAATGCCGGCGGCGTGTTCCGCCTGTGCCGCGCGGTGGCGACCGGCATGGTGGAGCGCAAGCGCGGCGCCATCGTGACGGTGGCGTCGAATGCATCGACCGTGCCGCGCATGCAGATGGGGGCGTATGCCGCGTCGAAGGCGGCGTCGACGCAGTTCATGCGCTGCCTCGGGCTGGAACTGGCGCCGTACGGGATTCGCTGCAACGTGGTGTCGCCGGGGTCGACCGACACCGAGATGCAGCGCCAGTTGTGGAACGGCGCGGATGGATCGCAGGGCGTCATCGGTGGATCGCTGGAGACGTTCCGACTGGGTATTCCGTTAAAACGGATCGCGACGCCGGAGGATATTGCAGATGCGGTGCTGTACCTGGCGTCGGACAGTGCGCGCCACATTACCATGCATGATTTGAGGATTGACGGTGGTGCAACGCTGGGAGCTTAAGGTGGAGGGAGTCCTGTAGCGCCACCGCCCTTATCTCTGGCTGTCGTAAAGACGAAGGCGTTGTTCGGGCAGAACGACGTTGTTGGCGGCGCGACTCAACAACTCGATCAGCGAGAATGGCTCAGATTTGACCTGCCAGATCCTGTCAGAAGACCGCCGGCCTCCGCCTCACAGCGGAACCTGCTAATTTAGTCGCCGCGAAGCAATCAGATTTGCTATTTCCCGGGGTGGCCCCACATCTCCTTGCTGGGCGCAGGCGCGCCGCAAATTCTATGACTTGCACGAAGCCAGACCTTCCGAACTGACGACCGAAGCCTTACGCCGCATCGGCGAACTGTAGGTGATCGAAGCGAAGATCCGGGGCAAGCCACCGCACGAGCGACTACTGGCACGCCAAGCAGAGGCTAAACCGCTGATCGGTGACCTGGCGCGATGGTTGCGAGGCATGCTTGAGAAGCTCTCGCGCAAGTCCGATACGTCGGCGGCGATCCTGTACGCCCTCAATCTGTGGCCCGCGCTGACGCGCTACTGCGATGACGGCCAGATCGAGGTCGACAACTCCGCAGCAGAACGCGCTCTGCGTCGGGCGGCCATCGGTCGCCACAACTACCTGTTTGCCAGCGCCGACACGGGCGGCGAACGCGCTGCCACCATTTACTCGCCCCGCGCGCAGCGCGTAAGGTCCGTTCAGGCCGTCTTCAGGGACTTCGCACGACGGCGTGCCAAGCCCACGACCCCCAGACCAAGTGTCATCAGCGCATAGGTCTCGAGTTCGGGAACAGCGCTGATGGTGACGGCGCCGGGCCCGCCAATGGTCGTGCTGTGCTTGCCATACTCGAAGCCTTCATAACCGGTAATCACCAGTACGTAAGGCGTGTCGGCGTCCAGGTTGGCCACGAAGCCCGATGTGGTCGTACCAAGAAGATCGTCGTTACCGATCAGGGCGTTCGTCAGCGACGAGCTGGGATCGAAGCTCGGGCTGTAAAGGAAAACCAACGAGTCGAAAACCGCCGTCGTCAAGAACGAGTACTGGCCCGCCGCGGAGACCGTGAATCTGAATTGGTTGAAGCTGACATCCGTGCCGATTTCCGACAATCCGGAAAGGTTCTCGACCGGTCGATTAAAGATGGCGGCGCCAGTCGTGTCGCCGGTGATGGTGTGGATGGAATCAGCCTGGGCGGTCGATGCAAAGGCACAAAAGGCCAGGGCGAGCAGTGTCGATTTCAGAAACATGGTCATTCCTTTTTGATAGTTGCTAAGTCATTGGGTGGGAGGGGGAAAGCTCAAGCAAGACCGCAGCGCTCGTAAAGAGCGCGGGTCTTGCCGGCACGTTGCTATCTGGTTTGCGCTGGCAGGATGGCGATCCGCCGGCCTCGCCCGTCGACCGACATGGTCGGCGCCGTGCTATCGACGCTGGGTCTGGCAGCCTGGCCGTTTTGCACGGTGAACGACGAAATCTTCGAACGTCGTTTGCCGTCAAACTGACCATCGAACTGCACCGCCAGGCGGCTCGTCTAAAGCTGGCGAAGGCCATATTCCAATGTGCCCCGAACATCCATGAACGTCTCTCCTATTGGTCAATCGCCAAAAAACCATGGCAACCTCCGTTGCCATGGTCACGTTTCGTTGCCCAGGGCTGTACGGGCCGCAGCAAGCGCGGGGCTCATCCCGCCCTGCGGCAGATTTGCCTGTTAACAATATCCCATTGTTAACAAATATTAAAATATTTTGTGACACTTGTCAGATGCGGACACCGCCTCTTGCTAATCGTTGGCCGAAAACAACAAGCTGCAAATGATTGCTGTCACCTGCTGTACCAATACCGCCCATGCGCCTGCTGGACTACCTCCATTGGCTGCTCGGCGTCAGCTCCGGCGGCAAGGTCGAACCAGGCGATATCCTGATGACGGAGGTAATCGACATGCTGGCCACCAGGCTGCGCACGCCGTTGCAGGTCTGCGCAATTTTTTCTAGATAGGACGAAAGTGGAAGCGCCGTACGAGATCTCTTGCTGTCTTTTACCAAGTGATCAAGGAGCTCAATGTCTGCGCGTGTCAGTGCCAGTCCAGGCTTGGCGTCTGGGTATGTGCGGTTGAGCATGGTCAAGAAAAATAGACGCCAGCTGATTCTGCAAAGGACCGAGATCAGATTGGCGAGTCGGTCTGCGGATCGCAGCCGCGAATCCTCAGCCTTGCATCCAGATGTGAGTAACTTGTGGAATGTTTCGATCTTCCACCGCAGGGCATACCAATCCAACTTGTCGATCGCCTGGCGCCGTGACGTGACAGGCGGACCGGTGATCAGCTTCCACTTGCGCTGGATAGATTGTCTTCCTGAGTGCGTTGCAGCCTTTGAATTTGCTGCGCGTCCAAAATTTGATCGCAGCCAGACCGGGCGACACTCCCTCGGTCGTCATGGCCAGACTGGAATGCATCAGGATGCCGCAAAATTGAATCGACGTCAGATTCCGGCCGAGAACTGTCACAAGGAAGGTAGTCAAGGCACACCTGGTAGAAGAATTTTCACGCCGACACCAGCCATCAAGTCCTCAGCAATTCGTCGCAGCCCAGTGAACAGCAGGGGAAGTTCGACTGTCAAAGCGCGAACGTTGATTAATTCGATTTCACACTTGCCTGGCCAACCAGGGCCACCCGCTGAGACCGCATCCCAAAACGCACTCAGATTTCTACCGAAGTATTCTTCGCCTTCGGGGCCGACTACTTTGCAATAGAGGTCCCAAAAGTCTCCCTCGGTTTTTACGGCCGCACAATCCAGGATATATTTTTTCATTTCACTTCTATTTCCGCCATTGGATTCGCTGCCAGCTCACCTTGAAAGACTTTTAGTTCATGCGAAAGCAGCCCTCAGGTCAAGTTCGAGACGCTACACATCAGCGAAACTTATAGCGCTCGCCCGTCTTCAAATCCAACGCGAACTTGACGCCGTTCTCGGTGACCGGCACTTCATCCGGCGGCTCGTCGCCGGCCAGCGCGCCTTCGACGAACGCCAATCCTTCGCCCTTGCGCACCAGTTCATCGGCGCGCTCGTACACATTGCGGCAGCCCGTCTCCGCGATCAGGGTCTGCACGATCGGCACCTTCCACGCGTCCACGCCGGCAGCCTGGAATTCGCAGATCAGATACCCCTCTTTACCGCCGTACTGCTCCACCAGCAAACCAGGCAGGTTGTCCGCCTCGGCGTTAACCAGCTTGACCACTTGATCGGGGCGCGCTTTCTTCGCCGCCGCCGCGCTCTTGGCCAGGGCCGCCTTGACACGCCGCTTGATCAGCGCGTGGTCGACCGGCTCGCCTTCGTCGAAGGTCCACACCCGCGCGCGGATCTGCGACTTGGAATTGTAGGCGGCGCGCGCCAGGAATTTGGTCGACGACGACTGCACGATCGCCGTGCCGCCCGCCTTCATTTTTTCGTTCGGCTTGCCGTCGACTTTTTCAATCGCGGACGCGTAAATCCAGGGCTCGCCGGCGAGCAGGCTCTTTTCCTTGCCCTGTTTGATGGTGATGATCAGCATGTGGTTCCAGTGAAAATGCATTGCAATACCGAATGATACCGCCTGCGGTCCCATTTAGAGCCCCTGCTCTACCTCCACAAGATTTTTCTTGCGCCTAGACCGATCGTCTATAGGATGAATTGTATGAAACCAAGCGATGCCAAACAACGCCTGATCGGCGCCATGATCGAAGCCCTGCAACGCCGCGGCCTGCACGGCAGCGGACTGACCGAATTGCTGGCCGCCGCCGATGCCCCCAAGGGCGTGCTCTACCATCATTTTCCAGGGGGCAAGACCGAACTGGCTGTGGCCGCCATCGAGGTGACCATTGCGCGCCTGTGCGACAGCATGGAAGCGAGCATGGCCGCCAGCGGCGATCCGGGCGCAGCGCTGATGATCTGGATTAACGGCGCCCAGAAACGGCTCGACGCCAGCCACTACGAACGCGGCTGCCCGCTGGCGACCATCGCCCTGGAGACGACCGCCGACGACGTGGAGATTCGCGCGGCCCTGGCCAGGGGCTTCGCCGCGGTGCGGGACCGCATCGCCACGGGCCTGGTCAACGCCGGCTACGAAGCAGCCGGCGCGCACGCCACGGCGGCGCTGCTGCTGGCCGCCTACGAGGGCGGTTTGCTGCAGGCGCGCGTGGCCGGCACGCCCGAACCGATGGCGCTCGTCAGCAGCGCCCTGCTCACCTATCTGAAGCTGCAGCGCCCCAAGGAGCCCGATCATGAGTAAGAGCGCCGATGCCCAATCCCTGACCCTGACCACCGCCGACGGCTACCCGATCGCGGCGCTGCGCTACCCGGCCGCCGGACCCACGCGCGGTCACCTGGTCGTGGCCGGAGCCACCGGCGTGCCGCAAGGCTTCTACCGGCGCTTCGCGCAGTACGCCAGCAGCTGCGGCTACAACGTGATGACGCTCGATTACCGCGGCATCGGCTTGTCCAAGCCGGCCACGCTCAAGGGCTTCCGCATGGATTACCTGGACTGGGGCCGCCAGGACCTGGCCGCCGCCGTCGACGCCATGAGCGAACCCGGACTGCCTTTATATATGGTGGGCCACTCCTACGGCGGCCATGCCTTCGGCCTGCTGCCCAACCACGACAAGGTCGACGGCCTTTACACCTTCGCCACCGGGGCCGGCTGGCACGGCTGGATGCCGCCGATGGAACGCCTGCGCGTGCTGCTGATGTGGCGCGTGCTCGGCCCCCTGATCGTGCGCGTGAAGGGTTATCTGGCGTGGAACTGGATGGGCATGGGCGAGGACTTGCCGGTCGATGTGTACCGCCAGTGGAAACGCTGGTGTACCTTCCCGCGCTATTTTTTCCAGGACCCGAACATGAAGCACATCGCCGCGTCGTACGAGAGCGTGCGCAGTCCGATCATGGCCTGCAACGCGCTCGACGACCTGTGGGCGCGCCCGCCATCCCGCAACGCCTTCATGTCGGCATACCGCAACGCCGGCTGGCAGGCGACCGACATCGACCCGCGCCAGGCCGGCCTGGGCCCGATCGGCCACATGGGCTACTTCAAGGCGCACTGCAAGCCGCTGTGGGAAGGAGCACTGGGCTGGCTGGAACAGCACGGGCGGATTCCTCCGGCCAGCCCATCGCGCTAAACTGCAGTCTGTCCGGCGCGCGCTGCAGTTTGTCGCAAACGGCGCACCGCACCATGGCGGCTTCCCTAGTATGCTGGTCAGGAATCCAATCCCACCGCATCGTTCAGAAGGAAGCCACCATGACCCGAGCATCGACTACCCGTTTCGCCCTGCGCCACCTCATTCTGGCCGCCGCCCTTGCGTGCGCGCTGCCAGCCAGCCACGCTGCCGGCGGCGACTGGTTCAGCGGCGACAAGGTCCAGGGCAGCACCATCGTCAAACGCGAGACGCGCGCGCTGGGTCACTTTACCGGCGTTGCGCTGAGCCTTCCGGCCAAGGTGGAAGTGCGCATCGGCAACACCGAAAGCGTCAGCATCGAAACCGACGACAACCTGCTGCCGCTGGTCGAGACCGTGATCGAAAACGGCACGCTCCAGCTGCGCCCCAACAAGCGCAACCTGAGCTTCAAGACCCGCCACATGAAGATCGTGGTGCAGGCCAAAAGCCTCGAACACATAGCCATTGGCGGCTCGGGAAGCATCGATGCCGATACCCTGCGCGGCGACAAAGTCAGCATCAACGTCGGCGGGTCGGGCTCCATTGTCCTCAACGGCATCGAAGCGGACAACGTCATCATCGCCGTCGGCGGCAGCGGCAGCCTGACCAGCGGCCCCGGATCGCTGAACAAGGTGTCGATCGCCATCGGCGGCTCGGGCGACGTCAACATCGGCAAGGTCAAGGCGCGCGATGCCAAGATCAGCGTGGCCGGCTCCGGCGAGGCCATTGTGTGGGCCAGCGACAGCTTGAACACATCGATTGCCGGCTCGGGCGACGTGAAATATTATGGCGACCCGACAGTGAGCAAGTCGACGGCCGGCTCGGGCACCACGCGCCGCCTTGGCGACGCGCCGCAGCGCTAAGCCCTTACAGGTCGAAGCGCAGTTCCGCGACCGCGGTGCGCTGGGTGTACGGGTGGAAGGCCCAGTAGCGCGCATTGTTCACGTTATCGATCCCGAGCGCCGCGCTCCACTGCTTGCTGATCTTGTAGCGCACGCGCAGGTCCGCCACCAGATAGTCGGACACGCCCATGTAGGTGGCACCGTTCGGATCGGTGTTGTCCAGGGTGCCGTACTGCTTGCCGCTGTAGCGCACCCCCACGCTGCCCACCCAGTCCCGACCCAGATGGTAGGTCGTCAGCAGGTTGGCGCGCCACTGCGGCACGCGCGGCTGGCGTTTGCCCACGCTGGCGGCAAAGGCGCGGTTTTGCGTGATGGTCGAATCGGCGTAGGTCAGGCTGCTGTTGATGGTCAGCCCGTGCACCACCACGTCGTCACCCTGCCATGCCATTTCGAGCCCGTTGGTGCGGATCTTGTCGACATTCTGCACCGTGTTCACAAAGCTGGTCAGCGGTTGCGAGTACAGCGCGTCGCGCGTGGTTTCGTGGAACAGGGTCGCGCGCAGCGAGCTGTCGGACGTCATGCGTTCGGCGCTCAGTTCGCCCGTCCATGAACGCTCGGCGCGCAGGTTCGGGTCGCGGTTGACGATCTGCTGGTCGACGATCGAGCCCTGGAACAGTTCCGCCGCGGTCGGGTTGCGCACCGCGCGTCCGGCCGATCCCTTCAACGCCCAGTCGTGCGTGACCTGCCACGCCAGCGCCGCTTTCGGCGACCAGCTGGTGTCAACCCGTTCGCCGAACGGCAGCGGCGTCACCGATGCGGCGTTCGATACTTCGCCGCCGTACGCGCTCCAGCGCTCCAGGCGCATGCCGAGGGTGGTCTTCCACTGCGGCGCGAAGCGCCAGGTATCTTGCGCGTACACGCTTTGCAGGCGCGTGTTGCCGTTGAAGGTGGAGACGGTGGCGCCGTCGCCCGCACGAATCCAGTCGCTGCCGGAGAACACCCGCGTGCGCAGGGCCGCGCTGTCGCTCTGCACGCCCATGTCGACGATGTGGGCCGGCGTCGGACGCCAGATGCCCTTGAGCGCCAGCGTGGTCCAGCCGCTGCCTTCCATATCGGTCACGTTGCCGCGCCCCGCCTGGCCGATGCTGGCTACCGGCACTACCGGCGTGCGCACCTGGTCCATGGCATAGTCGTATTTGCTGGCCGCGATTTCCCAGTCCCACACGCCCTTGCTGTGCTGCTTGAGCGAGAAGCCGTGCATCAGGTGTTCGAGCTTGCCGATGGCGGGCGCCAGGTCCGACGGCTTGAGCTCATAGCGCTTGCCGCCGATGTTGATGAAGCCATTCGCGTCGCCCCGGCACACCGGGGCGCCAGCGGCATCAACCAGGTAGGTTTTGGCGGCGCGGTGGGCGTCGTTGCCCCACCAGCCCAGGGTGTAGCTGGCGCGCAGCACCGGCGTCACATCGTAGGCGAGCTTGATCTTGGCGTGGTCCTGCACCGTGTGCGACTGGCCGGTGGTGCCGATAATCAGCCAATCCTTGTTGGCGGAATTCTTATCGGCCACGGCGCCCGTCACCGGCAAGCCGGCCGCGCTGTTCACGCCCGTCGATACCAGCTTGTTGGCAAACCCGATCGGCTGGCCGCGGCTGTCCAGACGCGACACATCGACCCACCACGACCATGCGCCCTGGCGGTTGCCGACCGAGGCGCTGCCCTGGCCGCCGCCGAAGCGGTCGTCGGTCGCGTACTGGCGATAGCGCTGGCTGAAGGCTGACAGCTTCACGTGCGCCTCAAGGCGGGCCGGCATGCGGGTCTGGAAGTCGACCACGGCGCCGGCCGAATTGCCCGGATAGGCGGCCGAAAATGGCCCGTACAGCACGTCCACACGCTCGATCTCCTCGGGCGAGACCATGCCCCAGCGCGGCGTGAAGGTGGCGCCGTTACCGAGCAGGTTGGAGAGCAGGATGCCGTCGGCATACACCAGCGAACGCGCGCTGTTGCCGGTGCCGGACGCACGGCTGGCCAGCACCGCGTGGTCGTAGTCGCCGATGTAGCGCTTGCGCACATTCAGGCTGGGGAAGTATTTGAGCGCGTCTTCGCTGTCGGTGGCGTTGATGCGCTGCTCCACCTGGGCGCCGCTGATTGACTCGATGGTGGTCGGGATCTGGGTCGGCAGCGAACTGGGGCGCCCGCCGTTGATGGTCACCGCGGGCAGCTTGACTGGCGTATGGGTGGCCTGCGCCAGGTTGGAGGTACAGGCGAGCAGGATCCCCAGCGCCGGTGCGCTGGTAAACAATGTTTTCATGACGGGCCCTTAGTGGTGGGGTGCGCCGGCGGCGGCGGGGAGAATCTCGAGCACCGGTGCGGGCGACGCCAGCTTGGCGCCGCTGGCGTCGGGAATGGCATCCCAGTCCAGGCGGCCCTCGTCGCACAGTTGCGTGACCTTGAAGTAGTGCTTGCCCACGGTGGCGGGCAGCTTGACCTGCATGGCGAATTCGTCGAAGTGCGCGTCCGGCAGCGGGCCGCCTTTCCAGGTCACCTGGCCGGCCGTGCCGGAGATGATCCAGCCGGCCTTGGGCATCGGCTTGGCGCCGCTGATTCCTTGAGGCAGGGTCACGGTCAGGGTGTGGGTCGGGCTGCCCTTGCAACCGTGGCCGACGCGGAAGGTCAGCTTTTGGTAAGCGCCGGCATTGGCGCTGGCTTGTTCGAGCGTCACGTGGGCGTGCGCGAGCGGCGCGGCCAGGGCCGCGCAAGCGAAGAGAATGCGAATGTTCATGATGTTTTCCGTGTAGGTTGCGGCGTCAAGTTCAGTGGGCAGCGGCGTGCGCACCGTGCGGGCTGACAAAGTTCAGCGGCTTGACGGGAACCTCGATGGTCATCGATTCGCGTTTCTTGTTCGGGTGTTCAACGGTCAGTGTCAGCGGCACCGAATCGCCCGCCTTGAGCTGGCGTTTCAGGTCGATCAGCATCAGGTGGTAGCCGCCCGAGGCCAGCTTGACGGCCTTGCCGGCTGGCAGATCGATGCCGTCGACCTGCTGCATTTTCATCTGGTCGCCCTGCATCTCCATCTTGTGCATTTCGACGGTGCCGGCGACCGGCGAACTGGCGCCGACCAAACGCACGTCCTTTGCCGACTGCAGCTGCATGAAGGCGCCGCTGGTTTTCTGGACCGGCACGGTGGCACGCGCCCACGGGGCGTCGACCTTGACTTGGCCGAAGGCGGACGAGGCGAGCGCGCACAAGGCGATCAGCGCAAAGCTATTTTTTTTCATGGTCATTCTCTGTAATAGGGTCTGGGGACGTGGGCCTGCCGAACAGGCGCGCAACGTCGCAACGGTGCGGCGCGCGATGCGCCGCAAGAGCTATCAGAGAATCGTGGGCGGGCCGCGCGGAGGGGCGGCGGTGAGCGCGAGCAGGGGCTGCGGCGCGCGGTAGAACAGGAAGGGACGCAGCTCGTGGCCGCCGAGGATGGCCAGGCCCGTGATTGCGTTCGGCATCAGCGAATAGCTGCCGGCGTGCGGAAGACAGTAGCCGCAGTCTTCCATCATGCCGGCGCCGCTGTGGTCAAGCTGGCCGTCGAGCAGGCTGATGGCCTGGACGCCGGGGGTGGCGCGCGCGCTTGGGTCGGTGAAGCAGATGTCCGCGCTGAGCGCATCACCGCGGACGGCGGCGAGCGCGTGCGAAATCGATGGAGCGAGCACGTTCATCAGGATCGCGAGACACGCGATCCAGATTTGCAGGCGCCACTTGGTCGACTTCATTTTCATGGGGAGAATTATATCGCAGGGATGCGGACGCCGGGGGGACTACCGCGGTCGGCAAAAGGACTAGGCGCCGCGCGGCGATATCGCCGTCCATCATCAAAACAACAGTTACAAAATAGTAAATATTTTCATATGGCTTGACGTAGTATCTGTAAACCACCCACGAAAAAGGAATGACCATGTCCTCGCCCGTCCGGCACCTCGCCGCCAGCGCCATCGCTTTCGCCGCCCTGCTCGCTCCCCAATTGGCGTACGCCGACGGGGTCCATATCGAGAGCAGCGCCGTCATGTTCGATACCTCCTGGTCTCAGCGGGCAGAAACCTTGGTGTCCGATGTGAACGGGGCTGCCACTTTTTCCCTGGTCAACGCTGTCGACCGCCTGCGTTTCCCGAATCAGTTTAATTATTTCAACGACTACGGCGGCGTATTCCAGCTCAGCGCGCGCGCCGGCTACAAGGTGACCGGCTACTCCCTGTCCGGCGGCTTTAGCGGCGATATCTACGTGGGGCAATCGCCCAACGGGACCGGACGTCCGGGCGGGGCCAACACCAGCGCCGGCGCCATGAGCGGCGCGCACGACGCCGTAACGGGAGAGTCGTTCGCGCAGCATAGCTGGTCGGCTTCCGACCTGCGGGGAAATGGCGATTTCACCTTCAACAGCGGGGCGCTGGAGCGCACCGGGTCGTTCTTTGTGTCGTTCGAAGGCTACGCCTACGGCCAGGCGTCGCCCGCGATCTGGAACAGCACCGATCCGAGGGACCCAAGAAACTACTACGATTTCTCGCGGGCGGAAGTCGGCCTCAGGGATCCGCTGCTGCTGACGGTGTACACCCAGGCGGTTCCGGAACCGCACACGTACGCGATGACGCTGGCGGGACTGGCCTTGCTTGCCGGCGTGGCGCGGCGCAGGAAAAGGGCCGCGCGCGCAGCGTGAAGGGCTGGTCCCGGTGATATCCCCACAACCGCTTTGAAGGAATCGTCATGCACTCCCGCACCCGGCACATCGCCGTCACCGCCATCGCTTTCGCCGCCCTGTTCGCGCCTCAGCTGGCGCATGCCGACACGGTCCATATCGAGACCAGCGGCCTCACATTCGACACGTTCCAGTCGCCGTATGCGGAAACGCTGGTGTCGGACGTGAACGGGGCTGCGACTTTTTCCCTGGTCAATGCCGCTCACTTCATGGGCAATCCGAACATGCTTAATTACCACACCGTCCACGGCAGCGTGTTCCAGCTGAGCGCGCGCGCGGGTCACAAGGTGACCGGCTACAGCGTGACCGGCGGCTTTTGGGGCGAGCTCCACGTCGGCCAATCCCCGGACGGGTCGGGATTCCCCGGAAGCGCGGAGACCCGGTCCGGCGCATGGGCCTATGCGCACGATGTCGTGGGGGGCGACAATTTCGCGTTAGGCGAACATACGACCTCGAATCTGCAGGGGCATAGCGACTTCAGGTTCGACAGCGGCCCGCTGAACAAGACCCAGCCGTTCTACCTTACGTTCGAGGGCTACATTGAAGGATACGCGGCGCCGGCGATCTGGTATGGCAACGAGCCGGGACAAATGTGGCCCTATCGCGATTACTCGCGGGCCGACGTCAGGTTGAAAGGCCCGCTGCTGCTGACGGTCTATACCCAGGCGGTTCCGGAACCGCACACGTACGCGATGACGCTGGCGGGACTGGCGCTGCTGGCGGGGGTGGCGCGGCGAAGGAAACGGGCTGCGCGCGCTGGTGCGCAAGCCTGATACCATCCCGCGCATGAAGTCGTTTTTTGCCAGTGGCGCAAACGACAAACCATCACGGTGGCTTAACGCAGCGCCTTGAAATCCTCGCGCTCGACCAGCACCGTGTTCACGCTGTCGGTCAGGTAGATCTGGCCATCCTGGATCGTGCACTGCAGCTGCATATTGCGCTGCGCCAGCGCTTCGAGCTGGGCGCTGGCGTCGGCCGGGATATTAATCACGGTCAGGTTCTTGGCCCGATCGAGCTTGTTGGCGATCTGCTTGTACCAGATATGGCTGGTCGCGCTGTAGCTGTACACAATCACGCGCTCGCTGCGGCCGCACGCTTTCATCAAGCGTTTTTCGTCCGGCTGCCCGACTTCGATCCACAACTCGATCGCGCCGGTCAGATCCTTCTGCCACAGATCCGGTTCATCGGTGTCGAACAAGCCCTTGGTGAAGGTCAGCGATTCGCTCGCGTGAATCGCAAAGGCGAGCAAACGGATCATCATCCGCTCGTCGGTTTCGGATGGATGCCGCGCCAGCGTCAGGATGTGCTCCTGGTAGTAATTGCGGTCCATGTCCGCAATCTGCAGTTCTGCCTTGTAAATCGTCGCTTTAAGTGCCATTGATACGCCTGCCTTTAACTTCTCTGAATTATTTGAAGACGACAGTCTTGTCGCCATTTTGCAAAATGCGGTGCTCGACAAACCATTTCACCGCGCGCGCCAGCACCACGCACTCCACATCGCGCCCGATGGCGCTGAGCGTGTCGGCATCCATCGCGTGATCGACCCGTTCGACATCCTGCTCGATGATCGGGCCCTCATCCAGGTCGCCCGTGACGAAGTGCGCGGTGGCGCCGATCAGCTTCACGCCGCGGTGGTGCGCCTGCGCGTACGGCTTGGCGCCCTTGAAACTCGGCAAGAAGGAATGGTGGATATTGATCGCCTTGCCCCGCATCGCTTCGCACAAGCCGGGCGACAAAATCTGCATGTAGCGCGCCAGAACCACCAGGTCGATCTTGTGGGTGTGCATCAGGTCCAGCACGCGCGCTTCCTGCGCCTGCTTGGCCGCCGCATCCGCACCGGTCGCCAGCGGCAGGTGGTGGAAAGGAATGTTGTAGCTGGCCGCCAGCTGGTAGAAATCCATGTGGTTCGAGACGATGGCTGGAATTTCCACCGGCAGCAGGCCGCTCTTGTAGCGGAACAGCAAGTCGTTCAGGCAATGCCCGATCTTCGAGACCATCAGCATCACGCGCGGCTTGGTGCCGGCATCGTGCAGCTGGCCGTTCATGCCCATCTGGGTGCACAGGGCGGCGAAGTCGGCGCGCAGCGGCGCATCGCCGACCGCACCTTCTTCCAGCGCAAAATGGACGCGCATGAAAAACAGCTTCGATTCGGCATCGCCGAACTGGGCCGAATCGATGATGTTGCAACCATGCTCGGCGAGGAAGCCCGAAACACGATGCACAATGCCGCGCTGGTCGAGGCAGGACAGGGTCAGGATGTATTCTGGATGCGTCATGGTCTTGTAGTGGATGGCGTGGAAACTGCGAACCTTGTATTGTCGCATGCGTCAGGGAAAATCGCCCCATTACAAAAAAGCACGCCCGTGCAGAAATTGCGGTATAGTAGACAAATCACTACCTCATACAAGGATTCGCCATGACGACTACCGCACTGATGAACCAGCAGTTCCGCCTCGCCGCCCGCCCTGTCGGGATGCCGAAACGCAGCGACTGGGAGCAAACCACCGAGCCAGTGCGCGACATCAACGATGGCGAAATCGTGGTCAAGGCCTTGTACCTCTCGCTCGACCCCGCCATGCGCGGCTGGATGAACGAAGGCAAGTCGTATATCCGCCCGGTGGCCATCGGCGAAACCATGCGCGCCGGCGGCGTGGGCGTGATCGTGGCCTCGAAGTCCGACAAGTTCGCCGTGGGCGACACCGTCTCCGGCGGCATCGGCGTGCAGCAATACTGGGTCGGCGCGGCCGACGACAAGTCGGCCAACTTCTACAAGATTTCCCCGGCCATGGCGCCGCTGACCACCTGGCTCAATACCCTCGGCATGCCCGGCATGACCGGTTACTTCGGCCTGATCGAATCGGGCCAGCCCAAGGCCGGCGACACCGTGGTGGTGTCGGGCGCGGCGGGCGCGGTCGGCATGACCGTCGGCCAGGTCGCCAAGCAGCTCGGCTGCCGCGTGGTCGGCATTGCCGGCGGTAAGGAAAAATGCGATTTCGTGGTCAATGAACTGGGCTTCGACGCCTGCATCGACTACAAGAACAGCTCGGTCAAGGATGGCCTGAAAGAGCATTGCCCGGGCGGCGTGGACGTTTTCTTCGACAACGTGGGCGGCGAGATCCTCGATACCGTGCTGACCCGCATCAACCTGCGCGCCCGCATCGTCATCTGCGGCGCCATCTCGCAGTACAACAACACCACGCCTGTGAAAGGCCCGGCCAATTACCTGTCGCTGCTGGTGAACCGCGCGCGCATGGAAGGCATCGTCGTGTTCGACTATGCCGACCGCTACCACGTGGGCGTGGCCGCCATGGCCAAATGGATGCAGGAAGGCACTTTCAAAAGCCGCGAAGATGTGGTCGACGGCCTGGAAAACTTCCCCGAAGCGCTGCTGATGCTGTTTGAAGGCAAAAATTTCGGCAAGCTCGTACTCAAGGTGGCGGACGCGTAAGGCTCTCGCCGCACCCCGCCGGCGCGCCACTGCGCCGGTGACCTGACCAGAATGACCCGGGCCGCCCGTTCGCGGCGGCCCTTTTCCACCCTCCCCGCTTGACCGAACGCGCGTGCGCACGAAGTTCATGGAACTTTGACGCGCCCCCTCACGTCTATCACATGCCCATGCGACGCGCGTTCGCTCCACTGCGACAGCGTCCTTCCATGTTTTATGACGAGGACAGCCATGCCATCCTATTCAAGCAGACTACCGATGCGCTCGCACTTCGACGCGCAGGTCGATTTTTTCAGCGAACTGGCGCGCGCCGGGATCGACGCGCTGCGCAGGCTGAGCGAGCTCAATGTGCAGCTGGCGCGGCAACTCAATGACGATGCCCTGCATGCCGCGCGCGCCATGGTGTCGTGCAGCTACCCGTTCCAGCTGCCCGTGGTCGCCGCAAGCGAGTCGGCGCCGTTCATCGAGCACCTGCGCAGTTACCAGCAGCAGCTCGCCGCCGTGCTGTCCGGCGCGCAGGTCGAACTGGCGCGCAGTGCCGGATCGCGCCTGCCCGGCATCAGCCGCGCCGCGGCGGCCACGCTCGGCGGCATGGCCCGGCGCGATGCCGGTACGGCGCACAGCCTTGCCCGCCCGGCCGGCGACAGCGCGGTCAGCGCGGCGCGCCCCCCGCACGAAACCAACCACACGCCGGAGTAAAAGCCGGAAAACAGCCCACCACGGAGTTCACTTATGTCTACCCACGGTAAGCCAAAAAGCGGCGCGGCGATCGACGCGCTCGAATTGCTGAAAGCCGACCATGAAAAGGTCAAAAGCCTTTTCCGCGAGTTTGAAAGTTTGTGTGACAACGCCGAAGACGATGACGAACGCAAGTTCGAACTGGTCGACGACATTTGCTACGAACTGACGGTGCACTCGATGATCGAGGAAGAGATTTTCTATCCGGTACTGCGCTCGCTGATCGATGACGACCAGTTGCTGGACGAGGCCGAGGTCGAGCACGCCGGCGCGCGCGACCTGATCAGCCAGCTGGAAGTGATGTATCCGGGCGATGACCATTTCGACGCCATGGTGACGGTGCTGGGCGAGGAAATGGCGCACCACATCGACAAGGAAGAAAGCGATCTGTTCGTCGCCGCGCGCCGCTCGGGCATCGACCTCGACAACCTGGGCGAGCGGCTGTCGGCCCGCAAGGATGAACTGGACGACGACCTGTCATCGCCGCCATCGCCGGTCGATGCGATGGAGCCGCACAACGGCGCGCGCCGCACCCCACGTCCACCTAACGAGTGACGGGTGACGGAACTATTGAAGTGAGCACGTCTCTAACCCACAAGCCCGATAACGCGTCAGTAACGCACGAGAGCGGGGTTCCGATACCGAAGCAAACAAGGAGAACGACATGGCGACAAGTAAAGAAAGTGGAGGCAACAAGAGCAGCACATCCAGCGGCAACGCGCAAAAAAGCGGCAGTGGCAGCAGTCAGGGTCCCGCCAAGCGCGGCTTCGCAGCCATGGATCAGCATCAGCAGCGCGAAATTGCCAGCAAGGGGGGCCAGGCTGCCCACCAGAAAGGAACGGCGCACGAATTCGATTCCGAAGAAGCGCGCCGGGCCGGGCAAAAAGGTGGCGAGGCGGTCAGCCGCAACCGCGAGCACATGGCTGACATCGGGCGCAAGGGCGGCGAGAGCCGGCAATCGGCGGCCCGCAACGCGGCGGCGGCGGCCGCCGCTGCCGGCGGAGACGGCCCCGGCGCTGCCGCCAAGGGATCGCGCCAGGGGGGCAAGGAAAAGGACAGGGACAAGACGGAGTGACGGGCCAGGCAGCCGGCGCCAGCGGGCGGTCTGGCTCCGTATCGACTATTGGTGATCGGGGGTGGGATTGCCCGTGCACTCATTTCCATCTTTGAGAATGCATCATGCCCCCATTTGCGCGGATGACACCGCGTCGGGCGGCGCAATGCGGGCGCACGCCGCACCGGGCGTCGCCATAGCCCGCCGTCAGTGCCATGTGCGTGCGTTCGCATGCATATGCAGACCGGCGCGGACGCATCAGCTTCACGCGCGTGGCCGCTGCGCTTTCAGGCCGCAGCGGGGCATCCTGCATCGCCGCTCGTATCTCCATACATATATGCATCCTGGCGCGCCGGAAGCGACGGCGCACCGCGACCGCATGCATATGCAAGGACGCCAATGCCAGCATGGCGCGCTTTCACGAACAGCATTTCCCATTCCTCCTCAAGCACTACAAATTGATCTATTATGCAACTCCGGAAGCCGCAGCTGGCGGCATCCCCAATCCAACAAGAAAGACGTTTGCCATGCCACGTTTCGCCTTGCGTATGTCCATGTTCGCCATCGCCGCAGCTTGCAGCGCTTCCAGCTTTGCCCAGGCGCCCGCCGCGCCCGATACCCAGCTCGCTTTTTCCCATGCCAACCAGATGGTCGACATTGGCGGGCGGCGCCTGAACCTGTATTGCAGCGGTTCCGGAGCGAACACGGTCATCTTCGATTCGCCGTCGGGCATGGGGGGCTGGGTCTGGCACGCGGTGCAGCCGGAAGTCGCAAAGCAAACGCGCGCCTGCGTCTTCGACCGTGCCGGCATGGGCTTCAGCGATCCGGCTGAACGCCCGAACACCTCGCAAAACGTGGTCGAGGACTTGCATGCCGCGCTGGGCAAGGCCGGCATCGCCCCACCTTACGTCCTGGTCGGCAATTCCTTTGGCGGCGGCAACATCCAGCTGTTCGCCTACCGCTATCCCAACGAGGTCAAGGGCCTGGTGCTGGTGGAAGCCCAGCATGAAGATGAAATAGACCGCATGAATGTCGTCTCCAAGGGCAAGCTCAAGGAAATGAGTGCAATGCTGACGGAGTACGGAAAAACCTGCGAGGCGCAGTCCACAAAAGGCTTTGTTCCCGGCAGCGAGCTGTTCGCCAACTGCACTGGCGGCTTCCAGCCGGAATTCGGCCGCGCCCTGAACGCCGCCTACCTCGCCTCGCTTACCTCACCAGCCTACTGGCGTGCGCGCAATGCCGAGGAAGACGCCTTCGAGACCAGCAACGCCCAGCTGCGCGCCGCGCGCCGCCCGTTCGGCGACCTGCCGCTGATGGTGCTCACGCGCAGCGTGTCGCCGTATGCCATTCCCGGCAAACCGCAAAGCGAGCTGAACAAGGCGACCGAGAAAGAAAACCTTGCCATCCATCAGGAGATGGCAGCCCTGTCCACGCGCAGCACGCACCGGGTGGTGCCGGGCGCCGGCCACCTCATCCAGGCCGACAAACCGCAGGCGGTCGTCAAGGCGGTGACCGACCTGCTGGCGCAAATCAAGCCATAATGCGGCATCAGGCAGGCGGACCGATCCGCCTGCGAAACAAGGAATGAGCATGATCCCAGTTGAAGTAAGGGCCGAGATAATGCGCCGGCTGGCGCGTACCGAGCAGGAAGAAGGCGTGCGCATTCTGCTCGCGATCGAATCGGGCAGCCGCGCCTGGGGCTTCGCCTCGCCCAACAGCGACTACGACGTGCGCTTTATTTACGCCCGCGAGGCGGACTGGTATCTGGCCGTGGATCTGGAAGAGCGGCGCGACGTGATCGAATACCCGATCGTCGACGATATCGACCTCAATGGCTGGGACCTGCGCAAGGCGCTGCGTCTGCTGTGGAAAACCAATCCGGCGATGGTGGAGTGGATTCAGTCGCCGATTTCGTATATCGAGACCGGCGGCTTCGGCGCCGGCGCGCGCGATCTGCTGCCCACCCTGTATTCGGCCGAGCGCGGGATTTATCACTATCGCAGCATGGCGAAGACGAACTACGCCAATCATCTGAGCGGCGACCAGGTTCCACTCAAAAAGTACTTTTATGTGCTGCGCGCGCTACTGTCGGTGCACTGGATAGAGCGCTACGGCACGGCCGCGCCGATCGAATTCCACAAACTGCTGCACTTGCTCGATCACCGTCGGGATTTGCTGGCCGAGATCGACGCGCTGCTGGAAAAGAAACGCGCCGCACCTGAACTGGGGCTGTCCGAGCCGATTGCCAGTCTCAATGACTTCATCGAGCAGGAACTGGCACGCCTGGAGTCGGTCCAGCCGCTGCCGGCGCCACGCGTCCAGCCCCTGCCCGGCTTGAACGCCCTGTTCCACGCCGTTCTGCGCGAGCAGCAGGGATAAATCTCCTCGCGCGACACCCTCGCGCGTTCGCCTTCCTGCCGGATGCCAGCTCCGACATCCAGACGCGTTCTCATAAGCTAATACCTCCACAGCGCACGCCCGGCAACCCGGGCCGGCCGGCGCTTGCCTGTTCGTCATGCATGAATGCCGGTGCCGGCACCTGGCGCGCGGCAACTAAGCTGCTGGCGGCGTTTTATGAGCATGGCCTGCACGTAATTCGTAAACCTTCTATAATTTCAGTAATTCCTGAAAATTCAATACTTCCAAAGACCTATAGACATGACAAATCTCAGCCCACTTGCCCAGAAATTCATCCTCCACTTCGGCGAAATGGGCAGCCGCTGGGGCATCAACCGGACCGTGGGCCAGATTTACGCCCTGCTGTATGTGCTGGCCAAGCCGCTCAATGCCGACGAAATCGCCGAACATCTGCAGTTTTCGCGCTCGAACGTGTCGATGGGACTGAAGGAACTGCAGTCCTGGCGCCTCGTCAAGCTGCTGCACCAGGCGGGCGACCGCCGCGAGTACTTCGAGCCGCCCAAGGATATCTGGGACATCTTCAAGGCCCTGCTCGAGGAGCGCCGCCGCCGCGAAGTCGAGCCGACCCTATCGATGCTGCGCGACGCCCTGCTCGAAACGCCCGCCACCGACGCCGACCGCGTCGCCCAGGAGCGCATGCGCGAGATGTACAACCTGATCGAGCTGTCGAGTTCCTGGTTCGACGATGTGCAGCGCCTCTCGCCCGAAACCCTCACCTCGCTGATGAAGATGGGCTCCACGGTGAAGACCCTGCTCAACGTCGGCGACACCGTGCGCGGCACCTTCCGCAAAAAGCGCGCCCCCGAGCCGGCCGCCACCAACGCAACAGCCGCCGACAGCGGCGACAAAGGCGAATAAGATGCGCGCCCTTCTCCACCGCCTCCCGTTCGCACTGGCGATCACGCTGGTACTGGTTTTGAAGGTCGTCATCCTGTTCATGCTCCACAAAGCCTTCTTCTCCACGCCCCAAGTGAAAAAAATGCGCATGCCGACCGCGCAGGTGGAACAGCACCTGCTCGATACGCCGCGCTTGACACCACCTCCTCCCGTCAAGGCCACGAAATGATTCCCATCGATGATGTTGTCAGCCTGTCGCGCCTGCAGTTTGCCGCGACCGCCATGTATCACTTCCTGTTTGTCCCGCTCACGCTCGGCCTGTCGTGGATCCTGGTGATCATGGAGTCGGTCTACGTGATGACCGGCCGCGAAATCTACCGCGACATGACCAAGTTCTGGGGCAAGCTGTTCGGCATTAACTTCGCCATGGGCGTCACCACCGGCATCACCCTCGAATTCCAGTTCGGGACCAACTGGGCTTACTACTCGCACTACGTGGGCGACATCTTCGGCACCCCGCTGGCGATCGAAGGCATGATGGCCTTCTTCCTCGAATCGACCTTCGTGGGCCTGTTCTTCTTCGGCTGGTCGCGTTTGTCGAAAGTGCAGCACCTCGGCGTGACCTTCCTGGTTGCCCTCGGATCGAGCCTGTCGGCGCTGTGGATCCTGATCGCCAACGGCTGGATGAACAACCCGGTCGGCGCCGAGTTCAATTTCGAGACCATGCGCATGGAACTGGTCAGCATGACGGACGTGATCTTCAATCCGGTCGCCCAGGTCAAGTTCGTGCACACCGTCGCCGCCGGCTACGTGACCGCCTCGATGTTCGTGCTGGGCGTGTCCGCCTTTTACCTGCTCAAGGCACGCGACGTGCCGTTCGCACTGCGCTCGTTCGCGATTGCGGCCGGCTTCGGGCTGGCCTCGACCCTGTCGGTGATCGTGCTGGGCGACGAATCGGGCTACACCGCCGGTGAAGTCAACAAGGTCAAGCTGGCCGCCATCGAAGCCGAATGGGAAACCGAACCCGCCCCCGCCGGCATCACGCTCATCGGCCTGCCCAACGACGCCGAGGAACGCACCGATTACGCGGTCAAGATTCCCTACGTCCTGGGCCTGATCGCCACCCGTTCCGTCGACAAGCAGGTGACCGGCATCAAGGACTTGAAAAAGCTGCACGAAACGCGCATCCGCAACGGCATGCTGTCGTACGCCGCCCTCACGCGCCTCAAAAGCGGCGACAAGTCGCCCGAAGCGCGCGCCGAGTTCCTGCGCCTGAAGGACGACCTGGGCTACGGCCTGCTGCTGAAAAAGTACACGCCGCGCGTGATCGACGCCACCGAGGCGCAGATCAAGATGGCCGTGAACGACACCGTTCCGAAGGTCGCGCCGCTGTTCTGGTCCTTCCGCATCATGGTGGGCTTGGGGCTGCTGTTCCTGTTCATCTTCAGCGCCTCGTTCTACTTCCTGATCCGCAAGCGCCTGGCGCAGCAGCGCTGGCTGCTGAAACTGGCCGTGATCTCGATTCCGCTGCCATGGGTGGCGGCGGAACTGGGCTGGGTGGTGGCCGAATACGGGCGCCAGCCATGGACCATCGCGGGCATCCTGCCGACCCACCTGTCGGCGTCGACCCTGCAGGTATCGAACCTGTATTTCAGCCTGGCCGGCTTCATCGGTTTCTACACGCTGCTGCTGGTGATCGAAATGGGGCTGATGATCAAGTTCACGCGCCTGGGGCCAAGCGCCCTGCACACGGGTAAATATCATTGGGAAAAGCTGGAGGCCGCATGATCTTCGACTACGACACGCTCAAAGTCATCTGGTGGGGCTTCGTCGGCATCCTGCTGATCGGCTTCGCGCTGACCAACGGCTTCGACTTCGGGGTCGGCATGTGGCTGCCCTTCCTCGGCAAGGACGATATGGAGCGGCGCGTCATCATCAACGTGATCGGCCCAACCTGGGAAGGCAACCAGACCTGGTTCATCGCCGCCGGCGGCGTCATGTTCGCAGCCTGGCCGCTGGTGTACGCGGCCGCCTTCTCGGGATTCTATGTGGCGCTGATGCTGCTGCTCTTTGCGCTGTTTTTCCGGCCGGTCGGCTTCGACTACCGCAGCAAACTGGCCGACACGCGCTGGCGCAATGCCTGGGACTGGGGCCTGTTCACCGGTGGCTTCGTGCCGCCGCTGATCTTCGGCATCGCCTTCGGCAACCTGCTGCAGGGTGTGCCCTTCCACTACGACGACACCATGCGCATGGAGTACACCGGCAGCTTCTTCGGCCTGTTCAATCCTTTCGGCCTGCTGGCCGGGGTGCTGGGGGTGTCGATGCTGGCCATGCACGGCGCCACCTACCTGTATCAAAAGACCGATGACGTCATCGCCGAGCGCGCGCGCAAGGCCGCCATGGCCGCCGGCGCGGTCACCATCGCCGCGTTCGCGCTGGGCGGCGTGTGGGTCGCAACAGGCCTGGACGGCTTTCGCATCGTCTCGATGCCGCCGGTCGACAGCGCCTTCATGCCGACCGCCAAAGTGGTCGAACGCGGCGTCGGCGCGTGGATGGACAACTACACGCGCTGGCCGCTCACGATCGCCTTCCCGGTACTGGGCCTGCTCGGCGCGGCGCTGGCGCTGGCCTTGTGCGCGGCGCGCCGCAGCCTGCTGGCGTTCCTGGCCAGCGGCGTGTCGGTCGCGTCGATCCTGCTGACCGCTGGCGCGGCCATGTTCCCCTTCATCATGCCGTCGTCGCTCTCGCCCGGCAGCGGCCTGACCGCGTGGGATGCGGTGGCCAGCCACAAGAGCCTGGGCGTGATGTTCTGGGTGATTGTGGTGATGCTGCCGATCGTGGTGGTCTACACCAGCTGGGTGTACTCGATCATGCGCGGCAAGGTCACCGCGGCGCACATCCGCGAAAACGAACACGAATCTTATTAGGAGCAGACCATGTGGTATTTTGCCTGGATATTAGGGATCGGCCTTGCCCTGTCGGCCGCCATCATCAACGTCATGTGGCTGGAAGCGAACTACGCGTTCGGCCTGCGCGACGAAGACGCCACCCGCGCCAGCTTTGAACAGGCCAGCAAGGATAATCTGCTGCTGTGAGAGGCCGCGGCGCCGCGCAAGAAGCCGTGAATTAACTGGGAGTGAGCTTCACGTACTCGATATTGAGCGTGATGATTTCGCTGTAGCGCAAAACGAACGTATCCCCGTCGACCTGGTAAAAACGTTCGCCGTCGCTGCCGTCGGCATGCGCGCCGTCCTTATCCCTCGAGATGGGCCGGCGCGAAACATTTTGAAGCACAAGGCGATCGAGCTGCCCCTCGGCATTGACATAGAATTCGTTCAACATGCCCACATACAGCACCGCTTCTTTTGCCACCTCGACAATCGCGGAAACGATGATGAAGTCCGGCGCTTCATGCTCCGAGAAATCCGCGCCCGTCAGCAGGTAATACCATGGCGCTTCATGAAACCGGAACAAGGTCCCCCAGGGTGCACTTGAACGGTCGAGCCGATAGCGCGAAATGGCAAAGCGTATCAATGTCGGCACCACGAACGATGCCACGAACAAGGTGACGAAGTAGCGGGCAAGCCACGGGAAATCGGCTGCTACTGCGGCCGTCGCCTCGGCCTGGCTCTGCGGCGCGGCTGACAGCAGTTTCATCAGCACAAGGGGATCGATCCGCAGGTTGAACCAGCTCTCGGCCGCCCACAACGCAAGATAATGTGCAAACACGGACCACAGCACGGCTTCGGCGACCACCTGTCCGAACGGTGAAAAGTCGAGGGAAGTCCGCTCGGCCCGTTTCAACCGGGTGCGGAAGATGAAACCGGGTAGAAGAAACAGGAAAATGATGACCGCCGGGAGCGCAATATTCATCCCGGATGTCAGGCGTCTTTGGCCTTGGGCACGAACACGGCTTTCACCGTGCCACCCGTCTTACTACGGCGAATCTCGACCTGGGCATCGGCGCCTTGCTCGGTGTTACCCGCACCTGCTCGGCGGGTGACGAGGAAACGGCGCAGCTGCTCGCGCGCGATCGGGTCGGCAAGCAGCTCGGTGGCAAGGGGACTTTTCAGGGCTTTCATGGTTTGATGATGCCATAAGCGGGCCGCATACGCATCAATTTCGGTCGGGGCGCCCCCCTCCGACCGGCCCTCAGGCTTTCCCAAGGCCAAATTCACGGATCGGCGGCAATGCCGATGGCGGACCGCTGTGCATACCGCCCGGATGGCGCGATAAAGACTATCCAGAGGCAACGCGACGAGCCGGTATGTTAAAGTGCTCTCATGCAACCCCTCAAATACCTCGGCGCGTATTCCGACCAGACGCTGGCGCAAGTGACCCAGCTGATCGAGCAGAACAAGCTCGGCGACGTACTCAAACAGCGCTACCCCGCCGCCCACGACGTGCGTACCGACCGCGCCCTGTACGATTACGTGCAAGACCTCAAGTCCGAATTCCTGCGTAATGCCGACCCGATCAACAAGGTCGCCTTCGACGGCAAGCTACACGTGATCCAGCACGCGCTCGGCCTGCACACCACCATTTCGCGGGTCCAGGGCAACAAGCTCAAGTCCAAGCACGAAATCCGCGTGGCCACCGTGTTCAAGGACGCGCCCATTGAATTCCTGCGCATGATCGCCGTGCACGAGCTGGCGCACGTCAAGGAAAAGCAGCACGGCAAGGCGTTCTACAAGTTGTGCTGCTACATGGAACCCAACTATCACCAGTACGAATTCGACTTGCGCCTCTATCTGACCGAACTCGACATTTCGGGAAAGCGCCTCTGGAACGCCACCTGATCCAAGGTCCTGCCTGCACGCTGCCCATTATCGCCGGCCTGCTCGGATGGCACGCCTTGTCGACATACCCCTAATTAATTGCATTAATAGCACTGGCAACTGCCCGCTTGCCGCATTGCCGCGCTAGCCCCGGGCCTTGTGCGCCGCCCGGACAGCGGCGAGTGCATCCTTTCAGCCATCTTGCACATGCGCGCCTGTCACCTGCCGCCGTGGCGGCTTGGTCCTGGCCGTGCGTGGCCCTCGCGTCGCAACATTTACTCAAGCAAACGGCTGCACGCTGGTGACGGCCGTGCCGGTGCGGCACTCCGCCTGAACCTGCCGCGTTGTTCCGCTGGTTGGCGCCCCAGTTCGGTTTATGGATATCAACCACATTTTCTAACAGTAAAGACAGGCGAGTGTCAAATGCGAAATAAAAATTGTTGTTTGTTAATTTTTTTGATGTTTTTGTGCTAATCTTGCCCCCTCAAAAAATGGGGATGATAGCGATGGATATGCTTACAAGAATACGGGGCTGCGTGACACCGCGATCGTCCCGCCGCGCCGGTCAGGGGTCGTCGCCGCCGCGCCCTCGTGCAGGCAGTCTTGCGCGCGCGATCGCATGGATCGCCGGGCCCCTTGCCATGCTTGCGGCAATGGCCTTTATCCCGGCAGCGGCTCAGGAAAATCCGGCTGTCACGCGCGGCGCGGCTTGGCTGCAGGCGCAAATCAGTGCGAACGGCGCGTTGCTGAGCGAGGCGAGTTCCATTGCTACTCCCATGCAAGCCCGTAGTGAAACCAATACCACCCTGACACTGCGTTCATTTGCGTCCCCCGCGCTGGCCGGGATCATTGCCGGCGAGCCCGACGACGTTACCGAATACCTGGCCCGAAAAGTACTCAGCCTCCCGGCGGCGCTGGTCCCGGCTTCCGCATCGCTGATCGAACTGACGACGCGTCAAAATGCCGACGGCGGGTTCGGCGGGGCGCGCGGGTTCGCCAGCAATCCTCTCGATACCGCCTGGGTCTTGCTGGCATTGAACCAGTCGAAGAACACCCCACCTTCCTTGTCTGGCGCCGCAGTGAATTACTTGCTCGCGACACAACAAGTCGACGGCGCATTCGGGATGGCGCCGGACACGCCGAATGCGTACATTACATCGACCGTGGCGCTGGTATTGCAAGCGAACGGCAGTAATACCGCCGCCTTGAATGCCTTGAACCGGGTAAATGCATGGCTGCTGGCGCGCCAGGGTGCCGATGGAAGCTGGGGCAGCGTTGCTGAAACGTCCGCCGTCTACCTGGCCTTGATCGGCAGCGTCAGCGACGCGGCGCTGCAAACCACCGTGAAATCCTATCTGTTATCGCAGCAAGCGCTCGATGGCGACTGGGGTGCCGATCCGTACGCGACGGCACTGGCCTTGCGCGCCCTGGCGGCCAAGCCACAGCCGGTCGTCACCACCGGACGCGTTGTCATGCGTGTCGTTGACGGCGCGACCGGGCAGGCCGTTGCAGGCGCCATGGCGCAGTTGCAAGGGACGTCCATCGCCCCCTCGCTCAGCGACGCTACCGGCCAGCTCAGCTTCTCTGAAGTTCCTGCTGGAAATTATATCGGTATCCTGACCGGTGCTGGATATGCGCCCCGCAGCGTGCCATTCGCCCTGCGCGCAGGAACCACGACCGACCTGGGCTCGATCGCCCTGACGGTGGCACAGACCAGCGGCGTGCTCAAAGGCGTCGTCCGGGACAAGGCGAGCAACAGCGTGCTGCGTGACGTCGTGGTCAGCGTGGCGGGCAGTGCGAATGCCAGTACCCATACCTTGGCCGACGGCTCGTATGCGCTCACCGGCCTGGCCCCCGGCCCGGTGACGATTGTCGCCGCCAAGCCCGGTTTCGCGAGCGTCAGTGCCAGCGGCACCGTGGTTGCCGGCGAGACACTGATGTTCAGCCCGACCCTGTCCCTGCCCGGCGAACCGGCGGACACGGCAGGCACCTTGATCGGGCAGGCGGTCGATCAGACTTCCCTGGCGCCACTGCCGGGAGTAATGATCAGCGTCGGCGCAACCGGCAAAACCGCAGTGAGCGGCCAGGACGGCAGATTCAGCATGATGAATGTTCCCGCCGGAACCTATGCCGTCAGTTTTTCCAAGCCGGGATACACGAGCAAACTGTTTGCCACGGTGCTGGTCGCCCCCGGCAGCACGAATGATTTCCAGGTGCTTGGCTTTAGCAAGACGCTGACCACGGTCGCCCTGGCCGGTCGTCTGAGCGACATCCAGTCCGGCAAGGCCATCGCGCAGGCCACCGTCACGGTGGTCGGCGCCGCGCTCACCACCCAGACCGACAGCAATGGCGACTACCGCATCGAAGGCCTGGCCCCTGGCGGCACGACCTTGCGCTTTAGCGCGTCCGGCTATGCCAGCGAAACCGTGGCCGCCAGTTTTCCGGCAGCCGGCGAATACCGGTTCGATAAAACGCTGGCGCTCGACGGCGCCGGCAATCCAAGCTTCAGCATGCTTGTCAGCGACCAGCCTGTCTATCCAGCGCATGCGCCGGCCGTCCTGAAAATGGAGATCGCCAATACGGCGGCGACACCGGTGGAGAATGCGGTGATCGACATCACGATCTTCGATCCGCAAGGCCAGGTTATCGGAATGCAGCAAGCGGTCCGGATCGACGCCGACGGCGTTGCGCAAGAAAATTTCATGCTCGCCCCCAACAGCACGACCGCGGTCGATGTCAAATGGTCGACCCTGGCGCATGCGCCCGGCGTGTATCAATTCAAGGCACGCATCTTCACCAGCAACGCCAGCACCGGCGGCAAGACGGTACTAGCCGAGCGCACGTCGTCCTTCACGATCGCGGCAAGCCGCAAGGTTTTGCGCCTGAGCATAGTTCCGGTGCCGGCGTACAGCGTCTTCGAGGCCACCGAGCAGATGCAATTCAAGGTCGAGGCGATCCATCAGTCGAACCAGCCGGTCACCATCCCGTTCCGCTATGCCTTCATGGCACCGGGCGGCGCCGTGCTGAAAGAAGAGGAAGGCAGCATCACCCTGCAGCCCAACGACATGCTGGGATCGGTCACCCTCGGTCCCTTTGCCCACCGCTTCACGGCTGCCGGGGTGTACCCGGTGGTGCTGTCGTCCACGGGAGATCCGGCGCCCCAGGTGCTCGCCAATGGTGAAGTACAGGTCGCTCCCGGCATCCGGGTCGGCGTCACCCAGAAGATCACGCCGACCAGCGTGACCGCGGATGGCGACAAGCGGATACGGATTCACCTGGAATTGAAGGGAGTGGAGCAAAAATGATGACCGAACAACGTTTCAACACTGTATCGGCGCGCACCGGTTTCTTCCTCTGCGCTGCGGCCATCGGCTTGATCGCCCGCCTGGGCGCGGCCGTCACCCGCGCCACCCTGCTCGCCTTCGTCGGCCTGGCGTGCATGCTCGCGCCCTGTCACGCCGGCGCGGCCGAGCTGATCACCGGCCTGGGCGGCGACTCCGGTTTCGGTAACCTGGCCATGGGGCGCAACGACGACGGCTCGTCGGCCAGCATCGCATTTGGCGCCGGCTTCCCGCACGGTCTCAAGCTGTTTTCCGGAACCTACAAGACCGGCTATATCAACAATAACGGCAACATCACTTTCAGTGCCGGGCATGGTCCGTATACCCCGGTACCGTTTCCGGTCACCAATCTGCCCATGCTGGCTGCGTATTGGGGCGATGTCGACACGCGCGGCACGCTAAGCGATCCATTGCGAAACAATGTCTATTACAGCACCGCAATCGCCGGCAAATTCATCGTCACCTGGCATGACGTCGGTTACTACAGCAATGGCGTCAACAAGCTCAATGCGTTCCAGATGGTCCTCACCGACCGCAAAGACGTTGCGGAGGGCGATTTCGACATCGAGTACCGCTACAGCCGGCTGGAATGGACCACGGGCAGCGCCAGCGGGGGCGCGGACGGCTTGGGCGGTACCCCGGCCCAGATGGGCTATGACGCCGGTGACGGCAAGAATTTCTTCCGCCATGCCGATTCCGGTACGGCAGCCATCCTGACGCTCGTTGAAACGAGCAATGTGGGCGTGCCGGGCGTGTGGCGTTTCGAAGTCAGGGGCGGTAATGCGACTCCCGTGCGCACGCCGATCCTGGTCGATGTCCGCTTGATCCAGACGCTCAATGCCAGCCATATTGCTGTCGATCCCGCCTCGTTCGTCACGCCGCCGCAAAGCGTCACCACGGCCAATGGGCGCACGGTGATCGAGTGGGGCTTTGCCGCCTTTCCAGCCGATATCACGAAAGACCTGAGTTTCGACATCGTCTTCAAGAACCCGGTCGGCGGCGAGCGCCGCGAGGTGGTGTCGAAACTTGAATTGCTCTACAAGGATGTCAACGGCAATCCGGTGCGCACCGAACTCGGAGCGGAATTCGTCAACGTCCATCCATCGGTCTACCAGGTCACGCCGAGCAGCGATAAAGCGCTGTATGGGCCGAACGAGCCGGTGCTGATCAGCAGCGCGGTAAAAAATCTGAGCGCCGCGAGCGGGAGTACCGCCGTGCGTTTGTCCATTTTAGACAGTAGCAATGTCTTCGTCGCCATGGTCGGCACCCTGCCCGCGCAGACCGTGGAGGCTGGCGCCGTCAAGCTCTTCGGCGCGCTGTCGTTCCCGAGCGGGACGACGTACGTGGGCAATTACAAGATTCTGGCGGAACTGCTCGACCCGGCCGGCAAGGTCATCGCCAGCGGGACCAGTTCGTTCGCCATCGGCGCCGCCGCCGGCCAGAATGCCAAGGTGGCCATTGTCAGCGACAAACAGGTCTACCAGCCGTTCGAGACGGTGCGCCTGTCCGACCATCTGGTCAACCAGCTGGTCAATGCCAGTATCGACGATCTGCGGATCCAGACCGTCGTGCGCAATCCGGACAACAGCGTGCGCATGACGCGCACCGAAGTGCTGGCGCAATTGCCGCCTAGCGGGGTCAAGGACTACGCGTACAGCGTTGCGCTCGGTTGGGCTGCCATCGGCCGCTATACGGCGACGGTCACGGTGACCAAGGCTGACGGAAGCGTGCTGGCACAGGCGCTCACGACGTTCTCGGTAGCTTCCAGCGCTGACAGCGGTGCCGGACTGACCGGATCGATCACTGCCGCTCCCGCCTCCACAGGCAGCGGGCAAACGATCAAGCTTGCCTTTAACGCGACCAATAACGGCAATGCCGCTCTGGTCGGCCTGCCACTGACCGTCAGCATTATCGATCCGGACCTGCAGCAGGTCGTTGCAAGTTATCCGTATGCGGGTAACCTGGCGATCGGTGGTGTCTACGACGGCGCTTCTGAATGGGTGGCGCTGGCCGGCACCGGCGGCAACTATGTTGCGGTACTGAGCGCGCGCGTCGGCGCCAAGGATCTCACGCTGGCCCAGGTGGCGCTGCGCGTCGTCACGCTCGACAGCACCCAGACGCGCCAGCCGGTCAACCGGGTGCTGGCCCTGGTTTCCTGCCGCGAGGGCGAGGATGACGCCAAGCCGGGTGCTGCCTGCCTAAGCGCGCGTGCCCAGACCATCGCCCACGCGCTGGAAGCGGCCAAGGTCACGCATACCATCGTCAGCGACGAGCTGGCATTCAAGAAAGCACTGCGTAGCGGCCTATACAACACGTACTGGCTGTCGGGCAAACAAGGCAAACTGCATGGCCAGCTCGCCAACGAACTCAAGCAAGCGGTGTTCGGCGGTGACAGCGCGCTGATCGATAGCGAGCACGATCAGCGCAACGGGCTCGATGCGATGGCGGGAATACGCTGGAATGGCAAATATGGCGCGTCCGACTTGAATGTCGATATCGCCGGGCCGGTCTTCAGCGTACAACAGCTGGCAACGGTTGGCCGCAGCGGCCGCGTACTGCTCGCCGGCGGGACCCAGCACGCCGCCTTCAACGCGGGACGCGGAGCCGATGGCGCCGCCATCATTGGCAACCATTTCGGCGCCGGCCGGGTCGTGCAATACACCTTCGACTTGCCGTTCAGCCTGCGGACATATGCGCAGTGGCAGGCAGTACTCGAAACGAGCCTGAAGCACGTGCAGACGGCGCCGGCGGACATCGTCATCCCGGGTGCCGTGGTGCCGGTCAAGCTTGCGCTCAACAATCGGGGGCCAGCCGCCGCGTTCTCGATCAACACTGCCTTGCCGCTCAACTCGGCGTATCTGGGGTCAAGCCCTGACGCCAGCGTCGATGCCGGCACCGGTGCCCTGTCGTGGCTTGTCAGTCTGGACGCGCAGCAAAGCTGGGACGGCCTGCTGAGTTTCCGGGCGCCTCCGGCGGCTGGTCCCGGCGTGCTGCGCACGGTGGTGAGCCTGGTCGATCCTGCCTCGGGCACCGCGGCGCCGTTTGGCGACCCGCTGGTATTGACGCTCAACGTCGTCGACGCCACCAAGAGCGCGGCCCAGGCCAGGGCTGCCCTGATGGCCTATGCGCCGCTGGCCCGCAAGGACAGCAATCTGCGCGACAAGCTGGCGGCCGACGTCACTGTTGCCATGAGCTCTTTCAACCTGAACACGGCGGCAGGATACGACACCGCCATTGCTCAGTTGCTCGACGTCATCGATCAACTGTCCGGATTGCCCGCCGTGAACACCCGCCCGGTACACGACTGTCTCAATCGGATTGTGCGGGAAGCGCAGTGGCGCTGGAGCCAGGCGGCAAAGAACTGAGTGCCCGGTGAACAACGTCAAACCGGGGAAGCCCTGCGCCTCCCCGGATTGACGCGCACTCTTTCGCGTTCTACCGGTTAAAGAATCAAATGACGTTAAATCAATAAGGAAGTCCCGATGTTCCGCAACTTGTTCCGTAATTTCACGTTCCAACGCACGACCGCCTCCTTTGTCCTCCTGACTTTTACCAGCCTGACGCTATCGCCGTTGGCGCGCGCTCAGAATCAATACAATGCTGCCGAGGAGGCTGGCCTGCTGAAGAATGCGAATCGCGCCGTCGCCGCCCGCCATGCCAGTGCAAAGGTTCCCACTAGCGACGAGCGCGCTGCGAAATTGCTGGCAGACATACATGAAGATCTGAAGGTCACTGTGCCGCAAGTGGCGCTCGGCAAGAACGCCCTCATGACTGGCAAAGCCAAATTCGTTGGCCACGACCTGCCAGCAAAAGCGAAGAACATTCGGACCAAATATGGGGAATTGAAGGGGCTGTATTCAAGCATTGAAGAGGGGTTCGCCAGTACCGGTCAACGTTTAAAGGATGCCAGGCTTCCGCAAGAAATCCTTAACCGTCATGCGCTTGCCGCAGGTCAATACAAAAGCCGTAGGGCAGAATTCGACCGCCTGATGATTGCCGTTGAGCAAAGCCCTGATCAAGGCAGTGGCCAAGCGGCTGCATTGGCCGAACTCGCTAGCTTCATGGTAAGGCACCAGCACGCGAAGCCGCACCAATATACAGACCCGAACAAGCTACCGTTCGGTATGGCGGATGCCAAAACGCGTGCGCCAATCACAAGCAAGGAACAGTATCAGGCTAGTCTGTTCCCGCCAAAGCATAATGCCATCCTGCTTGCCGGTCCAATTCCGGATGGCATCCAGTTCACCCAGACGGTGCTGCCGAAGACGCCAAATGCGGCCGATCTTGCGCAAACCGATGACGTGCAAATCACGCCGGCCATCCATGCCCAGGCTGCACTGCTCAATAAGAATCCGGTCACGATCTACAATTGGGTTAGAAACAATATCTTATATATTCCATCGCACGGGAGTATTCAAGGCAGTGAGATGACGCTTGAGAACAAACGCGGCAATGCGATCGACACGGCGTCACTGCTCATTGCGTTGTACCGCGCGAGCGGCATTCCGGCGCGGTATGTTTACGGAACGATCGATATCCCGGCTACCGCCGCCATGAACTGGGTGGGAGGCGTAAGCAAGCCCGAAGCGGCCCAGAATCTGCTGGGGCAAGGCGGCATCCCGAATATTGGAATGACGGCAGGCGGCGTCGTGCAGACGATCCGCATGGAGCACGTCTGGGTGCAGGCGTATGTTGACTATATTCCAAGCCGTGGTGCGGTTAACAAGAATCCGGATACTTGGGTTGACCTCGATGCAAGCTTCAAGCAATATCGGTACACCAAGGGTATGGATATCAACGATAAGGTCGCGTTTGATGCCGCAGCTTCCCTGGCAAGCATTCAGCAAGGCGCGACGCTGAACGAGACGCAGGGCTATGTTCAAAATATCAACCTGAAGAACCTGCAGAGCCAGATTGCTTCTCATCAAACTCAGCTGGCGTCTTATATTGACGGCCAGAATCCAAAAGCAACGGTGAGGGATGTGATAGGTTCGCAAAACGTGACTGTTCAGTCCCTATGAACGCCAGATATTTGTTGTAAACAATTCCGATCACGTTCATCATGCTCGGATGGCAACGAAACCTCCTTCTCCCGACCTGACCTGCCTGTCCCACGAACAGAAGGACATCCTCATTCTGACGTTACTGGCCCGCTTGGAGGCGCTCGAATCGAAGGTCAACAAGAACAGCAACAATTCCAGCAAGCCACCCTCGTCGGATGGACTGACCAAGAAGACCAGTTCCTTGCGCGAGTCGTCGGGCAAACTGCCCGGCGGCCAGGCTGGCCGCAAGGGCAGCACACTCAAGCAGGCCTTGCAGCCGACCAGCCACACCGGTCATCCGCTGCCAGAACACTGCAACCGCTGTCAGCATGCATTGCCGCTGTACGATGCCGTAGTCCAAGAACGCCGTCAGGTATTCGATGTGCCTGTCGTTGCGTTCGACATCGTGGAACACCGCACGCTATCCGTGCGCTGCCAGTGTGGACAACTGCACAGCAGCGCATTCCCGGCTAACGTGACCGAGCCGGTGCAATACGGCCCCAACGTGCGCGCGTTGGCGGTCCACCTCACGCAGGGCCAGATGCTACCGTTTGCTCGCGCCGCCGAGCTGATTCGTGACGTGTATGGTCTCGCTATTTCACCCGGCACGCTGGTGGCCTGGGTAGGCGAAGCGCGCCTGGCATTGCAAGGCACGGCAGATCTGATCGCGCAGTATTTGCGCGACGCCGCGCTGGTCAACGCCGATGAATCAGGCCTGCGTGTGGCTGGTCAACTGCACTGGCTTCATATCGCGGCCAACGACACGCTTACTTGGTACGGCTTGCACGCCAAGCGTGGCATGGAGGCGATCACCGCGCATGCCATCTTGCCCCATCGCTCGGGCGTACTGGTGCACGACTGCTGGTCGCCGTACTGGAAACTGGACGATGCCACACACGCCTTGTGCAACGCGCATTTGCTGCGCGAACTGCTGTACGTGAAGGAACTCACGGGACATCAGTGGCCCCAGACGATGACGGATTTCCTGCTCAGCGCCAATCAGCTATGTTGGGCTGCACGGCGCTCCGGAAAGCGCTTCAGCGAAACCGACATCGCTGCATTCACGACACTTTATGACGCCATCGTCGTTGAAGGGGAAGCACTGCATCCCGAGATCGAACTTCCCATCTGGAAGGGCGGCCGCGCCAAGCAATCGGTCGCCTGCAATCTACTCCGGCGCTTCCGCAAACATGCTGACGCCGTCCTGTTGTTCATTCGCGATCTCGCCGTACCGTTCACCAACAACGTGGCCGAACGGGCCGTGCGCATGCCCAAGGTAAAACAGAAGGTTTCGGGCTGCTTCCGCACCGTCGAAGGCGCCGACAATTTCTGTGTCATTCGCTCCTGCCTTGATACGCTGCGCAAGCAGGGTCACGGTATGCTGGAAGTGCTACAGCGAGCATTCGCCGGTAATCCCATCCAGCCAACTGCATAGGCGCTGAACAGTCACCGCAAAACATCATCGCCCACAACCACAGTATGCTGGCTGGCACGCTGCCATACAAGACGGTGGCGATTGGCAGCCGATTCCAGCTTGTTCCCGATAACTTGAAATGGAAATTTAAAACCAATATTTATGCTGCCGACGGCTTTAGTGATGGCAGCGATCCAATTATCGAGATTAATCGCCCTACCTCGACGCTGGCGGGAAAGAAGATTACCTTGAGCTTTGCCGCAGCGACCAAGGCAGATGAAGACCTGATTGCCAGTTACATGCCCAAGCCGCATCTGGACGGCACACCTATCCAGCCTCATGAGTTTCCCACGAGCTTGCCTGGCTATTTGCTGCGCTTGAAAGCGCAGCTCAGGGTTGATGGCGAACTGGTGGCGCAAACCCCTGGTAGCTTTACCATGGGCAGCGAAGTGCGGCAATCAAATCAGTTTTATAACCCGTCCAAGGCAGCATGGGACGGCGGCGCAGACAACGACATTGTGGTGGGGGAATACAACGCTATTGGAATGGACCTGCAGGGCAATGGTGCACAACAATTGAAAAAACAACAAGCACGGATGGAAGCGACCCACTCAAAGCTCAAGCAGTTCGAGCAGCGCCCAAATGACACAACTTTGATCGAGGGACTGACAAAAGAAGACGTGGCAGGCGATTTATTGCAGGCCGGAATATTGGCTTACTTCGCCAAGGTCAACGCCAGCAATGCGCTCGACGCCACCATTTCCGGCAACATGAAGTCGTACCGCTTGCCAAGTTATGGACGTTTTTATACATCGGTCCAGCCAAGCTACTGGTTTGGCATAGCACGTAATGTCAGCTTCCCGGGTATGGGAATTGATGTAGACTATCTCTTCACCCAGCTTGAGTCAAGCAACGCCAACGCCAGCGACAAGGCGGACCACATGCGGCGAATCGGTGCAGAAAGCTCAGCTGCTGAGCACACGATACCGGAAATATTGGCCCGCAACGCGGCCTTGCCGGCGAGTCATCCCGCACAGCCACAGGGTGTGTCGGCAGTGAAGGCTCTAGCAGTTGCTGCAGCGCAGGGGCAGAGGATCTATGCTCTTAATTCACGCAATCTATCTCTGCACAGTACCATTCTGCAATCACTTGCGATCGATCAGGATGTGAAATCGGAAATCGCCAATGCACTTGCTTCAGGTAAGGAAGTCACTGTACACGAAAAAAATATTGCCATCAGCGGCTGGACGGGAAGCGGCTATTTGATACTCGACCCACAGACAGGTGCTGGTGCGTATAAAATAGCAGGGGGCGGCAACGGCGGCGAAGTAATCTTTCAGGGCGGCGCGGCACTGTTTGCGCTTACGCAGATAATGAGTTTTGCATTTTATGGCGGTACTGCTATTGGATTAGCACTAGTCGCTGGACCGGTCGTCGTAGGTATCACGCTTCTGATAGCGGTGGTGACGCTCGTAGCTGCCCTGGCGACAGATCCCGATAAATTATGGATCCAGACGGAACTGACCAAACGGCTGGCGATTATCGTCGGGCTTGTACAGCTCGGCGCATTGGCCTTTGCCCTTTCACCGTTCCTGTTCTTTTTTGTATTTATCGCCCTGCTTTTATATATCGCTTTGATTATCGTGACGGAATTGGGATTCAATCTTCGGAAAAATAGGCCGGATTGGAGGTATGCATGAGTGTGAGATCGAAGAACATTTGGAAGGCGCATTTTATATTCAATTTTGTCTTTTTCCTTTTGGCACTGATCGGGCTGTGGAAGACGCATACTCTGTGGGGATTTGTCTTGCCCGCCGCTTCGGTAGGAATGACGGCAATACTAGCCTGGTTCGTTGATAAACAAGAAGCGGGCAAAAAAGACGACTGATGCAACGTCGTTGCGACGAGAAGTAAGCAGTACGCGACGAGCAAGCATGCCACCTCTGTCCAATGACTGGTATTGTTCGGATCGAGCAGCGTTTCGAATACGGTGGAGTCGGAGACAGCGGCGTGGGTTACGGCCAGTTTTCGTATGAGCTTGCAACGCTTGGCTGCCGGACGCCGCCGTCCGCGCAGCCTCCGGTAGCGCGCTAACGCCGCTGCAGCGCCCACTGCTCGCTGGCGGCGTTGTTGAGCGGGTTCTGGATGATGGCCGCATTGTCCTGCGTGCTGCCGCCTTTGATGTCCAGCCCCATGCCGCTCAGCTGGTTGCTCACCGTGTGCCAGCCCGCCGCCGGACTGGCGAAACGCCAGCGCTGCCCGCCGCCGGCCCAGTAATCCCACTGCGCGATGGGGGTGCCGGCCGTGGTGGAATTGCCGTAGTTATCCAGGCTGCGCAAGCTGCCCGCGTTGATGATGCTGTAATAGCCATCGCCCTGCCCGATCACATACCACGACTGGTGCTTCGCGCCGCTGTCGGCAGCCTGCTGCACCATCGCGCCGTTTGTTGTGGCGGCGCCGGCCACCGTCAGCACCTTGCCGCTGGCGCGCGACTTGATCGCATAGGCGCCGTCGCTGATGCCGCCGCAGCCGGCAAAGCTGGTGAAATTGCGCGTCATGCTCGGCCAGCCGCCGCTGTACGTCATCTTGAGGATATCCAGCTTGGCCCTGCCCCCGTCGGACAGGTCGTAATAATGCGTGGAGACGAAATTGCAGCCATCCTGCTTGAGCACCGCCACGTGGCCCGGCCCCCGGTATTTGCCATCGCTGACGGGAAGAATGGTGCGCGCGTCCGAATACGGCCCTGTGATACTGGTCGCGCGCAGCACTTCCACGTAATAGGTGCTGTCGGCCCACTTGCAGCAGGCGCCACGGTTGACGAACAGGTAATAGTAGCCGCCATTGCGCGTAATGTACGGCGCCTCGATGTCCTTGTGCCCGCCGCCGAGCACCTTGGTCACGCTGCCGGCCAGCTTGCCGGTGGCCTGGTTGATCTGCGCCACTCCGATCCCGCCAAAGAATGAGCCGTACGACATATACACCTTGCCGTCATGGTCGCGGAACAGGGCCGGGTCGATCGCGTTCATTTCGGTGAACCCGCCGAACGATTCGACCACGATGCCAAGGTCGGTCCAGGACGGATTTTTCAGCGACGCCGAACGCGCCACGCCGATCGCCGACGTGGTCGTGCCCCATTGCGACACCGAGTAGTACAGGTAGTAGTAGCCGTTCATGTGGATCACGTCGGGCGCCCAGATCGAGCCCTTGAAACCCGGGATCTTGTTGGCGATCCAGGCCGGGTAGGTGGCAAACACCGGTTTGGTCTGCGGCGACCAGGTCACCAGGTCCTTCGAGGTGGAGTGCCAGATGCCCTCGTCGCTCGTGGTGAAGTTGAAGTACGTGTCGCCGTCCTTGGTGATGGTGCCAGGGTCGTGGGCGCCCTTCGCGCCAGCCAGTTCGATGGCCAGCGCCGGGGCGGCGGCAAGGGCGAGGCTCAGCGCCGTCAGTAGTGGTTTTAACATGGGTCTCCGATCTTGTTATGTGGTTGTCCTGCCAACACAGGGTAGGCCGCGCCGCGCGCGCCGGCCAATCACTTTTTAGCGCCGCGCGATCACCGTTTCGGTATCGCCCGCCATCCCTGCGAAAGTCAATTCTCACCGAATGTTGCGTTTCTGCAGCACAAGTTATCAGGACGATTACGTCCGGCAGGATAATCATCGACAAGCGCCACCCTGCTCTATAAAGTCGAGTCTGAACCCCGCGCTGGCCCCGCTCCCGCCAGCCTGACGAACCGACCACTCCCGCACCTGGCCTCCCCGCTTGCGCGCGCACCACCGTGCTGCGCCTCCGTAAGGCATGCACCACCGGACCTTATTCATGCACAAGTCTTCCCCCTGCCCTGCCCATGTTGTCGCCACGCGCGCCTGCGCCCTGGGCGTCGTGCTGCTGGCCAGCGCCGGCGCGCGCGCGGCCGACGCCGATGCCGTGAAATGGACGTTCGGCGGCTTCGGCACGGCCGCGGTGAGCCATTCCGACAACCGCCAGGCCGACTTCAGCTCCAGCGTGCTCAAGGCCACCGGCGCCGGCTATACCGACGCCTGGAGCCCGCACGTGGACAGCCGCCTCGGCGCGCAGCTCGGCGTCACCGTCAACAAGCAATGGTCGGGCGTGGTGCAGGTGATTACCGAACAGCGGCTGGACCGCAGCTACCGCCCCATCGTCGAATGGGCCAACATCAAGTACCAGGCCACGCCCGACCTGTCGGTGCGCCTCGGGCGCATCGCGCTGCCGGTGTTCCTGGCGGCCGACTACCGCAAGATCGGCTACGCCTACCCATGGGCACGCACCCCGGTCGAGGTGTATGGCGCCATCCCGATCAGTAACAGCGACGGGATCGATGTCAGTTACCGCTGGCGCGCCAATGGCGTCAAGTTCGTCAGCCAGGCATTCGCCGGCGGCACCACCCTCGATCTGCTGAACGACAACGAGGTCAAGTCGCGCAAGCTGACCGGCGTATCGACCACGGCGGAACACGGCGCCCTGAGCGGCCGTATCAGCGCCTTCAGCAGCGAGGTGACGATCGACCTGGCCGAGTACCTGTTCGACGGCCTGCGCCGGTTCGGCCCGCGCGGCGAGTCCCTGGCGGATCAGTATGAAGTCGAGCGCAAGCGCTTCAACGCCCTGACCCTTGGCGCCACCTACGATCCGGGCAACTGGTTCGCGATGGCCGAAATCGGGCGCTTTACCACGCATTCCTTTTTCGGCAAGTCGATCACCTTGTATTCCAGCGCCGGCTACCGCTTCGGCGCGTTCACGCCCTACATCGCCTTCGCCGGCGCCAAGGCCAGGAGCTCGACGCGCGACCCCGGCCTGCCGCTCGACGGCTTGCCGCCCGCGCAGGCCGCGTCGGCCGCTCGACTCAATGAAGGGTTGAACTACCTGTTGATGAGCGTGCCGGCCCAGACCACCGCCAGCGCCGGCGTGCGCTGGGACGTGCGCCGCAATATCGCCCTCAAGCTCCAGTACGACCGGGTGCGGCCGGACGAGCGTTCGCGCGGTACCCTGTTCAACGTGCAGCCAGGCTTTAGCGCGCGCCCGCGCGTGAACCTCGCGAGCGCGGTGCTCGACTTCGTGTTCTGAGGGCGCCGGCATGAACAACCCTTTTCTCCACCGCCTGCTGGCCGCCTGCGCCCTCTCGCTCCTGCTGCTCCAGCCGCTGCACGCGGCCGGCACCGACCTGGTGGTGATCGTCTCGGCCAAAAGCCAGGTCGCCAGCATGCGCGCCGACCAGGTGGCCGACATCTTCCTCGGCCAGGTCGGCACCTTCCCCGACGGCGCCGAAGCGGTGGCGCTCGACCAGCGCATCGGCACCGGCCTGCGCGACGAGTTCTATGCGCGCGTCACGGCCAAGACGCCGGCGCTGCTGAAGGCTTACTGGACCAAGATGATCTTCACGGGGCGCGGCCAGCCGCCGCAGGAGGCCGGAGACAGCGCCGCCGTGCGCCGCATGGTGGCCGATAACCCGGCGCTGATCGGCTACATCGACAAGGCGGCGCTCGATCACAGCGTCAAGGCCGTGCTGGTGGTGCGCTGAGCATGAACGGACCGCGCGCCCGCTTCACGCGCCTGCTCGGGCTCGCACAGGAGACCCACATCTCGCTGCCGCTGTTCGCCATGCTGCTGCTGGTGATCATCTGGATGGCGACCGACCACTTCATCGGCATCGAACGCAGCGCCGCGCGCGACGCCGCGCGCGACTCGAGCCAGGAACTGATCGACACCTACGAAGCGCAGATGCAGCGCAACCTGGGCAGCATCGACCAGACCCTCAAGGTGCTCAAGTACGCGGTCGAGCTGAAAGGCACGGCCGGCGCCCTGCCGGCCCTGAACCAGCAAGGCTTGCTGCCTTCGGGCCTGGTGTTCGTGGTCAGCATCGCCGACCGCGGCGGCATGGTCGTGGCCAGCAATCCGCCTGCGCGCGAGATCAACGTCTCGTCCCAGAGCTACTTTGCCTTTCACCGCGACAGCGGCAGCGACACCGGCACCCCTTTCGTCAGCCAGACCCTGCGCGACAGCGCCAATCCCGACTGGCACCTGCACTTCACGCGGCGCCTGAACGACAAGGATGGCCGCTTCGCCGGCGTGGCCATCGTCGAAGTCGACCCGGCCTACTTCACCAGCGGCTACGAGCGTTCGCGCCTGGGCGAGTCGGGTGCGCTCGGGCTGTACGGAACCGATGGCGTGTTCCGTGCCCTGCGCATCGGCGACAAGGTGGTATGGGGCCTGCGCGCGCCGCACGTGCCGCGCGAGGCCGGCGCCGGCCAGGTCGTCGCCAGCGACTGGGACGGCGTGCGCCGCCACACCAGCGTGCGCCGCCTGCACGGCTTTTCGCTGACCGCGCTGGTGGGCCTGTCCGAACACGAATCGATGGCCGCCTTCGAGCAGCAGCGCCGCAACTACCTGTGGGTGGCCGGCAGCGGCAGCGCGCTGCTGGTCATCATCGTCACGCTGGTGTGCGGGTGGTCGTGGCAGCTCACGCGCACGCGGCGCCGCATCCGCCGCGCCCAGGAGACCTATGCCGCCGCCTCGGAAGCGAGCCTGGACGCCTTTTTCGTCATGCGCAGCATCAGTGCCGACGACGGCACGATCGCCGACTTCGTCATCGAGGCCACCAACACGCGCGCCGAAAAGCTGGCCGGCATGGACAAACCGAGCCTGCGCGGCCTGCGCCTGTCGGCCATGCTGCCGGCCTTCCGCGACAACGGTATCTTCGAGGACCTGATCAAGGTCACCCTGGTCGGCGGCGTGCACGAAGCCGAATGGCTGGCTGAATTGAGCGGCGGGCGCACCTGCTGGCTGCACCGCCAGGTGGTGGCGGTCGAAGACGGCGTGGTGGCGATCGTGCGCGACATCACCGAGCGCAAGGTGGCCGAGGAACGCATCCGCCACATGGCGCACCACGACGAACTGACCGGCCTGCCCAACCGCAGCCTGATCCGCGACCGCCTCGACCAGGCCATCCTGCAGGCGCAGCGGCGCGGGCGCTGCGTGGCGGTTGCCTTCATCGACCTCGACGGTTTCAAGCTGGTCAACGACGGTCTCGGCCACAACGCCGGCGACGAACTGCTCAAGGTGGTCGGCGCGCGCATGAGCGCCTGCGTGCGGCGCGAGGATACCCTGGGCCGCTTCGGCGGCGACGAATTCATCATCATCCTGCCCGACCAGGCCGACAATCCGATGGCGGTCGCCCCGATCCTCGAAAAGATCCGCCAGGCGGTCACCGAGCCGGTGCTGCTGGAGGGCCAGGAAGTGCAGGTCAGCTGCAGCATGGGCGTGGTGATGTACCCGCGCGACGGCGCCGATCCGAATACGCTGATGATGAACGCCGACGCCGCCATGTACCGCGCCAAGGAGATGGGCAACAATAACTTCCAGTTCTACGCGCGCGAGATGAACGCCAGCGTGGAAGAAAAACTGGTGCTGCTCGAAGGCTTGCGCGGCGCCCTCGACGAAGGCCAGTTCCACCTGCTGTACCAGCCCAAGGTGGACCTGCGCAGCGGCCTCATTTTCGGCGTCGAGGCGCTGATCCGCTGGGAGCATCCGGAGCATGGCGTGGTGTCCCCGCTGCGCTTCATCGGCCTGGCCGAGGAAAGCGGCCTGATTGTCGCCATCGGGGACTGGGTGCTGCACACGGCCTGCCGCCAGAACAAGGCGTGGCAGGATGCGGGACTGGCGCCGATCACGATGTCGGTCAACGTCTCGCCGCGCCAGTTCGAGGAAAAGCGCCTGGTCGAACGGGTCGCCGCGGCCCTGCGCGAGAGCGCCCTGGCCCCGGGCGCGCTGGAACTGGAAGTGACCGAAAGCCTGATCATGCGCGACCTGGCGCAGTCGGTCGGCAAGATGCGCGAGCTCGAGGCAATGGGCCTGTCGCTGTCGATCGACGACTTCGGCACCGGCTATTCGAGCCTGTCGGCGCTCAAGTCCTTCCCCATCAGCAGCCTGAAAATCGACAAATCCTTCGTACGCGAGCTGGCCGACAATACCGACGACCAGGCCATCGCGATGGCCGTGATCTCGCTCGGCCACAAGCTGAACCTGCGCGTGATCGCCGAAGGGGTGGAGACCGAGCAGCAGTGCACCTTCTTGCGCGATAACGACTGCGATGAAATGCAGGGTTACCTGTTCAGCCGCCCGGTGCCGGCGGCCCAGATCGCGGCGCTGCTGGCCGAACAGGCGCGCATGCAGGCCGGTTGCGCTCACCCCGGGCGCAGTCTGCATCCACCGCAAGCCGATGTCGCCTGAAGCCATCCGGTTGAACTAAATGCGATGCGCGCAGGTCGAATCAGAAGCGATCAACGTGTTCGTGTTCATTTCCTGGTTGGAGGTTCTTGATGCTATCGAAAATACTCAAGGCATTTCCGGTCGTCTTTTCGTTGCGCCACAACAGCGATTACGGCGATTACAACAATTACAGCGGGTTTCACGTCCCTGATAGCGCTGCTGAGATGATGCGCGACAACTGGGCAGGGGTCGGGTGCCGAATGAAAGCTGCCATCGACAAGGTGGGGCGAGATGTCGAAAAAGAAAATACCGAGTAGGCATGTTGGTTCGTCCCCACTCTACACACCTCTCATCCTCAGCAAAACACCTGGAAATTTTCTTAAAATACGAGAACTGTCCCGCAACTTTCCATCCATGATGACCCGAGTACTGCCTGGCACCGATCATCTGACCGAGAGGCGAAGGATGAATGACGCACTTGGACGCCACGCGTTTAACAGCTCGCTACCGCATCCTGAAATATTACGCCAGTACGGTGAAGTCATTGCCGATGCCCCCGAGCGCATTCTGAAAATACTCGAGGCAGACTCAGCCCATATCCGCGAGCTGCAACAGAATATTTTCAACGCAAAAAAAGACGACAAGCGCCGCATTCGCTGGATGGCGTATAGCTTGACCGCCGGCGGATACGGGATGTCGGCGCTGTTCGCGTGGATGAGTAGGGATGTTCTAGCTGGCATTGTTTTGACGTAACTATTCAGCCTGAATGACCAAAGCAATCCGCGTCATTCGCATCGGTGAAAGCGATGTCGCCTTGTTCGGCCGCCGCTGTGCATTCCCATAGCCCGTCTTGATGCAGCGCGATCGAATCGGCATTTCGCAAGTAGAACTCATCGGGACCCAGGCCGTCCATCAGGACCGGACGACGCACCCGTTTTTGTTTTCCGTTGATGAAGATTGTCATGAACTGCGCCTTCTCCCTTTTCTGGGCGGAGGTCAGTTTGCGCTTCGGTTTGACCATGGTATTGAATGCGATTGTTAACTGTTCGGCCGCTACGCAGCTGGCATGATCGGATCGCCAGCAAATGCCCGACGCAGCACTTCCAACATGCTGTGTCCCTGCTTGCGTAGCGTGTCGAGGCAGGAGCGGATGGTGCAGAAGTTGGCGGCGCCGGTAACGGTGCGGAAGCAGCCCGATATTTTCTGTTTGACCTTGGGCATGCGCACGGCCCGTTCAGCAATATTGTTGGAGAACGGGACGGTGGGGTCGGCGATGAAGCGCAAGATGGCGTCGGCGTGCAGTCGGAAGCGGCGCAGCAAATTGTGGGCGTCTGACTGTTTGCAGCGACCACGTTTTCCGTCGGGCTTGAGTTTGAGAGGGTTCAATTGTTCGCCTGCGCGCACGATATCGTTGTAGACGGTGGTGAAGGCGGCGATGGCATCGGCGTCAAATGGCCGGCCTTGCTGGCGCGCCGCCGCGCTCAGTCTATGAGCGTTGAGCAGCAGTTCCGTCATGGCGGCCGGCCAGTCCTGGCCGGTCACCTCTTGCGCATAAACCAGTTCTCGAAGGAGATGAGCATTGCACAAGGCGTGCAGGCCATCGTCGAGTTTCCAGTAGGGAGCCCAGCAGTCGTGCACCAGGACGCCGAGGCGTTTGGGCAGAATGCCATGCGCGACGATAGCCTCCAGGCCGCGCTTTGCGTGCATGCCGTACCAGGTGAGATCCGCAGTGGCCGCCACATGCATCCAGTGCAGCTTGCCGTCCACACGCAGGCCGGATTCGTCGGCGCACAGCACTGGCGCGTGGTGCAACTGCCGTGCGATCAGGTCGGCTGTGCCTTGCAAAGCCACGCTGGCATCGCCAACCCATGCGTGCAGCGTTGCCGGCGACACCGATAAGCCCGTCATCTCGCAAATCAACTCGGCGGCGCGGGCATATGGCAGCATCTGTCCTTGGGTCAGATGCACGCCCAGTGCGCGCACATTCGGACCGTATTGCGCCACTTCGCTGACTGCGGCGGGAAAAGCGCTGTCGTGCCGCTGGCCGCAGGCGCATACGACCGTGTAGACGCGGTGTTCGATCACCTCGAAGCTCATCGCCGGCACATCGAATACCTGACGGCTGTCCAGCATTTTTGCCTGCTCCAGGGGCAACGCACTGTGGCAGCGGTCGCAGTGCGACGGCGGCGGATGATCCTCCGTTCCGGTGGGCTCGCCCACCCTCTTGAGCGTGCTGCCTTCATGGCCAGGTTGGCCTCCAACCGCCTTGCCAGACTTGCCGCGCAACGAGCTAGTCTTCGGCTTTCTCGCTAGGCCATCCGACGATGGCGGTTTGCTCGAATTCTCGCTGGTCATGCCCAGTTTCGCTTCGACCGCGTCCAGGCGCGCAAACAAGGCGTCGATGAGCCGGTCCTTATCGGTATCGGACAGGTGCGTGAGGTCGGGACGAGGCGGTTTCGGTGGCATGACAACATGATGCGGCAATTGCACATAGTTTACAACCGCTGATTGCTTTGGTCATTCAGGCTGAACAGTTACGTTTTGACCACCACGATGATTGGAACAGTGACTGGATTCATGAAACATCGCAGTGATGATCCGACTGAAAAAACGGGAACGATCCGCCTTCGGAATAGGCCATCATCGAACCCGTTTTGTTCGGTCGCGTCCGTGCTCATCCGAACCGTCAAGCATCACGTGACCGCCGTACCAGGCGCCATCACGCAAAGCGCATGGTCACCGCGCCTGCCGCAATCAAACCGACGGCGCACAGTCGATGCGGGCCAAGCTGCTCGCGCAGGAACACGCGCGCGATGATCGCGGCGAACAGGATCGACGTTTCGCGCAGCGCGGCAACCACGGCTACCGGTGCCATGGTCATCGCCCACAAGGCCAGTCCATACGACGCCATGGTGCCGAAGCCGCCCAGCAGGCCGGTCTTCCAATACTGCCGTCGGTATGCAAGCAGCGCATGGCGCTTGCCCGCCAGCGCCAGCAAAAGCAGGCCTGCCGTGAGCGCGAACAGCCACAAGGTGTAGGCGACCGGAGCGCCGGACAGACGCACGCCGGTGCCGTCGATCAGGGTGTAACACGCGATCAGCACGGCATTGAGCAAGGCGACCGAGGTGGCGCGGCGCGCGGCCGGGGTGGCGGCGGCGCGCCCTTGAAGGCTCATCGCCAGTACGCCGCCGCAGATGAGGGCAATTGCGCCATACTGCAGCCATCTGAGCGACTCGCCGTGCAGCGTCACGCCCGCCAGCGCCACCAGCAAGGGGGCGCTGCCGCGCATCAGGGGATAGGCGTGCCCCATGTCGCCATGCGCATAAGCGGCGGCAACCAGTCGATAGGACGCCACGTGGCAGCACACCGACCCGGCCAGCCACGGCCAGCTGGCCGCCGCCGGCAGCGCCACGAACGGCAGCACCAGCGTGGCCAGCGCGCCGGCGCCGGCGGCGACCAGCACCGTGCTCAGAAGTTTATCGGGGCCTGCCTTGACCAGCGCATTCCAGCTCGCGTGCAGCACGGCCGCGAGCAGCACCACCAGCACGGTCGCGCCGGACATGATCGGGGATGGCCGCTAGCGGGCCAGCAAGCGCGCCAGCAGCGCCTCGGGCTCGGATTCCACCATCATCAGGCGCGCATGCTCCTCGCGCACGAAGGCTTCGCGATGCTGATGCGCGACAAAGGCCGCCAGCAGGTCATAGAAGCCGCCGGCATTGAGCACGCCGACCGGCTTGCGGTGGATGCCGAGCTGCGACCAGGTCAGCATTTCGAACAGTTCTTCGAGCGTGCCCATCCCGCCGGGCATGGCGATGAAGCCGTCCGACAGCTCGGCCATCATGGCTTTGCGTTCATGCATGTCGCGCACGATGAACAGCTTGGTCAGGCCGCCATGGGCCAGTTCGCGTTCGACCAGCGCCTGCGGAATCACGCCGACCGCCTCGCCGCCCAGGCGCAGCACTTCGTCGGCGATGACGCCCATCAGGCCCACCTTGCCGCCGCCATAAACGAGGCCGATACCGTGCCCCACCAGCGCGCGTCCCATGGCGCGCGCGGCTTCCGCGTACAGCGGCAAAACGCCGTATGAGGCGCCGCAATAGACTGCGATTGACTTCATTGGTTCCTGCTTCTTATTTGAGTTTTTTGAGGTATTCCTCGGACAGCTTCTGGAACAGCAGGTGCGTGTCGCCGCGCAGGTACGGGCCGATTTGCGAGAGCACCTGGTAGCAGCCGCGCGCCAGCGCATCCGACATGGCCTGCTGCTCCGAGTACTTGCGCGGATTGAGCACGTATTCGTACGACAGCCAGTAGGTGGCCACCACCACCATGTTGGTGGCCATGGCATTGATGTCGGCGTCCGACGCTTCGAGCGACTTCTCGCTGCGCAGGTCTTCGCACAATTCCTTGGCCACCTTGATCTTGTGCGCCAGGATCAGCTTGAAATGCAGTTCGAGCTTGCGGTTACGCGAAAGCAGGTCGTTCAGGTCGCGGTAGAAGAAGCGGTAGCGCCAGATCAGCTCAAACATCAGGTGCAGGTAAATCCACACGTCCTCGATGTTCGAGCGGCGCCCGTCCGGCACCGTCAGGATGCGCTCGATCTCGGCTTCGAACTGCACGAAGATCGAGTTGACGATGTCGTCCTTGTTGCGGAAGTGGTAGTAGAGATTGCCCGGGGAGATATTCATCTCCTCGGCAATCACCGTGGTCGTGATATTCGGCTCGCCGAACTCGTTAAACAGCCGCAACGACAATTCCAGGATGCGTTCTCGGGTGCGGCGTGGAGCTTTCTGTAGCATGGCGGGGCGGTCGATGTTTTTTCTCACGCAAGCATAACACCGAACATGCATGTATTCACAGGGTCAATGACGATACCCCGGCGTACGGTCACGTGCCCTTCCCGCCCTCCGGCGCCGGCGTTTTTTTGACCGCGCGCTTGCGCGCCCGCGCCGCCGCCGCCTTGGCAGTTGGCTTGGCCGCCTTCTTGGGCGCCGTCGTGGCGGCTTTGGCGCGCAGTTCTTCCACAATCTGGCTCAGTTCCTCGACCTTCAAGGCAAGCGCCTGGACTTCCTTCTGAGTCGGCACACCCATGGTAACCAGCGCGCGCATGACGCGGTCCTCGAACACCTGCTCCATCTTGTCCCACGAGCCGGACGCCTGCCGGCCCACCAGGTCGGCCATGCCGACAGCGGCGTCGGCCACGCCGGCGGCGGCCTCCGCCACGGTGCCCGCCTTTTCCTCGGCCATCGAGCGGGTGCGTTTTTGCAGGTCGTTACCTTCCTCGACCAGTTTGCTGAAGACCCGGCTGCCCTCCTGCTGCGCCTTGGCAAACGCGCCGAGGCCGGCCTGCCAGACCTGATGCGCAGAACTGCGGACGGTGTCGGTGAGCTGGGTGTCGTCGTCAATCGTCTGCGGCTTAAGCTTTTTTTCCATTGTGCAACTCCGTTGATGAGTGGGGGTGGGGATCGCTGCAGCCCATTTTAGTGAGCTAGTCTAGAGAACGCTATCTAAAGCGCGGGCGGCCTCGCTATTGCCTGTCGCCATGCTTCCAGTCGCTGGATGAAAAGCTGTAATGCATCCGTAAAAGTTGCAGGCGCGTCTCGGCGAAACCTGGCGGCGTCCTGGCGAGCAGCTCGTCGATTTCCTTGAAACGTGCCGCGCGCAGGCTGCGGTCGTCGTCGCGAATCCCGTGCAGCAGCGCGACCGCCTGGCATCCCGCCTCGTCATAGGATCGGGCCGCCACCTGCAACAGCGCCGTCACCACCGCGGGCGTCATCGGCGCCAGCCGGCCGATGCGATACACGGCCAGCGCGCCCTTGGTCGCGGGATCCCGAGCACGCTACCGGGGCGGTTGCCAATGACCAGACTGTACCGGGAAACCGGCTCGGGCACCCGTTCACCGGCATCGCTCCTCAATGGCAGCGTCAGCAAGGCTGGCAAGACGCGTTCGCGGTGCCTGCGCAGGGCGTCCTGCGCGGCAGCCGCGAATAACAAGGTCTCGACCGCGGCCAACGTTCCGCCGTGCAGGCCGCCTATCTCCGCTTCGATGCGCGGCACGAGCTGCTCCACGTTGCGCGTCAGGATCTGGCTCAGCAAGTACGTGTGCTCCTCATTGCCGCCGTCCAAAAAACGCTCGTAAAGAAATTCAAGCGCAGAGAGGGTGCGAATGTCCGCGATCATTCCGGCCACCGCGGCACTGTTGTGAATAAGACGACCGGCCGCACCGGCTCGACTCACGGGCAAGATTTCCAATCTGCATTAATTGTATCCTGCCTTCCGTGAGCCGGCCTTGAAACGCGGCCCTCACGGGCGTTGACCGCCATGAAAACGATCGCTTGAACAGGAACTTGATGGATGGCGCATGCTCGCCGCCGCGCTGGCCGGATGCCGGGGCAAGACCTGATGCTGCCGCGACCTGTCAGCGGCAGCTCGCGTTCCACGCATCGTAATCGGCACCGGTGCGCCGCGCCCAGATGGTGGCATCGCCATCGCGCGCGCTGCGGTACACCAGCGCCACCATTTCTTCGCTGCCCTCGCCGGCCGTGCCGACATCGATCGCATGCAGCTCGAACGGCGCCGAGCGCTGGCGCGCGCAGCCGGTGTTCCCGGCCAGCAGAAGGCGCGCCTTCTCCAGCAGCTTGCCCTGCTGCGCCAGCACGCCGACCAGTTCCGTATCCGGCATGCGCTGCAACAGCTCCACCGGCCTGGCCGGCACCGCGCAGCCGCTGGCGCGGTCGAGCCAGACGAACTGGCGCGCGCGTTCGCCGCCGCTCCACTCGCCTTTTTCGGGCGCATAGGCAAAGTCGATGCGCTGCATCCGGCACAGCAGCTTGAGCCCGCGCCGGGGCGCCGTGCGCACCGTGGCCGTCACCTGCCACGGCGCAGTGGCGCTCGCGCGCGTGACCGAGAAGGCCGGCGCCGCACTGTGATTGTCGGGAAAACGCTTCTGATAGTACGCATGGAACGACTTGAGCTCGGCCTCGGCCAGCGCGCGCGTTTCCGCGCCCGCCCGGGCGCCTGCCGCGGCCAGCAGCAGCATCGTCAGCAGCGCCGCCCTCATGCGCGCGCGGCCCCGCGCCGCTCGGCCGGCTCACCGGCGCGCATGCGGAACGTAAAGCGCGTGGCGCCGTGATCGGACTTCACTTCCAGCGTGCCGCCGTGCGAACGGGCGATTTCGGCGACGATGAACAAGCCCAGTCCCAGGCCCTCGCTGGCGGCGTGGCCGGGCGCGCGCCAGAACGGCTTGAACAACTGGTCGATGGTGGCCGGCGCGATGGCCGGGCCGCCGTTGAGCACGGAAATCTCCAGCTCGCCGGCATGTACCAGGGCCCGCACCAGCACCGGCTCCTCGCGCGCCCCGTGCACCAGCGCATTCTTGAGCAGGTTCGACAGCAATTGCTGGATGCGTCCACCGTCGCACACCACCTCGCCCGGCAGGTCGATCTCGGCCAGGATGCGGTGTTCCGGATACGCGCCCTGCAGCTCGGCCACCACCTGTTCGAGCGACTGCCGCAGGCCGGCCTCGTTGCGCAGACTGAGCGCAATGCCGCCGCCCATGCGCCCGCGCGTGAAATCCATGACATCGTTGACCAGGGCCGAGATGCGCAGCGCGCTGCGGCGCATGCGTTCGAGCACGCCCGTGGCCTGCGCGCTGAGCGGCTCGCGCCTGAGCAATTCGGCGCCGAGCAGGATCGACGACAGCGGCGTGCGCAGGTCGTGTCCCAGCACGGCAATGAACTGCTCGCGCAGCTCCGAGGTATCGCGTTCGCTCAGCAGCGCACACTGCGATTCGTTCAGTTTCAGTTCGCTTTCGAGATGCTTGGAAATGAGCTGGGCGAACAGGCCCATGCTGGCCACGGTGGCCGTGTTCGACAGGTTCGCCGGCAGCGGATCGAGCCCGCACAAGGTGCCGAAATAGCTGCCGTCCGGGCGCTGGATCGGCAGCGAGATATAGCTCTGGAAACCGTACATGCGCGGCGTATGGTGGTCGCGGTAGCGCGCATCCTGGCTGACATTGTCGATGATGACGGGGCGGCCGGTGTCGCGCACTTCTTCGCACAGGGTGGTGGCCACATCGAGGCCGTCGCCGACCTTGAGGCCGAAACCGAGCCGGTCGAGCACGGCGCAGGTGGTCCACGAATCGGCGCTCACGCGCGCGATGCAGACAAAGCGCAGTCCCGTGATCGCGGCGACCGCTTCGAGGATCGTGGGAACTGAGGAAATCGCCTCAATGGCGGCGATGTCGGCCGCTAGCTCTGTTTGCATCAATCTCTCTTGCGCGAAAACCGCGTTGAACGGACTGCAATCGTATCATGCGTTCCGGGTACGCGAGATTTTCAGGCAGGCTGGCGTGCCGCCCTTGTCACGCGGCCTGGCGCCCGTGCCCGTGCATCTGGTGGTGCAGGCGGAAGCCCTCGCGGATATTCTCGCGCAGCACCGCGCCCTTCCACGGCTTGGTGTAGAAGCGGTCGATCGCGCCATGGTTAATCGCCGCCATGATCGGGGTCAGGTCCGAATACGCCGACAGCATGATGCGGAAGGTATCCGGACACAGGTTCTTGACCCGCTCCATGAATTCGGTCCCGCTCATGAGCGGCATGCACTGGTCGCACAGGATCACCTGCACCTTGTGGCGCGCCAGGATGTCGAAGCCTTCGGCCGCCGTTTGCGCCGTCAGGATGCGGTAGCCGTCCTGCGCCAGGAAGTCCGACAGCACGTCGAGCATGAAGGCGTCGTCGTCGACGATGAGCAGGGTCTGCTGGTTGAGCAGGGATTCGTCGAGCGGCGGCATCAGGTACTTGCCGTCGCTGAGCATCTGCTCGAATTCATCTTCCGGCAGCGGGCGGCTGAAGTAATAGCCCTGCATCTCGTCGCAGCCGTGGCGGCGCAGGTAAGCGAGCTGCGCATCCTTTTCCACGCCCTCGGCGATCACCTGCAGTTTCAGGCTGTGCGCCATGTTGATGATGGCCAGCACGATGGCCGCGTCGTCCGGGTTGCTGGTCACTTCGCGCACGAACGCGATGTCGATCTTCAGTTTGTCGATCGGGAAGCGCTTCAGGTACGCCAGGCTCGAATAGCCGGTGCCGAAATCGTCGATCGAAATCTGGATCCCCAGCGCCTTGAGGTTGCGCAGCACCGTGATGGTGTCTTCCGCGTTCGACATCAGCGAGCTTTCGGTCAGTTCGAGTTCGAGCAGTTCGGGCGCGATGTCGTGCACCTTGATCGCATTGAGCACTTCCTGTTCCAGGCCGCCGACGAAAAACTGGATGCCCGACACGTTCACCGACAGGTGCACCGGCCCGGTCTTGGTCTTGCCCCATTCGCTGATCTTGCGGCACGCTTCGTTGAGCACCCAGGTGCCGACCCGCACGATCAGGCCGGTCTCTTCCAGGATCGGGATGAACAGGCCGGGCGAAACCATGCCGTGGCCCGGCCGCTTCCAGCGGATCAGCGCTTCGGCCCCGCTGATGCGGCCCGACCCGATGTGCACCTTGGGCTGGTAGTACAGCACGAATTCGCCATTGTCGATGGCGCGCCGCAGCGCGTTTTCCAGGTCCAGGCGCGCCAGCGACTGCGCGTTCATCTCGGCCGTGAAGAAACGGAACGCATCGCGTCCGGCTTCCTTGGCGCGGTACATGGCCGTGTCGGCGTATTTGATGAGCGTGTCGGCATCGAGCCCGTCGTCCGGATACACGGTGATGCCGATGCTGGCCGTGACCGTCGCTTCGTGCCCTTCCAGGTCGAACGGGCGGCGCAGGCTCTCGCGGATCTTGTCGACCACCGCGATAGCTGTCTGCGGGCCTTCGGGCAGCATCAGGATGGCGGCGAATTCGTCGCCGCCGAAGCGCCCGATGGTGTCGCGCACGCGCAGCGAATCGACCAGGCGGCTGGCGAACTGGCGCAGCAGCTCGTCGCCGATCGGGTGGCCGAGCGTGTCGTTGATGGTCTTGAAGCGGTCGATGTCGAGAAACAGCACCCCCACCGCCCAGCGGTGTTCGCCGGCCTGCTCCAGCGCGCGCGTGAGCGAGGCATAGAACTGGCTGCGGTTCGGCAGTCCGGTCAGGGTGTCGAAGTGGGCCAGTTTCAGCAGGCGCAGTTCGGATTCCTTGCGCTCGGTGATGTCGCGCGCCACCGCCACCAGGATCCAGCTCGAGCCGGAGCGCAGCGTGCGGCGCTGCACTTCGACCGACAGGGTCGAGCCATCCTTGCGCTGCACCAGCATTTCGGTCATGGCGCCCGACTGGTCGCCCGACAGCATGCGGTCGTACAGGTCTTTCAGGCGCAGCTTGTTGTTCGCGTCCTCGCCCGGCAGGGCCGGCGCCGACAGCGCCAGGAAATCTTCACGCTCGAAGCCGAGCATGCGGCAGGCGGTGGCGTTGACGTCCACAAAAGCCATGCCGGAGCGGTCGATCAGGAAAATCGCGTCGGCGGTGGCGTCCATCGCGGTGCGAAAGCGCCGCAAGTCTTCATCGAGGCGGATGCGCGCCGTCATGTCGGCGGTCAGCTGGGCATGGTGGCGCTTGATTTCTTCGTACAGCAGCAGGTTTTCGTAGGCTACCGCGATCTGCGCGCTGACCGTCACCGCCACGCGTTCGTCGACTTCCGAAAAGCCGTCGGCGCCGAGTTTGTCGACCAGGTACAGCCAGCCGTGCACGCGCTCGCGCGCCGCGATCGGCACACCCAGGAAGGAGTGCACGGGCGGGTGCCCCTGCGGCAGACCGATCGAGCGCGGATCGCCGTCCACGCCGTCCATGCGCACCGGCACGCACTGGTCGAGCAAGGTGGCCAGCACCCCGGCGCGCGGGGTGGACGCCACCACCCGCGCCGCGCGGTTTTCGCCGCACGAGGAAAAATAACTCAGTTCGTCGGCGCCTTCATCGAGCACCCCGATGCAGGCATATTTGGAGACGCAGATGTTTTGCGCCACGCGGCAGCCGATTCCGAGCAGCGCGGTCGGGTCGCGCTCGGCCCCGAGCTCGATCCCCAGCTCGATCAGGGCGGTCAGGCGCAGGCTCACCGCTTGCAGGCTCGACAGGGAACTGGAGAGCCGGTCGGTCATCTGCGACAGGTCGTACGAGGGCTCGGGCATGCCGTGGCTGGCGATGCGCGACAATACCTGGCTGCTGCTCGACTCGACTTCGACCAGATACTCGGCCATGGTGTTATCGATCAACAGCATGCGGTTCGGTTCGGCCGGCGGCGCGGAAAACGAGGGCAGCAGGACCGGATCGGTGATGCCGAGCGCTTCGTGCACGGTGCGCAGGATCACGTCCGGGTCCGACGGCTTGGGCAGCACCCAGCGCACGCCGCAGGCCAGCGCCATCTTGTTCGCTTCGCGCTCGCGGTAGGTAGCCGTGTAAAAGATCACCGGCAGTCCGGCCACGGCCGGGTCTTTGCGCAGGTGCATGACGAACTCGTAGCCATCCATGTTCGGCATGAGGATGTCGGAAATGATCAGGTCGGGACGCTCGGCGTACACCATCTTGAGCCCCTCGACCCCGTCGGCGGCCTCGATCAGGCGGTAGCCGCCGTAGCCCAGCAGGGTCATCAGAAATTCGCGGTTGAGCACATGGTCGTCGACGATCAGGATCGTGGCCTGGCCGGCGCCCTGCGGCCTGGCCGGCGCGCCGGCCGGCTCGGCGGGGGCGGCCTCGGGCGTGCTCACCAGTGCGGACGGCGCCTGCAGCGGCAGAAAGCTTTCCAGCTGGGCGACAAAAGTGTCCGGTTCGATCGGTTTGCCGATGTAGCCGTCGAAGCCGGCGTCGAGCAGGCGTTCGCGGTCGCCCACCATGGCCAGCGCGGTGACCGCCAGCACGGGAATGGCGGCCAGCGCCGGGTCGCCCTTGAGCGCCGCGACCACGCCGTAGCCGTCCAGGCGCGGCAGGTGCACATCGCAGATGATCAGATCGGGAATCGCCTCGCGCGCGGTATCGACGCCACTCACGCCGTCGTAGGCCGTCAATGGGGTATAGCCGAATGCCTTCAGCAAATACACCATCAACTCCATATTGGTGGGGTTGTCTTCGATGATAAGGATGCGTGCGGACACTGTTGCGCTCCTGGGTTAATACCGGTACTCGTGCAACTGGTGGAATCGCATTTTGAGCTCGTCTGTTGCATCCTGACACATCCGCACGCCGATAGGCAATTGTGCGCACGTTATCACCGGGACAGCAACGCAAGCAGTCGCTATTCGGCGACAAAATCCTGTTCAGTAATGCAATGAAAACAAGAATCTCACCAATACTATCGAGCAAGAAATCGGATTGTCCATGACAATCAATTTCACAATGACTCTATCACGCCTTTTGCCGGTGTTGCTAAAGATTATGGCGTGGATAGCTTGGCAATTTCATCCATCAGGCGGGCCAGCACGCGCCGGTTGCGGCACAGCGCCACGTGGCCCACGCCGCCGAAGGCGATATTGCGCGCGCCTTCGAGCACGCTGGAGGTTTGCGGGGCCACGATATTGTCGTGGTGGGTATAGAAGGAGGTGATGAGGGCGCGCGTGGCCGCGCTTTCGCTCGCGCCCAGGGCGCGCAGCCAGGCGCTTTCCGGCGCCTCGCCGCTGGCCTGGCGCCGCATCTGGCTGGCGTTCACGCCCACGCCCTTGCTGGCCAGGCTGGTGCCGTGGTGCGGCGTGCCGAGCGTGAAGACATGGGCCACGCGCGCGCTGCCGTGCTCGCGCAGATAGGCGCGCGCCACCAGCCCGCCCATGCTGTGCGCCACGATGATGATGCGCTGCGCGCCGCTCGCTTCGCACAAGGCGTCGGCCGCGCGCTGCACCAGCGGCACGAAGTCGTCTATACCGGCCAGGACCGGCTCCAGGTCAAGCGAGGCGTAGCTGATGCGCGCCGCGTCGAGCTCCCTGGTCAGGTGCGTCCAATAGCCGCTGTTGCAGCCGTAACCGTGCAGCAGCAGCACCGGCGGGGCCGCGCTGGCGGGGTAAATACGCTGGCGCGCCACCCCGTGCGCCATGAACCACGACGATTGCAGCATGGTCGCCATGAATTCTTCGGCGAACAGGCGCAGCATGGCGCCGGGGCTGATCCGGAACGGCGCCGGCGTGGCGCTGGCAAAACGCGCCGTCAGCACGAAATTGTTGGCCGTGATCAAGAGGCGCACCAGCAGCACGGCGCCCAGCCCGCAGGCCAGCGCCAGCCAGGGCGAGGCCACGCCGCCGTAGCGCATCGCCGCCAGCCCGATGGCGCACGCCGCCGCGGCCTGCGCCAGCAGCAGCCAGCGCAGCATGGCGCGCGTGCTCAGCGTCACATTCATGCCACCCGCGGGGCCGGCTTGCCGGTCAGTTCGCGCGCCAGGTCGCTCGCCAGGCGCGCGGTCACGGCGTAGATCGACAATTGGGGATTGGCCCCGATCGCGGTCGGGAACAGCGAGCCGTCGTGCACCGACAGGTTGCGCACGCCGTGGTAGCGGCCGTTCGCGCCCACCACCCCGCGCCGCTCGTCGTCGGACATGGTGCAGCCGCCCATCACGTGGGCCGAGACGATGCGCGTGATGTGCTCCCTCATCGGCAGCGCGCCGATGCCTTTTTTGGCGGCGTCCCAGCTGGTATAGCGTTCGGCCAGTTCGTGCACCGGCTGCACGCTGGCGGCACCGGCGGCGAACTGGATTTCGGCCATCGACAGCATGGCGCGCCGCACGCCGTCCCACAGAAACTCGCTGATCGGATAGTCGAGCAGCGCCGCGCCTTCGCGCGTCAGGCCCACGCTGCCGCCCGGCGCGTCGGCATGGAAACCGTCGCGCAGCAGCGCCAGCACGGCCTGCACGTGCGGGAACTGGCGCATGGTGTCGGTATGCGCTTGGCCGTAGCCGGCCATGGTGGTCGACAGCAGCAGCGGATGCAGGGGCGGCGCTTCGAGCTTGTAGCCGATCGGCCCGTCGACCGGGCCGGTCTCGAGGAAGTGGTCGGAATAGATGGTTTGCGGCGCGCCCGCATAGCCATCCACGCGCTGGGCGAAGATGCCGGCCGAGATCACGGTCGGATGCAAAAAGGTGCGCCTGCCGAGCAGCCCGTGGGGATTGGGCGCGCGCGAGCGCAGCAGCAAGGCCGGCGAATTGATCGCCCCGCCGGCCACGATGAAGTGCTTGGCCCGCAGCGTGAGCACGCGCCCGCTCGCGGCCAGCCCGCTCGCGTCCATCGCTTCGCACAGCAGGCTGTCGACGGCGTCGCCCTTGAACACCAGGCGCTGGGCGCGCGCATGGGTGACCAGGGTGGCGCCGTGGCTGAGCGCCGACGGGATGGTGGTGACCAGCATGGACTGCTTGGCGTTGGTCGGGCAGCCCATGCCGCAATAGCCCAGGTTCCAGCAACCCTTGACGTTGCGCCGGATGGCGCCGGTCGCGATGCCCAGGCGGGCGGCGCCGCGCTTGAGCAAATCGTTGTTTTCGTTGGGCGGGGCCTGCCAGTCGCCCACCGACAGGCGCGCTTCCATCATGTCGAACCAGGGCGCCAGCAGCGCCGGCGTGTAGCTGGCCAGGCCGAAATTCTTCTGCCAGTAGTCCAGGGTCGGCTTCGGAGTGCGAAAGCTCGACGTCCAGTTGACGGTGGTCGAGCCGCCCACGGTACGGCCCTGCAGGATGTTGATGGCCTTGTCGCGCGTCTTGCGCGCGGCCGATTCCTGGTACAGCGCCGGATAGGCATCCGCCTCGCGCATCTTGAAGTCCTTCGAGGACTTGAGCGCGCCCTCCTCCACGATGACGACTTTCAGCCCGGCCAGCGCCAGGATCTCGGCGCTCACGCCGCCCCCGGCGCCGCTGCCGATGATGACCACGTCGGCCTCGATGGTGCGGTCGGCGGCGACGCTGGCGCCGTCGATGACGTTCCAGCCGGCCGCGATGCCGGCCGCGATCGGATCGGGGATGGGGCTGCTCATGCCAGTTCCTTCATCGGACCGGGATAGCCGATGCCGGCCCAGCTGGAGGGATCGGCATACCAGGAACCGATGATCAGGTCATGCAGCGCGTGGTAGGCGCTTTGCAGCATGCCGAGGCGGTGAAAGCGCCAGTCGTGCAGGAATACGCCGACCTGCTCGACGCTGGCGCCGGCCCAGCCGCCCGACACGCCCGCCAGCAGGCGCCGCGCGGGCGCCAGCGAGAGCAGCCCGAACAGGTCCTGGACTTCCTTTTGCGCGGCCAGCGGCAGGCCGAGGATGGCCTGGTGCACGCGCGCGGTGGTGGCCGTCACGGCGGCCAGGCGCGCGCCCGGATCGGCCGGCAGCGCCCCGGCCAGCATGGCCGGCACGATGGCGTCGATGGCCGCCTTGGCTTCGCCGTCGAGGGCGAAACGGCCCAGCGGCGAGGGATGGGTGTAGCGATAAATGCCGCCGCCTGCCGCCAGGGTCAGCGCGGCCAGCGCGCCAACCTTGAGAAAGGTTCTGCGTTTGGTCTCCATGTCTTTGTTTTCCATGCTATTTTTGGGGTAGTGTACGCCAAAGGACATGGCATAAAATCCAACAAACTAGAGTGAACCGTCTAGACGTTTCTGATACAAAGCGAATGAATAAAGACAAACTGGCCGCCGAACTCGAACAGCACCTGCGCCAGCTGGCGGCCGGGCGCGAGCTGGCACGGCGCGATCCGGCCCTGCAGGCGGCGCGCACGGCCGTCAAGCGCTATCAGTCGGCCCGCCTGGCCGCCACCCACCCCGACCTGCTGGCCGCGCCCGACACGCGCGACGCCGCCGCTTTTTTCCTCAACGATATCTATGGCGCGCACGACCTGGAGCGGCGCGAGGCCGACCTCGAACGCATCGCCCCCAGCCTGCAGCGGCTGCTGCCCTACGAATCGCTGCACACGATCACGGGCGCGATCGCGCTCGACGCCCTCACCGAGCAGCTCGATACGGCCATGGCGCGGGTGCTGGGAGCGGAATTTGACGAAGGCGCCTACCTGCTGGCTTACCGCAGCGCCACCGCGCCCGAAGAACGCAAGCGCCAGCTCGACCTGGTGCAGCAGCTGGGCGACTCGCTGTGTGCGCTGGTGCGCATTCCCCTGCTCGCGCTGACCTTGTCGGTGATGCGCGGGCCGGCCAAGCTGGCCGGCGTGACCGACCTGCACCAGTTCCTCGAACGCGGCTTCACCACGTTCAAGAAGATGAAAAAGCCGGCCCAGTTCGTCGAGACCATCGTCGGGCGCGAACGGCGCGCCATGGGGCATATTTACAGCGGGCGCAGGGAGCCTTTCGATGTGTTCTAGGCGTGCAAGGGCGAGCTACAATTGGAGCGCCAGGCCGATCCAGAAAACGCCAACAACAACGAGCAGCCAGTACTGGTGATTCATGCCGCGCTCGAGCGCATGCCTGTGAGGACGCCGCTCGTCGACGAACACGTCGATGGCCTGGCCTGCAATGTACTGCCGCCCGGATGCGACAGCACTCGCGCGCATCGACACTTTCTCACCCAGGATGCGCCAACCTCGGTGTATCACGCCGTTGAAGACGTACTTGTAGTGCAGCTTGGGACTATAGAAAACCGTAGTCGGGCGGCTGCCAATATCGCCGCCGCGCGTCTCGATCGCGACCTCGACGACCGTGCCGGCCACCCGGCGCCAATGCGAGGTAGCCCGGCTCTTGAACAGAAGGGCGATACCGGCGCCAGCGATAACAATCCCGACGATGGCGGGCACGATGCCATTGATCATGGGGGCAGCTAGCCGCGCGCCTTGAGTATGTGGCGCGCGATCCCGCGCAGGATGTTTACTTCCTCGGTTTCCAGCTGGGTGCGCGAAAACAGGCGTTTCAGGCGCGGCATGAGCTTTTTGGGATTGTCGGCATCGAGAAAATCGATGGCCACCAGCGCCTGCTCCAGGTGCGCATACATGCCCTCGATCTGTTCCAGGCTGGCCGCGTCGCCATGAAAGCCGATCGCGCTCGGCGCCGCTTCCCCGTTCTCGTTGGCCATGCCGGCCACCCGGCATTCGTAGGCCAGCACCTGGGCCGCCTGGGCCAGGTTGAGCGAGGAATAATCGGGATTGGCCGGGATATTGATCAGCACATTGCATTGCTCGACGATCTGGTTGGGCAAACCAAAGCGCTCGTTGCCGAAAATGAGGGCGGCCGACAGCTCGCCCTGCCCCGCCACATGGCCGGCAACATCGCGCGGGGTCCACACCGGCGGCGAAAATTCGCGCAGCCGGGCCGAGACGGCGGCGGCAAAGTTGCACCCTTCCAGGGCTTCGCCGATGCTGCCGACGATGCGCGCCCCGACCAAGACATCCTGGGCGCCGCTGGCAAAAGCCACCGCTTCCGGGTCCCGCAGGGCGTCGGGAAAGCGCGGATTGACCAGGACCAGGTCGCCGAAGCCCATCGTTTTGATGGCGCGCGCGACCGCGCCGATATTGCCGGCGCGGCTGGTCTCGACCAGGACAAATCGGAGGCGTTTGAAAACAGACGTGTTGATTTCGGGCGTGTTCATTTAAAATAGCGCTATCGCGCAGTAGCGGATCATTAAAAACAGGGCTGACAAGCCCGCGATTTTAACCAGTTCGCCGCCGCACCGCTCTTTAATTCATTCTTGTTCACTACCGTTCGCTGCGCCCAAGGGGGCGCCGTGGGCGTTAGCGTTCTTTTAACGGAAGCTCTACATGCACCCAATGCTCAATACGGCGATCAAGGCAGCTCGCCGCGCCGCCACCGTGATCCAGCGCGCGTCCTTCGACGTCGACCGGATCAGTGTTACTGAAAAACAACACAACGATTTCGTCACCGATGTCGACCAGGCGGCCGAACAGGCGATCATCGAAACCTTGCTCAAAGCCTATCCCGACCATGCGATCCTGGCCGAGGAATCGGGTGCATCCGCCAACCTGAACGACGAGAGCGAATTCGCCTGGATCATCGACCCGATCGATGGCACCACCAATTTCATGCACGGCTACCCCAACTATTGCGTCTCGATCGCGCTGGCCCAGCGCGGCATCGTCACGCAGGCGGTCATCTACGATCCGGTGCGCAATGACCTGTACACCGCCAGCAAGGGCGCCGGCGCCTACCTGAACGACAAGCGTATCCGCGTCACCAAGCACGACCGCCTGGCCAACACCCTGCTGTGCTCCGGTCACGGCGCCGGTCCGCGCGCCCTGGCTGAATACATGAAGATGTACGGCGTCGTCGCCGAACGTTGCCAGGCCGTGCGCAGCGCCGGTTCGGCCGCGCTGGAACTGGCCAACGTGGCCGCCGGGCGCAGCGACGGCTTCTACGAAAAGGGCTTGAAAGCCTGGGATATCGCCGCCGGCTCGCTGCTGGTGACGGAAGCGGGCGGCATCGTCGGCGAGTTCAACGGCGAATCGGCCTACCTGCACAAGGGCGACATCATCGCCGCCAGCCCCAAGGTCTTCGGCCAGATGGTCACGCTGTTGGCGCCTTTCGCGTAAAATACTGTAGTACGCTGTACTGGAGGCCTTGTCCGGCCTCCGCTTTCCCTCCGCCAGGCTTAACAAGCCGCACGTGAAATTTCCACAGCGAAACTGATTTCTGTTAAATTTAGCATCGCTGTGTATGCTGCAATGTCGGGTGGCTCCGTTTCCAGTGCCTTTGCCACCACGATTTTCTAATATTGATTGCCTGCGACTGGCGCTTTCTGCAATGAGCGACGGGCCGATCTCCACCATAAAGTTATCATGTCATTTTCTAAACTCGGCCTGTCCGATGCTATCGTTCGTGCCGTAACCGAACACGGTTACACCGTCCCGACCCCGATCCAGACCCAGGCGATTCCCGCCGTGCTGTACGGCGGCGACCTGCTGGCGGGCGCACAGACGGGCACCGGCAAGACCGCCGGTTTTACCCTGCCGATTTTGAACCGTCTCTCGACCGACGCCATCGGCGCGGCCTTGAGCAGCAAAACCTCGACCCGCTCGGTGCGCGCGCTGATCCTGACCCCGACCCGCGAACTGGCGGCCCAGGTTGAGGAAAGCGTGCGCGTGTACGGCAAGTACACCCAGCTCAATTCGGCCGTCATCTTCGGTGGCGTCGGCATCAATCCGCAGATCAAGCAGCTCAAGCACGGCGTCGACATCCTGGTGGCCACCCCGGGCCGCCTGCTGGACCACATGGAACAGCGCACGGTCGACCTGTCGAAAGTCGAAATCCTGATCCTGGACGAAGCCGACCGCATGCTCGACATGGGTTTCATCCGCGACATCAAGAAAGTGCTGGCGGCCCTGCCGGCCAAGCGCCAGAACCTGCTGTTCTCGGCCACCTTCTCGGAAGAGATCAAGGCACTGGCCGATGGCTTGCTGAACAAGCCGGCCATGATCGAAGTGGCGCGCCGCAATTCGACGGTGGAAGTGATTGCCCAGAAGATTCACCCGGTCGACCGCGACAAGAAGCATCCGATGCTTTCGCACCTGATCAAATCGAACAAATGGACCCAGGTGCTGGTATTTACCCGCACCAAGCACGGCGCCAACAAGCTGGTCGAACAGCTCGGCGCCGACGGCATCGGCGCGATGGCGATCCACGGCAACAAGAGCCAGTCGGCGCGCACCAAGGCGCTGTCGGAATTCAAGGATGGCGCCCTGCAGGTGCTGGTTGCGACCGATATCGCCGCGCGCGGCATCGATATCGACCAGTTGCCGCACGTGGTCAACTACGACCTGCCGAACATTCCTGAAGACTATGTGCACCGCATCGGCCGTACCGGCCGCGCCGGCGCCACCGGCGAAGCCGTGTCGCTGGTCTGCGTGGACGAGCACGACATGCTCAAGGATATCGAGAAGCTGATCAAGCAGACCCTGCCACGTCAGATCATCGCCGGTTTCGAGCCGGACCCGACCGCACGCGCACAGCCTGTGCAACTGCGTAGCGGTGCGCCAGGCCATGGCGGCCGCGGTGGCCGCTCCGGCGGCGGCCAGGTGGTCAAGGTCGGCGGCGGCGGTGGCCGTGCTCCGGCCAAGCCACGCAGCGCCAGTGGCGGCGGTGGCGGCACTGCCGGCGCGCGCGGTCCGCGTCCTGCCGCACCGCACCGTTCGGGCGGCCGCGGCCGCTAAGCAGTCCGGCTCACACGCAACCGGCTCGCGCCGGCGCGCGTGGCCACAGATTGGCCCATCCGCAACGATGGGCGCAAATTTGTGCCCACGCGTTTTTTAAACCGTATATACTTGCGCACTCAAACATCTATACCGCATTTATAAAGGATGACGCAATGAACGAATTGAATTCCCACGCCGAACTCTGTCTGCGCATGGCACGCGCCAATGCGGCCCTGCTGCGCCGTTTCGACAACTCGCTGGGCGGGCATCACGGCATCAGCTTTTCCGATTTCCAGATCCTCAATCACCTGAGCCGGGCGCCGGGCGGCCGCCTGCGCCGGGTCGACCTGGCCGAGCGCCTGGGACTGACCGCGTCCGGCATCACGCGCAGCTTGCTGCCGCTGGAGAAAATCGGCCTGATCACGCGCGAAGCCGATCCGCGCGACGCCCGCGTGGGCTTTGCCGTCATCACCGCCAGCGGCAAGGAACTGGCGCTCAATGCCAGCGATGTCGTCGACCTGATCAGCCGGGAAGCGCTGCGCCCGTTCGCGCCGGACCAGCTCGAAGCGATGTCGGCCATCCTGGGCCAGATCGCCGGCATTAACCTGAGCAACAGCTAGCCTGTATGAACGATCGACAAAGCGCCCGCGCCGCCCTGCTGCGCGAACCGAACTTCCGCTGGACCATGGGCGGCGCCATCATCACCTCGCTGGGCGACCAGTTCACCCTGATCGCCCTGCCCTGGCTGGTGCTGGTGAGCACCGGCGATCCGCTCAAGATGGGCCTGGTGATCGCGATGATGAGCATACCGCGCGCCATATTCATCCTGCTGGGCGGCGCGCTGGTGGACCGCTACTCGCCCAGGTCGGTGCTGATGATCACCAGGTTCGTCAACGCCGCCCTGCTGGCGCTGCTGGCGACGATGGTCTTCGCCAACCGGATCAGCTTGCCGATGGTGTGCACGCTGGGTGTGCTGATCGGCTTCGCCTCGGCCTTCAGCATTCCGGCCGGCACCTCGATGCTGCCCACCGTGGTGACGCCGGCCCAGCTGCCGATGGCCAACGCCATCATGATGGGCGTGCGCCAGCTGACCATGCTGGCCGGGCCGCTGCTGGCGGGCCTGCTGTTCGCGCTGTTCGGCGATGGCAGCGCCAACACCCGCGCCCCGGGCGCGGTCGGCGGCATCGGGGCCGCGTTCGCCCTGGATGCGCTCAGCTTCCTGGTGGCGACCTGGACTTTGTCGAAGGTGCGCGCCTTGCATGTCGCGCCGGCAGCATCGCCCGAACCGGTGCTGCGCGCGGTCGGCGCCGGCATAGCCATGGTCTGGAACGACACGGCGCTGCGCACCTGCATGCTGTACTGGGGCCTGTGCGCGTTCGTGGTGGGCGGCACCATGCAGGTGGCGCTGCCGGTGCTGGCCGGCAGCGTGCTGCACGGTGCGTCCGCGCTGGGGCTGATCATGGGCGTGCACGGGGCCGGCAGCCTGGCCGGGATGGCGCTCAGCGGCATGCTGGGCAAGTTCCGGGTGCGCAATTTCGGCACCACCGTGCTGCTGGCCGACGTGCTGGTCGGGCTGCTGCTCATCCCGCTGGGGCTGGTGGCGGCGACCTGGCAGGCGGCCGCTCTGATGCTGGTGATCGGCGTGCTGGGGGGCTACATGCAGGTGGCCGTGTTCAGCTGGCTGCAGCAGCGCGTGCCGCGCGCCATGCTGGGGCGGGCGATGAGCATCTTCATGTTCATCTTCATGGGCGTGGCGCCGCTGTCGGCGGCACTGACGGGGTGGCTGCTGCAACACATGTCGCTGGCGCAATTGTTTGGTGGAGCGGGACTTTTCCTGATGGGAACGGCGCTGCTGGCCTGGCTGCTCACACCGATGAGCACGGTGTCCGACAAACCGTCACCGCCGGCACAAGCCTGAAGCAAGCGACCTTAGCATGACCTCCACTTTTACAACACTATGAATTAAAAGAGGCCGACTCAATCGCGCATACATGCCTTTGCGTTATAGTTTTCAGACACGAAACTTAACCGTATTATTATTTTTGTGTCTGGTACCTGCTCAATGGAAATTACCGGCTCCACCGTCACACTCCAGCCTGGCATGTATATCCTGCGCCATCCGACCGGGAACAAGGCCGCGCTGAGCATCGCGCGCGCGCCCGGCGACGGCGCCACGCAGGGGAAGATGGAAATACTCAGCACAGCGGGCACCCACGGCAGCGTGCTGCGCGACGGCGCCGACTGCATCGTGCTGCACATCAGCGAAGCGCCGGTCACCTTACTGGTCAGCGCCTTTCTGGAAAACAAAAACGCCCCCGTTCCGGCTCTGCGTGTCGACCAGATCGCGCTCGAGCGTGGGCCGGTGCCGCCATCCATGCGCGCAGCCGCCGGCGCAGCCCTGTCCACCCCAGCGCACGCGCACGCCGCGCCGATCGCCATCAGCCCCCAGGGCATGACCCTCATCGGTCACATCGAGCGCAACGGCGACGTCATGGCCGCCCCCGGCGCCGTGCTCGGCGACCCGGACAGCCTGCTGCGACTGGAAGGCTTCCAGGTCATGTGGCCCGACCGTCCGCACGGCGTCGACCTCGCGTACAGCATCGCGGTTGAAGGCGGCGGCGTGCTGCCAATGGTCAAGAGCGGCAAATTCTGCGGCACCCGCAACGAGGCCAGACGCATCATCGAAGTGAGCTTCGCCCTGATCGGACCGGCCGCCAGCCAGTGGCGCCTGGAAGGAACGGCGTACTTCAGCGGTGGCTACCAGGCGCCGGTGCACTCGGCCGTGCCGCTCAGCGGCCCCTCGGGGCTCGAACACCTGACCGCGATCACCCTGCACGCGCACCCCGGCCAGGCCGCCGCCAGCGAACCGAACCCATGGCTGGAATCGGCCACCACCAAAGTATTCAAGGCAACAGCCGCGCAAGCCGAGCAGGTCCAATCGGCTGACAGAGCTGAAGAGCTTGCTTCATGAACCACGTCTCGTAGCCACTTACGATCGCGGCGGCACGTCTTAACGACCAGAGGAGAATATTCGATGTATCAACTATCAAACAGTGCGACTACCACGACCCTGATGAATCTGAATTCGACGCTATTTACGCAGGGAACGATCGACCGCATCCTGGCATTGACGGCCTCGGCCGACAAATTGGTGTCCTTCGATACGGTGACGCCCAATTCGGGCGGCAAGCTTCCCGTTAGCGCGACCAGCGAAGTGCTGCTGGTGGCCACTTCCGACACCGCCCAGACCACCATTGTCGGCGGCGACAGCGCGCCGGTCACGATTTTCCAGGGCAAGGGCGGGGTCAATGTGCGCTTCGAAGATGCGCGTCCGACCGACCTGCCCAACACGGTTCCCGAACGCATCGTGGTCGGCACCAACGGCACCGACAAGTTCGTCATCGCCGATGACCGCAACACCCAGCTGACCCTGGGCAGCGGCAACAGCGTCGCGTCGAGCATCGGCACCAGCTACGATACCATCGTCGCCGGTCTGGGCAACAGCACCATCGTCGGCGGCAATTCCGGCAATGCGATCGTGCAACTGAAGGGCAATGCGTCCGACTACAAGGTCACGGTCCAGGATGGCCATGCCATCGTCACCAACCTCGCCACGCTCAAGACCACCGACGTCAGCAAGCTCCAGTTCGTCCAGCTCGACGGCGGCCAGGCGCTGGTATTCGCCAGCGACGCCAAGGAAGCCAGCGTGAGTACCCTGTACTCGGCCGCGCTGGGCCGCTCGCCCGACGCCAAGGGCCTCGAATTCTGGATGGATGCGGTGCGCTCCGGCGTTTCCCTGGAAAGCATCGCGCAAAGCTTCCTCGATTCGAGCGAGTACAAGGCCAAGCCGCAGCTCAGCGATCAGCAATTCCTCGACGGCCTGTACCTGCGCACCTTCAACCGCGCGCCCGATGCCGAGGGCCTGGCCTACTGGAACAACGTGCTCGACAGCGGCGTCTCGCGCGCCTCGGTGCTGGCCGGCTTCATTTCCGTGGCCGGTAACAGCCTCGATGGCACCGGCAACTATATCGAGCCGGTCGTGGTCGGTTCGGTGACCATCGTTCATAATATTGTTTGAACGCGAACGCTGCCGTCCAGGGCACGCCAGCCGCGGCAGTCTGGAGCGCGTCGCGCCTGCGCGAGGATTTCCTGCTCGCGCAGGCGGTCGACGCCCTCCAGGAAGGCTGGCCGGCCGACGCCCTGCTGGCCGCCGAAGCGGCGTGCCGCCGCCATGCGGAGGCGGCCATTCCGGCGCTGCTGCGCGCCACCATCCTGCAAGCGTCCCGCTCCGCCTTCAGTAGTGCGGCGTGGTGCCACGCCTGGCGCCGCGATCCGCAAGATGCACGGCTCCAGGATTTGCTGATCAACGATTGGCTCGCCCACGGCGAGCGCGCCCGCATCGCCGCACTGGCGCCGGCGCTGTTGCCGGCCCGCTGCCGCGCCGCCAGCGACGCCGACTTGCTGCCCAGCTTGCGCGAAGCCGCCTGCCTGCCCGCCGGGGCTTGCTGGCGCGCCGGCGCCGCCATCGAAGGCATGCTGTTCGAGGCCCACGCGGGCGCGTCGGTCCAGCTGTGCCTGCGCGACGAACTCACCCAGGAAAACCATGACGTGCGCCTGCCGCCCGGCGCGGCCGGGGCGCGCTTTTCCTTGGTGCCGCCGCATCCGGACGGGGTCTGGTCGCTGGCCCTGGCCGGCGCCACCGCCGCCCTGCCCGGCTCGCCCCTGGTCTTTGCCGTCCCGCGCGCCTTGTCCGCCGCGCAGTCCAGCACCGCGCCCGCGCCCACGCCCGCGCCGCTGAGCGTACTCATCCCGGTCCACAGCGGCTTGGCGCAAGTGCAGGCCTGCATCGCCAGCGTCCTGGCCAGCCTGCCCGCCAACCACGGGCTCGCCGGCGTACTGGTGATCGATGACGCCAGTCCCGAGCCGGCGCTGGCGGCCTGGCTTGACGCCGAACACGCCGCCGGCCGGATCGGCCTGCTGCGCAACCGCTACAACCTGGGCTTCGTCGAAAGCGTCAACCGCGGCCTGCGCCAGTTGCCGGGCCACGACGTGCTCCTGCTCAATGCCGACACCCTGGTCCACGGCGACTGGCTGGACCGCCTGCGCGCCGCCCTCTACCGGGCCGACGATATCGCAGCCGTGGCCCCATGGTCGAACAATGGCGAAATCAGCAGTTTTCCCAGCATCGCCAGGGCCGCCCCGGCACCGGACGCGGCCGGCCTGGCCCGCCTCGACGGGCAGGCCAGCGCCCTGCACCGCGCTGGCGCCTGCGCCGACGTCGACGTGCCGGCCTGCTGCGGCTTCGCCATGCTGATGCGCGCCAGCGCGCTCGCCGCGATCGGCGGGCTCGACGGCAACGCCATCGAGCGCGGCTATGGCGAGGAAGTCGACTGGTGCCTGCGCGCGGCCGCCGCCGGCTACCGCCACCGGATCGCCACCGGCGTGTATGTGGCCCATGCCGGCGGGGTCTCGTTCGGCGACGAAAAACACCTGCGGGTACGCCAGAACCGCGCCGTGCTGATGGCGCGCTATCCGCACTACTACAGCGCCTACCAGCGCTTCCTGCAAGACGATCCGCTGGCCGCCGCGCGCGCCTGCCTGGCCGCAGCGCTGCCGCCCGCGGCGCCCGCCGGCGATGCGCCGCCCGCGCCGCTGCCGGCGCCGCTGGCGTCCTCGTGCACCCGCATCGCGGTCCTCGCCCATTGCGCCGCGGGAGCGCTGGCGGCCGCCGTGCTGGCGCTGGCGCGCCTGGTCGCCGCGCGCACCGACCTGGCCCTGCGCCTGCTGGTGATCGGCGAGGTCAGCGAAACGCTGTGGCGCACCGGCGTGGTCGACGTGGTCCCGCCCGCCAGCGGGGCAAGCTTGCTCAGCGACAGCGACCTGATCGGCCTGAGCGGCTGCATCGTGCTGCTCGCGGCCGACCCGGCGCAGGCCCGCGTCGCCATCGACACGGTGCGCCTGGACCCCGGCTTCGATGCCGGCAGCTGGTTTTCGGCCTTGCTGGCCAGGGCCCACGTGGCCCCGCGCCCGGCCCTGGCGCCTCTTCATTTTGCCAACCCGGGCAGCACGGGGGCGCGATCATAGCGCAGCCGGGCGAGGCCGGCGTAGCGCGCCGCCTGTCCGACGACTGCGCCGCCGCGCGCCCGCGCCAGCTGCTGCACGTCGGCTGCGGCGCGCGCGGCAACCGCGACTTGCCGGCTTGCCTGCGCGGCCCCGCATGGCGCGAAATACGGCTCGATATCGACCCCGCCGTCGAACCGGACATCGTGGCCAGCATCAGCGACCTGCACATGGTGGCCGACGCCAGCATCGATGCCATTTTCTCCTCGCACAACCTGGAGCACCTCGATGCCTTCGCGGTGCCGCGCGCCCTGGCCGAATTCCACCGCGTGCTGCGCGCCGACGGCTACGCCCTGATCACCCTGCCCGACCTGCGCGCCATCGCCCTGCACATTGCCGCCGACCAGCTCGACGCGCCGCTGTACCAGTCGCCCGCCGGTCCGATCAGGCCGTTGGACATGCTGTTCGGCCACCAAGCCGCGCTGGCCGCCGGCCACCGGCACATGGCGCACCGCAGCGGCTTTACCGCCACGACCCTGGGGCGCAGCCTGCTGGCGGCGGGCTTTCACGAAGTGCGCGTGCACGAAGGCGGGCACTGGGACCTGTGGGCCGTGGCCAGCATGCCCGCCACCGGCGCCGCCGTGTGGGACGAGCTGGCGCGGGTGATGCAATGAAGATCCTGTTCATCCATCAGAATTTCCCGGCCCAGTTCCTGCACCTGGCGGGCGACCTGGCGCAGCGCGGGCATCAGGTCGTTGCGCTGTGCCGCAACGCGCGTGCGGCGCCGCACGGGGTCGCGCTGCGCCCTTACCAGTTGCTGCGCCCGGCGATGCCCGAGATCCATCCGCTGCTGGCCGAACAGGAAAGCCAGGTGCGCCACGCCGAAGCCTGCGCCGCCGCCGCCATGCAGCTGCAGCGCGAAGGCTTCGCGCCCGACATCGTGCTGGCCCATCCGGGCTGGGGCGAAGCGCTGTTCATCAAGGATGTGTTCCCGCACGCCAAACTGCTGCTCTATTGTGAATACTATTACGCGCTCGAAGGCCAGGATGTCGGCTTCGATCCCGGGCTGCCTCCGCTCAGCATGCCCGAACGCTGGCGCTTGCGCCTGCGCAACAGCACCAATCTGCTGAGCATGGAACTGGCCGACGCCGCCATCGCGCCCACCCGCTGGCAGCGCGACACCTATCCGGCCTGGGCGCGCGACAAGATCAGCGTCATCCATGACGGCATCGACAGCGAGCGGCTGCGCTTCAACCCGCAGGCAAGCCTGGCCTTGCCGGGCCTGGCCGCGCCGTTCGCGCCGGGCGATGAAGTGATCAGCTTTGTGGCGCGCAACCTGGAACCGATGCGCGGCTTCGATGTGTTCATGCGCGCGCTGCCGGACGTGCTGCGCCGCCGCCCGCACGCGCACGCGATCGTGGTCGGCGGGGACGAGGTCGGCTACGGCTATCCCGCTCCGGGCGGGCGCAGCTGGAAAGAGCACATGCTGGCCGAGGTCGGCGCGCGGCTGGACCTGTCGCGCGTGCATTTCGCCGGCCAGCTGACGCCGCGCGCATACCTCGACCTGCTCAGCATCAGCCGCGTGCACGCCTACTGGAGCGCGCCCTTCGTGCTGTCCTGGTCGTTCCTGGAGGCGGCCCTGAGCGGCGTGCCGGTGCTGGCCTCGGCCACCGCGCCGGTGCTCGAATTCGCCGCCGCCCTGGGCGTGCGCTGCGTGCCGTTTTTCGATGCCGCCGCCTGGGCCGATGCCATCGTCCTGCGCTGCGCGGGCGGCGCGCAGCCGCGCCAGGCGCCGCCGCCCTTGCCGGAACTGGTGCTGGAGAACTGCCTGGCGCGCCAGCGCCAGTGGCTGGCCACGGCGCTGGCAACATGAAACCCCGTTTTTCTTACCGCACCTGGAGAACGCATGGACCTGCATGACAATGCCCCTGAGGGCCACGCCGACGCCACGCTCGACGCTGCGCACGAGGCACAGGACGGGGCACCCCGGCGCCTGATTCGCGGGCGCATCGAGCGCGTCGACGCCGCCGGCGTGAGCGGCTGGTGCGTGGACCTCAATTGCCCGCAAGAGCAGCTGGCGCTCGAGTTTCGCGCCGGTGGCAGGCCGGTCGGGTTTACCACCTGCGGCGCGTGGCGCGACGACTTGGGCGCCGAGGGTATCGACCCGGGGCGCATCGGCTTTCACTGGCCGCTGCCGCGCCACCTGCCGCAACTGGCGCTCGACACGCTCGAAGCCTGGGTCTTTGAAACCCCGGTGCGGCTCGAGCGCGCGCCGGCGCACGGGGCACACCTGGCGCGCGCCGCGCGCCAGGCGGGCGCCATCGTCATCGAACGGGTCGAGTCGTGCGGCATCGCAGGGATGCTGCGCGGGGCCGATCCGGCGCGCGCGCTGACGCTCGAACTGCATGCCGACGGGGTGCTGGCGGCCACCTGCTCGGCCGGCGCGCCCACCCATGCCTTCGTGCTGGCGCTACCGGATATCCTGTTCGACGGCCAGCCGCACCGGCTGCTGGTGCGCGCGCCCGAACTCGATGCCGAACTGGCCCTGACGCCGGCGCAAAGCCTGTTCCAGGCCTACCAGGGCGGCAGCTGGCACATCCGCAACGGCATCCTGTACGGCTGGATCGATCCGCAGCGCTTGCCCGGCGGCGCGGCCGAACTGCGGGTCGACGACGGCGCCCGCAGCCTGGGCAAGATGCCGGTCGACGCCGCGACACTGGTCAACGGCGCCTTCAGCTTCAAGTTCGAGATGCCGTTCAGCGTCTACGATGGCGCCCGCCACGCGATCGCCATCAACCTGCAAGGCACGCGCTACCGCCTGTGCGCCCAGGGCGGCGCGCTCTCGCTGGCCTGGTGCAACAGCGTGATCGGCCGGGTCGACCTGATCGACGCCAACGGCATCTGCGGCTGGGCGCTCGATACCGCCGACAGCGGCGCGGTCCTGACGGTCGGCCTGTACCAGGACGAGCAATTGCTGGCCCAGGCCACGACCCGGATGGTGCGCAGCGATGTCAACGAGCTGTTCAGGAGCGAAGGCCGGCATGGCTTCGAGCTGCTGTTCCCGGCGGCCCTGTATGACCGCCAGGCGCGCCGGATCGCGGTGCGCGTGAACGGCGTGCCGCTTAATTTTCGCATCGAACACGACGTGCCGCTGCTGCTCAGCGAGCAGCAACTGGCCCAGATCGCGCCCGCCGAGCGCTACCAGGGCTATGTCGAGCAGCTCACCACCGGCGCCATCATGGGCTGGGCCTGGGACCGCAAGAACCCCGCGCTGCCGGTGCACGTGGCGATCCATGTGGACGACCAGTTGCTGGACGTGGTACAGGCCAACCGCTTCAACGCCCGCCTGCGCGGCGAGAACCGCCACGGCCATCATGTGTTCCTGCTCAAGTTCCCCACGCGCCTGATGAATGGCAGCAAGCGCCGCATCCGCGCCGTGATCGTCGAAGGCAATCTCGAGATCAAGCAAAACGACGATACCTTGCTGTTCCCCCTGGTCGACCATGGCGCACGCCAGATCCGGCCCCTGCCGGACGGCCACTATACCCACAGCGTGCCGCCCCGGCTGTGGCAAGGAGGGCGCCCGCGCGCCCCGGCCGTCGCCGCCGAATCGGCCACGCCGCTGATTTCCATCATCGTGCTGAACTGGAACGGCGCCACCATCCTGCGCGACTACCTCGACTCGATGCTGCGCATCGACTGGTTGCATTCCTACGAACTGCTGCTGGTCGACCATGGCTCGAGCGACGCCAGCCTGGAGGTGGCGGCCGAATACGCCGCGCGCCTGCCCTTGCGGGTGCTGGCGCGCGGCGTGAATTTTTCATTTTCGGCATCGAACAACCATGCCGCGGCGCAGGCGCGCGGACGCTACCTGGTGTTCGCCAACAACGACCTGGTCATGCTGCACGACTGCTTCGCGCCCATGCGCGCCCACCTCGACGACGAGCGGGTCGGCGCGGTCGGCCTGAAACTGCTCGAACCGCTCCCCAACGGCGCCGACGCGTGGCGCTTCATCACCCATCACCAGGGCGTGCAGTTCAAGACCGACAACCTGCCCGGCAAGGGCGGGCGCTACTACGCACCGATGGAAGTGGGCGAGCAGCCGCACGCCGACCTGGCCGGCTGCTACGACCTGCCGGTGGCCACCGGCGCACTGCTGATGTGCCGCAACGAGGATTTCCGCGCCGTCGGCGGTTTCCACGAAGGCTATGTGTACGGCATGGAAGACGTGGATCTGTGCCTGGCGCTGCGCCTCAAGCTCGGCAAGACGATCTTGTGCGATACCGCCGCGGTGGCGCTGCACAACCGCAGCGCCACGCGCGACGCCAAGATCCTGGCCGGCAGCGAGCAGAAAGTGTACTCGGCCAAGGTGCACGCCAACAACCGCAGGCTGTATATCGAGCGCTACGGGCGCGACCTGACGCGCACCATCCTGCGCGCGCTGGTCGAGGGCGACAGCATGTGGCGGCCGGCGCCGCTGCGCGTGACCATCGCCGTCACCGCCACCGACATCGGCACCGCGGCCGGCGACTTTTTCACCGCGCTCGAATTCGGCGAAGCCCTGCAGCGCCTGTACGGCTGGGAGGTGATGTTCGTCAACAACCAGGTGCACCAGCTGCCCGGCACCGACGTGGTCGTCGCCATGCGCCACGATTACGCCATCGACAAGATCAGCGAAGCCAATCCCGGCCTGGTGACGGTGGCCTGGGTGCGCAACCGGGTCGACCAATGGCTGGACGCGCCGCAATTGCAGGCTTACCAGCTGATCTTCGCCTCCTCGCACAAGGCGATCGAGCACATCAAGGCCGCCACCGGCATCGATGCCACCCTGCTGCCGATCGCCGCCAACGCGGCGCGCTTCCGGCCCATGCCCCCCGCCGCCGAACACGCCAGCGACGTCACCTTCACCGGCAGCTACTGGGGCGCCGAGCGCGAAGCGATCGGCTTGCAGGACCTGGCGCGCGAGCCCTACCGCTTCGCCATCTACGGCCACGGCTGGCAAGACCGGCCCGACTGGAAAGCGAACTGGCGCGGCGCCGTGCCCTACGCCGCCCTGCCGCAGATCTACAACTCGGCCAAGATCGTGCTCGACGATTCGCACCCGGTCACGCGCGACTGGAACTCGCTCAATTCGCGCGTGTTCGACGCCATCGCCAGCGGCAAGCTGGTGCTGACCAATTGCAGCGGCGGCGCGGCCGAACTGTTTCCGGACCTGCTGCCCAGTTTCGATACCGACCAGCAATTGCAAGCCTTGCTGCGCCACTTCCTGCGCCACGACGACGAGCGCGAAGCGCTGGCCGCCAGGCTGCAGCGCGACGTGCTCGACAAGCATACCTACGACCAGCGCGCCGCCACCTTCCGCCAGCGCCTGCGCGGCTTGCTCGAGCAGTCGCTGCGCTTTGCCATCAAGATCGGGGTGCCGTCCATGAAGGAGCGCGAACAATGGGGCGACTACCATTTCGCGCTCGGCATCAAGCGCGCCCTGGAACGGCGCGGCCACGTGGCGCGCATCGATATCCTGCCCGACTGGTACGGCGGCCTGTGCGCGTCCGACGACGTGGTGATCGTGCTGCGCGGCCTGTCCCAGTACCAGCCGCAGCCGACCACGATCAACCTGGCCTGGCTGATCAGCCATCCGGACGAGGTGACGGTGACCGAGCTGCAGCAGTATCACCACGTGTTCGTGGCCTCGGACAGCTTCGCGGCCTGGCTGGGCGAGCGCATGGGCGACCAGGTCAGCCCGCTGCTGCAATGCACCGATCCGGACCTGTTCTACCCGGAGCGCGATGCCGGACTGGACGTGCCGGAAGTGATTTTCGTCGGCAATTCGCGCGGGCAGTTGCGTGAAGTGGTGCAGTACGCGCTGGCCGGCGGGGTCGACTTCAAGGTCTATGGCGGCATGTGGGAAGGCATCCTGCCGCCGCACCAGGTGCCCCGGACCTATATCGCCAACGCGCGCCTGCGGCATTATTATTCGGCGGCCAGGGTGGTGCTCAACGACCACTGGGGCGACATGCGCAGCCAGGGCTTTTTGTCGAACCGCCTGTTCGATGCCGGCGCCTGCGGCGCCACCATCGTCACCGACGAGATGCAAGCGTGCCGCGCCCTGTTCGGCGATGCGCTACATTACTACAGCACGCCGCACAACCTGGCCAGCGAAGTAGCCAAAGCGCGGCGCGCCAGGTCCAGGCCGGACAAGGCGGGCCAGCGCTTGCGCGAACTGATCGTCAACCATCATACCTTCCAGCACCGGGTCGACGCCATCCTGCAAGTGCTCGCGCGCCTGTCGCCACAGATGGCGGCCGGCGCGCAGGCGGGCGCCGCCGCGGCGGTCCATCCATCCACCGGAGTTCAAGCATGAGCGCAGTCCTTTCCCAGATCCCCCCACCGCGCTTGCGCTTCATGGGCGAGAGCGACACCAGCTTCATGCCGGTGGCCGAGCAATTGAGCGCCACCGTGCTGGAACAGGTGGGCGGGCGCGATGTCGACCTGCTCGACATCGGCTGCGGCTACGGGCGCCTGGCGTACGGGCTGCGCCAGGCCGGTTTTGGCGGCAGCTACCGCGGCCTGGACATCCTGCGCGAGCATATCGCGTGGCTCAAGGAACACTTCGCCGCGCCCGACGATGGCGCGCGCTTCGGCTTCGACTTTATCAACGTCCACAATTCCCGCTACAATCCGGGCGGCCTGCCCCTGGCCGACGTCGCGCTGCCCTACGCCGAGAACAGCTTCGATTGCGTGACCGCGTTTTCCGTGTTCACCCACATGGAGGAGGATGACGTGCGCACCTACCTGCGCCGCATTCGTCCGCTGGTGCGCGAGAACGGCATCTGGATCGCCACCTTTTTCTCGCTGCCCGACGGCTTTTCGCTGGCCACGCAAAACCCGCAGATGCGCTACCGCCTCAGGGAGCAGGTGTCCGAGCACGCCTTCGTCCACGATCCGGCCGAACCGCTGCACGTGATCGCCTACCGGGAAGCGTTCCTGCGCACCCTGTTCGCGCAGGAAGGCTGGGAGCCGGTGGCGCACAAGGGCGGCAGCTGGCTGGGCGACCCGGCCAAGGGCGAGTTCCAGGACCGCTTCGCGCTGCGCAAGCGCGAAGCGCCAGTGGCGCTGGCGGTGGCGGCGCCGCAGCCGGAACCCGCAGCGGCGCCACCGAGCTGCAATATCTGCGGCAACCAGGCCTTCGTGCCCGGCCCGTCCGGCCGCATGGCCGGCAGCGGCGCCGCCCCGTGCTGCGCGCGCTGCGGGGCGCTGGAACGCCATCGCGTGGTGCGCCAGATCTTTTTGGGCATGCCGATCGGCTATCTCGACTGGCGCCGCGGCCTGCAGTTCAGCCCCGACCCGGCCCAGCACACGGCCTGGTACCGCAGCTACGAAGTGTCGGTGTATGGCGGCTCCGGCAGCCTCGACATCCAGGCCATCGACCGGCCCGACGACAGCTACGACTTCATCACGCTCAGTCACGTGCTCGAATGCATTCCGGACGACCTGACCGCGTTCGACGAGCTGCAGCGCGTGCTGGCCCCGCGCGGCCTGCTGCATATCGGCTTCGGCGGCGCCCAGGGGCGGGCGCTGAGCGAGGACTTCGAGGCCGATATCGACCAGTACGGCAACCGGCACCGCTACGGGCGCGATGTGTACCAGCGCTTCGGCTGCGCCGCCAAGGGCATGGGCATGCTGGCGGTGCAAGGGACCGATCCCGCCACCGGCGTGCGCGACGTGGCCTGGCTGTTCGTCAACCATGCGCCCGACGTGGCCTTGCTGCGCGGCTTCCTGCTGGCCTGGGATCCCACGCTGACCATCCTGGAGCAGGCCCTGCCATGAACCGCGACGCCACGCCGGTGCGCCGCGAGCACGGCGCGCAGTGCAATCTGTGCGGCGCCGCCATGCCCGACCCGGCCGACGCCGGCGCCGGCGTGGCGCCGCCGGCCTGCCCCGCCTGCGCCAGCAGCGCGCCCCAGCGCGTGATGCGGCGGGTGTTCCAGGCGCTGCCGGCCGGCTTGCTGGCCTGGCGCAGGCACGCGCTGGAAGCGGGCCGGCACGGGGTCGATCCGGCCTGGTTCGGCGCGCCGGCGGCGGACGATGCCATGGCCGACTTCATGGCCGTCGAGCTCGACGCCCAGGGCGAGGCCATCGCCGCGGCGCTGGGGCGCCTGACGGCGCGCGGCGTGCTGTATGTGAGCGGCGCCGCGCCGGGCGCCATCGGCAGCGCCCTGGACATGCTGGCATCGATGACGGCGCTGCTGGCCAACCAGGGCTTGCCGTGCGCGGTGATCGCCATCGACGCCGCCGACCCCGGCAGCGGCGCGCGCCTGCCCGTCTGGCTGCTGCTGCGCGACGCGGCGCAGGCCGAACGCTGGCACCACCACCTGGCGGCCTGGCCCGGGGCCGCGCCGATGGCGGCCGGGCCGGTGCCGGACCGCTTCGCGCCGCTGCGGGAAGAGCTCGCATACTGGCAGGCCGCGCGCTCCGAGTGTGCCTTCTGGTGGCGCGACGACGACCTGGTCGAAGACAGCGCCGCGCTGCGCCGCCTGGCCGCGCTGTCGCAGCGCCACCAGGCGCCGGTGCTGATGGCGGTGATCCCGGCCCAGGCCGATGCCGCGCTGGCGCAGGCGACGGCCGATGGCATGCCGACCCTGGTCTATTGCCAGCACGGCTGGGACCATGTCAACCATGAAGCGCCCGGCCAGCCCAGCAGCGAATTTGGCCCCGGGCGCGATCCGCAGGCGGCCGAGGCCGACCTGGAGCGGGGAGCGGAGCGCCTGCGCGCCCTGTTCGGCGAGCGCTTCCTGCCGGTCATGGTGCCGCCCTGGAACACGCTGGCGCCGGCGCTGGCGGCGCGCCTGCCGGCGCTCGGCCTGCATGGCTTGTCGCAGTATCTGTTCCAGCCGCGCGGCGCCGCGCCCGCCGGGCTGGTGCGGGTCGACACCCATCTCGACATCGTCGACTGGAGCGCCGGCGCCGGCGTGCGCGATCCCGGGATGCTGGTCGAGCGCCTGGTATCGATCCTGCAATTGCGCCGCGCCGGCCAGCTGGACGAGCCGCTCGGCATCCTCACCCACCACCGCGTCATGGCCGGCGGCACCTGGCGCTTCCTGGAGCAGCTGCTCGCGCTGACGGCCGAATTTCCCTGCGTGCGCTGGCTGCACCCGCGCGCCGTGTTCGGCGCCGCGCCGGCCAGCGAAGGAGCGCCATGCGCTGCCTGATCGTCGGCACGGCCAAGACCGGCACCACGGCGCTGCTGTACGCGGTGGCCCAGGCGATGGGCGGCCAGCCCGTGGTGCACATGGAAGACCGCATCGGCGACCTGCAGGTCTTGCCCGAACACACGGCCGTCAAACTGATCTTCGAGCACGAAAGCGGCGCCGCCATCGCCGCCTTCGGCGCCGGCTTCGACAAGCGCATCCTGCTGGTGCGCGATCCGCGCGATAACCTGGTCAGCCGGCTGCTGTACATGGTGGCCGACAATCCGGCCATGCTGGGCGACCCCGCCTGCCTGCGCGTGTTCCACAAGCTCTTGCAGCGCAAGCAGCAGATGCCGGGCTCGGTATCGCTGCAGCAATTTCCCCCCATGGGCAAGCCCTCGGATTTCCTGGCCTCGTCCTGCGCCCACATCCAGGCCCTGGCCGCGTTCGCCGCCGACGCCGGCCCCGGCTGGCATATCCTGCGCTACGAAGACCTGGTGGCGGGCCGCCTCGACGCCCTCGCGGCCTACCTGGGGCTGGCCGTGCAGGCCGGCGCCAAGGTCGACCCGCAGTACCAGCGGGTGGCGCGCACCAAGGGCGCGGGCGACTGGCGCCACTGGTTCAGCGGCGCCGACGTGGTGCTGCTCAGGCCGCTGCTGGCGCCCATGATGGCGGCGCTCGGCTACGCCGACGACTGGCAGCTCGCACCCGAGCAGCACATCACGCCCGAGCACAGCTGGCTCTATTTCGAGCGCCTGGTGCGCGAACGGCGCCAGCACGTCGGCCTGGCGCCGCTGGCCCTGCCCGCGCCGGAGCCATACCAGAGCGGCGCCGTGGTGCGCCTGTCCAAGGCCGACATCATCAACCGCCTGATCCGCCAGTTCGGCTTCAAGACCTTTTTGGAGTACAACAAGTTCGACGGCAGCAGCTTTTACGGCGACATCGTGTGCGACAGCAAGTGCATCGCGTACCAGCCGGAAAACCTGCACCTCGATGCGGCGCGCGCGCGCCACCTGCTGCGGGTCACGGCCGCGGTCGACCTGGGCCAGCTGCTGCCACTGCCAGCGCTGCTGGAGCGCCATGCCGGCCAGCGCTTCGACATCATCTTCCTCGATCCGACCCACGAACGGCCCGACGTCGACCTGGCGCTGCGCGCGCTGCCGGCGCTGCTCAATCCCGGCGGCGTGCTGGTGGTGCACGACTGCAATCCGGAACGCGAGGAACTGACCGTGGTCAAGCGCCGCCCCGGCGCCTGGGTCGGCGAAACCTACAAGGCCTTCGCCCTGCTGCGCCAGTACAACCGCGCCAGCACGGTCACCGTGTCCGAGGATTACGGCGTCGGCCTGGTGTGGAACAAGGACCTGCTGCTCGATTATCCGATCGGGGCCGATATTACCTACGCCCAGTTCGCGGCGCGGCGCCAAGCCTACAACGGCTTGATCAGTTACCAGCAATTCCTGGAACGAAGCGAGCGCGGCGATATCGCCACCCTGTTCGCCCAGCCGCCGGCGCCGGCGCCGCTGCGCTTCCAGCCCAGGCCGGCGCCGCCGGCCGGCCTGGAATGCCAGTTGTTCTGGCGCAAGCCGGGTGCCGATTTCGCGGAGGCCGACGCGCTCACCCTGCCCCTGCCCGCCGACGGCAGCGTGCAGGCGCTGCACTTCACTTTGCCGCCCGGCGCCGGGCCCATCGAGCGCCTGCGCTTCGACATGGCCGACGCCGTCGTGGCGGTGCGGATCGAAGCCATCGAGCTGCGCAATCCGGCCGATGCGCTGATGTGGACCTGGGACGCGGCCGCGCACGCGGGCCAGGACTGGCGCAACGTGCGCTTCCACGACGCCGGCGCCGAAGGCCTGTTCCAGCTCGCCACCAGTGCCGATCCGCAGTTTTATCCGGCCCTGCCGGCGACCATCCTGGGCCAGCTCGGGCCCGGCTGGCAAGTGCTGGTGGTGATGGCCGCGCAGCCGCCCCTGGTCAGTTCGCTGCTGGCGGCGCTGGCCGGCGCGCCGCCGCGCCAGCGCGATTCAAGCCAGGCCTGCGCATGAAAGCCATCCTCGTGATCGGCCACAGCCACATGAATGCCCTGCGCGCCGTGCCGGACGCGCTGCAGACCTGCGACTTCATGCCCTTTACCGAAGCCGGGGGCGCCTACCAGACGCGCGCTCCGGCCGAGTTCGCGGCCCTGGCGGCGGGTCCGGCCGACACGGTCGTGTTCATGATGGGTGGCAAGACCCATATCACCCTGGGCATGCTCAATCCGCCCGAGCCCTTCGATTTCTATCTTCCCGAACATACCGATCTGCCGATCAACCCGGCGGCGCGCCTGCTGCCGGTGGACCTGGTACGCCTGCTCCTGACGCGCCACCTCAAGCACGACCTCGACTATATGGGCCAGCTGAGCGCCGTGTTCAAGGGCCGCCGCCAGCTGCACATCGAGCCGCCGCCGCCGCTGCCAAGCGCGTATATCGCGCAGCATCCGTCCGGATTCGCCGAGCGGGTGCGCGAACGCGGCGTGGCCCCGGCCGCCTTTCGCCACAAGTTCTGGCTCCTGCATTCGGCCATCCTGCGCGACCATTGCGCCGCGCTGGGGATCGACTTCGTCGCGCGCCCGGCGGGCGCCCAGGACGCCGATGGCTGCCTGGCCGCGCCTTACCTGCGCCAAGACCCCACCCATGCGAACGCGGCCTATGGCGCCCTGCTGCTCGATCAAATCCTCAGCCTGCGCCAAGGCGCGCCCTGTCCATGAAAAACACGCCCTACCAAGCCCTGCCCGAACACTGCTTCTGGCAACGCGCCGTGGCCGGCGTGGCGCGCGAGCAGGTCGATGCGCTGGTGACGGCGCCGTTCATGATCGCGCCGGGCGAGCGCATCGTCACCGCCGGCAGCTGTTTCGCGCAACACGTCGGACGCCACCTGCGCGCCGCCGGCCTGTCGGTCCTGCAAACCGAACCGGCCCACGACTGGCTGCACGACAGCGAGGCGGCCAGCTATGGCTACGGCATCTACAGCGCGCGCTACGGCAATATCTATACCGCGCGTCAATTGTTGCAACTATTCCAGCGCGCCCACGGACAGTTCCAGCCCGCCGAGCGGCTGTGGGAGCACGGCGCGCGCTGCATCGATCCGTTCCGCCCGCGCATCCAGCCCGACGGTTTCGCCACGCGCGAGGAATTCGAGGCGGACCAGCGCCAGCACTTTGGCGCCGTGCGCAGCGCCTTCGCGCAGCTGGACGTGCTCATTTTCACCCTCGGCCTGACCCAGGCGTGGGAAGCGCTCGACGACGGCGCCGTGTTCCCGCTCTGCCCCGGCGTGGCCGGCGGCAGCTTCGATGCGCTGCGCCACCGGGTCCACAATTTCAGCGTGGCCGAGGTGACCGGCGACATGCTGGCCTTGATCGACCTGCTGCGCGCCGTCAATCCCGCCGCGCGCCTGATCCTGACGGTGTCGCCGGTGCCGCTGGCGGCCGGCGCCGCCGCGCACGAGCACGTGTTAACTGCCAACACCTGGTCGAAATCGGTCTTGCGGGTCGCGTGCGCCGACATCGTGGCCAGGCGCGAGCGGGTCGCCTACATGCCGTCGTACGAACTGATCACCGGTGCGCATGCGCGCGGCGCCTATGTCGCGGACGATCTGCGCAGCGTGACTGAAGCCGGCGTGAGCCATGTCATGCGGGTGTTTTTGCGCCATTTCATCGGGAGCGCCGGCACCGTCGTGGCGCCGGGCGTGGCGGCCGCGGGCGGCGGCCTGGAACAGATGGCGCAGCTGGTGGCGGTCAATTGCGACGACGATGCGCTCAAGCTGGCGCCCGCGGCGCCCTTGCTCGCGCCGCTATGCAACCTGTGCGGCGGCGAGGCGTTCGGGCCGGGGCCGGGCGGGCGTCTCGGCAAGGACCAGCTTGGCCCGCACTGCCTGGCCTGCGGTTCGCTGGAGCGGCAGCGGGTCGCCGCGCAGGTACTGCTGGAACTGGGCCGCGAGCAGCTGGCCGGACGCCGCGCCCTGCTGGTGGGGGCGGAACGGGGCGCCGACGTGCGCTGGTTCCGCCACTGCGATGCGGTGCAGGCGAGCGCGCCCGGGGTGCTGCCGGCGGCCCTGGCCGACTATGCCGACGCCAGCTACGACCTGATCGTGCTGGTGCATGTGCTGGAATACCTCGACGACGACCGCGCCGGCTTCGACCAGCTGCGGCGCCTGCTCTCGCCCACCGGCCTGCTGCTGGCGTGCTTCGTCGATCCGCGCGTGCGCCCGTGGACCAGCCTGCATGTGGGCCCAGCCGGCAGCGCGCGCCGCTGGTACGGGCGCGATCTGGCCCAGCACTTTCGCTGCAAGCCGGAAAAACTCGGCGTGACCATGCACGAAGTCGCCGACCCCGGCACCGGCGCGGTGCTGCCGGTACACCTGTTTGCCGCCGCAACGTCCCCGAAAGCGCCACCCCCATGCTGACACCGGAAGAACTGGCCACCACCAAAGACTACATCCTGCGGCGGACCAAGAGCCTGGACCAGGCCCTGCTGCCGCTGGGCGACCCGGCCGGCAAGGACGTGCTGGTATTCGGCTGCGGCTTGGGCAACGAAATCCTGTGGTGCGCGCGGCGCCAGGCGCGCTCGGCGCTCGGCATCGATCTCGGCACTCCCCGGCAGGAAGCGCTGAACGCCGTCATGGCCGACGAGGGGTACGCCGGGTTCCCATACGCCATCCATGAGTGCAATGTGCATGACCTGGCGCTCGACCATCCGGGCCGCTACGACCTGATCGTTTCGAACGGCGTGTTCGAACATGTATCGGACCTCAAGGGCGTGCTCAACGCCATGCGCGCCCTGCTGCGCCCGGGCGGGCGGATCGCCATCTATGCCGACGGACTGTGGTTCTCGGCGATCGGCGGGCATCTGGGCAAATACAACTGGGAGCATTTGTGGATGACGCCCCAGGCCATCAAGGAACAGTTCCCCGAGCGCTGGCACGCCTACATGAATAACCTGAACCGCATGACGGCGGCCGATTTCCTGCAGGCGCTGCGCGATGTCGGCGCCCTGGTGCTGCAATTTCATGTGCGCAGCGATCCGTATTTGCCCAAGCTGGCGCCGCTGATGGCGCAGATCCAGGCGCGCCAGCAAGTCTCGCCGACCGATCTGTCGATCACCTCGATCGGCTGCGAGCTGTGCTTCCTGGAGCATCTGTGACAAGCGGCTTGCCTGACGGGCGGCTTACCCATCACATCGTGATGCCATGTCCACGCGCGACGGACACGCCATGATTCTAGTGACCGGTGGTGCCGGATTTATCGGATCGAATTTCATTCTCGACTGGCTGGCGCACAGCGACGAGGGCATCGTCAATCTCGACCAGCTCACGTATGCGGGCAATCTGAACAACCTGGCCGCGCTCAGGGGCGATGCGCGCCACCTGTTCGTGCGCGGCGATATGGGCGAGCAGTCCCTGGTGGCGGCCTTGCTGGCCCGGCACCGCCCGCGCGCGCTGGTCCATTTTGCCGCCGAAAGCCATGTCGACCGCTCGATCGCGGCGCCGGGCCAGTTCATCGCCACCAATATCGGCGGCACCTTCGCGCTGCTGGAAGCGGCGCGCGCCTGGTGGCAGTGCCTGCCGGAGCCGGAGCGCGCCGATTTCCGCTTCCTGCATGTGTCCACCGATGAAGTGTATGGCTCGCTCGGCGCGGACCAACCGGCATTCACCGAGCGTTCGGCGTATGCGCCGAACAGCCCGTATGCCGCCTCCAAGGCCGCGTCCGACCATCTGGTGCGGGCCAGCTTTCACACCTATGGCTTGCCGACCCTGACCAGCAATTGCTCGAATAATTACGGCCCCTACCAATTCCCCGAAAAGCTCATCCCGCTGATGATCGCCACGGCCCTGGCCGGGCACGCGCTGCCGGTGTACGGCGACGGCATGCAGGTGCGCGACTGGCTGTACGTGGGCGACCATTGCGCGGCGCTGCGGTGCATACTGGCGGCAGGCCATCCTGGAGAGGTGTATAACGTGGGAGGAGAAAACGACATGACCAATATCGACGTGGTGCGCACCCTGTGCGACTTGCTCGACGCGGCGGCGCCGGCACGCGCCAGTTATCGCCGGCAGATCACCCATGTGGCCGACCGCGCCGGCCACGACCGCCGCTACGCGGTCGACGCCGGCAAGCTGCGGCGCGAACTGGGCTGGACGCCGGCCGAGCATTTCGCCAGCGGCATCGCGCGCACCGTGCACTGGTATCTGGCGCAGCGCGCCTGGGCCGACGAGATCGCCTCGGGCGCCTACCGCGACGCCCGCTGGCCCAGCGGCGGTGCCGCATGATGGCCGCGCTGGCGCGCAAGGGAATCATCCTGGCGGGCGGCTCCGGCTCGCGCCTGTATCCGGTCACCACCAGCACCTCCAAGCAGCTGCTGCCGGTGTACGACAAGCCGATGATCTATTATCCGCTCACCACCCTGATGCTGGCGGGGATCCGCGATATCCTGTTGATCTCGACCCCGCAGGACACGCCGCGTTTTCACGACCTGCTGGGCGATGGCAGTAAATGGGGCATCAATCTGCGCTACGCGGTGCAGCCGTCGCCGGACGGCCTGGCGCAAGCCTTCCTCATCGGGCGCGCGTTTGTCGGGCAACACCCGTCGGCGCTGATCCTGGGCGACAATATCTACTATGGCCACGAACTCGATGCCAAACTGGGCAAGGCGCATGCCCACGGCGACGGCGCCACCGTGTTCGCGTATCACGTGCTCGACCCGGAACGCTATGGCGTGGTCGAATTCGGCCCGGACCAGAACGCGCTGTCGATCGAGGAAAAGCCAGCGCGGCCGAAATCGCATTACGCCGTCACCGGCCTGTATTTTTACGACAACCAGGTGTGCGACATTGCCGCCGCGATCACGCCATCGGCGCGCGGCGAGCTGGAAATCACCGATGTCAACCGCGCCTACCTGGCGGCGGGCCAGTTGCGCGTGGAAGTGATGGGGCGCGGCATGGCATGGCTCGACACGGGTACCCATGAATCCTTGCTGGAAGCCTCGCAATTCATCGCCACCATCGAAAAACGCCAGGGCCTGAAGGTCGCCGTGCCGGAAGAAGTGGCCTATCGCAAGGGATATATCGATGCCGATGCGCTCGCGGCGCTGGCCCGGCCGATCAAGGACAATGCCTACGGCCGCTATTTGTTGCACGTCTTGCATGAGCAGGTATTCTGAGGGCGCAGCCGGGCAAAGCGGGTTAGCATAAGGCCTTGCTAACTCGCCGTTCCCGCAATGCCAAAATTCTGCGCCAACCTCAGCCTGATGTTCACCGAAGTGAGCTTCCTCGACCGCTTCGCCGCCGCCCGCGCCAACGGCTTCGACGCTGTCGAATTCCTCTTCCCCTACGCGTATGAAGCGGACCAGATCGCCGAGCGCCTGGCGCGCTACGACCTGCAACTGGTGCTGCACAACCTGCCCGCGGGCGACTGGAGCGCGGGCGAGCGCGGCATGGCGTGCGATCCGCAGCGCGTCACCCAATTCCAGGACAGCGTGGCGCTGGCCCTCGACTACGCCGTCGCGCTCGGCGTGGGCCGCCTGCACTGCCTGGCCGGCAAGCTGCCGCCCGGCGTCGCACCCGAACGCGCCCACGAGACCTACGTCGCCAACCTGCGCTTCGCCGCCGCCGCAGTGGCCAGGCACGGCATCGACCTGTTGATCGAGCCGATCAACAGCTACGATATTCCCGGCTACTTCCTCACCGGCAGCGCCCAGGCCGCCGCCGTGATCGCCGAGTGCGGCGCGCCGAATCTGTTCATGCAGTACGACATCTATCACATGCAGCGCATGGAAGGCGAGCTGGCCAACACGATCCGCGCCCACCTGCCGCTGATCCGCCACATGCAGGTTGCCGACAATCCCGGCCGCCATGAACCGGGCACGGGCGAAATCAATTACCGCTATCTGTTCGCCCTGCTCGACGAACTCGGTTATGACGGCTGGGTCGGCTGCGAGTATCATCCACGCGGCGACACCGTCGCCGGCCTTCATTGGCGTAGCGCATCGAGTTAATCCATGGCAAAATAGACAACTTGATCGAAGGCATATTTCGCGAATGAAAACATCAGTGAAGTTTGACCTATAGCAAACTGCATTCAAATCATCGGCGCAAGAATGGGAACTTCTGGCAAGCCCTTCCGCGCGCGCCTGAAAGGATTTATGAACCCGCTTCGCACCCTCGCCACCTCCGCCCTTCTCGCCGCCAGCCTGTTGCTGGGCGGCTGCGTCAGCAACCAGGTCAATCTGGAAGAGGTGCGCGAATTCGCCAACGCCTCGGCCCGCCTGGGCGGCTACGCCGAACTGTCCACGCGCTACCGCGACACCTATTTGCGCGAGCAGCCCTACCTGCCGGCCGCGGCCGACAAAGTGGCCAGGGAAAACGATGCCAAGCGGCATGCCGCCTACAACGATTTCGTGACGATCCAGAAAGCCGTGGTGCTGTACATGCAAACCCTGAGCGCACTGGCCGGCGAGGGGCGCTACGATTTCACGCCCCAGATCGACAACATGGGCGCGGGCCTGACCGGGCTGGCTGAAACCACCCTTGGCCAGAAACAGGTGAGCGCCTACACCGGCCTGGCGCGCCTGCTGACGCGCGCGGTCACCTCGCACTATCAGAGGGAAAGCGTCGAGACCATGGTGCGCGAAGGCGACGCCGACGTGCGCGTGCTGCTCGAAGCGATGATCACCCTGACCGATGTGTACGCGGCGGCCAACGAAAACGAAAAGAAAACCGTGCTCGGCTTTTTCGAGGTGGCCCTGCCGCTGGCCGACCGGCCCCAGGACCGCCTGCTGTACACCCTGGCGCGCGCGCATGTGCAGGGCAAGACCAGCGAGTACCGCATGATCGACAAGCGCTTCGAGCTGGCGCGCCAGGGACTGACCAAGGTCGCGCAGGGGCACCAGAAGCTGCGCGAGAACCTCGCCACGATGTCCTCGTCCGAGATGCGCAAGATGCTGACCGCTTACGTGCGCGACCTGCGCATGATCCGTGCCGGCCTGGCCGCCGACTAAACCGACCCGAGGTGTGCTATGAAAACAGATCAAGACGGACTGGCCAGTGTGGCGGACATCATGGCGCTGGCCGCGCAATTGTCGGCCTGCGCCGCCGCCATGCATGAGCGCGCGCTGGTTGCCATCCGCACGCCCCCCGACGCCAAGCTGAGCCAGGAGGAACGCGACCATGCCTTCGCCCTGCTCGACGAGGAACTGGTGCTGCGCCAGCACGTGCATGCGCTGTACCTGGACGCCGCCCGCGCCGTGCTCAAGGGCCTGGGCCAGCCGCAGCAGCATGTGATGGCGCTGACCGCCGACGCGACCGAAAAAATCCGCAAGATCACCGCGATCGCCAATGTCACCGGGCTGGTCGCGTCCGTGGTGGCACTGGCCGGCGCGGCGGCCAGCGGCGTGCCCGGCACGGTCTCGCTCGCGCTCAAGAATGTGCAAGACCATATCAAGGCGGTCAAGGGGCAGTAGGGTGACCCGTGTAACAGATGCGTGCAACGGACGCGTGCAACGCACGCGCGAAGGCGGCACGCTTCGTGCGCGTGCGCGGGTATTCAGCGCCGCGCGAACGCGCTACACTCGATATCAGCACGCGCGCGTCCCGGTGCGGTGACGCGGCCGTGCCAACATTCACTTTCCCGAGCGTCATCATGAATGGACTGGAACCAGGGCAGCTTGCGCTCCTCAAAGCCGTCCTCGAACAGCGGCTGGCCGATCTGGCGCGCCACGATGGGGCCGAGGTGCTGTCCGGCCCGCGCGACCTGGCGGTGCAGGAGGTCGAAACCTCGCCCGCCGACAAGGCTACCGTGCGCCTGCTCAACGACCTGGCGCTGGAAGCGGCCGGCCACCACGTGGCGCAACTGCGCACGCTGCGCCAGGCGCTGGCGCGCATCGACGATGGCAGCTATGGCGAGTGCGAGGAATGCGGCAATCCGATCGGCTTTTCGCGCCTGCAGGCGCGCCCGGAAGCGCGGCTCTGCATTGCCTGCCAGACCCGCGCCGAGAAGCGCTGACGCGCGCTCGTCGCGCCAGCGGGGATGCGTGCGCTGACGCGCTCAGACCATGTGCTGCCCGCCATTGATGGCGATATTGGCGCCCGTCACGAAGGCCGCCTCTTCCGACGACAGATAGGCGACCAGGCCCGCCACTTCCTCCGGTTCGCCCAGCCGCCCCACGGGAATTTGCGGCAGGATACGGCTCGTCATCACCTCGTCCGGCACCCCGGTCACCATCTTGGTGCGCAGGTAGCCGGGCGAGATGGTGTTGACGGTGACGTTATGGCGCGCCATTTCCAGCGCCAGCGCCTTGGTGAAACCGTGCATCGCGGCCTTGGCCGCGGAATAGTTGGTCTGGCCGAAGGCGCCCTTTTGCCCGTTAACCGAGGAAATATTGATGATGCGGCCCCAGCCTTGGGCGGTCATCGGCTCGATCGCCTGCTTGGACAGGTTGAACACGCTGTCGAGATTGGTGCGCATGACCTCGAGCCAGTCGTCATGATGCATCTTGGCAAGCGTGCGGTCGCGCGTGATGCCGGCATTATTGACCAGCACGTCCAGGCGCCCCTGTTCGGACAAGAGTTTTTGCACCATCCATTCACTGTCGGCAAAGTCGCCCACGTCGGCCTTGTAGGCCGTGAAGCGATAGCCTTCATCGCGCTGCGCCGCCAGCCAGCCCTCGGGCGAACTGTTGTTTGGCGAATAGGTCGCCGCCACGCTGAAGCCGGCCCGGTGCAGGCGCTGGCAAATTGCTGTTCCCAAACCTCCCATGCCCCCGGTTACGAGAGCCACTCTTTTGATTTCCATCATGCTTTCCTGTCATCGTGGTGAAGTCCGAGCCCAAGTCTAGGGCGCTTACCGTGCGCAACATTGAGCAATATCAAAGCTTGGGGAAAGATGGTTTAAGATGATGGATATCAAGTCCATCGAGACAGGAGCATTCATGGGGTATCAGACCATCCTCGTCCACGTTGACGACAGTCCGTCCGCGTACGCGCGCATCGGCGTGGCGATCACGCTGGCCAACAGTGGCGGCGGCCATCTCATCGGCATGGCCCCGACCGGGGTCGCGCGCACCCTTCTTCCCAGCCTGCCGCCCGGCCAGAGCGACCCCACGCTGTCGCTGCACCTGGGTTTCCTGCGCGAGCAGGCGCAGGAAGCGCTGGCCGCCTTCAGCCAGCGCTGCGAGGCGGCCGCGGTGGCCTCGCACGAGGCGCGCGTCATAGACGACGACGCCGGCGGCGGCCTGTGCCTGCATGGACGGGTGGCCGACGTGGTCGTATTGAGCCAGTCCGATCCGGACCAGGGCGGACCGGGCCTGCTGGCCGACCTGCCCGCCTATGTGGTACTGCACTCCGGCAAGCCGGTGCTGATGGTGCCGTTCACCGGCGAGCGCGCCAGTGTCGGGCAGCGCGTGCTGGTGTCGTGGGATGCCAGCCGCGAGGCGGCCTGCGCGCTGCAACTGGCGCTGCCGCTGCTGCGCCACGCGGTCGCGGTCGACCTGGCGGTGTTCGATACCGGTCCCGGCAGCCACACGGCGGCCGACGCGCGCGCGGCCGATCCGCGCCCCTGGCTGGCGCGGCATGGCGTGCACGCCAATTTCGCGGTGCACGCGCTGGCGCACAAGCGCCAGCAAGTGGGCGAAGCGCTGCTGGCGCTGGCCGCCCAGAAAAATGCCGACCTGCTGGTGATGGGCGCCTATGGCCACTCGCGCGTGCGCGAAACCATCCTGGGCGGGGTCACGCGGACCTTGTTCGAGTCGATGAGCGTGCCGGTGCTGATGGCGCACTGAGCCGTTTCAGTGCCAGTCGAGTTCGCGGATGCGCGACACCTGGCGCCGCGCCATGAGCGACCATAGCTGCTGCGCCAGGGTCAGGTCGGCGCTCATGCGGCGCGGCGGCGCCAGCGCCAGTTCGCAGTCGCGGTCGGACCATTCCTCGAAGCGGATGGCGCCCCCGCGGCTCACTTCGATCACATACATCAAACCGTCGTCGTATCCGAAGCGCAAGGCCGCGCTGGCCGGTTCAGCCGCAGGCGCGGGCGCGCCGTTCCCCTTGGCCTCGGCCTTGGACCGGGTCTTGCGCGGCGCTGCGTACAGCTCGGCCAGAACAGCCGTCAGCTGGGCCTCGGTGGGCGCGGCGATGTCGCGTCCGTCCATGCTCGTCAGGGTGAGCCAGGCTTGGTTCATGGTCGCGTCCTCCCGTCGGCACGCAGCCACCGGCGCGGATGCGCTGGCTGGACTGGTACATGGATGCACTATGTAAAGAGCATAATACCGAAAAACCCCGCGTTGGGAAGCGCTATCTGAACGCTGTTGCAGGCAGCATGAAATGTAAACAAATGCCAACAAATGCAAACGCGCCGCCGGGCACGAAGGCCGGGCGGCGCGCGCTTTCCGCCGGCGCTGAACCGGCAGAGGCGTCAGGTGCGGCTTACTGCACCAGCACCGGCAAGCTGAGCGGATCGAAATCGGTCCAGTCGCCACCTTCGATGGTGCCCTTGGCACGCTCGATATGGTGCGAGCCGAGCCCGCGCAGCACGTCGATGGCGCGCGCTTCCTGGTCCGGCTGGTCGGCCGCCACGGCGATCAGCATGCCGGACTGGCGCGGTTCGTAGCGGTTGGCATTGCTGCCCTCTTCCTTCTCGCCGGCATCCTTCATTTTAGATAGGCTGAACAGCGAGCCGACGTGCGCGCCCACCAGGCCGCCCACGATCGGACCGGCCGGACCGGTGACAAAGGCGGTCGCCGCGCCCACGGCCACGCCGAGCGCGCCACCGGTGGCCGCGCCTTGCAGCACGCCTTCCGGGGTTTCCTTGGCGCCCGGAGACTGCATGTTGTCGCCGCCGATCGGGGTCTGGTCATGCTGGCCCGGCTGGTTCAGGAAAAAGGCGGAAATACGATCTTCGGAAAATCCGGCGCGCACCAGCTCGCGGCGCGCGTGATCGATCTCGTCCTGAAGTTGAAAATGACCTGCAACGATGGTAGACATGCTGTATTCCTCCTGCATTAATGATGGGGCCAGCATGCGCCAACACGCCCGTTTCCTCTGTACGCAAACGCACCTAAGGCCAGGGCGCAACAAAAAGAAATCTTTCCCTCCCGCTCGGTAAATATTTCTCCGTATAATATAAATCGACGGTAAGACGGCTTGTTTCGTCTGCCCGGCAAGGCCCAGCAAGCTCGCAATCTTTATTGAAAGACGCTGATGGAATTGGACACCGCGCATCCCTTACGATCGAGTCCCGCCGCCGCCGCGGTGCTGTCCGCGTGTAGCAACGGTGTGCTGCTGGTCGATGCCAGCGTCGCCGCCTTTCCCATCCTCGATGTCAACCCCGCCTTTTGCCAGCTCAGCGGCCGCACGCCGGAGCAGCTGATCGGCACCAGCGCCATCCTGCTTGGGGGCGCCGAAGGCGCCGTTCCCGGCGGGCCGTTCGGCGCGGCGCTGGCGGACGTGGCGGCCGGCGGCGCCAGCGCCTCGCTGCTGCTGCGCGTGGGCGGCGCCGGCGGCAGCGCCCCGTGGTGCCAGTGGACCATCAGCGCGGTGCCGCACGAAGGCGAAGGCGACGGCATTACCCCGCGCCAGCTGGTCTGCATTGCCGAGAACGTCAGCGAGCTGCACGAACAGCAAGCCCTGCTGGCGCACCTGTCGACCCACGACGCCCTCACCGGCCTGGCCAACCGCAGCCTCTTCAACGAGCGCCTGCAGGCGGCCATGGCGCGCGCCCGGCAGCGCGCGGACGGCTTGGCGGTACTGTGCCTGGCGCTGGACGGCTTTAACCTGGTCAACGAAAGCCTCGGCTACGTGGCCGGCGACCAGTTGCTGATCAGCGTGGCCATGCGCATCCAGGGCTGCATGCGCCCGCAGGACACCTTGTCTCGCCACGGCGGCAACGAATTCGTGCTGGTGCTCGACGAGGTCGACAGCACCGCGCAGGTGCAGGCCGTGTGCGAGCACATCGTGCGCGTGATCGGCGCGCCCTTCCCCGTCATCGGCCAGAGCCTGCACGCCGGCTGCAGCATCGGTATTGCGCGCTTTCCGCAGGATGCGGACGATGGCGTGACCCTGCTGCGCTACGCCGACATGGCACTGTCGCATGCGCTCGGCCTGGGCGGCAACCAGCTGCAGTTTTTCACCCCCGAAATGAACCAGCGCACCGCCGAGCGGGCCCAGATGGAGGCGGCGCTGCGCATCGCCCTCATCGAAGGCCAGCTGCAGCTGCAATACCAGCCGGTGGCCGACCTGCAGCAGGGCGCCATCTGCGCGCTCGAGGCGCTGGTGCGCTGGCAGCACCCGGTGATGGGCCTCATTCCCGCCGGGCGCTTCATCCCGCTGGCCGAGGCGGCCGGCCTGACCACCGCGCTCGGCTACTGGAGCCTGCGCCGCGCGGTCGAGGACATGGTGGCCTGGCGCACGGCCGGCCTGCCGACGGTGCGGGTGGCGATCAATATCTCGCCCAAGCAGTTCCGCGACGCCGCACTGCCCCAGGTGGTGGCCGACGCGCTGGCGCAGTCGGGCATCGCGCCCTCCCAGCTGTCGCTGGAAATCACCGAAGCGGCCCTGATGCAGGACCTGCCCAGCAGCGACGCCACCCTGGCCCAGCTGAAAGCGCTGGGAATCGGCCTGACCCTGGACGACTTCGGCACCGGCTACTCCTCGCTCAACCACCTCAAGCGCTTCCCGCTCGACCTGGTCAAGATCGACTGCGGGCTGACCGGCAATATCGTCACCGGCGCCGACGATGCCGCCCTGGTCAAGACCATCATTTCGATGGCGCACCACCTGGGCATCGAAGTGGCGGCCGAGGGGGTGGAAACCGAAGCCCAGTGCGACTTCTTGCGGCGCAATATGTGCGACCAGATCCAGGGCTATTTCTTCGGCAAGCCCTGCGACCGCGACGAGGTGGCCGGGATGCTGGCCGCGCGCCATGCGGTGCCGCCGCATCTGCTGCGCATCCAGAAGCAGCCGCGCACCCTGCTGCTGGTGGACGACGAGCAAAACATCGTCTCGGCCCTGAAGCGCCTGCTGCGGCGCGACGGTTACCAGATCCTGTCGGCCAACAGCGGCCAGGAAGGGCTCGACGTGCTGGCCGCCAATGCGGTCGACGTGATCGTGTCGGACCAGCGCATGCCGGGCATGATCGGCGCCGACTTCCTGCGCGCGGCCAAGGGCTTGTATCCGGACACGATCCGCATCATGCTGTCGGGCTACACCGAATTGCAATCGGTGACCGACGCCGTCAACGAGGGCGCGATCTTCAAGTTCCTCACCAAGCCCTGGGACGACGAGCAGCTGCGCACCCACATCGCCGAAGCGTTCCGGCTCAAGGAAATCGCCGACGACAATGAACGCCTGAACCTGGAGCTGCGCACCGCCAACCACGAACTGGCCGCGGCCAACCGGCGCATGGAAGACGTGCTGCGCCAGAAGCAGCAGCAGATCACGCGCGACGAGATCAGCCTGAACGTGGCACGCGAATTGCTGCAGTTCGTACCGCTGGCGGTGATCGGGCTCGACGACGATGGCATGGTGGCGTTTGTGAACGGCGCAGCCGAGCGCATGTTCCGCCAGAATGGTGCCATACTCGGCAATGAGGCGGAGATCGTCCTGCCCGAACTGTTTCCCGACGGCCTGGCCCCCAGCGGCAGCCACCAGGTCCATATCAACGAGCGCTGCTATCAGGTGGTAGCGCATCCCATGGGCGCGAATTCGCAGTCGCGCGGCAGCCTGATCATCATTAGCGTGTGCGAGGAAACCGAATGACGCCTGCCGAAGACACCATCGATATCGACGACGCCAGCGAAGGCATGGTGCTGGCCCAGGATTTGCGCGACGCCGGCGGCGGCGTGCTGCTGCCGGCCGGCGCCACCCTCAGCGCCTCCTCGCTGGCCTCGCTGCGCCGGCGCGGCATCGAGCAGATACAGGTGGTGGGCGCCGCGCCCCCGGTCGACGAGGCGGCCGTGCGCGCCGAACGCGAGCGCCAGTGCGCGCGCCTGGAACACCTGTTCCGGCGCTCCCTCTCCGGCGCGCCCGCCAGCGCCAGCGCGGTGCTCTACGAGCGCCTGCTGGCCTACCGCAGGAGCTGCTGATGGCCACCTCGCTCGACGACCTCGTCAAACGCATCCGCGACCTGCCCTCGCTGTCGACGGTGGTGGTGGAACTGCTCTCGACCATGGAGCAGGAAGATATCGATGTGCACGTCCTGGGCGACAAGATCGCGCTCGACCAGTCGCTCACGGCCAAGACGCTGCGCCTGGCCAACTCCTCGTTCTACGGCATGTCATCCAAGGTGACCACCATCCACCAGGCCATTTCGGTGCTGGGCTTTCACAGCATCCGCACCTTGGTGACGGCGTGCGCGGTGACCGGCAGCTTTCCCGCCAGCACCAGCGGCGGCGTCAATTTCCAGGCTTTCTGGCGCCATTCGGTGGCCACGGCGGTGTGCGCCAAGCTGCTGGCGGTGCACCTGAAACTCAATCCCGACACCGCATTCACGGCCGGCCTGCTGCACGATATCGGCACCCTGGTGCTGGCCACGCGCTTTCCCACCGAGTACGCGGCCATGCTGGCTTACCGCAAGGAACACGATTGCTACGTCATCGAGGCCGAGCGCGCCGTGATCGGGATCGACCACGCGATGGCCGGCGCCGCCCTGGCGGCCTACTGGAAGTTCCCGGCCGCCATGCAGGAAGCGGTGGCCAACCACCACCAGCTCGACAGCGCCGGTACCCCGACCCTGCCGCTGCTGATCAACGCCGCCAACGTCTTTGCGCACGCGCTCGACCTGTCCGGCGAGGAAGACGACCTGGTGCCGCCGCTGTCGCAGGCGCTGTGGGTGAGCCTGGCGCTGAGCGAGGCCGACTGCGCCAAACTGTTCCGCGATTCCGAGTCGACCTTTGTCGATATGTGCCAGATTCTCGTCAGCTAGCGCGACGCGTGCCATAAAGGCCATCAACATGCCCAACCGCGAACACCCGTTTCATACCAGCCTGCCCGCCGCCGATGGCGGCGGCGGCCGGATTGCCCTGTCCGAACTGCTCGACGGCCACCCGGTGGCCACCTTCGTGATCGACCACGAGCACACCATCACGCACTGGAACAAGGCCTGCGAACACCTGCTCGGCTGGAGCACCGAAGCGATGATCGGCACGCGCAACCATGGCGTGGCGTTTTATGCGCACGAGCGGCAGATGCTGTCGGACATGATCGTCTCGGGCGACGGCACCGGCCTGGCCGCGCACCGCCAGTCGGCCCTGATTCCCGGCGCCTACGAAACCGAAGGCTTTTTCGAGAACCTGGGCGTGGGCGGGCACTGGCTGCACTTTACCGCCGCGCCCCTGCGCGACGCCTCCGGCCAGGTGGTCGGCGCGATCGAAACCATGCGCGACGTGACCGAGCGGCGGGTGGCCGAAAACGCCCTGCGGCGCGCCCACGACAACCTCGAACACCTGATCGAGAAACGCACCGCCCAACTGGCCGAGGCCAACGAACGGCTGGAAGACGACCTGCGCCAGCGCCAGATCGCCGACGCCGAACTGCGCGCCAAGCACCTCGCCCTGACCGAACTGAACGCCAAGCTGTCGATGGCCCAGGAGCAGCTGGTGCAGTCCGAAAAGCTGGCCTCGATCGGGCAGCTGGCGGCCGGCGTGGCGCACGAGATCAACAATCCGATCGGCTACATCTTTTCCAATTTCGGCACCCTGCAAAGCTACCTCGACCAGCTGTTCGACATGCTGCATGTGTACCAGGAGGCGGAAACCGAAGCCAGCCCCGAAACAGCGGCGCGGCTGGCGGCGATGCGCAAGACGCTCGACCTCGATTTCCTGCGCGAAGATATTCCCGTCCTGATGAGCGAGTCGAAGGAAGGCATCGTGCGCGTGCGCCACATCGTGCAAGACCTGAAGGATTTCTCGCGCGTGGACGCCAACCAGGACTGGGTCTGGGCGAACGTACACGGCGGCATCGATTCGACCCTGAACATCGTTTCCAACGAGGTCAAGTACAAGGCCGACGTGGTCAAGCAGTACGGCGCCATTCCCGACATCGAATGCCTGCCTTCGCAGGTGAACCAGGTGATCATGAACCTGGTGGTCAACGCGGCCCATGCGATGAGCGAGCGGCGCGGCACGATCACGGTGCGCACCGGCACCAGCCAGGGCCTTGAAGCCGGGCCCGAGGGCGAACAGGTATGGATCGAGGTGGCCGACAACGGCGGCGGGATCGCGCGCGAAAACCTGTCGCGCATCTTCGATCCCTTCTTCACCACCAAGCCGGTGGGCAAGGGAACCGGCCTGGGCCTGTCCCTGGCCTACGGCATCATTCAAAAACACCGTGGCAGCATCGACGTCGACAGCGAGGTGGGACGTGGCACCACGTTCCGCATCGTCCTGCCGGTGCGCCAGACCACCGTAGCAAGCGAGGAGCCCAGCCCATGACAGACAGCCTGACCGACGATCTTGCCCCACCTCCGGCCACCGTGCTGTGCGTCGACGACGAACCGAACATCCTGTCGGCGCTGCGCCGCCTGTTCCGCCCGGAGGGCTACCGGGTGCTGGTGGCCGAAAGCGGCGCGGCCGGCCTGGCCATCCTGGAACAGGAAAAAGTGGACCTGGTCATTTCCGACATGCGCATGCCGGAAATGGACGGCGCCAAATTCCTCGAACATGTGCGCCAGCGCTGGCCCGACACCGTGCGCCTGCTGCTGACCGGCTACTCGGACGTATCCTCGATCCTGGCGGCGATCAACCGCGGCGAAATCTACCGCTACATCACCAAACCGTGGGACGACAACGATATCCTGCTGGTGGTGCGCCACGGGCTCGAACGCCACGCGCTGGAGCGGGAAAAAGCGCGCCTGGAAGCCTTGACCCTGCGCCAGAACGATGAACTCAAGACGCTCAACCAGAGCCTGGAAGCGAAGGTCGAGATCCGCACCGAAGAGCTGCGCAGTTCGCGCGACACCATCCTTGAGACCAACAAAAAACTCAAGGGCAATTTCATCACGACCATCAAGATCCTGTCCAGCATGATCGAGATGCGCGGTGGAAATTTGGCGGGTCATTCGCGCCGGGTCGCCGATCTGGCGCGGCGCATCGCCGTCAAGCTCGGGCTCGATGCGAACGCGACCCAGGAAGTGTTCATTGCCGCGCTGCTGCACGACATCGGCAAGATCGGTTTCCCGGACGACTTGCTGGCGATGCCGGTCAACCTGCTGGCCGGCGACATGCTGGGCGTGTTCCGCAAGCACCCGCTGCGCGCCGAGCAACTGCTGATGCCGCTGGACGACTTGCGCGGGGTGGCGGCCCTGCTGCGTGCCCACATGGAACGCTTCGACGGCGGCGGCTTTCCGGACGGCATAGCCGGCCCTTTGATTCCCCTGGGTGCGCGCATCCTGGCGCTGGCGTCGGACTACGACAACCTGCAGATCGGCGCGCTGCTGCAGCGCAAGGTGCTCGCGCCCGACGCCAAGCAGATCATCTACGACGCGGTGGGCAAGCGCTACGACCCCAAGGTGGTGGCCGCGTTCCGCGCGCTGATGGATGGCGAACCGGTGGAAAAACTGCGCGACCTGGCCACGGTGGCCAAGTACCTGACGCCGGGCATGACACTTTCGCGCGACCTGGTCACGCCGGACGGCGTCATGCTGCTCTCGGCCGACCATGTGCTCGACGAGCGCCTGATCCAGCAAGTCCAGGATTTTGAAGCCAAGAACGAGGTCCGCCTGAATATCTGGGTGTGGCCTGCACCACCGAAAGGGGACTGACATGCGACGAATTCTTTTGGTCGATGATGAAATCAACGTCCTGAACGCACTGGTACGGGCCATGCGCCAGCACCTGGAGATTGAGGACCTGCATATTGAAACGTTTACCGATCCGTTCGATGCGCTGACCCGCTGCGCCGAATGCACCTTCGATCTGGTGATTTCCGATTTCCGGATGCCCCAGATGACGGGCGTGGAATTTTTGCACGCGATCAAGGAAGTGGCGCCGGACACGGTGCGCATGATTTTATCGGCCTCGACCGAGTTCGAGACGGTGACCAGTGCGATCAACGACGCCCAGGTGTTCCGCTTTATTCCCAAGCCGTGGCAGGTGGGCGATTTACGGGAAAACATCCGCCTGGCGTTCGAATACCGCGATTCGCTGCGCAAGGAGCACCTGCTGGCCGACCGCCAGCGCGTGCAGGAGGGCACCCTGAGCAAAGAGGAACTCGCGTTGCGCAAGATGGAGGAAGAGGAACCGGGGCTGCTGAAGGTGAAGTGGGGGCCGAACGGAGAAATTATCATGTAGCCCCAGCCCGCTCGGGTCCGGGACGCGCGATAGCGGGCCTATGCCGCGGCGCCAGCCGTCCCCGGCTCCGACCCCGGCGACACCGCCGCCGGCGGCACCACCGGCAAGCGCACCGTGAACGTGGTTCCCTCCCCCGGCGTGGAGGCCACATCGATCCGTCCGCCATGCTTGTTCACAATCCCATACGACAGCGACAAGCCCAGGCCGGTGCCGCTGCCCACCGGCTTGGTGGTAAAAAACGGCTCGAAAATCCGGTTCAGATGCTCCTGCGCGATGCCGCAGCCGGTGTCGCTCACCGCTACCCACACCCAACCCTCTTCGGCGCCGGTGCGGATCGTGATCACGCCCTTGTCCTTGATCGCATGACCGGCGTTGACCAGCAAATTCATGAACACCTGATTGAGCTGCGACGCCAGGCAGGTGACCGGCGGCAGCTGCCCGTACTGCTTGTCGACCGTGGCCTTGTACTTGATCTCGTTGGAAACGATGTTCAGCGTGCTGTCGAGCCCATGGTGCAAATCGGCCACCTGCCATTCAGTCTCGCCCACATGCGAAAAATCCTTGAGCGCCTGCACGATATCCTTGACCCGCTTGAGGCCATCCATCGACTCGCGCACCAGGTCGGTCGCATCATCCTGCAAGAATGCCAGGTCGGCGCGCTTGCCGATCTGCGCGATGGCGCTGGCCAGCGCCGGCGGCGGGCTGTGGGCGGCAATCGCGGCATCGTACTCGCGCACCACGCCGAACAGGGTGGCCACGTACTTTTGCAAGGTGCTCATATTGGAATTGACGAAACCGACCGGATTGTTGATTTCGTGCGCGATGCCGGCGGCCAGCTGGCCGATCGACGCCATCTTTTCCGACTGCAGCAACTGGTTCTGCGCTTCCTGCAAACGGCCGATCAGCAATTGCTGTTCCTGGCCCTTGCTGTAGAGCGCCTCTTCCATGGTCTTGCGGATCGTGATGTCGGTGAGCGCGCCGATCACTTCGAGCGGCGCGCCCTGCTCGTCGCGGATCAGGCGCAGGGTGTCGTGCATCCACAGGTAGCCGCCGTCGGCGGCGCGGAAGCGGTACTCGTAGGCGCGCTGCCCTTCCACGAACACCAGCGCCAAGCTGGAAAAAATCGCCGGCGCGTCGTCCGGATGAATATGGTCGAACCAGAAATTGGGATCGGCCACCATGTCTTCGGGCCGGTAGCCCAGCACATTGTAGGCATTGTTGCTCACGAATGTCATCTTGAAGTCGCCGCTGGGCACGGTGCAATAGATGATGGCCGGGGTATTGTCGATCAGGTATTGCAGCCGCACCAGGGGCGAGGCGGCGTCCGCGCCCGGCGCGCGCGCCGCGGGCGGCGTGTCGGACGTGAAGGATTCAAATTCCTCGAACTGCATCGCCATGATCGATCCCGTGGGAAAGTGCTTCAGGCAATTATGAACGAGTATTCAGGACAGCGCCACTCTCATTGCCATTGCCCGTACACGGTGCCGTAGGACGGCGGCTCCGGTTCGTGCCCGGCGTCCGGTTCCGGGGCGGGCGGCGCCAGCCAGGCGCGCGGGTCGACCCGGTAGTATTGAAGGAACTGGTCGAACAGGTCGGCATGGCGTTCGGCCATCTGCCAGGGCTTCTCGAAAAACGTTTCCGTGGCAACGGCAAAAAATTCGGCGGGACTGACCGCGCCGTAGTGGTCGAGCACGCTTTGACGGTGAAACATGGCTTCGTGGCGCAGGTTGTTGAAATCGCGCGAAAGCACCTCGGACCAGTTGCGGTAACTGCCCGGATGGCCGAGGAAGGGCGCGCCATTGTTGCTGCCCGATTCACTGTCGAGCTGGTGCGCGAATTCGTGCAGCACCACATTCTGGCCATCGGTCCAGTCGCCCGCGCCGCGCTGGACGTGGTCCCACGACAACACCACGCGGCCATCGCCCCACGATTCGCCCAGCAGCTCCTGGCGCACCGGGTTGACGATGCCGGCTTCGTCGGCATGGTTGCGCGGCACCAGGAAGGCGCTCGGGTACACCAGGATGGTGTGCAGCTTGCGGTACACGCGGGTGAAGCGGTTAAGCAGCAGCAGGCAAGCCTGGCCGGCGATGGTGACGCGGATTTCGTCGTCCACTTCCAGCCCTTCGCAGCCGACGAATTTTTTCTGGAACAGGAATTGCTGCACCAGCCGCTGCAGCTGCGCCTGCAGCTCGGGCTGCATGCGCCGATAAATCGGGATATTGCGTTCGAGTATATTTAGCCACGCCGGCGGAAAAGGCTGGGCCAGAGCGCGCTTGAGGCGCCAGCCGGGATAGCTCATGCCGAGCGCGATTGCCACCACGATGGCGGTGGTCCAGAGCAGCGCTTCCATCTTGTTCCTTGTCGGGGTGGGGTACGAAAACGAGGCCCGGCGCAGCCATGGCGCTGCGCGGGACCGGGTGGCGCGGCCGGGGCTTACGCCGCCTTGGGAGCGCCGAACCAGGCGTCGACCGCGTCGGCATTGCCGATCAGCTTGCCGCCGATGAAGACTTGCGGCCAGGTCGACTGGCCCGACACCGCGCGCAGCACGCTGGCATTGATCTTCTGGTCCTGCACGATCTCGGTGAACGTGAGGCCATGCGCCTTGAGCGTGGCCTTGGCGCGCGCGCAATGCGGGCAGCCGGGCTTGGAAAACACCACCACCGGTTCCGGGATCTGCACGTTCGGGTTAATGTAACGCAGCATGGTTTCGGCGTCCGACACCTCGAACGGGTCGCCTTCCTTGTCCGGCTCGATGAACACCTTCTGAATAAGGCCATCCTTGACCAGCATGGAATAGCGCCACGAGCGCATGCCGAAACCCAGGTTGCGCTTGTCGACCAGCATGCCCATGCCCTGGCTGAAGTCGCCATTGCCATCCGGGATCACGGTGATATTTTCCGCATCCTGCCCGACTTTCCACTCGTTCATCACGAAGGCATCGTTGACCGAGATGCAAATGATGTCGTCGACCCCGTTTTGCCGGAACACGGGCGCCAGTTCGTTATAGCGCGGCAAATGGGTGGAAGAACAGGTCGGCGTGTACGCCCCGGGCAGCGAAAACAGGACCACCGTCTTGCCCTTGAACAGCTCGTCGGTGGTGAGATCTTTCCACTGGTCGTTGGGCCTGGCCTTGAACGTCACATTCGGCACGGGCTTGCTTTCCAGCGATTCTGGCGTCGGTAACATGGGTGTTCCTTCTGGTGAGTGATCGGGACGGCAAAGCATCCCCGCACCGCCACAAGTGGGGCTGGTTCAGGGGTTTTCAATTGGTGGGGATGACAGAAAAACAGCAGACGTGCCTGTACCCGCACTGCCGCGAAGGGGAAGCGCTCAGATGGACACAAGAAAAGTGACGCGAAGGTCACGCACAAAAACGGGGGCCGGACTGCGCCGGCCCTGTCTGGACGATACGAGAGGTGAACGGACCCTGCCCTGCAACCGAACCGGGAGGTGGCGGCAGGCGCGGTGCCAGGCGCCGCGGGGACCGCTCAGCGCGGCATCAAGCCTGTTCTTTGGCCGACGGTGCCGCGCCGAACAGGGCGGCGACGAGGGGGTCGCGCGCCACCGGGCTGCGATTGACGCGGATGGCATAGTGGGTGTCATCGGCCAGGATATGGAAGTGACGGCCCGTGCCTGCCATGCTTTGCTCGCGCAGGCCTGGACGCTCCTTGCGCGGTGCGGCGCCTTCGCGTTTCGGCTGCACGATCGCGGCCAGGAAAGCCTTGACCCGTTCCGGATCGGGCGAGATCTGGTACACGGCCTTGCCCAGGTAGGTGGCGGTGCCTTCGATATAGCGCGCCAGTTCGATCACGCCCGCTTCGCGCAGGTCGCGGATGTATTTACGCGCGCCGGACGGCGAAAACTTCAGGAACCAGGCGATTTCATCGGCCAGCATTTCGTGCGTCGACAATTCACCGATCAGTTTTTGCATATTCTCGATGCGGCGCTGGGTGGCCGATGTCGAACGCACGCGTTCGATCGGGGCCATCGAGATCGGGGCGCGCTCGGCTGGCTGGGGCGCGACGCGCTCGATCAGGGTGGAGTTGGCGGAGGTGTGCAATGTGGTCATGTCGCCTTGGGCCGCATTGTGGTGCTGTGTCGTTGCATGCATGTTGAGTACTCCAAGAGAAGAGATAGTCATGTCGTCCGGACCCGGTACATGTCGTTTGACAGCCTGACAATAATTCGGTTCCGCACATCTGGGTACAAGATTGCCTGCGTGGACATCGATGGTCTGTGCGCCATCGAACATTTCGCACAATTTACTTCCTATGATCATCTTTTCATCGTTGCAATTGTGATGACGGGCCCGGCTGTGTGCGTTGGCGTACAGATTCCATCAATACAACACCGTATTCTGGCCCCGTTCGCACAACATTGTGTGTGCAATGACTTCATTGACGTTCAGTCTGCCTGCCGCCCGGCACCAGACACTTATAAAAGGAAACCACCATGAAAACGACACTTCTGGCAGCACTGTTGGCAATCGCCGGTCTGACCGCATGCGAAAAAACCACTGTTAACCCACCTGCAACGGTTGTTACCCCAACCGTTGAAGTTCCGGTTGCCGTACCTGGCCCTGCCGGCGCGCCTGGCGCTCCTGGCGCACCTGGCGCCGCCGGTACTGACGGTACGTCGGGCGCCACCGGCACCCCCGGTGCTGCAGGCACCCCGGGCGCACCAGGCATGGACGGTTCCAAGGGCGACACCGGCAAGACCGGCGGCGACACCGTGATCGTCGTGCCGGAAAAAACGAACTAATAGCCTCGGCTATTTTTCGCGCGACAATATCGCGCCGGACCAGGTTTGCGCCTGGTCCGGCGCGATTTTTGTTGGCACTCGCACAAATCGTTGTATTAAAAAGACAAGTCCAACATCACGGTGCGCTATCGAACGGTTGCATTGAACTCCCCCGCTTAATCTCAAGTCGAACGTCACACTGCCTCGCATCAGTGATGACATATCTACTGACCCATCGAATAGGAGTTCCCTGTGAACAGAATGAAAAAGACGGCCCTAGCGGCGGCGCTGTTGTGCAGCGCCGGACTGGCCTTTGCGCAAGACCTCAACCCCTCGTGGTACATCCAGCCCAGCGCCAACGCGTTCAAGCCCGACCAGGATTTCGGCGTGAGCGAGCGCGACTACGGCGGCGGGCTCAAAATCGGCAAACCGCTTTCCGAAATGTGGGACGTGCAGATCGGCGCCACCCACGCCCGCGCCGAAGAAGGCCGCTACAACTATCGCCAGACCCTGCTGGGCGCCGACGCGCTGCTGATGCTGTCGCGCCAGAACTTCCGGCCCTTCCTGCTGATCGGCGTCGGCGCCCAGCGCGACCGGGTCGACAATCCGCTGCGCCGGGTCAGCAAAACGTCTCCCTACGCGACCGCCGGCATCGGCTTTCAGCTCGGCATGACGGACCAGTGGTCGATGCAGGCCGACCTGCGCACCGTGCGCGGGCGCCTGCGCGACGACGCTGCGTTCGGCTTCGGCCGCAACAACAACAAATACCTGACGATCGGCTTGAACTACGCCTTCAGCAAGCCGACCCCGCCGGCTCCGCCGCCAGCGCCGACGCCGCCACCGGCCGTCACGCCGCCGCCGGAGCCGGTCGCGCCGCCACCGCCAGCGCCGGCCCGTTTCGAGAAAATCACGCTGACCGCCACCGAGCTGTTCGCCTTCAACAGCGCCACGCTCAACGTGACGCAGACGCGGCTGGACGAGATCGCCGCCGCGCTGCAGGCCGATCCGAGCATCACCGACGTCGACATTACCGGCTACGCCGACCGCCTCGGTTCGGAGCAATACAACCTCAAGCTGTCGGAGCGGCGCGCCAACGCGGTACGCGACTACCTGGTCGCCAAGGGCATCGACGGCGCCCGTCTGAAAGCCTACGGCAAGGGCGAAGCCAACCCGCTCGTCACCTGTACCGACAAGCGGCGCGCCGACCTGATCAAGTGCCTGGAACCGAACCGCCGCGTCGAAGTCGAACAGATCACCATCGAACGCCGCGTTCAATAAGCAAGGGCCGCGGCCTGTTTTGCGGGGGGCGCGCGCCCCTCGCGCAAATTTTAGGAAGACATATGATCGAAATCAAAGAATGGGTGCCGTACTCCAAACAACTGGCACGCGTGATGCGCTGCGCGGTCACCGAATGGTTCGCCCACCGCGCCGCCAGCAAGGGCGCGGCATTGGCGTTCTACACCCTGTTTTCGATGGCGCCGATCCTGGTGCTGGTGATTGCCATCGCCGGCTTTTTCTACGGAGCCGAAGCGGCCCAGGGTCAACTGCTCAACGAGCTCAGGGGACTGGTCGGCAAGCAGGGCGCGGAAGCGATCCAGCTGGTCCTCGCCGGCGCGCAAAACAAGGAAAGCGGGATCTGGGCCACCGTCATCGCCACCGCCCTGCTGCTGTTCGGCGCGACCACCGTGTTTTCCGAGCTCAAGGATAGCCTGGATGAAATCTGGGCGGTGCCGGCCTCGACCGACGCCACGTGGTGGGACATCCTGCGCACGCGCCTGCTGTCGTTCGGGCTCATTCTGGTGCTGGGCTTTTTGCTGATGGTCTCGCTGGTGGTCAGCGCCGCGCTGGCCGTGCTGGAAAAGTACATGAACGGCTTGTGGAAAGATGCGGCGGTGTTGCTGTCGTGGGTATCGTGGGGGATCAGCTTCCTGGTGATCGCCACCCTGTTCGGCGTGATCTACAAAATGCTTCCGCGCATCAAGCTGTCATGGCGCGACGTGACCATCGGCGCGCTGGGGACGGCGGCCTTGTTCACCTTGGGGAAATTTGTCATAGGGCTTTATATCGGTAACAGCGGCGTGGCCAACAGCTTCGGCGCGGCCGGGTCGATGATCGCCCTGCTGCTGTGGGTGTATTACTCGGCGCAGATTTTCTTTTTGGGTGCGGAGTTCGCCCGCCAGTATGCGCTGCAATTGGGCAGTCTCAAGCACAAGCCGGATGAAGTGACCGGTGGCGGGCAGACGGCGGCGGCGAAGGTGACGCGGATTCGCTGAGCGAGATGACCGTTTGAACAGACTCGTGGTCGACAATGAGGATGGGGGAAAAGCGGTATCGGAGGTCAGGAACATTCAGGAAAAGGTGACCGCATCTCTGCGCACGCAGTGATCTGGCCTGGATTTTGCATAAAAAGGGACAAGAATGCCCCTTTTTATGAAATAACCAAGCTAATATCACGTCCATGATCAAAAAAACACTTTCTTGTGCCGGCGCTATGGCCCTTGTTTTCCCTGGCGGACGAGCCGAGTTGATCAGCGTGCAGCGCGACGCTGTGGCGCAAGAACTGCACGGTCATCACGTTTGTGTACGACGCTTCGATGCAGGCGCCCGGTGTCATGTTTCGCGACATGGCCGGTGCCGCTCCACTCACCATCCCCGTCACCGACGGACTCGCATTCAAGGACCAGACTATGGGTATCTACAAGGTTGCCATCTACCGTTTTGCCGATTGGCCACGCGACGGCGTCGTGCGTACGCCCGTGAAACCGGCCGCGATCGGAACCATCCATGAATAGGCGCGCCCTGTTCATCGCGGCGCTGGCCACGAGCCTGTTGGCCGCCTGCGGCGGCGGCGGCGGCGGCGGCGGGGGTGGTGCTGCGCCGCCAGCCGGCGATGTCGTGCTGGCGCCGGTGACCACGCTGGCGGCGGGCGTCACGCAAACGGCGCAGCCCGAAGTGGACCAGTACATGCAGGGGCAACTGGTCGAGCAGCGCATTCCCGGCATGACGCTGGTGGTGGTCCGGGACGGCACCGTTGTCTACAGCAAGGGCTATGGCTACGCCGACCGGGAGACGGCGCGCCCGGTGAAACCGGAGGACCGCTTCGAAATCGGCTCGATCAGCAAGTCGTTCGCCGCCACCGCCATCATGCTGCTCGTAGAGGAGGGCAAGATAGCGCTCGACGACAAGCTCGACAAATTCATCGGGGCGGTGCCGCCGCAATGGAGCGGCATCACCATTCGGCACCTGCTGAACCACTCTTCCGGCCTGCCCGAATACCCGGACGATGCGACCTTTGCGGACATTTTTGCCAACAGGATCCTGGGAGAAGACGACATGCTGGCCAGGTTCAGGGCGTATTCCCCGAGCTGGGAGCCGGGCACCAAGTACCGGTACTGCAATGTCGGCTACGATATTCTCGGCATCGTCGTGCGCAGGGTCAGCGGCAAGGGCTATTTCGATTTCTTGAAAGAGCGGGTGTTCACGCCGCTGGGCATGCACAGCGCGCGACTCGTCGCGCCGAAACCGGCGCGCGCGGACAGCGCCATCGGGTACGAGCTCAAAGACGGCAAACACGTCCCGTTTGTCACCACCGACGCGATGTCGGTCTACCTGGGCATGGCGGCGAGCGGGATCGAGCTCAGTGCCATGGACATGGCGAAGTGGGATGCTGCGCTGTACACCGACAAGATCCTCAAGCAATCGACCCTGGCCCTGATGTGGACCAATAACGTGCTGGTGCAGGCGGCCAATGCCGACAATACCGGCATCTACTACGGCTTGGGCTGGCAGCTGCGGACCCAGAACGGGAAGCGCTGGGTGTACCACTCCGGCGGCATGCCCGGATACGTCACCGACTTCATGCGCTACCCGGATCAGAAGCTGACCATCATCGTGTTTACCAACCTGAGTGACCAGCATGCGAATGCCCGCAACATCGTGCGCGCGGTCGCGCCCATGTTCGGCCAAACGCTCTAGTTGTCGCATGTGCTGGCCAACGCGCCGCAGCACGTCGACGACGTAGTCATACGGATGGATGTAATGCAGCCGACAGGTGGGCCGGCAAGCTTTGCACAATACCGACGTGCTTGGCGCCCGGCTCGGTCCAGCTGAACCGCCAATTCCTTTTACCGATCGGGATGACCCGTAGCGCGCTCGAGATGATGCATGTCGATCGATACGTCAGGGGGATCCAGGCAGACCGGCAGGCCGGCCCGGCGCTCGCGGAGAATAAGCGGTTCCTGAGCGGCGTTGTATCTTTCGGTTTCAGAAGCCGACACAATCCGGTCCGAGTTCAACAACACGGAGCCGCGAAAGATGCAACGCCGCTCAGGAGCCGCTTACCACGACAGGCTGGAGTCCTTGGCGATGGCAGCCCGAACGCGGCCTGCGGATCGGGCGGCCCTGTTGCATGAGGTGGCCCGACTCCATTTCTGTCCGTGTCGCTCGATCTCCGCCACAGAAATTGTTCCAAGCTTCGACGCCGCGCCTTTCGGCGTGGCTCGGTCAACTGCAAACGCTTCGGGAAAAATCCGTTTGATGGACAGTGCAATGCCTTTGCCCATCTGGCACCGGCAATTACAGCCATGGACGATCACATCAAAGGTGCCGTCGAGAGCAAGTTGAAGAAGGTCCCTGTGCGTGTTTTCATGAGTTTATTGATCGGAACTTTCAGTGATGTTCTACTCGTACCGCAAGGACTCCGCCGGATTAATCCGCGCCGCGCCGTAACTCGGATACAAGGTCGCCAGGAACGCCAGCGCCACCGAAACCCCGCCGATCATGACCACATCCTGCCATTGCGGGTCCGACGGCACCGAGCTCAGGAAGTAGATCTCTTTTGACAGCAGCTTGCTGCCCAGCAGCTTCTCCACCACCGGCATGATCACATCGATATTGAGCGCAAAGAGCACGCCCGCAGCGACCCCGGCCACAGTCCCGATCACGCCCACCAGAGCGCCCTGCATCATGAACACCGCCATGATCGAGCGCGGCGACGCACCCAGGGTGCGCAGGATCGCGATATCGGCCTGCTTGTCGTTGACCTTCATCACCAGGGTCGACACCAGATTGAACGCCGCCACCGCAATAATGAGCACCAGAATCAAAAACATCATGCGCTTTTGCGATTGCAGGGCCGCAAACCACACCTCGTTCTGGCGCGTCCAGTCGCGAAACATCAGATGCTCGGGCATGCTCACCATTAATTCCTGCGCCACCTTCGGCGCCTGGTGCAAATCGTGCAAGCTCAGGCGCAGTCCGGAAGGCAGCTCCAGCTGTTCAACAGCGCGCGCATCGTCGATATGCACCAGGGCCACGCCGGAATCGAAATCGTTATGTCCCACATTGAACAATCCCGTCACCGTGAACACCTGCCGGCGCGGCGTCCACGACGTCGCGTTGCCACCCTGCGGCGCCACCAGCAGCGACAATTTGTCGCCTGCCTTCACGCTCAGCTTGTTTGCCAACTCATAACCGAGCACGATATTGAAGCGGCCCGGCTGCAAATCGTCCAGTTTTCCGCCCTTCATGCGCTCGGCGATGGCGGACACGGTCTTTTCGGCCGACGGCAAAATGCCTTGCACCGCCACCGGCCGCATGGTTTCGTCGTACAGCAACATGCCCTGCAGGGTGACGAACGGCGCACCGCCGGACACGGCCGGATTGCTGCGCGCCTGCGCCAGGGTCTGCTCCCAGTTCGGCAAGCCGCCACGCTCGTCGATGACTTCGATGTGCGGAATCATCGACAGCATGCGGGCCGCCACTTCCTTCTGGAAGCCATTCATCACCGACAGCACGACGATGAGCGCGGCGACGCCCAGCGCAATGCCGCTCACCGAAATGAGGGAAATGACCGACAGCATGGGATTGCGTTCGCTGCGGCGTTGCGCGCTGGTGTAACGCAGCGCGATCTGTAATTCGTAAGGAAAATTGGCGAGCATGTGTTCTTAGTATCCTTGTGCTTTCAGGCTGGCGATATCGGCATCGCCATCGTCGACCAGTCGTTCCCAGCCATCAAATTGGTCCACCCCGAGGCTGCGCGACATCGACAACAGCAAACTCTGCCCAGGTGCGGCACGTTGCGGCGCGAGTTGATACACCAGGTCCTCGAAGGCCTTGGCCGGCGACACGATGGTCCAGCCCATGTCCTTGAACATGCCGATCACGTCATCGAGAAACAGTGCGTTGATCAGGTTGTGATGCATCAGCATGACCTGGGCGATGTCGCGGCCCTGCAGGCGCTGCGACAAGGCGCGGTAAGCCAGGGCCCGCTGGCGCACATGCGCCAGATAGACTTTTTTCAACGGCGCCAGATCGGCCTTGCTGTTCTTGGCGAGCAGTTCGGTCAGGTGATCGTCGAGGCGCCAGTCGCTGGTATCGAGGCTCACATACGCGTTGCGGTAACCCTGCGCGGCGAGAAAGGCGCGCATGCCGTCGCGCTTCTCGGGCGTGTTGCCTTCGCGCAGATACGTGTAGCGGAACCATTTCTGGTAACCAGGCAAGGTGGCGATGATCTTGTCGCAGTCCATCACTTCCTGCTGGTATTGCGCCAGGGTGAGCTTGGCGCTGTCGAGGTCGGGATGGGTCATCGTATGGTTGCCGATGGCGTGGCCGGCCTCGCCCCAGGCGCGTGCCAGCGCGTGGCCGGCGCTCTTGTCGGCGCCATTGCCGGCGGTAACGAACAGCGCCGCCTTCACCTTGTGTTTGGCGAGCGCGTCGAGCATGGCCTGGTTGCGCTGCTGCGGCGACAGGCGCGGCGTTTCGGCGAGTGACGGTCCGTCATCGAAGCTGAAGGCCACCGATTGCGCACCGGCGGCGCCGGACAGCAGGCCGGCGCACAGGACGGCAGCGGCAACGCTGGAGAGCTTCATCGCGAAATCTTTAATCGCGAAATTTTTAAACTGGAGCATGGACGAAGCGCACTTCTGAATTGACGATCTGCAAGCCTAACATACGGCGAGGCGGGCGCAAAGGCACGCGCCCTGCCCCGCCGTCGTCATAGTCGCCCAACCGGCTGGCCGAACTTACTCGCCCAGCAGCTCGGCCAGCACTTCCATGCCTTCGACCCGTTCGGCCACGACCTTGATCATCACCACCACCGGCACGCCCAGCAGCAAGCCCCACATGCCCCACAGCCAGCCCCAGAACAGCAGGCTGACGAAGACGGCGGCCGGGTTCATCTTGGCGATCTTGCCAGTCATCCAGGTGGCGATGACGGTGCCGACCAGGGTCGCGATGGCAAGCGAGGCGCCGCTGACCAGCAGCACCATTTCCAGCGATTCGAACTGCATGAAGGCAACCAGCCCTGTCAACGCGGTGATCAGCAGCGGACCGAAGTACGGCATGATGTGCATCAGCCCGGCGAAAATGGCCCAGGCGCCGGCATTTTCCAGCCCGAGCGCGCGCAGGGCGACCCACATCATCAGCGCCAGCAAGGTATTGGTAACGAGCAGCATGAACATATAGTTCTGGATCGAGCTGTTGATGTCGTCCAGGATGTGCACGGTGACCTTCTTGCGGCTCAATGACGGCCCGGTCAGCTTGACCAGCTTGCGCTTGAAGGTATCGCCCGCAAGCAGCAGGAAGAACACCAGGAACACCACCATCGTGGCCTGGGTGATGAAGCCGATGAAGCCCATCGAGCCGGCCAGCACCCAGTCCATGATCTTGAACGTGCCGCCGGCCGCGGCGGCCGCCGGCACCGCCTTGCGCGCCGACGGGCGCTGCCCGCCCACGCTGGAGGTGGCCTGTTCGATCTGGGAGGCGGCTGCCTGCATCTGCTGGATCGTGCTCGGCTGCCCGCCGCTGGCGTTGGTCAGCAGGCGCGTGACTTTCTGCGTGATTGTCGGTAATTCATCGATGATGTTGAAAAACTCGCCCTGCACCCGGTTCAGCACGCCGCCCATCAAGACCAGGATGGCGACCGTGACGATGGTGGCGCCGATGGCGCGCTTGATGCGCAGGCGCCGTTCGAGCCACAGGACCACGGGATTGAGGGTGTAGGCGATGAAGATCCCGAGCAAGAGCGGGACCAGGAATTTTTGCGACCACTGCAGCGCATAGACAAAGGCAATCGTCGCGATGATGCCCAGCGCCAGCCCGCGCGCGTTGACATGGATCGGGATGCGCAAGGTGTGCGCGGCGCTTGAAATCAGGGGATCGTGCTGCTCCGCGCCGGGATCGGCGGGGGGTGCCTTGACGGCGGCGCTCTCTACGGAAGGAGCGGGATGTTCATTGGCGGGGGCCGGAATCGGATCTGCAAGCTGCATAAAATCTTCACATTATAGAGCCGGCGCCACAGGCCGGCCACTGCGGGCCAGCCTGAAGAGCTCAGCTTACTTCACACGTACGTCGTTCTTTACCGATACTACACCCTTCACGCCGCGTGCCACATCGGCAGCTTTGGTGGCATCGGCTGGATCAGCCACGAAACCGGACAGTTGCACGTCGCCCTTGAAGGTTTCAACGTTGATTTCCGACGCCTTGAGCGTTGGGTCGTTGAAGATCGAAGCTTTGACCTTGGCGGTGATCACGGTGTCATCGATAAATTCGCCGGTGCCTTCTTTGGTGGCAGTCGAAGCGCAACCTGCCATGGTGGCAACGAGGGTAGCGGCAAACAGCATGGACGACAGACGTTTTGCGATTTTCATGGTGGACTCCTTGGTGGGTGGTTCAAAAAAGATGCTCGATGTGAGCTGTTGCAGGACGGCTCTACTTCCCGTACTGCGATTTTGCGGCTGAGACACAAGTGTCCTTGGCCGCTCCGGCGAACGCGTCGCACTTTTCGAGCGCGACTTTGTACTCGGCCGTTCGTTTATCGTCGCGCGCATCGGTGCGCGCTTCGATCGCTTTCTTGTCGGCCCTGGCGTCGGCCTGGGCCGCGATCAGGGTCGCTTTTGCCTGTTGGATGCAGACATCCTTGTCGTTGCCCGTCAATGCCTTGCACTTGACCCTGTCGAGGTCGTAGTTGGCGGCGGCAATCTGCAGGCGCGACTGGGTGTAAGCCTTGAGCGTGTTCTTGTAAATGGCGGTGGCTTCTTCCACGCTGCGCACGCGCGCCACCTTGGCTTCTTCCACGCAGACCTCTTTCGGGTTGCCGGTAATGGTGTCGCAGCGCGCGCGTGCCACCTTGTAAGCGGCGCTCGCCGCATCCCTGGCCTGGCTGTACGCCGCTTTCGCTTCCGGCGTGGCCGCGCTGGCGGCCAGTGAGGCCGACATCAGGAAGGCGCCGATCAGGGCTGGGGTAACTGCTCGCTTCATCTTGCTTTTCTCCGGTGACAATACATCGCTGAGCTATGTTTTACGGGAAGTGCAACAACACATCTGTACGCTGGCGAACACAGCGCGATTAGTGGCAAAAACCCAACAGGTTGATGCAAACCCAGCCCCAGCAGACTGGGTGCGGCAGCGCACAGACCCGGGGTTTGTTGCTGATTATGCTGGCTCTACACTTTGTCAGGAGAACAACATGAAATCGACTCAGACTATCGCAGCACTCGTGGTCGCCGCGTCTGCCGTCCTCGGCGGCTGCGCCAGCACCAGCTCGACCCCGGCCAACAATGGCAGCTACGACAACCCGGCATCGTCCTCGGCCGGATACGGCACCATCGAATCGATCCAGGTCACCCGCAGCGAAGGCCAGACCAACGGTACCGGCGCGGTTGTCGGCGGCATCGTCGGCGCGCTGGTCGGTAACCAGGTCGGCAGCGGTAGCGGCCGTACCGCGGCCACGGTCGCCGGTGCGGTCGGCGGCGCCGTCGTCGGCAACAAGGTCGAAGCGAACCGCAATGCGGGCAGCGGCCAGGACCTGTACCAGATTCATGTTCGCCTCGAAAATGGCGAAACCCGCACGATCGTGCAGGACAGCGTGTACGACCTGCGCGTGGGCAACCGCGTGCGTCTGGTCGATGGCCGCGTCTACCGTTACTAATTTCACCGTACTACCCACCCACTTACAATAAAACACGAACTGCCCGCCAGCTCGACCACCTTTAAGGAGCCCACCATGGGTACCATTCTTCTCGTTATTCTCATTCTTGCGCTGATCGGCGTCCTTCCTACCTGGAACCACAGCCGCAGTTGGGGATACGGTCCAACCGGCATCACCGGCCTGATCGTCATCGTGCTGATCGTGCTGCTCATCACCGGGCGCCTGTAAGAAGTCGACAAACCGGCGCCGCGTGCGCCGGTTTTTTTTGCCCCACCGCCCCACCATATCGCACGATAAGAAAAGGAGCTGCCATGAGCCAGCCTGTTAAGAACGCGCTGCCAAGCGCATCGCGCAACACCACCACCCAATTTTCCCGCGCGCTGCGCGCCGCCCTGGCCTCGGCCTGTTTGATGGGCATGAGCCTGTCGCACGCCCAGATGGCGCAGACATCGACCGACCGGAATGTGCCGGCCGCCACCGCGCGCCAGCAAGCGGCCGAGATCGCCCGCGGCGACCCGGCGCGCTGGTCGCGCGAGGATACGACCCCCGACGCGCGCCTGCGCACCCTGCGCAAGGAAATGGGCGCGGCCCTGCAGGAAGCCAAAGGCGCTTGCCGCGCCCTGCCCGCCGCCGAACGCAGCGCCTGCAACAAGGAAGCGCAAGCGAACTATCAGAAAGATATGGCCGGCGCGCGCGCCCAGGCAGCCGCCGGCGGCTGAGGCCGCCCCCGTCATTGTCCTTACGCCGCGACAGCGACCCAGTCGTCCTGCTCCGGCGGCAATTCGTGCACCACCACGGCCGTCTCTTCGGCCACCATCGCCAGCCACCCGGCATGCTTGAGCGCGCGCAATGCATCGCGATAGCCCTGCTCCCAGCGCCACTCGATCGATCCCTTGGAAAAATTGACGTCTTTCGACGCCATATGCCAGTCGTGGCCCGCGTAGGGAATCCGCACGATGTGCAAGGTGGCGTCGCAGCCCAGCGCCGCCAGTTCGCGCCGGTCGTCGTCGCTGCGCTCGGCCTCCGGCAAGCGCGCGTACAGCTGGCGCAGCTTGTGCTGCAGCGCGTGGGTCGCGCTGTAATCTTCGATATGGCGTTTCGAGCGCGAGGCGTACGTCACATCCTTCTGGCGCGTGCTCACTTCATCCATCGTCACCGGCACCTCCCCTTCGGCGCTCCACAAATCGACCATGAAGCAGATCGTATCGCCGCCGGGCAGCTCGCGCAGCACCGATTCGAGCGGGGTATTCGAGTACAGGCCGCCGTCCCAGTACAGTTCCTCGCCGATGCGCACCGGGGCGAACGCCGGCGGCAGGCTGCCGCTGGCGCGCACATGGTCGGCGCACAGCTGCCCGCTCTCGCTGTCGAAATGCGCCAGTTCGCCGGTGCGCACATTGACGGCGTTGACGGTCAGGCGCATGCCGCCCTCGGCGTTGAGGTAGTCGAAGTCGACCAGTTCCCTGAGCGTGTCGCGCAGCGGCAGGGTGTCGTAGAAAGACGCTTCTTCGGGCGCCACCGTCATCCCGTAGGGAAATCCGCTGAACGGGCGCGGCGAGAAAAAGCCCGGCACCCCGCGCATGACGGTGTCGAAGGTGTTGAGCCAGATATTCGAGCGCCGCTGGCGGTCGTCGACCCGGGCCATGTCCAGCATATCGGGATGCGACACCCGGTCCCAGAAAGCCTTGACCTTTTCCAGGCGCACCGATTGCTCGTTGCCGGCGATCAGCGCGGCATTGATGGCGCCGATCGAGGTGCCGACGATCCAGTCCGGCACCAGCTTGTGCTCGTGCAGCGCCTGGTACACCCCGGCCTGGTAAGCGCCCAGGGCGCCGCCACCTTGCAAAACGAGAACAATACGTAGCTTGTCGGGATTGAGTTTGTTAATGTCTGTCATGGGATAGCCGGAATGAAAAGATGAATCGAGTATAGAGGAAAGAGATGAGCGGAAAAAAAGACGGCGTCGAATCCGAAGATTACGACGCCGCTCAAGCCCCACCATATTTTTCCGTTCTTGTTGCAAGGCCGGGTTCGCTTGCCCGGCATGGTCACCAAGCAGTTCACAAGGTCTGCGCGTCCCGCGTGCGGCGTTGCTGCAGGTACCAGACCACGCCGCCGACAACCGCCGCCACCCCGATCGCCGGCTTGATCAGCCGGCGCCGCGTGATGAAACCGACGATGGTTGCCGCGTACGGCATGATCGACGCCACGCTGATGCCGGTCGGATGCAGCACGGCGTCGATCCGCGAGCGGACCGCCCAGGTCGCATGGTCGAGCGCCGAGTGAAACAGCACGTCGGGACGCGAATCGTGCTTGATCTGGGCCTTGGCATGGGCAATGCCGACGCGGTAAAAGTCGCCCTGGCGCAGCAGGCGCGCCTTGCGCTCAGATACCGAATCGATCTTGACCCCACCCTTGCCCGGGTTTTTTTCGAGCCCGATAATGTTATCCATCTAATCCTCCCGTCTGAATGGCCGCTTACAGCAGCATGTCACGATCGTTCTTGAGTTCGTTCATGGTCTCGGGGAAAGCCAGCTTGCCCTCTTTGAGCATGGCCTTGGCCTTGACCACGAGGCCGATCGTCACGGCGATGAACACGGCAAACATCAGCAGGAGGATTTTCCAGCCCATGCTTTCCCAAGCGAGCGCGACGATTGTCGCGGTGCCGTAGGCCAGCGCAAACATGGCGCACAGCACTGCCAGCGAAAAGACCACCAGCAGTTCGAGCACATGATTGCGCACTTCGGACAACTCGAGTGCCGCCAGTTCCACGCGCGACACCACGAGTCCGAAGATATTTTTTGCCAGCCCTGTCAGGCCGCCCATCAGGCCGGGGCCATGCACTGCAGCAGTTGTTTTGTCCATGGCTTCTCCCGGCTAGAATTATTTACGGCCCAGGATCACGCCGACCAGCAAGCCGACGCTGGCTGCTGCAGCGATCGTGCGCCATGGGTTGTCCTTAACATAGACATCGGCGGTGTGCGCCAGTTCCTTACCTTTGACGATGGCTTGACCTTGCACTTGCGATGCCTTGCCCAGCGCCACGTCCAGCATTTCCATGCCGCGTGCGCGCATGTCTTCGGCTTTCTCGCCGGTCAGTGCGGCCGCTGCGGACAGCAGGGTCTGTGCATCCTTGACCAGGGTTTTGACATCGGTCTGGACTGCGTTCACATTGCCGTTCAGGTTGGCCGAGCCGTTGGTGCGGGTATTGGTATCTAACATGATGAACTCCAGTGGTGGGTTGAAAAAAATCTGAAAAGTGCTTCTCTTTTTGCTCTTAATGCGCCAGCAGATCGCGCATGTCGTCTGCGTGCTCTTCTTCGACCGCCATGATGCTGATCAACAGATGCTTGGTGGTCGGGTCCTTGTCGCCAATGGCGGCAATCATTTGCCGGTACGACTCGATCGCCACGCGTTCGGCGATCAGGTTCGAGCGGATCATGGCTTGCACATCGTCCGAATCGTCGTACTCGGCGTGGCTGCGCGCGGTCAGCGTGGCCGGATTGAAATTCGGCGAACCGTTCAGCTGGACGATACGTTCGGCCAGCGAGTCGGCGTGTTCCTGCTCCTGCTGCGCGTGCTCGAGGAACTCGGCCTTGATCGGGCCGTTGCCCACGCCGCTGACGGTGTAGTAGTGGCGCTTGTAGCGCAGCACGCACACCAGTTCGGTGGCCAGCGCATCGTTGAGCATGTTGATGACCGCTTCACGGTCGGCGGCGTAGCCGTCCGTCACGGCGCCGTCGTCCAGATTGGCGGCTGCCTGGCGGATGGCTTGCACGTCGAATCCGTGCGCCAGTGGCTTGGTGGTTTGTTCCATGATGATTCCTTAAATATCTGTTGCGATTGTGTTCGTATTAACGGCGCGGGGCGATCGCCGCGCCTTCGTTCGACAGCACGATTTCCACGCGGCGGTTCATCTGGCGGTTGCCGGCCGTGTCGTTGGCGGCGACCGGGAATGCTTCACCGTAAGCGCGCATGGCGACGCGGTCGCGCGGGATACCCATCTCGACCAGGGCGGCGCGCACGGAGGTGGCGCGGCGCTCGGACAATTGCTGGTTATGCGCGCTGCTGCCGGTACTGTCGGTAAACCCTTCGACCAGGACGGTGCGGTTCGGGTTCTGTGCCAATGCATCGGCCAGCTTGCGCAGGGTGGCCTGGCCGTTCGGGGTCAGGTTGGCCTGGTCCACGCCGAACAGCACGTCGCCGATCGTGATGATCAGGCCGCGTTCGGTTTTCTTCGCTTGCAGATCCGTCATCAGCGCTTCGAGCTGGGCGGCGCGGGCCTGGGCTTCGCGGGTCTGGGCTTCGGCGGCGGCAACCTGGCCTTGCGCGGCGGCAGCCTGGTTCTGGGCGGCGGCGGCATCAGCGTTGGCGGCGGCGGCGGCGGCCTTGGCGGAGGCGGCATCCATCTTGGCGCGGTCCGCTTCGACGGTGCGCGCTTCGAGGCGCACGGCGTCGCGCTGTTTGCCGGAAGCGGCGATATCGGCTTCAGCCTGCTTCTGTTTGGCTACTTCTTGTGCGGTGGCGATCTTTTGCTTGGCCAGGTAGGCCAGCTTGTCGATCTGCTCCAGGCTATCCTTGCGGGCGGCGGCGGCGTTGGCTTGTTCCAGCGCTTCGCTGGCCTGCTTGAATTCCAGCGGTGCGAAAGTCGACACGCGCGAATTGTTGTTGGCGGCGACGAAAGCGCCACGGGCTTCATCGAGCAACGGGGTGGTGGTCGGCACGCTGCTGCAGGCGCCCAGCGCGAGGACGGAGGCGAGGATGGCGGACTTGATCAATGTATGTTTCATGGAGGTGTTTCCTTTTCTTGTCGTGGCGCACTTGGCGCGGTAATCAATCGTTTTCTTGTGCTCTGGGTGGTACTGTGCGCGGACCGGTCGGCCTGCGCTGCCGCTGTGAGGGCGCGCGGCGTCAATCTGTTTTTATTGTTGTGGCTTGTTGGCGCGGTCGACTTCTTCGCGCAGCACGCGCAGGTCATCCTGCAGTGCGTTGGCGGCGGTGGTGGCCTTGGTCGAATTGGCCTTGCTCTGTGCCAGCTTGGCGTCGGCCTGGGCTTGGGTCGCCAGTTCGCGTGCCAGCTTGTAATCCTTGGCGGCCAGGGCTTCGTTGGCGCGCATCATCTTGGCGCGGGCTGCGTTGATTTCTTCAGGAGCCAGGTCGGCGGCGCCGGCGCTCACTGCGTTTTCAACCGCGTTCTTCGACACGGCCACATCGGCCGTTGCCGGTGCTTTTTGCGAACTGGCGCAAGCGGCCAGTGTCATAACCAGTGCGGCGCAGAGTACTTTACTGACGTGTGTCTTGATTTGTGCATTCATCGGGTTTCTCCATGAGGTGTAATGATGTCGTGATAACGTTATAAGCTGATTTATTGGCAAGTTCGGTTCGCTGCCGCACATAGCAAATGTTTTGCGCGCAATGGCACTTGCGACCGTGCGCTAACGTACACAAGAGCGCTACCCTTATCGCTTAAGCTGCTCCTACTTTCACCAGAAGGATAGTCATGAGTCAAGCCGCCCCGATCCCTTCCGGCCGCACCCCGCCCGCGCGCCGCACCAAAATCATTCTCGCCATCCTTGCCGTGCTGGTCGCCATTCCCGCCATCGCACTGGCCATCCTGCTCACCTACGACTGGAACAAGGCCAGGCCCTGGCTCAATGCCAAGGCCAGCGAAGCGATCGACCGCCCGTTCACGGTGGCGGGCGACCTCAAGCTGAGCTGGGAAAAACCGGCCACCGTCATGGCCGAGCGCGACCGTACCTGGCGCGACCTGGTGCCGTGGCCGCACCTGGTCGCCAACGATGTTCACGTCGGCCAGCCCGAAGGCATGGATGCATCAGGCTTAGGGGCGGGCGACATGGCCAGCGTGAAGCAGTTTTCGTTTTCGCTGAACCCGTTCGCGCTGCTGCACAAGACCATCGCCATTCCCGTGCTGCGCTTCGACGCGCCGGCGGTCGACCTGCGCCGCACCAGGGATGGCAAGAACAACTGGACCTTCCACCAGGAAGACAAGCCGGCGCGCTGGAAGCTCGACCTCGAACGGGTGATCTTCACCAAGGGCGTGGTCAAGTTCAACGATGCGGTCGAAAAGATCGACCTGACGGCCGACGTCGACACCGTCAACGCCGACCCCGCCTACGGCATCAGCTGGAAACTGCGCGGCACCTACCACGGCGGCCCGGTCACCGGCGGCGGCAAGGCTGGCGCGGTACTCTCGCTCAAGCAGCAGACCACGCCCTACCCGCTGCAGGCCGACCTGCGCGTGGGCAAGACCCACATCGAAGTCGAAGGCACGGTCACCAAGCCGACCAAGCTGGCCGCGCTCGACCTGCGCCTGAAGCTCTCCGGCGCCAGCATGGCGCGCTTGTATACGCTGACCGGGGTGCTGCTGCCGGAAACGCCAGCCTTTCGCACCGAGGGCCGCCTGACCGGCGAGCTGGGCGACACCAGCAGCAGCTGGGTCTACGACAAATTCACCGGCAAGGTCGGTTCCAGCGATATTTCCGGCCGCCTCGCATACCAGACCGGCAAGCCGCGCGGCAAACTGAGCGGCAGCGTATCGTCGAAATTGCTGCAGTTCGCCGACCTGGGGCCGCTGGTCGGCGCCGACTCGAACGCCAGCAAGGAAGCGCGCGGGGTCGACGCGGTGCAGCCGGCCGGCAAGGTGCTGCCGGTCGAATCGTTCCGTACCGAACGCTGGACCGCCATCGACGCCGACGTGCGCTATGCGGCCGAACGCATCGTGCGCGAAAAGCAGCTGCCGATCAGCAAACTGAACACCCACCTGATCCTCAAGGATGGGGTGCTCAACCTGGCGCCGCTGAATTTCCAGATGGCGGGCGGGAACATGACCTCGACCATCAAGCTCGACGGCAGCGGCAAGGGCAAGCAAGCCATCAAGGCTACCGCCAAGGTCAGCGCGCGCCACATCCGCATCAAGGAACTGTTTCCCTCGATTCAGGAAATGAAAGCGACCGTCGGCCAGATCAACGGCGACGCCCAATTGTCCGCCACCGGCAATTCGGTCGCCTCCCTGCTGGGCGCGTCCAACGGCGAAATCAAGGCGCTGATCGACGAAGGCACGGTGAGCAAGATGCTGCTCGAACAGATGGGCCTCAATATCGGCAACATCGTGCTGACCAAATTATTTGGCGACAAGCAGGTCAAGCTCAATTGCATGGCCACCGATTTCCAGGTCACCAACGGCTTGATGCAGACGCGCACCTTCGTCGTCGATACCGAGGAGGCGGCCATCACGGCCGAGGGCACCATCAACCTGGCCAACGAACAGATGGACCTGACCCTGAACCCCAAGACCAAGGGCTTGCGCATCTTTTCGCTGCGCTCGCCCCTGCACGTGCGCGGCAGCTTCTCCAAGCCCGACGTGAGCGTCGACAAGGGCGTGCTGGCCCTGAAGGCGGGCGGCGCGGTGGCGCTCGGCCTGGCGGCGCCGGCGGCCGCCCTGCTGCCGCTGGTCAACACCGGACCGGGCAAGGACAGCGGCTGCGCGCGCCTGCTGGCCGAAGCGCGCGAAAAGCCGGTGGCCCCGCCGCCGGGCAAGAGCAAGCGCCGATAAAGTCACAAAATTGCGTTTTATCACTTATGTGCGTTGCCGAACAGACCACGCGCCCGCCAGACCGTAATCTAGACGTATCGGTTGGGCGACACGCACCACCGAACGCATAACAACATAGACCACCACCATAGAGGAACACCCCATGAAAAACCTGAAAATCGTATCGACCCTGCTCGCCGCCCTGATGCTGACCACTGTTGTCGGCTGCGCTTCGACCGACAAGAAAGAAAGCGTCGGCGAGTACGTTGATGACAGCGTGATCACCACCAGCGTGAAAGCCGCCATCCTCAACGAGCCGACCCTGAAAGTTGCTGAAATCAACGTTGAAACCTTCAAAGGCGTTGTTCAGCTGAGCGGCTTCGTTGCTGCCCAGGACAGCATCGCTACCGCCGGCAAGGTCGCACGCGACGTCAAAGGTGTGAAGTCGGTGAAAAACGACATCCGCATGAAATAAGCAACAAGCAATTCAAAGAGGTTCAAGATGAAAACAATCAAGCAACTGGTCATGAGCGCGACACTGGTCACGGTGGCGCTCGGTTTAGGTGGCTGCGCAGGCATGTCGGCCCAGGATAAGAACACGGCCATCGGCGCCGGTGCCGGCGCAGTGGTCGGTGGCGTCCTGACCGGCGGCAGCGCGGTCGGCACCGTTGGCGGCGCAGCCGTCGGCGGCGTGATCGGCAACCAGGTCAAGCCACCGAAATGATCGGTTTGCCTGATTGAGAAAAACCCCGCTTGCGGGGTTTTTTTACGCCTGCTGTTTTATGATGGAGGAAAACGCCTGCCGATGGGAAGTTGTCGATGCTGGCGCGAATGTATCCACGTACCGTCGAGGACCCGGAGATCGAGGTCGCCAGACAGCCGTTATCGATGGGTCGGCATAAGCGCCCCCGCTCCTATGTTTCATCTTTCACGATGGTCATGAACGATAATCTTTTGATCCAACTCAGCCGGGCAGATCTGCAAGCAGTAGCAAGTTATGCGGCGACCTGTGCAGGATATTCCTTAGGAATTTTTGAGCGGGACTTTCCTAAAGATATGCGTCCTCGTTCAGCGATCCAGGCTGCACTGCTGTGGTCAAGTTATTTCGGACACAACGATAGGTTCGCGTACTGCCATTTTCCGTTCGTAGACGGCGGGCGACAGATTGCCCAATGCTGAATTGATGCGTTTGCAGTTGTAAAAGCCGACGATGTAGTCGGTGATGTCGGCCTTGGCCTCGGCATGATTGGCATATTGGCGCTGCCAGACACGCTCCATCTTGAGGTTCAAGAAGAAGCGCTCTGCAACGGCGTTGTCCCAACAATTTCCCTTACGACTCATGCTGCAAACGAAGCCGTGTTCTGCCAGCAGATCCTGGTAAAGCTCGCTCGCGTACTGGCTGCCTCGGTCCGAATGGACGACGAGTCCCGGTGCCGGTTGCCGCTGTTGAATGGCCATGTTCAATGCGTCGCAGACCAGCTTAGCAGGCATGCTCGGTGCCATGGCCCAGCCGACCACCTTGCGCGCGTACAAGTCCAGGACTGTGGCCAGGTACAACCATCCTGCGCCGGTGCGAATGTACGTGATATCGCTGACGTATGCCAGATTTGGGGCCGTTGGATTGAACTGCCGATTGAGCACATTGGCGGCAATAGGCAAGTCGTGCTTGCTGTCTGTCGTGTGAACGAATTTTCGCTTCCAGACGGGCTTCAAGGCCGCCTTACGCATCAAACTGCGCACCTTGTAGCGCCCGATTTGGAAGCCTTCGCCAGCCATGGCCGTGACCAACCGACGGCTGCCGTAGCTCTGATGGCTTGCCATGAACAAAGCCTTCAGGTGCACGGTTTCCTTGCAGACAACTGGCTTGATGGAGCGGCGCTGCGACGCGTAAAAACCGGACCGGCTGACGTCGAGGATGCGGCAGCTGCTCTGAACCGGAATGGCCTCCTTTTGCAGTTGAACAATGAGCTGATGCATCATTTCATTTCGCGGGCAAAGAAGGCCGAGGCCTTTTTTAAGATAGTCACATCCTGTCTCAGCTGCAGATTTTCCGCCTCCAATTGCCGGATCCTCTGCTGCTCGGCAGTGAGTGGCTTGCCGATGCCCGGCTGGCCGCTCTGCTCAGCACCGTACTGGGTCAGCCAGCGGCGAATCGCGGTCTGGCCGATGCTCATGCTCTCGCTGACGTTCTGAATGCTCTGTCCCTGCTCTTTGATCATTCGAACCACTTCCAGCTTCAGGCTGGGATCGAATGTCTTCCGTTTTCTTGTTGCCATGTATTACTCCTCAGATGGTGGATTTTCCACCTATTGAGGTGTCCGGGCAAATTAGACCACAGCAGATATCCTCCCGCGCCTCCCGGTGGGGGACGGGTGGGGGAGCTAATTCGAGCGCTAGACGGATCACTAAGATGATTTATGTACGCTCGTTGGCACCGGCCGAAAACTGACCCCCCTGTACGCATTGTGTCGACCTAAAACTGAGCCGGATCCTACTACTCCCCTGTCTGATCATTAACGGCAACGCTACCGACTTGTTTTACATCTGGTTTTTACCAAGCCGCAGTATAAAGACCATTAAAAATACCATGAACGACGTGCGGCTGAACAAGCGCATCCGAACAGCGTCCGGGCTAACATTGCCCACCTTCCGGAAATTCGTCTTTGTGACGTGTAATAAGACAGGGGGCCACGGCGCTTGCACCTCCCCCTTCGCCAGCGCGCGGGCGGGCGGGCGGGCGGCGGGATTGTCGCCCCCCATCGTCGAGCTGCCCCTGCGCCATGGATGGCAAGCGATAAATACCTCGGCCGGCACTTTCCTGGAGCAAATGCCGGTTCCGGAACAAGGATTGACGCAATGGATGGCGTACCGCAAGCAGGTACTCGGACAGCGGCAAGACCCGTAGGCCGGCGCTGCCCGGCGGGTCAGACGAAAGCGGTGGACAGCGCGCTGGCGCCGGCTTCCTTGACGATCTCGTAGCATTTGCAGGAGGCCGCGGCCAAGCCCTGCACGTCGAGAATTTCGATATTGCCGCGGCTGTAGATGATCAGCCCTTGCTGCTGCAAGGCGCTGGCGGCCTTGGTCACGCCGACCCGGCGCACGCCCAGCGCATGGGCCAGGAATTCGTGCGTAAGGTGGAATTTGTCGGACTTGAGGCGGTCGCGCGTGATGAGCAGCGAGCGCGCCAGGCGTGCTTCGAGCACGTGAAAACGGCTGCACACGGCGATCTGGATCGCCTGCGCCAGCAAGGTATCGGTGTACCGGTACAGCACCCGCTGCAGCGCCGGATTGCGCGCGAACTCGGTGCGGAACTTGGCGCTGTCCATGCGGCTGGCGCACCCGGCGCGCTGCACGATGGCGCGCGTCTGCGCCGTGTCGTGCCCGAGCGCGACGGTGGCGCCCAGCATGCCTTCGCGTCCGACCAGGCCCACTTCGAGCGTCATGCGCCCTTCGGCCACGCCCAGCAGGGAGATCAGGCTATCGTGCGGAAAATAAATAAAGCGCACCGGCTCAGCCGGCTCGTACAGGACCTCGCCCACTTCCACCTGCACCGGTTCGAGCAAGGGAGACAGACGCGCCAGATCGTTATGCGGCAGGGCGGCGAGTAACTGGTTGCCGTTCGGGTGGTCGAGCTCTACGGCGGAAACGTGATTCATCGCTCCCTCCGGCAAGCAAAGCGTGTGGTCGACCATAAGTCAAAACGGATAGCGATCATTAGATAGGTAAGGCCAGGTAAATACTGCGGATACATTTACAAACAATTTCAATCAGCGTAACGGCAATAATAGGCAAAGTATGTACGGTGACGCACGGAAGCACCGCCGCATCCTCGGGAGAATGGCCTGCATCAACCCGACCGTGCAGCAGCGCACATTCAATCCAAAGGAAACACCATGAGTAGTCCCATTTCCCCCGCGGCGCCGAGTGCGCGGCATCCCCTGCTGCTCGCCGCCGCGGTCGCCGTCATCGTGTTTTGCGGCACCGGCACGGCCGCCATCCTGGGCTGGATTCCGTCCTCCATCGGCAGCACGCCCGCCGCGGCCGAACTGAGCGAAATCGACCGCGCCGTGCTCGCCTCCAAACTGCAGGGCACCACGCCGCCCCAGCCGGCCGCGCTCGATCTGCGCGAGCTCGACCACGACGGCGACCGTGAACGCGACCGCGACCGCGCGGCCGATCGCCTCGCCGCGCGCGAACGCGCCGCCGAACGCGCCGCCCTCGACAATGCGGCGCCGCAACGCAAACCGGCCCCGCGCTTGGCCGCGGCCGAACCGGTGAAGGAAAGCGGCTGGTGCGCGCACTGCGGCAATATCGAATCGGTGCGTGAAGTGAGCCAGCGCGCCGAAGGCAGCGGCCTGGGCGCGGCCGGCGGCGCCCTGCTCGGCGGCCTGCTGGGCAACCAGGTCGGCGGCGGCAACGGCCGCAAGCTGGCCACCGTGGCCGGCGCGGTTGGCGGCGCTGTGGTCGGCAATCAGGTCGAAGGCAATATGAAGGCGACCCGCAGCTACGAAATCCGCGTGCGCCTCGACGATGGCGGCGCGCGCACCTTTCATCAGCAGAGCGCCGCCGGCTGGCGCGCGGGCGACCGCGTCAAGATCGTCAACGGGACCTTGCGCTCGGCCGCCTGATCCCGAACAGCAGTACAAAAAAACAACGCCCCTGGCTGAAAAGCAAGGGGCGTTGTGTTTTCTTCTTTGCAATGTGTGCCAGCGAACCGATCTCCTGATGAGCTGGCGGGAGAATGGCTTCACGCCTGCAGCAAACGGCGCGGCAGTATCACCAGAGACGAGGGATTTATCATGAACCGCATGGTTTGGATCGGCATTTTAGCTTGGGGCATTATCGTGACGCTGTTCGGTTTCAGCGCCGCGGGACCTGTCGCGGCGGGCAGCAGCGTCACGATGCAAGCCCAGGATGTGGTGTTCCTGATTGCCGGCGGCCTGGTGGCCTGCCTGATCGGTCTCGTTGGCCTGGCTGGCGTATTGGGATGGTTGCCAGCCTTGCGAAACGAACAAAAAAGTTATTCTTAATGTACGCCAGCGTACGGAGCGGCATGCAAGAGTTCTGCATACTGCAATCACGACATACCAGTCGTCTATAAAAACCCACCGAGGACAATATCATGCTCTATACAATCGCCGTCGTACTTCTTATCCTGTGGCTGCTTGGTTTGGTCACTTCCTATACAATTGGCGGCTTCATCCACATTTTGCTGGTTGTCGCAGTCATCATGATTCTGGTTCGCCTGATCAGCGGCCGAGGTATCTAGCTGACGCATGATCCGGCCATCGACCGATGTCCGATCCGTTTCGCGGTCGCGCCTGGCATAGCCTGGTGTGACAGCGAAACGGATTAATTACTTTTGGAGCCACACTATGAAAAAGAACCTGAGCAAATCCCTGATTGGTATCACCATCGTCGCCATGTTTGCCACCGGTTGCGCCGACATGTCGCCGACCCAGCGCGGCACCGCCACCGGCGCCGGCGTTGGCGCTGGCCTCGGTGCCATCATTGGCGCCTCCGCCGGCAGCGGCGGACGCGCGGGCAAGGGGGCCCTGATCGGTGGCGCCGCCGGCGCGATCATCGGCAATATCTGGTCGAACCGCATGGAACAGCAGAAGCAAGCCATGGAACAAGCCACGCGCGGCACCGGCATCCAGGTCAGCCAGACCCAGGATAACCGCCTGAAGCTCGACGTGCCTGCCGACGTGTCGTTCGACACCGGCCGTTCCGACATCAAATCGAATTTCCGTCCGGTGCTCGAACGCTTCGCCGCGACCCTGCAGGACAATCCTGCGACCACCGTGACCATCATCGGCCACACCGACAGCACCGGCGGCGACGCCGTCAACCAGCCGCTGTCGGTCGACCGCGCCGCCCAGACGCGCGATTATCTCGCCTCGCGCGGCGTCTCGCCGAACCGCATCATGATCGATGGCCGCGGCGAACGCGAACCGGTCGCCTCGAACGATGACGCTTCCGGCCGCGCGCGCAACCGCCGCGTCGAGATCTACGTCGCCGAGCCGAACCGCCAGGGTTAAGCCCCCGCTGCACTACCCCAAAAGCCGGCATCGCGATGCCGGCTTTTTTACGCCGGCGCCACGTGCACCGTCACGCCGAGCGCGCGGTAGCGCCCCAGCAAGGCGTCGTCGGTGCCGTGCGCCACCACCAGCGCGGCAATCTGGTCGGCGCCGGCGATGCGGTAGGGCGAGGCGGTCGCCAGTTTTTCGGGCGAGGCCAGCACCACGGTCTGCGCGGCCGCGCGCAACATGGCGCGCTTGACGGCCGCCTCCTCGACGTCGCCGGTGGACAGGCCGGCATCCGGGTCGATACTGCTCACGCCCAGGAAGCACAGGTCGGCGCGCACCTGGGCGATCGCTTCCAGCGTGGCCGCGCCCACCCCCACCACCGAATGGCGGTACAGGCGCCCGCCGAGCATGATCACCTCCACCTGCTCGTGCTCCAGCAGCGCCAGCGCCACCGAGGGACTGTGGGTGAGCACCGTGGCGCGCAAGTCCGGCGCCAGGGACCGCACCAGGTGGCCTGACGTGGTGCCGCCATCGATGAACACCACCTGTCCCGGCACGATCAGCGCGGCGGCGGCGCGGCCGATAGCCGCCTTGGCGTGCGCCGACATGTGCGCACGGGCGCGGAAGTCGGCCAGCGCCGGCGAGGCGGGCAAGGCCGGCAGCGCACCGCCGTGCACGCGCTGCAGCAAGCCTTCACGCGCCAGCTCGCGCAGGTCGCGCCGGATGGTGTCTTCCGACAAACCCAGTTCCTCGCTCACGGCCTTGGCCACCACCTGCCCGTCGCGCCGCAACAGGTCCATCAGATATTGTTTTCGCTGGGTCGTCAGCATGACTGCTCCTGCACGTATTTTCTTGACATTGCACGATTTTGCACGATATTCTAAAAAACACCAAGCACAATCACGGAGAAGCGCCATGCAAGAAACACGGGTACGCATCGACCAGGAAGAACTGCTCTCTGACAACTGGTACATCTTGAAGCGCCTGACCTTTTCGCTGCGCCGGCGCGACGGCAGCTGGCAGAGCCAGACGCGCGAAGTCTACGACCGCGGCAACGGCGCCGTGATCCTGCTGTACAACCTGCGCCAGCGCACGGTGCTGCTCACGCGCCAGTTCCGCATTCCCGCTTTTGTGAATGGCCACGACGGTTTTCTGATCGAAGCGGCCGCCGGCCTGCTCGACAATGCCAGCCCCGAGCAGCGCATCCGCGCGGAAGCCGAGGAAGAAACCGGTTACCGCATTCACGACGTGAAAAAAATCTATGACCTGTTCATGAGTCCCGGTTCGGTGACCGAACGCCTGCACTTTTTCATCGGTGCCTACGAGCCGGAACACAAGGTGGGCGATGGCGGCGGCCTGGCCGCCGAAGGTGAAGATATCGACGTGCTCGAACTCGGTTTCGACGACGCGCTGGCAATGATGGCCAGCGGCGAGATCATGGATGGCAAGACGGTCCTGCTGTTGCAATATCTCCAGTTGCACCTGATGTCGGCGCAAACCTAGCGCCAGATCAATACATCGGCGTGGGAGGCACGCGATAGTTGCACCTATGAATGCACATACCTCCCTCTCAGAGAACCCGGCAGCGCGCGCCGCGCGGCGCGACACGCTGTGGAACCCGGACGCCGCCGCCTGCTGGAGCCTGCTGCTCACGCCCCTGTTCGGCACTTACCTGATCATCCGCAACTGGGAAGCGCTCGGCGAGCCCGGGCGCGCCGTGCGCGCATGCTGGTGGTTCGCCCTCAGCCTGGTGATGCTCATCCTCAACTTCTACTATTCCTTGCTGTGCGGCGAGTCCTTGCCCATACGCATGAGCAACGTGATTTTCTTGCTGGTCTGGTATATCGCCGAGGCCAGTCCCCAGGAGCGCTTCATCCGCGAGCGCCTGGGCACCGATTATGCGCGCCAGTCCTGGGCCGTCGCCCTGCCCTGCGCGCTGGTGCTGTTCATTGCGTACGTGTTCGGCTACGTCCGGCTGCTCGCCTTGATCACGCAGGTGCATTGAGATGGACGCCGTCCGCATTGGCGTCGCAGTTGGCGGTACCCACTTTTCGCAGGTTGACCACTCGCACAGGAGCACGGTATGAGCACGGAGCGTTTTGCCCATTTTTTGGATTCTCTGCAATCCTGGAGCGCGGAAGCGCCCGCACCGGCCACGGCGCCGGCGACCTCCACCGGCCAGACCAACGCCAACCAGAGCGCGCGCGTGCGCCGCGTCAAGGGTTTGCTGGAAGCGGTTGGATCGGATCCGTCCTGGCGCGCGCGCGGCGACGTCCAGGCCGGCAACGACAGCGCGGCGAACCATGCCGACCAACGCGATGACGAGCTCGACGACCTCGACGAAGAAGGCGACGACGAGTTCAACTGATCGGCTTGCCGGCCGACGGCGGCGGCGCGGCCCGCCGTTCGCCTGCGTGTTCTATTAACAACATCCAGTGCGCGTTTCGCGATAAACTCGCGTATTCACACTGGAGACACCATGAACCCACGCCTTCGCCTGACCGCCCTCGCCATCGTTTCCGCCGCGACCTTGTCGCTCGCGCCCGCCAGCGCCGCCACCCAGAACATGAAGCCCGGTCTCTGGGAAAACACCAGCAAGTCGACCTCGCAAAACGCAGAGATTGCGAAGGCCATGGCAGAGATGCAGAAACAGATGAAATCCATGCCGCCGGAACAGCGCAAGGCGATGGAAAAAGCGATGGGCAACTCCGGTGCGTCGAACTTCAAGCTCAACGACGACGGCAGCGTCACCGTCAAGATGTGCATCACCCAGAAAATGATCGACGATTCGGCCGGCAACCATCTTGGCCAGCTCAACGGCAAGTGCACCCACAAGAAGGGAGCGCTGGTGGGCGGCACGCAAAGTTTCTCTTACACCTGCGTCAACCCGCAAGCCAGCGGCGAGGGCAAGATTTCGTACCAGGCCGACTCCTACAGCTCGACCGTGACGATGACGTCCAGCGCCGCCGGCGCCATGGGAAACATGACCATGGAATCGACGGGCAAGTATTTGGGCGCCAACTGCGGCGACGTCAAGCCGGTCGATCTCAAGCCGGCCGCCGGCAAATAAGGCATCCGGCGGCGCGGCCGGCAGTGCGTTACGCCGCGCCCGAAAACGCCAGGTAGCGCTCGCGCGCCAGGGTCGCCACCGGTCCGATGGCCAAGGTGCGCCCTTCGTAGCGGATGCACGGGGTGACCTTGCCGTAGTTGCCGGTGTTGAAGATTTCCAGCGCCGTTAGCAGCTCGTCCGGGTGCACGCTGCGCTCTTCCACCGCCACGCCGGCCTCGGCCAATAGCCCGATCACCCGGGCGCGCGTAATGCCGGCCAGGAAAGTGCCATTCGGCACCGGCGTCACCACCTTGCCCTCGGGCGTGACCAGGAACAGGTTCGAGGTCGCGAACTCGCCCACATTGCCGTCGCTGTCGACCACCACCGCATTATCGAATCCGCGCGCGCTCGCTTCGCGGATCGCGCGCGTGGTGTTGGCGTACAGGGCCGAGGCCTTGGCATCGGTCGGCGCCATGCTGGCGTCCGGCCGGCACAGGCTCGACAGGCAGGCTGAAAAACCGGTGAACGGCGGCATCGGCGCATCGAACAAGGTCAGCGCGAAACCGCTCTTCTCGGGCACCGGCACCAGGAAACCCTCGGCGCCGAACACCAGCGGGCGTACATACAGTTCTGCATCGGCCGGAAACTTGCCCACCCCTTCGCGCACCAGCGCTTCCATCTCGTCCACCGTCAGCGGACATTGCAAACCGAGCCGCTCGGCCGAGTGAATCACGCGCTGCAAATGCAGGCGCAGATCGGGCAACTGGCCGCGGATGGCGCGCGCGCCATCGAATACCGACGAGCCCAGCCACACGCTATGGTCCATCGCGCCGAACAGCGGCACATTACCTTCGGCCCATTGCCCTTTGAAATAAGTCAAATACATACTTGCCCCTCAGTCATTGTTCTGCGTTCCAGTTTAACCGAACTTAGAGGTGGTGCTCCATCACGGGCCCGGCAATATGCCGGCCTGAACTGTTAGCATTGAGAATGTTGCAAAGATACATTTAACTTAACGCAGTCCAATTCGCGAACGTCATATTGATGAGCCATGCCCACTGATCCTCTTCCTCCCCGGCTTCCCACGCGCTGGATCACCATCGGCCTCGTGCTCGGCCTGCATGCGGCCCTGTTGCTGGCGTGGCGCCATACGCGCGAGAAAGCCCCGCCGCGCGAGGACGACAGCGGCCCGCGCATCCAGTGGATCGAGGCCATCGCCGCCAAGCCCGTCCAGAGCCCGCCGCAGACGCGCGTCAGGCCGGCAGCCAGCGTGACCCCTGCTCCCGTGCGCGCCGCGCGCCAGCGCCCCGACGCACCCGCGCCGCCAGCCCCGTCCGTGCCCGCTCCCCAGCCCGAAGCGCCGGCGATCACCGTGGTGCCGCCCGATCCCTTCGCCGAGCCCGCCCCTGCCGCGCCGCCCGGCGGCGCCGACGCCATCCGCAAACGAGCCATGGCCGACCTGGCCAAAATCGACAAGGACTTGCGCAAGCAATCGCTCAACAAGTTCAGCGTGCCCGACGATTCGCCCCAGAAGCGCCTGATCGCCGGCATCCAGTCGGCCCGGCGCGCGCCCACCCTGCTCGAAAAGGCCGAGGTCGAGGAAATCACCACCGGCAACGCCGATGCCGGCGGGCGCAGATACAAGATCAAGACCGCGCTGGGCACGTATTGCATCACCTACCCCTCGGTCAATGACATCCATGGCAGCCGGGACAAGAAATACACCATCTGCCCCGATTAAGCCCGGCTGGCCCGTGTGTTCGCTAGCGTACAAAGTTTCTGAGCGTCATCAACGTACACTACGCCTTTAGTATCTGTTGCTCCGGCTATTTTTCATGCTTTCAACCTTAGAACGAATCGATCCCCACAGCGACCGCATTGACATCCTGGTCGACCTGGTCGAACAACTGCGCCCGCGGCGCCGCGCCGACATTGCCACCAGCGCCGACCGGGTGCGCACCCTGTGCCAGCTACTGAGGGGCAATCCCGCCCAGGCCTCCGCCCTGCGCAGCTACGTCACGCGCGTGCTCGACAGCCGCCGCCACGCCAGCCTGTACACCGACATCGGGGTGCTGTCCAACGATGGCTTCTTCACCGAATTGAAGCGCCGCATTTCCTACCGTTTCCTGCCGCCCGCGCTGGGTGATGTGTACCTGAGCGACGCCATCGACCAGGTGCTGTACGTCAAAACCGACTACCGCTGGATTCGTACCGTCCCGGCCGCCGACTGGCTGGAACTGTTCGACGTGGTGTCCAATGCCACAGCCGCGCCGCACGCCAGCCCGGCCAACGCGCGCCGCACCACCGCGCTCGGCATGCTCGAAGCGATCCGCACCCTGTCCTGCCGCGTGTGCGCGCTCGGCTTCGAGCCGCGCCTGATCAGCAGCCACGCCGACATCGAAAATTTCGATTCGCCGTTCCTGATGCAAAACATCGAGGTCAACAATTACCTCGACGGCTATGCACGCCTGCTGACCGGCGAAACGGCCAGCATGGACGATGCGCGCCATCTGCTGGTCATGCTCGACCAGTGCGACAGCGTGGTGGCCAAGATCCGCAAGAATGCGCTCAGCCACGGCACCAGCGTCGCCCTCACCTATTTGCTGCTGGCCCTGACCCAGAGCATCGACCGCCTGCGCAAGCTGCTGTTCCTGGTCGACGTCAGCGGCCACTTGCCGGCCGCGCCCAGCGTCGACCTGGAAACGCTGGCTAACGAGGCCACGCCCGACTACGCCCCGCCGACCAGCCTGCGCCGCGCCGGCGCCATCGCCCTGGCGCAGGAACTGGTCGAAGCGCACAACAACAAATACACGGTGCGCGACCTGTTCGCCGACAATATCGACCTGCTGGCCCGCAACGTTACCGAAAACGCCAGCCGCACCGGCGAACACTACATCGCCGACACCCGCGCCCAGCTGGGCGGCATGTTCCTGTCCTCGGCCGGGGCCGGCCTCATCGTCGGCTTCATGGCGCTGTTCAAGATTTTGCTGGGCACACTGCGCGCCGCGCCGCTGGTCGAAGCGTTTTTGTTCAGCCTGAACTACTCGCTCGGCTTCATGCTGATCCACGTGCTGCATTTCACCGTGGCCACCAAGCAACCGGCCATGACCGCCTCGCGCATCGCCGCCGGCCTGTCGAGCAAGGATGGGCGCAATATCGACCTCGACAGCATGGCTGCGCTCATCAACAAGGTATTCCGCACCCAGTGCTTCGCCGTGCTGGGCAACCTGGCCACGGCCATTCCGACCGCCTGGCTGATCGCCATGGGCTACCACTACGCCACCGGCCGCCACCTGGTCACGCCCGACAAGGCCATGCACCTGCTGCACGACATCGACCCGATCCACAGCCTGGCCCTGTTCTACGCCGCCATTGCCGGCGTGTGCCTGTTCGTGGCCGGCCTGATTTCTGGCTACTTCGATAACAAGGCGCTGTACACCCGCATGGCGCAGCGCGTCTACCAGCTGCGCGGCCTGGGCCGCCTGCTGGGGCCGGACCGCCTGCGCCGCCTGTCGATGTACATCGAGAACAACCTGGGCAGCCTGATGGGCAACCTGTATTTCGGCATCCTGCTCGGCACTATCGGCACCCTCGGCTTCCTGTTCGGCCTGCCGCTCGACATCCGCCACGTCACCTTCTCGTCCGCCAACTTCGCCACCGCGCTGGTGGCGCTGGACCACAATATGAGCTGGGAACTGGCGCTGACCTCGATCGGCGGATTTTTATCGATCGGCACGGTCAATCTCGTGGTAAGTTTCGGCTTAGCACTTTTAGTTGCGCTTCGCGCGCGCAAGATTCACTTCGAACACGGTATTCTTCTGTTGAAAGCACTCGGACGGCGTTTCCTGGCCGCCCCCATCGATTTTTTCATCGGGCCCAAGGACATGCCGTCGGAGCCGCTCGAAGCCGTACCAATTAGGGGATCAAAATGACAAAACCACGCGTCGCTGCCTGGCTGGCCGTGCTGGCCCTGGCCGTTGGCCTGGCTTCCTGCACCGCGCTGCCCTCGATGGACGGCCTGACGGATGCCCCGGCGGCGCGCTCCACCCCGACGGTGGCCACCGGCAAGGGCCGGATGGACAAGAAAAAGGCCGCCGACCTGCTGGCGCGGCGCTGGGCCAAGGCCACGCCCGACATGAAGGCGCTGGCGGTGCTGGAAGAAGCGGCCACCGGCGTGCCGCTGGTGGCTGGCAACAAGGTTACCCTGCTGTTCGACGGCCCGGCCACCATGAGAGAAATGATGGCCGCCGCCAGCAGCGCCAAAACCTCGATCAACCTGGAAACATATATTTTCGACCAGGATGAAGTGGGCCTGCAGTTCGCCGACGTGCTGATCGAGAAGCAAAAACAGGGCGTCACCGTCAACGTGCTGTACGACAGCGTCGGCACCCTGGCCACGCCCAAGGAATTCTTCGAGCGCATGAAGCAGGCAGGCATTGCCATGGTGGCCTTCAACCCGGTCAATCCGGCGGCCCGGGTCGGCAAGTGGGAATTGAACAACCGCGACCACCGCAAGCTGATGGTGGTCGACGGCAAGGTCGCGTTCACGGGCGGCATCAACATCAGCAGTACCTACGCCAACAGTTCCTTCTTCCGCTCCAAGCGCAAGCCGGACACGACCGACAGCAAGAAAGTTGGCTGGCGCGATACCCACCTCAAGATCGAGGGCCCGGCGGTGGCCTCGCTGCAGTATCACTTCATCGACGCCTGGGTCAACCAGGATGCGGGCGAATTGCCCGAGCGCGAGTATTTCCCGCCCCTGGTGCCGGTCGGCGACAAGATCGTGCGCGTGCTGGCCACCGATCCCGAGCGCGAGTCGGAGATTTACAAGTCGTTCATGCTGGCGATCCAGGAAGCGAAGAAATCGGTGCACATCACCTCGGCCTATTTTGTGCCGGACCGCCAGTTTGTCGATGCGCTGTGCGCGGCCGCCAAGCGCGGCGTGGACGTGCGCCTGGTGCTGCCCGGCGTGACCGATCACGGCCTGGTGTTCCATGCGGGGCGCGCGTTTTACGATGAGCTGCTCAGGAGCGGGGTCAAGATTCACCAGTTGCAGGTAGCGATTTTGCATGCCAAGACAGCGGTGATCGATGGCACCTGGTCGACCGTCGGCTCGGCCAATATCGACCGCCGCAGTTTTCTGCACAACTACGAATTGAACGTGGTGGTGCTCGACGCCGGTTTCGGCACCGACATGGAAAGCGCGTTTTCGGAAGATATGCGCGACTCCAAGGAGATTACCCTCGAACAGTGGCGCGACCGCCCGTGGAGCGACCGCCTCAAGGAATGGGCGGCACGCCTGACCGAATACTGGATCTGACCCGAATGCCGCCAACTTAAGCTCCGTCATTCCTGCCATTGGCAGAAATGACTTCCCGCGCAGCCTCCAGTTTCTAAGAAACTTCTCCAATCCCTTAGAACGAGGCAAGTCCAAAGACTAATGCCGCTAACGTAAGCTTCGTCATTCCCGCGCCAAGGCGGCACTCGGCGGGAATCCAAGTCCGGCGCTGAGCCGACGGCTACGGAACAAAATTGGATTCCCGCCTGCGCGGGAATGACGGTTCTGAAGTTTGTGGTCAGAAAAACGCTGAACCTAAACGCCATCGAGTCCAGAGACCAGTTCCTGGAGAGGCGGGAATCCAATTCCGTAGCGCAGTCACAGGCGGCTCGACCAACTTGGATTCCCGCCGAGTGCCGCCTTGGCGCGGGAAGTCATTTCTGCCAATGGCAGGAATGACGGTTTTGAAGTTTGTGGTCAGAAAACGGCTTAATTGAGCGGCATGAGGATCTGACCCGCTATCGACCGTACTTCGGTCAATGTGTTGTTACACAATGGGATTCCGGTGTGTGCTGAGCGAAACATCATTTACTTAAAAATAGTGTTTCGCTATATTCAAAGCACATAGGGGTCAGCGCCACTTGAGATAAATCAAGTGAAGCCTTGATTCATCGGGCGCGCGCGAGTTCCTTGCAGGGCGCCTTCACATTCTGTTGCGCACCTGAACCGGGGAACTGATCTCATGGCGAATTTCAATTTTCAAAAAAAACAAATGGCGGTCTTGGTCGCCGGTGCCTGTCTGCTGATGGCCAACGCCTCGGCGATCGGCAACCCTTGTCCGGTTGCCAGCGGCGGCATCATTACGGTGGACAACATCACCATCGATAACACCTGCACGATCGGCGCCGGCGAGAGCCTCGACGTCACCGCCACCGGGGTCATCACCGTCCCGCTGGCCAACACGCCAAACAATGGCGTGCAACTCGCTCCCGGCATCACCGCCGGCTCCATCACCAATGCCGGCACCATCAACCCGGTCGCGGTCGCGCTCAACATCGAAGGCACGCTTACCGGCGGCATCACCAATACCGGCACCATCGCCTCCACCGGGCCATGGGGCGGCGTGACCGAGGAAGGCATCCGCCTGAACGGCGCCACCGTCACCGGCGCCATCAGCAACGGCCCGGCCGGCGTGATCAGCGCCGTCAACGGTACCGCGATCAATATCATCAACAGTACTTTGCAGGGCGGCATCAGCAATGCCGCCGGCGGCGACATCCGCTCGGCCGGCGGCTTCGCCGCGCTCAACATCAGCGGATCGCAGATCGGCGCCAGCATTGTCAACCAGGGACACATCGGCCATACGCCAGGGCAAAACGCACGCGGCATCGCCATGTCGACCGCCACCGTCACCGGCGATATCCTCAACAGCGGCACCATCGACACCCAAGGCGGCAGTCCGGCGCTGTCGCTGGTCGCGAGCACCGTCAGCGGCAAGATCAGCAACAGCGGCACGATGGGCAGCTCCAATTCCAACGCCCTGACGGTACAAGGCAGTTCCACTGTCGGCCAGATCGAAAATACCGCGTCGGGCACCATCAACGGCGGCTTCCTGGCGATCTATTCGAGCAACTCCACCATCAGCGGCGGCATCGTCAATGCCGGCACCCTCAACGCCACCCACGCCATCGGCTTGCAGACGAGCACCATCAGCGGCGGCGGCATCATGAACGATACCGGCGCCGAGACGCATGGCGGCCGCGGGATCGATCTGAACATTTCGCAGATCACCGGCGACATCACCAACCGCGGCCTGCTGGACGGCGCCGAAGGCGGCATCGTGGCGTACAACGGGACCACCATCACCGGCAAGATCGTCAACGCGGGCACGATCAACAGCGGCGGCGATTCGATTTCCGTGAGCAATACCCAGATCAGCGGCCCGGTTATCAGCGGCGCGATTATCAACGCCGGCACGATCACCAGCACTGGCGGCGCCGGCATTCACATGATGGCCGGCGCAACGGCGAACTACATCAGCAACAACGCCTCCGGCATCATCAACAGCGCCAACGGCAACAGCATCCATCTCGATGGCACCGGCACCAGCCTGGCGAGCGGGATCTCTAACAACGGCGCCCTGAACGGCGCGCGCGGCGTGTACGTCGGCAGCGGCGCCAACATCGTGGCCGACGGCATCACTAACCAGGTCGGCGCCACCATCACCGCCACCGATATCGGCATCACCGTGCCCAACGGGGAAGTGCATGGCGGCATCACCAACGATGGCACGATCAGCGGCACCAACACCGGCATCGCGATCACGGGCACAAGCGTTCTCGACGGCGGCATCCTGAACAGCGGCACCGGCGCCATCAGCGGCGCCAATGCGCTCAACTTCACCAACAGCGCCAGCCCGTTCACCGTCACCAACCGCGGCAGCCTGACTGGCGCGGTCGCGCTCGGCATCAATACCCTAACCATCCTGGGCAGCACCGCCAGCGTGACCGGCACCGTCACCGGCGGCACCGGCAGCGTGGTCAATATCGGCACCGGCACGCTCAATACCGGCGCGATGACGGCCGGCGGCGATTTTGCCGGCTTGAGCCAGCTCAATATCAGCGCGGCCAGTACCCTGCGTTCGACCAGTGCGCTGAACATCGGTGCGACGACCATGACCAACAGCGGCATCATGTCGGTCGCCGCCGGCCATACCGTCTCGCTGACGGGCGACTATGTCCAGGCTGCCAGCGGCGTGTTCCGCACCGGCCTGACCAACGCCACGACCTACGGCAAACTGAACGTGACCGGCAATGTCGACCTGTCCGCCAGCAGCAACATCGATGTCGACGTTACCGGCGCGCCGGTCCTTGCCAACGGAACCGTCCTGGCCGATGTGATCAAGGCCAGCGGCACCTTGACCACGGCGTCCACCATTCCCGTGACCGACAACAGCTTCCTGTTCAGCCTGACTGGCGTGAAAAATGGCAAGTCGGTCGATCTGGTGATTGCCTCGGCGCCGACGCCGACGCCAACGCCGACGCCGACGCCAACCCCGACACCTACGCCAACGCCGACGCCAACCCCGACACCTACGCCGACACCGACGCCGGTGCCCACACCAACGCCAGTACCGACCCCGACTCCGGTGCCGACACCCACGCCGGTTCCGACCCCGGTACCGACACCGGTTCCGGTTCCGGTTCCGGTGCCAACGCCGGTCCCGACGCCGGTACCGGTGCCAGTGCCGACACCAGTTCCGGTGCCTGTTCCCACACCGGTGCCAGTGCCGACGCCCGTTCCGGTGCCAGTGCCGACACCGGTGCCAGTGCCGACGCCGGTTCCGGTACCAGTGCCGACACCGGTGCCGGTCCCGCCGCCCGTTCCGACACCTGTACCGACCCCGACGCCGCCGATCACTCCGCCGCCACCGGCCAACACCGCCATCTCGGCCATCGTGGCCACTGGCAATTCGTCCGGGGGCGGTGCGGCGCGCGTGTTCGACACCCTGATCGCCAACAGCACCGGCGGCGACATGGGCCAGGTCATCACCGCGCTGGGCAAGCTGTCGACCGCGAAAGAAGTGTCCGATGCGGTCGGCCAGAGCTTGCCGCTGGCAGCCGGCGGCACCGCCGCCGCGCTGGCCCGTACCATGAACCTGACCGACCGCGTGGTGCAGGCCCGCATCGAATCGAACCGCGGCCTGTCGGCCGGTGACGGCTACGGCAGCGATCGCGCAGTGTGGGCCAAGCCGTTCGGATCCTGGGGACGCCAGAGCGAACGCAATGGCGCCCCCGGCTACGAGGCCGACAGCGGCGGCCTGATCGTCGGAGCGGACGGCGTGGTCAGCAGTGCCGACCGCGTCGGCTTCGCGGTGACCTATGCCAGGACCAGTCTGGACGGCACCGGCGTGAGCGCGCAGACGGCCGATATCGACCTGTTGCAACTGATGACCTACGGCAGCCACAACCTGGACGCCGATACCGACATCAGCTGGCAGCTCGACATGGGCACCAACAAGACCGAGGGCCGCCGGCTCATCAGTTTTGGCGGCCTGACGCGCATGGCCAGCAGCGACTACCGCGGCATGAGCCTGCATGCCGGCACCGGCATCGCCCGTGTGCTGCGCCTGAGCGAGCAAACCAATCTGACGCCATCGATGCGCCTGGACTACACCACTGTCAAGAACAAGGCCTACGCCGAAACCGGTGCCGGCGCCCTGAACTTGCTGGTCAACAGCCAACGCGCCAAGCAGTTCATCCTGTACGGCGACGTCAAGTTCAATCATTCGCCATCGAAGGAGTTGACGTTCTCGGCGAACCTTGGGTTCGGTTATGATTTCCTGGCCGAGCAAACCTCGGTCGTGGCGACCTTTGCCGGTGGCGGACCAGCCTTCACCACCAGCGGCATCGATCCCAAGCCGCTGTTTGCCCGCGCCGGCGCCGGCGTGACGCTGCTGCGCACCGGCAGCACCGAACTGACGGCGCGCTACGACGCTGAAGCGCATCGCGGCTACCGCGCCCAAAGTGTGTCGCTGAAACTGCGCAAGCAGTTCTGAGCGGCGCCTCGACCCTGACACAAGGAGACCGATGTCGAACGACGTACCCGCATGGCGTTTGAAAAGCAGTTTGAGCGGCATCGAGTGGCCGGCCGTCCCGGATGTGCGGGGCAGCCTGGTCTACTCCCTGTTCCGCCAGATGGAAACCGAGCAATGGCTGGCCCCGCGGGATATCGCGGCGCGCCAGTCGGTCCAGCTGGAGCAGATCGTGCGGCATGCCGCGCTGACCGTCCCCTGGTACCGCGAGCACTGGCCGCCCGGCCTGCTTGCGCAATGGTGCGACGGCGCGCCCGTCACTGCGCACGACTTTGCGTGCTTGCCATCCTTGTCCCGGCGCGACCTGCAGGCGCAGTTTGCGCAGCTGCAAAGCGGCGCGGTGCCGTCGGAACACGGCCCGCTCGCCGACGGCAGCAGCTCCGGCTCCACCGGTACCCCGGTGCGCTTTCGCAAAACCTACCTGAACCAGCTGATATGGGAAGCGCTGACCTTGCGCGACCATGCCTGGCACCGGCGCGACTTGCTGCAAACGCTGTGCATCATCCGGCGCGGCGACGCCGACGAGGCCGACAACTGGGGCATGCCGACCCGCATGTTCCACACCGGACCGGCGTATCTGTGCCCGGTCAGCGTGGATGTCGAGGCCCAGCTGGCATGGCTGGTGCAGCGCGCGCCCGGCTATCTGCTGACCTATCCCTCGCTCGCCCTGCAACTGGCCAGCCTGGCGCGCCAGCAAGGCGTGCGCTTGCCGGGCCTGCGCGAGGTGCGCACCTTCGGCGAGCCGCTCGATGCGCAGGTGCGCGATGCCTGCCGCGAGGCGTGGGGCGTGCCGGTCAACGATACCTATTCATCCGAGGAATTCGGCTACCTCGCCATCCGCTGCCCGCACAGCGGCCACTATCATGTGCAGTCCGAAAACGTCTTGCTCGAAGTGCTGGACGACGATGGCAATGTCTGCGCGCCGGGCGCCATCGGACGCGTGGTGGTCACCGGCTTGTTGAATTTTGCGATGCCGCTGATCCGCTACGAACTGGGCGACATGGCCGAAGCCGGCCCGCCCTGCTCCTGCGGGCGCGGCCTGCCGGTTCTGACGCGCATCCTCGGACGGACCCGCAACATGCTGGTGACGGCCGACGCAAAACGCTACTGGCCCACCTTCGGCTTTCGCGACAGTGCCACCGGCGAAGGCAGCGGCGGTCCGCGCATCATCCAGCGCCAGGTGGTCCAGACCGCGCTCGACCAGGTGCAGATCCGCTATGTCAGCGCCAGCGCGCTCTCGCCCGAGGAAGAAACCACGCTCACGGCACAAGTGGCGCAGCGCTTACCGCCCGGCGTGAACGTCACGGCGCAGCGGTTGGACGCCATCGCGCGCAGTGCGAACGGCAAATTCGAGGAGTTCGTCGCGGCCATTGCAACGGCGCCGCAAGCGCCGTGACGGCGTTCAGGCGGCCCGCTGTCCCTGCACCATCCATTTGACGTAGCGGCTTTCCGGCGTGGCAGGCCGGTGCCCGGCCAGGTCCTGCGCCGACAGCGGCTCGCAGCGCACGCCGGTGAGGCCGGCAGCGCGGGCATTGCCGGCCAATTCGTCCACCGAGGCCACCGCATGGGTGATCTTGGCCGCGCAGAAGGCGCGCACGATCGATTCGAGTTCATGGTCGGTGAACATGGCCAGGCGCCGCGCAGCAGTGGCCTGGGCCGCCAGGCTGGCAGCGACCATGCTGTCGACCTGCTGCGGCGAATACGCCAGCAGCGACAAGCCATGCTGCGCGCGCACGCTCTGGTACAGCAGCAAGCTGCCCGCCACGTCCAGCCGCGCCGCCAGATGGCCGACCAGCGCGGCGCGCGCATCCGGCGCAATAAAACTGAGCAGGGAATGGGTCAGCACAAGATCGAACCGGCACCCGTCCGGATCGGGCGCCGCGCACAGGTCGTGCACTTCCAGCGTCACCGCAAAGCCCATCGCGCCCGCGTACTGCCGGCACAGCGCCAGCGGCACCGGAGAGCGGTCGGCGACGCGCACGTCGAGCGCCGCGATGCCCTCGCCGAACGCTTCGTGCAGCACCGACAGCAGGCCGCAATCGGCACTGCCGGCGATGTAGACCGAGGCGATAGGCCGCGCGCGCGCCAGGGCCCGCAGATGGCGCACGATCTGCGCGCGCTCGCTGTCCAGGCCACTGATGATGCCCAGCAGTTGCAGCACGACCCAGCCGGTATGGTAGGGCGATTGCATCGCCAGCAAGGCCGGCAAGGCTTGCAGCAGGAGACCGCGCCGCGCCGCATGGTGGTAGGTAGCGCAGGGCGGCGGCGTCACCGCGCGCGTGCCCGTTCGGCCGACAGATCGGCCGAAGCAAGAGAGAAGCGCGCGATAGCCTCCTCGTTCAGCGTGACCCCGAAGCCGGGACCAGGCGGCAGCCGCGCCTGGCCATCCCGGATATCGATGGTTTCGTTGATGATGTCGCCGACGAAGCGTTCGAGCGCGGAACCGTAGCCCACGAACTCGCCGACAGCGGGATGGGCGGCGGCAAAGTGCAGCAGGGCCGCGCTGCCCACGCCCAGGGTATGTTTCGAGCCCAGGTTGCACTGCAGCCCCCCTGCCTCGGCGATCGCCACGATGGCCGAGGAGGCGCGCAAGCCGCCCGATTTTGCCAGCTTGACCGTGATGATGTCGGCCGCGCGCGCGCGCACCACGCGCATCGCGTCGGCCGGACTCAGGACGCTTTCATCGGCCGCGATGGGCGCATGCGCGCGTTCGGTGATCAGCTGCATGGCCTCGATATCCCACCAGGCGCACGGCTGCTCGATGCATTCGAGCTCGCACTCCTGCAAGGCGGCATCGACGGCCAGCGCCGCCTTGCAGTGCCACGCCTGGTTGGGATCGATTTCGATGCGCGCGCTGGCGCCCACGGCGCGCTGCACGGCGCGCGCCATGCGGATGTCGTGGCGCCAGTCGGCGCTGCCTTTGAGGGTGAGCAGGCGATAGCCCATCTCGGCCAGCGTGCAGGCCGATTGCACCGCCGTGCGTTCGTCCGGCATCGCCATGCTGCGCGAGAGGGCAAAGCGTTCGCGGGTCGCGCCGCCGAGCAGGTCGGCAACCGGGATGCCGAGGTGGCGCGCCTTCAGGTCGTGCAGCGCCAGGTCGATGGCGCACAGGGACGTGGGAAAGGCATGGCGTTCCGAGGACAGGCCCGCCAGGGTCTGCAAGATGGTGACGATGCGCGCGCCGTCCTGGCCCAGCAGGAGCGGGCCGGTGACCTCTGCCAGGCGGCGGAACACCGAGTCGGCGCACTCGCCGTCGCGCGCGGGGAAAATGATCGAGGCCTCGCCCAGGCCCACGGTGCCATCGAGCGCGGTCAGGCGCAGCAGCACCTTCTCGCCCACCTCCAGGCGCCCGCGCGAAGACTGCATGGGCGCGAGATACGGCATGCGCACCTTCCATGCCTCGACCCGCACGATGGTCAGCGGCGCGGCACGCGCACTTTCAGGGGAAAAATCAGCCATGAGCAAATCGCGCCAGTGAGGTCGGGCCATCGGACATCCGCTGCGCCGGCGCGTGCTGCACACCGGCACAGGACTTTTGCATCGGCGCCCGCGGGAGCGGCCGCACAGCCTATTGTACCGTCAAGCCGGCTGACTGCGGAGCGTAAAACGGCTCAGATTCCGCTGGCCATCAAGCCTTCGGTATGGCCCGCCCAGATATTCCCGGACCGCAGGAAGGGCTCGGTTTTCATCAGTGAAAACTGCATGCCTACTTCATCCCAGCCATAGCGGTCCACTTCCACGCGCTGGTGTTCGACCCGCACCACGTTGAACGAGTTCACCTCGCCCCGGCCGCGCGTCGACGTCGCCGTGCCCGCCTGCACCACCAGCGCCGCGTACTCGCTCATCTGGTAACGCTCCGACGTGTTGCCGGCATGGCTGGTATGCATGTGGCCCGACAATAGCAAGTCCACCCCGCAGTCGGCAAACGCCTGCATCGCCGCCGGCGCCCGGTCGACCAGGTCGTCGTCATCCTCGGTCTTGGGCAGGTCGAACGGATGATGGGTCACGATGATGCGCGTGATCGCCGGGTCGAGCCCCTTGAGCTGCTTGCGGATCATCGCCACCTGCTCGTCGTTCACGCGCCCATCCTTGAAGGTCAGCGAGCGCGCGGTGTTCACGCCCAGGACCGCGATTTCTTCATCCACGTAGATCGGATCGAGGTCGTCGGTGATGTAGCGCTTGTAGCGCGTCAGGGGCTGCAGGAAGCGCCGGAACACGTTGTACAGCGAAATGTCGTGATTGCCCGGCACGATGATCTGCGGACCGGGCAAGGTGTCGAGCCAGGCCTTGGCCGCCTCGAATTCCTCGCTCTTGGCGCGCTGGGTCAGGTCGCCCGACACCACCACCACGTCCGGCGCGATGCGTTCGACCAGCTCGCGCAGCGGCGCCAGCAGTTTTTCGTCGACCCGGCCGAAATGCAGGTCTGAAAGATGAACCAAAGTACGCATGCTAACTCCTCAAGTTGGGACAACGACCGTCAGCGCGGCCGGACGAATCCGGTAACGCAGCGGAGTCGTCATGACGGTCACTTCGCCATCGGTGGCCACGCGCAAACGCGTGTGGCGGGTGGCAATTTCCATGTTTTCCACCGTAAGTACATCGAAATCGCGTTCCTGCGCCAGGCTGCCCCACAGGGCGCTCCAGCCCAGCCGAAGCAGACCCAGGCGGCCGGGACGCTGCGCCACGTACAGGCTCAGCTTGCCGGCATCGAGGCGCTGGCGCTCGCCCACGCTCAGGCCCTGCATCGTGTATTCGTTATTGCCGATGAAGACGAACGGCGTGCGCCGTGCATGTTCCTGGTCGCCCACGGTCAGGCGCAGGCTGAGAAACGGATAGCGGCGCAGCGCCGTCACGGTGGCCCAGCAGGCCGCCAGCCACTTGCCGCGGCCGAGCCGGCGCTGCTGCTTTTCGCGGTCGCGCACGATGTCGGGATACAGGCCGAGGCTGGAATTGTTCAGGAAAATCGTGCCGTTCACCTCGCCCACATCGACCTGGGTGCGGCGGCCCTGCGCCACGTTGCGGATCGCCTCGTCGAGCGCCAGCGGAATGCCGAGGTCCTTGGCGAAGTGGTTCAGGGTGCCCATCGGCAGCACGCCGAACGCGACCTCGCTGCCGACCAGCTGCGAGGCGACCGCGTTGATGGTGCCGTCGCCGCCGCCGGCCACCACGATCTGCTTGCCGCTGGCGCGCGCCGCCTTGGCCGCCTCGATCAACTCGCTGCCGCCGCGCGCCAGGGTGACGTCCGCGTCCAGGCCATGGGCGGCGAATTTGTCGCGCAGCTCGGCGGCGCGCTCGTCGTCGTGGCCGCTGCCGGCACTGCCGTTGATGATGACTGCGATCGGGGTCAGGATGGAACTCCTCGGGGTGCGTTGAGAGGGAAAGCGATGGCTTACTCGCTGATGCGCGCCGCGCGCCGCCGGCGCAGGGTCGAGCAGGCGGTGATGCACACCGCCAGCCAGCCGCAGCCTTCGACCATGGCGCCCAGCACGTCGCTCAGGTAATGGGCGCCCAGGTAGACCCGGCTCAGGGCCACCAGGGCGACCATCGTACAGGCGCCCAGCACCACCAGGATGCGCACGCGCCAGCGCGGCACCACGCACACCAGGTAGGCCGCCAGCAGGCCGTAGAACACGGTCGCGCCCAGGGTGTGGCCGCTGGGGAAGCTGTAGGTGGACAAGGTCAGCAGCGGCTCGTCGAAGCTCGGCCGGGCGCGCTGGAAAATATACTTGAGCATGACGTTGAGCAGCTGCCCGCCCGGCACCGCCAGCACCAGGCAAATCAGCCAGTAGCGCGCTTTCTTGAGGTAAAAGTAGAGCCCCAGCGCGGTGGCCATCAGCGACACACCCAGCACGTCGTGGGTATTGGTGATGAACAGCATGGGGCCGGTCCAGATGCTGTCCTTGTATCCGTGGAACCAGTTCGCCAGGACGGCATCGAGCTCGGTGATGTCGTCGTGCGAGACGACGTCGGCCGCCAGGTTGCCGAACAGCGCGGCGGCCAGCATCATCAGGATGGCGCCGATGGTGACGTGCAAGCCGAGCTCGCCTTCGGGACTGAGGCGGGCGGCGACGAAGCTGCGTACGCGGGGATGGAAATTGATCACGATTGAAAGTTGGACGACGGCCGGCACCAGCGGCACGGCAACGTTTGCAATCGTACACGACGCGCCGCCCTTCGCAGCGCACAGACCGCCAAACCGGCGCCCTGCCCGCCGCTATTCCAGCGTATTGACCAGCTCGAGCAGCGCGGCGTGATCGAGCGGCTTGTTCAGGAACGCGGTCGCGCCCTGGCGCAGTGCCCAGACGCGGTCCGAATCCATGTCCTTGCTGGTGAGCAGGATGACCGGGATATGCCAGGTGGTTTCATCGTTGGTGATGGCGCGCGTGGCCTGGAAGCCGTTCAGGTTGGGCATGATGACATCCATGACGATCAGGTCCGGCAGCTCGCTGCGCGCCATCGCCACCGCTTCGACGCCGTCGGTGGCGAGGATGACGCGGTGCCCGTGGGCTTGCAGCAGTTCGGCGACGATCAGGCGCTGTACCAGCGAATCGTCGACGACGAGGATTTTTTGACTAGCCATGACAAATCGATTTCAATGGGCCGACGAGGAAGGCACTGCCTCCTCCTCCGCTGCTGCTTTGCGTTCGGGATGATAGCGCCAGTAAAAGGCGTCGGGGCGCAAGCCGAATTCCTTCTGCAATTCCTGGCAGACGATGGTTTCGGCCAGGTACAGTGCCTTCAGGTTGGTCGTGCGGCTTACCGTCACGTACACGCGCAAGGTCTTGGTCGAGCTGGAGTTATGCAGCTCGAGGGCGGTGACGTCGAGTTCCATGCTTCGCAGCTTGTTTCTGACGTAGCGCGCCACGTCTTTCCGCACGGCGTTATACAGCGCAGAATTGACCGCCTTTGGGTCAGGCATGAATAGAACCCCAATCAATGAACAAGCGCCACAGGCTCCCGCGGGACTGCTGACGCCACACAAAACCGGTTTTACCTGGTCCACCGGGCATGGACGTAATAGTCAATATGATACGTCAGATCATATTGCACTACAGCCAGCTTGCGCGCAGTATCGCCCGCGACTTGCACAGTAGTCAATCAAAATGTTGCTGTGCGCCAAATTTTACACCTGGGCCGGCTCAAGCGGCGGCTTGTTGAGCGAACGCACATGCACGAGCCGAGCCGCGTCAAGCGCCGGCGTGAGGCGGGCTAAGCAAGCCCGACGGATGGACGCGAATCAAACCCGCTAGTGGCGCCTTCTTACAAAATCGGCAGAACAGCAGCGCCCCCATCCCTTCCCGCCGGAGATCCTTGTGCGATTGAACCGATTTGCCACCCTCGTTTTCGCGATGGCCGTCTTCTGGTCCTCCTCCACGCCAGCGTCGCTGCTGACCATCACCCCCGCCGTCCAGACCATCACCGTGGCGTCCGGATCGGCCTGGGATGCCACGGGCACCATCACCAACCTGAGCGGATTCGATCTGCTCAGCACGGAGATATTTCTCGAGTTCAGCGGCTACCCGCACCACATGCTGGCACCCCAGCAACGCCTGGGCGGGATTGAATTTACCATCGGCAACAGGACAATCTCAGGCCTGACCGAACTGTTCCACGTCGACATCGCGCCCGATGCGGTGCGCGGCCTGGCTTATTCCATGGACGTGTTCGCGGCCGACATCCATGGCAATTTCAGCGACGTGACCACGTTTTCCTTCCTCATCGAGGGGCCGGCGGCCGCGGTGCCGGAACCATCCACGGTGCCGCTGGTGACCGCCGGGCTCATTGCGCTGCTGGCCGGCGTGGCCCTGGCCCGGCCCCGGGTCGGACATCCCAACGGCTTGAGGGGCTGACATGGCCAAGCCTGCAGCCGCTACCAAGGTCGTGCTCGGTGAGCCGGGGATTGAGCATGTGAACGGACAAGTGTTCCTCAACCTGCACATCATGAACGTGGGCGAAGCGCCGCTGGGCAATCTGCACATCAGCGCGATGACGCTCGGCAGCGCGCGCCGCGCCAGCCCGCCGGGATTCCCCATCGTGATCGAGCACATCGGCGCCAGCTCCACCGCGCATGTGACGGCGCGTTTTTCCAGCGCGGAGTTGACCGTGGGCGGCAAATACCTGTTTACCCTCGGCGGGACCTACACGGTGGGCGGGCTTGCGTATGGGCTGAGCCTGAACCGCTTCATCCGCCTGCCTGCCGCGACGGCGGCCGCGCTGCCGCGCTTCAAGGCGCGGGTGGAATCGTCGTCCCGGGCGCGCTACTGGAACTACACGCTGTTCAACGACGAGCCGGCCGCCAGCCGCAAGTCGATCGCCACCTTGTCCCTGGCGATCGCCGCGCCGGTGGCCGTGACCGGCATTCCCGCCGGCTGGGCGGTGGAAACCGACGGCCAGACCTTCGTGCTGTGGTACGCCGCCGACGATGCGCCGCCCTACCCGCATCAGCTCGCGCCCGGACAGTCCTTGTCCGGATTTCAATTGATGAGTGCCCGAACGCGGTCGGAAGCCAGCCCGGCCGCGCTGACCTCCTGGAACCACGCCAGCGACGAGGCCGGCCCCGTCGTGTCCGACTACGTGATGACACCGTACCGGTTTGCCTGAATCGATTCAATGCATGTAGGACGCGGGAGGGAAGCATGGAAGCCACTCGTTCGGCCATGTCGGCACTGGGGCGCGCGCTGCGCCGCTGGGTGCGCGCGCAGGTGCGCGTCCCAGCGCCGGCCAGCCCCGCCGGAGACGACACCGGCTTCGACCATTTTTCGCGCTCGCTGGGCAGCCAGGTCGCGCGCCGCGACGTGATGAAAGTGGCGCTGTTCGGCGCGGTCTCGGCGCTGCTCGGCAGCGTCGGCATCAGACAGGCGTGGGCGGCGGCCAACTGCCTGTGCGGACGCCAGCTGTACGACGTGACAACCCAATGCTGCACCCCGGCCGGAGTGCGGCCCAAGCATCCGCTGGCAGACCTGGCCTCGTGCCCCGAGCGGGTCGCGCATCCGGGCTACGTCTGCCGTCCGAACGGCTGCGGCGCCGCCGGCGGACAAGCCTTCCCGGGCGCGTTCGGTGCGGCCCGCTTCGGCGCCTGTTGCGACGGCCACGACTGTTGCTGGGGCGGCTGCAACAGTAACCGGCCACGCTGCGACGGCACTTTCATCGATTGCCTGCGCGACGCCTGCGACGCGGCCTACCCGCCGCGCCTCAATGCGCTCGGCCTGGACAGCAACCGGATCCGGCGGTCCTCGTGCCGCGCCACGGCGCGCGCTTACTTCGAGGGCGTCCAGACCGATACCTGGGGCACCCCGGCTTACCTCGCGGCGCAACAGGCGGCCTGCGACTGCTGCGGCACCCAAATCTGCAAGACCTGCCCCGGCGGCACCTGCGAGGCATTGCCCAGCTGCGAGGATCCCGGCTGCGTGTGCTTCCAGACCATTGAAGGCGCCGGATTTTGCCACCGTCCGCAACCGTGCGCGAGCTTGTCGGGCTGCACCTCCAGCGCCAGCTGCCCTCCCGGATGGGCCTGCGTCAGCCTCACTTGCTGCGGAAGTCACCCTGTTTGCATCCAGCCCTGCTTTGTCGTTGGCGGCGCCCGCCTGTCGCCCTTTGGGGCGGCACCGGCGCCGGGACCAACCACGGCGCGACCGGCCACCGCGCGCAGACACTGACCGCGCCATTCACATTCCAGCCACTGACCGGAGGTAAACAATGGGTATCCTGTTCGTCGTATGCGGCATCGCGGTGGTGCTGGTCCTGACCCTGGCCGGCGTGTCCAAGTTCGGCCGCGCTCCCGAGACCGCCAGCGCCATGCGCGAGTTCGGCGTACCCGCGCGATGGGCGGATTGGGCCGCTCCGGTGCTGCCTGCGGCGGAGCTCGGCATTGCCATCTGCCTGCTGACGCCAGGCGTGGCACGGGCCGGCGCGCTGGCGGCGACCGTGTTCATGGCGCTGGTGACCATGCTAGTGACGGCCGCGCTGCTGCAAAACAAACATCCCAGCTGCAACTGCTTCGGACAGGTGCGTGCCGCGCCGGTCAGCTGGGGCGTCGCCCTGCGCAGCCTGCTGCTGACCCTGTGCGCCGCTTACCTGCTGTGGACCGGGCGCGCACAGCTCGATCAGGGGCTGCTGGCAGAAACCAGCAAACTGGCGGCGACACTTGGCGCGGCCGTGCTGGCGTCGCTGGCCGTGGCCTGCATCTTTCTGCTCCAGGGCTGGCTGTCGCTGAACCTGGTGCGCCAGCAAGGGCGGCTGCTCCTGAAAATCGATAACCTGGAGCAGCGCCTGGCCGCGGCCGGCATCCCGGAACACCAGTCCGCGCCACTGACCGGCCCCCTGCCCGGCAGCGCCGCGCCCGCGTTCAGCGCCGTCACCCTGGCGGGGGCGCCGGTCGCCTCAAATACGCTGTTCGGCCACGGCACACCGTCGCTGCTGCTGTTCGTGAGCGCCGACTGCGCACCGTGCAAGGATTTGCTGACCGACCTGCTGGCATGGCGCGGCGCGCATCATCCCCACGACCGGCTGGTGACCGTCACCAGCGGAACGCCCCAGGCCAACCGCGACAAGCTCGGTGGCCTGATCGGCGCCGATGCCCTGCTGCAAGAGGAACGGGAAATCAACGCCCTGTTCAGGGTGGTGGCCACGCCAAGCGCCTTGCTGCTTGCCGCCGACGGCAGCATCGCGGCACCGATCGCCATCGGCAAGGACCAGATCATGGCGCTGGTCCAGGGCACCCGGGCGCGGGACGGCGCCGGCCTGCACGGGCGGCACATCGCCTATTCCTGACGAGAAAGGGGCCGATGCCGCAAAACGACAAACAACTGTTTATTTATACAGTACCTGTGGATTCATACAGTACTTGTGCTATTCTGGATTCACTCGCTCAACGCAAACCCCAAAGGAATTTGTCATGACTCCACTGAACGGTAACTTCGGCCTCGAATACGCTCCAACCCCATTCCTGATGCGCCTCGGCCGCCGCGAAGTACTGGTGACGCGCGATTTCCGCAAGCGCTTCTACCCGGTCAACCCCATCATCGAATGCGATACCGGCGTCGAGCCGGGCCATGTGGAAGTGCTGCTGCTGCGCCGCTGGCTGCTGATTCTCTCCAAGGCACATTAAACGCATATGCAAAGCTGATTTAATTCGTGTTCTTTCCGGTGGGAGCCATTTATGCTGTTTGTTCCCGCATTTCCCACCGAGAGAGCCCACCATGCTGTTAAAAAAAATAAGCCAGTCCCTGATCGCACTGACCCTGCTGTCACAAGCTGCCATCGCCGCTGACGTTACCTTGCTCAATGTGTCGTACGATCCGACCCGCGAGCTGTACCAGGACGTCAATGCCGCGTTTGCCAAGCAATGGAAGGCCAAGACGGGCGACAACGTCTCGGTCAAGCAATCGCACGGCGGTTCGGGCAAACAAGCCCGTGGCGTCATCGACGGGCTGGAAGCGGACGTGGTCACGCTCGCGCTGGCCTATGACATCGACGCCATCGCCGAGCGCGGCAGCGTGTCGCCCCAGTGGCAAAAGCGCTTGCAGCACAACAGCTCCCCCTACACCTCGACAATCGTGTTTTTGGTCCGCAAAGGCAATCCGAAAGGCATCAAGGATTGGAACGACCTGGTCAAGCCGGGTATCGCCGTGATCACGCCGAACCCCAAGACCTCGGGCGGAGCGCGCTGGAACCACCTTGCGGCCTGGGGCTACGCCCTGCGCCAGCCGGGCGCCACTGAAGCGACAGCCAAGGAATTCATCAGCAAGCTGTACAAGAACGTACCGGTGCTCGATTCGGGCGCGCGCGGTGCGACCACCACGTTTGTGGAACGCGGCATCGGCGACGTGCTGATCGCGTGGGAAAACGAAGCGCTGCTGGCGATCAAGGAACTCGGCCCGGACAAGGTCGACATCGTTGCGCCATCGCTCAGCATCCTGGCCGAGCCGCCGGTGTCGGTGGTGGACAAGGTGGTCGACAAGCGCGGCACGCGCAAGGTGGCGGAAGCCTACCTGCAATTCCTGTACACCGATGAAGGCCAGGAAATCGCGGCCAAGAACTACTACCGTCCGGTGGTGCCGAAGATTGCCGCCAAATACGCCGCGCAGTTCCCCAAGGTCAAGCTGTTCACCGTTGACGAAGTTGCCGGCGGCTGGACCAAGGCCCAGAAGGCCCACTTTGCCGATGGCGGCGTGTTCGACCAGATTTACCTGACCGGCAAGAAGTAACGATGTAGCCCGGTCGGGCAACCGTTACATCGCGGAGCCGTCCCCCCGCCAAGTGCCGTCCCGGCGCGAAGGCGATGGCTGCGCGGAGTGTCGGCCCGGTGCGCGTCGGCGGTACGTTGCGACGCGGCGGCTCCGTGCGAGGCTGCCTCGCGCAGCGTCAGCGCTGTGCCAAACGGGGCGACGGCCCGGAACGACGGCTCCCTGCGAGGCGCCGGCAAATCGCGACGCGCCGTGTTTGCGTGCGCAAGCGCTCATCGCGCGCCCTGCAACAGCGGTCCCTCCGTCATGCCCCTCCATCACACCCCTCCTCCACGCCTGTTTCCCCACGCTGTTCCCGCCCTGCATCCTGCCCTTAACCGGGGTATGATCGGATCGCCACGGAACCATTCACGGCCACACCGAAACTACGAGGAGACGTCAACGATGACACGCATGACCGCTAAAGATTTCGATCCCGAAGTGCTGAAGTTATTCGACCAGTACGTACACGGCCAGCTCGACCGCCGCGGCTTCCTGTCGCAGGCCGGCCGCTACGCGGTCGGCGGCGCCACGGCCGCCAGCATGCTCGCTGCGCTCTCCCCCAGTTTCGCGGCCCAGGTCGTGCCGCCCACCGACCCGCGCATCAAGGCTACCTACGTCGAGTACCCCTCGCCCCAGGGCTACGGCACCTTGCGCGGCTACCTGGTGCAGCCAGCCAACGCCAAAGGCAAGCTGCCCACCGTGCTGGTCGTGCACGAAAACCGCGGCCTCAATCCGCACATCGAAGACATCGCCCGCCGCGTCGCGCTCGAGAACTACATCGCCTTCGCCCCCGACGCCCTGTTCCCGCTCGGCGGCTACCCCGGCGACGAAGACAAGGCGCGCGAACTGTTCGGCAAACTCGACCAGACCAAGACGCGCGCCGATTTCGTCGAAGCCGCCGCCATCCTCAAGGCCATGCCCAATGGTACCGGCAAGGTCGGCGTGGTCGGCTTCTGCTACGGCGGCGGCATCGCCAATTACCTGCCGACCGTGGTCAAGCACCTGGCTGCCTCGGTACCGTTCTACGGCGCCCAGACGCCCGCCGCCGAAGTGCCCAAGATCAAAACGCCGCTGCTGATCCACGACGCCGAAAAGGATGCACGCATCCTGGCCGGCTGGCCCGCGTACGAAGCGGCGCTCAAGGCCAACAAGGTCGATTACCGGCACTACATCTATCCCGGCGTCGAGCACGGCTTCAACAACGACACCACCCCGCGCTACGATGAAGCGGCCGCCAAGCTTGCCTGGCAGCGCACCATGGACTTCTTCAAGAAACACCTGGGCTGACCGGCTCGCCATCCCCGCCAGCGCACAGGCGGGGATGGCTCCCCTGCGCCGGAACGTCAGCACCGGCGCCGGCGAACCAAACACCATCCCGCGCTGTCTGTCCTGTGTGAGCTTATTCACGAAAGGATGCCTGATGAAACCCCGACTCAAACCCCTCAAGGACCAGGTGATGGTGCTCACCGGCGCCACAAGCGGCATCGGCCTGACCACCGCGCGCATGGCGGCCGACGAGGGCGCCAGCCTGGTGCTGGCCGCGCGCGGGCGCGATGCCCTCGAACAGCTGGCCGGCGAGCTCCGCCTGCATGGCGCCCAGGTCGTCGCCGTCACGGCCGACGTGGGCGTGCCGCACGATGTGGCGCGCATTGGCCGCGCCGCGATCGAGCGCTTCGGCCGCATCGATACTTGGATCAACAATGCCGGCGTGGCGATTTTCGGCAAGCTGGAAGACGTCACGCTGCAAGACCACCAGCGCCTGTTCCAGACCAATTTCTGGGGCGTGGTGCACGGCTCGCTCGAAGCGCTCAAGCATGAAGACGCGCGGCGGCGCCGTGATCAACCTGGGAAGCGAAGTGTCGGATGTGGCGGTGCCGCTGCAGGGGATGTATTCGGCATCGAAGCACGCCGTCAAGGGCTTCACCGATGCGCTGCGGGTCGAGCTGGCCCACGATAGCGCGCCGGTGTCGGTCACCCTGATCAAGCCGGCCGCGGTCGACACCCTGTTCACGGTGCACGCGAAAAACTATATGGAGAAAGAACCGGCCCTGCCTCCGCCCATCTATGCGCCCGAGCTGGTGGCGCAAGCGATCCTGTATGCGGCGCGCCATCCGCGCCGCGACATCTACGTGGGCGCCGCGTCCAGGCTGATGTCGCTCGGCGGCTTTCACCTGCCGTCGCTGATGGACCGCTACATGCGGTATGCCCTGTTTCGCAAGCAGATGCGCGAGCCGTCCGCCATGCCGGCCACGCAGACCCGGCGCGACGCCCTGCACGCGCCCGATCCGGCCACCGCCATGCGCGAACGCCAGGGCATGGGCATGGTGGCGCAGGTGGCGGAATCGAGCACCTTCACGGCGCTGTCGATGCGCACCCGGCCCTTGCTGAGTGCCCTGTTAGGGGTGGGCGCCCTTTTTGCCGCCTGGCGCCTGTCCCGGCGGGGCGCTGGCCATGAATGCTAGATCGTCCTCGTCGAGCGGCACCGAGGGAATCGATTCGATGTGGTCGACGTCGATGTCGGCGCCATCGCGCACGGTGGTGTCGCGCCCGGCGGCGGCGCGTTCTCCGGTGCCGCTGGAATCGGTATCGCTGTCGAGGTCAGGGTCGCCGATATCGGGACCGGCGCCGCCGGCCGTGCCCGTTTCCAGGTCGGAGGTGGTGCCGCTGCCGAGGTCCAGCACGTCTTCGCGCGCCAGGCCTGATGCGCCGATCAGGTCGCTGCCGCTGTCGGACGAATCGCTGGGGCCGAGTGCGCCGGTACCATGGCCGGAGCCGAGCTTGCGGTCGGGAGCTTCAGGAAAGTTATCGGGGTCGAGCGTGCTGGTGCCTGTCATGGTGCCTCCGGAAATGATTGGATGGTGTGATGACAGCGTAACCAAAATCGGAGAATTGTGTCGCACGGACAAGGTTGACAAATTGCGTCCGAGGATGAGGAGCGAACTTGGGCCCCCGCCTCCGCGGGGGCGACGACTCTACAGGTAGTGGCCGCCCGCGACGGCTTACGGCTGCGCCATGCGGCATCGACAGGTAATGGCCCCCGGAACGCATAACAGCGCCGCCATGCGGCACCATCGGGGCCCGAAGCGTCAGCCCGCCGTCGTTGCCGGCGGCCGCCAGTTCATGCGCTCGGTGATATCCATCCCGATCCCGCGGTACCCCGTGAAGCGGCTCGACGAATCGAACATTGGCTCGCCGCTCACCTGCAGGTATTGCACCGTGCCGTCGGCGCGCGTGCGCGTGAAAATGAAATCGAGGAACGGCGTGCGGCTGGCGATATTGTCTTGCAGCTCGGCGCGCTCGGCCGGGTTCCAGCCGCCGTCGCTGTCGCTGTCGGCGCCGATGCCCAGCATTTCGCTGACGGGACCGGAAAACCGGGTCAGCTGGCCCTGCGCATCCTGCTCCCAGTACCAGTCCGACGACAGCTCGGTAAAACGCTGGAAACGCGCTTCGCTGGCGCGCAGCTCGGCGGTGCGCTCCAGCACCGTCTGTTCGAGCTGGCGGTTGTAATCGGCCAGGCGGCGGTACAGCAGACGCACTTCCAGCATGTTGTGAATGCGCGTCTGCACCTCGACCAGATCGAATGGCTTGCTGACGAAATCCTTGGCGCCAGCCTTGAGCGCGCGCAGCTTGTGCCCCGGCTGGGCGGTAATGACCAGCACCGGCAGATAGCCGCCCCGCTCGATCAGCTTGAGTCCTTCGATCACCTCGAACCCATCCATGTCCGGCATCTGCAGGTCGAGCAGAATCAGGTCGTAGCTGTGTTCGGCGTGCGCGGCGCACACGGTGCGCGGATCCTGAGTCGTGGAAATGTTGACGTAACCCGCGTTACGCAACATTTGTTCAAGCAGCATCACGTTCGCTTCCTGATCATCGACGATCAGGATGTTGCCGCTCAGGATTTCAGAAGGGTCAAGCATGTCGTTCTTTCAAAGTGGTGCATTGGTGCCGGAGTCGACAGTTTCGGCCAGGCCGTTTTCGGCCGCGTGCTGGATGGCGAGGTCGAGCGCATCCATGAATTCGCGCACGCGGATTGGCTTGGTGAGGTAGCGGAAAAATCCCGCTTCCAAGCCCTTTTCAATGTCGCGCGGCATGGCGTTGGCCGACAGCGCCACCACCGGAATATGCGCGGTGCCGCTGTCTTCGCGCAGGATCTTGAGCGCGCCGTAGCCGCTCATGCCGGGCAGGTTGATGTCCATCAGGATCACGTCGGGCTTGCAGGCGCGCGCCATTTCGACGCCATGGTAGCCATCGACGGCGGTGAGCAGTTGCAGGTCGCCGCGGCGCTCCATCAATTGCTCGACCAGCGCCAGATTGGCGGGGTTGTCTTCCACGTACAGCAAGGTCGGCTGGCGGCCGATCTTGCGCGCGGCGGCTTGGCGGCGGTCGCGCTCGAGGTCGTCATCGTGGTCCATCGCCAGCGCGGGCTCGGCGGCACTGGCGAATTCGACCCAGAACACGGTACCGGAACCGACCGTGCTGTCGACGCCGATGCGGCCATCCATCAGTTCGACCAGGCGCTTGGTGACCACCAGCCCGATGCCGGTGCCTTCTTCGGCACTGTTTTCCTGGCCCAGGCGGTTGAACGGCTGGAACAGCTGCGCCAGCTGCGCCGGCGCCAGGCCCGCGCCGGTATCTTCCACGCTCACGCGCACGCGGCCATCGGCCACCAGTTCACAGGTCACGCTCACCGAGCCGCCTTCGCGGTTGTACTTCATCGCATTCGACAGCAGGTTGATCATCACCTGTTTCACGCGGGTGCGGTCGGCGTGAATGTAAAGCTGCTTGTCGAGGATCGGGAAATGCAGACCGAGGTTGCGGGTGGCGGCCTGCGGGCCGATCATGCCCTGGCAGTCGAGCAGCACGTCGCCCAGCGACATCGATTCCTGCGACATCGTCACCTTGCCCGATTCGACCATGGCCAGGTCGAGGATTTCGTTGATCAGGCGCAGCAGATACCAGCCTCCCTTGAGAATCTGGTCGATCGAGCGCTGCTGGTGCGGGGCCGGCGGCGGCACGTCGGATGCCATCAACTGGGCAAAGCCGAGCACGGCGTTGAGCGGCGTGCGCAGTTCGTGGCTCATCGAGGACAGGAATTCGGACTTGGCGCGGTTGGCCTTGTCGGCCGTGGCGCGTGCGCTTTCCAGCTCGACATTGGTTTCCTGCAGCGCGTGTTCGAACTGCTTGCGCTCGGTCACGTCGCGCGCCGCGGCGAACACACCCTGCAGCTTGCGGTCGCGGTCGTAGAAGGTGCTGGCACTGTACGACACCACCGTCTGCGTGCCGTCGCGCGCCACCGCCGTCAGCTCGTAATTGGTCACCTTGCCCTCGCGCAGCACGCGCGTGACGGCTTCCTGCGCCCGTTCCGGCTCGGAAAAATAGCTTTTGAATGGCGCGCCGATCAGTTCGTCGCGGGTGCAGCCGGTCAGCGCTTCCATCTGCTGGTTGACGTCGCTGATGATGCCGCGCGGGTCGGTGGCGATCAGGGCGTCGGTATTCGATTCGATCAGCGAGCGCGTGTAGAACTGCTGGTCGCGCAGGCGCTGGTCGAGCAGGGCCTGTTCGGCCTCGACCTGCTTGCGGGCGGTATTGTCGCTGCCGATCAGCAGGTAGCCGATCACCCGGCCGGGCGCATCGCGCAGGGCCGTGACCGACACCAGCGCCGGAAAGCGGGTGCCATCCTTGCGGATATAGGTCAGCTCGTAAATATCCTCGATGCCGCGCAATGCCTTGAAGATCATCGATTCGAAGCCGGGAGCGATCGGCTCGCCCATTTCATGGCTCAGTTCAGCGGCGCGCGCTTCCAGCTCCTGGCGGTCGGAAATATCGGCCGGGGTCATCTTATCGACCACCTCGCCGGCGACATAGCCCAGCATGCGCGCGGCGCCGACGTTGAAGATCTGGATCACGCCCTGGGCATCGGTGGCGATGCTGGAGAAATTGGCGCTGTTGAAAATCGCATCTTGCAGCGCGCCGGACTTGAGCAGCGGCACCGCGTGCAGCGCCCGTTCGGCCTCGGTGCGCTGGCTGATGGCGCGCTGCACGCGCACGAACAGCAGCGCCAGGAAAATCAGCAGCAGGATGATGCTGGCCTTGATCAGGTTGACCGCGCCTGCCGAGTCCACCGCATAGTTCAGGGCAATGCCGCCGACCAGCAGCAGCACCGTCAAGGTGGCGCCAAAGCCGATCACCATCAGCCGCTCGACCGAGGTGTTGTGCAAGAAACCGGTGCTCATCCGATGTTTCCCTGGCGGTGACGCACGTCCGACAGCAGACGTCCGAATTCCTTCTTGACGACAGCGTAGCATTCGCACACGTCGTCCTCCAGCCCGGCCCGGTCCAGCACGGTGATGTGTCCGCGCCGGTAGCTGATGTAGCCGTAGCCCTGCAGGCGCCCGGCCGCCTCGGTGACGCCCTCGCGCCGCACGCCAAGCATGTTGGCGATCAATTCCTGGGTCATGGTCAGTTCGTTGGACGGCAGGCGGTCCAGGGTCAGCAGCAGCCAGCGGCACAGTTGCTGCTCCACCGAATGGTGGCGGTTGCACACCGCCGTTTGCGACATTTGCGTCAGCAGGGCCTGGGTGTAGCGCAGCAGCAGGCGCATCACATGGCCGCCGCGGTTGAATTCTTCCATCAGGATCGCGGCCGGCAAGCGGTAGGCATGGCCGCGCGTCTGCACCACGGCGCGGCTGGGCGTGCTGTCGCCGCCCATGAATACCGACACGCCGAGTACGCCTTCATTGCCGACCCCGGCAATTTCGGACGAGCCTCCATTTTCCAGAAGGTAATGGAGCGACACGATCGCCGTCGTGGGGAAGTATAAATGATGCAACTTGTCGCCCGATTCCGACAACACGTCGCCAAGCAACAGGGGAATCAGTTCGAGGTGCGGGGCAAGACGATCGAATTCGGCGTCGAGAAGCGCTGCCAACAAATGGTTCTGGTTAGGGTCGTGCTTACTGGACATTGGAGACAACCTATTCTTCCAGTGAATGGTGCGTTGAGTTAATCCGACAGAATATCACGCGCACATTCCATGGCGCAATGTATGACATTCGGAACCTACTCGTCCGTACGGAAGCGTACATACAAACGACACACTTTGGAGTATCGTAGAGCTACGGCCAGATGTGATCGTCGATCACCCGGACGCGTGCACGCAGGAGGTTCGCTGATGGGGAATTTATTGCGCCGGGTGCGCATTTCGATCTCGGTGTCGGCCATCCTGGCGCTGCTGGTCGGGCTGGCCTTGACTGCGCTGCTGTTCGCTTCGGTGCGACGGGTGGAAACCCAGGCGCGCACCGTGCGCTTCCAGCAGGATGCCATGCTGCGTATTAATGCCGTCTCCGGCGGCCTGTCGGACGCGATCGAGCAGCTAATGGTGGTCAACCAGCTGTTCAATACCTTCGGAGTGGTCACCAGGCAACAGTTCCACAGCTTCACCGCGCCCTTGCTGGCGCGTTATCCGGAACTGCACGCCCTCAGCTTCCAGCGCCTGGTCAGCCATGCCGGGCGCCCGGCCTACGAAGCGCAGCAGCGCCGGCGCATCCCGGGTTTTACCATCACCGATTTCATCGGCGGGCAGCACGGGCCGGCGCCGCGCCGCGCGCACTACAACGTGGTCGAGTATATTGAACCGGGGGCCGGCAATGACACCGCGCTCGGGCTCGACACCTCAGCCGTGACGACCTATGGCGACGCCCGCTCGCGCTCGCGCCGCAACGGCCGCGTCACCGCCACCGGCCTGCTCTCGCTGGTGCAGCAGCGCGGATTTCATACCGGCTTCCTGGTGCTCGCGCCGGTCTACCAGCGCCAGGCTCCGCAAGACACCGTCCGCCAGCGCGAACGCGCCGTGATCGGCGAAACAGCCGCCATATTCCGCGTCGACCACCTGATCCATACCCTGCTCGGCAGCGCCAGGCTGCTCGACCAGCCCGGCATGTCGATCAATATCTACGCATCGGGCTCGGCGCAGGCGGCGCAGCTGGCGTTTTCCAACGGCAAGGCGCCGCGCCGGTCCAGCAGCGTCAGCGCCCTGCTGCCCGTCTGGCTGCTGTACGACCACCCCGCCCCGGTCAACGCGGTGTTCAACGTGGCGGGAGAACCGTGGTTCATCGAAGTGACCCAGGAACCGCGCTCCTTCATGGACACGCACGCCGGATCCTGGTATGCGCTGCTGGGCGGCTTGCTGTCGAGCCTGTTGGCGGCCGGCTATGTCTACAGCCTGGTCTCGCGCCACTCGGCGATCGAGCGCGTCGCCGGCGAACGCACCGCCGCGCTGCAGTTCGCCAACCTGCGCCTGACCGAAGACCTGGCCCTGCGCAAACGCACCGAAAAGGCGCTGCGCCTGCGCGAGAAAGTCATTGAAGTGTCGGCCAACGCCGTCATCATCTGCAATGCCGAAGGCCCCGATTATGCCGTCGAGTACGTCAATCCCGCATTTGAATCAATCACCGGCTACAGCGCCGCCGAAGTCATCGGCAAGAGCCTCAAATTCCTGCAGGGCGCTGGACACGACCAGCAGAACATCGACGAAATCAGCGCCGCCCTGCGCGAACAGCGCGAAGGCCACGCCGTGCTGCGCAACTACCGCAAGGATGGCAGCGGCTACTGGAACGACCTGTTCATTGCTCCGGTGCGCGACGACGCCGGCGCGATCAGCCATTTCGTGGTGGCCCAGTACGACATCAGCGCTGTGATGCGCTTCGAGGCCGAGCTGGAATACCAGGCCAATCATGACGCCCTGACCGGGCTGGCCAACCGCCATTTGCTGGCCGAGCGGCTCTCCAGCGCGATTGCGCAGGCACACCGCGCGGGCACCGAACTGTGGGTCGTGTTCGTCGACCTCGACCGCTTCAAGTTCGTCAACGACACGCTCGGCCATGAAGCCGGCGACGCCATGCTGCGCGTGCTGGGCGAGCGCATCAAGGGTGCCGTGGGCGAGGCCGACACGGTATCGCGCATGGGCGGCGACGAGTTCGTGCTGGTCTTGCCCGGTTATCCAGGCGACGGTGGCGGTTTGCGCGTGCTCCAGCGCATCATGGATGCGGTGGCCGAGCCGCTGCGGATCCAGGCGCATGAATTTTTCGTCACCTGCAGCCTGGGCGTGGCGGTGTACCCGGCCGATGGCGGCAACGCCGACACCCTGACCAAGCATGCCGACATTGCCATGTACCGGGCCAAGGAGCTGGGGCGCAACAGTTACCAGTTCTATTGCCCCGAAATGAACGCGCGCACCCTGGAACGCTTGCAGATCGAGGCCGACCTGCGCCACGCGCTCGAACGCAACGAACTGGTGCTGCACTACCAGCCGCAGATCGATGTGAAGAGCGGCGCCATCGTCGGCATGGAAGCGCTGCTGCGCTGGGAGCATCCGGTGCTGGGCGTGGTCTCGCCGCTGCGTTTCATTGCCCTGGCCGAAGAAATGGGCCTGATCATCCCGATCGGCGCATGGGTGATTCGTACCGCATGCCTTCAGAACATGGCCTGGCAGAAGGCCGGACTGGGCCGGCTGCGCATTGCGGTCAACCTGTCGGCGCGCCAATTCACCGGCAAGGATTTGCTGCAATCGGTTGGCGACGCCCTGGAAGAAAGCGGCCTGGAGGCGCGCTACCTGGAGCTGGAACTGACCGAGAGCATGGTCATGGGCGATGTCGACAACGCCATCACCATCTTGCGCATGCTCAAGCAGCTGGGCGTGCACCTCGCCATCGACGATTTCGGAACCGGCTACTCCAGCCTGTCGTATCTGAGCCGTTTTCCCATCGACGTGCTCAAGATCGACCAGTCGTTCGTGCGCGACATTGCGCTGGACGCCGACGGAGCGGCGATCGTGGTGTCGATCATCTCACTGGCGCACAGCCTGCGCCAGAAAGTGATTGCCGAAGGAGTGGAAACCGCCGAACAGCTGGCCTTCCTGCGCGCGCATGGCTGCGATGAAGTGCAAGGCTATTTCTTCAGCCGCCCGGTGGGTGCGCTGGAATTTGAACACCTGCTGGCGCACGCGCCGTGCACCACCGGCTGAACCGCCTGCGGGCGCGCGCGCCGGCCACCACGCTCAATCAGGAGGGGCTACGTTTAAAACGAGTGGCGCATGCCGATGTTGAGGGCCGACCAGCCTTTGCCGCCGTCCGGCGCCGTCATGGCCATGTAGCCCGGTCCGGTACGGTGTTTTACCAGCGAATACGCGGTATAGAAATCGGTGCGGCGCGAGATTTGATAGGTGGCGCCGAAGGCCAGCATGTCCACATCGCGGTTGGCGCGGTCGCGGTCGTTCTTGCGCACGAACGACACCAGGTAGGTCGTGGCGCGCATCGGCACGGCAATGCCGACCAGTACGTCGCGGCTGTCGGTCGACGGCGTGCTGGCCATGGCGGCGCCGTAGGGATTATCAGGATTCCACAACGGCGAAGCACCCCAGCCGCGGTTGGCGCTGTAAGCGGCGTACGCCTTCATATTGCCCAGGTCGACATTGGCGGCGGCGATGGAATTCTTGGCATCCATGCGGGCGCCGAGCGAGGTTGCCGGTGCGACTTTGGCAACACTCTTGTTCTGGTGCGCGAGGCGCAGGGTGACCGGTCCGCCTGAGATACCGACCGACAGGCCCCAGGCGCGGCTGTTCTGGCGGTCGCGTTCAAAGTTGCTGAGGGCAAAGCGGCGCGGTTCGGTCATGTCCTGCAAGCCCATGCGCTTGCCGGGATAGCCGAATACCTTGGTGGCGGTCTCGGGCGTGCCCGAGTCGAATAGATCGCTGACATCAACCAGCGCCAGCCCCTGTTTGGCATCGGACGGCGTGAGGGCGGCCCGGTACACGGAAGTTTGTGTTTGAGCATTCGCACCCGCGGCGCAGGCGCACAAGGCAACAATGGCAAAAGAAGATGTTTTCATGGCGGTACTCCGTACAATTAATTCTACGCTAGTTACGTTATCCTCCAACCGGAATTTTTGTTCTGTCCGTTACCCCACATAGCAGGCTATCATCGCCGATATCGTATTGACCACCGGCCTGACAGGATGTCCACAGTGAGTAACAGCAGCAGCAAAACCTTCCGTTATCCCAAGATGCCAGGCACCTTGCGCGCCGATGTGCTGGCGGTCTTGCTGGCATCGGACGACATGACCGGCATTGAGAGTATTTTCGACCAAAGAAAGCAAAGCTTGAGCACGGTGATCCGCGCGCTGATCCGCAAGTACGGCTGGCCGATCGAGCGCAGGGACTTTCCGACCAACACAGCCGACGGCCGAGCTGGCTGGGCCTCGGTGTATTGCCTGCCGCAAGAGGTGATCGACGCGGCGCTGGCCGGCGCCGGGCGCGACTGGCTCGAGGGTGTGCGGGCGGCCAGATCGGCCCGCCGGCGCCGCCCGCTGCGTTCGCCGGGGGCTGCCAAAGCCAGGGCGGTCGCCGCGCCAGAGGAAGACGATGGCGAATAGGCACTGCCGGAAACGTTGCCGCAGGTCTAAGAAGGCCTGACAAAATCCCTTGCTTGTCAAAACGGCAACAACATCGTACACTGAGCCAGCGCACCCGGCCGTTATCGGCCCAAGAGCGGCCGTTAGAAAAAAAACCAAGCTTACTCCATGAAAATCGATACTCGACTTGCCTGCACAAGGGACAAGGACACCATTTGGACGCTGTACGAAAGCGCGCTGAGAGCTCACATCGAATCCATCTGGGGATGGGATCCAGTCTGGCAGCGAGACTACTTCAGCAAAGCATATGCTGCTGCAGCAAGCTATATCGTAGAGCTTGACACTAAGCTTTGCGGTTATATCCAACTCGACATCGATGACACCGGCGTCTATCTGCGCATGCTCGTTCTGACGCCAACGGTCAGATCAATGGGCATAGGGGCTTCGTTGTTACAGGAAATCCTGCGATGTACTCATCAAGCAGGTCGTCCTCTGCACTTGCGCGTGTTTCGTGTCAATAGCGCCGCGAAACGGTTCTATGAGCGGGAGGGGTGGGTTGTCGAAGCTGAGGATGAGGCATTTTTTACAATGACGCACCCGCTGAACGAGTTCGCCAGCATGAGTGGCTCTACGGTCGCCCTGGTTCCGGAAAGTTTTGAAGTCCGCATGAACGTATAAGCAGGGTCGATGGAAAGCTCGAGGGGCAATGACCACTTCGGGGCATACTGCTCGGAATCCAACCGATCGTGGCAAACTCGGCTGCAAGCATCACGTGCTGGTCGACCAGCGCGGTTTGCCATTGGTGGCCCGGATCCCGGGTGCGCAGGTACACGATTCACGGATGCTCATACCGCTCGTTGAAGCAATTCCGGCTGTCAAAAAGCTTTCAGGGTTCGCTCACAAACGCCAAGGGAAGTTACACACCGACCGTGCTGATTGCTCGCGAGCGTACCGTGCCCGGCTGCGCCGACGAGGTATCGCCGCACGTCTTGCATGCTACGCCGTCGACTCACGGGAAAGGCTGGGCCGCTGGCATTGGGTTGTTGAGCGGACCGTGGGTGGCTTCATCGCTTTCGTAGACCGCGTGTTCATCACGAACGGCCGGCAGATATTCACCAAGCCTTTCTTTCGCTGGCTTGTTCACTCATCTGTTGGCGGTATGTCGAGAGGTTTTGTCAGGCGTTCCAAGTCAACGCGATAAAAAATAAAGGGTGGTATGGGTCCAGAGATTTACAAGGTCGCCGACATTGGGCGCGGGTGCTTGGCAGTGATGGCAAAACCGGTGGCTGGCGAATGGATTGACGACGAATTTTCCGGCATCGCCAGGTATGGCATTACCGGCATGGTCTCCCTGCTGGAGCGGCACGAAATACACGAGCTCGGGCTGGTCGACGCGCCGACGCTGTGCGCGTCGAACGGTATCGCCTTCACGCATTTCCCCATCGCCGACCGCGGCTTGCCCGCCTCGCCGGGGGTTTTTGCACTGGTACAGGTGCTCGGTCAACGCATTGAGGATGGCGAACATATCGTGATTCATTGCCGGGCAGGCATCGGGCGCACCGGATTGATGGCCGCGGCCGTGCTGGTACGGCACGGCTGGACGCCTGAGGACGCCTTCAGGCAGGTGTCGGCGTCGCGCGGCGTCCAGGTGCCGGATACGCCGGAACAGTATGCCTGGGTAGTGACACATCAGAAGCGTTTGCGCGTGGTCTGACCGGTTCACCGTCCTGGCAAGCCGACCCTGGTTTCCTGTGGGAGCGTCGAGCCATGGGCGGGGATGCGTCTGGCTGAGGAGCGGGGGACGCAATTCGGGTCGCAGCTTGGCGTGGAACGCGGAACTTGGGTTCCCGCCGGCGCGGGAACGACGAATACTGGGCTACGGGTGCTAACTTCCTTGCTCCCGCGCCACGGCGGACGCCGCCAGACCCGAGTCGACGTGAAAGCAAAAGAAGCCAACAACCGGCGTGCTGGTGCCAGGCGACAGGCTACGTCACCGCTTGCGCGGGGCATGGATTGCCACTCGTGACGGAGGAACGCAATGGAACAGCATGGTCGACATAACCGTCCGGCCGCACCACGAGCGCCGCCACGCCGTCCAGTTCCGCTGCCCTCCCCGGCACCAGTGCCGTCACCACATTCACCCAGGCGCCGTCCAGCGCAGGCTGATAATGGCCCTGCACCTCCCCGTCCACCTGCAGTACCAGCCAGCGCCCGCTCGCCAGATGCTCGTACAGCGACGATGCCGTGCCGTCGGCATGTTGAAGAGGCCAATCCGGCAACCTGCGCCCGATCCAGCGCGCGCAGCCATCCCCCTCCGGCGCCCCGGAAAGCAGCGCCGCCGGATAGCGGATGCCGAAACCCGACAAGTCATGCGCCAGCGTCGCGTTGAGTTCCGGTCCCTTCATCAGGTCGCTGAGCGTGGCGCGCAGCGCCTGCCCTGCCGGGTCGAAGGAATCCATCATCAGCGCGCTCTGGGCCAGCGTGTTGCGGTATAGCGCCGCCCCCACCGGATGGCGTTCGCCCTCATAACTGTCGAGCAGCGACGCATCCGCCCTGCCCCGCAGCACGCCAGCGAGCTTCCAGCCCAGGTTCATGGCATCCTGCATGCCGACATTCATTCCCTGCCCGCCCGCCGGCAAATGGATGTGGGCCGCGTCGCCCGCCAAAAAGATCCTCCCTTTACGATAAGACTGCGCCAGACAGGTTTGGTTCGAAAAACGCGACAGCCATTCGGGCGAATGCATGCCGAAATCCTCCCCCGCCACGCGCCTCGTCGCTGCCGACAATCCTTCCAGCGTGACCGGAACCTCCACCGGCACATCGATCTCCTGCGCATCGACCACGATCACGCGGTACAGCTCGCCACCGAGCGGCACCACCATCATCCCACCTGCCGAATTGCCCAGGCTGATGGCCCGCCCCGGCGGCGGCGTATGCAGGCGTACGTCGCCCAGCATGGCCGTTTTGGTGGCCGCCAAGCCATCGAAAGCGATGCCGGCCTGGCGCCGCACCAGGCTGCGCGCTCCGTCCGCACCGACCAGATAGCGCGCCGCCAGCCGGAACGGCGATCCCGCCTGCGTGCCGCCGACCCACACGCCATCCTCATCCTGCCCGGTTGCCTCCACCGTGGCCCCGCGCCGCAAGTCGACGCCCAGTTCGCCAGCCCAGGCTTCGAGCAACTGTTCCGTCACGCTCTGGGGAATGAACAGCGTGAAGGGATAGGTGCTGTCGCAGGCGCTGAAATCGAGCCGGGTCGGCAGGCCGGCGAAGTGGCCGCTGGGAATGGGCATGCCGCGCGCCAGGAAACGCCCGGCCACGCCACGCAGCGCCAGCATTTCCAGCGTGCGCCCGTGCATGGTCAGGGCGCGCGATTGCGGCACCGTCTCGGCGCGCCGTTCGAGCACAGTCACGCGCACGCCGGCCACGGCCAGTTCGCAGGCCAGCAACAGCCCGACCGGCCCGGCGCCGACCACGATTACCTCTGCATTGCTTGTCATCGTCATATAAGCTAACATCGTTAGGGAGGCTTCAAAGATAAACCTAACACCGTTAGACTGTCAAGAAAAAGAGGACATCATGGGAATTTCGCGCGAGGCGGTGATCGCCACGGCACTGGGCTTGCTCGATGAGGTCGGGCTGGAGGGATTGACGATGCGCCGGCTGGCCGACGCGCTCGACATCAAGGCCGCATCGCTCTACTGGCACTTTGCCAACAAACAGGTTTTGATGGACGGCATGGCCGACGCCCTGATGGCAGGCGTGGCGCAGGAAGCGGCGCCTGCCTCATGGCGCGACGCCGTCGGCGCCACGGCGCGGGCGGTGCGCGCCGCCCTGATGGCCCGGCGCGACGGCGCGCGCGTGTTCGCGGGCACCTACGTGGTCACCGACAACGTGCTGCGCGTGGCCGAGTCGATGATCGGCCCGCTGCGCACGGCGGGCGCCAGCACACGCATGGCGGGCTGGGGCGCGTTTTCCATCCTGTACTACGTGCTCGGGTTCGTGATGGAGGAACAGGCGCTCGATCCGGCAGCCGCCGCGCCCATCGATGCGGCCAGCCGGCGCGGTCCGTTCGAGGAACTGGCGGCGCAACGCTATCCGCACGTGCTGGCGGCCATGGACGACCTGTTCGACATGGACTTCGAGGCCCGCTTCGAGGCAGGTCTGGACCTGATTCTCACCGGGCTCGACGTCAAGATGAAGGCGGACGCCGGCTAGAACTCTTCCCACTCGTCGGCCTGGGTAGCCGGCTTGGCGGTCCGGGTCGCGGCTGGGGCTGGCGCCTTGGCGGCCGCCTTCGCCACTGGCTTGGCCACCACCCTGGCGCGCGCCGGCGCGGCAACGGCAGTGCGCATCGGTGCGCGCAGCGGCGTTCCCTGCGCATCGTCGCCATGTAGCTTGAACACGCTGACCGCCTCGGCCAGCTGCACCGCCTGCCCCTGCATGCTCGCCGCCGCCGCGGCGGCCTCCTCGACCAGGGCCGCGTTTTGTTGCGTGGCATTGTCCATCGCCACGATGGCCACATTCACCTGCCCGATTCCGGCGCTCTGCTCGGCGCTGGCGGCGGCGATCTCGCCCATTATGTCGGCCACCTGACGCACCGAACCCATGATCTGCTGCATCGTTTCGCCCGCCTGATTGACCAGGGCGCTGCCATTTTCGACCTTGCCCACCGAATCGTCGATCAGCGCCTTGATTTCCTTGGCGGCGCTGGCCGAACGCTGCGCCAGGTTGCGCACCTCGGACGCCACCACCGCGAAGCCGCGCCCCTGCTCGCCGGCACGGGCCGCCTCGACCGCCGCGTTCAGCGCCAGGATGTTGGTCTGGAAAGCGATGCCATCGATCACGCTGATGATGTCGACGATCTTGCCGGAACTTTCCCTGATCGCACCCATCGTTTCAACCACTTCACTGACCACGCGGCCACCCTTGTTGGCGTGCTCGGCGGCGGAAACCACAAGGGTGTTGGCCTGGCGCGCATTGTCGGCGTTCTGGCTGACGATGGACGTCAGTTCTTCCATCGACGACGCCGTTTCTTCCAGGCTGGCGGCCTGGTTTTCGGTGCGCGAGGCCAGGTCCATATTGCCGGCGGCGATTTCGGAGGACGCGGTCGTGATCGTGTCGGTGCTGCTGCGCACGGCGCCGACGGTGCGGGTCAGGCCATCCACCATATCCTTCAACGCCGTCAGCAGGCGCCCGGTTTCATCCTGGCGAGTCACGTCGATGCGGGTGGTCAGGTCGCCGCGGGCGACCGTCTCGGCCAGCGTCACGGCCTCGCCGATGGGAACGGTTACGGACCGGGTGATCAGAAAGCCTGCAACGGCCGAGATCGCGCTGGCCAGCGCCAGCAGCATCAACATCATCAGCGCCGCCGAGCTGGACGCGTCCGCCGCTTCCTTGCCGTCGCGCGCCATCAGCGCGGTCTGGTACTTGAGCACGGCGTCGAGCCGGCCGAAGTAGGCGTTCTGTATCGGAATGACTTCCTTGAACAGGAATTGGACGGCGTCGTCGCGCTCGCCCGCCTCGAAACGCTTGACCGCTTGCGAACGCAACTGGAAATAGGCATCGAAGGCCTTGGCCTGATCCTGGAATAATTGTTTCGCTTCATCGGCGACCATCATCGCGCCCAGCTTGGCGGATGCCTCGGCGCCGGTGCGGTCGGCATCGAGCATGCCGGTCATCAAGGTTTGGGATTGGGCCGGATCGGGCGCCAGCATGGCGTTGCGCAGCGACTGGGCGCCGCGGTTGGCGTAGCTGCGCATGACATTGGTCAGCTCGACCTGGACGTAACGGTCGTTGACGATATGGTCGGTCAGGGAACTGGTGTAGCGGATGCGGCTGATCCCGAACAGGGACATCACCAGCAGGATGCAGATCGTCAAGCCAAAACCGATTGCAAGGCGTGCACCAATTTTCAGATCAGAAAACATCACGACAATCCTCCTTGACGAGCGTTCACATGGCTAACCGATGAGAACGATTGTAAGCCTGCTTCATGCAACGCAGTCAAGGAGTGTTGTTAAGCGGCACACTGCGGCCGCATCGGTCTAGCGCTGGGCCGGCACGAACTCCTGCAGCACGGCCTGGCGCAGCAGCGCAGGCGGCACCAGCCCCTGCGCCAGCACGAAGTCGTTGAAGGCCTGGCGGTTGAACTTTTTACGCAGGGCAACCTCGGCCGCCTGGCGCGTTTCCATCAGGCGCTGGTAGCCGTAGAAATACGAGGTCGCCTGGCCCGGCGCGCGGAAGGTGTAGCGCTGCATTTCCTGGGTGGCCATGCCTTCCGACAGCCCCACCTCATCCATCAGGAAAGCCTTGACACCCTCGGGCGTGATCTCGCCCAGGTTGACCATGGGATCGAGGAAGGCGCGGGCGGCGCGCTGCATGCGGGCTTGCAGCGCGAACAACTGGCCGTCGAGCGGCTCGTAGGGCTGCATTTCCGCTTCCGCGTACAGGGCCCATCCTTCGACGTTGACGCTGTTAAACGCAAACACCGCGCGCGCGGTCGAGACGCCGGTTTCGATCATCTTGGCGAATTGCAGCTCGTGCCCGGGGCGCGCTTCGTGTGCGGTCAGCGTCCAGGTCGCCGCTTCGTGGGTGAAGTCGTCGAAGGCCAGCGTCTTGCCCTTGGCGTCGGGCGGCATGCCGGCGGTCAGCACGAATTCGCCATATTCACCCGTGTTGCCGATCAGGCGCGGCGGGTTCATGTGCGGCGCCGGCTGCGCTGCGCTCTCGGCGGTGCTGGCCATGCGGATGACCGCCTTGCGCGCCGGCAGCGACACGATATTTTGCGCGCGCACGGCCGCTTCGATCTGGACCAGGCGGTCGGCGTACAAAGGCATGACCTGGTCGGGCGCGATCTGCTGCTTTTTCAGCTCGGCCATCACGGCGCGGTAATCGGGATTGGCCAGCTTGCGCTCGCGCGCGATCAGGCCGGCGGTGATATTCATCTGGTTGCGGATTTCGGCGAACGAGGTCAGCGCCTTGGCGATCAACTCCTGCGGACTGATATCGACCCCGAACTGGCGCAGGTTATTGGCATAGACCTCGGCCGGCAAACGGTGGTGGCTGCGCGCGCGCGGCAGGATCTGCTTTTTCACGTGCTCGTTGTAGGCCGTCAGCTGCGTTTCGAGCGCGGCGAAACTTGGCTCCCAGCCTTGCAGGTCGCTCTTGCTCAGCAACTCCTTGATGCCCTTGATCAGGGTCGGGCTGTCGTTGATCGCCTGCTCCACTTCATCCTTGAAAGGACCGATCAGGTTCTTGTTCGCTTTCAGGCGCTCCTGCAGGCGTTCGACCGCCAGTTCGGTGGACGGGCGATATCCCTTGGCCAGGCCGGCATATTTTTGCAGCCGGACCAGCAGCGTCTTCTGGCGCTCCTTGGGAATGCGCGGGTCGAGCGTCTGGCGTACCACGCCGAACAATTGATCGGCCAGCTTATCGAAGGGGATAAAATGCTTGCGCTCCAGAGCGGCCGAGCGCATCTGGTCTTCGGCGCTGCCGATCAGGATATCGATATCCTGGCGGATCTTGGCGTCGGTCTCGGTTTTGCGGCGTTTTTGCAGTTCCGCGATCACGGCGCGGGTATCTTTATTGGTCTGCTCAAAATGGTCGCGCGACAGGTCGGTGATTTGCTCGTCGTAACCGTCGACACCGAGGCCGCTGGCGCCTTCGGGTGCATATTTGGCCATCACGTTAAGCACAAGCTTGGCGTTGGCATTACTTTTGGTGACCCACGCCGGTTCGGCGGCGGAAACAGCGGCGCACAGCGACAGCATGGCCAGGGCGACGGCGGCGCGGATAGTGCGGATGGTGGTGTGAGGCTTCGACATGACGCTCCTTGTAGTTATACATATGCGGCCTGACCGGAAAGCGGCCGGATGCGCGGACCACTGTTTTACCAGATACCGGCCGATTGATCAAAGCTTCCCTTGTCACTCATCGGAGTACACCCTGAATTCAATCGCGATGCCCTGCTTTTCGCATTCAGGCAAGAGCCGCTCGACTTCATCATCGACGAATTCGCCAAGCTTCCATACCAGCTTCTTGTCCAGGAATTGCCGTTCCAGGTTCCATTGCCTGTACCGCTCGCAGCCGTGCAGCAAGCGCTTCATTTTCAGATAGTTTTTGGTCGCATCGCGCGGGTCTGGAAGCGTATAAGTTCCCGAAAATAGAACACTCATCGGAAAGTCCGGGCCGGCTGAAAAAGGTAGTGGACGTGCACTCCATATTCGTGGCCACAAGACTGGCACGTCCAGATCTCCATAGCACACGGTGTGGATGGCCGATCCGCTTTTTCGCTATTGCAAATGGGGCAACTCATAGGGGCCTCTCAAACCATCCAACTGACATGCACGCGGCACGAACAGCGCGATTTTACAGCCTGCCGAATCGCTGCTCGAATGCGGCGAACGTGCCGCTGTCTTTACGATCGAGCACCGCAAACGTCACATGGCTGAACGCGTTCTTGTAGCGCGGGTTATGCAGCAAATGCGCGGCGAACCAGCCCGCCATTTCCTCGGGCAGGTTGCCGAACACACCGCAGCCCCGCGCACCCCTGCGCGGGTTTCTGATTTCCATTTTGCAACTTTTCCCAACGAGCGTGCACGGCCATACCCCTGGTGAAAAATTTTTAAAATGACAAGGCAATATGCTATCGTAAGCCGCAGGTGCGACAACGAGAAAATGGAAAAAGGACGCGGTAAGCCGGGTGCTGTTTTTTGTTTTTGCGGACTTGCTGGTGGTATATGGTACCGCTGCCGGTGGTGCCGGCCCGTCTCGGCTTACGTTCCAAAATCGAAATTCCGGTAAGTCGCCGTCGGCGCGGCGCGGCGCGGCCGTACGGTGCATGGAACAAAGAAGGGAACATCAATGGCCAAGCCTGAAAAGCCCGGTAGCAACGAGAAAGACGTTTCCCCAAGCGATACGGCGCGTCCGAAAAGGGGAGCCATTCCGACTCCAAAGGCGGAAATCGAGCGCGCGCCGCGTTATGTTCCCGGAGCAATTCCGGTCGACGAAGACCTTCCCGACACGCGCAATGCGACTTCGGATTCCAACGAGGAGGGCAGCACCAACGACTAACCACTCCCAAGGCCTTCTTTGGTATCAGATGAACCACCTATCAATGAATCGAGGAGAAACACCCATGCCTGTAAGGTCTCACAAACGCGGCGCAATTCCATCACCGCGAAGTGTGCTAGCTGCCGCCACGCCGCACGTCGCACGCGTCGATCCACTCCCGAACTACCTTGTCGTGCCGAGTCAGATCTCCTATTGGGGCAATGATGAATACGGTGATTGCGTCAGCGCCGAAGAAGCCTTCGCCAAGGCCTGCAACAGTCCGGAAATATTTATCCCCTCGAGCACAGTCGTGAACTGGGCGAAGGGGAACGGACTGCTCCACGGCGCTTACCTCACGGACGTGTTGAATTTAATGCACACCGCCGGCTTCACCTACTCCGGGTGCACCTATAAAGATGGACCGCACACCTCTGTCGACTGGACCAATCCCGCCACCATCCAAAGCGCGATCACCCAGGGACCGGTCAAGCTCGGCGTGGCAGCCGACCAGATCGAGACGGCCTGCAATGGCAGGATGGGATGGTTTGGACTCGGCTTCACAGTTGACGACAGGACTGACCACTGCGTCTCGCTGTGCGGTTACGGCTCCCTTAGCTGGCTGGCGCAGCAACTGAACGTGACTGTTCCGGCTAGCGTTGATGGCGAAATGCTTGGCTATGCCATGTTCACCTGGTGCACCATTGGTATCGTCGACGCGGCGTCGATGGTCAACGTCACCCAAGAGGCGTGGCTGAGGAGCCCAACGACAATGACAGTGGGGGTTCACGGTTTGTATGTCCTGCACCAAGGTACTGCGAACGATCTGCGGTACATCCTCTGGGATGGTCAAAATTGGTATGGCGACCAAATAGTGAGCAATGTGAGCATGGCGGAGAGTCCATCTGCCGTTCTTTTTGGCGGCCAGCTGTATGCATTTCACCAAGACACTAGCAGTGTCTTGCGTTATAGCGTATTCGATGGCGTCAGCTGGGGAACCGACATCCCACTTAACAATGTCGGCATCGTGGGAAGCCCAGCTGCCGTCGTGTACAACAATCAGCTGTATGTCTTTCACCAGGGTACCGGGAACGATTTGTGGTTCAAGCAGTTTGATGGCACCAATTGGTCGGACGATACGAACGTACCCTACGTGGGCGTTCAAGGTAGCCCATCTGCGGTGGTGTATAACAACTTGCTCTATGTATTCCATCAGGGCATGGCGCAAGACCTCCGGTTCAGTGTGTTCAATGGCACTACTTGGTCGACCGATACGCAGGTAGACAACGTGAACAGTCCAGGCAGCCCGTCCGCAGTGGTGGCGGACGGCGCGCTCTATGTCTTTCACCAGGGAAGCGACGGGGTTGGCAATATATGGTACAGCGTGTTCGACGGCGCGACTTGGGCGCCTGACACGACCATCCCGAATCTGACTGGCGCGGCGGGGCAGTCTGCTATCGTGACAAATGGTGAGCTCGATGTGTTTTACGAGTCCGATAATGTTCTTCTGTATGCGACGTTCGTGTTCATAGACGAAACGTGGTTGTTAAACGGGAGTCTTCCCTATTCCAAAATGGTGAATGCACCGTCAGCGGTGTATTGGGTATAGGTCCATCGTCGGGTCTGTCGCGCTTGCGAAGGGCAGCCGGCTGACTGGATGGATGTAAGCGATTAACCCACATCCCGGGCCAGCTCGACCAGCCTTGATCGGCGCTTCATCCATCGCAATAACGCGCGAGCGCCGCACCGGCTCCAGCTGGGGCGCAAGTGTCGGACGTCATCGACGCGATGAAGGTGCATCGCATGCGCCTGGCAAAGGATCAGGGCTTGCGGTAGCCGCGTTCCATTGCCGGCATCACAGGTCCGACAGGCGCTCGCGCGGCACCCATCCCTGAACTTTCCTTCCGCTTTTGGGATTGGTGTAGTTGACATATACGTAGCCGTCGGAGGCCAGGCTGGCGGTCACGCTGTCGCCCGGCACCACGAACACGCCGTGCATAGCGCAGTTGGTATCGGGTGCGCTCAGCAATTGCAAGCGTCCGGGGCCCTTGACGCGGCTGGCAAGCGGCGCCTTCACCGGCGCGGCATTTTTCTGGGCCAGAAACCCGGCTGCGCCGCACAGGGTGGGCGATTCAAACACCAGGATGACGTCATCGCCCTCCCATTGATAGGTTTCGACGCCGGCTTCCGGATCCACCCGACTGTTCAGATGCACCACCGGCTCGGCCCCGGCCATCCCGGCGCCGCCAAGGTCGAGGCATTCTCCGAATTCCTTCGACACCTTCGGCGCACTATCCGACAATGCCAGCAGCCGATACGAGTATTGGCAATGCAAACCAGGGCGACTGCCTTGCACGACGATGTATTCTCGCTCCGTCACGGCGGGGATGCGAAACAGGGATGCACCGCCTGCGCCGATGGTTGCGATTTTCTTGCCAGCGACAAGGAGGTGCGTGGCATCCGTGTCCGCGCTTACGTCTACCCTGCCATGGCGCGTCTCGATACTGGTCTTGGTGTCCGGCGCCGCCGCGAAGGCCAGCAGCGGAACGAACAGGATCGCGGTCGTCAGTTCTTTGATGTTTGTATAGGTCATATGCGCGCCAAAAAGGACATCGTATTCTATCAGCCATGCGAATGCCGGCCGGCGGCCGGTTCGGTTGCGTATCCCAACGCACGCACCTGGGTCATCGGATAGATTATGATGGGGCTATAAAAATTATCGAATTCATATGCAAACTCCTATGCACGAATACACCCTCCAGCAAAAATCGTTTCTGCTCCTTCTCGCCCTGGTCACCATCGGCTTCGGCTGGATCCTGGCGCCGTATGCCGGTGCCGTGTTCTGGGGCGTGGTGCTGGCGATCCTGTTTGCGCCGCTGAACCGCTGGCTGCTCAAGAAGACCAATCACAAACCCAATCTCGCTGCCTTGCTGACCCTGATGTCGATCGTGGTCATGGTGATTTTGCCGCTGTCGCTGATCGCGGTGTCCCTGGTCGACCAGGCCGCCACCGTGTACGAAATGGTCCGTTCCGGCGATCTGAGCGTGGGCAGCTACTTCAAGAAAATCATGGCTGCCCTGCCGCAGTGGGCCGTCAATTTGCTGGAACGTTTCGACCTGACCACCCTGTCGAAGCTGCAGCAGAAAATGACGGAAGGCGCGTCGCAGGTCAGCCAGACCGTCGCGCGCCAGGCCATTCATGTGGGCAGCTACACCTTCGATCTGATGGTCAGCATGTGCATCATGCTGTACCTGCTGTATTTCCTGCTGCGCGATGGCCAGGCGCTCGCTGCGCGGATCAAGAGTGCCGTTCCGCTGAGCCGCAAATATAAACAGCGCCTGTTCAGCAATTTCACCGCCGTCACCCGCGCTACCGTCAAGGGCAATATCCTGGTCGCAGTGGCGCAAGGCGCGCTCGGCGGCCTGATATTCTGGTTTCTGGACGTGCAGGCGCCGGTGCTGTGGGCCGTGGTGATGGCGTTCCTGTCGCTGCTGCCGGCAATTGGCGCGGCGCTGGTGTGGGCACCGGTCGCCGTCTATTTCCTGGTCACCGGATCGGTCTGGGAAGGCGTGGTGCTGAGTATCTTTGGCGTGGTCGTGATCGGACTGGTCGACAATATCCTGCGTCCTATTTTGGTGGGCAAGGACACCAAAATGCCGGACTACGTGGTGCTGCTCTCCACCGTCGGCGGCATGGCGCTGTTCGGCCTGAATGGCTTTGTGATCGGGCCGGTGGTGGCGGCGCTGTTCATCGCGGCCTGGGATCTGTTTGCCTCGGCCACCGAGTTTCACACCGACTAGGTTACATGCTGCAACCCGTGGACGGCGCTCGCACGCATCAGTCGTCCGACTTCGGGTGCCAGCGCTGCAGCGGCGGCTCCGGCGACGTGAGCGCTTGCAGACGCTTGTACAGCAGGCTGGTTTCCAGCAGATTGCAGATGCGCAGCATCGTCTCGATCAGGTCGAACGGCTTGGTCAGGAAATCCTTGGCCCCCAGGGACAGCGCACGTCGCCGGGCTTCCTGGGTCACGTCGGCGCTGATCACCATGACCGGACGAAACTCATTGGGCGGCGTGCGGCGCGCCAGTTGCTCCAGAACCGCATAACCGTCCAGGTCCGGCATCATCAGGTCGAGCAGTACCAGGTCGGGATCGAAAGCCGATACCAGGTCGAGCGTGCGGCGCGGATCGGTGGTGCTGACGACGTTGCGAAACCCTTCTCCCGTCAGCATGTCTTCGAGGATGTTGACGTTCTCGATTTTGTCGTCGACGATCAGGAGCCGCATGGCATGCAGGTCGGATATATTCATGGCATCAATCGGTCCAAAGTAGCAAAAAACAGGCTCACGTCGAGCGGCTTGGTCAGGTAGTCGGCGGCGCCGGCGGCCAGTGCGCCGGCTATGGTCGCAGGCAAGGCGTCGGCGCTGACCACCACCACCGGCGTCTGGCTCAACCCGGGCGTGGCGTGCAGCTGCGCGAGCACGTCGAGTCCGGATACGTCGGGCAGGTGCAGGTCCAGCAGCACCAGATCGGGCCCATGCCGTTGCGCCAGCGCCAGGCCTTCGCTTCCGGTGGATGCGCTCAGCAGGGTGATGTTGGCGCGCTTCGCCAGCAGGATCTCGACCAGCGCCAGGTTGGAGGACTGATCCTCGATATAGAGCACGGTACAGGCGCGCTGCGATGGCGGCGCCGCAATGCTGGCCGGCTGCGCAGCGTGCGCATGGCCGGCCGCAGCGCTCAGCGGCAGCTCGACGCGGAAGGTGCTGCCCTTCCCCACCGTGCTTTCCATGCCGATGTCACCGCCCATGGCGCGCACCATCTGCAGCGACACCGCCAGCCCCAGGCCAGTGCCCTCGCCGGGACGATGCTCGGCGCCCAGCCGGTCGAACGGCCTGAACAGGCGCGCTTGCAAGGATGGATCGATGCCCGGGCCGTTGTCGCTCACGCCGATGCGCGCGCGTTCGGCGTCGGCCTCGACGCGCAGCGATACAGTCCCGTTCGGATGGTTGTACTTGACCGCGTTCGATAGCAGATTGAGCATCACCTGCAGCAAGCGCTTGCGGTCGGCCAGCACGTGCACGCCGGACGATGGCGCTTGGGCGGCCAGGGTCACGCCGCGCTCGCCCGCCATCGGGGCGATTAGTGCCAGCGCTTCGCGCAGCAGGCTGTCCACCTCGACCGGCTCCGGCTCCAGGTCCATATGGCCGGTTTCGATGCGGGCGATATCGAGTACTTCGTTGATCAGCGCCAGCAGGTGACGGCCGCCTTTCAGGATATGGCCGACGTGCTCGCGCTCGGCGGGCATCTTGAGATCACGTTCGAGCAACTGGGCAAAACCCAGAATCGCGTTGAGCGGCGTGCGCAGTTCATGGCTGGTGCGCGACAGAAATTCGGTCTTGGCCTTGCTGGCGCGTTCGGCTTCGCGATAGGCTTGCTCGGCGTCGGCGCTGCGGGCCGCCAGCAGCATGCTGGCATGCTCCATCCGCGCCGCCAGCTGGCCCAGCTCATCGGTTGCCGGTGCGATCGGCGCCAGCGGCGCGCCGCGCGCCAGCCGCTCCGCGTTATCGGCCAGATCGCGCACGCGCCGCCCGATGCCGGTTGAAAACAGCAGCACCACGATGACCGCGCCCAGCACCCCGGCCGCGCTGGCGACGCCGGTGGCGACCATGGTGCGCATGTAGACCTGGTCGGCGAAACGCTCGCTCTCGCGCCGCAGCACGTCTTCTCGCGCCAGCATGGCGTCGATGTGGCCGCGCAGCTCATCCAGCACCACCTTGTTCGATACCAGAATCGGCACCAGCGTTGCCGCCGGCGTGGTGTTGCCGAGGGCGACCAGTTCGCTCAAGCCCTCGCTTTTTCTCGCGGCCAGGGAGGCGACCTGGTCGAGCAAGGCATTCTGCTGCGGATCGCGAATCTGCACGCGCAGCCGGCGCAAGGTGCGCGGCAGCTCGGTTTCGGCAATCCGGTAGCGCTCCAGGAAATTCGCCCGCCCTGTCAACAGATAGCCGCGCACGCCAGTGGCGGCCTCGGCCAGCAAGGTATGCACTTCCTGGATGTCGTGCTGGATCTGCAAGGTGCGCTGCACGCCCTGCTGGGCGCGGCGGCTTTCGGCCCCCATCAGATAGCCGGAGGCGAGCGCGCCCAGCAGGATCACCAGCGGCACCGCGATCAGCACCAGCCCCTTCACGCGCAAGGAGCGGTTCGACCACCATTGGGACCAGCTCGCCAGCACGCTCATGGATTGGTCGCGCCGGAATGGCCGAAGCCGAGTTCGACCGCGCGGGCGGCGACCTGGGTGCGGTCGGCCAGGCCGAACTTGTGGATGATGCGCTCTACATGCACCTTCACCGTGCCGGGCGCGATGCCCAGGCGCAGGGCGATGTCGGCATTGGTCAATCCGTGCGGCAGCAGACCCAGCACCTCGCGCTCGCGCGGCGTGAGCGGAGTGAGCAGCTTGGCCGATTGCGCGGCTGGCACCGCAGGCCGCGCGGCGCCTTGCGGCAAGGCCGAGGCCAGCATGCTCGCCAGGGTGGACAAGGCGGCCAGGTCGGCCTCGCCGGGGACCGGCAGCGGGCGGCGGCTGGCCAGTTGCAGCACGCCCAGCGCGCGCCCCGCTGACCGCAGGGGAAACAGCAGTTCGATGCCGGCCATCGCCCCGGCCGGCAGCAGCATCTGGCTGACGCTGTTGCGCCGGACCAGCACGCCCGCCTCATCCTTCAAACCCGCAGCTAGGGCGCCTTGCGCGGGAAAACGCATGCCCGCGGGCAGAACCTCGCCCCGCGCCGCCTGCACGCGCAGCGCGCCGTTGTCGCCGGCCAGCACGCTGCCGCAGTCGAAGGCGGAAAACGCCAGGGCAAAACCAAGCATCGCGTCGAGCGCGGTGGCGGCCTCGCGCGCGGCGAGCGCCTGGCCAGCTTCGTGCAGCAGACGCAGGCGGGCGGTATTGGCTTGCTGCTCGCGGTAGTGCTCGCGCAGGGTTTGGGCGGAGGGAGATGAGGTACGGGGCATACGCGCAGTATATGCCGAACGGCAGAGCTTGGGCTAGGCCTGGCGGCGGACGCCAAGGCGCTGGCGAGGGGCGATAGTGTGTCTGTCGCAGCAAACAATGCGCCATCCACTTTGACTTAACAGGAGAATTTCATGAATAAACTGATCCTTGCCGCTTCCCTCTTCGCTTGCAGCGTTGCGTATGCCAAGGAGCCGCCGCGGGTGTACGGCAACGAAGCCGTCGCGCCGACCGCCAAGCAGGATCGCGAGATTGCCGGCCTGTTCGACCGCTGGAACGCCGCGCTGGGCACCGGGAAGCCGGCCGAAGTGGTCAAGCTGTATCACCCGAAGGCGGTGTTGCAGCCGACCGTGTCGAACCACGTGAGGCCGACGCCGGCGGAAATCGAGGACTATTTCGTGCATTTTCTGGAACTGAAGCCGCACGGCGTGATCAATTCGCGTCATATTCAGATGCTGAGCAAGGATAGCGCGGTCGACAGTGGCGTGTACACCTTTGACATCGTCAAGGATGGCAAGCCGGCCAAGGTGCAGGCGCGGTACACCTTCGTGTACAAAAAGCTGGGGAAGGAATGGCTGATTCTGAAGCACCATTCGTCGGCGATGCCGGAGCAGGTGGCGTTGAACTGAGACGGGGGACGCTGCGGGCGTGAGGAAGATAGGCCCGTTGCCGGGTCTACGGAATGACCGTGAGCATAAGCGTCTCTGAAGCAGGCGTCAAAGTTGCTTCTACCAACCGATTAGCTGACATGCTGCCTGAGCTCGTGCCAGCTAGGTACTCGGCCACAAACTCAGGAGTCGATTGTACACTGGCGCGGTGGTGGAAAAATAGCGTATATCGTCCGTGTAGGAGCGCAAGGTGGCTTTTGATTGCGCTGCTGAGGCGTATGCGGCTGCCAGCACGGCCAAGTTGCCAGGAGCGGTTCTAAGCGGTCTGGTTGTTGGCGAGTACATTGGAAAGGGGATGGTGAAACGATTTCGAACGTGTTGAAGTTTTCATGGGTCGTTCGGCGGCCGACAATATTTCATTAGAGGAATCTGGCCGAATTAAAAAAGCGGGACACATCGGCCGCCGATCATCGATAAGTCGGATGAGAATTGTTCAATACACATCTGGCGGCAACAGTGTTGTGGACGCGAGGTCTGCTTCAATGATGATCGCAAACCACTCGACGCCAATATGCGCGTACCGTGCTCGATGGCTTCCGTGTTGGCTCGGGCATCGTCGTCGCTGACGGTACCAAAGTCACCGCGCTCATGCCTGTTGAGCAATGTATCAGAATTCACGCCCGTACGGTCCAACCGCTCGAGTGTTCAGGTGTGACGCCGAGAGCCACCAGTGGGACCAGCGCCTTGGCCACTATCAGCGTGGCATTGCTGGTTGTTGGGGACATTTTTTTTTGCTGCATTCTACTTCAGTATTAAAGGATGGATCACGATGGTACGGTCGAATTCTCGATCCGCGTCGTAGGTGTCTATCGCGATGCACAGTTCGGCGCTGGCGCTGATCTTCGTCACTTCCTTCCAGACGCAAAGATCGAGCCGTAGGTTTCGCCTAGGCTTTGCTAGGAAATCGCCGTCGCCCCTATTCCAATACGGACCAGTCTTCGGCAAGCCAAGCGCTTCACCGTTCTTGACTACGTCCTCCAAGGTAGTGCCGCTAAGGAAGGCGATACACGCCAATGCGCATGCGTGGCGATCATTTCTGGGCCAACGTGGGCAAATACTGGTTCAAATCCGGCCGTTGTTGACTTTAGGGTATTTGGAATGGTGGACATGAAAAGGCTCCAGATGTTATAAGAGAATACGCACAGCGACACCGGCCAAGCCAAATATGCAGTAGCGAAATACGTTCGTACTTTTGCTTGCTGGAAGAGCGGTTGTACTTAAACTTCCGGGCCAGCCACTTCAAGAGGAGCGCTGCTTCACGTTCGATCAAACAGAGCCGGCTGGTTGCGGTGTCGCTTCTTGATGCTATATTACCGCTCAAAAAATTACCATAAAACAATAAATTAAGGTTGTACCAAGCGATCATTTCACACTCCGTGAACAAATGTAGCGACGCCAGATGCCCTACGGGTCGCATCTCTGCAGATTCCCCCACCAACGCCAACAAACATTGACAAACGGCAAATAATTTGTGACATTACCAATCCGAACACAACCTTGGTGGGCCAGATGGATATATCGCAAGCGAAAATCCGAGGTTTCATTACGCACTCGGTCGGGAACAAGTTACGTGATGAAGCATTTGTTCTGTCTAATGAAACTGCGAAGCTCGATGAGAACGTTTCGTCAATAATTCTGAAGAACTACCTTGGCGGGCTAAAAAATTCTGACTCGTATAGGTTCTTTCACGAATCAGATACGAATCTCAATGAAATAAGAGTCTTCTCAAATGAGATCTTTAATGGATCAAAAAATTTTGTGGAAGCATCTAATAAGATAGCTAAGCATTTATATAGTAAATCCACTCACCCGAGTGTCCCAGCGGGCGATCTCTTTATAGTCTTGTTCTCTAATCTGACTATTGACGGACAAGAAGTAGATGCACTTGGAATATTTAAGACAGAGACAAAAGAAGATTTTCTATCTGTCTATGAAGAAAATGGCGCGCTGAACGTTCGCGGCAGTCTAGGGATCGATCCGCGCAACTTGCAAAAGGCAGCAATTATCCCCGCTGGTCAAGACATGCTTTTCGCTTTTGAACGCGGATCTTCAACCGCTTATTGGCTTGACGATTTCTTGAAGGTCGAAAAACTAGCAACGAAAAAATCAACAGCGGCTTACGTTGCCCGATTGATTAAGGAAACCGTTAAAGAGATAGGCGAACCGCAAGCTGTGGCTGGCTATCAGGATGAGATCCACCGAGTACTATCCGTTGAAGCACCTACAGTCAGAGACATACTCGATGCTGGGCGGCCGTTTGTCGGTGACGATCAATCGATTAACCTGCGTGGTTCAGTGGACCTCGCCACTGGCCTTACTTTAGATCCAGATCACATACTTGAAGCGAAATTGGTGCAACGAGCAGCCACGAACGCCTTTAAACGCATCCCTATCACCCGTGGCATTCATTTAGTGCTTTCAGGCAAAGGTTTGACGGGAGCGATAAACACGGAATTCTCCGATGACCGTCGATTTGTGACAATTACGATCGAAATGAAAGAGACGAAATGAGCGGAGAAAAATCGAAAAGTTCAGGCGAACACGGTGAAAAGCTTGGGCTTAGCTTCTTAGAAATGATCGTGTGGAGTTCAAGTCTGAAGTCTGTTAGTATCAAATGCAATAACGGAAAACATCGGACTCCCAACGACAACCAAAAAGGCAGTCACGGTGACGATCGGGGATACATTTACAACAATCCATTTTATGACAATAGAACAGATGTTGTGCATATCTCCATCAAGAATAACCTAGACGGGTATTCCGAGCGTGATTCTGAACTCAAAAGTCAGTTCAAGGGTCATCTCGAGGAAGCAAATGAAATTATCGCTTGCGCGCAGTATGATGCAACGTTGTTAGACCAGCTTTCAAGTTTCAATGGCAGACGGCATAAAGAACACTCAGGATTGCTTATTTGGACCAGCACTGATTTAAAGTCTGCTGATCGTAACATTCTGTCAGTTATAAAGAATGTAAGGCTAGATGAAACTTGCACAAAAAATGTCTATTTTTTCGATGGCGCACGAATCGACTTTTTCAAAAAAATCATCGACCATTCCAACACAGCATCAAAGGGGAACTACGAATTTTTGTATCCGGAAACGGGGAATCTTGTCAACAGATTAGACGAACGCCACGGAAAAGTATTACCGTTAGAAATGATTATTGCAGACGTCATTCCGATGAAGGTTGTCATAGACGGGCAAGAGACATTGTTTGTTTATGTCAATCAAGCATTCGAACGCGATGCATACCGTCGAGTGCTTTCCTTAGCCCTCGGCATAGCAGGCGCGTGGCCGCGCGAAGTACGCATCGGCTTTCCCGATTTCAACGTGGCGCATCATGGTAACGAAGCACGCAGTTCAGAATTGCCATTTGTAGCGCGGGAAAAAAAATTCATTCCCTTTTGCTTTATTCCATCCAACTTGGATTCTCTGACAAATGACTGATAGCATTCAAACCAGAGTTGAGGCGGATAATTGGTTACCGCACGGCGAGCAGCTCCGAATTCTGCTCGGTAGCGATCATATCAGCTACGGCGAGGTGGCAAATACATTACGGGCAAAAGGTGTATTCTCAGCAAATACCCATAAAGAAGATACCATCCCAATACTTTCGTCTACTTTGTTGCGTCCCGATGAATTCCTGACTTTACTCGAAACTTCTATCTCGCGGGAGACGAAGCCCAAGGAACAACCTCAAGAAATCAAGTTAGTATCTGGGGATGCTGACTGGCAGTCGTCAATTCGCGAACTAAGCACTCGCCTCGTCGACCTTGTTGATCTCGATAAAATTCATGGCGTAAGATTCACATCAAACCCGACTTTATCTTTTGATGGGACACACACCGCCTCTATTGACTACAAAATAAATCGGCAAGATTACAGTCAAGACTTGCTAGGTCGAGACCTTGATTTTTCCGGAAAAATAGTTATTAGACAACAAGATGGAAATCTACGACTTGAAATCTTATCGCAAGTTTCCTCCAAAGAAACGCAAAAGGTTAATGATCAGATTTTGCGATCCGTCGCTTCAACATTTAAACTTGCCGGCATCTGCACCGAAGCAGAACCATTAAAAATTCTTTTTGGATCTTTCGAAAACAAAAATCGAATACTTTTTCTATTAAGATTGGCGGGGAAGTTTGATGTAAGTAAAGAGCCAGGAACCATCGTAGACGTAACCATACGAAGAAATGAACAAATTAAGTCACTGCCAGATGCTCCAGGCATTAAATGGATGGAAGGCGCTTTTCGGAATCTCAAGATTGACGGCGATAAGCTAAACGACATTGCTCTATTCGCAACTGAAGATCATTACGAATATTTTTTTATCACCAAATTAGTGGTCGATTATATATTTGAATTTGCTCAGAATAAGGTTCTCTGCACCGTTATCTATAATTTTGACCGTATAAAAACCGCCGAACGGATTATGTCCGCACCTTTCATGTATTCAGTAGATCGATTGACGTCAATCGGAAATTCCAACGTCAAAGCGAGCTCCGGCATTCGCCAACAGGTCGCAGACGTAGTGCGAGCCAAAGTAAATATTCTATTTGAAGATCTTTGCATAAAAACGGAAAACGCTGTAGGTTCCCAGCCCGTAGTGGCGTAAATCAAAAGTAAGCTTACCCAGGAAATCTATGCCTTCACTTGATTTTGAATTAGAAAAATACGAGTTCAGAGAATTCTACGAAGCTAATCGAGGACTCTTGGAGGATGCGAAAAACTCATTTATCACTCTAACAAATGCTCTTACCCGCCATACGGGGAATATATCCATTTCTAAAATTGAAGGTAGAGTCAAGGATAAAGAGGAGTGCGTAAAAAAGTTTAACATGAAATATAGGTCAAATTTGGAGACAGACTAAAACCATACAACATTAAAGACCAAATAACCGATTTGATTGGCTTAAGAGTAGTCTGCTTATATGAAGACGATATTGATAAGATTAAAAAATGCTTAGAGGAGCATTTTGACGTAATAGATATAACCGACAAGATTGCAATAATTGAAAATACGGAAGGATCTTTTGGTTATAAAGGCCTTCACCTTGATTTGAAGCTCAACGGTCAAAGAAAACCGCTTCCTGAGTATTTTGTTTACTCAGAGTTCCGGTTTGAGGTTCAAATCAGAACTATCATACAAGACTCTTGGAGCGTCCTCGACCATAAAATTCAATACAAGAAGGAAATTCCAAACAAGCTTCGAAGAAGAATTAATACACTTGCGGCGCTTTTCGAACTTGCAGACAGGGAGTTTCGCGAAATACGGAATTCCACCTATGATGAGATAGAAAAGGCAGAGAAGGAAGAGATTGAAGAGGTAGACGCTGTCCCAACACTGCAAAGAATTGTAGGTGAGGCGGATCAGGACCGAGTCAATTCGCAAAATGGAAAATTGAACGTTTTCAGTTTTCTAAAAATCGCAAAACATTTCTTTGATGGATTTGAATTCGAGTCACATAAAGTTGACGGTTTTACACAAGAAATAGTTAGCTTGATGCATGACGTTACTCGAAAGAAATTTAACTTTTATATGAAGGAAAACATAGCAAAAGTAAAAAAGTATCAGGTGCACTTTGAAATAGAGAATATTAGCGACAAGCTAAATCCGTACACTATTATTCGACATTGCCTTTACTTAGGAGATAAGTCCGTTTTTTCAAAACTCTTAACAAATCTCGCAAAAAATAATTTTGAAGCCTGGCTTAAGGAAAACGGATAATCCTGCACGATATACCAACCTTAATTTCTGCTCAAAAACGAGTACATCTGAAAAGTCGCCTCAGTCGCTTAGGCCACGTCAGTAAGCGCCCTAAAATGGATTACCAATTACGTAGTCAAGAAAGATAACTTTCGGCGCTACGGTGCGATAGCCACTCGGCGTATACCTCGGCCAAAAATGCTTTTACTGGAAAAATTGGCTATATTCAAGAATTTGACAATATTTGAGCAATACCGACTACCCACCAGTTCGCACATATCAGATATGCCGATTATCGCGCACATTGGACGGTTGCGTAGCTACATTGCGAGTCGAACGCAACCCAGCGCGGGGAAATTTGTACTGAGTAAGAAGACCAGCGGGTAGACAAAGCCAAAGTGTGAGGATATCGCCCTCATACATTCGTCGCTCCTCACTTTTAGCGTGCTTCACGCGAGGCCGACACGCGTTTGATAATTAATGCTAAAGTCGTCAACAGCTATATAGAAAAATACCTTGAAAAACAAGGGCTTAACTATATATTTTGGCGGAAGCGGTGTCCGTCAAATCGTAGTCCGCTCAAAGCCGCTTAATCCCGCTACGCCCTTGATTCGCCCCAGAAACTTGATGAAATTGTTCGCATGAGTTCGCACAATCACGCTAAAATCCGCTTCTTACATGTGGGTACAAATGGGGGTAGAGAAATGGCGCGTACAGTCGAAAAGCTCAGCGCTTTGGCGGTCAACAAGACCACAAAGCCAGGATACTATGGTGATGGCGCTGGCCTCTACCTACAGGTATCAAAGTCAGGCACTAAGAGCTGGATATTCCGCTTCACGTTTGCGGCGAGGCAGCGTGAAATGGGCCTCGGCCCTCTCCATACAGTAGGCCTTGCGGATGCCCGTGTCAAGGCGCGCGAGTGCAGGACGATTCTGCTTGCAGGAAAAGATCCACTTGAAGCACGCAGTGCCACCAAGCTCGCGGAAGCACTGGATCGGGCGAAGATGATCACGTTCGATCAATGCGCCAGCGCGTATATAGCTGCCCACCGCGGCAGCTGGAAGAATGCGAAGCATGCGAGTCAATGGGAGAATACCTTGGAGACCTATGCCGGGCCGATCATCGGTGCAATGCCCGTCGCATCAGTCGACACGGCGCTCGTCGTCAAGGTGCTGAATCCGATTTGGCAGGAGAAGACAGAAACAGCCACCAGGCTGCGCGGTCGGATCGAAAGTATTCTGGACTGGGCGACGGTGAGCAAATACCGAGTTGGCGAAAATCCAGCGCGCTGGCGCGGCCATCTTGAAAATCTCTTGGCAGATCCGAACAAACTCGGACGAGTCGAACACCACCCGGCTTTGCCGTGGCAGGAACTGGTGGAGTTCATGGTCAAATTGCGGTCGCGGGAAGGCGTCGCAGCGCGCGCGGTAGATTTTGCAATTCTGACGGCATGTCGTTCTGGCGAGGTGCGGGGCGCCACCTGGGCCGAAATCGATATCGAAGGGGCGCTGTGGACGATCCCATCTGAACGCATGAAAGCTGGCCGCGAACATCGTGTCCCATTATCCAGTTCGGCGGTTGACATCCTCATGCGCATGCCACAGGTTGATGATCTTGTGTTTCCTGGGCGGCGACAGGGTACAGCGCTGTCGGATATGAGCTTGACGGCTGTGCTGCGTCGTATGAGCCGGCCAGATATCACGGTACACGGCTTTCGATCAACCTTCCGCGACTGGTGTGCCGAGTCTGTAGCGAACTCGTTCCCTCGGGAAGTGTGCGAGCACGCCTTGGCCCACAGTTTGCCAGACAAGGTGGAAGCCGCTTACCGACGCGGTGACTTGCTCGTCAAACGCACGATGCTCATGCAGACGTGGGCCGATTTCTGCGCCGGGAAAATAACGGGTTAGTGCCGCGCCTGCCAACAAAGAACAGGAACGGGTTCTCTAACTATCCATCAGCCCGTGTCCGTTTAGTAGCGCTGACCTTGTCTCTCTATCTCCTCTATGCTGATTTGCTGCTTGAGATTCGAAAATACTTCGGCGAAGTCTACCAAGAACCGCTCTGCCGAGAATGCGGGAATGCTATATTCCCCAACTATCTTCGGGACCTCTACTAGCAGCGAATCAATAACCATGGTTTTTCGCGACACAGCTTCTGCATTTACGAAGCCCTCCAGCGGCAGCATAATATCCATATAAAGCTTTTTCTCTTTTTTAGAAAGACGTATACGTCGCTTAAACTTAAGAATGGGATCGCGGCATATCAATACAACCGAAACACCACAAAGACCATCGCCGTAATCTTGATCGGAGAAAAACTGTCGATAACTGGTGCTGGATAGCCAGTTGAGAACTAAGTCAACTCTACTCTCCCAATTAGCGTCCGACACGATATTCAATCTCATTAGCGCCTCTCCTTGTTGCCCGGAGGCAGATGGCCACTTTGCATAATATAGTTGAGCAACTGGCTTATGTATAACGATATGCGCCTATGTGTCGAGCAAGACTTCCTCCCATTCGACTTCCGATAGTATCCATTCCAGCGCATGCCTTCGCTGCTGCACCGAAAGCAAAGTCGGCGTGGAGTTGCCCTGATCAATTTGGCCGCATATATGCAGTTCAGTTTTTGCCGAAGCCAAGCAGTAAAGAAGATCTAGCTCACGAAGAATATCGTCGGTGGATCTGAGCCTAACACGTTGTCGAAATTCAGTGGTTGACTCTGATTTTGAAATACTGGGGAACAACGAGACGAAATCATCTGGCAAAGGGTCCAAGATCGAAACCTGAGTTAAATTAGACGCCCATGCGAGTGCAAACAACGCCTCAACGCGCCACCGCATACTTCCTGCCAGCCCTCCGCTGTTGAACACAAATTTGGACTCTAAGGGGCTCAAGTAATGGGACAATTGCTCATTTTTAAGCCAGGTCCTAATCGCATTTTTCCTCTCATCCCAACCGAATGCGAGGGCGACGACTGCATGAAGACCAAGCAAGCGGCCACCAATTGAATCGCTGTCGCCTCGGATCTCACAATCACCCAGAAACGGCAATGTAGGGGATACTTGGTAGCCGTGGCTACTTAAAATATCCAGTGAACGGCCTCGAACCTCTACAAAAATAGACATTTAAACTTATCTCATTAAGGAAAATTTTGACTATATCCGCCGGCCCCACCAGGCAGCGGGTGTAACAAATCTCTGAATGCTGGATTTTGGTGATCACACTGCCTTATTAGCCAAATTTCTTGGGGACGGTGTACCGGATGGTGCCAGGCGAAGCCAGCGGGATTGCGTAAAGCACCATCACGATAACCGGTCATCTGATTTCTTATCCCGGCGGCAGAGTAGCTGCCAATGCTGCCAGAACCTAGCGAGGTCAAATGTTCATAGAGCTGGTCGTTAGCGCCGCTCCTATGTTGAGGTCGGGTGTTTCCGCCCGCCGTGGATGCAACATAGTAAACCTGCATACAAGGACCACATTGGCGGGAAGAATTTTGTGAATAGGTAAACGGATATGGAGAAACCGTAGGGCCAAGGCTCGGATAAAATCTACCGCCAACCCAAGATCCCGGCCTTCCGCTATATGTGGGCCCTGACGGGCGCGGATTGCCTCCCCTGCGTTGTAACCCGTCTTCATCGGTCCCATTAAGGGGACCGTTCTCAACGTATGAATAAGTATTAATGCCACCGTCTAGGCCGATCGGATCGGATTGGATATACCGCCCGGTCTGCGGATCATAGTCCCTGTGGTAGTTGTAAAATAGGTTTGTGTTCCGGTCGTAGTACTGGCCTGGCATCCGTAAATTGAACGTAAATGTACCTGATCCGTTAAAGTATTCGGTCGGCGGTGTCAGCCCGAACGGATCGCCATTGTCCCAGCGCCAGACGATCTTGTTGTCGAGCGTACGTGTGATCATTCGTGGCGTTCCCAAATGATCCGGATGAATATGGAACACGTTAATCGCCGTGTTTTGGGCAGGTGCCGTACCCGTCACTGTCTGCGTCAGCACAGCCACCGGCAGGTTGCCCAAGTACACCGTCTCGCGCGTCGCCTTGCCGTTTACATAGTTGTACTCACCTACCAACTGTCCTTGCTCATCGTAGACGAATATACCACCGCCGTTAGTCTGGAATACACGCTGTTCCAAGCCGTTGAACAGCTGGTGGGCGGTGACAGCACCATTCTGGATACGGTATGGCCGAGCCCGACCGCTATAAGTAACCACGAGCGTGCCATCAGTGGCCAGATTACCGGCGCCGTCGTATTGATTTGTCTTCGCCGGTCCCGGGCCGGTGGTCGCGCTCAGCTTATTACTAAGAGGATCAATGGTGTTCGTGTAGCTGTTCGCCCCAAATCCAGCCTTGATGCGATTCCCGCTGGCATCGTAGGCGTAGGTCTGGCTGGTGCCGTTGGCGCTGTAGCTGGTCAGGCGATTCAACTCGTCATAGCCAAAGGTCTGGTTCAGGCTGGCAGGGCTGGGCGCCGTTCCTGTGCCGGCATGGGTGTATCCCTTGATACGGCTGGCGGGGTCGTAATTGACCGTGCGTACCACACCGTTCGCTGAAGGGCTTCCCAAGGTGTAGCTGCTGATCCGGCCATCGAGGTCGTAGGCGCGCACATGCGCATACTGGTTTGCTGGAACGCTACTACCCCACTTCCAACCGGTGGTTCCGCCAAACGGTGCGTAGGTGATATTGTTCAGCAAAACAATGCTGCCGGTGCTCGTGCCGGTACCGTTGGCTAGCACCGGGTTCAGCGTGATGCTGGTGACCTGGCCCGCCTGGTTGTAGCCATAGTTAACGCGGTTCCCGCTCGGGTAGGTCATGCTCACCAGCCGGCCATGCGCATCGTACGCATAGGCAAGCGTATGCGTGTTGGTGTAGCTCCCCAAGCCAGTCGTGGTCTGGGCTTTGGTGGCGAGCCGCCCGAATGCGTCATAGGTATAGGCCGTATAACCCGATTCATCCGTCATCCGCGTTATTTTGCCAGCGGCAGTCGGCGTCAGCTTCGCGTCGCCGTCATACTCGAACGTGGTGCCGATGGTGCCCGTATAGTCGATCCGGGTCAGACGGTTGAGCGCATCATAAAAATAGGTATTCGTTTTACCGCGGCCGTCGATACGCGTTTTCAGATTGCCGGCGGCATCATAGGTCGACTTGGTCAGGCCCGTGTCTGGGCTTCCCAACTCGCTGCGGTTACCAAGGCCGTCGACGGCGTAACGCGTCTCCAAGTTGCGCGGATCGGTCACCGTCGCCACTTGGTCTATGCCGTCGTAACCGTACTTGATGGTCGGGCGTGCGCCGTTGGTCAGCGGCTGTTCCACCTGCTTTACACGGTCGAGTGGATCGTAAGTAAGGTTCGTCACCCGTCCCAGCGGATCGGTTACCTCCTTGAGGTTGCCTACCAGGTCGTACTTGTAGCTGGTGGCCGCTTCCGGCACTGACTGCGCCGATGCGAGGGTGCCGGTATAGGCACCCAGCAGCGGGGTGTACGTCATGACAACAACTAGTGCGCCGGACGTCAAACGGCTGAGAATACGGCGGGTCATCGTGCAGCTCCGATTTGGCTCGTCAGACGGCCGGTTTTGTCAAAGGTACGGGTAACCTGGCGCACAAGGTTTCCTTTGTGGTCGCGCACTTCTTCCTTGATCCGGTTGCCGGTGAGGTCGAGTGTATAAATGATGCTTTCGGTGCTCTCGTCAGGACCGCTGACGACGGAGGTCAGCCGGTGGGCTGCATCGTAGGTGTACTTCGTCACGCTGTTGTCGGGAAACGTGACCATCTCGATCTGACCTGAAGGCGTGTAGGAGTATGTGGTCGTCTGCGAAGGCTTATTTTCGTCTATGCCGCTTGATACGATTTTCGACTTGACCCATCCGCGCTCGGTGTAGTCCAGCTTTGTCGTGACGCCGTCAGGCGCGCGTATCGTGTGAACCCGGCCGTGGGCGTCATAGCCCCCGTAAGTCGTCGCTTTGCCGACGGCGTTCGTTACTGTGACCAAGTCGCCCGTCTTCGAGTCATAGTCGTACTTGGTGACGTCGGCGATGTCGGTACGCGGACCGGTCACGGTAGTCAATTGCCCTTTATCGTATGTGTATGCCCATTTCCGGACGCTTCCCGTCAGAGGCGCGTTCACTCCCTGCGCCCCTGTCAGGTCGGTGGTGGCCTGCTCGGTCTTGGTCAGTACATTGCCGGTTTTTACGTCGTACTGGTATTTTGTTATACGCTTGGGTTCGGCGATGGTCTCCGGCATGCTAAGTTCCGCGTGCCATTTGGTCGTGGTTTTACGTGCTGGCGAAGCAAGTGTCTGCGCGCCAAGCAGCGATTTACAATCAGAAGTCGACGCGCCTTCAACGCGCGACGTTTCAAGATTGCGCCCAACCACATATTCGAAGCAGCTGTAATTGTTGTTGAAATCCTTCGTCATTGCGACGTTTCCAATCGCGTCATATTTACGTTCGGCGATCGTGCCGCATTCCACGCATGGCTCGTAAATAGTGGTGGTTTTAGCAACTCCAAGCACATAATCCTTTTCAAAGTAGCTCACCGACGTAACCGGTTTTTCCTTCGGCCCCACATAGTGGCTCACAATTGCCAATGGCGGCCCCCCTGTATCAGGCTTAGCGACATAGGCAACCGTGACCTTGTCGATCTCTTCGCCGAGTTGCGAGGACGTCGCCCGCCCGGCGCAGTCGTACGTCCAGCTGATGTGGCGCTCTTCATTTTCATCGACCAGGCCAGTCATCAGGTTTCTGAAAGCCGTGGGGCCAAAACCATTTCCGGTTACTTTGGTCAGGAATTTGCATTCCGCGTCGTCATTGGTTTGGATTTTGCTCGCTTCGTTATACCAATACGTCTGGCTTTTTCCGTCAGGGTAGGTCACCTTGGTCAGATTGTTCGCCTTGCAGGCGACGGTGGATTCATTGCCTGGGATGCAGCCGCCGGAGGCCCCGTCGTATTCATAAAGAATGGACTTACCCGCCGGATCGATCATTTCGGTAATGCGGCCTTTCACGTCATACCTGAACTGGAGCTGGCGTCCCCAGTTGTTCGTTACGCAGAGCAGGCGGCCAGCTGGGAGTACGTCATCCGGATGTACGCTGGCGCACGCGGGTGCGGCTGCTGGGAAATGGCTGACGCTGGTGTTATTGCTGACGCCGTCGCTATACGTGAATACTTGCTTGAGTCCGCTGCGTTCCGTTACGGACAACAGCAAACCCTTAGCGTCGAAACGTTCCGTGCGGTCATGCTGCGCACTCGTAAGAATCCATTCTTTTACGGCCAAGTTATCCGCCGCCATGACTGGCGACAGTCTGTCGCACACATCGGCCGAACTGGTGTATTTGCCGTCGGCGGCACGCTTAAACATCGTTTGCTTGCCGTCAGGGTGGCTGATGGAGACTCTGCCGGGGATAGGTTCATCGCTCCGGAAACCGGACGAGCATTCAAAGGAACCGTCTTCGGCGACGCGCCAGCAAGTGTTGCCATTGGCGTATTGTTTTTCTGGCCTGAGCGATTTGTTATACGAATGGGTCCAGCGTACGCCAAATCCACGAATCACAGCCGGGTCCGGATAGGTGGGCGCACTGTTATAGATACGGCTCAGCGTCAAACTACTCGCGCTTTTCGACGCCTGGTAATCCGTGATGACGTGCCACATATTGCCGGTGGCGGGTTGAATCGGTTGGCCGACGGTCGGTCCTTTCGTGGGTGGACATCCCTCTCCGATGTTTTTCCCGTCCGAGTCTTTGTTGGACTCAGGTTTGTCCTCGACGCATGCATTTTTCTCAGCTGAATAACGCAACTTGTCCGCTGCGCTGCATCTCACTCGCTCGCGCTTCATAGTAAATATACCGGGTCCGTATTTCGTCACATTGGTGCATGCGCCATGGTCCATAGTATAGTAGTAAGCGTCTATCGGCTTGCTTGAATAGGCGGCGTTTCCGGAGGAACTGATAGTTTCAGGTCCATAAATTGATGACACAGGTGGTATAAAATCCACCTTACAAAGGACCTTATTCACGTCCGGGTCTCGTACAAACTTAATCGCCGTTTTTATTGCACCTTCCTCATCCAAGTCACTACTTCCACCAAAAATAGTATATTTATACGGACCAAAGGTGTCGGGCGCAGGTGCAGGCTCAGCGGCCGGCGCATGGAGCGTGATGCACAGAAGAATTACACTGATCATTGCGAAAAAAATGCGGTGGGGCGATAGGCGCAATACAAATGTAGTGCTTGGGAAAGGAAAAGCCATCTCATACCTTTGATTTTTTAAAGTTGCAAAATTATCTCATGGCATGTCAATACCTATATACAGTCACCAATATATATTTGTTAACGTTGTAATTTTGCACTACCCTACCCTCAACTGTCGCCGCTGGCCGCAATAGAAGCTTTCGCCATATTCTTGAAATTTAGAGTGGGCCTGTGCATGCAGGACGACGGTGAGTTGACTCGTCCACGCTTCTGACGGACCGCCGATCCGGCACATCTCAAGGAACAGCGGCCGGCCCCGTCGCTCACAAGCACCCCGCGATCACGGCTTCAAGCGTTTCCTCGTACTTGAGGTGCAGCGGGAGGTCGCGTGCCAGGGCGAGCACCTTCTCGCCGTCGCTGGCATCAGGCGCGAGTGTGCGCGTGGCGAACGTCGGCCGGTCCGGCACCGCCGTCACGCATGCGCGGTACACCGGCACCTTCACCTCTTGGACGCCCGGCGGCGCGGCGCAGGCGGTGAGCAGCACCAGGATCAAAAGCACGGGCCTCATCGCACGGAGTCCAGGATCAGGTTCACGGTCGGCATGGCCTCGTCGCAAGTGGTCGCGCGCGCGCTCGCGACCTTAGCTAGCGCGGATCGAGGCGCCGGCCATTGGCTGCAGCCTGCTGCTGAGCGGCCTTGCCGCGTACCTCGGCCAACAGCTTGGCGTCGCCGGCGGCCTCGACCGCCCGATTCTGTTCGCGGATGGAGGTGCGCAACGCCTCGCTGACGACCTTCTCGGCGGCCAGGTCGGCCAGCGCCTGGTCTCGCGCGCTGGCGATCATCCACCAGCCGGTACCGCCAGCGGACAGAACCGCGATCAGCACCGCCACCAGCAAGATGGCCGCGATCTGCCACAGCCCGCCCTTGACGCTGGCGGCCAGCGTGCCCAGGGCGCTCATTGAGCCGCCACGCACTGCGCATGCGAGCGCTGACGATCCGTCCACAGTCCAGCACAGCGCCGGTTACCAGGCGTCGAGCAGTCATAGCCAGCGGCGAAGCGGTACATCAGGATCCCGTCGCACGCGCCCCGGTAGTCGCCCACATTCAGGCGCTTAACGATGGTGCTGTTGCAGAACGCGGTCGACCCGATGTTGTAGGTCAGATCGACGTACACGTCGTATTCCGCCTGGGTCAGGGGCGCGCGCACGCATTGCTTTACTGCGCCTTCGTACTTGCCGACGTCGAGCAGCGCCCGCTGCGCCGCCTTGACCGGCGTGGTGCGGTCGCCGGCCTTGACGCCGCCAGTGGTGCCGAAGCCGATTGTCGGCACATCGCCCTTGGTCGGTATTACGACGCCGTCCGTGTATCCCTCGCGCGTCAGGACGCCCACGAAAGCCGCCGCGCTCAGCACGAGCCCGGCGATTCCCATGCGGACTTTATTTGTCGTTGCCATGTAATTCCTTCTGCGCCATCAGGCGCGACACGTTTGCGAAAATGGAGACAGCCGCGGCGCCTCCAGCGAATACCCCGTTCGGCACGCCCTCCGGCTGCCAGATGGCCACGGCCACCTCGGCCGCGCCGAACATGGTGGCGGCCACGTTGAATTTCACGCTCCAGGCTTTGCGCAGCACCGTGCGCCAGTCGTCGATGAGCCTCATTGCTTCACCGTGATCTTCAGTGCCTGCCACATGGCCAGCGCTACCCAGCCGGCGCCGGCCAGCGCGCCCGCCTGGGTGACCTTGATCAGGGCCTCGCGCACCAGCCTGTTGCGCAGCTCGCGCCACTCGATCACCGCCTCGTGGTAGCGCCGATGCCCATCGGTATCCCCAGAGGGGAACGCTGTCAGGATTTGCTCGGTCTTGCGGGTGTTGTCGGCGAGCGCCGTCTTGATCGACACCAGCATGTTGTCGCGCTCTTGATCGTTCATCATTCGTGGCCTTAAATAAAGAAAGGCCACCCGAAGGCAGCCATGGTTTGCAGGAGTGCGGAGGGCTTACTGGTAGTAGTTGATCGTCACCGATCCGCCTGGCGGCACCACGATGGAGTATCCGTTGCCAGGAGTGACGGCGATGTTGTAGTGCGTGGAAGTCGGCGCAACGCCGCCGCTGATGCCGCCGGCAAAGGTGTAGCCGAGCGCGGTACTATCGCTGCCGTTCGTCGGCGAGCCGTAGTAGTTCCAGCTGACCGTGGCCGACCAGTTTTGCGAAGACCCGCCGCCAGCGATATTTCCGCTGCTCAGCCAGCCGGTTTCATACACAATCGTGGCCGATCCCGCGACCACGCCCGACAGTGAGTAGCCAGCAGTGGCAACCGTGTACGTGTTGTTTGAATGCTGGCTGATGTTGTAGAAGGTGTAGCTCGGGCTGCCGCCGGCGTTGATCGCGTTACGCTGGGAAATTGCCGAATTCGTTGCTGATGCCCAGTCATAGTTGCCGGAATTTGTGCCACCACTGCCGATGTACCAGAACACCGTTGCTACCGTCGTGCTTGCGCTGAGCAGGGGCGCCGCGCCGCCGTTACTGCCTTTGCCGACCAGGCTGTCAAGCATCGCGGTCGACGCCGGCGCCGTCCAGGTGCCGCTGCTGGTGAAGGTTTGCGTGACGGGCGTGCGTGCGCGCCTCCCATAAAACGCTGCCCGGCGCGCGTCGATAGGCGTCATCATTAACCCCGCTGGACCGAAACAATAAGCGTCGTGCCGCCGTCACGGGTCGATACCATCACGTAATCGGTACCGCTCGACAGCCAAGCAATATTCGCTGCGGCAGCCGTTGTCTGAAGCACTCCGTCATACCGAATGAAGCGAGTACCGCCGGGCCATGTCGGCGTGCCGCCCAGTCCAATGTTCACCAGTTCGAGGAATTGACTTGCCTGCTTACCACTGGCGGGCCAGTTAGTGAAGGTAAGCGCCTTCGCCCCAGAGGGTGGTGCAACGCGCTGGGTACCGCCGTTGTTGTAATTGACTGCCGGGCTGGTCCCATTATCGTAGAAGGTCATCGACCGAACGAATTCTTGCAGGTCGGAGAGGAGTGCGATAGTGCCGCCGGCGGCGGGTACCGTCAACGGGACCACTGTGCCCGTTGGGATCAGCGTGTCGCATTCGAAGCGCACTTGTTTCGATGCGTCGGAGCTCCCCTTCGCAATCGAGTTAGAGTCGACGAAGGCCACGATTCCGCTGGCCATGGCCGCGCTCCCAGCCGCAGCGTCACGGGCCTGCTCGGCAAGACCCTTGGCAATCTCCGCAAGGCCCTTCGCGGTCTGGGCAGCGTCGCGCGCGGTTTCCGCCGCGCCCTTGGCTAAGTTTGCGTTGGTCAGCGATGTGCCTGCGCTGGTCGCGCTGGCAGCAGCGTCGGTGGCGTTGCCAAAAACGTTGCTGGCAAGGGCGCCAAACTGCGTAACTGCCAAAATGAGCCAGGTGACGAAGGCGTCCACTCGGTTGGAAAATGTCGTACGATCGTTGCGTTGAATTACAGGCGTCGGTACGGGCGTGATTGTTGGAGGGGGAACAACAGCCATTAGATAAATCCTTTCACATCAAGGGAAACGGTACAGAGGTCGGGGCCGTCGAACGATAGGGTTGGGGTCGGCAATCCGAAGACACGAAGAGGCGAGTAATCCACGAGATCAGTCGCGATTACAACGCAAGGAACCGACTGGACCTCTTTCAACGTTGCGTATACAGCTGCGGCCTCCGCGATTCCGAGCTTGGCCGTCAACGTCATATCTGTCGTGTTGGCCCCAGGGGTGATCGTGGTTCTTCCGAATCTGTCGACATCGATAAAGCTGTAAGAATTTGGCGTTACCTTCGCTCCGTACTCCGTCAGCCCGATAGACTTCATATCCCCAAGCGCAAGCAGCCCACACTTAGCAAGGCCAGTAACCCGGGTCAGCGTTACCATTATTTCCGCGTTGTTAAAAGCGGCCAGGTCAGTCGCCACGAAATCGGTTTGGGGCTTGAACCGATCAAAGAAATATTCGTAGTAGTCGCCTGGCGCCGATCCTTCCAGATCATCGGCATAGCTGTAAATCACGTTGCCGCCCGGTGCGTCGCGCACCGTGATGCTCAGCCCGTCCGCCTCCAGCCCGAACAGTGCAACGGAATTAAACGAGCCCGGGCGCAGGGTTATAGACAAGGGCGATGCCGCGCTTTTCGTCGAGACGTAGCCGTCGAACATCGCCCACAAGTTAGTCGGTCCTTGGTCGACCCACCACGGGACTGAGCCGAACTGATTGATGAGGTCGCTTGGGTCGTGGCCCACGTTGGACGACGCGGAAACACTTTCGTATATCCGGTGCGTCACGGTACTGATGCACCGCTCACCCAGGGTGTACGCTTTCAGCATCGAAAACGTAGCGTAATCGGTTTCCGGTACGGTCGAGCTTACGATCATGGCGCCGGTAATGGCTACCGGCGCCAGAATGCTGCAGGGTTGGCTCATGCGGGAATCACTTTCACTCTAACTACGTTTCCGCCGGCGCTGACGTTGTTGAACTGCTTCGCCAACTGGTCAGTGCTGCCGGCGGACTTGCCAGTGGCCACGGCGGTCTGTTCCATTGGCACGCGCAGCTCAGCGAGTTCGCGCCGCACCTCGCGCAGCTCCGCGACGACATCGGCGTTACCCCCACCGCCCAGCATCGAGCGGGTCTGATCTGCGTTGAAGATTCGCGCCGGCCCGGTCGCCTCAAGTTCAGGGCCGCGCTCGCCCACCAAGCGCAGGCCACCGCCGAAGTCGCCGCCATTGGCATACCCAGGAACGCCGTGCGTGCGCAGAAATTCAGCCAAAGTGCCGTTCTTGCGCGCATCGAGTTCCGGCCGCGCCGCCTTCATAAAGTCGGCCAGCTCGGTGTTGTCGACAGATTCGCCGTACGCTTTTTTCCAAAAGTCGATACCGCTCTGCTGCCCTTTGCGACCCAGTACCTTTTCGAACAGCCCTTCAACGGAAAGCGGTGCGGGGGTGTCCTTCACGCTCTGCACAGCGATCCCGAACGCACGAAGCGCATCAGCGATCGACAAGAGGGTCGTATTCTGTCCGCGCGCCTGGTCGAGCTGCGCCTGGGCAGTCGTGATGATGCTGTCCTGCGCCGCCATCGCCGCCTTGTGCTGATCTGCCATGATCCGGAGCTGCGCCTCGCCCCCGGCCTGCGCAGCACCTGCGGCTTTGTTGATGGAGTCGACTGTCAGCGCAGCAAAGTCGATCTCGGCCGCAGCGTTTGCCTTGAGCGCGGCGATGTTGCTGCCGGTACGGGCCTGATCACGCGCCCATTCTTCAAAACTCCCGAACAGTTGCTGCGATGGTTTGGCGATGGTGGCCAGCGCCTCGTCCAGGCCCTGAATATCGGCCGTGCCACCGCCGCGCGTGGTGATCGCCGCGCGCGCCAGCAGCTCTTGCGCCGAGCGGCGTTGCGCACGGTCGAAGAAGGTCGTTTCGATGACAGTCGACGCCAGAGCATCGTTCAGTTTGCCGAGGACTCCCCGCACTGCATCAGCGCGCGCGTTGATTGCGCTGATCTGTTCCTTCGTTCCGTCCGCCACAGCTTTCAGGTCCTCGACCTTTCGCTGATACTCCGCCTCGAGGAATCCCTTGTCGCGTTCCACTGCGGCCTTGACATTGCCCAGGGCGGTGTTGGCGCCGGCGACGGCGCTGTCCGCCGCAGCCGCCTGGTCCTGCAGCGCGTTCCGGTTCCTGATGAGCGCCGCCGTCAAGGCGCCCAAGCCGACCAGCTCGTCTGCCCGCGCGGCAGCCACAGCACCGAGCTTGTTGCCGCTCAGCTCCATGATCTGGATCTCGATCTTTCTGTCCGTGGCAGCCAACGCTGCAGCAGCGGCCTCATCCTGCAATGCGTTGCGTCGCTTGATGATTTTGGCAGTGAGTGGATCTAAGCCAGCGATCTCGTCGGCACGCGTTGCAGCCAAGGCGCCGACCTTATCACCAGCTAATTCCATGTTCTGGATTTCCAGCGCCCGGTGCTTGTTCGCCAGTTCAAGCTTGCCCACTTCGTCGTAGACATCCCAGTTCGATGCATCGACTTTGCCCCGGCTCTTCGTTGCCAGTTTCTCCGGGCTCATCGTCAGTTCGTCACGCCGATCGATCAGGCTTTCGCGCTCGCTCAGCTTATCGGCGGCCGTCTTCGTTTTCTCAAGCTCTGGCACCACCGCAGCAAATGCTTCCTGCAGGGCCATCAATCCGGTGTACGTTTCCGATCCTGCCTTTGTGGCAAGCGCGCCGCTCTCGGACAGCCCAAGCACGGCCGCCTTGAAATCGTCACGCGTTTTGATGCCGGCCCGTCCAAGCCGCGCCAACTCGTCGGTCACGTATTTTTGAACAGGGGCCAGGCGTTCCGCGTCGCTGAGGAAGTTGGTTGCGAAAGCGTTGGTCTGCTCGGACAACTTGTCAATGCCCCCGGCCATAGCGATCAGATTCTCGCGCGCAGCCAGGCTACCAACGCCAGTCGCGCCAAACGTCATGCCAATCGAGGATAGCGTATTGTCCAGTGTCGCGTAGTTCGAAGACAAGCGAACAATCGTCTCGGTGTACCCTTCGCCGACCTGACGGAAAGCCTCCATGTCTGGAAACACTGCAGCGCTCATTTCGTCCATCGCCTTCGAGAGCGAGGCATTCAGCGCTTCGGTCAGCGCGCTCCCCGTCAAGCCCTTGATGGAAATCTTCGTCATGTCGATGTTTAAGGCGTCGAGGGTCTTGGTCACGTGATCAGCTCCGATGCCAAGCACCACGGCAGCCTCTGAAAGCTCAGTTTCGACATCCTTGAAGATCAGGCCAAACTGCGCCGGAAGCTCACCGCCCAACGCAGCGGTTTGCGGGGTATTTGTCGTGCTCTTTTTCAGCCCAAAGAAGCTCGATTTCGTAACATCGACGCTGGCGTACTGATCGAATCCCCTGCCGCCTTGCAGGTCGCGCACGTTGCCGCCGAACTGGATGCCGCTGTCCACGATGCTCGATTTCGTTTTCCCCCACAAGTTATTGACGAAGCCGGCGATCCTGTCGCCCAGGCCCGGCCCGAACACGCCCTTCGTGACTTCGGTCATTACAGTAGAAATTCCATCGACCGGTTTGCCGATGTTGAGTTGGCCGGTCTGGATGCCAAGATTGGTGCCGTTGGCGACGCCTGGCGCGCGCACGATGAGGTTCGTCAGTCCTTTCATTGACGCCTCGATCGCGCGCAACGCAGCGAGCATGCCTCGGTTGATCGGGACCAAGCTGCCGCTGTGATCCTCCAGCATTTGCAGCGAGCGTGCGATCGATTCCGACTTCCCATCGGTATCGCCGAAAACCGACCCGGTACCCTGGAGTTTTTGCGCATCCGCGGCGGACTGCCCGCCGCCACTGCCGCCGCCTCCGGCGACTGCAAAGCCCAGTGAGGCCATCAGTGCGGCCATGGCAGCCATACGCGCCCACGCCGTGTATGGTTCGCCCTGCGCCTGCGTTGCGACGCCCACTGCCGCTGCGGCAGCGCCCTTTGTCATCGATGCCGCCACGTCGGGGGCGACGCTGGCCACCGTCGCCGCTGTTTCAGTGGCCTTACTGGTGACGAACATGCTCGTGAACGCTGTCAACAGCCCGCTCTTCGTCAGCATATTTTTTATTGCAAGCGCCATTTCGTAAGCACGGAAAGCCTTTTCGGCGCCGTGCAATACCTTGTAACCCACCGTGTTCTCCTTGAAGAACCCCTTCGCGGCGCTGGCCATGTCGCCATACGAACGCACCTGCAGTTGCGCTGACCGCTGCGCTGCGAGCGCGTTGGCGCGTTGAATCATGGCCTGGTCGCCGCCGGCATCCTTGGTCGATTTTTTCAGCTCAGCATCGATGGCAGCCTGAGCGCGCGCGTAGCCAGAAAGCGCCGTCGTCAGCCCACCAATGGCCGTGCCGACGCGGCCAAACGACTCGGCCATTCCCGCTGCGGCCGACTTGGTTACCTCGTCGATCGCAGTCATGATTTCGAGCAGATCCTTGGCCGCCGCAACGCCGCCGGCGCCCCGGTCGAGCGCGACCTTCTTGCCGGTGAGTTCCTTGATTTTTTCCAGCTTCGCAATCTGATCGTTCAGGGCGAACAGTTCGGCGTATGTGGCCGGGCCGGCGTCGAGCGCCGCCTGGGCTTTTGCAATCGCCAGGTCGACGACGGCAACTTCGGTCAGGCCGTATGCGTCGATCTGTTGCTGAAGCGCCTTGGTCTGGTCTTCTAGCGCCTTCTTTTCGCTCTTGATACGGTCGAACATTTCATCATCCGATTTCTCCGATGCCCTCGCAACGCCTTCTTTCAGTGCCAAGGACTGTGCCTGTGCGGCGATGGCGTCCTCCTGCAGCGACATCATGGCGATCTCTGCACGTGCACCCTGAATCGAGGCTTTCGACAGCGCACTTTTCCCGGTCTTGATCTCGGCGTTCAGCTTGATCGTCATCTTCTGCGATTCGGACAGTCTGTTGTTGCCGTCCAGTTCGAGTTTGTTGGCGGCGATTTTCTCCGCGATCGACGTCATCAGATTCTGGTACGCCGTCGCTTCCGCTTTGATCGCTGCCACGTTGCCTTTGTCAGCGTACTTATCCCGAATGCGCTTGACCATCATGTCGTATTCTGCTGTTTTTCCCTTGAGGTCTTCGATCGCCTTCAGTTCGGCCCTCATTTGCTCGTCCTTGGTCGCGTACTCCTTTTTGAATGCGGCCACGCGCTCGCTGGCCGATTGGGCCGCCACAGCGGCGCCAGTCTGCTCAGCTTTCTGCATTTTCTGGGTCAGCTCCGCGATATTCGCCATCGTCTTTTCGCGTTCGCGGTCGATAGCGTTGTTGCTCATCCCCGTCTTATTAGGATCGAACTCGCCCGTGCGCGTGTTCAGGGCATTCAAGCGCCTCGATGCGGCGCCTAGTTGCTCAGTCACCGGGATGGCCTTTTCGGCGCCGGCGGTGCTCATACCGAGATTCTTCAGGCGCAGCAGTTTTTCGTTCTTGTCGATCTGTTCGTCGAGGCCCTTGACGATGCGCGCGTGGGCATCGTCAAACGACTCAAGCGCGGTTTCGTTGGATTCCTTGGCATCCTTGCCCCACTTCGACCAAGCAAGAGCGCCTGCGCTGAGGGCGATGATGATCGCGCCAATGGGGCCGCCCACGAGTGCCAGGCCGCCGCGCAACAGGCCCATTGCACGCGTGGCCAGGGTAGCCGCGCCCGCCTGCGCGGTAATAGCAGCGGTATTGGCGATTGACGCCGTGGTGGCGCCGCCTGCGGCGACGGCCTGCGCCGCGAGTGCGACGGCATGCGCCTCGGCGGCAGCGGCAGCGCGTGCCTGCGCCGGGATCAACCCGTTCTGCGCAATAGCTAACTGGGTCGCACCGGCTGCGCCCAGTACGGCAGCGCGCAGCTCGGTCACGCGTGCTGTCGTGAGGGCGGCGGCGCTCGCCGTGGCCTGTACGTTGGCCTGAGCTTCCGCCAGCTTTGCGGCTGCCGCGACCGCTGCCGCCTGGGTGGTTGCGACGGCGGTTTGCAGGGTGGCTGCGGCCATCGCTCGCTTGGCCGCAGCGGCCGCGTACGCATCGGTGGCCAGACCGACGATCCAGTTTGTAGCCTTGATCGCAATCATGGTCGACATGGCCCACGCCACGCCTGCGAGATTGCTGGACAGCAGACCTATCGCACCGGTGAGCCCGGCCACCGCGCCACTGGCATTGGCCTGCATGCCGACCAGTTCCATGATGTTGTTCTTGAGCACGGTGAATGCGCCGCCGATGGTTTGCACCTGGGCCGCTTCCACCCGCAGTTTCTCAAGGGCGTCGGGCAGAACGGTTGCCATGACCTTTGAAGTGATTTGCCCTTCCTCGGCCATCTTTTTCAGGGCACCGACCGGCAGCCCCATACCGTCGGCAAGCGCCTTCATCAGCCGGGGCGCCGCCTCGTTCACAGCATTGAATTCCTCGCCCCGCAGCGTCCCGGAAGCGAACGCTTGGGCCAGTTGCAGCTGCGCCGATGCCGATTCGGTGGCAGTCGCTCCGGAGACCTTGAGGGACATGTTCACGACTTCGGTGATGGCGGCGACCTGCTTCTGGGAGGTGCCCAGCTCACGCGTGCCGTTGGCGATCCTGGCATACAGCACACCGGTTTCCCCGAGCGCCTGCTGGGATGCTGTCGCAATCCGCTTGACGTCAGCGTACGCCGCTCCATATTCGCGCGCCGACGCTGACGCCAGGCGTAGCTGCGCCGTAAACTTTGCATACGCGTCGGACATTTGAATGAGCTGGGACAAGCCGGCTCCAGCAGCGATACCGGCGAGTGCTGCCTTCGCCATGTCAGCAGCGCGGCTGATGCTCGTGGTGGCGTCGCCGACCACGCGGCGCGCGCTGTCCATGTCGCGCTGCAGCCGGGCGATGTCTGCCCTCAACCGGATTTCCATATCGCCGACGATCATGCTTTTCCTTTAATTTTTGGGCAAAGAAAAGGCCAGCGCGAAGCTGGCCTATCCGTCGAGGAAACTCCTCATTTTTCGCTGATGCTCAGCGCGTCTTACCTGCTCCCCTTCCGTCGATTCGGCAAACGGCGGCTTGCAATCACGCTTTGTCGCGCGATGTGATTCTCCGAAATACTCGCGCGAAAGCTTGATAAGCGTCTCGGCCTCCCATGCGGACAGCTCGATACCGGTGTTTATCTGGCAGTAGCTGATCTCTTGATGCGTAAGCGGGGAATCGCCCATGCTGCCGCACATGGTTGGCCCCCAACTCCACAGCAGGCTGACCAGATGCTCGCCGCAGTCAAGCGGCGGCATCGCCGGCTCGAAATCGTCGCCGAACCTCACCCGCAGCACTTGCAGTCGGGACTTGCCCGGCTCCTTCGATTTGTCGCTTTCTTCCCGTTCGAGCACCGCGCCGAGCCAAGCCGAGTGCCGAACGTAGAGACTTAGGCAGTCGGCGACGCCTTTGTAAAATTTGCGGTATCGCTCAGCAGCTTATCCAGTTGTGCCGGGATGAAGCACAGTTCGAGATCGGTATAGACCGCCATGTGTAGCGCCTTGTCCGTCAGCTCGTCAACCTCGACGTTTTCCAGGCGGTCCGTGCAGGCCGCCAGAAATTCGGCGGTGTCGTTGGTCTGGTCCTCGGCGGTCAAGTCCGACTTACCCTTCTTTTTGTAGCGGTCCATGTTGCGGTTCGACTGGGCGGCCTTCGCCTTCGCGTAGACCTTGGTGCCGGGGCCGAACATGTGAGCACGCATCGGCTTCGATTCATCGGGCTGGCCGTTCGGGCCGTCTGCGTACATCAGTTCGTCGTTGCCGTCGCGCAGGTGGTGAACAGCGGTAGGAACGAGTGCGTATTTTTTGAGGTTGGTCATGGTGATTCCTTTGCGTGGGTAATAAAAATGCCCATGCCAGCGACTGCTCCCACGAAGGAGACAGGCGACAGCCGGTGCTAGTGATGGCCAGGTGGCCGTGATGGTTAAACGGTGACGGTATCGGTCTGGCGCAGCAGGGTCGTACTGCCCTTCAGTGCGTCATTACTCGTGCCGCCATTGCGCTTGAAGGTGCTGACCTGCGCGGTGAAATAGTTGATCCCCAAGTCCTGATCGACGAGCTTGAACGAAGGCACCGTGTAGTTTTTTGAAGCTGCTTTTGCGAGAATTTGCCCGGCGTCGTCCGGCAGCCATGCAAATTCAAATTCTGCGTTTGGCAATTTGAACGAGCCCTTCTTCTCGCGGTCCTGAGCATCGCCAACGGTGGAAAGCGTCGCCATTGAATACTCGCGCCCTTCCACGCTGCCGATGCTTGTCAGGCCGGAGAACTCGACCCAGGTGAGCAGTGCGAATGCCGCTGCGGCGCCCGCGCCCTCTGTTACGGTTGGAGCGCCGTCCGCAATGTAGAGCTTCGTCCCGGCGATAGTGTCAAAATCAATGCCTGCCATGATGTAGAACCTTTCAATGAAAAAAGCCCGCTCGCTGGATTGCGAAACGGGCGGGCTGATAAAACTGTGAACCTGCTGGATAGATCAGATTGGCTCGATGTACGTGACCATGAAATCGCGGCTCTGCTCGAACGTCGGGATCGCGTCGTCTCCCATGTCAGGGCCAATCAGGTCGCGCAGTACGCTGCGTACCGCGCACCCGGCGATCGGCCCCGTGTGCACGCCGGCGCCAAGCTTGGCGGCTTTGAGCACGGCCTTCTGCTGCGGATAGGACGACGCATACACGGTGACCTGAACGCGCGAGGTGACCAGGCTGTTCCCGGCGCGCGCCACCGTGTCATGTTCGTTGCCGCCGACCTCCGTGATGCCGATCGCCGGTAACGCGCCAGCGGGGACCGTGCCGGCGACGATGCGCGCGGCGGGAACCAGGGCGAGGATGGGCTCGTGGGCGAGCAACAGCGCCCGAACGATTGCAACCGCGCTCATTTCTTGCGCGATGCCTGTTTCGGTTCCGGCGCCAGCACCGATCCAGTGCGGCCCAGGGCCGGAACTGCGACACCCTGCTTGATGTGGTACTTCGCCAGGCGATCGCCACGCGGGCTGTCAACAGTGTCGTACTCGGTTCCCGCTTTCAGCTCATGCACGGTTACGCCGTCAAGCGAGCCTTGTACGGTTTTCATCATCAGAATTTTCATGATTACCCTGCGTCTGGAAGGTTGATGCCTTTGGCAGTCAGCCGCGAACGGATTTCTGTGCCCACGGCGGTTGCCGCGCGCGCTGCCCTGGCGTCGAATGCCGGGCGCGCGAACGGGCGCGGCCGGGCACCAGGGTGGTCGGCGTCGGCAACGACATAACCAGCGATTCGGAGCGCCTTGGCGCCGCGTGGCGTGATCTTGTGCGCGCGAGTGCCAAACTCAACCATCTGTGCGTACCAAGCCTTCTTGTTGCCGATCTTGACCGACGCAGTTACGCGGCCGCCCTTGGCATTTGTAGTGACCCGTACACTGCGCCGCAGTGCGCCGCTGTCGACCGGTATGTTGGCCTTCACTTCTTCCTTGAACTCGTTCGCGCCAACACGCAGCGCGCCACGCATGACTTTCTTTTCAAACTTGGCCGAGAACTGCTGCAAAAATGCATCCAGCTCCCGGCCGCCGGTAATATTTTGATCAGCCATTTGCATATCCCTCCAGTTGAAACTCTGTGTGAACCCGGTCATCCAACAGCGCCGGCCCAGCGATGATCTGCATTACGCGGTCACCACGGCTGTGCAAGATGACGCGCATGTCGCCAGTGACGGTGTGGGCGCCCTGCATGCGCAGCCGGGTGCGTTGGACCGATTTACCGAGCCCGTTTTTTGTCGTTTCCGCGCGGCTCGGCAATTCGTCCTGCACATTGGCCCAGTAGCGCACCAGCATCGGAACCCATGTTTTCGTTTCGGTGCCGTACACCGGGTCAGGCTCTCCGACAAGCTGCTCGATCGTGACCTTTTCGTCGCACTTGAAAGGAGCGGCCATCAGCTGTGCACCTTCAAACAGTCGAGCCCTCGGATAAGGTGCGGTGATTCTGGCGTCCCAGCCGGCGCAAAATACTCGCGCACCTTCGCTAAGATGAAGCCCTTGAACGCCGCCGGCGTGGTGGTCTCGTCGGGTCCGTATCCGCAGATCACCGTCAGAATCACAGCCTGGGGATGCGCCCTCGTCGCCGGCCAGCTCGCGCCAGCTGCGAGCGCGACGAATCCCGGCTCGATATCACGCTCGATGACATAGGCGTCTTCGCTCAGCGTTTGCGTGGCGCCGTCGACGTCCAAGTATTCCAAGCTGACCACTTCCACCAGCGGCGAGGACGGCAGCGGAATTACCCCCGCGAAGCCTGGCGCCGTCACCGCATACGTGCGGTTAATGATCGAGCGGCCGGTGAAGTGCTCGGCCTCGGCGGTCACCGCGCGCACGCGGATTTCGATTTCCGCGTCGTGGTCGGCCCCATTGGCACGCGCGCTCGCGCTCGCATCGGCCATGGACACCGCCAGCGCGATATCAGGGGTAAGCAGTCGGATTGCCATCGTTGGTCATGCAATAGAGTTCAAATACGCGGTCAGCACCGGCGCGAGGATCGTTTCGATTGCCAGGTCATTCGGATGGATGCCGTCCGCTAAGTGGTTGTATGCCGCCGCCCAACGCTCAGGCACAGCGCCATCACCAAGGCCAGGGAACGACAAGGTGGTAACGCCCGGAATAGTGGTCAGCCACGAATTGAACTCGACCCGGTATTCTTCTTGCGCAACGGTGTTCGTGTTGTAAGGAAACAGCGGAATAAAAGCGAGGTTGTTGATGCCATTTGCGCGAGCGAATCGCACGATCTCCAACGCGCGCGCCTTGTGATCACTGAAAAGCCGCGCCAGGTTCGCCTGCAAGTACCCATCATTGACCGATGCCGGGCTGATCACCAGCACGTCAGGGACGATGCCAGCGGCGACGAGTTCCTGCGTACGAAGCCAATACTCGGGCGCGCCTTTCGAGCTTGCCCCCATGTTCACGTAGTTGACTGGACGGGCAGGCGTCGAGGCGTCCGCGCAACCACGGAAGCCCCAGGACGTGAACACATCGGCTACCAGCGCATCGTCTTGGGTAATCGAATCGCCAGCCACCACGACAGTCAGCGATGGCACCGCGTAGTGAAAGATCGGGAAGACCAGATGCGACTCGGCGCTGAAACCCAGGTTGTTATTGGGGTTGGTTACAGCATCGGCACCGTAGTTGAACGACTGAATGACACGGCCGCGGTTCGCAGCGTTTGCGGTGCGCATGCTGGCTGGCATCGGACAAAATGTGTACTTCCCGCCCGTTACAGGGTCGTGATCAAGGCGCATGATCCACGCAGGCAGCGCGCCAGGCACATCGACACGCGGCACGGAAGCGAGCGGAATGATGTCTGATACCGCTACTTGCGCCGATGTCACAGAAGCCGGAATTGTTGGCGAGGCCGCGCCAGCGAACGTCACTGCACGGAAGCCGTTGATGCTTCCCGCCGGCGCCATCTGGCCGTAAGTAACGCCCCCAATAACAGGCTTGCAACGATTCGCCGCAACATCTGTCGCAATACTTTCGGTGACACCAACAATTGCTCGCAGGCCCGTGATCGGGTTATTACACAGGTTGACGTACACCAGTTGCACGGCGAAGAAAGGCGCTTCAGCCACCGTGGTCAGGCCCCACGTCGCGCGATATGCCCCACCGTTCGCAACCGGGCCGGCGAACGTGATGCCAGCAATCGCCGCGCCGAACCATTTGCACGCACCCTTGATGCTGCCCATCGGAAAACGGCGAGCACGCGACCCGAAGTCGAGCGACACAGCAAGGCCACCCGCGCTGCTCGAAACCAGGGCGTTTGCGCGCGGCTGCACCGGCGCGGGGGACGACGTGCGAACCCCGCCGGTGAGATCGAGCGTCGCATTCACGCCGCCAGCAAGCAACGCATTTGCGGTTGCGTCGTCCAACGTGATAATGGTTTGAGGAGGATTGCCCTTGTATGTGGAAAGTAGGCGAATGGTCTTCATTATTTCGCCTTCGCTTTACTGGACTTGTTCGTTGGCGCGTCGATCATTTTGTTTTCGGGCGCGTCCGACATCTTTGCGCCTTCATCGGGGCGGTTGTCGGCCGCTTCGCGATCTAGCTCAGCGGGCGGCCCGGTGACTATGGCGATCAGCCCGACTGCTTGCAGTTCAGCAGCCTCCGGCCTCGTCAACTCGAACTCTTGGCCGACGTGCGTGTTCAGGGCGCCGTGCGAAAAACTGGTGATCGCTGTGACTTTGATTTTCATGTCTACCTCCTGATTGTTGAGGAAGCGGCGCCTCGCGGCGCCGCCCATAACGCCGTTACGCTGGCGTGATGTCGCCCTTGACGAATGCTTCGGGGCGGTACACGGCCAGTGCTAGACGTTCCTCGGCCAGGATGGTCAGCAAGTTGTTCACGAAATCGTCCTCGTTCTCCGTGGCGATGGTGACGGCGGCTTGCTGGCGGTCGAACACCTGGGCGCCCATGCGGAATGCGCCGACCAGGAACTGATCGACGGTCATCGCCTGGGTGGCCACCACAGGGCGACCCCACAGACCAGGCTGAGCCAGGGATTGCGGGTTGGCGAAGATGTAGGCGCCGGTCGTGTCCTTCAGAAGCTCGATTGCCGCCCAGTCGGTTGGGTGCAGACAAATACCGGTCGATGGGTATTCGGCCAGCTCGGCCTGCAGAAGGGCCAGGCGCAGCACGTCGATGCGCGTGGGCGATGCGATGACGATCGGCGGCACGTAACCAGTGGCTTGGGTATAGATGCCGTTCAGGTTGTTGCCCACGCCAGAGCCCTTGAGCAGCTGCGCTTCCTCGGCCAGCATCAGGCCATAGCGCAGCTTCTCGTCGATAACCGACTGCAGCGCCGGGAAGTCGGACAGGATCTCGCTCGAAGCCTTGATGAAGTGCGGGATCTTGACGACCTGTGCATTTTTCAGGACGAAGTTGATAGATGATTCAGGCTTGCGCACGCCCTCGGCGGTGGTTGCCGCCGCGTTGGTGAAGCCGCTTTCTTGCAGGTACTGATACAGGTTCGATGCGGTGGTACCTGGCGAGATCAGATCACGCACGGTCATGCGTCGTTGCGGCCCAAGCTGTACTCCAGGGGCGCGGTCAGCCACTACACCAGTCCCTGCGCTGGCGTTCAGGCTGGTGATCGCCTTCATGCTGACGGTAATTTTGCTGTTCTTGCTCCAGCCGCCGTCCATCTGCTCCTTCAGTCCGGTTGAGCCGATGACCAGCTCGCCGGCGGTCTTGACGCGGCCCTCGTCGTCGGTGCCGCCGCGCCGGGCCATCTTTTGCTGGATTTCCAGCAGCTGGGCCTGCAATTCGCCCTGCTTGACCAGCAGCTCGTCAACACGGCCCTTGGTTTCAGTCGACATGTCGCCAGCCTTCTTGGCTTCGAACATGGCCTTTTCGCCCTGTTCCTTAACCTGGTCGCTGATTTTCGCCAGTTCCTGCTTTACTTCGATTTCGGTAGCCATCTTTGTTCCTAAAATAGAAAAAGCCCGCAAGTGGCGGGCCTTAATGAGGGAGGGTGAAACGCGGATTACAGAATGCTGAAACCCTTCAACGCGGCAAGCGTGTCGCCAAGATCGCCCTCGGCCTCGCACCGAGTAAGCAGTTTCGACAGGCCACTGCCGGCGATGGCTTTAGCCTGCGTTCGTGAAAAGCCACCTGCATCGCACAGGAACTTTTCGAATTCGGGAAGGGTTGGCATGCGGCCGGCCTCGATCAAACTCTTGACGTCGGCCACACGCGCGTCATCGTTCATCGGGTTGGTGACCACGCTGATTTCGACCAGATCGAGCTTTTGCAGCGTGTAGACGCCCGTGTCCTTGTTGACGCTGTAGTCCTTGACGCGGTACCCGATCGACAGGCCGGTGATCGTCTTGGTGCTCATGCCCTTGTGCGCCAGACGTGCGTATGGCGCGTCGTCGAGCCACAGCGACGCCTCCCCCAGCAGCCCGTGGTCGTCCTCTTTTAGGTCTTCCCATGCACCAATCGGCTGATCCGACTGGTGCTGCCACAGCACTGGAACTGTGCGGCCCGACTTCTGCCACTTGCTCAGGCTTTCCGCGAACGCGCCAGAAGCAACGATATCGCCGCCCTTGTCGACCACGTTGAACACCGAGCCGTAGCCGGAAAAGCTGCCCTTGTCGGTCAGGCTTTTCAGCTCCAAATCAATCGATTTGTGGAGGATTTGCATCGTTGTTTTCCTTGATTCCAAGCCATGACAGCACGGCCGACTTGGCCGCCTGGGCCGTGTTGGTGATTTTTCCCAGCAGCGAGAGCGGGATCAGATTGCTTTGCACGGTCAGCTCGTCGCCGCCTGGCAGCGGCGGGTCGTTCTCCAGCGCGCGGCATTCGTTGCGGGTTTTCAGGCCGTTCGACGTCGCTGTCGCGTACACTTGGAACCGGGTCACGCTGTCCCCGCGCAGCAAGCCTTCGACGCTGTATTCCGAGAAGTAGCGCGCGCGTTCGGCAGGCTTCATCAGCGATTTTTTAATGCCTTGCTCGATCCGTACCATGTATGCGCGCAGCACGTACTGGATCAGGTTCAGATTGATCTGCTCGCGCCCGGTGCCCCAGTTCGATACGGCGGTGCCGTGGCCGATCATTGACGGCGGCATGCCGAACCAGCGGCAAAGGTCTTCCACGCTGAACGAGCGCGTTTCCAGCATCTGTGCGTCGGCTGGGTGCATCGAAAGTTGCGTGAACTCGGCGCCGCCTTCGAGCAGCTGCAGCTGGCCTGTGCGGGCGTCGCCAAAAACGGCGCCCATCACCTTCGTTTTCATCTGCGCACGCTGCTCGATGGTGAGAAATTCGTTTACCGACACCACGCCCTGCGTGCGCATGTTGTTGGTGAAGGTGCTGGCCGATGCGTTCTCGGTCGCCGTGGCGCCGGACATCGACCGCCAGCCGGCCGTTATTGGGGAAATCCCCATCAGGCCATCGGTGCCGAAGCCTTTAATGTGCCAGATTTCGCCCTCGGTGAACTCTTTCTGCCCGCGCGGATCGGCGTACAGGTAGCGCACGCCACCATCCGGGTTGCGGCGGACAGCCATCAGGGCCGGATTTAGCGGGTCCAGCGCGACGATGCGGCCGGCGGCGCCGTAGCTTTTCAGACAGTACGCGTTCCCCCACAGGCAAATTTGCGATACGACCGCCTCCCAAAATTCGACGGCGGTCATATCCGCATTCGGCGAATCATGCAACAGGTAATAGAGTGGGTGATCGCGCGCCACCACGCGAATTTCGCGCCCATTCACCACCTTGCGTTCGTACGTGATCAGCGGCAGCGTCGCGATTGTTTCCGCAATCAAGCGCACGCAGGACCAGACCACCGACAGCTGGAGCGCCGCGTTCACGCCTGGCGTGCCGTTGCGCACGTCGCCATAGTTGAGCGTTACATCCTTGTTTGCGTCGCGCACGCCGCGATAGGCCACTGCGTCCCGGATCGAAAAGTAAATACTCTTCAACGCCAAGCCGGTGGCCGCTGCCTTGCTGAATAATTTCATGCGCTATTGGTCCAAAAGGTAATCGTCAAGGGAGCCGCTTTTTGTTTCGGCCTGGGGCATGACGCCCACCGCCATGGCCAGCGCCACCATGCCGTCGATGCGTCCGCGCGCCGTGCGCTTGTCGAACTTTCTTGCGCCGCTGTCGCCCACCACCTTGGCGTTCGCGCAGCACATGTTGAGCACAGGGTGTGAGCCGTGGCGCAGCTGCGCATTCAGCAGCCGCACCTCCAAGTCGCGCAGCGCCGGGGTCATGCTGGCCGTGCCCTGGCCGAACTCGACAAACCGTTCCAACTCCGCCTCCGAAAAACCCGCTTTCACGAGCCAGGGCTTCAAAAATTTCATGTTGTAGCGGTCGAATCCGATCGCCTGGACGTCGAAGCGGTCGAAAAAACCGCGCAGATACTCCGCCACAAACTCGTATTCGATGGCCTTCCCAGGCGTCGCGTTGAGAAAACCCTGCTTTTCCCACAGGTCGTACGGCACTTTGTCCTTGCGCGACTTCTCGGCAAGACCATGTTTTGGCACCCAAAATGCCGAGTGCACGCCACCGGATTCGTCGACGCCCACCAGGGCGGTCAGATCGTTGACGCTGGACAGGTCGAGGCCGGCCCACACCTTCATTCCGGCAGCGTCACCTGGCGCGCCATTGTTCGATTCCCAGGTCGACCGCGCGACGAATGGCGAAACCGCCTCGACGCGCTGGTTCAGGATCAGGTTCCGGAACTCCGACTCGTTGGCCGGCATGTCCATCGCTTGCTTACATTGCTTACGCACATCCTCAAGGGACCGGAAGATGCCGAGCGCTGGATTCGCCGCCGCCCACGCCGTCGGGTCGTCAAGCTGGCAATCGGCCGGCGCCGCGTAGACGTGACACACAACTCTCGGGTCCGGCGCGCTCGCCTGCGCATCGATCCAAGTCGAAAACAGATCGGCATCCGTCGGCGCCTGCGTGCTGATCGCAATCAGCAGCGGGTTGCTGTATGCGCCCTGGGCCGACGTGATGGCCGAAACGAACTTGTCGGTAGGCCCGATGATTTGCCCGACCTCATCGAGAATCGCCAGGATCGGCGACAGCCCGTGAGCCGTCTTCCCCTCAGCGGATAACGCCTTGTACAGGACGTTGCGTGCCAGGCCGATCAGGCGCTTGCCGCTTGGCTGAACGCGGACCAGCTTCGACAGCACCTCGCTCATCTCGATCATCTTGCGGGCCAGCTCGAACACCACTGCCGCCTGTTCTTTCGACTGGGCGCCGCTGATGATCTGGCTGTTGCGTACAGCCTCAGGCCCGACCAGATGCGCCAGGAGGATCGCGCCGATCAGCGCGGTCTTGCCGTTCTTCCGTGCGATCGATAGGTAAGCGCTGTGCGTGCCGAACGGGTTGTCGTAGATTTCTAGGATAAATCGGCGCTGGAACGGCTCAAGCCGGATCGGTTTCCCGATGTGGTCGCCCTCAGGCGCCAGGCAATACCGCTCGACGAATGCACAGACTTTTTCGCCTCGGGTGAGCGGCTTCTTGGTGCAGTATTTTTCGTCGGTGTCGATCTCGATGGGCTTGGCTGCTTTCGCCTTACGTGGCGAGGAGCCCATCGTCCTCTTCTTCCAGCTCGTCGCGCAGCTTCCGTGACTCGCGCTCGACCTTGCGCTTGCCGGCCTGGTCGCGCGAGTCACCGGCGACCCGGCCACCCATACGCAACGTCCGCATCAGCGCCATTTCGCGCCGGGCCAGCTGCTCCATCACAATCGTGCGCGGGTTCATCACCGGCGTGCCGCGATCGTTCATGATCACGCGCCCCTCGACGCGCAACGCTTGGTCTTCCTCGGCAATGTCGGCTTGGCACTGCGCCAGCTGCGCCGCCACCACCAAATCCACGTCGGTCCACTCGTCTCGCGCGCGCGCCCGCACAACTCCGGTCCAAAAAGGCACCGCCGAAGCAGTCAGCGTCACGTAGTTCGGCACTTCGATGTCGGGTTTGGCGGCGTCGACCATGGCCTTGACGGCACTGGCGGCAGAGTCGGCCCTCGTCCGTTTGGTCTTGGTCGTCATATTTTCCCTGGCGTTTTGTGGGTTAGCGTTAAATCGAAGGGAGAGCGCGGTCCTGTGTGGGCCAAGTCCCCCTAGTTTGGGGATGCCCCCACGGCAACATTTCCTGGTAGAATGTTGCTGAAGATGAATGTTTCTCGCCGCGCATCATTCGGAGACGGGCCAGCCATCGGCGCCGATCGTCACCACCCGCCGCTTGGTCTTCCCCTGCTCGGCTTCGGTCTTCACCTCGTGGCACGGTCCGCAGATTGCCTGGAGATTGCTAGGGTCGTCTGTGCGTGCGTCAGACCAGCGCAGCGCCGCGCACTTGGCCTTGCTCACCACGTGGTCGACTGCGTACGCGATGACGCCGTAGCGGCCCGCCTTGAGGCACACCTGACACAGGCCGCCGTCGCGCTCCATCACCACCTTGCGGACTCGGTCCCATGCTGCGCCGTAGCCGCGCTCCTGGCGGGATTGCTTGGACCAGGCCATCGCTATGCGTGCGCCTGGGGATCGTGATCCACAACACGGTCGACCAGCGCCTCCACGCGAGCACGCATTTGATTCTTGATGTGCGTACAGCGCATATCGGAAACGAACGTGTGCATACTGGTGAACGTTGGATTGATGCCGAGCTTGTTGAGCTCGGCCTCGATCGCGCGGCGTAACGGCTCCAATGCCTCCTTCTCACTGCGTTCTACATCCGCCTGGATACGTTGCTCGATCATGCTGGTTACGCTGGTTCCCGTGTTATCGCACATGGCCTATTCCTTGGTTAGTTGTGTAAGTGCGCTGCCGGCGATCAGTGAATGCGACTGGCGGCGGCCGTTACACCCTTGTCGATCACGCGCTTCACCCTGTTCATGTTCGGTTCCATGCCAGTGACCGCGCAGATAAACGCAAGCGTGCGCAGGTAGGGCATCAGCCACCAGGCGACGCGCACGTTCAACGCGCATGTGATCGTGCGTGCCGGCTGCTCCGGCAATTCGGTTGCTGTCGTCATGGCTGCTCGTTCATGTCGTCGTTGTTATGCGGGATGAGGCCCCAGCCTAGCTCTCGGCGAATGTCGGCGGGCGTGGGCGGCGGGTCGTCCTGCTCGGGATGCGTGCGGCGGTCCATGTAATCGCGCACCTGGCGCTTGTCGGGCTTGGTGGTCTGCGTCATGGTAGCCTCACGGTGTACTGGCGGTAGCTGTAGGATTCGAACCTACGCAGCCTTTCGACTGTACGGGTTAGCAACCCGTTGCCTTCGGCCACTCGGCCAAGCTACCTGTGATCTGGCGGAAGATGAAGGAATCGAACCATCAGCGTTGCCACTGGCACGGTTTTCAAGACCGCTTTGCGCCCTGCGCGCCATCTTCCAATGCAAAAAGCCCCGCTGACCTTTCGGTGCGGGGCTTCTCTGTGCCTAGTTGCTATCTGCAAGCTGGGCGGGCAAATTTCGGTGGTCGGCGTGCTTTGCGATCAGCACGGCGGAAAGTACATCGGCGCCCGGAACTCACCTAGACGATCGACGTGACGCCTTCCAAATTAGTATGTTCCAGATACTCGAACTCGTTCATCAGCGTTGCGATGAGCTCGTGGCCAGGCTTCCTGTCACCCTGTGCTGCGGCTTCAACAACATTTGCTATACGCGCTAACAACCTGTGCTTTTGAGCAGAGGTGAATACCACGAAGCCATTGGTTTCGCGCGAATCATCGTCTTTCGTTCCCTTCAGATTATCATCCCGGATAGTCTCAAATGCCGAATAGAACCCTTCAGGAACACTTTTCGCTCGTGTCAACGCGTCAATAATAAAGCCGATAGCCTCATCCTTGTTGGGCGCCTCAACCTCTGCCCGCAACAGGATATCGTACACAACTGGAAAACGCATTCTGGCCTCCTCAAATATAAAGCGACCAGTATAGCCTTCTGAAATAAAAAAAGCCCGCTGACCTTCTGGTGCGGGCTTTATTTCCGGGCGCAAAAAGTCCCGATGGCAGCTATTCTACTATCGCTCGTAGCGATGTCAATGAATTGTGGAAATATATTTTCAAATTAACCGTTTCGGAATCGGCGCGCGCCGCGTATCTGGTGCCCCACTTGCCGGTGCTAATCGCTGCTGCAACTGCTGCCGCCACTATCGGATGAACTCGACGAGCTGGACGAACTCGAACTACCAGACGACGAGCACGACGAACTGCTGCCCCAATCGCCGGAGGCACCGCCCCCATCGAACGTGCCGCCCTGGCCATGACACGAACTGCGCGACGCAGGGCTGTACGAAGCCGCCGATGGGAACGTAGGGACGTCATGCACGACATACCCGTTGTCGCTGCTATGTGGTGAATCGCGGCGACGCGGCGGTGCGGCAGCTGGAACCGGAGATTGCGGTCTCGCCAATTTCGGCGAGACCTCGTTCTTCGGTCCCGGCGCAGGCAAAGCGTGAGGCCCTGGCGCCGATGGGCGGCCTGTCTCGCAGTATGGCGTTGCTTCGCCCTGCTCAACAGCGCCGATTGCATTCTCGGTAAAAACCGCAGGTGGTGGCGGTGGCGGCTGGTGCGCTGGGGTATTGCGCCTCGCCGAGAGCTGGCGGACAAATCGGTTGTGCTTGCGGTTGAGAGCCCAGAACAAAATCACAACAAACGCCAATACACACGTCCAGATTGCTAAGTAGATCATGAATGCCTTTCGTTGTGCCGCCCGGATCGCGGGGCGGCCGGCGCGTTATTTCGTTTGCTGCGCTGGGCTGGTGTCGCCCCGGGATGGCGTGCTGCGCAGGTAGGTGATCAGATCGGCGAAACTCGGGCACAACTCTTCCGCGCGGAATGTTCCGCCGCTGTCCATTTCCCGACGTATTGCAGAGACCAAATCTTTCGGTGTGTTCCCGGCGATCTGTTTGGCCGTTGCCTTCGCTTTCCCCTGGAGCCGCGCCGCCTCGACGTGCTCAGCGATGACGGCGCCGGCGCGTCCGCCGCTCTGGCGCACGATCTTCGCTGCGTTGCTCGCGCTGATCTGCTTTTCAGTAACAGCGAGCTTCACATCGCTGTTTGCGTCCGCGAGCACCAGGGCATCACTGACGTTCTGCACAGAGCGCCCGACCGCCTCTGCGATTGCGGCCGGCGTCCAGCCCCAGCCGACGAGCTTGCGATACTGCGCCGAACGCTCCAGTGGCGTGAGGCCGAGGCCCTGCGAGCTGGTGATCAGGTGGATGACCCGCTCCGCATCGCCGCCGCGAAACTGCTTGGCGCCCAGCTGGAAGCCTCCGTCAGGTTCGCGGACGCCAGGCTCGGCCAGCCATTCAACCGCGGCTGTGACCCGATGGTGCCCGTCTACCGCAATGATCGCGCCCTCCTCGATACGGACCTTGATGTCGTCAAGCTCGTGCCCGGCACGCAACGAGGTTTTGATCGACTCCACATGCTCGCGGTTAATCGGCCGGTTGAAGCCAGGCTCGAACTGCACCAGGCGCGGATCGACGCCCCAGCTTTTCACGGTCGACACGCCAGGCGTGCCGCGCTCTTTCATGACCTTGAGCGAAACTGCTGGCTTCTCGCTGCGCTGATTCGTTGGCGCTGACTCATTCACTTGACCCATCTTTGTTCTCCCATTTTTATGGCGGAATGCGCCGCCTCGCTGTGCTGAATAATCTGTGTGCTCTAACCAGTTCGACGCCATAAGCTCCACTCTTGCGCCCCTTTTTGGTAGCTCTGGTAACTGCTATATTCGTAGCAGTTACCAGAGCGTCGCAGAGAGTTATCGGGCCGAATCAACAGGCCACGCGGCCCCTGAGCGTCTTGAAGAGGCTGTCGACCGCCTGATCGAACAACTTGGCGAAATCCGCGCGCCAGACACCGCGTGTCTTGAGGCCGTAATGCGTCATAACTGCCTCGCGCTCGATGACCTGCAGCTCCCAGACGGCCGTATGGACTTCGCGCACCAGGCGCTTGTTGACCTCGATCTCCATATCTTCGAAGCTGTGTATCCGAGCGTCCGGCGCGCCAAGGCACTGCCGGGGCGCGCCCTCGGCAATTGGCTCGCCCGTTCTGATCCATTCGGCCCATCCGTCGAGCAGGCGCACCACGTTCTGGTAATGTTCTTGCTCCACGGTGTTGCGCACCAATGGCGGCAGTGTGGCAACGCGTACAGGCTTGAGCGCTGGCGGCGTGCTGTCTTCGGTCACGTCAACGAAAACGATGTCCGGTACCGACGCGGTCTTGACGGGCCAGCGCAGTGTGAGTGTCGGGCGCTTGCTCATGGGCGCACCTCGACTGCGCGCGCGGCTGCGGCTTCGGTTGCGATCCGCACCAGCGCCGTGTCGTGGCAGGCCACCAGGATGGCGTGCCAGTCGCCGCGGCGAGCCCAGTAGGTCGTGCGGCACCAGTTCACTTCTTGCATATCGAACTCCTTCATTTTCAGTAACTCCATCAGGCGCTGCTCAATTTTTGCGGGAATCGGGCGGTCGCTTTTCGTCATGCTTTTCTCTCGGCCATAGTGGTCATTTAGAGGGGTTGGTTGGAACCCCTCCGCAGTTGTTAGGTATGAGGGTTAGGTGTCCCTGGCCCCCGAGCAAAATCAGCAAAAACTTGTATCGAAAGTGACGTATTCACGGATGGTCAGTTCCGCTACGGCTCGCCCAGGCCGCCCCCTCGCTCTTTCGATTGGCGCACTCTGGTAAATGCGCCTGCCGAACGAGCCAAGCATTCCAACTCTGTACCTCTGTTCGCTCCGGCCTGTGCTCTCAGGCCTCGGCAAGGCCCCCTCTGCGCCTTGTTCGTGCTGTGCCCTGGTGCTCGACGGTGCCGTCGGTCTTTTTGCGGTGTGGGCCGATTCAGGCCCTTGCACGTTTTTTCTGGTGTCGTCCGCTCCACCTGGTCCGCGTTTCAAACGCGCCCCTTCGTCTTGCCTCGATTTCAAATCCGCCCAAGCCGACGAAATTCGTCGAACTGGTACTGCATTCGGCTTCGAACGAAATTCGGACGAAGTCGAATACAGGCTGCTGCCCTACTTCGCGCGCAGCAGCCGCGCTTCCCGCATGACCTTCAGCTTGATGTCGGCGAACACGCTCGCCTGCACCTGGAGCACCGTGCGCTTGCGGGTGAAACTGAACGCTTGGCCTTCTAGCGCCAGCTCCATCTGCTCCATCAAGTAGTCGTTCCAGTCAGTGCCCTTGCAGGCCGGCGCCGCGACGCCTACGCCCAGCAGCTCGGCGGCGGCGTGCGCAGCATCAAGGCCAGGGTTACGGCCAATGCGCGCGGCAGTCTCGTGGTCGTTGTCGGCGCACACGACGCCCATACCGGAGCGGTCCATGCGATCCGCGACGACGGGAAGATTTCCGGCGTTGAACGCAACGATGACGCGGCAATTCGGGATGGCTTGGAAGACAGTCAGGCCGGTGGCGAAACCCTCGACGAGAACTGTGACGGCAGCACCGGCCCGCTCGATGGCGTAATACGCACTCTTAGTCGTGGCGCCGAAGTGGAATTTCTTCTCGCCGTCCGGCGAAATGCGCTGCAGGCTGAGAATCTTGCCGTTGTAGAGCATCGGGACAACCAGCCAGCCGTCGGCGTCGACGCGCAGGCCGACGCAGCCGGCCACGCCCAAGCCCTTGCCCACCAGGTACGGGTGGCTGTCGCGCAGCGGCGCACACTTCGCGTAGAAGGCGCGCGCGCCAAGGGTGGCTTCGCACAGCGCGGCCCGGCGTTCAGCCTGGCGGCGTGCGATGGCGGCGCGGTCGATTGGCGCGGCCAGCGCAGCGGCGTCATCACTGGCGCGCCACATCACCGGCTCGGCGTGCACGGCGTAATCTTGGCACCAGCCGACCAGGCCGTCGTCGGCCAGCTTGATGCTGCCGTTCTTCTTGCGCGGGTGGCTCTCGGTCCGGCAACGGATCCAGCGGCCAGGCGTGAACGTATCCGGCACGATGATGCCGTTCGCCTGGACGAATTGGTAAAAATCGCTCATGCGCCCTTTGCCTTCGCCTTGGCGTAAGCCATATTGCGCGACTGAATCCACCGCAGCACTTCAGGCGAAGGTGGCGCCGGGGGCACATTGCCGTTCGCTGGCCATTCATTGAATTTTTCGCGGAATTTGGCCAGCGCCCATTTGTCGGTCTTCTGCTTGTCAGTTGCGTACTGGCGCAGTTGGGCGTAGAAATCGCGCTTCACCTCGGGAGTTGGCGGGGCTTTTTTAGTACCCTTGACCTCTTTCAGCACTCCAGACACCTGCTCGATGATTGCGGATTTCTTGTACACCGCGCCGCAGGCCGGGCAGGCAGGTGCGGCATCGTGGACATGGAAGCAGGTCGGGCACCTTGCAGGCTTCTTCTCGGTCTTCGCGGCGGGCGCTTTCGACTCCTTCGGCTTGCCACCGTCCAGCTCGTCGATGCCGTTTTCGAAGAAATCCTGAACCTCGGTCCAGAAACGCATGCAGTTGCCGCTGTGGTCCAGTACGATCGCCTCGGTCTTGCCGGTGGACTTCGAGCAGCGCAGCACGCGGCCCAACATCTGGATATGCACGGCCAGGGCCTTGCGTAGCGGGCGCGCCAGGATCAGCACCTCGATGTCGGGCACGTCGAAACCGCGTGTCAGGCTCTCGATGCTGATCAGGCCGCGAATATAGCTGTCGGGCTTGCGGAACTCGGCTACAGACGCGTCGCGCTCCTCGTCGGACTGCTGATAGGTGTACAGGTTAGCCACCACGCCAGCGGCCATGAATTGGCGCTGTAATTCTTCCGCGTGTACGACCGACGAAGCGAAGGCGATAAATTTCTTTCCTTGCCCGTGTTCCTTGTAGCCTTCGATCACGTCGCCGATGATCGGCAGCGCGCGCGATTCGGCTTCCTTCTCCGACCATTCGCCCGCCACCACTTTCGCCCCGGTCATATCGGGCTCCGACGCGGCGAACACACGATACGGCACCAGCTTGTCGTCGGCGATCAGCTGGTTCGTAGTGGCCGCATTGATGACGTGATCGAAGTACTTGCCCAACCCCTTCGTAAAAGGGGTCGCGGTCAAGCCGATGGTGAAGCACTTTCGCTTTTCCAGCCGCTTTTTAAGCGAATTCGGCAGCACATGGCACTCGTCGACCACCAGCAGCTGGACGTCCAGCGGGTCATCCTTCAGCGTCTGGAGACTGACAATCTGGATAGGGTTAGCACGATCAAGCCGCTCATTCTGCGCCTGCAAAATGCCGTGATCCAGGCCGTACTTGTCGAAGCGCTCGGACGCCTGATTGACCAGGGCAATGCGGTCCATGATGAAGGCGCCGCGCTTATAGTTCTTCTTCACCGTGGCGAGAATGGCGGTGGCCAGCTCGGTTTTACCAAAGCCGCACGGAGCTTGAATCAGGATGTTTCGGTATAGAGGAAAAGCGTGATGGAGCGCATCAATCACGGCGGTCTGTAGCGGATAGAGTCGGAGTTCTTCGGCCATTACGCCTCCTTCGAAATCGGGGTGATGCACGACAGGATGTCGCTGTATTTTTCAACGCCGGCAGCCTTGCGCATTTTGTCCAGCAGCTTCGTGTAGTCGACCACCTTCTTGTTCGCCTTAATGAAGTCGTCGAAGCGTGTAGCGGACAAACTCATCATTGCGTCGCGTTCCAGCGCCAGCGCCTCAATACGCGCCGCTTGGTCGCTATCTCCGAGAAACTTGATACGCTCTTGAAGTGCCGCGTTTTCTGCCTCAAGTGCAGCTACCTTCGCTTCTTCTGCGCGCAGAAGATCGAGGAAATCGGGCGTGTCATCGTTGTCGGGGTAGTCGCCAGCGTGGGCGAATTCGGACACCTGGTGCGCGCCTGCGGCCAACGTGCTGAAATCCGGGGCGTCTTCGTTCAGCGCCGGCGGCTCGGGTGACTTGGCCGGCGCCGCGGCTGCTGTTGTTGGTGCTGGCGCCGGCTTGGCCAAGGTGGCCAGCACCGCTTTGGCCGACACCGGTTTGCCTGCATCCTTGTGCTTGGCGATCAGCGCCTCGACATCGGCCAGTGGGATGGTGGCCAGTTTTTCGTACCGGTTTGCCGTTGAGGTGGAAATGCCCGCGTCGGCCAGCACCTCAGCCTTATGCTTCCCACCGGAGGGAACTATGCCGAAGCCACCGCTTTGTTTGGCAATCCCGGCGCTGATTTCACCGATCGCACGTTGGGCACGCAGCTTGATCTCGGCGGCCCACTGCTCCAGCTCGGTGTCGTTGGCCTGCTTGGCGTACAGGCGCATCGCCTCTGACTTATCGCGGATATCCTTGATGTCGTCGACGTTGCGGCAGGCGGCCAGTGCTTGGCGCGCCTGGTCGTATTTGATCAGGGCGCTCATGCAGCTACCGCCCCGGCCAGTGCTTGCTTCTTGGCCAGCGCCTGAATGTACGTGCGCAGCGGGCCTTCGTTGCGGAACCACTCTCCGTCGGCCCGCACGCGTTGCGCGGCGAAGCGGCGATGCAGCACGAATTCTTCTTTGATGCCGCCCGGCTCATGCGCGGCCAGCGTCATCGGATACGGGCAACCGGTTTGCAGGCCGGCTATTCTGCTGCCTGGCTGCCCGGTCGTCTTACCGATTTTGACGAATGCACCAGCGGTCACGAAGTAGACGAATTCCTGGGTCACATATTTGCCAGCGGTGCCATCGCGGCGCGGCGAGTGCCTCATCCGGGTCCACGTTAGTTCGCCAGCAGTACTGCCGTGGTTTTTGAGAATCAGGTCTATGGCCATCCCGACCCAATGCGGCGCAAAGGCACGCTTGGAATAAGTCTCAAATCCGCCGGGCATCGCCACGCAGCAATAGTGAACAAATCCCGAATCGTTCGCACTAGGCCACGTCTCAACGAGGATTAGCCCGCTGGTGCGGCTTGGCCGGCTGAGCCCAGTCCAACCGTGCGCGAGCAGATCGGACGGCGCCAGCGGCAGCGTCGATTCGAATCCTTCCTCGGCTGTGAAGGCAGACGGCAATGGCGGCGCAACGTCCATCACGCGCCCCACAATTGAAAGCGATTGAATGCACGGATGACGGTCGAGCCCTTGATCAGCTCGAGGCAGTACAGCTGCATGACAGTGCGTTTGATGATGGTTTTCATAGCGCTCCCCGGAATTTGGGCGACAGTTACCCCTGCGCCGACCGGGAGCCCGGTAGCGTTGCGAATGATTTTCATGGAAAGTCCTTAGGTTGCCGTCGGTTCAGCGACTCGGGCAAAGCACGTTTGATGCAGCGCGCAGATAGCCTTGAACGTCGAGATTTTGCAGTCGTCTTGACCGTTCAAAATGCGGTTGACGGTAGGCTGGGTAGTTCCGAGCTCGGCTGCGAGTCGAACTTCGGTCCAGTCTTGCTGTGTCTTGATTTCCCTCAAGAGGGTTGAGATATTTTTGTCCATGCACACATTCTATTCATGAATGAGTAGTTTTGCAATGCATTCGTTAATAAATTTCTTGCACTGAGCTATGCGCGTATGTATCATGCACGCATGGACATCTCAAAACGACTAGAAGAAGCTATGCGCGACGCCGGATTCGCGTCCCAAAGCGCGCTTTCGCGCGCCTCCGGTGTACCCCAGCCCACAATCAATCGAATTGCACGTGGCGCTGGATCAAAAGGCCCAGAAGCACACACACTCACCCTCCTGGCGGAAGCGTGCAATGTCAACTTCCAATGGTTGCATGAGGGGACAGGGCCGAAATTCCGCTTGGCGCCTAATGAACTGCATGAAGATTTCCTAAAAGTTACGGTATTGGCAGAGGGCGAAGAAGACCCGCGCTTTGTCTCGATCCCAATGGTGACCCTGCGCCTTTCTGCTGGCGTTACCGGCTTCCAGGCCGAGCCCGACTATAGGGACGGCGGCAGCGTGTTGGTGTCTGTTGACTGGATGGAAAAATGCCAGTTTTCTTCGACGCGTTTAGTATCTATGAAGGTTCGCGGGGAGAGTATGGAGCCGTCTCTGTACGAGGACGACATCGTGATCATCAACACTGCCGATACCAAGCCAGTCGACGGGCATGTGTATGCCGTGAACTATGAAGGCGAGGCCGTAGTAAAACGGCTTTCGCGTGACGCCGGCATGTGGTGGCTGGAATCAGACAATCCGGATAAGAGGAAGTACCACCGGAAGCTGTGCCAGGGCGAGGGCTGCATCATTGTGGGCCGCGTGGTGAGAAAGGACAGCCAGCATATCTAGATGAAGAGACGTAGGAACGCAGCACATTACCCCGCCCTGAGCGGGATTTTTTTTGCCGAACTATTCGCGTACTAATTATCTATTCGTTCTAGTATTGCAAATAACTAGTCATTCAAGTATACTTGATTCCAGTCAAGTTAACGAGATATCACGTGCCGTCCAGCAATAAATTCAACTTCTTTTGGTGTTCTTGCGCAATGCGATTTGCTTCGTCAGAACTGACGCTCAATCGCTTCGTTAATTTTCTCAATTGCTTGAGATTCGCCTTTAGCTCCGGGCGGCCCTCAATCACCTCAGGGGGTATTGCGGGAACGATATCCTGCACGAGTTCCAAGAGGTCAATAACATCGAGGCGTCGTACGAGTGTAATCAGCTCAAGCATTGCAGTCTGTCGCGGCACGTCCAAATCGAGCAGTTCGCTTTGTGCAGCAGGCGCAAACGTTGTGTCGAGTCGCTGAATGATCTCGGCATTCATTGAGCGCCCAGACAACTTGGCAGCTTCGGTAACCCGATCGCGCATGCCTGGCGGGAACCTGACAATGTACTTGTCGGCATCCCGAGAAGGTGAGTTTTGGGGTGGCTTGTCCATGGGCCTGATGATACTGGCATTAGGCCATTTCGCAAAATGATGGCCTAAGGCCATAAAAACACCTTGCATTTGATGGCCTAAGGCCATAATATGAAGTATGGCCTTAGGCCATCAACCGGAGCCGAGTCAATGTCCCTACCAGTAGCAAAAACAAAGTCCAAAAACGATGCAAAGGATCGTTTCATTATCCGATTCCACGACGAACATCACCGCGAGCAGTTCAAGCTGCGCGCGGCGAAAAATCACAGAACGATGAACGCAGAAATTCTATGCCTTCTTGAGGCAGGATTGCGGGCTATGAGCCCATCCTCTGAAAAAACGCATGAATAAAATTAGGAAGGAAAAGTCCACCGCATCCGAAGCTTTCACAAGCCTCGCATTGCATTTATCACCAGCTCTAGGGTGATCTAGCGGATTAAAAACTACTGGATGAGGCGGGCCGGCAAGCCCTCCCCATCCTACAACCGACCTGGCGGAACCAGGTAAGTGACATCAGATGTTCAAGCATCTGGGGTCATATGGAGCAGAGCGCACTTTTTTGGAGAGACCCAAATGCACAAAACGAATGTTAACACCGAGGTTTTAGATACGCAAGCGGATATTTTGGCGAAGTCACAGTCAATCGCTAGCGATGTCCACCAACAGTCACAAGATATCGAGACGCAAATTCTCGACGCCAAAATTCTCATCGAGGCGATCTTCTCGACAATCGATCGTATGCACGGCTTGTCATCGGCAGCGATGCACAGCATCAACACGATCAACTGCTTTGCCACTTGCGCATTGCGTAACTTGGAGCTGGTTGCCGAGGCGAACAGCGCAGTATTGACCATGACCGCCGGAGGTGCAGCATGAGCGCCGGTAACCCACACTTCCACCACATCGAGCGCGCCCCGTATGAATTCGGCCACCTCATTCGCCAGCTGGCTGGCGACTTCCATGGCCATGTGATGTCGAGCGACGAGCGCCAACAGGCGAAGGCTGCGATCAACCACGCGCACAACGCAAATTACACCTTGATGAACGGCATCGAGGCGATTGGACACCTGCTGTTCACGGCCGGGAACAACGCCGATTATCCGACCGAAGTGGGTGTACTTGAAAACATCGGTATGTTGATCAAGCACATCGGCGTCGAGGCGCAGTTCCTCCAGGAGCAGCAGGCCGACCTCCAAGCGACGCTTGATCGCGATGACCGGCAAGCCGCGGCCTCGCAACTGCGTCAGAAAGCCGTCGCAAAAGTGGCACCGGCGGAAAGCGCAGGTGCGGCATGAAAAAGCACTTCCAAAAACACGGCGACGAATATCTGCTCTCCCCTGCTGCGACCCTATTTATGGTTGCGGACGCCATTAACTGTCCGGATGCGGGGCCGCAAGGAAAAGTCAGAGCAAGTCGCGTTTTAAACGCGACCATGGCAGCTGCGCGCGCGGCCAGATTCGAACAAGCCGACATCCTGGAGACGATGCTGCTGTCTGGCGCGGATGCTGCGCGCGTGCTGCCGATGTGCGATGCGCTGGTGCAGCGCCTTGGCGCCGAGGTAGTGATCAAGATCATACGCATCGGTCTGGACGATGTATCACCGGGGGATGCGTCATAAGCGGGCTTCAATCGAACCAGCTGGGCCTCGGCCCGCAGTAACCCTACCCGGCCACCAACAATCGAAAAAAGAAGGCCGCCCGACGCGCAGACGCCGGATGGCCTATCACAGCCAAAATTTTGAAAGCGTGCTATGAACGACCAGAACGATATCACAACACCGCCTGTGCGGACGCGTACTCCAGGCGCCCGGTTGGCGACAATCACCGCCGTGCCGGCGCTGACGCGCGACGAGAAGCACATCCTGGAGCTGTTCCGCGAGACAACCGATCAGAAGCTTCTGCTGAGCACAGCAGCGGTTTGCGTGAGCCACAATCCGCGTCACCAGCGCCCCGTCCTGCATCTGGTGCGTGGGGGTGGAGCATGAGCGCCAGCGTCGATGAAGTAGCTATCCGCCGCCTGGCGGGCCTGACCAACGTGGTCAGCGCCCTGCTTGCGGCAATTCCGATCTTGCAGCCCGAGAGCCAGGCGGGCGCACTGCAAACCTGCGCCAGCATGGCGGCCGATGTTGCCGATGAGCTGGATGCCATTACCCGATTCGAAACAGAAAGCGAAGAATGAACCAACCAAAAAAATTCCTGCGACTCCCCGCCGTAATCGACATTGTGGGCATTCAACGCACAGCCATTTACGAGCGCATAAAGGCCGGGAATTTTCCGAAGCCTATCAGCTTGGGCCCGCGTGCAGTGGTGTGGGATTCGACGGAAATAGCCAGCTGGCAAGAGGACTGCATCGCATCAGCGAGGTCGCCTACCCCCACTTAGCCATGTGGGTAGAAATGTGGGTAGAGGATATTAAAAAAGCCCCATCATAGGGGCTTTTTCTATTAACTGGCGGAAGCGGTGAGATTCGAACTCACGAACGGCTCACACCGTCGCCAGTTTTCAAGACTGGTGCCTTCAACCGCTCGGCCACGCTTCCTGCAGAACGCGATTATACAGAAAACCCCCGTTCTTGGGCAGTAACACCTTATCCGATGCCCGATTCCATGGTCGCCACCCCCACCAGGCCCGGCTCCCCCAGCACCCCAGCCGGCGCCGTGGTGATCAGGTTCTCGGGCGTCAGCGTCGTCGCCACCACCCCTTGCAGCGCCATCATCGTCCTGAACCCCCACGCGGCACCCGCCGCACCATCGGCATCGAACTGGACCAGCGTATCGGCGCCGCTTTGCAGATAACGCAGCACCCCGCTGGCGAACGGGTCGCCCGGCGGCATCTCCCCGCCAACAGGGCAGACACGTCGATACGGTCGCCGCCCGCCCCCACCGCAAAATCCTGTACCGTGAACGTGCTCGTTCCCAAGGTACCGGCCACGCCGAAGCGGTCCACGCCCGCCCCGCCAATGGCGCTGATCTCATTCGAGTTTTGCGTCTCGCGCAGCAGGACGATGGCGTCGTCGCCATCCCCACCGTTGGCCACCACCCGCCCGCGCGCAAGGTAATCGTTGGCGTTGATCTCGATCAGGTCGTTGCCGCTGCCGCCGAACGCGCCCACGTCGCCGTCGCTCTGCACCTTGAGGATGTCGTTGCCGCTGCCGCCGTTGAGCAAGCCGGACATGTCGACGGCGCGCATCAGATCGTCGCCCGCCCCGCCATCAAGCACATCGTTGCCACGGTAACCCGACATCGTGTCATTGCCGCTACCGCCGTTGAAGACGTCGTTGCCGCCGTCGCCGAACATCAGGTCGTCGCCCTCGCCACCGAACAGCTGGTCGTCGCCTTCGTGGCCCGACAACAGGTCGTTGCCGCGCCCGCCCGTGAGCGTGTCGTTGCCATCCTGCCCGTTCAGGTAATCCCCGCCCGCGCCGCCGTCGATCACATCGTTGCCCGAGTAACCGTTCAAATCGTCGTTGCCGTCGCCGCCGCTGAGGAGGTCGTCGCCGAGTTGGCCCCACAGCTGGTCGTTGCCCGCGCCGCCGTAGATGGAGTCGTTGAGCACGCCAGCGAATATCTGGTCGTCCCCACTGGTTCCGTACACCGTCATGCCATTGTTCGAGCCATCCGGGTTATAGCCTTCAAAGAAGTTATTCGGCAGCACATCCTGCGCGCGCACGCCAGTCAGCGTCGCGATCGTATGGAAAGTGCTGGCCGTGCCGGCCGCCCCGTCCTCGTCGAGCTGCAGCAGCGTGTCGTTACCCTGCTGCACCAGGCGCGCGATGCCGGCCGCCCCGAAGGGATTGGTGAAGGATGATTCGAACAGTTGTCCCAGGCTGAACCTGTCGCCGCCGGCGCCCGGCACAAAATCGTCGATGATGATGTTTTCCGCGTGCACACGGTCGTAAAAAATGAACAGATCGCTGCCGCTGCCGCCCGTCGCATGCACGGTCAGGGCCGCCGTTCCGGTGCCGAAGTTGATGCGGTCCTCGCCATCGCCGCCGGACACCAGCACGTCGCTGACCACCACCCCGCCGCCGGCCATGGAGGCGACGAAGAGGCTATCCCTGCCCGTGCCGCCGTACAGGCTGTCGTTGCCCTCGCCGCCGGACAGCACGTCGTCGTCGGCGCCGCCATCGAGGCGGTCCGCCCCGGTGCCGAACGCGTCGAGCGAGTTGGTGCCCGGGCCGCCGACGAGGATATTGTTGCCGCTGTCATCGCGCAGCACGTCGCCGCCTTCGCCGCCACGCAGCAGGTCGTCGCCCTCGCCGCCGTTGATCCGGTCCCAGCCGGCATCGCCATCGATCAGGTCGTTGCCTTGCTCGCCGGCGATGGTGTCGTTGCCGGTGCCGCCGAATATGCTGTCGGCACCGTCGCCGCCGAAGATGCGGTCGCCATCGCCCTCCTCCTCGTCGCCGCCGTCGATGTAGTCGCTGCCACCCTCCCCGAACAGCAGGTCGCCGTTGCCCAGGCCGAACAGTTGGTCGTCCAGCTCGCCGCCTTGCAGAAAATCACTGTTCTCGGTGCCGGTCAGGGTCAGTCCGGTCACCAGAAAATTGGCGGGACGGCGCGGCCCGCCGTCGGGATCGGACATCATGAAAAATGTTGGCATGGAGATTCCTCAGGAAAGGCTGAATCGAGGCAAGCGAGCGCGCACGCGAACGCGGATGCCCATCGTGCGCCCTTGCGTGGCGCGTGTCGAGATCGGGATGCCCGCCAATTTTTCCTGTCTGGAACAAGGACGTGTGCCCGGCACCCGCCCTTTCCCTGCGCCTGCTTAGCCGATCATGAACTCCATGGGCGCCATGCCCACCAGTGGCACCAGTGCCCCGGCAGCAGCCGCGCCAACCACGTTGTCGTCGCTCAGGCTGGTGGCGACGACATTCTGCAAGGTCATCAGCGTTTCCGCGCTCAACGGGCCGTCGGCGCCGTCGGCGTCGAAGCGCACCAGGGTCGAGGTACCGCTCTGCACGAACTGCAGCACGCCGGCCGGCGCCGCCAGGCCGCTCACATCGATGCGGTCGCCGCCCGCGCCGGCCGTGAAGTCCGTCACGGTCAGGCTGCCCAGGCGCCCTTCCCCGCGCAGCATGTAGGTGTCGATGCCCGCGCCGCCGCTGGCGTTGACCGCCGTGTTCTCGCCCGCGCCGCGCGTGAAGATGATGGTGTCGGCCTCGTCGCCGCCGTAGGCCACCACGCGCCCCGCCAGCGCCTGCTGCGTGCCGCGAATGTCAATGATGTCGGCCCCGCGCCCGCCGAACAGGCCGCTGTAGCCCCCGCCCGTCACTTTGAGCAGGTCGTTGCCGTTGCCGCCGTTGAGCTGCGCGTCGCCGCTGCCGCCGTCAAGGGTGTCGTCGCCCGCGCCGCCGTCGAGCACGTCGGCGCCCGCGTCGGCATACAGCGCGTCGTTGCCGCTGCCGCCATTGACGACATCGTCGCCGGCGCCACCGCGCAGGACGTCGTTGCCGTCGCCGCCAGTCAGGCCGTCATTGCCGGCGCCGCCGTCGAGGCTATCGTCGCCGATGCCGGCGCGCAGGATGTCGGCGCCGTCCCCGCCGCCCAGCGTGTCGTTGCCCGCGCCGCCGTCAAGCGTGTCGTCGCCCAGGCCGCCCTGCAGCAGGTCGAGGCCGTTCGCGCCCTGGAGCACATCCTGATCGGCGCCGCCGTCGAGCGCGTCGTTGCCCTCGCCGCCCAGCAGGGTGTCGGCGCCGGCCTCGCCCAGCAGCTTGTCGTTGTCGTCCTCGCCTTCCAGCAGGTCGTTGCCCGCGCCGCCGACCAGCGTATCGTTATGACGGTCGCCCCTGAGCACATCGTTGCCCTGGAAACCGTTCAGCACATCGTCGCCCTGCCCACCGTCGAGCACATCGTTGCTGCGCCCGCCGTCAATTCGCTCGTCGTAGTGCAGGCCGTCCAGCTTGATGCCCACCTCGGAGCCATCCGGATTCATGCCGCCGGCCACATGGTTGGCGCTGAGCTGGGATGGCAGGATGTTGCTGAGGGTGAGAATGGTGCGGAAGCTGGCGGCGCTGCCGGCGGCGCCGTCCTCGTCGAGCTGGAACACGGTATCGTTGCCGCTCTGGAGCACGCGCAGGTAGCCGAGCGCGCCGAACGGATTGCTGACGTAGTTGGCGGCCACCTGGGGCACCAGCGCGTCGAGGTCGATCACGTCGTTGCGGTAGCCGAGATGGAAGTCGCCGATGACCACGCGCTCGGCGTGCGCCCCGGCCCCGAACACAAAGGTGTCCAGGCTCTCGCCGCCGCTCGCCAGCACGCTTTGCGTGGCCAGTCCGGGGCCGAAAGTGAGGATGTCGTCGCCCCAGCCGCCGGACATGACGACGGTGCCGTCCGCGGCGCTGCCCTTGAGCTCGGCTGTCAGCTGGTCGTCGCTGCCGCCGCCGAACAGCGTATCGTTGGCGCCGCCGGTCAGGGTGTCGTCGCCGTCGCCGCCGTCGACCTTGTCGCTGCCGCTGCCGGTGGTGAGGATGGTGTCGGTGCCGAAGCCGCCGCTCAGCACGTTGTTGCCCTGGACATCGGTGAGAATGTCGTTATCCTGGTCGCCGCTCAGGTGGTCGTCGCCGGCGCCGCCGGTCAGGGTGTCGTTGCCGTTGCCGCCGGAAACGGTGTCGTTGCCGTCGTCGCCCCCGGCCACGTCGGCGCCCGCGCCGCCGTAGACGCTGTCGTTGCCGGCGCCGCCGCCGAGCACGTCGCCGGCGCCGCTCTCATCGCCCCCTTCGACCAGATCGTTGCCGCCGCCGCCGAGCAGCGTGTCGCTGCCGCCCAGGCCGATGAGGTGCTCGGCCCGCGTATCGCCGCTGATGCTGTCGGCGCCCTCGGTGCCGGTCAGCACGCGGCTGAAAAAGGCGGCCGAGGGATCGTAGCCCAGCTTGAAACTGGCGCTGGTCAGGCTGGTGGCCGTCACGTTGCGCAAGGTCATCACGTCGTGCATGGTGTAGGTGCTGCCGGCCACGCCGTCGGCGTCGTAGCCGATCACGGTGTCCAGGCCGCGCTGGCTCAGGCTCAGGTAGCGGTCGGCGCCGAATGGGTTGCCGCTGTAGTCACTTGCGACGTTCAGCATGTACAGGTCGATCAGGTCGCCGCCTGCGCCAATCGAAAAATCGGTGACGGCCACGTCCGACGTGTCGGCCGCGCTCGAGTACATGAAAAGATAAAAGGTGTCGCGCCCGCTGCCACCGGTCGCGTTCAGCCTGACATCTGGTCCGCCCGGGGAAATCGAAAACAGGTCGTCGCCGGCGCCGCCCGACAGCGTCATGCTGCCCCACTTTTTGGTGCCGTAACTGTTGTCGATACGCAGCAGATCATTGCCGTCGCCACCGTCCAGAACATTGTCCCCGCCCGATTCGACCGTGAGCGTGTCGTGGCCAGCGCCGCCGATCATGATATTGCTGCCCTCGCCGCCCCCCATGTGGTCGTCGCCGCTGCCGCCTTCGAGCCGGTCGTCGCCCGCTTCGCCGAACAGCATGTCGGCGCCGTCGCCGCCGAGCACGGTATCGTTGCCGGCCCCGGACTGGATGGTGTCGCTGCCGCCGTTGCCTTCGTAGCGGTCGTTCAGGCCGGAACCGTAGAGATCGTCGTCGCGGCCGTCGCCGATGATGGTTTCGCCCTCGTCGAAGTAGGCGGGCAATGCATTGCCGGTCCAGATATTGTCAGCCGTGACCGACTGCGCCGCCACGCCTTCGAGCCGCAGCACGCTCTTGAAGGCCGCCGCGCTGCCCTGGGCGCCGTCGGCATCGAACTGGAGCACCGTGTCGGCGCCTTCCTGCACCAGTTTCAGGTAGCCGCGCTCGTTTGAAAACGGGTCGCCCAGCGACAGGTCGATGCCGGCCAGCAGATGGTGGACATCGATATGGTCGCCGTTCGCGCCGGCGGCGAAATCGGTCACCACGTAGCCGCTGCCGGTGCTCTCGCGTTCGAGCAGGTACACGTCGCGCCCGGCGCCGCCGGTCACGCGGGCCTTGCCGCCCTGGTTCTGGAAGGCGATGCTGAACAGGTCGCTGCCATCGCCGCCGTCGGCCAGCGCCGTGGCGGCCGCCTCGCCCGGGCGCGCGCGGATGGTGATGCGGTCGGCGCCGGCGCCGCCGAGGTAGGTATCCTGGCCGTCGCCGCTCAGGAAGTCGCCGTCGGCGCCGCCATCGAGCACGCTGTTGCCGCCGCCTTCGGACAGCAGCTTGTCGAAGCCGGCGCCGCCCTGCATCAGGTTGTTGCCTTCGTAATCGAACAGCGTATCGTGGCCGCTACCGCCTTGCAGAGTATCGTTGCCCAGTTCGCCCTTGAGGGTATCGTTGCCGGCGCCGCCGTTCTGCAGGTCATGGCCGGCGTTGCCGGTCAACGCGTCGTTGGCCCTGCCCCCGTTGATGGTGTCGTTGCCGTCGCCGCCGTACATGGCATCCCCGCCCGCGCGCGCGCCGTCGTCGGGGTCGCCACTCTCGATGAGGTCGTCGCCGCCGGCGCCGAACATCTTGTCCTCGCCGCCGTTGCCCGAGATGGTGTCGTTGAGCTCGGCGCCCCACAGCGATTCATCGCCGCCTGAACCCTGCAGGTTCTGACCCACGCCGGCCAGCATGGCGCGGGTTCCCGCTTGCTGGGAGCTTGGGGTCGTGTGGTCGGCGTTGCGCTGCTTGTCGGCGTAGGAGGTGGTCATGTCGGTCCCGGGAATGATGGTCGGTTGAATTGCCAGGGAATATGCTCATCACATAAACAAACTGGCAACATTTTCAACCTAGATCATGCCCGTGCACGATAGGGATGTACAGAAGGTAAAATTAAACAATATGTAACAATATATGACAACGGCGGCAACAGCGATTACGCCGCGCCGCCGCTGTCATTGCAGCAGGCTTAGGCGACGAAGGCTGCGCCGTCTGTTGCGCCGTCTGTCACGCCGACCAGTTCCAGCGCTACCATGGCCGTGGTGGCCGGCGTCTCGGTGTAGACAATATTGGCTTTCAGGCTGGCCGGCGTGACGTTCTCCAGTGTCGCCAGCACGTAGCCCGTATCGGCGCCCGCCTTGCCGTCACGGTCGAGCGCGATGACGGTCGAGGTGCCGTTCTTGACCAAGAGCAGCACGCCGGCGGCGTACGGGTCGGTGGCCCGCATCGCGGCGGTGAACAGGTCGCTGACATCGACGCGGTCGCCGCCAAGCCCCACCACGAAATCCTTGATCGTCAGGGTGCCCAGGCGGCCGGCGCCGCTCAGTTCATAGGTATCGACGCCCTCGCCGCCGGTGGCGGTGATGGCGGTGTTGCCGGTATTGCGCACGACCTTGATGGTGTCGTCGCCAAGCCCGCCGCCGGCCACCACGCGCCACGGCGTGGGGGACAGTTCCGAATCGATCTGCAGCACGTCGCGCCCGCTGCCGCCGAACAGGCCGTGGTTGCCGCTGCCCTGGACCCGCAGCATGTCGTCGCCGCTGCCGCCATTGATCTGCATGTCGCCATTGGCGCCGTGCACGGTATCGTTGCCGGCGCCGCCGTCGGCCACATGGTCGCCGCCATTCATCGTGACATCGTCGTTGCCGCTGCCGCCGGAAAGGATGTCCTTGCCGCCAGCGGCGTGGAGCACATCGTCGCCGTCGCCGCCGTACAACTGGTCGTCGCCGCTGGTGTCGCTCAGGCGGTCGTTGCCGGTGCCGCCAAGCAGCACGTCATCGTCCTTGCCGCCAGTGATCGTGTCGTCGCCGGCGCCGCCATCGGCGCGGTCGACGCCGACGCCGCCGTCCAGGTAATCGTTGCCGTCGTCGCCCCGCAGAAGATCGTCGCCGCCCTTGCCGTGCAGGGTGTCCTGGCCGGCGGCGCCGGCGATGGTGTCGGCGCTCCCGCCGCCGGACAGTTTGTCGTCGGCGCTGGTACCCGTGAGCACCAGCGGGGGCAGCGCACCGTCCGGATCGAGGCCACGGCCAAAATTGTGCGCGCTAACCTGGTTCGCCTGTACGTCCTTGAGGGTGGCGACGGTCCGGAAGTCGAAGCCGTCGCCAACGCCGTCCCCATCCCACTGGAACAGGGTGTCGGCACCGCTCTGCACCAGGCGCAGGTAGCCTGCGCGGAACGGGTCGGCTGTACCTGGCGGGACGTAGACCAGATCGAAATCGAGGATATCGCCGCCAGCGCCAGCCTGGAAATCGGTCACGCTCACCTGTTGCCGATGGCCGCCACCGTCAAAGAGGATGGTGTCGCGCCCGTTGCCGCCGGTTACCCGGTACTTGTCCTGCGGCGCGCCCGGGCTGAACTTGATCATGTCGTCGCCGTCGCCGCCCAGCACGATGGTGTCGGCGATGCCTTTCTCGAACCGCAACTCGATGAGATCGTTGCCGCTGCCGCCGTCGAGCGTATCTTTGCCGCTGCCGCCAGTCAGTGTATCGGCGCCGCTGCCGCCCTCCATCAGGTCGGTGCCCGGGAACATGGCGCTCAGCTTGTCGTTGCCCGCGCCCCCACGCAGAATATTGTCGCCGCCGAAAAAGGTGCTCTCGTATCTGCCCCAGTCGTAGTCCGACAAGACGTCGTCGCCGTCGCCGCCATCGAGGGTATCGTTGCCTTCGTCGCCGTCGAGATAATCGTCACCGGCGCCGCCGGAGAGCGCGTCATGCTGCTCGCCACCATACAACTCGTCGTTGCCGTCGCCGCCGTCCAGCGCATCGTTGCCGATCGCGCCGAACAGGTCGTCGTCGCCCCCGCCACCGAGCAGGGTATCGTTGCCATTGCCGCCGCTGAGCTCGTCTCCGGCGCCGATCTCATCGCCGCCGTCGAGAAGGTCGTCCTCCCAGCCGCCATTGAGGTAGTCTCGCATGCTACCGCCGAGCAAGGTATCGTTGCCGTGCCCGCCGAACAGGGTGTCGCGGCCGTCGTCGCTGCGGATATGATCGTTGCCGCCGAGGCCTTCGATCAGATCGTTGTGCGCGGTGCCGACGAGGGTGTCGTTGCCCTCGGTGCCGACAAGGTAGACAGGCTCATCGTTGGTGGATGGGATCGATTCAAACGTGACGCGCCTGGCATCGAGGGAGGGGGATCGCGGTACGGGAATTGAGCGGAGCATATTATTCCTTGTGGTAGATGGACAAGGACACTGCCGTCCGTCGGACGGCAGTGTCCAGTTTGAAATCATGGCGCCGCGCGGCAATCTTGCCAATCCATCTTAAAAAAATGCAGCAGATTGCGCGCGCGCCACGCGCCGATGTTTAGCCGATGTTTAGCCGATGTTTAGCCGAGCTGCATGTCGACCGGTGCCAGACCGACCAGCTCAATCGCCGCTGCGGAAGTAGCCGGCGTCTCGGTGTAGACAATATGGGCTTTCACGCTCGCTGGCGTGGTGTTCTCCAGGGTCGCCAGCACATAGCCCGTCTCGGCGCCCGCCTTGCCGTCACGGTCGAGCGTGATCACGGTCGAGCTGCCGTTCTTGACCAAGAGCAGCACACCGGCCTCGTACGGGTCGGTGGCCCGCATCGCGGCGGTGAACAGATCGCTGACATCGAAGCGGTCGCCGCCCGCGCCGACCATGAAATCCTTGATCGTCAGGGTGCCCAGGCGTCCTGCGCCGCTCAGTTCATAGGTATCGACGCCCTCGCCGCCGGTGGCGTTGACCTGGATGTTGGCGGCGTTGCGCAGTAGCTTGATGGTGTCGTCGCCAGCCCCGCCGCCGGCCACCACACTGCTGGACGTGAGGTACACGTCCGAGACAATGTTCAGCACGTCGCGCCCGCTGCCGCCGAACAGGCCGCTGTTGCCGGGGCCATAGTACGTCAGCACGTCGTCGCCGCTGCCGCCGTTGAGCTGAATATTATAGCCATCCGTGGCAACCAAGGTGTCGTTGCCGGCGCCGCCGTCGGCCACCTGGGTGCCGTAAGTCATCGTGAGCGTGTCGTTGCCGTTGCCGCCCGAATAGCTGCCGCCGCCGTAGCGCCCTTCCAGCACGTCGTCGCCGTCGCCGCCGTAGACCTGATCTACCTCCCCGCCACCGTCGCTCAGATGGTCGTTGCCGGCGCCACCGAACAGCTCGTCGCTGCCGTTACCACCGACGATGGTATCGTGCCCGGCGCCGCCGTCGACGCGGTCGCTGCCTTCGCCGCCGTTCATGGCATCGTTGCCGTCATCACCCCGCATGACATCGTTACCGCCGTTGCCTTGCAGGGTATCCTGGCCGGCGCCGCCGATGATGGTGTCGTTGATCTGGCTGCCGGCCAGCTTGTCGTTGCCGCTGGTGCCGGTCTGTACCATCGTGGTGGGCGAACCGTCCGGATTGAAGCCGAAGATGATATTTTGCGCGCCGATCTGGCTCGCCTGCACGTCCTTGAGGGTGGCCAGCGTACGGAAGCTGTATTCGGTGCCGGCGGCGCCGTCCGCATCGAACTGGTACAGGGTATCGGCGCCGCTCTGCACCAGGCGCAGGTAGCCGGCGCTGCCGAACGGATTGCTGTTCTCTTTCTGCTCAAAGCGCGCGTCGAGCAGATCGCCGCCGGGGCCGGCCTGGAAATCGGTCACGATGACCTTCTCGTAGCTATCCGCGGCGTCGGTGAAGACGATGGTGTCGCGCCCGCTGCCGCCGGTGACCAGGAAATTTTCCGCGGACATGCCCCCTGCGACCGCGATGGTGTCGTCGCCGTCACCGCCCAGCACGATCGTGTCGGAGACGAAGTCGTAGGTGTTATAGGTGCTCATCTCGAACCAGTCGTTGCCGCTGCCGCCGTCGAGCGTATCGCTGCCGTTGCCGCCGACCAGGGTATCGTCGCCGCTGCCGCCATCGAGCAGGTCGCCGTACCGGCCATCGATCCTCAGCAAGTCGTTGCCGGCGCCGCCGTACACGGTATTTCTGCCGGCGTCGTAGTCGAGGTCGCCGCCGCCGGAGCCGTCGTTCAGGTCGTCGTCGCCGTCGCCGCCGTCAATCGTATCGTTGCCTTCCCCGCCGACGAGTGTATCGTTGCCGTTGCCGCCGTCCAGCAAGTCGGCTTCGCGCTCGCCGTACAGATTGTCGTCGCCAGCGCCGCCCTTCAGGGTGTCCTTGCCCAAGCCGCCGGCGATCCAGTCGCCGGCACCGGTTTCGTCGCCGCCCTCGATGTAGTCGTTACCGTAGCCGCCGTGCACGACATCGCGTCCGCCGAGGCCGTAAATCTGATCGTCGGTACTGCTGCCCTCGAGGGTGTCGTTGCCCTCCGTGCCGGTCACGACGCTCAGGCCGTGCGGATCGATGTTGCCGTCGATGTGGGCCCTGGTCAGGCTGGCCGCATTCACGCCAGCGAGCACCAGCGCCGTCTCGAAGCCGTAGACAGTGCCGGCCGCGCCGTCGGCGTCGCGCTGGAGCAGCGTGTCCGCGCCTTGCTGCACCAAGCGCAGGATGCCCACCTTGCCGAAGGGATTGACGCCTTGCGGCACGGAAGAGGGGATCATGTAGTCCACGTTGACGCGGTCGCCCCCGGCACCGGTATCGAAGTCGGCGATGCTCAGGCGCGGGCTGCCCTTCCCTTCCAGGGCGAACACATCGCTGCCGGCGTCGCCGTACAGGACGACGTTGGCCAGGGCATTTCGGTCGGACCCTGAGACGCCGAGACGGTCATCGGCCGCGCCGCCATGGGCCACGGTCGTCACCGGCGTCGCCGCCGTGGATAAAACGACGTAGATCTTGTCATAGCCCTCGCCGCCATCAATGGTGTTGTTGCCGCTGGTTTCAAACAGGCGCACCTCATCGTTGCCTTGGCCGAGGAGGACGGTATTGCCGCCCTTGTACGCAGAAACCCTGTCGTCGCCATCGCCGCCATCGAGGAGATTGTTGCCCGTGCCCCCCCACAGCCAATCGTTGCCAGCGCCGCCGAGCACGGTGTCGTTGCTGCCGCTCGCCTCGATGGCGTCATCGCCGCCCAAGCCCTCGATCAGGTCAACCTCCTCGGTGCCGTACAGTTGGTCGTCGCCCTCGGTGCCGACGATGCGGACCGGCGCATCGGTGGCGGACGGGATCGATGCAGGCGCGACGCGCCTGGCGTCAAGCGATGAGGATGGCGCTACGGGAAAAAAGCGGGTCATGATATTCCTTGAGGTAGATGATGGAGGACACTGTCGTCCGTCGAACGGCAGTGTCCAGTTTGATATCGTGGCGCCACGCGCCGATGTTTAGCCGAGCTGCATGTCGACCGGTGCCAGGCCCACCAGTTCGACCGCCGCCGCGCCAGTGGCCGGCGTCTCGGTGTAGACAACATTGGCTTTCACGCTCGCCGGCGTGACGTTCTCCAGGGTCGCCAGCACGTAGCCCGTGTCCGGGCCCGCCTTGCCGTCACGGTCGAGCGCGATCACGGTCGAGCTGCCGTTCTTGACCAGCAGCAGCACGCCGGCGGCGTACGGGTCGGTGGCCCGCATCGCGGCGGTGAACAGGTCGCTGACATCGAAGCGGTCGCCGCCCGCGCCGACCATGAAATCCTTGATCGTCAGGGTGCCCAGCCGTCCTGCGCCGCTCAGTTCATAGGTATCGCCCCCCTCGCCGCCGGTGGCGGTGATGGCGGTATTGCCGGTATTGCGCACGACCTTGATGATGTCGTCGCCAAGCCCGCCGCCGGCCACCACGCGCCACGGCGTGGCGGACAGTTCCGAATTGATGTTCAGCACGTCGCGCCCGCTGCCGCCGAACAGGCCGCTGTTGCCGGGGCCGTAGTACGTCAGCACGTCGTCGCCGCTGCCGCCGTTGAGCTGAATATTATTGCCATCACTGGCGGTCAAGGTGTCGTTGCCGGCGCCGCCGTCGGCCACCTGGGCCCCGTAAGTCATCGTGAGCGTGTCGTTGCCGTTGCCGCCCGAATAGCTGCCGCCGCCGTAGCGGCCTTCCAGCACGTCGTCGCCGTCGCCGCCGTAGATCTGATCGTCGTCCGAGCCACCGTCGCTCAGATGGTCGTTGCCGGCGCCTCCAAACAGCTCGTCGCCGTCGCCCCCCCCGGCGATGGTATCGTTCCCGGCGCCACCTTCGAGGCGGTCGGTACCGTCGCCGCCTTTCATGGCATCGTTGCCGTCATCACCGCGCATGACATCGTTACCGCCGTTGCCTTCCAGGGTATCCTGGCCGGCGCCGCCGATGATGATGTCGTCGATCTGGCTGCCGACCAGCTTGTCATTCCCGCTGGTACCCGTCAGCACCACCGTGCCGGGCGAACCGTCCGGGTTGAAGCCGAAGGCGATATTCTGCGCGCCGATCTGGCTAGCCTGCACGCCCTCGAGGGTGGCCAGCGTACGGAAGCTGTATTCGGTGCCGGCGGCGCCGTCCTCATCGAACTGGTACAGGGTATCGGCGCCGCTCTGCACCAGGCGCAGGTAGCCGGCGCTGCCGAACGGATTGCCGTTCTCGTTCTGTTTAAAGCGCGCGTCGAGCACGTCGCCGCCGGGGCCGGTCTGGAAATCGGTCACGATCACGTTCTGGTAGGACCGGCCGGCCTCGATGAACGTGATGGTGTCGCGCCCGCTGCCGCCTGTGACCCGGAACGTTTCGTGGGAATAGCCCCCTTCGAACCCGATGGTGTCGTCGCCGTCACCGCCCAGCACGATCTTGTCGGAGATGCGCTCGTCATAATCGTTCAGGTAGAACACGTCGTTGCCGCTGCCGCCGTCGAGCGTATCCTGGCCGGTGCCGCCGTACAGGCTGTCGTCGCCGCTGCCGCCATCGATCACGTCGCCATACTCGCCATGGATATCGAGCACGTCGTTGCCGGCGCCGCCGCGCGCGATATTTCTGCCGCTGTCGTACTCGATGTCGCTGCTGTAGCCGTCGCTCACGTTGTCGTCGCCGTCGCCGCCGTCGAGCGTATCGTCGCCTTCCCCGCCGACGAGCGAATCGTTGCCGCTGCCGCCTTCCAGCAAGTCCTTCTCGCGCATGCCGTACAGCGTGTCGTCGCCCCCGCCGCCGATCAGCGTGTCACCGTCCAAGCCGCCGTCGATCCAGTCGCCGGCACCGATTTCATCGCCGCCCTCGATGTAGTCGCGCCCCCGGCCGCCGTGCACGACATCGCGTCCGCCGAGGCTGTAAATCTGATCGTCGGTACTGCTGCCCTCGAGGGTGTCGTTGCCCGCCGTGCCGGTCAGCTCGCTCACGCCGTTCGGATCGAAGTTGCCGTCGATGTGAGCCCTGGTCAGGCTGGCCACATTCACGCCGGCGAGCACCATCGCCGTCACGAAGCCATGTGCCGTGCCGGCCGCGCCGTCGGTGTCGCGCTGGAGCAGCGTGTCGGCGCCTTGCTGGACCAAGCGCAGGATGCCCACCTTGCCGAAGGGATTGGCCGATTGCGACGGGTAGCCGGTGATCATGTAGTCCACGTTGAGGCGGTCGCCCCCGGCACCGATATCGAAGTCGGCGACCGTCAGGTTCGGGCTACCCACATTGGCCACGGAGAACACATCGCTGCCGGCGTCGCCGTAAAAGACGATGTTGGCCAGGCCAGTTGAGCTGGGCCCCGAGACTTCGAGAAGGTCATTGCCGGTGCCGCCATGGGCCACGGTGGTGACCGCCGTGTCTGCCCGGGATAAACTGATGTAGATCTTGTCATCGCCCTCGCCGCCCTCAAGGGTGTTGTTGCCGCTGGTTTCAAACAGGCGCATGCCATCGTTGCCTCGGCCGAGGATGACGGTATTGCCGCCCTTATACGCAGAGATCCAGTCGTCGCCATCGCCGGCATCGAGGACATTGTTGCCCGTGCCCCCCCACAGCCAATCGTTGCCAGCGCCGCCGAGCACGGTGTCGTTGCTGCCGCTTGCACTGATGGCGTCATCGCCGCCGAGGCCCTCGATCAGGTCAACCTCCTCGGTGCCGGACAGTTCGTCGTCGCCCTCGGTGCCGACGATGTGGACCGGCGCATCGGTGGCGGACGGGATCGACGCAGGCGCGACGCGCCTGGCGTCCAGCGATGAGGATGGCGCTACGGGAAAAAAGCGGGTCATGATATTCCTAGAGGTAAATGGACGAGGACACTGGCGTCCAGCGGACGGCAGTTTTCAGTTTGCTATCATGGCGCCGCGCGGCAATCTTGTCCATATATCTACTTTAAAGAAAATGTAACAGATTGCGCGCGCGCCACGCGCCGATGTTTAGCCGAGCTGCATGTCGGCCGGGGCCAGGCCCACCAGTTCGACCGCCGCCGGGGTGGCCGCCGGCTCGGTGTGGACAATATGGGCTTTCAGGCTGGCCGGCGTGGCGTTTTCCACGGTCGCCAGCACGTAGGCCGTATCGGCGCCCGCCTTGCCGTCACGGTCGAGCACGATCAGGGTCGAGGCGCCGCGCTTGACCAGCAGCAGCACGCCGGCCTCGTACGGGTCGCCGGCCCGCATCGATGCACTGAACAGGTCGCTGACATCGAAGCGGTCGCCGCCCGCGCCGACCGTGAAATCCTTGATCGTCAAGGTGCCCAGCCGTCCGATTCCGCTCAGTTCATAGGTATCGGCGCCCTCGCCGCCGGTGGCGGTGACCTCGGTGTTGCCGGTCTCGCGCACCAGCTTGATGGTGTCGTCGCCGGTACCGCCGCTGGCCACCACGCGGCCGGGTGTGGCGGACAGGTCCGAGACGATGTGCAGCACGTCGCGCCCGCTGCCGCCGAACAGGCCGTGATTGCCGATGCCGTCGATCGACAGCACGTCGTCGCCGCTACCGCCGTTGAGCTGCATGTTGCCATTCTCGCCAGTCACGGTGTCGTTGCCGGCGCCGCCGTCCGCCACGTGGTCGCCGTAGTACACCGTGATCTTGTCGTTGCCGTTGCCGCCTGAAAGGATGTCGCTGCCGTGGCCGAGATACAGCACGTCGTCGCCATCGCCGCCGTGGACCTGATCGTCCCCGTGAGCGTCGGTCACGTAGTCGTTGCCGGCGCCACCGAACAGCGCATCGTTGCCGCCACCGCCTTCCAGCGTGTCGTTACCGGCACCACCATCGACGCGGTCGGCGCCCGTGCCGCCGTTCAGGGCGTCGTTGCCATCGTCGCCGCGCATGACATCGTCACCGCTGTTGCCTTCCAGCGTATCCTGGCCGGCGCCGCCGATGATGGTGTCGTCGATCGGGCTGCCGACCAGCTTGTCGTTCCCGCTGGTACCCGTGAGCACCACCGTGCCGGGCGAACCGTCCGGGTTGAAGCCGAAAGTGATATTCTGCGCGCCGATCTGGCTTGCCTGCACGCCCTTGAGGGTGGCCAACGTACGGAAGCCGTGGATGCTGCCGGCGGCGCCGTCCTCATCGAACTGGTACAGGGTGTCGGCGCCGCTTTGCACCAGGCGCAGGAAGCCGGCGCTGCCGAAGGGATTGCCGCTCCCTTCCTGATAAAAGCGCATGTCGAGCAGGTCGCCGCCGGCGCCGGCCTGGAAGTCGGTCACGCTCACCTGCTCCTCGTGCCCGCCGCCGATGAACGCGATGGTGTCGCGCCCGCTGCCGCCGGTGACCCGGATCGTGTCCTGGGCCCGGCCCGACTGGAACGCGATGGTGTCGTCGCCGTCGCCGCCCAGCACGGCCGTGTCGGCGATCGCGTTCTGGGCTATTACCTCGAGATGGTCGTTGCCGCTGCCGCCATCGAGCGTATCCTGGCCGCTGCCGCCGTACAGGGAATCGTCGCCGCTGCCGCCATCGAGCAGGTCGCCGCCCGTGCCATGGATGCCCAGCACGTCGTTGCCGGCGCCGCCGCGCGCGATATTGGTGCCGCCGTCGAAGTAGCCGTCGCTGGTCCAGACATAGTCGGTGAGGTTGTCGTCGCCCTCGCCGCCGTCGAGGCTATCGTCGCCTTGCGCGCCGACGAGCGAATCGTTGCCGGCGCCGCCGGACAGCGTATCGCCGTGTTCGCCGCCATTGAGGCTGTCGTTGCCGCCGCCGCCTTCCAGCAGGTCGTTGCCTTCCATACCGTACAGCGCGTCGTCGCCCGCGCCGCCGTTCAGGGTGTCCTGGCCCCAGTCGCCATAGAGCCGGTCGCCGGGACCGGTTTCGTCGCCGCCCTCGAGATAGTCGTTACCGTCGGCGCCGCGCAGGACATCGCGCCCACCGAGGCCGTACATCTGATCGTCGCGCCTGCTGCCGTCGAGGGTGTCGTCGCCCGCCGTGCCGCTCACGACCTGGCCTTCGCTCAGGCCGCTCGGATCGAAGTTGCCGTCGATGTGGGCGCTGGTCAGGCTGGCCGCGTTCACGCCGGACAGCACCAGCGCCGTCTCGAAGCCATACGCCGTGCCGGCCGCGCCGTCGGCGTCACGCTGCAGCAGCGTGTCCGCGCCTTGCTGGACCAGGCGCAGGACGCCCGCCTTGCCGAAGGGATTGTAGGTGCCCATGTTCGGGACCAGGTAGTCCACGTTGAGGCGGTCGCCGCCGGCGCCGGTATCGAAGTCGGCGACCGTCAGGTTGGCGCTGCCATCAATCAGGGAGAACAGATCGCTGCCGGCGTCGCCGTACAAGACGACCTTGGTCAGGGAAGCGTCGAACACCCTGGCGATGAAAGCGTCATCGCCGGCGCCGCCATGGGCCACGGTCGCCGCCGGCGTGTCTCCCGCAACGAAATCGACGTCGATCTGGTCATTGCCCTCGCCGCCATCAATGCTGTTGTTGCCGGCGGTTTCAATACGGATGCTATCGGCGCCGCGGCCGCCGAGGACCGTATTGTCGCCCGCGTAGGCAGCGATCCAGTCGTCGCCATCGCCGCCATCGAGGTAATCGTTGCCGCCGGAGCCTCTGAGCCCATCGTTGCCAGTGCCGCCCAGCACGGTATCGTTGCCGCCAGTGGTCTCGACGCTGTCATCGCCGCCGGCGCCCTCGATCAGTTCATCGGCGGCGGTGCCGTACAGTTCGTCGTCGCCCTCGGTGCCGATGATGTGGACAGGCGCACTTGTGGCGGACGGGATCGCTTCAAACGCGACGCGCCTGGCATCGAGGGAGGGAGATGGGGGTACGGGGACAAAACGGGTCATGAGATTCCTTGAGGCGGATAGAAGAGGACACTGCCGTCCGTCGGACGGCAGTTTTCAGTTTGCTATCATGGCGCCGCGCGGCAATCTTGTCCATCCATCCACCTTAAACAAAATGTAACAGCCTGCGCGCGCCATGCGCCGATGTTTAGCCGATGTTTAGCCGAGCTGCATGTCGACCGGTGCCAGGCCGACCAGTTCGACCGCCGCCGCGGGGGTGGCCGCCGGCTCGGTGTAGACAATATGGGCTTTCAGGCTGGCCGGCGTGGTATTTTCCACGGTCGCCAGCACGTAAGCCGTATCGGCGCCCGCCTTGCCGTCACGGTCGAGCACGATCAGGGTCGAGGCGCCGCGCTTGACCAGCAGCAGCACGCCGGCCTCGTACGGGTCGCCGGCACGCATCGCGGCGGTGAACAGGTCGCTGACATCGAAGCGGTCGCCGCCAACTCCCACCATGAAATCCTTGATCGTCAGGGTTCCCAGGCGTCCTTCGCCGCTCAGTTCATAGGTATCGACGCCCTCGCCGCCGGTGGCGGTGATCTCGGTATTGCCGGTGTAGCGCACCACCTTGATGGTGTCGTCGCCCAGCCCGCCGCCGGCGACCACGCGCGCCGGCATGGCCGACAGTTCGGAGGCGATGCTCAGCTCGTCGCGCCCGCTGCCGCCGAACACGCCGCTGTTGCCGGTGCCGTAGACCGACAGCTTGTCGTCGCCGGCCCCGCCGTTGATCTGCATGTCGCCATTGCCGGCATACACGGTATCGTTGCCGGCGCCGCCGTCGGCCACATGGTCGCCGCCATACATCGTCACATCGTCGTGGCCGTTGCCGCCGGCAAGGATGGCCTTGCCGTAAGCGGCGTAAAACACATCGTCGCCGTCGCCGCCATACAACTGATTGTCCCCGCCGCCGTCGCTCAGGCGGTCGTTGCCGGCGCCGCCAAGCAGCACGTCATCGTTGTCGCCGCCGCTGATCGTGTCGTCGCCGGCGCCGCCATCGACGCGGTCGACGCCGGCGCCGCCGTCCAGGTAATCGTTGCCGTCGTCGCCACGCAGCAGATCGTCGCCGCCGTTGCCTTGCAGGGTGTCATGGCCGGCCGCGCCGATGATGGTGTCGGCATTCGCGCCGCCGAACAGCCTGTCGTCGCCGCTGGTGCCGGTCAGCCCGCTCGGCGAGCCGTCCGGATTGATGCCATGGGTAAAATTGTCCGTGTTGAGCTGGCCCGCCTGCACGCCCTTCAGGGTGGCCATGGTCCGAAAGCCGTAGACAGTGCCGGCGGCGCCGTCCCGGTCGAACTGGAACAGGGTATCGAGACCGCTCTGCACCAGGCGCATGTAGGCGGCGCTGCCGAACGGGTTGCCGGCTTCCTGCTGGGTGTAGTCAATCATGAGCACGTCGCCGCCGGCGCCGGCCTGGAAGTCGGTGACGGTGATCTGTTCTTCATGCCAGCCGCCGCGGAAGGAGATGGTGTCGCGTCCGCTGCCGCCGGTCACCTGGTACTTTTCCTGGGACCAGCCCGCATGGACGTCGACGGTATCGTCGCCGTCGCCGCCCAGCACGATGGCCGCGCCAACGCCTTCCTGGACCAGCAGCGCGATGACATCGTTGCCGCTGCCGCCGTCGAGCGTATCCTTGCCGCTGCCGCCGGTCAGGCTGTCGTTGCCGCTGCCACCCTCGATCAGGTCGCTGCCGTCGCGCATGGCGCTCAATGTGTCGTTGCCGGCCCCGCCGCGCAGGATATTGTTGCCGCTGTAGTAGTAGCCGCCGTCGAAGACGTAGGCCCAGTCGGTCACCAGGTCGTCGCCGTCGCCGCCGTCGAGGATATCGTCGCCCTGCGCGCCGTTGAGGTCGTCGTTGCCGGCGCCGCCGGACAGCGTGTCGCTGTGCTCGCCGCCATTGAGGGAATCGTTGCCGTTGCCGCCGTCGAGCAGGTCATTGCCCGCGATGCCGAACAGGGAATCGTTGCCCTCGCCGCCAAGCACGGTGTCGCTGCCGTCGCCGGCGTCCAGCCAGTCGCCCACGCCGTATTCGTCGCCGCCATCGAGATAGTCGTTGCCGTTGAAACCGCGCAAGACGTCGCTGCCGCTCAGCCCGTACAAATGATCGTTGCGCTCGCCGCCATTGAGGGTATCGTTGCCCGCCGTGCCCGTCAGGACCGGGCCTTCGATGACGCCGGTCGGGTCGATGTCGCCTTCGATATTGGCGTTCGTCAGGCTGGCCGCATTCACCCCGCTCAAGGTCAGGACCGTCTCGAAGCCATATTGGGTGCCGGCCGCGCCATCGTAGTCTTGCTGGAGCAGCGTGTCGGCGCCTTGCTGGAGCAAGCGCAGCACGCCGGCCTTGCCGAAGGGGTTGTAGCCTGGCACGCCGGGCGTCAGGTAATCCACGTCGAGGCGGTCGCCACCGTCACCTGTGACGAAGCCGGCGATGCTCACATTTGCTCTGCCCGAGAGGACGAACAGATCGCTGCCGCCGTCGCCGTAGGCGAGCACCGTCGCCGCCGGAGCGGAGTACATGTGCAGTTCGATCACGTCGTCGCCCTCGCCGCCGTGGAGCACGGTCTTGCTGGGCGTTTCGCTCCAGGTGAACGAGACGGTGATCCTGTCGTTGCCCTCGCCGCCGTCAACGCTGTTGTTGCTGGCGGCGGTTTGAACCCCGATGTCATCGTTGCCGTTGCCGCCGATAACGGTACTGTCGCCGCTGTACGGACTGAGCACGTCGTCGCCGTCGCCGCCATCGAGGACATTGATGCCGCTGCCGCCAAGCAGGGTATCGTTGCCGGCGCCGCCGAGCATGGTGTCGCTGCCGTAGTCGCTGCGGATAGCGTCGTTGCCGCCGAGGCCATCGATCAGTTCGTCGGCGGCGGTGCCGTTCAGGGCGTCGTTGCCCTCGGTGCCGGTGATCTTGACCGGCACGGCGATGGCGGCGATCTTGACCGGCACGGCGGCGGTCGGGATGGCGTCGGCGGCGAAGCGCCGGGCTTCAGGCGATGAAAACGAGGGTGCGGGCACGGTACGGGTCATGACATTCCTTGGGCGTGATGGAAGTAGGCACTGGCGGCCGGCGGACGGCAGTGTTCAACTTCTCATCATGCCAAGGTGCGGCAATCTTGTCGATATGCACACCTTGGATGAAATGTAACAATTTCTTTACGCGCCACGCGCCGCTGTCTAGACCAGGTGCGTCTCGAGCGGCGCCAGGCCCACCAGTTCGACCGCCGCCGCGGGGATGGCCGGCGCTTCGGTGTAGACAATATTGGCTTTCAGGCTGGCCGGCGTGACGTTCTCCACGGTCGCCAGCACGTAGCCCGTATCGGCGCCCGCCTTGCCGTCACGGTCGAGCGCGATCACCGTCGAGGTGCCGTTCTTGACCAAGAGCAGCACGCCGGCGGCGTACGGGTCGGTCGCCCGCATCGCGGCGCTGAACAGGTCGCTGACATCGACGCGGTCGCCGCCAGCGCCGACCATGAAGTCCTTGATCGTCAGGGTTCCCAGGCGCCCGGCGCCGCTCAGTTCATAGGTATCGACGCCCTCGCCGCCGGTGGCGGTGATGGCGGTATTGCCGATATTGCGCACGACCTTGATGATGTCGTCGCCAAGCCCGCCGCCGGCCACCACGCGCCACGGCGTGGCGGACAGTTCCGAATCGATCTGCAGCACGTCGCGCCCGCTGCCGCCGAACAGGCCGCTGTTGCCGCTGCCCTGGATCCGCAGCATGTCGTCGCCGCTCCCGCCATTGATCTGCATGTCGCCATTGGAGGCACTCACGGTATCGTTGCCGGCGCCGCCGTCGGCCACACTGTCGCCGCCAGACATGTTGATCGTGTCGTTGCCGTTGCCGCCGGACAGCAGGTCATTGCCGTAGCCGGACCTCAGCACATCGTCGCCGTCGCCGCCATGGAGCTGGTCGTTCCCGCTGCTGTCGGTCAGATGGTCGTTGCCGGCGCCGCCCAGCAGCACGTCGTCGCCGATATCGCCGTCCACCCAGTCGTCGCCGGCGCCGCCCTCGACGCGGTCGACGCCCGCTCCGCCGTACAGGTAATCGTTGCCATCGTCTCCCTGCACCAGATCGTCGCCGCCGTTGCCGTGCAGCGTGTCCTGGCCGGCGGCGCCGGTGATGGTGTCGGCGCTCGCGCCGCCCCACAGCTTGTCGTCAGCGCTGGTGCCGGTCAGCGATCCCGGCGAGCCGTCCGGATTGATGCCATGGGTAAAATTGGCCACGGTCAGCTGGCTCGCCTGCACGCCCTTGAGGATCGCCGTGGTCCGCAAGGCGTAGGCTGTGCCGGCGGCGCCATCCCGGTCGAACTGGAACAAGGTATCAAGACCGCTCTGCACCAGGCGCATGTAGCCGGCGCTGCCGAACGGGTTGCCCGCTTCCAGCTGGATGTAGTCCATCTCCAGCACGTCGCCGCCGGCGCCGGCCTGGAAGTCGGTCACGGTCACCAATTCCTGATGCCAGCCGCTGAGGAAGGAGATGGTATCGCGCCCGCTGCCGCCGGTCAGCTGGTACTTGTCCCGCCACCCGCCCTGAAAGAACTGGAAGGTGTCGTCGCCGTCGCCGCCCAGCAAGGTAGCGTCGGCGTCGCCGTGCTGGACCAGCAGCTCGAAGACATCGTTGCCGCTGCCGCCGTCGAGCGTATCGGCGCCGCTGCCGCCGGACAGGGTGTCGTCGCCGATGCCGCCCTCGAGCAGGTCGCGCCCCCAGTACATGGCGCCCATCTGGTCGTTGCCGGCGCCGCCGCGCAGAATATTGTCGCCGCTGTAAAAAGCGCTGTTATCCCCGGCGTAGTCGGTCAGGACGTCGTCGCCGTCGCCGCCATCGATGGTATCGTTGCCGCCCTCGCCGTTGAGGTCGTCGTTACCGGCGCCGCCGGACAGCGTGTCGCTGTGGTCGCCGCCTCTCAGGGAATCGTTGCCGTTGCCGCCGTCCAGCAGGTCGCTGCCGATCATGCCGGACACAAAATCGTCGCCCTCGCCACCGAGCAAGGTGTCGTTGCCGTAGCCGCCGTCGAGCCAGTCGCCGGCGCCGCTCTCGTCGCCGCCATCGATCAGGTCGTCGCCGTCGGCGCCGCGCAGCACATCGCGTCCGCCCAGCCCGTACATACTGTCATTGCGCTTGCCGCCATCAAGGGTGTCGTTGCCGGCCGTGCCCGTCAGGACCGGCCCTTCGATCACGCCGGTCGGGTCGATGTCGCCATCGATATTGGCGCTCGTCAGGCTGGCCGCGTTCACCCCGGCCAGCACCAGCGCCGTCTCGAAGCCATACGCGCTGCCGGCCGCGCCATCGTCGTCCTGCTGGAGCAAGGTGTCGGCGCCTTGCTGGATGAAGCGCAGCATTCCGGCCTTGCCGAAGGGATTGAAGCCCGATGGGGTGGGCATCATGGAGTCCACGTTGAGGCGGTCGCCACCGGCGCCGCTGACAAAATCGGCAATGGTCACGTTCCCGCTGCCCGACACGGCGAACAGATCGCTGCCGCCGTCGCCGTAGGCGAGCACCGTCGCCGCGGGAGCGGGCGACATGTACAGTTCGATCAGGTCGTCGCCCGCGCCGCCATGGAGCACGGTCTTGCTGGGCATTTCGGTCCAGGTGAACGAGACGCGGATCGTGTCGTTGCCCTCGCCGCCGTCGACGCTGTTGTTGCTGCCGGCGGTTTGAACGCGGATGCGGTCCGCGCCCTGGCCGCCGAGTACGGTGCTGTTGCCACTGTACGGAGCGAGCACGTCGTCGCCATCGCCGCCCTCAAGGACATTGCTCCCGGTGCCGCCAAGCAAGGTATCGTTGCCGGCGCCGCCGAACATGGTGTCGCTGCCGTAGTCGCTGCGGATATAGTCGTTGCCGCCGAGGCCATCGATCAGTTCGTCGGCGGCGGTGCCGTCGAGGGTGTCGTTGCCCTCGGTGCCGGTGATCTTGACGGGCACGGCGGCGCTGCTGGCGGACGGAATGGCGTCGCCGGCGGAGCGCCTGGCGTCAGTCGATGGGAACAGCGGTGCGGACACGGTACGGGTCATGACATTCCTTGGGCGTGATGGAAGAAGGCACTGCCGGCCGTCGGACGGCAGTGTTCAACTTCTCATCATGCCAAGGTGCGGCAATCTTGTCGATATGCACACCTTAAACGAAATGTAACAGTTTCCGTGCGCGCCACGCGGCGCTGGCTTAGCCGGGCTGGAGATGGTCCGGCGCCAGGCCCACCAGCTCGACCGGCGCCATGGCGGCTGCGGCCGGTGCAGCGGCGTAGACGATGTTGGCCTTCAGGTCGGCGGCCACCACGTCGGGCATGGTGGCCAGCAGGTAGGCGCTGTCGGCGCCGGCCGTGCCGTCCAGGTCGAGCATCACCTGGGCCGCGCTGCCGCGCTGGATCAGCAGCAGCACGCCGCTGGCATACAGGTCGCCGGCCGGCATGGAGGCGCTGAACAGGGCGGTCACGTCGACACGGTCACCGCCGGCGCCGGCCGTGAAGTCCTTGATCGTCAGGGTGCCAAGGCGTCCGCTTTCGCTCAGTTCATAGGTATCGACGCCCGCGCCGCCGGTGGCGGTGATGTCGGTGTTGCCGGCATAGCGCAACACGGCGATGGTGTCGTCGCCGCTGCCGCCGCTGGCGACGACGCGGCTGGGCGTGGCGGCCTGTTGCGAGACGATGCGCAGCACATCGCGCCCGCTGCCGCCGAACAGGCCGTGGTTGCCGGTACCGTCGATCGAGAGCACGTCGTCGCCACTGCCGCCGCTCAGCTGCATGTTGCCATTCATTCCCGACAAGGTGTCGTTGCCGGCGCCGCCATCGGCCATGTGGTCGCCGTCATACGCCGTGAGCTTGTCGTTGCCGTTACCCCCGGAAAGAAGGTCGCGGCCGGAGCCGGCATGGAGCACGTCATCCCCGTCGCCGCCGTAGACCTGGTCATCCCCATGGTAGTCGGCGAGGTAGTCGCTGCCGGCGCCGCCGAACAGCTCGTCGTTGCCGGCACCGCCGTCCATCGAATCGTTGCCCTCGTCGCCCCGCATGACATCGGCGCCGCTGTTGCCTTCCAGAGTGTCGTGGCCGGCGCCGCCGAGGATGATATCGTCGGCCGGGCTGCCGGCCAGCTTGTCGTTACCGCTGGTACCCGTGACCACCACCGTGCCGGGCGAGCCGTCCGGATTGAAACCGAAGGCGATATTCTGGGCCGTGATCTGGCTTGCCTGCACGCCCTTGAGCGTGGCCAGCGTCTGGAAGCCGTAGCTTGCGCCGGCGGCACCATCCGCATCGAACTGGTACAAGGTGTCGGCCCCGCTCTGCACCAGGCGCAGATAGCCGCTGCTGCCGAAGGGATTGCCGGACTGCTCCAGGTAAACGCGCAGATCGAGCAGGTCGCCGCCGGCGCCGGCCTGGAAGTCGGTCACGATCACTTGCTCCGCGTGCCAGCCGTTGGCGAACGCGATGGTGTCGCGCCCGCCGCCGCCGGTGACCTGGCTTTTCTCCTCGCCCTTACCCGGAAGGAAAATGATGGTGTCGTCGCCCTCGCCGCCGAGCACGGTGGTATCGGCGCTCGCGTCCAGGGTCGACACCTCGATCTGGTCCTTGCCGCTGCCACCGTCGAGCGTGTCCTTGCCGCTGCCGCCGTGCAGGGTGTCATTGCCACTGCCGCCTTCGAGCAGGTCAGCGCCCTGCTGCGCGGAGCTCAGCACATCGTTGCCGGCGCCGCCGCGCAGGAGATTGTCGCCGCCGTCGAGGTGGGCTTCGTAGTAGTAGAGGAAGTCGCTCACCTTGTCGTCGCCGTCGCCGCCATCGACGGTATCGTTGCCTGCCCCGCCGTTGAGCTCGTCATTGCCGACGCCGCCCGCCAGCACATCACGGTGATCGCCGCCCTCGAGCGTGTCGTCGCCGCTGCCGCCGTCGAGCAGGTCCTCGCCCGACTGGCCGTGGAGGGCGTCGTGGCCGTCGCCGCCGAGCAGGGTATCCCGGCCGCTGCCGCCGTCGAGCGCGTCGCCGGCGCCGGCTTCGTTGCCGCCGTCGAGATAGTCGTCGCCGTCGGCGCCGCGCAGGGTGTCGCGTCCGCCCAGGCCATACAGGTGGTCGTCGCGCTTGCCGCCGTCGAGAACGTCGTCGCTCGCCGTGCCGGTCAGAACCGGCCCTTCGACCACGCCGCTCGGATCGATGTCGCCGACGATGTGGGCGCTGGTCAGGCTGGCCGCATTCACCCCGGCCAGCACCATTGTTGTCTTGAAGCCATGCTGGACGCCAGCCGCGCCGTCCTCGTCGCGCTGGAGCAGCGTGTCGGCGCCTTGCTGGACGAGGCGCAGATAGCCCGCCTTGCCGAAGGGATTGGCGCTTACCCCGTCGGGTATCAGCCCATCCACGTTGAGGCGGTCGCCGCCGGCGCCGAGATCGAAGCCGGCGATCGTCAGCCCGGCGCCGCCCGGTGTCAGGATGAACAGATCGCTGCCGCCATCGCCATGCACAAGCACGTTGGACAGCGCACTGCTGTTGGTGTGGAGGTCGAAAACGTCATCGCCGGCGCCGCCGTGGATCACGGACGTGTTCGCTTTGTCCATCGGGTCGAAGTCGATGTCGATGCGGTCGTTGCCCTCGCCGGCGTCGACTGTATTGCTGCCGCCGATGACAACGCGGATGTCATCGGCGCCTTTGCCGCCGAAGACGATGTTGTCGCCCGCGCGCGCGGCGAGATAGTCGTCGCCGTCGCCGCCATCGAGGGAATCGGCGCCGGCGCCGCCGACCAGGACATCGTCGCCGGCGCCGCCGAGCAAGGTATCGTTGCCGGCGTCGCCGCGCAGATCGTCGTTGCCGCCCAGGCCCTCGATCCGTTCGTCGGCCGCGCTGCCGTACAGGACGTCGTCCTCCTCGGTGCCGATGATGATGACCGGCACGGTGGCGCTGGACGGGATCGATTCAAACGCGAAGCGTTTGGCATCAAGGGAGGTGGACGGCGGTACGGGAACAGAGCGGGTCATGACATTCCTTGGGCTTGATGGAGTGAGGCACTGGCGTCGGATCGACGGCAATCGTTAGCTCGGTATCATGCCCGCGTGGGGTCATCTTGTCGATATGAACAACTTAAATAAAATGTAACAATTGATCCGGCAAGCACGGGCCCAACCGGGGGCGTGGCCCGTGGTTTGCCATGCGCGTGCTTAGCCGGCGTGGATATCGCCCACGGGGTGCGGCGCCAGGCCCACCAGTTGCACCGGCGCCATGACAGCGGCGGCCGGAGCTTTGGCGTAAATGAGATTATCGGCGGTCAGCGTGCTCGCCACGACGTTTTGCAGGGTCATCAGCGTATAAGCCGTGTCGGCGCCCGCCGCGCCATCGCGGTCGAACTCCACCAGGGTCGAGGTGCCGCTTTGCAGGAAGCGGACGATGCCCGCCGCCAGCGGGTCGCCGCCCGGCATGGACGTCGTGAACAAGGCCTTCAGGTCGATGCGGTCGCCACCGGCGCCGGCGCTGAAATCCTTCACGATCAGGCTGCCGGTACGGCCTGCGCCCTGCATTTCGTACGTATCGACGCCCGTTCCGCCGCTCGCGTTGACGACGGTGCTTGCCACCATATCGCGGCGCAGGATGATGGTATCGTCGTCGGCCCCGCCCGACGCCACCACGCGCCCCTCCGCGACGCTGATGTGCAGAATGTCGCGTCCGTTACCGCCAAACAGGCCGCTATCGGTATAGGAGTAAATTTTCAGATAGTCATTGCCGTTGCCGCCATTCATCTGGGTATTGCTGAATCCGCCGTCCAGGGTGTCGTCACCCGCGCCGCCGTCGAGGATGGTGTCGCCGAAACGCGTCGTCAGCTGGTCGTTGCCATTGCCGCCAGAGAGCGTGTCGGAACCGTCGCCACCGGTGAGGATGTCGTCGCCATCGGCGCCGAACAGTTTGTCATTTCCACGGCCGCCATTCAGGATGTCATTGCCGGTGCCGCCAACCAGAAGGTCGTCGCCATACTCGCCGTCGAGCAGGTCGTTACCCTCGCCGCCGTTCAACTCGTCGTTGCCGGAGCCGCTGGCGATGGTGTCGTTGCCAAGGCCGCCGAAGATCGTGTCTTGACGGCCGCCGAAGGTGAGCACGTCATTGCCGGTGGTGCCCACGACATACCGGGTGCCTTCCGTGCCATCGGGACTGCTGCCTCGCACGACGTTGGCGGCATGGACGGTCGTGGCCAGGATCCCGCGCAGGGTCGCGATCGTATGAAAACTCTCTACGGTGCCGGCGGCGCCGTCCTCGTCCACCTGAAGCAAGGTGTCGTTTCCGCTCTGGACAAGGCGCAGGTAGCCGGCGGCGCCGAATGGATTATCGAGACCGTCGGGCACCCAGGACATGTCCAGCTGGTCGCCGCCGATACCGGCCTGGAAATCGTCGATCACCACATGCTCGGCGTGTTTGCCGTAAACGAAATAGAAAATATCGCTCCCGCTGCCACCCGACATTCCCACGCTTTTGGTCGCCTGCTCGGGATTGATTCAGATGACATCATTGCCCGCGCCACCAGCGACGCTGACGCTCACCGTCGCCGTCGAGGGCGAGGTCGTCACCCCGACGGTGATGATGTCGTCGCCAGCGCCGCCGTCGAGCGTGTCATTACCGGTCCCGCCGAGGATAACGTCGTTGCCCGCGCCTCCGCTGAGCAGATTGTCCCCGCTCCACTCGACCAGATTGTCATCGCCCTCGCCCCCGTCGAGCGTGTCATTGCCGTCGCCACCGTCGAGCTTATCGCGGCCGTCGCCGCCGCTGAGAACATCGTTGCCAGCGGCGCCCCACAGGGTATCCTTGCCCGCCAGACCAGAGAGGGTGTCGTCGCCGCCCAGTCCATTGATGTGGTCATCGAGCACATCGCCGCTCAGTTGATCGGCGCCGTCGGTGCCGGTCAACTTCAGGCCCGCGGCCGGGCTGACACCCTGGACAACGCTGGCGTTGGCGCGGTGAGTCGGAGCGAGCGCGGCACGGGCCAGCATCGTGGAAGGGGAAATCGTCATGGTGATCCTTGAGGTGATAAGAAGCTGAACAGCCAGCGAGTAGTCCTGGCAATATTCTCAGTTTGCCATCATGCCTGTCCGGACTACTCATGTCCAGACGGAAAGCTACTTGTGGTTGGAAGGAGAACACTGGAAGTCGGCCACGCGGCGCGACATGTCAGACAACATCCCGCAAGGGAGCAGCGGCCAGTCGCTGCAATGACAGACTGGCCGCGGCTGCGGACTACGGCTTAGCTGGCGTGCACGTACTCAGGCGCCTGACTCACCAGTCCCACCAGTTCCACCGGCGCGATGGAAGCGGCGGCAGCTGACTTGGCGTAGATGAGATTATCAGGCGTCAGGTTGCCAGCTACCACGTTTTGCAGGGTCATCAGCGTATAAGCGCTGTCGGCACCCGCCGGGCCGTCGCGGTCGAACTGCACCAGGGTCGCCGTGCCGCTTTGCAGGAAGCGCACAATGCCGGCTGCCATCGGGTCGCCGCCCGGCGTGGACGCCGTGAACAAGGCCGTCACGTCGATGCGGTCGCCGCCAGCGCCCGCGCTGAAGTCCTTGACCGTCACCTCGCCGCTGCGGTTCGTGCCGCGCAGTTCGTAGGTGTCGATTCCCGCACCGCCACTGGCGTTGACGACGGTGCTCGCTTCGTAGTCGCGCTGGATAATGATCGTGTCGTCCCTGCCCCGCCCGACGCCACCACGCGCCCGGACGCGAGGCGGATCTCCAGAACGTCTTGCCCGTTGCCGCCGAACAGACCGCTGTCACCGTGCGAATCGATGAACAGGGAATCGTTGCCATTGCCGCCATTTATCTGGGCATTGCTGTAGCCGCCGTGCAGGGTGTCGTTGCCGGCGCCGCCGTCAAGGACGTTATCGCCAAGGTAGCTCGCCAGCCAGTCGTTACCGTTGCCGCCCGAGAGCATGTTGGTCCCCGCGTCGTCCGTCAGAACGTCGTCGCCATCGGCGCCGAACAGATCGTCGTCACCGTCGCCGCCCTCGATGCTGTCGCTGCCGCTGCCGCCGTTCAGTTCATCGTTGCCGGCGCGGCCTTTGATATTGTCGTTGCCGAGGCCGCCCATCACCGTATCGTCCCAGCCGCTCATGTCGCAATAATCATCGCCGTCGGTCCCCACGACATACCGTCCGCTTTCCGAGCCGTCGGGATTGTTTCCGTTCACAAAATTGGCTGCGTGCAGATCGGTCGCGGCGATGCCACGCAGGGTCGTCAGCGGATGAAATCCCGCCGTGCCGGCGGCGCCGTCGGGGTCGTACTCCAACACGGTGTCGTTTCCGCTCTGAACCAGGCGCAGGTAACCGCCGGCGCCGAACGGGTTTTCGGGCCCGGACGGGACCTGAGCGATGTTCAACTGATCGCCGCCGATGCCGGTCTGAAAGTCGTTGATCACGTTGGTTTCAAAGTGCCTGCCGTAATCAAAGAAGAAAATATCGCTGCCGCTGCCCCCCGATATCTCGACGGTTTTGCCGATCATATTGTTTTCCATGACGATCAGGTCCTTACCCGCACCCCCATTGAGATGCACCGTTGTTTCAAACGGGACCCACGCAGCGCCTGCATGGATTTCGTCGTCACCTTCGCCGCCGTTAAGCGTGTCGTTGCCGTTGCCGGCGGACAGGAAATCCTTGCCGTCGCCACCATCGAGCAGATTGTCGCCCACTTTGGCGTACAAAAAGTCGTTGTCGCTGCCACCCATCAGGGTATCGTTGCCCATCTCGTCGTTGAACCAATCGACGCCTTCGCCGCCGATCAGCACGTCGTCGCCATCGCCGCCCGACAGGACATCGGAGCCGGCGCCGCCGTCGATGTAATCGTTGCCACCCTCACCAAACAAATGGTCGGTATCGCCCAGTCCGTAGATGCGGTCGTCGAGCGCGCCGCCGGTCAGGGTGTCCATGCCGGCGGTGCCGGTCAGGGTCAGGCCGGAAGTGGGCGTGGCGGTGTCGAGCGGGCCGGCCAGCGCGGCGCTTACGTTGACATCCTGGCCGATACTGGCGGCGGAGCGGTGCGCCGGTGCGAACGCGGAGCGGGCCAGTGCCGCGGTAGGGAAAATCGTCATGGTCATCCTTGAAGTGATAGAAAGGTGAACAGCCAGCTTAGCATTCCTTGCAATGTTTACAGATTACTATCATGCCTGTCGTGGATGTTCATGTCCATATGGAACGCTTATATTTGTTCGTAAAAAAAGCCGGGGACGGAAGTCGCCGGCTCACGGGCCGCCAGCGTCAGGCCGGCCGACCCCTGACAGGTGTGCTTAGCCGGCGTGCACGTAGTCGGGCGCCACGCCCACCAGTTCCACTGGCACCACAGCAGCGAGGGCCGGTGCCGTGGCGTAGATGAGATTGTCAGCCGTCAGGTTGGCGGCCATCACGTTCTGCAGGGTCATCAGCGTGTAGGCGGTGTCGGGCCCGGCATTGCCATCGGCGTCGAACTGCACCACGGTGGAGGTGCCGCTTTGCAGGTAGCGCAGTACGCCCGTGGCGAGCGGGTTGCCAGGTCCGCCTGAGTTGGGCATCAAGGTGACATCGATGCGGTCGCCACCGGTGCCTGCGCGGAAGTCCTTGACCGTGATGTTGCCGCCCGGGCCAGATCCGCTCACTGCGTAGGTATCGACACCGTCGCCGCCGGTGGCGGTCACGCTGGTGTTTCGGCCAGAATCCCTGAGATTGAAGGTGTCGTCGCCCGCCCCGCCCGACACCACCACACGGCCGTTTGCAAGCAGCATGTCGAGCACGTCATTTCCGCTACCGCCAAACAGGCCGCTATTGCCAAAAACAATAATTTTCAGGTGGTCATTGCCGCTGCCACCATTGAGGAGGCTGTCACTGATCCCGCCATCGAGGGTGTCGTCGCCGGCGCCGCCGTCGAGCACGCAGTCGCCCACTATCATGAACAGATTGTCGTTGCCATTGCCCCCAATGAGCGTGTCGGCCCCATAAAGGCCACGGATGTCGTCGTTACCATCGCCGCCGCTCAGTTGGTCATCGCCGCCGAAGTCCTCGATGATGTCGTTCCCGCTGCCGCCGTTGATGGTGTCGTTGCCCTCCGCGCCAACAAGGGTGTCTTCGCCGCTCCCGCCCTCGATGCGATCGTCGCCCGTTCCACCGAACAAATAATTCCTGCCCTCGCCGCCGTATAGCTGGTCGTTGCCTTCGCCGCCGTCGATGTAATCGTTGCCCGACTCGCCATGGAGCACGTCGTTGCCCTCTTTACCCTCGATGGTGTCGCTCCCGCCGCCTCCCATGACCGTATCGCCATATCCGCCGCCGTAGAGGTAATCATAGTGTGCGGTGCCGATGACAAAACGGCCGCCCTCCGTCCCGTCGGGATTGATTCCGGCTACAAAATTGGCAGCATCGAGACTGGTGGCGACTATGCCGCGCAGTGTTGCCAAGGTATGGAAGGTGAAGGCCGTGCCTTTGGCGCCATCGTTGTCCCCCTGTAATAAAGTATCGTTTCCGCTCTGGACCAGCCGCAGGTAGCCGCTGACGCCAAACGGGTTGGACGATGATGAGAGGCTCTCGTTGAACTTGAGCTGGTCGCCGCCGATGCCGGCGTGAAAATCGTTGATCACGACGCTTTCGTCGTGTCGGGTATAAGCAAAGTAAAAAATATCGCTACCGCTTCCACCCCACGCGTCCACGCTTTTCGTCGGCCCGCCCGATTCGAAATCGATCGTATCGTCGCCGGCACCGCCAGACACGCTGACCTTGCCACCCGCCATGGAAAACCAGGCGCCGACAGTGAGGTCATCGTCGCCGGCACCGCCGTCGAGCGTATCGTTGCCGGAGCTGTCGGAAAGCCTGTCGTTGCCATCGCCACCGTCGAGCAGATCGTCACCTTCGCCACCACGGAGCACATCGTTGCCGCCGCCACCCAACAGGGTGTCGTTGCCGTCGCCGCCGTTCAGGTAATCATGGCCCTCCAGGCCGGAAAGCAGGTCCGCGCCCCCAAGGCCGTCGATGCGGTCATCCTGGACGTCGCCGATCAGCGTATCATCGCCCTCCGTGCCGGTCAGCGTCAGTTCGGCGTTCGGGCCGGCCGCTGCGCTGCTGCCGGCAAGGGCGGTGCTCGCATCGGCGTCCTTGCGCACGCCGGCGGCGGAGCGATGCATTGGAATAAGCTTTGACGATAGGGAATTCTTCATGGGGATCCTTGGGGTGATGGCACGCTGAAAAACAAGACAGATATTTCTGTCAATGTTTTCATGTTGCCATGATGCCCGTGCAGCATAACCATGTCCACAAGAAACCTTATATGTGGTTAAAAAACTAGCGTGAATGCAGCCCGCCGGGGCCGTCAGCTTGCCGGACACGGTCGCGATAACCCTCTCCAGTAAGAAAGCCTACAGGTGTCTTTAAAAGATCAGCTGGGATCGACCCAGCCGGCGCGCAGCTGTTCTTCAAAGTCGGCGGCCGGCAGCGGGCGCGAGAACAGGTAGCCCTGCACTTCGTCGCAGCCGGCGTCGCGCAGGAATTCGAGCTGCTGCAAGGTTTCCACGCCTTCCGCGATGACCTTGTGGCGCAGCTGGCGCCCGATGCTGATGATGGTGCTGGCGATGGCGCAATCGTTGCCGTCGAACGGCAGGCCGGTGGTAAACGAGCGGTCGATCTTCAGGGTGTCGATCGGGAAGCGCTTCAGGTACGACAGGCTCGAATACCCGGTGCCGAAGTCGTCCAGCGACAGGCTCACGCCGAGCGCGGTGATGCGGTCCATGATGGCGATCACGCGCTCGATGTCGTGCATCAGCGTGCTCTCGGTAATTTCCAGCTCCAGCCACGACGGATCGAGCTGGTAGCGCGCCAGGGTCTCGCTCACCCGGACCGGCAAGGCCGGCGAAAATTCGCGCGCCGACACGTTCACGGCGAGGCGGAACGGCGGCAGGCCGGCCGCCTGCCAGCGCGCCGCCTGGGCGCAGGCCGCTTCCAGCACCCATTCGCCCAGCTGGACGATGAGGCCGGTCGCTTCAGCCAGCGGAATGAACTCGGCCGGCGGCACCAGGCCGCGCTGCGGATGCATCCAGCGCACCAGCGCTTCGGCGCCGACCATCGAATGCGTACTGATCTCGAACTTGGGCTGGTAGTGCAGCAGCAGCTCGCCATCGGCCAGCGCCTGGCGCAAGCCCGATTCGAGACGCATGCGTTCCTGCATGCCCTGGTTCATGTCGTGGCTGTAAAAGGTCACGCTGTCGCCATCGCCGCCCAGCTTGGCGCGCGCCATGGCGATGTCGGCCACGCGCAGCAAGGCTTCGGCGTCCACCCCGTCCTGCGGATAGACGCTGATGCCGATGCTGGCGCCCACACGCAGGTCGTGTCCTTCGATGATGATCGGCTCGACCAGCGCCGCCTGCAGCTTGTGCGCCACCGTGGTCGCCTCGAAATGCTCGCGGATGTCGAACAGGCCGACCGCGAATTCGTCGCCCGACAGGCGCGCCACCACATCCTGTTCGCGCAGCACCTGGCGGAAGCGCTGCGCCACCTGCTTGAGCAGCTCGTCGCCGGTGGCGCGCCCGAGGGTATCGTTGAACATCTTGAAGCGGTTCAGGTCGATGAACAAAATGCAGGCGGTGGCGTTCTTGCGCTGGGCCGACGTCAAGCCCTGGTCGACCAGCTTGGCCATCAGGCTGCGGTTCGGCAGGCCGGTCAGCGCGTCGTAGTACGCCAGGTGGTGCAGGCGTTCTTCGGCGTGCTTGCGTTCGGTGATGTCGGTCAGGTAGGCGATCAGGCCGATCGGGCGCTGCTCGCGGTCGCGCAGGGGCGAGAGCGACAGGCTGGCCCAGAACACCTCGCCCGACTTCTTGCGGCGCCGCACTTCCATCATGCGCCCGCCCTGCTCCACGAAGGCATCGTGGAAGGCCGTGTCTTCCTCGGCGTACAGGAACAGGATGTTGCGCCCCACCGCTTCCTGCGCGCTGTAGCCGAACAGCCGTTCGGCGCCCTTGTTCCAGCTGGTGATGTAGCCGGTCTGGTCCATCGTCAGCACCGACTCGTGGATCTGGTCGAGTATCTGCGCCTGGTGCGAGAGCTCTGCTTCGAGGTCGAGGTAAGCCTGGGTCGAGCGCAGCGCGAAGTCGTTGACCTGCAACAAACTGGCGGCCAGGTCGGCCAGGCCGGCCAGCAGGCGGCGGTCGGTGTCGTCGTAGGCGGCGCGCCCGCTGACGACGAAGCGGCCGAAATAGTGAGCGCCGTTGGTCACCTCGCAGGCAAGCTGGGGAACGGCGCCGTCGGCCGCCTGCCCCGGCGCGGCAAAGCTGCCGTGCGGGCTGGCCAGCAGCTCGCGCGCGATGCGCCCGAGCTCGGCCGCAAGCGGCTCGCCGCGCAGCTTGAGCACGGCGGCACACAGGGCGGCACTACTGGTCAGGAAATCGGTCGCGGCGCTGACATGCATCCTACAGGTTCCTGCCGACCTGGATCGCCCAGTGGAAGGCGTGCAACTGGCTTTGCCACCATTGTTTGTTGTCGATGCCGAGCGCGGCCAGTTGCGCGGATGCCGGCAGGCGCTGCTCCACCATGCTCAGTTGTTCGCCGAGGCGTCCTTCGCGCAGCAGCAGCGCTTCGGCCGCGGCCGGCGCCAGGCCGAGCGCGCCGACGATGTCTTCCATCGACATGCCGAACAGCACGTCGAGCAGCGAGAACACGCCGGTCATGAAAGCGATATCCTGGTCGTCGCGCTCGCCGCCCTGCAGCTTGCACAGACATTCGAGCTGGGCCGCGCGCAAGGCGGCCAGCGGCAGCAGCGGATTGGCCATGCCGTCGGGCTGCTGGCGCGCGTACAGCAGCAGTTGCAGCCAGCGCTGCAACTGGCGCCGGCCCAGCAGGTTGATGGCCTGGCCGAAGCTGGTGATCTGCGTGCTGAGCGCGAACGCGGCCGAGTTGACCAGCTTGAGCAGATGATAGGACAGCGCCGGATCCTGCTTGAGCAATTGTTCGAGCTCGCGCGATTCGGCGTCGCGCGCCAGCAGGCCCAGCAAGGCCAGCAGGCGCTTGCGCGAGGTGCCGTCGTGCGGCTTGGCGCTGGGCGCGGGACGCAGCGGCCATTCGCCGCTGAGCCATTCGAAGCCGGCCTCGGTGCAGTGGGCGAAGTGCTGCGCGCTGTGCACGCCATGCGCCAGGTGCGGGCCGAACAGGGACAGTACCTGGTATTTGCCGCCGCGTACCACCGGCAAGCCCGCGCTGCAGTCGAGCGCAACCGCACGCAAGGTGGCCGGCACCTTGACGCCCTCGGCCGGCTGGCCGTCGAGCAGCACGCGGTAGCCTTCGTCGTGCAGCGCCAGCGCATGCTTGACCAGTGCCTCGTCGCCGAGTACGCCGGCATCGATGGCGAAAATCATCCGGTGCGGCGGCATCAGCGCCAGCAGCGCCGGTGTCAGTATGGCGGGCGATGCGAGGTGCAGGATGCAGTCGAGCGGCGCAATGGCGGTGAGGAGGTCGGGCTCGCCGAACACGGCGTGCAGGGCGGCGGCCTGGTCGAAGCCCGGCGCGATGCGCACGGTCAGCGCCAGCCACTCGTTTTGCGCGTTGGCCACCGCTTGCATTTCTACCAACGGGAACGGTGTTGTGTCGAAGGCAGCCATCGGCATCTTTGAATTAGGGGGTTGGACAATCTTAGTTGAGATAATGATCCGAAGCAACCACTTCATGGCGCTTGCAATAGCAGTTCGTCATCATTATTTTCCGTCAATGTAAAAGGATACTAGCTTCCCTCAAAACGTGCGTGCTGCACGGCGTATCTGATCAGTTCGGCCTGGCCTTCGATGCCCAGTTTGCGCTTGATATTGAGGCGGTGCGTTTCCACCGTGCGTACCGACAGGTCGAGCGCGCGCGCGATCTGCTTGTTGGACTGGCCACCTGCCAGCTGCTGCAGCACTTCCTGTTCGCGTACCGTCAACTGGTTGTCTTGCACGCTGGGGCGGGCCAGCTGGCGCGCCAGCGCGGCGCTGTAGTAAATACCGCCGGCCATCACGGTCTCGATGGCCAGCACGATATCCTTGCCGGGCGCGTCCTTGAGCACATAGCCGCGCGCGCCGGCCTGCATGGCCTGGCTGACGTATTCGATCTTGTCGTGCATCGACAGGATCAGCACGGCGATGGCCGGGTAGCGCTGGCGGAACTGGGCGGTCGCGTCGATGCCGCTGAGGCCGCGCATGTTGATGTCCATCAGCACCAGGTCGATGGCGTGCTCGCCGGCCTGGCGCAGCGCGTCGTCGGCGCCGTCGGCTTCGGCCACCACGCGAAAATGCGGCACCGCCTCCAGGCGCGCGCGCAAGCCGTCGCGCACCAGCGGATGGTCGTCAACCAGCAGGATGTGAATGATGTCGGTCATGAGCGCGTGGCGGTGGGTGGAAGCGGAACCGACGCCTGCACCGAGGTGCCGGCGGCGGACGAAGTGATGGCGAGCTGGCCGCCGATGGCGTCCATGCGCTCCATCATGTTGCGCAGGCCGATGCCGCGCTTGGGGTGGATCGCCACGCTGGCCGCGTCAAAACCCGCGCCATCGTCGGCAACCGTGAGCGTGACGCAGCCGCCCTCGCACGCCAGCGTGATCTCGACCTGGCGCGCGCCGGCATGGCGTTCGATATTGGTCAGCGCTTCCTGGGCGATGCGAAACAGCACCGTGTTGGCCACATCGTCCAGACCCTCGCTGGCCCCGCGCGCCAGGAAGCGCACCGGCAGCGCGCTGTTCTGGGTCGCTTCGTGCGCCAGGTGGTCGAGCGCGGCGGCCAGGCCCAAATCGTCGAGAATGGCCGGACGCAGATTGTGCGAAATGCGCCGCACCTCGCCCAGCACATCGTTGAGCTGGCTGGCGGTGTGCTCGAAGCTGGCGCGCGCCTTCTGCTGCTGGGCCGCGTCGCCACCGAGGCGGATCACGCCGGCCTCGATCTGCAGCTTGATCGATACCAGCCACTGGCTGATGCCGTCGTGCAGGTCGCGCGACAGACGCGCCCGCTCCTGCTCCTGCGACTCGACCACCCGCTGGGCCAGCACCTTGAGCTTGGCGTCGGCCACGCGCAGCTCGCTGATGTTCAAGGCCAGCCCGGAACTGGCCACCACCAGCGCGCTGACAATCGCCAGCACCGCGATCCACAGCAAGGTGCCCTGGATATTGCGCGACTGCTGGGCGTCGATCTTGGCCAGGGCGGCGTCCACGTCGTCGAGATAAATGCCGGTGCCCAGCATCCAGCCCCAGTTTTCCATCGGAATCACAAACCCGAGTTTGGGCGCCGGCTTGTTGATCGACGGCTTGGCCCAGATGTAGCGCTGCAGCCCGCCGCCAGCCCTGGCACGGGCGATCAGGCGCTGGATGGTCGGCTCGCCGTTGACGTCGCGCATGTCCCACAGGTTGCGCCCCACCAGCTCGGGCTGGCGCGGATGCATCAAGCTGTTGCCCTGGTAATCGTAGACAAAGAAATAGCCATCGTCGCCATAGCTCAGGGTCGACAAGATGCGCTTGGCTTCATCGAGCGTGGCGTCGTCGCGCTTGCCGGAATTGACCAGATGAGCCACCGAGCGCGCCGCCAGGTCCACGTAGTGTTTGAGTTCGGCTTCCTTGCTGGCCAAATAGGCTTGCTGGATCGTATCGCGCTGCTGCTGGGCCAGCGTGATGGCCTGATGGCGCACGAACAGCGCGATCGTGCACAGCGCCAGAATCAGCGGCGTAATCGCGAGAAAGATGACCTTTTGCCTTAACTTCATGCAGCGCCCGGCCTGCCGTTGACGGCTTTGTGAAATGAGCCACATTCTACGTCCCTTCCGCCGCTTGTGGTTACGTAGTAATACGTATTGCCCTGCGTATTGGTGCGCTTGCCGAGGAGAACGACCCATTCGATACTGAATCACGCTGTGCGGAGTCAACAACCGGCTTGACCGGTCAAACCGGCACGGACCATAAAAAAACCCCTTGGAGGAGTCACCATGAAACGTCTGTCAAGCCAGCTCGGCTGGGCTGCGCTGTCGGTTTTCGGCGCTTGCGCGCTCGGCTATATCGCGCTCAAGCGCGGCGAAGCCATCAATGCGATCTGGATCATCGCCGCGGCCGTCTGCGTGTACCTGATCGCGTACCGCTTCTATAGCCAGTTTATCGCCGACCGCGTGCTCGGGCTCGATCCCAGGCGCCAGACCCCGGCCTACAAGTTCAACGATGGCCTCGACTACGTTCCCACCAATAAATACGTGCTGTTCGGCCACCATTTCGCCGCCATCGCCGGGGCCGGTCCCCTGGTCGGCCCGGTGCTGGCCGCGCAGATGGGCTACCTGCCCGGCATGATGTGGATCCTGGCCGGCGTGGTGCTGGCCGGCGCGGTGCAGGACTTCATCATCCTGTTCATTTCCACGCGGCGCGACGGCCGCTCGCTTGGCGACCTGATCAAATCGGAACTGGGCGACATTCCCGGCGTCATCGCCCTGCTCGGCACCTTCATGATCATGGTCATCATTCTCGCCGTGCTGGCGCTGATCGTGGTCAAGGCCCTGACCGGCTCGCCGTGGGGCAGCTTCACCGTCATGGCCACCATTCCCATCGCCCTGTTCATGGGAGTGTACTCGCGTTACGTGCGCGTGGGACGGATCGGCGAAGTGTCGCTGATCGGCTTCGTGCTGCTGATGCTGGCCATCATCGGCGGCCAGTACGTGCAGGAACACGCCGTGCTCGGCCCCATGTTCACCTACACCGGCACCGAACTGACCTGGATGCTGATCGGCTACGGCTTCGTGGCCTCGGTGATTCCCGTGTGGCTGCTGCTGGCGCCGCGCGACTACCTGTCGACCTTTTTGAAGATCGGCACCATCGTGGGCCTGGCGATCGGCATCCTGATCGTCGCGCCGGACCTGAAAATGCCGGCCATGACCAAGTTCATCGACGGCAGCGGCCCGGTGTGGTCGGGCAGCCTGTTCCCCTTCCTGTTCATCACGATTGCCTGCGGCGCGGTATCGGGTTTCCACGCGCTCATTTCGTCCGGCACCACCCCGAAGATGATTGAAAACGAACAGCACGCGCGCTTCATCGGCTATGGCGCGATGCTGATGGAATCGTTCGTCGCCATCATGGCGCTGGTGGCCGCCTCGACCATCGAGCCGGGCATCTACTTTGCCATGAACAGCCCGGCCGCGATCCTCGGCACGACGGCCGAATCGGCGGCCGCGGCCGTGACGCAGATGGGCTTTTACATCACCCCCGAAATGCTGACCGAGACCGCGAAAGATGTCGGCGAAAGCACCATCATTTCGCGCGCCGGCGGCGCGCCGACCCTGGCGGTGGGCATGGCCAACATCCTCTCGAACGTCATCGGCGGCAAGGCCATGATGGCCTTCTGGTACCACTTCGCGATCCTGTTCGAGGCCCTGTTCATCCTCACCGCGGTGGACGCCGGCACCCGCGCCGGACGCTTCATGCTGCAGGACTTGCTGGGCACCTTCGCACCCTCGCTCAAGCGCACCGAATCGATTCCGGCCAACCTGATCGCCACCTCGCTGTGCGTGGCGGCCTGGGGCTACTTCCTGTACCAGGGCGTGGTCGATCCGCTGGGCGGCATCAATACCCTGTGGCCGCTGTTCGGCATCGCCAACCAGATGCTGGCCGGCATCGCCCTGATCCTCGCCACCTGCGTGCTGTTCAAAATGAAGCGCGCCAAATATGCGTGGGTGACCATGGTGCCGACCGCCTGGCTGCTGGCCTGCACCCTGACCGCCGGCTGGAAAAAGATTTTCCACGACAATGTGCGCATCGGTTTCGTGGCCCACGCGCAAAAGTTCCAGGCAGCCATCGACCAAGGCATTGTGCTGGCACCGGCCAAGTCGATGGCGCAGATGCATCAGATCGTGTTCAACGATTATCTCGATGCGTCGCTGGCGGGCTTCTTCATGTTCGTGGTGCTGTCGGTACTGTTTTTCGGCGCGCGCACGGTGTTCAAGGCACGCGCCAATGCCGCGCCGAGCTCGCAGGAAACGCCGTTCGTCGCCAATGCGGTCAAGCCCGCATGAGCATGTTCAGCGATCTGGCGGACGCCGGACGCGGCCTGGCCCAGGCCGGCCGCTATCTCGGGCAAAGCATGCGCCTGATGGTCGGCCTGCCCGAATACGACACGTATGTGGCGCATAGGGAGGCAACCCATCCGGACCAGCCGATGATGAGCTACGAAGAGTTTTTCCGCGAACGGCAGGAAGCGCGCTACGGCGGCGCGGGAAAACGCGGCGGCTGCTGCTGAAACACAAAGGGACGCTGCGGCGTCCCTTTTTTACACCCGCACCGTGCGTGCGCCGTCATTCGGCGGGGGCGCGCACGGTCCCGAAGAGACGCGCTTGCAATATCATCCAAGCAACTCCCACCTGTCGCATTTTCAGACACCGTCCCGGCACCTTTGTGCCTTATCAAAGTCGTGCCAGATCAATCCCCGTATATTTTTCCTGCGGGACATATTTCCCGGGCCACACCACCTCTTGCCGGGTCGTCCCATGCTGAACTTCGAACGCTCAAGCCTGAACAAAAAACTGACGATCATCTCGTTCCTGTCGACCGGCACCGCGCTGTTCTTTGTCTTCATTGCCTTCGCCGTCACCTCGGTCCTCAACCACCGCAAGGACGAGGGCATGCAGCTATCCTCGTTTGCCGGCGTGATCGGCACCAACAGCGTCGACGCGCTGATGTTCAACGACCGCGATCAAGCCACCGCCACCTTGTCCGCGCTCAAGGCCAAGGTCGAAATATCCAACGCGGTGTTGTTCGACCGCAAAGGCAAACTCTTTGCCCGGTACGTGCGCAGCGGCCACGCCGAACCGGAACCGAGCGCGCCGGAAATGAACCTGGACGAAGACGTGCTGGCCGAGGCCAGCCGCCAGGGCAGCCGCTTCTGGTCCAGCCGCATGCGCCTGTACCGCCCTATCATCAACGCCAATTATCAGGTCGGCATCGTCATGATCGAGGCCGACCTGACCCTGATGTGGCTCGACATCCTCAAGAGCCTGGGCGTGATTGCCGCCGCCATGGGCGGCTCGCTGCTGATGTCGCTGATGCTGGCCAGCCGCTTCAAGGCCAGCATCGCCGACCCGGTCGCCAAGCTGATCAACGCGGCGCAAAAGGTCTCGGCCAGCCAGAACTACAACCTGCGCATCCCCCACGAGCGCACCGACGAAATGGGTTCGCTGATCGACAGCTTCAACGCCATGCTGGCCCAGATCGAAGGGCGCGGCGCCGCTCTCACCCACCACCGCGACGAACTCGAACGCCAGGTCAGCGTGCGCACCGAACAGCTGGAAAAGGCCAAGAACGCGGCCGAAGCGGCCAGCCGCGCCAAGAGCGCCTTCCTGGCCACCATGAGCCACGAAATCCGCACCCCCATGAATGGCGTGCTCGGCATGACCGAAATGCTGCTGAGCACCGCGCTCAACGATACCCAGCGCAACTACACCAGGCTGGTCAAGCGCTCCGGCGAACACCTGCTGGTGATCATCAACGACATCCTCGATTTTTCCAAGATCGAGGCCGGCAAGCTGTCGATCGAGTACATCAATTTCAACCTGTGGGACTTGCTCGACGACATCAACACCATCTACACCCCGCAAGCGCAGGCCAAGGGCATCGCGCTCGACTTTGCGATCGCCAACGATATCCCGATCGCCATCTGCGGCGACCCCAACCGCCTGCGCCAGATCATGGCTAACCTGATCGGCAACGCGCTCAAGTTCACCGACCGCGGCCAGATCCTGGCCAAGGTGGCTGTCGAAACCGAAGACGGCGCCAGCGTCGGCCTGCGCTTCGAGGTGCACGACACCGGCATCGGCGTCTCGCGCGAGGCGCGCAGCCGGATCTTCGACGCCTTTTCCCAGGCCGACAGTTCGACCACGCGCAAATACGGCGGCACCGGCCTTGGCCTGGCCATTTCGCGCCAGCTGGTCGAACTGATGGGCGGCAAAATCGGCGTCGACAACGCCCCCACCCAGGGCTCGATTTTCTGGTTCACGGTCAGCTTCGACAAGCGCCGGGTCGACCCGAACATGCTCGATGCCAGCCTGCGCATGACCGAAGGCATGCGCGTGCTGATCGTCGACGAAGAGGCGGAGAGCCGCGCCAGTGTCGAACAGCAGCTGGCCGAGTGGCAGGTCGCCAGCGACAGCGCGGTGTCGGCGCGCGACGCGGTCGACCGCCTGCTGGCCGCGGCCCACAGCGGGCGCCCGTACGAAGTGGCGATCATCGACATGAACCTGGAGCGCACCAGCGGGCTGTCGCTGGCGGCCGGCATCAAGGGCGACCCCGCCACCAGCGCCACCCGCATCATGCTCATCAGCGACAACCGGTTGGCCGCCGATCCGGTGCAGCGGCGCGAAGCGGGCGTGGCGTATCAGCTGATCAAGCCGGCGCGCGCGGCCGACCTGTTCGAATGCATCATGACGCGCCCACGCGGCAAGCAGGTTGCCTCCCTGGCGCCGGTGCCGGTGGCGCACGCACCAGTCGCGCCAACGGGCCGCAAGCTGCGCCGCCAGCGCGTGCTGCTGGCCGAGGACAACCCGGTCAATGTCGAAGTGGCGACCGCCATGCTCGACTCGCTCGGCCTGGGCGTGTACTGCGCGCGCAACGGCGCCGAAGCGCTGGCCGCGGCCCGCACCGACGGCTACGACGTGGTACTGATGGATTGCCAGATGCCGGTGATGGACGGCTTTGCCGCAACCGCCGAAATCCGCCGCCACGAGCGCGAATGCGGCCGCGCGCGCACGCTGCCCATCATTGCGATTACCGCCAACGCGCTGCAGGGCGACCAGGAAGCGTGCCTCGCCGCCGGCATGGACGATTACCTGAGCAAGCCATTCAGCCAGCAGGAGCTGGCCGCCGTGCTCGGACGCTGGATCACACTGCCGCTGGCCGCCAACGTCCACCACGCCGGCGCGGCGCCGGTGCCGGCCCCAGTATCTGCTCCGGTTCCTGCGCCGGTCCCTGCTCCCCCTCCGGCGCCGCCGGTGCAAACCGTGCGCATCGACGCGGCGCCGCGCGAAGCGGGTCCGCATGATGCCGTGCTGCGCCAGATCGAGCCGCGCGCGCCGGCCGCGCGCCTGCCTGCCACGCCGGGCGCGGTGCAGCGCGACGTCATCAACCGTCACGCGCTCGAAAATATCCGGGCGCTGAGCAAGGAGCGCGGCGACGCGCTGGTGCAAAAAGTGATTGCGGCGTATGTGGGCGACACGCCGCAGCACCTGCGCACGCTGCGCCAGGCCATTTCCGGGCTCGATCCGGGCAACCTGCGCAAGGTCGCGCACAGCCTCAAATCGAGCAGCGCCAATGTCGGCGCCGAAACGCTGGCGCAGATGTGCAAAGACATGGAAACGCTGGGCCGCACCGATACCACCGAAGGCGCGTCCGGCATCCTTACCGACATGGAGCGGGAATTCCAGGCCGTGTGCCACTCGCTCAATGCCCTCCTAGAGAAGGAACATTAAAAATGGCTGCTACCCCAATCAAGCGCGGCGTCGTCCTGGTGGCGGACGACGATCCGGTCATGCGCCTGCTGATGCTCGAAATGCTCGGCCAGGTCGGCCTGGACGCGATCGAAGCGGAGGACGGCCTGCAGGCCGTCGCCCTCTACCAGAGCATGGCGCCGGACCTGATCCTGCTCGACGTCGACATGCCCAACATGGACGGCTTCTCGGCCTGCCGCGAAATCCGGCGCATCGAAACCGGAGCCCCGGTACCGATCATCATGGTCACCGGGGGCGACGACATTGAAGCGGTCACCAACGCCTACGAGGCCGGGGCCACCGACTTCGTGTCGAAACCGATCAACTGGCCGATCCTCGGCCACCGCGTGCTGTACGTGCTGCGCGCCAGCGACGCCATCGTGCGGCTGCGCATCGCCGACGCCCACAACCGCGCGGTGCTGGCCGCCATCCCCGACACTTTTTTCCGGCTCGGCAAGGACGGCGTCTACCTCGATTACGAACAGGGCCACGATGCCTCGGCCGCGATTCCCGCGGAACTGTGCGTGGGCAAGCACATCACCGAAGTGCTCCCGCGCGACATCGCCGAACGCCTGCTCGAACAGATGCACTGCGTGCTCGATACCCAGCACGTGCGCTCGGTCGAATATGAACTGGCCAGCTTCGGCATGGTGCAGCACTTCGAAGCGCGCCTGGTCGCCACCGGGCCGGACGAGGTGCTGGGCCTCGTGCGCGATATCAGCGAGCGGCGCCGCACCGAGGAACAGATCCGCCGCCTGGCCTACTGCGACAGCCTGACCGGCATTCCGAACCGCCAGGCGTTTCTCGAAACGCTGGAACGCGAACTGCACCGCTCCAAGGTCGGCAAGAAGAAGTTCGCGGTGCTGTTCATGGACCTGGACGCCTTCAAGCGCATCAACGATACCCTGGGCCACAACGTGGGCGACCATCTGCTCAAGATCGTCTCGGAGCGCCTGCGCGAAACCATCCGCCCGAGCGACCTGGTCTCGCGCGGGGACCAGTCGCACAACCTGGCACGCCTTGGCGGCGACGAATTCACGATCCTGATTCCCGACCTGGAGCGGGTCGAAAACGCGCTCAACGTGGCGCACCGGGTCAAGGAAGCGATGCGCCGTCCCTTCCTGATCGAGGGGCACGAGATTTTTGTCACCGCCAGCATCGGCATTTCGCTGTTCCCGGAAGACGGCGACGATTGCGACTCGCTGCTCAAGTTCGCCGACACCGCCATGTATCACGCCAAGAACTGCGGCAAGAACAACGCAAAGTTGTACAGTTCCTCGCTGACGATGCAGATCATGAGCCACGTGAAGCTCGAAGTGGGCTTGCGCAAGGCGCTCAAGAACGAAGAGCTGTATCTGCTGTACCAGCCGCAGATCGACGTGCGCTCGTCCGAGATCGTCGGCGTCGAAGCGCTGGTGCGCTGGCGCCATCCGGAGCGCGGCATCATTTCGCCGACCGAGTTCATTCCGCTGGCCGAGGAGACTGGCTTGATCGTGCCGATCGGCGAGTGGGTGCTGCGCACCGCCTGCAACCAGGCCAAGGCCTGGCAAAAGGCGACCGGGCGCGCGATCCGCATGGCGGTCAATTTATCGGCCAAGCAGTTCAAGGACGAGAACCTGACCCAGATCGTGCTCTCGGCGCTGCACGACTCGGGGCTCGATCCCAAGATGCTGGAGCTGGAACTGACCGAAGGCACGCTGATGGACGACGCCAAGGCGACCATGGCCACCCTGGAGCAGCTGCGCGGGATCGGCGTGTATCTGTCGATCGACGACTTCGGCACCGGGTACTCGTCGATGAATTATCTGAAGCGCTTCGATGTGCGCGCGCTCAAGATCGACAAGAGCTTCATCTGCGGGCTGCCGCAGGATTCGGAAAACGCCGCCATTACGCGCGCCATCATCGCCATGGCGCATGGATTGAAGATGGTGGTGGTGGCCGAAGGTGTGGAGACCGATGAACAGCTGGTGCTGCTGGAGGAGTACGGGTGCGATCTGGTGCAGGGGTTCTACCTGGGGCATCCGTCACCGCATGAATCGATCACGCTGATGCTCAATAAAGCAGGTGCGATGGCGCTGGCGATGAAATAGCGTCACGGCTTCCTTGAACCATCATCCTTCCATCCGTCGTCCCCGCGCAGGCGGGGACCCAAGTTCGTGCCGCAGCCAAGGGATATGCTATGAACTTGGGTCCCCGCCTGCGCGGGGACGACGTGAGTATGAGGCCGACGCTTACCTTACCGTGACGCGCAATTTATCTGAATGTCAGCGTATGCCGCACCGCCCCCGGCAGCAACGGCGTCGGTTTCCCGCTCACCCAATCGGCGTGGCCATCCATGAAATACGGCGACAGCGGATGTCCACTCTGCCCGCCCGGCATGTTGAACACGCCCTGCTCTTCCTTCCCGGGCGACACCGTCATCCGCTCCGACTGACCGAAGTTTTTGCCCGACACGCGCGGCATGTTGGCGTCGCCGGGCAGCATGTCGGGCGGTGCGCTGAGCCAGCGTGCCACGAACGGCACGGCGGCGGCAATCGGATGCGCAATGGCCGCCGTATTGCGCTCGCCCCAGGTCGCACTCGACAAGGGCATGCCATCGGCCGCCAGTTCCACAATCACCCGGTCGATCGCTTCGAGCTGCACCGACTGCCAGTTCGCGTGCCCCGGCGGCAGCCACGCGGCCGGCTGCTCGTCGAGCAGGCGCGTGACCACTTCCGGCCAGCGCGACGTCGCCAGCGCCATGGTCGACTTGGGATGCAGCGCGGCCAGATCGCCATTGACTCCCTCGAACAGCACATCGCCCACCGCCCACATGAAGTGGCGCGCCAACCGGTAGCCGACCGAATCGACACTGGCGCGCCCGTTCCAGCTCTTGTTCAACAGGTCCAGGAACTGCGCGCGCTGCGGCTTGGCCTGCAGCGCCGCCGTGTCGAGCACCTTGATCGCGCGCTCGCGCCACGGGGCGACAAACAGCGCACGGTCATCCAGCGCCACGCCGTACACGCCCGCCAGGTCGGTCTTCGGCCCCAGCGCGGCCAGCCCATCGCGTATCTGGCGGTTGCGCGCGCCGATGTCGAAGCCGCCGTCGCCGAGGGTCTGCGCATGCGCGCCATTCAACTGGCGGCTGTTGGCGGTCGACAGCTGGCCGCCGGGCGGATTGACTACGCGCGGATAATCGGCCGGCGCCAGCGCGCCGTCGAAGCTGTTCTGCCCGCCATCGACGGCCAGCGGGAAGGTGGCGCCGCTGCCAAGCTGCGTGCGGCGCGGCAGCGGGCCGGAAATGGTCCAGCCGATATTGCCCTTGTCGTCGCCGCCGACGAAATTTTGCGACGGAATGCCGATGGTGGCCGCAATCGACAATGCTTCATCGAGCGTATCGACCGTCTCTAGCCTGATCGGATCGAGATTGATCGAGGCCGGCGCGTGCGCCAGCCAGTGAATGGCATACGGCCGCCCGCCGCTCTCGCGCACGGGGCCGAGCGAGGTGTCGAGTACCGTCATCCGCTCGGCGGGAGCGCCCTTGACCAGAATGGTTTCGACCACGGCGACCGGCTTTTCCCAGCCGGCGGGAGTACGCAACTGGTCCGGATGCTGCTTGTCCTGGCCCAGCATCACCAGGTCGAGCAGATCGGCGTAGCTGTTGGTGTAGCCCCAGGCGACACGGCCGTTGCTGCCGGCGATGATGACCGGCGGCGCGCCCGGCAAGGTGACGCCGACGATGCGGCGCGGCGCACCCTTGGCGTCCGGGTACTGGATCGCCAGGCGGTACCAGATGTTGGGCAGGGACAGGCCCAGGTGCATGTCGTCGGCGACGATGGCCACGCCATCCTTGCTGCGGCTGCCGGCGATGGCCCAGTTGTTGCTGCCGACCGAATCGATGAAGTCGGCCGACGCAGTCTTGTGCGCGCCAGGTTGACGCGGCTTGCCCCACCATGCCGGCGGCGCCGGCGGGATGGGCACCGGCGCGACGGCGATACCGTCGGCATCGAGCGGAGCGTCCCACTTGCTCGCTTCGGGCAGCAGGAAGGCCAGCTGCGCGGCGTCGCTGTGGTCGCGAATCCATCCCCGCGTCAGTTCGCGCGGTTCGACCGTGCCTTGCAGGTCGAAGTACATCGCGCAGACCACCAGCAGCGAGTCTTCCGCGCTCCAGGGACGCGGCTTGACGCCGATCAGGGCGTATTCGAACGGGTTGGCGCCAAGCGCCGTCAGGCCGGCGTTGACACCGGCGACATAGCGATCGAGCAGCTGCCGGTCGGCCGGGTTGAGCAGCTTGAGCGAAGCGGCCACGCGCGCACGGAAGCGGTGCAGGCGGTTGGCGCGGTCGCGCGGCAAGGCGCGCGCGCCGAACAGTTCGGCCAGTTCGCCGGCGCCCGAGCGGCGCAGCAGGTCCATCTGGAAAAAGCGTTCCTGCGCATGCACGAAACCCGTGGCGTAGGCGACGTCGGCACGGCGCGCGCCGCTGATCAGGGGCACGCCGCGCCCGTCGCGCGCCACCGTGACCGGGGCCGACAAGCCGGGTGCCTTGATGTCGCCGTCCAGCCGCGCAAGGCTGGCGCGCAGGTACAGCCACACGGCCAGCGCCGCGAGCACCAGCAGAACAAGCAGGCCAAGCAGCAGCCGGACCGACCAGACTTTGATTCCACGCGTACGCATGACTTTCCCCGGGTTGATTTCGCAAGGCATCTTGCCAGAAAAATCAGGCTGCGCGCAAACATTGTTGGTGGGACCTTCGCGACGAGACTAGAACATGTATGAGGTTCCCCTTAACCGTTTGATATGGATCACGCTCCTGCTCGGCGGCCCTCTTAAGCTATGTCAAGTACATACGCGACCGCGCGCAAAGCGGACGCGCATACAGGAGATATCAATGCGTAAGCTCATGACGGTGTGTATAGGCGCGTTGCTGCTCGCCGGCTGCACCACGCCGCAGCAACGGGCCGCCTCGGCGCAGGCGGAGATGGACCGGATGATGGTCGTGTACGGCCCGGCGTGTTCCAGGCTCGGCTATCCGTCCAACTCGGATTCGTGGCGCAATTGCGTATTGCAGCTTAGCGCGCGGGATGATCTGCAGCGCTATGGCTATCCGCATTTTTATGGCGGTGTGGGCCGGTCACACTGGTCGCTGGGCGGTTATTGGGGGCCGTACTGGTAGCGACTGCGGCCCATTGACGGGCAAAGGCGCTCTTGGTCAACGCCGCGCGCGATTGCAGCAAGTGTTCGATGAGTTGCTGCGCATGGCGCAGCAGTGCGGGGTGGCGCGCGTCGCGCGGGTGCAGGGCCATGCGTACCAGTGGCGAAGCGTGCATCAGCCGGGCGAGCGTCCAGGCGAGCTGCGGGGAAACGATGCGCCCCGTGCGGTTGCGTGCCGCGTACACCAGCGATGGCGATAGCAAGGCGTGAGGCGATGGCGGCGGCGGTTCGCAGAACAGAAGTTCCCCCCGGGGGCCATCCTCGCGTGGGAACGATGGTTGCAAGGGCGGTGCCGGAACCGCCGGAGTCGCGGGCATCTGCATCAGAACGTGAAAATGGCTCCACGTGGTTGTGTAGACAAACGGGTAGCTGCGCACCGCCTCCCAGGCTCCGTCGCTGAGCAGCCATGCCGGCGCAACGAAACCGCTGGCGGGCCAGCCCCGCTCATCGAACCATGCCAACCCCAGCTCGATGCGGCGCCTCGCCTCGGCCGCGTCGAGCGCGGCGAACTCGCCCTCCCCTTCGGTATACACGCCCCGCAAAAAGCGGCTGCGCCAGTCGGGCCGCGCCACAGCGGTATCAACATGGGTATAGCCATGCAGCGCGATTTCATGACCAACGGCCAGCAGGCTGTCGAGCGCCGCCTCGCACGCAGGCGAGCGGTCCTCGCCGCCATGCCAGCGCGGCACCGCCAGCCACGTGAGGGGAATGTCGGCCACGGCCCGCACAGCCTGCAGCAGGCGCAGGCAATCGGGCCAGGTGGCCGGCGCCACATCGTGGATGACGACGCACAGCGCCGCCTGCTCATTCGGTGGCGCAGACACGTTCCGCCTCCAGGTCGGCCCGCGCGCGCGACGCCAGCAGGCCCGCGTAGCGGTTCATCAGCTGCGGCATGATGCGGTTCCAGTCATAGTAATCGTGCGCCTTGCGCGACGCCGCGCGCGACATCGCCGCCAGGTCCTTGCGGAAGATCGCCTCGATCCCGGCCGCCAGGCTGTCGACGCTGTTGGGCGGCACCACGATGCCCGTTTTGTCGTCGATTAGCTCGGCTACGCTGCCCCCACTCGTGCCCACCACGGGCAAGCCGCATGCCATCGCTTCGGGCACGATCAGGCCGAAGGTTTCGCAGTCGCCGGGATGGACCAGCACATCGCAGCTGGCCAGCAGGCCGGCCAGCACGCGCTGGTCGCGCTGGAAAGCGATCAAGGTGATCCCGGCGCAGCGCGGCACGGCACCGCCACCGCCGATCAGCAGCAAGTGGTACGGCGGCCCCAGCTTGCGCACGGCGTCGATGAGAACCGTCAGCTTTTTCTCGGCGGTGAAGCGGCCGGCGTAGACCAGCAGCCGCGTTTCCGGCGCCAGCCCGAGGCGCTCGCGCAGCGACGCGCTGCGGCGCTGCGGGCAAAACGTGTGGATGTCGATCCCGAGCGGCTGGTGCACCACATCGCGCACGCCGATGGCGGCCAGCTGGTGCACCATCAGCCGGCTCGGTGCGAACACCAGGTCGAACTGGCGGTACAGGTGGGCCAGGTAGGCGCCGGCGGCGCGCCGCGCGGGCTGGCCGAAGCGTTCATGTATCAGGCGCGGCAAATCGGAGTGGTAGAAGGCAACCGCCGGCACGCCCAGCTTGCGCCGCACGCGCAGCGCCGCCCATGCGCCATGGCCGGCGTCGCCGGCTTCGATCAGGTCCGGTTGCAGGCCGAGCATGATGCGCGTGGACGCGCCAATCGAGAGCGGCATGCGAAAACCGTTCATGCCGGGAAAAGCGATGGCGGGAACGCGCCGCAATGCCGGCGTGCCGTCGCGGCTGTCGACGTTGGTACTGAGAATGGTGTGGCGCACGCGGTTGCGACGCGCAAGCCAGGCCGCCTTGGCGTTGAGGTAGGTGCTCACGCCGCCGCCTTCCGCGGCATAAAACATGGTGATGTCGACGAGGTGCATGGTGGTGGACTCGGTTGGGAGAGCACACCATAGCAGCGCAAAGCGGGTGGAGTTTGAGCGCACGCAAACGCTCGCTGCGCGACATGGGATGGAGAGCCGCTGGCAGCGAACCGGGCTGGCAGCGGTAGCTTCTACAGCACCCGCGCCTGTCTCAGGGCGGCAATCGCCTCGGCGTCATAGCCGAGGCTGGCGAGGATGTCGTCGGTGTGCTCACCCAGCGCCGGACCGAGCCAGCGGGTCTGGCCCGGCGTGGCCGACAGCTTGGGCGTGATGGCGGGCAGCTTGACCGGCGTGCCGTCGCTGAAGTGGTGCTGCTCGAACATATCGCGCGCGAGGAACTGCGGATCGCTCATCATGTCGCGCACCGAGTAGATCTTGCCGGCCGGGACATCGGCCGCCTGCAAGGTCGCCAGCGCGCTGGCTATGCTTTGCGTGGCGCACCAGGCCTGGATCGCATCGTCGATCTCGGCGCTGCGCGGCACGCGGCCATCGTTGCGCGCCAGTTGCGCATCACCCGCCATGTCGATGCGGCCCATGGCCAGCATCAGGCGCTTGAAGATGGCGTCGCCGTTGCCGGCGATGACGATGTTCTCGCCGTCGCCGGTGGTGTAGGTATTCGACGGCACGATGCCCGGCAGCGCGCCGCCGGTACGCTCGCGCACCACGCCGGCGTGGTCGAACTCGGGCACCAGCGACTCCATCAGATTGAACACGGCTTCGTACAGGGCCACGTCGACCATCTGCCCTTCGCCGTCCACGCGCCCGCCGGTGGCGTCGCGGTGGCGCAGCGCCATCATGGCGCCGATCACGCCGTGCAGCGCGGCCACCGAGTCGCCGATCGACACGCCCACGCGCACCGGCGGACGGTCCGGATGGCCGGATACGTAGCGCAGCCCGCCCATCGATTCGCCGATGGCGCCGAAGCCCGGCTGGTCTTTCATCGGGCCGGTCTGGCCGAAGCCGGACAGGCGCACCATGATCGCGGCCGGGTTGAGGGCCTTGATCTGCTCATAGCCGATGCCCCATTTTTCGAGCACGCCGGGGCGGTAGTTTTCGATGATGATGTCCGCTTCCAGCGCCAACTGCCTGGCGATGGCGCGCCCGCGTTCATCCTTCATGTTGAGGGTGATGCTTTTCTTGTTGCGCGACTGGACCGACCACCACAGCGAGGTGCCGTCCTTGAGAATGCGCCACTGGCGGATCGGGTCGCCGCCGTCGGGCGCTTCGACCTTGATGACGTCGGCGCCGAATTCGGCCAGCATGCGCGCGCAGAACGGGCCGGCGATCAAGGTGCCCAGTTCGAGCACCTTGATGCCGGCCAGCGCGCCGGGCTTGAATGGCGGCGCCGTCATCAGGTGCTGCGCCGGTCGAGCATCGCGCGCGCGATGGTGCCCGGGTCGACGTATTCGAGTTCGCCGCCAACCGGCACGCCGCGCGCCAGGCGGCTCACCTTCAGGCCGCGCGCCTTGAGCATTTCGCTGATGTAGTGCGCGGTGGCTTCGCCTTCGTTGGTGAAATTGGTCGCCAGGACCACCTCGCCGACCACGCCGTCGGCGGCGCGCACCAGCAGTTTTTCGAGGTGGATGTCCTTCGGCCCGATGCCGTCGAGCGGCGACAGGCGGCCCATGAGGATAAAGTACAGGCCCTTGTAGGTCAGGGTCTGCTCGATCATCATCTGGTCGGCCGGCGTCTCGACGACACACAGCAAGGTCGTGTCGCGCTGGTCGTCGAGACACAGGTCGCACACTTCGGTTTCGGCGAAGGTGTTACACAGGGCGCAGTGGTGAACCGCGTCGACCGCCTGGTACAGCGCGCGAGAGAGCATGGCGGCACCCTCGCGGTCGTGCTGCAGCAGGTGGAAGGCCATGCGTTGCGCCGACTTCGGGCCGACGCCGGGCAAACGGCGCAGCGCTTCGGTCAGGAAGTCGAGCGATTTGGACATTTAGAACGGCATCTTGAAGCCGGGCGGCAGCTGCATGCCGGCGGAGAGGCCACTCATTTTTTCGGCGGACGTCGCTTCTGCCTTGCGCACGGCGTCGTTGAAGGCGGCGGCGACCAGGTCTTCCAGCATGTCCTTGTCGTCGGCCAGCAGCGACGGGTCGATCGAGACGCGCTTGACGTCGTTTTTGCAGGTCATGACGATCTTCACGAGGCCGGCGCCGGACTGGCCTTCGACTTCGACGCTGGCCAACTGTTCCTGCGCCTTTTTCATGTTGTCCTGCATGGCTTGCGCCTGTTTCATCAAGCCTGCGAGCTGGTTCTTCATCATGGTGGTTCTCCGGGATTCAAAAAATAGTCAATAAGGGGGTGTCGGTTCAGGCGGAGGCGCCGGGGGCCGGGGCGGGACGCACCGAGCCGGGCACGATGAATGCGCCAAGGTCGCGCATCACGTCTTTCACGAACGGGTCGTTGGCCACGGTTTCCTCGGCCACGCGCTGGCATTCTTCGCGCCAGGCGATCGCTTCGGCGCTGGCCGTGTACCACACGGGACCGATGTCGATCTCGAGGTGGATCTTGGTCGCGGCAAAGCGCTCCTGCAGTGCGGCGCACAGTTTTTCGGTATTGCCGCTGGCGCGCAGGGTGTCGATCGGCACGCGCAGGCTGAAGGTGGTGACGTTACCGTCCACCACGCAGGACACCAGTTCGGTCTGCAGCGCCAGTTGCTGCGACACGCCGCGCAAGGTCAGGCCGGCGGCGAGGCCGGGCCAATTGCCGTCCCAGTCGATTTCGGGCACCGGGGTGATGACGTAGGCGGGGCGCGCACGCGCGGGTGCGCGCATGGCGGCGGCCGGTGGCGCTTCCTGGGCGACGGCGGTGTCGTCGGAAAATTCGGTGACCCACGATGGCGGCTCGTCGTCCTGCATCTCCGGGTAGTGCGCTTCCGGCATCGGTGGCGCTGGCGGCGGTGCGGCCTGCGGTGCGGCAGCCTGGGACTCGTCCTGCTCCCACGGCGGCGGCGCCTTCGATGCCGCCGGTGGTGCGGGTGCGGGCTCCGGCTCCGGCTCCGGCGCCGCCTGCGGTGGCGCGGCTGCGGCGGCGTTGGCGGCGGCCTGGTTCGACATGGCGGTCGGACGGCGCGGCGACGAGTTCTGTCCGCGGCTGGCCGAACGCGCCGCTTCGAGGGCGGCGTTGATCGCGGCGCGCGCCGAGTTCATGGCCGGTACGCTGGCAGGTGGCGCCGCGGCCGGCGCCGGGGCTGGTGCCGCCGCTACTGGAGCAGGCGGTGGCGGCATGCGTGGTGCCGGTGGTGGCGGCGCGCTCACCACGGCGTGGCTGGCAACGGCTGCCGATGCGGCACGTGCCGGCGCGGCGGCGGCGGCCGCAGCACGCGCTGGCGAGGGCGAACGGGCCGCGGCCGAACCGGTCGGCGGCGCGCCTTCGGCGCCACCGTTGCCGGGGCGGAAAGCGAGCATGCGCAACAGCGTCATGGTGAAGCCGGCGTATTCGTCGGGCGCGAGGCCGATCTCGTTGCGGCCGTTGACGGCGATCTGGTAAAACAGCTGCACTTCCTGGGCGTCGAAGGCCGCCGCCAGGCGCAGGATATCGGCCAGTTCGGGCAAGTCTTCGGGCACGGCCGACGGCACGCTTTGCGCCAGCGCGATCCGGTGCAGCAAGGTGCCGAGGTCCTGCAGCGCGCCGTTGTACGACAGGCTGCGGCTGGCCATTTCGTCGGCCACCGCCATCAGGTCGGCGCCGTCCTGCGCCAGCAGTGCGTCGAGCAGGCGCACCAGGTAAGTCTGGTCGAGCGCGCCGAGCATGCCCTGCACCGCGTCGAGCGTGACTTCGCCGGCGGCGTAGGCGATCGCCTGGTCGGTCAGCGAGAGCGCGTCGCGCATCGAGCCGTGCGCGCCCTGGGCCAGCAGGCGCAGGGCCGGCTGCTCGAAGCTGATGCCTTCCTGGCCGAGGATGTTATCGAGGTGGCTGATGATATGCCCCGGCGGCATCTGCTTGAGATTGAACTGCAGGCAGCGCGACAGCACGGTGACGGGGATTTTTTGCGGATCGGTGGTCGCCAGGATGAACTTGACATGCTCGGGCGGCTCTTCCAGCGTCTTCAGCATGGAGTTGAAGGCGTGGTTGGTCAGCATGTGCACCTCATCGATCATGTAGACCTTGAAGCGCGCGTTCGAGGGAGCGTACACGGCCTGCTCCAGCAGCTGGGCCATTTCGTCGACGCCGCGGTTCGAGGCCGCGTCCATCTCTATATAGTCGACGAAGCGGCCGGCGTCGATGGCGGTGCAGGCTTCGCACACGCCGCACGGGTCGGCGGTGATGCCGCCGGTGCCGTCAGGGCCGATGCAGTTGAGCGACTTGGCCAGGATGCGCGACAGGGTCGTCTTGCCGACACCGCGGGTGCCGGTGAACAGATAGGCGTGATGCAGGCGACCCGATTGCAGGGCGTGCGTCAGCGCGCGCACCACGTGCTCCTGGCCGACGAGCGTGTCGAAATTCTTGGGACGGTATTTGCGGGCGAGGACTTGATAGGACATGCTGAATTTTACCGTAGATAGCGAACGCGGCGGGGATTCCCGCTCCCCGAAAAGGCAATTGTAGCAAGAGCGCGCGCGAATGCGAAACCACCGCTTGTGCGGACGGGCTGCGACTGTGCTGGGGGAAGGTACGACGGAGACTGGACAACAAGGAGATCGAAAGAGGCGAGCCTGATCTGCGGCACTTATGGTTAACGGCCGTGGCTGCTTCGTTCCCGACCTGACCAGGTTAGCCATGCCACAATGCGCAGGGGCCCGCCAGCGACAATTATAACCGACCGGGAGAATTTGTGGGAAACAGCTTGCGGGCTCATCCTGGGAGCTCGAGCACCTGCATGTTCTGCTGCAGAGAGGCGCTCATGGGCGGGAGCGCGTCGGCGGGCGTCAGGACGATTTCGAAGCCGAAGTCGACCACCACATTATTTTCCACCTTGCGAAAACCGTTGACCGCGACCGCGTAGCATCCCGGCGCAATATCGATCCGCTGCCAGCCCTCCTCCGGATACCACTCAAGGAACACGGCCAGGTCCGCAATGATGAGCCGGTCCGTCACGCGCAGCGGAAACGACGCGTTTCTCACAATGATCAGCTCGTCAGGAACGATGGACGGTTCCCCGGCCATGCGTACTGATACCCGGTAGGAACTGTCGTTGACGCCAATAATGGGAATCACGATTCCCTGCTCAACCACCTTGTCGCCATCGTCGGTGGTCGTGAAGCGCCGGTACAGATTGTCGCCCTCGGCGATGTTGCCGAAGTACGCCTGCAAGCCCTTGTCGTCGAACACCACGATGCCGCCAAAGTCGACGACCACCTCGAATTGCTGCATGTTTATAGCTCCACTATCAGATTGTTCTCAGCAGCCGCCGGACGGCGGCCGCGGCGGCAGCGCCTGTTTCCTGCCCCACGTCAGCAGCGCGGAGTAAGCCTGGCGCGGCGTGACATTGTGCGCGATAACCTCGCCGGTTGCCGGTATCTTCAGGTCGCCGCGAATATGCGATACCGCGTCCAGCCCCCTGCCCGCGGCCCGGACCAGGTCCATCGGCTTGCCGCTCCACGATCCTGTCAGGCGCCCGACGAACGGTTTTTGGGCCGCGTGAATGGCTTCATGGCTGCCCGCCACATACGGCTTCGAGAAGAAGAAGGTCGGCGTCTGGGTGTTGCTGCCGAACAGAGTCGCGACCAGACTGGGACCGGTCGAGCGGGCCAGGCTTTGCGGCACCAGGTGGTGCCCGACATTGACCGGATCGACCCACGGCATCAACCCCCACGGGTCCATCCAGCCGGACGGATTCGGCCCGTACGCGTACAGATTGTCGCCGCCGGCCAGCCCGATCGGGTCCGGGCTGATGAAGCGCCCGATGTCGGGATCGTAAAAGCGGAAGGTGTTGTAATGCAGCCCGGTGCCTTCGTCGGCATACTGGCCCGGAAAGCGCAAGGGCTGGTCGATGGCGCCGGCAAGCGCCACATCGTCGTCGGTGCCGACCTTGCCCCAGGCCTGGTAGGTGCCGGCCCAGGCCAGCTCGCCCGCTTCGTCCGTCATTTCGAGCGGCGCGCCAATCAGGTCGGTATGAAAGTGATACACGCGCGCCGTGCTTTTCGCGGTGGCGATGGCGGCGGCCGTCGCGGCGGCGGCGATCACCGCATCGACCCGCGCCAGCGGCGTGTAGGCGGCGTCGGGACTGAACACGTAGCTGCTGACGGCATTCCCACGCCGCTCCTGCACCATGCGCAGCCCCTGCCACACATAACGCCTGACGACGCTGTGCGCCAGCCCGCCCGCTTGCGTGCGCGTGTCGGTCGTGGCGATGCGCCGGCCCAGCGGATCGTAGGCGAAGCGCGTTTCCGTCACACCCCGCAGGTTTTCCGTCACCATGCTCACCAGGCGGTCTTCGGCATCGAAACTGAAGCGCTGGATCTGGTGCGCCCCTTTGCGCTTGGTGACCATATTGCCCCAGGCGTCGTACTCGAAGCGCATGTCTTGCCAGACCATGAGCCGGTTGCCATCGACCTGGCCGCGGCTTTTCTCGCCCGCGTCCTGCAGCAGATTGCCGGCCGCATCCCACACGAAGCGTTCCTGCTGCTGGTCGGCGCGGCGCATCTGGCGCCGCAGCTGCCCGGCCGCATCGTACTGAAAATCGATCGCGCCGCGCTCGCTGTCGCTCTGCTCGGCCAAATCGCCCGAGGGATGGTAGCGATAGCTGCGCCACAGGCGTCCCTGCCCCGCCGCCAGTTCCGGCGCGCTGCCCGCCGTCTGCGACGTACGCCTGCCCAGGATGTCGTAGGCGATGCGCTGGGTCAGGCCGCCCTGGGTGCGTTCGACTTCGCGATGCAGGTCGTCGCGCTCGAAGTCGCAGATCACGCCGTCGGCGCAGCGGATCTGGTGCACGTGGCCGGAACCGTAGGTGAGCATGTCGATGCGCTGGCCGTGCGGCAGCGCCAGCGACACCAGGTTGTCGAGCATGTCGAGCGAATAGCCGACCGTGCCGTCGGCGCCGTGTTCGGCCACCATGCGGCCCGCGCGGTCGTACTCGAAGCGGACCGCGCCCGCCGCCACGCCCAGCGCGGCGCCGGCGGCATCGGGCTCGCAGGCTGCTTCGAGCAGGCGGTCGCCGTCGTCCCAGGTGTAGCGGGTGACGGCGGTTGCCGTGGTCTGCGCCAGCACGCGCCCGGCCTTGTCGCGTTCAAACAGCACCGTGCGGCGCGCGGCGTCGCCTTTCACGGCGCCGATTTTTTCAATCTCGATCAGTTCGCCTGCCGGGTCGTAGCGCATGCGCCGCTCGGCACCATCGGGGCGCATCTCGCGCGCCAAGCGGTCGCCGGCATCGTATTCGAAGCGGTAGCGCGTGCCCGTGTCGCGGGCCAGCTCCACCACGCGCCCACGCACATCGTAGCGGTAACGCAGATGCTGCTGCGCGGGATCGATGGCGTCGACCACCTGGCCGCGCGCGTTGCGTACCCAGCGGCGCGCTTGCTGGTCGCCGCTGCGCTGTTCGATGAGCAGGCCCGCCGCGTCGTACGCGAATTGCTCGGTGCTGCCGTCGGCCAGCACCACCTGCGTCGGTTCGCCCGTGCGCAGGTAGTGATAGTGCGTGGCCTGGCCCAGAGCGTCGGTCAGGCAGGCCAGCTGGCCATCGGCGTTGTACTGGTAGCGCGTGACCTTGCCCGAGCAGTCGGTGCGGGACGTCATCTGGCCGCGCCGGTTCCATTCCATCTGCTGGCGAGCGCCGCTGGCATCGATGTGCGCAATCGGGAAGGCACTCAGGCCAGTCGGGTATTCATTGCGCTCCTCGCGGCCCAGCGGATCGGTCGTCGCCAGCAAGCGCCCCAGATAGTCGTACTCGGCGCGCCAGCGCGAGCCGTCCGGCAGAATCAGTTCGCTAATGCGCAGGCTGTTGGCGTGGTAGGCCGTGCGGGTGACGCGGCCGAGGGTATCGGTTTCGGCGATGACGCGCGCGGCGTGGTCGTATTCGAACGCCACTTCGCGCTCGCCCGGCAGCGACACCAGCTGCGGCATGCCGGCGTCGTTGTACGTGATGCGATAGCTGGCGCCGTCGAAATCGGTGCACGCGACGATCTGGAAATGGGCGTCGTACTGCCAGTGCGCGGTGCGCCCCTGTTCGTCCTGGGCCCAGGTCTGGCGCGCCTCGCGGTCGTAGCGAAAGCGTGTGTGATCGCCCTCGCTGGTGCCGCACGCGACCACGCGCGCGGCGCCGTCGATCTCGGCCCACTCGTACGTGCTGGTCAGGCCGAGCGCGTTGGTGTGGCTGGCCATGCGGCCGTCAAGGTAGCTGAACTGGCGCGCCACGGCGCCGTTGGCGTCGGTGACGGACACCAGTTGGCCCAACCCGTCGTAGCCATACCCGACCAGGGTGCCCGGGGTGCCGCCATCGGTGCAGTCGATCGCGGTCAGCCGCGATGGCGATTCGGCGTAGCGCAGCTGCAGCTGCTGGCCGCCGCTGGTGCGGATCATGCTCACGCGGTTGGCGTCGTCGCGGGTGTAGCTGTGCCACTGGCCGGTACGGTCTTCCTTGCGCCGCACCCAGGCGATGTCGCCGCCGGCGTCGAGAAGGCCGAAGTCGTGATACACCTCGTTGAGGTCATACAGGATGAACTGTCCGGTGGCGGTGCAGGCCAGGTAGCACTGCTCCGCTTCGCTGTAGGCGCAGTGGCCGGGCTGCACCAGCGGGAAACCGGTTTCCCGGCCCTGGGCATCGGTCAACCAGATCATGCCGTCGCGCCGCTGCAGGCGCAAATCCCATGGCAACACCCAGCCCTTGCCCAGGCTGCCCTCAAAAGCGAGGTCGCTGCCGTAAAAGCGCGCACAGACCAGCGGGATGGGGCTCTGGAGCACGGCGTCGATTTCGTGCTGGGCCAGCAGCACCTTGCGCCCGGTCGCCACCTCGACCGGGTTGCCCAGCAGGCCACCCATCACGCGCGAGATGACGGGGGCGGCCACGTAGCGGCCGACCGCTTCGCCGGCCACATAGCCGGCGATGAATTTAGCCGCGCATGGCAGCAGCGCGCGCGACAATCCCCCTGCGGCCTTGACCAGGCCGGCCAGCCCACCCGCCAGCCCGGCCAGCGCGAACGCCCAGTCGACCGTGGTGCGCAGCCAGGGCGGCACTTCGTCGGCGACCGGCAGGTATTCCTTGGTGCCGCCGCCGATGAACACGTTCGACGAACCATCGTCGATCTTGGCGCCGCAGACCGTGGAGTCGTCCTTGCGCGCCGCGCCAAAGCCGTTGATGAAGACATTGGTCGACCCTTCCGCCACCAGCGGCACCGGGCTGTGTTTGTCGCACAGGACCGTGCTCGCCTTGGCGAAGGCGGCTGCCAGGCTGTTGGTAAAGACATTGGGCGAGCCGCTGGTGATGGCCCCGGCGGGCGACTTGATCGACTTCCCGATCGCCTCGCCTATGCCGAGTATCAGCGAGCCGCCCACGCCGGCCGCCAGGCCAGCGAGCAGCGCGACGCCAAAACCGCAGGTGAAGGTGGCAAACGCGACGGCGGCGATCAGGGCGATGCCGATCAGGGCGCCGACGAGAAATCCTGCCAGCGCGCTGGTGTGGGCGATGGGGTCGGTGAGACGGGCGGCTTCAAACATGGCGGGCTCGTACCTGGTTGGTGAAGGCCAGTGCCGTGGCACGCCTTTTCCGGTTGGTCATCGGACGCCAGCGCGCGCCCGGGCTTGTTATCGGTGCCAGCGTGGCGCTGGACGAAACCACAAGGATACAACTATAGCAACAATTGATCAGTGCAAGAATACACCGAAACGGGCGGCGTTGTCACCACACCGCACAAGCGCAAGCCGGATGGCGGCGACTCCGAGGCGGGGAGCTTGCCGCCAAGCCCCCGGTTGACACTTTAAATACCCAGCTCCTGCCAGATCGAATCCACCCGCGCCTTGACCTCCGGCGTCATGCTGATGGTCGTACCCCACTCGCGGTTGGTCTCGCCCGGCCATTTATTGGTCGCGTCGATGCCCATCTTGCTGCCCAGCCCACTGACGGGCGAGGCAAAGTCGAGATAATCGATCGGCGTATTATCGACCAGCAGCGTGTCGCGCATCGGGTCGACCCGCGTCGTGATCGCCCAGATCACCTCTTTCCAGTCGCGGATATTCACGTCCTCGTCCACCACCACGATGAACTTGGTATACATGAACTGGCGCAGGAAGCTCCACACGCCGAACATCACGCGCTTGGCGTGGCCGGCGTACTGCTTCTTCATCTGCACCACGGCCATGCGGTAGCTGCAGCCTTCGGGCGGCAGATAAAAATCGGTGATTTCGCTGAACTGCTTTTGCAGCAGCGGAATGAACACTTCATTGAGCGCCACCCCGAGCACGGCCGGCTCGTCGGGCGGCTTGCCTGTATACGTAGAGTGATAAACCGGGTCGCGCCGCATGGTAATGCGGTCGATGGTAAACACCGGAAAACTGTCCTGCTCATTATAGTAACCAGTATGGTCGCCAAACGGCCCTTCCAGCGCGTGCTCGTAGCCGGTCGGATGATTCGGATCGGCGTAAATATGCCCTTCCAGCACGATCTCGGCCGAGGCCGGCACGCGCAGCTCGCTGCCGATGGCGCGGGTCAATACCGTGCGGCTGCCGCGCAGCAGGCCGGCGAACTGGTATTCGGACAGGCTGTCCGGCACCGGCGTGACCGCGCCGAGGATGGTGGCCGGGTCGGCGCCCAGCGCCACCGCCACCGGATACGGCTGGCCCTTGGTGGCGATGCCATGTTCGCGAAAGTCCAGCGCCCCGCCACGGTGCGCCAGCCAGCGCATGATGACCTTGTTCGGCCCGATCACCTGCTGACGGTAGATGCCCAGGTTCTGGCGCTTCTTGTTAGGGCCTTTGGTGATGACAAGGCCCCAGGTGATCAGGGGCGCGATATCGCCCGGCCAGCAATGCTGGATCGGCAGGCGCGCCAGATCGACGTCGGCGCCTTCCCAGACGATATCGTGGCAGGCGGCGCCGCGCACTTCCTTGGGCGACATGTCCCACACGGCCTTGACTAGGGAACCGAGCCCCATCAGATCCTTGAATCCCTTGGGCGGTTCCGGCTCCTTGAGGCGCGCCAATACATGGCCAATCTTGCGCAGCTCGCCCACATCGTCGGCGCCCATGCCGAGCGCCACGCGGCGCGGCGTGCCGAACAGGTTGCCGAGAACCGGAATCGTGTGGCAGGTCGGATTTTCGAACAAAATGGCCGGTCCGGCAGCCCGCAAAGCGCGGTCGCACACCTCCGTCATCTCCAAATAAGGTGAAACTGGCAATGAAATGCGCTTCAATTCGCCCATTTCTTGCATTTTCGACATGAAATCGCGCAAGTCTACGTAATTCATCGGTTTTAAATTCTTTTTTTCATGTGAGCATGGTTGTTCAATTAGCCATGGCAAGTGGTTGATTTCATAGGGCTTTGCTGCATCGCAGCACAAAAAGCTAGATCTAAAAGTAATATAGAACGTTTGTGTTAGTATTGACTTAGTATATACCCGCTTCTACAATTCGCCCTACTTGATGAGCAGGCACTGTCTACGGACTCGATTCTAGCCTGTCTCATAACTTCACGGGGTCGGGGCCCCAATGACATTTTAAGGAGTGTTTTCAATAGGCGTCTGCCTTCTCCCCCGAAAAAGTTGTTTAGCTACTGGTCCAATACCACAGGGAACGACCAGCTGAAGCGAGCAATGACGGCGTTAATCGCGCGCCCATGCGGCGGCGATGGACGATATTTCTGATGCACGGCACAAGTCTGCCCGCTGCGCTAACGCGCGGTGCTGGGATGGCTTTTTCCGCGACAAAGGGGAATTCGATGATACATCGTTTCAACGGGGCGACAGCAAAGCTCGCCCAAACCATGGCCAGCCAGCCATTCACGTGGTCTTCCGTGAGCAAAACGGCGCGTGGTCTCTTGACTACTATGCAACACACACTGACGTTTTTCGGTGTTTCCGCACTGGCCATGATGGCTTTGCTCTACATGCGTCCCGAACTGGCGCACGAAGCGTCGCAACTGCTGGCAGCGCCGCACAAGCCGGCGCCCGTCGTCGTCGCGCGCGCGCCTGTGCAGGCACCCGCCCTGTCGGCCCTGATGACGGCGCCCGCGCCGGCACCCGCACCTGCCGTGCTGGCGCCGAACGAGCCGCCGATTCTGGCGCTCGACGACAAGGCGACCCACGCCAACCGCAAGCAGCAGGAGTTCGTGACCACCTGGCTGTCCAAGCGCTACCGCGTGGCGGGCGATGCCGCCAACATGCTGGTTTCGACCGCCTATTCGACGGCGCGCGAAATCAAGCTCGATCCGCTGCTGATCCTGGCGGTGATGGCCATCGAATCGGGTCTGAACCCGTTTGCCGAGAGCCCGGTCGGCGCGCAAGGCTTGATGCAGGTCATGTCGAAGATTCACCATGAGAAGTTTCAGGACATGGGCGGGACCAAGGCCGCGCTCAATCCCGTGGCGAATATCCGCGTCGGCTCGCTGATCCTCAAGGAATACGTGAAACGCGGCGGTTCGGTGGAAGCTGGCCTGAAGACGTACGTGGGCGCCGCCGCCTTTGAGACCGACCAGGGTTATGGTTCGCGCGTGATGAACGAGTATCAGAAGCTCAAGCTGGTTGCGAGCGGCAAGAAAGTGCCGACGTTCACGGCGCCGGCCGCTCCGAAACCGGTCCTGGCGGAGAAAGCATCGCAGGAGCAGATCGCCGGTCTGTAATTTGCCGCTACTATATATAGATGTAAAAAAGCCCGATGCACGCATCGGGCTTTTTTTATGGGCGCTTCGTGCGCATGCCGTAGCCGCGCTTGCGCGGGAAGCCGTTTGCGCCAGTGGCGAAAACGGCTTCCTGGGAGCAAAGCCTTAGCGGCGCGTGTCGCCCGCGACTTCGTCGGCGCGCAGCTTCGGCGCCAGCTTGTCGAGTACGCCGTTAACGTACTTGTGCCCGTCGATACCGCCGAACGACTTGGTCAGCTCGACCGCCTCGTTGATGACAACGCGATAAGGAATATCCAGGTTGTTCTTCAGCTCGAACGCGCCGATCAGCAGCACGGCGTGCTCGATCGGTGACAGCTCGGCCACGCCGCGGTCGATCAGGGGTGCAAATGCTTCGCGCAGGGCAACCGAATCCTTGATCGCGCCGTACAGCAAGACCGCAAAGTGGTCGGCATCGGCCTTTTCGAAGCCGTGCGCTGCCCGGATGTTGGTCACGACCGTGGTGGCGTCTTCATTGTTCAGCAGCCACTGATACAGCCCCTGCAAGGCGAACTCGCGCGCCCGGTGACGCGGCGTGCGGTTCTTGCTGGGGTTGGCGTGCAAGGTTTTCTCTGTCATGGTGTTCTTACCTTCTTATTACCGTTTGTTCTTAACTACGTGTTCTGGACAATGTATTGCTGACGCCGCGAACTCAGTCTTCTTCGGCTTGCAGCTCTTCGAGCGCGATCAGCAGATTGGCCATCTCGACGGCGCAGCGCGCCGCTTCGGCACCCTTTTCCGCCATGCGCGCTTCGGCCTGCTCGTCGTTCTCGGTGGTCAGGACGGCATTGGCAATCGCGATGCCGTAGTCGAGACCGATGCGGGTGATACCGGCGCCCGATTCGTTCGAGACCAGCTCGAAGTGATACGTTTCGCCACGAATGACCGCGCCGAGCGCGACCAGGGCGTCGAACTGCTGGGTCTCGGCCATCTTTTGCAGCGCCAGCGGAATTTCCAGCGCGCCGGGCACGGTGACGTGCAGCACGTCTTCGTCGCTCACGCCCAAGTGCTTCAGTTCAGCCAGGCAAGCCGACAGCAAGCCATGGCCCACATCGGCGTTAAAACGCGCCTGGACGATGCCAACGCGCAGGCCTGCACCGGTCAGATTGCTTTCATAAGTTCCTACGGTCATGGCAGACCCCTTTATATATGTGTGATTGAATGAGAAGTGTACCGCGTCAGGCAGCCGGCTTGGTGGATGGCTTGCCGTTCGGCTCGCCGTTCGGTCGGGCGCGATAGCCGGTCACTTCCAGGTCGAAACCGGTCATGGACGGCATTTTGCGCGGACTGGCCAGCAATTCCATCTTGCCAACGCCCAAGTCCTTGAGGATCTGGGCGCCGATGCCGTAGGTGCGCAAGTCCATGCTGGCGGCGCGTCCGGTCGGCCTGGTGTCGGCATCGAGCGCCGCGAACTGGGCAAACAGCTGGTCGGCCGTCTCGCCGCAGTTGAGCAGCACCATGACGCCACGGTCGGCTTGCTTGATCGCCTGCATCGACGAAGCCATGGTCCACGAGTGGGTGGTCGCTTCGCTGTCGAGCAGGTCGAGGATGGACACCGGCTGGTGCACGCGCACCAGGGCGTCGAGGTTGGGCGCCAGGTCGCCATGCACCATGGCCAGGTGGGCCGAGCCGCTCGGCTTGTCGCGGAAGGCGATCAGGCGGAACTCGCCGTAGGCGGTCTGCATGTTGCGTTCGGCAATGCGTTCCACCAGACATTCGTTCTGGCCGCGATAGTGGATCAGGTCGGCAATGGTGCCGATCTTCAGATTGTGTTCCTTGGCAAACTCCAGCAAGTCCGGAAGGCGCGCCATGGTGCCGTCGTCCTTGAGGATTTCGCAGATCACCGAGGCCGGCGTCAGGCCGGCCATCTCGGTCAGGTCGCAACCGGCTTCGGTGTGGCCGGCGCGCATCAGTACACCGCCGCGCTGGGCCTTGAGCGGGAAAATGTGGCCGGGCTGGACGATATCGGCCGGGCTGGCGTTCTTGGCCACCGCCACCTGGATGGTCTTGGCGCGGTCGGCCGCCGAAATGCCGGTGGTCACGCCTTCTGCCGCTTCGATCGACACCGTGAAGTTGGTACCGTAAAAGGTTCCGTTGCTCGACGTCATCATCGACAGGTTGAGCTGCTTGCAGCGCTCTTCGGTCAGGGTCAGGCAGACCAGGCCGCGCGCGTGCTTGACCATGAAATTGATGGCCTCGGGCGTCACGAAATCGGCCGCCAGCACCAGGTCCCCCTCATTTTCGCGGTCTTCTTCATCGACCAGGATGACCATGCGTCCTGCGCGCAACTCTTCAACGATTTCGGGGGTACTGGAAATAGACATAAAAGATCCTCTGATGCGACAAAGCTGCTGGAGCGTAATCCGCTATTTTAAAGGATTTACCCGACTTCAACCGCCCTAAGCTTGGGAAGATTCCGAGGAGGTGCGGCGACTTCACCCATGCTTACCCCGATTCGTTGCACTGCGACAACAATATGAGGTAAATGATAAGGAAATGTTACGTTTTTCAAATCGTTCCGAAACAAATCCGGAAAGCGCGCGCCGACCTGCATTATTATCACTGCAGGCCTCGCCTTCCGTGCTTTTGCATGCCGGAGCGATGCCCGGAGCCACCGATGCAAGCACGTCCCCACTCTCACCGCACACTATCCCGGCCCCCGGAGCCTGGCGTATGTCCACGATCCTGATCGTCGACGACCGGCCCTCGAACCGGCGCTACCTGAGCGCCCTGCTCGGCCACACCGGCCATCGCCTGCTCGAAGCCTATGACGGCGCGCACGCGCTGGCCCAGGTGCGCACCGAGCGGCCCGACCTGATCATCACCGATATCCTGATGCCGGCCATGGACGGCTACGAATTCGTGCAGCAGCTGCGCGCCGACCCGGAACTGGCCGCCACCCGCGTGATCTTTTACTCGGCCATCTACGCCGTGAGCGAAACGACCGCGCTGGCGCGCAGCTGCGGCGTGACGCGGGTGCTGGCCAAGCCGGCCGACCCGGAAGACATCCTGGCCGCGGTGCATGGCGAACTGGGACTGTCCGGCAGCGCCGGCATGCACGACCAGGGTCCGCCACCGGACGACGGCGCGCCAGTCCTGAGCGCGGACCTGGGCAGCAGCATCGACGACGCGCTGGTGTCGGCGCGCCAGGCGCTCGGCGCCCTCTTGCAGCGCCATGGCGCCACGGATGCCGCCCTCGGCGCGGACCTGAACACCCTGGTGGGGGAGCGCATGAGCGGCTTGCGCAGCCTGGCCGCGCGCCTCGGCGCCATGGAGGAAATGAGCCTGCGCCTGACCGGCGAGCGCAATGCCGACGCGATGATCGGCGTATTCCTGCAGGCCGCCGGCGCCATCCTGGACGCCGACTGCGTGGCCGTGTGCCTGCTCGACAGCGGCGAACAGCGCGTGCGCCACCTGGCCGCGCGCGGGGTCGACAGCGCGCTGCTGGCCGGACGCGCGCTCGATACGCGCCAGTTGCCCGGCACCCTGCTCCAGCAGCCCCTGGCGCTGCGCCTGCAGGACGGCGCGGCGCTGCCCGAGGGCCATCCGGCGGTGGACGGTTTCCTGGGCCTGGCGATCCGCGACCGCAACCACCTGTACGGCTGGATGTACTGCGCCCGCGCGCCGGGCGCGACGCCGTTCAGCCACGAAGATGAACGCATCGGCGTGACCCTCGGCGCCCAGCTGGCGGTAGCCTACGAAAACCTCGGCCTGTACGAAGTGGTGCAGCGCCACGCCGCCCAGTTGCAGCTGGAAGCGGCCGCGCGCCTGCAGGCCGACCGCGCCCTGCGCGACAGCGAACAGCGCCTGCGCCTGTCGGCCCGCATCCTCGAGAGCACGCAGGAAAGCATCATGATGACCGATGCGCAGGGCGCCATCATCGCGGTCAACCCGGCCTTCGAGCACATTACCGGCTACAGCGAAGCGGAGGTGGTGGGCCGCAATCCGCGCCTGCTGCAGTCGGGCCGCCACGACAGTGCGTTTTACCGCGCCATCTGGGCCAGCTTGACCGCCAGCGGCCAGTGGCGCGGCGAAATCACCAACCGGCGCAAGAACGGCCAGGTGTACCCGGAGCGGATCAGCATCAACGCCGTGCGCGGGGCAAACGGCGCGGTCGACGCGTATGTATCAGTATCGAGCGACATCAGCGCGCTCAAGGCCGCCCATCACCAGGTCGACTTCCTGAGCAACCACGATCCATTGACCCTGCTGCCGAACCGCTCGGTGCTGGTCGACCGCATGCAGCAGGCGATCGCCTCGGCGCGCCACGGCGACCGCCAGATCGCCCTGCTGCTGTTTAATATCGACCGCCTGCAGCGCATCAACGACAGCCTGGGACACGAAGCCGGCGACGCCCTGCTGCGGGAAGTGGCGCGCCGCGCCGGCATGCTGGCCGGTCCCGCCGACTCGCTGGCGCACCTGGGCAGCGACGAATTCGTGCTGCTGCTGACCGAATGCCTGGACTCGGACGCCATCATCGTCGCGGTGCGGCGCCTGATCGACGAGATCGCGCAGCCGTTCCACGCCGACGGCCATGAACTGATCGTCACCACCAGCGTGGGCATCAGCATCTACCCGCGCGACGGCGCCAATCCGAGCGAGCTATTGAAAGCGGCCGACGTGGCGCTGTCGCACATGAAGGATGCGGGCCGCAACGGCTTTCGCTTCTTCAAGGGCGAGATGAACGCGCACGCGCTGCGCTGGATGGCGCTGGAAACGCACCTGCGCCGCGCCATCGAACGCAACGAACTGTCGCTGCACTACCAGCCGCAGGTGGCGCTGGGCAGCGGCCGCATGTGCAGCATGGAAGCGCTGCTGCGCTGGAGCAGCCCGGAACTGGGCCAGGTCGGGCCGGGCGACTTCATCGCGCTGGCCGAAGACACGGGCCTGATCCTGCCGATCGGGAACTGGGTGATCCGCCAGGCCTGCATGCAAAACAAAGCCTGGCAGGATGCCGGCCTGCCTCCGCTGCGGGTGGCGGTGAACGTCTCGGCGCACCAGTTCACGGCCGGCACGGTGCCGGCGGTGGTGCGCGAGGCGCTGCGCGAAAGCGGCCTGGACGCGCGCTACCTGGAAATCGAACTGACCGAAAGCGTCATGATGCGCGACAGCGAAGCGGCCGAAAAACAGCTGGCCGAACTGACCGACATGGGCGTGTCGATTTCGCTCGACGACTTCGGCACCGGCTACTCCTCGCTCGGTTACCTGTCGCGCTTCATGCTCGACAAGCTGAAAATCGACCAGAGTTTTGTCCGCAACATCATCAGCGATCCGCGCAGTGCCGCCATCGCCCAGGCCACCATCGCGCTGGCGCACGGCCTGTCGCTGACCGTGGTGGCCGAAGGCGTGGAGACAGCGGAGCAGCTGGCGTTTTTGCAGCGCATCGGCTGCGACGAGGTACAGGGCTACCTGTTCAGCCGTCCGCTGGCGGCCGACGCGATGGCGCTGCTGATGGCATCGGATGCGCGCCTGGCGCTGCCGCCTCCGCTACCCGCGTCGCTACCCGGGTCGCTACCCGGGTCGCTACCCGCGTCCCCATAGGAGTAGAATCCGCGCTCCACCAATAGAATTGCAGAGACGCCGATGACCAAGTATTTCGTTCGATCCGCCTGTGCGGCCACCCTCCTGCTGGCGTGCGTTATCGGCGCCCAGGCCGCCATCAAGCTGGACGACGCGATACCGGTAGGGCCGCAGGTCAAGGTGGGCAAGCTGGCCAACGGGCTGACCTACTACATCCAGAAAAACGCCAGGCCCGAGAAAAAACTCGAACTGCGCCTGGTCGTCAAGGCCGGCTCGATCCTGGAGGACGAGGACCAGCAAGGCCTGGCCCACTTCACCGAGCACATGGCCTTCAACGGCTCGACCAACTTCAAGAAACACGAACTGATCTCGTACCTGCAATCGATCGGCGTCAAGTTCGGCGCCGACCTCAATGCCTACACCAGCTTCGACGAGACGGTGTACATCCTGCCCATCCCGACCGACAACCGCGACAACATCGACAAGGGCTTCCTGGTGCTGCAGGACTGGGCGGGCGGGCTGACCATGAACGCGGCCGACATCGACAAGGAACGCGGCATCATCCTGGAAGAACTGCGCCTGGGCAAAGGCGCCAACGACCGCATGCAGAAGGTGCTCATTCCAAAGCTGTACAACGGCTCGCAGTACGCCCGGCGCCTGCCGATCGGGCAGGAACACATCATCAAGGACTTCAAGCACGAGACCATCCGGCGCTTCTACAAGGACTGGTACCGGCCCGACCTGATGGCGGTGGTGGTGGTGGGCGACATCGACCCGCTTGATGCCGAGCGGCGCATCCAACAGCATTTCGGACAGCTGAAAAACCCGGCCAACCCGCGCGCGCGCACCTACGCCGCCATTCCCACGCGCGCCCACACCGAGGCGCTGGTCGTGACCGACAAGGAAGCGACATCCAACGCGCTGCTGATCCGCTATCCGGTGAAGGAAGCGATCGACAAGGGCACCTTCGGCGCCTACCGCGAGAAGCTGGTCGAGGCGCTGTTTACCGGCATGCTGGGCCAGCGCATGCAGGAACTGGCGCAGCAGGCCGACCCGCCGTTCATCGCCGGCAGCAGCTCGGTGGGCAAACTCACCCCGCGCTACACGTCGTTCAATGCCTTCGCCGCGCTCGGCAAGGGCGGCGCCACGCCGGCCATCGAGGCGCTGGTGCAGGAAAACGCGCGCACGCGCCAGTTCGGCTTCAGCGCCCAGGAATTCGAGCGCGCCCGCAAGAACATGATGCGCCAATACGAACTGGCCTACAACGAACGTGACAAGACCGACTCGGGCAGCTACGTCGGCGAATACGTGCGCAACTTCCTCGAGCAGGAAAGCATTCCCGGCATCGAAAACGAATACGCCTACGTGCGCGAGCTGCTGCCGGCGATCACCCTCGACGAGATGAACGGCTACGCGCGCGCCACCATTCCAGCCGCCTCGGCCAAGCTGGTGGTGTACACGGGCAGCACCAAGAACGATATTCCGGTGCCGACCAGCGCCCAGCTGCTGGCCGCGGTGGCCGCGGCCGAAAAAGTGACGGTGCGCGCGCTGGAGCAAAAGACGCTGGCCACGGAGCTGATGGACAAGCCGCCGGCGGGAGGCAGCATCGTCGCGCAGAGCGAAGACAAGGCGCTGGGGCTGACCAGGCTGACCCTGTCGAACGGCGTGAAAGTGATCCTCAAGCCGACCGACTTTCGCAACGACCAGGTGCTCATGAGCGCGGCGCGTTTCGGCGGCCAGACCCTGTTCGGCGAGGCCGACATCATCAACGCGCGCTACGCGAATGGGGTGGTGGGGACGATGGGGCTGAAGGATCACTCGCCGCTCGACCTGCAAAAGATCTTGGCGGGCAAGGCCGCCACGGTCAGCGTCACGCTGGGGAACCATGTGGACGGCATCACCGGCAGCACCGCCAACGACGACATGGAAACCATGCTGCAGCTGCTGTACCTGCGCATGACGGGCGTGCGGCGCGACGAAGGCCTGTACAAGTCCTTCGTCGGCAAGCAGGTCGAAGCGGCGCGCAACGCGATGGCGCAGCCGGAATCGGTGTTTCGCGACACGCTGGTGAGCACCCTGTATCAAAACCATCCGCGTGTGAGCCGCACGGCGCGCCCGAGCGACTTCGACAAGCTCGATCTGGAGCGCGCGCTGGCGGTCTACCGCGCGCGCTTCTTCAGCGCCAAGGACATGACCTTCATTTTCGTGGGCAGTTTTGACATGGCCAAGGTCAAGCCGCTGCTGGCCACTTACCTGGGCGCGCTGCCGGTGGGCGAGATCGAGATCGGCTACAAGGATGCCGGCGTGCGTCCGGTGCGCGGGGTGGTGAAGAAGGACGTGCGCGTCGGGTCCGAGGCCAAGAGCAGCGTGTCGCTCAACTTCAGCGGCGAGGCGCCGTATTCGGACGACGAAGCGATGCGCTTCCAGGCGATGCTGGAAGTGATCAACATCCGGATCACCGACATCCTGCGCGAAAAGCTGGCCCTGATTTACGGCGGCGGCATGAGCGGCAGCTTGAGCAAATACCCGTACGAGAATTACCTGATCACGGCCTCGCTGCCGACCGGGCCGGCCAATGTGGACAAGGTGATCGCCGCCGCGATGGCCGAAATTGCGCGCATGAAGGAGCAAGGACCTGATCTCGCGGACCTGAACAAGGTCAAGCAGAACTGGCTGCAGAACCACCAGAAATCGCTGCGCGAGAACGGTTACTGGGTCAACCGCCTGCAAGCGGCCGAGCTGCAGGGGAACGATCCGCACGAGATCCTGGCGTATCCGAAAAAGGTGGACGCCATCACGCCGGAACAGCTCAAGCAAGCCGCGCGGCGCTACTTCGACATGAACAACTACGTGCAGCTGGTGCTGTATCCGGAAAAATAAGCAGGGGGTGCCCAAGGCTTATTCGCGCTTATTTTAAATAACGCTCGAACCACCCCACCGTGCGGGCGCGCTGGTCGCGCTGGTGTTCGGGCTTGCGGATCGCGTGGCCTTCGCCATCGTAGATCACCAGCGTGGTCGGCGTGCCCATGGCGCGCAGGCCGTGCCAGAACTCCATCGATTGCACCGCCGGCGTTTCGACGTCGCGCTCGCCCACGTAGAGCAGGGTCGGCGTCTTGGCAGCCTTGATCGATTCGATCGGCGAGGCAGCCCGGTACACCGCCGGGTCGTCGTAGGCCGAGGCGCCGAAGAAGGGAATCATCCACTGGTCGATGCCGTTCTGGCCGTAGTAGCTGATCCAGTTGGCGATGCCGGCGCCGGCCACCGCGGCCTTGAAGCGGTCGCTGTGCGTGACGCCCCACATGGTCATGAAGCCCCCGTAGGAGTGTCCCATCAGACCAAGGCGGCCGGCGTCCACCGGCGCCGTCTTCACCACGGCGTCGACGCCGGCCAGGATGTCGCGCCAGTCGCCGCCGCCGAAATCGCGCTTGTTGGCGCTGCTGAAGGCAATGCCCTGGCCGAAGCTGCCGCGCGGATTGGGCAGGAACACGTAGTAACCCTTGCGCGCAAGGTCGCGCAGCAGCGGGTTGGCCTGTTCGCCGTCGGAGACGAAGCGCGGCGAGGCGGCCGACGCCGGTCCGCCGTGCACCTGGACCACCATCGGATATTTTTTACCCGGCTCGGTCGCCAGCGGCGCGACCAGCCAGCCCTGCATCTTGAAGCCCTCGTTGATCCATTCGACGCTGGTGGCGCGCACCTGCGGCGCGAAGCCGTCGTTGTCGCGCGTGATGGCGGCCAGCTGCGGCAGGCGTCCGGCGACGATGCGCGGGGCGCGCGCGAAGTCTTCATGCACCGAGGCGGCGACCGCGCCATCGGCGCTGAAGACGAAGCGGCCCTGGCGCGAGCCGGTGGCACCGACGGCGCCCGACCACAGGGTGCGCGTGCTGCGCCTGGCCGGGTCGATGCTCAGCACCGCATGGTCGCTGCCGACCAGCGCCGAGGCGATCAGCTGCCTGCCCTGCCAGGCGAGAGCGTTGAAGGAGCCGGCGAAGCGCGGTGTGACGTTGTGCGGCTCGCCGCCCGACAGGGGCACCGTAAAGACGTCGCCGCCGACCGAGCCGAAGTCACTCATGAGGCCGCCGATGAAGGCGACGCTGCGCCCGTCGGGCGAAACGCGCGGAATATTCATCTGCATCTTCGGCGCTGCCAGCACGCGCAATGTACCGCTGGCGGCGTCCACGTGGCCGAGGGTGGCGACCCACCAGTTGTTGTCGCCGTTGCCCTTGGCGCTGGTGACGACGAAGCCTTTGCCGTCCGGGGTCCAGTCGTATTCGTAGATGTAGCTGTCGGGCGGAGAGACCATGGTCAGTTCGCCGCCGCGCGGGGCCACCAGGGCGAGGCGCTGGGCGTCGTCCTGGGTGCCGATTTCGCCGACCTGGCGCGCGCCCGCTTCGACGGCACCGGCGAGTTTTTTCGCGCCGGGGGTGGCCAGCAGCGACAGCAGTTTTCCGTCCGGCGACCAGCGCGCGGTGCTGGCCACGCCCTTGATCGACGCGACCGGCGTGGCGCCCGCGGGGCCGGCGACGTAGACGGTGGCGGTGCCGGCCTTGGCGTCGGCGCTGATGAAGGCCAGCGATCGCTGGTCGGGCGACCAGGCGGGATGATCGTAGGTACAGGTGGCGCACGGGTCGTACTGGGCCAGGATGGCGCCGCTGACGGCATCGCGCACGACCACGACGGCATGCGGGCGCAGCGGCAAGCCGCCCGGGTCGAGCGATTCGAGGGCGGCGATACGCTTGCCGTCCGGGGTGATGGCGAGGGCGCGGTAGTCGCGCAGGGCGGCAGGTTCGGCGGCCAGTGCGGAAGCGGCGGCGCCGGCCATCATGGCCGAGAACAGGACTGTGTGGAGTTGTGCCATAGTGAGTTTATGTGGGTGAGATTTTCTGTCAAATCCAGCAAAAGGAAAACCGTGATCGGCCAGGCGATAGGGTCGGCACGTTCAGGGAACTCAATATATACGATTGCGCAGTGCGCTACACGGGCGGCTGCGCATTTCCTTGCTTCGGGCACGATTAGGACCGGTCAGGATCAGGCGCTGCGTTTCCTGTTCTGTTCTAGCGCCGCTGGCTGCGCTCAGCCCGGTTTTAGTACGACAAGAAAGACGATCGCCGTCACGCCGCACAAAACCGCTGCGGCGGCGTACCGCAAGCACGCGGGTGCTCGGCGCGCCGGAACGTCGACCATTCGCCGCAGACTGCCGCCCTGGATTCCATGCACGGCCGACAGGGCGAGCACCAGTACGATCTTCAGGCTCAGCCAGGGCGTCATCCACCAGTGTCCGAGGGTGGCCAGCGCGAGTCCGCAAGCCCAGGCCAGCAGCATCGCCGGTGCGACCAGGAGCCGGTCCCAACGCACGGCGGCGCCAATCACGCTGCGCTCATCCGGCAACAGCGGCAAGGGCTGGCGCGCCACCGTCCGCAACAAAAAAGCCTGCATCAGCAGGCCACTAATCCAGGTCATCACAGCGACGATATGCAGCGCTTTCAGGAGCAGGTACATCATGCGGCCGGCGCGACGATCGCCGCGGCCTTGCGCTCGATCAGGCCGATGCTGAACCACGCGCCGCATGGCAGCATCGCGCAGCCAATCAGTTGCGCGACCTCGGTACGGGTCCAGTCTTCGGCGGTGACGTTGCTCGTCATGGTCCAGAGATAATAGAGAAATGCCATGCCGTGCACCGGCCCCATGAACGTGACCAGCGCCGATTGGCCGGCGATATGTTTTAGCGGTACCGCAATACCGAGCAAAAGCACCAAGGTCGCCCCTTCCCACAGCGCAGCGTGGCGCAAGCGCCGGAATTGCTTCAATCGTGATTCCATCGCCCACCCTTGCCGTTGAATAGAGCACGATTATGACGACGCAATTTCCGGCTGAACATTGGCCGCATTGCCATATTGCGCATGAATCCGGCCAAACGCTATCCAGAGACTGACACGACAGCCTATGGCCGCTAGAATCGCGCCATGCACAACATCGCCATCCTGGCGCCCCACGGCGTCATCCCATTCGACCTGGCCACTGCCTGTGAAGTATTCAGCCGCGTTCGCGTTCCGGGCTTGCCTGCTGCATACGAGGTCGTCGTATGCGGCGAAGCGCCGTCGGTGGCAGCCAGCCTGTTCGATTTGCATACGCGATGGAATCTGAGCCATGCGGCCGGCGCCCATACCTTGATCATTCCGGGCATCGACGACATCGACGCGCCAGTGTCGGAACCGGTGCTTGCGACGATCAGGGCCGCTGCGGCGGGAGGGGCACGGATCGCCTCGATTTGCAGCGGCGCCTTCCTGCTTGCGGCAAGCGGCTTGCTGGACGGCCAGCGTGCCACCACCCACTGGATGGCGGCGGGCGAACTGGCGCGCCGATTTCCGGCAGTTATCGTGGACCCGAACGTGCTGTTCGTCGACAACGGCAAATTACTGACCTCGGCGGGGGCTGCGGCCGGACTCGATCTCTGTCTGCATCTGGTGCGGCGCGACTACGGCGCCGCGGTCGCGGCCGATGCGGCCCGCGCCGCGGTGATGCCGCTCGAACGTGGCGGTGGCCAGGCCCAGTTTATCGTGCATCCGGAACCGTCATCATCGCTGGCTCTGCAGCCAGTGCTCAAATGGATGGAATCGCAATTGCATTCTGCGTTGACGCTGGAGGCCATCGCCGCGCATGCCTCGCTCAGCAAACGCACCCTCAGCCGCCGCTTTCTCGAGCAGACGGGCACCTCGCCCCTGCAATGGCTGCTTGGCGCGCGCGTGAGGCGCGCCCAGTATCTGTTGGAAACGAGCGCGCTATCAATCGAGCAAGTTGCCAACGCGACCGGATTCGGTTCAGGCGCCGCCCTGCGGGCTTGTTTCGGCAAACAGGTCGGTACCAGTCCCCATGATTATCGGCAAAGTTTTCGGTCGCGTTGAGGGCAAGCAGGCATCCACGCAACCTTGCGACGCAGCGGGAGGGATTCCACGACCGACGTTACCGCCCTCGCCGGCCTCGCGGATGTTACAGCGATGGCGCCGCGCAAGCGTCCAGCCGGATTGCGGCGATCATTTCGCCGTCCCCGTCCGGGCCGGTCTCGACGAAGCCCAGACTGCCGTGGAACGCTTTGGCGACCGGGTTCTCCTGTCGGTTGCGCTGAGGAGGCGGCGCGGCAACGGGCCGGCCGCCGGATCGACGCCGGTCAGGCTTTGCCGACCGAGAGCATACGCTCGACGTAGCGCGCGATCAAGTCGATTTCCAGGTTGACCTTGCTGCCAACGCGCAAATGCTTGAGCGTGGTAACTGAAATGGTGTGCGGAATCAGGTTGATCGAGAAGCGGCACAGCTTGCCCGAAGCGGCGTCCAGGTCTTCCACGCGGTTGACAGTGAGCGAGACGCCGTTGATGACGACCGAGCCCTTGAAGGCGAGGAATTTGGCCAGCTCGTGCGGGGCGTCGATGACCAGTTCCCACGATTCGCCCACCGCTTCAAAGCGGTGCACCAGGCCCAGTCCGTCGACGTGGCCGGACACCAGATGGCCGCCCAGGCGCTCGGCCAGGGTCAATGCTTTTTCGAGGTTGACTTCACCGGGCGCGTCCAGACCGGCCGTGCAGTTGAGGCTTTCGCGCGAAACGTCGACGCTGAAGGTGGCGTCGGTCTTGGCGACCACGGTCATGCAGGCACCGTTGATGGCGATCGAGTCGCCCAGGGCGACGTCGGCCAGCGGCAGTCCGCCGGCATCGATGTCGAGCCGCACGCCCGCGTCGAGGCCGCCTTCAAGTGGTTGGACGGAGCTGATCTTGCCGACGGCGGCGACGATTCCTGTAAACATGCTGGACTATTCCTTGGTGTGAGTAAAGCGGGCGAGGATGCGCAGATCGTCGCCCAGCGGGTGAATGGCGTGAAAGCGCAGGCGCTTCTGCTGGTCGAGGCTGGTCAACGCGGGCATTGAAAACATGCCGCGCGCTTCGCCCAGCAGGCTCGGCGCCAGATAGACGAGCAGTTCGTCGACGCAACCCTCGCGAATCAGCGATCCGTTAAGCTGGGCGCCGGCTTCGATGTGCAGTTCATTGATTTCGCGCCGGCCCAGTTCGCGCATCAGGGCCGGCAGATCGACCTTGCCGGCTTCGTTGGGCAGCAGGATGACCTCGTGGCCGGCGGCGCGCAGCTCGGCTTCCCTGGCGGGATCGGGCACGGCGCACACGATCCAGCATGGGGCGCCGGCCAGCACGCGGGCGGCGGGATCGATCTCGAGCCGGCTGTCGACAATGATGCGGCGCGGCTGGCGCGGGGTGTCGACGCCGCGCACGGTCAACTGCGGATCATCGGCCTTGACGGTGCCGATGCCGGTAAGGATGGCGCAGGCGCGCGCGCGCCAGGCGTGGCCGTCGGCACGCGCCTCGGGTCCGGTGATCCATTGGCTGGCGCCATTGTGCAGGGCCGTCATGCCGTCGAGGCTGGCGGCAGTCTTGAGGCGGACCCATGGCACGCCGCGCTGCATGCGCGACAGGAAGCCGATATTCAGTTCACGCGCCTCGGCCTCATGCAGGCCGGAACTGACGGCGATGCCGGCCGCGGCCAGCTTGGCCAGGCCCTGCCCCGCGACCAGGGGATTGGGGTCGACCATGGCGGCGACGACACGGCCCAGGCCGGCGCGCACCAGGGCGTCGGAGCACGGCGGTGTGCGGCCATGGTGGTTGCACGGTTCCAGCGTCACATAGGCGGTGGCGCCGCGTACGTCGTTGCCGCGGGCCTCGGCGTCGCGCAGGGCCTGGATTTCGGCATGGGCCTGGCCGGCCGGTTGCGTGTGCCCGGCGCCGATAACGACGCCATCGCGCACGATCACGCAGCCGACGCGCGGATTTGGCGAGGTCGTGTACAGCCCTCGTGCAGCCCAGTCGAGGGCGAGGGTCATGGCGGCAGAATCGGTAAGTAGTTGCACGGATATCCCAGCGTAAATGGCTGACCGCGATTTTACGCCAAGACGGCCGTTCCCGCCCGGTCTTGCTAAGGTTCCGCCTCTTCCCCGGCGCAGTTTGCGCCATCGCGCACGGGGTCGCACACGCGGGCCCGGCCGAGCATGTTGATCTTGATGCGGCGCGTCTGTCCGCCCTGGAACAGCGACAGTGTGCCCCAGCGCGCCGCAGCGCTGCTGGTTGCGCTGCAGCTGCGTCCGGCACTGTTATAGGCCAGGTAATCAGGCAAATTCTGGCTGGTGAACAAGGCGCTGACGACAATGCCCTTCCCGACCGGGCCATGCATGGAGATCAGTTCGTCTGCGGCGCCAGGCCGGCGGTCGCCATCGCGGTCGACGAACGCCACCCAGCCGAGACTCCAGTCGGCGCCGCCAGGGTCCGCCGGCGCAAGCATGACACGCTGGCCGCGCGCCATGGCTTGCGTACGCGTCATGGCGATGGCACCGGCGAGGTCGTTCACGGCCGCGTTGAGCTGGTAGTGGCGGATCAGCGCGCGCATGTCGGGCATGACGATAGCGAGCACGATGGTGGCGATGAACAGCACCGTCATCAGTTCGACCAGCGAGAAGGCGTGCAGGCGCCGCGCCCGCGCGTGGTTCATGGCCAGCAACCGGCGCTACCGCCGCTGGCCGTGCGTTCGCCGACGCTGTTGAGCCTCAGGGTCTCGCAATCGCCATCGCGGAAGGTGGAGTCGACCCGGTCGGTGCCGGGAATGGCTTCAATGATGATGCAGCGCGCAATCGTCTGGCCGGCGCAGGCGTGCCCGCGCAGCTCGTACGCGCTTGACGCGGCGCTGCTGCCGGACCACCACTTGAAGTGCCCCTGCTCCGGGCTGCCGGCGTCGGCCGAGAAAGCCAGGTAGCGGTTGTGCTGGGTGTAATAGCGCTCCTGCTTTTGCATCAGCTCAAGCAGCACCGCCTGGGCTTCGGCGCGGCGCGCCTTGATGAGGAAGTCCTGGTAGCCGGGATAGGCAAGCGCGGCTAGCACGACGACGATCGTCATCACGATCATCGTTTCGATCAGGGTAAAGCCTTGACTGCGTTTCATTGCCGAATCCCTTCGCTCAAGTGGTCATTTTTTCTTGCTTGCGTCGTGCAGGTCTTGCCAGTTGGGTATTTCGCGCCAGCCGAGGCGGCGCGACGGGAACCTGACGATGACCTGCTGCGCCGGCGCAGCCTTGCCGTCTTCCTGCGGGCGCACGATGGCGTAGGTGTGGGCTGCCTCGGCGCGTCCGGTGGCCGTGCGCATGCCCGTGCTGGCGCTCATTGCGACGATCATCGGGGCCACGCCGGCGAGGGCTGCGTGGCGCTCGCCCGTGCTTTCCCCGGATCGGGCCACCCCGGCGGCGCCGATGGCAAAGCCGCTCAGCGCGTCGATCACGTAGCTGCGCGACGCCGGCGCAGTGCACAGGTCGGCGCCGGGCAGCAAGGTGTCGACGATCAAGGCTCCCGCCCTCGATACCGGGCTGCCGGCGGCCCGTTCGCCGTCCAGTGCGGTCTGGGGGAAATCGAAAAACCAGCCCTTGGGCGCGTCTGGCGCGTCCGGCCCGCCCAGCTCGGCATGCGCACCCGTGACCGCATAGCGCGCCGTGCCGCTCAGGGTGCGCGGCACGAGCCGGGCGCGCGACAGCGGCGGCTGCGGCCTGCCGGCGGCGTCGTGGACGGCGTAAAACGATTGCGGCAGGTAGCTGCCGCGCTGGGTATCGGCCAGTTCGAGGAATTTGCCGGTGCCGAACAACACCAGATAGCCGCCGCCGGGCGCGAACACGATGCGGGGCGCGTGCGCGATCGGCTGGCGCCGCCCGCCGGCGTCGCGCGCGTCGAACAGGGGCGAGACGGCCGAACCCCATGGCGCCGGGCCGCTGAAATCGAAACGCCATAGCCGGCCCTGCAAGTCGCCCGCGTAGGCGTGGCGCACGCTGGCGTCGCCCGCCATGGCCAGTGCCGGCGGCGCCAGCGCGTTGGCCAACGACGGGACCGATGCCGGGGCATCGAAGCGGTAATAGTTGACGCCGCGCCGCCATCGCTGCGATGCAGGCTTGTCGGGCGCGAGCAGGAACAGCGCACCGTCGCCATCCTCGCTGCCGTTGTTGATGCCGCTGGCCACGACGACAAAGTCGCGGTACTGGGGCACGCCATCCCTGACGGCGGTGCGAAAGCGGGCAACCAGCGGCGGCGCGGCCACATGGCCCATGGCCGGATCGTCGCGCTCGGTAAATTCCCACAGCGCGCCGAGCCCCGCATGGAAGGCGGCCGGGTCGGAGATATCGAGCGCAAACACACCGCGCGCGCCCATGCCCATGCCGGAAGCGAGAATGGTGCGCCAGCGCCCGTGCACCAGCGCTTCGCCGCTGCCGGCGCTGGCGTCGACATAGGGCCGGTGACCATAGCCAGGGCTGGCGAGGAGCGGCAGCGCCGGCAACAGCGCATTGGGCACGTAGGCAAACAGTTCGGCGCCGCTGGCGGTGTCGAAGGCGTGCAGCATGCCGTCGTTGGCGCCGACATAGGCCACGCTGCGCCGTGCATGGTGGCGCCGGTGGAAGTCGGCATAGGCCGGGTCGGACCGGGATGCCGCCGGTGGTCCGACCAGCAAGGGTACGCTGTGGACGATGTCGCCGAGCACGCCCGTGCGACGACGGAACACGCCGCCCGGGCGCCCGGCTTCCATGCCGCGTTCGCCGCGCAGGAAGGCGGTGCGGGCCTCGCCCAGTCCGTCGGCGACGCCACCGGCAACAGGAACGTCGAGCAGCGCGCGCGATTCTTGCGGCAGGCTGGCCCAGTCGAAAGCAATCGTGACCGTCTTGTCCGGGCGGTAGTCCAGCGTGTAGATCTTGCGCGCCGCCGCGATCAGCGCTGGCAGCGGCGGCACTGCGCTGGCGTTCCCGCCCAGCAGGTCGGACGCGTCCCAGTCCGGCGCCGGTGCGATGGCCGGCTCGCCGCCGTTGCCGATGGTCAGCGCGCGGCGCTGCAGGCTGCCGCTTCCGGCCGCCAGATCGTGGCTGGCCTGGACGATGAAGCCGCGTCCCTTGCTGACCGGGCTGGCCACCACGGCGCCCGGCGTCATGCCGCTACCGCCGGGGGCAGCGGCGACCAGGGCATCGATGGCTGGCCCGATCGCCTGCGCATCCCTGGCGGCAAAAAAGCCCGCCGGACTGCTACCGTCGGCGCTCCATTCGGTGTTGTCGTGCCGGTTGCCTGTGGTGATGAAGGGATTGCCGTCGTCATTGCGGTCGTTGAAGGCGCCGTACTTGGCGGCCAGGTAGAGCGCGCTGGCGCCCATGCCGGATGCTGGGCCGAGTTCGAGCGCGATGCTGCTGACCGTAACCGGCTTGTCGCGCCGGATCGGGTTGGTATGCGCCCAGTAAGCGGCGCCGGCCAGGTACAGGCTGCCCGCGCCGTCGGGGCCGTCGTTGCGCAGGTCGAGCCCGTCCAGGTCCGGCCGGGGCGCACCGTTGCCGAAGGCGCCGTTGCGGTCGGCTTCCATGTCGCCGACGCGGCGAGTCGCCTGCATGACGTCGAAGCGGACCGGCGCGAAGGTATCGACGGCGCGCGCGGCATCGTTGCGGCCGGTCCGGGTGTTGCCCGGCACATGGCGGTCATCGATGAAGGCGGCGTGGCCGATGGTGGCGATGACGTTGCGCTGGCAGGCGGCGCTGACCGGGTCGGCCCGGCTCGACCAGGCGGGCAAGCCATCGCCGGGCACGGCGCCAGTGCCCGGTTCGCGCCCCTGCAGGTAGCGCAGGGCTTCGTAATACAGTTCGGCCCCGGGATCGCTGGCCGCATAGCTGCCGGCGGTGGCCGGATGGCTCCTGCCCGCCAGGTTGATCGCCGCGAGCGTGCCGCTGGCCGCGCCGCTGCTGCGGTCGGGATTGGGTACGAGCACGCCGCTCACTGCGCTCCATTCGGCGCGCTGATTGACCTGCGCTTCGTAGCGAGGCGCTTCGACGGCCTTCTCGCCGATGAACTTGAGCGGGGCGCGCAGGACGCCACTACCCTGCACCGCGCCGTCGGGCGCCGCGCCCTTCTCGCGCGTGACGGCCGGGTACGCCATGAGGCCGATGCGCCCCGCCCCCGCATGCCGCTGCAGCGCCCCCTCGGGCTTGAAGGCGGCGCCGTAAGGACGGCACAAGCCGGGCCGGCTGGCGCTGTCGTCGGCGGTGCAGACGCGCACACGCGCGAGAAATTCGCCGTGGAACTTGTCGGACACCAGCCGCGTGCCGCTGGCGCCGTAACGGGGCGCGTCGCAGTTGCTGCCTTTGCCGGTGCCGCTGAACAGCACGCGGTTGCGGCACGACACGATGAACAGATCGGCGCTGCCGAAGGGCGTCAGCGCCGCGCTGTGTGCCGCCGCCAGCTTCTTGCGCGGAAAATGCCGTGGATGGGCATAGAAATCAGGATGCGCCGCGCCATCGGGCAGCCATGCGCGCTGCAGCACGGTGATGCCGGCTTCGTCGATAACGCGGTCGCCGCCGGTGAGGCCGAGCCGCACAAGGTCGAGGGTGGAGGCCGTGGCCCAGTTGAGCAGATGGCCGCTGAACGCGTCACCGCCGCAGCCATGCTGCGCATCGGCCGGCCCGACAGGCGAAAAATATCCCTGGCGCTCGTCCAGGTCCGGCTCGCGCACCGAGCGCGAGCGCGCTCTGGTCGGGTACTGGTAGCACAGGCGAGGATTGAAGTAACCGGGATAATCGGCCCCTTGCGCATACTCGCCACGGTAAGCCGCGCCCGCATCCTCGAACGTGAGCGACAGATTGAGCAACAGATTGGGTGGCAACTGGCCGGGCGCGCCAAGAACGCCGTCGGGCAGCACAAGCTGCGGCGCGGCCGACGCCAGGCAGGCGTGGCAGACGAGCACGAGCGCCAGCAGGCAGCGAAGACAGGCGCGCACCAGTTTCATGGCGCCTCCTCGGGCACGGCCTTGAGGTAGAACGATTGCAGCACCACGCGGGTGGCATCGAGCGCGCCGAAGCCAACGGCGGTAATGCGGTAAAAGTTGCCCGGCGGGCGGGCAGCGTCAGCGCCGGCCTGAGTGTGCGGCAACAGTTCGATCAGATAGCGCGGCGGCCGCAGCGGCAGCGTGCCTTTGCCCGACGGCAGCTGCGCGCCCGTGAAGCGGCCGTATTCGACCCCGTCCGGCCCCGGTCCGTCATTGCCCGACAAATCGGCGCTTTGCCAGGCCGGCGTCCCGGGCACATGCTGGCACAGCCCGGCATTGACCTCGCGTTCGGCGCCGCAGCCCTCGACGAAGCCGAGCGCGTAACCACGGGCAAACAAGGCCGCGCGCGGCGACGCGGGATCGGCGCCGCCTTCGATATCGTGCTCGGCGTCGGCCAGCGCGGCCTCGGCCGCCTGGAAGGCGATGTGCCGGTCGCGCTCGTGGCGCGCCGATTTTTCGCCGTCGAGCGCGCTGCGGGCCGCCGACACGCCGATGATCATCAGCGCCAGCAGCACGAACAGGGCCGCCAGCATGACGGCGCCAGCCTGGCGGTCGAGGGGAGAGGGAGCGCAGGGCATGGCGTCTCACAGGGCCGCGTTGCGCAGCACGATGGTGGCGGCGAAACTGCGCCGTTCGCGCCAGCGCAGCGCCGGCGGCATGCGCGCTTCGTCGGGCCGGGTACCGGGGTCGGCCGCACCGCTATAGCCCGCGCCGAACAGGTCGAAGACGTGCGGCTCGCGGTCGGGCGCGCCGCGCCGGGCGCCGTGCAGCAGCAGCGCCACCTTGATGCTGGCCACGCGTTTCCAGTGGGTTTTGCGGCGCAGGTCCCGCTCGCGCTCGGCCGGACTTGCCCCGTCAAGCGCCAGGACGGCATCGAGCGCGTTGACGGCGCCGGCGCTGAGGTACTGGTTGGGCAGGCCGTCGGCCGGCGCGTCGGTGTCGAGTCCGTACAGCACCTGGAAGGTGTCGACCCCGGCCACCAGCGCATCGCTGCGCCAGTTTCTCTGGCCCCGGTATTTGCAGCGCAGTTCGGCCTCGCCGCCCGCTGCCGGCGCAACATAGAAAATGCTCCAGCCCTCGCTGCCGGCACCCACGCCGAACCCGGCGCAACTGAGCATGCTGCCATCGCCCTCGGGGCCCTCGCCCACGCCGTCGAAGCGCAGCGCCAGCACGTCGCTGCCGTTGACGCCACCCGGGCGCGCGCTGGCGATGCCGGGCCCGCCGCCGAGCACCTGGTTGTCCAGCCCCGCGATGCGGGCGGCGGCGCTGGCCGGCGACGGCGGGGCATCTTCACGGTCGAGATCGACAAAGGCACCCTGGCGCGCCGCGCGTTCGATGGCGTCCAGCGCAAAGCGGCCGGCGTCGTCCACCTGCGCCAGTTCGCCCTGGGCCGCGTAGCCGGTCTGGGCCGACACCAGCACCGATGCCGCAGCGAGCGACACCAGCAGCCCGAGCACCAGCGCGACCAGCAATTCGACCAGAGTCAGGCCACCCTGATGCCATCGGCGCCGCAGCGCTGCGTGCGCGCTCATGGGGCACCCGTGCCGAGCATCACCGCCACGGCCGGCGGGGATGGTGCGCCGGCGGCGGCATCGGCAGCGCCGTCGGCCCGCTTGGCGCGCCAGCCGAGCTTGATCACGACGGGGGCGCCGGCCGCGCCGGCGCACTCCCAGGCCAGCGCCAGGCGCGCCTCATCCCACACGGTGGCGTCGCGGCAGACCGCGATGCGCCCGCCGGGAAAGCCCGCGTGCAGCGCCGCGATCGTGTCGGCGATGTCGAACTGGGCCAGCTGGGCGCTGTCGCAGCGGTTCATGCCGTAGCATTGCGCGGGCGCGGGCGGCGGCGCGCCATCGGCCGCATCGTAATGGAGTTGCAGGTAGGGATTGCTGAGATCGTCGCGCTGCATCTGCCCGGCGTTCGCCTGCATGCGCCCGGCCAGGCTGCTCGCCAGTTGCACGCCGCGCGACATGAGGCTCGCTCCCTGGTGCGTGCGCAGCGCGGCCACCTGCGTGCCAAGGGCGCCCAGAATGCCGACGGTCAGCAGCAGCACCGCCACCAGCACTTCGGTCAGCGTAAATCCGCCGGCGACACGTTTTCGCGATAAGCGCATGACTCCCCCGCAACGTTGAACAGACACGTCCGGTCATGGCGCCGCGGCCCGGCAAGCATGGCTGCGGGGAGCGTGGACGGGTGATCCGGATCGCTTGTGAGCTACGTTAACAGCAGGGCGTGCAGGCACGGATGGCCTGCCTCAAGCGTGTGAGCTGAACTATTTGCGCGGTTTGCGCTCGTGGCCTACTTCGGCAATGGCTTCCTGGAACTCGGCCAGGTCTTCGAAGTTTTTATACACCGACGCGAAGCGGATGTAGGCAATCTTGTCGAGGCGTTTCAGTTCCTGCATGACCAGTTCGCCCACGTGGCCGGTATCGACCTCGCGCTGTCCGCTGGTAAGCAGCTTTTCCTCGATCGAGGCGACCGCGCTGTCGATCGCTTCGGCCGACACGGGCCGCTTGCGCAGCGCCAGCATCAGGCTGCCGCGCAGCTTGACCGAGGCGAACTCGGTGCGGCTGCCGTTCTTCTTGACAATGATCGGCATCGACAATTCGATCCGCTCATAGGTGGTGAAGCGCTTGTCGCACTTGACGCAGCGGCGCCGGCGCCGGATCGAATCGCCCTCCTCGGATACACGCGTATCGAGCACTTGCGTGTCTTCATGCTGACAGAAAGGACATTTCATGGGGCGCCGGGCTGCTGGTGTGAGATTAAGCCGCGTAGACCGGGTACTTGTCGGTCAGCTTCTTGACTTCCACCTTGACGCGTTCGACGACGGCGGCGTCGTTCGGGTTGTCGAGGATGTCCGCGATCAGGTTACCGACCGTGGTCGCATCTTCTTCCTTGAAGCCGCGCGTGGTGAAGGCCGGGCTGCCGAGGCGGATGCCGGAGGTCACGAACGGTTTTTGCGGATCGTTCGGGATGCCGTTCTTGTTGCAGGTCATGTGGGCGGCGCCCAGCAAGGCTTCGGCTTCCTTGCCGGTCAGGTTCTTGGCGCGCAGGTCGACCAGCATCACGTGCGATTCGGTGCGGCCGGACACGATGCGCAGACCGCGCGCGATCAGCGCCTTGGCCAGCGCGTCGGCGTTCTTGACAACCTGCTTCTGGTACTCGGTGAACGATGGCTCCAGCGCTTCCTTGAACGCGACAGCCTTGCCGGCGATCACGTGCATCAGCGGGCCGCCCTGGATGCCAGGGAAGATCGCCGAATTGATGGCCTTTTCGTGCTCGGCCTTCATCAGGATGATGCCGCCGCGCGGGCCGCGCAGCGATTTGTGCGTGGTCGAGGTGACGAAGTCGGCGTGCGGCACCGGGTTCGGGTAGACACCGGCGGCGATCAGGCCGGCGTAGTGCGCCATGTCGACCATGAAGTAAGCGCCCACTGCCTTGGCAACCTTGGCGAAGCGCTCGAAATCGATCTTGAGCGAAAAGGCCGATGCGCCGGCGATGATCATTTTTGGCTTGTGCTCATGCGCAAGACGCTCCATGGCCTCGTAGTCGATATCTTCCTGTTCGGTCAGGCCGTAGGACACCACATTGAACCATTTGCCCGACATGTTCAGCGCCATGCCGTGGGTCAGGTGGCCGCCTTCGGCCAGCGACATGCCCATGATGGTGTCGCCCGGCTTGAGCATGGCGAAGAACACGCCCTGGTTGGCCTGGGAGCCCGAGTTCGGCTGCACGTTGGCCGCTTCGGCGCCGAACAGTTGTTTGACGCGGTCGATCGCCAGTTGTTCGGCGACGTCGACGAATTCGCAGCCGCCGTAGTAGCGCTTGCCTGGATAACCTTCGGCGTATTTATTGGTCAGCTGCGAGCCCTGGGCTTGCATGACGGCTGGCGAAGTGTAGTTCTCGGACGCGATCAGTTCGATGTGATCTTGCTGGCGTGCGGTTTCCTTCTGGATCGCACCCCACAATTCCGGGTCAACATGGGCGAGCGTGTGTTCTTTTGAAAACATGAAAAAACTCCAATCGATAAGAGTGCGAGGCACCTGATTGCAAGGATCGAATGAGGGAAGCCGTCGGAAATGGAACAGGCAGCCTCATCGTGCGCTTCCATCGGTGGCTGCCCAGGCGAACGGCTGATGAAATCTCACGTTCCCCGGTGGATGCCCACCTTTCGCCGCCAGGCAGCAATGCGCCGCGACTTTTCGCCAGTTACGTGAGACATAATGGAGCCCAAATTGTAAGTTAAGTCCCAGATTAGGGCAAGGAATGGGATTGCCTAAATGGCAGGTCGCGGCCAATATCGTCACTTGGGCTACAATCCGGCATAGTTTCAGACTTCTTCAGGACACCACATGATCGTTTTCATCACCGGCGCCTCCGCCGGCTTCGGCGCCGAAATGGCGCGTACCTTCGTCAACAACGGCCATCAGGTCGTCATCAGCGGCCGCCGCAAGGACCGGCTCGAAGCCCTCGCAGCCGAGCTGGGCGATCTGGCTTTACCGATCGTCATGGACGTCACGTGCAAGGAATCGATCAATGAAGCCTTGTCGATGCTGCCGCAATCGTGGCGCCAGGTCGATGTGCTGATCAACAATGCCGGTCTCGCGCTGGGTACGCAACCGGCCCACGAAGCGCCGCTGGCCGACTGGGAAACCATGATCGCGACCAACTGCACCGGGCTGGTGACGATGACGCGCGCGCTGCTGCCGGCCATGGTCGAGCGCGGCAGCGGACTGATCATCAACCTGGGGTCGGTGGCAGGCCACTATCCTTACCCGGGCGGCAATGTGTACGGCGCGACCAAGGCCTTTGTCGACCAGTTCACGCTCAACCTGCGCGCCGATCTGGCGGGGACGGGCGTGCGCGCGACCAACCTGGCGCCGGGATTGTGCGGGGGGACGGAGTTTTCCAACGTGCGCTTCAAGGGCGACGACGCGGCCGCGGCCAAGGTGTACGAAGGCACGGTGCCCCTGACGGCCAAAGATATTGCGGCGACGGTATTCTGGATCGCGACGCTGCCGCCGCATATTAATATCAATACGATCGAGATGATGCCGACTTGCCAGGGGTTTTCGCCGTTTGCGATCAAGCGGACCTGAGCCTCGTCGTTCCTGGCACTGCCAGAACCGACTACCCGCGCCGCCCCCACGTCGTACCCGCGCAGGCGGGTACCCAAGTTCATAGCGTCGCCATTGGCAGATTAGATACTTGGATACCCGCCTGCGCGGGTACGACGGAGATGGAGGCCAAAATGACGAGATCGACGTGGCGGAGTGGTAAAAACGGCGGCAGTACGTAACACAACTACACCCCATGTAAGCGATTGTTACAGAACTTGGCACTTCGCTATCGCTCACGTCTACTTGTGCCCCACCTAACCCGCGCCGGGTCATCTTTATGTGCGCTTGCGTACATTTACAGCCCGGAAATCGCGTAAAATGTTTCCGATATTCACTTATGGCAAATGAAATGCCCTCAGTATTCAGTTGGCCGGTACGGGTCTATTACGAAGACACCGATGCCGGCGGCATCGTCTTTTACGCGAATTACCTCAAATTCTTCGAACGCGCCCGCACCGAGTGGCTGCGCGCGGCCAACGTCGGCCAACAGGCGCTGCGCGACCAGGATGGGGCCATCTTCGTCGTCAAAAACGCCAGCATCGACTATCACGCGCCAGCCCGCCTCGATGATGAATTAAACTTGACATTGAGTATAGAAAAACTGGGGCATGCATCGGTCCAGTTCCTCCAGCAAGCGTGGCACGGCGACGTCTTGCTGGCCAGCGCACGGGTCAAGGTCGGTTGCGTCGATGCCGCATCCTTGCGTCCACGTGCCCTGCCCGACGCAACGGCTGCTAAAATGCGTGCCGCCTGACACTTCACATCCAGAAAAATCCAACGCCCATGAATGCAGCCCAAGACCTTTCCTTTCTCGCCCTGATCAGCAACGCGCACCTGATCGTGCAATTGATCATGGCACTCCTGCTGGGCTTGTCCATCATGAGCTGGACCTACATTTTCCGCAAAGCGTTTGCCGTGCGCGCCGCCCGTCTGCAGACCGAACAGTTCGAGCGCAGCTTCTGGGCCGGCGGCAACCTGCACACCCTGCACCAGAACGCCAGCACCACGCGCGAGCAAAGCGGCGCGCTGGCGCGCATCTTTGAAGCCGGCATGGGCGAATTCATCAAGGGCAAACAAGCCTCTTCCCAGCGCGATCCGCTCGAGACCGGCGCCGTGCTCGATGGCGCCCGCCGCGCCATGCGCGCCGCCTTCCAGCGCGAACTCGACGGTCTCGACTCGCACCTGAACTTCCTGGCCTCGGTCGGTTCCGTCTCGCCTTACATCGGCCTGCTCGGCACCGTGTGGGGCATCATGAACGCCTTCCGCGGCCTGGCCAACGTGCAGCAAGCGACCCTGGCAGCGGTTGCGCCCGGCATTGCCGAAGCGCTGATCGCCACCGCCATCGGCCTGTTCGCGGCGATTCCGGCCGTGGTCGCGTACAACCGCTTCACGCACGATATCGACCGCCTGGCTATCCGCTTCGAGAGCTTCGTCGAAGAATTCTCGAACATCTTGCAGCGCCAGTCGCGCTGATCGGAGTCACTCATGGCATCGTTTTCCAGCAGCCTGCGCGGCGGACGCAAACGCAAGTTCAAGTCCGAAATCAACGTCGTCCCCTACATCGACGTGATGCTGGTGCTGCTCATCATTTTCATGGTCGTGCCACCGGCTAACAGCCCGAGCGTGATCAACCTGCCGAGCGCGGAGAAATCGGCGCTGCCGCCGGACGACTACATCCAGATCGTGATCAAGCCCAACGCCAGCCTGAGCATCGGCGTCAACGGCAAGAACAGCGCCGCGCCCGAGGAGCTCCCGAACCGCGCCGCCGTGCTGCGCCGCCTGCGCGCGCTGCATGGCGAGCATCCCGAGTATCCGGTCATGATCGCCGGCGACCGTGACAGCAAGTACGACGAAGTGATCCAGTTGATTTCCGAAGCGAAGAAAATGGGCATCAACCGGGTCGGCCTGGCCACCAAGTGACGACACGATGGCGCCCCTGAACCCTCCCGCCAGCACTGGCGGCCCTTACATTGTTCCGCCCGAGCCGAGCCGCACCCCGGCCATCCTGCTGGCGCTGGCCGTGCACGCCGGCTTGCTGCTGTTCCTGTGGGCCGGCATCAGCTGGCAGAACGTCGCCCCGACCACCACCGAGGCGGAAGTGTGGGACATGAAAGTGCAGGACGCGGCACCGCCGGCCCCCGAGCCGCCGCCGCCGCGCCAGGTGAAACCGGTGCAGCCGCCCAAGCCGGTCGAGAAGCCGGTCGAGAAAACAATCGACAAACCGGTGGAAAAGCCGGTCGAAAAACCGCCGGCCGTCAAGCCGCCGGACATCGCGCTCGAACGCGAAAAGAAGCTCAAGGAACAGAAGCTCAAGCAGGAGGAGCGCCTGGCCGAGGAAAAGCGCGAGCTCGAGAAAGCCCGCAAGGAGCTGGCCGAGCAGAAGAAGCGCGAAGAGAAGAAACTCGACGAGCAAAAGAAACTGGCGGACCAGAAGAAACTCGAGCAGCAGAAGGCGGAACAGGAAAAGCTGGCCGACAAGCAGGCTGAGAAGCAAGCCGAGAAGCTGGCTCAAGAGAAAGCCGCCAAGGCGGAAAAAGCGGCCAAGGACAAGAAACTGGCTGAAGAGAAAAAGATCCTCGACAAGCTGCACGCCGCCGAAATGCGCCGCATCACGGGCGGCGCCGGCGGTGCCGGCGAGAGCGAGCAGAAAACCGCGCCGAAAGGCGATCCGAGTTACTTCGGCGCGATCGGCGCCAAGATCAAGAGCAACCTGAATTACACGGGCAGCACCAGCATGGCCGGCGATCCGGAAGCGGTGTACCGGATCGAACAATGGCCGACCGGCGAAATCAAGTCGGTCAAGCAGATTAAAAGCAGTGGTGTGCCGGCGTACGACCAGGCAGTGGAAAACGCGATTGCCAAATCGTCACCGCTGCCACGGAAAAAAGATGGTACGGTAGATCGTTCAGTTCCCGCGGCATTCAAATTGAAGGAAACCCAGAAAAACCATGACTAAACTCAGCACATTGATCCTGACCGGCGCCCTGATCACCGGTTCCTCGGCCTACGCGCAAATGCGCGTGGAAGTCGTTGGCGTCGGCAGCAACCAGATTCCGATCGCCATTGCCGCCTTCGCCGAAGAAGGCGTGGCGCCCGCGCAAATTTCAGCCATCATCCGCGCCGACCTCGAGCGCAGCGGCATGTTCAAGATCATCGACGCCGGCAGCACCCTGTCGGAAACTTCGTCGATCGATTACAGCCAGTGGAAATCGCGCGGCGCCGATGCGCTGGTGGTGGGCAGCGTGCAGAAGCTGGCCGACGGCCGCTTTGAAGTGCGCTACAAGCTGCACGACACCATCAAGACCAACCAGTTGTCGAGCCTGACCCAGGCCGCGCAAGCGAAATACACGCGCCTGTCGGCCCACAAGATCGCCGACGATATTTACGAAAAGCTGACCGGCAGCCGCGGCGCCTTCGCCACCCGCGTCGCGTACGTCAATGAAAACCGCGGCGCGCGCGATTACCGCCTCGAAATCGCCGATGCCGATGGCGAAGCGGTGCAGGTGGCGGTGCGTTCGAACGAGCCGATCATTTCGCCAGCCTGGTCGCCGGACGGCACCAAGGTCGCCTACGTGTCGTTTGAAAAGCGCAAGCCGATCATCTACGTCCAGGACCTGGTGACGGGCGGACGCAAGATCGTGGTCAACGAAAAGGGCAGCAACTCGGCGCCATCCTGGTCGCCCGACGGCACGCGCCTGACGGTGGCGCTGTCGAAAGACGGCCACACCCAGGTCTACGTCGTGGGCGTCGACGGCAGCGGCCTGCGCCGCGTCTCGAACAGCAACGGCATCGATACCGAGCCACAATTTTCGGCCGACGGCCAGACCATCTATTTCACGAGCGACCGCAGCGGCGGCCCGCAAATCTACAAAATGAGTGCCAACGGCGGCTCCGCACAGCGCGTCACCTTCAATGGCAGTTACAATATCAGCCCGCGCGTCTCCTCGGACGGCAAAACCCTGGCCTGGGTATCCCAGCGTGACGGTGGCTATTCCCTCTATGCGATGGACTTGGCCAGCGGCCAGGAACTGCGCCTGGCCGATGCGGCCACCGAACCGAGTTTTTCGCCCAACGGCAAATACATCATGTACGCAACCAAAGGCGGCGGCCGTACTTCGCTGGCTGTGGTGTCGGTCGATGGAAGGGTCAAGCAGCGCTTAACAACCCAGGCAGGAAACATCAGGGAGCCCAACTGGGGTCCCTTCATGAAGTAAAAAAAGAAGTCCAAACATTCACGTCATTTTTAACACCGACCAGGAGAAGAACCCATGCGCAATTTTAAAACCCTCGCATTCATCGTCACGAGCGCCGCCCTGCTCTCAGCTTGCAGCACCCCAGTCAAGGAAGAAGTCGCGCCAGTGACCGAGCGTCCGGTCGCCGCCAAGCCGGACGTCGCCGCCGACAAGCGTGACGTCAACGCCGTCGAAACCGGCTCGGTCGATCCGGTCAACGATCCAAAAGGCGTGCTGGCAGCGCGCAGCATCTACTTCGACCTCGACAGCTATGTCGTGCGCGACGATGGCAAGCCGGTCGTCGAGAACCACGCAGGCTACCTGAGCAAGAACAAGGGCCGCAAGATCATCATCCAGGGCAACACCGATGAACGCGGCGGCACCGAGTACAACCTGGCGCTGGGCCAGAAGCGTGCTGAAGCTGTGCGCAAGTCGATGGCGTCGCTGGGCGTAGCCGAGTCGCAGATGGAAGCGGTCTCGCTGGGCGAAGAAAAGCCGAAGGCTACCGGTGGCGGCGAAGCGGCATGGACGGAAAACCGTCGTGCCGATATCGTCTATTAATCGCTTGCCGTAAGGGCATCCGGACCATCGGGGCGGCGCGCAGTGCGAACTGTGCCCGCCCCGCTGACCTTGCGCGGCTGTTCGACCGCCGGGTCCCGTGGTTTTCAGTTTCAACGGTTTTGAAAGAGTCACGATCATGATCACACTGTCCAAGTCCCGCATTGCCGCCGCCTGTGTCGCGCTGGCCGCCTGCATGCCGCTGCAAGGCCACGCCGGCCTGCTCGACGACGATGAAGCGCGCAAGGCCATCATCGACCTGCGCGCCAAGGTCGAGAGCATGGCGCGCGAGCTCAACGCCCGCATCGACACCAAGTCCGACCGCAGCAGCGCGCTCGACATGGTGAACCAGCAGGAACAGACCCTGTCCGAAATTGCGAAATTGCGCGGCCAGGTGGAAGTGCTGAGCAATGAACTGGCCAATGCCCAGAAGCGCCAGAAAGACATGTACTCCGACCTCGACGAGCGCATGCGCAAGCTCGAGCCGCGCCAGGTCACCATCGACGGACGCGAAGCGGCGGTCGATCCGAACGAGCAGCGCGCCTACGATGCGGCCATGGTCATGTTCAAGGGCGGCGACTACAAGAGCGCGGCGGCGGCGCTGGGCGAGTTCGTGCGCCGCTATCCAGCCTCGGGCTATGCGGCCAATGCGCAGTACTGGCTGGGCAATGCCCACTTCGCGCAGCGCGACTTCAAGGGCGCGATCGCGGCCCAGGAAGTGGTGGTCAGCCAGTACCGCGACAGCGCCAAGGCGCCGGATGCCATCCTCAACATCGCGAGCAGCTATACCGAGTTGAAGGATATTAAGAATGCCAAGAAGGCATTGAAGGAACTGGTACTCAAGTATCCGGACTCGAGCGCGGCGCAAGCGGCCAAAGACCGGCTGGCGGTGCTCAAGTAGGCGCTTGATGTAACACTGCGGTAAAAAATGTATGCAGGGGCATTTGACAGAAGCACGGATGCCACCTATAATCTTGCTTCTTCGGGTCGTTAGCTCAGCTGGTAGAGCAGCGGACTTTTAATCCGTTGGTCGCAGGTTCGAATCCCGCACGGCCTACCACGAATACAGCAGTAAACAAATGAAGCAGTTACGAGCGATCGTAACTGCTTTTTTGTTTTGGGCGCATCGATGTTGATCGGCCTGCACCCTGCTCCCGACAGTGACGACAAAAAGTCGCGCTTCACGTAAAATTGTTGGTTAAATCCCCGGCATACTGGGCCAGATTGTCGTGTTCGATAGACCTTGGAATAGGATGCGCCTTGGAAAAACGAGACTACCCACCAATTCTCAAAGCCGGCATTCACGCGATGACGCTCGACCAGATCCGGGAAACATTTGTCGCGCCTCTTCCAGAAGCCACTCCACGGCTGCGCATGTTCTCGCTGTTCGATCAATGGGTTGTTCGCCTTCGCCAATTGAACGTGACGGGGACGTTGTGGTTGGATGGGTCGTTCGTTACACGCAAGCCAAATCCGAACGATCTCGACTGCGTTCTGTGGCATCCATCGTTTGCCGGTCCCGTTTCGGAAGAGAGTAAAATCGAAGTGCGCAGCATGATCGACCGTGCGTCGGCCAAGGCAGTGTTTTGTATCGACCTGTACATCGCCTTGCCCCTTCCCACTGAAAAGATGGCGGCCGAAGCATACTGGCGCGGGTTGTTTGGCTTCCAGCACGACGGCAAAAGCGCAAAGGGATTTGTAGAATTGAAGATATGAGCACCGATTTCCTTGAACAGCATGCCAGGCAATTGCAGCGCGAGGCACGGCAAACAGCCGAGCGCAGCGCAGTCGCGCCTGACGATTTCTGGCTGCACGCAGCGGCCGATAATCAACAGCAGGCAGCCCGCGAGGCTTTGCGGCAATTGGAACTTGAGTATGCCCGCGAAAGCGGCGAGCTGCTCGACATGCGTTTTTCAGGCCCGAGAGCCAATGGGTCTATCTCCCTCGATGCGTTTTTAAAGATCGCGGACCCACTGAACAAGGCATGGAAAGCGGCGGCTTTCCGACTTCGTCATGGCGTGGTCGAGGGGCGGATCGGCCAAGGCATCGGCGCGACGCTGAATCTGAAGCTGGCTGGCATAGCGCAAGGGTCGACACACATACTTCTTACTGGAAATGGGTCCGAAGACCTATCAGGAGAGAGCTTGTTCCGGGAAACGTTGACGCAGACCTTCCGACTGCTTTCTTCGAACAACGACGACTTCTACGATGCAGTTGACGCAATGGGCGGACGTGCAGCCCAATATGTCGGTGAGGCGCTGAAGGCAATCGATGCCGCGGGACTCTCTGCGCAATTTACGTGGCAAACCAAGGACGCGCTGCGTTGTTGGAATGGGTCGCACGATGAGGTTTTAAGAATACGCGCTCTTTTGGCCGGTGTCTCCGACTCCGCGACGTATGAGGAAACGATCTCCGGCACCGTCGCAGGCATCTTCGATAATGGACGACTCGATATCCGCACCGAAGCTGGCAAGGTCCGGATTCGATTTCCGCTCGATATGATTCCATTAGTCCAAAGATTTCAAATCGCAGCTCAGGCAGACATCCGGGTACAGACTACACGATTTTCGGACCCAGTATCACGACGGGATGTCGTCAAATATCAAATGCTTCCGACTGAAAAGATAGACTAAGCTCAGTACGCGACCACAAAAAAACCAACATCGATGGGGAGCTTTTCGATGCAGAAAGAAATCGGCATCGACGCATGCTACTGTAAAAGTTGATGCCCCATTCTTGCCTTAACCGGCCGCATGCGGCAAGCTGGCGCGATGAACAATACATCAACTCGATTCGCGTTTGACAATGGTAGCCGCATGCTCGGCAGTCAGAAAAAAACGGCTTTTCATTCAGTCTCCCTGACCGGCACGAACGCCCTGTCGTCGTCATGATGCGCACATTCCACTACGGCGCCTGTGAAAGCCAGGTTGGCGATCTCTACATCCCCGAACCGAGCATGCCGGCAGTCGTCTGCCTCCTGCACGGTGGTTTCTGGCGCATGCCGTATGGGCGCGAGGAGATGTCCGCCATCGCTGCCGATCTTGTTTCGCGCGGCTTTGCTGTGTGGAATATTGAATACCGCCGCATCGGCAGCCCGGGCGGCGGTTGGCCCGGTACGCTCGAGGACATTGCGGCGGCCATCGATCACCTCGCCACACTCGCCGCCGATGAGGCCGGCCTGGATCTTCGCCGCGTTGCCGTCGTCGGGCATTCCGCTGGCGGCCACCTGGCGCTGTGCGCCTCCGCACAACGGGCTGAGGCAGATGGAAGGTTTGCGCCACACAAAGTCTTCCCGACGGCAGTTGCCGGACTGGCAGCCGTGGTCGACGTGCACGCAACGTTCACCCTCAAGTCCGGAAACAATGCGGTGAGCGCGCTGCTCGGAGGATCTCCAAGCGAGCACCCGATCCGTTACGCGCAAGCATCGCCACTCGCCCTGCTCCCTCTGCAGGTGCGACAGTTGATTCTCCATGGCACAGAAGATGACGCATTGCCAGTCGAACAGTCCCGTGAGTATGTGAAAGCCGCCCGGCACGCCGGTGACAGCGTGGACTATGTCGAACTACCCGGCATGGGCCATATGGAATACCTCGATCCGGCAAGCGAAGCGCACGATGCGCTATGCAAGTGGCTCGATATTGTGCTCGCCAGCGCGGACCCCGGCCGGGCCACGAACATCAGCTAGTACGACGGCCGATGACGGCCAGGTCGATCGGTGCCAGGGTTGATAGCCCTGGCAAAGAACATACAGCAACGTCAGGCCAGCGCCCCGATGCGCCCACGCCGAACAACATCGTCCGCCCGAGACCGCTCAAGTCCAAATTGTCGGCGGCACTTGCGCTAGCGCAAAACAAACAGGCTGGCGAATATCCATTTTGCTACTTTCATGCTTCCTCGATGGGCGCGGATTGCAAGGCCAGCTGCCGCCTGTCGCGCTGCCGGCATGCACCGCCGGCGGTGACGCGCACCGGCTCACCCGCCGCGCTGCGAGGTGTACCAAATTAACCCGGCTCGCCCTTGCTTAATCCTGATCAACAAGCTGCGTGTCGGAGAAACTTACACTGGACTACTGAGTTGACTCTTGGAAACAGATTCCCGCACCACGCAGGCGGGCCTTCCGCCCCGGCATCGCTTGGCGGCTACTCCGCAGGATCAGGACATGCATCCGACACCGAACCACCCTCTTCGCCCCGCGCTGGCCGCCGTGTTCGCTACTGCGCTGGCCAGCACGGCCCCGTTAGCCGTGGCCGAGCCCGACCACCATCAAGACCTGAATGCGCTGCCGATCGAGCAACTGCTGAATCTGGAAATCATCACCGCCTCCAAGTTCGCGCAGAAAATCAGCGAAGCGCCTTCGTCGGTGTCGGTGATCACCGCGGAAGATATCCGCCGCTTCGGCTATCGCTCCCTGGCCGACATCCTGCGCAGCGTGCGCGGGGTCTATGTGACGGACGACCGCAACTACAGCTACGTCGGCACGCGCGGCTCCGGCCGCCCTGGCGACTTCAACACCCGCCTGCTGATCCTGGTCGATGGCCGCCGCCTCAACGACATGGTGTTCGACCAGGGCGCCGTCGGCACCGAGTTTCCCATCGATGTCAGCCTGGTCGAACGGGTCGAATTCGTGCCCGGACCGGGATCGGCCATGTATGGCAGCAGCGCGTTTTTCGGTGTCGTCAACGTCCTCACCAAGACCGGCGCCACGCACCAGGGCACCACGGTCAGCGCCAGCGCCGCCAGCGCCGGCACGCGCAAGGCGCGCCTGGCAAGCGGCTTTGCGCGCGCCAATGGCATCGACCTGCTGCTGGGCGCTTCCTGGCTGGAGCGCAAGGGAAGCGACCAGTATTTCCCCGAATACGACGACGCGGCCCACAACTTCGGCGTGGCGCGCAACCTCGACCATGACGGCTACAAGCGCGCCTTCGCCAAGCTGTCATGGGGAAGCGTCGCGGCCAGCGCGTATCTGGGCCGGCGCACCAGGGGCATCTCGACCGCGTCCTACGGCCAGCAGTTCAACGATCCGCGCAGCCGCACCGTCGACGAATACGCCTCCGCCAGCGCCTCCTGGCAGGCGGCGCTGAGCCCGACCCTGGAAGTGCATGCCGGCGTCAACCTGCACAGGTACCGCTACCAGGGCACCTATATCTACGTGCCCGACAGCGCAACCGTCAACATCGACGCGGCCGAGAGCCGTACCGTGGCGTCCGAAGTACGCCTGCTGAGCACGGCATTTCGGAACCACAAGATCATCGCCGGCGCCGAGTACGCCAGCGACGGCAAACGCATGCTGAGCAACCACGACCTGGATCCCTACACCTTTTCCCTGCTCAGCGACAGTCCCAAAAAACGCGCCGGCGTGTACCTGCAGGACGAGTTCCGGCTGGGCGAACGGGTGATCCTCAATGCCGGACTGCGCCACGACCACGATGATGAAGGTGGCGGGGTGAGCAATCCGCGCATCGCCCTGATCGTCAAGGCCGCCGCGCATACCACGCTCAAGGCACTGTACGGCACCGCCTACCGTTCCCCGAATGCCTACGAGCGCTACTACGCCACGAACACAGGTTTCAAACTCAATCCCGCCCTCAGGCCCGAGCACATCAAAACCTATGAACTGATCGGCGAGTACTTCCCATCAGAAAATTTCAGGGCCAGCGCCTCGGTCTTCCAGTACCGCTTCACCGACCTGATCGCCCTCGCCACCGATCCGCTCGACAGCAAGCTGGTCCAGTCGAACATCGATTCGGCCCGTTCCAAAGGCGCCGAGTTCGAGGCGGAATGGCTGCGCGATGACGGCAGTTCGCTCAAAACCAGCGTCAGCCTGCAGTACGTGCACAACGGCGCCAACGGCGAATGGCTGAGCAACTCGCCGCGCCAGCTGTTCAAGCTCAACTACGCCAAGCCGCTCCGGCGCGATACCCTGCGCGCCGCGCTCGAGTACCAGTTCACCAGCCGCCGCCGCACCGCGGCGGACGGCCACATCGGCGGGTTCGGCCTGTTCAACGTCACCGTCCTGGGCCACCCCATGGGCAAGCACCTGGAGCTGTCCGCCAGCATCTACAACCTGCTCGACAAGCACTACGCCGATTCCGCCAGCGAAGAGCACTACGACAGCAGCAGCCCGGCCCGCCATCTGAACGCCATCGGCCAGGATGGACGCAGTTGGCGCCTGCAGGCGAGCTACACCTTCTGATATGCGCCTGCGCCCCGCTTCCCTCCGCGCCGCGTGGCTGGCCGGCATAGCGCGCCGGCGGCATTGCTGCGCCCTTGCCGTCGCCTTGCTGCTGCCCGCTTCCGCCCAGACTCAGGCCCCGGCTGCTGCTGAATACGCGGCGAAAGCGGCATTCATCTACAACTTCGCCTTGTTCAGCACGTTTCCGAATGCCCAGGCCAAGCTGATCAGGCTATGCGTTCTCGGGCGCGATCCGTTCGGCAATCTGCTCGCCAGCCTGGAGGGCAAGCCGCTGGGCGAAGCGAAGATGACGATCGCCTACCCACGTTCCGGCCACGACGCGCTCAAGCAGTGCCAGATCGTGTTCATCAGCGCCTCCGAAACCGACAGCGTGGCCCTGCTGGCGCAATCGGCGCGCCAGGAAGGCGTGCTCACGGTCTCCGACGCGAAAGGGGCGGCGCGCATGGGCATCATGGTCGAACTGGACGTCGAGGACAAGCGCATCGCCTTCGAGTTCAACGCCGAGGCGGCCCGCGCCGCCAATATCGCGCTCAGTTCCAAAGTGCTGCGCCTCGCGCGCGCGGTCTATTGAACCAACGAAACGGACCCATCATGAAACGCCCCTGGCCTCGCCGCCGCAGCCGCACACAAACCCTGAGCACCAAGCTTAAGTGGGCAAACCTGGTCACCAGCGGGACCGTCATCCTGCTCTCCACCCTGTTCCTGCTCGGAATCCAGACCTATTTCTTCACGGCGGCCCTGGTGCGCCAGACCCAGGCGCAAGCGGCGATGGGCAGCGAAAACATGTCGGCCGCCATGCTCTTCGGCGACCGGCACGCCGCCAGCGATATCCTGGCCGCCCTGCGCGTGGTGTCGGATGTGCAGTCGGCCGTGGTCTACGACAACGCCAACAAGCGCTTCGCCAGCTACCTGCGCGACGCCGGGGCGGCCCCGGTCGCGCTGCGGCACGACAGCGGCAGCGGCTACGCCCTGTCGTACCGCCACGTCACCGTGGTCGAGCCGCTGATGGTCAAGCGCCAGCGGCTCGGCACCCTCATCGTGCAAAGTTCGCTGGACAACGTCTATCGCCAGCTCGCGTTTTACCTTGCGCTCACCATTCCCCTCATGCTCGCGGTACTGGCCATCGCCCATCTGGTGCTGTCGCGCCTGCAGCGTTTCATTACCGATCCCCTGCGCGCGCTGTCGGAAACGAGCGCCCAGATCTCGCGCCTGGGCGACTACGCGATCCGCGCCGAGGTCAGCTCGCTGGCCGATATCGGCACGCTCTCGACAGCGTTCAACACCATGCTCGACCGCATCCAGAAGCGCGAGAGCGAACTCGAGGCCGAGATTGCCGAGCGCAAACGGGTCGAGGTCAAGCTCGACCGCCTGGCCCACTTCGACAATGTGACCCAGCTGCACAATCGCCACTTCTTCAACGACCGGCTCGAAGCCGTCATCGCCCGCGCCCAGCGCTGCCGCGAGCGCGCCGTGGTGATGTTCATCGACCTCGACAACTTCAAGACCGTCAACGACACGCTGGGGCACGATATCGGCGACGAACTGCTGCGCCTGGTCTCGCGCAGCCTCACCGAAACCGTGCGCCCCGGCGACGCCATTGCCCGCATCGGCGGCGACGAGTTCGCCATCATCCTGGAAAACGTCCACCAGATCGGCGACGCCTCGATGGTCGCCGAAAAGTGCCTGCTGCGCATTGCCCAGCCAATCGCCATTTCGGGCCACGAAATTCACATCAGCGCCAGCATCGGCATCAGCGTGTATCCGGACGATGCATTGACGATGCACGAGTTGCTCAAATACGCCGACAGCGCCATGTACTATGCGAAAAACAGCGGCAAGAATGCCTACCGGCTGTTCACGCACAGCATGCAGGAAGATGCGCGCAAGCGCTTCACGCTCGACAACAACCTGCGCCGCGCGCTCGAACGCAAGGAATTCGTGCTGCACTACCAGCCCCAGATCGACCTGCGCAGCGGCGCCATCTGCGGCGCCGAGGCTCTGATCCGCTGGATCCATCCGGAACTTGGCCTGATCAGCCCGGCCGACTTCATCCCGGTGGCCGAAGATACCGGCATGATCGTGGCGATCGGCGAATGGGTGCTGCGCGAAGCCTGCCACGAACTGCGCAGGTGGCATGACGCTGGCCACGGCGTGCGGATGTCGATCAACCTGTCGGGGCGCCAGCTGAGCGAGGAAGGGCTGGTTGCCTCGGTGCTGGCGATCGTCGACGACAGCGGGATCGACGCGCGCTGGCTGGAACTGGAGCTGACCGAAAGCATGCTGATGGACGCCTCGGCCAGCGTGATCGACAAACTGCATACGCTCAAGCGCGCCGGCATCGCGCTGGCGATCGACGATTTCGGCACCGGCTACTCTTCCATGAGCTACCTCAAGACATTTCCGGTCAGCGCGCTGAAGATCGACCGCAGCTTCGTGCGCGACCTGCCGCACAGCACCGAAGACGCCGCCATCACGAAGGCCATCATTGCCATTGCCCGGAGCTTGAAAATGGAAACGGTTGCGGAGGGTATTGAAACGCTGGAGCAAGGCGAATTCTTGCGCGCAAGCGGGTGCGACAAGGCGCAGGGCTATCACTACGGCAAGCCGATGCCGGCGGCGCAGATGCGCGAATTGCTCATGCGCCGCGAGCAGGAGACGGCCGAGCCGGCCCTGCCGTGCGACGCGTGACGGACGGTGGCCGCCCCCCGCCTGCGCCGTGGCGGCCAGCGTCGTCAGCGCGCGGGCATCGGCATCAGCGCGTTGCTGAACATCGATAAGCCTGCGCGCATGGTGGACCGTAATAAAGCCAGTTCCTCTTCAGACCACGCGGGACAATAGACCGCTTCGTCCTCTGGCCTGAGCACGCTGTTGGCCGTGTCGCCACTCACGTCCATGTCATTTCCAGCCCTATTAAAAATTGCATACATCTTTAGGAAATGCATATACATGTATGTACATTTTAGCTGATAGCATCCATTTCTTTTCATTTCAATAACACAAGTGTGCCCATGTCGTGGCCTGCTTGCCAACCATCCGGAGCTACACCAGCCATGACCGAATTCCCCGTTTTCGACGCGTCGATCCGTCTGTTTCCCGCACGGCGCATGGCCGCCCTGGCCGCCTCGCTTGCCCTTCCATTGGCCCTGATGGCAACGAGCGCCAGCGCCGCCAATTGCAGCGCCCCCGTGTACAACGGCGGTTTGTATAACGTCGTCAACGCCGCGTCCGGTAAAGTGCTCGACGTCGTCGCCGGCTCGACCCAGGGCGCGGCCGAAGTCCAGCAGTGGGGTTCCGGAAACAGCGCCAACCAGCAATTCTATCTGCGCGACGCCGGTAACGGTTACTGGACCATGCAAGCCAAGCACAGCGGCCTGCTGCTCGACGTGCTGAACCTGTCCGCCAACGATGGCGCCAGGATCATCCAATGGAACGCCACCGGCGCCCACAACCAGCAATGGCTGCTCAAAAAGTCGACCAGCGGCGGCTACAACGTCGTCGCGCGCCACTCGGGCAAGTCGCTCACCGTGGGCGACAGCAACAGCGGCTCGCGCGTCTACCAGGCGACTGACACCGCCGGCGGCCAGCAGCGCTGGTTCTTCAACCCGACCAACGGTTCCTGCGGCGGCCCGGCGCCGGACGGCTTCGCGGCCCAGAGCGGCACCGACGGCTTGAGCACCACCACCGGTGGCGGCAACACCGCCCCCATTACCGTGACCTCGTGCAGCGCCCTGTCCAGCGCCCTGACGTCGAAATCCGCCGCGGTGATCCAGATTCCGGCCGGCACCACCATCGATTGCCGCACCGCCGTGCGTTCGGAAAGCACCTGCGCGGTCGCCTGCCCCACTTACCAGGATCCGGGCAAGTACACCTACCGCGTTCCGGTCGGCACGCAGACCTGCAAGGAACTCGGCTCGACCAACGAAACGCGCTACATGCGCCCGCGCGATGAAAGCAGTATCTGGGTCGGTTCCAACAAGACCCTGGTCGGCCTGAACAAGGATGCGCGCATCATCGGTGCCTCGTTCATCGTGCGCGACGCCAAGAACATCATCATCCGCAACCTGGCCATCGACAACATCAACCCCGGCCTGGTCGAAGCGGGCGACGGCATCACCATCACCAAGTCGAGCCACGTATGGATCGACCATGTGCGCTTCAACAAGATCAGCGACGGCCACGTCGACATCCAGGACAGCAAGAACATCACCCTCAGCTGGAACCGCTTTGACGGCACCAACGAGGCTGTCTGCGGCAACCAGCACCACTACACCAACGCGTTCAGCAACTCGCAGGTGACCTTGCACCATAACTTCTGGAACAAGACCTCGGGCCGCAATCCGAAGCTCATGGGCGCGGCATCCCGCACTCACCTGTACAACAACTACTGGCTCGACGTGCCCTACTTCGCCATCGCCGCCGATGACCTTGCGCAAGTAAAAGTGGAAGGAAACTTCTTTGCCAACACGGCCAGGCCGCACTGGAACGGCAGCAACGGGCTGATCGATGCCAACATCGCCTCGAACCGCTACACCGGCAAGTCGGAAACCGATGTGGAGAAGGATACCGGCGCCAAGGTGTTCAGCGACACCGTGCTGTTCCCGTACAAGCTCGACAACGTCGACAACCTGCCGGCCGCGCTGACCAGCGGCACCGGCGCACGCTGATCCGCAGTCCGGCTGGCGTGGCCGGGGCGCTCGTGATACCGTTGCCGCTGTTGCCGGCAACGGCATCGACCAAGGACCCCGATTGCACCAGCGCTCGTCATTCATCCCCGCCGACAAACACGACCTGGACGCCGTGCGGGCCGCCATCGCTGCCGGCTGGCCCGCCATCGCCCCGGTCGTGCCTGATCTGCTGGTATGGATGCAAGACCTCAACTGGCCGGTGGCGAAAGAGCTCGCGCCCTTGCTCGTCAGCCTGGGCGCGCCGCTCGCGCCCGCCATCAGGCAGATTCTCGATGGCGACGACGGCATCTGGAAACATCACCTGATTTTCCGCGTGGTGGTGCGCTCGCCTGCCCTGCTGCAGGCGCTGGCCGCCGACCTGCACCGGCTCGCCGCCGACCCAAGCGCGTCGGACCGCGCCGAAGAAGTCGACGTGGAAGCGCGCGAAGCCCTGCTGCTCCTGTAGCGGCGGCACCGCCGGTGCGCCATGCGTGCGGCCGGCAGCCCAGATTGCACGTGACAGGAGCCGCCGCGCCCGTCATACTTCTTTCCGAACCAATAAGATTGCCCGTGCAGCAGCCGTATTTACCGAACAAAACACAGACGCTCCTCTGCGCGGGAATGCGATTTTCCCAACATAAAGCACAGACGCAACAATGACGACGAACTGGTCACTTTTTCACAAATACGCCGGCACCAAGCCACGACAGTTTGTCGAGGTACGCGACCTCGGCACGGCAGTCTGGAGCGCCACCGGCATGGCCGAAACCTGGGGCACCGACACACTCGACGAACTGGCCAGCCCGGCCGCCGCCCAGGCGCGCTACGCGGCCCTGTGCGCCGACGCCGTGGCCGCCGGCTTCACGCTCACGCGCCAGGCCAATGTCGACCTGAACCGGCTCGATGCCGCCCTGCTGGCCAGCGAGATCCGCGACGGCGCCCGCAACGCCTTCAACGCCATGCGCGCGGCCCATCCGGACCAGACGCTCAACGCCTTCGCCCTGATCAGCGACGACAGCGCCATGACGATCGTCCCGCTTGCCAACAGCGTGGAGGCGCTCAGCGAGGACGGCGGCGGCGACGATATCCTGTGGAATCCGTCGGAATGGTCGTTCTTCGAGGAAGGCGCCTGGCTCGACATCGCCTACCGCATGATCCTGCCCTACCACCGAGATCTTCCCAACGAGGTCGACATCGACGCACTGCGCGCATGGGTGTTCGGCGCCTGCAGCGCGGCATTGCAGCAACTGGCCGACGAAGGCCTGTTCGGCGGCGCCGCCCAGCGCGATGCCGTGGCGCTGATGTTCCACGTCACCGATGGCGACGGCGACGACGACGTCATCGAAGAACTCAACACGCCGGCATCGTTCCGGCGTTACGCGGCCTGGCGCGCCACCTGGGACAAGCGCTAAAGCCGCCTGAGCCCCGAAGCGCGGCATAAGGCCGTCCAGCAAGCGATCACAGAGGAAAAAATATCTACCGCGCCAGCACCCGGCCGGTCACGCTGGCGCTGCGCGCGCCCGGAACGGACGGATCGTAGTCGAAGCGGCAGGATTGCACGTAATCGATCGCTTCGGCCACCAGCGCGTCCGGCTGGCTGCCGGCCTCGGCGGCGATGCGCCATGGCACGCCGCCCGCGCCCACCATAAAGCGCAACAGCACCCCGCTGGCGCTGGTCGGCGCCGCGTCGAACGGAGCGAAGCGCGCAAAGCGCGGCGAATCCAGGCAACTGCCTGCGCGCAGAACCGGCGTGACGCCGGCCTCGCCATCGAGCTTCCAGTTGAACTGCATGGGATACGGTCCGGCGCGCTGCGCCGCGTCCAGGCCCGGCTTGAAGCGGCAGGCGGCGATCCCGGCCAGGGCGGCGTCGTCGAGCATTTTCCAGCCGCTCGTGCGCAGTAGGCGCGGCTGCACCACGGCGCCGTCCGGCCCGATCGCAAACGACAGCGTGGTGCTGCCCTGCAGGTCGTACAGCAGCGCTTCGCGCGGCCAGGCCGGCGCCGGGCAGGCGCCAGCTCCCGCCAGCAAATGGCTGGGAAACGCCGGCACGGCCGCAGCCGGAGACGGCGCGGGCTTGTCCGGCACCTGCGCCACCGACGCGGCGGCAGCGGCGATGCACACGCCAATGACTACTTTTCTGTTCAAATCATTCCACCCGATAAGCTGTGACGGGGCGGAAGCGACCTTGGTACACTTCCAGCATAAACAACGATACCACGACGATACTGACTTCGACGGCGCCTGCAGCCGGCCTGCAACGTGGTCCTCCGCCCACAAACAGCGCTGCAATTTTCACATATTTGCCATCGATGCATCGTTTCTTGGGTACAATAAATACATCCTACAGTAAATTTAACACGGCAAAACGCATGGCGGTACTAAAATCAGCGGCATTCCGGCAGCGCGAAGAGGCCCCCGCTTGCTAGACGGCCGCCTGTCCCTGACCACGCCCGAGGGCGTGAGCCTGCAATTGACGCCCGCCGGCCCCTACCTGCGCGCGGTCGCCTGGCTGCTCGATTTCTTGCTGTGGGCGGTCGTGTGCTTTCTGCTGCGCCTCGCCATGCCCAGCGGGAAACTCGGCGAAGGCATTTTCCTGCTGCTGCTGTTCGTTACCTACTGGGGCTATCCGATCATCAGCGAAGTGTATTTTAACGGCCGCACGGTGGGCAAGCGTGCCGTCGGCCTGGAAGTGGTGCGCAGCGACGGCCTGCCGGTCGGCTGGCGCGAATCGACCCTGCGCAACCTGCTGCTGGTGGCCGACTTCCTGCCGATCATGTACGCGACCGGCCTGGTGTGCATGATGTTCGACCTGCGCTTTCGCCGCCTGGGCGATATCGTCGCCGGCACCCAGGTCATCTATTACGAAAAGGCCGTGCCGCGCGCCACGCCCTTGTTGGCCCATCCGCTGCCGCTGCCCTTCCCCCTCAGCCCCGACCAGCAGCGTACCCTGGTCGATCTGTTCGAGCGCGAATCGCGCCTGCCGCTCGACCGCATGGCCGAACTGGGCAGCATCGCCGAACCGCTGACCGGCGTACGCGGCACCGAGTCGGTCGAGCGCATGCGCTCTTATGTGGCGGGCCTGACCAAATGAAGCAAGTTCAATTTGAAGCCGACAATGCCGCTCTCTGGACCGAGATCGGCGCCATCCTCGACGGCAGCCAGCAAGACCAGCGCGCGCTGCCGGCCCTGTACCGGCGCCTGTGCCAGTGCCTGGCGCTGTGCAGCCAGCGCGGCTATTCGCCGACCCTGACCGATCATCTGCAGAAAATGGTCGGCGCCTGCCACCGCCGCCTGTACGGCACGGTCGTCGAGCGCCCCACCACCCTGATGCGCTGGATGCTGGTCGACTTTCCCTGCCGCGTGCGCGCCGAATGGCGTTTGCTGCTGATCACCTGCCTGGCGTTTTTCGGGGTGGGCCTGGTGGTCGGCCTGCTGGTCTGGTACCAGCCGCAGTGGGCGTACAGCTTCGCCTCGGCGCAACAGCTCGACCAGTTCCGCGAAATGTACCAGCCATCGCGCATCCGCGTCGGACGCGGCGGCAGCCAGGGCGACCTGATGATGTTCGGCCACTACATCTGGAACAACGTCTCGATCGGTTTCCGCAGTTTTGCCGGCGGCATTTTCGGCGGCATCCCGGCCTTGATCAGCCTGGGCCTGAACGGCCTGCACCTGGGCGTGATCGGCGCCTGGCTCAGCCGCGACCCGACCACCGTCCACCAGTTCTGGTCGTTCGTGATCACCCATTCCAGCCTCGAAATCACCGGGCTGCTGCTGTGCGCGATGTCCGGCATCCGGCTCGGCCTGACCCTGATCCACCCGGGCCGGCTCACGCGCGCGCACGCGCTCTACAGCGCCAGCCAGACCATGTTCCCGGTGATCGTCGGCGGCAGCCTGATGACCATGTTCGCGGCCTTCTTTGAAGCGTTCTGGTCCGGCTCGGGCGCGATCCCGATCCAGGTCAAGTACGCTGTCGGCGGCACCGGCTGGGCGCTGGTGATCGGATTTTTCCTGTTCGCCGGCCGCGGCAAGCAATAAGGGCCGCCATGCAAATCGACAAACTGCAGATCGAACTGCGCCCGCGCACCAATGCCCAGGCGCTCGACCTCGGGTTCAGCCTGCTGCACTCGCACGCCGGCGCGGCCTACATGGCGTTCCTGGCGCTGTGGCTGCCCCTGGTCGCCGTGTGCGCCGTGCTGACCCTCTGGCTGCCCGAGCTGTCCTGGGCCTGGCTGATCCTGGCCTGGTGGTTCAAGCCCCTGCTCGAACGCGCGCCCCTGTACGTGCTCTCGCGCCAGGTGTTCGGCACCGCCGTCACCTGGCAGGAAGCGGTACGCGCCTGGCCGGGCCAGCTCGGCGGTGGCTGGTTTCGCCTGATTACCTGGGGCCGTCCGATCAGCGCCGGACGCGGCCTGTGGCAACCGGTCTGGCAGCTCGAAGGTGCGCGCGGCGGGGTCGCCAGTGCACGCCGCAGCGCGCTCGGCAAAAATGGGACCGCCTCTTCGGCGGTCTGGTTCGGCGTCGTCTGCGCCCACCTGGAATTCGTGCTGCAGCTGGGCGCCCTCGGCTTCATCGGCATTTTTGCCGCGGACGGCAAGATCGGCAATCCGTTTATGCTGTTTGCCAACATGGTCAGCGACACGCCCGATGTGCTGACCGAGCTGCTTACCCTGGGCGCCTTCGCCTTGTCCACGGCGCTCATCGCGCCGGTCTACACGGCATGCTGTTTTACCCTGTACCTGAACCGCCGCGCCAGCATGGAAGCGTGGGACCTCGAAATCAAGCTGCGCCAGATCAAGCGCCCACAGGCTGTCCGCGCGCGCGGCGCCGCTCCCGTATCGGCATTGCTGGTGCTGGCCGGCGCCGGCATGCTGCTGGCGCTGGCCGGCGTTCCCGCGCCGGTTTCGGCCGCGCCTGCCGCATCCGGCAAGCCTGTCCCGGCGCAAGCTACGCCGGTGCGCCCGCCATGCGAACGGCCCAAGGACATGCGCCTGCCCGAACGCGGTCCGCTGCAGGCACCCGAGCAGGCGCGCATCCGCCAGCAGATCGACCAGGTCTATGCCCACTCCGACCTGCGCGGCTACGAATGCGTGGAAAGCTGGGAACTGAAAGAGCGCGACAAGAAGAAGGAAATCAAGAAGGAAGAGCGCAAACGCTCCTCGTTCGACATGAACCTGATCGCCTCCATCCTCAAGGTGCTGTTCATCGCGCTTGCCATCGGCGCCGTGGCCTGGGTGCTGTACCGCTACCGCCACCATTTCCCGTCCTTCGAGCGCGCGGCCAAGGCGCGCGTGGCGACCGAAATCGGCGGCCTGAATATTCGCGCCGAATCGCTGCCGCCCGACGTGACGACTGAAGTGCGCGCCCTGTGGGCCCGCGGCGAACAGCGCGCCGCCCTGGCCCTGCTGTACCGCGCCACCCTGTCGCGCCTGGTCACGGAAGATGCGCTGGCCCTGCGCCAGGGTAATACCGAGGGCGACTGCCTGCGCCTGGCGCGCCAGGCCGTGCAGCGCCAGCAGCTCTCTTCCGCGCGCCTGGAAGTGGCCATCGGCGCCACCTCCCTGTGGCTGGGCGGCGCCTACGCCGCGCGCTGGCCGGACGACGACACCCTGCTGGCCTGCTGCGCCGCATGGGATGCGCAGTTCGGCGCACTGCGGGAGACGGCGGCATGAACGACAACATCAAAAGCTTCCTGTCCGTGCTGGCCCTGGTGGCCGTGGGCGCCTCGGCAACCTTGTGGTGGCACGACATGATGGAATTACGCTGGGAATCGCGGCGCACCATGTCCGAGGCGGCGCGCAAAGACCGCATGCTGGCTGCCACACGCCTGTTGCAACAGAACGGCCGGGTCGTCAACAGCGTCGGCTCGCTCGGCGAACTGATCGTGCCCAAGGTCGGCGGCGGCACCATGATCCTCAGCGGTGCGTCGGGCACGGCGCTGCCGGGCCAGGCGGAAGAAATGCTCGACTGGGTGCGGCGCGGTAATACCCTGATTGCCGAACCGCGCTCGCTGACCTCCGCCGAAAAAGCCGCGCTCGCCGCGCTGGATCCGTCCAGCGAGGAGAACGACGACGAGATCGAGGACGAGGAAGAAGAAGTCGAAGAGCCCAAGCCGGCCGCCGCTCCCGCCAGCGCGCAGGGCAAGGATGAAGACAAGCCCAAGGATGATGAGGACGAGGAAGAGGACGAAGAGGAAGACCACACTCCGCCCGAGCCGCCCGCCCGTTCGTATTTCACCGCCGTAGCCAGCGACAACAAAGACCCGCTCACCGACCGCTTCGGCGCGCGCGTGCGGCGCGACGCCAAGGCCTGCGAATGCCGCACCGAACCGGCGGAGGAAGACAAGGACAAGCCGGAGGCGATCGCCGCGGCCCGGCGCGAGCGCGACAAGACCGTCAGCCGCCTGATCCTGCCGGGCAAGAGCTATCCGCTCGAACTCGACGGCGGCAAGATGGAACTGGTCGGCCTGCCCAACGCCGTCGCCCCGCTCTGGAGCGACGACGATGGCGGCGCCGTGCGCGTCTATCGCGAGGGCAAGGGCCAGGTCGTCCTGGTGACCAACGATTACTTCAGCAACTACATGCTCGACGAGCGCGACCACGCCCAGCTGCTGCTGGCGCTGACCGAGCTCACGCCCGGCCGGCACGTCACCATCGTGCGCAACCTGAACGTGCTGCCCTGGTACAAGGCGCTGTGGCGCAATTACAGCCTGTTCCTGATCAGCCTTGCGGGCGGCGTGGCGCTGATGTTCTGGGCCGCGGTGCGCCGTTTCGGCCCGATCATCCCCGCGCCGAAGGCCGAACGGCGTTCGCTGCTCGAACACATCGACGCCAGCGGCGCCTGGCTGTGGAAGGCCGACGGCGGGCGCCAGGTGCTGCTCGAGGCCGCGCGCGAAGATACGCTGGCCCTGATCCGGCGCCGCGCCCCGGCCCTGTTCCGTTTGCCCGAAACCCAGCTGTGGGCCACCCTGGCGCGCGACTGTTCGCTGCCCAAGGCCGATGTCAGCGAAGCGCTGCAGCAGGACGCCGCCAGCCATGTCACCCGATTCACCCGTCAGATCCGCACTCTTCAAGAACTGAGAAATCACTATGAACGATAGCACCGCCACCAGCGCCGCCCCTGCCATCACGGCCGACCGCCTGAACCAGGCGATCGGCATTGTCCAGCGCATGCGCGAGGAAATCCGCAGCGCCGTGATCGGCCAGCAGGCCGTCGTCGACCAGGTCCTGGCCTGCTGCCTCGCGGGCGGCCACGTGCTGATCGAAGGCGTGCCGGGCCTGGGCAAGACCTTGCTGGTCAAGGCCCTGGCCAAGACCTTCGCCGGCGACTTTTCGCGCATCCAGTTCACGCCCGACCTGATGCCGGCCGACGTCATGGGCCACGCCGTCTACGACATGAAGAGCCAGTCCTTCAGCGTGCGCCGCGGGCCCGTGTTCGCGCACCTGCTGCTGGCCGACGAGATCAACCGCGCCCCGGCCAAGACCCAGTCCTCGCTGCTCGAAGTGATGCAGGAGCGCCAGGTGACGATCGAAGGCGAATCGCATCAGCTGCCGCCGCCGTTCATGGTGCTGGCCACCCAAAACCCGCTCGAAAACGAAGGCACCTACCCGCTGCCCGAAGCGCAGCTGGACCGTTTCCTGATCAAGGTGCGCATCGATTATCCGACCGTCGACGAAGAAGAGCAGATGCTGCGCATGGTCACGCGCGACCGCGTCGGCGACGGCCTGGAAGTGAGCCAGGTGGCCACCCTGGTCAAGCCCGAAACCATCGTCGCGCTGCAGCAGCTGGTGGCCCGCATCCGGGTCGACGACGCCGTTGCCGCCTACGCCGTGCGGCTGGTGCGCGCCACGCGCGACTGGCCCGGCATTGCGATCGGCGCCGGTCCGCGCGGCTGCATCGCGCTGGTGCGCATGGCGCGCGCCATGGCCCTGACCTCGGGGCGCGACTACGTGACCCCGGACGATATCAAGGCCGCCGCCCTGCCGGTGCTGCGCCACCGCATCGCGGTCTCTCCCGAAAGCGAACTCGATGGCCTGAGCAGCGACGAACTGCTGCTTGGCCTGATCGAAGAAGTCGCCGCTCCGCGTGGCTGACGTACTGACCCCGTCGCGCACCCTGCTGCTTGTGGCCGGCGGCTGGACCGTGCTTGGCCTGGCGGCCAGCCACGCCGAGGCGCTGCTGCCGCTGTGGCAGGGGGCTGGCCTGGCCGCGCTGGCCGTGGCCTGCGTCGACGCCTGGATCTCGCGCAAGGCCCCGCTGCTGCGGGTCGAGCGCGAACTGGCCGGCGTCTGGCCGGTCGGCACCTGGAACAAGGTCACGCTCAAGCTGCACAACGAGGGCGCTCGTCATGTCGCCCTCGACCTGTACGACGACTACCCCGCCACCTGGGCCATGGAAGGCCTGAGCCACAGCAGCCAAATCGCGCCGGGCGCGTATGCCGCCGTCAGCTACAGCCTGTGCGCCGACCAGCGCGGCCCGGCCAGTTTCGGGCCGGCCCACCTGCGCGTGCGCTCGCCGCTGCGCCTGTGGCAGCGCGTGCACCGCATCGGCGCGCCGAGCACCATCAAGGTTTTCCCCGATTTCTCCAAGCTGCTCGGCCACACCCTGAGCGCGACCGACCGCCGCGCGCCGGCGGCCGGCGCCATCCGCAAGCGGCGCCGCGGCGAAGGCACCGATTTCCGCCAGCTGCGCGAATACCGCGACGGCGACAGCATGCGCTCGATCGACTGGAAAGCGACGGCGCGGCGCCAGAAGCCGATCACCCGCGAGTATCAGGAAGAGCGCGACCAGCAGGTCGTGTTCCTGCTCGATACCGGGCGCCGCATGCTGGCGCGCGACGACACCACCACCCACTTCGACCACGCACTCAACGCCGTGCTCACGCTCGGCTTCCTGGCGCAGAAACAGGGCGACGCGGTCGGCCTGATGACCTTCGGCGGCGAGACCCGCTGGGTGGCGCCGCTCAAGGGCCGCAACGGGCTCGATCGCCTGCTGGGCGCAGTGTACGACGTGCAGCCGTCCGAAATGGCGCCCGACTACCTGCAGGCGGCCACCGATCTGCTCAACCGCCTGAGCAAGCGCGCTTTTGTCGTCATCATCACCAACCTGCGCGACGAGGACGACACGGCGCTGCGCTCGGCGTGCGAACTGATGTCGAGCAAGCACCTGGTGATCTGCGCCAGCCTGCGCGAAAAGGTCATGGACGGCGCGCGCAGCAAGGCAGTCGACACCTTCCCCGGCGCCCTGCGCTACAGCGCCACGGTGCACTACCTGCAGCAGCGGCGCGAGGCCATTCGGCGCCTCGGCATCCGCGCCGAGCGCCTGATCGACATCACGCCGGATCAGCTCAGCACGGCCCTGGTGAACCGCTACCTCGATATCAAGGAAAGCGGGCAGCTCTGAGCCTGGGGTGGATGCTGGGCCGTGGCGCCCGCTTAGTTGGCCGGCTTCGGCGCTGCCGGGGCTGGCGCCTCGGCGGGGACCTCGATATCGGCGCTGGCGTCGCCGGATGCAGCCGACGCGTCATCAGCGCCGGTGTCGGCCGGCGCGTTGCGAGCTGAAAAGGGGTCGAAGGTCTTGTCGACCTTGGCGGCCTCGAAGCCCATGATCGCATCGATCCACTTTTCTTCCAGCTTCAGGATACTCGGCATCGACGCCGCAAAGGCGATCGGGAGTACCCAGGCGGCGATCAGCAGCGCCCGCGTGTTCGGCGCCGGCGGCAGGCCGTACTTGTTCGCGCCCTCGCTGCCGCGCCCGAAAAACATCCACAGCCCAAAAAAGAAGTTCACAAGCGGAACCATCTGCAGCAGCCCAAGCCAGCCGGACAGCTCCATGTCGTGCAGACGGCGGCGCGTGAGGATGAACGTTGCGGCCAGCGCGGGGATCAGCATCACCAGCCCAAGCAGACTCATCAATGGACTGAACGCCGTCACCAGCAAGGCAATCAGGGCGGCCGTCAAGACCATGATCGTGATCCACACGACCATGGAATAAACCAGATAACGCACGCGGCCGATACGGCCCTTCATGGTCAACATGCGCGGCACATAGGTTTCGCCACTGACCGCACGCGGCGTCATATCGGCCGCGGGTGCGGCATACAGATGATTCAATTGGAACTCCTGTGAATGGATTGGGGGATAAATTTCTTGTGTGTCTATTTGCATTATCATTAACGTCTGGCCCGGAAAACCTTCAGGGCACAACACGGAGAAAATATGTTCAGTCATGTCATGATCGGCTCAAACGATATTGAACGGTCAAAACAATTCTATGACGCTGTACTCGCAACACTCGGCGTGGGCGAGCCGCTTCATAACAAGGCAAATTCCGGCCACACCCGGCTCTTCTACCGGCACGACGGAAGCATCTTCTGCATTACCGAGCCAATCAATGGCGAAGAGGCGACGTTTGCGAACGGTGGCACGATTGCCTTCAAATGCGGCTCGCCCGAGCACGTGCAAAAATTTTACGAGACGGCGGTTGCCCATGGCGGCGATGCCTGTGAAGATCCGCCTGGTAAGCGCGACACCAGCCTGGGCCCCATGTATCTGGCCTATGTTCGCGATCCGGACGGCAATAAGCTCTGCGCAATTCACCGCACCGAGTAAGCTGACGCCCCAGGCGCCGCGGCTCAGCCGATATCGAACAGCCACACGAGCCCGGTGAGCGCCATCAGCATAACCATCCATGTTCCGGCCGCCACCAGCGTCGTGTTTTCCGACGGTGGCGGCCCATAGCGGTTCGGGCCCGCGTCGCCGGGGCGCACCAGCAGAAACCCGACCAGCAAGACGTTGATCGGCGCCAGCAGCAGGATCAGCGCCCACCACCCCGGCTGCTCCATATCGCGCAGGCGCCGCAGCGTCATCAGCGCCAGCACGGTGGCCACGGCAAGCCCCGTCGCAATAATTAATATCGGCATGACGATGGGCCGATCGCGCAGGTCAAACCAGCCGATCAGGAACAACACCAGCAGCACCGCCAGGGTCGACGGCACCGTAGCATACACCAGGTAACGCAAACGGCCGATACGCCCCCGTGCGTCGAACCAGGCCGGCGTATAGGTGTCGCCGTGCTCTTGCACCGGCGTGCTGTTCGATGCCGGCGGCGCGTAAGGATTATCCACTCTCGACTCCTGTCTGATCATCCGCACATTATCCCGCAAGCTGCCCTCATCGCCAGATCGGCGTGAGGTGGGGCGGCGCCGGGCCGTCCGGCACCCCTGGCATCGGCACGTGGAAGTACGCGGCGGCAACGATCGTGCTCCAGCGGTTCTGCATTTTCATAACGGTGGGCAAGGACAGCAGCATGGCAAGCGGAAGCACCCAGGCGGCCAGCACGAGTTGCCAGCCGTTGGGCGGCGGCGGCAAGCCGTAGGCGTTCTCACCAGGATTGCCCGCCTCCAGCAGCGGCCACAAGCCCACCACCAGATTGACGAACGGAATTAAACCCAGCAAGCTCCACCAGCCGGAACACCCCAGGTCATTCAGGCGCCGGCGCGTCATCACGAACAGCATGCTCAGCAAGGGGATCAGCATCAGCAGCGCCAGCGAGCTCACCGGAGCGTCGAACGGCATCAGTGCGGCCACCATCAGCACGGCGGCAGCTATCAGCAAGCTCGTCAACAGCGACACATACACCAGATAGCGCACGCGCCCGATGCGCCCGTGCAGGGCCAGCAGGCGCGGCGTGCAGCGCGCCTGCACCGGCCCGGCGATGATCATGTCGGCGCCCGGCGGCGCGTAGGGATTATTCATTATTCAGTCCAAAAATTGACGGGTGAGGCATCGCGCGGCCCGTCCGGCGCCGGCGGCGTGGGGGCCTGCGGTGCCAGGCAAGGATTGCCCATCTCCATGAATGTCCGGCAAGACTTGTGCTCCGCGCATCAGCTTAACTCAGGCACAGGGTGCTTGCCACGCCGGTCTCGCAATCCACATCGACCAGACGCCCGGCCTGGTCGAACACCAGCAGGCGCCCGTCGTGAAAGCTGAAGCGCGCCGAACTGTGGTGCGGCAGCACGATGCGCGCCCGCTCCACACCATCGTTCAAACTGACGATGCGGCAGCACATCGACCTTTCCTCCTCGCCGATCAGGACCAGCCATTGACCGTCGATGAGTACCTTGCGCGGCGCGTTCGGTCCCAGCGCGACCGGCGGCAGCGCCGGCAAGCCGTGCTGCCTCACCAGGATGTGCCCGAGAACCCAGTCGATGGTCACCACGTACGGCGCGGCGCCCGAGGGGCCGGGAAGGACGCGCATATCCTCGATCCAGGCCAGATCGCCACCGGCGATATCGCTCCACCAGTCGCGCTGGCGCAACTGCCGGCCCGGCTGCTCGTACGACCATTGCTCCAGCCCGTCCGCCACCCGCAGCAGGATCGTCAGCACGCCCGCCCGGTCGGCATAGCCGTCGATCACGCCAGGCAGGCTGGCGACCTGCCACACGATACTCTGATGCTGCGCGGTGGTGTCGAGCACCGCCAGACGCCGCTCCATGGCTACGTTCCACGACACGCCATCGTACTGGCCGGACCAGTGCTGCAGCTCCAGCGTCAGCCAGTCCGACACGCTGCCGCTGATCAGGTCGAGCCGGCTGACCCGGTATTTGCGGTCGCGCTTGACCAGCGCCAGCGCGCGCTTGCCATTGTGCGAGATCACCAGATGCTCGGCCGGCACCGGATAGTGGGCCAGCTGGCGCCCGTCGCGCCCGATGCGTACCACGCCGCCTTCGCCCAGCGCCAGCAGGTACTGGCCGTCCGGCAGGCTGCGCGCATACTGGATCGGCATCAGGCCGCGTTCGTCCATGCTCAGGACCAGCGGCTCGCCGCGCGCATTGAGCGGCATCACGTCAATGTCGGCCCTGGTTGAAAACACGGGCAGGTCGGCGCTGAGCACCGCGCTGCCGGCCAGCTCGGCCAGCTGCACCAGCGCCTTCTTGTCGAGCCGGCTCAAGCCTTCTATCCGGTCCGGCAGCACCTTGCGCAGCAGCGCCGCGGCGACGCGTCTGGAGGACGCCGACGCCGGCGTGGTGTCCAGCAGCGCCACCGCAAGGCGCGCGCGCAACTGAACGCCGTCCTCGCCTGGCGCGGTCAGCACCGCGTTGATGGCCGCCGCGCTGCTGCGCAGCGTGCCCGGCATCAGCGCCAGCTTGCGCGCCAGCGCCTGCATGCCCAAGGTGCCGCCGCTGCGTTCGGCCTGCACCAGGCAAGCCAGCGCCAGCGAGTGATGCTGCGGCAAGGGCCAGATGGCATCGATCGCTTCGGCCAGGTCGCCGCGCGCGGCCAGGTATTCGGCCCAGTGGCGCCGCAGCGGCGCCGCGTGCTCGCTGTTGCGGCTTTCCAGCAGGCGCACGGCGGCGTCGAAGTCGTTGTGCAGGCGCGCCACCTGGACCGCGCGTTCGATGTCGCCGGCCAGCACCCACAGGCGCACCGCCACCGCCGGCGCCAGTTCCACGGTGGCGGCCAGTTGCGCCGCCTGCAAATAACGCTCCTTCTTTTCCAGGTAGGTCACCGCTTCCAGCCCACACTGCAGCAGCTCGGCCAGTACATAGACGGCTTCGTCGATGCGGCCCTCGCGGTCGAGCTGCTCGAAGCTGCGCCGGTAGGTGGCGCGCAACTGCGCCGACAGATCGCTGTCCAGGCCGATCGCCGTTGCGGCCGGGCTCGGACCGCTGATGGTCAGGCTGGTGCGCGGGCGCGGCGTGCCCAGCGCCGGACGTGCCGCCCCGCCGCCGATGGCGTCGATCGGCACCGCGTGGCGCAGCGCTTGCGCCAGGTCGCCGTTGGCGAACATGTCCAGCATGTTTTGCAGATAATTGGCCTGGCGCCGGCCCAGCAGCTTGGACAAGCGGGTCGCCGACGCCAGCCGCAGCGCCCAGTCGGACAGCAGGCGCGATAAGGGGCCGGGTGGGGCTTGGCGCGACTGCCCTGCTCCGCCGCCATCTGCCGCCGGTTTCACGCCGAACCAGCGCGCCAGCGAGCCAATCACGACATCGGCGACGACGACGCCGACCGGCGCGCTACGCTCGCGCCGGGCGCCGTGCATGGGCTGTGCGGCCTCGCGCTGGAAAGCGATGCTCTCCGCGCTGCGCTCGGGCATGGCCGCGCCCAGCACCTCTTGCAGCGACATTGGCGCCACCATGGATTCCGGAACCGGCGCGCGCGGCGGCGCCAGCGGCACACGCAGCGCAACCGACCCAAGCGCGAGCCACGGGGACGGATCGACGCGCGCCTCCGGCACGGCCGCCTGCGCCACGCCGGCGCGCACCAGCCAGTACGCGCCGGACGGCAGCGCGGCCAGTTCGGCGTCGCTCAAGGGCGCGCTGCTGAGCACTTCGCCGACCTGGCACAAGGCCAGCGCGTCGAGTGCGTCCACATGCTCCCAGCGCGGCATGGGCCACGCCAGCAGGAAGCCGCCGCAGGCCTGGAACAGTTGCGAGCCGGCCTGCCAGTGCGCCAGCACACGCCGGCGCGCTTCGATTTCGCCCAGCAGGGCCAGGTCGAACCACAGTGCGCGCACTTCGCGGCGGCCGCTGAACAGGGGTTGGCGTATTTCAAGGTGCATCGGGAACTCCATCGGGGATGACATGCAGCAGCGTTTCTTCGTCGTGCAGCCTGCGCACGAACAGCTCGTGCGTGCCGGTCAAAATCCAGCAAAAGCGGTAGCTTGTCTGGTCCAGCGTGACTTGGGCAATCGGCAGCGTGGTAGTGAGCACCACACGGCGCTGCGTTTCGCCACGCAGTTCCACGCAGCGCCGCCCCGGATCGAGCACCAGCAGCGCCGGTTCCGCACCATCTTCCTGCGAGCTGCGAGTGACGCCAATCACCGTGGCGCCATCATCGATCTCGACATTGCATTGCTCTTTCCCTTGCCCCAGCAGCCACGTTGTTTCCTTGATCGAGGCAGCGATCAGCCACGACCGGGGCTCCTTGCTGAAGCCGATATCGCCGAACAGCACGCGCGTCGACAGCCCTGAAAAAAAGAATGCCTCGCGCGGGCTCACAGCACCGTCGCGATAGCACTCCAACGTCGTACAGCTGTCTACAATGCGTGCCCATGCCAGTGTGTCGCGGGTCTGGACGACACCAACCACGCCAGTGGCAATCACCTCGAAGACGGTATTGGCATCGGCCGTACTGACCGCGCTCCAGCACACCAGCCGGCCCACCGCATCGAGGAAAAAAACACGGCCGCCAGTGTCGTGCGTGTTCATATGGAACGTCGGCAGCCGCTGCCCCGTTCCACGCGGCGTCGTGAATTGTTCGGGTGGCGGAAGCGGGCATTCGCGCGCGTGAAAAGCACCGTAAAACTGGTTGAACCACACCTTATGTTTAGAGCTGGAGACAGTGCCGCCCAAGGCGGTCAGGCCGATCACGCTTCCCTTTTTCGGACGACGTTGCCGACGTGGAGCGATATGCCCCTCGCGCGCGATATCGGGCACCTGAAAATACAGACAGCCGCCATCGGCGCGGGCCGTGACGACGCTGTGGCCGCCCAGCGAAAAAATCGGCGCATGCTTGAGCGAGGGCGTATCGTGCCCACCAATGCGGTCGCGCATTTTGTCGAGCCGCGCATTTGCCGGATGGCGCATCAGGCGCACCGCGCTGGCCGGATCGGGCAAGTCCAGCATCAGCCGGCGCGCCCTGCCCTGCTGGGTGATGGTCACTTGCAGGCGCTCGTCGAGCAGCGGCTGTTCGATGCTGGCGCGCGCCGTCATCCGGTGCAGCGCGTCGGCGCCTGGGCCCTCAATCTGCCACACATCGGCCAGCAGGTCGACCTGGGCCAGGTAGCGATTCCAGCCATCGCGCTCGGCGCTGCCGACACGCGCCACGGTGCGCGCGTTCATCAAGCGGTCCAGGGCCGGCTGATCGCAGTCGGCATGCAGCGGCCCGGGTGTTTGCAAGATGCCCCACTCGAAGCTGGCGCCCTCCAGCTGCGCGCGCCGCGCCAGCAGGATGAACAGCGCCATCTGCACCAGGCGCGGTTCGCCCAGCTGCTCCGGACCGGCGTCGAACAGCGCCACACACACGCGCGCACGGCGCTGCACCTGCGGCTCGGGCGCGGAAAACAGCAGCTCGTTGGCGGCCGCGCGGCGGATGAATTCGTCCGGCGCGGCATCAAGCACCCCCCATTCGCTCAGCAGCATTCGCTCGTAGGGACCGCGCCGGGCAATGCCGCCCACGCCGGCGGGGATATCGTCCGCACTCGCCGCCACGCCCGCCATGCGCCCCACCAAAGGCTGGAGGCGCAGCAGCATCTGCCCGAGCGGCGCGACCAGGTCGAGCGGCAGCAGCGCCAGCCACGCGCTCCACGGCGCCAATTGCGGCGGCAGCATCATGCGGCGCCCCGCTCTGGCGCTGATGCCACATGCAGCAACACCTCGCTGCCATGCAATGCGCGCACGCTCAAATTGCGGCTGTCGGTCAGCCAGCACAGGCGCTCGCCCGTGGGGTCGAGCACCAGCTGTGCGATCGGCTGTTCGGACTGCAGGACCACGTGGTTTCCGCTTGCGCTGCGCAGGTCCACCGTGCGGCGGTCGGCGCTGAGGACCAGCAGGGCCGGCGCGCTGCAAGCCGATCTCGCGATGCGCGCCACGCCCATTACCATGCCCCCATCGCCGATCATGAGCGGGATTGTCACCTTGAAGTTGTCGTCGACCAGCAGCCAGTGCTGGTCGCTGCGCTGCAAGGCGTACAGCCAACTCGCGCGCTGCCGTGCTGGCGCCGGCGCGCCGAACAGCACACGCTTGGCCTGCATTGAAAACGCTGCGATCTCGGTCGGCTCCTTTTCCTTGGCACCCATGGCATACACCGTGGTGCGATTCGCCTCGCTGGTGGCGTAGAGCAGCGTGCGCGCATACTGGATGGCGCCGACCACCTCCTCGGCCACCTGGTGGAAACGGGGGTCGCTTACGTGTTTGTGCTTCTGACCATAAACCGTCCAGCACGCAAGCTGCCTGGCGACATCGAGCATGAACACGCGCGCACCGGCGCCGGTGGGCGAGTGATCGATCATGAAAAACGTCGATAGCCAGCCGCCAGCCTTTGGCGGCATCTGGAACTGCTCCGGGGGCGGGCAGTCTAAGATGCGCGGCGCACCGAAGGCCCTGCCGGGAAAACGGTCAAACGTCAGGAAATCGCCCCTGCGTTCGACATAGCCCAGCATTGTACCGACCAGGATAAGGCCCAATGGCGTGGCGCGGCGACGACGCGGTTTGCCCGACTGCGCCGCAGCGGAAGCCTGCACGTGATGCAGCACGACGCCACCCTTTTCCCTGGCTGCGGCGAGCCAGGTGCCGGACAGCCCGAACACCGGTGCCTGCTTCAGCGACAACATATCGTCCGCCCGGCTTTTCCCTTGTGGCGGAGGATCGAACGGATGGCGCAGCAAGCGCGCGCCGATGCCGGGCGCCGGCAGCTCCAGCAGCAGTTCGCGGGTCGCGCGGCGCTGCGTGATGCTCACCTTCAGGCCCGCATCGAGCAGCGACACTTCGATGTTCACGCGCGCGCCGGTACGCGCCAGCGCGCCGCAGCCGGACGCCCCGATCTGCCACACTTCATCCGTCTCGCCGAGCGAACCAAGGGTCTCGTTCCAGCGGTTCAGGTGAGCCGCGTCTACCCGCGTGAGCGTGCGCGCGTCCAGCAACGCGCGCAGTTTGCGCGACTTGGCATGCAGCGTGGGCGGCTCTTGCAGGACGCCCCATTGGAAATCGGCGCCAGCCTCCCCGGCACGCCGCGCCAGCAGGATCATCAGCGCCATCTGCACCAGGCGCGGCTCGCCCAACTGCTCCGGGCCGGCATCGAACAGCGCCACGCACAGGCGCGCGCGGCGCTGTACCTGTGGCTCGGGCGCCGAAAAAAGCAGTTCGTTGGCCGCCGCGCGGCGGATGAATTCGTCCGGCGCGGCATCAAGCACCGCCCATTCGCTCAAGAGCAGGCGCTGGTACGGCCCGCGCCGCGCGATGCTGCCCGCCCCCACCGGAATGGTATCCGGACTCGCGGCCACGCCCGTCATGCGGCCGACCAGGGGCTGCAGGCGCAGCAGCATCTGGCCGAGCGGCTCGGCCATTTCAAGCGGCACCAGCGCCAGCCATTCGCTCCACGGCGCCAGTTGCGGCGGCAGATTCATTATTCGAGTTCCTGGCCGAGCCACGCCAGGCTGGCGCGGTTGAGCGCGATCGGCTGACCGATGGGCAGCACTTGTTCAGGCTCGTTCCACAGCAGGAAAGGCAGGCTGGCGCCGCGCGCGGACAGATTGGCCAGCACCAGGTCGAGCGGCAGTTGCGGCACCACGTCGGTGGGCAGCCACAGCATGCGCTGGAGCGGGTCCGGGGCGCAGTAGCGGGCGCCGTCGACCCACGGCAGCGCCGCGCCGCGTCCCAGCAGCACCAGCATATCGCGCGTGGCGACCGCCGTCAGCGCGTCCAGCTGGGCGTCGCTGCACAGGGCCAGGCGTGCCAGTACCTGGCGCATCACCGCCCCTTGCGAGACCTGCCCGCCCGGCTCCGGCGCGGCGCCGGGCCGCGCGATCCATCCCAGCGCGTTCATCAGGCCGACTGCACGGCCACCACCAGCTGCGCGCGGCGCGCCGACAGTTCCGGCGGCAGGCTGTCCTTGCCGAAGTTGGCATCGATTTCGCGCAGCAGCGCTTCGGCTTCGCCGCGAAAGCCCTCTCCGCGCGCGGCGCCGAGCAGGCGGTCGGCCGTTTCGGCCAGGCGCGCGATGCGGGCCAGCGGCTGCTGCACGGCCGTTTCCACCACGGCCTGCAAGAGCGGATGGCGCGCCTCGGCCAGCAGCTCGCGCAGGGTTTCGCGCGCGCTTTGCTGGCCGGCGGCGCTCGGCACCACGTACACCAGCGGCCACAGGTCGGCGCGCGTGGCGACGTTGCGCCCGGCCAGCACGGCGGCGGCCGCGATCAGTTGCTGGGCCTTGACGATGCGCCGGTCCGACAGATTGATCTGCGCCTTGCGCAACTGCCGGATTGCCTGCGCCAGGTCGGCGCGCACCGCGCCCATGTTCACATTCGGCACCGCTGCGTGCAGCGCGTCGAGGGTAGCCATGTCGGCGCGCACGCCGACCTTGCGCTGGCCGACCGCCCAGCCGCCGGCCAGCAAGTCTTCCAGGCGCGCGTCCGGCACGGCGTCGACGAACACGTGCAGCAAAAAGCGGTCGGCAAAGGCGGACAGGCTGTCGTCGTCCGGCAGCGCGTTCGAGGCACCCACGCACAGGCGCAGCGGACAGGCGATGTTGGTATGGCCACGGCGGAACTGGCGCTCGTTGAGCACCCCCAGCAGCGTGTTCAGGATGGCGGTCGAGCCGAGGAACACTTCATCGAGAAAGGCGATGTCGGCCTCGGGCAGCATGCCGCTGACGTCCGTCTCGACCAAACCCTCGCGCAGCTTGCCCAGGTTGACCGCGCCGAACAGTTCGGACGGCTCGGTGAAGCGTCCCAGCAGGTATTCGAAATAGCGTCCGCCCAGGCTCTGGGCCACACGGCGCACCACGGCGCTCTTGGCGGTGCCCGGCGGGCCGATCACCAGCAGGTGTTCCTGCGCCACGGCGGCCAGGATCATCAGTTCGGCCAGATGTTCGCGGTTGATCAGGCCATCGGCGGCTTCGCGGATGGCGTCGCGCAGGCTGGCTGCGGCTTGGTTCACTGGGGTGCTCATGGGCGTGTGGATGGGCGGCTGGGCTCGTGCACGCGTCGGTGCTGCAGGAACTTTTGTTGCCTATATTTAAGAGTTGCAATTATACCAAACGCGCCACGGCAAGTTTGTTGTTTTACAGCACTAATTTGCCCGGCTGCCGCGCACGCTGAAGCGGGTTGCCGCCACCACCTTGTCCTGCGCATCCACCAGCGCCAGTTCATGCTCGCCCGCCACCGGCTGCCAGGCGAGGCCCGCGCTGGCCGCGCCCAGCGCCACGCCGTCGAGCCGCCATGCCAGCCCGGCCGCACCCTGCGCGCGGAACACTACCCGCTCGCGCCCCGCCGGAATATCCGGATCGATGGCGATCACGCTGGCCTGGCCGGGATACAGAATGGCGGCGCGGCGCTGCTCCGCCCCCAGCAGCGTCACCTGCGCGCTTTCGCTGCCTCGCACGAACCACTCCCTGCGCGGCGCCTCGAACGCCGGCTGGTAGCCGACCACCTGCTGCACCAGCCCTGGCGGCGCGGCCGGGGCGCGGCTCGGCGTTTGCCGGTGCAGGAAGTCCATCACGTCGCGCCACACCGGGGCCGCCCCGGTCACCCCGGATACGTCCCACATCGGGCTGCCGTCGAAATTGCCGACCCAGACCGCCACCGTGTACTTTTCCGAGTAGCCGACGCACCAGTTGTCGCGCATGTCCTTGCTGGTGCCGGTCTTGACCGCGCTCCAGAATGAGGTGGCCAGTTCGTTGCGCAAGCCGAAGGTGAGGCTGCGCGCCGCCCGGTCCGACAAGATATCGCCGATGATGAAGCTCGTCCGCGCATCGAGCACCCGCGTTTTGGTTTGCGCCGCGCGCGCCTGCAAGGTGACGCCGCCATGCAGGCCGCCGTTGGCCAGCGTGCGGTAGGCGTTGGCCAGTTCGAGCAGCGACACGTCGCCGGACCCCAGCGCCAGCGAATAGCCGTAAAACTCGGCCGGCTCCGACAGGCTGGCCATGCCGAGCGCGCGCAGGCGGCCGTGAAAGCGCTCCAGGCCCGTGAGCTGGAGCATGCGCACCGCCGGCACGTTGAGCGAACTGGCAAGGCTGGTGCGGGTGCTGACCCAGCCCTTAAACTGGCGGTCGTAATTCTGCGGCACGTACGGTCCGGCGGCGGTGGCGATTTCGAGCGGCGAGTCGTCCTGCAGCGAGGCGGCCGTGATCCAGCCGCGCTCCATCGCCAGTTGGTACAGGAAGGGTTTGAGGGTGGAACCGGCCTGGCGCAGGGCCAGCACGCCGTCGACTTCACTGGCGCCGCCGTTGGCCACGTAAGCGACGATCTCGCCGCTGTCGTTATCGAGCACCACCAGCGCGCCCTGCGTCACGTTGCGCTCGCGCAGGGCCGCCAGATGCTGGCGCAGGCTGTCCTGGGCCTGGCGCTGCAAGGCCGCGTCGAGCGTGCTGCGCACCTGGCGCGCCGCGCCCTTGAGCAGGCGCTGGGCCACCTGCGGCGCCTGCGCTTGCGGTGCGCCGACAGTCGAGCGAGTCAGCGCCGCCGCCACGTCCCATTCGATGCCGGCGCAACTGGCGGCCGGGTTGATTTCTTTCGCCAGCACGCAGGCGCGCCGCGCCACCACGCGCGGCGCCGCCGACGGCGCGCGCAACAGGCTCGCCAGGATCGCCGACTCAGCCTGGTTCAATCCCGACGGCGCCTTGCCGAACAGCCCGCGCGAGGCCGCGCCGATGCCTTGCAGCTCGCCGCGAAACGGCACCAGGTTCAGGTAGGCCTCCATGATCTGGGCCTTGCTCCAGCCGGATTCGAGCTCGCGCGCGGCGCTGGCCTGATCCCATTTCTGGCCCCAGCTGCGACCTTCGGCGCTGGCGCGCAGGCGTTCGTCGAGCAGCGCGGCAAGCTGCATCGTGATGGTCGACGCGCCGCGCGCGCGGGTGCGCAGCAGGTTGTCCCAGGCGGCCTTGCCGAGCGCCCCCACGTCCACCCCATCGTGCTGCATGAAGCGCCGGTCTTCGGCGTGCACCAGCGCCAGGCGCATGGCCGGCGAAATATCGGCCAGGCCGACCCACGGCGCGCGCCGCAGTGTCATGTCGGTGCGCAGCGACTGGATCGGCACGCCGTGGCGGTCGAGCAGCTCGGCGTCGGACGAGCGGTAAGCCGCCCTCACCTGCTCGGGCGTCGGCACGGCTAGCGCGTTGGCGCACGCCAGCAACAGCAGCGCGGCGATGCGTTGCATCAGCGCCCCACCTCGACCGCCGCATTGGGCAGCTCGCCCGCCAGCTCGGGGCTGTACAGCGCTTCGACCCGGGTCGGCGGCAGGTTGAAGCGGCCCTGGTTATTCAGTCGCACCGTGTAGCCGACGCTCCATTTGCCTTTCGGGACGAAGTCGTAATACGCGCGGAAGGCGTCGAAGGTGCGTTCCTCGAACACCGGCTGCAACGACGCGCTCGGGAGTTCGGCACCGGGCAAGGTCTGGACATCGCGTCCCAGGCCGTTACCGAGCAGCGTGGCGCTGGCCGGAATCGGGTCGTCCAGCGCGACCCAGGTCATGTCGGCCTGCGCCTCGATGTCGAGCCGCACGCGATAGCTGTCGCCGCGCGACCAGGCGCCTTTGACCTTCTGTTCGAGCGGGGTAATGATCTTGACGATCCGGTAGCCGTTTGCCAGCGGCGCCTTGAGTTCGACCGCGGCGAGGCTTTGCACAATGGCCCATGGTTTGCCGCCGCCGTTGTGGGTGAGGACCAGATCCTGCTGGCCCGCGCCCCACGGGTGGCTGACCACGGAGACGCCGCGCGCGTTCCAGTTGGCTTCCTTGACGGTGTTGCCGAGGCGCGCGCTGCTGCTGCCGTCGACCGTGTCCGGTTCGAACTTGCGCGAGAATTTATCCAGCGCCAGCACGCCCCAGGCGTTGGCCAGGGTCGAACCCCAGCGCCCTTTCTGCTGACGTCCCAGTGTGCCGCGCGCAAGACGCCCCATGTCGCCCTGCCAGGCTGGATCGTCGATCACGGCCAGCAGCAGGCGGTTGGCGTTGATGTCGGGCGAGGCCATGATCCACCACCAGTGATCGGCCTTCTCGGTCGAAAACGACAGGCCTGCTCCCTGCAGGTTCAGGCGGGCGCGCAGCACTTGCTGCAACTGCGCCAGCTTGGCGTCGCGTTGCGCCAGCGCGGGGCTGCGCTGCAGGATCAGGTACCAGTCGATGACGGCCGACGTCGGCCACTGGTTCGGTTCGATGGTGAACGATTCGAGCAGCTCGGGCGCCACCGGGCGCGTGCGCGACAGCGCCTCCAACGCGGCGATCTTGCGCACCGCCGTATCGACGCGGGCCGTGCGCGCGCTGCGCACCACGCGTCCCTGGACGAACTGGCGCAAGCCCTCTTCCATGCGTTCCCTGAGCGCCGGCGCAATCGGCAGGCCGGCTTCGGCGCCGACCGACAGCAGGTAGGCGGTCAGGCTGTCGCTGCCCTGGGTCTGGGTTGGGTAGTACTTGGCCAGGCCATCGGCATCGAGCTGCGACGGCAAGGCCGCCGCCAGCTGGTTCCACAAGGCCGCGTCGCGCAGGGCCACGGCGCGCGAGGCATCCTGTTCGACGCCACGGTACTGGTAGGCGCTCATGTAATCGCGCACGGCGGGCAGGCTCTCGCCCAGGCGCGCCACGAAGGTTGCGCGCACGCCGCCCTGACCAAGCAAGGCGTCCGGCGGAGATTGCACTTTCAGCGTTTGCGCCTGATCCAGGCGCACCAGGGTGGACTGGATGGTGCGCACCGGGACCGCCGGCAGCACCTTCTGGCTTGAGCGCAGCTGGTCGGCCCCGCCGGCGCTGCGGGCGTCGATGGTCCACGCGAGCGCGCTGGTGCCGGCCGGCACCTGGTAATCCCAGCCGGCTTCCTGCGCCTGGCCGGCGGCCAGGGTCACGCTCTGGCGCGCCAGCGCTTTGGCGGCGCCGCCGTCGGCAGCCACGCTGGCGCCGAAATCGACCGTCAACGCCGCGTCGGTGGTGTTACGCAAGGTGAAGCCGGCGCGCAGGCGGTCGCCCGCGCGCACCACCGAAGGCAAGCCCGGCACCACGATCAGGTCCTGGCTGCTGCGTATCTCCGTCGAGCCGGTGCCGAACATGCCGCTGCCGCCGCTGGCCACGGCCACGATGCGAAACGACGTGAGCGTGTCATTCAGAGTAAGCGGCACGCGCGCTTCACCCTTGGCGTCGAGGACGACGCGCGGCTTCCACAACAGCAGCGTGTCGAACAGCTCGCGGCTGCCCTTGCCGCCGCCACCGCCGGCCGGCAGTGCCTTGCGCCCGAAGTGGCGCTTGCCGACCACCTGCATCTGCGCGGTCGAGGTTTCCACCTGCAGCACGCGTTCCTGCATCATCGCGTTCAGCAAACGCCAGCTATTGTTGGGCATCAGTTCGAGCAGGCCCGTATCGACCGCCGCCAGCGCCACTTCGGTGCCGGCAGGCGCCAGCGAGCCGTCGGCGCGCGTAACTTTCAGGGTCACGGTTCCCTTCTCGCGCACCTTGTAATCCTGCTTGTCGGTCGACACCTGCACTTTCAGTTCGTGCGCGCTCCAGCCAACCTTCACCGGCGCGATTCCGAGCTTGTAGGACGGTTTGCCCAGATCGACCATGGCAGTCGGCTGCACGCCGGCCACCCGGCCGCGCACCACCATCGCCGACACGAACACATTGGGCGCGTACTTGCCCAGCATGGGGATGGTGAAGGCCGGCTCCTTGCCGTCCAGGCGCCGCACGTAGGTGTCGAGGATGCCCTCGCGTTCGACCGTGATCAGCACGGTGGCGTCGCGGAACGGGCTGCGCACCTGGAAGGTGGCGTCCTGGCCCGGTTCGTAGCGTTTGGCCGATGGCAGCAAATCGATGCGGTCGTTGTCGCCGGCCCGGTACCACCACTCGCCGCCGCCGGCCACCCACACGTCGCGCTGGCTGACGGCGGCGCGCTTCTGGCCGTCGACGACGCGCGCGCGCAGCACCAGGTTGCCGTCCGCCGACGTTTTGACCGTGCAGCGCAGCAGGCCCTTGGCGTTGGTACGGCCCTGGCAGGCCGGCCCGATGCGCGTGATTTCGCTGCTGTTCTCATAGGCGTAAAAGCCGCCGATCAGGCGCCGCCGGTGCGAATAGTTCAGGCGCTGGAACAGGTCGACGTCGACCGCGGCATTGGCCGCCGGCTTGCCGTCGACGCCGAGCACCACCACCTCGAAGGCGACGCTGTCCTTGCTGTCGTTCCAGTCGTCCGGCTTGATGCCGACCACGTACGACGACGGCCACAGGGCGATCCGGGTCGACGACGACAGGGTTTCGCCGTTCGCGTCCTGATACGACACTTCGGCCACTAGGTCGCGCGCGCGGTCGCCCACGGGCAGCTGGTCGATCTTCACGCGCGCGCCGCCGGCCTTGTCGAGCACCAGCGCGCGGGTACGGATGTCGGCGGCTTTGACCGCGCCTTCGGCATCGTCGTCGTCCGCGGCATCCTCGTCGTAGCCGGCTTCGTTTTGCACGCCTTCGCGCACGTCGCCGGCGCCCAGGTTGTAGTCGTCGTAGCCTTCGAACCAGACCACCTTTTCCTCGGTCATGGTGCGCAACTTGACCGGCGCCTTGCCGGCCACGCCGCCGGCCAGGTAGCCGACCTGCAAATCGAGATCGAACGAGGTGGCGCCGATCAGCGGCGTCGCCGGACCGTTCAGCAGCGCCTTCATGGTCGGCACGCGGAACTGCTCGACGCGGAAGGTGCCGGCCAGCTGGCCCGCGATCTTGACCTCGTACACCCCCAGCTTGGCGCCGGCGGGAATGATCCACTCGTTGTCGGCGGTGCCGGTGGCGTTCCAGCGCAGCGGCACCTCATAGCTGCCGTCACCGCCCTGGTGCGCGACGGTCACGGTGGTGGCGCGCGCCTCGGGGCCGCCGGTTTCAAATTCGATGCCGCGCGAAGCGTGGCGGCGCAGGAAGTGCTTCATGTGCACCGTTTCGCCGGCGCGCAGCAAGGTGCGGTCGAATACGGTGGCGACGATGGTGGTGCTCTGCGAGGGGTTGAACGGCAGGTTGAAGCGCCACGATTCGATCCCGTTCTGCCAGTTCGACATGGTGAAGGTGTAATCGTCACCGCTGCGGGCGCTGATGAACAGGCTGTTGTTGCCTTTGCAGACGCCGCGCGAAAGCGGCTTGTCGATACGGGCCACGCCGCTGGCGTCGGCCACGCCCTGCCACAGCAGTTTCCCGTTGCAGTCGCGCACCGCGACGGCCGCCTTGGGCACCGGACGGCCCTTGTCTAGCGAGGTGACCCACACCAGCGACGAATCGGCGCCATGTTTGAAGTGGGCCGCCATATTGGTCACCAGGGCGGCCGCACTGACGTAGGCCTTGGTGTTTTTTGCATCGAACAGGGCCACACCCAGCTTGGGGCTTTCCAGTTCGACCACGTAAAAGCCCGGCTTGGGCAGCGGGATGCCGATCACCTCGAACGCGCGTCCGCCGCCGGGTGCCGGCAAGGAAAATGGCTCCGGCTTGCCGCTTTTCAGGCCGGCGAAGACCGATTTTTTCAGCTCGTCGCCCGACAGTTCGCCGACCTGCCAGCTGTTGCCGGCCAGGCGCTTCATCCAGGCCATCACGTCGAGGTCCTGGCGCTCGCCCTGCACGTCGACGCGCAGCATGGCGCCGGCGCTGCGCAGTTTTCCGGACAGCTTGGCTTCGATGTTACGCACCGTGACCGGCAGCAGGCGCTCGGTGCGCGCTTCGATGATGCCGAAACGGGCCGGGAACTTGAGCAGCGGCGGCAGCGTATCGATCGCGATCGTCATCGGGAACTGGCCCTGGTTGACCAGGGCGCGGCCGGCGTCGTCCTTCATCGCCGGCGGCAGTGCCAGTTGCAGGCTGCTTTTCTCGGCAAACGGGCCGCGGAAGTACACGTTGCTGACCGGGGCGCCGCGCGCCGTGTCGCCATCCCAGGTGGGACGATACTGTTTTCCGTCGGCGCCGGTAAGCGTGATTTTGTCGGCCTCGGCGCGCGTGACCGGTTCGGTGAAGGACAGGCGCAGCGGCGTGAGCGGAATGCAGGGGCCCTTGGCGGTCAGGTAATCGCAGCTGAAGTGCGCGGTGAAGTCGCGCCGGGTGGTAAAGCCGAGCGCCTGGTCGGCACTGGAGGCCACGCCGCCCAGGCCTTCGATGCCGGCGGCCCAGACCAGCGACACGGCGGCGTCGGCCGGCAGGCTGCGTTTGCATTGCACCAGCGCCAGCGGCAAGTCGTCCTTGCCCTTGGGCGCCGTGCCGCCACGCTGCACGTACTCCTTGATATAGCGATCCACATAGCTCTTGCGCGCGGTCAGCACCTGCTCGCGTTCGGCCCCGGCCAGCACCCGCACGCCGATGCGTTCGTTGATGCCTTCCACCCCGCAGTAGGCCTTGGCGGCGATGCTGGCCGCGCGCGCCGGCGCGTCGAGCGCCAGCACGAAGACCTGCTGCTCGTCGACCCGGTTGCCCTGGCGCGGGCTGCTTTCGCGCACGCTTGGCCCGCCGGTCTCAAAAGCGAAGCGCGCCGTGCCGGCCAGCGGCTGGGCCGCCAGGTCGCGCGCGTCGGGCTTGAGGGTGAAGCTGCAGCGCACGCCGGGCGGCACATCGCGCGCGAAGTCGTAGCTCCAGATGCGCGCGTCGATCCAGCGCCCGCTGCCCGGCTCCGCGCAATCGATGGCGAAGGGATCGCCCAGGCGCTGGTCGCCGAAAGCCACCATGGGGGCGCTGAAACGCGCCGTCACCTGGCGCACCGCTTTCACCGGGCCGGTGGGCGCGAACGCCTCGACCGTGGTTTGCGCCTGCGCCGCCAGCGAGAGCCACGTCAGCGGCAGCAGAAACAATAATGTGGACGGTGCGCGCATGGGTTCTCCAGGAGGGGCGGTAGCCAAGCTTGGGGCCACACGGCGCGTGCAGGCTTGGCGGGAATCAAGACAGGCGGCGAGTGTTGCAAACATCCCAGAGGCTGTCAACAACATTACTGTTTTGATACGCGTCATGACGAGTGCCGGAAGCGATCCAGTATCGTAACGCGCTATCACCCGTCTGATCGAGTGTCACTCACCGCCGGGATGAATCGTCATCCTGCGCGCCCATCCACGAACCCCAGGTCATGCATCAGATGCATGTTGTCGGGATGCCAATCCGCTCGAAGCGTAGCGCCGCCGCGTCTCGTCCCGTGCCGGCGACGATCCGCTGCGATTGCCGGGGTCCGCTCCGACGCGGGGCGCGTCCCCGCCCACGCGTTGTTCCACGACCCCGCTGAGAGACCCTTCCGCCACTCTGAACGTTCCCAGCATGCCGGTCCTTCCCGCGGGTTGGCTTACACCAGATTCGGTGATACCGCATACACTTTGCCCTTGGCCGGCCCCGGCGCTGCCGCTGGCGTGGGCGGATTGAGGGGAAATGGCGGGTGGAAATTGCGGTTCGAGCATGGCAGGCCTCCTATTGACGAGTCATCATAGTATCCTCAGAGCAATATGATGAGGATAGGCGGCAGAGACGCGACTGTGTAGGACATCACGCCATGTGGAGCTTGCGAACCGAGGGGGGGCGCAGGCGGCGTGGGCCCCCGGCGCCCGGGCGACGCACGTAGCGCGGATGGCTCGCGAAGTCGACGGCGGGCCGCTGAGGAAAATCGAACTTTACAATGACTCCTTCACCGAGCAGCGCGGCCGTCGGGAGTCGGCGCAGCGACCGACGGGCTTGTGGGCAGTGCAGCAGGATTATGGTTAGAATGTTCGGCTAACTTGCCGCCGCGAAGCTCCCGCGCGCAGCGCCCACTCAAGAGGCCCGCATGACCCTGAATTTTCCGCTGATCCTGAACCTGGCCGTCGCACTGGGCGTGTGCTTTCTCCTCTATAAGATGCAAGAGGCGCATGCCTCGTTCACCAAGCGCGTGTTCACCGGCCTGGGCCTGGGCGTGCTGCTGGGGGCGGCGTTCCAGCTCATCTACAGCGTGCCCTCCCCGATCATCACCGAAACCAACGCTTACCTCGACATCATCGGTACCGGCTACGTCAAGCTGCTGCAAATGATCGTCATGCCGCTGATTATGGTCTCGATCATCGCCGCCATCCTCAAGCTGCGCGATGCCTCGTCGTTGGGCAAGATCAGCGCGCTGACCATCGGCATCCTGATGCTCACCACCATGGTGGCGGCCGGCATCGGCATTCTGATGGCCAAGCTGTTCGGCCTGTCCGCCGTGGGCCTGACCGCCACCGCCGCCGAAGTGGCGCGCGGCGACTATCTGAAGGGCCATCTGAACACGGCCCAGGCGATCTCGCTGCCGAGCATGATCATCAGCTTCATTCCCGCCAATCCTTTCCTCGACATGACCGGCGCGCGCAAGACCTCGACCATCGCGGTGGTGCTGTTTTCGATTTTCTTGGGTATTTCGGCGACCGGCATCGCGGCCAAGCAGCCGGACATCTTCGACGCTTTTGAGCGCTTCATCAAGGTTGCGCACGCGATCATCATGCGCATGGTGACCCTGGTGCTGCGCCTGACCCCGTTCGGCGTGTTCGCGCTGATGACGCAAGTCGTGGCGGGATCGAGCCTGGACAGCATCGTCAAGCTGCTCAGTTTTGTCACGGCCTCGTACAGCGCCCTGCTGCTGATGTTCTGCGTGCACTTGCTCCTGATCAGCGCATCCGGCCTGAACGCGCTGCGCTACGTGAAAAAAATCTTTCCGGTGCTCGCCTTTGCCTTCACCTCGCGCACCAGCGCCGGCTCGATCCCGATGTCGATGCAGACCCAGACCAGCCGCCTCGGCACGCCGGAAGGCATCGCCAACTTCGCCGCCTCGTTCGGTTCGACCATCGGCCAGAACGGCTGCGCGGGCATCTATCCGGCCATGCTGGCGGTGATGATCGCGCCGACGGTCGGCATCGATCCGATGACGCTCGGCTTCATCGTGCCGCTGATCGCCATCATCACGGTCGGCTCGGTCGGCGTGGCCGGCGTGGGCGGGGGCGCCACCTTCGCGGCGCTGATCGTGCTGTCGGCGATGGACTTGCCCGTGGCGCTGGCGGGCTTGCTCATTTCCATCGAGCCATTGATCGACATGGGCCGCACCGCGCTCAACGTGAGCGGCTCGATTACGGCCGGCACGGTCACCAGCCGCGTGCTCGGCCAGACCGACATGAATGTCTTCAACAGCGACGCCCCGCTCAATCTCGATGCCGACGAGAAAGCGGCGTAAACAATACGCTACAACTGGTTGTATCGTGCGCTGATCCGCCGCCGAATCCGTCTATGATGACGTCGTGTCAACATTTCAACGGCAGGCGAATCGATGGAACAAAAGTGGCCCCAACAGATCTGGCTGGTCAGGCACGGACAAAGCGCCGGTAACGTCGCCCGCGATGCGGCGGAAGCGGCGGCCGGCCTGCTGATCGATATCGCCGAGCGCGATGTCGACGTTCCCCTCTCCCCGCTCGGCGCCGAACAGTCGCGCGCGCTGGCAGGCTGGTTTGCCGCCATGCCCGCAGACCAGCGGCCGAACGTGGTGCTGCATTCCCCCTACGTACGCGCAGCCGAAACCGCCCGTATCATCATGGAGCAGCTCGGGCCGGACAGCCTGATGGCGGTGCACGTCGACGAGCGCCTGCGCGAAAAGGAATTCGGCATCCTCGACCGCCTGACCACGCTCGGCATCAAGCACAAGTATCCGGAACTGTACGAACAGCGCCAGCACGTGGGCAAGTTCTACTTCCGCCCGCCCGGCGGCGAAAGCTGGTGCGATGTGATCCTGCGCCTGCGCAACATCATCGACACCATCACCCGCGAGTTCTGCAACGAACGCGTGCTGATCGTCGGCCACCAGGTGACGGTCAATTGCTTCCGCTACCTGTTCGAGCGGCTCGACGAAGCGTCGATCCTCGCCTTCGACCGGGCCGGCGACGTACCGAACTGCTCGGTGACCTCGTACAGCTTCGATCCGCACGATGGCAAGCACAGCAAGCTCGGCTTGCAACTGACTAATTTTGTCGCTCCCCTGGAAGCGGCAGGCACGCCGGTCACGGTTCAAAAAGATGTGCCCGCTGCTCCGAAAGCGTAGGCGCGCCGGTCCCATGGACATGCCTCTGGCCAGCACCCACATGATTACCATCGACCCTGCCGCCCTGCGCGCCTGGCCGCTGCCGATGCCCCCCGCCGAGGGCGACAAGGAACGGCGCGGCCACGTGCTGATTCTGGGCGGCTCGTGCGAAATGCCGGGCGCTGTGATCCTGGCGGCCACCGCGGCCCTGCGCGCCGGTGCCGGCAAGCTGACCATTGCCACCGGCGCCAGCGTGGCGCAACTGGTGGCCCTCGCCATGCCGGAAGCGCGCGTGATCGGCCTGCGCGAGACGGCCGAAGGCGGCTTCGAGCGCGATGCGCTGGCCATGCTCGATCCGCTGGCCGACAAGGTCGACGCGGTGCTGATCGGCCCCGGCATGCAGGATGAGGCGGCCACGGCGGCACTGGTGCGCGCCTTGCTGCCGCGCCTGGAAGGCGTCAGCGTGGTGCTCGACGCCAACGCAATGGGGATCGTGACGAATCCCGACCTCGATGGCGGGAACGTGCCGTTCCGCTTTGCCCAGACCGTCATCCTCACCCCGCACGCGGGCGAGATGGCGCACCTGAGCGGCAATCCTAAAGAAGAGATCCTGGCCGACCCCGACGGCGCAGCCAGGGAGGCGGCGCAAGCCTGGAACGCGGTGGTGGCGCTGAAGGGCGCGCGCACCGTGATCAGCGCGCCGGAAGGCGGCCCCTGGCAGCATGAAGGCGGCAACGTGGGGCTGGCCATTTCCGGTTCCGGCGACACCCTGGCCGGCATCATCGCCGGACTGGCGGCGCGCGGCGCCACCCTGGCCCAGGCCACCTGCTGGGGCGTGGCACTGCATGCGCAGGCCGGCGAACAGCTGGCCTTGCGTTTTGGCGTGCTCGGCTATCTGGCACGCGAAATTCCGGCCGAAATTCCCGCTCTGATGGAGCAAGCCGCCCGTTCCTGAAGTCGACGGAACGGCCGCGGCCAAGCAAAACGTTTGATCAGTATCAAATTGCGCGGACATGGAGGTCAATCTACGTCAGATACGCAAATAAAGATGAACTGGCGCAGATGTTGAAAGTCTAATTTTTACAGTCGAATTCGCGCATCAGCTAATGGGACCGCGTCATGCACGACGTCGGTTCCCTGATGGTCCTCGCCGGACAGCGTGCATGTCCGGCAGGATCGACCTGGCGCCGTTGCCTGCGGCTGTGCAGTGACAGGCAGCGGTACTCAATTGACGTGACCGAGGAGTAAACAATGAAACCATTCACAACCGCACCAAAAATCTTGCTGACTGCGGCGCTGCTGGCGTCAATGCTCGTTGCCTGCAAACGCAACGACACCCCTGCCACCGGGACCGGCGATACCACCACGTCCGGCACGACCTCCGGTACCACATCCGGTACCAGCGGCACCGGCGGTACCACTGGCACTGGCGATACCGGCACCAGCGGCACCGGGACCAGCGGTACGGGCACCAGCGGTACCAGCGGCACCACGGGCGATACCGGAACCAGCACCTCAGGCTCGGGCACATCCGGCACAGGAACGACTGGCACGGGCACGAGCGGCACCGGTACGTCAGGCACCAGCGGCACATCCGGCACGACCGGCACATCGGGAACCAGCGGCACCTCAGGCAGCACGGACACCACCCCGCCGCCCGACAAGGACAAGCGCTGACCGATCGTGCATGGCCGCAAATGAAAAACCGCCGTTTCTGCCAGTGGCAGAAACGGCGGCCCGGCTACTGACGGCATCTCGTTCCGATGTGCCGGCAGTGCCCCCCTACACACTGCGGCTACTTGAGCGGCAAAGCATCCCGCATGACCGCGCTGCGCTTGTCACCCGTGACCAGGCGCACTCCGCGCATGATCAGGCGATAGATCAGGCGAATAAAGGTCAGGAACAAAATCACCTCGATGAACGTCGCCAGGAACGCCAGCAGCGGACCGAAGCGCGCCGAACGGCGGTGGAACTTGGCGCCCATGCTGTCGGTCTTGATTTCAATGCTGTCGTAAAAAGTCGGCACCACCAGCAAGGTCAAAATGGTCGACGTGATGGTACCGCCGATGATCGCAATCGCCAGTGGACGGTAGAACTCGCCGCCCTCGCCCAGCCCCAGCGCCACCGGGAACATGCCGGCGATCAGCGCGAAGGTGGTCATCAGGATCGGACGCAGGCGCGCGCGGCCTGCCTCCATCAGCGAATCCTCGCGGCTGTGGCCTTCACGTTCGCGCGAGCGGGCGGCGTCGAGCAGCAGAATCGCATTCTTTGCCACCAGGCCCATCAGCATGATGATGCCGATGAAGCTCATCAGGTTGAGCGTGTTACCCGTCACCAGGAGCGCCACGACCACGCCGATCAGCGACAGCGGCAAGGACAGCATCACCGCCAGCGGCGCCGTGAACGAACCGAACTGCATCACCAGGATCAGGTACATCAAACCGATGCCCGATACCAGCGCGATACCCATTTCGGTAAACAGCTCTTGCTGGTCCTGGCCGGCGCCGCCCAGTTCACGGCCGTAGCCGGGCGGGTAATCGAAGGTATCGGCTAGTTTCATGGCATCGCTCGAGACTTCGCCGTTCGATCGTCCCTGCGCATTGGCCGACACCGAAATGGTGCGCTTGCCGTTCTTGTGCGAAATGCCGGATGGCCCCTTACCCATGGTAATGGTGGCAATCTGGTCGAGCGGCACCATCTGGTTGGTGCCGGTCACGGCGATCGGCAAGCGTTCGATATTGTCGGCGCTGATGCGGTCGTCCGGATGCAGGCGCACCGCCACGTCGCGCGTTTCGCCGGTCGGGTCGACCCAGTCGCCCACTTCGACGCCGGCAAAGGCCACCCGCAGCGACTGCGCCGCATCGTTGACGGAAATGCCCATCGAATTGGCCAGGCCGCGGTTCAGTTCGATCTGCAATTCGTTTTTCGGATCCTGTTCGGACAAGCCGACATCGATCGCGCCCGGCACCGTGCGCAGCTTTTCCATGTAGGCATTGGCAATGTCGAGCAGCTTGCGCGAATCCGGCCCGGTGAACTGGATCTGGATCGGCTTGCTGGCGCCATTGTTCATATCGTCCAGCACCACGTATTCGGCGCCGACCAGCTGGGAAATCTTGGCGCGCAGCTCGACCGCGATTTCCTTGGCGCTGCGCGAGCGGGTGGCGCGTTTGCCGATATCGACATACACCTTGCCGCCGCCCGTGTTAATGAAGGCGTTGGTGTCCTTGGTTTCCTTGATCGTGCGGGCCAGCTCGGCCGCCTTTTCCAGCTTGGCGCGCGAATACTCGACGCTCGACGAGGCCGGCGTGCGGATATCGATCAGCAACTGGCCATAGTCGGCTTCCGGCAGGAAGCTGGTGCCGCCCTTGGCGCCCTGCAGATAAATCGCGCCGGCGAAGGTGGCCACGGCGATCAGGGTCATCCAGATGCGGTGATGCAAGGCCCAGGCGATCACATTGCCGTAGCGGTCGGCCTGGCGGTCGAACCACTCGTTAAAGTGATGCAGCATCAGCGACAAGCCTTTTTTCGGCGCCGTGTGATGATCCGGCGGGTCGCCCCAGTAAGCCGACAGCATCGGGTCGAGCGTGAAGGAAATGACCAGGCTGACCAGCACCGAGCAGGTGACCGTCAGCGCGAACGGACGGAACCATTCACCGGACACGCCCGGCATGAAGGCCACCGGAATGAACACGGCGATGATCGAGAACGTGGTCGAGGCAACCGCCATGCCGATCTCGGCGGTGCCTTCGAGGGCAGCCTTGCGGCGGTCGGAACCGCGCTGCATGTGGCGCACAATGTTTTCGCGCACCACGATCGCATCGTCGATCAGCACGCCGATCGCCAGCGACAGCCCGAGCAGGGTCATGAAGTTGAGCGTGAAACCGCACAGCCAGACCGCGATGAACGAGGCGATCACCGAGGTCGGCAAGGACAGCGCCGTGATCAGGGTCGAGCGCCAGGAATTGAGGAAGGCGTACACCACGAAAATGGTCAGCACGGCGCCGAAGATCAGCGACTCGATCACATTGTTCAGGCTGCGCTGGGCTTCATCGCCGCCATCGCGCGTGACTTCCAGGACGGTGCCTTTCGGCAGTTCTTTTTCCAGTTCCTTGATCAGCAGTTTGGCCTTGTTCGCCACGCTGACGGTACTGGCATCGCGCGAGCGGGTCAGGGTGATGCCCACGTTCGGCTTGCCGCTGCGGATGCTCAGGTTGTTGACTTCGGCAAAGCCGTCGCGGATCTCGGCCACCTGGGCCAGGCGCACGATTTCCTCGCCGCGGCGCTTGACCACGATCTGCTGGAATTCCTCGGGAGACTCGATGCGGCCCACCAGGCGGATGCTTTTCTCGTCGTATTCGCCGCGAATCTTGCCCACCGGCGCATTGGTGTTTTGCGTGCGCAAGGCGTTGACCACGTCGGACACGGCCACATTATATTCACGCAGCTTTTCGGCGCGCAGCAGCACCGACAGTTCGCGCCGCAGCGCACCGTTGACGTTGACCGTCGCCACGCCGTCGATGCCGCGGAAGCGGTCGGCCAGCACGTCCTCGGCCAGGCGCGAGATTTCCGCATGGGTCTGGCTGGTGGAAGACAGCGCCAGGTTCAGGATCGGCTGCGTGGCCGGGTCCAGGCGCTGCAGGATCGGTTCGCGCATCTCGGTCGGCAGCTTGTAGCGCACCGTGGCGATGGCGTTGCGGACCTCGTCGGACGCTTCGATCAGGTTCTTGTCGAAGTTGAACTCGAGCCAGAACTGGGCATTGCCCTCGACCGCATTGGCGTGCACATCGGTCACGCCGGAAATGCTGAGCAGCGACTTTTCGATGCGGTTGATCACTTCGCGCTCGACCGTGTCCGGCGACGCGCCCGGATAGGGAATATTGATCTGCAAGACCGGCACTTCGACGTCGGGATTCTGGTTGACGCGCAGTTTGGTCAGGGCAAGCAGACCCATGCACATCAGGGCGACGATCAGCACAATCGTCGCGATTGGCCGCTTGATACTGAAATCGGAAAGGAACATGGCTTATTTCCCCTGCACAACAGCTGGGGCGGCGGCAACCTTGGCCGGCGCCAGTTCGACCTTCTGGCCCTCTTTGAAGGCCGAGCTCGGATTGCGCATGACGGTGTCGCCGGCGGCCAGGCCTTGCTTGATTTCATAGTTGCCGGTGCGCGTGTCGCGCGGCCCGACCGCCAGGTCGACCTTGTTCAGTGTTTTGTTGCGCAGGCGCCAGGCGTATGCCTTGTCGCCGGCCTTGACCAGCGCGCCTTCGGGCAACATCAGCGCAGCCTTGGTTTCAGCCTCGATGCGCCCTTCCCCATACAGGCCGGAAACCTTCGGCACCGCCGAGCCGGGCGCAAACCCGACCAGCACCTCGACCTGGCGCGTGACGTCGTTGGCGGCCGGATCGACCCGCTTGACCACGCCGCGGAATTCTTCACCGGCATAGCCGTTGATCCGGAAGCTGACCGCCTGGCCAACCTTGACCGTGCTGATGCGGTCGGCCGAGACGTGCCCTTCAAAACGCATGCTGGACGGATCTATCACTTTCAGCAATTCCTTGCCGACCGAAGCGGTGTCGCCGGCCGAGACCTTGCGTTCGCTGACCACGCCGTCGAACGGCGCCCTCACCATGGTGCGGGCCAGTTGCTGGCGCGCCAGCGCGGCGCGCGATTTGGCGGCAGACACTTCGCTCAAGGCATTGTTGCGGCGCACTTCGGCGTCATCCATGGCCTGGGCCGATGTCATGCCCGAGGCGCGCAGGGTTTTCATGCGTTCGAGCTGGCGTTCGGCCTGGTCGAGCGCCTGGGAGGCGGCGCGGGCCGATTGCTCGGCCGAGCTGAGGCTGTCGCGGATGGCGGTTTCATCGAGCTTGACGAGGATATCGCCGCGCTTGACGATGTCGCCGTTTTCCTTGAGCACCTGCAACACCACGGCCGAGACTTCGGCGCGCAGGTCGGCCTTGCGTTCGGGCTGGACCGAGCCGGTCACGACCGGACCGGACGCGAGCGCGTTCGATTGGATCGTAAGCATATCTTCCGGAGAAACCAGCAACTGGACGGGGGCGGCCGCCTTGGCGTCCTTGCCCGGTTCTTTGGCGTCCTTACTGCAGGCGGCGAGCGCCGTGGCGATGGCGAGGACGAGCATTGTTTTGCGCAGCATGGGATTCTCCGGGTTCAAATCGGTCAGACGTATGTATCAAATTGAAAACTATCAGCGGCAAAGTATCCTTGAGACGGATATCGACGTCAATTAGCAATCTTTCAACCTGCCCGTTTGGATGCCTGAACTGCGGATTTGCGGGACTGAACTGCATTCCTGCCGTACTGAGTTGCAACAAACTGGGCCGCCACACCCGCGTGTTTTTTAGTCCGGCGCCATGGCGCGGCGTCAGAACCGCTCGAACAGATGGAAAATCGCAAACCCCATGCCGATGCCGGTGCAAATGCCGCCGGTGATTTCGACCAGGGTATGCCCCATGCGTTCCCGCAGATGGGTATGGTCGGCGGCGCTGCCGGCCACGCGGTTGATGGCGGCGGCCTGGCGGCCCACGTGCTGGCGCAGGCTGTTGGCGTCGATCATCACAATAAACGCCAGGGTCACCGCCACCCCGAATGCCGGACTGTCCATGCCTTCGCGCAGGGCGATCAGGGTCGCCATGCTGGTCACCACCGAGCTGTGATTGCTGGGAAAGCCACCGTTGCCGACCAGATTGAACGCCCAGCGCCGCTGGCGTGCACTATTAATCAGGAACTTGATTGGTCCCACCACCATCCAGGTCAGGACTGGCGTGATGAGGTAGCTGATATCCATGCGTGTAATCCTTGTTGTCATTAAGCCGCGAAATTGCTGCGTAATTAACAATTATCGCAGATCACGCCCGCCAGGGGGACCACGGCAACGGCCGCCGAGCCGGGGCGCACGCGCGCGTTTGACCGCTCATCGGGCAGGAAAACCTATTAGAATGACATCAGACCGCCGCCTCGCCGGCGCCCGCCATTCGTATCGAATTTTTCCTTGGGAATTTCCGCATGCGCCATTTCAGACTCTCCTTCCTCGTCACCTTCATTCTCATGTGCGTTGCCGCCTGGTGGGGCTACTCGCGCGGCGGCATCCCCGGGCTGCTCAATGCACTGTGGATATCCGCGGTGCTGGGCGTGCTGGAAGTGTCGCTTTCGTTCGACAACGCGGTGGTCAACGCCTCGGTGCTGCGCCACTGGAACGACTTCTGGCGCAAGCTGTTCCTGACGGTCGGGATTCTGGTGGCGGTGTTCGGCATGCGCCTGGTTTTTCCACTGGTCATCGTTTCCGTCGCCACCGGGCTGGGCTTGCTGGACGTGTGGACCATGGCGATCAACACGCCCGACGAATACTCGCGCCACCTGACCGAGAACCATGCCGAGGTGGCGGCGTTCGGCGGCGCCTTCCTGCTGCTGGTGTTCCTCAACTTTTTATTCGACGAAGAAAAGGAACTTCACTGGCTCGGCGTGTTCGAAGAGAAGGTGGGTAAATACGGCAGCGAGAGCCTGTCGGTGATGCTGACCCTGTGCGCATCGTTCATGGCCATGTACCTGGTGCCGGAAGCGCGCAAGCTCAGCGTGCTGATGGCGGGCGTGCTGGGCGTGGTCATTTACGTGGGCGTGAACTGGATCAGTACTTTGCTGGAGGAAGAAGAAGCCGATCCGACCATCGGGCAAATGGTCTCGCGCGGCAGTATCGGCGGTTTTTTGTATCTGGAAGTGCTCGATGCCTCGTTCAGTTTCGACGGCGTGATCGGTGCGTTCGCCATCACGAGCGACGTGGTCATCATCATGCTGGGCCTGGCCATTGGCGCCATGTTCGTGCGCTCGATGACGGTGTACCTGGTCGACAAGGGCACCTTGCAGGAGTTTGTGTATCTGGAACACGGCGCGCATTATGCCATCGGGATTCTGGCGCTGATCATGTTCGCCAGCGTGCGCTATCACATTCCGGAGTGGTTCACGGGGCTGTCGGGGGTGGCGTTCATTCTGGTGTCGCTGTGGTCGTCGCTGCGGTACAAGAAACAGCAGGAGGCCTTGGGGGTGGCTTGATGCAAGAGCAGTTTGGGGGAGCATGCTCCCCCACTGTCCTTCCGTCAATTGCAGAGACGAGTTCGGGCGCAGGCGGGAACGCATGCGTTCCCGCCGATGGCCGCCCTGGCGCGGGAGACGTCAACGGTGCAAGAGTACCGCACCAGCGCATGAGCTCTTAGAGTTTATCCATCTGCTGCTTCACGTACACCGCTCCCGGGCTGGCCGGAGCCAGTTCCAGGAAGGTCTTGAACGCCAGCTTCGCCTTCGCCACGTCGCCAGCCTGGACATGCGCATCGCCCAGGTTGCGGTATGCCACCGCGCGCGACGGGTCCATCTTCACGGTATTGTCGAACCAGCGCGCCGCCTCGGCGAATTTCCCCTGCTTGTAATACACGAAGCCCAGATTATTGGCCGCCAGCGCAAAGTCGGCGCGCAGTTTCAGCGCCTCGGTGAATTCCGCTTCGGCCGCCGCATACTGCTTCTCCTTAAACAGCTGCAAACCGCGGTCGTTGGCGCGCTGGGCCAGCTGGCGCGCCGACGACGGCACTGCCAGCGGCGTCACCAGCTTCTGCTCCTTGCCCTGCAAATCCTTGACCGCGACCGGCGCCGTTGGTGGCGTCACGCCCGGCTTGTCGTCCGACTTGGGCGCGTCCGGGCGCACCGCGTCGAGCTTGGCGTTGAGCGCGATCGCCTCGGTCGACAACTGCGCCGTCTGCGGATTCAAAAACTCCGCCTCGACCGGCAGCTCGAACACAAAGTCGCCCCCTTCCGAGCCGGGCAGGCTGCCGAACGCCGGCGTCTGGTTCGACACGCCCGCCACCGCCGGCGCCACATAAGCCGCCAGTTCGGTGGCCGTGATCAAGCCATCGCCGTTGAGGTCGCCCTTCCCCGCCAGTCCCTGCAGCAAGGTCCAGGTGAACACCGAATGCCCGTTCGGCCCGCCGTCCGACACCAGCTGGTCGGCCCCGCCGGCGGTCAGCATCTGGCGCCCGATGCGGCGCGCGTTATCGCGCAGGAAGGCGCCGGCGCCGGCGCCGCCGCCGCGCGTCAGGCCCAGCCCGCTGTAGCAGGCATCCATCACGAACAGCGCATGCTTGGCGGTCAGGCTCTCCGCAATGTTCTGGATTTCGCTCATCGGAATCGCATCCGTGGCGAACTGGGCCGGGTCGGAATCGTAAGGCACGATGTAGCCGAGGTCGCGGCCCGAACTGAGCTTGCGGGTAGCGCCGTGGCCGGCGAAAAACACGAAAATTCGGTCATTCTTTTGCACGCCGCCGTGGGCCAAGCGGTCATGGAAGGCGCCGAGGATGCCGGCGCGGGTCGCTTCGGCATTGTTGAGCGAGACCACGCGCTCGGCCGCGAAGCCGAACTTGCCGATCAGCGTTTCGCGCACACCCTGGGCATCGCGCACCGCGTACTGCAGCTTGGGCCACTTCGGATAGCTGTCGATGCCGATCACGATGGCCCAGGAATTGGCGTAACCGGTGCTCACCGCCACTTTTTCGGCGGGCGCGGCGGCCGTGTTGGCGCTGGTGAAATTGGCGCCATCCCAGCCGGCGAACTGATAACCCTCCGCGATCAAGCGGTCCAGCACGGCAGGCAGCGCCTTGACCGTGCGCGCATGGATGTCGTGGAACAGGATGATGCCGCGGCCCTCCTTGTCGACCGTGCGCAGGACCCGTTCCGCGATCGAGGCCGGAACCGGATCGGCCCAGTCGAGCGAATCGATATTCCACATCACCGAGCGCAGGTGCGCGCCTTGCAGCGCATGCATGCCCTCGCTGTTACGCGCGCCGTAGGGAAAGCGGAACAGCGGCGAGCGGCCGGCATCAATGGCCTTGAGCAGCACATCGGTATTGAGGATCTCGGCCTTGAGCTTGTCGCCGGTTTCTTTCGACAGCTGGGCGTGCGTGTAGCTGTGGTTGGCCAGCGTGTAGCCGCCTGCCTTGAGCTTGCGGCTGACCGCGGCGCCCTCCGACAGCGTCGCCTTGCCGGCGGCATCGACGCTGCCCAGGTTGCGCCCGACGCTGAAAAACACTGCCGGCACCCCGTACTGCTTGAGGATCGCGGCGATTTCTTCGCTGTAGCGCTTGTGGGGACCGTCATCGAAGGTCAGCACCACGGTTTTCTTGGGCAGGGAATTGCCGAAGATCTCGTTGGGATCGGGCTCCGCCTTGGCTTTGGGCTCCGGGGGCAAGGCCGATGCCGGGTAAGGCATCACCACGCCCTGCTCCTTGAGGATGGTGTCGCGCGTGTACAGGGTCTTGAGGTAAGCCAGGTAAGTGTCCCAGCGCTCGCGTTTGAGCTCGATCGCGCGCGACTCGTAGCGGCCGAACACCTGGCGGATTTCCTTCTCGTAGTTGCGCTCGATCTCGGCCAGCGCATCGAGATCCTCCGACAGGCGCTTGTGGATCTTAATGGCCGGCAAGCTCGAATCCTTGGCCACTTCCGCCAGCAAGCCTTGCAGCAGCTCGCGGAAAGCGAGGCGGTCGGCGTCGTACAGGGATTTATCGGACTCGATGAAGCCGAGCAGTTCGCTGACGGCATCGAAGCGGTTCGGCTGGGTGGAGGCGAGCAGCGCGGCCAAGTCGCGTTCGAGGGACTCGGCGCGTGACTGATTCTCGTGGAACAGATTCTGGCCGACGCGCTGCGCCTGATCGCGCTCATTGGCCGGCATCGACTTCTCGTCGGCGAGCAGGACGATGATCTTGCGGTAATTGGCCAGCAAGGCCTGGATGCCGCTCATCAGCGGCGCGGCATCGGTGCGCGGCGCAGGCGTGGCTACGGGGGCGGACTTGACGGGCGCGGGCGGCGGCGTTGCCGGCGCCGGCTTACGTCCGGCAAACAAAAAGGTTGCCCCGGCCGCGCCCGCGATGGCGAGCGCAGCGGCGATTTTGATGGAAGTGGAAGTCACGGAGACACACCTGTTGGAAGAAATGCATCGATTGTATTGCAAATACAAAACGCGCCCGAAATTCCTACGCCAGCAATCAACCTTCCCACAACCGGGGTCAGAGCTCTGACTCGCAACATTTTTGTTTCCTAACCGGGGTCAGACCTCCGTCTCGAAATTTTGTAAAACTGGAGAATTCGAAAACGCCAAGAATTGATCGCTTCTACGGCCAATTCCGCGCAAATGCGCACAAAATCGAGCCCGCCCGAATCAACCCGATTAACAAAATTTCGAATCGGAGGTCTGACCCTGGTTAGGAAACAAAAAAATATTGCAAGTCAGAGCTCTGACCCCGGTTGGGGTGAAGTGGGGTGTCGCGGTAACGGGTGCTACTGGTAGCGCGCGAGGATGGTACTCATGGCGCCGCTGGCGATCAGGCGCGAGATCGCTTTATCGACATCGGCCACCGTGACCTTGCCCTTGGGGGAGACCGCACACTGGCCCATATAGCTCTTGACCTCCAGCGGCGGATGCAGCACAAGCACCGGGTCGCTGAGCTTTTGGCGGTAGTCGAGAAACAGTTTGGCCGTGACGACATGCTGCAATCGTCCCGCCGCCAGCTTGCGCAGGTTGGCCAGCGAGCTGACACCTTCGTCGCGGATGAATCCCGCGCCCAGCATTTCGTCGAGCTCGGGATGGGAGTAGCCGAGCACAGTGCCGATCGGCTTGCCCGACACGTCGGCCACGCTGCGCGGACGCGCCGCACTGCGCGCCGTGATCAACACCTGGGTGATCGGGACGAAGGCCCGGCTCCAGTGGAACGATCCGTTGAGCCATTCGGGAACATAGCTGCACAGCACGTCCGCACCACCATCTTCCAGCGTGCGCACAATCCGCTTGCGCGGCATGGCCACAAACACCGCCGTGCGCCCCATCGCGCCGGCGAGCGCCTGGCCGATGTCCTTGTGGATGCCATCGACCAGCCGCCCACGCTCGAAGCGTGCCATCGGCATGTCGGTACTGGTATCGACCAGCACCGACAGCTCCGCCGCCTGCACTCCGGGTGGAAGCGACAGCAGCAAGGCCAGGAGCAACTTGGAGTTCGTCATGCCGCCGATCTTACCTCATCAGCAGGCGGACCGTAAGAACAGCCTCTGCGCCACGCATGCCCTGCCCGCCTCAGCCCTTGGCCGGCGCGGTCAGGCGGCCCAGCACCTGGTGCGTCATCGTGGCCGAGGTCGAACGCTGCGCCGCATCGGTGGCGCTGCTGCGTTTTTCGTCGTCGATGGCGTGCTTGGTGACCATCAGGGTGTGCGTATCGGCTTCCAGGCGGCGCATTTCGAGCGCCACCAGCTCACGCTTGGCGTCGGCCATTTCCTTGGTGGTGATCGCGCTCTTGCGCTGCATCTCGGCCTGCGCCTGCGCGCTGTCGAGCAGCACGCGCTGGGCGTCGCGCTTGTCTTGCGCGGCCAGCGCAGCGATTTCTTGCGCGACCTGGAACTGGCGCGCCATGCTGGCCGCTTCGTGTTCGGCTTCGGCCCGCGCACGCGCCGACAGGCAAGCCGCCTGTTCGGATGCCAGGCGCGCCGCAATCGCCTGCTCGGCGCGCTGGTCGGCCGCCAGTTGCTGACGCTGGGTGGCAAGCTTTTGCTCGATCAGCGCCAGCGAGGCGCGCTCGGTCTCGATGCTGGCCCGCTCGGCCTCGGCGCTGGCACGTTCGAGCACCAGCGCTTCTTCGGCCAGCTTGAGTTTCTGCTGTTCGGTCTCTGCCCGCACCTGCTGCACCTGGGCGCGCTCGGTCGCCACCCGTGCCTGGGCCGCGACAGCATCGGCGGCGCGTGCCGCCTGGTCGGTTTCGACCTGGGCCTGTTGCGCCAGCACGCGCGCGGCCTCGGCTTCGGTACGGCGGGCCTGCTCGGCGCCGGCGCTGGCCAACGCCAGCTGGCGCTTGGCGGCCAGGGTTTGCTCGGCCAGCATGACGGCCGCACGCTCGCTGTCGGCAACGGCGCGTTCCTGCGCCAGCGTTTCCTCGGCCAGTGCCAGTTTTTGCTGCTCGGAGCGGGCGCGTTCGCGCTGCGCTTCGGCCAGTTCGGCGGCGGCGCGCGCTTGGGCGGCGATGGCGTCGGCGGCGTTCTGCGCCTGCACGCTTTCAATTTCAGCCTGTTGCACCAGTTCGCGCGTGGCCTCGGCTTCGAGCCGTTTGGCCTGTTCGGTGTAGGCGGCGGCGACCGCCATCTGGCGCTGGTCGGCGGCGTTCTGTTCGGCCAGGGCCAGGGCGGCGGCTTCGCTCTCGGCACGCGCGCGTTCATCGGCCAGTGCCTGTTCGGCCAGGGCCAGTTTTTGCTGTTCGGCCACGGCGCGCGCGCTCTGGGTCTGAGCCAGGTCGATGGCGGCGCGGGCCTGCGCGGCGATGGCGTCGGCGGCGGCCTGGGCCTGCACGCTTTCGGTTTCCGCCTGCTGCACCAGGTTGCGCGTGGCGTCGGCGGCGATCCGTTTGGCTTGCTCCGTGCTCGCTGCCAGCTCGGCTAGCTGGCGCTGCTCGGCGGCGTTCTGTTCGGCCAGCGCCAGGGCGTTGCGCTCGCTCTCGGCGCGGGCGCGCTCGTTGGCCAGCGTTTCTTCGGCCAGCGCCAGCGCCTGTTCGGCCATGGCCAGGGTTTGCTGCTCGGCCTCGGCACGCGCGCTTTGCGCCAGCGCCAGCTCTTGCGCCACGCGCGCCTGGGCGGCGATGGCGTCGGCGGCGGCGCTGGCTTGCGCGCTGTCGATCTCGACCTGCTCGGCGAGCAAACGGGTCGCTTCCACTTCGATTTGCCTGGACTCGGCCAGACGCTGTTCGGCGTCGGCTTTCTGGCGCAGCAGCACCGCTTCGGTCTGTTCGGCGTCGGCGCGCGCCTGGGCCGCTTCGGCGGCGCGGGTTTCGGCTTCAAGCCGTTCCTGCAGCCGTGCCAGCGCGGTTTGTTCAGCTTCGGCGTGGGCCTGTTCGGCCTGCGCCAGCGCGGCCGCTTGCGCAGCCTTGTCGGCGGCCAGCGCACTTGCGCGGCGCTGCAGCTCGACCTGTTCGGCGATCGACGCCACGGCGGCTTGTTCGGATGCGTTTTCGGCGGCTGCCAGGTCGGCCGCGGCCTGGGCCAGGCTGGCACGTTCTTCAGCCAGCACGCGCGCGCGTTGCTGTTCCTCGGCTTCGGCCAGCGCGGCGGCGGTGGCGGCCTGGTCGGCCAGGGCGCGTTCATTCGCTTGTGCCGTGGCGAGCGCTTCGGCGTCGACCTTCGCTTGCACGACGGCGCTGGCATCGTCTTCGGCCTTGGCGCGCGCCAGGGCCACTTCGCGCAGGCGCTTGTCGACTTCGATCCGTTCTTCAGTCGCGGTCAGGATGCGCGCTTCGGCGTCGCGCCGGGCAGCGGCACCGGCGGCAGCCATCTTTTCCAGGCGTTCGCGGTGCAGCGCGGCGTCGCGCAGTTCTTTTTCGGATTGCAGGCGCAGGTGGATCGACTGGGCGGCCACGCGTTCGGATTCGGCCTGGGCGATGGCGATCGCTTCGCGTTCCTGTTCGATGTGGGCCAGGGCGCGTGCTTCTTCCAGCGCGCGCGCTTCTGCCACGGCGCGGGCAAAGGCCGACGCCAGTGCGATCTGGTCGGCTTTTTCGCGCTGGACGGTCAGTTCGAGCGCTTCCGATTCGGCTTCGGCCAACTGTTCGGCGGTGTGGCGCGCACCCTTGGCCTGGCGCTCGCGTTCGCGCGCCAGGGCGGTCATGCGGGCGTCGGCGTTGGCGATGTGCAGTACTTCTTCCTGGGCGGCGTGCACCGCGGCAACCCGTTCGACCGCCTGCAGGCGCGCCTGCTCGGTCTGGACCAGCAGTGCTTCGGTGGCGCGCGCGGCCTGTTCGGCCAGCTCGGCTTCGGCGGCGATTTGCTCGGTGGCGCGGCGGCGCGCTTCTTCGTCGGCTTTCAGGCGCGTTTCAGCGGCCAGTTTGATCTGGGTATCGGCTTCAACGCGGGCGCGCAGCTCGGCGGTTTCCTGACGCACCGCTTCGAGGCGTTCCAGGCTGGCCTGGGCGGCGGCGCGCAGGGTTTCGAGGCGGTCGCGATTGGCTTCGATGGCTTCTTCGGAGGCTTGTGCGTTTTGCAAGGCGGCGGCGGCAGCGGCGGCGTCCATGGCGGCGCGTTCCTCGGCCAGGCCGCGCGCACGCGCTTCGGCATGGGCCCGGCTTTCAGCGGCGCAAGAGGCTTTGGCTTCGGCTTCGACCCGGGCGATGGCTTCGTGGATGGCGCGCATTTCGGACTGGGCGCGGTCGGGACCAGCTTCGGCGACAGGGGCGGCAGCCGGGGGCACAGCGGCAGCCGGGGGCACAGCGGCAGCCTGGGGCGCGGCGCCGTCGGGCGGCAGCGCGATGGTCAGGTTGGCATCGTCGTGCGGGGCTGGTGTGGATTCCATCGTCGTTCTCGCTTGGGCTACCGTCCCGGCATGGGAAGGCCTGACGTTGATTATCTGTCAGGTCGACCCGCACCGGCGCACGGATCAGACGCGGAAAAACCAGCCAATTCGGCCCTTTGCTCTACAGGAGCGTTACCACAGCGCTGGCTCATCCATCAGCGCGATCTGTTCGCGCAGTTCGAGGATGCGGTCTTGCCAATAACGTTGCGTATTAAACCACGGGAAGGCGACCGGAAAGGCCGGGTCGTCCCAGCGCCGCGCCAGCCAAGCCGAGTAATGGATCAGGCGCAAGGTGCGCAGCGCTTCGATCAGGTTCAGCTGGCGTTCGTCGAAGTCGGCGAAGTCTTCGTAGCCGGCCAAAATATCGCTCATCTGGCGCACCATGTCGCGCCGCTCGCCCGAGAGCAGCATCCACAGGTCCTGGATGGCGGGGCCGGTGCGGCTGTCGTCGAAGTCGACGAAGTGCGGGCCGTCCGGGGTCCACAGCACGTTGCCGACGTGGCAATCGCCATGCAGGCGCAGTTGGGCCGATTCGCCCGCCCGCGCGTAGCAGTGGCGCACGCCGTCGAGCGCCTGCTCCACCACGCTGGTATAGGCGGCCAGCAGTTCGGGCGGGATGAAGTCGTTGGCCAGCAGGAAGTCGCGCGGTTCGCGCCCGAAGGTGTCGATGGTCAGTGCCGGGCGCTCGGTGTAGCCCGACAAGGCGCCGACCGCGTGGATGCGGCCGATGAAGCGCCCGGTCCATTCCAGCACGGCCGGGTCGTCGAGCTCGGGCGCGCGCCCGCCGCGCCGGGGAAAGACGGCAAAGCTGAAGCCGCCGTAGCTGTGCAGGGTGCGCCCGTCCAGCGTGAGCGCGGGGACCACGGGAATTTCGCGGTCCGTCAGTTCCTGCACAAAGGCGTGCTCTTCCAGGATGGCGGCGTCGCTCCAGCGTTCGGGGCGGTAGAACTTGGCCACCACCGGCGCGGCGTCTTCCATGCCGACCTGGTAGACCCGGTTTTCGTAGCTGTTGAGCGCGAGCAGGCGGCCGTCGGCGCGCAGGCCGACGCTGTCGAGCGCGTCTAGCACGCACTCGGGGCTCAGGTTCGAAAACGGGTGGATGGCGGGTGTGTCGGGGTCGGAATATGGCGTCGTCATGCCCGCTATTGTACGGCGCGCCGCATTTAACAGTACGTCCCTGTGCGCGAACGCGTTAAACTAGCGGCTTCAACGATCAACAAGAGCACGCCATGCAACTCGACCAGCCCCTTTCAGAAAAAGAATTCGACGAACTCGACCAGTTCCTCCTGTCCGACCGCAGTGCGGAAGACGCCATGACCATGGACACCCTGCACGGCTACCTGACCGCTGTGGCGATGGGTCCGGAAACGATCATGCCGGCCGAGTGGCTGCCGAAAGTGTGGGGCGAGGATGAAAAGAGCGTCCCCAAGTTCAAGAATGCCAAGGAAGAAGAGCGCATCATCGAACTGATCATGCGCTTCATGAATGAAGTGCTGGTCACGTTTGAAGTCGCGCCGAAGGAATTCGAGCCCCTGTTCTGCGAAGCCGAGCACGAAGGCACGATGCTGCTCGACGGCGAAGCCTGGTGCTGGGGCTTCTGGGAAGGCATGGAACTGCGCCCGGGTTCGTGGGACCCGATCTGGGAATCGGACCTCGAACCGCTGATGCGCCCGATCTACCTGCTCGGCGCCGACGAGATCGAGGAAGAAGAACTGAAAGAAGTCGATACGCCGATGAAAGGCCACAAGCTGGCCCTGGATATCCAGGCCAACCTGCCGGCCATTCACCGCTTCTGGGTGCCGCTGCGCAAGGCCGCGGTCACCACCATGAAGCGCGACGAGCCGAAAATCGGCCGCAATGACGAGTGCCCTTGCGGCAGCGGCAAGAAGTACAAGAAGTGCTGCGGCGCCGATCCGGTTGCCGAGTAATTAAGTACCAGGCCCGGTGCGCGTGAGGCGCGATGCCCTACGCCGCCGGCGCCAGTTCGGCCAGGCGGCTCTGATACAGCGCCGCCACCAGGTCGGACTGGGTCACGATGCCGGCAAACCGGTCTTCGTCGTCGACCACGGGAATGTGGTGCAGGCCGGCGTTGGCCATCAGCGGCACCAGTTCCACGATCGGCGTGTGCACATGCGCCGTGGCCACCCTGGCCGTCATGATCTGCCCCACCACTTCCGGTTTGTCCGAATGCGTCAGCCCGCTGCGCTGCAGCAGTGCGCGCAGGCGTTTTCCCAATCCGCTATACCCGTCCAGGTCGCTGTGGCGCAGGAAATCGGTCTGGGTGACGATGCCGGTCACCCTCCGCGCCCGGTTCAGCACCGGTAGCGCGTGCACCTGGTGATGCCGCATCAGGCCCCAGGCGTCGCCCAGCGCCGTGCCGAATTCGAGCGTGACCACGTCGGTCGACATGATCTGGCCGCAGCGGATCACGCCGAAGCGGCGTCCGTAGGCCGCCGTTTCGGTGGCCAGGATGATGCCTTCGAGGTCGTCGCGGCTGACGTCGAGCACTTGCCCATAACGCTCCAGCACGCCGTCAAGGTCGGCGCTGCTGAAACCCAGGCGCGCGGTCGGTACCGCGTCGGCGGTGTCGTGCGCATTTTGCATGGCCGATTGCTGGCGGTGCGGGTAGCGCCGTCCGGTCAGGTTGTTGACGGCCAGGGCCGCGCCCACCATCAGCACGCAGTTGAGCGCCACCGGGGTCACGGCAAAGCCGAAGCCGAGTTCGTGCACGGCGGGACCGGCCAGCACGGCCGTCAGCGCCACCGCGCCACCGGGCGGATGCAGGCAGCGCAGCGCGAACATGGCGGCAATCGCCAGGCCGCCGGCCAGCGGCGCGGCGATCTGGGTGGCGCGCCATTGCTCAAGGCGGGCGGCACTGTTGGGCGGAGGTAATAAGGCGGTGAGCCAGGCGGCGCGCGGGTCGGACATGGGGGCGACGCCAAAGCACATCGGCCCGGAATGCGATCCTGTAAAGGAAAGCAAGCCGGGCCGATGAAGGTATTACCGGGGCGGTTTATTGGCCGCGCGGGCCTTTGTCGGCGCCCTGGTGATCCTTGACGCCATCGTTCTTGTGGTTGCCGGCGACTTCTTCCGCTTGCGCGCGCTGGCGGTTCTTGGTGGCGTCCTGCTGAACCTGCTGATCTTCGCGCTGTTGCTGCTCAGTTGGGTCGTTGGTGTGCTTGGTCATAGAGCCTCCTATTTGTTTGAGACACAACAATACGCCCTTCCCTCCAACAGTTCCGTTCGCCACCCCACGTAAGCGGGAATTTATTTCCTGCGGCACAGATTACGGCGGCGGTAAGCTTTTCAACACGAGGTCGAAGGGGCGCCTGTTGTCATACGGCGGCTCAAGCAGTGTATCGATGCCTCGGAAGGTCGGGCCGGCAAGCGCCCAGCCCAGCGGCGTGTGGGTTTTGGTCGGCATGCCGAACCACAGGAAGCGGGTCGGCCCGGCCGGCAGGATCACGGCCATGTCGCGCTTCTCCGCCGTGACGGCGAAGGTGGCGCGCGCGGTCCGGGTGTTGAACAGTCCCAGCGGCGGGGCCAGCAATTCCGACAGGAATGTGGTGTCCATGCGTGCGCCGGCCGGGTCCTGCTTGTCCCTCGGCGCGATCGCGTCTGGCGAATTGCTGATGACAATTACTGCCGGGTCGATGTCGTAGCCGCGTTGGCGCCACCGATCCAGCGCCGGGCGCATCGCAAACAGCAGGTCGCGCACCGATTCGACGCCGGAGTTCTCAAAATAGCCGCCATCGATGATGCGCCCCCACGGCGCCCGCTCGCGCCCCGGCGCGCACGCCACCAGCGCCTCGCCCTCGCGGCAGGCGGACACCGTGCCGGCCGGGCTGATATAGCTGAAGCGCGCGCTGTTGTGCACCGCCGTGGAGAGACTCATCTGGCGCAGGTCGAGCACCGGGTCGAGCGCATCGTAGGCATCGGGAAAGCTGCCGTCGATGACCAGGTCGCTGGCGATGATGCGGTTGCCGCCGTCGACCAGGGTGGCGTTGAGCAGCAGCGAGGGCACGTTCATGGCAGGGTCGGCGGCCCACAGCTGGTCGAAGCGCCGCCCGAAGCGCTCGCTGCCGGTGGCGTTTTCCCAGCCCTGCGCCCACGCTGCCTCCATCGCGCGGGCCCGGTCCGCCGCCGGGATTGCAAATGGCAAAAAGCGCTGCAGCATGTCCGGATACAGCGCGTAGCCGAGGGTCGGCGACAGGAAGTCACGCTGCAAGACCTTGCGCATGCAGGTCTGGTAGGCGCCATCGCGGGCGCCGCCCGCGCACGGGGTGCCGGCCAGGCCGCCGCTGCCGGCGTCCGCCACCAGAGCGGCGTAGGCGCCGATGCCAAGGCTGCCGCCGGACACGCCGCTCAGCGCGAACAGGTGGCGCCCGAAGCGCGCGCCGCTGTCATCCTGCAGCCTGGCCAGCACCATGCCGGTCCAGTAGGCGGCGCGGATGCCGCCGCCCTCGGCCGCCACCACGAACAGGGGAAACGGCCGCTTCGGCACCAGCGCGCCGCTGTCCACGCGCGTTTGCAGCCAGGCATCGAGGTGAGCGTCGATCTGGCGCCGGATCACTGGCGCATCGCCCGCACCGGTGGCCAGCAGCTTGACCTGGTGATTGTCGTTCCACAGGCTGAACACGACGAACAGCAGCAGCGGCAGCGCCGCCATCGAAGGCAGTTTGGCTTGTTTGAAGTAATAGGTCAGCACCAGGTCGCCGAACAGGATCCAGCTGGCGAACGCGAAGCACAGCAGCGCCGGCGCGGTGACGAAGCGCGTGACTTCGACCGGCCATATCCACACGGCGGACAGCAGAATAAAGGTGAGCAGGATGGCCAGCGACACCGTCAGCACGGTGCGCTGCTGCAGCGATTCGAAGCGGATCGCGGTGGTCTGCCCTTCGAAACCGCGGAAACGCGAAGCGAACCAGGCGCGCCGCTTGACCACGAACACGCCCATGGCGAAGGCGGTGAGAAAGCAGGCCAGCGCCAGCACCGGCTCGCCCAGGCGCTGGAACTGGATCGACAGCACGCTGGCCGGCACGATGCCGAGAAAGCGCGGCAGCCACATGCGGATGGCGTTGACGAACGGCGTGTCGGTGCGGTCCAGCAGGGAGGTGCCGTCGAACACGCGGCCCAGGGTCAGGCGCGCGCTGTACCAGGCCGCGGTCGACCAGCTGGCCACGGCGAATATGAAGATGGGAAAGGTCCAGCCCGGATCGCTGACCAGGCGCAGCGATTCGCTGCCCTGGGGAATGAATGCCAGCCCGGCGGAACACAGCAAGGTGAGGCTGAAGCTGTACACGCAGCGCCACAGGATGGAGCCGACTTCCTTGCCGCGCTCGCCAACCACGCGTACGATTCTGACCATGTGGTTCTCCTTGTGGATAGAAGCGTCGCCAGCGCGCTGCCATACTGTTCTGTTCAAATTATTCTGTTCAAATGCTGCCGGGTTCCCCGCCCCGAACCCTGAGCTGCGTCGACTCTGCCCTAGCGCATCGCCAGCGCCTGCCGCTTCTTTGGCGGCGGAAACGCCCGATCCAGATCCTCCAGATCGAACGCACTGAGCACCACGTCCAGCGCGGCCCGGTTCTGGCGCACATGCGCCGGATCGGCCGCCTTGGGAATGGCCACCACCCCGTCCTGCCGCAACAGCCACGCCAGCGCGATCTGTCCCGCCGTGCAGCCGTGCCGCCCGGCCACCGCCACCAACGCCGGATTACCCAGCAGCAGCGCGCGCTCGCGGCCGGCCGACTCCAGCGGCGAATACGCCATCACCGGCATGCCGTGCTTGCGCGACCAGGGCAGCAAATCCCACTCGATCCCGCGCTTGACCAGATTGAACAGCACCTGGTTCACGGCAATGCCGCGTCCGCCGGGCAAGGCTTCGGCTTCCAGCATGTCGCCCAGGTCGAAATTGCTCACGCCGAAATCGAGGATCTTGCCGTCCTTTTGCAGCGCCTGGAAAGAGTCGAGCGTCTCGGACAGCGGCACCGCCCCGCGCCAGTGCAGCAGGTACAGGTCGATGCGGTCGGTGCCGAGGCGCTGCAGGCTGCGCTCGCAGGCGGCGCGCACGCCGCGCTTGTCGGCATTGTGCGGATAGACTTTGCTGACGATAAACGCCTGCTCGCGGCGCCCGGCAATCGCGGCGCCCACCACTTCCTCGGCCCCGCCCTCGCCATACATCTCGGCCGTGTCGATCAGCCCCATGCCCAAATCCATGCCCAGCTGCAGCGCGCCAATCTCGTCCTGGCGCCGCGCCGGGTCTTCTCCCATGTTCCACGTACCTTGTCCGAGCGCGGGAATGTGGCGTCCGGACCGCATCGTTACAGTTTTCATGTCGCAAGATCCCATCGCTGTTGCGTAAAGATCATTCTAGAGGAAAAAGCCATTTCCGGCTCATGGGCATCAGCCCGCCACAGGTGGCGCAGCACGGAATACAACAGGGGAACAGGCATGCCCCGGCCAGGACGGCCGGGGCGACAACAAGGCGGATTACAGCTTGATGAAATGCTCGCGGTAGTAGCGCAGCTCTTCGATCGATTCGATGATGTCGGCCAGCGCCGTGTGCTTCTGGTGCTTCTTGAAACCGCTGACGATTTCCGGCTTCCAGCGCTTGCACAGCTCTTTCAGGGTCGACACATCCAGGTTGCGGTAGTGGAAGAACGCTTCCAGCTTCGGCATGCCGCGCACCATGAAGCGGCGGTCCTGGCAAATGGTATTGCCGCACATGGGCGACTTACCGGCAGGAACGTAGTTCTTCAGCCAGGCGATCAGTTGCGCTTCGGCTTCGGCTTCGGTCACGGTCGAGGCCTTGACCTTCTCGATCAGCCCGGAGCGCCCGTGGGTACCCTTGTTCCAGGCATCCATCTTGTCGAGCGTTTCGTCCGACTGGTGGATGGCGAACACCGGGCCTTCGCCCAGGATGTTCAGGTGCATGTCGGTCACGACGACCGCCACTTCGATGATACGGTCGGTATCGGGCTCCAGGCCCGTCATTTCCATGTCCACCCAAACCAGGTTGAACTCATTTGGGCGCGGTAACGCGGCCGGTGCTGCTAAATCAGTGGCATGTGACATAATTCTCTCTTGGCCTAAACAATCCTGCATTTTCTCACAGGCACAGAATGTCTTCACTCGCGTTTTCGATATTGTTCGTTTCTTTCTTCATTTTGTCCCTGGTACTGCGCTTTTGGCTGTCCAGCCGCCAGTTGCGCCACGTGATGGCCCACCGCGGCGCGGTCCCGGCCGATTTTGCCGAAAAAATCCCGCTCGCCGCCCACCAGAAGGCGGCCGACTACACCGCCGCCAAGATCCATTTCGGCCTGCTCAGCCTCTTGTTCAGCAGCACCGTCCTGATCGGTTTTACCCTGCTCGGCGGCCTGCAATGGCTGGCCATCGCCCTGCTGCCGCACACCGGCAACGGCATCGTCTTCCAGATCGGCCTGTTCGTCGCCTTTGCCGCCGTGAGCGGCGTGCTCGACCTGCCGTTCGACTATTACCGCCAGTTCGTGCTCGAAGAGCGCTTCGGTTTCAACAAGATGAGCCTGGGCCTGTGGATCGTCGACGCCCTGAAAGGCACGGCCCTCGGCCTGGTGCTCGGCCTGCCGCTGATCTGGGTTGTCCTGCAACTAATGGAAAAAAGTGGCAACCTGTGGTGGTTGTACACCTGGCTGGTCTGGATTGGCTTCCAGCTGGTGATGATGGTCATCGCCCCGACCTTGATCATGCCGCTGTTCAATACATTCGAGCCGCTCAAGGACGACAGCCTGCGCCAGCGCATTGAAGGCTTGATGGCCCGCGTCAACTTCGCCGCCAAGGGCCTGTTCGTCATGGATGGTTCCAAGCGCAGCGCGCACAGCAACGCCTTTTTCTACGGTTTCGGCGCCAACAAGCGCGTGGTGTTTTTCGACACCCTCATCGCCAGCCTGACCCAGCCGGAAATCGAAGCGGTGCTGGCGCACGAGCTGGGCCACTTCAAACTGCAGCACAACCTCAAGCGCATGGTGATCGGCTCGGTCGTCTCGCTGGCCTTCCTGGCCCTGCTGGGCTACCTGAAAAACCAGACCTGGTTCTACAGCGGCCTCGGTTTCGATCCGATGCCGGGCGTGCCGAGCGACGCCGTGGCGCTGCTGCTGTTCATGCTGGTGCTGCCGGTGTTCACCTTCCTGTTCTCGCCGCTGACCTCGATCAGCTCGCGCAAGCACGAATTCGAAGCCGACGCCTTCGCCGCCACCCACACCGACGCGCGCGACCTGATCTCGGCGCTGGTCAAGATGTACGAAGAAAACGCCTCCACGCTCACGCCCGACCGGCTGCACTCGACCTTTTACGACTCGCATCCGCCGGCCAGCATCCGCATCCATCAACTCAACCTGGCGGTCCGATGAACCTGCTTACCCGAAACTGCGGCGCCAACGCCGCCGCCCTCGACGCCGGCGCCATCGCCGCCCTGCTGCCGCAGGTGCCCGGCTGGAGCATCGCCGAGGGCAAGCTGCAGCGCAGCTTCAATTTCAAGAATTATTACGACACCATGGCCTTCGTGAACGCGCTGGCCTGGATCAGCCACCATCAGGACCACCATCCGGAACTGACGGTCACCTACAAGGAGTGCGCAGTGCGCTACAACACCCATTCGGCCGGCGGCGCGCTGTCTGACAACGACTTTATCTGCGCGGCGAAAGCCAGCGCGCTGTACGACCAGCGGAGCGGCGCATGAGCGGCCCTGGCGTGCCGGCGGCCACCGGCCTGACCGGCATCATCATCGCCGCCCACGGGCGCCATTACCTGGCCGACGTGGACGGACGCAAGCTGCAGTGCGTCACGCGCGGTAAAAAGACCAATATCGCCGTGGGCGACGTGGTCAACCTCAAGATGACGTCGGACGACCAGGCGGTAATCGAATCGATCACCGAGCGCAAGACGCTGCTGTACCGCTCCGACCAGTACAAATCGAAGCTGCTGGCGGCTAACCTGAGCCGCCTGTTCATCGTGGTGGCGACCGAGCCGGGGTTTGCCGACGACCTGATTTCGCGCTCGCTGGTGGCGGCCGAAGCGGCGGGCATCGAGGCGCACCTGATCCTCAACAAGACCGACGTGGCCGACTTGCTGCCCAAGGCGCGCGAGCGCCTGCTGGCCTACACCTCGCTCGGCTACCCGCTGCATGAAGTGTCGGCGCGCGCCAATCCGGAGCACGCGGTGGCCACCCTGATGCCGCTGCTGGAAGGGGAATCGTCGATTTTCATCGGCCAGTCGGGCATGGGCAAGTCGTCGCTGATTAACCTGCTGGTGCCGGACGCGGATATTGCGGTGCGCGAGATTTCGGCGGCGCTCGACACCGGCAAGCACACCACCACCTTCACGCGCCTGTATTCGCTGGGCGAGCATGCCTCGATCATCGATTCGCCAGGTTTCCAGGAGTTCGGGCTGTATCACCTGAGCGAAGGGATGCTGGAACGGGCGTTCGTCGAGTTCGGGCCGTATCTGGGCGGTTGCAAGTTCTACAACTGCCGCCACCTGATCGAGCCGCAGTGCGCGATCCTGACGGCGGTGGCGGAAGGCAAAATCGCCAAATTCCGCCACACGCTGTACGGACAGCTGCTGCACGAGTCGGCGCAGACGCTGTACTGATTGCCGCGCGCGGTAGCGCTAGCCCGTCGTTCCAGCCGCTAACCCGTCGTTCCCGCGCAGGCGGAACCCAAGTTCGTGCCGCTGCCACTGGCGGATCAACAAACTTGGGTTCCCGCCTGCGCGGGAACGACGGTTCTAAGGTCAGCGACCGGAACCAATATCTTCCCCTCCCTCTTTTCAGCATACAATGGCAACACCATCGTAAAGGGGTCCCGGCAATGGAGATGTTCACCGTCGATGTCAACGTTGCACAATGGGAGTCCGCCCTGCCCTCGCTGCGCGGCATGGAACGCTTGCCGGTGCTGCTGCCGCTGGCCTGGCACCTGCGCCAGCGCGATCCGGCCCGCGCCCTGATGCTGGCCGGCGAAGCGCTCTCCCAGCTGCCCCTGTCCGACCTCCCGCCCGACCATTGCGCCAGCCTGGAGGCGCGCATGCACCTGCTGCACGCCGAATGCGAATGGCTCGACGGCGCACTCGACCTGGCCTGCACCCACGCGCAGGAACTGCTGTCCCGCTTCACCCTCCTGAACGACCATGCAGGCTGCGCCGACGCCCACTGGCTGCTGGCCTGGATCGCGGTCGACCGCGGCGACCATGACGCCAGCGACGCCGCCTTTTCCAACGCCGCCGCCAGCGCCCGCGAGGCCGGCGACACCTTGCGCTGCGACCTGGCCGAAGCGGCCCTCGCGCGCTGGGCCGTCCTGCGCGACCCCGTCAGCGCGATTGCCCGCTGGGGCGAACGCTTCGACGCCGACAGCACCCGCCTGCACCCCTCCCTGGCCACCTGGGTCAACGACTTCCTCGGCCTTGCCGCCAGCCAGGCGGCCGACTTCGGCGCCGCCGCCGGCCACTACATGCGCTGCTACGAGTCGGCCCTCGACACCGGCCAGGTGCGCGCCGCCATCACCGCCGCCACCAACATCGGCGAAGACTTCACCATCCTCAACGACCACCACTCGGCGCTCGAATGGGTCCAGTGCGCGCTCGAACTGGCGCGTCCCACCGGCTGGCCGCGCAGCGTCGGGGCCTGCCTGATGCACAGCGCCGACACCCTGCGCCGCCTGGGCCAGCTCGACGCCGCCCACGACATGCTGCAGGAAGCGCTGACCATCCTGAAACCGCTGGAGAACGCGCGCAGCTACGCCATCGCCCTGCAATATCTCGGCGACCTGTCGCTCGACCAAGGGAACTACGACTGCGCCCTGGACGCCTTTACGCGCCTGGCCGCGCGCGCCGAAGCGCTCGACCAGGCCGACTTTCGCAGCATCGCGCGGCGCGGCCAGGCGCACGCGCTGTCGCACCTGGGCCGCGCCAATGAGGCCATCGCGGTGGCCGCCGACGCCGCCGCCATGGCCGCCGCCCCCGGCTACGCCTACAACCAGATCGCCGCGCTGCGCGTGATGGCCCTCATCCACGCCCAGCACGCGCTGCCGCCGCCGCCCGGCATGGTCGAACCGAATCCGGTGCTGCACTACCTGCAGCAGGCACTGTCGGTGGCCTCCACCATCGAAGGCTACACGGTGCCGGGCGACCTGTACGACGCCATGGCGCGCGAGTATGCGGCCGCTGGCGACTACGCGCGCGCCTACGAGGTGGCGCTGGCGGCGTCAAGCTCGCGGGAAAAGACCCACAGCCAGGAAGCGACCAACCGCGCCATCGCCATGCAGGTGCATCACCAGACCGAGCACGCCCGCAGCGAGGGCTATCACCACCGCGAGCTGGCCGAGTCGGAGGCGCGGCGCGCCGAAATCCTGCAGCGCACCAGCGCGACGCTCGAACGCCTGTCGGCCATCGGCCAGGAAATCACGGCCCACCTGGACGCCGCCGCCGTGTTCCAGGCGCTCGACCGCCACATCCACGGCCTGCTCACCGCCAGCACCTTCGCCATCTACCTGATCGACGCCGCCGGCACCGTGCTTCACCGCGCCTTTGGCGTGGAACTGGGGCGCGAGCTGCCCAGTCACGCGATCCCCCTGTCCAAGCGCGACGCCTATTCGGTGCGCTGCCTCGACGAGCGGCGCGAAATCTACATCGAGCACTGGCCGGACGCCGAGCACCGCAAGGTGGTGCCGGGCACGATGGTCAATATGAGCGCGCTGTTCGTGCCGCTGACGGTGGGCGAGCGCGCCATCGGCGTGATGACGGTGCAGGCGCCGCAATCGCACGCCTATGGCGAGAACGAGCGCATGATTTTCCGCACCCTGTGCGCCTACGGGGCGATCGCGCTCGATAACGCCGAAGCCTACCGCCAGCTGCAGGATGCGCAGGCGCAGCTGGTGTCGCAGGAAAAGCTGGCCGCCCTCGGCTCGCTCATGGCCGGCGTGGCGCACGAACTCAATACCCCGATCGGCAACAGCCTGCTGATCGCCAGCACGATGCAGGAAAAGACCGCCGAAATCGAAGCGCTGATGAACGGGCCGGGCCTGCGCCGCTCCGAGCTGGCCGCCTTCATCACCGATTCGCAGAAGGCGGCCTCGCTGGTGCTGCGCGGGCTGACCAGCGCCGCGGACCTGGTCAACAGCTTCAAGCAGGTGGCGGTCGACCGCACCACCGAGCAGCGCCGCTTCTTCAACCTGCAGCAGGTGTGCCACGAAATCATCGCCACCATGATGAACCGCATCCGCGCGGCCAATCACAACATCGACATGGACGTCTCCGACGCGATCGGGATGGACAGCTATCCGGGGCCGTTCGGGCAAGTCATCACGAACTTCATCAACAACGCGCTGCTGCACGCGTTTGCGCCGGGCCACAGCGGCGGCATGACGCTCACCGCATCGATGCCGGCCGAGGGACGGGTAGTGGTGGAGTTCCACGACAACGGCGGCGGCATCCGGCCCGAGCATCTGGGCCGGATTTTCGATCCCTTCTTTACCACCAAGCTGGGACAGGGCGGCAGCGGGCTGGGACTGTCGATCAGCTACAACATCGTCACCTCGCTGCTGGGCGGGCAGATCACGGTGGTGAGCAATGCGCAGGACGGCACCAGCTTCGTGCTCGACCTGCCGCTGACGGCGCCGGAGCATACGGCAGCGGACGTGACGGCGATTTACTGAGGCGGCATGGCGCCTGCTGTGTGAACAGGCGCAGTTGCTACGGAGATTGATTGAACTTATAGTGGCTGGATGCAAAATCCCTACCAATCCCCCGCAAGCTGCGCACCGGAAGTCGCCCAGCCACCAGGCAAGCGACCGTTTTCCATCGGGTTCCTTCTGCTGGTCCTGGGCGTGATATCGATCTCGCTCGCCGTCATCAGCGCAGGTTTTGTCTCGGTAATGGTCTTTTACAAGGTGGGGGTACGCAGCAGCCTTGCGGCTGACATCGCGTGGCGCCTCGCCATCGCGGCATTGGCGGGCGCTGCTTGGCGTCGCGCGCCGGCGCCAGTGGGGGCGCTGGCTCGGCGAACTCGCCATGGGTGCACTGACGGTCGTGCTGTTTTTCATACCGGATACGGCGCAGTACGAAATTGGCACCGTGTCCTTCCGGCTAAAAGCGATTAGTTCTAGATGAGTCACGCAAAGGGCGCAAGCAGCGTCAAGCCGTCGGAGAAGCGGCAGCACTGGAGCGCAAGCGCGGGCCGAAAGCAGATCCCGCCGCCGCGCAAACGCGACGCGTGCTGGAACTGGAAAAAGAGGTCGAGCGCCTGCGTGCCAAACTGGTCAAGGCGGACCTGATCATCGACGTCCAAAAAAAAACTTTCCACTCTGCTGGGACTGAGTACCAGCGACATACTGAGCGAGCCGAAGTGATCGACGCCGCCAACAACCTGGCTGATCGCGTCGGCGTCGCCGCTGCCTGTCGGGCCTTGCGTTTGCCACGCAGCGCCCTGTATCGGGACCGCGCCGCGCGCCGCGTCTGCACGCTGCCGCTTGCTTGCGTCGCAGCACCCGCGCGGCGGCCACCGCTGGCGCTATCGGAGCTGGAGAGCCGCGTCGTGCTCGACGTGCTCAACAGCCCTCGTTTCGCCAATTGCGCGCCGGCAGCGATCCACGCCCAGTTGCTCGACGAAGGACGCTACGTGGCTTCGGTGCGCACCATGTACCGCTTGCTGCAAGGATGTGCCGCCGTGCGCGAGCGCCGCAACCAGTTGCGTCATCCTGAATACGCCAAACCGGAGCTGCTGGCCGTGGTGCCCAATCAAGTCTGGAGCTGGGATATCACCAAACTGAAGGGCCCGGTCAGAGGAACGTGTTTCCATCTGTATGTCATCCTCGACATCTTCAGCCGCTACGTCGTCGGCTGGATGGTGGCCGAGCAGGAAACCGCCGAACTGGCAGAGCAACTCATTGCCGACACCGCCGCGAAGGAAGACATCATGCCAGGCACGCTGACCTTGCATGCCGACCGGGGCAGCAGCATGCGCTCCAAGCCGGTAGCGACGCTGCTGTCAGACCTGGGCATCGTCAAGTCCCACAGCAGGCCCTACGTCTCCGACGACAATCCGTACTCGGAGGCGCAGTTCAAGACCATGAAGTACCAGCCGGGATTTCCTGCACGCTTCGGATCGCTGGCCGATGCGCGCGTTCACTGCGCCACATTCTTTACGTGGTACAACCACGAGCATCGCCATGATGACGCCTGAGAGCGTCCACACGGGCCGCGCGGCCGAAGTGGGCAAACAACGCCAAGCCACTCTGGCGGACGCCTTCCAGCGCACGCCGAATCGTTTCAAGCACCGCATGCCGCAGACGCAAAGACTGCCAACTGCAGCCTGGATCAACCCACCGGCCACTGAGAAAAAGGCCGCCTGAAACCCGAGATTTAGACTCTCACAAGTTCAATATGGTGTTTCAAAATCATTGACACGCTCCGGACGCGTAAAAACCGGACCGGCTGACGTCGAGGATGCGGCAGCTGCTCTGAACCGGAATGGCCTCCTTTTGCAGTTGAACAATGAGCTGATGCATCATTTCATTTCGCGGGCAAAGAAGGCCGAGGCCTTTTTTAAGATAGTCACATCCTGTCTCAGCTGCAGATTTTCCGCCTCCAATTGCCGGATCCTCTCCTGCTCGGCAGTGAGTGGCTTGCCGATGCCCGGCTGGCCGCTCTGCTCAGCACCATACTGGGTCAGCCAGCGGCGAATCGCGGTCTGGCCGATGCTCATGCTCTCGCTGACGTTCTGAATGCTCTGTCCCTGCTCTTTGATCATTCGAACCACTTCCAGCTTCAGGCTGGGATCGAATGTCTTCCGTTTTCTTGTTGCCATGTATTACTCCTCAGATGGTGGATTTTCCACCTATTGAGGTGTCCGGGCAAATTAGACCACAGCAAACATCACCGGCGCTACGGCAAAATCTACCGTAGCGTCGGCACTTATAGGGGAAGGCGGTTACTGTCACCGTCTGCGCCCCCAATCAGGCGGCCAGCGCGGGTGTTCGCGGAAGCTCTGCGAGCAGACCAGAAAAATACCGATTGAAGTCTAAAAGGAAGAGTTCGGTGTTAAAGTCGGCGAATTTGTACTTTCTGACAATCAGGGGTACGTCCTCCAACAAACGCTCCAATACTCTTTTCTTCTTTCCCTCCGCCGTCAGAGGGGCAAAATCGTCATAGTCCAGCATGATGTCCATGGACAGAGACTTTGTCTTTTTCGCAAAACGAATCCGCGGTTTGACACCATCTAAAAGCTTGCTACAAATCACATCGATCACAAGCTCGCCAAGTCCCTCGCCGTAATCCTTCGCAAACGCTTCCGACTGCTCTGGACGGGAAAGCCAGTACAGCACGTTTGAAAGACCGGAGTCGTGGTCAGATTCGCCCACTATGTCGCATTTCATAATGCCTCCTAGTGATTAGTTTTATTTCCAGGGGGACGATGACCATGGATCGCTGTGTAGTTCAGTACCTAATCCACTGCCCTCGACGCGCAAGTAGAACCCTTGTTTAGCGCCGCCCCCCTGTATCAAAACGATATCTACCCTCGAACTCCTACGACTGCCATGATGACCACTACATAGGAAACGAAGAAAGCGCCGGCAAGGAGCATTTTTCGAAAGTAGTGTTGCTCCTCGGGTGGATCGGCGCGCGTTATTAAGCGCATCCAGCCCCCCGTGAAATCATGCAAATAATCAACGAAAGTATCTTTACGACCTCGTCGTAGCCGCATGTATCGTACTGTGTAGAAAACGAACGCCGCCAGCCCGAACACCCCTGGCAGGAACATTGCAATTCCTATTGCGATTTGTAATTTGGTCATAGCGTTGAGATCTCTATAAGCTTTTCAGGAACGGAATCAGGTCCTTCCGAATTGACAAAGTACTGGTCTTCTGAGCTGAGAATGCAGCTCCCCACTGAGGGCCATAAGAAATGGCCGCGCCATTGACGCCTGTTGTCTCGCGGGTGAACGCAGTCGTCAAGGCGATCCGCTGGGGCATCATATAGTTGAGTCGGGAATACACCGAGCGCGGCATATTCAAGCTTCAAATATCACCGACGCTACAGCAAAATGTACTGTAGCGTCGGCAATTATGGAGAAGGCAGTTACTGTCACCGCCTGCGACCCAATCAGGCGGCCTGCGCGGGTGTTCGCGGCAGCTCTGCGAGAAGACCAGAATAATACCGATTGAAGTCTAAAAGGAAGAGTTCGGTATTAAAGTCGGCGAATTTGTACTTTCTGACAATCAGGGGTACGTCCTCCAACAAGCGCTCCAATACTCTTTTCTTCTTTTCCTCCGCCGTTAGGCGGACAAAATCGTCATAGTCCAGCATGATGTCCATGTACAGATACTTCGTCTTTTTGGCAAAACGAATCCGCGGTTTGAGACCATCAAAAAGCTTGGCACAAATCACATCGATCACAAGCTTCTCAAGTCCCTCGCCGTAATCCTTTGCAAACGCTTCCCACTGCTCTGGACGGGAAAGCCAGAACAGCACATTTCCCAGCCCAGTCTCGTGGTCACCTTCGCCCACTATGTTGCATTTCATAAGGCCTCCTAGTGATTAGTTTTGTTTCCAGGGGGACGATGACCATGGATCGCTGTGTAGTTCAGTATCTTCATGTTCTCAAGTTTATACGCTTGTGCCCTGGTGCCGCCGACAAATTCCCTATCCATGTACAGGCCTAGCCCGATATTATCAAGTTTTGACTCGCCAACGCGTACTTGAAATGTTGGACGAATTCTTCCAAATGATTTTACACAATCCGGTACAGGCGGACTAATTCGCCGTTGATATCGTTGATGACTTCCACATCGGCCGGCGGCCGCATAAAGTACAGCGCGGCGCCACCAGCAAATACCTCAACGCAACACTTGCGTGGAGGAAATTTTGGAATAAGGAAGTCGGCGAGCCGACGTTTTCCGCCGATCCAAGAGGTGATAGGGGTTGCCATAGATATACCTAGAGATATTGAATGTGGTTTGAAATACTGTACATTCATACAGCATCCCACACGGCATATCCTAGCTTCAAATATCACCGACGCTACGGCAAAATCTACTGCAGCGTCGGTAATTATGAGGGAAGGCGGTTACTGTCACCGCCTTCAACCCCAATCAGGCGGCCAGCGCGGGTGTTCGCGGCAGCGCTGCGAGCAGACCAGAAAAATACCGATTGAAGTCTGAAATGAAGAGTTCGGTGTCAAAGTCCGCGAATTTGTACTTTCTGACAATTCGCGGTACGTCCTCTAACAGGGCCTCCAATACTCTTGCCTTCTTGTTCTCTGCCGTTAGGAGGACAAACTCGGTATATACAAGCATGATGTCCATGTACAACCGTTTTTCCTTCTTTGAGTGACGAATTCGCGGTTTGACATCAACTATATGCTTGCTACATACCAAAATGACCGCGAGCGAGGCAAGCCCCTCGCCGTAGTCCTTTGCAAACGCTTCCTCCTGCTCCGGTTGGTTAAGCCAGAGGAGCACATCTGGCAGACCAGAGTCGTGGTCGCAATCGCCGGTTATTGTGCAGTCCATAAGACCTCCTAATGATTGGTTTTGTTTCCAGGGGGACGATGACCATGAATCGCTGTGTAGTTCAGTATCTTCATGTTTTCAACTTTATACGCTTGTGCCCTCGTGACACCTTCAAATTCCCTTGTCATATAGACTCCTGGCCCGATACTCATAAGTTCTGGCCCGCTATACCGCGTCGGAAAATCGTCAGTAATCCCAATTTTCCATAGGTCCCCTTTCTTACAGTACATCACGCCTACTGGATCAGCGTGTCTGTACTGCATCACAGGATACCACCCGTCCTTCAACGCTCTCAACGCGTATTGCCCGCCGACTTTAGCTGCACCTGCTGCCCCCTTCGTCGCGGTACCCATCGGCCCAGGCACGTCGGCCCCTGTCGTGATCGCAACGGCAACCGTGCTGGCAGCCAAGAAGCCCACTTGATGCTCTGCCACGAAAAGGAAGGCCGGAATGAGAAAAGCTGGGAGTAGTCCTTGTGGATCGGAATTTCTCAGCGGATCTCCACCTACGTAGCCGTATGGGTTCGCGCCTCCGGCTAATCCAATCGGATCGCTTTGGATGTAGCGGCCCAAGGTGGCATCGTAATAGCGATGCCAGTTGTACCAGAGCCCGGACTCTGCATCGTAATACTGACCAGGAAATCCAACATTCATTCCCCCGATGGAATCGGTTACAACTCGGCGGTCAAACGCTGCATTCGCCGCGCGCCAGACTGGCGCGCCGTCGCCGTTCGTCAGCACTTCGGGACGTCCAATCTGGTCGTTATGGCTCGCGTAGAATTGGCCGCCGCGCACAACGCCAAAGATCTGGCCGTTGAGGTAGACATACTGCGTGTTTGTTCCGCCGATTTCTGCAATGAGTTCGCCAGCGGGTCCGTAAATCGACCTTGTGCCGACATTGTTGGCGATCTTCAAGGCTCGCTGGTTGAGCCCATTTACGCGGTAATCCCCAACTTGTGCCCCATTGACCCAAACCCCGTTCATGCGGTTAAAGTTGTCGTAGGTGTACTTACGATTACCATCATGGCGATGCTCAATCGTGGCGTTTCCTACCGCGTCGTACTCGTACCGGCGCGATTGACCACTGCCAGTCCAGTGCTGAAGGCGGTTGGTGCCAGCGTAGAGACTGTAGGGCACCTCGAAAAACCCTCGTGAATCTGGCATGATATCGGTGCCTCGACTCTGACGTAATTTTTCATGATCAAGACCAGTCTGTTTGCTGACCAAGAGCGCGAAGCCAAGCTGAACAAGCTCGGCGATGCACTGGTGGTGATGGAGCGGCATGTCGACTTCGCCGCCCTGGCTGCCGAGGTCGACCTTGCGGCACCACGCCCTAGCCGCGAGCGCGGCGGCCGTCCGCCTTTCCCCACCGAATTGATGGTGCGCGTACTGTTGATCCAACAGCTGTTCAACTTGAGCGATGAGCAGATGGAATTCCAGCTGCTCGATCGCTTGAGCTTCCAGCGCTTTGCCGGCTTGCGCGCGAGTAGTCAGGTCCCGGATCGGACGACGATCTGGACTTTCAAGGAGCGCTTGATCCAGGCCGGCGCCAGCGAGAGCGTATTCGATGCGGTCAATCGCCAACTGTCCCAGCACGGCTACATTGCGCGCGGCGGGCAGATGATCGACGCGAGCATTGTGCAGGCGCCGAAACAGTCGCTGAACAAGGAAGAGAAAACCCTGGTCATGCAAGGCGCGATACCGGCCGGCTGGAAGCCGGCCAAGCGGCGTCAGAAGGATACGCAAGCGCGCTGGACGAAGAAACACGGCAAGTCCTACTTCGGCTATAAGGTCTCGGTCAACGCCGACAAACGCTACAAGCTGGTGCGCAAGATCAAGGTCAGCACGGCCAGCGAACATGACACCACGCATTTCGAGGAGGTGCTCGATCCCTCCAACACGAATCGCAACATCCTGGCCGACAAGGGGTACGTCGACGGCGAGCGCGAAGCGCGGTTGAACAAGCAGGGCTGGCGCATGCACATCCAGCGCAAAGGTAGCAAGGACAAGCCGATTTCCGATGCCCAGCAGCGCCGCAACCATCGCATCGCCAAGACACGCGCACGCGTCGAACACGTGTTCGCGGGCATGGCCCAGATGGGCGGCAAGGCGTTGCGCTCCATTGGCCTGGCGCGCGCCACGCTGCACCTGAACTGGAAGGTCGCTGCCTACAACTTGCAGCGCCTCGTCTACTTGAAGGAGGCAGGTATCGAGGCGTTCTAACGCCCGAGGTCCGTTCGGGCCGCCGAATTTGAGCAACGTAGCCTGAAAAACAGGTCGGGAAACAACGTCGCTCGCGCAATGCGGGCCACATTCAAACGCCCCGTTCGCAGGCAACCGCGAAATCACGGGTTATTCGAGGTGCCCTGTAGTTGAACTCGCCCTGCGCTTCCCGGCTGTGCTTGACTCTATTGCCGACGTCATCCCATCCGAAATACTGGTGATCGCCGTTGCGGTTGACGCTCGAAAGCCGGCCATGCTCGTCGTAGCCGTAGTCGGTCGTCAGCTCGGGACGAACCGCGTCGGAGACTTTGGAGATCGTTCCACAGGGACTGTAGTCGAAGTTCTGAGAGTGCACACCAAGCGTCTGGAGCTGATCGAGGCGCATATCCACGTCAAACGTGCTCATGCGCGATTGCCCGTTGCCAAAGCGCCAGGCATACATTGACTCGTTGGCGGGCTGATACAGGAACCCATCGGCAATAGTGGCCCACTTGCCGCTCAGGTTACTCCGCATTTTTGTCAGGCGACCGGTACCGTCATACTCATATACAACGTTAAGACCACTTGGCCATGCCATGCCGCTCAGCCGGCCGCCGGCGTCATACGCCCATCTTGTTGTTAACTTCGTACCGTAGATATCGTTATCTTGGCGAATCGGCTTGCCGGCAGCGTCATATGCCCAATTTGTGCGCCCCGTGGCATCGGTCATGCTCGTCAAGAAGCCCTTGCCCAAGTGGCCCTCATCGTAGTTGAAGGTTTCAGTTGTATCGCCGCTGTGACGTGTCCTTTGGCGGCCAAGATCGTCCCATGTGTACGTAATTACCTTGCCATTGGCCTGTGTCTCATGCGTCAGCCGTCCAAGATCGTCGTATGCATCGTACGTAGTGGTACCTCGATCAGGACTATCGATGCGAAGCACGTCGCCGAAGTTGTTGTAGGCGAAGGTGGTCCTTACGCCGCGAGGATCAGTAAAGGCTTCCAGCCGACCGGACCAGTCGTACTCGAGACGCGTGATCGATCCATCCGCCGCTGTTTGTTTGATCAATCGGTTTCGTGCGTCATATTCGTAGAAAGTACCCTTGCCGTCGCCAGTATAGAATACGACAATATTGCCGTTCCCATCGTAGCGAATATCTTCTCGTTCGCCCTTGTTGTTCACCATCTGGTAAGGCCGCCCCAAGGAATCGAGCTTGGTTACCTTGCTGAACTCACCGCCAGCGGCAGCACGAGGACCGTTTGCACCAGCTGAAGGCACTTGCCGGGGTGACGCGTCGCGCAAGGAATTGCTGCCAGCGTCATACTTGACGGTTGAAAACTGATTCTGCGCATCGCCTACTGCTTCCACATCGCCGTCAGGTGAATATCGATACTTGATCATGCTGCCGTCGGGAAAGGTAATGGTCGTCGGCTGGCGCGCGGCGTTATAGGTAGCTTGAGTAATGCGATTGCCCGGCGCAGTAACTTTTCCAAGCGTGCCGTTAGGGTTGTACGAGTAACTAGTGACAAGCCCATTTATGTCGGTCATCGTGCCTGGCATGCCGAGTCCGGTGTAGCCGCCAAAAGATTTCACGTGACCCAATGGGTTGACGGTCGAACTTACCCGACCGAAGGCATCGTAGTTGACTGTTGACCGGATTTCCCTTCCGGCGAGGAACGCAGTTGTGACCATGGTCGCCAGCGTGCCGTTCGGGTGAAACGCGTATGCATATCTGGTAAGCCGTCCCCTGCCAGATTTCAGGTCGGTGATCAGTGTTTCCGCTATACGTCCGCGTTCTCGACCACCCGAGTGGTAAGCATAGTTGACCTTGGCATAACTGTCGCCCCCGGCGCCTTTATAGACCGTTTCGCGCAGCTCGCCGTTATCCCACGTGTGTTCAGTTTTTGTCTCCTCCGCCGTGCGCGCTGCTTTGGTTTCGGTGGATAGATAGCCGTTTTCGTCGTAATGGAAAGTTGTCGGGATACCGCGCCAATCAGTAGTAGTCGAAACGTAGCCATACGGGTCGTAGTCGGTAAATGCGCTGGAATGCGGGCACGTGGCCGTCGCTGTCCGGTCGATCTTATTGATCTTTAATTCGCCTGCCACATTGACGAAGCTGTATCGGGATTGCTGGCCTTGGGCATTGGTAACTACGGTCAGCTTGTCACTGTAGTCGAAAACGTCACGGTGGCGATCGCCGGCGAGCCCGCTGATATGCACGCGGCGATCCGGCCAATAGCTATAAGTGCTATAGCGGACACCGCCGATGGTGATGCCGGTAAGCAGAGACGGGTCGCCAGCCTCGTAGTGATAATCGCGTACATCCGGGTTGGGCCCAGGCGAAGTTACCTTGGTCAACATACCCTTGTCGTTGTATTGGTAGTTCCAAGTATGATTATTGGTGTCCACAACACTTGAGACCAAGCCGTTCGCACCCCAATTAAATTTGACGCTTTGTCCGGGAGCGTTTTGAATCGACGCAAGTCTAGCGGGGACGCGATTGGAGGGGGGATAGTATGTGTATTGTCGTAAGTTCAGGCCGCCCTGGTCTGCAATGCTGTCGATTTGGCCTTGCGGCGTGAATGCGAAAGTTTTCCTATTTTTGCGAATGACTACAGATTGTTCCGGGAAATAGCTTAATACGTCCTCGGCGGATATATCCCTGCCTTCTGCGTAATAATATACTTCCGGGCGCCTTGGAGTAACATTAGGTCGCTTGGGGGGGAGGGCTGGCTGAGTAGCTTGCGCGCTGGGCGGTAGCGGTTTAGGGGTTCGCACTTCGTCCCCACCAACTGGCGGCCCCGACCTTATGTACTTATACACGACCGCAGTGCCGTTTTCGTCGATGTGAGTAATCGTCTTGGGAATCAGATGCCAATCTGCTTGCGGGGCAAAGAAGTCGCCGTACGCAAGCCGGTGGGGGTCCAGGCTGGAAAGCCAGCGCTTGCCAAAGAGACCGCCCTCCCCGTGCATACTGCGGTATGTGCGAGATAGCGATAGTGCGTAGAGTCCCTGAGCAGTAAAGTCCTCTTCAGTTTTGTGCTTTTCGCCGGTTGCGATGAGGACGGGATTTTCCGTGGATTTACAACCTAAACCCTCCGACTGCTTGTTCTTATTGCCTGGTGACGGGCGAGAGGCCTTTAGCGGCGCTCCGCCATCGCCCGACCCGATTGTTGAGCTAAATGAAACCGCCGTTGAAAAACCGAAAACGAAAGGTTCCGGCTTGGGTTGCTGTTCGTCCTCCAGAAATTTATCCCGGACATAAACTGCCGGTTCACCGTTGGGTCCGACTTCTGCGCCCACGACAGAGTTAACCATTAACTGATTGTCGAAAGCGGCGTTTTCTTCCTTTTGATCAATGGGTCCAGCCATCGCTTGTGCGAACACAAGGAATTGGAGGAAAAGAACACGTTTGAATTTTTTCACGATATGTCCCGAGTTAGATTAGAAAATAACCACGGGGGCGCCCTAGCCCAGCTCCAACTGATGGGACTGATTACAAGGTAAGCAAACTCAACAATAAATGCGAGAAGCAACGTTGTCATCGTTTGGAGGATCACATGGTTCCATCGCGCGGCAATTATGCGGCACACGTTGCGACGGTGTATTGACGTATATTCACGCGTGAAGTTCCATCGATCAGTGAAAAAATCTAGTTTTTCGGATAATAGGGAGAAAATATTACCAATCTGAAAAGGTCGCAATTGAGCACCGGCGGGGAGATGGCCCATTCGCAGTTTCCTATGGAACCATAGCTCCACATTCTAGAAAGTTAGTAACAGAGCCGGGCGGCCATTCAGAATCAGAGTTTCATGCTGCAACTACAAGCAGCCAGCAATCACCGCTTCCAGCTGTGCCGCGTACTTCAGGTGCAGCGGGTCGCGCGCGCTGGCCAGCACCTTCTCGCCGTCGCTGGCATCGCGCCCCAAAGTGGGGGTCTGAAACTCTGGCCAGCGCGACCCAGCCGGCGCCGGCCAGCGCGCCCGCCTGGGTGACCTTGATCAGGGCCTCGCGCACCAGCCGGTTGCGCAGCTCGCGCCACTCGATCACCGCCTCGTAATAGCGCCGGTGACCGTCCGTGTCTCCGGAGGGGAAGGCGGTTAAGATCTGTTCGGTCTTGCGCGTGTTGTCGGCGAGCGCCGTCTTGATCGACACCCACATGTTGTCGCGCTCTTGATCGTTCATCATTCGTGGCCTTAAATAAAAAAAGCCACCCGGCCACACGATCCTGGTTCCGGCACTGATGGCGTGGTGGATCTACGCATTCGGGTTCTCGAGCAAGGCCAGACGCTATTTCGCGCACTGACAAGCCCAGGGGGTGTGGGGATGAATTGGCCGTGTAACGGGGCGGCGCTGCCGTTTACCGGGGTTGCCCCCGGCAAATTATCAAAACCCTTATAATTGATCCGCAACCCTACGCCAGGGCCCGGCCGCGCGCGGCTCACGCATTCAATCGTTGTGTCTATGTCTACAAATAAACCGATCAAGCATTTCCTCCAGTTTTCCGACTTCACCTTGGCCGAGTTCGAGTACGTCATCGAACGCGCCAAGATCATCAAGCGAAAATTCAAGAACTACGAGGTCTACCATCCCCTGATCGACCGCACCCTGGTCATGGTGTTCGAGAAAAACTCGACCCGCACCCGCCTCTCCTTCGAGGCCGGCATGCACCAGCTGGGCGGGGCCGCCATCTACCTCAACACCCGCGACAGCCAGCTCGGACGCGGCGAACCGGTGGAAGACGCCGGCCAGGTCATGAGCCGCATGTGCGACATCATCATGGTGCGCACCTTCGGCCAGGACATCATCGAACGCTTCGCCGCCCATTCGCGCGTGCCGGTGATTAACGGACTGACCAACGAACACCATCCCTGCCAGGTGCTGGCCGATATCTTCACCTACGTCGAACACCGCGGCTCGATCGCCGGCAAGATCGTCACCTGGGTGGGCGACGCCAACAACATGCTGTACTCCTGGCTGCAGGCGGCCGAAGTATTCGGCTTCCACCTGAACGTATCGACTCCCAAAGGCTACGACATCGACCATTCCGTGGTGTCGACCTCCCGCTTCACCGTCTTCGACAACCCGTCCGACGCGTGCCAGGGCGCCCATCTGGTCAACACCGACGTGTGGACCAGCATGGGCTACGAGAAGGAAAACGCGGCGCGCCTGGCAGCCTTCGACGGCTACATCGTCGATGCCGCCAAGATGGCGCGCGCCGCACCGGACGCGCTCTTCATGCACTGCCTGCCCGCCCACCGCGGCGAGGAAGTCGCGGCCGACGTCATCGACGGACCGCAGTCGGTGGTCTGGGACGAGGCCGAAAACCGCCTGCACGTGCAGAAGGCGCTGATCGAATACCTGCTGCTCGGCGAAATCGCCGGCAGCGCGGAATAACAACACACCATCGTCAACCCAAGATTGGAATTTCCATGAGCGACATCAAAAAAGTAGTCCTCGCCTATTCGGGCGGCCTGGACACCTCGGTCATCCTCAAGTGGCTGCAGGATAACTACAAGTGCGAGATCGTCACCTTCACCGCCGACCTGGGCCAGGGCGAAGAACTGGAACCGGCGCGCGCGAAAGCGATCAAGTTCGGCATCAAGCCGGAGAATATCTACATCGACGACGTGCGCGAAGAATTCGTGCGCGACTTCGTATTTCCGATGTTCCGCGCCAACACCGTGTACGAAGGCGAATACCTGCTGGGCACCTCGATCGCCCGTCCCCTGATCGCCAAGCGCCTGATCGAGATCACGCGCGCCACCGGCGCCGACGCGATTTCGCACGGCGCCACCGGCAAGGGCAACGACCAGGTGCGCTTCGAGCTGGGCGCGTATGCGCTTAAACCCGACGTCAAGATCATCGCCCCATGGCGCGAATGGGACCTGCTGTCGCGCGAAAAACTGCTGAAGTACGCGGAAGATGCCGGCATCGCCGTCGACATGAAGCACAAGAACGGCGGCGCGCCTTATTCGATGGACGCCAACCTGCTGCACATCTCCTTCGAAGGCCGGCATCTGGAAAACCCGAGCGCCGAAGCCGAGGAAAGCATGTGGCGCTGGACCGTCAGCCCGGAAGCGGCGCCCGACCAGGCCGAGTACCTGGACCTCGAATACGAAAAAGGCGACATCGTGGCCATCAACGGCGTGCGCATGTCGCCGGCCGCCGTGCTGACGGAACTGAACCGCCTGGGCGGCAAGCATGGCATCGGCCGCCTGGACCTGGTCGAGAACCGCTACGTCGGCATGAAGTCGCGCGGCTGCTATGAAACCCCGGGCGGCACCATCATGCTGCGCGGCCACCGCGCCATCGAATCGATCACCCTGGACCGCGAAGTGGCCCACCTCAAGGATGACCTGATGCCGCGCTACGCGTCGATGATTTACAACGGTTACTGGTGGGCGCCCGAGCGCGTCGCGCTGCAAACCCTGATCGACCACACCCAGCAGACCGTCAACGGCTGGGTTCGCATGAAGCTGTACAAGGGCAATGTGATCGTCGTCTCGCGCGATTCCAAGACCGATTCGCTGTTCGACATGAACATTGCGACCTTCGATGAAGATGGCGGCGCCTACAACCAGGCCGACGCCGGCGGTTTCATCAAGCTCAATGCGCTGCGCATGCGCATCGCCGCCGTGGCCCGCGAAAAGCGCGGCCAGTAACATCATCATCCTGCGGCGGGCGGCTGCGCCCGCCGCAACCGGCCCGCCCGCGCGGCAACGCCGTGGCTGCGCATCCCTTGCCCGCCAAAAATTTCCCCATTCTGCAGGGCGAAATGTCCCGTGCCACCCCTCAACGATGTTACATTTATAGAGAACAACAGCGTACACGGAGAGAAACATGTTTACAGACCTGAGCATCAAGAACAAGCTGTTTCTCGGCTTCGGCGCCATCGTCGCCATCATCCTGTTCCTGCTGATTCTGGCCTACAACAATTTCTCCAAGATGTCGGATGCCAATCGCTGGGACCGCCATACCCTGGAAGTGCTGCTGGAAACTAACAAAATCGCCACCAACGTGCTGGAAATCCAGGCCGAGGCGCGCGGCTTCCTGCTCACCGGCGACGAACGCTTCCTGACGCCCCAGGTCAATGAAGAGAAGTTTCTTGAGGAAAATATCCGCCACGCCATCCTGCTGACCGCCGACAATCCAACGCAAAACGCACGCGTGCGCAAGGTCGACGAGATGACCGGCGTCTGGCTCAAGAACGTGATCCGCCCGCTGATCGCCAAGCGCCGCGAACTCGGCAAGGCGCCCGACGCCGCCCAGCAGATCAGCAGCTCGGCCGAACTGGCCAACGGTTTCCAGACGGTGAGCGAAGTGCGCTCCCTGATCGCCCAGATCGGCGAAGACGAAAACGCCTTGCTGGCGGCCCGCAGCGCCGAATCGGCGCAGCTGCAGAAAACCATGTCGCGGCTGCTCAGCGTGGGCGGCGTGATCTGCGTGGCGCTGGCCTCGATCGTGGCCTGGATGCTGGCGCGCGCGCTGTTAAATCCGCTCAACAACCTGACCGAGGCGGTCGGCAAGATCGCCGCCGGCCAGCAGTCGGCGCGCGCATCCGTGGTCTCGCGCGATGAACTGGGCAAGGTCACCGAGGAATTCAACCGCATGGCGCAGTCGATCCAGGACAGCCAGGCCAACGAGGCCGCCGCCACCAACGCGCTGCGCGCCAATGTCGACGCCCTGCTCGACGTGGTTTCCAAGGCCGCCATCGGCGACCTGACCGGCACCGTGACCATCACCGGCACCGACGCCATCGGGCGCATGGGCGAAGGCCTGAAAACCATGGTCGGCAACCTGCGCATCCTGCTCAACAACGTGCAAAAGGCCGGCATCCAGGTCACCACCTCGGCCACCGAAATCGCCGCCTCGGCCAAGCAGCAGGAAGCGACCGGCATCGAGCAAGCCCAGACCAGCATCGAAATCCTTTCGACCACCAAGGAAATCTCGGCCAACACCACGCAGCTGCTCAAAACCATGGAAGACGCCACCGCGGTGGCCGACTACACCACCAGCGCCACCGCCGACGCCCAGCAAAACCTGAAACGCATGGACAGCACCATGCAGCACATGGTCTCGGCCACCGATTCGATCAATGCCAAGCTGGCGGCGCTGTCGGAAAAGGCCAGCAACATCAACAGTGTTTTGATCACCATCACCAAGGTGGCCGACCAGACCAACATCCTCTCGCTCAACGCCGCCATCGAAGCCGAGAAAGCCGGCGACGCCGGGCGCGGTTTTTCGGTGGTGGCCACCGAAATCCGGCGCCTGGCCGACCAGACCTCGGTGTCGACCTGGGACATCGAGCAAATGCTCAAGGAAATGCAGTCGGCGGTATCGGCCAGCGTGATGGGCATGGACAAATTCTCCGAAGAGATCCGGCGCAGCGTGGGCGAAGTGCGCCAGGTGGGCGAACAGCTCTCCACCGTGATGGACCAGGTGCAGAAGCTGGCGCCCCAGTTCGACCTGGTGCTGCAGGGGATGCAGTCGCAGGCGGTGGGCGCCTCGCAGATTTCCGACACCATGATGCAGCTCAACGACGCCACCCAGCAGACCGTCGAATCGCTGAAAGCGACCAGCGAAGCGGTGCACCAGCTGCAGTATGCGGCGAGCGACCTGCAATCGTCGGTGGCGACCTTCTCGGTCAATACCTGACCGGCTGCGGCGATGAAAGTCATGGTCTTTCATATCGGCGCCGACCGCTACGCCCTGCCCCTGTGGGCGGTGGCGCGGGTGCTGCCGGCCGCCGCCCTCAAGTCCATTCCGCTCGCTCCCGATTACGTGGCCGGTCTGCTCGACCTGCACGGCGCGCCGGTGCCGGTAATCGACCTCTCGGCCCTGGCCGGCGTGGCGCCGGAGCAGCTGTGGTACGACTCGCGCATCATCCTGGTCGACTATCCGGTCGCCGACGGTGGTGCTGACGAAACCACGCGCCCGCTCGGCCTGCTGGCCGAACACGTGGTCGGCGTCGAGACCATCGATAGCGCCGCGCTGGCCGACGCCGGCGTGAGCGGCGCGCCGTTCCTGGGCCAGGTGGCCGCCGACGGCGCCGGCATGCTGCAACTGATCACCCTGGCACAGCTGCTCGCCCCCGACGTGCGCGCGCAACTGTTCCCCGCCACCGGAGAGGCGGCATGAAGGCGCGCGACCTCCTGCAGCAGGTAACGGGGCTGAACCTGACCGACGCCGTGGTGAACCGCGCCGTCGAACGGCGCATGCAGGCGCTCGCGCTGGACGACATGCGCGCCTACGACCGCCTGCTCGCGACCGGCGCGGCGGAACTGGGCGCGCTGACCGAACTGGTGGTGGTGCCCGAATCGTGGATGTTCCGCGACGCCGAAGCGTTTGTCGCGGCCAGCGCCTTCATTCAGCGGCGCTTGGCGGCCAAGCCGGTGCGCCCGGTGCGCATCCTGTCGGTGCCGTGCGCCGGCGGCGAAGAACCGTATTCGATGGCCATGTCGCTGCAAAGCGCCGGCGTGGCCGCCGCCGATTATGCGATCGACGCGGTCGACCTGTCCGAGGTGGCGCTGGCGCGCGCGCGCGCCGGGCGCTACACCCGCAACGCCTTTCGCGGCCGCCACCTCGATTTCCGCGAACGCTACTTCGTCGCCGCCGGCGCCGAGTACCAGATCGGCGACGATATCCGCGCCCAGGTGAGCTTCAACCAGGCCAACCTGCTCGATCCCGCCTTTTCCAACCGGCCGGGCTACTACGACGTCATCTTTTGCCGCAATCTGCTGATCTACTTCGACGACCCCACCGTGGCCAGCGCCATCGCCAGCCTGGCGCGCCTGCTGGCCGACGACGGCATTCTGTTCGCCGGCTATGCCGAGGTGCCGGCGTTCTGCCGCAACGGCTTCGGTGCGCTGCGCGCGCCGGGCGCGTTCGCCCTCGAAAAAACCGGCGCCCACGCCTCCTGGCCGGCGCGCATCCCGGCGCGCCAGCACGTGCGCCCGCTGGCGCCGCTGCGGCCCGCAACGCCCGCCCCCGCGCCCGTGCCGCCACCACCGGCATCGGCCGCGCCGCCAGTGCGTGCCGCGCCGCCGGCGGCCGCGCGGCCCGCCCAGGCCGACATGCTGGCGCGCGCGCGCCGCCAGGCCGACGTCGGGGACTACCAGGGCGCCGCCGCAGCCTGCCGCGAACTGCTGGAACAGAACCCCGATTCGGCCGATGCCTACTTCATCCTCGGCATGGTCAGCGAATGCGAGCAGCGCATGGCCGAAGCGGGCGACCACTGGCGCCGCTGCGTCTACCTGCAGCCGGACCACTACGAAGCGCTGTGCCACCTGGCGCTGCTGGCCGAGCAAAGCGGCGAACCGGCCCAGGCGACCGCCCTCAAGCAGCGCGCTGCGCGCATCTATCAGCGCCGCAATGACGGCGACCAACGCAAAGGCGCCCAATGACGATCGCGCCCGACCAGCCGCACGCGCCCGGCCTCGACGATTGCTGGAACAGGATCGGCGTGGCCGGCGACCTCAGTTGCCCCAAGCTCGAACAGCATGTCCACTGCCGCAACTGCGATGTGTACGAAGGCGCGGCGCGCCACAGCATGCAGCGTCCGGTGGGGCCGGGCTACCGCGAGGACTGGGCCGCCCTGCTGCGCCAGCCGCAGGCCGCGCGCGCGCGGCACGACAGCTCCGGGCTGGTATTTCGCCTGGGGCGCGAATGGCTGCTGCTGCCGGCCCGGATGGTGTCCGCGGTCGCGCCGCTCGCCGCCAGCCACTCGCTTCCGCACCGCAGCGGCGGCGCGCTGACCGGCATCGTCAACGTCGGCGGCACCCTGACGCCTTCGATCGCGCTGGCCAGCCTGCTCGGCATCGACGACAACGACGCCACGGTCCAGCGCGTACGCCACGTGTTCGCGCGCTTGCTCGTCATCGTCTGGGAAGAGCAGCGCTTCGCCCTGCCGGTGGCCGACCTGCACGGCATCCTGCGCTACGGCGCGGCCAGCGTGGGCGCGCCGGCGGCCACCCTCAACAGGGGCCTGCAGCGCTACATTACCGGCGTGCTGACCCACGGCGAGATGCGCATCGGCGTGCTGGACGCCCCGCTGATCGGGCACCAGCTCAACAGGCTGCTGCGATGAGCACCGGCAGCGGCGACCTCAGTCAATTCTCGATGCTGGACCTGTTCCGCATGGAGGCGGACGGCCAGACCCAGATCCTCACCGATGGCCTCTTGAGCATGGAGCGCGGCGGTGGCGACGCCGCCACCACCGAAGCGATGATGCGCGCCGCACATTCGATCAAGGGCGCGGCCGCCATCGTCGGCCTGGATGTCGTGGTGCAGCTCGCGCACGGCATGGAAGACGCCTTCATCGCCGCCCAGCATGGCCAGCTGCAGCTCACGCCCGCGCGCATCGACGCGCTGCTGGCCGGGGTCGACCTGATACTGCAGTTCTCGACTCTGGACGAGGCATCGCTGCCGGCCTGGCTGGAGCAGCACGGCGCGCGCATCAGCGCCGCCATGAACAGCATCGCCGGCATCGCCCGGATCCAGTCGGCGCCGGAGCTGGAAGCGTACCCGGTTCCGGGCGCGGCGCCGGCGCCGGACGTGGCGCTGCCCGAAGCCGCCGCGCCGCCCGCCGCGCCTGAAGAAGCGGCGCCGCATCGGGTCCAGGGCGCGCCCAAGGCGGCCCAGAACTTCGACCGCCTGCTGGCCCTGGCCAGCGAATCGCGCATCAACGCGCACCAGATGCACCCCTTCATCGCACAGCTGCAGCGCTTCAAGCGCAACCAGGCCAGCCTGTTCCAGGCGCTCGAACAGCTGCACGACGCCGTGGTGCGCAGCGGCGACCAGGCCTTGATCGAACAATCGGCCCTGACCGGCCAGAAGGCCCATCCGCTCAAGCAGTTCATGCTCGAACACATGGCCGACATCGAAAGCTACGAGCGGCGCCTGCTGGGCGTATCGAAAAACCTGGTGGATGAAGTGCTGACCTTGCGCATGCGCCCTTTCCGCGACGGCGTGCAAGCGTTCCCGCGCATGGTGCGCGACCTGGCGCGCAGCCTGGGGAAAGAAGCGCAGCTGCTGATCGAAGGCGAAGAAACGCTGGTCGACCGCGACATCCTGGCGCGTATCGAAAGCCCGCTCAACCACATGCTGCGCAACGCCGTCGACCATGGCATGGAAAGCGCGTCCGAACGGATCGCCGCCGGCAAGCCGGCGCTCGGCACCATCGTGCTCGAAGCGCGCCACCGCGCCGGCATGCTCAATATCGAGATCGGCGACGACGGGCGCGGGGTCGACATCGAGCGCATCCGGCGCCAGGTAATCGAGCGCAAGATGGCCAGCGCCGCGATGGCCGAAGCCATGTCGCAGCCGGAGCTGATCGAATTCCTGTTCCTGCCCGCCTTCAGCCTGAAGGAAACCACCAGCGCCATTTCCGGGCGCGGCGTGGGGCTCGACATCGTGCACCAGACCATCCGCGAACAGAATGGCACGGTGCGCATCGAGTCCACGCCGGGCGCGGGCTTCCGTACCTTCATCACGCTGCCGCTGACCCAGTCGATCGTGCGCGCGCTGGTGGTCGACGTGCAGGGCGAAGCCTATGCGATCCCGATCGTCAAGGTCGAACGGGTGCTCAAGGTGCCGCAAAGCGAAATCCACACCCTGGAGAACAAGCAGTTCTTCGACTTCGGCGGCGAGCACCTCGGGCTCGTGTCGGCCGCCCAGGTGCTGGAACTGGGCCAGATCGGCAGCGGCGCCGGCGAACTGCCGGTGGTGGTGATCGGCACGGCCCAGCGCCGCTATGCGCTGGTGGTCGATGCCATCCGCGGCGAGCAAAGCCTGGCGGTGCAGGCGCTCGACCCGATCTTCGGCAAGATGCGCGACATCAGCGCCGGCGCCCTGCTCGACGACGGCGCCCCGGTCCTGATTCTCGACGTGCCCGACCTGCTGCTGTCGATCGACAAGCTGCTGCACGAAGGCGGCCTGCACCAGCTGGGCGCGCGCGGCGGCCCCGAAAAACGCAAGGTCAAGCGCATCCTGGTGGTGGACGACTCGCTCACCGTGCGCGAAATGGAACGCAAGCTGCTGCAGGGGCGCGGCTTCCAGGTCGACATCGCCATCGACGGCATCGACGGCTGGAACGTGGTGCGCAGCGGCGACTACGACCTCTTAATCACCGACGTCGACATGCCGCGCATGGACGGCATCGAGCTCGTTGGCCTGGTCAAGAAAGATATCCACTTGTACAAACTGCCCGTCATGATCGTCTCCTACAAGGATCGCCCGGAAGACCGCGCGCGCGGCATGAGCGCCGGCGCCGACTACTACCTGACCAAGGGCAGCTTCCACGACGAGACCCTGCTCAACGCCGTGTTCGACCTGATCGGAGAGGCGGGCCTATGAAAATCGGCATCGCCAACGACGTCGCCATGGCGGCCGAAGCGCTGCGCCGCGTGGTGGCCAGCACCAGCGAGCACCAGGTGGTGTGGATCGCCCGCACCGGCCTGGAAGCGGTGCGCATGTGCGTCGACAACCGTCCGGACCTGGTCTTGATGGACCTGAACATGCCGGAACTGGACGGGGTCGAAGCGACGCGCCAGATCATGGAAAAGGCGCCGTGCGCGATCCTGGTGGTGACCGGCCAGCCGCAGGACAACGTCAGCCAGGTGTTCCGCGCGCTCGGCGCCGGCGCGCTCGACGTCACCGCCACGCCACTGCTGGCGCGCGGCGGCGGGGGAGATAGCGCGCTGCTGCACAAGATCAAAACCATCGGCAAACTGATTCGCGTCAGCGGCGCCGACGCCCATCCCGCGCAGCCGCCCGACCGCTTCGACGGCAAGATCAAGCACCTGCTGGCGATCGGCTCCTCGACCGGCGGCCCGATTGCCGTGGCCAAGGCGCTGGCAGGGTGGAATCCGGCGCCCGGCACCGCCATCGTGGTGGTCCAGCACATCGATGAAAACTTCGCCGCCCATTTTTCCAAGTGGCTGGGCGAACAGCTGGTCATGCCGGTGCGGGTGATCGACGACGGCGACGCGCTCGAAGCGGGCTGCGTGCAGATCGCCCGCACCAACGACCACCTGGTCATGAGCGCGCGCCACCGCCTGCACTACGACGAAGCCCCGCGCGACTACGCCTACCGGCCTTCGGTCGACGTGTTTTTCCATTGCGTGGCACGGCACTGGGACGGCGACGCCACCGGCGTGCTGCTGACCGGGATGGGGCGCGACGGCGCCAACGGCCTGCTCGCCATGCGCCAGGCCGGCAAGACCACCATCGCCCAGGACCAGGCCAGCAGCGCTGTGTACGGAATGCCACGCGCGGCCGCCGAGATTGATGCCGCGCAGCAAATTTTGTCCTTGGAAAACATCGGACGGGCATTGCGCAGTAGAATTGGGACCAAACCGGCCGGAAACTAGCGCCGGGCTCCTTACCGAAAAGCTGATACCGATGTCTGACGTTTACAAAACCTACATGCCGGAGCCGGCCGTTTTCAAGGTCCGGGTCCTGATCGTGGACGACCAGCCGATCATCGTCGAGGCGGTGCGGCGCATGCTGGCCGACCAGGCGGACATCGAATACCACTACGTGCTCGACTCGGCGCTGGCACGCGAGACCGCCGAGCAGCTGCAGCCGACCGTGATCCTGCAGGACCTGGTCATGCCCGGCATCGACGGCTTCGGGCTGATCGCGCTGTACCGCGAGCACGACAGCCTGCGCCACGTGCCCGTGATCGTGCTCTCGGCCAAGGAAGACCCCAAGCTCAAGGCGCACAGTTTCGCCGTGGGCGCCAACGACTACCTGGTCAAGCTGCCGGACCGGCTCGAACTGCTGGCGCGGGTGCGCTACCACTCGGCGGCCCACATCAACCGGCTGCAGCGCGACGAAGCGTTTCGCTTCCTGCGCGAAAGCCAGCACAAGCTGGCCGAAGCGAATATCGAACTGCAAAAGCTCGCCGCGCTGGACGGCCTGACCGGGATCGCCAACCGGCGCCGCTTCGACGACGTCATCAAGCTCGAATGGCAGCGCGGACAACGCGAGCAAAAGCCGCTGTCGGTGCTGATGTGCGACATCGATTGCTTCAAGGCTTACAACGACAGTTTCGGCCACCTTCCGGGCGACCTGTGCCTGAAAAAGACCGCGGCGGTGCTCACCGAGAACCTCAAGCGTCCGGCCGACCTGGCGGCGCGCTACGGCGGCGAAGAGTTTGCCATCATCCTGCCCGAGACCGACCTGGCCGGCGCGCAAGTGGTGGCCGACGCCGTGCGCAGCCACCTGGAAAAGCTGGCGCTGGACAATCCGCAAGCGCCGGGCGGCATTGTCACCATGTCGATCGGCGTGGCCAGCGTGGTGCCGTCGCGCGCCGACACGCCCGAAAAACTGACCGCACGCGCCGACAAGGCCCTGTACGCCGCCAAGACGACCGGACGCAACCGCGTGTGCACGGCTAACGCCGAGGCCGAGACCGCACCTATTTCCACCTGAAGAAGGAAGTCCATGAGCATGATTCAAAACGTCGCCGTCAGCAAGAAATCGAATATCTACTTCGACGGCAAATGCGTCTCGCACACGCTGTTGCTGGCCGATGGCAGCAAGAAAACGGTGGGCGTGATTTTCCCGTCGCAGCTGACGTTCAACACGGCGGCGCCGGAAGTGATGGAAATCGTCGCCGGCAAATGCCGGGTGAAGCTGGCGGGCAGCGAAGCGTGGCAAGACTACGCGGCGGGAGAGCGCTTCAGCGTCGGCGCCAACACCGCCTTCGACATCGAAACGACCGAGACGCTCGACTACGTCTGCCACTTCGGCTAAGCCGCGGCGGGCGCATCCCCAAGGAAAAAACGGACGCCTTCCGGCGTCCGTTTTTTCGTCCGTCCTATACTGCTACAAGCGATTACTGCACAAAGCGGATATGACGCAGCTTGTAGCGCACGCCCTGCTGATCGCCCCACTTCGGCAAGGTGCCGAACGGCATGCCGATGTTGCGCAGGTCGAAGCAGGGATCGGCCGCCGCAATCAGCGCGCTGACCTTGACCGTGACCGGCGTCCAGCTACCCGGGGCCGGACGGCCGAACAGATGATCGCCCGACTTGCAGTTGGTGCCCGGGCTTTCCATCTTGACCGCCAGGCCGCCGGTGTTGGCCCCATAGCTGCCGACATTGATCTCGAACCGCAGGGTGCCGCCGGCGAAGTTACTCAGATTCACGGGCGTGCCGGTGATCATCGCCAGGCCGTCGCCACCGTCAGCGGCGAAGTTCAAGTCCAGCCCATCAGCGGGCGTGATGGTGGCCTTGGTGTGGCTGCCATTGGACGAGTAAGTGGTCAGCACCAGGTCCCCCGTCAGCGCGCCCGCATTGAACACGCCGTAGGTCGGTCCCGGCAGCGGCGGCCCGAATACCACCGGTGGCGGCACCAGACTGGCGCAGGTGGCGGCATCGGCATCCTTGCCCGCGCCCGGCACCCAGCGGATGTTGGCGAACGAGGCGACAAACGCCTTCTCGGTATAGACCAGGAACGGCGTGTCGATCAGGGTGAAGTCGGCACCCTTGGCGGCAAAGCAGGACAGCGGTACTTTCACGCTCCGCTTCGTCTCCAGCGGCAAGCCCTTGAACAAACTGGTGGCGTCCACTTCGCCCGCGCAAGGGTGCTTGCAGTCCACCCGCATTTTCACCGCGCCGGCCGGCGCCTTGTGCACGATGGTGTCGAACACCAGGGCCGCGTCGGCATTGAGGTAGGCTTCGCGGTCGGCGGTGCTGGCCGCTTGCGAATAAAACTGGCCGGCGCCGCTCCAGGTGATTTTCTTGCCGTCCTGCTGGACATTGATCTGGGTGGTCTCGGCTTTGACGTTGGGCAAGGTCGTGACCGCGTTCAAGTCGGCGCCCAGCGCCAGCGACCACGCGCTCGGGTCGCCGATACGCGCCGTGTAGGGCGCCTGGTCGGCCGAACGGAACACCTCCAGATCGCTACTCGCCTGGCTGCCGTTACCGGCGATCTGGGCGCAACCGAGGGTCGGCGCCGTTTCGTCGAGCTTGGCCAGCCGGGTGTCGTCCGCGTAGCCCATCCCGAAGCCATAGGCAAATAGCGGATCGTAGCTGGCATCGCCTTTATTGGCCATCTGGCAAGCCGTTTTCGGCCAGGAAAACGATAGCTTGCCGTTCAGGTCCAGATTGACGTCGCCATTGTCCTTGCGGAACAGTACATCGGTGACACCCTTGCCTTCCGTGCCGGGCAGCCAGGCCACCACGAACGCGCTTGAGCGGTTCAGTTCCTTGTTGACCCAGACTGGACGGCCGGTGATCAGCACGGTGACCACCGGCACGCCCTTGCCGCTGACGGCATCGAGCACGGCCAGGTCTTCCGGATAGCGGCGCGCGTGCTCCAGGGTGCCGCTACGGCCGATGTCGCCCACGCCTTCGGCGTACGGGGTTTCGCCGATGACGGCGATGACTGCCTTGAAGTCGGCCACGTTGACGTCGGCGGCGTTCGGGCGGTAGACCACGTTGGCATCGCCGGCCACCGATTTGATCGCCGTCAGGATGCTGTCGGCGTTCGGGAAGTCGGCATTGGTATTGGCCGTGCCCTGCCAGGTCAGCGACCAGCCGCCGGTTTGATTGGACAGGTTGTCGGCGCTTTTGCCGACCACCAGGATCTTTTCACCGCGCTTGAGCGGCAACACCTTGTTATCGTTTTTCAGCAGCACCAGCGACTTTTGCACCGCTTCGCGCGCCAATGCGCGATGCTGCAGACGGCTGGCATCGGTGTAGGGGCGTTCGAGCGGCGCCTTGGCGGTCATGACGCCGGCGCGAAATTTCACGCGCAGGATGCGGGTGACGGCATCATCGATGCGCGCCATCGGAATCTCGCCCTTGTTGACCGAGGCGATGGTGTTGTCGATAAACTCTTTCCACTTGTCCGGGACCATGATCATGTCGACCCCGGCGTTGATCGCCTGTGGGCAACTGCCGTCGCTGCAGCCCGCTACCTGGGCGTGGCCGTTCCAGTCGCCGATGACGAAGCCGTCGAAACCCATCTTGGTCTTGAGGACATCGGTCAGCATCTCTTTGCTGCCGTGCATCTTACCGACCTTGATAGTCAAGCTGTCATTGTCCCAGCTGTTAAACGACGCCATCACGGTCTGGGCACCGGCGCCCAGGGCGTGGTAATACCCTTGGCCATGCATGTTGATCATGTCGTTGCGGCTGGACATGTTGACGCCCTGATCCCTGCCCAGATCGGTGCCACCGTCGCCAATGAAATGCTTGGCCGTGGCGATGACGTTGCCGCTGCCGGCAAAATCGTTCTGTAAGCCCTTGACCATTTCACGCGCGTATTTGGTCACGATCAAGGGATCTTCGGAATACCCTTCGTAGGTGCGGCCCCAGCGGTCGTCGCGCACCACCGCGAGGGTCGGGGCGAAAGTCCAGTCGATACCGGTGGAATATACTTGAGCGGCCACGGCCGCGCCGATGCGGCGCATCATGGCCGGATCGTTGGCCGCGCCCAGGCCGATGTTATGCGGGAACATGGTAGCGCCGAACACGTTATTGTGGCCGTGCACTGCATCGGTACCCCAGATCACCGGGATCTTGACCTTGGAATCGGTCGCCATCGACGCTTTCCAGTAGGCGTCGGCCAGCTTGACCCACTCTGCCGGCGCGGCCAGCTTGTTGTTGCCCGGGAAAGAACCGCCGCCGTTCAGCACCGAACCGATGTAGTACTGGCGCACCTGGTCCGGGGTGATACTCTTGATTTCAGGCTGGGTCATCTGTCCGACTTTCTCAGCCACGGTCATCCCGGCAACGATGGCGGCGATGGCGGACTCCATCGCCGGATCTTTCTTGATATCGCTCGTCACGTTCGGGAAGTCGCTGTACTGCGTCACCTTGTCGACGGCGACGGGCGGCGGCTTGGGGGTGTCCGGCTTGGCCGGGTCGCTGTCGCCATCGCAGGCGGCCAGCATCGCGCCACAGGCGGCCGCTGCCAGCCCCATGCGGATCAAGGTACGTAACTTGTCTTGCATATTGTTTGTCTCCCGTTTGAATGGCCGGCGCCCCAAATTGGAAGCGCTTCCCGTGCACATTCATTATTTATCAGAATTGATTAAAAAGATAATATTTTCTGATCTATCGACGGGATTGGCGCGCCCTCCGCAGGCGCGCAGGCGCAGGCTAGACGAAGACAGGCTCGGTTTCGAGGGCGACGCCGAAGCGCGCCAGCACATCGGCCTGGATCGCACGCGCCAGCGCGAGCACCTCGGCGCCGCTCGCGCCGCCGCGGTTGACCAGCACCAGCGCCTGCTTTTCGTAGACGCCGGCCGCGCCCAGGCTGCGTCCTTTCCAGCCGCACTGGTCGATCAGCCATCCGGCCGCCAGCTTTTCGCTGCCGTCGCCCTGCGCGTGGTGCACCAGCGCGGGATGCGCCGCCAGCAAGGCCGCGCACTGCGCGCCGCCGACCACGGGATTCTTGAAGAAGCTGCCGGCATTGCCGATCCGGGCGGGATCGGGCAGCTTGCGGCGCCGGATCGCCACCACCGCGTCGCTCACCTGCTGCGCCGTGGGCGAGGCCAGCCCCGCAGCAGCGACTTCCTGCGCCAGCTCGGCATACTTCAGGTTCGGCGCCCACGCGCGCGGCAGCGCGAAGGTGACGTCGACAATCACCAGCCCCGCCCCCTCGGCATGCTTGAACACGCTGTCGCGGTAGCCGAAGCGGCAGGCCGCCGCATTCATCACGCGCAGGCGCCCGCTGGCCAGCTCGACCACGGTCAGCGAGTGGAACAGGTCCTTCACTTCCGCCCCGTAGGCGCCGATGTTCTGGATCGGCGACGCCCCCACCGTGCCGGGAATGAGGGCCATGTTTTCCAGCCCGCCCAGCCCCTGCGCCAGCGTCCATTGCACGAAGCCGTGCCAGTTTTCGCCGGCCCCGGCCCGCACCAGGACGCTGCCACCCTGCTCGCCCAGCACCTCGCGCCCTTCAATGCCCATGTGCAGCACCAAACCGTCGAAGTCGCCCGTGAGGACGATGTTGCTGCCGCCGCCGAGCAGCAGGCGCGGCAGCGCGGCGAGGACCGGATCGGCCATCACTTGCGCCAGCTGTTCGACCCGGGTGAGCTTGAGATAGGCGCGCGCGCGCGCGTCGATGCCGAAGGTATTGACGTCACGGAGGGAGAAATCGGGCGAAATGGCAAGGTCTGGTGGCATGAATGAGCGTTGTTTAAGCATTTAGGGGGCCAAACCGGTAAAAAACCGGGTCGGCACAGGGGCGCCGCCCCGGTTGTCCGTTAAAATATCGGCATTCTACATTTTGCAAGTAAAAGGATCCCATTATGCCGTCGTTTGATGTCGTCTCCGAAGCAGACATGATCGAAGTGAAAAACGCTGTCGAACAATCGAACAAGGAAATCACCACCCGTTTCGATTTCAAGGGCAGTTCCGCCAAGGTCGAGCAGAAGGATACCGAACTGACCGCCTTCGCCGATTCCGATTTCCAGCTCTCGCAAGTGCGCGATGTGCTGACCAATAAGCTGGCCAAGCGCAAGGTCGACGTGCGCTTCCTCGACGAAGGCAAGATCGAGAAAATCGGCGGCGACAAGGTCAAGCAGGTGATCAAGGTGAAAAACGGCATCGAAACCGACGATGCCAAGAAGATCGTCAAGGTCATCAAGGATAGCAAGATGAAGGTCCAGGCCAGCATCCAGGGCGAATCGGTGCGCGTGACCGGCGCCAAGCGCGACGATCTGCAGGCCGCCATGGCCATGCTGCGCAAGGATGTGCCGGACATGCCGCTGGAATTTAATAATTTCCGCGATTGATCAATCAGCACGATCAATCGGCGCGATTCGGGTATCCGTACCCGGAAAACGCCGACAATACGACGGTATTTACCGCCGTATTGCTCGTTGGATAGGTGATCACCCGGCCGGTCCCCATCGTGCTTGGGGTAGAATTGTGGGTGCGCAAGCTGGCCGCGGCAGCCGCGCCAGCGCACCAGTAAACTTGGCAGTCTAAGGATAGCAATGAAACGTGTTGATGATTTCCGCCTGCGTCTGGGCAACAAGGAATATGTGCCCATCATGATCGGTGGCATGGGCGTCGATATTTCGACCTCCGAACTGGCACTCGAAGCGGCGCGCCTGGGCGGGATCGGGCATATTTCGGATGCCATGGTCGAGGATGTCTCGGACCGCAAGTTCGACACCAGCTATGTGAAAGACAAGACCAAGACCTATAAGTTCAACATCAATAATATGGACAAGGCGGTGGTGCAGTTCGACCTGGCCCGCCTGGCCGATGCCACCCGCCGCCACGTGGGCGCGACCATGGAAGCGAAACGCGGCGATGGCCTCATTTTCGTCAACTGCATGGAAAAGCTGACCATGAATTCGCCGCGCGAAACCCTGCGCACGCGTCTGTCGGCCGCCCTCGACGCCGGCATCGACGGCATCACCATGTCGGCCGGCCTGCACCTGGGCTCGTTCGCCCTGATCGCCGACCATCCACGTTTCCGCGACGCCAAGCTGGGCATCATCGTCTCGTCCGTGCGCGCGCTGCAGATTTTCCTGCGCAAGGTGACCAAGCTGGACCGCCTGCCCGATTACATCATCGTCGAAGGCCCGCTGGCCGGCGGCCACCTCGGCTTCGGCATGGACTGGGCCGAGTACGACCTGCATACCATCATGGATGAAATCCATGCCTACATGCGCGCCGAACAGCTCGATATTCCGCTGATCGCCGCCGGCGGCGTGTTCACCGGCAGCGACGCCACCAGCTTCCTCGAAAAAGGCGCGGGCGGGGTCCAGGTGGCGACCCGCTTCACCATCACCAACGAGTGCGGCCTGCCCGAGAAGGTCAAGCAGGAGTACGTGCGCGCGACCGAAGACGACATCATCGTCAACGGCATTTCGCCGACCGGCTATCCGATGCGCATGCTCAAGAGCACGCCGGCCATCGGCGCCGGCATCCGTCCGGGCTGCGAGTCGTACGGCTATCTGCTCGATGCCACCGGCAACTGTTCCTACATCAATGCGTACAACCGCGAAGTGCTGGCCAATCCGGACAGCAAAACCGTGGTGGTGATGGACAAGACCTGCCTGTGCACCCACATGCGCAATTTCAATTGCTGGACCTGCGGCCACTACACTTACCGCCTCAAGGACACCACTCACAAGCTGTCCGACGGCAGTTACCAGATGCTGTCGGCCGAGCACGTGTTCCAGGATTACCAGTTCAGCGTCGATAACCAGATCGCCTTGCCGGCGCGCCAGGACATCGTCCTCGCCTGATTTTTTCCCGCTGTCCGCCGGCGGCCGCACGGCCGCCAGCGCTCCCGCCGCAGCTCTTTTTATTCAAGTTTCGCGTCAGCGCGAACCACCGCCCGCTTTCCCTGTCCAACGTGATCTATCATCATTGGAGAGGTGAATGCCTGCCAGCGAGAACGCCCATTTTGCCGCCTTGCTGATCGATGCAAGTGGCCACATCATTACCTGGAACAGCGGTTGCGAAAAAGTGCTCGGCATTCCTGCCGCCGATGCATTGCAACAGCCCTTGACAGCCTTGCTCAGCGACGAAGGCTGCCTGGCGTACAGCCAGCGCTGGACCGAATTTCCCACCGACTGCGACGCCACCGAACTGGAGTTCGTGCGTGCCGACGGCAGCCGCCAGACAAGCGCACTGACCTTGCTGCCCCAGTTCGGCGACGGCGGCACATTGAGCCATTGCGTCGCCATCATCGATGCCGCCTGCAACGAATCGGAAACGGCGGCGGTCGGCCGCATGCCGCTCTCGAGCATCATCGATGTGCTGCCGGGCACCTTTTACGTGGTGCGCGAGGATGGCAGCTTTGCGTTGTGGAACAAGACGCTGGAACAGGTCACGGCCATGAGCGCCGACGAGATCCGCCGCGCCAATGCGCTCGACATGTACGACCTGGCCGAAAAGCGCATCATCGCCGCCAATATCCGCAACGTCTTCGAGCATGGCACCCAGGTCATGGTCGAAGCGAATTATCTCGACAAGTACGGCCACGCCACGCCCTACCTGATGTGCGGCGCGCGCATCACCTGCCGCGGCCGCCATTACCTGTGCGGCATGGGCCTGGACATTTCCGAACGGCGCGCCCAGGAAGACCGCCTGCGCCTGCGCGAGCGCGCCCTGCACGCCACCAGCAGCGGCCTGGTGATCACCCGCTGCGCCGGCGCGGACAACCCGATCGAGTACGCCAATCCGGCCTTCGAGCGCATCACCGGCTATGCCGCCGATGAAGCGATGGGGCGCGACTCGCGCTTCATGGGCGTGCCCGGCATGGACGAAGACGAACGCGCGCAGTTGCGCGCGGCCGTGCGCGAACGGCGCGAAGTGAACGTGGTGTTTCGCAACCGGCGCAAGAATGGCGATATCTTCTGGAACGACCTGACCATCACGCCGGTGAGCGATGGACGCGGCAAGGTCACGCATTTTATCGGCGTCATCAACGACGTGACAGCCGTCAAGCAGCGCACCGCCCATCTCGAACACGAGGTCAACCACGATGCGCTGACCGGGCTGGCCAACCGCACCCTGCTGTGGGACCGGCTGGAACAGGCGCTGCACATGGCCCAGCGCAACAAGTCGCTGGTGGCGACGGTGCTGATCGACTTGAACGGTTTCAAGCAGATCAATGATGGCTACGGCCACGAAGCCGGCGACGAGGTGCTCAAGATGGTGGCGCGGCGCCTGCAATCGTCGGTGCGCGAAAGCGACACGGTGGCGCGCCTGTCGGGCGACGAATTCGTGCTGGTGCTGGTCAACCAGCCATCGCTGCGCTACACCCTGCGCATGATCGAGCGCCTGCGCGTGAGCATGTCGCAGCCGGTCAGTTTCAATGCGACCGACATCGCGGTCGGCGGCAGCATCGGCGTGAGCGTGTATCCGCATGACGGCAGCGGCGCGCTCGACCTGGTGCGCGCGGCCGACGTGGCCATGTACCACGCCAAGGCGGCCAAGACGGGCGAGGTGCACTTCTTTTCCGCCGACATGAAGTCGACCACCCAGGCCAAGCAAAAGCTCGAAGACGCCATGCGCGTCGCGCTCGAGCATCACGAATTTTTCCTGTTGTACCAGCCCCACATCTGCCTGCGCAGCGGCCGCCTCCAGGGCATGGAAGCGCTGCTGCGCTGGCGCCATCCCGAACTGGGCGTGCTGGCGCCCGCCTCGTTCCTGCCCGAAGCCGAGGAAAACGGCATGATCACCGCCATTGGCGACTACGTACTGGAAGAAGCGTGCAGGTTCATGCAGCGCATGAACAGCGCCGGATTCGCGCCGCTGCCGGTGGCGGTGAACGCCTCGCAGCGCGAATTTTCACAGCCCGGCTATGTCGCGCGGATCGCCGCCACGCTGGACCAACACCGGATCGCCCCGGCCCAGCTGGAAATCGAATTGCGCGAAGATTGCCTCAACACCAACCAGCACCTGGGGGTGGAAGTGCTGTCGCAGCTGAGCGAACTGGGCGTGCTGCGCACGGTCGATGCCTTCGGCGGCGGCTTGTCGAATCTGAATTTCCTGCAAAAGCTGCCGCTGACCCACGTCAAGCTGGCCAAGGCGGCGGCGCACCAGATCACGGCCGACGCGCGCAGCGGCGCGCTGGCCAGGGCGCTGATCGACGTCGGCCACGATCTCGGCGCCCGGGTCATCGCCAAGGGGGTCGAAACGCGCGTGCAGATGGAGTTTTTAAGGGCCAACCATTGCGATGAACTGCAGGGCACGTATTTCAGCGCGCCGCTGGCCGAGCATGCCATGCACGATATGCTGGTGGCGGCGCCGGCGGCTTGATGGCGCCGCCGGTGCGCCAGTTGCACACGCGCCGCCGCGTACTCAGCCTTCGCTGGTGATGCGCTGGACCAGCGCGCCCAGCACTTCTTCGGCCAGCTCGTTCGAGACCTGGCAGGTGCCGGCGTTTTCATGCCCGCCGCCGCCGTATTCGAGCATCAGCGCGCCGATATTGGTGCGCGATGTGCGGTTCAGGATCGATTTGCCGGTGGCGAATACGGTGTTCTGGTTTTTCAATCCCCACAGCACATGGATCGAGATATTCGTTTCCGGGAACAAGGCGTAAATGATGAAGCGGTTGCCGGCGTAGATGGTTTCCTCTTCGCGCAGGTCGAGCACGACCAGGTTGCGGTGCACGGTGGCGCAGCGCCGGATCTGGTCCTTGCACTTGTCGTTATGCTCGAAGTACAGCTCCATGCGCTCCTTGACGTCGGGCAGCGCCATGATGTCATCGATCGTATGATTTTTACAATAATCGATCAAGTCCATCATCAGGGCATAGTTCGAGATGCGGAAGTCGCGGAAGCGTCCCAGCCCGGTGCGCGCATCCATCAGGAAGTTGAGCAAGTCCCAGCCCTGCGGGTCGAGCACTTCCTGCTGGTTGAAGCGGGCGGCGTCGCCCTTGTCGACGGCGGCCATCATGTCGAACCAGGCGGCCGGAAAGACCGAGGCGCCACCGTAGTAGTCGTACACCACCCGCGCCGCCGAGGGCGCTTCCGGATGGATGATGTGGTTGGCGCGCTCGCCGGTGTTGCGGATGGTTTCGGACAAGTGGTGGTCGAATGCCAGGTGCACCCCGGCCGCGTACGGCAGGTTGGTGGTGATATCGCCGTCGCTGACCACGATCTTGCCATCCTGCATGTCCTTGGGATGGACGAACAGGATATCGTCGATCAGGTCCAGGTGCTTGAGGAGGACGGCGCAGACCAGGCCGTCGAAGTCGCTACGCGTGATCAAACGGTATTTTTTTGCATCGGCAGACATCGTGACATCCCCTTAATCAGGTTCAACAGCAGGCCGGCCGCGGCCGGTTCGATCCTTTATCATACCGCGCAAAGCGGCCGCTGCGGTGCGATCGTCGACGGCGCGGGAGCGATCGCGATAAAAACAGCGTTTCCCCTGCGCCAGCGAGGCGCCTTCCCCACAGTTCACTCCTTCAATCATGCAGCCTGTCGCAAACGCCGCACGGCGTCCAGGGGATCGTCCTAAAGTTACAACATCTCATCAGTATTCGTCGCCCCGCGGCGGTTTTTGCGGCGATGGGACAGCGGAGCAGTTACACTCGCCGCTCGCATCAATCTCTCTGAATCTGACGGAAATCACTCACCATGGAAGCACGCCGCCCTCCCGAGCAAAACATCGCGACCGTTCTGGCATGGCTGCACCGCGCCTTCGACGCGATCGCCACCTGGGTGACCCAGCTGTCATGGTGGAAGTTTTTCCTGTTCGCGGCACTGGCCCTGATTGCCGCGTCGATCCTGCAAAACGAACTGTTTTCGGGCGCCGAAGTGGTCGAGGTGCGGCGCGAGCGCAAGCGCGACAAGCACGAAGGCAACATCATCTTCGACGACAGCGGGATCAGCTACAGCCCGCCCAAGAAGCGCAACCCGCCGCCCGAACCGCCCGAGGCGCCGGAAGCGCCCGAACCGCCGGTGCCGCCCGAGCCGGGCGCGAAGCCGGCCGAGCCGACCGAGCCGGATCCGCCACCGGTTGCGGTGGTTGCCGGCGGCAGCGACGGCGAAGTGCGCGTCGCGCTGCCGCCACAAATCGTCGAAGGCTTGTCGAGCGCGATCGAGGCCGCCGTCGAAAATGCCGCCGAAGAAAAGGTAAAGGTCTATCACGGCCAGGCCTCGACCTGGTTCAAGAGTTTTATCTCCCTGCTGGTGCTGGCCCTGTTCGCCACCAAGGCGCTGGTGGGCGGCAAGAAGCGCGCCGAAGCCGAAACCCAGACCGCCAACGCCGCCGCCGAGCGCGAATCGATGCAGCGCCAGCTGTCCGAAGCGCGCATGCAGATGATGCAGGCCCAGGTGGAGCCGCATTTCCTGTTCAATACCCTGGCGTCGGTCGAATACCTGATCGAGACCGACCCGCCGCGCGCCTCGGCCATGCAGCGCAGCCTGATCCAGTACCTGCGCGCGGTGCTGCCGCAGATGCGCGACAACGCCGTCGTCACCAACCTCGGGCGCGAGGCGGACATGGTGAAAGCCTACCTGAGCCTGCTGAAGATGCGGATGGAGGAACGCCTGCAGGTGGACATGCAGATTCCCGAGGGCTTGCGCAGCGCCGCCTTTCCGCCGATGATGCTGCAGTCGATGGTCGAAAACGCCATCAAGCACGGCCTCGAATGCAAGCCCGAAGGCGGATCGCTGCGCATCCTGGCCGAAGTGGCGCACGACAAGCTGCGCGTGATCGTCAGCGACGACGGGGTCGGCTTCGGCGTGTTCCCCAGCGATGGCACCGGCCTGGGCCTGATGACGATCCGCGAACGGCTCAAGCTGCTGCACGGCGACGCCGGCCAGCTGCACATCGCGGCCAACGTGCCCAGCGGCGTGATCGCCACCATCGAAGTGCCCTACCATGTGTCGAAGTGAGCGGCAAACAAAGAGGCACCAAGGAATCGATTGATTAAAGCCCGGTTTCATTGAATAATTGGCACTCTTTCCTTTCACCAGAACCGGACCATGCCTACCGCTATTATTGCTGACGACGAAAGACTGATGCGCGACCAGTTGCGCCTGCGCCTGAACCAGGCGTGGCCCGAGCTGGAAATCGTCGGCGAGGCAAAGAACGGCGAGGAGGCCATCGAGCTGGTCAGCCAGCTCAAGCCCGACCTGACCTTCCTCGATATCCGCATGCCGGGCAAGACCGGCATGGAAGCGGCGCGCGCGATCGGCGCCGGCAGCAACATCGTGTTCGTCACCGCCTACGACCAGTACGCGGTCGAGGCCTTCGAGCGCGGCGCGGTCGACTACGTGCTCAAGCCGCCCGAGGCCGAGCGCCTGCAGGTGACGGTGGACCGCCTCAAGTCGCGCCTGGCCAAGCCGAAGGAAGCGGTCAACGACAGCGTCACGGCCATGCTGTCGCAGCTGGCCGAGAAAATGGCGGCGCCCAAGCCGACCTACCTGCAATGGATCCAGGCCAGCATCGGCCAGGACTTGCGCATGATACCGGTCGAGGACATCCTGTTTTTCCGCTCCGACGAAAAATACACCTGCGTGCAGACCGAGCGCTTCGAGGCGCTGATCCGCAAGCCGGTGCGCGACCTGGCCGAGGAACTCGATCCGGCGCTGTTCTGGCAGATCCACCGCGCCACCCTGGTCAACGTCAACGCCATCGAAGGGGTGACGCGCGACATCCGCGGGCGCCACCTGGTGCTCATCAAGGGCAAGCCCGACAAGCTGGAAGTGAGCCGCAGCTTCCTGCACCTGTTCAAACAGATGTGAATACGCCCTGTGCCGCGCCGGCCGCGGCGCTCTGCCCTCCTTCCATGCACCACCTAGCGATACGCCATGAGACTCCGTACCCCGAAGCGCACCGCGCTGCGCATTACAAGCCGTTTGTCGCGCCTCAAGGCGTGCTTTGTATCAGCTTTTACAATCAGCCCACGGTCCGCGTCCCGCGGGCCTTCAACGGCAGGCGCGCATGGCACAACAGCGTTCTTCCCGCTTCCTGAGCTGGGGTGCGGTCATGTTCGTCCTCGGTTTGCTGGGCGGTCACTCCCTCGCGCGCTTGTTCGCGTATAACCGCTGGCCGCGCTTTGCGCGCAGCCACAGCCGCGAGATCATCCAGAACGCGAGCGAAGCGATCATCTCCACCGACGATACGCAGACCATCGTGCTGGCCAATCCGTCGGCCGCGGCGATGTTCTCGACCACCGTGGAACGGATGCAGGGCAGTCCGCTGCAGCAGTTCATCGCCCCGCTGCCGACCGTCACCGGCGACGCCGCGCCCGCCTATTTCGGCGACGTGGCCGGGCGCGCCGGGCGCCGCGCCACCGATTACGCCGTCACCGGCGTGCGCGCCAGCGGCGAAACCTTCCCCCTCGAAGGCTCGATTTCGAGCATGATCGAAGCGGACCGCACCATCTACACCATCATCCTGCGCGACGTCACCGAGCGCCAGCAGGTGCAGGAAAAGCTGTCGCGCTCGCACGCCCAGCTGCGCCAGCTTTCGTCGGCCCTGCAAACCGTGCGCGAGGAAGAGCGCGCCCACATCGCGCGCGAGCTGCACGACGACCTCGGCCAGCTGCTGGCGTCGCTGCGCATGGACCTGAACCTGCTGCAAAAGGAGCCCGGCGCCGGCAAGAACGGCCAGCGCCTGATGAAAGGCATGGAAGAGAACCTCCTGACCGCCATCACCTCGCTGCGCCGCATCGCCACCAACCTGCGCCCGCGCGCGCTCGACGAAGGCGGCCTGTATTTCGCGCTGCAGGGCTTGCGCGACGAATTCGTCGAACGGCACGGCATCGCCTGCTCCCTGTTCGCCGACGAAGCCGAGCTGCGCCTCGACGATGGCGCCAGCACCGCCATTTTCCGCATCGTCCAGGAAGCGCTGACCAATATCGCGCGTCACGCCGGCGCCAGCAATGTGACCATGTATGTCTACCGCATCGATGGCCAGCTGCTGGTCTCGATCCGCGACGACGGGCGCGGCATCCAGGCCGCCGACATGGAAAAAGCCCAGTCACTCGGCCTGATCGGCATGCGCGAACGGGTGTGGGGAATGAAGGGCGAAATCACCGTCAGCGGCGACGATCCGCCCGGAACCCGCATCGACATCGTGTTGCCGTTGCCCGAAAGCACGAACGATGAGGCCGGCGCCGAGCCCGCCGCGAGCGCACCGGAACGGCCCCGCCCCCTGCCGCCGCCGGCTCCCTGACATTTCCCAGACCGCCTGTAACGACGGGCGGTATGCGGCGTTGCACCATTTCTCCCGGGTGCCATTAAGCGCACTCGAAGCGTGCAATTAGACGGTATTGACGTCTTGTTCCCCGGCAAATCTACCCTGTCTCTTTTTCGCCACATTTCACTTTGTCATGGATTTGACATACGTGGAAGTTATAATTACGTCCGATTAAGAGCATCCCTGGTTAATCGACACTTATCTGTGCAACTTTTTGGAGATTTATATGCAATGCAAACTGATGGCTGTTGTCCTGGCCGCTGCAATTCCTCTGTGCGCTTCCGCTCAATCGAGCGTCACGATCTACGGCGTGGCAGATGCCTCCCTGGCGAAAGAAGACACGGACGTTAAGGGCGGCAGCCGTACGGTCGTCAATTCCGGCAACCAGTCGACCAGCCGTATCGGATTCCGCGGCGTTGAAGATCTGGGCAATGGCCTGAGCGCCGTGTTCAACCTGGAAGCTGGCGTTAATCTCGACACCGGCGCCGGCGACAGCGTCCTGTTCGGCCGCCGCTCGGTGGTTGGCCTGAAAGGTGGCTTCGGCTCCGTGCTGATCGGCCGCGAATACACTCCGATCGCTGACGTCGCTAACGCTAGCGATATCAACGGCCAGGGCTTCTACGGCACCAACTTGAGCTCGTTCGGCGCAGGCCGTCTGACCCGTCGCATCAGCAACTCGGTCAACTACAAATCGAACTCGATGGGCGGCGTGATCGTCAGCGCCGGTTATGGCCTGGGCGAAACCGCAACCGGTCCTTCGCAAGATCTGATGGGTCTGGCAGTTGAGTACAAAGCCAACAACATCTACGTTGGCGGCGGTTACCACGTTGTTGAGCGTCTGGCTTCCGGCGACGACAAGGAAATGATCGTCGGTGCAGGCTTCACCATGGGCCCAGTCGAAATCCGCGGTAACTACATGGTTGCCAACCCAACCGGTGCCGGCAACAAGTATGAGCAGGTCAACGCCGGCTTGTCGTACACCTTCGGTTCGAACAAGATCTACGGTAACGTCCAGCAAAACAAACTGGAAGGCGGCGCCAAGGGTAACGGCGCTTCGCTGGCTTACTCGTACTCGCTGTCGAAGCGCACCAATGTGTACGCTTCGTACGCCATGCTGCGTAACAACGACAAAGCAACCTTCGGCATCTACTCGGCTGGCGCAAACGTCATCCCACCAGCAACCGCGTTCGGTGCTGATCCAACCGCGCTGGCAGTTGGCGTTCGTCACGCGTTCTAATTCACTGGCGCGTTCAGGCGCGCTTAGCTGAAACAAAAAACCCCGCACGCTGCCTCGCAGCTTGCGGGGTTTTTTTATGCCGGTTTGCACGGTTGTGCGTATTCATGTATATTTGTGCGCATTGCTTCCTGTTGAATGCTTACATGCCGACCGATCCCCTCCTCCTGCAGGAACGCCACGCCCTCATCCTGCAACGCCTGCAAACCGATGGACGGGTGCTGGCCCCCGACCTGGCGCAATGGCTGCAAGTGTCCGAAGACACCATCCGGCGCGATCTGCGCGACCTGGCCGCGGCCGGCCTGTGCCAGAAGGTCTATGGCGGCGCCCTGCGCATGCCGCTACCCGCCGCCCCGGGCGGCACCCCGGCGCAGCGCCGCGCGGCCCAGACAGGCCGTAAAGCGCACCTGGCCGCCGCCGCAGTGCCCTGCGTGACGCCCGGCAGCGTCGTGTTCATCGATGCCGGCTCGACCAACCTGGCGGTCGCGGCCGCGCTGGGAGAACACCGGCTGACCGTCATCACCAACGCCCCGGCGGTTGCCGCCGCGCTGATCGACAAGCCGCTGATCGAACTGATCGTCATTGGCGGGCGCATCCATGCAGAGACGGGCGCCAGCATCGGCGCGACCGCCCTGCGCGAACTCGAACTGATCAGCCCCGACCTGTACATCCTGGGCGCCTGCGGGGTCGACGCCCAGGCCGGCGTGAGCGCCATCCATTTCGAGGAAGCCGAATTCAAGCGCCATGTCGCTTCGCTCAGCAAGACGGTGCTGGTCGCCACCACCAACGACAAGGTCGGCACCGCCGCGCCGTACGCGGTGCTGGAGGCGGCCAGCGTGAGCGTCCTGGTTGGCGAGCATGATATCGACGTGCGCCAGGCCGACGCCTTCGCGGCGCGCGGCGTGCGCGTGCTGCGCGCCGCCAAGCCCTGATCGCCACCCTTTTCCGAAAGAAGCCATGCCTGACACCGGACCGCAACAACGCCTTTCCACCCGCCTCGCTTTTCTTGCCGCCGGCCTGGCCATGTCGGCCTGGGCGCCCTTGGTGCCGCTGGCCAAGCTGCGCCTCGGCCTGGGAGAAGCGCAGCTCGGCTTGCTGTTGCTGTGCCTGGGCGCCGGATCGCTGCTGGCGATGCCGTCCACCAGTTTCCTCACAGCGCGTTTCGGCGTGCGGCCGGTGGTGCTGTGCTCCGGTCTGATCGTCTGCCTGGTGCTGCCCGGACTGGCTTTCGCGCCCAGTGCGCTGCTGCTCGGCTGCGTGCTGTTCGTCTTCGGCGCGGCCATCGGCACCCTGGACGTGGCGATGAATATCCAGGCGGTGGTGGTGGAAAAGAACAGCGGCGAGGCGCTGATGTCCGGCTTTCACGGCTTGTTCAGCGTGGGCGGCTTCCTGGGCGCGGGCAGCATGGCGCTGCTGCTGTGGCTCGGCCTGAGCCCGACCGCGTCCGCCGTCCTGCTGGCCCTGCTGGTCGGCGCTGTGCTGGCCGGTGCGGCGTCCGGCCTGCGGCGCGAGACCGATGCGCAGGTACGCGACGCGCCCATTTTTGTCATGCCGCACGGCGCGGTGATCCTGATCGGCGCGCTGTGCTTCCTGTGCTTCCTGGCCGAAGGCGCCATCCTCGACTGGAGCGCCCTGCTGCTGACCGACGGACGCGGCCCCGCTGCGGGCGCCGGCCAGGGCGGGCTCGGTTACGCGGCGTTTGCGATCGCCATGACGCTGGGGCGCCTGACGGGCGACAAGGTGGTTGGCAAACTGGGCGGCCAGCGGGTGCTGCTGCTGGGCGGCCTGTGCGCGGCGGCCGGCTTTTTCTGCACGGTGCTGGCATCGTCGGTGGCGGGCATGCTGGCTGGCTTCGTGCTGATCGGACTGGGCGCCTCGAACATCGTGCCGATTCTGTTCACCGCGGCCGGCAGCCAGCGCGCGATGCCGGCCAGCCTGGCGATCGGAGCGATCACCACGCTCGGCTATGCCGGGATTCTGGCGGGACCGGCGGCGATCGGGTTTGTGGCGCACGCCACCAGCCTGCCCGTGGCGTTCGCCGGGCTCGGCTGCGCGATGCTGCTGATCGCGGCCAGCGCGAAACTGGGCGCGTCGAGCGCGCCCAAGGCCGTATCGAAATGACTTACTTCAGGCGGCAGGTGAGCAGCCAGTAGTATTCCAGGCGCACGATCTTGATCTCGCGTACCGACGAGGCCAGCTTCTTGCGCAGCGCGCTGTCGGACGGGTACGTCTTGGGAATTTCGTAGCGCTCGCCATCGGGCGCAATGCGGATCTGGTAGGTATTGCCTTCCATATCGGTGCGTGCCACGGTTTCGCTGCTGCCTTCGACATAGGCATCGTCCAGCAGGACGATGAACATGTCGTCGCCGACCTTGGTGCGCAGGTGCGCCAGGAAGCGTTCCTGCTCTTCGCGCTTGACGTGCGACCACCAGAAGCCGATGAACACGGCCGTGTAGCTGCCGATGTCGTCCGGCAAATTCCACGCGTCCGCCACCTTGAATTCCACCTTGTCTGCAGGCAGTGCGCGCAGTTTGCCCAGCGCGATCATTTCAGGATTGATATCGGTGGCGACGACCTTGTCGGCCGTGCCGGCGATGACGGCGGTCCAGTAACCGGTGCCGCAGGCCAGTTCCAGCACGGTATGGCCGCGCAGGGTCTCGGCCACATGGCCGCGCATGGCGGCCAGGTCGTCCTTGCGTTCCGGCCGGTCGTAGATGCGGTCGTGGTTGGAGGCGCTCTTGGCGTAAAACTGTGCGGATTGTTCGGTGATCATATTTTTCTTGATGGTGATGTACTTGGTACTGATGCTTTACAGCTCGTAAGTTTCTTTGGTGCCGCTCATGGCCGACTCGACCAGCTTGCGGTTCAGGGTCGGCGCCAGCAATTCGATGAAGGTATAGATATAGCTGCGCAGATAGGCGCCCTGCTTGACGGCCACGCGCGAAATATTCATGCCGAACAGGTGCCCCACCGGAATGGCGCGCAGGTTCTTGTCGCGCTCGGCGTCGAAGGCCATGCCCGCTATGATACCAATACCCATGCCAAGTTCCACATAGGTTTTGATGACATCGGCGTCGATGGCTTCGAGCAGCACGTCCGGTTTCAGTCCGCGCAGACCGAAAGCATGGTCGATCTTGCTGCGCCCGGCGAAAGCGCCATCGTAGGTGATCAGCGGGTAGGTGGCGATTTCTTCCAGGGACACCGCCTTGGACTTGAGCAGCGGATGGTCGGGCGGGACCACCACCATGTGCTCCCATTGGTAACAAGGCAATGTGATCAGCCCGTCAATGCCCGCGATCGATTCGGTGGCGATGGCCAGGTCGGCCTGGTCGCGCTGGACCATCTCGGCGATCTGGCGCGGATTGCCCTGCAGCAACGACAAGCGCACCTTGGGGTACTTGAGCATGAACGCCTGCACCACTTTCGGCAAGGTGTAGCGCGCCTGGGTGTGCGTGGTGGCAATGGTGAAGCTGCCGCTGTCCTGCGCCGCGTACTCCTTGCCGATGCGTTTCAGGCTGTCGATCTCCTGCATGATCAGCTCGACGGACTCCAGCACCAGCCGGCCGGGCTCGGTCAAGCCGCGGATACGCTTGCCATGGCGGGTGAAAATGTCAACGCCGAGCTCTTCTTCAAGCTCGATAATCGCTTTCGACACCCCGGGCTGGGACGTAAACAAGGCCTTGGCCGCATCGGTCAGGTTGTAATTCTGCCGCACAGCTTCGCGCACGAAGCGTAATTGATGGAGGTTCATTGCTTTTTTGCTCTCGCAGGCCGGAAAGATACTCAAAATAAATATCAACCAGCATTTTATAAGAATGCTTATGCCGGATACGCATATAAGCAAATAAATTCTTAGTCCTTTGGAATATAGGACGAGTTTATTACTATTGAGGCTAGTTTGGGGACAGTCTCATGCAGTTGCCCCCGAAGAACCCCCAAAATGGGGGGCCTCGCAAAACCGTAGCGAGCGGCGCAAGTTTCGTCAGAGAAGCGCAGCCGTACGAAGGTACGGTGAGCATCGCAGGACTTTCGCGTCCCGGGCGAAAATTGCGCCGCGCAGTAGGTTTTTCGAGGCCCCTTAAAAATCAGGATGACATATGTACCGTTACGACCAATACGACCACCTCATCGTCAGGGAACGCATCGCGCAATACCGCGGCCAGGTGGAGCGCCGCCTCAACGATGAGCTGACCGAAGCCGAATTCCTGCCGCTGCGCCTGCAAAATGGCCTGTACATGCAGCGCCACGCCTACATGCTGCGTATCGCCGTGCCGTACGGCCTGCTGTCATCAAGCCAGATGCGCATGTTCGGCCACATCGCCCGCAAGTACGACCGCGGCTATGGCCACTTCACGACGCGCCAGAACATCCAGTTCAACTGGATCGAACTCGAGCAGACGCCGGACATCCTGGCCGACCTGGCCTCGGTCGAGATGCACGCCATCCAGACCTCGGGCAACTGCATCCGCAACATCACGGCCGACGAATACGCCGGCGTGGCGCTTGATGAAATCATCGATCCCCGCCCGTACGCCGAAGTGCTGCGCCAGTGGAGCACCTTCCACCCCGAATTCGCCGCCCTGCCGCGCAAGTTCAAGGTGGCCATCAACGGCGCCGTGGAAGACCGCGCCGCGATTGCGGTGCACGACATCGGCCTGACCGTGGTGCACAACGACGAGGGCGAGATCGGCTTCAAGGTCATGGTTGGCGGCGGCATGGGCCGCACTCCGATCCTGGGCAGCGTGGTGCGCGAATTCCTGCCGTGGCGTCACATGCTGACCTACATCGAAGCGGTCATGCGCGTGTATAACAGCTACGGCCGGCGCGACAACAAGTACAAGGCGCGCATCAAGATCCTGGTCAAAGCCATGGGCGTCGAGGAATTCACGCGCCAGGTCGAGGAAGAATGGGTCGACCTGAAAGACAGCGCCTCCACCCTGACCGACGAGGAAATGGCGCGCGTGGCGGCTTACTTCACGCCGCCGGCCTACGAAACGCTGCCCAACATCGACGTGCGCGCGGAGCATGCCGACAACAAGGCCTTCGGCAATTGGCTCACGCGTAACGTCAAGGCGCACAAGGTGCCGGGCTACAGCGTGGTGCTGCTGTCGCTGAAAAAAACCGGCGTGCCGCCGGGCGACGCCACCGCGACCCAGATCGACTTCGTGGCCGACCTGGCGGACCGCTACAGCTTCGGCGAACTGCGCGTGACGCACGAGCAGAACCTGGTGCTGGCCGACGTCAAGCAATCGGCCCTGTTCGCGCTGTGGCAGGAAGCCAAGGCGCACGGCCTGGCCACGCCGAACATTGGCCTGCTGACCGACATCATCTGCTGCCCGGGCGGCGACTTCTGCTCGCTGGCCAATGCCAAGTCGATCCCGATTGCCGCCGCCATCGCGGAGCGCTTCGACGACATCGACTACCAGCACGATATCGGCGAGATCGAACTCAATATCTCGGGCTGCATCAACGCCTGCGGTCACCACCACGTGGGCTCCATCGGCGTGCTCGGAGTCGACAAGGATGGCAGCGAGTGGTACCAGGTCTCGATCGGCGGCGCGCAAGGTAACAATGCGGCCATCGGCAAGATCATCGGCCCGTCCTTCTCGGCGCTGCAAATGCCCGAAGTGGTCGACCGCCTGCTGCAGGTGTACGTGCGCGAACGCCACGAAGATGAACGGTTTGTCGACACCGCCCAGCGCCTGGGCATCGCACCGTTCAAGGAACATGTGTACGCCACGCCGATCAAGGCGGGCCAACTGGTTGGAGAAGACCACTATGCTTGAGTCGCACAAGGAAATCATCAAACACCGCGCGGTCGTCGCCGACGACTGGAGCGTGCTGCGCCTGGCCGTGCTTGACGCTGAAACCGGCGTCGTCGCCGAAGCGCCCGACACGGTCGTGGTCCCGGACGGCAAAGTCATCGTCCCGCTGACGGTGTGGCAGGCGCAGCGCGCCGTCCTGGGCGCACGCAGCGACATCGGCGTCTGGCTCGCCCCCGACGAACGCGCCGAAGCGCTCAAGGACGACCTGGATAAATTCGCCGTCATCGCCATCGACTTCCCCAAGTTTACCGATGGCCGTGGCTACTCGACCGCGTTCAATGTGCGCATGCGCCTGAACTATCAGGGCGAACTGCGCGCCATCGGCGACGTGCTGCGCGACCAGCTGTTCCAGATGCACCGCTGCGGCTTCGACGCCTTTGCCACGCGCCAGGACCGCAATATCCACGACGCGCTCAAGGGCCTGACCGATTTCTCCGAGGTGTACCAGGCCTCGGTCGACATCAAGGCGCCGCTGTTCCGCCGCCACGAACGCGACGTGCGCATCGACAGCACCGACGTCGGCTACGGCATCTGAGGCACGCCATGAACGACATCTCCGCCCTCGTCGCCAGCACCCGCGCCACCTTGGAGCGCATCGCCGCCGAATACTCGCCGGCGGTGTTTGCCTCCAGCCTGGCCGCCGAAGACATGGTTTTGACCGATCTGATTCTCAAGGCGAACCTGCCGATCGGGATCTTCTCGCTCGAAACCGGCCGCCTGCACCCGGAAACGCTGGCGGTGCTGGCCCAGGTCAAGGATACCTACGGCTACGACATCGCGCTGTACAAGCCGCAGCCGGAAGCGGTGGACGCCTACGTGTCGCAGCACGGCCTGAACGCCTTTTACGAGAGCGTGGACATGCGGCGCGAGTGCTGCCGCATCCGCAAGGTGGAACCGTTGGGCCGCGCCCTGGCCGGCAGCAAGGCCTGGGTAACGGGCCAGCGCCGCGCGCAGTCCACCACGCGCGCGCAGCTCGACATCCAGGAAGACGACGCCGCCCACGGCATGGTCAAGTTCAATCCCCTGGCCGACTGGTCGGAAACCGATGTGTGGAACTACATCCGCGACAACGGCGTGCCGTACAACGCGCTGCACGACCAGGGCTTTCCATCGATCGGCTGCGCGCCCTGCACGCGCGCCGTGGAACCGGGCGAAGACGTGCGCGCCGGGCGCTGGTGGTGGGAAAACCCGGACTCCAAGGAATGCGGCCTGCATCTGGTCGATGGTAAACTGATCCGCATTAAATCCGTGGCTGCGTAAAGCGTCTGCTTGCGCGCCACCATAAGAAAACATAGGCCTCGCCACCATGACTACACTGACCGATACCCCGCGCGTGCTGACCGACGTCAACGCGCGCCACCTGGATGCGCTCGAATCGGAAGCGATCCACATCCTGCGCGAAGTCGCCGCCGAATGCGCCAATCCCGCCCTGCTGTTCTCGGGCGGGAAAGACTCGGTCGTGCTGCTGCGCCTCGCCGAAAAAGCCTTCCGGCCGGGTAAATTCCCGTTCCCGCTGGTGCACATCGACACCGGCCACAATTTCGCCGAAGTGATCACCTTCCGCGACGCCCGCGCGGCGGAACTGGGCGAGCGCCTGATCGTCGGCTCGGTCGAAGACTCGATCAAGCGCGGCACCGTGCGTCTGCGTAATCCGCAGACCGATTCGCGCAACGCGGCGCAGGCAGTGACCTTGCTGGAGACGATCGCCGAACACAAATTCGACGCCTGCATCGGCGGAGCGCGGCGCGACGAAGAAAAGGCGCGCGCCAAGGAACGCATCTTCTCCTTCCGCGACGAATTCGGCCAGTGGGACCCTAAGGCGCAGCGCCCGGAACTGTGGGACCTGTATAACACCCGCGTGCACCCGGGCGAAAACATGCGCGTGTTCCCGATCTCGAACTGGACCGAACTCGATGTGTGGCTCTACATCCAGCGCGAAAAACTGGCGCTGCCGCCGATCTATTTCGCGCACGAGCGCCAGGTCATTCCGCGCAACGGCTTGCTGGTGCCCCTGACCGACCTGACGCCGGCACGCGAAGGCGAGACTGTCGAAACCCAGGTGGTGCGCTTCCGCACCGTGGGCGACATTTCGTGCACCTGCCCTGTATCGTCGGATGCATCGACGGTCGAAGCGATCATCGCCGAAACCGCCATTACCCAGATCACCGAACGCGGCGCCACCCGGATGGACGACCAGACCTCCGAAGCCTCGATGGAAAAACGTAAGAAAGCAGGATACTTCTGATGAACGCTCGCATTGACAACCCAACCGAACGCGGTCTGCTGCGCTTCATCACGGCCGGCTCGGTCGACGATGGCAAGAGCACCCTGATCGGGCGCCTGCTGTTCGACAGCAAAGGCATCTTCGCCGACCAGCTCGACGCCATGTCGCGCTCTAAGCACAAGCGCACCGTGGGCGACGCCGTCGACCTGTCGCTGCTCACCGACGGCCTGGAAGCCGAACGCGAACAGGGCATCACCATCGACGTGGCCTACCGCTACTTCGCCACGCCCAAGCGCAAGTTCATCATCGCCGACACCCCGGGCCACGAGCAGTACACCCGCAACATGGTCACCGGTGCCTCGACCGCTGACGCGGTGATCATCCTGATCGACGTCTCCAAGGTCAAGCTGCGTGAAGACGGCGGCGTCGACCTGCTGATCCAGACCAAGCGCCATTCGACCATCGCCCACCTGCTGCAGATCGAGCACGTGGTCGTCGCCGTCAACAAGATGGATCTGGTGAACTACGACCAGGCCGTGTACGACCGCATCGTCAAGGCGTACAAGGAATTTGCCGCCACCCTGGGGCTGAAAGACATCACGCCGATTCCGCTGTCGGCCCTGACCGGCGACAACGTGGTCGAGCCGAGCGAAAAGATGGGCTGGTACGAAGGGCCGACACTGATTTCGCTGTTAGAGGCGCTGTCGGTCTACGACGAATCGCACGCGGCGCCGTTCCGCTTCCCGGTCCAGCTGGTGGCGCGTCACAACGGCCACGAAGCGAACGACTTCCGCGGCTACATGGGCCGCATCGAAGCGGGCAAGGTCAGCGTGGGCGACAAGCTGGTGGTGCAGCCGTCCGGCCAGAGCGCCACCGTCAAGGATATCCTCACCCTGGAAGGCTCGCACCAGTCGGCCGTCGTGGGCCAGTCGATCACCTTGCTGCTCAATGAATACCTGGATATCTCGCGCGGCGACCTGCTGGCCGGCGCCGACCAGCCAGCGACCCTGCTCAAGACGCTCAAGGCGGACGTGTGCTGGATGTCGGACGAACCGCTCGACCTGCGCCGCAAGTACTGGATCAAGCATGGCACCAAGCAGACCTCGGCCAAGATCACCGGCATCGATACTCTGCTCGACATCAATACCCAGCAGCGCCACGCGGCCGAAGGCCTGAAACTGAACGACATCGCGCGCATCGGCCTGACCGTGCAGCAGCCGCTGGCCGCCGACGCTTATGCGGACATCCGTGCAACGGGCGCCTTCATTCTGATCGATGAAGTGACTCACCAGACGGTTGCCGCTGGTATGATCCGGCTGGACGCGTAAACAGGTAGCAGCCAGCGATCATCTGCCAGCAAAAGGAACACAGTTATGTCAGCACTCGGAAAAGTCTATCTGATCGGCGCCGGCCCCGGCGCCCAGGATCTCATCACCCTGCGTGGCGCACGCCTGCTCTCGCAGGCCAATGTGGTGCTGCACGATGCACTGGTGACCGACGAGATGCTGGCATTGTGTCCGCAGGCGGTGAAGATCGCGGTGGGCAAACGCTGCGGTCAGTTGTCGACCGCGCAAGCCTTCATCAACAAGCAGCTGGTCGACAGCGCGCATAAATATGCGCTGGTGGTGCGCCTGAAAGGCGGCGACCCGATGCTGTTCGGGCGCGCCGATGAGGAATTGCGTGCGCTGGAAGAAGCGGGCATCGAAGTTGAAGTCGTGCCGGGCATTACCACCGCGGTCGCGGCGGCGGCGGCGACCAAGCAGCCGCTGACCAAACGTGGCGTGGCGCGCAGCGTGGCGTTTTTTACATCCAGCACCGCACCGGAACACGGCGACCTGACGGTCGTTCCCGATTCGGACACCCTGGTGCAGTACATGGGTGGGCGCGAGGCAATCGTGACGGCCCAGCGCCTGCTGGACCAGGGCCGCCGGCCCGACACGCCGGTGGTGGTGATCGAGAATTGCAGTCGTCCGGAACAGCGCATCATGCGCCTGACCCTGGCGACCCTGGCGCACGGTCTCGGACCGGCGCACGGCCCGGTGCTGGTGATGCTGGGCGAAGCCATGAGGCTGCGCGACAGCCAGCCGATCGATACCGCGCAAGGCGGCGACGCGGTACCCGACGCGCCGCCCGACGCGGCCCAGTTAAGCGCTTAACTGCGCATCCGACGGCGCCTGTTGCGCGCCGCTCATCTGGTCATGCGCATCGATTTCCCACTGAAGTTTGTCAGCCGCGGCGTAGGTTTTTTCCGCGATAGCCGCCAGACGCGCGAACGCACGCTGCAAGCGTGGAGAACTGCGCGGCCCGCTCAGCGCGGACAGCTGGCAGCGCACCGTGCGGATATCTTCCTTGAGTCCACGCAGTGCCTCACGCAGGCTGGCGTCGGCGTCGAGCGGTTCGTCGAGCCGGCCGTCGCTCATGCCCTTGCGCAGGATGTCGATCTTGCATCCCATTCCGGCCAGACGATCGGCCAGGCGGTCGAGACGCAGCGCGGTACGGCGTTCTTCGGACAGCGAGATGAGTGTATTGCGGCCGCGTCTGGCGATTTGGGAAACTTCGCGGAGCAGCAGTTTCAGGGTTGCACTGAGCATGATGGGCACCGGAGCGAGAATAGAGAATCAAGAAATTTTGAGCGCAAACGCCGGCTCAGTCAAACCCCTGCACACGCCTGGAACTGATCCAGAACAAACCATTGGTAGATTTGTCGACCACTGCCTCGTCGTTCCCGCGCCAAGGCGGCACTCGGCGGGAACCCAAGTTTGTAATGCCGCAGACGACTCGACGAACTTGGGTTCCCGCCGGCGCGGGAACGACGGTCTTAAGGATGTCGGCATCTAGAGTTTCAACGCCCTCGCTACATCCTCCCAACTGACGTACTTGAAGTTCTGCGGCCCATCCGGCATGCGTTTGTACCCATCCTGAATCACCAGCATGCCCTGCGCATAAGGACCACCCAGGTTCTTCGACGTCACATCCAGTCCATCGGTGTCCGACGTGCCATCGATTCCCTCGGCCAGATTGAAGCCCACCTTGAAGCGCCCGCGCACCTTGTACGGCACTGCCGCGTCGAGCACCACATAACTGCTGTCGCCCTGGCTCGACACGATCAGATACGCGCCCCTAGCGCCTTCGTAGATCGCCATGCCTTCCACATCCGCGTGCAGGTCACGCCCGACAGCGAGCACCATCTTGCGCGCGACCGGCTGGTCGGCACGCGCCGCCAGGGTCCACACGCCACGCTTTTCCTCGCCGATGAACAGGCGCTCGTTGCGGTCGTCGGCAACGCAGCCTTCCGGCTGGCTGTCCACCTTGAACTCGCGCGCCAGCTTGCTGCTCCACGCGCCGCCATTCCTCGCAATGCGGAACTGGCGGAACGCCCCACCCTTGTCGTTGACGATCACGTCCAGCCCACCACTGCGCGGCTGGAACAGGCAGATGCCGTACACCTCGGGAAAACCGGTCGCGAAGCGCGTCAATTCGGCCACCTTGCCGTCGGCGTCGAAACCGAACAGCACCACGCTGTTGTCGTCGCGCTGGCTGGCCACTGCCAGGTCGACCGCCTTGCCATCCATGTTCACACCCTGGCGCAGGTCGACGTTGTTCAGGCGGCCCACATCGAGGAACTGCTGCTGCTTGCCCTGCAGGTCGTACACCATCAAGCCCTGCTTCTTGTTCGTGCCCAGCACGCGCGAGCGCGTCGCATCCTGCGGATGCACCCAGATCGCCGGATCGTCCGCCACGTCGCCCAGGCGTGCCACTGGCATCGTCTGCGCGCGCGGTTCGACCACCACCGCCGGAGAAGCCGCGGGCCCCGCCGGCAGGCGCGCACCGGCCTTGAGCAGCCGGCGCGCCGGCGCCGCCTCGCTGTTGGCTTCATACGCCCAGGTACCGATGCCCTCCTCGTTCGCATACAGCGTGTGGCGCGCGTCGTCGACCGTGCACTGGCCGGCGTCGAGCGGCATGCTCAGTTTGCGCACCAGCTGCGGCGCGGCGCCGTGCATCAGCCACTGCTCGGCCTGACCATCCTTGGCGGCGACGAACAGGAAGTCGAGCCCCTGCTGGTCGCGGAACAGGCACAGTCCTTCGACCCCGAAAGGCTGCTGCGGCAGGGGAGCAAGACGCGTCAGTTCGCCGCGTTTGATATCGACGCGGATCGGCAACGCGTGCTGGGTGTCGGCATCGAGCACCACGGCGAGCCCGCTGCCGCTGGCGCTGCGTACGTCGAGCTGTTTGGCGCGCATCGGCAGGCGGGCCAGTTCCTTGCCGGCGGCGTCGGTCAGCAGCAAGGCGTGCTTGTCGAGCGAGAGCCAGCCACCGCCATCGAGCGCAATGCGCTCCGCGGACTGCGCCGCCGTGCTGGCGACGATGCACAGCACAGCGGCTGCGCAGGTAATGTGTTTTTGCATGGTCATATCAGAAGAAGTTCGCTTTCAGACTCAGTTTAAAGGTGCGGCCGTACTGCTCGTACTGCACGTTGTACGGCTTGGTGCCCTGGTACACATAATAGGTTTCATTATTCAGGTTGATGCCCTCGAAGACCAGCTGCACACGCTTGCTGATCTGGTAGCCGAGCGAAAAATCCACCTGGCGCTGGGCGTCGACATAGCGGTCCTGCGACGCATCGAGCAGGTCGCCGCCGACTTCGAGCAGATAGGCCGACTTGTGATTGAGCGCCAGGCGCGTGCTCACGGGCCCGTTTTCGTAACCGAGCATCAGATTGACGATCTGTTTCGACTGCCCCGGCAGGCGGATCTCGCGCGTCAGCTGGCCGCCGCTGGCCTTGTCGAAGCGGCCGATGGTGGCCTTGGCATCGTTAAAACTGGCATTGGCGCCGACCAGAATGCCGTTCCACGGCGCCGGCAGCATGCGCAGCGACTGCGAATACGACAGTTCGATGCCGTTCACGCGCGCCTTCTTGCCGTTGGCGTAGCTGGTGGCGGTGGTGTAGCCGGCCCATGCCCCGCTGCCGGCAAGATCGGTGGTGTAGGTGAAATTCTTGATGTCCTTCGAGTACACGTAGGCCGACAGCGCGCCATCGGCGCCCAGCATGCGCTCGATGCCAAGGTCGACGTTCGCCGCCTTCAGAGGTTTGAGGTCCGGATTGCCGATCACCGCTTCCGTATTGCTGGCCAGGCTGATGCCGGGCGCCAGCTGGCTGAAATTGGCGCGTACGACCGCGTTGGTCCAGGCGGCGCGCACGCTGGTGTCCTTATCGATATCGAAACGTGCCTGCAGGTTGGGCAGCCAGTTCGAATAGTCGTGGGTGCGCGAGACGGCCTGCGGGCCCGTGCCCGATACCTGTTGGCCGCGCGCCGCAAAGCTGGTGCGCTCGTGGCGCACGCCGGCCAGCAGGCGCCAGTTGCCGATGTCGGCGCCGGCCTGCACGTAGGCGCTGTCGATGTCTTCATCCATCGAAAAGTCGTTCAGGCTCGATTCCGATACCAGCCGGGCGCCGGCACGGTCCAATCCCGCCACGCGCGCGCGGATCAGCGCCGGATCGAGGCCCGGCCCGAGATTGGCGAACGGGTAGTCCAGCGCACCCTGTGTGAAACCGCTCATCGACACGCTGCCCGCGCCCCAGTAATTGCCGCTACTCGCCTTGTTGCTGGTATAGGCCCACTGCTCGGTATCGTTCTCCTTGGTGCGGCGGCTGGCCTTGACGCCGCCCTTGATATCGGCGGCAGTGTCGCCCAGCGCCAGGCGGCGGCTCAGGTCCAGCTTGACGTGGCGCTCGGCGTCCTTGCTGTCGCGCGCCTGCAAGGTGATGCCCTGCAGGTTGTAGCTTGCCGGGTCGACCAGGCTGGCGGGCCCCGTCAGGCGCGGCACATCGGTGCCGGCAAAGCGCAGCCCGGCCACGTTGGCGCTGGCGCGAAAGCGCCCATCGTTGATACTCTCCGGCGTGTCCTCGGTGGCGCGGCTGGCGCCACCGGACGCGGCCAGTTTCCAGTCGCCGGCGCGCAGTTCGCCGCCGACGACTGCGGAGCCGATCTGCTGCGTGTATTTGCGCTGGCGCAGGCGGCGTTCGGCGCGCGCGGTGAACGCCGTGTCGGGCGATGCCGCCCCGCCGGCGATGTTACTGAGCGACAGGCGGTCGCGCACTTCCTCGTCCGAAAAGCGGCTGAGAAACGTGTGCAGATACAGCGACTGGCCGGCCTGCGGACGGTAATCGAGGTTCAGCGCCAGCGCATTGCGTTCGCGCTCGGGCAGGTAATCGCGCAGTTCGAGGCCGGACAGCTTGCCCTTGCTCCAGGCGCCGCCGGTTTCCACGTTATCGGAACCGAACTTGCGGCGCTCGCCGCTGATGCCTGCGGCGACACCGAGTTTACCGCCCAGGAAGCGGTCGGCCCACAAGGCGCCGGCGTTCGGGCTGGTCTTGCCGGTATTCTGATCGCGGCTGGCGCCAGCGTGGAACGACAGTGCCGTGCCGGGCAAATCGAAGGCCGACAGCGACTTGACGTCGACCGAGCCGCCCAGCGAATTGGCATCCTGGTCGGGCATCAAGGTTTTGCTCACCTCCAGCGAACGAATCAGGCCGGCCGGCAGTACGTCGAGTGCGACCGCGCGGCGACCGGCTTCCGGCGACGGCACCGAAGCGCCGTTGATGGTGACGGCGTTGTAATCGGGTCCCATGCCGCGCACCACGATGTAGCGGCCTTCGCCCTGGTCGCGCTGCACCGCCACGCCGGGCAGGCGGGCCAGCGCCTCGGCGGCGTTCTTGTCGGGCAGGCCGCCGATATCGTCGCTGCTGACGATGCTGACGATATTGTCGGCCTTCTGCTGGGCCGCCAGCGCGCGCTTCATGCTCGAACGCTGGCCGGCGATGACGACGGTATCAAGCGGGATCGCGTTTGCCTCGCTGCTGCCGGCGGCGTTGTCGGCGCCGTGCGCAATGCCGCCGCACAGTTGCAGGATGCCGAACGCAATGAGGGACAGGCGCGGAATGCCGCCCGCTGCTGCGCGCTGACGCTGTTGTTGTTTGTCGCTGTTCATAGGATCGCCGTGGGATGGGTGAAAAACAGGGCGAAGTCTAGAGACCGAATATGTCCATCTCGTGACACGGCCCCCGCCACCACGGGCGATACGGGCTTTTACGGCAGCAAATGAGCTGAAATGACCCGGGGGTTTGCGGGCCGCCGCCCAGCGCGGTGCGGACGATGAGCCGATCCGACTGGCGCCGCTGCGCTGTTTGCACCCCCGCCTGTCATCGTCCTGTCACGCGTGCAGGCTAGTATCGGCACGTATCACCCTCATGCAAGGCTTCTGCCTTTCGCCCATGCTCCACTCACACCGCACTCCGCTCGTCCTGGCCCTGTTGGCCCTTGTCGCCTGCTGCTTCCTGTTTGCGTTCGCCGGGGTGCCCAAGCCGCCCGCCGACTGGAAGTGGATCGATATCGCCAGCGAGGCGAGCATCGCCCTCATGGCCGGCGTGTGGTTCGTGCTGGTCCTGAGCAGCCGCCCGCCCGGCCGCGTGACCGCGCTGCTGGCCGCTGGCCTGGCCGGCCTGATGCTGGGCGCCAGCGCCGATTGCCTCGACGAGTTTTTCAGCATGCCCAAAGGCCAGCTGTGGAACCATGTGATCGAGAGCGGCCTGACGCTGGCCGGCATGGCCGCCCTCACCTGCGGCCTGCTCGACTGGCGCCGCGAACAGTTCATGCTCAACGAGCACCTGCACAAGCGCGAGCGCCTGTTCCGCGATCACCGCTCGTTCGACACCCTCACCCAGGTGGGCGACGCCGACTATTTGCGCGCCCAGCTTCGCATCGAGCACGAACGCGGCACCGGCCCGGATTGCTGCCTGCTGATGGTCGATATCGACAGCTTCCACCTGATTAACCGCGGCCACGGCCAGCGCGAAGGCGACCGCCTGCTGCAAGCCGTCACCCACACCCTGTTGCTGAACCTGCGCCGCTCCGACCTGCTGTGCCGCTATGCGGGCGACCGCTTCGCGATCCTGCTGCCGGGGACCGATGCCGACACCGCGCGTGCGCTGGCCGAGCAGCTGCGCCGTGCCGTGGCGACGCTGCGCCATCACACCCACAGCGGCGGCGAGGCGCTGCAGGTGACGGTGCGCTACGCGGTGCGCCATGTCGACATCGAGCCGCGCCAGCTGCTCAAGGAAATCAACCGCGCGCTGGAACGGCGCATGCCGCAGCCGGCTCCCGCCGCGGAGGATGCCAGCAGCTTCGCCGCGCCCGCGTGAGCCGCTTCCTGCAAGCGGGCGACGCCTGCATCGTGGCGCAGCACCAGCCCGCGCTGGTGCTCGACTACGCGCGCAGCCGCGACCTGGCGCCGCGCACGATCCTGGCCGGCACCGGCATGGACGATGTGCAGGCACCCGACGCGCAGCAGGCCGTCAGTCCCACCGAGTACCTGCAATTGCTGGCCAACGTCGCCGCCGGCCTGAAAAGCCCGGAGACGAGCTTCATGCTCGGCCAGCAGATGCTGCCCGGGCACTTCGGGGCCCTGAGCCACGCGCTGATGCATGCGCACAGCCTGCGCGAGGCGATAGCGCTGCTGGTGCGCTTCCAGATGCAGCTGTGCCCCTTGCTGTCGCCGCGCTTTCGCGAGGAAGGCGGACTTGGGGTGCTGTACTGGACCGACAGTTTCGGCGCCGGCCAGCAGCGCGGCTTCCTGGTGGAGATGCACATGACGGCCATGTCCGCGATGTGCCGCTGGCTGAGCGGCGAGCGCCTGCCGTGGCGCTACTGCTTCAACCGCACGCCGCCGCGCTACACCGAGCAGCACGAGGTGCACCTGGGCGAACAGCTGCGCTTTCACTGTCATCTCGACGCCATGCTGATCGACGCCGCCTGGCTCGACCGCCCGTGGCCGCGCGCCAATGCGATGGCGGCGGCAGTGGCGCGGCGCACTGTCGACGCGGCCAACGCCGACAGCGGCCAGACGGGCCAGCGCAGCCTGTTGTGCGCCCTGTACGATTATCTGCTGGAGCACATCCGCAGCGCGCCCACGCTGGAACAGTGCGCGATCCAGTTCGGGGTCAGCCCGGCCACCCTGAAACGCCACCTGGCGCGCCACGGCAGCCACTTCCAGGCCGAACTCGACCAGGTGCGCGCCCACGTCGCCCTGCATCTGTTCCATGGCGGACGGCACGACAACGATGCCGTCGCGCGCCACCTCGGTTTTCACGACGCCAACAACTTCCGCCGCTCCTTCAAGCGCTGGACCGGCATGACGCCCATGCTGTTGCGCCAAAGCCTCGACGCTTACCGCTTGCAATCGGGAGACACATCGGCCATAATCTAAATGAGAATTGTTCTCATTCACTGAAAGGCAGCGATGAATACCACCCAACAACCCGTGCGCGCGATCCCGGCGCCTGTCGCACCTGCGCTTCCGCTGCGCGTCAACAGCCAGGAACTGCTGCGCCAGGGCAAGTCGATCCAGATCGAACACGACGGCAAAATCTACGAATTGCGGGTCACCCGGCTCAACAAGCTGATCCTGACCGCCTGAACGACCAACCCCCAGCCAGCCAGCGTTGCACGCGCGAGCCAGCCATCCCCTTCTGACAGGAGCATCGCATGGCTATCGACATGGCAGGTCCCGCATTTACCGCATCGGCCAGCGCGCCGCCCCAGCCCGAGCTGCTGGTGTCTGCCGCGCTGCACCTGATGTCCCACTACAGCGCCAACGCGGCGCAGGCCGGGCCCTGCCTGAAGCTGGCGTCCGTGATCGAGCGCCATCTCAAGGCGCTGGCCAGCCATTCCGATCTCAATCCGGTGCTGCGCGCCACGTGCCAGCAATTGTCGGAACAGTGGGCCGCCGTGGTCGACCAGGCGCTCCCGCGCCCGTCGCGCCCGACCTTGTTCAAGCGCTTCGTGGGCGGCACGCGCCAGTAATGCCTGGCGGCGGTCACGGCGGCCTGCCGGCCGGGCGGGCGGGCCAATACGTTAGCGCGGCGCGCAATCGCCCACCCGGCTGTTGAAGATAACGGCAGCCACCCCGCGTGGCGCCAGCCGCGCCGCTGACGGCGACGCGGACGCCTTGCCGAATACGGCGCGGTAACGGCGCAGTAACGGCGATAATCGGTGCGGGTGGCCCGGCGGATCCGGCGGGCGCGGTGCGAATATTCCGTGGCGCCGCGCGCGCCACCGGCGCCAGTCCAGCCAGTGCGCATGAAAACGTTTTCAAAGCCTCGTAACCTGTGTACACTCTGGCCGGCTGTTTATTTCGTGGGTCGTTCCACTTATGGTAATCTCGCGATGACAGCCGTTCCGCCCCCTACCAGGACCTACCCTTGACCGACCACGACAACGCTGCCCCGCCCTCCACCCTGATCGACGTTGCACGTCACGCCGGCGTCTCGCCGAGCACCGTATCGCGCATCCTGAACGGCACCGCCAAGGTCTCCGACGACAAGCGCACCGCCGTCATGGCGGCGATCGAAAAGATGCACTTCGCCCCGAACCAGATGGCACAAGGCCTCAAGAAGGGGCGCTCGATGACCATCGGGATCGTGGTGCAGGATATTTCGAGCCCGTTCTTCGACGAGACGCTGCGCGGTGTCGACGATGGCTTGAAGGGTACGGGCTACGCGTCGGTGATCGTGAGCGGCCACTGGAACGCGGTGGAAGAAACGGAACGCATCCGCCTTCTGCTGGCGCGCAAGGTCGATGGCATCATCCTGCTGTCGGGCCACCTGGGCGACGACACCATCTTGCAGTTTGCGAACCACCGCCCGATCGTCTCCACCGGGCGCGAACTGCGCACGAAAAGCGCGCTCGGTTTCAAGCTCGATAATGAAAACGGTGCCTTCATGGCGGTGCGCCACCTGGTCGAACTGGGACACCGGCGCATCGCCTTCGTCACCGGGCCGCCGCACCACCGCGATGCCGACGAGCGCCTGATCGGCTACAAGCGCGCGCTCGCCGAATCCGATATCGCGTACGACGACAAGCTGGTGGTGGGCGGCGACTTCCACGAATCCGGCGGCCTGCTGGCGGTGAACCATCTGTTCGAGACCAACCAGCAGTTCACGGCGGTGTTTGCGGCCAATGACCTGAGCGCATATGGGGTGAGATTGTGCCTGTACCGCAAAGGCATCCGGGTGCCGGAAGATATTTCGCTGGTCGGCTTCGATGATTTGCCGGGGTCGTCGTACACCACGCCGCCGCTGACCACGATCCGCCAGCCCCTGTACGACATGGGCCGCATCGCGACCAATGCCCTGCTGGCACTGATCAACGGCGAACCGGTGGTGGCGCAGATTCCGCCGCTCGAACTGGTGGTGCGCGAAACCACGCGCCGGGTACGCTGACGCTGGATTAAACCGCGCCGATTACAGCTGCGCCACGCAGAAATCGGTCATCGCGGCCAGCACGCTCGGGTCTTCCCCGACCGCACCGGATACGCTGATGGCCATGCCCGGATGGTCGAGCCGCAACTGCTCGACGATCAGCGGCAGGTCGCGCAGCAAATGCCCGCCCTGTCCCAAAAATACCGGCACCACCGTCACCGCGGTGACACCCTGCGCGGCCAGTTCGGCCACGCGCTCGGGCAGGCGCGGCTCCATCAATTCGAGGAAGGCCAAAGACACCGGCACGCCAGGCACGCGCGCCTGGGTCAGTTCGCGCAGTCTCTCGAAGGGCGCGGCCCAGGTGGCGGCGCGGGCGCCATGGGCAAACAGGATCAGTGCGCGGGTCATCAGTGTCTCTCCACCCACCATAGCGCCGCAAGGGCCAATAGCAGGAACAGTAAACTCGGGGCGATCGCCACCAGGATGGCCGGCATGGCACTGAGCAGGCCGACGTGGGCGAACAGGTTATTGACCAGAATGAAGCCGACCCCGATCATGATGCCGACGAAAATCTTGAGGCTCACGCCGCCGCTGCGGGTGTGCAGGTAGGCGAACGGCAGCGCCAGCGCCATCAGCACGAAAATGGCCAACGGACCGAACAGCTTTTTCCAGAAGGCGATCTTGAAGCGCTCGGTCTCCTGCTTGTTTTCGGACAGGTGGCGCGTGTAGATGGCCAGTTCGGTGGCCGACATGCGCACCGGGTCCGAGGCCGATACCGAAATGATCTTCGGCGTGATCTCGGACACCAGCTCCATGCTGGGAAGCTTGCGCGTGGCGACCATGCTGGTCTCCTGGCCGAAGGTGCCTGGCGCGCTGGCGCCGGCCGCAGTGGTGTTAGCCGCCGCGCCGCCCGGCGGCGGCAGTTCGCGCGTGTTGGTGAAGCGCGTTTCGGTCACGTCTTCCAGGCGCCAGGTGCTGTTGCCGGTGAAGACGGCGCGCGCCGCGGTGATCAGGGAGCGCATGCGGAAATTGGTGTCGAACTCGTACAGCCGCACATCGAGCATCTGGCCGTCGGTGCGGAACTGGCGCACGTTGAAAAAGCGCGAGCCGGTCACGGTACCCCTGGTGCCTTCGGTGCGAACGATATCCTTGGTCCACATCCCGGAACGGAACTCCTGCGACACGGTGGCGCCGCGCGCGCTCAGTTTCAGCTTTTCCGCCAGCGGCGCGGTGCGCGGCGCAATCAGCTCGCCGAACACGAAGGTGATGATGACGAACACGAAGCCGATCTTGAACAGCATCCATGCCGCCATCTGGGTCGACATGCTCGACGCGCGCATGATGGTGAACTCGGAAGTCGACGCGAACTGCGCCATCGTGTAGATGGTGCCGATCAGGGTCGCCACCGGCATCACCTCGTACACGTGGAACGGCACGCGCAGCAGCACATACAAAAAGGCGTGCTGGATCGCGTAGCCTTCCTTGCCCACCGACGGCAGTTCGCCGGTCAGGTCCATGAAGGCGCTCAGCGCCAGGAAGGCGACCAGCACAAAGGCGACGGCCTGCGCGATCGAGACCGCGAAATAACGTTGAAGCACTTTCATTTTGCGGCTCCCGTCGACGCGGATGGCTCCACCCGGCCGCGCTTGAGCGCAGCCCACAACACCAGCGGGTGATAGCGATGGTTGACGTTCAGGCGCCATGCGAACATGCCGACGGTGAGGATCGCCACGAACAGATGCAGCGGCCACCAGGCCATGTTGAAATCGGACTTGCCCTGGCGGACATTGGCCTCGGCCAGCTTGGTCAGGTTAATGTAGGTGAAGAAGATCAGCAGCGCGATGATCAGGTTGGCCGCGCTGCCGGCGCGCGGGTTGACGAAACCGAGCGGAATGGCCAAGAGGATCAGGAGCAGGCAGGTGATCGGCGCGGCGATGCGGTACAGGAGTTCGGACTGGGTAAAGCGGTTGGGCGTGGCCAGCAGCTCGCTGGTGGACATGGCATCGGACGAGATATCGCCATTCATCGACGAACTCTTGGCGGCCACGCGCATGCTGTAGCGGCCGAACTCCATCGATTGAAAGTCGGCCTGGCCCGGCACGCCCTGGTAGCGCCGGCCGTTCTTAAGCACCAGGAACTGGCCGCCCTTGCCGTCGGACTCGATCACGCCTTCCTTGGCGACGATGACGGAATTGACGTTCTTCTCGATGGTATTGACGAACACATTTTGCACCACGGTCGATTCGCCGGTAACGGCTTCGACGAAAAACACGCGGTTGCTCGACGAGGATTCCTTGAACTGGCCGGGCGAGACCTTTTTCAGGTCTTCGCGCTTCTCGAAACGCTGGACGAATTCGGTGCTTTTCATCTTGGCCCAAGGCGTCACGAACAGGCTCAGGGCGCCGGTCAGGAGCATCATCGGAATACCGAAAGTGAGGATGGGGCGAATCCAGCGCGTGAGCGACAGGCCCGATGCGAACCAGACCACCATCTCGGAATCGCGGTAGCTGCGCGTGACCACCGCCAGCACCGAAATAAAGCTGGTGAGAGTCAGGATAGTTGGCAGATAATTCAGCGTTGCGAAGGCGATCAATGCCAGCACGTCGCTCGACCCCACCTTTCCGCCTGCGGCCTTGCCGAGGATGGAGATCAGGGTCCACGTGGCGACGATGGAAAACAGCACCGTGAAAGTCGTCCCGGCCGAACTGGCTAATTCACGTTGCAGGGCGCGTTGAAAGATCATTCGAAAGTTATAATCACAGGTTAGGCAGTGCGCGTCACAAACACGAAACGGAGATTCAAATGGACTTTAGCATAAAAGCATTCGACACAAAGAACACCATCACGTCGGCCAAAACCGGATGCGTCGCGGTTGCGGTATTCGAAAACAAAAAACTGTCGCAGGCCGCAAAAGCCCTCGACCAGAGTGGTGAAATCACGGCTGCGCTCAAGTCCGGCGACATTACCGGCAAGGCCGGTTCGACCCTGCTGTTGCGCGGCATTTCCGGCACCGGCGCGGCGCGCATACTGCTGGTCGGACTGGGCAACGACGAGACGGTCAGCGAAAAAAGCTTCACTTCCGCAGTGAACGCGACGCTCAAGGCCTTTGCCTCGCTCGGCGCCGCGGACGCCATTATCGCACTACCCATGACAGATGTGAAAGAGCGCGACGTTAGCTGGGCCGTGCGCACCATCGTCTGCGCCGCCCACGAGAGCGTTTTCCGCACCGACGGCCAGAAGAGCAAGAAGGACCCTGTCCCCACCGGCGTGCGCAAGATCACCCTGGCCGCCGACGCCACCGGCGACGTCAAGACGGCGCTGGCGCAGGCGATTGCGATTGCCAACGGCATGGACCTGACCAAGGAACTGGGCAACCTGTCGGCCAACGTCTGCACCCCGGCCTACCTGGCCGACACGGCGCGCAAGCTGGCCAAGGACTACAAGTTCGACGTCGAAGTGCTGGACCGCAAACAGCTCCAGGCGCTCAAGATGGGCAGCTTCCTGTCGGTTACCAACGGCAGCGAAGAAGCACCGAAGTTCATCGTCCTCAAGCACATGGGCGGCAAGTCCAAGGATGCGCCGGTGGTATTGGTCGGCAAGGGCATCACCTTCGACACCGGCGGCATTTCGATCAAGGCCGGTCCCGGCATGGATGAAATGAAGTACGACATGTGCGGCGCCGCGTCGGTGCTGGGCACCTTCCGCGCGATCGGCGAAATGGGCCTGAAACTCAACGTCATCGGCGTGATCGCCGCGTGCGAGAACATGCCGTCGGGCCGCGCCACCAAGCCGGGCGATATCGTCACGTCGATGAACGGCCTGACCATCGAAGTGCTCAATACCGACGCCGAAGGCCGTTTGGTCCTGTGCGACGCGTTGACCTACTGCGAGCGTTTCAACCCGGCCGCGGTGATCGACATCGCCACCCTGACCGGCGCCTGCGTGGTGGCACTGGGCCATCACAACACGGGCCTGTTCACCCGCACCGACGACGCGCACGAGAAGCTCGCGGGCGAACTGCTCGCCGCCGGCAAGGCAGCGAGCGACACCGCGTGGCGCATGCCGATCGAAGAAGTCTACAACGAGCAGCTCAAGTCCAACTTCGCGGACCTGGCCAACATCGGCACGCCGGGCGGCGGCAGCGTGACGGCGGCCTGCTTCCTGGAGAACTTCACGCGCAAGTACACCTGGGCGCATCTGGACATCGCCGGCACCGCATGGAAATCGGGCGGCGCAAAAGGCGCCACCGGCCGCCCCGTGCCGCTGCTGTCGACCTTCCTGATCAATCGGGTTTAAGCGCCTGCAAGCGGAACATCGAGCATAAAAAAGCGGCCTCGCGGGCCGCTTTTTTTTGGTCGCGCGCTAGTGCAGCGCGGTGCCGGCCGTCTCCGGCGGGGCATTCCGATAGTCGGGCGCCCCGATGCGGCGCATCAGCACCGTCAGCGTCTCGGGATAATCGAAACCGGCGCCGGTGCGTTTGTCGAGCAGATAACCGAGGCCCGCGGTCAGCACCGCATTGCCCACGGTGGCGCTGGCATTGGCCCTGGACGCAACCACATCCTGGCCGGCGCTCACGCCATCCTTTTTACAGTCGACGAACAGGTTGCCCGCGCTTTTTTGCACGGTCACGTGGCCGGGCGAAGTGACGAACCAGCGGCCCTTATCGTTGGTCAGCACGCAGCCGGCGCCGCCGATTTCGCGGTTGTCGGCGATGGTGCGCACCATCAGTGTCTGCTGGTTCGATTCGCTGATCGTCGCGCAGCCGCCCAGGGCGGCCAGCAGCGCCAGCGCGCCTGTCCGAAAAAAAGTCGCCATCGTCTCCATCCAAAATAGTTCTTCAACCTGTTTACGGCAGCTGCCCAGGGTTCCTGAATACCAGATTGAATACTACCCGATGAATGCTACTTGAGCGGAATCGGCTGGTTGACCGGCACCGGCACGGCGGTGACGCTGTTTTTCGGGCTGCCGTCGATCAGGCGGTCCGAATACACGAGGTAGACCAGCGCATTGCGCTTGGTGTCGACCATGCGCACCACGCGCACGTGCTTGAAGAAGATCGAGGCGCGCTCGCTGAAGACTTCATCCTGGCGGGGAATCTTGCCGTTGAAGGTGATGGCGCCGACCTGGCGGCAGGCCACCGACGATTCGGCCTTGTCTTCGGCCAGGCCCACGGCGCCCTTGATGCCGCCGGTCTTGGCGCGCGACAGGTAGCAGCTTACGCCGCCGACAGCCGGGTCGTCGAATACTTCGACCACGACCTTGTGGTCGGGGCCAATCAGCTTGAAAGCGGTATCGACCGAGCCCACGGTTTCCGCAGCGGCGCCGGCGGCGACAGCGGACAGCGCGAGACTCAGTGCGAGTCGGGTCATTCGCATAGTTTTATTCCTGGAGGTAGGTGCTGGAGATAAGTGCTGGAGATGGATACGCCACAATGGGCAGGCAAGGCTAGGCAACCGGCGCAAAGCGCGGCACCAGACTGCCGTCGACATCGACCAGTTGAAAGAACACGTCTTTCGGCCGCGTCCATATTGAACCGTCCGCTGCGCGATACACGATCATCTCCGAGAGATCCGATTCAAGAGTGGCCACGCACACTAAGTCGTACAGGCCACCCTTGTAGTGCCGGTATTGCATCAACTCTCGGTCTTGTCTTCGGCCAGAGCTTTCTGCTTCTTCTTCAAGCCCTGGATGACCTTGAGGACACCTTCGATACCAGCGGTATCGTCGAGGTCACTGAAAGCGTCAAGGACTTCATTGAGAACCCGGTTACGCACTGCGGTTTCATCCGACGCCGGTGCGCTTGCGCGTACCGGATCAGCCGACTCTTTCGAGGCGGCCTTTTGCGCCGAATATTTCGCTGTCGCCGCGGCTGTTTTGCCGTGCGCCAGCGCCGCTTGCCAGATTACCCAGCGACGTTGTGTTTCAAACACGAGATATTCATCGGGCTTATCTTCGCGGCGTCGAACGATATGACCATCGCGCTGCGCCCATGCTTCAAATGCACTTCGCATTTTAATCCTTTACAAATGCTGTCTTCGCATTTCTCCACTAATCAAAACAGAATTGTTTTAACTAGTACCACCTTGCCGTTTGTGTCATGAAACTGCTACAAACATTAAGGGCGTGTAACTCTTCACGCTACGGATTCGGACCGTTGGTTCTCACCACCACCGACCCGATAAACTACATATTACTCCGTGCGTTATAAGAATGCAATTTTTTATTCCCCATGAGTAACAATAGTCCAAAATCGTTGTTTTGTCTTCCTGTTGTTACATCTAATTACATCTTGCGAGCGGTTAAATCTCGGGGACAACAAAGTTTAACATCTTCACGGTATTTTTTCGATAAAAGTGTTGATAACACAAGCGTATGCTCACTGCATGAAACGGCCATTTCGCTAGCTGAGAGCATGTTCTTGCATGAACGGCACATTTAACGCGATACTGCCTGTTTTTAGCCTCAATGGCCGTCCGAGACCCTCCATGAAAATAGCAACCTGGAATGTTAATTCCCTCAAAGTACGACTTGCTCACTTACTGCAATGGCTTGAAGCCAATCCCGTCGACGTACTTTGCCTACAAGAGACAAAACTAACGGACGATAAGTTCCCGATTTCTGAAATTAATGCGGCCGGGTACGAAGTTGCCTTCAGCGGACAGAAAACCTATAACGGTGTCGCAATCTTGTCGAAGCTGCCATTAACCGATGTCATCAGAAACAATCCCATGTTTCCCGATGAGCAGCAGAGAATCCTTGCAGCAACCATCGGTGGGATTCGTTTCATTTGCGCGTATGTGCCGAATGGCCAGGCGGTGGACACCGACAAGTATGCGTACAAGTTGGCATGGCTGGCGTCGCTGCGCGAGTGGCTGGCCGATGAAATGCGGGCGCACGCCGATAGCGGCCTGGCCATTCTGGGCGACTACAACATCGCGCCGGAAGACCGCGACGTGCACGATCCGGTGGCCTGGGCTGGCCAGGTGCTATGTTCCGACAAGGAGCGGGCGGCGCTGACGGCGCTGGTCGAACTGGGACTCACCGACGCGTTCCGCCTGTTCGAGCAAGCCGAGAAATCGTTCAGCTGGTGGGATTACCGGCAGCTCGGTTATCAGAAAAACAAAGGCCTGCGGATCGACCACATTTTGCTCTCCGATGCCCTGGCCAAGCGCTGCACGGCGTGCGCGATCGACCGCATTCCACGCAAATGGGAACAGCCCTCCGACCACGCCCCCGTCATCGCCACCCTCGACTGACCGATAGGGTCACGCAACCAACTCCTACAACCGGGGTCAGACCTCTGACTCGAAACTTTTCTGTTACGACACAACCGAGGTCAGAGCTCTGACTCGAAACTTTTGTGTTGCAAACATCCAAAAGCAGCGGGTATTGGCAGTCCCCTCCCCCGCGAGCAGCGATGGCCCAGGTGGCAAATGCCGAAAATATTGCTCGCCGAACGTGCGTCTTCTTGATCAAACGAAAATATTTCGAATCAGAGGTCAGACCCCGGTTGTAGGACTAAACAGGATATTTTGACTCCGACGTCTGATCCGCGCTGTAGGACTAGTTACTGGAGAGGTGGCTGCTGGCCTGGGCGGCGGCTGTGGGTTGGGCGAACAGGTAGCCCTGGGCGTACTGGCAGCCGTGGCCGCTCAGCAGGGAGTACTGGGCTTCGGTTTCGACACCCTCCGCCACCACCGACAGCTGCAGGCTGTTCGACAGCGCCATGATGGCCGCCACGATCGCGCGGTCTTCGGTGCTCTCTTCCAGGTCCTTGATGAAGGCACGGTCGATCTTGATCTTCTTGACCGGGAAGCGCTTCAGGTACGCCAGGCTCGAATAGCCCGTGCCGAAATCGTCGATCGACAAGCGGATGCCCATGCCGTTGATCTGCCCCAGAATGTCCAGCGTATGCTCGCCATGCTGCATCAGCGCCGTTTCGGTGATTTCGAATTCGATCAGCGCCGGGTCGATCCCGGTTTCGTCAAGCACGCGCCGGATCGATTCGATCAGCCCCCGGTGCATGAACTGGCGCGGCGACAAATTGACCGCCAGCGGCACCGCCGTCATCCCCTGCCGCTGCCACGCCATGCTTTGCTCGCACGCGCGCCGCATCACCCATTCGCCAATCGGCACGATCAAGCCATTTTCTTCGATGATGGGGATGAAATGATCCGGCAGCACCAGCCCGTGCCCCGGACGGCGCCAGCGCAGCAGCACTTCCATGGTGTGCACCCGGCGCGTGCCGATGTCGATGATCGGCTGGTAATACAGCTCGAATTCTTCCTGCGCCAGCGCGCCGCGCAGCGCGCTTTCGAGCTCGAAGTGCTGCGCCGCCGCGAGGTTCATGCGCTCGGTGAAGTACTGGTAGTTGTTGCGGCCGTTGGCCTTGGCGTGATACATGGCCGCATCGGCATGCCGCATCAGGGTCGCGACGTCGCCCCCATCGTCGGGATACATGCAGATGCCGATCGATGGCGTGATGTGCAGCAGGCGTCCGTCGACCGGAAACGACTGCGCCAGCACGGCGATGATCTTCTCGGCCACCTGGGTGCTTTCGGCCGGTCCGTCGATGCCCGGCACCAGCACCACGAATTCGTCGCCGCCCAGGCGCGCCACGGTGTCGCTGCCGCGCACCGCATTGCACAGGCGCCCGGCGACTTCCTTGAGCAGGCGGTCGCCCATCAGGTGGCCCAGCGAATCGTTGATGGTCTTGAAGCGGTCAAGGTCGATGAACATGACGGCCAGCTTGCTGCCGGAGCGCTTCACCCCAAGCATCGCATGGTCCAGCCGGTCCGACAGCAAGGCGCGGTTGGGCAGGCCGGTCAGGCTGTCGTGATAGGCCATGTGGTTGACCCGCGCTTCGGCCTGGCGCCGTTCGACGATCTCGCCCTGCAGCAGCGCATTGGCGCCCGCCAGTTCGGCGGTGCGCTCCAGCACCCGTACTTCCAGTTCGTCGCGCGCGCGCCGCACCGCTTCGCCGGCCTCGCGCCGCGCGGTCACGTCGTCGACCAGCCACACCGAGCGGCCGGTCGCATGCGCCAGGTCGAACGGACGCCCCGACAGGCGCGCCCAGAACGTGCTGCCATCCTTGCGCACCAGCCGGTACTCGGCCATGTGGACCCGCCCCTCGCGGAAGTCGCGCGCGGTCTCGCCACGCGCCAGGTCCCAGCTTTCGCGGTCGGGGTACAGCGCACGCACCGACATTCCCGCCACTTCGCCCGGCGCGTAGCCGAACAGTTCTTCCATCTTGGCGTTGCAGCGCAGGTTCATGCCATGTTCGATCACCGCGATGCCGAGCACCGCGCTGTCGAGGATGGCCTGGTTTTCCAGAAGCGCATTGCGCAGCGATTCCTCGGCGCGCTTGGCGTCGGTGCGGTCTTCGATGATCCAGATCGTGCCCTGCCCCGGTTCGGACGGATTGACGACGTAGGCGATCAGCTGCGCCCACAGGATGCTGCCATCCTTGCGCGCCATCTCGACTTCGGTATGGAACGGTTTGCCGACCGAGAGCAGCGGTCCTGCCGCCGCGCCGATGGCGGCGTAGGCCTCGTCGCTGGGGTACAGCGCGCGGCCCGGCAGGCCTAAGCCTTCGTTGCCGGCATAGCCGAACATGTCGCCAAAGCCCCGGTTGTAGCGCGTGATAATGCGGTTCTTGGTGAACAGGATGCTGACCGAGGCATTGGTCATGATCGCCTGCACCTCGACCAGGGTCTGGCGCGCTTCGGTCACGTCTTCGAGAATCCAGATGGTGCCTTCCTCGCGCCGCTCGGCGTCCACCGTCTGCGCGCGCACGCGGCACCAGAACAGGGTGCCGTCGCGCTGGCGGAACTGGTATTCGGCCTTCTCGAACGGCAGTCCCTTGCCGAGCAGCGGCCCGGCTTCGTACCCGAACTGCTGGTATGCTTCCGGCGACGGGAACACGTCCACCGCCGGCCTGCCCGTCATCTCGTCGCGCGAATAGCCGAACATGTCGGCCATGCGCGGGTTACAGGACAACATGATGCCATTGCGGCTGAACAGGATGCCGACCGAGGCGTTGTCGAGAATCGCCTTCTGTTCCAGCAGCACCTGGCGGGTCGCTTCCTCGGCCGCTTTTTGCGCACTGCGGTCGTCCACGATCCAGATGGTGTCCTGCTTGCCGCGCCCGGCGTTGATGGCGTAGATGTAGGCATGCGCCCAGAAGGTGCTGCCATCCTGGCGCAGCATGTCGATGTCGGACTGGTAGGGGCGGCCGGCGCGCAGCAGCGGCTGCGCCTCCTGCCGCATCGCCTCGTAGCCGGCGTTGGAGGCAAACAGTTCGGCGGCGCCGTGGCCGAGTCCCGTCTCGCCGGCAAAGCCGAAGTAGCGGCCGAACTGGCGGTTGTAGCGCAGGATGCGGTTGTCGCGCTGGAAGGCGATGCCCAGCGGGGCGTTGTCCATGATCGCCTGCATTTCGAGCAGCGCGCGGCGCAGGCGCGTTTCGTTCTGGTGCAGCTCGTCGATGTCTTCGACAATCCAGATGGTGCCGTGCGACTCGTCGCGCGTATCGACCGCGCGTCCGTACAGGCGGCACCAGAGCAGCACGCCATCCTTGCGGCGCAGGCGCACTTCGCCGGCGTACGAACCCCCTGCGGCGAGCCGGGGACCAGCCTCGCTGCTCATTTGCTCGTAGCTGCGCGGGCTGGGGAAAACGGTGATGGTGGCTGCGCCGATCAGGTCATCGGCGGTGTAGCCGAAAATCTCGGCGGCGCGGATATTGCATTCGCAGATCACGCGGTTTTTACTGAGGATGATGCCGACGGCGGCGTTGTCGAAAATCGCCTTCTGTTCGAGCAGCGTGGTGCGCAGGGCGGCCTGGTCGCGGTCGAAGCGGCGGATATCGGTGAACACAAAGGTGGCGCCGCCGGCCGGCAGCGGCTTGGCCAGCACCTGGACGGCGATGTCGTTGCCGCCGGCGTGCAGCGCGCTCTCCCACAGCTGGTCGGCGTCGCCGCGCATGCGCAGCGCCGCTTCCTCGCGCATGGCAGGAGAAAAAAGACCGACCAGGGACTGGCCCGAAGGATTGATGCCGAGCAGGCCGCACAAGGCCGCGTTGCAGGCATGGACGATGCCGTGCGCGTCGCATGCACAGGCGGGCGACGCGATCAGCTCAAGCGCTTCAGCGACGAAATCAGGTTTGGTGAATACGCGATCCATGTCCCCCACTACGGCGTAGTTCCGGCGCCTCCGTGGCGGGCAGCGGACAGCCGATCATAAACCACAATTGGGCCGATATTGGCGAAAACGCCAAAAAACAGACAGGCCCGCCACGCGGGGTGCGTGGCGGGCCTTGACAGATCGTCATCGCGGACGGTGGAAGGGCGTCAGAGGCCTCGGAAGGCGTCGCCGGGTACCCGCACCCATCCTTCCATCAGCACGCGCGCGCTGCGGCTCATGATGGCTTTGGCGACGCGCCAGTCGCCATCGACCTGGGTCGCTTCGGCGCCCACGCGCAGGGTGCCGGACGGATGGCCGAAGCGTACCGCGCTGCGCTCGCCGCCGCCGGCGGCCAGGCTGACCAGGGTGCCGGGGATGGCTGCCGCCGTGCCGATGGCCACGGCAGCGGTGCCCATCATTGCGTGGTGCAGCTTCCCCATCGACATGGCGCGCACCAGCAGGTCGATATCGGCCGCGGCAACCTGCTTGCCGCTCGAGGACACGTAGGCGCTTGGCGGCGCCACGAACGCCACCTTGGGCGTGTGCTGGCGCGTCGCCGCTTCGTCGACATGCTTGATGAGGCCCATGCGCACTGCCCCGTGCGCACGGATCGATTCGAACATGGCCAGCGCCTTCGGGTCGCCGTTGATCGCGTCCTGCAGCTCGGTGCCGGTGTAGCCGATGGCCTGCGCATCGACGAAAATGGTCGGGATGCCGGCGTTGATCATCGTGGCCCTGAGCGTGCCCAATCCCGGCACGTCCAGGTCGTCGACCACGTGCCCGGTCGGGAACATGGCGCCGCCGGCCCCCTCTTCCTCGGCCGCCGGGTCCATGAATTCGAGCTGCACTTCGGCGGCCGGAAAGGTGACGCCATCGAGCTCGAAGGCGCCAGTTTCCTGTACCGCGCCGCCCGTGACCGGCACGTGCGCGATGATGGTCTTGCCGATGTTGGCCTGCCAGATGCGCACCACGGCCACGCCATTGTGCGGAATGCGGGCGCCATCGACCAGCCCCGCGCCGATGGCGAACGAGCCGACGGCCGCCGACAGGTTGCCGCAGTTGCCGCTCCAGTCGACGAAGGCCTTGTCGATGGCGACCTGGCCGAACAGGTAGTCGACATCGTGATCGGGCCTTGCGCTCTTGGACAAAATCACCGTCTTGCTGGTGCTCGACGTGGCGCCGCCCATGCCGTCGATCTGCTTGCCGTAGGGGTCGGGGCTGCCGATCACGCGCAGCAGCAGCGCGTCGCGCGCGGCGCCGGCCACCTGCGCCGCTTCGGGCAGGTCTTGCAGGCGGAAGAACACTCCCTTGCTGGTGCCGCCGCGCATATACGTGGCGGGAATCCGGATTTGAGGCAGGTGCGCCATCATGCTTCCTTCACGGTCGATTCGAGGAAGTCCTGGGCGAAGCGCTGCAGCACGCCGCCGGCTTCGTAGATCGCCACTTCTTCGGCGGTGTCCAGGCGGCAGATGACCGGCACTTCGACCGTGTCGCCGGAGACGTGCGTGATCACCAGTGTGAGCGTGGCGCGCGGGGTACGATCGCCCAGCACGCTGAAGGTTTCGCTGCCGTCGATCGCCAGGGTGATGCGGTTCACGCCAGGTTCGAACTCCAGCGGCAGCACGCCCATGCCCACCAGGTTGGTGCGGTGGATGCGCTCGAAGCCTTCTGCGACGATGGCTTCCACGCCGGCCAGGCGCACGCCCTTGGCGGCCCAGTCGCGCGAGGAACCCTGGCCGTAGTCGGCGCCGGCAATGATGATCAGCGGCTGCTTGCGCTCCATGTAGGTCTGGATCGCTTCCCACATGCGGGTGACCGTGCCTTCCGGTTCGATGCGGGCCAGCGAGCCTGCCTTGACCTTACCGTCCACCACGACCATTTCGTTTTTCAGGGTCGGATTGGCGAAGGTGGCGCGTTGCGCGGTCAGGTGGTCGCCGCGATGGGTGGCGTAGGAGTTGAAGTCTTCCTCCGGCAGGCCCATTTTCGCCAGGTATTCGCCGGCTGCGGAATCGAGCATGATCGCGTTCGACGGCGACAGGTGGTCGGTGGTGATGTTGTCGCCCAGGACCGCGAGCGGACGCATGCCGGCCAGCGTGCGCGCACCGGCCAGCGCGCCTTCCCAGTACGGCGGACGGCGGATGTAGGTGGTATTCGGACGCCAGTCGTACAGCGGGCTGACCTTGATGCCGTCGTCTTCCTGCTTGGCGAACATCGGAATGTAGACCTTGTGGAAGTGCGCCGGCTTGACGCTGGACGCCACCAGTGCGTCGATCTCCTCGTCGCTCGGCCAGATATCCTTGAGCGTGACCGGTTTGCCGTCGGCACCGATGCCCAGCACGTCCTTCTCGATGTCGAATCGGATCGTGCCGGCGATCGCGTAGGCCACCACCAGCGGCGGCGACGCCAGGAATGCCTGTTTCGCGTACGGGTGGATGCGCCCGTCGAAGTTGCGGTTGCCCGACAGGACGGCGGTCGCGTACAGGTCGCGCTCCACCACTTCCTTTTGAATCACAGGATCGAGCGCCCCGGACATGCCGTTGCAGGTGGTGCAGGCGTAAGCGACGACACCGAAGCCGAGCGTTTCGAGTTCGCGCATCAGGCCAGCGTCTTCCAGGTACAGGGTGACGGCCTTGGAGCCTGGCGCCAGCGAACTCTTGACCCAGGGCTTGCGCGTCAGGCCAAGCTTGTTGGCGTTACGCGCGATCAGGCCGGCGGCGATCATGTTGCGCGGGTTGTTGGTGTTGGTGCAGCTGGTAATGGCCGCGATGATGACGGCGCCGTCGGGCATCAGGCCCGGTTCGTTTTCGACCACGCCGCTGATGCCGCGTGCGGCCAGTTCCGACGTCGGCACGCGGTTGTGCGGATTGGACGGGCCGGCGATGGTGCGCACCACCGACGACAGGTCGAAGCTCAGTACACGCTCGTACTCGGCGCTCTTGAGCGACTCGCCCCACAAACCGGTGTGCTTCGCATACAGCTCGACCAGCTTGACCAGTTCGTCGTCGCGGCCGGTGAGCTTGAGGTACTTGATGGTCTGCTCGTCGATGTAGAACATCGCGGCAGTCGACCCATACTCCGGCGCCATGTTGGAGATCGTCGCGCGGTCGCCCAGGGTCAGGTGTGCAGCGCCTTCGCCGTAGAATTCGAGATAGGACGACACGACCTTCTGTTGGCGCAGGAATTCGGTCAGCGCCAGCACCGTGTCGGTGGCGGTGATGCCCGGCTGCGGTTTGCCGGTCAGTTCGACGCCGATGATGTCCGGCAGGCGCATCCACGAGGCGCGGCCCAGCATCACGCTTTCGGCTTCCAGGCCGCCAACGCCGATCGCGATCACGCCGAGCGCGTCGACCATCGGGGTGTGCGAGTCGGTGCCGACCAGGGTGTCCGGAAAGGCCACGCCGCCCTGCACCTGGACCACCGGCGACATGCGCTCCAGATTAATCTGATGCAGGATGCCGTTACCCGGCGGGATGACGTCAACGTTCTTGAACGCTTTCTTGGTCCAGTTGATGAAGTCGAAACGGTCTTCATTGCGGCGATCCTCGATGGCACGGTTCTTGTCGAACGCGTCGGGATCGAACCCGCCGCATTCGACTGCCAGCGAGTGGTCGACCACCAGCTGGGTCGGCACCACCGGGTTGACCAGGGCCGGATCACCGCCCTGCAGGGCAATCGCGTCGCGCAGGCCGGCCAAGTCGACCAGCGCGGTCTGGCCGAGGATGTCGTGGCAAACCACGCGCGCCGGAAACCACGGGAAGTCAAGGTCGCGCTTGCGCTCGATCAGTTGACCCAGCGAGGCGTTCAAGGTCGCAGGGTCGCAACGGCGCACCAGGTTTTCGGCCAGCACGCGCGAGGTGTACGGCAGCTTGTAGTAAGCGCCAGGCTCGATGGCGTCGACCGCGGCGCGCGCGTCGAAGAAATCGAGTTTGGTGCCCGGCAGGTTCTTGCGGTGATTCGTGTTCATATCAGATCCTTACTTGCGCTCGGCCAGCGGCACGAACGTCAGGTCGTCCGGGCCGACGTAGTTTGCGCTCGGGCGGATAATCTTGTTGTCGATGCGCTGCTCGATCACGTGGGCGGCCCAGCCGGAGGTGCGCGAAATCACGAACAGCGGCGTAAACATCGCGGTCGGCACGCCCATCATGTGGTACGACACGGCGGAGAACCAGTCCAGGTTCGGGAACATCTTCTTGACTTCCCACATGACGGTTTCCAGCCGCTCGGCGATGTCGAACATCTTGGTCGAACCGGCGCTTTCGGACAGCGAACGCGCCACTTCCTTGATCACTTTATTGCGCGGGTCGGACACGGTGTAGACCGGGTGGCCGAAGCCGATCACGACTTCCTTGTTGGCGACGCGGTTGCGGATGTCGGCTTCGGCTTCGTCCGGGTTCTCGTAGCGCTTCTGGATATCGAGCGCGACTTCGTTGGCGCCGCCGTGCTTCGGACCGCGCAGCGCGCCGATCGCGCCGGTGATGGCCGAGTGGATGTCGGAACCGGTGCCGGCGATCACGCGCGCGGTGAAGGTCGAAGCATTGAACTCGTGCTCCGCATACAGGATCAGCGAGGTGTGCATCGCCTTGACCCAGGCCTCTGGCGGCTTGACGCCGTGCAGCAGGTGCAGGAAGTGGCCACCGATCGAGTCGTCGTCGGTTTCGGTTTCGATGCGGCGGCCGTTGTGGCTGAAGTGGTACCAGTACAGCAGCATCGAGCCGAAAGACGCCATCAGGCGGTCGGCGATCGAGCGCGCGCCGGGCACATTATGGTCGTCTTTTTCTGGCAGTACGCAGCCGAGGGTGGACACGCCGGTGCGCATCACGTCCATCGGATGGCTCGATGCCGGCAGCGCTTCGAGCGCGCTCTTGACCGCCTGCGGCAGGCCGCGCATCGATTTCAGGTGCGCCTTGTAGCCACGCAGTTCGCCGTCGTTCGGCAGTTTGCCGTGCACCAGCAGGTAGGCGATTTCTTCGAACTCGCAGCTGTCGGCGACGTCGAGGATGTCGTAGCCGCGGTAGTGCAGGTCGTTGCCGGTCTTGCCGACCGAGCACAGTGCAGTGTTACCGGCGGTGACGCCGGACAGCGCGACCGATTTTTTCGGCTTGAATGGAACGGCTTCGGCCGGCGTGGTGATGTCAGTCATGTGAACTCCGCGATTCTTCTGTGTAGTGTGATTACTTTTCTTTACCCTGGGCGAACAGCGAGTCGAGCTTTTGCTCGTACTCGTGGTAGCCAAGGTAGTCGTACAGCTCCATGCGGCTTTGCATGGTCGCGACGACGTTTTTCTGGGTGCCTTCGGCGCGCAGCGTCTTGTAGAAATTCAGGGCCGCCGCGTTCATGGCGCGGTAGGCGCCGCAGCAGTACAGGGCGATATCGACCTTGGCCGAGCGCAGTTCGTCGAGCGTGAACAGGGGCGTCGCGCCGAATTCGGTCAGGTTGGCGAGGATCGGCACCTTGACCGCGTCGCGCACCTGGCTGTACATCTCCAGTTTGGTGATCGCTTCCGGGAAGATCATGTCGGCGCCCGCTTCAACATAAGCGCAGGCGCGGTCGATGGCGGCGTTCAAGCCTTCGACGGCGAGCGAATCGGTGCGCGCCATGATGACGAAGCTTTCGTCATGGCGGGCGTCCACGGCGGCCTTGATGCGGTCGACCATTTCTGCCTTGCTGACGATCTCCTTGCCCGGGCGGTGGCCGCAGCGCTTGGCCGAAACCTGGTCTTCCATGTGCACCGCAGCCACGTCGGCGCGGATCATGTGACGGATCGTGCGCGCGATGTTGAAGGCGCCGCCCCAGCCGGTGTCGATGTCGACCATCAGCGGCAGGCCGCAGGTGTCGGTGATGCGCTGGGCATCGGTAATCACGTCGTCCATGGTGCTGATGCCGAGGTCCGGCATGCCGAGGGAGTTGGCGGCCACGCCGCCACCGGACAGGTACACGGCCTTGTAGCCGGTTTGTTCGGCCATGCGCGCGGTGTAGGCGGTGATGGTGCCGACGACCTGCAATGGGGACTCTTCCTGGACTGCGCGGCGGAACATCGCGCCTCGTGATTCTCTCATTACGTTTCTCCTGGGGATGATGCGTTAAACAGACAACCCTGACAGCATTGCAAGCAGCGTGCCACCGATGCTGAAGGCCCATGAACAGAGAGGGAATGCCGGAAACGGCTTTACATTCAATAGCTTGCGATAAATCAAAACGAGCCTATCGGAAATAGTGCTAGACAAGCATGTTTCACGCGTGTTTCATCGTGAAACATCGAAACACGAATACGGTACAATTGAAACATGTCCTATTCTTCCCGCACTGCTGGCGAGGCCCACGACAAGCCGGTCATCTGGACCGTTTCCGTGTCGCGCCTGTCCGACCTTTTTCGCGACATCACGCTCGAATACGACCACCTGGCGGCGATCGAGCCCGTCAACCTTGGCTTCGACGACGCCGCCCGCCATATCCGCGAGCGCATGGCCAACGAACGCTGCGACGTGGTGATCGCGGCCGGCTCGAACGCGGCTTACCTGAAAGGCCGCGTGTCGGTGCCGGTGGTGATCGCCAAGGCCAGCGGTTTCGACATGATGCAGGCGCTGGCGCGCGCGCGCCGCGTATCGGCGCGTATCGGCGTCATCACCTACCAGCAGCAGCTGCCCGAACTGGCCGAATTCGCCGGCACGTTCGGCTTTTCCATCGCGCAGCGCACCTACGTCACCGAAGAAGACGCGCGCGCCCAGATCAACGACCTGAAAGCGGCCGGGATCGAGGCGATCGTCGGCGCGGGCCTGATCACCGACCTGGCCGAGGAAGCGGGACTGACCGGCGTATTCGTGTATTCGGCCGCGTCGATCCGCCAGGCCTTCGACGATGCGCTCGAACTGGCGCGCCTGACCCAGCTCGAATCGAACAGCGGCCGGCGTCCGGTGGTCGCCGACACCTTGCGTACCCGGCATGGCCTGAACGATTTGCGTGGCGAATCGCAAGCGATGGAGACCGTACGCCAGGCGGTGGTCCTGTATGCGCGCTCGCCCGCCACGGTGCTGATCCAGGGCGAAACCGGCACCGGCAAGGAGCTGGTGGCGCAGGCGATTCACCGCGAAAGCCCGCGCAGCCTGGGTGCAAACCGGCCGTTCGTGGCCATCAACTGCGGCGCGGTGGCCGAGTCGCTGCTGGAATCGGAACTGTTCGGACACGAGGAAGGTGCGTTCACCGGCGCGCGCCGCGGCGGCCACGCGGGCTTGTTCGAAGCAGCCAACCGCGGCACGCTGTTCCTCGACGAGATCGGCGAAATGCCGCTGCCGCTGCAAACGCGCCTGCTGCGTGTGCTCGAAGAGCGCGAGGTGGTGCGGGTCGGCGGCACGCGCCCGGTTGCGATCAATGTACGGGTTGTCTGCGCCACCCACTGCGACCTGGAACAGCGGGTGCGCGAGGGACGCTTTCGGGCCGATCTGTTTTTCCGGCTGGCGGTACTGCGGCTGTCGTTACCGCCGCTGCGCGAACGCAGTGCAGACGTGGTGGCGCTGGCCGAGTGGTCGCTCAAGAATGCGCTGGCGGCGCTGGGCGCGCGGCCGCATCCCAATCTGCATGCGGAGATGGCGGGCTGCGCGCCGCTGCTGGAGCGCTACGGCTGGCCGGGAAATGTGCGCGAACTGCGCAACCTGATGGAACGGGTGGCGCTGTTTCTGGCGGCCGAGCCTTTGCAGGCATTGACGCCGGCGTTTGTGCTGTCGGTTGCGCCGGAATTGGGCCGGGACATTCAGGCGGCGCTGGCCGTGCAGGTGCCGGCGGCCGAAACGGTGGAGCAGGTTTTAGCGCGTTTCGGCGGCCGGCGCGACGAGGCGGCCGCGCATCTGGGCATCAGCCGGACCACGTTGTGGCGCAAGCTTAAATTGGGTTCCCGCCTGCGCGGGAACGACGGAATATAGGTGTGCGGGTTCCACCTCTCATTGAACCGCGCGTGACTTGAGCAAATCGCATCAGAATTCGTATATCGAAGCATAAAATCATTCGTTCCAATGCCGTAAAGACGCGCCTATGATCCGCCCTTTTTCCGCCGGAGCGGCTGCCCACGAGGCTGCCGGAACCGGCTTTCGGAGGTTCTCATGTCATCTACAACGCAGCCCGCCCTGTTTTCCCTGATCGGCAACACCCCGCTGATCGAAGTGACCCGCATCGACACCGGCCCGTGCCGCCTGTTCCTCAAACTCGAATCGCAAAACCCCGGCGGCTCCATCAAGGACCGCATCGGGCGCGCCATGATCGAAGCGGCTGAAGCCGACGGCAGCCTGAAACCCGGTGGCGTCGTGGTCGAAGCCACCGCCGGCAATACGGGCCTCGGCCTGGCCCTGGTCGCGCGCCTGAAAGGCTACCGCGTGGTGCTGGTCGTGCCCGACAAAATGGCGATCGAAAAAAATCCTGCACCTCAAAGCCTTGGGCGCCGAAATCCACCTGACCCGCTCCGATGTCGGCAAGGGTCATCCGGAGTATTACCAGGATTACGCGGCGCGCCTGGCGCGCGAGATTCCCGGCTCGTGGTTTGCCGACCAGTTCAACAACCCGGCCAACCCGCTCGCACACCAGACTACTACCGGCCCGGAGCTGTGGGAGCAGACCGGCCACGACATCGACGCCATCGTGGTCGGCGTCGGCTCGTCCGGTACCCTGAGCGGTCTGTCGCGCTATTTTGAAACGGTGCAGCCCGACCTGGAATTCGTGCTGGCCGATCCCGAGGGTTCGATCCTGGCCGACTACATCAACACCGGCGTGCTGCGCGACGACGCCGGCTCGTGGGCGGTGGAAGGCATCGGCGAAGACTTCATTCCCGCCATCGCCGACCTGTCGCGCGTGAAAAGCGCCTACACCATCAGCGATGAAGACAGCTTCGGCAGCGCGCGCATGCTGCTGCGCGAAGAAGGCATCCTGGCCGGTTCGTCCAGCGGCACCCTGCTGGCTGCCGCGCTGCGCTACTGCCGCGCGCAGACGACGCCGAAAAACGTGGTTACTTTTGTCTGCGACACCGGCACGCGCTACCTGACCAAGGTGTACAGCGACGGCTGGATGGTCGACCAGGGCCTGCTGCAGCGCCCTGCCCTGGGCGACCTGCGCGACCTGATCGGCCGCCGCTTCGACGATGGCGACGTGGTCACCGTGGCGCCGTCCGACACGCTGCTCACGGCGTTCAACCGCATGCGCAGCGCCGACCTGGCGCAGCTGCCGGTGATCGACAATGGCCGCCTGGCCGGCATCCTCGACGAGTCGGACCTGCTGCTGCATGTGACGGGCGACGCCACCCGCTTTCGCGACCAGGTCGGCAGCACCATGACATCCGAACTGCAGACATTGCGCCCATCCGCCAGCATGGCCGACCTGCGCGATATACTCGACCGCGGCCTGACTGCCGTGATCAGCGACGAAGGCCATTTTTACGGCCTGATTACCCGCTTCGACCTTCTTAACCACTTGCGCAGGACCCTATCGTGAATAAACCCGTGACCGACTCCACCAGCAAAAAACACCTCTCCACGCGCGTGATCCATGGCGGCCAGTCGCCCGATCCGTCGACCGGCGCGGTCATGCCGCCGATCTACGCCACCTCCACCTACGTGCAGGAAAGCCCGGGCGTGCACAAGGGCCTCGATTACGGCCGTTCGCACAACCCGACCCGCTGGGCGCTGGAGCGCTGGGTGGCCGACCTGGAAGGCGGCGCGCAGGCGTTCGCCTTCGCCTCCGGCCTGGCCGCCATTTCGACCGTGCTGGAACTGGCCGACGCCGGCTCGCACATCATCGCCGGCGACGATATGTACGGCGGCACCTACCGCCTGTTCGAGCGCGTGCGCCGGCGCAGCGCGGGCCACGATTTTACGTATGTGGACCTGACCGATCCGGCCGCCCTGCTGGCGGCGCTGCGTCCGGAAACGCGCATGGTGTGGGTCGAAACGCCGACCAACCCGATGCTCAAGCTGGCCGACCTGAAAGCCATCGGCGACATCTGCCGCGCGCGCGGCATCATTTCGGTGTGCGACAACACCTTCGCCAGTCCGATCGTCCAGCGTCCGCTGGAACTGGGCATGGACATCGTGGTGCACTCGACGACCAAGTACATGAACGGCCATTCGGATGTCATCGGCGGCATTGCCGTGGTGGGCGCTGGCGAGCATCAGGCGGCATGGGCCGAGCAGCTGGGCTTTTTGCAAAATTCGGTGGGGGCGATCCAGGGCCCGTTCGACAGCTTCCTGGTCCTGCGCGGCATCAAGACGCTGGCGCTGCGCCTGGAACGCCACTGCGCCAGCGCGCTGGACCTGGCCGAATGGCTGGAGAAAGAGCCGAAGGTCGGCCGGGTGTACTACCCGGGCCTGGCATCGCATCCGCAGCACGCACTGGCCAAGCGCCAGATGAACGGCTTCGGCGGCATCATCTCGCTGCAGCTCAATACCGACCTGGCCGGCGCGCGCCGCTTCCTGGAACGCTGCGAAGTGTTCACCCTGGCCGAGAGCCTGGGCGGCGTCGAAAGCCTGATCGAGCACCCTGCCCTCATGACGCATGCGACCATTCCGCCGGCGCAGCGCGCGCTACTGGGCATCAGCGATGGGCTGGTGCGCCTGTCGGTCGGCGTGGAGCACGTGGAAGACCTGCGCGGCGACTTGCGCGCCGCGCTCGCGGCAATCTGAGGTTTCTCAGCTGCCGGCATCGCCCTCGCAGATGAAGGCGGTGCCGCGCGTGCAGCCGATCAGTGGCTGCGCACCTGGCCGGCGGCCTGCTGGACGTGCACCAGCACGAACTGGCCGGCCTTGAGCGGCGCGAAGCCGACGGTGATGTTGACCACCCCGTGCTCGACATCGTCCTGCGTGGTCGTCTCCGGCCCGCAGCTGACAAAAAAGGCTTCGTGCGGCGCCTTGCCCTGGAACGCGCCCTGGCGGAACAGGCCGACCATGAAGGTGTGGATGCTCAGGCGGACCTGGGCCCATAACTGGTCGTCGTTCGGTTCGAACATCACCCAGCGCGTGCCGCGCACCAGACTCTCTTCGATAAACAGCGCGGTGCGCCGCACCGGCATGCATTTGCACTGCGCGCCATCGGGGTCGTCGTCGTGCAGGGTGCGCGCGCCCCACACAATGCGCCCCGCCCCCGGCATGCTGCGCAGGCAGTTGATGCCGAGCGGGTTGAGCATGGCGCTGTCGCTGTCGCTCACCGGCACGCTCAGTGCCGGCACGCCCACCAGCGTCGTATCCATGCCGACCGGCGCCTTCCACACGCCGCGCTGGTGATCGGTGCGGGCGATAATGCCGGCCACCGCGCCGCACGGCACCAGTCGCGTGAGCCGGCCGCCGCGCTGGTCGACCGGCTGCAGCAGGCGCGGGAAGAACAGCGCGGCATTGCGGCTGCTGGTGCCAAGCGCGGCGACGCCTTCGACGGCGTTGTCGACGTTGTTCCAGGCGGGCGGCGGATCGACCAGGAACATGGCGCGGCGCCGCTCGCAATAGGCGGCCGCTTCGGCCACCAGCGCATCGTCGACGCCGCCGTCGAGCAGGTCGCCGCCGTTGTCGAGGTACGGCGGAATGCACAGCAGATTAAACAGGTCGGCCCGCGCCAGCGCATACAGCCCGGCCCGGGCGGCCAGCTTGCCGCTGCCGATGAACTCCGCCAGGGTGAGCGGCAGTTCGTCGGCCGCGCGGTCGGCCGCGCTCACGCGGGTATTGCTGGTCGCGCCGCTGTCCCAGGCGTCGCCGTGCTCGCCCGCGGGACGCGGATCGCAGGCCGGGCGTTCGGCGGGCAGGCTGCCGTTCATCGTCACCAGGCGCGAAATGCTGCGCAGGACCAGGTCGACCCGGCGCGGGTGGGATGCGCCCACCGACACATTGCGAAATACCTCCACGTGGCCGGTGACGCTGTCGCGCACCGACAGGTTGAAGCTGTGCGGGTCGCCCGAGAGCAGCTCGTGGTCGACGCGCGCCTGCAGCGCATTGCCCCAGGCGCCGGGATCGCGTGCCTGCAGCGTCAGGGCGCCGGCGCGCAGGATGGCGTGGCTGCGCACCACGCCGTGCTGCGGCGCCGGCGCGCGGTACAGGCGCACGATGACGGCTTTGCCGCCGCCATTCAAAAAGAAATCGCGGACGGCGTAGCCCAGGGAGCTGTCGCCCCACAGGCCGCCGAACTGGCGTTTGAATTCGGCGAAACTGGCGATGGCGACCGGTTCGTCGACCGGGCCGCGCAAGGCGCGTCCGACAAATGCGGTGACCGACGTGGCCACACCGGCAATCGGATGCAGCGCGGCGGATAGCTGCTCGGGAGCGGCGCTGGCGTAGCTCAGTGCGGCATGCATGGAGACCTCCTGTTTCGTATTTACATTTACAGCGGCCGTAATTCGCCGCGACCTAGCTATTAGATGCTTCCTGAAAACGATACCTTTGACATTTATCAATAGAGCTAGCGAACTCGGCAATAGTCTTGCGCTATAGGCTTGACAACGCTGCAAACGGAATCAAAACCCGGCGTATTAATGAAACTTAGGCAACGTTTTGGTGCACACACGGTGTGCGTGTTTGCCCACCAACGTTGAGAAATCTATGCAAGACGGGTTAATCCGGCGCTATTAGTCTGGATAAGCTGGCATGCGATGTGCAGATAACCATGCAGATAAGTTGTTTATCCGACAAATGGTGCTGCCATGCATTGCACCATAAAGGATTCGATTGATGACCACGACCGTTCAGATCACCCTCGCCGACCGGGAACACAGGCTTTGGCACTGATGTCGTACTTGCATGTGATATTGCGCCGCTAGCAAGACCGGGTGACCGCTATCGAATATATGCACATCGATCCGGCTTATTGCCGTCATGTGCCGGGATTGGCCACCGCCAGGGAAACCGGCGACGTGCGGCTGATCGGCGCGCATTTGCAAGGCATCGATGCTGGCGAGGCGGGATTGTACGTGGCGACGCTCAAAACGCCGTTGCTGGCACGCGCGCCGCCGGCCCAGCCCATGCCAGCACCGGCGGCGGCCGAGGCGCCGAGGCGCGCTGCGGCAGCCCAGAGCGCGCCTGCCGCCGCCCTGCAAAGCGATGTCGGGCGCCTGCGCTGAGGGCCATTTGCCGCAGCCATAAAAAAAGCCCGCATCGTCTGCGGGCTTTTTGCTTGCTGCCGGTGCTTATTCGATTTCGACCGTTTCCGGTGCCGCCGGTGGAGGAGCAGCGTCGGACTCGGGGAATTCGAGCGTGACCGCATCTTTCTCGTCCATGTCGACCGTGACCCGGCCGCCGCTGACCAGGCGGCCGAACAGCAGTTCGTCGGCCAGCGCCTTGCGGATCATGTCCTGGATCAGGCGCGCCATCGGCCGTGCACCCATCTGCGGATCGAACCCTTTCTTCGCGAGGAACTTGCGCAGTTTCTCGGTGAAGATGGCTTCGACCTTCTTCTCGTGCAGCTGTTCTTCCAGCTGCATGAGGAACTTGTCGACCACGCGCAGGATGATTTCTTCGTCCAGTGCGCGGAAGCTGATGGTGGCGTCGATCCGGTTGCGGAACTCCGGCGTGAACATGCGCTTGATGTCGGCCATCTCGTCGCCCGCCGCCTTGGAGTCGGTAAAGCCCATCGAGCGTTTGGTCAGGCTTTCGGCGCCGGCATTGGTCGTCATGATGATGATCACGTTGCGGAAGTCCGCCTTGCGGCCATTGTTATCGGTCAGCGTGCCATGGTCCATCACCTGCAGCAGGATATTGAAGATATCCGGATGCGCTTTCTCGATCTCGTCGAGCAGCAGCACCGCGTGCGGCTTCTTGGTGATGGCTTCGGTCAGCAAACCACCCTGGTCGAAACCGACGTAGCCCGGCGGCGCGCCGATCAGGCGGCTGACGGCGTGGCGTTCCATGTACTCCGACATGTCGAAGCGAATCAGCTCGATGCCGAGGATGAAGGCCAGCTGCTTGGCCACCTCGGTCTTGCCGACGCCCGTGGGGCCGGAGAACAGGAAGGAACCGATCGGCTTGTCGGTCTTGCCCAGGCCGGCACGCGCCATCTTGATCGCCGACGACAGCGCATCGATGGCAGGCTCCTGGCCGAACACGACGTTGCGCAGGTCGCGGTCAATGGTCTGCAGCTTGCTGCGGTCGTCCTGGTTGACGGTTTGCGGCGGGATGCGCGCGATCTTGGCGATGATGTCCTCGATCTCGGCCTTGCCGATGGTTTTCTTTTGCTTCGACTTCGGCAAGATACGTTGCGCCGCGCCGGCTTCGTCGATGACGTCGATCGCCTTGTCGGGCAGATGACGGTCGTTGATGAAGCGCGCCGCCAGTTCGGCCGCGGTGGAGAGCGCCGACGACGAATACTTCACGCCATGGTGCTCTTCGAAGCGCGACTTGAGGCCGCGCAGGATCTGCACGGTCTGTTCGACGGTCGGCTCGTTGACGTCGACCTTCTGGAAGCGGCGCGACAGCGCGTGGTCTTTCTCGAACACACCGCGAAATTCCGTGTACGTGGTCGCGCCGATGCACTTGAGCTGGCCATTGGCGAGCGCCGGCTTGAGCAGGTTGGACGCGTCGAGCGTGCCGCCCGATGCGGAACCGGCGCCGATGATCGTGTGGATCTCGTCGATGAACAGGATGCCGTGCGGCGTTTCCTTGAGCTGCTTGAGCACGGCCTTGAGGCGCTGCTCGAAGTCGCCGCGGTACTTGGTGCCGGCCAGCAGCGCGCCCATGTCGAGCGAATACACGATGGCATTCTGCAAGATCTCGGGCACTTCTTCCTGCGTGATGCGCCATGCCAGGCCTTCGGCGATCGCGGTCTTGCCGACCCCGGCTTCACCGACGAGCAGCGGATTGTTCTTGCGGCGGCGGCAAAGAATCTGGATGACGCGGTCCACTTCGTCCTCGCGGCCGATCAGCGGATCGATCTTGCCCTCGGCAGCGGCCTTGTTCAGGTTCTGCGTGAACTGGTCGAGCGGACTTTCCTTGGCCTGGCCTTCGACCTGCGCCTCTTCCACGCCTTCGGACGTTTTTTGCGAGTCGACCTGCTGGTCCTTGCGCACACCGTGCGAAATGAAGTTGACCACGTCGAGGCGGGTCACGCCCTGCTGGTGCAGGTAGTAGACCGCGTGCGAGTCTTTTTCGCCGAAGATCGCCACCAGCACGTTGGCGCCGGTGACTTCCTTCTTGCCGTTCGATGCGGACTGAACGTGCATGATGGCGCGTTGAATCACGCGCTGGAAGCCCAGGGTCGGCTGCGTGTCCACCTCGCCCGTGCCAGGCACGGTCGGGGTGTTGTCGCCGATGAAGTTGGTCAGCGTTTTGCGCAGGTCTTCAATGTTGACAGCACAGGCACGCAACACTTCCGCGGCCGATGGATTGTCCAGAAGCGCCAGCAGCAAATGCTCAACGGTGATGAATTCATGCCGTGCTTGCCGAGCTTCGACAAAGGCCATGTGTAAAGAGACTTCCAATTCCTGCGCAATCATACTTCCTCCATCACGCACTGCAGGGGGTGCCCCGCCTTGCGCGCATGCGTTAATACAAACTCCACTTTGGTACACGCTATATCTTTGGAAAACACGCCACACACTCCCTTGCCATGACGATGGACGGACAGCATGATCTGCGTGGCCGTCTCTCGGTCTTTGTTGAAGTATTCCTGGATGACGGCGACCACAAACTCCATGGGCGTGTAGTCATCGTTCAGTAGTGCTACCTGGTACAGCGGCGGCGGCTTGACCGTCTGCCGCTCCAGCAGTTGTTCGGTATCTTGCTTAGTGGCCATACGCTTATTCTAATGCTTTCAACGATGATGCTATGGGTAAATATCAGGGCATTTACATTTGTTTTCCATCTTACGCGTTTTCCGATCTATGCGCAGATGGCGACCCGATTCGGTAAATCAAGAGTTGCTTTTTCGCAGAGTGTGAGGAATTTGGCAATTCCGACGCAAAAGCGCTTGACTTGGATATTTTTTCAACCAACAATGCGGTTATCGACTTGTACTTATGTACTTGTTGATAAGAAGTGAGCAGGCTGAGGAGGGGGCAGAAGCTTCTTGCTTTTATGGCTCGTGTGATTGGTTATAATTTTGAAAGTTCTTTTATGGCAACAGGTACAGTTAAGTGGTTCAATGATTCCAAAGGTTTTGGCTTCATCACTCCAGATGACGGCGGCGAAGATTTGTTCGCGCACTTTTCCGCAATCAACATGAACGGTTTCAAGACCCTCAAAGAAGGTCAAAAAGTTCAATTCGAAGTCACGCAAGGCCCTAAAGGCAAGCAAGCTTCCAACATCCAGGCTGCATAAGCAATCCCCGATGTGAAAAACCCCGCTTCCGAGCGGGGTTTTTTTATCCCCGATTCTTCCCCGATGCTTCCCGCATGACGATCATCTTACAGCTTCTCGGCCTTGCCGACCTGCGCACGCTTGCCGCGTCGCGCATTCCCGACCGCCTGGCCGCCCGCGCCGCCGCCGGCGCCCTGCCGCCCGCCTTTGTCGCGCAGCGCGCGCTCGGCCTGCTGGAAGCGGGCGAAAGCGCCGGCTGGTGCGCCAGCTTCCTGATCCTGCGCGCCCACGACGAGATGGTGGTCGGCGCCTGCGGATTCAAGGATATTCCCGTCGACGGCCAGGTCGAGATCGGCTATGGCGTCGCGCCCGCGTGCCGCGGCCAGGGCATCGCCACGGCTGCCGTGCGCGAACTGGCGCGCATCGCCTTTGCCGACAGCGCGGTACAACGGGTGCTGGCGCAGATCGACCAGGACAATACGCCCTCTTCGCGCGTCGCCGCCCGGCTCGGCTTCGCCGCCGGCCACACGCTCATCGATGCCGACGGCGATCGCCTGGTGCAGTGGGTGCTCGGCAAGCCTGCCTGATCAGGTTTTTTCAAACGCCGCCATCTGGTCGCGCAAGGCTTTCTGGAAGGCCGGACGCGCCTCGCAGCGCAGCTGGTAAGCCTTGAGCGTGGGATAGTCGTCGACAATCGTGGTGTGGCGCAGGAGGCGCAGCACCGTGGTCATCATCAGGTCGCCCGCGCTGAACGCGCCGTCCAGGTACTCGCGCTCGCCCAGCCACGCCGCCAGCTGCGCCAGGCGCTTGTGCACCTCCTCGAGCGCACCCGCGCGGCGCAGTTTGGCCCACTCCTCATCGGCGAAAAACAGGTCGATCGCGGCCAGTTGCTGCAGTGGTATCTCGACGGTATTGAGCGCCGCGAAAATCCAGGTGGTCGCCCGCGCCCGGCCGGCATCATCCCTGGGAAACAGGGCGCCGCTGCGCTGCGCGATGTGCAGCACGATGGCGCCCGACTCGAACATCGTCAGATCGCCATCCTGCATCATCGGCACCTGCCCGAAGGGCTGCAGCGCGAGGTAGTCCGGCGAGCGCTGGTCCGGTGGGCCGATCAGGCGGGTTTCATACAGCAGGCCGGCCTCTTCCAGCGCCCAGCGCACGCGCAAATCGCGCACCACGCCCTGGGCAAAGGGCGGAACGTACTGAAAAGCACTAATCGTCAACACGGCGGCATTCTCCGAAAATAGGATCTTGTTCAAGATCATAAACCGTTCCGCGCCAGCGCGCGCCACCCGCGGCTGGCGGCGCGCCGTTCCTTCTCCTTACATCACGTTAATACTCTGCACCGCGCGCGACTCGGGTGTGCCCGGTGCGTAGCTGTTGACACACACGACAGTCCAAAAATATTCGCCGGTCACCAGATTCAGTGGCCCAAAGCGCATCGCTGCCGGGGCCTTCTTGTTCTCGTACCACACCTCGAAGAACTCCACCGGCAGACGGCGCTGCGCCTCCACCGTGCAGCGGGTGGCATTGGTGGCCTGGTAGCACACGGTGACGGGCACGGTCGGCTGCATCATGTGGCTGCTGTGTGGTGGCATGGCGACGCCGTCGATGCTGAAAGTGATGAGCGGCTCCAGGCCGCGCGCCACCCGGGCCGAGGCGCTGGCGCTATTGGTCTCGCCGTTGGCGCCGCGGCACTCCACATCCCAGCGGTGCGTGCCCGGAGCGCGCGTCACCCTGCCCCAGTTGAAGGTGCTCGGGCCGGCCAGCTTCTGCTCGACCAGATTGTCATCGACATAGGCGCGCATGTCGCAGCTTTGCGCACCGACCGCATCGTAGCGCAGCTCGAAGGCGCTGGTGGCTGTGAGCGCCGGATTGGGCGCCACGCCGAGCATGGGCGGGTTGGCCGCCGACAGCTGGTTGCCGATCTTGAATTCGACGCTCGGCTTGGCCTTGTGCGCCGCGCCGGCGATGCTCGCCACCCGCAGCGGCGTGCCCTGGGTGAGCGCGCCGCCGCTGACCAGGCGCGCGCGGATCGCGTTTTCCACCTCGCCCGGCGTGCGCAGGGTCGGCGTGGTTTCGATCAGGCGCGCGGCCAGCGCGGTCACGTGGGGCGCCGCCCACGAAGTGCCGGAACTGACCACATAGGTCGAGGCGTAGCTGTTCATCCAGGTCGACCTGACGTACTTGCCAGGCGCCCAGGCATCGACGCAATTGCCGAAATTCGATCCCATTTCGATCGCCCCCTTGGGGTCGGGCGGCGGGAAGGCGCCAGTGCCATTCAAAGGCTGCGCCGGCTGGCCATTGCTATCGATCGCGCCGACCACCAGCGCGCCGTCCGACGGCAGACGATCATTGAAGCTGTAATGGCAGGCGTCGCGGTAGCGGTTGCCGGCCGACTGCACGAACACCGCGCCACGGTAGCCGGTGGCGCTGTCCGGCGCGATCAGTGCACGCACGCTCTTCTGGAAAGCGGCGACCAGGGGCATGCGGTCGGGCGGCAGGTTGACCATCTGGAAGTTACTCGACAAATTGACCACGCCCATGCGGCCCTCGGCCTGGATGCGGCGCTTGGCTTCGTCCAGTGCGGCAATCACATTGGCGAAGCTGTTGCTGCCCGCAGCGCACGTCGGGTCGCCGTAAGCGAGCGAGACCAGCCTGCGCCGGCGTTGACCCCGGTAACGCCGACGTGATCGTTCTTGGCTGCGATGATGCCGGCGACGAAAGTCGCATGCGGATACTTGCCGATCGAGCAGGCGCCGGGAGCATTCCAGCGCGCGCTGACCGGCACATCGACATGGTTGCCGATGCCGCTGTCGATCACATACACGGTGGCGGCGCCGTTACTGGCCGCGCTGCCGCCAACGGCCTGCACGCCCCACGGCAAGGTGCTGGCGCCAACCTGCACGTCGGCCCACACCGAATTCGCGCTGGCGTCCGCCTGCATGTTGGGCGACACCGCCTTGATGCGCGCATCGCGCCGCAGCGCCGCCACCTGCTGCTCGGTCAGATAGGCGGCGAAGCCCTGCAGGGTGTGGCTGTAGGCATGGGTGGCGGCGACCCGGTGCGCCGCTTCGACCTCGTGCAGCAGGCGCATCACCTTGCCGTCGTGTTCGGCGTCTGAAGCGCGGGTCGCTGACCGCCTTGGCCGCATAGCGCTGCACGGCCGTATCTGCGAACAGGACGATGTAATGGGTGCTGCCGGCTTCGTTGCGGATCGGCGCCAGCAGCGCCGCCGTTCTGGGCGCTGGCGACCGCGGGCAGCACGGCCGCTCCGATCACAGTGCTCACCACCATTGCACACACACGTTTGCCAATTACTTTTGTCATTTTTTCCTTGTATTGGTCAGCAGATTCCATCAGGTGAATCATGCAGGTTGAGTTGTTTAAATATCAACAACAAGGAAAGTATGATCAAATTGCCATTCCAACATTCTTACATTTTTGGAAATATATTATCCACGCGCGGGCAAGTATGGCGCGGCCCCATCGTAGCTCTGCGGCCCGCTCCTCGCCAATTTTCGCGGCGTCAAAGCGGCTCGTCGTTGTAGCGGATTTGCATGCCATCGAACACGCGTATGTCCAAATCGGCATAGGGGCGGCCAGTATAACTGGCCGGTCCCCTGCCACACCACCCGGCATGCGGGACTGCACCGGGCGGTTCGAGTAGTTGAGGTCAGGACAGGCGAGGTACGCCAAGTCTATCGAAATAAGCTATTGTGAGGACTGTTTTCAGCAGTCGATCCGCGTTTCGCCACCAGCAGCGGCTATTTGCCGCTACCTGCTTTGCGACCGATGCCGCCGCCCCAAGCCCGAGCAATTCCCGATACATGGTTTTCCCGCGCTTCCAGTGCTTGAGCTGAATCGCTCTGAGCCTGTGGCGCAACCATTCATCGAGTTTCTTCCAGACCTTTGGGGTTTGGGCCAACTTGAAGTACCCTTTCCAGCCAAGCATGTAGGAGCGCAGTTTGTCGACGGTCTGGGCCATGCTGCGGCCGCAGGAGCGCCTCGTCAGTTCACGTATTCGCTGTTTGAATGTTGCAAGCGGCTTGTCCGCGACCTTCAGTTTCACCACTTTCCCACTTGCCACCCACAGGCTGTAACCGAGGAATTTGCGGCCAAATGCACTGGCCACCGCACTCTTGCCTTCGTTGACCACGAGGTGCAACTTAGCATAGCACCGGCGCAACAGCACCATCACCCGCTCGCCAGCACGTTTGCTGCGAACGTACACGTTCGCTCGTCGGCGTAGCGCGCAAAGCAATGGCCGCGCCGTTCCAGTTCCTTGTCCACGTCATCGAGCAGGACGTTCGCCAGCAGCGGCGAGAGCGGCCCGCCTTGCGGCGTGCCCTCGTGCCGCGACTGCACCACGCCATGGTCCATGATGCCGCTGTTGAGGTAGGCACGAATCAGCCGGATCACCCCGGCGTCGTCGATGCGTTTCCGCAAGCGGTCGATCAGGATGTCGTGGTTGACCCGGTCGAAGAACTTCGACAGGTCCACGTCCACCACGATCCGCCGTCCCGACTGCACGTACGCGCGCGCGGCAAGGACCGCGTCCTGCGCACGCCGGCCCGGACGGAAACCGTAGCTGTGCTCACTGAATGTGGGATCAAGAATCGGTTGCAGCACCTGGAGCAGTGCTTGCTGGATCACGCGATCCGTCACCGTCGGGATGCCGAGCTCGCGCTCGCCACCATCGGGCTTCGGAATCGTCACCCTGCGTACCGGGCTGGGCCGGTACGTCCCCGCCAGCAGTTGTTCACGTATCTCCGGCCAAGCCACAGCCAGATCAAGCTTCGTCGCTGGAAGTTGTAGCCAAGGCTTCACCCTGACCGATGGCTTCCCGCCCCGCTGACGCGGGCATCTGACGCATTGCCTGTTGTATCGACATGCCGGATAACACTCCTACTCGTTCAGTCCTTCGTCGGCGGGGTCAAGCCTTCCCGGCCCTACCACCAACTACTATGACCTCTGCTGAGACCCTGCTACGGCAATGCCGCCGTCCTTTCAGACGTGAGGCAGGGCGTCCCCAGGTAAGGGCCGCACTCCTTCATCACACAACCGCCGCATCTACGCCACTTCGCCTTGACCACAAGAGCTTCGCGAATATTAGCCCGCTCGCCCTGCTCGGCAGCGCCTTCTATGCAGTTCGTGTACCTCGGCTCATGATTTACGCTCCACGCTTCCTCTCCACGGTCGATTACTCTTCCGCAGTTGCGCTTCACTTCGCTCGCTGTGGTCAGCTCGCGGCGGGACTTGCACCCACAGGAGTACGCCCATGCTGGGCGCACTAATAAAAAAGCCCCGTCCTCTTGCGAGAACGGGGCCATCGCGCCGCGCCTGAGCGCAGCGGCAATCTTACATCTGCTCGATCATCACATCGCCGAAACCGGAGCACGACACTTGGGTCGCGCCTTCCATCAGGCGGGCGAAGTCGTAGGTGACCTTTTTCGAGGCGATCGATTTCTGCATCGACGAGATGATCAGGTCAGCCGCTTCCAGCCAGCCCATGTGACGCAGCATCATTTCAGCGGACAGGATCAGCGAACCCGGGTTCACATAGTCCTTGCCTGCGTACTTCGGCGCGGTGCCGTGGGTCGCTTCGAACATGGCCACCGAGTCCGACAGGTTGGCGCCAGGAGCGATACCGATACCGCCCACTTGCGCTGCCAGCGCGTCGGAAATGTAGTCGCCGTTCAGGTTCAGGGTCGCGATGACGCTGTACTCTGCCGGACGCAACAGGATCTGCTGCAGGAACGCATCGGCGATCGAATCCTTGACGATGATGTCCTTGCCGGTCTTCGGATTCTTGAACTTGCACCATGGGCCGCCATCGATCAGCTCAGCGCCGAACTCTTTCTGTGCCAGTGCGTACGCCCAGTCGCGGAAGCCGCCTTCGGTGTACTTCATGATGTTACCTTTGTGAACGATCGTCACGGAAGGCTTGTCGTTGTCGACCGCGTACTGGATCGCCTTGCGCACCAGGCGCTCGGTGCCTTCGATCGACACTGGCTTGATGCCCAGGCCCGAGGTTTCAGGGAAGCGGATCTTGGTAACGCCCATTTCCTTGATCAGGAAATCCATCAGTTTCTTGGCGCCTTCGGAACCTTGCTGGTATTCGATACCGGCGTAGATGTCTTCCGAGTTTTCGCGGAAGATGACCATGTCGGTCTTCTCTGGCTCACGCACTGGCGAAGGCACGCCGGTGAAGTAGCGCACTGGACGCAGGCAGACATACAGGTCGAGCTGCTGGCGCAGGGCGACGTTGAGCGAACGGATGCCGCCGCCGACCGGGGTCGTCAACGGACCCTTGATCGACACAACGTAGTCCTTCAGCACTTGCAGGGTTTCTTCCGGCAGCCACACGTCCGGGCCGTACACGGTGGTCGATTTCTCGCCAGCATAGATTTCCATCCAGCTGATCTTGCGCTTGCCGCCGTAGGCCTTGGCCACGGCTGCGTCGATGACCTTGATCATGACAGGGCTGATATCGACGCCGGTGCCATCGCCTTCGATGTAGGGAATGACTGGATTATCTGGTACATTCAGCGAAAAATCGGCATTGACCGAGATTTTTTGGCCGTCAGCAGGTACTTTGATATGTTGATACATCGTGATCTCCGAAGTGGACGCATAGCAGGCAGCAACATTGTTGCGTCTGTCAGGCATGGTCTGCAATCTGAATTGGTTACTATAAATACAACGAGAGTTGTAGTCTTCTATAAGACATAAGACGCGCGTTTCATATTATGCACCAGTATTTTACTAGGCGCTACGGTTTTGCGACACTAACAAATGGCTCTCCAGCCGTGCGGCCAGCCGAACGGCGACATGGACAGAGAGCTTAACACCTTCCCAGCTATTCAATTATGCCCCTCATTCTCTTTAACAAGCCGTTCCAGGTGCTGTGCCAGTTCTCACCCCAGCCGGGACGCGCATCGCTGGCCGACTACCTGCGCACGCCCAACATCTACCCGGCCGGCCGGCTCGACGCCGACAGCGAAGGACTGATGCTGCTCACCGACGACGGCCGCCTGCAGCACAGCATCGCCCATCCCGATCACAAGGAAGCCAAGACCTATCTGGTGCAGGTGGACGGCGCGCTCGATGCCGGCGCGCTGGCGCGGCTGCAGGCGCCGCTCGACCTGGGCGACTTCGTGACCAAGCCGTGCCGCGCGGTGCAGATTGCCGAACCTGGCTGGCTGTGGCCACGCACGCCGCCGATCCGGGTGCGCGCCGACAAGCCGACCAGCTGGATTGCGATCACGTTACAGGAGGGGAAGAATCGCCAGGTGCGGCGCATGACGGCGGCGGTAGGTTTGCCGACCTTGCGGCTGGTACGCAGCAGCATCGGGCCGTTTTCGCTGGCGACGCATCCCTTGATGCCGGGGGAATGGGTGGAAGTGCCGGCCGGGGACATGAAGAAGATTTGAAAAGTTTCCTAATCGGGGTCAGACCTCGGCACCACCAACCTTAGATCCGTCGCCCCCGCGCCAAGGCGGCACTCGGCGGGGGCCCAAGCTTGTTGCTCAGCCGCCGACTACAGAGCGAACTTGGGCCCCCGCCTTCGCGGGGGCGACGGAGCCCAGGCTGGCGATGGTGTCGGCAGATGGGCTTGGGATGGGCTTGGAGTCTGACCCCGGTTAAGAAACATCGTGCCAGTGAAGCGCACACGACAAAAACCCGCCGGGCCGAAGCCAGGCGGGTTTTTTGACATGCTCACAAGCTCAACCGGCAGACCGAAGTCCGCGCGGCGGCACAGGCTATTAAGCCAGCGCTTTCAGAGCAGCAGCCAGACGGCTCTTGTGACGCGCTGCTTTGTTCTTGTGGATGATTTTCTTGTCGGCGATGCTGTCGATGGTCGACACGGATGCCTGGAAGATCGACGCTGCAGCAGCTTTGTCGCCAGCCTGGATAGCCTTGCGCACTGCCTTGATAGCGGTACGCAGGGTCGAACGCTGCGACGAATTGTGAGCGTTTTGCTTAACTGCTTGACGAGCGCGCTTGCGTGCTTGTGCGGTATTTGCCATGGAATTTCCTAAATCGGGGTCAAGTTGCGTTTGCAAACAATAGCGTCTGTCAAACCAGTGTTTTTTCTACACCTTGTGTGTCAAACCAGTGCCTGCCAAACATTAGTGTCTGCGTAACAGAATTCTGTACAGCCTTCGATTATAGCGAAAACTTCCGGCGAGGGCAATTCAAAAATCAACATTTGTCCGACGCACCCGTCCGCCCCACTCTTGCCGGGCTATAATCCCGGCCCATGAACTTGCTCAAAACCCTGGCTGCCATCTCCAGCATGACCATGCTGTCCCGCGTCACCGGCCTGCTGCGCGAAAGCCTTTTCGCGCGCGCTTTCGGCGCTTCGGAATTTACCGACGCGTTCAACGTCGCCTTCCGCATTCCCAACCTGCTGCGCCGCATGTTCGCCGAGGGCGCCTTCGCCCAGGCCTTCGTGCCGATCCTGGCCGACGTCAAGACCCAGCACGGCGACGAAGGCACCCGCCCGCTGGTCGACAGCGTCGCCACGGTGCTCATCTGGTCGACGCTCCTGATCACCATCGCCGGCATCATCGCCACGCCGCTGCTGATCATGTGGATCATGGACACGTCCAAGCAGACGGCGCAGGCCGGCGAAGCGGCCATCTTCATGACGCGCGTGATGTTCCCTTATATTATCTGCATGGCCTTCGTCTCGCTGGCCAGCGGCATCCTCAATACCTGGCGCCAGTTCAAGATTCCCGCGTTCACCCCGGTACTGCTGAATATTTCCTTCATCCTGGCCTCGCTGTTCCTGGCCGAGCGCCTCGAGCAACCGATCTACGCGATGGCCATCGCGGTGGTGGTCGGCGGCCTGCTGCAGGTGGGCATCCAGATTCCCTCGCTGATGAAAATCGGCATGCTGCCGCGCATTTCGCTCAATCCCATCGGCGCCCTGCGCGATCCGGGCGTGCACCGCATGCTCAAGAAGATGGGACCGGCCGTGTTCGCCGTCTCCGCCGCGCAGATCAGCCTGCTGGTAAATACCGGCATCGCCTCGCGCCTGGGCGCTGGCAGCGTCTCGGCGCTCACCTACGCCGACCGTCTGATGGAATTCCCCACCGCGATGCTGGGCGTGGCGCTGGGCACCATTTTGCTGCCCAGCCTGGCCAAGGCGAATACCGAGGGCGACACCACCGAATACTCGGCCCTGCTCAACTGGGGCCTGCGCCTGACCTTCCTGCTGGCCCTGCCCGCGTCGGTCGGCCTGGCCGCGCTGGCCGAACCGATGATCGCCACCCTGTTCCACTACGGCGCCTTCAACGTCAAGGCCATCCACGCGGCGGCGATGCCGCTGATGGCCTACAGCGCCGGCCTGGTCGGGATCATTCTGGTCAAGACGCTCACGCCGGCCTTTTACGCGCGCCAGGACGTGCGCACGCCGGTGCGCATCGCCATCGGGGTGCTGGTGGCGGTGCAACTGATGAACCTGCTGTTCGTGCCGCTGCTGGGTGTGGCCGGACTGGCCCTGTCGATCGGCATGGGCGCCTGCCTCAACGCGGCCGTGCTGTACACCATGCTGCGCAAGCGCGGTATTTATGTGCCGCAGCCGGGCTGGCTGATGTTCTTCGCCAAGCTGGTCATCGCCGTGACGGTGATGGGCTTGATCGCCTACTACTGCAAGATCCAGTTCGACTGGGCCGGCTTGCAGGCCCGTCCATGGCTGCGCGCCGGCGCCCTGTTCGCCATCGTCGCCGGCAGCGGCATGGCGTATTTCGTGGTGCTGTTCGGGCTGGGATTTCGCTTCAGAGACTTCAAGCGCAGCGGGCGCTGAACTACCGCTCGCGCCGGGGCTCGTTGCGGCGGCCCTCGTCACGCTGGCGTTCGTCGCGCCGCCGATCCTCTTCCTCGGCTTCAGCCTTGTCCTTATCCTTGTCCTGATCCTGATCCTGCGCGCTCCGGCCCGCAGGATCTTCCCCGGCTGGCGGCTCCTCCGGTTTTGCCTCGCCGGCCGGTGGCTCAGGCGGGGGCGTAGCCGCGTCCGGCTCCGGCGCTTCGGCAGGCGGCGTGGCCGCGGCCGGCTCCTCGGGCGGCTTCATGGCTCCTTCCGGCGCCGGCGCGGCCGGCGGAAACAGGGGCGGCGCCTGATTCTGCCCGGGCGCGGCGGGCGGCTCCAGCGGCTGCAGCAGGGTCTGGGACGACAGCGTGAATTTCCAGTCCGACAGCTTGCTCTTGTTTTCCATGTTCAGGAAGCGCGCATCGAAATTGCCGATCTTGAGCGGCGGCGCATCCGACAGGCTGTACACGCCGAGCACACCCTGCTTGTCGCTGATATACATGATGCCCCACTCGGCCTTGCCGGTGATCGGGTCGACGAAAATCTTGCGCAGGTGGCGGCGCGGATTGGGAAAGCGCGGGTCCTTGAGCAACTCCTGCAAGGAGGGCGGCTGCTGCGGCTGGCCCTGCGGGGTCGCGGCGGCGTAACTGCGCAGCGCGTCGCTGAAGGCGGCGCCGATATCGAGCAGCTCTTCCTCGGCGGCGGCGCGCTGCATGAGCGAGCCAACCTTGAGGCTGGCCGCGCCGACCAGCCCGATCACGGTGACCAGGATGATCAGCCCCAGATAGGTAAAGCCGCCGGCGCGCGTCGCGCGCGGCGGCGCCTTACCAGTCGCTATACGGTTTGCCGTTGCGGTCATTGCCGGGCGCCCCACTCTTGATGCTGTACAGGTTGCCCTTGGTGGTGTCTTCGGGCGGCACCAGAATCCAGCTGGTGCTGCTGTCGGCCACCGGGTCGACCGGAATCGAGCGCAGGTATTTTTTCTCGACCAGCTGCTCCAGCGAATCGGGATAGCGCCCGGTGTCGGCGTAAAACTGGTCGATCACCGCGCGTACATTGCGCAGGTTGTCGGCCAAAATGGTGTCCTTGGTGCTGTCGATGCTCGGAAAAAAGCGCGGCACTGCCAAGGTCAGCAGCAAGGCGATGATGCCCAGCACCACCAGCAGTTCGATCAGGGTGAAGCCGCGCGCTGTGCGGCCTGGTTTCGCTTGCATCTTGTTCACCATTTGCGGTACGGCACATCATTGAGGCCAACCCGGTCCGAGGTCGAATACACATCGTAGACGTCCTCGCCTTCGCGCGGGTCGGTGGCCTCGCTGGCGTAGCTGCGCTTGCCCCAGGTCTGGGCACCGCTCAAGTCGCTGTTGGGATTGAAAGGATCGCGCGGCACGCGGCGCAGGAAAAAGATCTTGGCGCGCTTGGGGCTGCGCATGTCGGACGCGCCTTCGACCAGCTGTTCGAGCGACTTGGGATAGCCGTTGCTGTTGAGGGAGCGCGCAATGCGCCCTTCGTCGTAGGCACGCTTGTAGGCGTCGATGCCGTGCCGGATTTCGCGCAGCGCGCGGCGCAGTTCCTGCTCCTGCTGGCGTTGCATGGTCACTTGCGTCACCGGCACCACCAGGGTGCCGAGCAGGGCCAGAATCGCCAGTGTCACCAGCAATTCGATCAGCGTGAAGCCGCGGCCCTGCCCTTGCGCCATCATTGCTGCGGCACGGGCGTGGTTTCCGGGACCGGGATCGGGGTCACGGCGGCGCCAGGCGCCTCGGGTGCGGCCGGGACCGGCACCGGGACCGGCACCGGGACCGGCGCACGGGCTCCCGGCGGCGGCGGCATCACCACCGGCGCACGCGCCGCGCTGTCGGGACGGCGCCGGAAGCTGGTCTCGGTGCCGGCGCTGAACTCGGAAGCGCTGGCGGGCGGACGCTGCAGGTTGCGGATCAGGTGCGGCGTAATCGACAGTACGATCTCGCTGCGGTCGGCGCCGTCGGCGGTGCGGCCGAACAGGCGGCCCACGATCGGCAGGTTGCCCAGGCCGGGAATCTTGGTGCCGTTGCTGCGGTCTTCGTTGTTGATCAGGCCCGCCAGCACCTGGTTTTCGCCATCCTTCAACTGCAGGAGGGTGCTCGCTTCGCGGTTGCCGATGCGGTAGGCGATGTTGCCCGAGGCGGTGGTGACCGCCTCGCCCAGGGAGCTGACGGTCAGGCCGACGCGGATGCCGATTTCGTTATTCAGGTAGATGGTCGGTTCCACGTTCAGGGTCAGGCCCACATCGAGATAGGTGATCGATTCCTGCGACAAGCCGCCGCCCACGCCGCCCGCTCCCAGGGTGGTGGTGATGTTCGGGATTTTCTCGCCAATGACGATCTTGGCCTTTTCCTTGTTGCGCACGCGGATGCGCGGATTGGCCAAGGTGTTGGAATCGCCGTCGGTCTTTTTCGCGGTGACCGAGGCCGACAGCGACGACAGGCCGATATCGGCGCGTCCCAGGCCGCGCACCGTATCGAGGGTGAGCTGACCGCCGTTGCTGCCGACCAGCGGCGCCAGGGTCACCGAGGTGGGCCAGGCAACGCCCAGTTCCAGCAGGCGGCTGCGCTTGATCTCCAAAATCTCCACTTCCAGCATCACTTCCGGCTCGGCCACATCCTGCAGCGCCACCAGCTTGGCGGCCAGCTTGATCGCTTCCGGGTTGTCGCGCACGATCACGAGGTTGAGCTTTTCATCGATGACCACGTCGCGCGACTTGAGGATGGTCTTGAGCGTGTTGGCGACCACCTTCGCTTCGGCGTTGGCCAGGAAGAAGGTCTTGACCGTCATCTCCTGATATTCCTTGAGCTTGGAGGCGACGTTCTGGTACACCAGCAGGGTATTGCCGTCCATGACCTGGTAATCCAGCTGGTTCGACACCATCAGATAGTAGATGGCCGCTTCGACCGTGCTGTTCTTCAGGAAGATCGAGGTCTTCTGGTCGGTCTTGACATCCTTGTCGAAGATGAAGTTCAGGTTCGAGCGGCGCGCGATCACGTCGAGCACCTGCTTGAGCGGGGCGTCGCGGAACTCGATGCTGATCGGCGTCTTGTAGGCGGCGGCCAGGCCCGTTTCGGCCACCGGCGCGGCGGTCTTCTCGGCCACCTGCAGCAGCAGCTGGCGCGCCGGCTCGTACTGCGGCCGCTCGATCAGGATCGCGGCGGCGCGCGCGCGCGCCACTTCGTATTCCTTGCGTTCGAAGGCGGCGCTGGCCTCTTCCATCGCCTTGGTATGACGCTCGTCCATCTCGATCAGGCGCAAGCCGGCGCGGGCGCGCTCGTTGGCCGGCTCGAACGCCAGCACGCGCTGGTAATCCTGCAGCGCCAGCGCGGCCTTGCCGGCCCCCAGGTTACGTTCGGCCTGGTCGAGCAGGCGCGTGGCGGCGCGGTCGCGCGCGCGCAGGTAAGCGGCGCGGTAGACCGGGTTTTCGGGCTTGGCGTCGATCGCCTCGCGGTACTTGAGCAGGCTCGCCTCGACCTGGTCCTTCTCGATCAGCGAGTTGCCCTCGAGGTAGGCGGCCTGCCCGGCGCAGCCGGCCAGCGCCAGCGCCATGAGCGGCAGGGCCGCGCCGCGCACAAGACGGCTCCAAAGTGGCAAATACAGGCAGCGTGTGCCAATCCGGTGGCTAGCCATCAGTCGAAGACTCCAATGTTGAGCTGTTGAACCTGGTTCAAAGGCAGATAGGTGAGGGTCAGCGTGGGCGGCGCGATAACGTCCACCCGATAGATGCCGTCGATCACCATCTTGTTACGTACGATATAGGTCTTGTCGCCGCGCGCGAGGAACACTTCCCACGCGCCTTCGCCGACCGCCTTGCCGATATAGACAAACGGCAGCGGCGGCGCACTTGGCGGCGGCGGTGGCGGCGTGTTGTCGACCGGAGGAGGAGGCGGCGGCGGATTCAGATTCTGGCTGCCGAACACGGTGCTGGCGCCGAAGGCGTCGTCATCGTCGCCGATCAGCGTGTCGCGCGCGACCAGGCGCAGGATGGCCGGTTCGGCCGGCGCGGCGCTTGCGGCGTTAGCTGCGCTACGGGTGCTGACCACGGACGCCTTGGGCGCGCTGCGTTCGACCGCTTCGGTCACGCCGGAATCGGGGCTGTTGTCGCCAAAGACCAGCAGGCCGGCGGCAAGCAGCACGGCCGCGCCCATCGCGAGGTGGCGCGGCGTCATTGCGCCGCTCCCGGCTGGTCGGCCAGATAGAAGGTCATGCGCACGCGCGCTTCCAGCGCCGGCTCGCCGATGCTGTCGCGCTTGAAGCTGATTTCGTCGAGCGAGGCGAAGGGAATGGCGCGCAGCGACAGCATGGTGAACTTCCAGATGGCGTTGTAGCTGCCCTTGACCGGCAAGGTCACCTGATAGGTATGCAGGCGCGCATTGCGGTCAAAACCGCCCTTGTAGTCGCCCTGCGAGAGCGACAGGCCGCTCTTGGCGGCGATCCCGAACAGGGTCTTGACCTGCTGCTCGGCATAGCGCTTCTCGCCCAGGGTGGCGTAGAACAGGGCCAGGTTTTCATTGGCGATCACCGGTGCCGGCTTGTCGACCGGCGCCGGCATGCGCGCCAGCCCCAGCGCGACGGCGTGGTTCTTCGATTGCAGCGCGGCCTGCGGCAGCAGCCACGCGACTGCAGCGGCGGCGGCGACCAGCAGCACGCAGGCGCCGCACAACAGCGGCCCGCGCGCCACCACGGCCAGGCGCGCGCGCAGCAGCAGCGCGGAAAAGGCGAGTGCGTTCATGGGGCCACCCATTCGGCTTCGAGCTGGAAGCGGATCGGCTTGGCCGGGTCTTGCTCGTTGATTTCGTGACGGATCAGGGTAACTCCGGAAAACAGTTCCTCGCGCTTGAGCAGTTCGACGTATTCGATCATGGCGTCGCTGCTTTTCGCTTCGGCGGTGATTTTCATGGTGCGCTTGCGCGCATCCGGTTCCAGCGCCAGCATGCCGATGGTGGCAGGCGTGGCGGCGCCAATGGCGTCGTACAGCGCGCGCCACGGCAGGTTCAGTTGCTGCACGGCGGCGTTCACGCCGGCGGCCTGCGCTTCCGAAATGCGCGGTCCGAGGGCGACCGGCGCCACCAGCACCGGCACGCGTGCGCGCAGTTGCGCGGCATTGAGTTCGGCGGCCTGGGCGCGCTGCTGCGCCATCAGGCGCCAGCCCAGGGTGGCCGAGGTGGCGCACAGCGCCAGCGCGAGCACGGCGACGATCCAGGTGGCGGGACCGGCACGGTACAGGGTGCGCTGCAGGCTTGGCGGCGCAAAGTCGATGCGGACCGGCTTCATGGACGGCTCCCGGTGGCGGCCAGGCGCGCGCAGTCGGACCAGCCGCTGCCCTGCCCCTGCCCCAACAGATGGCAGGCCAATGGCGCGTGGGTGGCGCCCTTGCTCCAGGCGGCAGGTGCATGGCCGGACACCGCCACGCGCGCCGGCGCGGCTAGGTTCAGGCGCAGCGCTTCGCGCGCCACGTGGGCGGCCAGCCAGTCCAGATCGGCGCCTTCGGGCAGCGCGGTGGCGCGTACGGCGCGGATTGCGCCGCCATCGATCATGCCCAGGGTGAGCACGCGCTGCTGCACCAGGCCATACCAGGCGCCGGCCTTGAGGGCGGCGCGCCACTGGTTGAAGCCGGCGACGAATTGCGGCACCAGTTCGACGATGGGCGCGCGCTGGGCGGCGCACACCTGTTCGATCAGCGCCAGCAAGTGGCGCGGCAGCGCGGCGGCCAGGAACGGTTGCGCCGGATCCCAGCCGGCGGACAGCCTCCAGGCGCCGGTCGGTTCGCCGAACAGGGTCTGGAAGCGCAGCGCGGCGGCCGCTTCCAGATCGGCCAGGCGCGCGCTTCCCGCGGGCGGCGCGACCTGCCAGATGCGTACCAGTTCATCGGCCAGCACGATGCTCACGGGCCAGTTGGCGCAGCCGCCATCGAGCAGGAGCTGGCGCAGGGCCACGCCGATCGCCTCGGGGTGGCTGCCGCCTTCGAAAGCGACTTCGCCCACCAGTTCGGGCGCGGCGCCGCCCCAGCGGCTGGTCTTGAGGAGCGCGAGCGCGCCGGGCGCCACGCCGACCCGCAGCGATTGTCCGAAACGTCTACGCATGCAGGGTCACCCGTTTGATCTCGCCGAGGGTGGTGGCGCCGCGCTTGACCAGGTCGAGCGCCGCCAGGCGCAGGCTGCGGGTGCCGTTGGCGTGGGCCGCGGCCTTGATCTGGCGGATCGGGCGCTTGTCGACGATCAGTTCGCGGATTTCGTCGTTCAGGGTGAGGATTTCGGCGATCGAGCGCCGTCCCTTGTAGCCGGTGCCGCGGCAGTCGCCGCAGCCCTTGCCCTGCATGAAAAGGTAGTCTTGCACGTCCTTGCGTTCCAGGTTGACCGCGTCGAGGTCGGCGTCGCTCGGGGTGAACTGCTCGGCGCAATGCGGGCAGTTCATGCGCACCAGGCGCTGGGCCCAGATGCCGTTGAGCGCCGACACGAAGGCGTAGGGGTCGATGCCCATGTGGGTAAAGCGGCCGAACACGTCGAACACGTTGTTGGCGTGGACGGTGGTGAGCACCAGGTGGCCGGTGAGGGCCGACTGCACCGCGATTTCGGCGGTTTCGCGGTCGCGGATTTCGCCGACCATGATCTTGTCGGGGTCGTGGCGCAGGATCGAGCGCAAGCCCTTGGCGAAGGTCAGGCCTTTCTTTTCGTTGACCGGGATTTGCAGAATGCCGGGCAGCTGGTATTCGACCGGGTCTTCGATGGTGATGATCTTTTCGCGCCCGTTGTGGATTTCGGTCAGGGCCGCGTACAGGGTGGTGGTCTTGCCCGAGCCGGTCGGCCCGGTCACCAGCAGCATGCCGTAGGCTTCCTGCGCCAGCATGCGCAAGGACACCAGCGACGGCGCGTCGAAGCCGAGCGCTTCGAGCGTGAGCGCGCCGTAGGCTTCGATCATGGCGCGCTTGTCGAGAATCCGGATGACCGCGTCCTCGCCGTGAATGCTGGGCATGATGGAGACGCGCAAGTCGATTTCGCGCCCGCCCGATTCGACCCGGAAGCTGCCGTCCTGCGGTACGCGGCGCTCGGCGATATCGAGTTCGGCCAGCACCTTCAGGCGCGAGATGATGTGCTCCGCCACTTCGATGCCGTTGACCGAGGTGGCGTGATCGAGCACGCCGTCGACCCGGTACTTGACGGCCAGGCCGCTGGCGGTGCTCTCGAGATGGATGTCGGAGGCGCCGGCCTTGAGCGCGTCGTACAGGGTCGAGTTGACCAGCTTGACGGCGGGACTGGCCGCTTCCGAGACCGAGGCGAACGACAGCACGGCGGCGGTCTTGCCGTCGCGCCGGGCGTCGCCCACGTTGGCCACCAGGGTATCGACCGCGCGCGCGGACTCCTCCTGCTTGGACAGGTAAGCCTGGATATCCGATTGCAGCGCCAGGCGCAGGTGCAGCGGCGCGCCCGGGGTGGCGCGCGCGCAGGTGGTGAGCCAGGTTTGCAGGTCGACGTCGAACGGGTCGGCGATCACGCCAAGAACCTGGCCGCCCGGCGCGCGCAGCAGCACGCAGTGGCGCGCCAGGGCCTGGGCCAGCGGCAGCAGGTCGAAGGCGGTGGCGCAGCTGAGCATTTCGGCCGTTTCCATCACCGTCAGGCCGAACGGTTCGGCCAGCGCCTGGACGATCTGGCGCGCATCGAGCCCGCTGACCGCTTCCAGTTCGGCCACCAGCGGACGCTGCGACTGCAGGCTCTGGGCGCGGGCGCGCGCCAGCAGGGCCGGCTCGAGCATGACGGCAGAAGTACTCAAGACATGTCTCCGGCCAGATCGAAAATCGGCATATACAGCAGCACCACAATAGCGCCGACAACCAGCCCGATGGCGGCCATCAGCAGGGGTTCAAAAGTACGCGTGAAGCGGTCGATCCAGCGGCTGATTTCGCCGTCGTAGAACGCGGCCGACTGGGTCAGCATCGGCCCCATGTCGCCGGTACGCTCGCCCACGCGCAGCATGCGCAGCGAAATCGGGGTGGTCAGGCTGTTCGCCTCGAACGCGCTCGACAGCGGCAGGCCCGATTCGATGCTGGTGCGCGCCGCGGCGAGCGAGGCGCGCATCGAGGTCGACACCATGGCCTGCACGGTATCGATGGCGTTGACGATGGTGATGCCGCCTTCGCTGAGCATGCCGAGCGTCAGATACAGGCGCGACAGTTCATAGATGCGCACGCGCTCGCCGATGCCGGGCAAACGCGTGATCAGGCGGGTCAGGCCGCCGTTGCGGGTCAGGTGGCGCCACAGCAGCACCAGCGCCCCGGCCAGCATGGCGGCGCCGCCCAAGAGCAGGCTGGTGTGGCCGCTGGCGAACTGGCCCCAGCCGAGCAGCATTTGCGACATCCACGGCAGGTTGCGGCCGGCGCCCTGGTAGACCTCGGCAAAGCGCGGCACCACGTAGGTAATCAGGAACATGCTCACGCCGCCGCCAACGAGCAGCAGGATCACCGGATAGATGGCGGCGCTGACGATCTTGCTGCGCACCACGTCGATGCGCTGCTGGTAATCGATGTAGCGCGCCAGCGAACGCGGCAAATCGCTGGTGCCTTCGGCGGCGCGCACGATGCCGATGTAGAGCGGCGAAAACAGGTCGGGCTGGTCGGCCAGCACGCTGGAGAAGCGCTTGCCTTCGCGCAAGCCCCCGAGCAGGCGTTCCAGCACGCTGCGGGTAGAGATATTGGTTTCCTTTTCGAGCAGGGCTTCGAGCGCTTCGACGATGCCCAGGCCCGCCGTCAGCAGGGCCAGCAATTCCTGGCTGAACAGCACCAGCGACAGGCTGGCGCCCCGGCTGCGGCGCAGGCCGGCCGCGCGCACCGGTTCGACCGCGCTGACGAACAGCCCGCGGGCTTCGCACTGGCGGCGGGCATCGGCCTCATCCTGGGCGTCGACCACCTGGCTGCTAATGCTCAGGTCAGGCGCGAGGGTACGGACAGCAAACTGCATGAGGCCTTTGCGGAGAAACGGAAAACTGTGGGGTCAGGAAACTATTGCGACGTGATGTCGGCGTTTTCGCCGGTGCCGCCGGGCTGGCCGTCCTTGCCGGTCGAGACGATTTCATACTCGCCCTTGCTGCCCGGCGCGCGGTACTGGTACGGGCGGCCCCATGGATCTTGCGGCACGGCCTTTTTCAGGTAAGGACCGTTCCATTTGACGCCGGCGGTGGCGGGCGCGGCCAGCAGCGCGGCCATGCCTTCTTCGGTGGTCGGGTAGCGGCCGACGTCGAGGCGGTAGGTGTCGAGCGATTTTTCGAACGCTTCGATCTGGGCCTTGGCGACAGTCACTTCCGACTTGCCGAGCTGGGCGAAATACTTCGGTCCCACGTAGGCCGCGAGCAAGCCGATGATGACGATAACGACGAGCAATTCGAGCAAGGTAAAACCGGCGTGGCGATCACGTCGGGCGCTGGTGATTTTCGTTGCTGCAAACATCCGTTCGGCTCCTCAATGCTGAATTTGGCGTGCAAGGCTACCATGCCGCCGTCGGTTGCGACAACTATTCTTTCATAGGAGACGCAGGGAGATTTGACATGCTTTTGAGCAAGGTTTTTTGGCGCGCTTACGGATCGATTACGGCCATGCGGCGTGGGCAAAAAAAAGCACATTTGCCGTCGCCGGACAAATGTGCGATTCATGCCGGCGGGCCGCGAACGGCCCGCCGCGGAACTGCTTAGCGCGGTGCTTTCGCGGCGCGGCGGCGCATGAAACCAACCAGGCCCAGGCCGGTCATCACGAGCAGCAGGTCGGACGGCTCAGGCACCGACACGCGTACGTTGCGGGCGGCAGTATAGGTCACGCTGGCGGCGTCGTCGACGGTCACCGGAGTGAGGCTGAACTCGACCAGATAGTCAGGCTGCACCAAGTACTCACCGAGCGCATTGAACATCGCGACGCTGAAGGTCGATGCAAAACCCGGCACGGTCAGGAAATCGCCGCTGAAGTTCACGTCGAAACCGAACTTGCCGCCCAGGACCACATCATGCGTTACCGAGCTGAAGGAATCGCTGTTATCGAACTTGGTCGACGCAGGCAAAACGCCGTTGACGCTACCGATACGGTAAGTTTCAGCGCCCAGGCTGCCGGTGAAGTTGCTCACCGTGGCGATGGTACCGGTGGCGCCATTGAAACTGGACAGCCAAAAATCAATCGAACCGGCACCGGAGTAAATGGTGGTGTCGATATCGACATGGTACGTCGGCCCTGCCGTCGCGTTACCGATGCCGAAAGCAAGGGTGGCCGCGAGTAAAGCTTGTTTTACGAAAGTCTTAAAATTGAACATGTTGCTCCCTTAGAGTGAACCACTTAAAATTTTACTAACGAAACCAATGCCTCGTCGTGCCGGGTTGCTGAAGACAACTTTCAGTGTGATTTTTTCCCCGGCTTGAATTGTAGCATTGTTAACACTTACATAAGGTTCATTTCCGACAACACCAGACTTATTCTCCAGGATGACACCGTCCGTCAGGCCGGTCAGCAGCAGGTGAACCGGGCCGGTGATGGCCGCGCCCGAGGTATTGGTCAGGGTGATGGTGGCGGTGAACTTGTTGGCCAGGCGGTCCACGCTCAGGCCGGAGCGCTGTTCGCGGAACGCACTGGTCACGTCGGCGTAGGTCGGGGCCAGGTTCAGGGCCACCACCACCGGATCGTGATCCGACGAGCGGAAGGCATCGTTCTTGAACAGGGCCTGGGCGGCGGCACTCTTGGCGTCGGTGTTGTAATCGATCACGGTCGGTTCATCCGCATTGGTGTGCCATTCGGTGGCGCCGACGACCTGGGCGTCGAGCGAGGCGCTCGCCAGTGCATGGTCGAGGTAGCCGCTTGCGCCGTCGAAGACGTAGGAGTAAGGAATGCCGGCCGGACGCACGAAGCGCTCCAGTTCGTTGACCAGGCCAGCCTGGTTGAGCAGGTGGATCGGATCTTCAAACCCGTGCGCATTCATGTCGCCGATGACCAGCACGTCCGGATCGCCCGCGCTGGCGATCACGTGCGGAATGAAGTAATTGGCCAGGCGCGTCGCCTGCAGCACGCGGCTGCCGTTGTTGCAGCCCTGGCCATCGCCCAGGTCGCCATTGGCGCCGGAACCGCAGCCCGCCTTCGATTTCAGGTGGTTGACGATCACGGAGAACTTGGCGCCGTTGGCGGCCTTGAAGGTTTGCGCCATCGGCGGACGGTTGTTGACGGCGTCGCCGTCGGACAGCGCGCCGCCGGCCAGCGCCACCTTGGCCGGCTTGTAGATCATCGCCACGCGGATCGCGTCGGTGCCGGTGGTGGCCGGCTTGGGCACGTAGGCATATGTTTCAAACCCGATGGCCGCATTGAGCTGCTTGACCAGGTAGTCGACCGCGATGTCGTCGTTGTTCTGGATTTCCATCAAACCGACCACGTCGGCGTCGATGGCCTTCAGTTCGCTGACGATCTTGTCGCGCTGGCGCACGAATTCGGCCATATTGTCGGCGCCGCGGCAATTCGAGGCGCGCGTGGTGGAACCGACCTTGCAGCCCTGCCCCGTGCGGCCCCAGGCATCGGCGCCGTCGAGGAAGGTGGTGAAGAAGTTGAGCACGTTGGCGCTGGCCACCTTCATGTTGCCAACCGGAAGTTCCGGCGCCGCCAGGCGCGGATTGCTGCGCGTGAACGACGGCGCGGCGGTCGGCTGGATCTTGAAGGCCGCGCCACCGCCGCCGATGGCGCCGAAGTCGACCACGCCAAGCAGATTACCGACCGTGTCGCCCGCGCGCACCGTGCCATCCTGGCCGAGGTAAGGAATACCGGAGCAGGCCACCACGTCGGCGCAGGGCGGGGTTGCCGGCGGCGGGGTGACGAACCAGCTGTCGTCGAGCACCAGTTCGTTGCCGGCATTGGCCGCGGCCAGCGCCAGTGCTTCCGGGGTGCCCGGACGATAGCGGTTGGTCGGGGTTTCGCGGCGGCCCACGGACAGGGTCAGCTCGCCGCGGTCGCCCAGGTAGCTGGTCTGGTTGACGGTCAGCGCATTGGTGATATTGACCAGCATCGCCTCGTAACGCGCCAGGTCGATCCCGGGTTCGAAGACAATATTGGCCGGGGTGACGCTGTTGCCCGTGCCGAGCACGCTGGTACCCGTGACGTCTTTCATTTCGGTATACGTGCGCGCCGCGCCGGTCGGCTTGTATTCGATGATGGTGCCTTTTACGCGCACCAGGTCGCCCACGGCAACCAGCGGTGCGCTGCCGGTGAAGACGAACAGGCCGTCCGAGGTGGCCGGATCGCCATCGCCGTTGGCATCCTGGATGAAGTAGCCGTTCGATACCTTGTGAGTGACCACGCCTTCGGTGCTCACGCTCACATTGGCGAACGGGCTGGCCGCACCGGCGCCCTGGATCTGGGGAATGGTGGCCGTGCCCGACACGCTGACGTTGACCGGGCAGGTGGCTTCCTGGCCGGCATTATTGGTAAAACGGATGACCACCGGATAGCTGCCGGACACCAGGGCCGCGCTGGCCTGCAGGTTGACGCTGGCGCTGGCGCCGTTGGCGGTGGCGGCGGTCAGGCTGCCCAGGCTGATGCCGGGAATGCCGCCGCTGGCGATGACGGCGCCGTTGACGATGCTGTCTTCATCCGAGGCGCTCAGCAGCACCGCAGCCGGCTTGCCCTGTTCGATGGCCATGCCGGCCGGGCAGACCGGGACGATCGGCTTGGCTTGCGGAACGGTCGGGCCGCAAGCATTGCGCGCCGAGGCGCTGGTGCGCGGCGCCGGGGCGCCGGTGGCGAAGTCCATGCTGTTGTCGTCGGTATCGCCGCAGCCGCCCTTGGCGCGGAACAGCGCCAGCGAGGCCGACATGGCCGGCGCGCGGGTGCCCTCGGCGCCGTTGGCGGTGCCAAAGCCGACCAGATCGGCGATATTGTCGCCCGTCGGGGTGGCGCCGCTGAGGGTGGCGGTATCGCGCACCAGGGCGACTTTACCGTTCGATGCCGACATATTGAAGCCGCTTGCCGGTGCGATCAGCGGGGTTGGCAGCGATGGCTGGCCGGTACCGCCGCTTTGCTGCTGGATCAGGACGTATTGGCCGGGTTCGACGGTGAATGTCGGCAAGGTCGATTTGCCGCTCCAGGCACCGGTGCTGGTGGCCGAGCCGTACTGGACGCTCCACCCTTCGGCGGTGACTGCGGCATTGCCGCGGTTGAAGATTTCGATGTAGTCGTGGGTAAAGAAAGTGGTACCTGCATTACCACCGGCACCGTACAGCTGGCTGATCACAAGATCGGGCGAGACGGCCATGGCGGGAGCGGATAAACCAGCCATCAACGCGGCGAGCACGGTAAGCCGGCCGGGGACGTGCATGGTTGCTACGAGCTTTTTCATCGAAACTTCCTGAAGGAGGAGATTGGAATCGTCATTATCATGTTGACTACAGACGTTGAAGTTCTATGTTAGCAAAAAGTATTCTTCCATAGTAAATTTCATCATAGTTGTGACAAATGACAACATGATGACCCAGAGTCATTTTTTTGAACTTATGGAGGCGCCGGACGCGACAAAATGCGCGGCGACGCTGCCGCATTGGGCAACCGAAGGGTGTGCGCCGGGTACGTGCTTACGCAGCAAAGAACGGGAGGCGGAACCGCCCCGGCGCGCTCAGCGCCCGTACGGCGCGGCCAGCGGCTCGCCGATGAACAAGCCCTGGGTCGGCCAGGCCACGCTGCGCCAGTAGGCTTCGATGGCGCTGCTGCCGCTCAGGTAATGCTTGAGCAGCACCGTGGGATGAGGAAATTTCTGCCAGTGATTGCAAGGCTCGCTGACGCTGCCGTAGCTGGCCGTGGCGCCCGCTTCCAGCCAGCGCAGGCTGCTCATCTGGCTGGTGCCGAGCAGGTCGCCGCCGAAGGAAGTCAGGTGGTCGGCCAGCGCGCCGGGCAAAAAACCCAGGCCGTCGAGCTTGTCGACGCGCGCCACGCCGGTCTGGTAGACCATGATGTCCTTGACGCCGTCGAGCGCGTCGGCGCGCAAGGTCTTGGTACGGATTTTTTTGGCGGCCAGGTGACCGTCGCGCGGGAACAGCTCGACGCGCGAATTGCGCGCCGCCTGCGAGGTCACCAGGTAGTACGCCGTCGCGCTCGGCACCCGGAAGCCGCTGGCCACGCCGCGGTCGATCAGGGCCTTGGCCTGCGCCACCGATTCGGTCGGCAGCAGCATCGACAGGCGCATGCGGAAATCGGCCATCGGATGGCTTGACGTGGCATTGAAATAGGCGCTCGGACGGCTGGCGGCGCAGGTGTTGCTGCACTGGCCGGCGTCGAAACCCATGGTGTAGGCAGCCGTGATGGCATTGCATTCCACGGCATAGGGCGCGGTCCAGACCATCAGCACGGCTTCGATGCCGACCGGCAGCTGGCTGTCGATGCTTTCCTTGAGCGCGCGGAAACGCGCGGCATCGAGCCGCTGCGGCTTGCCGGGAATGTTCACGTGGATGACGTTGGCGGCCGGGATGGCGCGCGCCTTGCGGTAATACTCGGCAATCGTCACGCTGTTCGGTTCGGCATCGTTGACGACCAGCGCCAGCTGGCGCGGCAGCAGGCGCGCGGCGGCCGCCGCAGGCGCAGGCGAAGGCGTGGCCTGGGCGGCGGCCAAACTGGTGGCACCCATCAGGGCAACGGACGCGATCAGGGCAGCACGCAGGGTCATGGAGTCAGCCGTTCGTCGGTTTGGCGCGGCGATTACCGCGCGCCGACGATTATAGCGCCTGGCCGGCAGCTTCGGCGGGGGCGCCGGGCGGGGCCGGCAGACACTCGGCGGCCCGGGCCTGGGCGGCGGCGGGGTCGCACGGTGCCTGCCCCGGCGCGCGCACTGGCTCGGCCGGTTCGCGCAGGTGTTCGGGGCGCTCTTGCGCGCGGCGCTGGATTTCGAACGCGAACGCTTGCTCGTACGGCACCATGCGCAATTGCTCGGCTTCGCGCTCGGCCGCGGTGGCAACGATGGCCACGCGGGTGGCGCCGCCCTCGGCGGCTGCCGGCGCATCTGGCGTAGAGGAAATAGGGGTTTGCTGCTGCACTACCGCATGCGGACTCTGGTGGACAGTTGACTGCGGGGCATCGGCCGGATCTCCACCGCCGCAAGCGGTCAGTGCAAAGATCCCGGCGCAAACGAGCGCCCGGTTGAATACGTTAAAAAACATACTTCCTCACATCAGATGAAATCGGATAACGGTCCGAATTCTATGCGTGGGGAAACAATTCTGCTGTGGAAATTTATTTCAAGATTTCACAAATTGCTTATTTTTATCTTCTTTATCCGATGATGCACGGGGAAACAGTCACGAAGCCCGAAGATATCCAATAGGAAATATAAAAAATTTTCTGGAAACGTCAATTTCACGACACGAAAAAAGCGGTTAGTTGTAACAAAGTGTATATGGCAACATTTTCCGCCGCCAGACGCGGTAGATATTCAAAAAACTGTTTTGTTGCACTGCCGCATTTGCCTTGTCAACCCACCAATTCGCTCAGCATAAGGGCGGCTGGCTGCGTGAAAAAAGGGGAGCCGCGGCTCCCCTCCCCTGTCCGGCTGCCCGCTTAGGCGCGCTGGTAAATATCTTCAAAGCGGACGATATCGTCCTCGCCCAGGTAACTGCCCGACTGCACCTCAATGATGTGCAGCGGCACCTTGCCCGGGTTTTCCAGACGGTGATTCATGCCGATCGGGATGTAAGTCGACTCATTTTCCGACAACAGGCTCACTTTTTCGCCGCAGGTCACGCGCGCCGTGCCGCTCACCACCACCCAGTGCTCGGCCCGGTGATGGTGCATCTGCAGCGACAGTTTCTCGCCCGGCTTGACGGTAATGCGCTTGACCTGGAAACGGTCGCCCGCATCGATGCCCTCGTAGTAGCCCCACGGGCGGTACACCTTGGTATGGTGCAGGTGCTCGGTGCGCTCCTTGGACTTGAGGTGGTCGACGATCTGCTTGACGCGCTGCACCTGGTCCTTGTGTGCGACCAGCACCGCGTCCGGGGTTTCCACCACCACCAGGTCGTTCACGCCGATCACGGCCACGATCCGGCTTTCGGCGCGCACCAGCGAATTGGTGACGCCGTCGAGATACACATCGCCGCGCTGGACATTGCCCTGGGCATCGCCCTGCTGCACCTGCCACAGCGCCGACCACGAGCCCACGTCGCTCCAGCCGATGTCGGCCGGCACCACCACCGCGTGGCGGGTGCGCTCCATCACGGCGTAATCGATGGAATCGGACGGGCAGCTGGAAAACGCCGCCTCGTCCAGGCGGCAGAAATCGAGGTCGCGGTAGCCGAGCCGCACGGCCGCTTCGGCCGCGTCGGCGATGGCCGGCGCAAATTCGGCCAGCTCGCGCAGATAGCCTTCGGCGCGGAACAGGAACATGCCGCTGTTCCAGTAATAGCCGCCATCGGCCACGAACAGCTCGGCGGTGGCGCGGTCGGGCTTTTCGACGAACCGGTCGACCTGGTACGCCGTGTCAGACCCGGCGGCGCGCTCGCCGCGGTGGATATAGCCGTAGCCGGTTTCCGGCGCCTGCGGCACGATGCCGAAGGTGGCCAGGGCGCCGTCGGCCACCAGGGCGCCGGCCTGGGCCACGGCCTGGGCGAACGGCACATTCTTGTCGATCACATGGTCGGCCGGCAGCACCAGCATGACGGCGTCGGGATCGATGGCGCGCAGGTAGTTGGCGGCGGCCGCCACCGCGGGAGCCGTATTGCGCCCCACCGGTTCGAGCAGGATGCCGAGCGGCGTCACGCCGATTTCGCGCAGCTGCTCGGCCACCAGGAAGCGGTGCTCATTGCCGCAGACCACCAATGGCGCCATCAGCTCGGGCCAGCCCGACACGCGCAGGACGGTATCTTGCAGCATGGTTTTGTCGGTGACCAGCGGCAGAAGCTGCTTGGGCAGGACCGCGCGCGACAAGGGCCACAGGCGCGTTCCCGCGCCACCGGACAGGATCACTGGGTAGATTTTCATCGCGTCTCTTTCAGGTATTTTTTGTACAACTGTTTTTATGTGCGTCTGCTTGTTCCAGCTTGTTTCAGCTTATTTGGCCGCTTCCATCGCCACGTCGGTGCGCCGGGTGAAGCGGCGGTCGCGCGCATTGACCCATTCGTCGGACGCGTACTCCGAGACGTGCTTCATTTCGCCGGCCCGGTCCACGCTGTAATCCTTAAACACGATCATTTCATCTAACGTCACATCGCGCAAGACCCGTGTGTACTCGAACAGCACGCTGCGCACCACTTTCGCGCCGGCGCAGATGTGGCTGCCGTGGCCGATCCAGCTCGGGCCGATGATGGTCGCCCCGGCCTCGACGCAGGCGCCGGAACCGATGTAGACGGGACCTTCGATGGTCGTGCCTTCCCATTCGATGCGGGTGTTCAGGCCGACCCACAGGCCATCCTCGACCTGGATGCCGGGCACGTCCATGTGGGCGACTTCGCCCAGCAGCACGTTTTGCAGGGTCTGCCAATAGTCGGACACGCTGCCGATATCGATCCAGTTGAAGCCGCGCGTCTGCGCGTAGAACGGCAAGCCTTCCTTGGCCAGCAGCGGGAACAGTTCCGAGCCGATGTCGAACGGCACGCCGGTGGGAATCATGTCGATCACGCGCGGCTCGAAAATATAGATGCCAGTGCTGATGAAGTTCGACTTCGCTTCGGCCTCGGACGGCTTTTCCTGGAATTCGGTGATGCGGCCATCCTTGTCGGTGACCACCACGCCGTAGCTCGACACCTTATCCCACGGCACTTCCTTGGTGATGACGGAGGCCAGCGCACCCTTGCGGCGGTGCTCGAACAGGGCCGATTTCAGGTCGAGGTCGATCAGCGCGTCGCCGCACAGCACGATCGTGGTGTCGTCGAAAAAGCCGCCGAATTCCTGGATCTTCTTCATGCCGCCGGCCGAGCCGATCGGCTGCGGCACGACTTCGCCCTCATCGTTGGTGTACCCCTCGAAGGAGTAGCCGATCTGGACCCCGAACTGGTGCCCTTCGCCGAAATACTCTTCGATCTTTTCGTGCAGATAGCTGACGTTGACCATGATTTCGGTCACGCCGTACTTGGCCAGGTGCTCGACCAGGTAAGCCATCACGGGTTTGCCCAGGATCGGGATCATCGGCTTGGGCAGATCATAGGTCAGGGGACGCACACGGGTGCCTTTACCAGCAGCCAGGATCATCGCTTTCATGGGAATTCTTCCTTAGTGATTACTGTCCAAGCCTTACTTGGGCAGGGATTGCCAGCGCCATGCATCGACGCACATCTGGGCCACGCCGCGCTCCGCTTTCCAGCCCAGCTCAGTTTCGGCGAGGGTGGCGTCGGCGTAGCAGGCGGCGATATCGCCGGGACGGCGCGCAACGATCTGGTAGGGCACGTTCTTGCCGCTGGCCTGCTCGAATGCGCGCACCATTTCCAGCACACTGTTGCCGCGCCCGGTGCCAAGATTGTACGTAACAATGCCGGGACCTGTCGCCAGCTTGCTTAAGGTTTTGACATGTCCAACGGCAAGGTCGACCACGTGGATGTAGTCGCGCATGCCGGTCCCGTCCGGGGTCGGATAATCGCCCCCGTAGACCGACAGGAATTCGCGCCGTCCCTCGGCCACCTGGGCGATGTAGGGCAGCAGGTTGTTCGGAATGCCGTTCGGTTCTTCGCCGATCAGCCCGCTTTCGTGGGCGCCGACCGGATTGAAGTAGCGCAGCAGCGCGATGCGCCAGCCCGGCTCGGCCTTGGCGATATCGCGCAGCATGTCTTCAATGATCAGCTTGCTGCGGCCGTAGGGATTGGTGGCCGACAGCGCAAAGTCTTCCCTGATCGGCACCGAGACCGGGTCGCCGTAGACGGTGGCCGAGGAGCTGAACACGAGCGAGGTGACGCCGTGGCGCTGCATGGCATGGAACAGCGCCAGCGAGCCGGCCACGTTGTTGTCGTAGTAGCGCAGCGGCTGCGACACCGATTCGCCCACGGCTTTGAGGCCGGCGAAGTGGATCACGGCGCCGATCTGGTGCGCGCTGAACGCGGCGTCGAGGGCGGCGGCGTCGCGGATGTCGCCTTCGATGAAGGTGAGCGGCTGGCCGGTGATGCGTTCGACGCGGCCCAGCACGCTGCGCTGGCTGTTGGACAGGTTATCGAAGGCGATCGGCTCATGGCCGGCCGCGATCAGTTCGACGCAAGTGTGCGAGCCGATGTAGCCCAGACCGCCGGTAACGAGAATTTTCATGGGTATGACTCTTTCGGAAAGAGATGGGGGGTGGCCAGCTGGCCGCCCTACTCGCCCTGCGGCAAGGCGCGCGCAAGGCTCATGCGGTTAAACAGGATGCCGACCGGAACCAGCACCAGCTGGTCGTCGAATTCGCCGCCGGCCAGGCTGGGGTCGCGCTCGCGCGCGCGCTGGACAAACGTGGTGGTGGCGCCGGCATTGACGCGCTCATCCACATTGGTGCCTGACCTGTCCGGCTGACGCACGCCGTGCACGCTGATGCCGCCATGCTCGCGCCCGTGCGAGAGCACCACGGCGGCGGCGCACTGGGTGGCCATCGAACATTCGGCGGCGCCCACCTGGTACGCCAGGCGAGCGTCGCGGCGCGTGAGCACCGACTTGGTGCCGAAGGCCACGGTGGGCTGGATGGGCGCCGCGCTCATCACGGGCGACACGCTGTAGCGCAGCAGCTTGCCCCAGCCGTCGCCGGGCGCCAGCCCCAGGGTAACCCAGGGCAGCAAACCGGTGCAGCGCTCTTCGCTGTCGCAGCGGCCCTCGTACTCGCGTCCGCCGCCGCTGCCGCTCACCTCCAGCGCCGGCCGCGGCAAGCGCCCATTGGCCAGCGCAAAGCCGAGCAGCGCTTCGCGCGCCTGGGCCAGCGCGGCCGCGCTGCGCCGCTCGGGTCCGGCGTGCATATCGGTTTTCGCGATGCCGGACATCAGCAGCGACGCCGCGCCCAGGCCGGCCACGGCCAGCATCAGCAGCAAGGCGGCACCGTCCTGGCGCCGCCTTGCCATGGCGCGCTTTACAGGCGCCATACCTTGATGCCGGCCTCAAGCAGCGCGACATGGTCGAACGCGGCCTTGACGTCGATGAACACGCCGCCCTTGATCAGCTTCTTCTGGAAGTCCTCGATCGAGGTGGCCATCAGCTGGCGGTGCGAGACGGCGGCCACGAGCGCATCGGCGCGCGGCAATTCATCCCAGCTGACCAGCTTGACGCCGTATTCGTGCATCGCTTCCTCGGCATCGGCATACGGGTCGTGCACGAACACCTCGACGCCGTAGGTTTTCAGTTCGGTGATGACGTCGGCCACCTTGGAATTGCGCAGGTCGGCGCAGTTTTCCTTGAACGTCAGGCCCAGCACGTTGACCTTGGCGCCCTTGATGTAGCTGCCGGCGGCGATCATGTTCTTGATGGTCTGTTCGGCGATGAACTTGGCCATGCCGTCGTTGATGCGGCGGCCCGCGAGGATCACTTGCGGGTGGTAGCCCAGCATGTCGGCCTTGTGGGTCAGGTAGTAGGGATCGACGCCGATGCAGTGCCCGCCCACCAGGCCCGGGGAAAACTTGAGGAAGTTCCACTTGGTGCCGGCCGCCTTGAGCACTTCGGAGGTATCGATGCCGATCTTGTCGAAGATGATGGCCAGCTCGTTCATCAGCGCGATATTCAGGTCGCGCTGGGTGTTTTCGATGACCTTGCACGCTTCGGCCGCCTTGATGCTCGAGCAGCGGTGCACGCCCGGCTTGACGATCGATTCGTACATTTTGGCGACCTTTTCCAGCGTCTCCGGGGTGTCGCCGGCGACCACTTTCAAAATCGTGGTCAGCGTGTGTTCCTTGTCGCCCGGGTTGATGCGCTCAGGGGAATAGCCGACAAAGAAATCGTCCTTCCACTTCAGGCCCGAGGCTTTTTCGAGCACGGGGATGCACACTTCCTCGGTCGCGCCCGGATACACGGTGGACTCGTAGATGACGGTGGCGCCCTTCTTCATGTGCTTGCCGACGACCTGGCTGGCGCCGATCAGGGGGCCGAAATCGGGGTTGTGGGCGATGTCGACCGGGGTCGGCACGGCCACGATGATCAGGTCGGCGTCGGCCAGGCGGGCCGGATCGTTGGTGTACTCGGCGTGCACGGCCGCGGCCATCTGCTCGTCCGACAGTTCGCGCGACGGGTCGACCCCGCGGCGGCAGGATTCGACTTTGGAGACCGAAATATCCAGGCCGATGGTCGGGCCCAGTTTCGCGAACTCGACAACGAGGGGGAGGCCGACGTAGCCGAGACCGATGACGCCAATTGTGCTCATAAAAACTGCCCTTGAAGAAAAGGTGAAAATTCAGTGAAACTACGGTGAAGCTGCGGTGAACGTGTCAGGACTGCGGATCAGCGCCGCAGGGCTTCCTTGAAGAACAGCCCGATGAAGGCCATATCGTCGATGAAATAGCGGCGGAACATGCGGCGCGGTTCCTGCAGGAAGCGGTAGAACCACTCCAGGCCGCATTTCTGCATCCACAGCGGCGCGCGCTTGACCCGGCCGACGGCCACGTCGAAGGTGCCGCCCACGCCCATGGCGAAAGGAATTTTCATGCGCGCCTGGTACTGGCCGAGGAAATGCTCTTTTTTCGGCGAGCTGATGGCCACGAACAGCAGGTCGGCGCGCGCCGCGGCGATCTGGTCGACGATGCCCTCTTCTTCGTCCGCCTTCCAGTAGCCGTTGCGGTAGCCGGCGATGACCAGGCCCGGGTACTTGATTTCATACAGGCGCTTGACTTCGGAAACGACTTCCTCGCGCGCGCCGAGCAGGTACACGCGCCAGCCCTTGATGGCGGCGTGCTTCATCAGCGCTTCGTACAGGTCGACCCCGGAAACGCGCTCCTTGAGGGGTTTACCGAGCAGGCGCGCAGCCCACACCACCGGCATCCCGTCCACGCTGATCAGGTCGCAGCCGTTGACGATGCGCCGCAGCTCCGGGTCGCGGTCGGCCTTGACCAGTTTGTCGACGTTCACGCAGACATGCTGGTGCGGTTTGCCGTCGGCGATAAAACCTTCCACTTTTTGCAAGGTTTCATCCATTGTCAGGTTATCGATATGACAACCCATCATGGTGATGCGGCCGCTCACGCGGCCTCCCGGGCGCCCAGCGCGGCCAGCTCGGTGGTGAGGATGGCGACGATGCGTTCGGCAGCCTTGCCATCCCACAAATGCGGACGGCGGCCCTGCTTGCCTTCGCCGTTCAAGACCTTGCGCGCTTCGGCCACGATGCGCACCGGATCGGTACCGACCAGCACGTTCGAGCCTTCGTCGACGGTGACCGGACGCTCGGTATTGTCGCGGATGGTAATGCAGGGCACGCCCAAGGCCGTGGTTTCTTCCTGCAAGCCGCCGCTATCGGTCAGCACGACCGCCGCGTCTTTCCACAGGTTCAGGAAAGCCATGTAAGCCTGCGGGCCGACCAGGGTCACGTTGGGACCGAGATCGATGCCGAACGAGGCCAGGTTGGCGCGCGTGCGCGGGTGCACCGGGAAGATCAGGGGCAGGTCGGCGGCGATCTCTTTCAGGGCGCCGCCGATGCGGGTCATCATGGCGGCATCGTCGACATTGCTCGGACGGTGCAAGGTGACCACGCCGTAGCGGCCGCCGCTGGCGCTGCGCGCCGCCTTGAAGGCGCTCGTTTCGTACTCGGACGTATCGGTGGCGGTGAGCTTCTCGGCCTGGTACAGCACGTTGTCGACCATCACGTGGCCCACGTAGTGAATGGCGGAGTCCGGCTTGCCTTCGCGCTGCAGGTGGCTCACGGCGCTCGGTTCGGTGACGAAGAACCAGTCGGTGATGCTGTCGGTGACGAGGCGGTTGATTTCTTCCGGCATGGTCATGTCGCCGCTGCGCAGGCCGGCTTCGACGTGGGCCACGGGGATGTTGAGCTTCTTGGCGGAAATCGAGCAGGCCAGCGTGGAATTGACGTCGCCCACCACCAGCACCGCGGCGGGACGCTCGGCCACGCACAGTTCCTCGAAGGCGACCATGATCTTCGCGGTCTGCTGGGCATGGCTGCCGCCGCCGGCGCCCATGAAGATGTCGGGTTGGGGGATGCCGAGCTCTTCAAAGAAAACGTCATTCATTTCGCGGTCGTAATGCTGGCCGGTGTGAATGATCTTGAAGGTCAGCGTGGCCTGGCTTTGCAGGGCACGGACGATCGGCGCGATTTTCATGAAGTTAGGTCGAGCACCAGCGACCAGGTAGATCAGGGGCATAGTCATCCGGGATTTATCAAAACCATAATTATAGTGGGAAAGGCACGTTTGTCCCGCAATTTGTCTGATGTGCGCGCCGGTCGTTGTTGCATTGCAGCAGAAAACACTTTTTTCCATTCTCGATGCATAAAAAATAAGTTTCCAAACGGCTAGTTCCAGCCGCGCATGGCGCCCTGCGCCCAGTGGCGGCGGGGGAAAAGTGCGCCCCAATAAAAAAAGGCCGCTTCGCGCGGCCTTTCCATGTTGCAGCGCCCAAGTGGCGCCGAAAGCGCCGGAGAGGGTGCCATTGGGCTGTTCCCGATGGCTGCCCTGCCCCTGCGCTTGCACTTTGTTACATCTCTTACGTCTGCTTTTACGCCTGTTCGTGCGTCCGCGCTTACTTCACCGTGACATCGGCGTCGGTCACCGTGATGGTGCGGGCACCGAGGGTGATGGTGGCGCCGCTGGCCGAGTACACGATCGTCGGTTTCGGGCTCAGGCAGTCGGCCCGCAGGACCGAGACGAACACGCCGCGCGTCTTGGCCGTGGTGTAGCTGAACTTGTTCCACTGGTGCGGACCGGCCGCGATGCTCGGGGCCGGCGCGTAGCCGGCCGAGCCGGTTTGCGTCAGCGGGTCGGGCGAGGTCACCGAGCCGCACATCTCGGCCGGCGCCACATCGGCGCGGAACGCGGCTGGCACGCCAACCAGCGGCACGACCGTGTGCAGGTTGTACTCGTACTTGCGCGGCGTGGCACTGTTCAACTGGTCGACCGTCACCAGGGTCGACGGGCGGATGAACACCAGGGTGCGCTTGGCCTGGGTCAGCTTGCCCGCGTAGGCCGCGGTGGCGTCGCCGGTCACCACGTCCCAGCCGGCCGACTGCAGGAACTTGGTCAGCTTGCCGGAGGAAGCTTTTTCGCCCAGCCCGGACAGACCCAGGTACTGGCCCTGGCCGCCGTCGAAGGTGATCGCGTTGTGGGCCTTGGTCTGCTTGTAGTACTCACGCCAGTGCGGCGAGTTGTAGTAGTCGTAGTGACCGCTGTCCATCGCCAGGATCTTGCCCTTGGAATACATGACAAAGCCGTTCTGGTCGCCGTGCGAGTGGTTCAGCGAACCGAAAGGGCTGCTCTTGAAAAAGACCGAGGTGCGGTTGCGGTCGACCAGCATGCTGTGCATGGCGGCCCAGCCGACGGCCGGGAAATAAGCGCCGTTGGGCGTATTCGACGGCAAGTCCGCGATGCCCTGGTATTCGCGCGGGCTGAGCATGATGTGCAGGCGCGCATAGTCTTCGCCGCTCATCTGCTTGGCGTACCAGCGCGAGAGCACGGTATCGGAGCGGTTCATGATGGCCTTGCCGAAACGGGCCCAGTCCTCGCCGCGCCGCACTTCGGCGCCATCGCCGAACACGCCGGCCGGGGTGCCCGGCGGCAGCGCATAGGCGACAAAACGGGCAAATTCCGCCACCCACGGTTTTCTGTAGAACGGCACGCCCAGCACGCGCTCGATCAAGTCCCACATCAGCAGCGACTCGCCCGCATCCCACTCGGCATAGCTGGAACCGTTGGCGAAACCGCCATCCTCGCCGCCCCACGGGCTGGTGCTGAACACGTATTCCTGCACGGCCGGCGCCAGCCAGGCGTTCACTTCCGGCATGTCGCCGCGCACGATCAACAAGGCGCCGACGAATTTGCCGAGGGCGTTGAAGGAAATGCTGTTTTCAGGGTACCTGCGCACCTGCTCCGGGGTCTTCAGGAGATTGGCATTGCCGCAGGCGATGATGATATCCTTGACCATCTGGCGGTCGGCGGCCGTCATGGCGCTGTAGGCGAAATCGTAGGCCAGCGCGTACGACCAGGCATAGTCGCGCGTTTCGGCGACGTCGCCGGCGCACTTGCGCGCCAGCACCGGCGGGCCGAACAATTGCATGCGGGCCCGCATCTCGGTCAGGAACCACGGGTCGCGGGTCAGGTACCATCCCAGCGCCGCTTCGCCCATGCCTTCGAGGATACGGCTCTGCTCCCACCAGCTGCCCATGCGCACCGATTCGGTGTTGGAATTGATCTGGGTGCGCAAGGAGGTGGTGATGCCGCTGACGGCGGTGCGCTTCAGATAAGCGGTCATGGCGGCCAGCGCCTTGGCGCGCTCGGCCTTGGTGGCGGCCACGATGCCGGCGTAGTCGGCCTGGCCCTTGAACAGGCGCGGGTGACCCATGCGCGGGGTGGTGGCATCGAATTTGGTGATCGCGGCGTTCAGCGATGTGGGGCTCAGCGCGGTCGCCGTGGCGGCCAGTTCAGCCGTGGTAAACATCTTCGGCGCGGCGGTAAAAGTCTGGGCCGCAGCGGGCAGGGCGGCCGCGGCGACAGTCAACGCGAAGGCGCTTAGTGCTTTTATCATGCTGCTAACTCCTTATAACGTCTCGCAAGACGCTCCAATACTGTTTCGACCATATATTCGGACCTGACACGCGCCAGTCCGGAAGCAGAGATCGTATCCGCAAGGATATTATCGTCCAAGATGCGCAAAATTGAGGCACCGAGATCAACGGTATTGCGCGGTTGCACCAAAATACCACACTTTCCTTGCGACAACATTAATGGAATCGCGCCAATGCTTGTCGCAACGACAGGAATCCCGCACGCCATCGCTTCCAGGATCGACATCGGCATCTGTTCAGTATGTGACGGAAGCGCAAAAACGGCGGCCTCGTCCATCAATGCGGCGCGCGCCGCACCATCGACCCAGCCCGGCAAGGCCACCGCCGCGCCCAGGCCGAGTTCGTCGGCAAGGGCGCGCGCCTGGGCGATATCGCCCTCGCCCGCCAGCACCAGGCGGGCCTCGGGACGGGCGGCGTGGACGGCGGCAAAGGCGCGGATCAGGTCGAACACGCCCTTCTTGTCTTCGATGCGGCCGAGGAACAGCACGTCGCGCAGGCCGCGCTTGCGCGGCTTGGCGGGCGGTACCGCCACCGGGTTGGGAAACACTTCGACGGCGGCCAGGCCGGCGCGCTCGCGCAGCCAGGTGGCCGAATCGTCGGTCAGGGCAAACGCGGCGGTCGACTTGGCGACGGTGGCCACGGCCAGGCGCTGGGCCCAGCCCGACAAGCCATTGTCCATGAAGTCGCAAAAAGCGCCGCCGTGCAGGTGGAACAGCACCGGGCGTCCGAACAGGCGCGCGGTGCGGATGAAAATCGCCTTGCGCCAGAAGCTCACGCCGGAGGCGACATGCACGTGCAGCAGCGCGACTTTGCCGCGCAGCAGCAGGCCGAGGAACTGGGACAGGGCGATCCCCGCCTGCAGCGCCTTGCGCGGCATCGAGCCGTCCACGTGGCTGGCAATGAAACGCGTATTGCCGTCGGCGCCGTAGCCATGTTCATAATACGTCTTGATGACGCTGGCGATGCCGCCGCGCGCTGTCGGCGACGGGCCGATCATAATGACCAACTTCTTCATGCTGTTCCATCCGAATCGAGGTGGGCCGCGCCCAGGTAAGTGGAAATATCCAGGTGCTGCAGCAGCAGCTTGTGCTTGCCCGACACCGAGCGCCGGATCTCGTCCACGCGCACGATCTCGACCGACAGGCCGCCCTGGGTCTTGGCGTGGATGCCGGCGGCCAGGGCGTCGCGCGCGCTTTTCGTCAGTTCGGCGTTCGAGAGCACCTTGAGGGTGGCCTTGCCCGGCGCGGTCTGCTCGAACTGCATGCGGTCGGCGCTGGCGAGCTGCTCGAAGTGGGCCGCGCCGATGGTGCAGATCGACACCAGGCGGTGGTCGTGGCACACCAAAAACTCTTGCAGGCGCCCTTCGATGCGCTCGACCACGGCAAACCCGGGCCGGGTATGGTTCGGCGCCGCGCTCCACATGGCCAGATCGCCCGTGCGGTAGCGGATCAGGGGCATGACCCGGTTGTCGAAGCCGGTGGCGACGATTTCACCGAGCACGCCGGGGGTGTCGATGCTGCGTCCGGCGGTGTCGACCAGTTCGACCTTGCCGTACAGCGGCCAGAAAAAATAGCGCGCATCGTCCGGCGCCGAGATCGCCTTGACGGCGCGCTCGGAATGGCCGTAGTCGAGCAGCACGGGGCAGCCGAACACTTCCTTGAGAAGATCGACCTGGTAATCGTAGATATTTTCCGAAAACAGCTGGATGGCGCGGATGCGCGCCGTGATGTCGGGCGCCGGGTTGGCCTTGAGCCAGCGCGCCAGCGGCACCAGGGCCGAGGGAAAGGCGTGGATGAAGGCCGGCTTCCACTTGCGCAGCGCCTCGACGTAGCGCGGCATGTAGGCCGGCTCCAGGTGGTCCGAGGACAGGTGCAGGTAGCGCTTGATCGGATCGAACATCCACAAGGCGCCGTCCGGGCGGCCGGCGCCGGGCACGGTGCGCCCGCGCAGGGCCAGGATGATGTCGTTGCGGCCGACCCCGGCGATCTCGTCGAAGGTGGAGTTGTAGGCAAAATCCTTGGAGCGCGAAACGTACTTTTCCAGGTATAGCCTCATCGGCACCGAAGTCGAGCCGCCGGTAAACGCCATCAGGTGGGTTTCCGGTCCCATGCGGGTCGACAGGTAGCGGCCGGTATCGGCCTTGATCTCTTCCTTGGTCAGCAGCGGAAAGGCGGCCAGCAGGGCGGCGGCCGAATCGCCGCGCGCCAGGGCCGGTTTCAGGGCCGCGTTGGCGGGCACGGTCTCGATGGCCCAGCGCAGCGTCTCCATCAGTTTTTCGTCGGCGCGCCGGCTCAGCCACGCGAGATCGCCGCTACGGGCGATCTCGCCGACAAACTCGTGGTACTTGGCCCCGTAGCGCAAGCTGGCCGGGGCCAGCGAATACAGCTGGCCGATGGAACTCTTGATCCACTGCGGCGCTGCCGTGTAGAACTTGAGAAAGGGGTGGACCATGTCTTCTATGGGCATACGGGTTCGCTCTGTTGTGTCTGGCGGGCCGGCTGGCCCGTCCTGGTTCGCGCGGCGCCGGCAGCAGCCGGCCATGCGCGCGGGCGAGCAATCACGCCAGCCCGACGCGGGCAAGCTTGCCCGCCACTGCCTGGAAAATGGCTTCATAACGATCCAGCATGCGCTCGGCGTCGAAGCGCGCGCGCACGGTTGCCAGCGCGCCCTGCCCCAGCTGCGCGCACAGGGCCTCGTCGCTGAAACGCGACAGCGCCGCCACCAGCGCATCGACGTCGCCGGCGGGATACAGCAAGCCGTTGACGCCATGCTCGACCTGCTCGCGCATGCCGCCGACATCGCTGGCGACCAGCGGCTTGCCGAGCGCCATGTATTCCAGGGTGGCGATCGGGAAATTCTCATCGTGCGAGGTGAGCGCCATCACATTGCACATGGCGATATAGGGCCGCACATCCTGCTGGAAGCCGGCCAGCAGCACGGCATCGCGCAGGCCGAGCGCATCGATGCACGCTTCGATCTGGGGCCGCATGCTGCCGTCGCCGACCAGCACCACGCGCGCCGCCACGCCCTGGGCGCGCAGGCGCGCCAGCGCGGCCAGCAAATCGACCTGGCGCTTTTCCTCGCGGAAGATGGCGCACAGGCCGATCACCAGTTCGTGCGCGCCGAAACCATGCTCGCGCCGCATGGCGGCCGCCTGGTCGGCCACGCGCGCCACCGCGAAATGGTTCAGGTCGACGCCGTTATGCACCACCTCGCTGCGCGCGTCGCTCACGCCGAGCGCCTTGAAGAAGCCGCGCTGCAGTTCGCTGATATAGATGGTGCACTGGGCCATGCGGTAAAACTGGCGGTACACCACGAAACGCAGGCGCTGCTTGCCGCCGCGCTTGACCACGCCCATGCTGTGGTTGATGAACACCAGCTTGGGGCGCTTCCTGGCGCGCAGGCCGGCGATCGCGGCGCACATCAGCGAATACTGGGAGGTGCCGATCATCACGTCGGGCTCGAACTGGTCGACCAGGGCGGCCAGGCGGCCCATGGCGGCGTAATCGAAGCCATCTTTCGCGTGGCAGCACAGCAGCGGCGCCACCCCGCCCTGCTCCAGGTCGGGGGCCAGTTCGGCCGAATCCTTGAGGTAGCCCAGGGCCACCTGGTGGCCGCGCCGCACCAGGCCGGTGGCCAGGGCTACTGTGTGGCGTTCGCCGCCGCCGAATTTCAGCTGGTCGGCGACGAACATGATTTTCATCGTCGTCATGAAGGCTTTCGCATGGATAGTCAGTTCGAATCGGGCCTGGCGGCGCTGCCGCCAGGGACCATCAGCCGGCGCGGCTGCGGTCGATGGCTTGCTGCATATGCCCCTTGAGCGCATCCGATACGCGCTGCGGCGCGAAGCGCTGGGCCACGTCTTCCGGCAGCACGGGGGCCACGCCCGCTTCCAGGCTCGCCAGGCCGACGCGCAGCATGCGCGTGATGGCTTCGATATCGTCCGGGGCGGCGCAGGCGTCGGGGCTGCCGGCCCATTCGGCGATCAGGTCGGCCGAGGTGCCGGGCGAGGTGATGCCCCAGACCGGGCGGCGCGCGCCGATGTATTCGACCAGCTTGCTCGGCAAAAACACGCTCGGGCTGGCGCTCGGGGCGTCGATCACCAGCAGCGCATCGGCCTCGCGCGCCAGGCGCAGCGATTCGCGGTACGGCACCTGGCCGCACAGCGTCACCAGGCCGGGCGGCAGCGATGCCAGCGCCGCCGAGGCCAGGAAAATCTTTTGCAGGGGACCGACGAACTCGAAACGCACGCCGTCGAGCGCGCCCGGCTGGCGTTCCAGCATGCGCGCCAGGGCCTTGAACAGCGGCTCGGGCGAGCGCGCGCCGTAGCAGGCGCCGATGTGGCGGATGACGCGGCGCGCGTCAGGCGGCTGCGCAGCCGGCTGGGCCGCTTGCGGCGCCGCCGGGCCGAAGTTTTCCATGTCCCAGGCGTGCGGCAGCACGGCCGCCCTGGCGCGCCAGGCGTTCGGGTATTTGCTCATCACCATCTCGAGCGTGCGGCTGGAGGTGAACAAGACCTGGTCGGCGCTGGCGATGACGCTCTTTTCCATTTCCGCATTGATGCGCAGCACCTCGGGCGTGCCCGAGTGGAAAGGATTGCCGGCCCACGGGTCGCTGAAGTGCACCAGCCACGGCAAGCCGGTGGCGCGTTTCAGGTCCAGGCCCAGCAAGTGGTCGCTCATCGGCATGCCGAAGCTGACCAGCACGTCGGGCCGCTTGGCGGCGATGTGCGCCAGCGCGGCGCGCTTGGCCAGCGCGCGCCAGCGGCCCAGGCCGTCCGGCGTGGTGCCGTAGGTCGGGACCACGCGCCGCGCCAGGCGCAGCAGGCGGCCCTTGAGGAACATGCCGGGGTTGTGCACGCACAGGGAATCGACGCGCTGGAAGAAATCCGGATACTGGTCGTAAGCGTCGGGGAACTCCGCATCCTGGCCGTGCAGCATGGTGACCTTGCCGTCCAGGTGATACAGCTGGCGCCCGATCTGGATCGCCTGCGGCGTCAGCTTGGGCGGCGCGTAATAGCAAATGGCAAAAATATTCAAACGCGCTCTCCGAAGGCGGCCAGCGAATCGAGAATGCGGCGCGAGGCATGGCCGTCGCCGTAGAAATTGCCGCCCACGCCATCGCCCAGGGCGCCGTCGAGCAGGGTCGCCACGGCATTCACGATGCGCTCGCGGTTCGGGCCGACCAGGTGCACCATGCCCGACGCCGTGCCTTCCATGCGCTCGGTCACATCGCGCATGACCACCACCGGCTTGCCCAGGCTAGGCGCTTCTTCCTGCACGCCGCCGGAATCGGTCAGCACCACGGAAGCGTTGATCATCATGGCCACGAACGGCAGGTAGTCGAGCGGCTGGCACAGCACCAGGTTGGCGAAACCGGACGGCACCAGGAACTGGTCGACCGCGCCGCGCACGGCCGGGTTCGGGTGTACCGGGAACACGAAATCGATGGCGGGGTAGCGCGCGCACAGCTCGGCGATGCCGGTGCAGATGGCTTCAAAGCCGGCGCCGAAGCTCTCGCGGCGGTGCGCGGTGACCAGCACGAACGGACGGCGCGGGCCGATGAAGCGCTCCAGCCCTTGCGGGGCGAGCGCGGCGCCGACCTGGGCGCGGCAGGCCGGATCGGTATTCAAGCGTTCGCGCACCAGGTACAGGGCGTCGATCCCGGTGTTGCCGGTGATCAGGATGCGCTCTTCCAGAACGCCTTCGCGCAGCAGGTTGACCTTGGCCGGGGCGGTCGGCGGGAAGTGCATTTCGGCGATCTGGCCGACCAGCTTGCGGTTCATCTCTTCCGGGAACGGTTCGTAGATGTTGCCGGTGCGCAGGCCCGCTTCGACGTGGGCCACCTTGACCTTGGCGTAGAAGGCGGCCAGCGCGGCCACGAAGGCGGTGGTGGTGTCGCCCTGGACGATCATCCAGTCCGGACGGACCTGTTCGAGCACCGGCACCAGGCCGTCGAGCACGCCGGTGGTGACGCCGGTCAGGGTCTGGCCCGGCTTCATCAGGTTCAGGTCGAACTCGGGCACGATGCCGAAGAAGGCCAGTACGCTGTCGAGCATCTCGCGGTGCTGGGCGGAGACGCAGACGACGACCTCGAAGCCGCCGTGCGCGCGCGCGGCCAGGACCACCGGGGCCAGTTTGATCGCCTCGGGACGGGTACCGAAGACGAAGAGCAGTTTTTGCGTAGCGGGCATGATTAATCCTGAGTGGAGGGAGTTGGGGATGGCACTTGGTGCGTAAACAGGGCGCGCGCCTCGGGCACGACGCCGGCCAGCTTGAGCAGCACGGCGTACAGCAGGCAGTACACCAGGCCGATCAGCAGCGCTTCGATAAAGGGCGCGGCGACCAGGTCGGCATGGTCGAACAGCGCGGCCAGGGCGCCGGCGCCGAGCGCGGCGCCGAGGATGCGCAACAGGGTGCCCCAGCGCTGCAGGCGGCGCACCGGCACGCCGGTCACGCGCGAGACGCGCCAGAAGCTGAAGGCATTGCCGGCGGCCAGGGTGACGACATTGCCGAGCGCGGCGCCCGGAATACCGAACAGGGTGGCGCCGATGAAGCCGGCTGCCAGGCTGATGAACAGCATCACGCCATCGGCCATGAGCAGGAAGCGCCCCTGGTTGAGCACCACGGTCAGGGTGCTGACCTCGACCGCCACGCCCAGCAGCGCGAGCGCATTGATGCGCATGACGTCGGCGGCGATCAGGTACTTGGCGGTGTAGACCACGGTGACGATGTGGACCGCCAGCACGGCCGAGAGCACCAGGGTCGGCAGCAGCACGAAGGCGGCGGCCAGATTGGCGCGCTGGTTCAGGCGCAGCATGCCGGCCTGGTCCTTGCTCGATTCGAGCTTGGACAGGCGCGGCGAAATCGCATTGTTGACGCTGTTTCTCACCAGCGCCACCACCGGCATGATCACCGCGCCGATGGAAAAGGCGGCAAAGGCCGAGGCCGGAAACAGGGCGGCGGCCACCCACTGGTCGGCCTGGCCGCGCAGCAGGAACAGGGCCGAGGCCAGGCCGAACGGCACCGCGTACACCCACTGGGTGCGCAGCGCGCCGCGGTCGAGCGGAAACACCTTCCAGCCGTAATTGCGGCCGATGTGCACCAGCAGCAGGGCGACCTTGATGGCGGCGTACAGCACCAGGGCGCCGAAGACGACGTCGGCGCGTCCGGACAGGGCCGCGGCGGCCACCATCAGCACGCGCAGCACCGCCAGGCCGACGATGGTGCGGGCCTGGCCCGGCACGTCGCCGCCGGCATTGGGCAGGTATTCGATCAGGTTGGCGGCCACCCACAGGGTGAGAAAGGCCGGCATGAACCAGGCTGCGCTGTGCATGGCGCGCAGGCTGGCCGGCAGCAGCGGATTCCACGGTCCCAGCAAGAGGCCGGCGCAGGCGCCGGAAAACAGCAGCATCAGCAGGGTCTGGTGGACATAGGCCGCGCGCGCGCTCTGCTCGGTGCGCGGCAAGAAGTAAAACAGGCTGCGCGGCAACGCGAACGGCGCCACCGCCATGGCCGTGGCAATGGCCAGCCAGGCCAGGCGGTAGTCGGCAAAGGCGGCGGTCGGCAGCAGGCGCACCAGCGCGATCGGCAGCATGAACTGCAGGCCGAAGTCGAGCATGTTGGCGGCGGTCAGCGAAACCGCGCCGCGCTTGAGGCTGGCGCTCATGGCGCCACCGCCCCAGGGACCGGCTGACGATGGATCGACAGACTACGCATCGGGATAATCGCAGTGCTCGACATAGCCTTCGCTGCCCTGGGTCGAGATGACCTTGGCCGGAATGCCGACCGCGACCGAATTTTCGCCCAGGTCGCGCGTGACGACGGCGTTGGCGCCGATGGCGCAGCCGTTGGCGATATGGATGGCGCCGACCACCACCGCGCCGGGGCCGATGTAAATGTTATCGCCCAGCACCGGCACGCCCTTGCGCTCGCCCCGGTTGAGCTGGCCGATGGTGATGCCCTGCGAAATATTGCAGTTGCGCCCGATGCGGGCGTCGCGGTTGATGACGATGCCGCCGAAGTGGCCGATGAAAAAGCCGGGGCCGATCTGCGTATCGTGCGGAATGGAAATTCCGAATTTGTAGGTGTAATGCTTGTGCATGATGCGTGCAAGCACGTAAACCGGCTTCCACAGCAGGCCCGCGCGCTGGGTGGCGGCGGCCAGGCGCAGCCACACCATGAAACGGAAACCGGGCACCATGCGGTAGGCGCGCAAGGCCGCGCGCGTGCCGCTCTGTCCGCCGAGATGGCGATACAGATCGGCGCGCCACAGCATGCGCAAGTGCTGGCGGCCCTGCGCGTTCATGCGAGCAGTGCCGACAGGTAGGGAGCGGCGACGGTCTCGGGCGCAAGGCGCGCCACCGCATAGTCGCGGCAACGCGCGCTGCAGGCGGCCAGTTCGGCCGGATCGGCCAGCAGGGCGCGCGCGGCGGCCACGGCGCCATCGATGTCGGCCACCGCCACGCCCAGGCCCAGGCGCTTGATGATACCGTCCGGATCGAAGGTGGCGACCACCGGCACGCCATTGGCCCAGGCTTGCAGATAGGTATTGGGAAAACCCTCGAAGGACGAGGTATTGACGAAAATGCGCGCGTTGGCGAACAGTTTCCGGGTCGAGCCGAACTTGACCTGGCCGTGAAAGCGCAGGTTGGGCAGGCTGGCCGCGCCCTGCTCCACCCGTGCGTACAGGTCGAGTTCTTCCGGATGGGCGCCGCCGGCCATTTCGCAGACCAGATCGGGCACCTTGCGCACGATGTCGACGAACCACTCGGGGCGCTTCATGGAGCGCATGTTGGCCAGCCACAGCAGGTCGGTCGCGCGCGCGGCCGGGGCCAGGATGGTCTCGGGCACGTCGGAAAACATGCCGGCCACGTCGGCGTGCAAGCCGTAGTTCTTCATCAGGAGTTCAGCCTGCTTGTCGGTTTGCGCCAGGATGGCGTCGGCGCGGCGCAGGCCGTAGTGATACAGCATGCGGTCGCGCGAACCGGACAGCAGCAGGGTGTCGGGCGCGCAATCGGAATCGGATGCGATGCGGAACACCAGGCGCCGCTTGTGGCGCTGGCAAAAGGCGGCGGCGATGCCGACATTGGCGCCGGCGCAGCTGACGTAATACACATCGGCGTCGGCGGCGCGCATGGCGGCCCAGGTCGAGGTCAGGCGCGGGGCGAAAAAGCGCAGGCCCGGCAGGCCGGCGGTCTTCTTGAAGGTCTTGCGCACTTTCACGCCGCTGACCTGCTCCAGGGCTTGCTGGCCGAAGTCGCCCACCACCGAGGTGACGTCCAGGCCGCTTTTGGCCAGATAGCGCGACATCAGTGCATGCTGCACTTCTTCGCCGCCGATATGCACTTTTTTCCCATCCAGGTCGGCGATGACGCCCCAGGCATAGTAGTTGAGCATGCAGATACGCCTGGATTTCTTGCCTGTCGATTCGATTACCGTCATCTTGCTACGTTACCTTTCGGATATTGCCGTACTCGTCTGTGGGGAAGACGGGCGCCTTGAATTTGTTCGGGTCCCTGCCCTTTTTCTTTTGCCGGAACACGCCGCCGCAACCCATCAGGATGCCGAGCGCGATCCAGAAATAGGACTGGGCGAAGGTGGGCGTGAAATGGTCGTCGGTGACGCCCTGGATGAACCAGAGCGGCACCAGCACGGCGCCGCCCGCGAACAGGCCCTGCAGGGCCGGCACGGCGTGTTCCTTGGACAGGCGCATGAATTCGCGCCGCACGAACAGCAGGAAAGCGAGCATGAAACCGAAACCCACCAGGCCCATGTCCATCAGTCCGCCCAGCCAGGCGCTGTGGGTCTGAGCCACCGGCAGCATCTTGTTCAGGCGCACGGGCGGGCTCCAGAGAATGGAAAATACGCCGTGCGGCAGGATCGGCTCGGCCAGCACGTAAGGCAGCAGCGGCAGCCAGATGCCGTCCACGCGGCCGGCGGTGACGGCGCCGCGGTCGCCTCCCTCCACCCCGGTCAGGGCGCGTTCCAGGATCGGCTCCAGCACGAAGGGGCCGATGCAGGCGGCCACCAGCACGCCGGTGATGACGGTCTTGACGCTGATGCGCTTCCAGAAGTAAATCAGGTTGATCAGGATGAAGCCGACAAAGCCGCCGCGCGAAAAGGTCATCAGCACGCACACGGCGAACAGGATGGCCGAGACGAAAAAGATGCGCCGGATATGGCTCGGAATTTCTTCGCGGATCGAAAACAGGGTCAGTGCGTACAGCATGTTCAGCACCAGGCTGAGCTCGTTAGCGTGCATGTTCAGCTTGCCGAGGAAGGTGCGCGCCAGGGGCGAGGCCAGCTGGCGCAGCGACATGCCGCTGGTCACCAGCAGCCAGGACATGAGGGCGCACAGCACCCAGCCCGAGGCCAGCATCAGGTACATGAATTTTTCCGGATGCTTACTGTGGCGCACCGACAAGCCGACCATCAGGGAGAGCATGACCAGAAATTGCGGCTTGATGAAGACGTCGCGGATGTAGCTGGTGGCCGTGTTGAACTGAATCAGGCGCTCGGCCTGGAAACGCGGCGGAATCAGGTCGACATTGTTCATGCCGACCAGGCAGGCGACCAGGATCGGCAGGATGTACCAGCCGAGCAGGCGTCCGGGTGCGATCGGGTCTTTCCAGCGGCGCAGGCCGGCATGGACGACGTACGAGACGATGGTGGCGATCAGGATCAGGTTCAGCGGGTTCAGGCCGCGGATGCCGAACATTTCGCGCGGGAAGAAACTGAGCGGCGAAAGCGGCATGATGACCACGGCAAACGCCACCCCGACCCGGAAGTCGAGCATGACCCACAGGCCGACGCTGGCCAGGATCACGGCGATCGGCACCAGCGCGCCCAGGGTCGGCACGGCGGCGCCGAACAGGGCGGCGAGCATCATCAGCGCGATCACGCCGGCGATCGCGGTCAGCTTGCCGCTGCCGCCCGGCTTGTAGCGGCGCGACTGGGGAACCGGGTGATCGATCATGCCGTCCCCGTGTTAAACAATCCGCACCACATCACGCAGGCGCGCCGATCAGCTTGGCGCGCACCGGTGGTGCAAGGTGCTTCATCAGGTCGTTCACAAACGCATCCTGGGCGGCGAAGGCAGCCTTGTCGTCGGGCTCGATCGACGAGACGCGGAACAGGTAGCCGTCCGGAATGAAGTCCGACAGGGCATACTTGAGCTGCACCACCTGGCGGTCGAGGTAGCTGCGCACCACGCTGCTGCCCATGGTGAACCAGTAGGTGACCGGCTCGATGCGCGGGCCATTGCTGGCCACCATGCGCGTGACCGGTACCGGCAAGCCGTCGAACACCAGGTTTTCATTATGCAGGTCGCGGATCTGGAAACCCTGGGCCGAGTAGCACACTTCCTGGCGGTGGGCGCGCATCGACTGGGTCTGGTTGGATCCGTAGGCGATGGTCAGCATCACGCGCTGGCCGCGGCTGTTGATGTAGGTGCGCGACAGGGTCTGGCTGTAGATGGTCGCCACTTTTTCCTGCTGCACGGACGACGGCACCATGGCCACCGCATCGGGATCGATCTTCCAGTCGCCGAATGCCCCCGGCACGCTGGTTTCCAGGCTGATCGCCGGCATGCTTTCAGAGAGCATTTTCTGCGGCTTGATGGCCACCGTGGCCAGCAGGGCGCCGCCCATCAGCAGCGCGGCCAGCGCGGCCATGCGCAGCGTTCCGTAGTCGGCCGTCAGGGCCGGCGGGCCGCCCGCGCCGGCGAACAGCGGCAGCGCTTCCTTGTCGGAGGCGCCGAAGCGCAGCAGCGAATCGGTGGCGATAATGAGGAGCAGCGCCGAGACGAACAGCACCATGCCGGCGAAACCGTGCAGGAAGCCCTGCCCGGCCGCGTCGCCCAGGTGGTAAGTGATCAGGGTGAGCACCATGACCCGGATCACGTTGGAAAGGAAGGAGATCGGCACGATCAGGATGGCCAGGGTGATGTTGCGGAACAGCGAATTGTGGCGCACGATGTTCAGGTACAGCAGGCCCAGCGCTTCCAGCGTGAACAGGGTATGCAGGCCGGCGCAGGCATCGGCCACGAGCAGCTTGTACTGGCCGATCTGGAGAATGACGCCGCTGCGCGAGATCGGATAGCCGACCCAGTACAGCACGTTGCCGACGACCCAGGAGACGGCGGTTTTCATCGGCATGGTCAGCATGTCGACCAGGGAACCCGGCAGCGGCAGCATGAACAGCATGAAGAAGAACGGGAACCACTGGGCGCGCAGCGCGCGCGTGCCGCGCATGAGCAGGATCAGGGCCATCAGGGTGCCGAGGAAGGAGCCGATCTCGAAGATGGCGATGCCTTGCGAACGGCCGATGAAGTACACGAACACGGACAGCACCAGCAGCGGCCAGCCCAGCCAGCTGCCGCGCTGGCCTTCGCTGGCGGCCAGCATCTGGCCCCAGTTGCGGTACAGCAGCCACAGCGAAATGCCGAGGATGATGGGGCCGTGGGCCTGCTCTTCGGTCGACCACAGGCCGGTGAGGATATCGTAGAAGCTCGGCACATACATCAGCAGCAGGCCGAGTGCGATCGGCGCCCAGGACGGCAGCGGCCCGTTGCCGGACAGTCCGGCCGGCAGGGTCGATTTGGCCTGCGCGCTCATTTGAAGTCCACCAGGACCGAGCCGACCACCACGGCGCCGTTCTGGGCGACCTGTTCGGCCAGGGCGTTGACATCGCCCATATGGGTTTTATTCTTGCGCGCGACGATCAGCACGCCGCCGGTGCGGGCGGCCAGCACCAGGGCGTCGAGCCCGGTCTGGCTGGCGGCCACGTCGTACAGGGTGACGTCGTATTTCGATTCGAGCTGGGCGTTCAGGCCGGCGAAATTGCTGCGGCTGAGCAGTTCCTGGGGATTCGGCGGCAAGGTGCCGGCGCCCAGCACCGACAGGTCGACGAAGGAGCCGACATGGGCCACCACGTCGAGGTCGGCGCGGCCGGCCAGCACGTCGGACAAGCCCTGGCGGCCGGGAATATTGAAGATGGCGTGCTGGGCAGGTTTGCGCAAGTTGGCGTCGACCAGCAGGGTGTGTTCGCCCAGCTGGGAAAACACCACCGCCAGGTTGGCCGCGAACAGGCTGGCGCCATCGCCGCGGTCGATGCCGACCACGGTGAGCGACTTGCGCCCGCGCGCGAACCAGCGCAGCATCAGCTGGCTGCGCACGGCGCGCAGGGTTTCAACCTGCGGGCTGAACGGGTCGTAGGCCGCCACCAGGTGCGGCGAATAGCTGCCCTCGCCCGGCTGCAGGTAGGGATAGTCGAACTGGCGCGCCAGCACTTGCTGGATGTCGGCTTCGTTGATCAGGCCCAGGCGCTGGGCGGCCTCGCCGAAGCGGATCCCCAGTTCCTTCTGCATGCGCAGCACGCGCTCGGCGTTCTCGGGGGTGATCTTGCCCGACTCCAGCAGCAAGCCGCCGATGCTCGAATCGGCGCGTTTCAGTTTCTCGGAGGCGGCGAGGGAAAGCTCGGTCTGCGTCATGGTGTTTCCTATTGTTGGTTCAGGCGCGGGCTGCTAGCCCAGGCGCAGGCGGCGCGGCAGCAGCGAATTGATCGCGCTGTAGCGGCGGCGCTTCGGCGCGGTCCAGTCGATCACGCCGAGCACCGGCATCTGCAGCACTTCGGCCATATCGGTTTCGGAACGCACGCGGCGGTCGATCATTTCGGTCAGCAGGGCGAAGCCCAGGCCCAGCATGACGCCGAGGAAGGCCGACAGCATGGTGTTGAGCATCACGCGCGGACCGTTGGCGCCCAGCGGCGCGGTGGCCGGATTGAGCACGGCGATGTCGGACTGCTCGGAGGCGCCCTCGATGCGGGTCTGCGAGAAACGCTGCGAGGTGGCGTCGAATGCGCGCTGGGCGCTCTCGACATCCTTGACCAGCACGCCCAGCTCGTCGCGGCTGCGGTTCAGTTCCAGTACCTTGGCCTTCTGGGCCGCCAGCGCCGCGCGCACCGATGCTTCGCGCTGCTGCAGGATGGCGGCGTTGCTGCCGACATTGTTGGAAGCGGCGCGCAGCTGGGTCGACAGGTTGGCGTTGATCTTGTCGACTTCGGCCTTGACGCTCAGGTACTGGGGATGGTTCTGGCCCAGGCGCTGGCCCACTTCGGCCAGGCGCGATTCGGCGCCGGCCAGCTGCACCTTGAGGTTCTGCACCAGCGGATTGGCGGCCACGTCGGGCGAATCGGCGCCGCGCGCACCCTGCGCCATGCCCTGGCGCGAATTGGCTTCCATGGCCTGGCCCTGGGCCGAGACCAGCTGGGCCGACAGGTCGTTGAGGCGGTTCGATTCGACGTCGAGACGGTTGTCGACGCTGACGATGCCATTGTCCTGCTGGTACTTGGACAGGCGGCTCTGGGCCGCTTCCACGTTACCGCGCAGCATTTTGGTCTGCTCGTTGAAGTAGGCCGCGGCCTTTTTCATCGGCTCGACCTTCAGTTCGATGCTCAGCTTCTGGTATTCCTCGGCGAACGCATTCGCCACGGCCGCCACGAATTGCGGATCGGCGCCCTTGAAATTGATTTCCACCACGCTGCTTTCGCGCGAGGGCACCACGTCGAGCTTGTGCAGCAAGAGGCCGGCGAGCCAGTCGCGCACGGTCCCGTTGCCGCCGGTGGCTTTCTTGAACTGATCGACCACGGTCGGGTTTTCGGCCATCTTGAGCTGGTCGACCACCCGTCCGGCAACGTTCTTGCTGCTGATGATATCGATCTGGGTTGCCATATAACCCGGCAACAATTGGCTCGGCATCGCCATCCCGGTCAGCGGATCCACACCCTTGTAGTTGAGCAGCACGGACGCCGTGGCCTGGTAAGTCTTGGGCATCGACAGGCTGACCATCAGGGTCAGGGTGACGGTGACCAGCAAGGTCGCGAGGATGATGTACTTGCGCGCATACAAAATCAGCAGGAACTGGGATAAATTCATTTAGTAACTCTCGATATGGTGCGGCGGCCGAGGCCGCGGGCCGAGGCCGCAGGCCAGGGCCCCGGCCAAAAAATTAGAACCAGCTTTCCTTGACGAAGACGACGTCGTCAACTTGCAGCAGGTCGTCCTGCTTGGCGTCGATCAGGCGAATCTTGCCGTCCGCATCGCGGCGCTTGATGACCAGGCCGCGCTCGGTGCCGCGCATGGACAGGCCACCGCCGGCCGACAGGGCCTGCACCACGGTCATCGAACGCTCGAGGCGGAACGCGCCCGGACGCTGGACTTCGCCGTAGATATAGAATTTCGGGGCGCGCTCGACGTACACGACGTCGTTGCCGGACAAAGCGTAATCCTTGGCCAGCTGGCCGGCGCGGATCATTTCGATGACATCGATTTCCTCGCGCGTGGTCTTGCCGTCGCGGGTGCGGATCAGGCTGAGGCGGTCGCCGCCTTCGCCATTGATGCCGCCGGCCATGGCCAGCAAGTCCATCAGGCTGCGCTTGCCTTCGATCGGGTAGCGGCCCGGGCGGTTAACCTGGCCCAGCACCGATACCTGCTGGCTCTGCACCGCGGTGACGATCACGTTCACTTGCGGTTTCTTGACGTAATTGCCCGCTTCCAGCAGGGAAGCGATTTTCTTTTCCGCCGCCGCCGCCGACAGGCCCGCCACCGGCACCTGGCCGATCAGTGGGAAACTGATATTGCCGCCTTCGCTGACCCGGGTTTCCAGGGTCAGGTCGGGACTGCCGTAGACGGAGACCTTGAGCACGTCGCCCGGTCCGAGCGGCAGATCGGCGGCCATGGCAGCGCCCATCGTCATGGTCATCAGGAAAGCCATCAGGCCGTGTACCAGTTGTTTCATTATTTTCACCTCTAATCAGTTCAGTTTCAGTTTGTCGGGACGGTGGCCGGGGCCGCTTATTTCAGACCTGCCACGCCGCGCGCCGTGGCGGCGTCGTCGGCGGCCGGCGTGGCTGCCGGCTGGGCCGGCGCGGCGTCGGCCGGCGCCGGGGTGGCTGGCGCGGCGGCCGTCGCCGGAGCGGCGGGCGCGGCGGCCAGGGTCGGTGCTTTCAGGTAATCGATCTTGGCGGCCGTGCGCAGACGCTTGAGTTCGGCATCGGCGGCGTCCTTGGTGCGCTTGTTGAACAGGAATTTCTCGATCTGGGGCGAAGCCACTTCGAGCGAGGCCGGGTTGTCGCGCACGTCGACGATCGATACCAGCATGCTGCGCTCGCCTTCCTTGACGATGAACAGCTGGTTCTTCGGCATGCTCTTGAGCTTGGCGGACATTTCCGGCGCCAGGTCGGAGGTGGTGCGCGATGCCTGGGCGCGCATGTACTTGATCTTGTTGGCGTCGAACCAGACGGCCACGTCGTCGAGCGACTTGGCGTTCTCGGCCACGTTCTTGACTTCGTCGCTCAGGTCTTTCGACTGGATCACCAGCTGCTTCATGTCGAACTGCTTGCGGGCGGCGAAGAAGTCGGGATTCTTGGTGTAGTAATCGCTGATTTCGGCGGCGGTCGGACGGGCCAGGCCGCCGACTTTCTTCTGCATGTAGTATTGCGCGATGATCAGGGCCTTGGCCCGTTCGATCGCCTGCACCACCTTCGGATCGCGGTCGGTCTTGTCCTTGGCCGCTTCATTTTGCAGCAGCTGGCGGTCGATCAGGGCTTCGACCAGCTTCTTGCTGGCCTCGGCCTGCTGGGCCGGCGGCACATTGGCCAGCATCAGCTCTTCGCTCAGCTGCAGCTCGGTGATTTCTTCTCCATTGACGCTGACCAGCGCCTGGCCCACCTTGGGCTTGCTGTCTTTGTTGCCGCAGCCGGCAAGTCCGGCGAGCGCGACCATAAGGGCGGCGCACAGCAAACGTTTGTGGGATGGCGGCGACATGGCCAGGGTGGAGTTGTTCAATTTATTCCTCAATTTTGTTTATAAAGCTTGATTAATACACAACGAGATTGCCGGGATTATTACACACATCGGCAAATCGATGCGTTTAAATGGTGCTGCTATTCCGCCCTGCATGATGGCCGGCGGGCAGCGCAAGGGCGCCCGCGCCGTCCTTCATTTTAGCGCGTTGTTGATGACGACGAAACAACTTTTGCTGCACTGCGGTAGCGGATTAAGTCCGGCTTAATACGCCTTGTTGTATTAGTGCGCATTCTCGCGGCTGAACACGACCTTGACCGTCTTGACGATGATCCACAGGTCGAGCCAGAGCGACCAGCTGCGCAGATAATCGAGATCGTACTGGATGCGCGCTTCCATCTTGTCCAGCGTTTCGGTCTCGCCGCGCATGCCGTTGACCTGGGCCCAGCCGGTGATGCCGGGCTTGACCTTGTGGCGCAGCATGTAGCCCTTGATCAGCTTGCGGTACTGCTCGTTGTGCGCCACCGCGTGCGGACGCGGGCCGACGATGCTCATGCGTCCCTGCAGCACGTTGAAGAACTGGGGCAGCTCGTCGAGCGAACTCTTGCGCAAAAACGCGCCGACCCGGGTGATGCGCTGGTCGCCCTTGCGCGCCTGCACGACGGTGTCGCCATTTTCGGTCACCGTCATCGAGCGGAACTTGTAGACGATGATTTCCTCGCCGTACAGGCCGTAGCGGCGCTGGCGGAAGATCACCGGTCCGGGCGAGGTGAACTTCACGGCGGCGGCGATGACGAGCATGATCGGCAGCAGCATCAGCTGGATGATCAGGCCGAGCACGATGTCGCTGGTGCGCTTGACCATGCTGTTCAAGCCCATGAACGGGGTTTCGCAGATGGCGATCACGGGCATGCCGCCGACGTTGTCGAAGCGCGCCTGCATCAGATCGAACACATAGATATCGGGCAGGAAATAGACCGAGGCCGTGGTGTCCTGCAGTTCGTCGAGCAGCTTGCGGATGCGCGGCTGGGCCGAGATCGGCTGGCTGATGAAGATCATCTTGATGTTATGTTCGCGCACGTAGGCGGCGATATCGGCCATCTTGCCCAGCATCGGATGGCGCAGATTGGCCGGATGGCGGTCTTCGGTGCGGTCGTCGAAAAAGCCGTGCATCTGCATGAACAGGTTCTTGTGGCGCTCGCAGATGCCGGCGAACTTGATGCCGACGTCATTGGCGCCGATCACCACCACCGAGCGCATTTCGGTATTGTTGCCGGGGCCGACGGAGACGCGGCGCACCGCCAGGTGGCTCACCAGCATCACGATCGGGGTGGCGATGAACCAGGCCAGCACCACTTTGTTGTCGTAATAATACGACAGTCCGCTGGCCGAACCGAGGAACAGCAGCACGCACACGGTCAGGATCCAGCCGAACACGGTGTCGCGCATATAGGCGAGCATGCGCCCGCTGCGCCAGGTCCGGTACGGATCGACGTGCTGGTAGACGGCGGACGAGACGAAGAACGCGAGAATCATCAATACCAGCGAATACCCCGTGAACGGTTCATGGAAGAACATCGACGAGACGTACAGGGTCCCCATGATGATCAGGGGATCGAGCACGCGCTGGAAGAACGAAATTAAGGGGATGTCATTGACCGTCATGGGCACCTTTAAAACTGCGCATTGGCGTTCACTGAAACCGTGTTCGCCTTGAAGCTTCCATTACCGAGGAATTGCGCGCCGCTGCGCTCCTGGTGGATGAAAGAGGTAGAAAATTGCAAGGACTGCGCGGGAACCCAGGTGGCGCCGAAGGTGGCCGTGCGCAATGTGTCGCTCAGGTCGCCCGGCGAATTGGGCAGCAGGCGGCCTTCGTAGGAGCGCTGTTCCACGCTCAGCGAGCTGTCGAAGCGCACCTTGGCCATGGCATCCCAGCTGGCGCCGAGGCTCGCGCCGCGGTTCAGGCTGAAGGTATAGTAATAGTTATCGATGGCGGCAAACTCGCGCCACAGCGCGCCGTTGAGGCGCAACTTCTGGCGCGGACTGTAGTCCGCCGTGACGCGCCCGTTGAAGCCGCCGACATCGTGCGGGCCCGCCTGCGCATTCTTGCGCTTGGCGTAGCCGGCCAATCCTTGCACGGTGAGGATGGGCGTGGCGCGCCAGACCACGCGCGCCTTCAATTCATCCTGCTCGTAATCGTCGTCGCGCACCAGGCCGGCGATAATGCGCTTGTTCAGGTACTTGCCGGTCAGGCGGCGCGCCACCAGGCCGGCGCTGCTGCCGCTGCGCGGCAGGTAGTCGAAGCCGGCTTCGACCGCGTCCTGGGTGCGGTCGTTGTAGCGCTGCACCAGCAGCTCATACGTATATTTGTCGCGCGAAGCGGCGCCGCGTACGCGCCAGCTCGGATGCATGCGCCAGGCGCCATCGACGAACTGGCGGCGCTGCACGCGCAGGTTGCGCTCGCGGCTCTGGAAATCGGTGTACGGCGCCAGGCTCTGGGCGTACGTGGCGCCGAGGCTGCCTTCCAGATGGTTGCCGAGCTGCCAGTTCCAGGTACCCTGGAAATCCTTGCCGTCGTAGTCGAGCTGGCGGAAGTGCGAGTACGCCACTTTCGACAGCTTGCCCTGCAGCTGGATGCGCTGGCGGCTGTAGGTTTTGTCGACAATGACCCCGGCTACGCTCTGGCGCGCCGAATCGCTGCGCTGGTTGTCGTAACCAGGCGACTCGTCCTCCAGGCGAAACAGGTTGTCATCGTAGAAATAGCCGAGGCTGCCGTAAACGTGGAACGCATCGGACGGCCCGGCCCAGGCCGGAACGGCGGCAGCGACGCCCAGGGCAAGGGCCAGCGCGGCGGCGCCCGGCGCGGCGGCGCCCGGCGTGGGCAGGTCGGATAAGGTGGCAAGGAGGAAGGCATTTGTTAGTCTTTGTTCAAGTCATTTCGAATTGGCGAGATATTACCAGTATGTCCAATTTCCTGTTCGCACAATCCACAGCCCCAGGAGACCGTTGGTGACGGCGTGCGCGAGGATGGATGACCACAGGCTGCGATGTTTCATGTACAACAGGGAATAGGCGGCGCCGGCGACGATACCGGCCAGCCACAGGTTATGCTCAAATCCAAACAGGACGACGCCGATCACAAAACTTTTGAGGCTTATTTGTGCTGGATCAAGCGACTCGAAATGGTCGGAATCGATCCAGCGCATCAGGAAAGAGCGCCAGAACAGTTCTTCCATGACGGGCACGACCAGGGCGGCGCCGGCGATGCGCACGGCCACCATCAGCCAATCGATCTGGCCGCCGGTGGTGGGATTGAAGCCCTCGGGCGCGCCGATCACCATCCAGTCGGCGTTCAGGCTGACCCACAGCACCAGCACCACCACGCCGGTCACGACGGCCACGGCGCTGGCCAGGGCGCCCAGGCGCCAGGCATGCAGTTCGGTGTAATCGCGCCAGAACCAGGCCAGGGTAGCGAGGACGGCGCCGATCTTGAGGGCGTACATCCAGCGCAGCGCCTGGGCGTCGAAGCCCAGGCGGGTCAGGACATCGACCGCGATGATGAAGAAGATATAGACCAGGAACGGCAGGATGCGGGCCCAGGCCGAGCGACTGAACATCGGAACGTTGGCAGCGGCAGGCGCCGTCAGGTCGGGTTGTTCATTGCGTTCGGACATGGTTCTTCATCTGCCAGGCATCTGCCTGCTCCTGTTTAGTCTATGGTGATCATCCCTTTGAACGGGCTTCGATCAGTTCCCACTTTTCCAGCGCATCGCTCAGAAGCTGATCGATTTCGGCAAAGCGCGTGTTGAGGCGCTTGGCATCGGCCGGGTTGGTCCTGTAAAAGTCCGGTGCATTGAGTTGCTGCGTGATGGCCGATTGCTCGTCCTCCAGGCTGGCTATCAATAATGGCAGCTCTTCGAGCTCCCGCTGTTCCTTGTTACTCAATTTTACCTTTTTGGCAACAGGAACACCAGCAGATGTTGTAGGAGTTTTAACAACGGCCTTCGGCGCGGCGGCGCTGCTCTGGGCCTGGATCTGGCCTTTCACGCGTTCCCAATCGGTATAGCCACCGACGAATTCGCGCCAGCTGCCCTCGCCTTCGGCCACGATCACCTGGGTCACGACATTGTCGAGAAAGGTACGGTCGTGGCTGACCAGGAACACGGTACCGGTGTAGTCTTCCAACAACTCTTCGAGCAGTTCGAGGGTATCGATGTCCAGATCGTTGGTCGGCTCATCGAGCACCAGGCAGTTGGCCGGCTTGGCGAACAGGCGCGCCAGCAGCAGGCGGTTGCGCTCGCCGCCGGAGAGCGACTTGACCGGCGAACGGGCCCGTTCCGGCGCGAACAGGAAGTCGTTCAGATAGGTCATGACGTGCTTGCGCGCGCCATTGATCTCGACCCAGTCGCTGCCCGGGGCGATGGTTTCCATCAGATTGGCTTCTTCGTTGAGCTGGGCGCGCATCTGGTCGAAGTACGCGACCTGCAGCTTGGTGCCCAGACGCACGGTGCCGCTGTCGGCTTGCTCTTCGCCAAGGATCATTTTCAGCAAGGTGGTCTTGCCGGCACCGTTGGCGCCGATCAGGCCGACCTTGTCGCCGCGCAGGATGGTGCCGCTGAAGTTGCTGACGATGACCTTGTCGCCATACGCCTTGTTGACGTTTTCCAGGTCCGCCACGATCTTGCCCGAGCGCTCGCCCGACGACACTTCGAGCTTGACCTGGCCCTGCTGGTCGCGGCGCGCGGCGCGCAACAGGCGCAGCGCTTCCAGGCGGCGCACGCGGCCTTCGTCGCGCACGCGGCGCGCCTTGACGCCCTTGCGGATCCAGACTTCTTCCTGGGCCAGGAATTTATCGAACTTGGCCGCTTCGACTTCTTCGATTTCCAGCTGTTCGGCCTTGCGCGTCTGGTAGGCGCTGAAATTGCCCGGATAGGACAGCAGCTTGCCGCGGTCGAGTTCGATGATGCGGGTGGCGACGTTATCGAGGAAGCTACGATCGTGGGTGATGAACAGGACCGAGCCCTTGAAGTCGCGCAACAGGCTTTCCAGCCACAGGATCGAGCGGAAGTCGAGGTGGTTGGTCGGCTCGTCGAGCAGCAGCACGTCCGGCGCGGACACCAGCGCCACGGCCAGCGCGACGCGCTTTTGCATACCGCCCGACAGCGTGCCCATCAGCGCATCGCCGGACAGGCTGAGGCGGTCGAGGGTGGTGTCGACCTTGTTTTGCATGCTCCAGCCATCGGTGGCGTCGAGCTGGACTTGCAGGTCGTGCATGCGTTCCATCAGGGCATCGTCGTCGCCCTGGCCGAACTGGCCGGTCAGTTCTTCGTATTCGGCCAGCATGGCGGCCTGGCCACCCATGCCGGCGGCAACCGCGTCGAACACCGACATGCCCGGGTCGAAGGTCGGTTCCTGCTCGACATAGGCGATTTTGATGCCTTGTTGCATGACCAGCAAACCATCATCGAGCTTGAATTTGCCCGAAATGGTTTTCAGCAGCGAGGACTTGCCGGTACCGTTGCGCCCGATCAGACCGACGCGCTCCGTGGTTTCAAGGGAAAATTCCGCGTGATCGAGCAACGCGACGTGGCCGAACGCAAGTTGCGCCGACGAGAGAGAAATGACAGCCATAGAGGGTAAGTGCGCAGGCAGGAAAACCGGCCAGATGAATGAATGAAGCACGCATTGTACCGACTTGGGACAGAGGACACCCAATTTGCCGCCATTTAGGGCGCAATCCTCGGCTATAATTGCGTCGATTCACGACACCGGGCCGCCTCAGGCGGGGGCCGATCGCCGAATCATAGCGTCCTCTCCGTAGCACAATGGATAGTGCACATGCCTCCTAAGCGTGGGATACAAGTTCGATTCTTGTCGGAGGGACCAGAAAAAGCCTAAGAATCAATGACTTATGCTTCGCTTTTGACACGGTTGCGACAAAAAAACGATGCCACCCTTAGAGGTGGCTTTTTTGTGTTCGCTAAATCGTGTTCTGTCCGCCTGTCGTAGAGTTTCGGCAGGAGGATTCACCCATGTTTACGCCACGCGAAGACACGGAGACGTCGGCCCAGATCACAGAGGCGCCGGCATGCAGAACGCATTCGGCAAGGAGGCGGCGCTTAAACTGCTGCGCGCATGCCCGTTGTCAGACGAGCTCGCCATCGAGGCGCTGGCCGGGCGGTACGAGCGCCGAACCAGGCCAGACGCCGGGAACTTTGACGCGTCAGCCGAGTCAAATCGAAACACATCAAACAGGGCGCACGTCCCGCTATCATGATCTGCCTACCCGCCGACTTCGCGGCGGCCATAGGAGGCATCATGGATTGCACTACTGCAAAAGATATGCCAAACGTCGAAAATCGCCGGGAGCCGCGGGCGCCCGAGCAAGGGGAAAACATCAGTTCAATGGACATTGTAGGGCTGGGCGCGGCGCTTGGCGCTGGGTTTGGCGCCCATGTTGTTCGCCAGGCTGGGCCGGTGGCTGGCGGCGCGGCCATTGGGGTTTTTGGCGCCGCCGTAGGGGGTGTGGCCGCCTCTGGCGTGACAGGCTGGAAAATTGGCAGCCTGATCGGCGATATTCCGTCCGTAAGCAAGTACCTTGATCATGCGACAGGCATGATACTTAACGCGCCCAGCGAGCTCGGGCACCTTTACGTGGCGCCGAAATACCCTGATGAGTTCTGGAAATTTCATCCAGGGCCAGGATCAACGCCAAGCGACGTGTGGTGGTATGTGCCAGAGCTCGGTGACCGGATTGCAGGAACCGGTGATACGGTGTTCCGAGACCCTTATGCAGCCATCGGGAATGCGGGCATTGACTATGGTGGGCAAGATGAAGGTGGCGGCCGCAAGATCGCATTGCTCGCTATTGCAAAGGCATAATCACATGAAGACCGACAATCGCTTTTGGCGCGATGTGGCCGCCATTGTCGCAGTGGGGCTCGTTGTATGTGGCATTTTTTGGCTACTGCTGAATGCATACTACACCGACGAAATGCCGGCCGTGGTTAGGAACTGGATGCCTGTTATTGTATTTGTGATTAGCGTCGGGTATCTGATCGAGGACCGCATGAGCTACCCTGCTGAACAGCCGGGGCAAGATTCCGCCGCCCCTGCTGAGGACCAGCAGCCCAACAATTAAGTCGGGTCGGGCAAAGCGCTGGCTGCGCACCATGGCGCGTGTTGCTCAGCCAGCCGATTCGTCGTCATCGTCCCCCGGCTCGTAAATATCCGCCCAAGCTTTCCGCTTCCTCTCCCGCTCATCCACGACGCATGGTTCGCGGTCTAGAAGCCGCATTGCGCGCCAGCCTCCAACTTTGCGACGCGATGCCAGCGAGGGCGAGAAGGTGCTGGCCCTTGTACGCGACCTGCAACGATGGGGACAGCCCGCCGATATTGCCGAGTAGCTTCATCGCTCATCTGCTGACGCCGCTCATACCGCCCGGCCAGCGCCGCCTGAGCCAAGTCCACTTGCACATTGCGGCGACGCAAGATGTCCAGCGCAACGTCTTCACCGAATGCGATGTTCATATGCAATGCCTCGCCGATTTCCTCGGCTGTCTTGGGTCGTAGATGTTCGCCCAGAGATTCTCCGATTGAACAACCTTAATAGCAAAGCTGATACCGAACTGGCGCCAGATTGCCCGCCTGAATCTGCCCGTATATTTGTTGGCATGTCCCCTACCCCGTCACAACCAACTCTCTATTCATGCGGGTTGTGGCCCACTATTCCATTCTTGTCGGAGGGACCAGTCGGTTCGGGGCCATGACCATGGCCCGGACAGCGGGCGCGGCGGCCTGCCTGTGCGCCGCATGCCGACGGCATCTGCAAGCCGCTCGCGGCAAGCGACACGATGGCGGCTTTCCCTGCAGTCCTGCTCTGATATACCAGGCCGGCATCGTCTTCACGACGCCTGGTGCTCCCGGCGTGCTGCCGGGTCGAGCAAGCATGAGCCGGTATCGTCGTCGCATCGGATGCGTCGCAGGAAAGGGCGGATCGGCGATCATGGCTGAATTGCCATTGATCGTCTGCAATTACAACATTGTAAAAAGCAAGTTGTGCCCGAAGAGGCGGTTTGGCCCAGCCACCTTGCTTTTCAGCTTAGCTGTACGATGCCTTCATTCTCATCCGCAGCGATCTCTTATCCCGGCGTGCGCAAGGGTACAAAACGCTTCCACAGCTTGCGCAACTTGCCGTCTCCCTGGCGGCTGTGCGAGGCCAGGTAGCCGCGCAGGAAGCCGGTGCCGTCCTTCAACTCCTCGTCGCCTTCGCTTAACTGCCTGAGCAGGCCGTCGGCCACGCTGGCGTCGTTCATCAAGCCGAGTTCATCCTGCAAGCTGGCCAGCGCCTTGACGTAGGGCCGTACGGTTTTGCGCGGATACAGGGAAGCGAAAAATTCGGCGGCATAGCGCGTTTTCTTGGCGGCGATGCGCACCCGGTGGCGCGTCTCGGGATCGGCGCCTTTCAGTTTGCGGCCACGCTTGAGAAGACGCTGCTGGTCTTTTTCGAGAATGTCCCTGGCGAAGTCGCCAATGCGCATCTTGAGCTTCACCTTGTCGGCAGGCAGCTGCATCGCACGCCAGCCACGCTCGTCAAACCAGCGCTCGAGATTGCCGATCAGGTTCTGGTAGCGCTCCGATGCGATGGCCGCCCCGGCCGCCGCATGCAGGGCCATGGCTTTGTCGGCGGCGGCATGCTGCACCCGCACCAGCGGCGCGTCCGCATCGAGCGTATTGGTAATGCGCGGCAAGGTCGACCCGGCCAGCACATCCCAGTCGCGCGCCGGTCCCAGCTGGGAGACCAGCCAGTCGAGCTCCTGGCGCAGCGCCACGGGCAGGCTGAGCACCTCATCGAACATGCCGAGGGCCGAGCGCAGACGGCGCAGGCCGACCCGCATCTGGTGAAGGCTCTCGACATCGTGGTACTTGATCACGCCGGTTTCATTGGCCTCGATCTGGTCGAGGCAATTGCGCACGATGGCCTGGAAGGCTTTCTCGACGCTCATGCGGGCCGACAGCTCGAGCGCACGCGCCCGGATGGCCTTGGGCGTGGTGGGAAATTTGACTGCGGTATCCATATTGCACATTCCTCCTTGGAGACATTGTGCGCGGAAACGCCGACGCATGCCGTTTCGTTACCGCTGCACCACTCACATTCCAGCCGGTTGCTTGCGCGTGGACACGATATTGTGCAGCGCCGCGGCCGGCTTGACGGACGCCGCCGGTTTGGCGCTGGCGGCACGCGGGACGCGCTCGATCAGCAGATGGCGCGACGCGCCGACCGTGGACACGCCCAGTTGCTCGAACGCTTCCATCGCCGCCAGCAGGATGGTTTGCTGGATATCCATATAGCGTCCGTAGGAAGGATCGAGCACATGGAACACGACATCGAACTCGAGCGCTTCCTGGGTCACGCTTTTCAGGTGCACGCGGTCGTAGCGCACGCCCTCCTGCGCTTCGATGATGGCGCGCAGGGCCGCCGGCACCTGGGCCGCCTGGGCCGTGGTGGTGGCCGGATTGGCGCGCAGCGAAAACTGCACGCGCCGGGTCGACATGCGCTTGAAGTTGCGCAGCGTGTTCTTCAACAGTTCGGCGTTGGCGATGACGATCTGCTCGCCGCTGTCGGAGCGGATGCGGGTCGTCTTCAGGCCCACGTGTTCGACATTGCCCGAAAAGCCGGCGACGCTGATCGAGTCGCCCACCTCGAACGGCTTGTCGACGGCAATCGAGAGCGAGGCGAACAGGTCGCCGAGCACATTTTGCACCGCCAGCGCGACGGCTATGCCGCCAATGCCCAGGCTGGCCACCAGGGTCGATACATCGATGCCCACGTTCGACAGCACGGCCAGCAAAAACACCACCCACAGCACGGTTTTCAGCACCCAGACCATGAGCGTGTTGGCCACAGTGGCGGGCGCGTCCGGCGCGCTGGCGCGACTGCGGAAGTAGCGCTGCGCGCCAACGCTGAGCGCGCGGTCCAGATACAGCGCCAGCTGGGCCCCAAGGGCGATGAACCACAGATGGCGCACCCGGTCGTCCCACGGCGCACCGAGATCGAGCACCGTCAGCCCGAACAGCAGCGCGGTGACGATCAGCGCCAGCTTGCTGGTGCGCGCCAGGGTGGCCTTGAGCAGTTCGGCGGCGGGCCGGTCGGCCCGTCCCTGTTCGCTCAGTCTGGCGAGGTGGCGACGGAACAGCACGACGGCGCCGTGCATGATGACATAGCTGCCGATCGCCACGGCCAAGGCGAGCAGCCAGTTGGCCGGGGCGATCCCGGCCAGCGGGGAAGTGATGGCATGGATATCCAAATGTGGTCTCCTTCAAGTGCGGTGTACGGCTGGCGGCGGGCCGCCCGAAAGCCGCAGCCTACAAGCTCAGCCTGAAAGTTGTCGCACATTTCGGCTGAGAAACGTCCGCTCCAGCGCCTTGCGCGCCCCGCGCCGCTCAAGCGTGATAGCCCTCCCCCGCCCCGATCTTGCCCCTGAAAAGCCAGAACACCAGCGCCGTGTACGCCAGTATCATCGGCAGCAGGATGGCCGCGCCCACCAGATAGAAAAGCTGCGACGCCGGATGGGACGCGGCCTGCCATACCGTGAGCACGGGCGGCACCACGTAAGGCATGTTCGACAGCACCAGTCCCGCCATCGCCAGCAAGAACACGCCGACCGCCGCCGCGAACGCCAGCACGCTGCGCCCGTGGCGGATGCCGCGCCAGCACAGCCACGCGCAAAACGCGGTGGCCACCGGCACCAGGGAAAGGAACACGATGTTCGGCACGCTGAACCAGCGCTGCGCGATGCGGGGAATCTGCAGCGGCGTCCAGACGCTGACCAGCACGATGAACCCCAGCAGCCCGGCCAGCAAGGCGGGCACCATCCCGCGCACCTTGCGTTCGACCTCGCCCTCGGTCTTCATCAGCAGCCAGGTCGCGCCCAGCAGCGCATAGCCGCTGACCAGCCCCAGCCCGCACATGATCGCGAACGGGGTCAGCCAGTCGAAAGGGGCGCCCGCGAACTGGCCGTCGCGCACCCGGATCTCTTGCAGCAGGCCGCCCAGGATCACGCCTTGCGCGAACGCGGCCAGCGTCGAGCCGGCGGCGAAAGCGCCATCCCAGATGCGCTGATGATGCCTGGCCACCCAGCGGAATTCGAATGCCACCCCGCGGAAAATCAATGCCAGCAGCAGCACCAGCACCGGCAGGTACATGGCCGGCAGGATGATGGCGAAGGCCTTGGGAAACGCCGCCCATAGCGTGACGCCACCGAGCACCAGCCAGGTCTCGTTGCCGTCCCAGAAAGGCGCCACCGAATTCATCATCTGATCGCGCGCCGATTCGTCGCGAAAGAAAGGGAACAGGATGCCGATGCCCAGGTCGAAGCCGTCGAGCACGACGTACATCGACAAGGCCACGCCCAGCACCAGGGCCAGGATCACGGGCAGCAGGTACGCCGGGTCGCTCATGGCGTCACCTGCGGCCGCGCTGGCGGCGCCGGCCGGCCGCCCGCCAGCGGGCGGTTGGGCAAGGTTTCCGGCCCCGGCAGCGCCGGCTGCGGCCCGCTGCCGTTCATGCGCCCGATGTACCACACGCCAACCGAAAACACGACCACATACACGAGCACGAACAGCGCCAGCGACGTGGCAACCTGGGCGGCAGTGACGGGCGACGCCGCCTGCGCGGTACGCAGCACGCCGTACACGATCCAGGGCTGGCGCCCGATTTCGGTGACCATCCACCCGGCCAGGATGGCGATGAAGCCGAGCGGCCAGGCACGCGCCAGCGGGCGCAGGAACCAGCGCGCGTCCACCAGTCGCTTGCGCCACCACAACCAGGCGCCAACCCAGCCGATGGCAATCATCAGCAAGCCCAGAGCGACCATCAGCCGGAACATGAAAAACACGGGCAGCACGGGCGGGCGCTGGTCGGCGGGAAAGTCAAGCAGTCCGCGGAAGCGTCCGTTCCAGTCGTGCGTGATGATCAGGCTGCCCAGGTTCGGTATCGCGACTTCGGCCCGGTTGCGGCCGGCGGCACTGTCGGGCCAGGCGAACAGGACCAGCGGAGCCGGGCGCGAACCGTCCCAGTGCGCCTCGATCGCCGCCACCTTGGCCGGCTGGTATTGCAAGGTGTTCAGGCCATGCAGGTCGCCGACGACGGCCTGCAGCGGCGCCAGCACCGCCAGCATGCCCAGGCCCATATGCAGCATGGTGCGCGCCTCCGGCATGAAGCGCCCGGCCAGCGCATAGCGGGCGCCGGTCGCGCAGACCACCAGCGAGGCCGTCAGGTGGGCAGCGATCATCATGTGCGTGAAGCGGTACGGAAAGCTGGGATTGAAGATGATGTCGAACCAGCTGACTGGATAGGTGATGCCCTGCTCCATGGCGAAGCCTGACGGCGTGTGCATCCAGCTGTTGGCCGACAGGATCCAGAATCCGGACAACGCAGTGCCGAACGCGACCACAATGCAAGCGAGCGTGTGCAGCCATGGCGGAAAGCGATTCCAGCCGAACAGCATAATCCCGAGAAAGCTCGCTTCGAGAAAGAATGCGGTAAGCACCTCGTAACTGAACAAGGGCCCCAGAGTGTTGCCGATGATCTGGGCGAAGCGGCTCCAGTTGGTGCCCAGCTGGTATTCCATGACGATGCCCGATACCACGCCCATGGCGAACGATACCGCGAAAATCTTGGTCCAGAAGCGCGCCAGCGTGTGGTAATGCGTTTTCTTGGTGCGCAGCCACAGCACTTCGAGCGTGGCGATAAAGGCCGACAGCCCGATCGTAAAGGCTGGGAAAACAATATGAAACGCGATCGTGAACCCGAACTGGATTCGTGAGAACAGTAACGCGTCGATCCCTGCCACGGTGTCCATTGCCGCTCCGCTTTGTCGCTATATATCGCTCTGTATCGCTCTATGTCGCCATGCCGATCCGTCGATCCCGCGCGGTCATGCCCGCCCCACACCTGGCGCAGCGTGCTTGATGTTAGTGCGCCGGTGCTTCAAGCCGGACTTGCCGGCTGTCGAAATAACCGTGGAAACGGGTAATTTGTCCGGCATCGTCGAATTCGAGCAGGGTGACGCCGTCGTACTCGACCGGCTGGCCGTGCGGACCGGTCCCGGCCGAGCGCCAGAACAGGCCTGCGCAGGCCTCGTCGGCGGTGATGTGGGAGAACGTGGACCGCACCGTGCCGAAGCTGGCGCGGTAGGTACGCCAGAAGGCGGCGATCTGCTCGCGGCCCGCATGGTCGGCGATGGGATTGCGCAGACGCGCATCGTCGGCGAACAGCCTGGCCAGCGCATCGACCGCCGATGGATCGCCGTCTTCAAGACGGCGCAACTGGTCGATGAAACGTGCCGCCTGCTGTCTGGCTTGTTGCTGGTCCATTGCTTCCCCGCAGAATGATGGGCGATCTACCCGGATACTGGTCAGAGTGCGCGACGACGCAAAAGTTCGGCGCCATCGGCATGGTTGATGAAAAATCGGTGTCAGCGCTGTAGGGAGGGTGGGTGCGGCAATACCGGTGACGGTGTCCGTTCCGCAGCGCCAATCACGGGCTCCGCGCGAATGTCAGCTTGCTGGCAATGCCAATAACGCAGCCGGAGCATGCCCCGGCTCACACCGGGCCGCACGTGGCAACGCAATCGGTGCTGTTTAACCGGGCTCCGCTGCGGACCCCGGCTGGGCCGGCGCCTGAGGTAGCGCTCGGGTGGGTGATGCCGCCGGCCGGTCCGGTCCCGGCGCCACGGGAGAGGCTGGAGGCAGGCGCGCAGCGAGGTTATTGATCTGGGTTCCCAGATACAGACCTTGGCAGGCCATGCCGGCAAACAGCGTTAAGGCGATACCAGCGCACCATTTCACGGTGCTCATCAACGCAGCGTCTAAATCCGAACGCAATCTGTCCATTTTTTCGTTCAGGTCCAGACGCAACTTGTCCATTTTTTCGTTCAGGTCCAGACGCAGGCCAGCCAAGTCCGCCTTGGTAGCCAGGGTCGGCAAGATGGTGTCAAAGCGCGTTTCGAGCACGGTAAGGCGGCGGTCCATGTCGCCATCATACGGCGGTCCGCCGCCGCCGGCAACGGGCGCACCATTGTGGTCAGGTTCCGGCGGCCCGCTCGGCACGGCATTCATGCTCATCAACTTTCTCCGGTTGGCACGGCACGCGCCGCGCCATCAAGTGTAGGCTTGTGCGAGTGCCGTCATCGGGTATTCCACGAGCGCCTTGAGGTGAGTCAGACAACGTACGGACGAGGGGAACAAAGCGAAAGAATTTCAAAGGCTCAGCGCTGTGCCGGCGGCAAAGCATCATACGGCGGCCCGCCATCCCCGTAACGGGCGCACGTTTGGTATCCGTTCCGGCGCCCCGGCCGCCGCGCTACGCCGGCACGATGGCCGTCACCTCGATTTCCACGCGCGCCCTGTCCTCGACCAGACCAGCCACCTGCACCGCCGTCATCGCCGGAAAGTGCCGGCCGATCACATCGCGATACGCCGCGCCGACTTCCTTGTGCGCGCCCAAATACTCATGCTTGTCGAGCACATACCAGGTCATGCGCACGATATGCTCGGGCCGCGCACCGCCCTCGGCCAGCACATCGACCACATTCTGCAACGCCTGGCGCACCTGCCCGGCGAAGTCATCCGTATGAAACACGCCCTGCCCGTCCCAGCCGATCATGCCGCTCACGCACACCGTGCGCCCGCTGGCGGCCACCCCATTCGAATAGCCGCGTGCCCGCGCCCAGCCCGGCGGTTGTAGAAATTCCATGCTATGCCTTTCCTTCCACCGCTGGCGCGGCTTCGCGCAGCAGTTCGCGCGCGATGATCAATTGCTGCACCTCGGTGGCGCCTTCATAAATGCGCAGCGCGCGAATTTCGCGGTACAGCCGCTCCACCGGATGCTCGCTGACCACGCCCATCCCGCCGAACATCTGCAGCGCCGCGTCGATGACCTTCTGCGCCGTTTCGGTCGCCGTCATCTTGGCCATCGCCGCCTCTTTCGTGACCTTGCGGCCCTGGTCGCGCTGCCACGCCGCCCGGTACGTGAGCAGCGCCGCCGCGTCGATCCCGGTCGCCATCTCGGCCAGCTTGGCCTGCGTGAGCTGGAAGTCGGCCAGGGTCTGGCCGAACATCTTGCGCGTGCTGGCATGCGCGATCGCCTCGTCGAAGGCGCGCCGCGCGAAGCCCAGCGCCGCCGCCGCGACCGAGGTGCGGAACACGTCCAGGGTCGCCATCGCCACCTTGAAGCCCTGTCCTGCCTCACCGAGGCGCTGCGAGCCTGGGACGCGGCAGCCATCGAAACGCAGGCGCGCCAGCGGATGCGGCGCGATCACCTCGATCCGTTCGGCCACCGAAAACCCGGGCGTGTCCGCATCGACGATAAACGCGCTGATGCCGCGCGCCCCCGGAGCCTCGCCGGTGCGCGCGAACACCACGTAAAAGTCGGCGATGCCGCCGTTGGAAATCCAGGTCTTCTCGCCATCGAGCACGTAGGCATCGCCGTCGCGCACGGCCGCGCACTGCATCGCCGCCACGTCCGACCCGGCCTGCGGCTCGGACAGCGCAAACGCCGCAATCGCCTCGCCGCGCGCCACGCGCGGCAGGTAGCGCTCCTTGTTGGCGGCGCTGCCGAACAGCGAAATCGCGCCCGATCCCAGGCCCTGCATGGCGAACGCGAAATCGGCCAGGCCATCGTGGCGCGCCAGCGTTTCGCGGATCAGGCAAATGGCGCGCGTGTCGATGGCGCCGACAGCATGATCAAGCCAGCCGCCCTCACCCAGCCGGCGCACCAGCGCGCGGCAGGCGCCATCGACATCGCGCCCGTGCGTGGGCGCCAGATTGGCGCTCGCCCACGTGTCCAGTGCCTGTTCCAGCGCGGCGTGTCCGGCGTTAAAAAACGGCCACTCCAGATAAGTTTTGTCAGCCATGTCAGTCTCCTTCGAACACAGGCCGCTGCTTGGCCACGAACGCATGATAGGCGCGATGGAAGTCGTTGGTCGCCATGCAGATCGCCTGCGCCTGCGCTTCCGCCTCGATGGCTTCATCGACGCCCATGTTCCATTCCTGCTGCAGCATTTTCTTGGTCATGCCATGCGCAAAAGTGGGCCCGGCAGCGAGCGATGCGGCCAGCGCCCGGGCATCGGCCAGCAGGGTTTCCGGCTCGCTGATACTGTTAAAAAAGCCCCAGCGCTCCGCTTCGCTGCCCGACATCGACCGGCCCGTATACAGCAGTTCGGCGGCGCGTCCCTGCCCGATCACGCGCGGCAGCAGCGCGCACGCGCCCATGTCGCAACCGGCCAGGCCAACGCGGGTGAACAGAAATGCCGTCTTGCTGCGCGCGGTCCCCAGCCGCATGTCCGACGACAGCGCCAGGATCGCGCCGGCGCCCGCGCAGATGCCATCGACCGCGCTGATCACCGGCTGCGGGCAGGCACGCATCGCCTTGACCAGATCACCGGTCATGCGCGTAAAGGCCAGCAGGCCGGGCATGTCGAGCTGGGTCAAGGGACCGATGATGTCGTGCACATCGCCGCCCGAGCAAAAGTTCTCGCCCGCGCCGGTGATGACCACCGCCTTCACATCGTCGGCATAGGCCAGCGCGCGAAACAGGTCGCGCAGCTCGGCGTAGGACTCGAACGTGAGCGGGTTTTTGCGCTCCGGCCGGTTGAGGGTCAAGGTCGCGACGGCGCCCTCGACCTCGAAACGAAAGTGGCTGGCCTGGTACGACGCCAGCGCGCTGCGGTTGCCGGGCAGTTGCTGTGCCTGGCCTGGTAGGTAACGCATGGGATTCCTTATTGGAGATGCTGTTTCATTTGCGAGAGCAGCGCGATGAGCTGCCCTTTGTCGTCGGGCGAGATATCCTTGAGCAGGTCGGCGATCCACTCTTCGTGCACCACCGCCATTTTGGCGAATGCCATGTGGCCCTCGCGCGTCAGCTTGACGCTGTAGGCGCGCCGGTCCCTGGGGTCGGGCACGCGCACCACCAGCGCTTCCTGCTCCAGCTGGTCGGTGATGCCGGTGATATTTCCGCCGGTGACCATCATGCGCTTGGATAGCTCGCCCATGCGCAGCCCGTCCGGATGGCGCTCCAGCTGCGCCATCAGGTCGAAACGCGGCAAGGTGATGTCGAAAGTCGTGCGCAGGCGGCTGCGAATTTCGTTCTCGATGCGCACCGTGCACGAAAGCATGCGCAGCCACAGCTTGAGTGATTGATGATGATCCTGCGTCAGGCGGCTGGCCAGGTCCAGCGCCGTGCCGTCGTCCTGCGGCGTGAGCTCGTCCATCAGCCCTCCAGCAATCTGGCCGCTACCTGCTGCGGGCTCATACCTGCGCCGGCGGCGGCCAGCTGGCGTTCGCGTTCCAGGTTGCGCTCCAGCTGCAGCTTGGCCGGCCGGTACTGCTTCGGCCAGTCGATCGCCGAAAAGCCGATGCGCGCCGCTTCGGTCAGCGTCCACGCCGGATTGGCAAGGTGCGGCCGCCCCACCGCGCACAAATCGGCGCGGCCGGCCGCAATGATGCTGTTGGCGTGATCGGCCTCGAAAATCGAGCCGACCGCGATCGTCGGAATCTTCGCCTCGTTGCGCACGCGGTCGGCGAACGGGGTCTGGAACATGCGTCCATACACCGGCTTCTCGCGCTTGCTGACCTGCCCCGACGAGCAGTCGATCATGTCGGCGCCCGCCTCCTTGAACAGGCGCGCGATCCGCACCGCATCGTCGGGCGTGATGCCGCCGTCGACCCAGTCGTGCGCGGAAATGCGTACGCTGATCGGCCGGTCCACCGGCCAGGCGGCGCGCATCGCGCGAAACACCCGCAGCGGATAGCGGCAGCGGTTTTCCAGGCAGCCCCCGAATTCGTCGTCGCGCCGGTTGGTCAGCGGTGAAATGAACGACGACAGCAGATAGCCGTGCGCGCAGTGCAGCTCGATCCAGTCGAAGCCCGCTTCGGCGGCCGCGCGCGTGGCGCGCACGAAATCGGCTTCGATGCGGTCCATGTCATCCAGCGTGGCGGCGCGCGCGGTCTGCGAGACGCCCTCCAGATACTGCTCGCTCGACGCGGCCACCAGCGGCCAGTTGCCGCTCTCGAGCGGCTGGTCGATCCCGTCCCACATGGCCCTGGTCGACCCTTTCGGCCCTGCGTGGCCCAGTTGCAGCGCGATTTTGGCGTCCGAACTGGCATGCACGAAGTCGACGATGCGCTTCCACGCCGCCGTGTGTGCGGGCGCGTACATGCCCGGGCAGCATGGGGTGATGCGCGCATCGGCCGACACGCACGTCATCTCGGCAAACACCAGTCCCGCGCCACCCAGGGCGCGCGCGCCCAGGTGCACCAGATGATAGTCGCCCGCCACGCCGTCAATCGCCGAGTACTGCGCCATGGGCGAAACCACGATGCGGTTTTTCAGCGTGACGCCGCGCAGCTTGAAGGGCGTGAGCATGGGCAGCACGCGCGCGCCGGCCGGCGGCGCCAATCCGGCCTGTTCGCAGGCGCGCCGCGCAATCCAGGTTTCGAAGCCGGCCACGTAATCAGGGTCGCGCAGGCGCAGGTTTTCGTGCGACAGGCGCTGACTGCGCGTGAGCATCGAATACGCGAACTGCGGCGCCTCCATGGCGGTGTAGCGTTCCACGTTCTCGAACCATTCCATCGAATTGCGCGCCGCGCTTTGCAGCTTGAGCACCTCGACCGCGCGCACTTCCTGGTACGCCGCCAGCGCCTGCGCCGCATCCGCGTGCGTGCCGAAACAGCGCGCCAGCTCGATCGCGTCTTCCAGCGCCAGCTTGGTTCCCGAACCGATGGAATAATGCGCCGAGTGGGCCGCGTCCCCCATCAGCACCACTGGCACCGCCTCGTTCCAGTGCACCCACTGCGCGCACACCACGCGCGGGAAAGTGATCCACATGGCGGAGCCGCGCAGATGCGGCGAGTTCGACATCAGCGCATGCCCGTCCAGCTGGCCGGCGAACAGGCGCTCGCAGTACGCGATGCTCTCTTCCTGCGTCATCTGGTCAAGTCCGGCGCGGCGCCACACCTCTTCCGGCGTTTCGACGATGAAGGTCGAGGTATCGCCATCGTACTGATAAATATGCGCCTGGAACCAGCCGTGCTCCGTCTCCGTGAAGGCGAACGTGAACGCATCGAACTTCTTGCGCGTGCCAAGCCACACGAAGCGGCAGCGGCGCGCCTCGACCTCGGGTCGATAGGTCGCGGCGTAGCGCTTGCGGGTACGGCTGTTCAAGCCGTCGGAGGCGATCACCAGGCCGGCGCCGTACTTGCGCGCCAGCGCCTGGTCGTCCTCGACTTCGTTCTCGAACACCAGCTGCACACCCAGTTCCTCGCAGCGCTGCTGCAGGATATTGAGCAGGCGCTTGCGCCCGATGCCGCAAAAACCATGTCCGCCCGAAGTGACTTTCTCGCCCTTGAAAAAGATGTCGATGTCGTCCCAGTGATTGAACGACTGCAAAATGGCGCGCGCGCTCTGCTCGTCGGCGCCCACCAGGTTGCCCAGCGTCTGGTCGGAAAACACCACGCCCCAGCCGAAGGTATCGTAAGGGCGATTGCGTTCGACGACGGTGATCTGGTGGGACGGGTCCTGCTTTTTCATCAGCAGGCTGAAATACAGTCCGGCGGGGCCGCCGCCGATGCACACAATATTCATGAAGTTCGTCTTCGGTTTAGGTAGCGCGCAGCTTGAAGCGCTGCAGCTTGCCGGTTTCGGTACGCGGCAGTTTGTCGATGAACCTGAGCGAGCGGGGATACTTATAGGGAGCGATCTGCAGCTTGACGAAGTCCTGCAACTGGGCGGCCAGCGCCTCGGTCGGCTCGAAGCCGGGTTGCAGCACCACGTGCGCTTCCACCACCTGGCCGCGTTCCTCGCATGCTCGCCCGATCACGCCGCATTCGGCCACCGCTTCATGGCGCAGCAGCACCTCTTCGACTTCGGCGCCGGCGATGTTGTAGCCGGCCGAGATGATCATGTCATCGGTGCGCGAACGATAGTAGAAATAACCGTCGGCGTCCATTTCGTAGGCGTCGCCGGTGAGGTTCCAGCCATCGAGCACGTAATCCTTCTGGCGCTCGTCGGCCAGGTAGCGGCACCCGGTCGGCCCCTTCACCGCCAGGCGGCCGATCACGCCCGGCCCCACCTGCTGGCCGTTGGCATCGAGAATGCAGGCCTGGTAGCCCGGCACCGGCTTGCCGGTCGCACCTGGCCGGATCGCGTCGCCCGCCGCCGAAATGAAGATATGCAGCAGTTCGGTCGCGCCAATGCCGTCGATCATGCGCAGGCCGGTGGCCGCCTGCCAGGCTTCGCGCGTGGCCAGCGGCAGCGCTTCGCCGGCCGACACCGTGCGCGTCAGGCTCGATACATCGTAGTTCGCCGCCAGCGGCGCCATCTGGCGATAAAAGGTCGGCGCGGTAAAGCACACCGTGGCGCGGTATTTTTCGATGGCGGCCAGCAGCGTGTCGGGCGTGAGTTTTTCAAGCAGCACGCCGGCGGCGCCGGCCCGCATCGGAAACAGCAGCAGCCCGCCCAGCCCGAAGGTGAACGCCAGCGGCGGCGTGCCGATGAAGATGTCGGTATCGGCCGCGGCCAGCATATGGCGCGGAAAACAGTCGCAAATGGCCAGCACGTCGCGGTGAAAATGCATGGTCCCCTTGGGGATGCCGGTGGTGCCCGAGGTAAAACTGATCAGGCAGACGTCGTCGGCGGCGCAGGCGTGCGCCGCGAACGGCACCGGATGGCGCGCCATCATGGCTTCCAGCGAGGCGGGGTTGTCGGGATCGTTGAACGTCACCACATGGCGCGGCAACGCTGCGATGGCGTCGATCTCGCCGCGCAGGCTGGCCGCGCACAGCACCGCGTCCACGCTGGCCTTGTCGACGATGGCGGTCAGTTCGCGCGCGCGCAGCAGCGGCATGGTGGGCACGGCGATCAGGCCGGCCTTGAGCACGGCCAGCAGGCAGGCCGCCATCATCGGATTGTTCGCCCCGCGCAGCAGCACGCGGTTGCCGGTGACCAGCCCCAGGTCGGCGCGCAGCACGTGGGCGATGCGGTCGACCCGGCGCTGCAGTTCGGCGTAGGTCCAGCTTTCGTGCTCGCCGACGATGGCGATGCGCTCCCCCGCCCCACGCTCGACCGCAGCGTCGAGCAGTTCGGCGGCGCAGTTCAGGCGCTGCGGATAATCCAGCTCGGGCAGGTCAAATAAAAACTCGGGCCACTGGGCCGGCGGCGGCAGGTGTTCGCGCGCAAAACCGTCCTGGTAGGCCGAGGCGCTCAGTAGCGATGCGGTCAAGCGTGTCATGGTCGCCCCGAAAAAAGTGTCAGTCGTTCAGCCGACATAGGGGGTCTTGAAAAACCGTTGCGAGCGGCGCAGGGGAAAAATTGCACCGCGCAACGGCTTTGCCGAGGCCCCCCAATACTTTAGACTTAAACTATCATGACATCAAGCGCTTTCGTGCGTCGCCGTCAGGAAGCGCCTTCCTGGCGTTTGAGCGCTTCGGTCTGGTGCATCGCCGAGCGCACCACCTCGGCCAGCGCCAGCTTGACCTGGGCGCCATCGAGCGCCCCGGGGGGCAGCGTCTTGAGCGTGTCGGCCGCGCCGTTCAGCCCCAGCGTCATGCAGCCGGCATGCAGGCGGTCGATGCGCACATGGGCCGCGCCATGGTCGCCGCGTTCGAGCAGGTCGGCGATGTCGGTGCCGGCCGCCGCCACCTGCGACTGCAGGCCGCCCAGGTAAATCATCAGGCGTTCGGCGCCGATCCCGAGGCGCAGCAGCGTGGCCTGCACCTTTTCGGCGCGCGGCGCCACCGCGATCGGATCGCTGCCGGTCAGGCCGGCCATGTGCTCGCGCACCTGCTCGCCCTGGAAGGGCTTGACGATATAGCCCGACGCGCCCAGGCCGCTGGCCTGGTCGAACGTGTCGCGGTCGGTGGCCGAGGACACCAGCACGAAGGGCATCGCGCCCAGGGCGCCGTCGGCGCGCACGCGCTGCAGCAGGTCCATGCCGGACAGGCGCGGCATGCGCAGGTCGCAAAAACAGATCGCCGGGCGCAAGCCCTGTTCGAGCTGGTCCCAGGCGTCGGCGCCGTCTTCCGCTTCGAGGATCTCGAATTGGCCGCAGGAGTCGATCAGGTGCATCAGCACCATGCGCGATACGATGTCGTCATCCACCACCAGAACCTTCATTTGGCCACCTCCCGTACGCAGTAACGCCACAAAACACGCCTGTCCAACTCATACCTTCGGCTAATACCTCTAGCCTATACGCCAATATTACAGCATATGCATAGCGGGTCAGCGCTTGAGCGGTGCCGCGCTGTCGTAGGCGGACAGCAGTTCGCGCAGGCGCGGCATGGCCACGGCGATCAGGTCCCAGCGGCGCGCGTCGGCCGCTTCTTCCATCTCGCCCGACAGCTGGTGCAGTTCGGCCGCATCCAGGTACGAGGAGCTGCCCTTGAAGCCATGCAGCAGGCGCCCGGCCGTCTCGGCATCGTGCGTGACGAGGGCTTCTTCCAGGTCGGCGCGGCGGCCCGGCAAATCGCTGGCAAAGGCGGCCCGCATGCGCGCTTTGAGGTCGCTGGCGCGGCGCCCGGCGTTGTGGGCGGCCGGTCCCGCCAGCGGCGCCGGGCCGGTATCGACGCCGAACATGGCGTCCAGTTCGGCCGTGGTGGGCGGGCGTTCCACGCGCGCCTGCGGCATCGGCGCCAGGGCGATGCCGCGCTGGAGCTGGCGCTCGATGGCCCGGCTCAGGTGATGATGCAGGGCCGCTTCGTCGATCGGCTTGGTCAGGAAGTCGTCCATGCCGCAGGCCAGGTAGCGGCTGCGGTCTTCCTCGCTGGCGTTGGCGGTCAGCGCCACGATCATCAGCTCCTGGTCGCGCACGGGCGCTTCCGGCGGCCCGCCGGCGCGGATCAGGCGCGTGGCGCTGGCGCCGTCCATCTCGGGCATGCGTCCATCCATCAGGATCAGGTCGTAGCGCGTGCGCGCGCACGCCGCCACCGCCAGCAAGCCATTGTCGGCGATGTCGACCTTGTGCCCCAGGTCTTCGAGCATCATGCGGATGATGATCTGGTTGGTCGGGAAGTCTTCCGCGCACAGCACCTTCAGGCGGTGGCTGTGCGGTTCGCGCGGCACGTGCGGCACCATCGGCGGGGCCACGCCGTCGGCCAGCGGCAGCAGCACGCTGAAGGTGCTGCCCACGCCCTCAAGGCTGTCGACGCTGATGGAGCCGCCCATCAGGTCGACCAGCTGGCGGCAGATCGCCAGTCCCAGCCCGGTGCCGCCGTAGCGGCGCGTGGTGGTGCTGTCGGCCTGCTCGAACTTCTGGAACAGCCGTTCGACCGCATCCGGAGCGATGCCGATGCCGGTGTCGCTCACCGAAAAACGGATGGTATTGACGCCCGGCGCGCTGCCCTCAAGGGGGGCCGCGCGTTCGACCGACAGGCGCACCGCGCCGTTGTTGGTGAACTTGAAGGCATTGCCGACCAGGTTGACCAGCACCTGGCGCAGGCGGGTCGGGTCGCCCACCACGAAGCGCGGCAAGTCCTCGGCCAGCGCCACGTTGAAGCCCACGCTTTGCGCCGCGGCCTGCTCCTCGAACAGGCTGACCACGTTTTCGACGGCGGCGGTGAGCGCGAAATCGATGTTCTCGATGGTCAGCTTGCCCGCCTCGATCTTGGAAAAATCGAGCAGGTCGTTGATGATGGTCAGCAGCGACTGCGCGTTGGCCTGGCCGCGCAGGATCTGTTCGCGCGTGTTTTCCTGCAGCTGGCCGTCGCGCAGCGCGAACCCGAGCATGCCGATCACGCCCGCCAGCGGGGTGCGCATCTCGTGGCTCATATTGGCCAGGAATTCGGACTTCTGGCGCGTGGCGTCTTCCGCCTTCTGCTTGGCCAGGCGCAATCGCTCATCGTTTTCCTGGAGCGCGCGGTTGGCCAGCGCCAGTTCGTCGGTATTCAGGCGCACCTGGCGCTCCTGCTCCACCAGGCGCGCCTGGGTTTCTTCCAGTTCGCGGTAGGCGCGCGCATTGTCGAGCGCCACCGCCGCGTGCGCGGACAGCGTCTTGAGCATGTCCAGATGCACGCGGTGGTAGGCATTGACCTCCACGCTCTGCACGCACAGCACGCCCATCATGCGTTCCTTGACGATCAGCGGCACGTACATCATCGCCACCGGCAGCGAGCGCGGGCTGCCGTCCAGGCGCAGCGGCGGGATCGGCACCGCGCTCTGCTGCGCGTCCAGGTAGCGGTGATATTCGGCCTCCAGATCGTTGATGAACACTTCGCGCCGGTGCTTCAGGCACCACACCGCGAACTGGTGCGGATCGTCCAGCGGACGGGTGTAGACCTCGCTGCGCACGCCCTGGTCCATCGCGAACGGGAACTCGATCACGCCGATGTCTTCGCGATAAAAGCCGATGCCGAAGATACGCGCATCCATCAGGTGGTGCACGTGGCGGTACACGGTGCTCATGATGGTTTCCATGTCGAGCGTGGCGGTCAGCTCGCGACCGATCTCGGAAAGCACCGAGATATTCCGGTGCGCCAGTTCGACGTTCTCTTTCTGGCGCTCGACTTCTTCCTTCTGGCGTTCGGCATCGAAGCGGCGCTGCTCGGCCTCGGCGCGCTGGTTGTCGGCGTCGAGGCGCTGCGCTTCGAGCTCGCGTTTCTGACGTTCCAGCAAGCGGTTCTGCTGCTCGATTTCCTCGGTGCGCGCGGCCACCTGGGTTTCCAGCATCTCCTTCTGGCGCCGCAGTCCGGACAGGCGCGCGCGATAGGCCCAGTAAGCGCTGCCCAGCACCAGCAGCACCGACAGGGTGCGGAACCACCAGGTTTTCCAGACCGGCGGCAGGATCGTGATGGCCATCGTGGCGCCCTCGTCGCTCCACACGCCATCCTTGTTGGCGGCGCGCACGCGGAAGGTGTAGGTGCCCGGATCGAGGTTGGTGTAGGTGGCGAAGCGGCGGCTGGCGTCGGTGCTGACCCAGTTCTGGTCGAAGCCATCGAGCCGGTACGAAAACAGGTTGCGCTGGGGCGCCGCGTAATGCAGGGCCGCGAACTCCAGCGAGAACACCGAATCGGCCGCCGCCAATGTGACCGCGCGGGTCGATTCGATCGGCCCCTTGAACAGGCCCGGACGCGCCAGCGCGGCCGGCCGGTTGAATATCTGGAAGCCCGTGATGACCGCGCGCGGGGCGATCCGGTTGTCGCTGATGGCCTTCGGATTGAAGGCGGTCACGCCATTGAAGCCGCCGAAGTACATGGTGCCGTCCGGCGCGCGCATCGCCGAGCCGTCGAAGTAGGCGCCTTCGATGGTGCCGTCGCCGGCGCTGTAGTTGCGGAAGGTGCCGGTCAGGGGATCGAAGCGCGAAATGCCGGTGTTCGTGCTGATCCAGAGTTTGCCTTCCTCGTCCTCCAGGATGGCGGCTATGGCGTCGTCGGCCAGGCCGTCGGCCGCCGTGTAGCGGCGAAAGCTCACCGCGCCGCCGGCGCCGATGCTCATCTTGTTCAAGCCGGCCGCGGTGCCGACCCACAGGGTGCCCTTCCGGTCTTCGTGCAGATAGTGCACCTCGTCGTGACTGAGGCTGGCCGGGTTGGCCGGATCGTGGCGGAAATGACGGAACTTGCCGCTGGCGCGATCGAGCATGTCGAGGCCATCGAAGGTGCCGATCCACAGCTGGCCGCGGCGGTCTTCGAGCAGCGGGCGCACCACGTTGTCGGCCAGGCTGGAACTGTCGGCGGCGTCGTGGCGGTAGGTGACCACGGCGCGCGTGGCCGGGTCGAGCCGGTGCAGGCCGCCGCGCGAGGCGATCCACATCACGCCCGCGCGGTCCGAGAGCATGCCGCGGATATGGTTGCCGTCCGGGTCGCCCTCGGCGAAGGATTGGCGCGTGAAATTGCCGCTGGCCGGGTCGAACCGCGCCACGCCCGAATGGCTGCCGATCCACAGCATGCCGTCGCGGTCGTGCGCCAGCGCACTGGCCGGAATGCCGGCCAGGCTGTTGGGATTATCCGGGTCGTGCCGGTACAGGCGCGCCTGGCCGGTTTCCGGATCGAGCCGGTTCAAGCCGCTGTTGGCGCCGATCCACAGGTCGCCCCCGGGAGCGGCGGCAATCGCGCGCACCTTGTTGTCGGACAGGGTATCGGGTATTTCGGCGTGGCGCGCAATGCGCGCGAAGCCGCCGCTGTTCAGGTCGACCCGGCTCACGCCCGCATACCAGGTGCCGACCCAGAAGGTGCCGACGCGGTCGCGGTACATGGCCGAAATCTGGTTGTCGGCCACGCTGTGCTTGTCGCCCGGCAGATGGCGGTAGTTGGCGAAGCGGCGCGTGGCCGGCTGCCAGCGATACAGGCCGTCGGTATGGCTGCCGACCCAGACGTTGCGGTCCTGGTCCTGGTACAGGGTCGTGATGTAGCCCGAGCGCAGGCCGTCGGACACCCCCAGTCGGCGCCGCTGCGAGGCGGCGCCGCCGATCTTCCAGGTTTCCAGGCCGCCCAGGGTGCCGATCCACAGGGTCTGGTCGGTGTCGACCAGCAGCGCCTGCACCATATTGTGTTTGTGGTCGGTCCCGGGCGCCGGATGGTGCTCGAAAGCGCGCGCCCCGACCGCCAGGCTGTCCACGCCGGACGAGGTGCCGACCCACACGCGTCCGCCGGCGTCGACCGCCAGCGCGTTGACCTGGTCGTCGGCCAGGCTGCCCGGGTCGCCCGGCACATGGTGCCAGACCTTGAATTTGCCGCTGACCATGTCGAAGTGCTGCAAGCCGTCGCTGGTGCCCAGCCACAGGCCCTGGCGGCCGTCGCCGGCGATGGCGCGCACGTGCCGGTTGCCGTTGCCGCGCTTGACCGGTTCGTCCGGCGCGTAATGGGTGAAGGTCTGGGTGGCCGGATCGAAGCGGTCAAGGCCGCCGTCGGTGCCGATCCACAGGCGGCCCGCCTGGTCCACATGCAGCACGCGCACCCAGTTGTTGACCAGGCTGCGCGGGTTGCTGACCACGTTGCGGTAGGTGGTGACGCGGTAGCCGTCGAAGCGCGACAGGCCGCCCTGGCTGCCGAACCACATGAAGCCATCGGCATCCTGGGCCACCGCCAGCACCGATTCCTGGGCCAGGCCCTGCTCCACGCTCAGGTGCTCGAAGCGCAAGGTGCGCGCGGGCGCGGCCTGGCTGCCCGCGTAAGGCAGGCAGCACAGCAGGAGGAACAGCGTAATGAGTCGGATCGGGTTCAGGCAAGCGCTCCTTCGCCATCGGCCGCGCCGGCGCGCAGGCGGATCAGCTGGCGCCGCACCGATTCGCTCACCTCGGCCAGCACCATGGCCACATTGCGCGCGTCGGGCAGGCCGCGGCGCGCCGTATCGAGCTGGGACGCGACGTGCCACAGGCCGAGCGTCATGCAGCCGGTGTGCACCGAATCGATGCGCAGGCGCGCGTCGGCGCCCTCCCCGGCGTCGAGCAGCGCCACGATGTCGGCGCGTCCGGTGAGCAGCTGCTCGCCGAAAGCGGCCAGGTAAGCGCCCAGCCGGTCCGGCCCGATGTTCAGGCGTTTCATGGTGGTGGCCGGGTCTTCGGCCAGCTTGTCGAGCGTGATGCGGAAGATTTTCTCCAGATGCGCGCGCGCTTCGGCCGCGTGCAGCGGTTTCAGGATGTAGCCGACCGCGCCCAGCGTCACCGCCTGCAGCACCGTGTCGCGGTCGGACGCCGACGAGACCAGCACGAACGGCACGTCGGCCAGGGTCGGATCGCCCTTCATGCGCTCGAGCAGGGCGATGCCCGACATGCGCGGCATGCGCACGTCGCAAAAGCAGATCACCGGATGCAGGCCCTCTTGCATCAGGCTCCAGGCCGCGGCGCCGTCTTCCGCTTCGACCAGGTCGAAAATGCCGTACACGGACAGCAGGTCCATCAGCGCGATGCGCGAGACCACGTCGTCGTCAACAATCAGTGCTTTCATGAAGTTCTCCATGGCGGTTACGGCACGCGCGGCTCAGGAGCCAAAAAAAGTCAGGACATCGGCGCGGCGCGCGTGCGTGTCGCGCTGGCCGAGCTGGATCAGTTCACAGGTGTAGCTCGACTCGAACAGCAGATACGACGCCAGCGCCGATCCGCGCGCCTCGGTCGCGCCGATCCCCGAAAGCATGGTGCGGATCGGCGCCGGCAGACTGGCCGTGTGGCGGCTGGCGATGACGTCGAGCCGTTCGGACGGGGCGATCACCAGCAGCTCCACCGGTTTGAGCGGCATTTTATGACGGTATTCCTCCGGCAGCATCGACAGCGTCAAGTTGATGCGGTTCAGGCGCTCGATGTCGACCGCCAGGCTGTCGAGAAAAATCGAGGACATGGCGTGGCCGGCGATCTGCGCCAGGCTCGGATAGCGCGCCTGGCCGGGCGTGTCGCGGGTCGGCTCCGACAGGCGCCCGGCGCCCACCACCAGCACCTTGGAAGCGCCCAGGTGGATTGCCGGCGAAATGGGCGCCAGCTGGCGCATCGAGCCGTCGCCGCAAAATTCGCGGTGGCTGCCCAGGTACAGCGGCACGGCCGGGAAAATGAAGGGAATCGCCGACGACGCCAGCAGGTGCTCGACCCCGATCTGGTCCTGCAGCGCGATGCGCTGCATGCGCACCCAGGGCGCGATGTCGGCGGCGGTCTGGTAAAAAGTGATGTGATTGCCGGCCGTGTAGGACGAGGCGGTAACCGCCAGCGCATGCAGCAGGCCGTCCGACATGGCCGCGTCCAGGCGCGGCAGATCGAGCATGCGGTGCAACAGGCCCACCAGCGGAGTGTTGTCCAGCAGCGACGCCGGCGGCGCGGCGCGCCATTTGCGCAGCAGCCAGCCGAACGAGAGCAGCGAGAGCCAGCGCGCGCCCGAGCGCAGCACCCCCAGCGAATCGGCGCGGTAGACCTGTTCGACGGTGAAGTTTTCCCACACGTCGAGCAGCTTTTGCACGCCCTCGCCGAAGTTATCGGCGCGGCATGCCAGGGCCACAGCGTTGATCGCCCCGGCCGAGGTGCCGCAGATGATGTCGAACGGGTTGCGCGCGGGGCGCCAGCCGGCCTCCCACAAGATTTGCGAGATCGCCTGCAGTACCCCCACCTGGTAGGCGGCGCGCGCGCCACCGCCGGTGAGGATCAAGCCCGTTTTCTGTTCCGTTTCCATTCGCCAAGCGTATCAGGGTCTGCCCGCCTTGCGGGAGAAAACTGATGGCTTGTCCACTTTTTACAATAGCCTCAATCGCCCCTGGCCACGCCTTCGCGGCGCGGATCGGCCCCGCCGAACCACCACGGCTCGCCGTGGATCAGGATGCGCTGCACGCCATGCAGGCCGGATGTCATCTCGTAGCTGCGCAGGGCGTGGCCGCGCGCCTTCAGTTCATCCTGCACGGTCGGACTGAAACGGCCCTGTTCCAGTTCGGTCGGCCCGTTGCGGCTGCCGAAGTTGGGCAGGCTGATGGCCTGCTGCACATTCAGGCCCCAGTCGAGCGTGCCGACCAGGGTCTTGGCCACGTAGTTGATGATGGCCGGGCCGCCGGGCGAGCCGACCGCCAGCACCAGTTTGCCGCTCTGGCGGTCGAACACCACCGTCGGCGACATGGCGCTGCGCGGGCGCTTGCCGGGCTGGACCCGGTTGGCCACGGGGCCATTCGCGTCGGCCGACTCGAAGGAGAAATCGGTCAGCTGGTTGTTCAGGATGAAGCCGCCCACCATCTGGCGCGAGCCAAAAGCGTCTTCCACCGTCGTCGTCATCGACAGGCCGGCGCCCTTGCGGTCGACCACCACGAAGTGCGAGGTGGATGCCGTTTCGATGGCGTTGTCGAGGCCCCACGCCACTTCCATGCCGGGCGGCGTGCCGGCTGCGGCGGTGCCCATCGACTTGTCGCCGATCAGGGCGGCGCGCTGGCGCAGGTAGGTTTTATCGATCAGGCTCGGAATGCCGCGTCCCGGCAGCGGCACGAAGTCGGTGTCGGCCGCATAGCGGTTGCGGTCGGCGTAGGCCAGGCGCCCCGCTTCCGTGAACAGGTGCACCGCCTCAAGCCCGATCACGCCATTGACGGGAGCGTAGGCGCGCATGTCCTTCGTTTCGAGCATGCCCAGCATCTGCGCCACGGCGATGCCGCCCGACGATGGCGGCGGCATGCCGCACACGGTGTAGGCGCGGTAGTCGCTGCACACCGGCACGCGCACCTTGGGCTGGTAGCCGGCGATGTCGGCCGCCGTCAACAGGCCCGGGTTGCTCGGGTGGGCCGCCACCTTGGCCGCGATGTCCTTGGCGATACGGCCCTTGTAGAAGGCGTCGGCGCCGCCGGCGGCGATCTCGCGCAGGGTCGTGGCCAGCGCGGGATTGCGCAGCAAGTGGCCGATCGGCCACGGCTTGCCATCCTTGTCGTAGAAATAGGCGGCGGCGACCGGGTCCTTGCGCAGGTGCTGGTCGAACATCAGCATGCCGTTCAGGCGCTGGCTGACCGGAAAACCCTTGTCGGCCATGGCGATCGCCGGCGCGAACAGCGCCTTCCACGGCAGCTTGCCGTGCTGGCGGTGCGCCATTTCGAGCATGCGCAGCACGCCCGGCGCGCCCACCGAACGCCCGCCCATCACGCCGGCGCTGCGCGAGAGCGGCGTGCCATCCTTGTTCTGGAACAGGTGCTCGTCGGCCGCCGCGGGCGCGGTTTCGCGGCCATCGAAGGCTTGCACGTTCTTGCCGTCGTAGTGCATCAGGAAGGCGCCGCCGCCGATGCCGGACGATTGCGGCTCCACCAGCGTGAGCATCAGCTGGGTGGCAACGGCGGCGTCAATCGCGCTGCCGCCGCGGCGCAGGATCTGGTAGCCGGCATCGACCGCCAGCGGGTTGGCGGCGGCGACCATGAATTTTTTGGCGGCCCAGCCGGCCTTGTCGGCATAGCCGGTATGGATTTCGGGCGCGTCGGCCGGACGCACGGCGGCGTCCTGGGCGAACGCGGGGGCGCTGACGATGGCAGCGGCGGTCGCGATGTAAAGCGCGAAAGGAAGGTACTTCAACCTGAGCATGGATTCTCCAATGAGAAACGCGCGACCACAGCCGCGCGTCCGATCCCGCTATCGTACAGGAATTGAATTACTTCGGCTGCATGCGGATCGCGCCGTCAAGGCGGATGGTTTCGCCGTTGAGCATGGTGTTTTCGATGATCGCCTTGGCCAGGTGGGCGTATTCGGCGGGACGGCCGAGTCGCTGCGGGAACGGGACCATGTTGCCCAGCGCGCCGCGCACTTCTTCCGGCATGCCCATCAGCATGGGCGTTTCGAAAATGCCGGGTGCGATGGTCATCACGCGCACGCCGCTGCGGGCCAGGTCGCGCGCCATCGGCAGGGTCATGCCGGCCACCGCCGCCTTGGACGAGGCGTAGGCCGCCTGGCCGATCTGGCCGTCGAAGGCCGCCACCGACGCGGTATTGATGATGATGCCGCGCTCGCCGGAATCCATCGCCTCGGTCTTGCCCATGGCGTCAGCCGCCAGGCGCGCCATGTTGAAGGTGCCGACCAGGTTGATGTTTACGGTGCGCTGGAATACTTCCAGCGGATGCGGGCCATCCTTGCCCACGGTCTTGACCGCCGGCGCCACGCCGGCGCAGTTGACCAGGCCGCGCAGGGTGCCCAGCGCCAGCGCCGCGGCGACCACGGCCTGGCCATCGGCCTCGGAGGTCACGTCGCACTTCACGAACGTGCCCTTGAGTTCAGCGGCCAGCGCTTCGCCCGCCTCGACCTGCACGTCGGCCAGCACAACCTTGCCGCCCGCTTCGGTGATCATGCGCGCCGTCGCCGCGCCCAGGCCCGATGCGCCGCCCGTGATGATGAATACGTTGTCCTGAATTTGCATGGTGTCCTCTTCTCTTATAAGTTCTTTTTGACGTTTACGTAAACGTCAACTAACCGGATTGTAGCGAACTTTTCGTGGAAAACACCAATCGTGGTGCATTAAAAACACTGAATCGTGCCGCCATTGCTGGTGCAGGGGCGGCCCTGGGGGCTGATCACGGTATTGCCGGCCGCGCCGTTGTAGCGCGTGCCGTTGACGTCGGTGCAGCCGCCGGCGTCGCAGCGGCTGATCACGGCGGGCGGCGGCGCGACCACCGATGGCGACGATGGTGCCGGCGGCGCGCTCACCGGCACCGCCGGCGGCGGCGTGCTCAGGCGCGGTCCGTAGGCGGGCATGCCATCGACAATCTGCTGCACGGCGCGGCGCTTCGGCGGCGGCTTTGCGGGCTTCGTTGGCTTGGTTGGCTTGGCCTGGACGGCAGGCGGCGCGGGCGCGCTTTCCGTCTGTGCCAGGGCAGTGCCGCCAGCGACGCACGCCAGCAGGATCAGGGCGATTTTTGTGACGAGCATGATGCACCGCGCAGGAAGATGAATGAAGCGGCCAGCCTATCATTTTTGCCAGGATCGTGAGGGACCGGGCGCGTTCGGACGCTGGACAAACTGGAATCGACTATTTACATCGAGACAACTTTTATTGTTGACCAAAAGTGCAGGAAAGACGATACTTCCCGCACCCTGAAACAGCACGCCACCACCCATACCGCCCATGAATGCCATCCTTGAACCCATCAGCGCCAGCCGTCTCGACGCCTATCTCGACCAGACCGAAGCCGCCCTCGAACAGCAGGACGACGCCGAACTCGACCCCGAACTGATCCAGGCGGGCCTGAAGACATCGATGGACGGCCAGCGCTTCCGCGCCGACACCCTGGGCAGCGTGCGCCGCCTGTTCCGGCTATGGCTGCGCGCCGGCGACCCGGGCGCGGCATCGCGCGTAATCGACATCGACGGCCGTGAGGCGCTCGCCGCCCTGCCCGCGGCCGAACGTCCCGACTGGGAGCTGTCGCTGGCGTTCTGGCGCCTCGAACCGCTGGTCGCGCAGCGCGACGACGCCGCCCTGCACGCCGCGCTCGACGCCGCGTTCACGGTACTGACATCGCTGCCGGGCGCCCTGCAGTACGACAAGGCCTGGGAGTATCTGGAAGAGCAGGCCACGCAGGCCGGCGCGCATGCCCTGTCGCGCCGCTGCCTGGCCGCGCGCAACGCACTGCAGCACGCGGACCCCGAGCGCGCCGCCTATCGCGCCTGGGACGATGCGCTGATGGCCGCGCGCGCGGCGCAAAGCTTCGCGCTGGAGGGGCAGGATCAACAGGCAACGGACGCCGCCGCGCGCGCCATCGACAGCCTGGCCAAGGTGGGCGCGGACCAGGATATCGACCATAACGACTGGCTGCGCATCGGCCATGCCCTCTTCACCATCGTCCCCGCGTCGATTGCCCGCGTCGTGGGCCAGGTACGCGCGCTCACACCCGCCAGCACCGTGTTCTTTGCCCGGCGCGACATCGATGTGCGCATCGCGCGGCTCGAAGCGCTGACCCTGCACCATCAGGGCGTGCTCGACCAGGCGCTGGCGCGGCTCGGCCTGGGGCGCACCATCATCACCGGCGACGCCGACGACCGCTATAGCGCCGTCATGCTCGACTGGTTGCTGGAGGCGGGAAAACACGAAGACGCTGCCCGCCTGGCATTCGAGTCGGTCTTCCACGAACGCCAGGTCTCGGCCGAACATGGCGTACGCACCGCCACGCGCGCCGTGAGCGAGGGCCTGGCCGGCCAGCCTTACTGGCAACTGGCACTGGCGTATGCCGGCATGGCCGACGACACCATGGAGGTACGCGGGGACGAGAGCGAGGCCGCCCATGTGCGCCGCCATCTGGCACTGGCGCGCGGGCAGGCGCGCGCGCATCCGGCCATCGATGCCGTCGAAGGCCTGTTCCTGATCAAATCGGCGGGCGACTACCATCAGGCCCTGCCGCTGCTGGAAGCGGCGGCGCGCGACCTGTCGCTGGCCAATTCGGATGTGCTCTTCAAGCTGTGGGTGGCGCGCATCCGCGTGCACGGTGCGCAGGCCGCGCTGGAGATGCCGTTCGTGCCGGCGTCGAGCGCCGGTTCCTGCTACAACCTCGGCGTCACGCTCGACAACGACCTCGACGAGCAGCTGCCCGACGGCGTGACGGTACCGCAGGAGGCGCTGGAGGCGCTCGCCGCGCGCTATTACGAAACGGGCCTGGCGCGCTTTGAAGCGTTCGTCATGAGCGGCGAAGGCAATGCGCGCGACGGCCATGCCCACACTTACTCGATGCTGTGCAATAACCTGGCCATCCACTACCGTTGCGACAAGTCCGACCCCGGCGCCGCCCTGCCCCTGCATCACAAGGGCATCTCCGCCAGCCCGTTTTCGGAACATTACCAGGGCGTGATGAGCTGCCACCGCGACAGCGGCAACGACGCGGCCATGATCGACAGCGGCGACCAGCTGTGGCATTACTCGGCCGACCATGGCTACAGCCGGCACGATCCGACCGATTACGTCGACGATGTCGTCGCCGCCCTGCACCGTCTGGGGCGCAACACCGACATTGCCATCTGGCTGCAGCGGCTCGACGAATGGTGGGACAGCGTGGAGCAGGACGAGCGCGCCGGGTACGAGGAATCGTACGTACGGGCGCTGGCCTCGGTGCTGTACCACCTGGCGCATACCCAGCCCGACGACGCCATGCTGCGCCTGGACGCCGTGCTGCCCCGGCTACGCGCCGCCGCCAGTCCCTACACCACCCGCATGGCGGCGCACACGCTGCGCACCGCCGGCCAGTTCGAGCGCGCGCAGGCGATGTACGCGGAGGCGCTGGGCCATGTCAAACCGGGCGAGTCGTGGCACGAATCGCAGCGCCAGGCGATCATCGAAGGCGCGGCTGAATGCAAGCGCATGCAGCGCGCGGCCCAGCCCTGGTGGAAGGTCTGGTAGTGGCGGCGACGGGCCGGGCCAGTGCCTACGGCGCGCGCGACGTGGTCAACGCGCCGGCGCTGAAACAGGCCATCGCCAGGCGCAGCGCGCAGCGCGGCGACGCGCCCGACGTAGCCGCGTGGCTGGCCAATCACTTCTTCCGCTACGCGGTCGGCAATCTGAACGCGCCCGAACCGGCGCTGGCGCGCATCGCCTCCGGCGCGCAGGCGCGCTCCCTGTTCGCGCCCGGCGCCGTGCCCGATTGGGTGGCATCGCGCCTGCGCCAGGGGGAGGGCGACGCCATGTGGTGGGTGGCGCCCGATGGCGCCGAACTGCTCGCGATGGAAGCGAAACTGGTCGAATTCCTCGGTGCGCGCCAGGGCACCGCGCTCGAAGGCAAACTACAGCGCATCAACTGCCGCCAGGCGCTGGCGCTGTGGAACGCGGAACACGCCGCCTTTGAGGCCAAGAGCGCGGCCGGCTGGCGCGAGCATCAGCCCGAGGCGGTGGCGACGCGCTGGGAGGGCGAGGCCGGCAGCGTGGTCGAATTGCTCGGCGCAAGCCCGCTGCTGCGCGCGGAGATGGCGTTCGAGAGCCAGGTGATGCGCCATTGCCTGGGCCAGTTCAGCGACCGGAGTCAGCTCAGCGGCGGTTACGGCGAGCACTATGCGGCAGCCTGCGAAGCGGGCAAGATGCGGCTGTTCAGCTACCGCGGCCGCAACGGCCATGCGCACATCACCATCAGCGCCAACATCGTGGCCGACGGCCGCCTGCAGCTCGAACAGATCAAGGGCAAGCACAATCGCCCGCCGGTGGAGCGCTACCGCGGCGAGCTGCTGGCGTTTTTGCGCAGCGTGGACAGCGACGTGCACACGCCGCCGGACGCCCTGAGCATGGGCATGGTGCGCCTGCCCTCGGGCTGGGCGATGGTGGAGGACGCGCGCGACGAGGCCGACCAGCTGTTCGTCGCGCACCACTTCCCCGCCCTGTTCCGGCGCCTGCCGGCGCCGTCGGTGCTGGCCCAGTGGATCGCCGCCGCGCGCGCGCCCGAGCAGTTGCAGGGCATGGCGCTGCACCCGGCGGTGGCGCACGCGGTGAGGAGCGCGGCATGAACTGGATCATTCTTTTGCTGTTCCTGTGGGCGATGCGGCGCGTGTATGTGCTGATCCGCGACAGCATCCTGTCGCGCAAGGGCCGCACCGTGCGGGTGCGCTACAAGTTCGACGCCCGCCAGAACCGGGCGCTGGCCCTGGCGCACCCGATCGCCAGCGCGCGCGCGCTCGGCGCCTACGCCAATCCGAAAGCGCCGGCGCCGACGGCGGAGCAGGCGCAGGCACTGCGCGCCAGCCTGCTGCATATCATCGGCCTGCGCGCCAGCATGCAGGACGACGCCATCAAGGCCGCGCTGCCGGAGCTGCTGCGGCGCCACTGGTTCCGCATCGACCTGGACCGCCTGCGGCCGGAAGACGATCCGCGCGCGGCGATGGCGTTCGCCTCGGCGCGGGTGGCCTTCGCGGTGCGCACGGCGAGCTTGCTCGGCTGGCTCGATCCGGCGCTGCAATGGGAGGTGCTGTTCCAGAACGCCCAGCGCGCCAACGACTGTTTCGCCAGCTGGGAGGAGTTCGGCGCGGCGCTGGCGCGCGGGCGCCAGCAATGGATCGCCGGCGCGCGCGCCGACAGCCTTGGTGCCGCCTTCGACGAGGCGACGTTGGCGCAGTGGCTGGCCAGCCGCAGCCACCCGTGGCGCAGCATCCCGTGGCGCGGCCAGGTGCTGTTCGAGCCGCCGGCCACGTCATGAACATTCCCTACCATCCGCTCAAATGCAGCGGCTGCGCGCAGGAGTTTGCGTTTCCTTCGATCGCACGCGCCTACACCGATTTACCGCAAGCGGGGGGACGCTCCGGCGCCCATTTCAGCGAGATGCTCCTGCTGTCGGTCTGGTGCCATCAATGCGAGGGCGCTTCCTGGGTCGAACGCATTCCCACCGCGCGCGAATTTGCGCTGGCCGCCGGCTTGCGGCGCATGCCCAAGCGCGCGAGGCAGGAGGGCATCGACGATGATTTGCTCGATCTCGATGACGCCGATTTCGCCTGGCTGTACCAGCACCTCGCCGAGCGCAACGCGCCGCCCTTCTGCCTTGCGTGCGGCAGCACCCGCGTGGTGCCGATCGACACCACGCAACGCGACACGGGCGTGCTGCACGAGGCGTGCTGGGACAGCCCGATTCTGTTTCATGGCTTCCCGATCGGAAGCAGCGGCCTTCGCATCGGCAGAGCGTCGTACGCGCGCCAGTTTCATGACGTCACGGGCCAGATCGTCTGGACCAGAATGCTTGCCCGGGAGTCTTTTTACCAGCTCTGTAGCGTCCTCGAGGTGCGCCGTGACGATCCCTTTCATGCCGTCCTGGCGTCAACCATCCGGCTGATCGCCAACGGGTCCGCTGAACGCGCCCTCGCCGCGCTTGCGCCGCTGGTGGACGCACAGGTTCCCGCCGCACTCGGACTGCTTGGTGCGCTGCACGTACTGGGAGAAGGCGTTCCCCATAGCGGATCGATGGCGGTACCGTTGCTGGAAAACGCCAAGGCCCTGGGGGACGCCTGCGCGGCGCACAATCTGGCGTCGCTGTACGCCACGGGCGCGCCTGGCGTTCCCCAGGACGTGCCGCGCGCGCGCCAGCTATTTGGCGATGCGTTGTCGATGGGCGGGCAGTATGAGCGCGACGACTTCTATGCGCAGGACGATTACGCGTCCATGACCGGTCACTTTTACCGCCCGGCCTGACGTCCGCCCCATTGCGGCGCTTGCAGTAAGCGTTCGGTCAGTTTCCCAGGGTACTATTTACCCATAAAAAAGGAGACAGCCATGCAAACCCCGCACCAGCTTTACCAGCAAAAACTGACCACGCCCGCCGAGGCCCTGCGCCTGGTGCGCGACGGCGACATGATCGTGGTGCCGACCGGCGTGGGCGAGCCGCCCGCGCTGCTCACCGCCCTGTCAAGCCAGCGCCAGCAGTTCCACGACGTGAAAGTGGCGCAGATCCTGGCCATGCGCAAGTTCGGCTACTTCGACCAGGATAGCGCGCACCACGTGCGCCACGCCTCGCTGTTTTTCGGCGGCGCCTCGCGCGCATCCGGCCAGGGCGGCTGGTGCGACTTCATCCCCAATTATTTTTCCGAACTGCCCGGCCTGATCGAACAGGGCCTGATGCCGGCCGACGTGGTCTTCGCCATGGCCTCGCCCATGAACGAGCAGGGTTTCTTCTCACTGAGCCTGGCGGTCGACTACACCATGGCCGCCATCGGCAAGGCGCGCGCGGTGGTCCTCGAGGTCAATCCGCACGTGCCGTTCGCGCACGGCCAATGCCATGTGCATGTGTCGCAGGTGACGGCGCTGGTCGAAAGCGGCGAAGCGATCCTGGAAGTGGGTCTGCCGAAAATCGGCACGGTGCAGGAAGCCATCGGCAAATACGTGGCCGACATGATCGACGACGGCTCGACCCTGCAGATCGGCTACGGCGGCATTCCGGACGCGGTGGTGATGCAGCTGACTTCCAAGCACGACCTGGGCATCCACACCGAAATGATCGGCGACGGCATCCTGACCCTGATCGAAGCGGGCGCGGTCACCAACCGCAAGAAGACGTTCATGCCGGGGAAGATGGTGGCGACCTTCGCGCTCGGTTCGCAAAAACTGTACAAATTCTTGCACCACAATCCGATGATCGAGATGCATCCGTCGAACTTTACCAACGACCCGTACCTGGCCGCGCAAAACGACAATCTGATGACGATCAACGCAACCCTGCAGATCGATCTGCTGGGCCAGTGCGGCTCGGAGAGCATCGCGCACCTGCCCTATTCCGGCACCGGCGGCCAGGTCGATTTCGTCAGGGCGGGCAACCGTTCGCGCGGCGGCAAGTCGTTCATCGTGCTGCCGTCGACGGCCAAGGACAATACGATCTCGCGCATCGTGCCCACGCTTACGCCTGGCACGCACGCAACGACCAGCAAGAACGACATCAATTATGTGGTGACCGAGTATGGCGTGGCGCAGTTGCGCGGCAAGTCGGCCAAGCAGCGCGCGCAGGCGCTGATCGCGATCGCCCATCCGGACTTTCGCGCCTCGCTACGCGCGGAAGCGAACCGGATGTGCGTGCTGTAATCCGGGTTCAGGCAGGCCGGCGGCGACGGCGCACCAGGCCGATGACCGCTATGCCGGCCAGCAGCATGCCGTAGGTTTCCGGCTCCGGCACGGCCATGGTGTAGATCGTAAACACCGGGTTGACGACCCGCAGGCTGGCAAAGGAATCGATGCCGGACGGATACTGCGACGTGACGGTCGGGTAGGCCGAGACCAGGATCAGGCCTTGCAGCGACAGATTGAAATCGGTGGTCAGGGACAACTGCCCGCTCGACATCGTGAACGGCAGCGCGCCGTCGAGCATGTCGACACGCTGGGTATGCTCGCCATAAAACACGCCGTGCGGGCGCGAGCCGGCGCTGAACTCGATATTGCCGGAGTTGAAAGCGAATCCGTTGCCGGGCGTGCCGTTGGGATTGGGCGCCACATCGAGCACGCCCGCGAAGGTGCCGGAAAACGAAAATCCGGTCACCCGGTAGCCGGCATGTACGGTCACCTCGAACAGGCCGGCGTAGAAGTTGCCTTCCTGGTAGCGCGAGGTGAAGGCGTCGAGGCTGTCGGCGGCGGAAGTGAGGCCGATCCGGGTCACGCCGTTGCCGTTCGAGAGCAGCACGTCGGGAGAATCGCCCCACTGGTTGACGATCGAAAAGGCGGCGGTATCAATGCGCGCGGTGGCGTGGGCGGTGCTGACAGAGGCCAAAGCAAGCGCTGCCGTAACGAGCAGCCGTGTCATCGTATTCATCAGTCATCCTTCTGGTCACGGTGGGAAGCGGCCGGGGATCCGGCCGGGACGCGTCGTCTTGCCGAAAAGTGAAGTGAAGGAGCGTCAAGAACGACGAACAGAAATACTACGTTGCTATTGCAAAAAAAATATCACCCCAACGATGATTTTTTGCAAGCGTGGCGGCAATACGTCAGCTTCGCGCCGTAACAATAGAATGGCCGTCCAGTCGGGCGACTGGACGGCCTGGAAAAGCGCAATGCGGTCCGGTTTACGGCAGGACCAGCTTGAGCACGCGGCCGTTGCCGCTGACGTACAGCGCGCCGGCGGCGTCGAACGCGATACCGGCCGGGTTGGCGATCCAGTCAGCCGACTTGAAGCGTGCATCGCTGCCGTTCGGATCGACCACGACCGCCACCGAGCGGTCCGCCGCGATCTTGCCGATGGCGCCGGCGGGCCAGGTGCTCGGGATGCCGCTGAACGGCTCGGTCGCAAAGTACACGTTGCCGCCGGCATCGAGCGCGATGGCCTTGATGAAGGCCAGGTTGTTGGGCACCAGCGTGACGGGGACGCCGGCGGCATCGAGCGTACGGATACCCCGGTCGTCCAGCACGTACACCTTGCCGTTCTTGTCGACCGCCACGTCGGTGATGGTGGCGCTGGCGGAGTGCGGGCCCAGGTTTTCGAACACGGTCGTCAGCGTGCCATCGGCGGCGACTTTACGCACGATGGCGCGTTTGAAGCAGGAACTGCACTCAGGCTCGCCGGGGCGCGTAACTTCGCTCGCGACGTACAGATTGCCGCCAGCGTCGGTGGCAATCGCGGTAAACACCGGCGGCGCGATGCCGGTCCCGGCCGGATCGCCTTGCGTGGAGCCCAGCTCGATGGTGCTGACCGCGCCGTCGGCGCCGATCTTGCGCACGAACGTCGACGGCGAACCGTCGGCGCCGTCGATGACATACCTGATGCCGTTCGCGCCGGCGGCGACATCGCGCAGGATACGCAGTGCCGGTGCGGGCGTGCCGCCAACGATGGCGGTGCTTACCACGCCGGCGGGCGTGATCTTGCGCACCGACTTGAGGCCGGTATCGGCCAGCAACAGGTTGCCGGCGCCATCGTTCGCAAGCGCTCCGGCGTTCAGAAAACGCGCCATCTTGCCGACGCCATCGACCTGGGCGCGGGTCGGTTCGACCGCGCCGCCGGCCAGGACGCGCACGCCGACACCTTCCACCTGCAGGGCGACAGCGTCGCTGGTGCTGGTGCCGGCATCGTTACGCACGACCACGCTGAGCACATCGCCGCTGTCGGCCAGGGTGGCCGCCAGGGTGGTATAGATGGCGCTGGTGGCGCCCGGGATCGCCACGCCGTTGCGCCACCATTGGTAGCTCAGCGTGCCGGAGCCGGTGGCCACCGCCGAAAACGTGGCTGGCTGACCGGCTTGCACGGCTTGCGTCTTGGGCTGGGTCGTGATGCTGGCCGCCGTGACCGGTTGTGGCGAGACCACCGGGTCGGGCTGTTTCACGGGCGTCGTGCTGTCGTCGTCGCTGCCGCAGGCGGTAATGCCAGCGAGGCAGATCAAGCCGCTGGCAAGGGCGCCGCTGCGGAAAAACCGGTTTTTCACATCACTCATGCTGGCATTCCTTCAAAAAGAAATATTAATAAAGAAGGAACATTACGCCAATTATAAGTTTTTTACTAGAAATATCTCACCCGGCCGGGATGCCGGGTGAGATCCGCTAGACTGCTCAGGGCGCGGGCGCGGCGGCCAGGGTGGCTGGCACGGGCGCCGGCGTGGCGTGCGCAACCGGGCCCGGCACCACGGTGTTTACCGGCGGGTGTGCCGGCGGCACCGTCACCGCGATCCAGCCGGTTACCGGCAGCAGCGGCACCAGCAGCAAGGCCACGATGTTGATGATCTTGATGAGCGGATTGACGGCCGGGCCGGCGGTGTCCTTGTACGGGTCGCCCACGGTATCGCCGGTCACAGCGGCCTTGTGCGCTTCCGAGCCCTTGCCGCCGAAGTGGCCATCCTCGATGTATTTCTTGGCGTTGTCCCAGGCGCCGCCGCCGGTGGTCATGGAAATGGCGACGAACAGGCCGGTGACGATGGTCCCCATCAGCAGCCCGCCCAGCGCGGCCGGTCCGAGCAGCATGCCGACCACCACCGGCACCACCACCGGCAGCAAGGATGGCAGGATCATTTCGCGGATGGCCGAGGCGGTCAGCATGTCGACCGCCTTGTCGTATTCGGGCTTGCCGGTGCCGTCCATGATGCCCTTGATGTCGCGGAACTGGCGCCGCACCTCGACCACCACGGCGCCGGCGGCGCGCCCCACCGCTTCCATCGCCATGGCGCCGAACAGGTAGGGAATCAGGCCGCCGATGAACAGGCCCACGATCACCATCGGATTCGACAGGTCGAACGAAACATGTTTGCCGACCGATTCCAGGGCGTGGGTGTAGTCGGCGAACAGCACCAGCGCGGCCAGCCCGGCCGAACCGATGGCGTACCCCTTGGTGACGGCCTTGGTGGTGTTGCCGACCGCATCCAACGGGTCGGTAATGGCGCGCACCGATTCGGGCATGCCCGACATTTCGGCGATGCCGCCGGCGTTATCGGTGATCGGTCCGTAGGCGTCGAGCGCGACGACGATGCCGGCCATCGACAGCATGGACGTGGCGGCAATGGCGATGCCGTACAGCTGCGCCATCTGGTAAGACGCCAGAATGGCCGCGCACACGGCCAGCACCGGATACGCGGTCGACTTCATCGACACGCCCAGCCCGGCGATGATGTTGGTGCCGTGGCCGGTGGTGGAGGCTTCGGCGATATGCTTGACCGGCTTGAAGTCGGTGCCGGTGTAGTACTCGGTGATGTAGACCATCAGCCCGGTGAGGACGATGCCGACCAGCGCGCAGCCCATCATCTTCATGCGCATGGCATCGTCGCCCCAGACCAGCCAGGTGACGCCGGCAAAGCCGATCAGCGACAGGCCGGCGGCCCACCACAGGCCCGTGTACAGGGCCGACATGATCTTCTTGCCCGGCTTGGCCTTGACCAGCGAGCAGCCGACGATCGATCCGATGATCGACACCGCCCCCAGCAGCAGCGGATAGATCACCGCTTCGCCGCCCGGCGTGGCCATCATCAGCGCGCCCAGCAGCATGGTGGCGATCAGGGTGACGACATAGGTCTCGAACAGGTCGGCGGCCATGCCGGCGCAGTCGCCCACGTTGTCGCCCACGTTATCGGCGATCACGGCCGGGTTGCGCGGATCGTCCTCGGGGATGCCGGCTTCGACCTTGCCGACCAGGTCGGCGCCGACGTCGGCGCCCTTGGTGAAGATGCCGCCGCCAAGACGGGCGAAAATCGAAATGAGCGAGGCGCCGAAGGCCAGCCCGATCAGGGGTTTGATGACGTCATGCTGGGTGGCGCTGCCGCCGGCGGCCTGGGCGGTGAGCATCCAGTAGAACAGCGTCACGCCGAGCAGGCCCAGGCCGACCACCAGCATGCCGGTGATGGCCCCGCCCTTGAAGGCGACGTCGAGCGCTTCGTTCATGCCGCGCGTGGCAGCCTGGGCAGTGCGCACATTGGCGCGCACCGACACGTTCATGCCGATGAAGCCGCAGGCCCCCGAGAGCACCGCGCCGATCAGGAAACCGATCGCGGTATTGAGGTCGAGCAGCACGCCGATGGCGATGAGCAGTACCAGGCCGACCATGCCGATGGTGCGGTACTGGCGCCCGAGGTAGGCGGCGGCGCCTTCCTGGATGGCCTGGGCGATGGCCTGCATGCGGGCGTTGCCCGGGTCCTGGCGCAGAATCCAGCTGCGCGTGACCAATCCATAAATCACGGCAATGACGCCGCACACAACTGCAAAGACAAGAAATCTTGCTGCCATATCGTCCCCTCGCTTTTTTATCAAGTAACACAACAACACATTTGAAAGACCGCTCCAACCACATGTGAAAGAGATGGGCCAACCTCACTGCGTACTGCAAAACTTTGAATCCAAAAAAACCGGGAACGCCGGCCGCGCAACGGCGGCCAGGGCAAGACTATCCATTCGTGCTGTGACTACCGCAGGGCGCGGCCATCAAAAAAGCGGACCGAAGTCCGCTCTTGTGCTTTTCTTACTTTTATTCCGACAGCGCCGCGAAAGCCGCCTCGCGGATGTGATCCACAGGGCCGATGCCGGAGATGCGGCGGTATTTCGGCGCGCCGGGCAGGCCCGATTGCGCCCACTGGTTGTAGTAGCCCAGCAGCACTTCGGTCTGGTTGTGGTAGACCGACAGGCGCTGCTTGACGATTTCTTCCTTGTCGTCGTCGCGCTGGATCAGCGGTTCGCCGGTGATATCGTCCACGTTATCCACTTTTGGCGGATTGTTCGTGATGTGGTACACGCGGCCCGAACCCGGATGGGAACGGCGTCCGCTCATGCGCTCGACGATGAATTCGTCGGGCACGTTAATTTCGAGTACATAATCGACGTCGATGCCGGCTTCTTTCATGGCGTCGGCCTGCGCGATCGTGCGCGGGAAGCCGTCGAACAGATAACCGTTCTGGCAGTCCGATTCCTTGAGACGATTCTTGACCAGGCCGATCATGATGTCATCGGACACCAAACCGCCTGCATCCATCACTTTTTTAGCCGCCATGCCCAGCTCGGTGCCGGCCTTGATCGCGGCGCGCAGCATGTCGCCGGTCGAGATTTGCGGAATATTGTATTTTTCCTTGATGAAGTTAGCTTGGGTGCCTTTGCCGGCTCCAGGAGCTCCTAACAGAATCAGACGCATGAAAATTCCTAAAACAGATTTTAAAATTGGAGGCGATGCATACTTGACTACCTTGGTACGAAACTTACCACAAAAGTCACGGAGAACGCCAATCCGAGGGCGTATTCGCCATTTTTTTGCTTGATCTGGCGCAAGCTATGCGTCGGTTACTGATGAGAACCGCGCACATGCTGCGCTGTAACAAAGCTAAGCCGGGTAATGCTGGCGCACCCGTTCAAGATCCTCGGGGGTGTCGACGCCGGCCGCCGGCGCGCTGTCGGTCACATGCACGGCGATCGGATAGCCATGCCACAGCACGCGCAACTGCTCCAGCGCTTCGACCGCTTCGAGCGGCGCCGGCTCCAGCGTGGGATAGGTTTGCAGGAAGGCGTTGGTGTACGCGTACAGGCCGATATGGCGCAGCGCGACGTACGCCGCCGGCAAGGCGTCGCGCGATTGCGCGAAGCCGTCGCGGTGCCAGGGAATCGTGGCGCGCGAAAAATACAGGGCGCGCCCGGCCTTGTCGAGCACCACCTTGACCACGTTCGGATTGAAGGCGTCGGCGGCGTCGTGCAGCGGGTGGGCGCAGGTGGCCATCGGCACGTCCACGCCAACGCGGGCCGCGGTGGCGGCCAGCAGCGCCGGGTCGATCAGCGGCTCGTCGCCCTGCAGGTTGACGACAACGGCATCAGGCGCCAGGTTCAGCGCGCGCGCCACTTCGGCGATGCGGTCGGTGCCGGACGGATGGTCGGCGCGCGTCATGCACACTTCCACCCCGTGTTCACGGCAGGCGGCGGCGATGGTCTCATGGTCGGTGGCGACGATGATGCGAGCGGCGCCCGAGGCCCCCGCGCGTTCGGCCACGCGCACCACCATCGGTTTGCCGCCCAGGTCGGCCAGCGGCTTGTTCGGCAGCCGGGTCGAGGCCAGGCGGGCCGGAATGATGACGATGAAACCCATCGCCTACAGCGCTTCGATCTTGCGCGCCTGGTCGGCCCACATGATGGGAATGCCGTCGCGGATCGGAAACGCCAGGCGGTCGCCGCGGCAGATCAGTTCCTGGGCCTTTTTGTCCAGTTCTAGCGGGCCCTTGCATACAGGGCAGACCAGGATATCAAGCAGTCGAGCATCCACGACATTTCTCCACAATTTGTTCGGCCAGCGCCGCATCGAGCTGCGCCGTCACCGGTACGACCCACAGTCTCGGGTCGTTTTTGAGATTTTCAATTTGCGCACATTTTACTGCATCCTTCTCGGTGATCAGGATGCAGTCCGCTTCAATGGCGGCAAATGGCTGGTCGAGGAAATCGTGATGGTCCGGCAGCGGCAGTTCGGCGAACGCCAGGCCGGCGCCGCGCAGCAGGGTAAAGAAGCGCTGCGGATTGCCGATGCCGCAGGCGGCCACGATGCGGCGGCCAGCCAGGCTGGCCAGCGCCACGCGCTCGCCCGGTCGCGCCAAGGGCTCGGCGAACTCGCCCGCCAGCTGCATGCGGAACGGCATGCCGCCAACCGCCTGGCGCAAGGCCGGCGTCAGTTCGGGCGCATTGACGATGGTGAAGTCGCGCCGGCGCGATGGCGCCTCGCGCAAGGGTCCGGCCGGCAGCAGCCAGCCATTGCCGGTGCCGCGTCCGTCGAACAGCATGATTTCGATATCGCGCCGCAGGGCGTAGTGCTGCAGGCCGTCGTCGGTGAGGATCACGTCAACGTCGGGATGGGCGGCCAGCAAGGCGCGTCCGGCGGCGCCACGGTCGCGCCCCACCACCACCGGGCAGCCGGTGCGGCGCGCGATCAGGAGCGGCTCGTCGCCGACATCGCGCGCGCTGGAGTCCGATGTGACCGCGCGCGGCGCACTACTCGACGCGCCATCGCCACCGCCATGGCCGCGCGAGATGATGCCGGGTGTGAAGCCGGCGGCGCGCAAGGCGTCGGCCAGCCAGATCGTCAGCGGGGTCTTGCCGGTGCCGCCGATAAAAATATTGCCGACCACGATGACCGGCACCGGCAACCGCGTCGAGCCCAGCAGGCCGAAGCGAAACAGCAGCGCGCGCACGCCGGCCACGAAGCGAAACAGCAGGGAGAGCGGCCACAGCGCGCAAGCCAGCGCGCCGCGCCGCTGCCAGGCACGCTGAAGCGTCGATTCGAGGGAGGAAGATGAGGAGGAAGTGGAAGACATGAGGCGGCAGGCGAATCGCTTCGCCTGCGCTTGTTACTTCTTCTCGCCGGTCTGGGCGGCGAAGGTCAGCTTGTCGTAGCCTGCCATGCGCGCCGCTTCCAGCACGTTGATGACCATCTGGTGCATGGCGAACTGGTCGGCGTTGACGACCACGACCGGGCCCTTCTCGCCGGTGGGCGCCGGCTGGCCGTTGTTGCCGGTGCGGGCCGCGGTTTTCAGATCTTCCGCCAGGCCAGCCACGTTGCTGAACGAGACCGGCTCGTTGTTGATCGTGTAGTTACCCTTGGCGTCGACCGTGACGTTCAGTTCGAACGGCTTTTCGAGCGCCTTTTCGGCGTCGGCCGTCGGCAGGGTAATTTTCAACTCGGTAAACTTGCTGTAGGTGGTCGTGACCATCAGGAAAATCAGCACCACCAGCAGCACGTCGATGAAGGGGATCAGATTGATCTCTGGATCTTCACGTTTCTGGCCGCGGCGAAAGTTCATCATTTGCGGGCACCGTGCACGACGTCGACGAATTTAACTGCCTGCAATTCCATGTCGATGATGAAGCTGTCGACCAGGGCGCGGAAATGGCGGTAGGCAATCAGGGCCGGCATGGCGATGGCGATACCGAAGGCGGTGTTGTAGAGCGCTACCGAAATACCGTGGGCCAGCTGGGCCGGGTTGACGCCGGTCGCGTTGGTGGAGCCAAAAATCTCGATCATGCCGACCACCGTGCCGAACAGGCCCATCAGCGGGGCGAGCGAGGCGATGGTACCGATCGTGGTCAGGAAGCGTTCGAGCACGTGAGCCACGCCGCGTCCTGCTTCTTCGATCGATTCCTTCATCACGTCGCGCGGGGCGTCGACGTTGCGCAGGGCAGCGGCGAGCACGGCGCCGAGCGGGGAATTCTTTTCCAGCGACTCGACCACATCCTTGGTGATCTTACCGTTGTGATACACGCGCACCACTTCCTCGAGCAACTGCGGTGGCAGGATCTTGGCGCGGCGCAGATAAATAATGCGCTCGACGATCAAGGCTAAAGCGACGAGAGAGGCGATCAGCAACGGCCAGACTGGCCAACCTGCAGCTTGAAGAATAGGCAGCAAAACAAACTCCTGAGTGAATGGTAATTCTTGATAAGAACGAACCCCGGCAATGTAACGTGTTGCCCGTCACTCGGCAAGTCCACTTCTGCACACCTTCTGTGGATAAGATTGTGCGCAAGCGGCCCAAAGAGACACGATGTGCTTGATTTTAAAGGGAAAGTTTGCCATGCGTAAAAACAAGGCATGTCGAAAATTAAAAATTGAGTCGATGTTCTGAACAAAAACTGTGGATAAGATTGTTAGCAATACCGGGGGTGGGCAGTCAAGTCCCTGATTAAAAAGGGAAAATGATTCAAGCGCAAAAATAAGGCAGGCTGGCGCGCAAATCTTCTGCACATCTTTTGTGGATAAGATTGTGCGCAATGACGCGGAAGTCATTCCAAGTCATTGATTACATTAATTAATACGGTCGTGCACATATTTGCGGCAAACAGGGATAACTTGCCGTCCGGGCGCCCAAAAGGCCTCCATGGGCGCCCATTTCCAGTGTTTTGGACGGCGCTGGACAAGTCCGTGCGTTCTGCACACCTTTTGTGGACAAGATTGTGAGCAAGCCAGTCAACACTGTATCAAGCCATTGATTTGAAAGGAATAAGTTGCCGTGCTTAAATGAATGGCAGGGGTGGCAGGGCGGCCGGGCGGTGGATAAGTCCGGCACTTCTGCACAGCTTCTGTGGACAAGATTGTGCGCAAGCCGGTCCGAAACCGCGTAAGCGCTTGATTACAAAGAGATAGCACCCCGGTGCGCAAGCAGCAGGCAGGTGCCCGAGCGTATGTACAGCAAAACTTCTACACAATTTCTGTGGATAACTTTGTGAGCAACTCCGGCCCGGAGTGCCAAAGTGCTTGATTTAGAAGGGATTTCAGCCAGTGCGATGTAAACCAGCACCTAGGCTTTTTCGTTTAAAATCATCGACTTAGAAAAAAGTCTTGTTGTTTTAGGCGATATGTGACATAAGCATGACCGTTTCAAAATTTTGTGGACAGTTATTCCGGAACTCATCCCATGCAAACCGATTTCGACCTAGATCCCCTGCCCGCAGGACCGCCGGTACTGACCGTCACCGCGCTCAATGCCCAGGTGGCGCGCCTGCTGGAGCGCTCCTTTCCGCTGACCTGGATCAGCGGTGAAATATCGAACTTCACGCGTGCCAGTTCGGGCCACTGGTATTTCACGCTCAAGGACGACGCGGCCCAGGTGCGCGCCGTGATGTTCCGCGGCCGCGCCCAGTACGCCGGCTTCATTCCGCGCGAAGGCGACAAGGTCGAGGTACGCGCCCTGGTGACCCTGTACGGCGCGCGCGGCGATTACCAGATCAACGTCGAGGCGATCCGCCGCGCCGGCGTGGGGGCGCTGTACGAAGCCTTCCTGCGCCTGAAGGAGAAGCTGGGCGCGCAGGGCCTGTTCGACCAGGAGCGCAAGCGTCCCCTGCCCCTGTTCACGCGCAGCATCGGCATTGTCACCAGCCCGCAGGCGGCGGCGCTGCGCGACATCCTCAGCGCGCTCAAGCGGCGCGCGCCGCACGTGCGCATCGTGCTCTACCCGGCCCCGGTGCAGGGCCAGGGCGCGGCCGAACGGATTGCCGGCGCGATTCAAACGGCCTCGCGCCGGGCGGAAGTGGACGTGCTGCTGGTGTGCCGCGGCGGCGGCTCGATCGAAGACTTGTGGAGCTTTAACGAAGAAGTGGTCGCCCATGCGATCGCCAACTGCGCCATGCCGGTCATTTCCGGGGTCGGCCACGAGACCGATTTCACCATCGCCGATTTTGCCGCCGACCTGCGCGCGGCCACCCCCACCGCCGCCGCCGAACTGGCCGCCACGCCGCACGCGGACTGGGTCGCCTCGCTGTCGGCCGATGCCGGCGACCTGCGGCGCGCGATGCGCCACACCCTCAACGATGCGCACCAGAGCCTGGACAACTGGCAGCGCCGGCTGCTCAGTCCATCGGCCCGCATCGGCCACCAGCGCCTGGAACTGGTGGCGCTGTCGACCGCGATGACGCACGCAATGCGCGCGCCGGTGCAGCGCCAGGGCTATTCTCTGGCGCAATTGCGCGCGCGCTGGGCCAGCCACCGGCCGGACGTACGCGCTCTGCGCAGCGAAATCGCCTCGCAGCAGCGCCGCTGCACCAGCAGCATGGCCAGCCAGCTGTCACAGAAGCGCGATGCGCTCGGCGCGCTGGCGGCCCAGCTCGAACTGCTCAATCCCCAGCGCACCCTCGAACGCGGCTACGCCATCGTGCGCGATGCCAAGGGGATGGTTTTACGCTCGCCCTTGCAGATCAAGCCGAACGAGGTGCTCACGGTGCGCTTGGCCGAGGGGAGCGCCGAGGTGGGCGTAGCGAGCGTCCAGACCCGGCTCGAGTAGCGCCGGCTGGTCCGCGGGCAAGCGTGCTTTCCGGCGCGAAGCAAATAAGCAACGAACGCCCATCCGAATTACAATAAGCACCGGTTCAGAATCATTGACGCTTTTCCAAACAAAAAGGACACAACATGGAACACACACTGCCGCCTCTGCCGTATGAAATGGACGCCCTGGCTCCCCACATTTCGAAAGAAACGCTGGAATACCACTACGGCAAGCATCACCAGACCTATGTGACCAACCTGAACAACCTGATCAAGGGCACCGAGTTCGAGAACCTGCCGCTCGAAGAGATCATCAAGAAATCCTCCGGCGGCGTGTTCAACAACGCAGCCCAGGTGTGGAACCACACCTTCTACTGGAACGGCATGAAGCCGAACGGTGGCGGCGCGCCAAGCGGCAAGGTCGCTGACGCGATCAACGCCAAGTGGGGCTCGTTCGACAAATTCAAGGAAGAATTCACCAAGTCGTGCCTGGGCAACTTCGGTTCCGGCTGGACCTGGCTGGTGCAAAAAGCCGACGGCGGCGTTGACATCGTCAACACCTCGAACGCCGGCTGCCCGCTGACCACCGGCGACAAGCCACTGCTGACCTGCGACGTCTGGGAGCACGCTTACTACATCGACTACCGCAACGCACGCGCCAAGTATGTCGAAACCTTCTGGGGCCTGGTCAACTGGGACTTCGTCGCGCAAAACGCGGCCTGATCGAACGGCAAGCGTGGCTGTGCCACGCTTGCCGGCGTTCCAAAAAAAAGAAGCCTGCGCGTTCCGCGCAGGCTTCTTTTTTATTGCCGCTTCAGCTACACGATAAGGATTTCCCATGCAGGCTCCGGATTTACTCCCCATCGAAGAACAGCTGTTCGCCCTGTCGATGGAATCGATCCGGCTGTTCGCCGAGGCCCACCAGGACGAAAGCTTCTATGGCTTCGGCATCGACTGCAACGCCGAAATGGGCATTTTCCTGCTGTGCTTCAACAGCGAAGCCGCGTTTGCCGGCACCGCCAGGGAATATGTGGATCGGTTTAACTACGACGCCGCCCGCCTGGCGCAACTGAAAACCAACTTCGGCGACTGGAAATACCAGGGTTTCAACCAGGACCAGCCGCACTGGGACGCCGGCTGGGGCGCGTTCCAGGAAGCGATCGAGGCTTATCTGACCGATGACGCGATGGAGGTGGAACCGGCCAATCTGTATATCGAGCGATTGATGCGCTGTGCGTGCCGCGTTTTGGTGCGTATTGAGCGCTCGGGCATCCTGGAACGCACCAGAATGGACCCAGGATTCACCACCTTGGTGATGGATCACGATCAAGATCACCAAGAAGCAACAGTTCGATTAAATACTGTACGCGCAGAATCTTAACGGCTGATTGCAATTGGGATATAAAGGGATGATTTCCTTCGTCATGATTCAACTTTTTCCATTTAATATAAGTTATTTTTGCTGAAAACGCCTAATTTCACCTATGTTTACTAGTGTTGCTTTTCATGCACACAAATGTCCACAGATCAGTCATAATGTTTGGCAATACGGTAGATTTAACCCTTCCGGATGACCTGGCGTATCCACGCTGTTGATAGGAAAGTGACTTGAGAAGAATGGACGGTGACATGAATTCCCCACACAAAGCCTGCTTGCTGCGGACGCGTCGTTTAACCCCGGGTATTTCTGCACTGTCTGGACGTCACATGGCCACGCTGTTCTTTCCGGCAGCATTGCTGCTGGGCGGCGCGGCGCAGGCGCAAAGCGTCAATGCGGCCACTGCCGCGGTCTTTTCCAAACCCGCCCTGCTCGGCGTGCAACTGTCGATGAAGGCCGGCGCCAAACAGGGCAAGGTCACGGCCGACCAGTTGAAATGCGTGCAAGCGCTCGACCCCGCCAGTTTCGACGAGGTCTACAAGCAATTGCTGCTCGCAAATCTCGACAGCAAGGAATTGACGCGCACCCAATCCTTCCTGGCCAAGTCGGTCGGCAAGAAATTTGCCAAGCATGGCTACCTGGGCGTGTTCGCGGCGGCCGGCGAACCGCTGCCGGAAGCGCTGCCGCGCTTTACCGAGGACGAGATGGTCGATTTCGAGCAGTTCCGTACCAGTACGGCGGGCGAAAAACTGGTGACCAACCGCATCCTCGAAGCACCCGCCGCCCGCACCATCCTCAACGAGCGAATCGAAAAAGTGCTGGAAGTCTGTATTCCCCAGCAGTAAGTAGCCAGAGTGTCATGAAAGTGTAGCAAATTGTCCGCGCTGGTCTGCAACTGGCTTTTTTCGTAGTAGCTCTTATACAATGGGCGGCTAGGAGAAAACTCATGTTTCGTGTAATGCTGGTGGAAGACGATGCGCGCCTGGCGCAACTGGTCACGGAGTACCTGAGCGGATACGAGTTCACGGTCGACCTGGTCACGCGCGGCGACGCCGCGCTCGAACGCTTCAAGGCGCTCACCCCGGATGTGGTCATTCTCGACCTGATGCTGCCCGGCCTGGACGGCATGGTGGTGTGCCGCCAGATCCGCGAACTGAGCGAAACCCCCATCCTGATCCTGACCGCGCGCGAAGATTCCTACGACGAAGTGTCGGTGCTGGAACAGGGCGCGGACGATTTCGTCAACAAGCCGGTGCAGCCGCGCGTGCTGCTGGCGCGCCTGCGCGCCCTGCTGCGGCGCGCCCAGGGCAAACCGGGCAGCGACCCGGCGGCGCTCGAATTCGGCGCCCTGTCGATCATCGCCAGCGACCGCATTGTCACCTGGCGCGGCGAGCAGTGCCTGCTCAGCAATACCGAATACAAGCTGCTGCTGGTGCTGGCCGAATCGGCCGGGCGGGTGCTCTCGCGCGATGCTTTGCTGAAAAAAATGCGCGGCATCGAGTTCGACGGGCTGGACCGCAGCATCGATAACTGCATTTCCAAGCTGCGGCGCAAGTTCGACGACGTCGATTCCGAGAAGATCAAGACCGTGTGGGGCGAAGGCTATCTGTTTTCGCCCTCGGCCTGGGCTTGATGCGCAAGGGGACGCCGCCAGCGCGTCCCGCCTTTTCCGGCTAGCGGTAGTACGACAGCTGTTCCACGAACTCGACCGGCTCGTCCGAGCGCTCCACCACCGCCGCCGCCCAGGCATTGGTGATCGCCGCCGGTGCCGGGCCCATGCTGTAACGTCCCATCGTTTTTTCGACCGTGGTCACGCGCAGCTTGCCGCCGATGCGCTCGACATCGCTTACCGCCAGCTTGTACGCCTCCACCGGCCGGGCGCCGGTCGTGGCGAACAGCACCATGTGCTTGCCGAAGTCCACGTCCGGTGGCGGTGTTACGCCGTCATGCCGTTTCCACAAGGCGGCCCAGCCCTGCGCATCCTTGATCACCAGCTGCGTGCGCTCGTGCATCTGCGACTTGCGGGCGCCCTCGATCGGCTTGAACGCCACCCGGAGCGGCGCCACTTTGTCAAACGTCACGCTGGCGTAGCTGCGGTCGACCATTACGATCTGCATGGGCGTGGTGACGATCTGCGGGCAGGCGATACCGGGCGGGCCGCTGCGATGTTCGTACTCGGCGACCAGCTTGTCGCCGCTGACCCGCACCGCGCGGATGCCGAATTCACCGCAACTGCCGCCGCGGCTGCCGGCGAACACGGCGATGGCCATCTCGTTTTCAAAATGCACCACCGGCCGCGCGGCCGGACTGGCGCCGCCGTTGGTGTGCTCGGCCCACACGGCGGCCAGGGTGGCGGCGTCGCGGATCACGAGGTGGCGCGGCTCCTTGATACCGGACGCGTTGTCCTGCGCCAGCGGAGTCAATGCCAGCCTGCTGCCATCCATGGGCAGAAAGAAGATTTCTTCTGTTTTGGTCCCTGCGGGAAGTAACTTCGGACTCGTCTGCATCCCCCACAGTTTCTCGAACAGGCCGGTGAGCATGGGATCGGCACAACTTTCCTTGCCGCCAAGCCGTCCATAATAACTGGTGCACAGCCTGACATCGGGCGTGGAACCGAACAGCACCTCGCGATCCGTATTGACATCACAACTGCCGTTCTGGCCCGCAAAAACGTATTTGTGGTCGACCACGAACAGGCGATTGTAGTACTGGCCGCAGGTACTTTGACGGGCACGCTGCACGAATGGCGTGATGAAGACGCCGGAGGCACTGGGGTCCGGCTCGGCGACGCCTGGGACTGTGACGGACGCCGGCTCCGGCGTCGGGTTTGGGATCGGGTCTGGCGTTGGCGTTGGCGTTGGCGTCGGGACCACCGGGTCGGCCGCTTTGACCGGGACCGGATCGCTGCCGCCCCCGCAAGCCGTCAGCAGCAGCGCGCCGGCCAGAGGAATGGCGAGGTACAGGCTAGTTCTTTGGGTCATCGGAATCTTTCGGCGATGCCGGGCGCACTGACAAACTGCACCAGCAAAATATTGTTTGGATTTAAATATTGTCTAAATTCATATTAACCGTTCCGCAGCCTGACGTCCATGCCGCGCGGCTGGGACGGTAACACCGGAGGCGGCGGCGCCAACACGGCGCTTGACTTTGAACGGCAACGGCACAATAGTTGATGCGGAATGCTGGCGCGCTCGCGATACCGTCGCGCGGCGTTCGCCCCCACTCCGGATGACTTAGGGCAGCCATGAAAATCCTTGTTTACGCGATAAGCCTGATGTGCGCCGCCTGGTTGACGAAGGCGCGCTCCGAAACGTTCAAGGTCGGCTTCTACAATTACCCCCCCATGATGATCGAAAGCGGGCGGACGGGCATTTACCAGGAACTCCTGGACGAACTGGGCAAGATTACCGGCCATCGCTTTCAGATAGAGTACTTTCCCTACGCACGGCTCGCCAAACGGTTCGACCTGGGGCAGGTCGACGTCGAACCCGGCGTGTTCCCCGGCTGGGTAAAGCAGCAAAAAGTTCCCGGCGTCTTTTCAGTGCCGTTTGGCAAGGTGATCGACATACTCGTGTTTGGTCCGGGCAAACATTTCAAAGTGAACACGCCGAACGATTTGACTGGCAGAACAATTGGATTGGTACGGGGTTACAGCTATCCGGAGTTGCGCGAGCTGTTCGACAGCGGTGCCGTGCATCGCTCCGACGCCGTGAGCGAGACGCAGCTCATGGCCATGCTCGCTGCCGGGCGGATGGACCAGATCCTGATCAACAAGGCGGTCGCACAATACAGCATTCTCCAGACGCCCAAGTACAGTGAGTTCGTCGTCGGTGACGTCCTGGGGTCGTATGATGTCTCGATACGCGTCCATCCCAGCAAGAAAGCCTTGCTGCCGAAACTGGACGAAGCCATCCTCATCATGAAACGCTCGGGGGCCATCACCAGAATCTACGGCAAATACGGCGTGAGTCTCTGAGTCGCGCCGCCGTGGCGCTTGCCTCCGCCCGCATATCGACCGATGTACAAGGGGGATCGAACACCCGCCCCCGCTTGACCTATTCCAGCAGCGGCGCGATCGCCAGCGGCGCGCTCTGCGTGACCAGCTGCCCCTTGTCGGCATGCTCGCCGAAACGGTAATTGACGACCCGGAAGCCATCGTTGTTGTCGTCGCCGAAGCTGGCCCCTTCGGCCACCGGCAGCAGGGCCAAGTCGCCGCTGCCGTTACGCAGCCTGACCACCGGGTCCGCCCCCTTGCGCAGGTAGCTCAGGCGCACGCCGCTGCAACGGCGTGTGCGCGCCGAGGAATCCACATGGCGCAGGTACGTAAGCGCTTGCTCGCAGGCGGCGCGCAGGTCGCTCGTTTCGTACACGCCGTCGGAACGCACCACGATCGATACGCGCGGGCGGAACACGTACTGGGCGGCGTTGCGAGTGAGCATCAGCGTGGCGTTGTCGTCATACGCCGCCTTGAGCAGCGGAAAGACGGTGCGGCCGGTCGGATCGAGCGGCAGGTTCAGGCTGCTTGCCTTGCTAAGCAGACTCAACTGCAGACCATCGGTCAGCACGCCCTTCTCTTTCAACATGACCTGGAAATGATTCTGCAAGAAATTCTTGGGCCTGCCGTATTTTTCAAACACCACCATCGCGCGGTAGGCATCGCGATAACTGAGCCATTCGCCGCCGGCTTCACTGGCCGTCGTGCCGCCTGCCGTAAACAGCAAGGCAAGCATGGCGGAAACGTGGCGGACAAATGACATGATCAGAATCGGTAAGCGAGTCCAGTGGACACGGTGAAATTATTGGGGCGCTCGACCAGCGGGCTGCGCCGCGCATCGCCCTGCAGGCGCGCGGCGCGCACCGCGCTGCCGAGCATCCAGGATGGCGACAGCGCCCAGTTCCAGCGCGCCGCCACGGCCACATCCTTGAGGCCGCCTCCGGGCGCATATGCGTCATTGCCGCTGCGTAGGCTTTCAGCCTCGGTCACGCCGAAATAGCTGCGGTTGTAGCTGCCGTTGACCAGCGTCAGGTCGGCCGACAGCAACACGGTGTGGTGGGGCGCGATGGTCCGCGCCACGTGCTGCATGCCCACGGTCCAGGTGGCGCCATGGCGGTCGCGTCCCGATCCTGCCAGCAAGTTATTGGTAATGCGCAAGGATGGCGTCAGATAATAATGGAAAAACGCCCCGCCCTGCAGGCGCGCACCAATCGCATCGGTGCCGCCGAGACGATTGCCGCCGCGCTTTTGCGCGGACGGCTCTGCGGGCTGCACCGCGGATGGCCGTATCGGCCCGGTCTTCGGATCGGTCGTGCTCAGCGGCGGCACCGACTCGCCCACGAAGCCGGCCATGGGCGCCCCGACCCACTCGCTGTCGCTGCCGGATTGGCTGCGGCGCGGCTGCAGTGCGACCAGGGGGCCATATTCGAGCACCGGATTGGTCGACAGGTGCATCCCTGCGCTCATGCCCGAGATAAACACGCCATTGCTCCATTCGACCTGAAGCAGCGGCAAGGCTGTCACGCGCCGCTGCGCCGCGCCCTGGTAGCGCGGCGCCGAGACGGCGCCCAGCCCGACATACATGTCGCGGCTGCCGTCCGGCATCGGATTGGTGGCAGGGGTCTGGGCCCAGGCGGCAGGCCAGACGCCGGCCAGGACAAGGGCAAAAAGGGTTCTCATGAATATCGCCGAAAAGATGATCAGCCGCCATTTTACGGCCTGCCGTCAACATCGCCGAAATCGCTGAGTTTTCGTCAAGACCGCACGCGCCTCGACTGCACGCTGCGGCGTCCCACGATACGCGGATGGCGGGCGCCTTCATGCGGCCCGCTGCATCGCCATCATGCTGTTGCTGCGAATAAAAAAAGCCCACGACACCGGAGAGCATCGAGGGCGAACGGAAAACCCGATACGCATAGCTTAGGCGCTTCGTGCGTTCCTTTCCGCCTCGAAATGTCTGGCAATTGTCGTAAATGTGTATTCGACATCACCGCACCGTTGAGCACGCTATTCGATCAGCGGCGCGATGGCCAGCGGCGCACTGCTGGTGATGAGCTGGCGCGGCTCGCCGCCACGGCTGAATCGATAATTGACGATGCGAAATCCAGCCGGGCCATCGTCGGGAAACGCGCGGCCCTCGGTTACCGGCAGCGTCACCGCGTCGGCCGCGCCGCTGCGCACCCGCACCGGGGGCGTGGTGAGCGCGTTCGGGTAGACGAAGCGCACGCCCACGCAGGCGCGCGCGCGCGCGCTGGCATCGGTGTAGCGCAAGTAGCCCAGCGCCTGGGCGCAGGCGGCGCGCAACTCGGCGCTGTCGTACAGGCCGTTGGCACGCGGCATGATCGACACGCGCGCGCGAAAACCGACCGGCCCGCTACTGCCGCTCACCAGCAAGGGCGCGTTCTCGTTGTAGGCCGCTGTGCTGAGCGGAAATACCGTGCGCCCGGTGGGGTCGAGCGCGAGATACTGGTCGCCGTCGCGGGTGTGCAAGATCAGCCGCAGGTCCGGCGCCGCGGCGCCCTGCTGCCCCGTTACCAGCTGCAACTGGTTTTGCAGATAGCTCTTGGGCCCGCCATATTTCTGGAACGCCACCATCGCGCGGTAAGCGTCACGATAGCTGAGCCATTCCGACGCCGGCGCGTGCGCCGTGCTGGTGCCCGCCGAAAACAGCAGCGCGAGCAAGAGAGCGAGACGGCGTGGGGCGTTCATCATCAAAACCGGTAAGCGAGCGCGGTGGATACGGCAAAGCCGTTGGCACGCTCCACCAACGGACTCTTTTGCGCAGCGCCCAGCACGCGGGTCGCTTGCACGTTGTTAATCAGCAGCCACGAGGGCGACAGGGCCCAGTGCCAGCGCAGGCCCGCGCTCGCGCCGTTCAGGCCGCCGCCGGGCGCATACGCAGGGTTGCCGCTGCGCAGGGATTCAGCAGGGCTGACGCCGAAAAAGCTTGTGTTGTAGTGGCGGTTGACCACGCTCACGCCAGCCGACAGCGACACGCTGTGGTGCGGCGAAAACTGCTGCGCCACGTGCTGGATGCCGAGATTCCACAGCACGCCGTTGGCGTCCCGGCCGCCACCGTACAGCACGCTATTGGTCAGGCGCAGGCTGGGGCTGAGATAGACGTTAACGAAGCCGCCCGCCTGCAGGCGCGCGCCGACCACATCCATGCCGGACAGGCGGTTGGGGCCGGCGTTGCGCGCGGTCTTGTCGGGCTGGCCCGGCGTGATGGGCTGGCCCGGGGTGTCGACGACGGGCGCCAGCGGCGAACCGCCGTCGGTCATGGAGGTCAGCGAGGCGCCGCCGAGCGCGGCCCCGTTGCCCGATTCGCTGCGCCGTGCCTGGACCGACAGCAGCGGCCCGAATTCGAGCGATGGCTGGTCCGACAGGTGCACGCCGGCATTCATACCGGAAATAAATACGCCATTGCTCCACTCGCCCTGCAGCACCGGCACGGCCATGCGGCGCGGCCGGCGCGCGCCTTCGTACGCCGGCGACGACACGAAGCCGAGCCCGACATACATGTCGCGGCTGCCGTCCGGCATCGGATTGACGGACGGGGTGCGGGCGGTGGCGCTGGCGCACGCCGCGCCCAGCACAAAGGTCAACAGTATTTTCATACATCGGGGTCCGGGCCCGGCAGCGCTTGCGCGCCACCAGGGAAACGGAAAACTGCCTTATCGGTGCCGCGATTGGGTCGAAAACTCGACCGTGTCATTCGAGCGCGGCAGCTTGACCAGATGCCCGGGGTTCGAAATCGCCGCCGGACACGCAAGGCCGCTATCGGGCTTGAGCGACCAGTTCACGCTGGACACGTGAATCTTGCCGCTCTCGCGGTAGACGCTCTGGATTTCCGTGGTTTCGCACCCGGTCGGGCCACCCTGGCCGAATACCGCGACCACCATTTCCTTGCTGAAATCGACAACCGGCAGGGTGCCGCCGCTGTGCGACTGGTTCCATACGGTGGCGAAGGTGGTGGCATCCTTGATCACGATATTGCGCGGTGTCGGCATGTGCGAGTAGGGGCCGCGCCACAGGTCGGTGAAATCGATGTTCTGCGTCTTCACCTGCACGAAGTCGACCACGGCGTCCACGCGCGGGACCGTGATCATCTGCATCGGATTGGCGACCACGGCGATGCACATGACGCCGGGATCGGGCGCCCTGTGCTCGGTGCGGATCACCAGATGGCCGTCGCTGGCATTGGCGCGCACCACGCCGAAGCTGCCGCAGGCCGAGCCGTTGCCGCCGAATACGGCGATCACCATTTCAGTCTTGAAATTGACTTTCGGCGCCGGCGGCGGCGGGATGCGGATCCGGCTGTGCTCGGCCCACAGGGCGTCGAGCGCCGCCTGGTCGCGCACCACGACATTGCGGGCCTCGGACACGCCGGAGAAGGTATCGCTGGCGATGGTCTTGAAATCCACGCTGAGTCCATTTGCAGGCAGGAACTTGATCTCTTCGACAACGTGGGCGGCGCCCAGGCCGAAACCTTCTTCGTTCGTCTTGTCGACAATCGTGTTAAACATGGGCAGCATTTTTTCGTCGCTGCATTCCTTTTTCGGACCGGCGATGGTATCACTCAGGCTGCATACTTTCGCGTCCGGCGTCGTGCCGAACAGTTCGAGGCTGTAGCGTTTGTCGGCGCAGTCGCCCGACTGGTTCCACAGCACATATTTTTTGTCGATGAGGAACAGGCGGTTGGTCACGCTGGCGCACGAAGCTTGCTGGGCGCGCGCGACGAACGGGGTCATCACGGTGACCGGATCGGGCGTGGGCGTGGGCGTCGGCGTCGGCGTCGGCGTGGGCGTAGGCGTTGGCGTAGGCGTTGGCGTTGGCGTGGGCGTGGGCGTGGGCGTCGGGGTTGGGGTTGGGGTTGGGGTTGGGGTTGGCGTCGGGGTCGGGGTCGGGGTCGGCACGACGATGTCCGGCTGCGTCTTCGGAGGTACGGGCGTGCTGCCGCCGCTGTCGCCGCCGCCGCAACCGGCAAGCGCGACAGCGCCAGCCAGCGGGAGGCAGGAAAGTGCGCGAATCAAAACAGACATGGCAAATCCTTTCATAAGGGAAGCGATACCTGCCGTCGCGCAAGCGCGGCGGGCAGACCTGGAATTCGAGTAAAGCCATGATATAGACAATCGCGCGGCACTTCCGCCATGAACTGTCCCCTATTTGTCACTTATTTGTAATACCCCGATGCGCGCCACTCTTATACAATGCTGCGCAAGGAGAAGCGATGTCTATGGCAACAGTTATTGAACACCGTTGTGGCGGGATACACGCGTGAACCGGATCTTCTTCCGCTTCTTCGTGCTGGTCATGCTGTCGATCACGATCGCGACCTTTGCCATCTACTTTGCCACCAGCCGCCTGTTCGGCGATCCGCTGGACGATATCGCGCGGCGCCAGGCGGCCGCCCAGATTTTCCTGCTTGAACAATACATCGACAAAGCCCCGGCCGACGATTGGCTGGTACGGCTCAACAAGGTGCGCGAAGTGACGGACGTCAAGCTCGACCTGGTGCCGCTGACCAGCGCGCGTGCCTCGCTGCCGGTCCAGCAGCACGGCGCGCTCGACCGTGGCGAACTGGTGCTCGACACCGCCAACAAAGCCTTTTACCGCCGCGTCGACCTGCATGGCGAAAGCTATGTCGGCAGCGCCGAGGAAGTCATCCACGCCCATCAGCTGCCCATCGACATCGGTCTGGCGCTGGAAATGGAAGCGGTGCGCTACGTGATCGTGGCGCTGTTCCTGCTGGTGCCGATCGCCCTGTGGTCGCGCTCGCACTGGCTGGGACTGCAGGAACTCTCGCGCGTGGCCGACGAGGTCGGCGCCGGCCGGCTGGCGGCGCGCGCCAGCTTCAAGCCGGGCGCCATCATCTATCCGCTGGCCGAGCGGCTCAACCACATGGCCGGGCGCATCGAAGGCTTGCTCGACGCGCAGAAAAACCTGCTCCATTCCGTTTCGCACGAACTGCGCACCCCGATCGCGCGCCTGGAATTCGCGCTGGAACTGCTCAGGTCGGCAGCGGACGATCCGGCGCTGGAACAGCGCATCGTGGCGATGGAAGGCGATGTCGCCGAGCTGAACGGGCTGGTGAATGAACTGCTGGGCATGATCCGGCTCGACAGCCGCCAGGCGCTGCAGCAAGCCAGCTTCGAGCTGGCGCCGGCGCTGCTGGGCTGCGTGGACGCGCTCGACCCGCTGGCGGCCCAGCCCCAGGTCCGGCTCGACAGTGCGCTGGGCAGCATGACCGGCGACCGCCGCCTGCTGCTGCGCGCGGTGGGCAACCTGCTCAGGAATGCGCAGAAATACGGCAACGGCCAGATTGCGCTCTCGGCGCGGCGCGCGGACGGGGTGGAAATCGTGGTGGAAGATGACGGGCCCGGCATTCCGGAGGCGGAACGGGGCAAGGTATTCGAACCGTTTTACCGGATCGACCGCAGCCGCGACCGCAGTACCGGCGGCTTCGGGCTGGGATTATCGATTGCGCAAAAGGCCGTGGCGCTGCATGGCGGCACGATTGCGGTGGAACAGTCGGCGATGGGCGGCGCGCGCTTCGTGATTGCGTTGCCGGCCTGAGCACCGTCGTTTCCAGCGCTTGCCTAAAAGCCGTCTTTCCCGCGCAGTGAAGTGACCCAAGAAAGTTGGACGGTGTTTTGATTAAATCAAAGCGAATGCTGGGTTCGGTATTGCACCGGGCTCAGTCCGTTCAGCTTCATCTTGATACGGCAGTGATTATAGTAGTCAATGTACTCGGCCAGACCTTTTTTCAACTCGTCGACGCTACTAAATTTGTTCAGGTGGTAATACTCCGTCTTCAGCACTGCGAAGAAGCTCTCCATGGCTGCGTTGTCGAGGCAGTTGCCTTTGCGAGACATGCTCTGCACGATGCCTTTCTGCGCCAGCATGTGCTGGTAGGCCGGCATGCGATACTGCCATCCCTGATCTGAATGGACGATCGGTTTATCGTCGGCACGCAACTTCCGGAAGGCTTTTTTGAGCATGCCTGTCACCAGTCCGAGTACCGGACGCGTGTCCATTTCATACGCTACAATTTCCCCGTTGAACAGGTCCATCACGGGTGATAGATACACTTTCTGACCAGCGACTTTCATCTCGGTGACGTCGGTTGCCCACTTCTGATTCACCCCCTCTGCGTTGAAATCGCGCAGCAAGATGTTCGGCGCAGTCTTGCCCACTTCCCCCTTGTACGACTTGTATTTCTTGATGCGTACCAGCGATGTCAGCTTCATTGCCTGCATGCAGCGCTGGACGGTATTGGCGCATGCGCGATGGCCTGCCTTGCGCAGCACGTCAGCGATACGCCGATAGCCCATACGCCCCTTGTGTGCCTGATAGGTCGTCTCGATACCCTGCTTCAAGTGCGCATGCTTGTCGCCGTCTTGCGCAACCTTCTTTTGATAGTAAAACGTACTACGTTTCAGACCGGTAAGCGCAAGCAACTGCGCAATGGGAAATTGCAGCCTTAACTCGTGGACTATGTGCGCTTTTTGCGCATTGCCGCAGCCTGTTCGGCCGCTTGAGCTAAGGCTCTCCGCTTTTTTAGAACGGCGACCTCCATCCGTAACTGGTTCAGTTCCACCAGCAACTCTTCACGGCTACGTGTGGCATCACTATGCACGCTGGCAGGTGCAACTTGCTTGGGTAAATCAGCCATGCGCTTGGGTCTTCCTCTGGGTTTGCGGATCAGTGGCACTATACCGCCATCACGAAAATCGCGCTCCCAAACCCCGACGTAGCCCTGCGCGCGAATATTGAACCTGGCCGCCGTTTCCACATACGATAATTTGTTCGCCCACATGTACCGCAAAACCTCAAGCTTCTCATCGGCGCTGTACTGAACAGACTTCCTCGGTTCAAGGCCAGCTTTGCCGTGATAGCGGTGGAACAGTACCCAACGGCGTACTTGGCCGTAGCTAACGTTGTTGATGCGGCCTACTTCCTTATAGCCCATCAAGCCACGTACATATTGCTTAGCGATTTTTAGCTTGAATGCCGTCGTATGCTTCGTCATCGACTTCCCCCAAAAAGTAGAAACGGTGTCCAACTTTTTTGGGTCAGTTCACAGGCGGGAATCCAAGTTCGCTCCGAAGCCATTAGCTAAATTACGAACTTGGGGAGAACGGATGCGTTCCCGCCGACTGCCGTCTTGGCGCGGAAAGCCGTTCCTGGCGTCGCCAGAAATGACGGGGTTACTTCTCCGCCGGCTTCAGATGCGTAATCCCGTACCAGAGGTGTTCCCACCAGTGCGGACGCGAGCTGACCACCTGCAGGCAGCGCATGTCGACCTCGCCCTTGAACACGGGATCGGCGCACTGCTTGGTGATCAGCGCATGACGCTGGTTCTCGGCATTGATGATCGCAATCGAGAACCACACCACGATACTGCACAGCACGACCACCAGGCTCCATGCCAACTGGTTAATCCAGTTGCGCTCGAATAAATCTTCTTCCACGGGGCGCGAACCGTCGTAGATCTTGATGATTTTTTCTTCAGGCGTGCTCATTTTCCGGCAGGTTTGGCAGGTGCTTTGGCTGGCGCGGCGGCAGGGCCCGCCTTTTCTTTCTGGGCCTTGGCCACCAGCGCATCGAGGGTTTGCCCGATCGCCGGGTATTGCGTGGCGTTGCTCAGACCCGGATTGGCGTCGCCGATGAGCGATGGCGAGGTCATGAGACGGCCATCGATCACGATGCTGGGCGCACTGTCGACCTTATAGTTCTGGATCAGTTGCGGTGCGCTTTTCAGCTTGGTCAGCACGCCGAACGAATTCCAGTATTCCATGAACTTGGCCTGGTCGATGCCCTGCTTCGGAATCCACTCGAGAATGGTGGCGTCCTTGTTCAGGCGAACGCGCTCGACGTGGAAGGCACGCAGCACTTTCGGATGCATTTCTTCGCCCTTGCCCATCGCTTCGAGCGTCAGGTGCAAATGCGCTTCCGGATCGTTGTTGCTGGAAGCGAAGTGCACGCGCCGGAACAGGATATTGTCACCCTGCTTTTTGACCCAGTCGGCCAGGTGCGGTTCGAACGCATTGCAAGCCGGGCAGTGGTACATGAAAAACTCGATGACTTCGATTTTCTTACCGACCGACTTGGTCGGCTGCGGACTTGCCAGCGTGACAAACTCGGCGCCCTCTTTCGGGTCAAGGGGCGAAGCGAACGCCGTGCTGGCGGCCAGACTGGCCACGGCCAGAGCAATACGCAGGAAACGCATAAATATCCTTCATGTTAAGTTGAGACGACGATCGCGAGATTACCACTTTTTGCGGCAGGTCTCAGTCCAGGGACCCGCATTTTACATTGCGTTGCATATGCGTTAACGCTACAGGCACCGTCAGCTCCGTAGTCAGCGTGTAAACGCAGGCCTACCTGCGGCGTTGACGCGCCAGTTCAAGTTTTTCGCACAGGATGGCGGCACCGTCGGGCAGGCGCGGTCCGGCCCGGGTCAGCAATTCGCCATCCAGGGTGAACAGATTGCCCTTTTGCACCGCCAGCAGGGTTGTATACGGCGCCCAGATCGCCAAACCCTGTTCCGAGGCGTCGTAGGGCGTGCTGCCGACGATCGCCTCCGGATTGGCCTGCAACACCGCCTCGACGCCGACCGAAGGCGCCTTGACCGCCAGCGCGGCGAAAATATTCTCGCCGCCGCACAGGCGAATCGCATCGCTGGCGACATGCTGGCCATTGAGGGTGTACAGCGGCTTTTCCCACACCTGGTAAAACACCTTGACCGGCGGCCGCTTGCTGTAGCGCGCCTCCAGCGCCGCGATGCGGGCGCGGAACGACGCGGCCGCTGCCTGCGCCACCGTCCCGGTACCGAGCAGCTGGCCGAAACGCAGCATGCTGCCGGCCACCTGGTCCATCCGCGCCGGCTCGCTGTAAAACATCGGAATGCCGAGCTGGCGCAGCTGCTCCAATTGGCGCGCCGTATTCCCGCTCTGCCAGACCACCAGCAGGTCGGGTTTCAGCGCCAGCACCCGTTCCATGTCGATCTGGCTGTTGTCGCCGACAAGGGGAATGGTTCGGGCGGCCGGCGGATAGTCGCTGTAGCTCATCGCCCCGACGATGCGCGCGCCGCCACCGGCCGCGAACAGCAGCTCGGTGACGTGCGGCGCCATCGACACGACGCGCTGCGCCGGCGCGGCCAGCACCACGCGCCGGCCGGCGTCGTCCACCACCGTGATGGCGGCGCCGGCCAGACCGGCCCACAGGGCCAGCACGGCGAAGACGAGGCGCTGGCGCATCAGAAGTCGTAGCGCGCCGAGACCTTGACCTGGCGCCCGTCGCTCGGATAAATGCCGCTGTTGCAGCCGTAGGCATTGCTGGTGTAGCGCTTGTCGGCCAGGTTCAGGCCCGCCACCGCGAATTCCCAGGCGCCGACCTGGAGCGCGTAACGCGCATCGAACGTGGTGCTTGATGCCATGCGCACGCCGCAGGTGTTGGCGAAGTCGGCGCCAAAACGCTGGCTGCCGGCCCATTGAGCGCCGATGTCGGCGCTGTGGCCATTGCCCGGCACCCAGGCCAGGCGCGCCGAGACCACGTTCTTCGGTACCAGCACCATTTCGCGCCCGGCGTTCGGGCCGCCGGTGAAGCGGGCCAGCACGTGCTGCCAGTTGCCGCTCACGCGCCAGTCGCGCGCGATGCGGGCGTGGACATCGAGCTCCACGCCTTTGCGCTCGGTCGGGTCGAGGTTGGTGTTGGCGCCGTAGCCGCCGTTCACGGTCGGGTCGTAGAAAATCTCGTTGCGCAGCTGATGGCGGAACACGCGCCCGTTCGCGCCCATGGCCGCATCGCCGTAAGCGACGCCCAGTTCCAGGTCGCGCGAGGTTTGCGGCGCCAGCACGGCGGAGGAGGAACGGTAGCCGTTCTCGTCGACGTTGGCCACGCGGTAGCTGCGCCCGGCCTTGGCGTACAGGTTTACCATCGGCATGACGTTGGCGCTGCCCTGCACTTCCCAGGCGTTGAGGGTGGTCTTGCTGGCATACGGTGCGGCGTAGGCGCGCTCGTCGGTGGCATCCTTCTCGAAGCGTTCGCGGCGCGCGCCGACAGCCACGCGGGCTTTGTGCGCACCGCCGAACTTGAGTTCATCGCGCACGTACAGTGCCCGCGATTTCTGCGTGGCGTCGGCGTTCGAGTAGTCCGACTCGGTCACGCGCGACCACGTGACAAGGTCCACGCCAGCCACCAGCTCATTGAGCATGCCGCCCATTTGCGCAAGGTGGCGCAGGCGCGGCGAGAACTGGGTCTGGGCGCTGTCGTAGGTCGACTTCGAGGCTGCGCGCACGCCCTCGAAGGTGTAGAAATAGGTGGAACGGACGGTGCGCTCGCGGCGCGACAGTTCGGCGGCCAGGTCGACGCTGCCGACGCGCTGCTCCACGAACGCGGTCACGCGGTCCGAATCGAGCGAGCCCACATCGTCGGGCGTGCTGGCCTGGCGCGGATTGTCGCGGAACTGCTGCATGCTCAGGGCACCCGGCAGGTCCGATTCCTGGCGCGCGCGGTCGTAGCGCAGGCCGGCGCGGCCGCCCTGGTACGCCCACTGGGCGCCGCCGCTGAAGGTATCGAGCTCGAAGCTGTTATGGTCGCGGTAATTGTCGGTGCGCTGGCTGCCGACCGAGGCGTCGAGCGCGAACCCGTTCCACGACTGGGCCACGGCGGCGCGCAGGTCGCGCAGGTTGAACTGGCCGGCTTCGGCGCGCAGCATGCCGCGCCGGCCATTGGCCTCGGGACGGCGCGTGACGATGTGGATCACGCCGCCGGTGGCGCCTTCGCCATACAGCACGCTGGCGCCGCCGCGGATGATTTCGATGCGCTCGACAGTCTCGATCGGGATCGACGACAGGGTCGCATTGCTCAATTCACTTTCGGACATGCGCACGCCGTCCAGCGTGACCACCATGTTCTGGCTGCTGTTGGTGCCGAAGCCGCGCAGGTCGAGGCTGAAATCGGGCGAGCCGTCCAAGCTCTGGCGGCCGTACACGCCGCCGATCTGGCGGATGGCCTGGTTGACGTCGGCCGCGCCGGCGCGGCGGATGTCGTCGGCGCTGATGACGGTCGCGCCGATCGGGGCCAGCGCCGGGTCGCTGGCAAAGCGGGCGCCGGTCACGGTCACGGCGGGCAGGGTCTGGGCCTGGGCTTGGCCATCGGCGGCCAGCGCGGTGCTGGACATGAAACACAGGGACAGGGCGGAAACCAGCGCGAGCGGCCTGGCGGAGAGCGCGCGGCGCGGCGATACTGCAGAAATCATGATGTCGTCTTCAGAAAATAGAGTCCTGGCTTGCGTCCCCGCAAGCCGGATTGCACGGACAGAGGCGCGCTGCGCGGCATCGTGTCCACCTGTTTTGGCCGGTATCCGGGCTTGCAAGGCGTCAGGAACGACGGCTTGCAGTACCGTTGCGGGGGCAGCACACTGCGTGTTTCCCGTTTAACTGCCGGCGTGAAGTCGCGGGCGGGCACCAAAACTGCGCCATTATAATCGGAGTCGCCATCCGGACCGCGGCCCGGCGGGCGTTGTGGCATGCTGTGCGGCTGGCCGGCTGCCCACCAGTATGGCCCATTACCAATCGAAGCGCCCGATGGCGCAGGAGAATGCATGCAAGCGCGTACCCGAACCATGGCCCAGAGGGCGCTCCTGCTGGCGGCAGCGGCCATCGCCGGGGCCGAGCTGATGGCGCAGGCCGACATCACCATCACGCCGATTCCGGAACCGGTGACCGACGTCGGCATCGGCTTCGCCATGCCCTCGGCCAGCGCGGTGAGCGTGCCGAGCGCCCCGCACGCGTGGGGCGGTCCGCGCAGCGGCAGCGAAGCGACCCTGTCGGACCGCGTGGTCGACTACCGGATCGAAGCGACGCTCGACCCGATTGCGCACACGGTCGACGGCAAGCAGAAACTCACCTGGCGCAACCGCAGCAAGGAGACCGTGCGCAGCGTCTACCTGCACCTGTACATGAACGCCTTCAAAAACGCCGGCAGCACCTTCTTCACCGAGCAGCGCGCATCCGGCTACAACGCCACCATCGCCCCCGGCGAATGGGGCCATATCACCCTGCGCAGCGTGACCCAGGGCGGCGCCAGGGTGGACTGGTCATTCGTCCATCCCGACAACGGCCCCGCCACCGACGAGACGGTGGTGCGCTTCGACCTGCCGGCGCCGGTGGCGCCCGGAGCTTCCACCAGCTTCGACATCGCTTTCCTGACCCAGTTGCCGCGCGTGGTGGCCAGCACCGGCCATGTCGGCAGCTTTCACCTGGTGGGCCAGTGGTTCCCCAAGATCGGGGTGCTGGAGCTGCCGGGCGAACGCGGTGCCACCAGGGCGCGCTGGAACGTGCATGAATATCACCACGAGACCGAGTTCTACGCCGACTTCGGCCGCTTCGATGTCAAGCTCACCGCGCCCAAGACCTACACCGTGGGCGCCACCGGCGAACTGCAGGGGCCACCGGTGGAACGGGGCGGCATGCTCACGCACCACTACGTGCAGGGCGACGTCCACGATTTCGCCTGGACCGCCGACAATCGCACGGCGCCGCCCCTGCGCGGTACCTGGAGCGCGCCGGGCAGCCCGCAGGTTGCGCTGTCGGTACTGTTCCCGCCCGACCGCGCGGCCAGCGCCGCGCCGGCGCTGAAAGCTGCCACCGAGGCGCTGACCTATTATTCGACAACGCTCGGACCGTATCCGTACAAGACGCTGACCATCGTGATCCCGCCGCTGAACGCCGACAACGCCGGCGCCATGGAGTACCCGACCTTCATCACCGTCAACGGTTACGACAAGGTGGTGCCGCGCACGGCCACCGCCTTCGACATTGATCTCGTCACGATCCACGAAGTCGGCCACAGTTACTTCCACGGCATCCTGGCGTCGAACGAGACTGAAGAACCGATGCTCGACGAAGGCTTGAACGAATTCTGGAACCATCGCATGCTGCGCGACACCGGCAAGGACGCGTATCTTGGACCGCCGCTGCTCGCGGCACTGGGCATCGCGCCGGGGTTCAAGGGCTTCGACGTCGAGCGTTATGACACCGTGCCCGCCGAACCGGCGGAACCGCTCGGACAGAACGCCCACATGCGCAAGCAGGGCATTGGCCCGGTGTACGTGCGCAGCGCCACCGTGCTGCGCGACCTGGAGGCACGCATCGGCAAGGAGGCAACCGGGCGCGCCTTCAAGGAATACTACCGGCGCTGGAAGTTCCGTCATCCGAGCATCGCCGATCTGCGCGAGACGCTGGCCGAGGTGAGCGGCCAGCGCGCCGCCGTCCACGCCGCGTTCGCGCAGCAGGTGTACGGCACGGCCAGCGTGGACGACCGCATTGCGCACTTCGCGAGCGAGGCGGAGGCGTCGGCCAAGGCCGGCGGCGCGGGCGCGTGGCGCACCAGCGTCACCCTGGAGCGGCGCGGGGCGCCGGTCGCGCAGACCGTGGTGGTCAAATTCGCCGACGGCGGCAGCGAAACCGTGGTGTGGGACGACCAGCAGCGCACGCGCACCTTCAGCTGGGTCAAGCCGGTCAAGGCGGTATCGGCCGAACTCGACCCGAGCCGCCTGCACTACCTCGACGCCAGCAAGCTCGATGACAGCCGCACGCTGGAACCGGACCGCAGCGCCGCGCGCCGCTGGGCCGGCGACCTGGCGGCGATGTTCAGCATCCTCTTTTCCCTGATTGCGACCGTGTGATGATCTCCTCCCCTGCCTTTTCGATTGCAGCGGCGGCGCGCGCGGCGCTGCAATGGCGCCTGCTGCTGCTGTGGGCCTTGTGGATGCTGGTGCCGACGCTGATCATGGCGCTGCCGGCGTGGCATCTGCTGTCGTCGAACCTCGATTATTCGGTGCACGCGGCGGCGCTGGCGCGCGCGCTCGACATGACCGCCGTCAGCGATCTGCTGGACGTGCACGGGCGCCATCAGGCGGTATTCACCCAGGCCGGCAGCATCGCGCTGGGCGTCACGCTGCTCATTTCGCCGCTGTTGTCCGGCATGGTGGCGACGGCCGCGCGCGCGCCGCAGGCACCCGGCTTTTCGGCCCTCACGCGCGGCGGCATGGCGTACTATGCGCCCATGCTGCGCATGCTGGCGTGGGGCGCGGTGCCGCTCGGCGCGGCCTTCATGGCCGGCTCAAGGGCGGTCGATGCCGCATCCGCCTACGCCGGCAAGGTCGTCACGACCGGCGAGGCCGCGCTGCCGATGATGCTGGCGCAGGCGCTCATGGTGCTGCTCATCGGGCTGGTGACCGTTTCGCTCGACGCCGGCCGCGCTTTCCTGACGCACGACCAGCGCCAACGCTCCGCTCTTGCGGCGTGGTGGTCGGGCTGCAAGCTGCTGGCGCGCCACCCGCTGGCCGCGCTGGGCACGTACGTCGTCATCAGCCTCGTCGGCCTCGGCCTGGCCGGCCTGTTGTCGCTGCTGCGCGCGAACACGGCGGGCGTCGATGTCCTGGGGTTTACGGGTGCCCTGCTGCTCACGCAGGCGGCCGTGGTCACCATCGGCTGGATGCGCAGCGCGCGCCTGTTTGCGCTGATCGGCCTGGTGCGCGCCCGCGCGACTTGATAAAGAGCGCGCGCGCCCCTATATTGAATAGATAAACCACCGATTGGAGCGCCGCCATGAACCATCGCCTGCCGACCTATTTCGTCTCCCACGGGGGCGGGCCGTGGCCGTTCATGAAGGAGCAGTACGGCGAGACCTACGACGTGCTGGAAGCGTCGCTGGTGGACATCCGGCGCCAGATCGGCGACGTCAAGCCGGCCGCGGTGCTGGTCATTTCCGGTCACTGGGAAGAAAAGGAGCTGATGCTGTCGTCCGGCGCGCAGCCGCCGATGATTTACGATTACGGCGGCTTTCCGGCCCATACCTACCAGATCAAATACCCTGCGCCAGGCTCGCCGCAACTGACGCAACGCGCCGCCGCCCTGCTGACAGCGGCCGGCCACGCGGTGTCGCTCGATCCGCAGCGCGGCTTCGATCACGGGACGTTTTCGATGCTGTATCCGGTCTATCCGCAGGCCGATGTGCCGGTGGTGCAGCTGTCGCTCCTGCACGGCTTCGATCCGCTCACGCACGTGAAGATCGGGCGCGCGCTGGCGCCGCTGCGCGATGAAGGGGTGCTCATTATCGGCAGTGGCCTGAGCTACCATAACCTGCACCAGTTCGGGCCGGAAGGCCGGCTCGCCTCGCACCAGTTCGACGACTGGCTGCAGATGGTGCTCAAGCTGCCGCCGTCGGAGCGCACCACCGCCCTGCTGCACTGGGGCCAGGCGCCGTATGCGCGCAACGCCCACCCGCGCGAAGAGCATCTGCTGCCGCTGATGGTGGCGCTGGGCGCGGCCGAATCGGAGGATGCGGCCTGCGTGTATCACGAAGATGAATTTTTCGGCCACCTGGCCGTGTCGAGTTTTCGCTTCGGGGAACCGGTGGCGCCGTAACAGCGCCACCGGTTCGACCAAGCCTCGTCAGAACTGGTTGCTGTCCTTGACCACCAAACCGCCCTGGGGCTCGGGCAGCGATTGCATCAGGGTGGCGCCACCAAGACCGGTGATGCGAACCTGCATCGGGCCTGCGGCAATCGGGTTCGGATAAACGAAGTAATTGTACTCTTCGCGCTTGACGGCGATCCAGTTGGCGCTGCCGTTCGGCCGGATCTCGAGTTTCGTGATCGGCAGGCGGTGATTGAGCACCTGGATGCCCTGCCAGTAGATCGTGCTGCCTTCCTTGAAACGATAGCTGACTGTACCCGTCGTGTCGCCGGCCACCACATACCAGCTGATCGGCACCCTGCCGGCCGACTTCTCGGCCACCTTGACGAAAGCCTGCTCGCTCAGGTCAACGTCACCCGGTTTGCACTCCGGGCAGCGGTCGGTGATCCGCACCGTGACCTTGCCTTTGGGACCGGTGACGACGATGTACTCGCCGCACGCCCCGCTGTTGGCGTAATCCGTCTGGTTCATTGCGGCGACCATCAGGTTGCCGGGACTGGCGTCGTAGCTGCAGTTGCCCTCGCCCGTTGCGCCGTAAAAGGTGCCTTCGCCCTTGTAGACTGGCGAGAGCGCGCCTGTCGGCGTAGGCGTAGGTGTCGGTGTAGGCGTAGGCGTCGGTGTCGGTGTCGGAGTCGGTGTCGGTGTCGGTGTCGGTGTTGGTGTCGGAGTAGGCGTCGGTGTTGGAGTAGGCGTCGGCGTGACGGCATCCGTCGCGCAAAAGCCGATCGACTCAATCGATGACTTGCCCTGGATGATCTTGTTCCAATCGAGCCCGCCGCTGAACACGATGGCGCCGCCGGACTGCTTGCCGACCGCGTTCCACAGCGATGTCACGGTGCCCCGTACCGGGAGCGAACCGCTCCACTGGACCGCCTCCGCATTCGGATTGGACACCTTGACGATGGCACAGTAACCGCCCGCCCACGGATTGTTGACGACGTATGTCAGCGACACCGGCAATGCCGCCTGTGCTGAGGTGGCAAACAGGCCGGCGACGATGGTTTGACAGATGACGGTGGAACGCAGCGTGAATCGCATTCGGACTCCATTTCGGTTGAAGTAATCGGTTCGCGCCAGAGCAGGCGCAGGCAGGCGACGAATTCATCAACCGGGAGTCCGGGGGTTCGGATATCCGTTCAGTCAACCATCGGCCGCCGCTGAAATCGTTTGCACGACCCATGCATTAGGCTTCATAGTTGAACAAAAGTCAATGCAATGCTGCCGCTTCACCGATTCTGCAAGGTGTCAAAGCGCGCAAACAGGTCGTCCAGGATATCGTCCTGGTCCATTTTGGGGCCATCGACGGGGCGGATTCCCGGCGTCATGAAGCTGAACATTTTATGTTTCCCGACCATGCTGATGTTGCCGCCCACCGTGGTGAGGCAGAACGCCCGCCGCAAGCTCCGTCCGGCCTGTTTTACCGCCATGTCCGGCCTGACGTGAAAGACGATATTGAGAAAACTGCCGAAAATGTTGGGCAATGGATTAATGAAGGTGATTTTTTCCATGTCCGAAAATGCCACGAACAAACCGTCGGCAAAGCTGACGCCCTCGTCGCTCACCGTCATCGTTGCGGACTTGCCATTCATGGCAAATTGAAGAACTCCCATCACGGCCACCCACCCGCCCAGCACGAGTCCCGCGATGGCAAAACCCGTCTTGCCTTCCCTGACTGCCGCCACGGCGAGCGCCAGGACGATCGCACTGGTCGGAATACACGCCCACGCAATTCGTTTGCCTTCGGTATAGGTGATCGGTGGACGCGGTACATTCATGGAGGACTCCGGACAGATGAACAGCAAGCATACCATGTTGACGAATACACAATACCCGCCGGACATGATTTCCGTTCACCTGGAGATGGCGCCGGTCAGCGCAACCGTGGCGCGACCGGGCCGGATAGAGCTGTGCGAGGATCAGGTGCCGCGCTTGCCGCGCGCCGAATTAGCCGCTTTTTCGGCGGCAATCGCTGCCGCCTTGGCTGCCTTGGCAGCCATCTCGGCCTCGTGCTGGGCCAGGCGCACGGCGCGCGTTTCCGGCGTTTCGAGGCTGATGCGACCGAGCGCGCCGGTGCGGTAATCCTGCAGGAAGATGTGCGAGGCCTTTTCGAAATCGAGGTCGCCGCCCTTCTGGCGGTAGCCGCGCCGCGCCGCCACGCCTTCGACCACGGCGATGCCGTCCATGCCCTCGGTCTTGAAGCCATAGCGCGCCGTGAGCAGCGCCGGATAGCGCGCCAGCAGTTCGTCGGCCAGGAACACGGCTACTTCATCTTCGATCAGCGCATTCGAGCCGATGGCGTGGCTGGCGGCCAGCATCAGGCCATCGCTGGCCAGCGCGATTTTCGGCCACAGCATGCCGGGGGTATCGACCAGGATGATGTTCTTGCCGAGGTAAAGCTTCTGCTGCATCTTGGTGACGGCCGGCTCGTCGCCCACCTTCGCCACTTTTTTCTTGAGCAGCGCGTTCATCAGCGTCGATTTGCCGACGTTGGGAATCCCCATGATCATGATGCGCAGCGGCTTGGTCGGCACGCCGCGGTGCGGCGCCAGCGACTGGCACAGGTCCGGGATCTTGGCGACGTCGCCCGGCTTCTTGGTCGTCATCGCGTAGGCGGTCACGCCTTCCTGCGCGTTGTAGTAGGCGCTCCAGGCGGCGGTGGCGGCCGGATCGGCCAGGTCGACCTTGTTGAGGATCTTGAGGCAGGGGCGCTGGCGGAACAGGCGCAGTTCCTCGACCATCGGGTTGCAGCTCGCCTCGGGCAGGCGCGCATCGAGCACCTCGATCACCAGATCGGTGTTCTCCATCTGTTCGGCCGCCTTCTTGCGGGCGGCGTTCATGTGGCCCGGGTACCATTGTATCGACATGCTGTGCTTTCGGAATTCTCGTTTAAGGCGCTATTTTACCGGGGCGCGCCCCGCGCGCAGCAAATTCAGCGAATGCAGGCGCTGGCCGGCGCCGGGGCGCCCGGGTCGGCCTGGGCCAGCGCGCCACGCGCCAGGGCCACATCCTTGCCGAATTCCTCCAGGTGGCGCGTGCGCGTGTCGCTTTGCCATTCGGCGTCCGAGAAGTCCTTGAGCGCGTGCGGCTTGCCGGTAAAGGCGCGCCCTTCCAGGCGCGGCATCATGAGCCGGTCCGGGTCGGTGTTTTCGCGCAGCAGATAGCCGTCCACGTCGCGCAAGGTCAATGGCAGCGCCGGCGCCTGGTCGCGCAGCAGCTTGCCGAACACGGTGAGTTTCACTTCCGTCTGGCCCGCGCCCAGCATGTCGTTGAAGGTGGCCAGCGCGAACGGCTTGCCGGCGGCGTCGTCGACCCGCCCGCTGACCACGTAGCGCCCGGCCTGGCGCACGTCGGCCTTGAGGTAGTACACCAGCGAGCCGTCTTCGATCACTTCGCGGATCTGGCCGGTCCAGGTGGCCGGCACCTCGGGACTGTAGATGACATCGAACAGCGCCAGGCCGGCGCGCCCGTTCACGCTGAAGCGCACTTCGGCGCGGATGGTGCCGTGGAAGGCCGCCAGCCCGGTCTGGGCCGGCGCCAGGATGCCGCCAAAGGCGCCGTCGCCCGCTACCGAGTCGGCCATCTGGCCGTCGTCGGCAAACGCCAGCGGCAGCTGGGTGGTCGGGCGCGCGCCCTTGAAGGTGATGCCCTGCGCGAGCGCGCGCGTGATCACCAGCGGCTGCACCGCACCACGGCTGTCGAGCGCGCGCAGCGACAAGGCGACCGTTTCGCCGGCCACCATGAACACGCGCGATTGCGACGTCTGGATCTGCACCGACGGGTCGGCGCGTCCGCCCTCGCTGCGCATGGCGTGCGTTTCGGTGACCGGCTGGTTCGGATAAACCTGGTCGGGCTGCTCCGATATGGGACGCGAGACATCGGGATAGCGGGTCGCCGCGCGGTAGTCGCACAAGGTCTTGTCGGCCTGCGCCAGCTGCTCGCGCAGCTGCTGCAGACGCGCGCCGCGCCCGGACACTGGCGGCAGGAGCGCGCCTTGCGGCTCCGGAGCGAAAAAGGTGGCGGCGGTGCGGTCCGGGGCAGGCGGCGCGGCGCTGGCGGCGGTGCCCACCGGTGCGCCGGAGCGCCACGCCAGCAGGGCGAGCGTGGCGGCCACTGCAACAGCGGCAGCGGCAGCCACCCACCCTGCTTTAAAGCGCACTGCCCGCGACGGCGGCGCGCATCACGCCAACCACGCCCTGCCAGTTGTTGGAGTTGTAGTGGTCGTAGGCCTCGTTATCGTCCCTGAACACCACCGAGTGGTTGTTCCACTTGGCGCTGCCGCCTTCGTTGGGGCCGCTGCCGAGGGTCAGGTCGTTGCAGAACCAGTTGCCGGGATTGCACAGATTGCTGCCCCCGCTGCCGGCCGCGGCGCCGCTGCTGTGGTACGCCACCACTTCGTCGTCCTGGCCTGGCAGGATGAAGGAGTAGGCCGTGCCCTTGGCCCCGGCGTACATGTAGAACCACACGTTGTAGGTCGTGTTGTGGTTGTACATGGCGCGCGCGGTGGTGGTCTTGAGGTCCTTGACCAGCGGTTCGGAAGTAGTCCAGGAGCCGGCGTCGGACAGTTCCGAGCCGCCGGCGGCGCCCGCCGCCGAGCGTACCCACTTGATGTTCCAGCCGGTCTGGCTGCTGCCGTCGGTATTGCCGCACTGGCCGCCGCTATTGGGCACGGCATTCTTTTTGAGGCGGCTCGATCCGCCGTAATTGGCCAGGGCGTAGCCCATCATCAGGTCGCCGGCGCTGTGGGTGGCGACGTAGCACCAGTTGGTGCCGGTGCAGTAGCAGTCGAGCGCATCGCGCACGTTGCCGTTCTGGGCGGCGATGCTGTTGTAGCCGTCCCAGTTGGCCGATTTCTTGTTGACCCCGGCGTCGGCCGTGGCCGGTCCCCAGTAGGTGAAGCTGTTGTGATTGCCGATTACGCCGCCGCCTCCGCGTCCGTTGACCCACAGGGTGTAATTGGCCGCGCTGGCGATGCTGGTGATGGCGGTGAGGGAAACCAGGCAAACCGAAATGAAGACACGCATGACATGATTCATTGACTGCTCCTTGTAGGTACGGCGGCGGAAACAGAGAACGACCGGACTCGGCCACCGACGAATCTACAGAGGGCTTATATGCATGTCAACATGGCGTGGTCAAAAAATAAAGTTTGTCGGTGAATGGAGACAAGGCGGGTGACGGGCACCGGAAACTTCACTCCAGATCAGCCAATACCTTGACGTGCGCCACCACGCTGCGGCCCAGGGCCGACAGGTTGTAGCCGCCTTCGAGGCAGCTGACGATGCGTCCGCGCGCGTACAGGCGCGCCACCGTCATGATCTGGCGCGTGATCCAGGCGTAATCGGCTTCCACCAGGCCCATGCCGCCCACATCGTCTTCGCGGTGGGCATCGAAGCCGGCCGAAATGAAGATCATGTCCGGCTTGAAGTCGTGCAGCGCCGGCAGCCAGTGTTCGGTGATCAGCTGGCGCACCACGTCGCCGCCGCTGCGCGCCGGTACCGGAATGTTCACGCTGGTGGCGCTGCGCGGTTCCGGTTCGGTGTACGGATAAAACGGATGCTGGTAAAAACTGGCCATCAGCACGCGCGGATCGTCGCGAAACGACGCGGCGGTGCCGTTGCCGTGGTGGACGTCGAAGTCGATGATCGCCACCCGTTCGAGGCCGTGCGAATCGAGCGCGTGGCGCGCCGCGATGGCCACGTTGTTAAACAGGCAGAAGCCCATCGGCTCGGTCGGCAGCGCGTGGTGGCCGGGCGGGCGAACCGCGCAGAAGGCGTTGTCGATGCTGCCGGCAATGACGGCATCGGTGGCGGCCAGCGCGGCGCCGGCGGCGCGCAGCGCGGCCTGGTAGCTGAAGGCGCACAGGGAGGTGTCGCCATCGAGCGGGTAAATATCGCCTTCGACCGTGGGCGTATTGTCGCGCACCAGGGCGATGGCTTCCGGCGTGTGATTGCGGCCGATGGCCGGAATTTCGGCCAGCGGCGCATCGCGCCGTTCGAGCAGGCCGTCGATGCGGGCCAGGATCAACTGGTCTTCGATCGCCTGCAGGCGCGCCGGGGACTCCGGGTGCCATTCGCCCATGTCGTGGCGGCGGCAGTCGGGGTGGCTGTAGATTGCTGTGCTCATGTGCGTCATTTCAAAAACGGTGTCATCAATGTTGCACCGGAAATGCCGTTCTCGCATAGAATCCTGAGAACGGGTCGTGATGACGGAATAGTCGGTGCCGATGGCGCTAATCTACCATGCCGTGCCCCTCGCGGGTGCGCGCGACCACCCACAGCACACTGTAAAGATAACCACCATGTTCAAAAAGATGCACGCCGTCGCCCGCCAGGTCAGCCAGATTGTCGTCGGCAAGGACCTGCAAGTGCGCCAGGCGCTCACCTGCCTGCTGGCCAACGGCCACCTGCTGATCGAAGACGTGCCAGGCGTCGGCAAGACCACCCTGGCCCACGCGCTGGCCATTTCGCTGGGGCTGAAATTCAACCGCGTGCAGTTCACCAGCGACCTGCTGCCGGCCGACGTGGCCGGCATCTCGGTGTACGAACGCGAAAAGAATGGCTTCGTGTTCCATCCCGGCCCGATCTTCACGCAAGTGCTGCTGGCCGATGAAATTAACCGCGCCACGCCGAAAACCCAATCGGGCCTGCTGGAGGCGATGGAAGAGCGCCAGGTGACCGCCGACGGCGTCACGCGCGCCCTGCCCTCGCCCTTCTTCGTGATCGCGACGCAAAATCCGCTGCACCAGGTGGGCACCTTCGCCCTGCCCGAGTCGCAGCTGGACCGCTTCTTGATGTGCCTCTCGCTGGGCTACCCGGACGCCGCCGCCGAACGCGCGCTGCTGATGGGCGACGACCGCCGCAGCATGCTCAAGACGCTGCCGGCGGCCATGCAGCCGGCCGAACTGACGGTGGCGCAGAAGGCGCTGCGCGAGATCCACGCCTCGGCTTCGCTGATCGACTACGTGCAGGCACTGGCGCAAGCGTCGCGCCAGAACGGCATGTTCGCTGAGGGCCTGTCGCCGCGCGCCTCGATCGCGCTGCTGCAGGCCGCGCGCGCCTGGGCCGCCATGGAAGGGCGCGACCACGTGGTGCCGGAAGATATCCAGGCGGTGCTGGTGCCGGTCTGCGCGCACCGCCTGCGTCCTTTGAAGTCGGCGCACGGGGTGGCGCTGGCCAGCCGCGACCTGGTCCTGCAGCTGCAGAAATCCGTGCCGGTGTGAGGCAATGGCGGCCTCCCTGAAGCGCTTCATCCCCGCCGCGGTACGCGCCAAGGCCGACACCTGGCTATTCCAGAAGCGCGGCGTCGATCCCGGCGAAACCCTGCTGACCCAGCGCCGCGTGTTCATCCTGCCTTCCGGCGCCGGCATGGGATTTGCCGCGCTGATCCTGATCCTGCTGATCGGCTCGATCAACTATTCGCTCGGCCTCGGTTTCGCGCTGACCTTCACCATGGGCACCTGCGCCATGGTCGACATCTACATGACCTATAAAAACATGGCGCACCTGCACCTGCGCCCGGGCCGCGCGCAGCCGGTGTTCGCCGGCGAAGTGGCGCAGTTCGAACTGCACCTGGTCAACCGCACCAAACTGGACCGCTACGCGCTGTGGGTCGACTTCATGGAAGCCGGCGAAGCGCGCCACGTGGTCGATGTGGCGGCCGGCGCGACCAGCGCCGTGGTGCTGTCGGCGCCGAGCACGGAACGCGGCTGGCTGGCGGCGCCGCGCATCCGCCTGTCCACGCGTTTTCCGCTTGGCCTGTTGCGCGCGTGGAGCTACTGGCAGCCGGATTTGAACGCGCTGGTGTATCCCTTCCCCGAAGAAAACGGGCCGCCGCTGCCGATATCGGGCGTCGAGAGCGCCGACGGCCACGGCCACGCCGGCCACGACGACTTTGCCGGCATCCGCAGCTACCAGCCGGGCGACCCGATGCGCCACATGGCCTGGCGCCAGATCGCGCGGCTCGACCCGGCCGACGGCGGCCAGCTGGTGACCAAGCATTTCGAGGGCGGCGCGGTCGACGAGCTGGTGCTCGACTTTAACGCCATGCCGTCGATCATGAACCTGGAACTGCGCCTGTCGCGCATGACGCGCTGGGTGCTCGACGCCGAACAGCGCGCCCTGCCCTACGCCTTTCGCATCGGCGCCACCGACTTCGAAGCGTCCATCGGCGAAGCGCACCAGGCGGCCTGCCTGCGCGCGCTGGCGCTGCACGGCCTGAAGGAGGCGCCATGAGCGGCGCCAGCGTGCGCGCGCCACGCGCCAGCCTGGTGCGCCTGGCCGCGCAACTACCGCGCGACAAGGCCGACACCCTGCTGCTGCTGGGCGCGGCCCTGATGGTGCTCGCGCCCCACGCCGGCCACCTGCCGCTGTGGGTGTCGAGCCTGTGCGCCCTGACCCTGCTGTGGCGTACCGTGGCCACCGTGCGCGGCACGCGCATGCCGTCCGCCTTCCTGCTGCTGCCGCTGTCGATGGCGGCCATGGCGGGCGTGTTCATGAGCTACCGCACCCTGTTCGGACGCGATGCCGGGGTGGCCATGCTGGTGCTGCTGGTCGCTTTCAAGATGCTCGAAATGCACGCCAAGCGCGACCTGTTCGTGGTGGTCTTCCTGTCGTTCTTCCTGGTGCTCACCAATTTCTTTTATTCGCAGAGCATCCTGACGGCGCTGATGATGGTCGCCTCGATCATCGCGCTGCTGACCGCGCAGCTCTCGTTCCAGTTCACCGGCAGCGTGCCGCCGCTGGGCCGGCGCCTGTGGATGGGCGCGCGCGTGTTCCTGCTGGCCGCGCCGCTGGCGCTGGTGCTGTTCTTCCTGTTCCCGCGCATCCAGGGGCCGCTGTGGGGGATGCCGAGCGACGCCCAGGGCGGGCGCACCGGCCTGTCGAACAGCATGGCGCCGGGGAATATGTCGAACCTGGCGCAGTCGGACGAGCCGGTGTTCCAGGTGCGCTTTCTCGACCCGGTGCCGCCCAAGCCGCAGCTGTACTGGCGCGGCCTGGTGATGGGCGACTTCGACGGGCGCACCTGGACCCAGCTGCGCCGGCGCCGCCTGCCCGATAACGTGTCCCTGACCGCGCGCGGAGAGCCCATCCGCTACGAACTGACCCTGGAGCCGTCGTCCAATAGCTGGCTGTTCGCGCTCGACATGCCGGACCGCCTGCCTGTCCTGAGCGGCAATTCGGTCGGCGTATCGAGCGAGCTGGAAATGGGGGCCACGCTGCCGCTCAGCAAGCGCGTACGCTACGAGCTGTCTTCGCACGTCGATTACAGCCTCGACGATGGCGACCAGCTCAACGAGCGCGCGCGCTGGCTGGCCCTGCCGCAAGGCTTCAATCCGAGGACGCTCGAAACCGGCGCGCAGATCGCGCAGATGAGCGCCGACCCGGCCGCGCGCGCCAATGCGGTGCTGGGCATGTTCACCAAGCTGCCGTTCTCGTACACGCTGCAGCCGCCGCTGCTGGGACGCGACTCGGTCGACGAATTCCTGTTCAAGACGCGCGCCGGGTTCTGCGAGCACTTCGCCAGCGCCTTCGTGGTGCTGATGCGCGCGGCCGACGTGCCGGCGCGCGTGGTGATCGGCTACCAGGGCGGCGAACTCAACCCCATCGACGGCTTCCTGATGGTGCGCCAGTCGGAAGCGCACGCCTGGGCGGAAATCTGGATCGCCGGGCGCGGCTGGCTGCGGGTCGACCCGACCGCCGCGGTGGCGCCGGAACGGGTGCAGCGCGGCCTGTCGAGCGCGCTGGCGCAGAATGCTCCCGCATTCGCCGGCCTGGGCGGCCTGCTCGATTTCGGCGGCGAGCGCAATGCGCTGCTCGAACAGTTGCGGTTTCGCATAGGGGCGATCAACAATGGCTGGAACCAGTGGGTGCTGAACTACACGCCGGATCGCCAGAGCGGCTTCCTGGACAGCCTCAAGCTGAGTCTGATGCATTGGCGCAACCTCGCCATCCTGGCCGCGATCGGCGCCGCGTTGCTGCTGTGGCGCGCGATACGCCAGCGGCGCGAGACAGACCCGGTCGATGCGCTATACTCGGCCCTGTGTCGACGGATGAGCCAGCTTGGAATGGCGCGCGCCGCCGACGAGGGCCCGAACGCGTACGCCGCCCGGCTCGCGCAAGGCACGCTGGCGCAGGACAAGCTGGCAGCCATCGAGCGCTTCCTGACGCTCTACAGCGCCCACAAATACAGTGCCCGGCCACCCGCTTCCGGGCTGGCTTCCACCCTGAAAAGTTTGCTGAACAACATTTAATGAAACTGATATCTCTCTTGCTGGCGCTGGCTGTGTCGGCAAGTCCCCTGAGCCAGGCTGCGCCTGCCAAGAAACCCGGCAAGAAAAGCGCGCACAGCCGCGTCAAGGCGGGAGCCAAGGCGCCGGCGCGCAAGATGGCGCCGCTGGTGGCCCTGCCCGTGGCGGCCGGCGCGGCTGCGGCGGCCCAGGCCGGCGACGCCATCGTGTTCAGCGAATCGGACGCGGTCAATGCCTTCGCCGACGAGCTGGCCCTGCGCCACGGTTTTCCGCGCGCCGAGCTGGGCGCGCTGATCGGCCAGATCCGCTATATCGATGCGGCGGTCCAGCTGGTCAAGCCGGCGCCCAAGGGCAAGCCCAAGAACTGGCAGAACTACAAGCGGGTGACGATCGAACCGGTCCGCATCAGGGCGGGCGTATCGTTCTGGAACCAGCACGCCGCCGTGCTGGCGCGCGCGCAGGCCGAATATGGCGTGCCGGCCGAGATTATCGTCGGCATCATCGGCGTGGAAACGATCTATGGCAGGGATACCGGGCGCTTCCGGGTGCTGGACGTGCTCACCACGCTCGCCTTTGCCTATCCCGAGGCGCCCAACCGGGCGGCGCGCATGGCGTTTTTCCGGGGCGAGCTGGAAAACGCGCTGCTGCTGGCGCGCAAGTCGAACATCGAACCGCTGTCCATGCTCGGCTCCTTCGCCGGGGCCATCGGCATGCCGCAGTTCATGCCGGGCAGCGTGCTGGCGTACGGGGTCGACTACGACAACGATGGCAACATCGACCTGCGCAACTCGGCGGTGGACGCGATCGGCAGCGTGGCCAGTTTCCTGGTCCAGCACGGCTGGCAGGCAAAGCAGAGCGGCCCGATCGTGTATCCGGCGCGCGTCTCCGACGAGCGCGTGTGGGAAAGCTTCCTCAACCAGGGCCTGGCGGCCAAATTCCGGGACGACGAGTTGCGCGCCGGCGGCGTGAGCAGCAGCGCCATCCTCCCGCCAAGCCAGCGCTATGGCTTGATCGACTTGCCCAACGGCGGCGATCCGACCGAGTACCGCATCGCCACCGATAATTTTTTCGCTATCACGCAATACAACCGCTCTTACTTTTACGCCATGTCGGTCATCGAACTGGGTCGCACCATCCGCCTGAGCCGATCGGGACAGCCCCTTGCATCCGGGGAAACTTTGTAAAAGAATCTAACGCACGGAGCGGTTTTTTGGCGCACAAGGCCTGCGCCGGACACCTCATTCTGGTCAAGAGTATCCCCACGAATATTCATTCGTGCTCCATAGAAACCCCTCTTGCGTTAATATACTCAGAAACATGTTGCTAATAAGCCAGTTCTGTTTAGAATTGTGCGGCGAAGGCATGTAAATTGTCTTACACTTAAGTTTTCTTGGAAAACAATTAGTTTTTCAGTGATTTTGTGAGAGAATTGCAATGCGGCTATGTTGCGATCAGACAACACAACCGACATCATTTTGTAATCTGTTATTGCTTTTCAGTATTAGATTACAAAACCTTGTACAATTGTGTATATTTTTTAAAAAGTGTTACCCAAGATAAATTCGCAAGCGCACTTCGACGGTGGTTGACCAGCAGCGAGAGCTCCGCGTGTTTGACTTAGCAGCACCACTCACAATAGGAATTATTGACATCATGACAAACCAAGTCGGCATTGATATGAACAGCGATTCGGACTCCGATGATCTGCTGCAATACAACCCAAATCGTTTATTGGACACGCTGATCGAAAATCTGCGTCTCAAGAACGATGCAGCCCTGTCGCGCGCGCTGGAAGTGGCGCCGCCAGTGATCTCGAAGATCCGTCACCACCGCCTGCCGGTCGGCGCCTCCCTGCTGATCCGCATGCACGAAGTAAGCGACCTGTCGATCCGCGACCTGCGCTACTTGATGGGCGACCGCCGCAACAAGTTCCGCATCAGCGACAAGCAGTTCAAGCCAAAAGAAGGCGATCCAGCGTAATAGCGGGATCGGTCGGGCCGCGCCGCACAGGCGCAGCCGGATAAGCCCATGCATTGCCCTGTGGGGGGCGGCGCACGGGAAGCACACAAAAACGCCTTCCACCATGAACGGGTCATCGACTCGTTCGCGGTGGAAGGCGTTTGTTTTTGTGCGGGGCAGCGCTGGCCCCGCCGGGAATTATGCGGGGAACACGCCGGTCGACAGGTACCGGTCGCCGCGGTCGCACACGATGAACACGATGGTGGCGTTTTCCACCGTCTGCGAGATGCGCAGGGCGATCTCGCAGGCGCCGGCGGCCGAGATGCCGCAAAAAATGCCTTCTTCGGCCGCCATGCGGCGCGCCATCTGCTCGGCCGCGGCCTGGCTCACGTTCTCGACCTGGTCGACCCTGGCCTTGTCGAAGATTTTGGGCAGATAGGCTTCGGGCCACTTGCGGATGCCCGGGATCTGCGAGCCGTCTTCCGGCTGGGCGCCGATGATCTGCACCGCCGGGTTCTGCTCCTTGAGGTACTGCGACACGCCCATGATGGTGCCGGTGGTGCCCATGGCGCTGACAAAGTGGGTGACGCCGCCGTTGGTATCGCGCCAGATCTCGGGACCGGTCGATTCGTAGTGGGCGCGCGGATTATCCAGGTTGCCGAACTGGTCGAGGATGATGCCCTTGCCGTCGCGCTGCAACTGATCGGCCATGTCGCGCGCGTATTCCATGCCGCCGGTCTTGGGCGTGAGGATGATCTGGGCGCCGTAGGCGGCCATGCTCTGGCGCCGTTCGATCGAGAGGTATTCGGGCATGAGCAGCAGCATCTTGTAGCCGCGGATGGCCGCCGCCATCGCCAGCGCGATGCCGGTGTTGCCGCTGGTCGCTTCGATCAGGGTGTCGCCCGGCTTGATCTGGCCGCGTTCTTCGGCGCGGCGCAGCATCGACATGGCGGCGCGGTCCTTGACCGAACCGGCCGGATTATCGCCTTCCATCTTGCCGAGGATGATGTTGTTGCGGGCTTCCGCATCGGCGCCCGGCAGGCGCACCAGGCGCACCAGCGGGGTGTTGCCGATCGTATCTTCGATGGTCATGTAGGGCATGGGCTACTCTTTGCAGTTCGACAAAACACCATTCTAATCCACGATGCTCTTGTGCGTTTGAGACAGGGTCGCTTGCAGCCGGCCAGCTGCTAGACTGACAGCTGTTCCCCTCACCAGAGCCGACTTCCCATGAGCACCCTGCCCGCCCCTGACTTTATTCCCGACAACAGCATCAACGAGCGCTTCGAGAGTTCGATGAGCAAATACGAGTCGCGCCGCGACCAGATGTTTCCTGTGCTGACAGAGGCCGACATCGCGCGCCTGCGCCGCTTCGGCAGCGAGGGACGCTGGCACGACGGCGACGCCATTTTCGTGGCGGGCGGCGGCAATCCGGGAATGATGATCGTGCTGGCGGGCGAAGTGCGCATCAGCCAGCGCGATGGCATGGGCAACAGCCACCGGATCGTCGACCACGGCCCCGGCCACTTCACGGCCGACGTCGGACAATTGTCGGGCAGCCCGGCGCTGGTGAGCGCGCACGCGGTCGGCACGGTCGACGCGCTGATCGTCACGCCCGACGCGCTGCGCGCGCTGGTGGTGGCCGAAGCGGAGCTGGGCGAGCGCATCATGCGGGCCTTGATTTTGCGGCGCGTGGGCCTGATCGAAGCGGGCACAAGCGCGCCGGTGCTGGTCGGCCCGCCCGGCAGCGCCGACCTGTTCCGCCTGCAGACTTTTTTGACCAGCAACGGCCAACCGCACATGGTGCTCGATCCGGCCACCAGCCCGAACGCCGAGGCGCTGATCCGCATGTACCAGCCCGGCCCGCACGAACTGCCGCTGGTGGTGTGCCCGGACGGCGTGGTCAAGAAAAATCCCAGCCTGACCGAGCTGGGTCGCTGCCTCGGCATGCTGCCCGAGCTGGACCCGGACAAGGTATTTGACGTACTGGTGGTGGGGGCCGGGCCGTCCGGACTGGCGACGGCGGTGTATGCGGCCTCGGAAGGCTTGTCGGTGCTGGTGGTGGAAAACCGCGCGTTCGGCGGCCAGGCCGGCGCCAGCGCGCGCATCGAAAACTACCTCGGCTTCCCGACCGGGATTTCGGGCCGCGCGCTGGCCGGACGGGCCTTCGTGCAATCGCAAAAATTCGGCGCGCAGGTGGCCATTCCGGCTGCTGCCGACAAGCTGCTGTGCGACCAGTATCCGCTGCGCCTGTCGCTGGCCGGCGGCGGCCAGGTGCAGGCGCGCGCGGTGGTGCTGGCGTGCGGGGCGCGCTACCGCAAGCCGGACCTGGCCGACCTGGCCACGTACGAAGGCTGCGGCGTGTATTACTGGGCCTCGCCGCTGGAAGGCCGGCAGTGCCAGGGCGAAGACGTGGTGCTGGTCGGCGGCGGCAATTCGGCCGGGCAGGCCGCCGTGTTTTTGTCGGGGCATGCGAAGACGGTGCACATGCTGATCCGCGGGGCCGGGCTGGCGGCGAGCATGTCGAGTTACCTGATCGAGCGGATTGCGGCGACGCCGAATATCGTGCTGCACACGCATACCAGATTGATCAAGTTGGAAGGCGATGGGCAACGGCTGACGGGCGTGCGCTGGCAGCGTCGCGACGAGGCCGAAGAAAGCCACGCGGTGCGCAGCGTGTTTTTGTTCGTGGGGGCCGATCCGAATTCGGGCTGGCTGGAGGATTGCGGCGTGCAGGTCGACCAGCATGGGTTCGTGATGACGGGCACCGATGTGATGATGGCGCGCTGCAGGGTGACGGGCCAGATGCTCAATACCGATGGGACGCTGCACGGGCATCTGGAAACCACGGTGCCGGGGGTGTTTGCGATTGGCGATGTGCGCGCGGGGTCAACCAAGCGGGTCGCCGCAGCCGTGGGAGAAGGCGCGGCGGTGGTGGCGCAGTTGCATGCGTATTTGGCGGTGAAGTAGACGCTGTAGTTACCGCTATCCTGAAAACCGTCGTTCCCGCGAAGGCGGGAACCCAAGTTCATGCCGATGCCTGTGGCGGATCAATAAACTTGGGTTCCCGCCTTCGCGGGAACGACGGAACTAATTGTAGCGAGCGCGTTAAGTGCACATCAGCGCAGCGGCGTCGGATACGTCGCCACGCTCACATTCCCATCCTTATCCACCGCCTGCACGCCGAAGAAGTAATTATCCTTCGACAGCTTCACCGTCGCCTCGGTCACATTCCCCACGAATAAAGATCCCTGCCACTGCGCGGCGGTGGTCTCGCGCCAGACGATGCGGTAGCCTGCCAGATCGGGCTCACCGTTGGCCTGCCACACCAGCGAGGAATCGTTCTCCAGCTTCGCGGTGCGCATCTGCACCTTCTGCGGCGCGCCCGGGGCTAGCGACAGCGTCGCCAGCGCCGCCGCGTTCACCCGCGTCACGCGCGCGATGTAGTTGTAGTCGTTGAACTCGGGCAGATCGCCATACTGCAGCGTGCCTTCCTTGCGCACGTTCTGGTGCTGGTGCGTGAAGTCTTCGTTCGGCTCCGTGAAGCGCAGCGCCGGATAGCCGCGCTCCAGGAACGGCATATGGTCGCCGCCGCGCAGATACCGGTCGCGCCGCTGGATCACGTTCACCGTAAAGCCAGGCACGTAGCGCTCCCCCACTTCCTTCACATGGCGCGCCAGCTGGCGCGAGGTCGAATCGTTTTCTCCGCCGGTGGCCAGCAGGGCGCGGCTCGTTTCGCTGTTCTCCTTGGTCGCCGGGACCGATTCGGCGAACAAGCGCACCTGCTTGTCGTCCACGCGGCCGTCGTCGGCGCGCGAGCTGCCGATGATATCGTTGGTGAACATGCCCTGCAGGTTCAGGTTCTTCAGCCTTGCCTGTTCGGCCCAATGCGCGGCGCCCAGCAAACCCTGCTCCTCCGCCGCCACCGCCATGAAGACGATGGTCGCGTCGAACTTGTGGCGCGCCATGACGCAGGCCATTTCCATCACAGCCGCGGTGCCGGAAGCGTCGTCGTTGGCGCCGGGCGAGTCGCCCGTCGCATCCATGATGTCGGTATTGCGCGAGTCGTAGTGACCGCTGACAACGTAAATGCGCTCTTTCGACGCCGGCTGCGTGCCGGGCAGGGTCGCCACGATGTTGACGATTTCAGTCGGGCGCGAAATGCGCGCCGATACCGGCGTGACATGGCTGTCGAAGCTCACCTGCAGGCGTCCGCCGGCAGCGGCGCCGCAACGTTCCAGTTCGGCCTTGATCCAGCGCCGCGCGGCGCCGATGCCGACCGTGTCGGAGACGGTGTCGGACATGGTGTGGCGCGTCTTGAAGCCCACCAGCTTGCGCACGTGCGCTTCGATACGCTGCGGCGAAATGTCGCCGACGATCTTGTCGATCTGCGGCTGGCGGCGCGCAATGTCGGGGCTCGCGGGGGCTTGCGCGGCGCAGGCGCCGGCAGCGGCGGCGATCAGGGTGGCCAGCAGGGATTTGGTGAACGGGACAGATGCCATGAGGGGTCCTTTGCGACGGGCGACGGGTGAATGGGCGCCGTCATCTTCTCACGACCCGGCGCGCGCAAGTGCGTCCATACAGCGAAAAAACTTTGCCCGCGCCGCGCGTGCGCCCATGAAAAAACCCCGCGGCATAACGGCGGGGTTTTTGGCAAACCACGCAACACTTACATCTTGGCCGGAGCCGCCGCCGGTTTGGCGGCTGGAGCCGGTTTGCCCGCGGCAGCAGGCGCCTTGGCGGCGCCGGCGCCGTCAAACGGCTTGCCCGCTACCTGCAGCCCCGCCTGCGACAGCTTGGCGGCGCGCTTGTCGCCCACGCCCTTGACGCGCTTGGAAAAGTCGGCCCAGTCCTTGAACTCGCCGCCCTTGGTGCGCTCCTCCAGGATCAGCTTGGAGGTGGAGGGCCCGACGCCCTTCACACTGTCGAGTGCGGCTGCGTCCGCCTTGTTCACGTCGACCTGGGCAAACGCCATGCTCATCGCGGCCACCAGCGCTGCAACTGCAAGCATCAATTTACGGATCATGTTGTGTCTCCATCAGATTGTAGGGACGCGGTTGCGCCCCCAACAAGCTAACGGACGATGCAGCACAATGTTGACCGCTCCGATTGAGCGTTATCAGAACAGCAAAATGCCATTCGTGTAGGCAGACTCGGCGCTGGCTGACAGGCGGAACATTACAGGCCGAACAGTTCCTCGCGCGTCACGGTCGCAGTGCCGAGCTTGCCTACGACGATGCCGCCGGCGCGGTTCGCCGTCATGATGGCGTCGGCCATCGGCATGCCGGCGCCCAGCATCGAGGCCATGGTCGCGATGACGGTGTCGCCGGCGCCGGAGACATCGAACACTTCGCGCGCGTCGGCGTGCATGTGCAGCACTTCGCTGGCGGTGTACAAACTCATGCCCTCCTCCGAGCGCGTGAGCAGCAGCGCATCGAGGCGCAATTCGGCGCGCAGGGCCTGGGCCTTGGCGGTGAGCTGGTCCTCGGACGACCAGCTGCCGACGATGCGGCGGAACTCCGACTTGTTCGGCGTGAGCACGGTGGCGCCGGCATAGCGCGAAAAATCGTCGCCCTTGGGGTCGACCATGACGACCTTGCCGGCCGCGCGGCCCGCCTCGATCATGTGCGCCACATTCACCAGGCTGCCCTTGTTGTAGTCCGACAGGATCACCACATCGTAATCGGGCAGCAGTGCATTGAACTGGGTGAGCTTGTCGCGCAGGACGGTATCGGTGGGCGCATCCTCGAAATCGATGCGCAGCAGCTGCTGCTGGCGGCCGATGACGCGCAGCTTGATGATGGTGGAAATGGCCGGGTCGCGCTGCAGGTAGCTGTCGATGCGCGACTCGGCCAGCAGCTGCGCCACCTGCTCGCCCGCTTCGTCGGCGCCGACCACGCCCAGGAGGCCGCAGCGCGCGCCAAGAGCGGCCGCATTGCGCGCCACGTTGGCGGCGCCGCCCAGGCGCTCTTCGCGCTTTTCGATGCGCACGATCGGCACCGGCGCTTCCGGCGAGATGCGGCTGACATCGCCGAACCAGTAGCGGTCCAGCATCACGTCGCCGACGACCAGGATGCGCACCGCGGCCAGGTCGGGCGCGGCGATGAAGGGATGGCTGTCGGCGCTGAGCAGGCGCGCGGGAGTGGCGGTGTGATTGGTCATCGTGATCGAATACGTTTAGTTCATGACATTGAGTTCTTCGGTGCGGCGCGGCGGGTAGGTCTCCCAGCGGCTGCATCCCGGGCACTGCCAGTAAAATTGGCGCGCCTTGAAGCCGCAGTGGCTGCACTGGTAGCGCGCCAGCTTCTGGGTGTAGCCGCGCACCAGGTTCTTCACCATCGACAGCTCCTCCCAGACATCGGCCGGCGCGTCCATCAGGCGCGCTTCGAGCAGCTTGTCGAGGCCGAGCAGGGTCGGATTGCGGCGCAGTTCCTCGATCATCAGCTGCTTGGCCGCGTCCACGCCATCGAGTTCGATGACGGCCTTGAACACCACTTCGATCAGGTCGATCGAGGACGCTTCGGCCAGGTAGGAGCGCAGCAGGTTCACGCCTTCCTGCGGGCGGCCAACCTTGCGGTAGCCATCCATCAGGCGCTGCGCGACCAGGGCCACGTGCGGCACGCTTTGCTGCTCGACGCGGCGCCAGGTGACCAGCGCGCCTTCGGCGTCGCCCTTGACCAGCTGGGCGTCGCCGGTCAGCAGGGTCGCGCGCACGTTCTTGCGGTCCGCGTGCAGGGCTTTGTCGAGCAGCGCGAGGGCATCGTCGGTGTGCATGTGGACCAGCGCATCCTGGGCCAGCTCGCAGTAGAACTGGGCGATTTCCTTCTGGCGCGCGCCGGCGCCGGACTCCTGCAGGCCGAGCGCCGCTTCGATCGCGCGCGGCCACTCCTTTTCACGCTGGTAGATTTCGAGCAGGGCGCGGCGCGCCTGGGCGCCGTAGGAGGTTTCGAGCAGCAGGTTGAAGGTTTCCTCGGCGCGGTCGAGCAGGCCGGCCTTGAGATAATCCATGCCCAGTTCGTACTGGCCGTGGGCTTTCTCGTCGGCCGGCAGGTCGGGGCGCGAGAGCAGGTTCTGGTGGACGCGGATGGCGCGCTCGATCTCGCCGCGGCGGCGGAACAGGTTGCCGAGGGCGAAGTGCATCTCGACCGTTTCCGGATCGAGCTTGACGATATCGATGAAGGCATCGATAGCCTTGTCGGGCTGCTCGTTGAGCAGGAAATTCAAGCCGCGAAAGTACCCACGCGGCAAGGTGCGCGATTCGGAGAGCAGTTGCTTGATGTCGACGCGCGCGGCGATCCATCCCAGGGCGAAAAACAATGGGATGCCAAGCAACATCCAGATTTCAAATTCCATGCGGTTCTTTTTGTTGGTTTTTCAGATGGGTTACTGCTGGGTGTTGACGCTGTCCGGCTGCGGCTGGGACACATTGGTACGCGCCACGGTTTGCAGGGCGACGATGGTGTTCTTGTGTTTTGACGTTTCGCGGCGGTGGCGGAACACGGTGGGCGTGACAGCCAGGATGCCGAGGGCGGCGCCGGCCACGAAAAAGCCCAGCAGCATCAGCACCAGGGGGCCGCGCAGTTCGTAATTCAGGAAAAAGTGCAGATCGACTTCCTGGGTATTCTTCAGCGCGAAGCCGAAAAACAGGATAAACAGAATAAATCCAACGATGGTGGATACAAATTTCATCAGCCAGGTCCAGTCTGAAAAGGTCGCAAGTGTCGCATATTACACCAAAACGACGGCCTCCCGGCCGTCGCCCCCGCGCAAGGCGGGGGCCTATAGCACCTATGAGCAAAGGTGCTATGGATCCCCGCCTGCGCGGGGAGTCGATTCTGCTAATGGCAGGATCGACGGCACAGACGAAAAAAAACGGCATCCAAGGATGCCGTTCTTCTGTGTCGACAAACGACTCAGTCTTCAATAATCGGCTGCCCGACCATCGCATCTACCCGTTCGCGCAATTGCTTGCCCGGCTTGAAGTGCGGTACCCGTTTTTCGGGAACCATCACCTTGTCGCCGGACTTGGGATTGCGTCCGATGCGCGGCGGCCGGCTGTTCAGGGCAAAACTGCCGAAACCACGGATCTCGATGCGCTGACCAGTCGCCAAGGCGTTGGTCATGGCATCGAGAATGGTCTTGACAGCGTACTCCGCATCCTTGGCCACCAGCTGAGAATAGCGCTCAGCCAGGCGGTTAATCAACTCGGACTTCGTCATCTGTCGATTCCGAGTGTCTTAGTTCTTGTTGTCGAACTTAGCTTTCAACAGTGCGCCCAGGCTGGTGGTGCCCGATGCTGCATTGTTGTCGGAGGACGAAGCCATCTTCTGCATCGCTTCCTGGGTCTCGACATTGTCTTTCGCTTTGATCGACAGCTGGATGCTGCGCGCTTTGCGGTCAATGTTGATAACCAGAGCTTCAACCGAATCGCCAACCTTCAGGTGGGTACCGGCATCTTCAACGCGGTCGCGCGAGATTTCGGAAGCACGCAGGTAGCCTTCAACTTCTTCGGACAGCTGGATGACAGCGCCCTTAGGCTCGACCGACTTGACCGTACCCGTTACCAGGGAGCCTTTGTCGTTCATTGCAGCGAAGTTGTTGAATGGGTCGCCTTCGAGTTGCTTGACACCCAGGGAAACGCGCTCGCGCTCGACGTCGATCGCCAGAACGATGGCTTCCAGTTCGTCGCCCTTTTTGAAACGGCGGACAGCTTCTTCGCCGGTTTCGGTCCAGGACAGGTCGGACAGGTGCACCAGACCATCGATGTTGCCGGCCAGGCCGATGAACACGCCGAAGTCGGTGATCGACTTGATCGCGCCGCGGACTTTGTCGCCCTTCTTGTGGGTAACGCCGAAGTCATCCCATGGATTCGCTTTGCACTGCTTCATGCCCAGCGAAATACGGCGACGCTCTTCGTCGATCTCGAGAACCATGACTTCCACTTCGTCGCCCAGCTGCACAACTTTGTTTGGTGCCACATTCTTGTTGGTCCAGTCCATTTCGGAAACGTGAACCAGACCTTCGATACCCTGCTCAACTTCCACGAACGCGCCGTAGTCGGTGAGGTTCGTTACTTTGCCGAACAGACGGGTGCTTTGTGGGTAACGACGGGACAGACCGGTCCAAGGATCGTCGCCCAGTTGCTTCACGCCCAGCGAAACACGGTTCTTTTCCTGATCGTACTTCAGGACTTTGGCGGTGATTTCCTGGCCAACGGTCAGCACTTCCGATGGGTGACGCACACGACGCCATGCCAGATCGGTGATGTGCAGCAGGCCGTCGATACCGCCCAGATCCACGAACGCGCCGTAGTCGGTGATGTTCTTGACGACGCCGGTAACCACGGTGCCTTCTTTCAGCGTTTCCATCAGTTTCTGACGCTCTTCGCCCATCGACGCTTCGATGACGGCGCGGCGGGACAGAACCACGTTGTTACGCTTACGGTCGAGCTTGATGACCTTGAATTCCAGGGTCTTGCCTTCGAACGGGGTGGTGTCCTTGACAGGACGGGTGTCGACCAGCGAACCCGGCAGGAACGCGCGGATGCCGTTGGTCAGAACGGTCAGGCCGCCCTTGACTTTGCCATTGACGGTACCGACGACGATCTCGCCCGATTCCATGGCTTTTTCCAGAGCCAGCCACGATGCCAGGCGTTTTGCCTTGTCGCGCGACAGGATGGTGTCGCCGAAACCGTTTTCCAGCGATTCAATCGCTACGGAAACGAAATCGCCGACTTGAACTTCCAGTTCGCCCTGGTCGTTCTTGAATTCTTCGATAGGAATGAAAGCTTCGGATTTGAGGCCAGCGTTCACGATCACGAAATTGTGGTCGAGACGCACGACTTCAGCGGAAATAACTTCGCCGGAGCGCATATCTTGGCGCGACAACGATTCCTCGAAGAGCGCTGCAAAACTTTCCATACCGGTTGCTTCAGTTGTTGCTGTTGACATAGTTTGTACACGAGTTAGCCAGCAGAGATCGCACCATGCGACTTAAACTGGGTTATAGGTTGATTCAACGCCTGCAATGGCACTATTGCAATTGCAAGCACCCATTGCTACTTCAGACTACGACTGCTTGGTGTGCGCATACCATTTCAGCACTTCCTCGACCGCTTCGTCAGCGGTCATATTGGACGTATCGAGCAGGTGCGCCCCTTCTGCCGGCATCAATGGCGCGATGGCCCGGTAAGTATCACGGTCGTCGCGCGCCTTCAAATCGGACAGGAGGTCTTCTATGTTAGCAGAAAACCCCTTGTCAATCAATTGCTTATATCGGCGTTGCGCGCGCGCCTCGGTACTGGCGGTCAGGAACACCTTCAGTTGCGCGTGCGGAAAGATTACCGTTCCCATGTCGCGACCATCGGCGACCAGGCCGGGCGCGCGCCGAAAGCCCAGCTGCAGGGCGAACAGGGCTTGGCGCACGGCGGGCAGCGCGGCGATTTTCGATGCCATGTTGCCAACCTCCTCCGCGCGGATGAGTTGAGTGACATTTTCCTTGGCCAGCAAGATTTCGCCGCCGCTGAAGCTGGCGGGGAGGTGTTCGGCCAGCTTGGCGAGGGCGTGCTCGTCGGCCAGCTCCGTACCGCGGCGCAAGGCCATCAGCGCGGTCAGGCGGTATAGGGCGCCCGAATCGAGGTAATGAAAGCCGAGGCGATCGGCCACCTTGTGCGCGACGGTGCCCTTGCCGGACGCGGTGGGGCCATCGATGGCGATGACGGGGATGTTCGAATGTGGCATGGGACTGTGTCCTGGTGAAATCACTATAAAACGTGCAAAAACGGCGCTCTGGCAAAAATCCTACAACCTGGATCAAATTCCCACAACCGGGGTCAGAGCTCTGACTCGAAACATTGCAAATCCGCGCAACCGGGGTCTGACCTCTGATTAGAAATTAGTTGCCGAACCAAGGACAGACCCGGGATCGCCAGCCGCGGTTTTGCAACGATACTCAGGCGTGCCATTGCTTCCCGCCTGCCTTATCGAGACGGAGCTTAGTTTAGCGGCAACAGGTTCTATCGCTGTAATGCAATTAATTTCTAATTAAAGCTCTGACCCCGGTTGTAGGAAGTCGGAGCCACGCTGCAGGAGAAAACTGGGGTCTGGCCCCGGTTTTGCAACTATTGGGGCTTAAATCAGGTTCTCGTGAGCGATGCCGGCGAAGGCGTCGAAGTAGTCGGGGAAGGTCTTGGCGACGCATTTCGGGTCGTTGATGCGCATCGTGTTGCCACGCCGCGCTTTGCCGTCCAGGCTCGCCAGCGAGAAACACATCGCCATCCGGTGGTCATCATAGGTGTCGATCGTCGCGGCACGCAATTCGCCTTCCGGCGGCGTGACCGAGATGAAGTCCGGCCCCTCCACCACGATCGCGCCCAGCTTGCGCAATTCGGTCGCCATCGCGGCCAGGCGGTCCGTTTCCTTCACCCTCCAGCTGGCGATGTTGCGCAAGGTAGTGGTGCCGTCGGCGTACAGCGCGGCCACGGCAATCGTCATCGCGGCGTCCGGAATATGATTGAAGTCGGCGTCGATGGCTTTCAGTACGCCGTTCGAGCGCGCTTCGATCCAGTTGTCGCCGCGCGTGATCGTCGCGCCCATCTGTTCCAGCGCCTCGGCAAAGCGCACGTCGCCCTGGATGCTGTCGCGCCCCACTCCCTCAACCCGGATCGGACCGCCGCCAATCGCGCCGGCTGCCAGGAAGTACGAGGCCGACGAGGCGTCGCCTTCCACGTGGATCGTGCCCGGACTCGCATAGCGCTGCCCCGGCTGCACCGTGAACGATTGCCAGCCATCCTGCTCCACCGTCACGCCGAAACGCCGCATCAGGTTCAGGGTGATTTCAATGTACGGCTTGGAGATCAGTTCACCGACGACGTCGATCGTCACCGCCTGCTCGCGCGCCATCAGGGGCGCGGCCATCAGCAGCGCGGTTAAAAACTGGCTCGATACGTTCCCGCGCACCGACAGGCGCTGCGCGTGGATATGCCCGCGCCGGATGCGCAGCGGCGGGAAGCCTTCCACGCCCGTGTACTCGATCTGCGCGCCAATCGCGTTCAGGGCGTCGACCAGGTCGCCGATCGGGCGCTCGTGCATGCGCGTGACGCCATGCAGGGTGTAGTCGCCGCCAATGACGGCCAGCGCCGCCGTCAGCGGCCGGATCGCGGTGCCGGCATTGCCCATGAACAGATCGGCTTCGTGCACCGGCAAGGTGCCGCCACCGCCATGCACGATGTGGGTGTGCTCGTCGACCTGTTCCCATGTCAGGCCCAGCGAGCGCAGTGCCCCCAGCATGACCAGGGTGTCGTCCGACGCCAGCAGGTCGATGATGGTGGTTGTGCCTTCGGCCAGCGCGGCCAGCAGCAAGGTGCGATTCGAGATGCTCTTGGACCCCGGCAGCCGCACCACGCCCTCGACGTGCATGACGGGCTTGAGATCGATATGGTGCGGGTACTGCTTCTGCTGGGTCATGCTGGAGTTCCTTGAAATGCTGGGTTTATTCCGGACTGCTGTCCTGCGCCGGCGGCGCCTCGGCCGTTTCGATCGCTTCGATCCAGCGGCAGCGCGCGCGCTGGGCGTTGGCGTAGACCGCTTCGATGGCGGCGCCGTCGCCATTGGCGAGCATCGCGCGAATTGCTGTCAATTGTGCCAGATATGCGTCCAACTCGCCCAGCAGGGCCGATTGGTTGGCCAGGCTGATGTCGCGCCACATTTCGGGCGAGGAGCCGGCAATGCGCGTGAAGTCCCTGAAACCGCTGGCGGCGTATTGGAACAGCAAGCCGGCATGCGGCTTGCGGGCGATGTCGTCGACCAGCGCGTAGGCCAGCAAATGCGGCAGGTGGCTGACCGAGGCGAACACGGTGTCGTGCTCTTGCGGCGTGAGGCGGTGGATGATGGCGCCGCAGGCGCTCCATGCGGCGGCCACGCGGTCGATGTCGGCCGCGGCGTTTTCGGGCAGCGGCGTGAGCACGGTCTTTTTGCCGTGGTACAGGTCGACGATGGCAGCGTCCGGACCATTCGTTTCGCGCCCGGCGATCGGGTGCCCCGGCACGAACTGGCCCACCCGCTCTTTCATCACGGCGCGCGCGGCGGCCACCACGTCGGACTTGGTGCTGCCGGCGTCGGTGACCACGGTACCCGCTTCCAGGTACGGCAGCAGCGACGCCAGAACCGGCGCGGTCTGGGCCACCGGCGCGGCGATCAGCACCAGGTCGGCACCCGCCATCGCATCCTGCACCGAAGCCGCCACCTGGTCGATGATGCCCAGTTCAAGTGCGCGCGCCATCGCTTGCGGCGAGCGGCCGACACCCACCAGCGTGGTCACCACGCCGGCATGGCGCAGCGCGCGCGCGAACGAGCCGCCGATCAGCCCTACGCCGAAGATGACGACTTTATTGAACACGTCAGGCCAGCGCTTTCTTGAGGGCGGCGATGAAGATCGCGTTTTCGGCCGGCAGGCCGATGGAAATGCGCAGCCATTGCGGCAGGCCGTAGTTGCCGACCGGGCGCACAATCACGCCTTGCTTGAGCAGCGCGAGGTTGATGCGCGCGCCCGCGCCGTCGTCGTCGCCAACCTTGACCAGCACGAAGTTACCGAACGATGGCACGTACTGCAATCCCAATTCGTCGAAGGCTTCGACAAACTGCGCGTAGCCGGCGGCATTGTTCTTGGCGCCCTGCTCCAGGAACGGCTTGTCGTTCAGCGCTGCGATGGCCGCGGCCTGGGCCAGCGAGTTCACGTTGAACGGCTGGCGGATGCGGTTCATCAGGTCGGTCAGGGCCGGCTGCGCAACGGCGAAGCCGACGCGCAGGCCGGCCAGGCCGTAGGCCTTGGAGAAGGTGCGCGAGACCAGCAGATTAGGGTACTTGCGCGCCCACTGGGCCGATTCGAACTGGTGTTCGGGCGCCAGGAATTCGTTGTAGGCTTCGTCCAGCACCACGACCACGTTGGCAGGCACCTTGTTCAAGAACGCTTCGATCTGCGCCGCCGGAATAAAGGTACCGGTCGGGTTGTTCGGGTTGGCGATGAAGACCAGGCGTGTGTCGGCGTCGATCGCCGCTGCCATGGCGTCGAGGTCGTGGCCATACTCCCTGGCCGGCACCACGATCGCGCGCGCGCCCACGCCTTGCGTGGCCAGCGCGTACACGGCGAACGAGTACTGCGAATAGACCACGGCCTGGCCTTTTTGCACAAACGCGTGGGCGGCGATTTCGAGGATGTCGTTGCTGCCGTTGCCCAGGGTGATCCAGTCGGCCGGCACCTCGTAGCGCTTGGCGAGTGCGGCTTTCAAATCGAAGCCGTTGGCGTCCGGGTAGCGTCCCAGGTCGGCCACCGCGGCGGCCATGGCTTGCTGGCTCGATGCGGGCACGCCGAACGGATTTTCGTTCGACGCCAGTTTGACGATGTTCGCTTCGTCGAGGCCGAACTCGCGCGCGACTTCGGCGATCGGTTTGCCCGCCTGGTAGGGAGCGATGGCACGGACGTATTCTGGACCGAATTGCTGGGACATGGTTTATCTCTGGGTAGTTGTTTTAGATTGGAACGTCAAAGACTGAGCGGGTAAGAGCCGAGCACCTTGAAAAAGGCGGCGTTATCGCGCAGTTCGTCGAGCGCTTTGGCCACCGCCGGGTCCTGCACGTGACCTTCGATATCGACGTAAAAATAGTATTCCCAGGTGCCGATGCGGGCCGGGCGCGATTCGAAACGGGTCATCGAGACGCCATTGACGGCCAGGGGCGCGAGCAGGTTGTAGACGGCGCCCGCCTTGTTGGGCACCGCCAGCACCAGCGAGGTCTGGTCGGCGCCCGAGGGGTTGGTCTGCAGGTGGCCGATGACGGCGAAGCGGGTGCGGTTGTGCGGATCGTCCTGGATGTGGCCCTTGACCACGCCCAGGCGGTACTGTTCGCCCGCCATTTCGCTGGCAATCGCCGCCATCGTCGCATCCTTGCTGGCCATGACGGCCGCTTCGGCGTTCGATACCACCGCGCGCCGTTCGATGCCGGGGTAGTTCTGGTTCAGCCATACCTGGCACTGGGCCAGCGCCTGCGAGTGCGCGCACACCACCGTCACGCCATCCATGTTGCCGGTCTTGGTCATCAGGCTGTGGTGCACGGGGATCGAGATCTCGCCGCTGATGATGGTGGTGGTGCCGAGCATCAGGTCGAGCGTGCGGTTGACCGCCCCTTCGGACGAATTTTCAACCGGGACCACGCCGAAATCGGCGGTGCCGGCCTCGGTGGCGCGGAAGACTTCGTCGATCGAAATGCACGGCAGCCCTTCGATGGCGCTGCCGAACTGCTGGAACGCGGCCTGCTCGGTGAAGGTGCCGGACGGCCCGAGGTAGGCGACCGTGACGCGCTTTTCGAGCGAGCGGCAGGCCGACATGATTTCGCGGAAAATGGTTTGCACTTCGGCCGCCTTGAGCGGACCGGGATTGCGGTCGGCCACGCCGCGCAGCACTTGCGCTTCGCGTTCCGGACGAAATACCGGGGCGCTGGTTTCGGCCTTGACGTGGCCGACTTCCTGCGCCAGGCGCGCGCGCTGGCTGAGCAGGTCGAGAATCTGGGCGTCGATCGCATCGATCTGTTCGCGCAATGGTGTGAGTTTGTCTGTCATGGGTGCGGCATGGTTTGCGGTGAATCGGATGTTCGCGCGGGCACGAAGCCCTTGCTGTCACTTACGGCCGGCGAACTCGTTCAGGTAATCGACCAGGGCTTGCACGCCCTCGATCAGCATCGCGTTGTAGATCGATGCGCGCATACCGCCCACGGACTTGTGGCCCTTGAGCTGCAGCAGGCCGCGCGCTTTTGCACCGGCCAGGAATTTGTCGTTCAGTGTTTCGTCGCGCAGGTAGAACGGTACGTTCATGCGCGAGCGGCAGTCTTTCTCCACGCGGTTCTGGTAAAAATCGTCGGCATCGAGCGCGGCGTACAGCAGTTCGGCCTTGGCGATGTTGCGCTGCTCCATGGCGGCCACGCCGCCCTGGCGCAGCACGTGCGCGAACACCAGGCCGGCGATGTAGATGCCGTAGGTCGGCGGCGTGTTGTACATCGAGTCGTGCGCGGCGACGATGCTCCAGTCAAAAGCGGACGGGCAAATCGGCAGCGCGTGCCCGAGCAGGTCGTCGCGCACGATCACCAGGGTCAGGCCGGCCGGGCCGATGTTCTTTTGGGCGCCGCCGAAAATGACGCCGTACTTGCTCACGTCGATCACGCGCGACAGGATGTGCGAGGACATGTCGGCCACGATCGGGGTGTCGTCGCCCAGTTCGGGCACGAAGTTGTATTCGACGCCGTCGATGGTTTCGTTGGTGCACAGGTGCAGGTAGGCCGCGCCGGGCGTGAGCTTCCACTCGCTTTGCGGCGGCACGCTGGTAAAGCGCCCCGCCTCGCCGCTGGCGGCCACGTTGACGTTGGCATAGCGCGCCGCTTCCTTGACCGATTTGCCGGACCAGGAACCGGTGTGGACGAAATCGATGGCGGCCGGGGTGGTGGCAGAAGCGGACACGCGGCCAACGAGGTTCATCGGCACGATGGCGTTTTCGCCCAGGCCACCGCCCTGCAGGAACAGGATCTTGTAGTTGGCGGGGACGTTGAGCAGCAGGCGCAGGTCGCGCACGGCCGCTTCGTAGATCGAGATGAACTCGGGACCGCGGTGACTCATTTCCATCACCGACATGCCGCTGCCGTGCCAGTCCAGCATGTCAGCGGCGGCCTGTTGCAGCACTTCCTTGGGCAGGACGGCGGGGCCGGCGGAGAAGTTGTAGATCTGGGTCACGGGGGTCCTTGCGAATGGAATGGCTATTTGTCGGCGGCGGCTTCTTGCATGATCTTGTTCACGCGCGGGAGCATGATCTTCTGGCCGATCTGCATGGACTCGTTCACGATCTGCGGTGTGGCGGCGAGCATCTTGGCGCCGACAGGACTGCGGTAGAACGCGGCGATCTGCTCGATTTCAGCCACCGTGAAGCGGGTCGCGTAGAGCGGCACGACGGCTTCGATCATCTCGTCGGCCACGGCGGGATCTTCAAACGCGCGCTGCACGCGCGCGGCCGCATCCGGCACTTTCTTGGCCGCTTCGGCGATGGCTGCCTTCTTTTGCGCGGCGGTCAGGCGCGGATTGGCGTTGATGACGGACGTGGCGGTGCTGAGGATCATCTGCGGAATCGTCGCCTTCATCTGCTCGAAGCTATCCTTGATCATCTTGCGCGTGCCCATCGAGTCGAGCAGCGCGCGCGTGGCCTTGTCGGTAGCCGGATCGATCGCGGCCTTGTCGGCAAACACCGGCGTGGCGACCAGGGCCAGCGCGGTACAGATCAAGGCGGTCAGTTTTTTCATCATCACTCTCGGAATGGAAGCGTGGATCGGTCGGGTCAAGCGTCCAAAAAAAAGGGGCCGGTGTCATTTTCGCACGAAGTGCAAAAACAAGACCGGCCCCGCGCCGTTTTTTACTCCGGCGGGTTTTCGAGGTCGACGTCTTCGAGGTCGGTTTCGACGATGCGCTGCAAGCCGCTCAGCTTGGTGCCATCTTCGACCGCGATCAGGGTCACGCCTTGCGTGGCGCGGCCCATTTCGCGGATTTCCGACACGCGGGTGCGAATCAGCACGCCACCGGTGGTGATCAGCATGATCTCGTCGCTCGGCTCGACCAGGGTGGCGGCGACCACGCGGCCGTTACGTTCGCTGGTCTGGATCGCGATCATGCCCTTGGTGCCGCGGCCATGGCGGGTGTACTCGGTGATCGGAGTACGCTTGCCGAAGCCGTTCTCGGTGGCCGTCAGGACCGACTGCTGCTCATTTTCGGCGACCAGCAGGGCGATCACGTTCTGGCCCTCTTCCAGGTTCATGCCGCGCACGCCGCGCGCGGTACGGCCCATCGGACGCACATCGTTCTCGTCGAAGCGCACCGCCTTGCCGGAGTCGGAGAACAGCATCACATCGTGCTCGCCGTCGGTCAGCGCGGCGCCGATCAGGAAGTCGCCGTCGTCCAGGTCGACCGCGATGATGCCGGCCTTGCGTGGATTGCTGAAGTCTTTCAGCGGCGTCTTTTTCACGGTACCGAGGCTGGTCGCCATGAACACGTAGTGGTCTTCCGGGAAGGTGCGGTTCACGCCCGACAGCGGCAGCACCACGGTGATCTTCTCGTTGTCCTGCAGCGGGAACATGTTGACGATCGGCTTGCCGCGCGAATTGCGCGAGCCTTGCGGCACTTCCCACACCTTGAGCCAGTACATGCGGCCGCGGTTCGAGAAGCACAGGATGTAATCGTGCGTGTTGGCGATGAACAGCTGGTCGATCCAGTCTTCTTCCTTGGTCGCCATGGCCTGCTTGCCGCGCCCGCCGCGCTTCTGGGCGCGGTATTCGGAGATCGGCTGCGACTTCATGTAGCCGGTGTGCGACAGGGTCACGACCATGTCCTGCGGCGTGATCAGGTCTTCGGTTTCCAGGTCGGTGGCATTGTGCTCGATGGTCGAGCGGCGCACGTCCTTGTTGCCGGCGCCGTACTCGTTCATCACCAAGGTCATTTCATCGGTGATGATGACCGTCACGCGTTCCGGCTTGGCCAGGATGTCGAGCAGGTCGGCGATGTGCGCCATGATGTCTTTGTACTCGTTGACGATCTTGTCCTGCTCAAGGCCGGTCAGGCGCTGCAGGCGCATTTGCAGGATCTCTTGCGCCTGTTCGTCGGACAGCTTGTACAGGCCGTCGGGCTGCATGCCGTAGTGCTTGGGCAGGTGCTCGGGACGGAACGCTTCGATGCCGCCGACGGTGGTGCCTTCGGCGGTACGCAGCAGCATCTCGCGCACCAGGGACGAGTCCCAGGCGCGCGCCATCAGTTCGGTCTTGGCGATCGGTGGCGATGGCGCGGCCTTGATGATGGCGATGAAGTCGTCGATATTGGCCAGGGCGACGGCCAGGCCTTCGAGCATGTGGCCGCGTTCGCGCGCCTTGCGCAGTTCGAACACGGTGCGGCGCGTGACCACTTCGCGGCGGTGCGACAGGAAGCACTGCAGCATCTGCTTGAGGTTGAGCAGTTTCGGCTGGCCGTTGACCAGCGCGACCATGTTCATGCCGAAGGTATCCTGCAACTGGGTCTGCTTGTACAGATTGTTGAGGACCACTTCCGGCACTTCGCCGCGTTTCAGTTCGATGACCACGCGCATGCCCGACTTGTCGGACTCGTCGCGGATGTCGGAAATGCCTTCGAGCTTCTTGTCGCGCACATTCTCGGCGATGCGCTCGAGCAGCGATTTTTTATTGACCTGGTACGGCAGCTCGTCGACGATGATCGCGATGCGGCCGCCATCCTTGCCGTATTCCTCGAAGTGGGTCTTGGCGCGCATGACCACGCGCCCGCGCCCGGTGCGGTAGCCGTCGCGCACGCCCGAGACGCCGTAAATGATGCCGGCGGTCGGGAAGTCCGGCGCCGGAATGATCTCGATCAGCTCGTCGATGGTGCAGTCGGGATTGCGCAGCACGTGCAGCGCGGCGTTGACCACTTCGGTCAGGTTGTGCGGCGGGATATTGGTCGCCATGCCGACCGCGATACCGGACGAGCCGTTGATCAGCAGGTTGGGAATCCGGGTCGGCAGCACCGTCGGTTCTTTTTCCTTGCCATCATAGTTGGGCTGGAAATCGACCGTATCCTTGTCGATGTCGGCCAGGATCTCGCTGGCGATCTTGTCCAGGCGGCACTCGGTGTAACGCATGGCGGCGGCGCTGTCGCCGTCGACCGAACCGAAGTTGCCCTGGCCATCGACCAGCGTGTAGCGCAAGGAGAAATCCTGGGCCATGCGCACCAGCGTGTCGTAGATCGACGCGTCGCCGTGCGGGTGGTACTTACCCATCGTTTCGCCGACCACGCGCGCGCACTTCACGTACGGGCGGTTGTACACGTTGTTCATTTCGTGCATGGCGAACAAGACACGGCGGTGCACCGGCTTCAAGCCGTCGCGCACATCCGGCAAGGCGCGCCCGACGATCACGCTCATCGCGTAATCGAGGTAGCTCTTGCGCATCTCTTCTTCGAGGGAAATGGGGATTGTTTCTTTTGCGAATTGATCCATTGGCGGGACTGATCTCAGGCTGTGGTTATATTAGCTGTACGCAAATGCTGCACGTTCGATGCTGCCAGACCGACGGGTGCACAATGACGGTGCGCGCGCCCACTTAGCTACAGACAAGCGTAGGATTTTAGCATGCGGCGTATAGCAGCTGCGCAATTGATCGATGGCCGGCAATGAGAGTAGCGTGATCGAAATCATAAAAACGTTCATCATTTGTCAACCAAGTCATGTTGCGCGAGACACGATGTTGCGTGGATACAACATGATGGACCCCATTGCAGCGTGTTTGGTTTAACAGCCTTCGTGCTAATTAAGTGCATGTGGCAAAATGGCCCAGAAGTTAATTGCCTGTTTCATAAGCTGTCACGAAACTGTCACGGGTAATGGCTGGGGCAAGCTGTTACTATCTTGTCCACGCTCGAAAAGTTGCGCAGCTATAAAGCTGCGGATATCACCCCCGAAAGGAAGAAAAACTATGAAAAAACTCGTCTCGCTCATGCTCGCGGCCTCCGCGATTGCAGGCAGCGCAATGGCACAACAGTCGCCGCCGTTCGCTCCTGTAACCACCGACATCATGGCAACGAAACCGAACAGCGCCTATGTCCAGGATGCCCGTGGCGTGATCGCGCGCGATCCTTTCGGTCTGTGCTGGCGCACTGGCTACTGGACCCCGGCCGATGCGGTCCCAGGTTGCGACCTGCCCCTGTGCGTTGAGCCAGCCAAACTGGAAAACGGCAAATGCGTCACGCCGCCAGAGCCGGTAACGCCGCCGCCAACCCCGGGCGCCGTGGTGACCCCGCCGCCAGTGGTTGCTCCGCCGCCAGTAACGTCGGAAAAAGTCAGCTTCTCCGCCGACGCCCTGTTCGATTTCGACAAGTCCGTCCTGAAAGCGGAAGGCAAAGGCAAGCTGGACGACCTGAGCTCGAAACTGCAAGGCATCAACCTGGAAGTCATCATCGCCGTCGGCCACACTGACTCGGTCGGCACCGATGCGTACAACCAGAAGCTGTCGATCCGCCGCGCTGAAGCTGTCAAGGCTTACCTGCAAGCCAAAGGCATCGAAGCGAACCGCATCTACACCGAAGGCAAGGGCGAATCGCAGCCAGTAGCAGACAACAAGTCCGCTGAAGGCCGCGCCAAGAACCGTCGCGTCGAAGTCGAAGTCGTCGGCACCCGCGCCAAGTAAGCTGCGCCTCTGCCACGAAGCCCGCCCCGGCGCATGCGCCGGGTGGGAAGCCACGGCAGCGCCGACGATCGCATCGTCAGTGAAACACCCCTCGCGCAGGGGTGTTTTTTTTCGCCCGCGATTTGGCGAACCGGCCTTGATTGCGCGTGGCGCCAGGTTCCGGCCGCGCCGGAGACGGCGAGAACGCCTGGCCTGGCGACTCCAGCAGCCCGACGGCGTGCGCAGCGGCAAGGCCTCCTGGCCCTGCGAGCTCTGCGGGAATGGCATCGCCGTCGCGCTTTTTTTATGCTTGCGTCCGTCGCATTCCCCGAATTCCCGCTATCATTCCGCGTATGAATGCCGACCCTCTAGAAATCCAGAAATTTAGCGAACTTGCCCACCGCTGGTGGGACCCGACGTCCGAGTTCAAGCCCCTGCACGAAATCAACCCGCTGCGCCTCGAATGGATCAACGCGCGCGCCGCGCTAGCGGGCAAGAAAGTGATCGACATTGGGTGCGGCGGCGGCATCCTGACCGAATCGATGGCCAGGAAAGGCGCCGAGGCGACCGGCATCGACCTGTCCGACAAGGCGCTCAAGGTCGCCGACCTGCACAGCCTGGAGTCGGGCGTGCAGGTGCGCTACGAACTGATCGCCGCCGAAGACATGGCCGCGCGCGAAGCCGGCCAGTACGACGTCGTCACCTGCATGGAAATGCTCGAGCACGTGCCCGATCCGGGCGCCATCGTCGAGGCTGCCGCGACCCTGGTCAAGCCGGGCGGGCATGTGTTTTTCTCGACGATTAACCGCAATCCCAAGGCGTATCTGTACGCCGTGGTCGGCGCCGAATACCTGCTGCGCATGCTGCCCAAGGGCACCCATGACTACGGCAAATTCATCACCCCCGCCGAGCTGGCGCAATTCGTGCGGGAAGCCGGCTTGCAGGTAGACGGACTGAAGGGCTTGACCTACAATCCGCTGACCAAGATCTACTCCCTCAACAACGACACCAGCGTCAATTACATGGTGGCCTGCAGCCGCCCCCTGTAAGCCGCGCCCTTCCGAACTGCCGAGCAAGCCGCCATGACCCGAACCCTCTCCACGCCGGCCCCGCGGGCCATCCTGTTCGACCTCGACGGCACCCTGGCCGACACCGCGCCGGACCTGGCGGCGGCCGTCAACCGCCTGCGCGCCGACCGCGGCCTGGAGCCGACACCGTACGCCCTGCTGCGTCCGACCGCCTCGGCCGGCGCGCGCGGCATGATCGGCGCCGCCTTCGGCCTGGCGCCGGGCGACGCCGGCTACGAAGCGCTGCGGGTGAAATGGTTCGATTATTACCAGGCCGACATGGCATCGCACAGTACCCTGTTCGGCGGCGTGCCGGAACTGCTGGATGGCATCGTCCAGGCGGGCATGGCCTGGGGCATCGTCACCAACAAACCGGCGCGCTTTACCGATCCGCTGATTCCCCTGATCGGGCTGCAGCACGCCGGCTGCATCATCTCGGGCGACACCACCGCACACGCCAAGCCGCATCCCTTGCCGCTGCTCGAAGGCGCGCGCCGGCTCGGCATTGCGCCGGAACAGTGCTGGTACGTGGGCGATGATTTGCGCGACATCGAAGCCGGGCGCGCGGCCGGCATGCTCACCGTCGCCTGCGGCTGGGGCTATTGCGGCGCGGTCGAACCGGCCCAATGGGGCGCCGACTACCTGCTCGACACCCCGCAGGATTTGCTGGAACTGCTGCGCGCGACGATCGCGCCGGGCGTGCTGGTGGCCTGAGGCGCAAGTGGCCGCCCCTCGGCGGGGCCGGTGGCAGCGCGAGCGCAAAAAAACGCCTGGCCATGCTGCATCAGCATCGGCCAGGCGTTTTACATTCTACGACAGACGATGCACCCGCGTCGGGCGCATGGTCCAGCGATAATCGATCAGCTCAGGGTCCAGTTGTATTCGACTTTGGTCCAGGTGCTGTCAGGACGGCCGTCCTTGCTGCCCGGTTTGAATTTGCAGGCGCTGATGGCGCTCATTGCGGCTTTGTCCAGGCTCTTGAAGCCGCTGGTCTTGTCCAGTTTCGCTTCCAGAACCTTGCCATCGGCCGACACCAGGAAAGCCATGCTGACCACGCCCTGCTCTTCGTTCATCAACGATGCTTTCGGATAGTCGGCCTTGCAGCTTTTGGCGTCGAACACCGCTGGTACGTCAGCTGCGAATGCCACGTTGGCGCTGGCTGCTACGATCAGTGCTGCGCAAAGGCGGAAGGTCGTCTTGGTCATCATGATGCTGGTTCTCCTGGATGGGTTAGAGGGTCTGACTTGACTGCGAAGTCGTCGTCACAGCCAAGAGAATAGCCTAAACAATTCCATGTGGCAATTTATTTGATGCAAATGGGCAATTAAATTTCCTTTTGTGTTCATTTTTTGACAGTTGAGGGATTGGACACACGGTTCGGAGGCAGGTGTCATGCTGTCGCGCTTTCAGGTACAATAGGGGTTCTGTGGGGGCGACCTGGTTTCGACGTGGGTTGCAAAGCAGCGCAGGGCATACCGAGGGCGGGCTACCTCGTAAATACAACCTGAAAAACTTAACTGCAAACGATAACTCGTACGCACTCGCAGCTTAATTGCTGCTAGCTCTAGAACACCTCGTCCCTGGGGTGGGCCGTCAAAAGCTCTAGAGTCATTTACAGGGACTCGTCTTGAACTGGGTTACTTAGTTCCGGACTAAATAATAGGTAACTCGCTTGTACACAGCGTGCACGTCCGCGTTGTACCGGTTAAATTAAATGGCAGTGCTAAGTATGTAGAACTGTCTGTAGAGTGCTTGCGGACGCGGGTTCGATTCCCGCCGCCTCCACCACTTATTAAGTTGTTGGCAGACCACGAAAGACGATGTAAGACCCTGATTTTATTGGGGATTTATGAGAATCGGCAGGGCTTGATTCTTGTCTTTGGCGGTCTGTAATTGTCAGTGCTTTCACACGCAAATCACACGCAAATATGCCCGGCCCTGTGCTGGGCATTTTTGCGTTTACCGTGGACAGCATGGGGCGTGAAGTTCGGCGTCGTGCTTTCCGTTACATTTCAATAGAATCCATGCATTTCTTGGCGGTATGATTCGTCGGCGACGGACACATCGGCCATGCTAAGGAAAATCGCAGCTGGTTGCGATTACTCACCAGAAAGCACAAATGAAAACATTTGGAATTTTAATTTTGGTGGCCGGCCTAGCCTTGGCAGGGTATGCCTTGAACATGAACGTCAGTGTTGACATGCCTGCGCGCGACTTTGGCTATGGAGTGAAGACCCCAGCAATGGTCGTTGCGAATATTGACCGCATGGCCCAGCGGCAGAACCTTCTGATCTTCGCGGGGGTACAGTCGACCGTTGGAGCAATTCTTACTGGATTCGGAGCCATGGCACCGAAGTCCGCCAGCCCGGCCGCACTTCCGGTTGCCACCCCGCTGGCCGAGCTGCGCGAAACCGTCCCATCCTCGTCAGGCGCCCCGGTATCGGTGTCGATGTGCCCGAAATGTCGGTATATGCGATCAGGCGAGGCGACGCACTGCGCGCGCTGTCAAGCAGGATTCACTTGAGCATCCTGTTCACGGACAGCAAGATCGGGCTACTTTGCAACTGACTTTTTTACATCACTTGTGCCTCGTCCAATTTGTGGAAATTCTGAAAAATTCACCGACGCCCCTGCCACATGGGGCGCCGGACAATGTGGGATAATTTACCGGAGAAATCTGAACATGGTCGAGCTAAACAGCGTTGAAGAGGCGCTTGATTTTTTGAAATCTGACGCATCTCTGCCGACGGACGTTTCCGATGTTAAATTTGGCGGTGAGTTGACACAATTTCGTGTGCTTATTGAGGGCAAAAAATACCATTCAACTGTACCAGCTGCATTAGCGCGCGGACTGTGGGACTTCCAAGAAGAACTTTACCGAGCTGTTGCTTTTGCATTGTACGGTGAAGATAATATCCGGCGACTTACCGACGAACAAAAAGCCTATTTCGAATTAGTATTTCACGTTGCGGAAGGAAGTTCAGACCTCATTGCATCGTTGGAAGGTTTTTTCGATAAGCTTGCAGATGGCTTTCAAAATATGGACAGTAGCCACAAAATGAAAACGCTTATTGCCGTGGTCCTTACTGTCGCGGTGGTATGGGGGGCAACCAACATTGTCGAAACTTGGGCTGAAACTAAACAGCATGAGGTAACTACGGCTGCCGAGGTTAAGGGTAAGGAAATTGCGGTGGCTCAGACTACGGCAGAGGAGGCAGCAAAAACAGCGCAGTTTCAACTCATTGGGCAGATTGCAAAGGATAACGCCGTGGTAGGTCGATTTGCTAAAGCCACGGAAGAAGGAACTCGCTCCATTATCAAAGGCGCTGCTGATGCCGATAATATTAAGATCGGACGGACAAATTTTAACCGTTCAGAAATTAACGAGGTCAATCAACGAGCGGCTAAAGAAAGAGCGACAGCGGGCCTTAGTCGAGGTGACTACCAAGTAATTCGCGCGGAGGCTAGAGTTGGTGGAATTACGCGGTTCTGGTTGCAGGATGAGCGTGGCCAAGAATTTTCTGCTACAGTTTTCGAAGACGAGTTCGAGGCTAAAGGTGTAAATCGTCTGTGGGAATCCTTTCGTGGCAGAAAAAAGATCAGCCTTGAGGTCAACGCCACCACGATTCGTGGCCAAATAAAGGCGGCTAGTATAGTCCGGGTTTTTGAGCAAGATGTGACTATTAATTCCACTCGTCCGACTGACGTCGTTTCCACTAATTAGTTTGATGCCCCGAGCCGCGTTTGACCGCGACCGCAGCCTTAAGCGCCACCAGCTCAGCCGCGCGCGCCAAAGAAGAATCAGCGCCACGACAACACCCATGTGCTCGGCGCCGGCAAGACCGGGGCCTGGACGCCGCACGACCTGCGTCGCACAGGCGCCACGCTGATGCAGCGCCTGGGCGTGTCCCTCGACATCATCGACCGGTGCCAGAACCACGTCCGGGCTGCAGCGCGGTGCGCAGGCACTATCTGCGCCATGACTATGCAGAGGAAAAGTGCGAGGTGTCGGCCAAGCTCGGCAAACACATTGTATTAATCCTAGCCAAACTTATGGTCAGGCGCCCAATACGATAATTTGTTACATTTGAATAGAATCGCCGGGTTTTCTTGTACGTGTTATTTATTGGAGGAACACCCCTTCCCTTCTAGCCACTCATCTGAAAGTACCATGAAAGCATTTGGAATTTTCGTCCTTCGCGCCGGCCTGGGCGTAGCCGGATACGCCTTGCACAGGAAGGTCAGCGTCGACGTGCCAGCCGCGATACGGCGAATGTTTGCTGAGCTCGCACGTGCCGGTGATGCAGTTACTGACCTGTCAGGTTAAGCACGACCAGCGCCTCTAATACGTCCTCTGCAATTAAATACGTCCTTTCCCTCCCACATGAGTCCCCCCGTGTACTGACATCGGGACGACTTCGCCTCATATGACTTGAATGGTGAAAGGTTTGTCATCTAAAATCTCATGTTCCAAAAGCATTTGGTTCTGTCCGTCACTGGTCATGCGAATGCAGGCCATTTCAAAAAGGCACTGATTCTTCGCACTAACCCAGTTTGCTGCCACATGAAGCATCGAATCATCATCAACGTTTGCGATCAGTCGCTCTGAACTATGTAATTTGACCATAAAACCAACTCGTCCTCTGAGTTTATTGCGCGATTCAAGACATGTATTTTTTGCGACAGTATTAAGGGTGGTGATATTTCCCACCGTCATGTTCGTGTGTTGAAATACTACCGCTAGAGATTCACCGCGCTCCAAATGCCGGGAAAATAAGGTCTGATGTTCCGCTGTTACCTTGTTCATACTTGTTACTTGTAGATATGCTTTGGTTGAGTCCTGCACACTTATTACTCCAATGGAGAGAATATCTAGATCATCGCCACCGATGATCATCCGCGGCTCGTCGTTCAAACAGATTGCAAAATAGGGCATCTACTTATCTCCACTATAAAATGGTTTTCTTACCGATACGTCCCAGTGGGTGTAAGTGGGAGTGGCATGACGGGCAGATGAGGGCAAGTTTTATTATGAGCCGCCACATTTCTATTAAAGTTAATAATTAAGTTATTGATAGCAACTAGAGTTTCCACATCAGTGGCGGGTGTAACCCCGATGAAATCAAGCAAGCCATTTCGTTCTGCATTAAGCGATTTTTGACTTGCCAAGCAGGGCTCGTCTGGCTTGCAGATAAACCCATCATTTGCGGCTACCCGATTCGCTTGAGCAACTTTGTGTGCCCCATATGCGACGACTGCCGCACTTCCGCCAAAGAAGGCTACGTTGACCATAGAAGCGGCCGAAGGAATTAAAGGAATCAAGAAAGCGAGTCGCCCAGTTGGATCAATTTTGCTGATAGGGTTGCCTTCTGCATAGCCATAAGTGTTTATTCCACCTCTCAGGCCGATTGGATCGCTCTGGATGTACCTACCAGTCTGAGGATCATAGTCCCGGTGGTAGTTGTAAAACAAGTTTGTATTTCGATCGTAATACTGACCTGGCATCCGCAAGTTGAATGTAAAGGTACCTGATCCGCTGAAATATTCGGTCGGCGGTGTCAGCCCGAACGGGTCACCATTGTCCCAGCGCCAGACGATCTTGTTGTCGAGCGTACGTGTGATCATCCGTGGCGTTCCCAAATGATCAGGGTGAATATGGAACACGTTAATCGCCGTGCTTTGGGCCGGTGCCGTACCCGTCACTGTCTGCGTCAGCACTGCCACCGGCAGGTTGCCCAAGTATACCGTTTCGCGCGTTGCCTTGCCGTTGACATAGTTGTACTCACCTATCAACTGTCCCTGTTCGTCATAGACAAATATACCACCGCCGTTAGTCTGGAATACACGCTGTTCCAAGCCGTTGAACAGCTGGTGGGCCGTGACAGTACCATTCTGGATACGGTATGGCCGAGCCCGCCCGTTATAAGTGACGACGAGCGTGCCATCAGTGGCCAGATTACCGGCGCCATCGTATTGATTTGTTTTGGCCGGCCCCGGGCCGGTGGTCGCGCTCAGCTTATTACTAAGAGGATCAATGGTGTTCGTGTAGCTGTTCGCCCCAAATCCAGCCTTGATGCGATTACCGCTGGCATCGTAGGCGTAAGTTTGGCTGGTGCCGTTGCCGCTGTAGCTGGTCAGGCGATCCAGCTCGTCGTAGCCAAAGGTCTGGTTCAGGCTGGCAGGGCTAGGCGCCGTTCCTGTGCCGACATGGGTGTATCCTTTGATGCGGCTGGCAGCATCGTAAATGACCGTGCGTACAACGCCATTCGCCGAAGGGCTTCCCAAGGTGTAGCTGCTGATCCGGCCATCAAGGTCGTAGGTGCGCACATGCTTGTTTTCGCTCGCTTCCGTGCTGTTTCCCCATTTCCAGCCGGTGGTTCCGCCAAACGGTGCGTAGGTGATATTGTTCAGCAAAACAATGCTGCTGTCGATGTTCGTGCCGGTACCGTCGGCTTTTACCGGGTTCAGCGTGATGCTGGTGACTTGGCCCGCATGGTTGTAGCCATAGTTAACGCGGTTACCGCTCGGGTAGGTTACGCTCGCCAGCCGACCGTCCACATCGTAACCATAGGCAAGCGTATGCGTATTGGTGTAGCTCCCCAGGCCGGTGGTGGTTTGGGCTTTGGTGGCGAGCCGCCCGAATGCGCCATAGGTATACTTCGTATAACCCGATTCATCCGTCATCAGCGTCATTTTACCGCGTGCATTCGGGAGGGGGGTGGCGCCGCCATCGTATGCAAACGTCGTGCCGACGGTGCCCGTATAGTCGATCCGGGTCAGGCGGTTGAGCGCATCATAAAAATATGTATTTGTTTTACCGCGGCCGTCCATACTCGTCTTCAGATTGCCGGCGGCATCGTAGGTCGATTTTGTGAGGCCCGTATCGGGGCTTCCCAACTCGTTGCGGTTACCCAGCCCGTCGACGGAGTAACGCGTCTCCAGGTTGCGCGGATCGGTCACCGTCGCCACCTGGTCGATGCCGTCGTATCCATACTTGATGGTCGGGCGGGAGCCGTTGGTCAGCGGCTGTTCCACCTGCTTCAATCGATTGAATGAATCATAAGTATGAGTCGTTACGCGTCCCAACGGGGCGGTAACCTCCTTCAGGTTGCCGACCAGGTCGTACTTGTAACTGGTGGGCGCTGCCGGTACCGACTGCGCAGATGCGAGCGTGCCCGTATAAGCACCCAGCAGCGGGGTATAAGTCATGACAACAATTAATGCGCCGGACGTCAAATGGCTTAAGGTACGGCGGGTCATTGTGCAGCTCCGGTTTGGCTCGTCAGACGGCCGGTAATGTCATAGGTACGGGTAATCTGGCGCGCCAGGTTGCCGTTAGGGTCGCGCACTTCTTCCTTGATCCGGTTGCCGGTGAGATCGAGCGTATAAATGATGCTCTCGTCACGGTCGCTGACCACAGAAGTGAGTCGGTGGGCTGCATCGTACAGATACTTCGTCACGCTCCTGTCCGGGAACGTGACTGTCTCGATCTGACCTGACGGCTTGTAAGTGTAATAGGTGGTCAGTGTGCTCTCACCACTCGTTACGGCTTGCGACTTAACCCATCCGCGTTCGGTGTAGTCCAGCTTTGTGGTGGGGCCGTTTTGCACGCGAATCGTATGAACACGGCCGTGAGCGTCATATTCCTCGTAAGCCGTCTCCTGCTTGGCAGCGTTGATTACCTTGACCAAGTCGCCGGTGGACTCCTTATACTCGTACTTGGTGAGGTCCTCGATGTCGGTACGCGGGCCGGTCACGGTGAGCAATTGCCCCACATTGTTGTACGTATATGTCCATTTGCGGGCACTGCCCGTCAAAGGCGCGTTCACTCCCAGCGCACCGGTCGGGTCGGTCGTGGCCTGCTCGGTTCTGGAGAGTAGATTGCCGGACACGGCCTCGTACTGGTATTTCGTAATACGCTTGGGTTCGGCGATCGTTTCCGGCAGGCGAAATTGGGCGTGCCATTTTGTCGTGGTTTTACGTACTGGCGAAGCAAGTGTTTGCGCGGTCAGCAGCGGAGCGCAGGCGGCTGTCGGAGCGCCTTCAACCCGGGTCGTTTCAAGATTGCGCGCGGCCTCATATTCGAAGCAGCTGTAATTGCTGTTGAAATCTTTTTTCATTGCGATATTGCCTGCAGTGTCGTACTTGCGTTCAGCAATCGTGCCGCACTCCACACACGGCACGTCAACGGTGGTGTTTTTGGCAACGCCAAGCACAGATTGTTTGCCGAAGTTACTTACCGACGTCACCGGGTTTTCCTTGGGGCCCAGGTAGTGGGTCACTTTTGCTGAAGGGACGGGGCTGTCTGAATAGGCGACAGTAACCTTGTTGATGCCATCGCCGAGTTGCGATGACGTTGCCCTGCCGGAGCAGTCATACGTCCAACTGATATGGCGCTCTTCATTTTCATCCACCAAGCCAGTCATCAGGTTACTAAAAGCAGTCGGGCCAAAGCCATTGCCTATTGTTTGGAACGCATTTATACATATGGCGCCACCGTTGATTTTGCTTGCTTCGTTGTACCAATAGGTCTGGCTTTTTCCGTCGGGATAAGTCACCTTGGTCAGATTGTTTGCTTTGCAGGCGTACGTGGTTTCATTGCCGGGAATGCAGCCACCCGACGTACCGTCGTATTCATAAAGAGTGGACTTACCCGCTGGATCGAGCATTTCGGTAATACGGCCTTTTACGTCGTACCTGAACTGGATCTGACGTCCCCAACTATTCGTCACGCAGAGCAAACGGCCGGCCTGAAGGACGTTGTTCGGATGTATGTCTGCGCAAACAGGCGCAGTTGCTGGAAGACGGCTGACGCTCGTATTGTTACTCACACCATCGCTATACGTGAATAATTGCTTGAGGCCGCCGCGTTCCGTCACGGACAACAGTAAGCCGCTAATGTCAAAGCGTTCCTTCCGGTCCTGCTGTGCGCTGAAAATTATCCACTCTTTTACGGCAAGGTTGTCTGCCGTCATGACCGCAGAGAGCTTATCGCTCACATCGGCGGTACTTGTGTAATTGCCAGTGGTGGCGGAACGGGTGAACAGAATTTGTTTTCCATCTGGATGGGTGACAGATACCCTGCCTGGAATTGGTTCCCGGCTGGGAAATCCGGACGAGCACTCCAGTGAGCCATCGCTGTTAAAGAGCCAGCAATCGCCGGGTGCCCCAGCGACGTAATTCTGCTCCGCCCTGAGCGATTTGTTATATGAATGCGTCCAACGCACGCCAAATCCACGAATCGTCATGGGATCCGGATAGACAGGAGTGCTATTGTAAATACGATTTAGTATCAAGTTACCTGCAGCCTTCGACGGTTGGTAGTCCGAGATGGCATGCCACATGTTGCCCGTTGTCGGCTGAATCGGTTCGCCGACGGTCGGCGCGTCGTCGCATGGACACGCACCAACGTTCTTGCCGTCCGAGTCTGCTTTTTTCACTGGGGTCACCGAGACGCAGTCGTCGTCTTTATCGGAGTAGCGCAGGTTTTCCGCTGAGCTGCATACGAGTTGCTCGCGGTCAAGTGAAGCGGAGTATACGTTCGTCGAGGTGCAGGCCCCGTTATTCATATAATATTCGGTCGCCACAAAGCGCCTGCGTTCCACAGTGGTGCGAAGCGCGCGGCTCTCTATAGCGGCGTATTTTGAGGACGGGTCAGGCACCAAAGTGAATTTACAAACATATTTGTCTGGCCCGGCTGCCATTATCGTAATTATGTTATTTATAGCCCCAGCCTCATCCAGAAACCGTTTTGCTGATGACATGACATATTTGTATGGCCCAAAAGAATCAGGCTTATACTCAACGGCCCGCGCATTGAGTGTGACGCATAAAAGAATTGCAGTCATCAACGATGAAAAAATGCGCTGGGGTGATAGCCGCGATAAAAATGAAACGTCTGCGAACGGGAAAGCCATCTCATGCCCTTGATTTTTTTTAAAGTCATGAATTATCTCATAGCACCACAACACATTTTTATATCAATAATATTTATTTCATAAAGTTGTTATTTTACAACCGGTGTTAGCTCAAGTGCCGCCGCTGACGGCCGTGTAAGTTCCTAAGGAAGCACTGATTTATTCATCCAACACCATGCCGGGCTCGGGCGATACCTGAGACAATAACAGCGCCTCCACGACCGCTCAATCGATCATGCAGAAGAGTTTTTCCGATCTCGAATACGCCGCCAAGAAGAAGTTGACACGTCGTGACGTGTTCCTGGCAAAGATAGACAGTGTGACGCCATGGTCGCAGTTGCATGCGCTGATCGAACCGTTCTATCCCAAGGTTGTAGGTGCTGGCCGCCCGCCGATCGGCTTGGCGCGCATGTTGCGGATGTACGTGGTCCAGCAGTGCTTCGGTTTGTCCGATGAGGGGATCGAGGACGCGGTCTATGACAGCCAGGCGATTCGTGGCTTCGTCGGTATCGACCTCAGTCGCGAGCAGGCGCCGGACGCCACGACGCTGTTGAAATTTCGCCGCTTGCTGGAGAAGAACGAGCTCACACGCAAGATCTTCGAAACGATCAACGGGCATTTGGCGGCCCAGGGTTTGATGATGCGCGAAGGCACGATTGTGGACGCCACGCTGATAGCGGCGCCGCCATCGACCAAGAACAAGGACAAAAAACGTGATCCCGAAATGCACCAGACGAAGAAGGGGAACGACTGGCACTTCGGGCTCAAAGCGCATATTGGTGTTGACGCGAAGTCGGGACTGGTACACACGGTGGTGGCCACTGCCGCCAATGTGGCTGATGTGACGCAGGCACATGCATTGCTGCACGGCGATGAAGTGGCGGTACTGGGCGATGCGGGATACCAGGGCGTTGAAAAACGCGAAGAGAATCTTGAAACGAAAGTGACTTGGCACGTCGCAATGAAGAGAACCAAACGCAAGGCGCTGCCTGCCAACAAACTCGGCCGCATGACGGAAAAGCTGGAGCACTTGAAGGCAAGCGTGCGGGCCAAAGTTGAGCATCCGTTCCATGTCGTCAAGAACCTCTTTCGTCATCGGAAAGCGCGCTACCGCGGCTTGAAGAAAAACACTGCCCAACTGTTCACCCTGTTCGGCTTCGCGAACTTGATACTCGCGGGCCGGCAATTTACGGTCTCGGAAACCCGAACTCCGTCCTGACAATGAAAGGGCGAGAAAAACGCCCTTGAAACGGAAGAATTGGCCGCCTCAACTGTGTAGATATCGCCGATGCGGCTCGTCAGAAACGCGGCATCAAAAACTTTGCACCGCCAGCCAGAATCGTCAATAGATCAGCGCTTCCCTAAGCTTCGATGTGCTCAAAAATTGTCACTTGTACCTGCGCATACATGGGGCGAGTCTGTTGACACCCTTTGTTTTGAAGTTCCGTCAATTACGGAAAAGACTCAGCCACGCAGCATACGAACTGTACCAATATGTCGGCGCTGTTCACCAGCATGGGCGCCCCGTCCGGACCGTCGATCCGGTGCCTTCCTAAGATCAGCGGCCGGCTTCGCCGCTCATATACACCCCGCAATCACGGCTTCGAGCTGGGCCTCGTACTTGAGGTGCACGGGCAGGTCGCGCGCCAGGGCGAGCACCTTCTCGCCGTCGCTGGCATCGGGCAAGAGCTTCTGGATGGCGAAGGTTGGCCGGGCAGGCGCTGCGGACACGCATTTGACCATCACCGGAACTTTAACCACAGTGGCGGCCGGCTGGGGCGTCTGACAGCCGGTCACCACCAACCCAACGCCAAGCAAAACAAGCGCGCACGCGGATCGTAACCCACTGATTTCTTTGGTAATTCGCATCGCAAAAAGCGCGAACGCGGGTAACTTCGTGTTCGGGCGCCCGCCGCCAGCGCGCCCAGGGCGCTCATTGGGCCGCCACGCACTGCGCATGCGAGCGCTGGCGATCTGTCCACAAGCCGGCGCAGCGCCGGTTGCCAGGCGTCGAGCAGTCATAGCCGGCGGCGAACCGGTACAGCAGGATCGCATCGCAGGCGGCACGATAGTCGCCGACGTTCAGCCGCTTCACGATGGTGCTGCTGCAGAACGCGGTCGACCCGATGTTGTAGGTCAAGTCGACGTACACATCGTATTCAGCTTGGGTCATCGGGGCGCGCACGCAGCTTTTAACGGCCCCCTCGTAGGTCCGGACATCGAGCAGCGCGCGCTGCGCCGCCTTGACCGGCGTGGTGCGGTCGCCAGCCTTCACGCCGCCTGTGGTGCCGAATCCAATGGTGGGAAAGTCTCCCTTCGTCGGGATGATCACGCCGTCGCTGTAGCCCTCACGTGTGAGGATGCCCACGAACGCTGCGGCGCTCACCACCAGCCCGGCGATGCCCATGCGGACCTTATTTGTCGTTGCCATGTAATTCCTTCTGCGCCATCAGGCGCGACACATTTGCGAAAATGGAGACAGCCGCGGCGCCCCCAGCGAATACCCCGTTCGGCATGCCCTCCGGCTTCCAGATGGCCACGGCCACCTCGGCGGCGCCGAACAGCGTGGCCGCCACGTTGAATTTCACGCTCCAGGCTTTGCGCAGCACCAGGCGCCAGTCGTCGATAAGCCTCATTGCTTCACCGTGATCTTCAGTGTCTGCCACATCGCCAGTGCTACCCAGCCGGCGCCGGCCAGCGCGCCCGCCTGGGTGACCTTGATCAGGGCCTCGCGCACCAGCCGGTTACGCAGCTCGCGCCACTCGATCACCGCCTCGTGGTAGCGCCGATGCCCATCGGTATCCCCGGACGGGAACGCTGTCAGGATTTGCTCGGTCTTGCGCGTGTTATCGGACAAGGCCGTCTTGATCGACACCAGCATGGCGTCGCGCTCTTGATCGTTCATCATTCGTTGCCTTAAAAAAATGCCACCCGAAGGTGGCCGTGGTTTGGGAGAGCGCGGTCTACTGGTAATAGTTGATCGTTACCGAGCCGCCCGGCGGGACTACGATCGAGTAGCCATTGCCCGGGGTGACGGCAATGTTGTAATGCGTGGATGTCGGGGCCACGCCACCGCCCACGCCGCCGGCGAAGGTGTAGCCGAATGCCGTGCTGTCGCTGCCGTTTGTGGGCGAGCCGTAGTAATTCCAGCTCACCGTGGCCGACCAGTTTTGATTTGACCCGCCACCAGAAATATTCCCACTCGTTTGCCAGCCGGATTCGTAGGAAATCGTGGCTGATCCCGCGACCACGCCCGACAATGAGTAGCCAGCAGTGGCAACCGTGTACGTGTTGTTTGAATGCTGGCTGATGTTGTAGAAGGTATAGCTCGGGTTGCCACCGGCGTTGATCGCGTTACGCTGCGCAATCGCTGAATTTGTTGCAGAGGCCCAGTCATAGGTGCCGGCATTCGAGCCGCCGCTGCCGATGTACCAGAACACTGTTGCCACCGTCGTGCTCGCGCTGAGTAGGGGCGCCGCGCCGCCGTTGCTCCCTTTGCCGATCAGGCTGTCGACCATTGTGGTGGATGCGGGTGCCGTCCATGTGCCGCTGCTGGTAAAGGTTGCGGTCATGGGGATGCGCGCGCGCTTCCCGTAAAACCCGCTGCGGCGGGCGTCGATAGGCGTCATGATCAGCCTCGTAGCACTGACACGATGAGCGTGGTGCCGCCATCGCGCGTCGACACCATGACGTAATCGGTGCCGCCTGTCTGCCACGTGATATTCGCTGCGGCTGCAGTCGTCTGGATCACGCCATCGTACCGGATGAACCGCGCGCCCGCAGGCCACGCCGGATTGCCTCCAAGGGCGATATTTACCAGCTCAAGAAATTGCACCGCCTGCTTGCCGCTGGCCGGCCAGCCCGTGAAGCTCATCGTCTTCGCGCCCGACGCCGGTGCCACACGCTGGGTGCCACCGTTCGCATAGGCCACCGCAGTGCTCGTGCCGTTGTCGTAGAAGGTCATCGCCCGTGTAAGTTCCTGTAGATCGGACAGCAGCGCGAGGGTCCCCCCGGCCGCTGGCACAGTCAACGGAATAACTGTGCCCGGTGGAATCAGCGCGTCGCACTCGAAGCGAACCTGCTTCGACGCGTCAATACTTCCTTTCGCGATCGAATTCGTGTCGACGAAGGCAACGATGCTGCTTGCCGTCGCCGCGCTGCCTGCTGCCGCTCCCGCCCAAGATTGGGCTTGGTCCCTGTAACTCATGGAGGCATCGGCGGCGAGTTGTGCCGTATTTTTGTACCCGAGCGCGGCGTCGCGCGCTGTTTCCGCCGCCGTCTTCGCTGCGCTCGCTGCGGACTCCTTCGCGTTGACGTTCGCTTCCAATGCATTCGCCTGAACGCGCCAGGCATTGATCTCGGGCGGAAGACCCTGCTGCGCCGCTACGGATGCCGCTGCCTTCTCGCTGAACACGGCCGGGGTGTCCGTGAGCGGGTTCGGCGCCGGTGGCAGCGCGGTGATCACTTGGGTTATTGTCATATCAGTCCTCGGAATGAAATCGGCGCGTTCTGGCCACTGTTTGAAATCGGCACTTCCCACTGGTCGATGTAACCGTAGGCATAGGTCATTGAATATTTCGTAGAGCCGATGACGATCAGCTCGACATCGGTGTATTCAGTAAGCAGCCGGTGCGCCTCGTCTTCAAAGCCATCCGGTATGCGAACCTCGAAATTGAGGCGCTTGGCGTTCGCGCGCTTGAAGATGGTCACGTTGCCGAATTTATCGGTGTCGACCGTGGAGTAGCTGAGCGTCCCGCCGGTCACGCCCCATTGCGTGGTGCCGATCGTCCGCGACTTTCCAACGAAGCACCCGCCTATCGCGGCATCGAGTCCAGCGTTCTCGATCGTGATTGTCAGCGACGACGCTGCGTAGGGCGGCACGCCATCGAACACCACATCACCGACCCTGATCGGAACCTCGTAGTAGAAGTCATACCAGTTCAGGACGTGATGCCGCACCAGGCTTTGCGTGCGCGTGTACCCGGTGCCCGACTGCGTGATGGTCGCGCTGGCGCCCTCGACGTTGAGCAGGGTAACGGTGTTGACCAGGCCGGGCGCTATGACGAAGCTGATCGAGTTCGGCACGACGGTTCGGCTGTTCAGCGCCTTGTCGAACGCATTCCAGCGATTCGTCGCGCTTTTGCGCAGCCACTTGGCCTTGTCGGTGAGCGCGTTGCCCAAGTTGCCCGCCGCCTGGGATTCGTATAGGTCGTGCACGTTGGCCGAAATGCTCGACACCACATCGCCTAGGCCGTAGGAGGTGCCCGCGCTGTAGGGCGCGTAGACTGTCCCCAGCGGCTTCCACCAGGTTGGCGAGGTGGCAGGAGCGTGTCCAACATTGCTCGCCAGGAGCCCCTGATAGACGGCCTGCTTCGTTCCCGTGCTTACACCAACGACGGCGCCCAGGACGTATGTGGAACCAGACGAATACTCTTGCGCCAGCCCCTCGGGCACCGTGCTGCTGATCAGCATGGCGTCGGTGATGGCAACCGGCCGGATCAGCCAGAAATCGGCGGCGCTCACGCTGGCACCTCTTTCGTGCGTACGGCGACGCCGCCATCGGACAGTCGGTCCTGCGTGTCGGCAGACCGCTGCGTGTTCGACGCAATCCTGTTGAGCACCGTCTGCTGGGCGGCGACCTGCGCGGTCAAGCGCTCGACCACCACTTCCAGCCCTCTGGTATCACCGCCCTGAACTGCCACGTTCTGCACGTATGGCTGGCCAGGCACCGCCGGCGCCGGCGTGCTCGCAGCCGCGCCGGCCGCGAACACGGAGGGTTCGAGGCCGAACATGCGCGACAAGATGTTCCCGGTGTCGATCAGACTACCCATCGTCTGTGCGCGGACGCGGTCGCGGTCCATCGCTGTCAGCGCGTTGGCCTCGGAAAGGTCGAGTAACGATTTCGAAAGCTGGGGCAGGAGCTTTGCCGCCTCCTGGTCCCCCGCGCGCGCCTGCGCCGTTTTGATCGAAAATGCAGCCTGCGCATCGGCTATCGATGCCGGCGTGTTTTCGTTCAGCATTCCGCGAACGCGCGCGACCTCATCAAAGATCGACTCGGTAATTGCCCGGTAGGCGCTCTGGATCTGTTCAGCGGCGCGCCTGGCGTCGTCAGCAATATCCTGTTGCTCCTTCGCGGCATCCTGGGCAAGCTTGAGGGCATCCGCCGCTGACTTGGCCGCAAGCGCATCCGCTGCGTTCTTGTCCTGGATGGCAAAAATTGCTTCCTTCAAGGCCTTGTTTGCAGGATTGAGCGCGTCGAGTTCCAGTTTGCGCAATCCTGCCGTGTCGCCCTGCAGCTGCATCATTTCTCGCTCAAGACCCGCCCGTTCCGTGACGATGGCACGAGCGGATACAGCAGCACTGTCAAGCACGGCAGCCGCTTCCTTCGCTGCCGTTGCCTGGTCCTGCATGGCGTGCAGCTGCCTGGCGAGCGGGGCCACCGTTGCGTCGAGGCCTGCAATCTCCGCAGCGCGCCGCTGCTCCAGCGTCATGCTGGCTTGCTCCAAGGTGGCGATCTGCTCCGCGTACGACCTCATCGATGCTGCCGTGGCTTCGTTTGCGTCCTTGGCCGCCTGCGCTGCAACAACGCTGTCAAACAGGGCGCGGTTGCTCTCGTCAAGCGCGTCCCGTTGCTTTGCAAGCAGCTGCGCGGACGTCATCGTGGTCGCGTCGTATTCTTCCTGCAGGCCGGCCCGCTCCTCGAACACCGCTGCCATATCCTTCGCACCCGGTGTGACCAGGGCAAAAGCTTCCTGCAACGCCATCAGGCCCGTGTAGGTCTCGGCGCCCTTCGCGGTGTTCAGGTCGAGGCCAAGCACGACTTCCTTGAACTGATCCCGGGTTGTGACTCCGGCCATGCCGAGCGCGGCCATCTGCTCGGTGACCTGCCGCTGAACCGGTGCCAGGCGCTCCGCCTCCGTCAGGTAGTTGTTGGCGAAGCCGGATGCCTGCTCCGACAGCGCGTCAATACCTCCCGCCAGGTCGATCAGATATTGGCGCGCGGCCAGGCTGCTCACGCCGGTGGCGCCGAACGTCATGCCGATCGACGACAGGGCCGAGTCCAGAATCGCCGAATTCGATGCGAGCCGGATTACCGTCTCTGCATACCCCTCGCCGACCTCGCGGAAACCATTCAGGTCGGGGAAAACGGCCTCGGCCATGTCGTCCATCGTCTTCGAGATTGCAGCGTTCAGCGCCTCGGTCAGCGCATCCCCGCTCAAGCCCTTGAACGACAGCTTCGTCTTATCGATCGTCAGCGCATCGAGGGTGGCCGTCACGTGCTCGACGCGCACGCCGAGCGATTCCGCAGCGCTACCCAGCACCGTTTCGGCGTCGGTAAAGATCTGCGAAAACTGACTGGCGAGCGCGGGATCAAGAGCCTGCGTGTTCATAGTATTGTTGGTCGATGAACCGAACAGGCCCTTTTTCTTCGTGTCGACGCTGGCGTATTGCTCATAGCCGGCGCCGGCCTGCAGGTCATTTACACGACCGCCGAACTGGATGCCGCTGTCCACAATCGTCGTTGTGACCTTCCCGAAAATAAAGGACGCAACTTTTTGCATCACCGAGGCCAACGGATTGATGCTACTCCCCAGTAATTGCGAATTGACGATCGCCTGGCCGTTCTGCTTTACGCCCGTCTGGATCCCCATGTTGGACCCGTCAACCACGCCGGGCGCGCGCACGATGAGGTTGGTCAGCCCTTTCATGGATGCCTCGATCGAGCGTAAAGCGGTCAGCATCCCCTGGTTGATCGGGATCAGGTTGCCGGAATTCGCCTCCAGCATTTCGAGTGACCGCTGAATCGATGCGGACCGTGCGTCCTTGTCGCCGAACACGCCACCGGTGCCTTGCTTCTTCTGCACCTCTGCGGCCGACATGCCACCGCCACCGCCGCCACCGCCGCCGGACATGGCCACGCCGACGCCGGCGAGCAGCGCGATCACAGCGGCGCCCGCGGCAACGTTGTACGGGAATGGCAACGACGCGAGCGTCTTGGCAAATGCAGCAACCCCATCCGCTGCCGCGCGCAAGCCGGAATTGATGATCGACTTGCCAGTCGCGGCATCGTCCGCCGCCGACTCCGCCGCCCGACTGGTGACGAACAGCCCCGTGAAAGCCCTCAACAGGCCGCTCTTGGTCAGCATCGCTTCGATAGCCATGGCCATTTCCGTCGCGCGAAACGCCTTCTCTGCGCCTTCCATGACCTTGTAGCCAGTGCTGTTCACTTTAAAGAACCCCTTCGCGGCAGTTGCCATATCGCCGTACGACTTCACGCGCGCCTGTGCGGACTGCTTGGCGGCCGCGATCTCGGCTTTCAGCACGGTTTCCGGGCTGTTGCGCTTGTCGTCCTTGACTGCCGCCAACTGCGCCGCAATCGCAGCCTGGGCGCGGCCGTAGCCCGATAGCGCGGTGGTCAGGCCGCCGATGGCAGAACCGACCTTGCCGAAGGACGCAGCCATGCCTGATGCCGCTGATTTTGTGGCCTCGTCGATCTCGGCCATCACTTCAAGCAGTTCTTTTGCCTGGGTCAGTCCAGGCGCATCGCCGAGCGCGCCCGCGCCAAGCTGCGCGTCGGCGAGGCCTTTCAGCGCATCGATGCGGCGCTGAATGTCGGCAATGCCCTCGTCAGTAAGGACGGCCGACTGTTTGGCAGCTTCGAGTTCTGCGATTTGCGCGAGCGTGATTGCCTCGGGGAGCATGCCGTGTGTCCGGATTTTTGTTAAAAGCGCCTCGGTTTCGGAGTTGATAGCCGCGACTTCGCTTTCGGAGTTGGCGCGAGCCTGGGCCACAACCTGGTCTGCGTCGGCTTTGGCCTTCGCTGCCTTCGTGGCGATATCGAGCGCGAGCGCTTCTTCCATGATTTTTGTGCGCAGCTCGGCGGTGGGCGCTACTGCTGCCGCGCGCGCCGCCGCCATCATTTTGAGCTGGTCGGAGCCCAGGCCGACTTGCCTGGACTCCACTTTCAGCGCTTCGATAAAATCGTCCGCTTGCTTTATTGCCGCAGCGCTCTCCTGCGCAGCCTTTTTCGCTGCAGCGTCGCGCTCACGTTGCGCCTCGGCAGCGATGCGTTTTGCTTGTGCGGCTGCTTCTGTTACCTTTTTTTCTGCCGCCGCCTTGATTTCGGCGTCCTTCAAGAATGCGGCCGTTTTCTCTGCTGCTGCTTTCCGCTCCGCCTCACTGCTCTGGTGCGCTTCAGCCTCCACTTTCTTGGCTGTTTTTCCAACCTCAAGCCAACGCTTTTCCCAAGCGTCGAACGAAGCACGGCCGCTGGTTGCGTCCTCCTTCATCATCGTGTCGATGTTCTTGAGCGCCTTAAAATCCAGCGCGACAAGCGATGCGACGGACGCGGCGATGCCGCCAATATCATTGCCGATGGTTTTAAATACAAACGCGACATTGCCACCCAGGATGACCAGGGCGCGGAACGTCTCCATCAGCGGGCTGAACGAATTGCCGGCGTCCTCGGCGCCTTCGGCAGTCTTGAGAAGATCCCCGGCAAGCAAATTCAACATTGGCAGGAGGCCCGTCGCAACGCGCGCGCCCGCGCCGGCCGCAATTGCGCCGAATTCGTCCAGCATGTCGTTGAACTGAGCCGCGTCTGCCGAGCTTTGAGTCGTGATGCCCGACAGCTGCTGTCCTCGCTTGACCAACTCGGCTATTCCTTCTCCGCCCTCGTCCAGCAACACCGCGGCGTCCTGCCAGGACTTGCCCAGGACGGCCGCCCCGAGCGCAGCGCGCTGCTGGGGGTCTTCGATATTCTTGAAGACGGTGGCGAACTGTTTGAAGGCTTCAATCGGCTCCTTGGCCGTAACGCCCAGCTTTGAGAATTTATCCGCGTCGGTGCCCATGTTCGTTGCAAGCTTCGTGATCGAAGCCGCGGCTTTTTCAAGATCGGCCCCCGAAAGCTTGGCGCCGTAGCTCAAGCCGGCCAAGTCTTCGACAGTAACTCTGGTGCGGGTGCTCAAATCGGTCAGGCTGTCGATTGTGTCGAGCGATCCTTTTATCATTCCGCCAAACGCCGCGACCGACAGGACGCCGGCAATTGCGCCGAGCGCCGTCTTGGCCATGTCGGCAGCCTTCGCCATACGCGTCGTATTGTCCTCGACCGTGCGGCGTGCCTGGTCCATGTCCGTGCGGATCCTGGCGACATCGGCCATCAGTTGAATTTCGAGCTGGCCAGCGAGCATGGCATCCTCAGTAAAATGAGCCACCAGGAGGTGGCGGGTTGTGCGCTAGTCGAGCGCGGCGTCGATCAGCTTGGAAAGGTTAGGGGATCGGTACAGCTGGCCGTACGGCGGCTTGCAGGCTGAATCCTTCGCCGCGTGGGACTGCGCCAGGTAGTCCTGCGACAAGCGTCGGAGCAGGCCGGTCTGCCATGGCTGCAGGTCGATCCCGGCGTTCTCCTGCCATGCGCGGATCTCGGCCTGCGAAATGACAACTGGCCCGTCCATCCCCGCCATGACAGGGCCGACTTCCCAAAAATAATTGATCAGGTACTCGCCACCGTCGATTGGTGGCATGTCCGGCTGGACTTTGTCGCGCTTGTAACGGTCCAGCCGGGAGAGCTGCGCCCCCGCAGGCTTCTTGCCAGGAGGGTCCGGCACCGCGTGAAGCCACGCCGTCTGCCGGACGTACAGGCTTAGGCAGTCGGCGAGGGCTTTTTGAAATTTCCACGGTCACCGAGGAATTTTTCGGCGTCGTCAGCGATGTGGCCGATTTCGATGTCGGCGTACGTCGCCTTGAACAGCTCGAAGCCCTTTTTGCCCTCCAAGCCAGCACCGCCGTTAAACGACGCGGTCACGGCGGCCAGAAACTCGGCGCGCTCGATGTTCTTGTCGTCGGCCGACTGCTTGCTCTCCGACTTGCCTTGCATGCGGCCGAACACGCGGGTGCTGTTGCGCTCATCGGCGGCGTGCTTGGCCTTCTGGAATTCCTTGGTGCCGGGGCTGTGCAGAGTGATGGTCAGCGGTTCGCCCTTTTCGTTGAACTGCGCCTCGCCCGAAGCGTCACGGACGGGCATATCAGCGGTAGCGGCAATAGCGAGGTTTTTCAGATTGAACATGGTGATTCCTTTTCGTGGGTAGAGAAATGCCCGTGCCGGCCGCCGCGCCCACGAAGGCGACAGCGACCAGCCGGTGCTTGTGATGGCCGGTTGGCCGGTGGAGGTTAGATAGCAGCGACGCGGATCGTGTCTTTCTGGCGCAACAGCGTCAGCGAGCCCTGCACGATGTCATCGACCGCGCCGTTGTTCTCGACGAACGTTGAAACCTGGGCGGTAAAGTAGCGCAGCGCCCCATCCTGCTTGATGAGCTTGAACGACAGGATGTCGTATGTGCGGCTGGCATCGTCGACGATGATCTGGCCCTCGTCTTCTTCGTCCCAGCCCATCATGAATTCCGATTCGCCCAGCGTGTAGCTGGCCTTCTTCTGAATCTGCTGCGCGGTATCGACCGGGGCATGCGTCGAATTGTTGTAGGCGCGGCCGGTGACCGAACCCATATTGGTGATCTCGCCAATCTTGGTCCAGGTCAGCGCGAGAAAGCCGGCCGCGTTGTAGGTTGCTGGTGCTGCCACGGAAACCCACAGGGAACTTTCCGCGACGGTCGTAACATTTTCACCGCTCATGATATTGCCTTTCAATGCAAAAACCTGCCGGGCGGAATGCTCAGGCAGGCAGGTTAAAAAACTTAAATCGGGTCGTAGTACTTGATGCGGAAGTCGCGGGTCTGCTCGAAGATTCCGGCGTTCTCGTTGCTCATGTCCGGGCCGATGAGGTCACGCTGGATATCGGCAACCATGATGCCGGCTACCTCACGCCGGCCGCCGCGAATCGCACTTCCAACCAGGCGGATGATCTCGGCCTGCTGTACGATATTTTTGGCGTGCACAGTCACCTGAGTGCGGCTTGTTGTGAGCACGGTCGTGGCGGTGTCGGCGACGCGCGCGTGCGGTACGTTCGATATCGATTGAATCGACAACGCCGGCAGAACCACCGTCGACTTCAACGTGCCCGCGACAATGCGCGGCCCGACGACCGCGGCCAGCGGCGCGTCGGCAGCGAGCAGCGCGCGGATGATTTTCCAATCGCTCATACGATTTCTGGCGCCGGGACGTTGATGCCTTCTGCGGTAAGCCGTTTGCGTATCTGCGCCGCGATTGCCTCGATAGCTTGCGGCGCTTTTGCATCGAGGGCCGGCCGCATGAATGGCTGCGGCCGAGCGCCCGGGTGCTCGACGGAGCGGAACGGCGTACCGTTAATCGCCAGGGCATCGGCGTCCTTGGGCTCGATTTTGTGCGGCCGCGTGCCATATTCGACCAGGTGCGCGTGCGGCGCCATTCGGCCGCCAGCCTTCACGGTGCCTGTAACGGTGCCGCGCTTTGTGCCGCTGGAGATCCGTACACTCTTCTGGAGCAGCCCCTGGTCGACGGGCACATTGGCTTTGGCCTCGTCCCGGATAACCACAGCGCCGGCGCGCAGCGCGGACCTCATAATGTTTTTCTCGAGCTTCGCTGGCAGCGCCGAGAGGAACGCCGACAGCTCGCGACCGCCGCGAATGTTTGAATCAGCCATGTTTGAACCCCTCGATCATGAATTCGTAGTGAACCCGGTCGTCCAGCATGGCCGGCCCCGAGATAATCTGCGCGATGCGGTCGCCGCGGCTGTGCAGGACCGCGCGCATTTCAGTGGTTGCGCCGCCGGCGCCCTGCATGCGTAGGCGGGACGGCAGCACATCGATACTCATGCCGTTCTTGGTCGACTCCGACCGGCTCGGCAGTGAGTCCTGCACGGAGGCCCAATAGTGGTCGTACACGACTTCCCACACATCGAGCTCGACGCCACTGTCCGGATCGGTCGCACCGGTCTTGCGCTCGATCGAAACCTTCTCGTCGCACTTGAAGGGCGCGGCCATCAGCTGTGCACCTTCTCGCCATCCAGCCCCCTGATGAGGTGGGGCGATTCAGGCGTGCCCGCCGGCGCAAAGAACTCGCGCACCTTGGCCACGATGTACCCCTTGAACGCTGGTGGCGTGGTGGTCTCGTCGGGGCCATACCCGCAAACCACGGTCAGCGTCACGGCCTGTGGGTGGTCCTTCGTTGCTGGCCAGCTGGTGCCCGGCGCGCGCGCGACAAACCCCGGCAGAATTTTGAGGTCGACCACGTAGGCGCCCGCCCCGAGCGTTTGCGTGGCGCCGTCAGCGTCGAGGTATTTCAGGCTGACCACTTCCGCCAGTGGCGACGACGGCAGTGCGATCTGTTCGGCAAAGCCTGGCAGCGTCACCTCGTACGTGCGGTTGATGATCGATTGGCCGGTGAAGTGTTCGGCTTCGGCGGTCACCGCGCGCACACGGATCTCGATTTCTGCATCCTGATCGTTCCCATTCGCGCGAGCGGCCGCGCGTGCATCGACCATGGACACCGCCATCGCGACAGGAGGAGCAACTAGACGAATTGCCATCACTGGACCCCGTACACCGGCGCCGCGCATTTCTCGAAGCGAAATTTACGGAAACCGATCTCGCCGGCGCCGCTGACGCCCGCCGTGTAAGCGCATCCGACCCGCAGCCGCATGGTGAAGGAGGTCACGCCTTGCAGTATCTCCATCGGGAAGCTGCGCAGCTTGAGCACTGGCGCCTCAGTGGTGAATGTCTGGATCGCACGCGATGTTTGCAGCAGGTATGGGAGTTGAGTGGCGCCACCGGCTGCATAAATCGTTAAGGTGCCGATACCATTTCCAGTGGTGCTAAGAATGCATGTTTCAGCGACCAGCTGCACATAGTCGCCTGCGGTCACGTTCGTGGGAAGTGGAACAATCTGGCTGATCTCGTGGTACTCGCCCGCTGCGCCCGCTCCGGATACTGCCATGGCGAACAAATCCAAGCCGCCATCAGGAGCTGGTTTAAACGAGGTCACGCAGACCTGCACGCCGCCGCCACTACGCGCGCCGGTCCACCCGTCAGGAATAGGGCCGGTAATACCGTTTGATCCAGACCCCGCGCCAGCCGATCCTCTCAGCGTCGGGTTGGTGTTGAGCGAGCCAATTTGCAGAACAGGATTCCACGTATCCAGCGTGGTGTATTCCGGGGCCTCGATCGGGTAGTCCTTGGACATTGCGTCGACGACTGCGCTGCCGCCGATCCATCCGCCGTAGGGCTGCGTGTGCAGGTTGTCGGCAGGGTTGAACACGCCGGCGCGGCCGCCGGCGCCGGAGCCGACCACCCAGGTATTCGCGTTCACCATCTTGCCGTACGCGCTGACGAACTTGACGTTCTTCTTGGTAGCGCAATATGCCTTGATCATCTGCGAAACGTACGCCAGATTTTTAACGATTGCCGGCGTTGCCGATGGGTTCGGGAAAATCTCTTGGACATAGACCCGGCGCGCCTTCGCGGAGGCAATGTCAATTATTCCCTTGAGATTGGCGACGGTAACGTTGCATGCGGCGTCGGTGGTCGGCAGGTCATTGACGCCGCCCATGATCACCGCAACCTCGGTGTCCAGCAGAAACGCTTGAGGTGCAAACTTAAGTATGTCGGCCGAGCTGGCGCCAGCAATTGCGAAGGCTTCGTAATCGTAGAACGTATCCCCGAACGCGCCGGCGACCCATGCAACATAGCCGATCAGGTTGTAGTCGCTGGTAATTGGCGATCCTGCAGTTTGGACAGCAGAGGTGGCGTTTGGCACAGGCGCGGACGCACCACGCACGGCCAGGGTGATGCCGGAATTTGCGTACGTCCCGCTTTTCAAATAGTGCCAACCGCCGACGCTCACGTCCACGTACTGCCCGATGGTGTCGCCGGCGGCCTGCCAAGCAGCCCAGCCGCGGCTGTCGGTGAAAAGATTGCCCGCTACACTTTGAGCAACACCACCATTGGCCCGGCCGTCTACCATGGCGTAAGCGATCCATGTAATGCCGCCGAAATTGGCAGCGCTGGTGATCGTGGTGATCGAAAACTGCAGCTGGTATTCGGGGCCGGTCTTGCCGGGCTGGCCGTGCTGTGTCAACGAATCGCCCACAAATACCGCGCGGCGGCGCGTGCCACCTGTCGGCACGGCTACCTGGAAGCCGGCACCGACCAAGGAGACGGCCCCGTTGGCATCGATTTGAAACGCGGCAGGCAGCACTTGTGGCGGAGGAATCGGTGGCACATAGCGAACACCGCCAGTAAGATCGGTGGTTGCATTCAGTCCGCCGGCCAGCAGCGCGGTCGCCGTCGCGTCATCCACCGTCAGGATGGTCTGGGGGCGATGGCCCTTGTACGTTGAAAGCAGGCGGATGGTTTTCGACATGATTATTTCGCCTTCGATTTGTGGGTTTTGTTCAAGGCCGCGTCATCCATCTTGTTCTCAGGTGCGGCCGCCATCTTGGCGCCGGCATCACGCGAGTCGGCCGCTTCTGCCTGCGGCGCTGGCTCGCTCGCTTCCGCTGGTGTGTGACGCTCCTTGACGATCTCGACCAAACCCGCCTTTGCCAGTTCGTGCGCCTCGACCAGCTCGATCGTGTCTGTGTCGCCAGCGGCCATGCTCAGGCGGCCGTGCGAGAACTGGTCGATCGCTTTGATTTTCGTTACTGCCATGTCGTTCTCCTGGTGGCCGGCGGCCGTGTTGCGCCGCCGGCGGGGTTGATTACGCCAGCGCGCCTTTGACGAACGCCTCGGGACGGTTGACCACCAGGGCCAAGCGCTCTTCGATCAGGATCGTGACCAAGTTCATGACGAAATCGTCTTCGTTTTCCGTGGCAACCGAGACCGATGCAAGCAGGCGGTCGAACACTTGGGCGCCCATGCGGAAGGCGCCAGCGAGGAATGTGGCGATGGACATGGCTTGGGTGGTCACAACAGGGCGGCCCCACAGCGTTGGCGCCAGCGTGCCTTGAGGGTTGCCGATGATGTACTGTCCGGTGGTGTCCTTCAGCAGCTCGATACCGGCCCAATTCGATGGGTGCAGCACCAGGCCATCCGATGGGTATTCGGCAAGGTCGGCTTGCAGCAGCGCCAAGCGCAGGATGTCGATGTGGGTGGCGCCGGCGATGGCGATCGGGGCCACGTAAGCCGACGCCTGCGTGTAAATGCCGTTCAAGTTATTGCCGACACCCGAACCCTTGAGCATCTGATTTTCTTCGGCAAGTTTCAGCCCGTAGGTCAGACGCTCGTCGATGTACGATTGCAGCGCTGGGAAGTCATCGAGAATTTCGGTCGATGCTTTCATGAAGTGAGGGATTTTGATAACCGGCGCGGTCGATTGCGTCAGGACAATGCTCGATTCCGGCTTGCGGGCGCCCTCAGCAGTAGGCGCCGCGTTGTTGGTGAAGCCGGTTTCCTTCATGTAGGTGATCATGTTGGATGCCGTGCGGCCAGGCGCAATCAGATCGCGGATCGTCAGGCGGCGCTGCGGTTGGGTGATGATGCCTGGCTGGCGATCGGCGATTACGCCAGCACCGGTATTTGCCGTGAGGACCGCCTTCGTTTCGATATCGAGGGTGATGCGGCCACCCTTGCGATGCAATTCGCCGGATTCGTGTGCTTTTTTGAAGGCATCGTTGTCGACGAACATAGCGCCGAGCGACTTGGCGCCTTGCGTTTGCTCGGTCTGGCGGCGCGCGGCCTTTTGCTCGAGTTCGGCCAGCTGCGCAGCGAAATTCCCCTGCTTGACCAGCAGCTCGTCGACGGTCTGCTTCACGCCTTCCGACATGGCGATGCCGCGCTGGGCTTCGGACAAAGCCTTTTGGCCGTGCTCCTTGAGTTGGTCGCTGATTTTGGTCAGTTCCTGCTTTACGTCGATTTCGGTAGCCATTTTTGTTCCTAGAATAAAAAAGGCCCGCGAGTGGCGGGCCTGTTGAGGGAGGGTGAAGCGTGAATTACGGAACGCTGAAAGCCTTCAAAAGGGCCAGCGTGTCGCCAAGATCGCCCTCGGCCTCGCACCGAGTAAGCAGTTTCGACAGGCCGCTGCCGGCGATGGCTTTGGCCTGCGTTCGTGAAAAGCCGCCTGCATCGCACAGGAACTTTTCGAATTCAGGAAGTGTCGGCATGCGCCCAGCTTCGATCAGGCTCTTGACGTCGGCCACGCGCGCGTCATCGTTCGCCGGGTTAGTAACCACGCTGATTTCCACCAGCTCGAGCTTCTGCAGCGTGTAGACGCCGGTGTCCTTGTTGACGCTGTGCTCCTTGACGCGGTACCCGATCGACAGGCCGGTGATCGTCTTGGTGCTCATGCCCTTGTGCGCCAGACGGGCATACGGCGCGTCGTCGAGCCACAGCGACGCCTCGCCGAGCAGCCCGTAGTCATCTTCTTTCAAGGCCTCCCACGCGCCGATCGGCTGATCCGACTGGTGCTGCCACAGCACCGGCACCGTGCGGCCGGTCTTCTGCCACTTGGCCAGGCTTTCCGCGAACGCGCCGGGGGCAACGATGTCGCCGCCCTTGTCGATGACGTTGAACACCGAGCCGTATCCGGAGAAATTGCCTTTCTCGGTCAGGCTTTTGAGCTCCAGCTCAATCGATTTATGCAGAATGGTCATCGTCTTTTTCCTTGATTCCAAGCCAGGACAACATGGCGGATTTCGCCGTTTGGGCGGTACTTGTGATCTTGCCCAGCATCGTGAGTGGCACCAGATTGCTCTGAATGACCAGCACGTCGCCGCCTTCCAGGGGCGGATCGTTCTCGAGCGCGCGACACTCGTTCGGCGTCTTGATGCTGTTTTGAATTGCGGTCGAATACACCTGGAACCGGGTCACGCTGTCACCGCGCAGCAGGCCCTCAACGCTGTATTCCGAGAAGAAGCGCGCGCGCTCCACTGGCGTCATCAGCGACTTCTTGATGCCCTGCTCGATCCGGACCATGTAGGCACGCAGCACGTACTGGATCAGGTTCAGGTTGATCTGCTCGCGCCCGGTGCCCCAGTTCGACACCGCGGTGCCGTGACCGATCATCGACGGCGGCATGCCGAACCAGCGGCACAGGTCTTCGACGCTGAACGCCCGCGTCTCCAACATCTGCGCGTCGGCTGGGTGCATCGAGAGCTGCGTGAACTCGGCGCCGCCTTCGAGCAGCTGAAGCTGGCCGGTGCGGGAATCGCCAAACACGGCGCCCATCACCTTCTCTTTCATCTGCTTTCGCTGGTCGATGTTCAAAAATTCTTTGACGGAGACCACGCCCGCAGTGCGCATGTTGTTCGTGAAGGTGCTGGCCGACGCGTTCTCGGTTGCCGTGGCGCCCGACATCGACCGCCAGCCCGCCGTGATCGGCGATATCCCCATCAAGCCATCGGTGCCGAAGCCCTTGATATGCCAAATATCACCCTCTGCAAACTGCTTTTGACCACGCGCATCCGCGTACAGGTAGCTCAGCGCGCCGTCTGCGCTGCGCCGAACGGTCATCAGCGCCGGGTTTAGCGGATCCAAGGCTACAATGCGGCCGGCGGCGCCGTAGCTTTTCAGGCAGTAGGCGTTTCCCCATAGGCAAATCTGCGAGATCACCGCTTCCCAGAACTCCACCGCCGTCATGTCAGCGTTCGGCGAGTCGTGCAGCAGGTAGTACAGCGGGTGCTCGCGCGCCACCAAGCGGATTTCGCGGCCGTCCACGACCTTGCGCTCGTAGGTGATCAGCGGCAGCGTGGCGATCGTCTCGGCGATCAAACGCACGCACGACCAGACCACGGACAGTTGCAGCGCGGCGTTCACGCCGGGCGTACCGTGGCGCATGTCGCCGTGATTGATCGTGATGTCCTTATTCGCATCGCGCACGCCGCGATAGGCCACTGCTTCCCGGATCGAAAAGTAGATGCTTTTCAGAGCCAGGCCGGTGGCCGCTGCTTTACTGAATAATTTCATGCGTTATTGGTCCGAAAGGTAGTCGTCAAGGGTGCCACCCTTGTCAGGTTCAGCTGTCTGCATCACGCCGATTGCCATCAGCAAAGCGACGATGTCATCGATCTTTTCCGGCGCCTTCTTCTTGTCCGGCGCCGTGTTCATGTTCTGGTCAGTGCGCGCGATCAGGTTCGACGCGCACCAGTTCAGTACCGGGTCGTTGCCGTGCGCCAGGTTGCCCTCGACGTACGAGACTTCCAGCGCCTGCATCGCCGGGTGGTAACTCTTTCCACCCTGGATGAACTCCTGCAATGGCACCTCGGCCGCCTGCAACTTCTGCACCAGCTGCTTCGCGTTCCATGAGTCGTATCCGATCATCTGCACGTTGAACCGCGTAGTCGCCGCCAGGATGCATTCCTCGACGGCGTCGTAATCGGTCACTTCGCCGCCGGATTCGATCAGGATCCCGGCCTGCACCCATGCCTGATAGGGCACGAGGCCGCGCTCGGTGCGCCCATGCACTGCCGCCGCCGGCACGAACCGCCAGCCGTGCGTGTAGAGCACGCCCTCCACGTTCCAGACCAGCCGAAACGAGGTCAAATCGCGTGTACTTGCCAGGTCCAGGCCGCCCCAGCAGGGGTATTGCCGCAGCCATTCCAGGTCGACAGCGCCGGTACAAGCCTTCCACTTGACGAGATTCACCCACCCACCGGCGGCCGCGGAGGGGCGATTCAGCCGTTTGATCTTGAATTCCGCATGCCGGCCTGGCATTGACTTCGCCTCGACCGCCTCTTTCCGAATCTCCTTCATCAGGAGCGGGTTCACTTCCATCAGCGGATTGGCCTTGATCCACTTCGATTCGTCGAAGTCGTCATCCGCCGGCGTGCCTTCGCCTTTGTCCTCGTCGTCTACCGCGAAGTAGATGGCCAGGAAGTGGTCGGCCTCGACGACACCTTCGAGCAGCTGCTTCGCGAAGTGTCGAATCTCTGCCCACGGCCCCGGGCTCTCGTAGCCCTCGGTCGTCGTGTACAGGAACAGCGGGTTGCGGCGCGCGCCGGCCGCCGACTTGAGCACGTTCAGCAGATCATGATTCTTGTGAGCGTGAATCTCATCGATGCCGCAGTGCGACGGGTTCAGGCCGTCCTGCGTGCTGGCCTTTGCGTTGATCGGCTTGAACGTTCCGCCGACTTCGTAGCGGGCGATCGCATTGGCGAACGGCTCCAGGGTGAACGCCTCGCGTAGGTCTGCCAGTTTCTCCACGATGCGCTTGGCGACGTTGAAAACGATGCGCGCCTGAGAGCCGGTCGTCGCCGCACTGATCACCTGCGGCCCATTCTCGGTCTCGCAGCAGAAGCAGTACAGCAGGATCGCCGAGCAGAGGAATGACTTAGCGTTCTTCCTGGCCACCGCGAACAGCCCGGTCGTAAAGCGCCGCGTGCCATCCTGATTGCGGAAACCGAACAGGTTCACCACGAACAAGATGTGCGACGAGTGCATGACCACGTTCTCGGTGTCCCAAGTGCCCTCGACGTGCGGCAGTTTTTCGATGAAATCGCAGGCGTCCGTCGCGTGCCAGGCATCGAACTTGAAGCTGTTCCCCTTCTTTTTGGCCCGTTTCAGGTCATCCAGAAAGCGCTTTGCAGCCAGCCGGACCCACTTGCCGAACCGTTTTCGATCCGTATCGGCGACCGCAGCCTCGGCATATTCGATGGCGATCGCGATGTAATCACGCTGTTCGCTTGCCATTGCCGGCGAACCTGTTCCCTTTGTCTGTTTCGCCAACTGGTTTCACCTTGCCCTGTGCCACTGGCGTCAATCCGAAGTCGTTTGCCAAGTTCCGCAAGGTGCCGGCCATGCTCGCAGTCGGCGCCTCGCCCGCCGCGTACAGCTGAACGATCTTGCCGTGCAGCGCGCACATCATGCCGAGGGAGGAAAGCCCGCCTTCGGTCAACAGCCGGTTCGCCGTCAGGATCGCGGCGAGGCGGTCCCACTCTTTGATCGCGTGGGCATTCGGTAGCCAGTCTGGCGCCGGCGGCACGTCCGAGAGGATCGGCAGCTCGGCGTTGCCCTCGGTCTTGCGGTCTTTTCGTTCCGTGCCGGCGACCATTTTCAGGCCGGCGGGCTTCCTGCCTGGTCCTGGCATGTGTCCTCCAAAAACCGTTTTTCTATCTTGACCGTGTGAAAAAATGGGTAGAGCGCGGTCCTGTAAGAAGCAACCTTGTGCACTTTCGACCCACCCCGGTATGTTGTTGATTTGAAATGTTATTGCCTGAAAACTTCCCGGCTGGTGACATGCATGGGGGAAACATTTCACGTGCACGAATTTTTCCTGCTTCCCTTGCCCGCCCCTACTGCGGAGAGACTGGCCAGCCGTCCAACCCGATGACAACCTTCGGCCGCTTGGCCTTGCCTTGTTCCACCTCAGTCTTGATCTCGTGGCACGGTGCACAGATCGCCTGGAGGTTGCTGGGGTCATCTGTGCGTGCGTCAGACCAGCACAGCGCCGCGCACTTGGCCTTGCTCACCACATGGTCGACCGCGTACGCGATGACGCCGTAGCGGCCCGCCTTGAGGCACACCTGACACAGGCCACCGTCCCGCTGCATCACTACCTTGCGAACTCGATCCCATGCTGCGCCGTAGCCGCGTTCTTGCCGGGATAGCTTGGACCAGGCCATGTAGCGCTACTTCTTCCCGTCAGGGCGCTGTTGAACGGCCCGGCGCTCGAACAGGGGCTCGCGCAGCCATGGGCGAACGATCCAGCAATACGCCAGCCCTGCGGGCCACCCAAGCGCCCATCCGAGCGTCGGATACATTGCGGCACCGATGTAGCTCAGCGCCACGAGGATGCCGGCGGTTACCAGCCGGACAAGCGCGCTGGTCATTGGTAAGCCTTACCGCCGGCGCTGTGCCGTGCCATGTATGCGGCGTGCGCCGCCTGCGTGCGGGCGCGCATCCAGGCATCGAAGCCATCGGGGCCCGGCTCCGTCATCTTCTCGATGCGGATATGCCCACGCTTCACATCGATAGCGATCTCGTCGCCAACCAGGTATGGGCCCCCTCGTTTGTCAGGGGCGTAACAGATTGCCTCGCCTGCGTCCTCGTCCGCAAAGATGCAGCCGACTAGCTGCTCGCCGTTCAGGTACACGTCGGCGGGCAGCATGGCGGCGTTGTAGTCCGGGTGCTGCGGGTCACCTGAGATTCTCATGGCTGGTCTTCCGTTTCGTCGTTGTGGGGGATGAGGCCCCAGCCCAGCTCTCGGCGAATGTCGTCGGGGCTTGGTGGTGGATCGTCGTGCTCGGCGTGCGTGCGCCGGTCCATGTAAGCGCGCACCTTGCGCTTGTCAGGCTTGGTGGTGTCGGTCATGGCGAGCCGTCCGGACAGGTCAGTTGAGCAGCGAGGGTTGAATCGCGGTCTCGAGCAAATGGCGCTCATCACGCAAACTTGGAAGTTCGCGCTTTCGGTCCAGCATCAGGTGCGAGCCGAACGACGCGCGCACTTCGGATGCCACCTCTTTGGCGATCAATGCCTGCATCTGCTGCCACAGGTTGCGCTCGCCGCGCGACAAAGCATCGCGCATGCGGTAGAACTCTTTCACCAAGGCGATCTTGAACTCGACCACCTTCTTACTGTTGCGCATCAGCGCGATCAGCAGCGTGGATTGAGATTCATTGAGCATTGCGATCTCGCGGCGCTGTATGCCTCCTTCCGTGTCAAAGGGTTGGATTTCAAATCCGACCCTGCCCAATTGTTCCAAATCGGACACGTGCTTTCGGGCCAGTTTGATTACTGTCGCGTGTGGCTGCCCGATGCCGCGCGCAAGAACGAGCGACGAGGCACGGAGTTCGCCATCGGTGCTCACAGCTACCAGCCCAGCAAGGTTCAGGGTGCTTTGCATACATTTCCTTCGTCAGTGGTCGTCGTTGAAATGGGTGCGCAGAAGCAGTGACGAGCTGCTCTTCGGGTTGCAACCCTATCTGCGCGTAGAACGAAAAATGCCTCGACCGGTTAGGGGCGAGGCGTAGAAAGTTGGTTGATATTGAAAAGCTGGCGCGCAATGCAAAAGCCCCTGCGTCATTGCTGAGGCAGGGGCTTTTGCGCTTCTTCCGAGTGCGCGGGAGGCTCCCACCAGGGAACCTTGCCGCGTCTAGTTAATCTATGAATCAGTTGAAGGTGCGATTGTAGACGATATTTGCATGAGGTCAACCGGAACGCGCAGACCAATGCAAAAAGCCCGCCACCTTTCGGTGCGGGCTTTATTTCCGGGCGCAAGAAGTCCGATGGCAGCTATTCTACTATGCCGGGCCGTAGTGTCAATGAATTGTGGAAATTTATTTGCAGAGATTCAAAAACGGCATCGGAGCGCATGCGTACATATTTTCTTGTACCTCAGTGCATTGCGGCAAGATCCGGCCAGCATTGTAAATTAACTCAGTGTTGTGCTTGGTTTTTGAAATAGCCATTCATATACAATATGTTTACAATAATACAAGGTAGTCGATAACCGGCTCCGCTTACCATGAAAGCACCTAATGCCCAAATTTTCTTCTAGACTAGCGTATTGCGTCCTGGCTGCCGCCGCCGCCATTGCAAGCAGCTCCGCCCATGCGCAATCGATCGACATGTCCGCCGGAATTTCCCAGTACCGGTATCAGCTGATCGATCTCGACTTGAACGACAACATTACTCCAAGTATTGTCTTTACCGAGTTCATGGATAGGAGCTTCAGTTTGCACACCCTCGAAAACGAGGTCATCGCCGCCGATTCCATCCACACCTTGGGCACAACCTCAATCAGCAGTCGTGGTGGCTTCGCAAGCACCCGGTCCGATGCAAGCAGTTGGCGTTCGCTGGCGCACGTTGATGGCGCCATGCTCTTGAACGGATCGATGTCCGCAAGTACGACCCATTCCAGTACATTCATTTTAAGTCCGAATACAGGAATCATGTTTTCCGCCGTCGCAGAGATTTCCGGAGAGGTCTCTCCTCTGGGTCCGGGCGACTCGGCGGTCATGAATGTCAGAATGCAAGGAGACATAAGCAGCAGGTACGGGTCGGACAACGCCGAAATGATGGATTTCACGGAGTCATACAGCAAATTCACCTCTGGCACGCAAACGTACAAGATGTCCGGCTATTTGCATTCCAACCAGCAAGAAGTCATGGGAAGCATACGCTTCAGCACCGACGCCGTGGCACGGGTAGTGTCGGCAGTGCCTGAGCCGGAAAGCTACGCCATGCTGTTGGCCGGCCTGGGCTTAGTGGGCTTCTGCACCCGTCGCAAGGGCGCCAGATAGCAAACCGGCACTGCGCTGGCACAGCCCCCCCGGAGGTTCTGTCGCTCAGCGAACGTCGGCGGCGCAATCATGTCGGCGATACATGCGATAACCGCCGGTCGCGGCGTGCCGATCGTGGTGCGCCAAATCAAATACCTCAACAACATCGTCGAGCAAGATCATCGCGCAGAATGGGCCGCCTCGCTACCCTAAAAGATCTGCTGCTGAAGCATCAACAGGCCACGCGGTCCTTGAGGATCTTGAACAAACTGTCGACTGCCTGATCGAACACCTTGGCAAAGTCTGCACGCCAGACGCCGCGTGTCTTGAGACCGTAATGGGTCATAACTGCCTCGCGCTCGATTACCTGCAGCTCCCAGACGGCCGTATGCACTTCGCGGACCAGGCGCTTGTTGACCTCGATCTCCATGTCCTCAAAGCTGTGAATGCGTGCATCCGGGGCGCCCAGGCATTGCCTTGGCGCGCCTTCGGCAATCGGCTCGCCTGTTCTGATCCAGTCGGCCCATCCATCAAGCATGCGCACCACGTTTTGGTAGTGCTCTTGCTCCACAGTGTTGCGCACCACTGGCGGCAGCGTGGCAACGCGTACAGGTTTGAGCGCTGGCGGCGAGCTGTCTTCGGTCACGTCGACGAAGACGATGTCCGGTACGGGCGCTGTCTTGACAGGCCAGCGCAGAGTGAGTATCGGGCGCTTGCTCATGGGCGCACCTCGGTCGCGCAGGCAGCCGCGGCTTCGGTTGCGATCCGCGCCAGCGCCGTGTCGTGGCAGGCCACCAGGATGGCGTGCCAGTCGCCGCGGCGAGCCCAGTAAGTCGCGCGGCACCAGGTCACTTCTTGCATATCGAACTCCTTCATTTTCAGTAACTCCATCAGGCGCTGCTCAATCTTTGCGGGAACCGGGCGGTCGTTTTTCGTCATGCTTTTCTCTTGGCCATAGTTGTCATTTAGAGGGGTTGGTTGGAACCCCTCCGCAGTTGATAGGTATGAGGGTTAGGTGTTCCTGGCCCCCCGAGCAAAATCAGCAAAAACTTGTATCGAAAGTGACGTATTCACGGATGGTCAGTTCCGCTACGGCTCGCCCAGGCCGCCCCCTCGCTCTTTCGATTGGCGCACTCTGGTGAATGCGCCTGCCGAACGAGCCAAGCATTCCAACTCTGTACCTCTGTTCGCTTCGGCCTGTGCTCTCAGGCCTCGGCAAGGCCCCCTCTGCGCCTTGTTCGTGCTGTGCCTTGGTGTTCGACGGTGCTGTCGGTCTTTTTGCGGTGTGAGCCGATTCAGGCCCTTGCACGTTTTTCTGGTGTCGTCCGCTCCACCTGGTCCGTGTTTCAAACGCGACCCTTTATCTGGTACTGCATTCGGCTTCGAACGAAATTCGCACGAAGTCGAATGCAGGCTGCTGCCCTACTTCGCGCGCAGCAGCCGCGCTTCCCGCATGACCTTCAGCTTGATGTCGGCGAAGACGCTCGCCTGCACCTGCAGCACCGTGCGTTTCCGGCTGAAGCTAAACGCCTGGCCTTCCAGCTCCAGTTCGATCTTCTCCATGGCGTAATCGTTCCAGTCGCTGCCAGCGCACGCCGGCACCGCGACGCCCACCCCCAGCAGCTCGGCGGCGGCGTGGGCAGCATCAAGGCCAGGGTTGCGCCCAATGCGCGCGGCAGTCTCGTGGTCGTTGTCGGCGCAGACGACGCCCATACCGGAGCGGTCCATGCGATCCGCGACGACGGGAAGATTTCCGGCGTTGAACGCGACGATGACGCGGCAATTCGGGATGGCTTGGAAGACAGTCAGGCCGGTGGCGAAGCCTTCGACGAGAACTGTGACGGCAGCACCGGCCCGCTCGAGGGCGTAATACGCACACTTTGTCGTGGCGCCGAAATGGAATTTCTTCTCGCCGTCTGGCGAAATGCGCTGCACGCTGAGAATCTTGCCGTTGTAGAGCATCGGGACCACGAGCCAGCCGGCTGCGTCGACACGCAGGCCGACGCAGCCCGCCACGCCCAGGCCCTTACCCACCAGGTACGGGTGACTGTCGCGCAGCGGTGCGCACTTCTCGTAGAAGGCGCGCGCGCCCAGAGTGGCCTCACACAGAGCGGCGCGACGCTCTTCCTGGCGGCGTGCGATGGCGGCGCGGTCGATTGGCGCGGCCATCGCAGCGGCGTCATCGCTGGCGCGCCACATCACCGGCTCGGCGTGCACGGCGTAGTCCTGGCACCAGCCGACCAGGCCGTCGTCGGCCAGCTTGATGCTGCCGTTCTTCTTGCGCGGGTGGCTCTCGGTCCGGCAACGAATCCAGCGGCCAGGCGTGAACGTATCCGGCACGATGATTCGGTTCGCTTGGACGAATTGTAGGAAGTCGCTCATACGCGTGCGGCTTTCTTCGTGCGCGCGGCATAAGCCATGTTGCGGGAGGTGATCCATCTGCGCGTGTCGGTGGACGCCTCGACTGGCGCCGGCAACGCGCATGGCGGCCAGGCGTCATATTTTTCTTTGAATTTTGCTTTGACCCATGAAGCGCTTTTGCCCTTCTCTGCGGCGTAACCCAGCAGCTCAGCGTGGAAGCGGGCCCTCGCCTCCGGCGTGATGGCTGGCTTCGCTGACCCGCTAGGCTTCACCTCTGCCAGTGTCCCGGCCACGTGCAGAAGCTCTCGGGATGTGGCGTAGACATGGCCACAAGACGGGCACGCGGGGCGCGCGTCATGGACGTGGAAACAGGTCGGGCACTTCGCCGGCTTGCTCTCCTTCTCGGCCGTCGGCTTAGCTTCCTTCGGCTTGCCGTCATCCAGCTCCTCAATGCCATTTTCGAAGAAATCCTGCACTTCGGACCAGAAGCGCATGCAGTTGCCGCTGTGATCGAGCACGATCGCCTCGGTCTTTCCAGTCTCCGGCGAGCAGCGCAGCACGCGGCCCAGCATCTGAATGTGCACCGCCAGGGCTTTGCGCAGCGGGCGCGCGGAGGATCAGCACCCGAACGTCGGGCACGTCGAAGCCGCGCGTCAGGCTCTCGATACTGATCAGCCCGCGAATATAGCTGTCCGGCTTGCGGAACTCTTCGACGGCGGCGTTGCGCTCGTCGTCGGTCTGGCGGTAGGTGTACAGGTTGCAAACGACGCCGGCCACCATGAACTGGCGTTGCATTTCCTCGGCATGGGATACCGACGAAGCGAACGCAATGAACTTCTCACCCTGGCCATGCATCTTATAGCCGTCGACCACGTCTCCAATGATCGGCATGGCGCGCGACTCGGCCTCCTTTTCGCTCCACTCTCCCGCGACAACCTTTGCGCCCGCCATGTCCGGCTCGGATGCGGCAAAGACGCGGAACGGCACCAGCCAGCCCTCGCGGATCAGCTGGTTTGTGGTAGCGGCGTTGATGACCACGTCAAAATATTTTCCCAGACCCTTTGTGAACGGCGTAGCCGTCAGGCCGATGGTGTAGCGCTCGCGCGCAGCCAGACGTTCGCGCAGCTTCTTGGAAAGCACATGGCATTCGTCGATGATCTGCAGCTTCACGTCCGGCCATCCGCGTGATCCAGAGATCGTCTGCAGGCTGCAAACCTGGATCGGTTCGAGCGGGTCGAAGTCGTCGTGCTGCGCCTGCGTTACGCCGTGGCTCAAGCCGTATTTTTTGAAGCGCTCCGATGCTTGGTTGACCAGCGCGATGCGGTCCATGATGAACGCGCCCCGGTTGCCTTTTCGCTTCGTGATCTTGAGAAGGTACGTGGCGAGCTCCGTCTTGCCGAACCCGCACGGAGCTTGGATCAGGATGTTCTTGGCACGACGGAAGGCGTCCTGCGCAGCTGCGACAACAGGAACCTGGAGTGGACGTAGTTCGAGCTCAGCCATTTCAGCTCCGCGCGGCCGGCGTGACGCGTGCGGCCAATTCGCTGTATTTCGACACGCCCGCGATCTTGCACAGTCGATCGAGCAGCGCCTTGTAATCAATCGCCTTTTTGTTCGCGGCGGCCCATTTGTTGAAGTGGTCAGTTGAAGTGTTGCGGGTAACCGTCGCGGTCGCGTTCCAGCGCCAGCAGCTGCGCCGCGTCGCTTCCCTGTTCCAGCACGGCGATGCGGTTGCGGAGCTGGCCGATTTCGTCGCTCAGTCGCGCGACCTCTGCCTGCTCTACAGCGAGAAGCTCGTCGGCGGTCAAATTTTCTTCGGTCGAGTCGAAGTGCGCGTCGGGCGCCGGCGCTGCGCCAGGCTGAAGCACACTCTCGTCAGCGTCGAAGTGAGGCGCGTCGGGATTATCGAGTGCCCCAACCTCGGCGGGAGCATCGGAGGCTTGAACGGTGGCGGCCCGGGCCGAGGCCGCAGCTGCGGCCGGTTTGGCAAATGTGGCCAACACAGCTTTGGCAGAAACTGGCTTGCCAGCATCTTTATGCTTAGCGATCAGCGCCTCGACATCTGCCAGCGAATGGTGGCCAGCTGCTCATATCGGTGGGCCGTCGAGGTCGAGATACCTGCGTCCTTTAATGTCTCGTTTTTGCTCTTCCCGCCGGAGGGAAAGAGCGGCCTGATTCTTCTGCTTTTCCAGGCCGGCGCTGATTTCCCGATGGCGCGCTGCGCCCGCAGCTTGATTTCGGCGGCCCACTGCTCCAGCTCGGTGTCGTTCGCCTGCTTGGCGTAGAGGCGCATCGCCTCAGATTTGTCGCGAATATCCCTTGATGTCGTCCACGTTGCGGCAGGCTGCCAGCGCCAGCCGGGCCTGGTCGTACTTGACCAGCGCGCTCATGGATTTACCGTCCCGGCTGGTATTTTCTTGACGGCCAACGCCTGAACGTATGCGCGCAGCGGGCCTTCGTTGTGGAACCACTCGCCATCGGCGCGGACGCGTTGCGCGGCGAAGCGGCGATGCAGCGCGAATTCTTCTTTGATGCCGCCCGGCTCATGCGCGGCCAGCGTCATCGGATACGGGCAACCGGTTTGCAGGCCGGCTATTCTGCTGCCTGGCTGCCCGGTCGTCTTACCGATTTTGACGAATGCACAGCGGTCACGAAGTAGACGAATTCCTGGGTCACATGTTTGCCAGCGGCGCCATCGTGGCGCGGAGAGTGCCTCATCCGGGTCCACGTTAGTTCGCCCGCAGTACTGCCGTGGCTTTTGAGAATCAGGTCTATGGCCATCCCGACCCACTTCGGCGCAAAGGCACGCTTGGAATAAGTCTCAAGTCCGCCGGGCATCGCCACGCAGCTATAGTGAATAAATCCCGAATCGTTCGCACTAGGCCACGTCTCACGAGGATTAGCCGCTGGTGCGGCTTGGCCGGCTGAGCCCAGTCCAACCGTGCGCGAGCAGAACGGACGGCGCCAGCGGCAGCGTCGATTCGAATCCGTCCTCGGCTGTGAAGGCCGACGACAATGTCGGCGGCGCAACGTCCATCACGCCTCCCACAGCGCGAAGCGATTGAACGCGCGGATGACAGTCGAGCCCTTGATCAGCTCGCGGCAGTACAACTGCATGACGGTGCGTTTGATGATGGTTTCATAGTGTTCTCCAGAATTTGGGCGTAAAGGGCCACGCGCCGCCTGCGGGTCGGTGGCGTTCGAATAGAAACTCAGTTTTTTGGAACTTACCGGCTGTCGGTCGCGTCTAAAAGCAAGATCATGATTTTCGGGTTGACCAGACGAGCGCGAGAAATTTTGAAACGTGCTTCGATTTCGTTCGCTCGGCGAAGTGGAACCCAGCCTCGACGCAACCATTTGCTCACTACCTGCTGCGTCACCCCTAATTGGCTCGCAAGTATGGATTGCGTACCAGCGGCAAGGACGGCG